>NZ_LR131147.1:0-1227919 GCF_900626285.1 Intestinimonas massiliensis (ex Afouda et al. 2020)
TCGGGTCATCGCAGGGACAGTAGTCGTTGCTGGGCGTGCTCCAGTCCGGTCGTTTGCAGGTCATCATGGCTGTTCCTCCGTTTCCAAAATAAAGAGTAGGTGAAGCAAAGCTCGCTCGCGAGCTTTGTTCTCTACCCTCTGCGCGGAATTCTATTTGGGTCAAGACTTGGCCTCCCCCGTGAGAGGCCAACTCTGCATAAAAATTTTTAGCCGGGACCCATGCCACGGGTCCCGGCGTTAAGAAAATTTTTATGGTCTTGACGCTAATTGATTTCCGTGCCCGCCGTCCGCGGAGGACACCTTATTCCCTCGTCCCGCCCGCAGGCGACACCAGCTCTCGATATTGTAACACGCCGTGCTTCTGCAGCAGCTCTGGATCCGGCCGGCTGCGATCGTGCTTTGTGTTACATTCTTTCCCTATTTGTCAAAATTCTTCTTGACATCTGCCCAATGCAGGCCGCCGGGCAAAAAAACAAAGGTATGCTTTCTAAAAGCATACCTTTGTTCGTTCAGCGTGCGGATTACTTTGTGCCGAAGATCCGGTCGCCGGCGTCGCCCAGACCGGGCACGATATAACCGTGGTCGTTGAGCTTCTCATCCAAAGCGGCACAGTAGATGTCCACGTCGGGATGGTCGTGATGCACCCGCTCGATGCCCTCGGGAGCGGCAATGATGTTCATCAGCTTGATGTGCTTGACCTCATAGTTCTTGATGAACTGGATAGCGGCGGAAGCGGAGCCGCCGGTGGCCAGCATGGGATCCAGGATGATGACATCCCGCTCGGCGATGTCGGTGGGCATCTTGCAGTAGTACTCCACCGGCTCCAGGGTATCGGGGTCACGATACAGGCCGATGTGGCCCACCTTGGCAGAGGGGATCAGGGTCAGGATGCCGTCCACCATACCCAGACCGGCCCGCAGCACGGGGACGATGGCCAGTTTCTTGCCGGCGATGGTCTTGAACTTGCCGGTGGTGATGGGGGTCTTGATCTCCACTTCCTCCGTGGGCAGATCCCGGGTGGCCTCATAGCACATGAGGGTGGCGATCTCAGAGACGACCTGCCGGAAATCCTTGACGCCGGTCTTCTCATCCCGGAGGATGGTCAGCTTGTGCTGCAGCAGCGGATGATCCAGAATGTGTACTTTTTCCATATCCATGACGCTATTCCCCTTTGTTTTGTTCTTTTGCCAGCCGCTCCCGCTCGGCCTGGGAGAGCCGGTGATAGTTGGGCGTCAGGCCCGAGGCGTCGGTCAGTTCGCCGCGCCGGGCCAGCTCCAGTGCGCACCGGGCTACGCCCCACGCGTTCTGGAATTGCAGGTGAGGGGGTGCCAGACGGACGTCCAGCCCCAGTCCCTTGAGGGTAGTATAGCATAAAACAGCGCCGTCTCCAACCAGAATTTGCGGATTTCCGCTCTTTTTTAATTCGGCGGCCAGCTCCTCCAGGGCGATGGCCCGGTCCTCACACAGCCGGGTCAGGCCGGCCCCGTCACTGGAGAAGCGGGCGTTATAGACCTGATGGCGCCGGGCGTCCATGACGGCGCAGATCTCCAGGCCGGTATGGGCCAGGCTCCAGGCCATGGATTCCAGCGTGGAGCAGGCGGCGCAGGGCTTTTTCCCCGGCCAGGCCAGGCCCTTGGCGGCAGCCACCCCGATCCGCAGGCCGGTAAAGGAGCCGGGTCCGGCGGCCACGGCGATCACATCCACGTCCTCCAGGGCCACACCGCAGCCGGAGAGCAGGGAAGTGGTCATAGGCATCAGGGTGACCGAGTGGGTCAGGCCGTTGTTCTGATAGGACTGTGCGATCAGCTTTTCATCCTCGCACAGGGCCGCCGAGCAGGCGACGGCGGAGGATTCCAGGGCCAGGATCTTCATGCGTCAGGACCTCCCGTGATGGTAATGATGCGCTGGGAATCGTGCTCGCCCCGACGGATGTCCACCCGGATCACGCCGCCCTCCAGCGCGTCGTCAATGATCTCGCTCCACTCCACGGCGCACACGCCGCCCCGGGCCAGATAGTCCTCCCAGCCGATGTCGAACAGCTCATCGGAGGAGCTCAGCCGGTACATATCGAAGTGGAACAGGGGCAGACGACCGCCCTCGTATTCGTTGACAATGGTGAAGGTGGGGCTGGTGACCCGCTCCTGAATGCCCAGGCCGCGGGCCAGGCCCCGGGTAAAGGCGGTCTTGCCCGCTCCTAAATCGCCGGTGAAAGCCACTACATCCCCGGGGGACAGTTTGGCGGCCAGGTCCGCGCCCAGCGCCTCGGTCTCCTGAGGGGAATTGGAGATATATTCCATACAACACCTCAAATGTGAAGAATCGTTTAATTATTATAACACAGCCGTTTACCAAACGCAAAAAAGATGGTAAACTAAGTTGATTTCCAAAGAAGGGAGGCGGGGCCTTGTCCTGGTTTACAGACTCCATACGGGAATTTTTTGACCGGGGCGACCGGCTGCTGCTGGCGTTCTGTTTGGCGGCCAGTGGGTACGGCCTGGTTTTGATATACAGTGCCACCCGTTACCTGGAGACCAACCGCAATATGATTGTCCAGGTGGTGGCGATCCTGCTGGGCGTGCTGGTATATGTACTCATGTCCTCGGTGGATATTGAGCTTTTTACAGAAAAATCCTGGAAATGGATGCTGGTGTTCAATCTGGTGGTCAACGTCCTGGTGCGTACTCCGCTGGGTGTTGAGGCGGGAGGCAACCGCAGTTGGATCCATTTTCCGGGTTTCCCGGTGAACATCCAGCCGGCGGAGCTGGCCAAGCTGACCTTCGTGCTGCTGCTGGCCTGGCAGATGAACAAGCTGCGGGAAAGAGGCATCAGCCGTCCGTCCTCGGTGTTTCAGATCGCCGGGCACACGCTGCTCATGTTTGGGATCATCGCGGTCACGTCGGGAGATTTCGGCATGGGACTGACCTACCTGTTTATCTTTGTGGTGATGGCCTGGACGGGCGGCGTGAAAAAGCGCTGGTTCCTGCTGGCGGCGGTGGTATGTGTCGCCGGGATCGTGCTGATCTGGCCCCATGTCAGCGATATGTATTTTATGAAGCGGTTTACCGTGGTCATTGACCACATTCTGGGCAATCCGGACACCATTTATGAGCAGACACAGGATGTGGGCTGGCAGCAGACCAGAAGCATCATGGCCATCGGCAGCGGCGGCCTTACCGGTATGGGCTATCTTCAGGGCATCCAGACCCAGAGCAGCTATAAGCAGGCCCTGCCCGCCCGGGAGACCGACGAGATCTTCGCCGTCTGCGGGGAGGAGTTCGGCCTGGTAGGCTGCTGTTTGCTGCTGTTTATGCTGGCGCTCATCATTCTGCGGTGCGTCTGGGTAGCCCGGCGGGCCTGCTCGCCCCAGAGCGCCCTCATCGCCATGGGTTATGCCGGCATGCTGCTGGCCCAGGTGGGGGTCAATGTGGGTATGTGCCTGTATCTCTTCCCCGTGGTGGGGCTGACCCTGCCTTTCATCAGTTACGGCGGGTCCTCCATTGTCACCATGTTCGCGGCCATGGGGATTATATCGGGCATCAAGATGCGATCTCTGCCCAGCTGGCTGCGGGACCGCAATCAGCTGTAAAAGATAGATGTATAGCCGGGCCCAAATGTGACAGGCTATGCAGGAAGAAAGGATGGATCCGAATTCATGAAGGTCACACAGATCACGCTGCGTCCCGGCGTCCACTTGACGGCGGTGCAGACAAAGAAATTTAAATCCAGCACGCTGGCCGTGCGTTTTTTGACCCCTCTGTCAGAGACGGATGCCTCCCGCAACGCTCTGGTGCCCATGGTGCTCCGGCGGGGCACGGCGGAGCATCCCGACCTGGAGTCCCTGTCCGCCGCTCTGGATGAGCTGTACGGCGGCTCTCTGGAGCCGGTGGTACGCAAAAAGGGCGAGACCCAGTGCGTGGGATTTGTGGGCAGCTTTCTGGATGATGCCTACGCCCTGGAGGGGGAGCAGGTTCTGGAGCCCGCGGCCAGGCTGATGGCGGAGGTGCTCCTGCGGCCCTATACCCAGGACGGTACCTTCTGCCCGGACTATACCCGCCAGGAAAAGGACAACCTGATCGACCGCATCCGGGCGCAGGTCAATGACAAGCGTCAGTACGCCCAGATCCGGGTGGTGGCCGAGATGTGCTGTGACGAGCCCTTCGGGGTGGACCGGCTGGGCAGCGAGGCCGGCGCCCAGACCATTGACGCCGGGCAGCTGTGGGAGCAGTACCAGAAGCTGTTGCGCACCGCCCGGGTGGAGCTTTACTACTGCGGTTCCGCCGCCCCCGAGCGGGTACAGGCCGCCTTTGCCCCCATTGTGGACGGGCTGCCTGAGGGCGAAGATCGGATGGCAGTGGTCCGGCCGGTGAAGAAGAAGGCTCCCAAACACCCCCGGCGGGTGGAGGAGTCCCTGGACGTGACCCAGGGCAAGCTGGCCATGGGCTTCCGTACCAACGCCGACGCCTGGGATCAGCAGTATCCCGCCCTGACCCTGGTCAACGCCATCTATGGCGGCACCACCACCTCCAAGCTGTTCATGAACGTGCGGGAGAAGCTCTCCCTGTGCTATTACGCCAGCTCCGGCCTGATGAAGTACAAGGACGTGATGCTGGTCTCCTCCGGCGTGGAGTTCGACAAGATGGGTCAGGCGGAAGGGGAGATCCTCTCCCAGCTGTACAAGTGTCAGACCGGCGACTTCAGTGACGACGAGATGGAGTGGGCCCGCCGCTCGGTGGTGAGCACGCTGCTGACCACCCTGGATGCCCAGAGCCGTCTGGAGGACTACTGGCTGGGCCAGGCCGCCGCCGGACTGTCGGAGGGGCCGGACCAGCTGGCCGCCCGGGTGGAACAGGTGACCCGGGAAGAAGCGGTGGCGGCCGCCCAGGACCTGATCCTGGATACCGTCTATTTCCTGAAAGGCAGGGATTGAGCCTATGGTAAGCAAACAGTACCCCCGCGTGGGGGAGACCGTGTTCCATGAGATCCTGGAAAACGGCCTCCATGTCTATGTGGACCGCCGCCGGGATTTTCAGAAGAGCTACGCCTTTTTTGCCACCAACTACGGCGGCATGGATATGCGCTTCCGGCTGGACGGGGAGTGGAAGAACACTCCGGCCGGCGTGGCCCACTTCCTGGAGCACAAGATGTTCGATACCCAGGACGGCAACGCCCTTCAGGATCTGGCTGCCAACGGCGCCTCGCCCAACGCCTTCACCAGCTCGGCCATCACCGGCTATTTCTTTGAGAGCACGGAGAAGTTTTTTGACAACCTGAAGATCCTGCTCTCCTTCGTGTCCATCCCCTACTTCACCCAGGAGAGCGTGGACAAGGAGCAGGGCATCATCGGCCAGGAGATCCGCATGGTGGAGGACGACCCGGACAACCAGGTGTTCTACGCCCTGATGGAGTGCCTCTATGACCACCACCCCATCCGGGTGCCCATCGCCGGCACTCAGGCGTCCATCGCCAAGATCACCGCCGGCACGCTTTACTCCTGCCACAAGGCCTTCTATACCCCCTCCAACATGGTGCTCACCGTGGCGGGGGATGTGGACCCGGCCCAGGTGTGTGCCGTTGCCCGGGAGATCCTGCCTGTGGAGCCCGGCCTGCCCATTGACCGGGACTACGGCGGGGAGGAGGACCTCCAGGCCGCCTGCAGCGAAAAAGAACTGACCATGGAGGTATCCACCCCCATCTTCCAGCTGGGCTTCAAGGCCGACCCCGCCAAGCGGGGGGAGGAGTGGCTGCGCCGCACCCTGGCCGGGGAGCTGGCCTGCGAGGTGCTGCTGGGCAGCTCCAGTCCGCTGTACGCCAAGCTGTACAGTGAGGGGCTCATCAACAAGAACTTCGGCTACGGCTTTGAGCTCTATCCCGGCTGTGCCCTGATGGTGGCCGGCGGCGAGAGCAAGGATCCCCGAAAGGTGCGGGACGCCGTGCTGGCGGAGGGAGAGCGGCTGGCCCGGGAAGGCGTGGACCCCGCCCTGTTCGGTCGGGTGAAAAAGGGCGTGTACGGCGCCAAGGTGCGCTCCCTCAACTCCTTTGAGAACGTCTGCATCGAGCTGGCCCAGGCCCACTTTGCCGGTGTGGAGTATTTCCGTTTCCCGGAGATGTTTGATTCCATCTCCCTGTCCGACGTAGAGGCGTGCATCCGCAGCTGGGTGACCCCTCAGCGGTGCGGTTTGGCCGTGGTCCGGCCGGGGGAGGCAAAATGATGGGAACCGTCTCCTTTCCCGGCCTGGGGCTGGAATTTCAGCTGAACCGGGTGGCCTTCCACGTGGGGAGCTGGCCCGTCTACTGGTACGGCATCATCATCGCCGCCGGCTTTTTGCTGGCGGTGATGTACTGTACCCGTCAGGCCCCCAAGTTCGGCATCCGGCAGGATGATATCATCGATATGCTCTTCTTCGCCGTGCCCCTGGCCATCATCGGGGCCAGAGTGTATTACATCATTTTCTACCCCGAGCTGTACCGCCGGGCAGACGGCTCCTGGGACTTCGGGGCCATGGTGCGGATCTGGGACGGCGGCCTGGCCATCTACGGCGGTGTCATCATGGCTATCCTCACGCTGCTGGTGTTCTGTAAGGTGCGGAAGATCAAATTCCTGGCCTTTGCCGACCTGGGCTCCTACGGCCTGCTCATCGGCCAGATGGTGGGCCGCTGGGGCAATTTTGTCAATATCGAGGCCCACGGAGGCCCCACCGACCTGCCCTGGCGCATGGGGATCTACCAGTACGTGGACGGTACCCGGCAGTACATGGAGGTCCATCCCACCTTCCTGTATGAATCCCTCTGGAACCTGGTGGGCCTGCTCCTGCTGATCCGGGTGGCCAAAAAGCACCGAAAGTTTGATGGCCAGATCTTCTTGGGCTATCTGGCCTGGTACGGCGTGGGCCGCGGGTTTATTGAAGGCCTGCGCACCGACAGCCTCTACTTCCTGAATACCCCCATCCGGGTATCCCAGGTGCTGGGCTTTGTCACCGCCGCCGTCGCCATCGTGCTGCTCATCGTCCTGCTGCCCCGGAAGCACGACCCGGCCAAGCTGTGGGTAAACCAGATGAAGGCCCACCCCAGGCTGGTGGCGCTGGTCTACCCCGAGGGAGAGGGCGGAACCTGGCTGGAGAAGCAGAAAAAGCGCCTGGAGCGTGATTTTGCCCGCACGGAGGAATATGCCCTGCCCAAAGGCGGGGATCCGGCTGAGGTGTCGGAACTGGTCGCCTCCCTGAAAGAGCGGAAGGACCTGTCGGAAGTGCTGGTAAAAGAGGAAAAGAAGAAATAAAACTGACCGCAGAGCGGACCCATGAGAAATGGGCCCGCTCTTTTTTTCTGCCCAGGCATAAAGAGGGACGGGCCCTCATAGGATGGGTCAGACACGAAAGAAGGATGTGACGGTACCATGACACGATATGATCCGGCAGCCCGCTGGCAGGAGGTCACGGCGCTGCTGCCGCCCCGCCTGCGGGAAGCCGCCCGGCGGCTGGACGAGCCTGGGCTGGTCAGAGCGGAGGAACTGCGCCTGCGGACAGGCCGGCCCATGACGGCGGTCTATCCCCACGGGGAGGAGCCCATACCGGACGCGGAGACAGTGACCGCGGCGGATCTGGACCTGGTGCTGGAGATCGCCACCCGGGCCTCCGTCCACACCGCCCAGGCCCAGATCAGCAGCGGCTTTTTCACCGTCCGGGGGGGCCACCGCATCGGTATCTGCGGCAGCGGTGTGATGGGGGAGGGACAGGTGCGCAACCTGCGGAACATCTCATCCCTGGCCATCCGTATCGCCCGGGAGGTGCCGGGGGCGGCCAGTCCGGTGCTGGACAAGCTGTGGCGGGAGGGGCGGTTTCAGAGCACCCTGGTGGTCTCGCCTCCCGGCGGAGGCAAGACCACTCTGCTGCGGGATCTGATCCGCCGCATCTCCGACGGAGACGGCTGCCCTGCCCTTCGGGTGGGGGTGGCGGACGAGCGGGGAGAGCTGGCCGCCATGCGGGAGGGCGCAGCCCAGTTTGACGTGGGCGGACACACCGACGTGATGGACGGCTGCCCCAAGGAAAAGGGACTGCTGATGCTGCTGCGGGGCATGAATCCTCAAGTGCTGGCAGCGGACGAGATCACAGCCCCGGAGGACTGCCGGGCGCTGGAGGTGGCCGCCAACTGCGGCGTGGCTCTGCTCTGCTCGGCCCATGGGCTGGATCTGGAGGACCTGAGGACCAGGCCGCTGTACCGGGACCTGCTGGAGCGGCGGATCTTCCGCCGGCTGGTGGTCATCCGAAGAACAGAGCGCGGCCGGAACTATCAGGTGGTGGAGCTGTGCTGAGACTGGCCGGGGCGGTCCTGCTGGCGGCGGGGCCGGCTCTGATCGGCTTTCACGCCGCCAGCCGCCTGGCCCGCAGGCCCAGGCTCCTGCGGGAGCTCATCGCCGCCCTGGAGCAGATGGAGCGGGAGATTTCCTTCCGCCTGACTCCTCTGCCGGAGCTGTTCCTTCGGCTGTCCGGAGAATACAGCGGGCCGGTGGGTGTGCTGTTTGCCTGCTGCGCCCGGAGCATGGACGATCTGGGTCAGCGGTCCCTGTCCCAGATCTGGCGGCAGGCTCTGAATGAGGCATCTCTGGACCTGGAAGGGCGGGGCCGGAGGGCTCTGGAGGAGCTGGGCGAGGTGCTGGGTCGATACGATGGGGAAGGCCTGCTGGGGGCTCTGCGTCAGGCCTGCGGGGAACTGACCGCCGCGGCGGAGGAGGCGGAGCGGGAACGGGAACGGAAAGGGCGGATGGATCAGGTGCTGGGCCTGACGGCGGGCGCTCTCCTGGTCATTCTTCTGATATAGGGAGTAGGAAAGTATGAATGTTGATTTGATCTTCAAGATCGCGGCCATCGGCATCCTGATCTCGGTGCTCAATCAGGTGCTTACCCGTTCCGGGCGGGACGAGCAGGCCACCATGACCACCCTGGCGGGGCTGGTGGTGGTGCTGATGATGGTGGTGCAGCAGATCAGCGAGCTGTTCGAGCTGGTAAAAGATCTCTTCGGCCTGTAAACGCCATGGAGCTGGTGGGAAAAATGGCGGCCCTGGCCGTAGCGGCGGCCCTGTGCGCCCTGGTGGTCCGGCAGAACGCCAGGGAAGTAGGTCTGGTACTTTCTCTGGCGGCAGGGGCATTGATCCTGGCTCAGGCCCTGGGCGCCGTGGAGGCCATCCGGGCGCTGATGGAGGACCTGGGGGAGCGGGCGGGCCTGTCGCCGGCGGTGCTGGACCCGATATTGAAAACCGTGGGGATCGCGGTGCTCACCCGGCTGTCGGCGGAGGTGTGCCGGGATGCCCAGGAGAGCGGAATCGCAGCCTTTGTGGAGACGGCTGGGGCGGTAATGGCCCTCTACGTGGCGCTTCCGCTGATGCGGGCGGTGCTGGAGACCATTGCGGAATTGCTGTGATCCGGGCTCGGATGTGTAAGGGAGCGGATGTGAGATGGGAAGACGGCTGCTGATGCTGCTGTGTATGCTGGCGGTCCTGGTGGGTACAGCCCGGGCCGCCGAGACCGACATCCCGGCGGCCCAGTCGGAGGCATTGGACCTGGACGGGATCCAGGCGGCAGGAGAGAAATGGGTACCGGGGATCGACCTGGAGGACGGCCTGGATCTGGAGGCCGGTATTCAGACCATCCTGGATACCGGCAGCGGACAGGTGTCCGGGGTTCTGCGGAAGGCGCTGCGGAGCGGAGTGCTGCTGCTGGCCGTGGTGCTGCTGTGTGGCCTGGCAGAGGGACTGTACGGCGGCGTGGGCGGCGTGGATGGCCCGGACCTGGTCTCCATGGTAGGGGCCATGGCGGTGGCGGCCGTGGCGGTGGCGGATGCCAACTCCCTGATTGGCATGGGCCGGGAGGCCCTGGAACACATGGAGACCTTCTCCAAGCTGCTCCTGCCGGCGGTCACCGCGGCGGCAGCGGCGGCAGGCACACCCAGCGGAGCCGCCGCCCGGCAGCTGGCCACCATGCTCTTTTCCGATGTGCTGATGACGGTCATCACCAGCCTGCTGCTTCCGCTGCTCTATCTCTACATTGCCGCCTGCGTCGGTCACACCGCCATCGGGAACGAGGGGCTGAAGCGGATAGCCGGCACCATCAAGTGGGTGGTGACTGCGGTGCTCAGCGCCATCCTCATCCTGTTTGTGGGATATCTGACCGTCAGCGGAGCCATCGCCGGGACGGCAGATGCAGCTACTGTAAAGGCAGCCAAGTTTACAATGTCCAGCATGGTGCCGGTGGTGGGAGGCATCCTGTCCGACGCGGCGGAAACCGTGCTGGCCAGCGCGGGCATCCTGAAAAACGCGGTGGGCGTGTTCGGTATGCTGGTGGTGCTGGGGATGTGCGTGGTCCCATTCCTCCAGCTGGGGATCCACTATCTGGTCTATAAGCTCACCGCGGCCCTGAGCGCTACAGTGTCCGGCGGCCGGGTGGCGGGGCTCATCGATCAGATCGGCGGGGCGTTCGGCTTGGTGCTTGGAATGACAGGTGCATGCGCTTTACTGCTGCTGATATCCATGGTTTCTGCGGTAACTGCCGCCACGGGAGGGTAGGGAAGATGCTGGATGTGATACGACAGTGGCTGATGGGGGTCACCTGTGCGGCGCTGGTGATCGCCATGGCAGAGAGCCTGACCCCGTCCGGGACCATCCGAAAAATCGGGCGGCTGACCGGCGGGCTGGTGCTGCTGATCGCCATGCTGGGTCCCCTGCTCTCCCTGGATGAGGGAACCCTGACCCGCGCGCTGACAGAATACCGGCTCTCCTTAGGCGATTACAGCCAGGAACTGGAACAGGAGGACCAGAGCTTGATGAGAGGCATCATAGAGGAGCGCTCCGGCGCATATATACAGGACAAGGCGGAAGAGATGGGCATTGACTGCCAGGTGGCTGTAGGGGCGGATGAGGAGGGTGACTGGCCGGTGCCGGAGTACGTCACGGTCTTCGGTACATTGACGGCGGAGGAACAGACCAGGCTGACCCGGGAGATCGAAGCTGATTTTGCCATTCCGGCAGAGCGGCAGTACTACGAAAGCGGTGGCGATCAATGAAAAAGACAGACCTGATACAGTGGAAAAAACGTTTAGACAGCCTGTTTCAGCGATACAAATATGTGCTGCTGGTGATTCTGGTGGGAGCTGTTCTGCTGCTGCTTCCGCCTCTGTGGGAGAAGGATGGGGCGGAGGAGCGTGAAGCGGAAAGCCAGATCCGGCAGGAAGAAGGGGGGACAGACTCGGTGGACGATCTGGAGCGTCGGCTGGAGGAGTCCCTGTCTCAGATCCAGGGGGTGGGAGAGACAGACGTCATCCTGACGTTGAAAAGCGGGCCCCAGAAGATCCTGGCCCAGGATTCCGAAACCTCCGTCAGTGAACGGGGGACGGAAGCCAGTGTGTCCGCAGTAATTCTCTCCCGGGGATCGGGTGAGGAAGATACCGTCGTGGTGCAGCAGCTTTCGCCCCAATATCAGGGGGCCCTTGTGATATGCTCAGGAGGAGACGACCCGGAAGTGCGGCTGCGGCTGGTGGAGGCCGTGTCCGCTCTGACGGGCTTGGGCGCGGATAAGATCTCAGTATGTAAAGGAAAGTGAGGAAACCAAGATGAAAGTATGGAAACGCAACGCCGTGGTGGCGGCTATCGTGCTCTTTGTCTGTGCGGCGGTCTATCTCAACTGGACCTATCAGGGCCAGGAGACCGCGGACGCAGGCAAGACCCTGGGCCAGGCGGCCCTGGTGTCGGGGCAGACCTCCGACCCGCTGCTCAGCAGCACGGCCTCTCCGGCTGTTACCGAGACCGGTCAGCCTGCCGGTACGGAATCTTCCGGATATTTTGCCTCGGCCCGGCTCAACCGGCAGGAGGCCAGGGACAGTGCGCTGACCATTCTGCAGGATGCGGCGGCGGATGAGAGTGCGGACGAGGCCATGAAGGAGGAGACCGCCATGGCCATCCAGTCCCTGGCGGATTACACCGTGGCAGAGGCCCAGATCGAGAACCTGGTGACGGCCAAAGGCTACGCCGACTGCATCGCCTTCATCAGTGATGAGAGCGTCAGCGTGGTGGTATCTACCGGCGGCTCCGAGCTGACCGATGCGGATGTGGCCAAAATCACGGAAATTGTCACTGATGAGACCGGCTGCGAGGCCAGCCAGGTGAAGATCATTCCGGCGGAAGATTGACCCTTGCTTTTTCAGCCTGTCTGAGGTAGTATGGGAGTACACAATTGAATCGTTCGGTTTTCAGGTACAGTCTTATGGCTGTTGAAAAGGGAAATGGGTGAGAATCCCATACAATTCCTGTTGCCGTATTTGAGGAGTTTTCCGCAGAATGTCACTGGGGCGTTTGCCCTGGGAAGGCGCGGAAGGCGATGATGCATAAGTCGGAATACCTGCCTGGCAACTCGGTGCATGCCCCTGCGGAGGACGGGGGCAGAGCCAGTCTTTCCATGCAGTGTGATCGGCGTCCTCTTTTGAGGACGCCTTTTTTTGCCTGAACTGCCGGGAGGCGGAGTTGCCGGGCCAGTCCCGGAAACAAGCCGCGTCCCGGCTTTTTTCATATCACACTTCAGGAAAGGAAGATCATCAATGAAGAAATGGATCCAGATTCTGCTGGCGGCGGCGTTGGCGCTGTCCTGTCTCTCCGGCTGCAGTGCACAGAAGGCGAAACAGACGCCGCCTGCCGGAAGCCGGACGCCGGATGCCGGCGAGACCCGGACCCACGTTGTGGAGGACGCTCTGGGCCGGAGCGTGGAGCTGCCTGTCTCTGATGTGACGGCGGTGGTGAGCAACGCCTACAATATGGAGCTGGTCAATGCCATCGGTGCCATCGACCAGGTCGTAGGCGTGGACTGGTATATCTGGCAGGACGCGGAATCCTGGAAAGGCAGATTTACAGAAGATATGGAGGTGGGAAAGGATCCGGAGATGAACTATGAAAAGATTATCGAACTGGATCCGGATGTGCTGATCCTGGCGGGAAACGGCGGCTGGGAGGATGCGGAGGCGGCCCTGACTCCGTTCGGCATTCAGGTGTTTGTCAGCAATGCCTACTATACTTCGGAATTTTTGAACACGACCCTGAAGCTGGGGGAGGTGCTGGGACATCAGGAGGAAGCGCAAGTGCTTTACAGCTATTTTAAGGAAAAGCTGGACTACATTGACCGGCAGCTGGAAACTGTTCCGGAAAAGACAGTGTATTTTGAGTATCGCACCCCCGGTCGTACTTCCATCCCGGGCGACTACTTTTACAACATGGTTGCTTATGCCCATGGCGACAACATCTTTAAGGACGCAACGGCCAACCAGGTGGATCTGGAGGCGGTAGTGGAGGCGGATCCGGATTATATTGTCAAGGTATCGGCCCCCGATGTGACCTCCTCTTACTATCCGCCCACCCCGGAGGAGCATCAGGCCATTCGGGATGAGCTGATTTCCCGGCCGGGCTGGGATGAGATCTCGGCAGTAAAGAATGACCATATCCTCCTGCTGTCCCACTATGTCCACGGCGGAGCCTCCAAACTGGTAGGGTGTATGTATGTGGCGAAATTCCTCTACCCGGAGCAGCTGCCTGACTTGCATCCGGAGCAGGTGTTCTCCGATTGGCTGACCATGTTCCAGCATAACGACTACATCGCCGGCCACACCGATCCGGCCTTTCCCTTCGATGGCTGAGCACGGAACCGTCCGGGAGCGGTATGAGCGCCGGGACCAGCACAGGCGTCTGGCCCTGGGCTTGCTGGTGCTGGGGATCCTGGCGGCGGGGCTGTGGTTTGTGACCCTGGGCGTGTCGGAGACCGATTTCTCCACCGTCCTGGGTGCCATCGGCGCTTGGCTCGGAGGACGGGTGGATCAGAGCCCTGATGCCGCCAAGTATAAGATCATCCTCTTCCTGAGGCTGCCGAGGCTGGCAGCTGCGCTGGCAGCGGGTGTGGGGCTGTCCGCAGCGGGCGTGTGTATGCAGGGGATCACCCGAAATCCATTGGTGAGCCCCTTCACCATCGGTGTCTCTTCCGCTGCCGCCTTCGGCGCCTCGATCGCCATCGTGCTGCTGGGAATGACCGACCTGGGCGGTCAGGTGGTGATCGTACTTTGCGCCTTCGCTTCGGCGCTGGTATGTGCAGGACTGGTCTACCTGGTCTCTGCCGCCGCCGGAATGTCTCCGGAGAGCATGGTCCTCATCGGAACGGCGCTGAACTATCTGTTCAGCGCCGGCTCCTCCACCCTGCAGTTTTTTGCCGATGAACACCAGCTCTCTGATGTGGTGCAGTGGACCTTCGGCAGCCTGAACGGCATATCCTGGAGCGAGACAGGCATCATCGCGCTGTTTGTGGCCCTGTGCACGCTGGCGCTGCATCGTTTTTCCGGCGCGCTGAATGTGATGGCCACAGGAGAGGACCAGCTGGTACGGGGTCTGGGGCTGAACCCGGCTTTCCTGCGGGTAACGGTGGGTCTGCTGTCCATCCTGATGACGGCGGCGGTGATCAGCTTTACCGGCGTGATCGGTTTTGTGGGCCTTACCGCGCCTCACATTGCACGGATCCTGGTGGGGAGCGACCACCGCTATCTGATCCCATTTTCCGCCGCGGTGGGTGCCGGGCTGCTGATGGTGTCCGACACCGTGGGAAAGGTGATCCTGGCTCCGGTGACCATCCCGGTAGGCATCGTGGTGTCCTTCCTGGGTGTTCCTATTTTTATCAACCTCATTTTAACGGAGAAAAAGGGGTATCTGCGGTGAGCTTACAAGTAAATGCCCTTTCCTTCCGGTACGGCAAAGCGTCCGAACCGGTGTTCCGCCAGATCTCCTTTTCTGTGGAGCAAGGGGAGACCGTTGGCCTGCTGGGGCCCAACGGAACAGGCAAGACAACGCTGCTCAAGTGCATCCAGCAGGTCCTCCGGCCGGAGGCGGGCACCGTGCTCCTGGACGGGCAGGATCTGTCCGGCCTCAAACCCATGGAGCGTGCCAGAAGGATCGCCTATGTGCCCCAGAGCCTGCACACCGTGTTTCCGGTCCAGGTGGTGGATTTCGTACTGTCCGGTCGTATGCCCTTTGCCAAGCACCATGTGGGGGAGAAGGACAAGCAGCTGGTGTTTGATCTGCTGAAGCAGCTGGATCTGGAGGCCTTTGCCTTCCGCATGCTGGGAGAGATGAGCGGCGGTGAGCGGCAGCGGGTTCTCATTGCCCGCGCCCTGGCCCAGACGCCGAAGGCGCTCCTTCTGGATGAGCCTACCGCCAGCCTGGACCTGAGGCACCAGATGAAGACGCTGGAGCTGATCCGTGGACTGGCCAGAGAGCAGCGGCTGTCCGTCCTGTTTTCGGTACACGATCTGAACCTGGCTGCCATGTACTGCGACCGGATCATCCTGCTCCAGGGCGGGACGGTCCAATGTATGGGGACCAGGGAGGAGGTGCTGACCGCGGAGCAGATCCGGCTGGCCTACGGGGTAGAGACCCGGGTGATCCGGGAAAACGGCCGGCTCTTCGTCCATCTGGTACCGGAAGCAGACGGCAAAAATCAGTTGTAATTTCTCTTTTTTGTGGTACAATGTTTTCATAGTACACAAAAGGAGGGTGTCTGGCATGGCAGATGGGAAAGAGTATATCTCCCGGCCTGATGAGCTGGGGAACATCCATATATCCGAGGACGTTTTGGCTGTAATCGCCGCTGCCGCCGCTATGGAGGTGGAAGGGGTCGGGAGCCTCTCCGCCAATTTGAGCAGCGACATTGCCGAGCTGCTGGGCGGAAAGAAGAATCTGTCCAAGGGAATTCATATTACAGTAGAGGAGGAGAGCATCCGCGTGGATCTGTCCATCCTCATCAAGTATGGCTATACGATCATCGACGTGGCCAAAGAGGTTCAGAACGCAGTGTACCACGCCATTGAGAACACCAGCGGCCTGACTGTGGAGTGCGTCAACGTCCATGTGGCAGGCGTTTCCTTTGAGCGAGAGACCGGCAAGTGATTTACCTTGACGGCTGATCGGACCACAAAATGGAGCATGATGAAAAAGGACGCCCATCCGGGCGTCCTTTTTTGCCGGATATCTGACCATCCGGCGGAATTTGCTCCTTCCTTTTTATGCAGTCTTGTTGTATAATGTAACTATCTTTGAATATCACATGGGAATATGCCCGCTATGGAGGAACTGCAATGACCAGAACAGCAGCCCGCGAGATCGCGGTCCACTTTGTGTTTGAGCTGGGTTTTACCGATCAAACGGCGGAGGAGCTGCTTGCGGAAGCGCTCAACCGCAAGACTTTTGCCGCCATTGGGGAGGAGGAGCCTCTCTATTCCGAATTTCCCAATGAGGCCCAGCGGGAGTATATCTCCAAGCTGGTCAAGGGCGTCTATGAGCATACGCCGGAGCTGGACGAGTATATCTCCAAATATGCCATTGGCTGGAAATTTTCCCGCATGAATCGGGTGGCCATCGCCATTATGCGTGTGGCTATGTATGAGGTCCTGTATATGCAGGATATTCCCAATGCGGCAGCCATCAATGAGGCTGTGGAGCTGGTAAAGCACTATGAGGAGCCGGAGGTAGTCTCCTTTGTCAACGGGATCCTGGGCTCCTTTGTCCGGGGTGAGAATCCCCCTGACCCTGTGGGGCTGGGCGGCGGAAATACGTCGGAGGAAGGGTAACCATGCGCACGCTGGGGATCGATACCAGTAATTACACCACCTCCGCCGCCGTATTTGACGGTGAGGACGGCTGCAATGCCGGCCGCCTGCTGACGGTCCGCCCTGGGGAACTGGGCCTGCGGCAGAGTGATGCCCTGTTTCAGCATGTGAAGGCCCTGCCCCAGCGCTTTCAGGAGCTGAGAGAGGCTGGATGGCTGGAAAATCTGTCTGCCGTAGGTGTATCGGACCGGCCCCGGGCGGTGGAAGGCTCCTATATGCCCTGCTTTCTGGCGGGAGACAGTCTGGGACATGCCCTGGCACTGACCCTGAATGTGCCCTGCTATCGGGTCTCCCATCAGCAGGGGCACGTGGCGGCGGCCGCCTGGTCGGCGGGACATCTGGAGCTGATGGACAGGCCCATGCTGGCCTGGCATCTGTCCGGCGGCACGACGGAGCTTTTGTATGTGGAGCCGGAGGGGGTCAACGTGTCCGCCCACCGGATCGGAGGTACCAGCGATATCTCTGCCGGACAGCTCATCGACCGCACCGGCGTGCTGCTGGGACTGGATTTTCCGGCGGGCAAGGCAGTGGACGCCCTCGCGGAAGGGCAGACAGGCCGAAAGTTTACTGTAAAGTTAAATGACCTTACGTTTTCTTTGTCCGGTATGGAGAACAAAATGAGGGCTATGGCGGAGCAGGGAGAGGAGCCCGGCCGGATCTGCGGGTTCGTGCTGGAGACGGTGGCGGATATCGTCCGGCGGACCACGCTGGCTGCACTGGCCCGGTATCCCGGCCTGCCGGTGCTGTGCTCCGGCGGTGTGGCCTCTAACCGCCGCCTGCGGGCTGTGCTGACGGAGGCCTGCGGGGCGGTGTTTGCCCAACCGCGCTATTCAACAGACAATGCCATGGGTGTGGCGATCCTGGCCCATCGGCTGCGGGAAAGGGAGCTGGAGGCATGAATCGGGCACCGATCTACTCGGTCACACAGATCAATCAATACGTCAAAAACCTGCTGGAGCAGGACCAGCCCCTGGCTGGTCTTTTTGTGCGGGGTGAGATATCCAACTACAAGGCCCATTCCTCCGGTCACCACTACTTTTCCCTGAAAGATTCCGGGGGGAGCATCCACTGCGTGATGTACCGGCGGGAGGCGACGGGACTGCGGTTCCGCCCGCAGAACGGTATGCAGGTCATTGCCTTTGGCCGGGTATCGGTCTACCTGCGGGACGGCCAATATCAGCTCATCTGCTCTACCCTGACCCCGGAGGGTGTGGGAGACCTCCACTTGGCTTTTGAGCAGCTGAAGGAGAAGCTGTACCGGGAGGGATTGTTTGATCCCGCACATAAACGCCCTCTTCCCAGGTATCCCAGGCGGATCGCGCTGATCACGTCGCCGGAGGGGGATGCGGTGCGGGATCTGATCCGCATTCTGGGTGCCCGCTGGCCTCTGGCAGAGGTACTTGTGCTTCCGGTCCGGGTCCAGGGCACAGAGGCAGCGGGAGAGATCTGCGCCGCCTTCGCCTGGGCCAACCGCCACCAGGTAGCGGACCTGATCATCACCGGGCGGGGCGGCGGCTCCATGGAGGACCTCTGGGCCTTCAATGAAGAACCGGTGGCCCGCGCCATCTACGCCTCTGCTATCCCGGTGATCTCCGCGGTGGGGCACGAACCGGATGTGACCATCGCCGATTTCGTGGCAGATGTACGGGCTTCCACACCCTCCAATGGAGCGGAGCGGGCGGTGCCCGACCAGAATGAGATTTTGGGGCAGCTTTCCCATCTGGAAAACCGCTTGGAGCAGGCGATGCGCCGCCGGCTGGAGCGGGCCGGGAAGCAGCTGGACCAGGTGAGCCGGTGCCGGATGCTCCAGGACCCCATGAGTTATATAGAGGATCGTCAGCAGCAGCTGGACCGCTATTGTCAGCGACTGGGATTAGGCCTTTCTGCCGCTGCAGGCCGGGAGCGGGAGCGGTTTGCCCGCCTTTCCGCCAGTCTGGACGCCCTGAGCCCTCTGAAAGTCCTGGGTCGCGGCTATTCTATCGCCCGGCGGACGGATGGGGGTATTGTGCGCTCTGTAAAGGATGCCAGCCCGGGGGATGAGCTGTCCCTGCGGGTGGCAGACGGTGAAATTTCCTGCCGGGTCCAAGAGAACGGATGAGAGAGGACGATTCTGAAATGGCTGAGAAAAAAATGAGTTTTGAACAGGCAATGGATCGGCTGGACGAGATCGTCCGGCAGCTGGAACGGGGAGAAGCCCCGCTGGAGGAGGCGCTCTCCCTGTTTGAGGAGGGAACCCGGCTGATCAAGAAGTGTTCCACCCAGTTGGAGCAGGCGGAGCAGAAGGTGAATAAGCTGCTGGCCGGCCCGGATGAAACTGTGAAGGAAGTTCCCTTTTCAGAGGGGGGACAGGCATGAGCATGGAGAACCGGCAGCTTGATGCCCACCGGCTCCGGGTGGAGGAGTGGCTGCGGGACTGCTTTCGGGAGCGTGAGCCCCGGGGAGACCTTTATGATGCCATGTGCTACAGCCTGCTGGCCGGCGGCAAACGTATCCGTCCGGTCCTGCTGATGGAGACCTGCCGCATCTGCGGCGGCGACCTGGAGAAGGTGCTGCCCTTTGCGGGTGCCATTGAGATGATCCATACCTACTCTCTGATCCATGA
This sequence comes from Intestinimonas massiliensis (ex Afouda et al. 2020), assembly GCF_900626285.1. Lineage (GTDB taxonomy): Bacteria > Bacillota > Clostridia > Oscillospirales > Oscillospiraceae > Flavonifractor > Flavonifractor massiliensis_A. The sequence continues at coordinate 19,274 of NZ_LR131147.1, forward strand.
CGACCTGCCGTGTATGGACGATGACGATCTGCGGCGGGGCCGGCCCACCAATCACAAGGTATACGGCGAGGCTACTGCGGTGCTGGCCGGAGATGGCCTGCTGACCGCCGCCTTTGAGTTCATGCTGGATCCGTCGGTGACCCTGCCGCCGGAGCGGGTGCTGGAGGCAGCGGGCATTCTGGCCCGCGCCGCAGGCGGCCGCGGTATGGTAGGCGGACAGGTACTGGATATGGCGGGGGAGGGACACTCCCTTGGCCTGCGAGAGGTGGAGGAGCTCCAGCGTCTCAAGACCGGAGCGCTGATCGTCGCGGCTGTAGAGATGGGTTGTGTCCTGGCCGGCGGTACAGCGGAGCAGCGTCAAGCGGTGCGCCGGTATGCCGAGTGCATCGGACTGGCCTTCCAGATCCAGGATGATATTCTGGACGTGGTAGGGGACGAGGCCACCTTGGGAAAGCCGGTGGGCTCAGACGCCAAAAGCGAGAAAAATACCTTTGTGACACTGAAGGGGCTGGATGCCTGCCGGGAGTTGGTGGGTAAGTTGACTCAGGACGCGGTAGAAGCAGTGTCGTGCTTTGGCCCGGACGGAGAAGGTCTGTGCTGGCTGGCCCAATCCCTGGCCAGCCGCGAGAAATGAGGGCAGTATGCGCAATGTAGTAGATACCTTTACCGGAAACCTGATTCTGAATTTGTCTATTCTGGCTTGGGCAATGGCCCAGATAATCAAATTCATCATCACCCTGATCACCAAGCGGAAACTGGATTGGCGGCATATCCTGTCCAGCGGCGGGATGCCCAGCTCTCACTCCGCCTTTGTCTGCGCCTGCGCTGCGTCCATGGGCTTTATGTATGGCTGGGCATCGCCGGTTTTTACCATCTCGGCGGTGGTGGCCATCGTGGTCATGTATGACGCGGCCAACGTGCGAAAGGCCGCCGGGGAGCAGGCCAAGATCCTGAACTACATCATGGACCACTGGACGGAAATGAAACCCGCGCTCTTCGGCAAAGAGCTGAAGGAGCTGTTGGGCCATACTCCTTTCCAGGTCCTGATGGGTGGTCTGCTGGGCGTTGCTGTGGGTCTGCTGGGCGCCTGGCTCTACTCGTAAAAGAGAAATATCCGGCCTGAGACGGGCCGGGAGGTGAGATACCATTCTGAATCTAGATCACATTTCCGATGATTTGAGCGGCTTAAGCGACAGCGAGGCAGCGGCCCTGTGTGAGCTGGTGCGGGCCAGGCTCATCGATACCGTGTCCCGCACAGGGGGCCACCTGGCCTCCAGCCTGGGCGCGGTGGAGATTATCGTCGCCATTCATCGCGTTTTTCATACCAATAAAGACCGGCTGGTGTTTGACGTGGGCCATCAGTGCTATGCCCATAAAATTATCACCGGCCGCAACGGGGCTATGGAGACCCTGCGGACCCTGGGCGGCATCGCCGGGTTCCCCAAACCCTCGGAGAGCCCCTGTGATGCGTTCATTGCCGGACACGCCTCCAACTCAGTCTCTGTGGCGATTGGCATGGCAAGGGCAAGAACTTTACGGAATGAGAACTATCACGTCCTGGCGCTGATCGGCGACGGGGCGCTCTCCGGTGGCCTGGCCTATGAGGGCCTGTCCGATGCGGGCGACAGCGGAGAGCCGCTGATCGTCATTCTGAACGACAACGGGATGTCCATTACCAAGAGTGTGGGCGGCGTGGCGGACCATCTGGCGCGCCAGCGGCTGAAGCCCCAATATCTGCGCTTTAAGAAAGGTTACCGGAAGGTGATGAGCGTTCTGCCCCTGGGCGGACATATCTATCATGTGACCCATAAGGTCAAAACGGCCATCAAGGAGACCCTGCTGCCCTGTAGTCTGTTTGAGGATATGGGCTTCACCTATCTGGGTCCGGTGGATGGCCACGATGTGAAGCGGCTCACCCGACTGCTGAGCTATGCGAAGGACCTGGGGGGCCCTGTGCTCCTCCATGTCAGAACTGTAAAGGGAAAAGGCTATGCACCTGCGGAGCGGAATCCGGACAAGTTTCATGGGGTTGGCCGGTTCTGCGTGGAGACGGGCGAACTGGTTCATGCCGCCGGGGCCAATTTTTCAGCGGTATTTGGACAGAGCCTGTGTGAGCTGGCAGAGGATGATCCCACCGTATGTGCCATTACGGCTGCCATGCAGGGGGGAACCGGTCTGGACCAATTTGCCCAGCGCTTTCCGGAGCGCTTTTTCGACGTAGGGATCGCGGAGGGCCATGCCGTGGCTATGGCGGCCGGTATGGCCAAGCAGGGGATGCGGCCGGTATTTGCGGTCTACTCTTCCTTCCTCCAGCGGGCCTACGACATGCTGATCCACGACGTATCCCTCCAGCAGCTCCATGTGGTGCTGGCGGTGGACCGAGCCGGGCTGGTGGGCGAGGACGGTGAGACTCACCACGGTGTGTTTGATGCCGCGTTTTTGGACACAGTTCCAGGCATGAAGGTTTTCTGCCCCTCCAACTTCCGTGAACTGCGGTCTATGCTGCGCTATGCAGTCCACGAGGTCAGCGGGCCGGCAGCGATCCGCTACAGCAAGGGAAGCGAGGGCCGTTTCCGGGAAGATACCGGTCCTGTGGAGACCTGCGTGATCCGGGAGGGAAACGATATTACTTTGATCGGCTACGGCCTGATGATCAATCAGCTTCTGGACTGTGCCGACCGCTTGGCACAACGTGGTATCCAGGCAGAGATTGTGAAGTTAAATACCATTACACCAATTGATATGCAGCCTGTTTTGGCATCTGTACAGAAAACAGGCCGTATGCTCTGCGCCGAAGAGAGCGCCCAGGCCGGCTGCGTGGGCCAGAGGCTGGCGGCGGCCCTGCTGGAACAGGGAGCTGCGGTAAAGAAGATGGCGCTGGTCAATTTGGGCAGAGGAATCATCACCCACGGAACGGTATCCCAACTGCGGGCGCTCTGTGGACTGGATGGAGAGCACTTGTATCAAAAAGCATTGGAGGTCTGCGGCTATGGCGAGCAATAAGAAGCGGCTGGACGTTCTGCTGGTGGAGCGGGGGCTGGCCGAGAGCCGTCAACGGGCCCAGGCCATTATCATGAGCGGTCAAGTCTATGTAGGTGAACAGAAGGTGGACAAAGCAGGTACCCAGCTGCCGGAGGATGCAGAGATCCAGGTGCGCGGCCAGGGCCTGGCCTATGTAAGCCGGGGCGGTCTGAAGCTGGAAAAGGCCATGAAGACCTTTTCCGGCATCCATCTCCAGGGCACCATCTGCGGAGATATCGGTGCGTCTACTGGCGGCTTTACCGACTGTATGCTGCAGAATGGAGCGGAAAAGGTATATGCGGTAGATGTGGGCTACGGCCAGCTGGCCTGGAGCCTGCGCAGCGATCCGCGGGTGGTTTGTCTGGAACGGACCAATGCCAGGTATCTCACCCATGAGCAGATTCCGGACGAACTCGACTTTGCCAGCGTGGATGTGTCCTTTATCTCCCTCAAACTGATCCTGCCGGCCCTGCGGGGTGTTCTGAAGGCGGATGGCCAGGTGGTGTGCCTGGTGAAGCCCCAGTTTGAGGCCGGCCGGGAGAAGGTAGGAAAGAAGGGGGTCGTGCGCGACCCTGCCGTCCATCTGGAGGTGCTGGAGCACTTTCTGGACCACGCCAGAGAAGCAGGCTTTGGCGTAAAGGATATTACCTTTTCACCGATTCGCGGACCAGAAGGAAACATTGAATATCTGGGATATCTGCAGGCGGGGGCGGACACCACCTGGTCAGGGGATTTGAACGCTTTGGTGGAGCAGTCTCACCAGACGCTGGAGGGGGCTGGCCAATGAAAGTAGTGCTGAGCCCCAACCCCTATCGGGACCGGGGGCTGAAGGCCGCTCAGGCGGCGGAAAAAATTCTGCGAAATGTGGGTGTGGAGACTGTTATGTGCCTGCCTTTTCAGGTAGAAGGGAACAGTCTGGACCTGCCGAAGCACATCCGGTTCAAAAATACGCAGGAGGAACTGAAAAGCGCCGATATGCTGATCTGTTTCGGCGGCGATGGAACCATTCTCCATGCGGCCAAGGACGCCAATGCCTTCCATATACCTGTGCTTGGCGTAAACTTGGGCAGCGTGGGATTTATGGCGGAGCTGGAACAGAGTGAGCTGCCCATGCTCTCCCGCCTGGCAGCCGGAAAGTATACGGTTGAAAACAGAATGATGCTGGATGTTGCGGTCCGCCGTGAAGGGAAAACGGTTTACAATGATTTGGCGCTGAATGATGCAGCGGTCACCAAAGGCGCTGTGGCCCGGGTTGTGGATCTGGAGGTTTATGGCGACAAGGTGCTGATCTCCAGCTTCTCGGCAGACGGGGTGCTGATCAGTACCCCAACCGGTTCCACGGCTTACTCCATGTCTGCCGGCGGACCCATTGTGGAGCCAACGGCAGAGAATATCATTGTGACCCCCATCTGTCCCCACGCACTGTCAGCCAGATCCTTTGTTTTGAGCCGGGGACGCACGGTCTCCGTCAAGCTGGGGCGTATGGTGCGAAAAACCACCTATTTGTCGGTAGATGGCGGAAAGGCTTTCCGGTTGAACAGCGGTGATATTGTGGAGATCAGGGAATCCAAGTCCAAAACACAGCTTGTACGGGTAACAAACCGTACCTTTTATGAGATTCTGAATCATAAGTTGGGTGGTGTTTGAAAGCATGAAAGCAAAACGGCAGCAAGAGATTCTGCGGATTATTGAGGAGCAGGACATCGACACACAGGATCAGCTTCTCACAGAGCTGAAGGCCAGGGGGGTGCAGTCCACCCAGGCCACCATTTCCCGGGATATCAAGGAGCTGCATCTGATCAAGGAGCTGACCAGCTACGGCACATACCGCTATGCGGTCTCAGAGCGGAAGGCATCTCTCAACTTTGCCGGGCGGCTGCGCACGATTTTCAAGGAGGGCGTTACCTCCTTTGATGTGGCCCAGAATATCGTGGTGTTAAAGACCATGCCGGGGCTGGCTTCGGCAGCCTGCGCCGCCATTGACGGCATGGATATTGCCAATCTGGTAGGCAGCCTGGCGGGGGATGATACCGCCATTCTGATTATGCGTACCAATGAGGATGCCGCGGAATTCTGCAACGAGATCCACTCTATGCTGAAATAAATTCTAATAACCATTCGGCAGGTGGTCATATGCTTTCTTTGCTTCACATTGAGAATATTGCGGTCATTCAGACAGCGGATATCCAGTTCGACAGCGGCTTCAATGCCCTGACCGGTGAGACCGGCGCCGGCAAGTCCATTGTGGTGGACGCCATCGGCGCCATTATCGGGGAGCGGACCAGCCGGGAGCTGATCCGCACCGGGGCTAAGTCTGCGCTGGTCAACGCGGTGTTTACCGCCCTGCCGGAGCTGGACTGGTTCCGGGAAAACGGCTGTGGGCCGGATGAGGAGGGAAACCTGCTTATCCAGCGGGAGATCCAACCGGACGGAAAGAATATCTGCCGGATCAACGGGCGGCTTATCACCGTTTCCCAGCTGCGTCAGCTGGGGCGGCAGCTGCTCAACATCCACGGTCAGCATGACGGGCAGCAGCTGCTGGATGAGCGCTGTCACTTGGAGTACCTGGACGGCTTTGGCGCCACAGGGGCGGAGCGGGAGACCTTCCGGGCCGCCTATGAGAAACTGGCCGCTCTGACCAGGGAGATCTCCGCCCTGCAGATGGACGAGGCGGAGAAGGCCCGGCGGATCGACAACCTGCAATATCAGATCGGTGAGTTGGAGCGGGCCCAGCTCCAACCCGGCGAGGAGGAGGAACTGACCGGCCGCCGGGATCTGCTGCGCAACGCCGGCAAGCTCATCGAATCGGTAGAGGGGGCTCACCTGGCCCTGTCCGGCGACGAAGAACGGGACGGCGCCGCCGCGCTGGCGGCGGAGGCGGAGGATTCCCTCCGGTCTGCCGCTCGGATCAGCACCCAGGCGGCGGAGCTGCTGGACAAGCTCACCGAACTGCGCTGTGCCGCGGACGACCTGGCCGAACAGGTGCGCGATCTGCGGGACAGCTTTGACTTTGAGCCCGGCGAGCTGGATGAGATCGAAAGCAGACTGGACGTACTCCATCGGCTGAAAAAGAAGTACGGCGGCTCGGTGGAGGAGATGCTGACCTATCTGGACCGCTGCAAAAAGGAACTGGATGAGATCCAGTTTTCCTCTGACCGGGCGGCCAGGCTGGAGAAGGAGCGGGACAAGGCTCTGGAGCAGGCCCGGAAAGCGGGTGAAGCCCTGAGCCGGGTCCGGAAGGAGCGGGCCAAGGCCCTGGAGGCCCGGATCCAGAGCGAACTGGCCCAGTTGGATATGCCCAAGGTGCGGTTTCGGGTTCAGTTCCAGCCCAAGGCCGGAACCTACGGCATGGACGAGACAGGCATGGACGAGGTGCAGTTCCTCATGTCCGCCAATGTAGGGGAAGATCTGAAGCCCATCCAGAAGATCGCCTCCGGCGGTGAGCTGGCCCGCATCATGCTGGCGCTGAAAAATGTACTGGCGGAGAATGACCAGGTGGGTACCATGGTGTTCGACGAGGTGGACACCGGTGTGTCCGGACGGGCGGCACAGAAGGTGGCGGAGAAGCTGGCCGACGTGGCCCGGAGCAAGCAGGTGCTGTGTGTCACCCATCTGCCTCAGCTGGCAGCTATGGCGGACGTCCATTTCTCTGTGGAGAAGGGGGAGCGGGACGGCCGGACCTACACCCAGGTGGAGCGGCTGGACCGTAAGCGCAGGGAAGAGGAACTGGCCCGGCTGACCTCGGGCGAACACATTACCGAAGCTACCCTCCACGCTGCCGGAGAACTGCTGGACGGCGCAGAGGCCTACAAGCAACTTCACAAAAGCTAGGTTTTGTTGAGTACAGCTTTCCTCTTGACAAACGGGACAAGAGGGCATATAATCCACATCAATATGAAACTGCGATGACAGGGAGAAGTACCGGCCCTCGTCCCGCCCAGAGAGCCCCCGGATTGGTGAGAGGGGGAGGGGACAGGTTGGGAAATACACCCTGGAGCAGCCGCCTGAACGGGGCAGACCCCAGTAGGGCTGTGTCGGGTGCGCCCGTTATCGCGTCGGGGTGTGTTGGCACTCCATGAGGCCGTTTTTGTGAGAAGGCGGCGAACCAGAGGTGGTACCGCGTAGCTTTACGCCCTCTGTCCGATTGGACAGAGGGCGTTTTTCCTGTGTAAAATCGGGTAAAATGAGAGAAAAGGAGAAGAAATATGACCTGTTATGAAGAACTGAAGGCCCGGGGCCTGATCGCCCAGGTGACCAATGAGGAAGAGATCTCCAAGATGATCAACGAGGGCAAGGCGGTGTTTTATATCGGCTTTGATCCCACTGCTGACTCCCTCCATGTGGGCCACTTTATGGCTCTGTGCCTGATGAAGCGGCTCCAGATGGCGGGCAACCGCCCCATTGCCGTCATCGGCGGCGGCACCGGCATGGTAGGCGATCCCTCCGGACGGTCCGATATGCGCACCATGATGACCCCCGAGACCATCCAGCACAATTGCGACTGCTTCAAGAAGCAGATGGAGCGGTTCATCGAATTCGGCGAAGGCAAGGCCCAGATGGTGAACAACGCCGACTGGCTGATGAAGCTGAACTATATCGAGCTGCTGCGGGACGTGGGCGCCTGCTTCTCCGTGAACAATATGCTGCGGGCCGAGTGCTATAAGCAGCGGATGGAGAAGGGCCTCTCCTTCCTGGAGTTCAACTATATGATCATGCAGTCCTACGATTTCTACTACCTGTTCCAGCACTACGGCTGCAACATGCAGTTCGGCGGCGACGACCAGTGGTCCAACATGCTGGGCGGCACCGAACTGATCCGCCGGAAGCTGGGCAAGGACGCCCATGCCATGACCATCACCCTGCTGCTCAACTCCGAGGGCAAGAAGATGGGCAAGACCCAGTCCGGCGCTGTGTGGCTGGACCCCAACAAGACCAGCCCCTACGACTTCTATCAGTACTGGCGCAACGTGGGCGACGCCGACGTGCTCAAGTGCCTGCGGATGCTCACCTTCCTGCCTCTGGAACAGATTGACGAGATGGACAAATGGGAGGGGGCTCAGCTCAACACCGCCAAGGAGATCCTGGCCTTTGAGCTGACCAAGCTGGTCCACGGAGAAGAGGAGGCTCAGAAGGCGCAGGAAGCCGCAAAGGCCCTGTTCTCCACCGGCGGCGACCGGACCAATATGCCCTCCACCACTCTGGCGGACGGCGATCTGACCGATGGGGCTATCGGTATTCTGGATCTGATGCTCAAGTGCGGCCTGGTGCCCTCCAAAAAGGAGGCCCGCCGCCTTATCGAGCAGGGCGGCGTGGAACTGGACGGCGTGAAGGTGACCGACGTCAATGCCACCGTGACCGCCGGGCAGCTGTCCGGAGAAGGCGTCACCATCAAGAAGGGCAAAAAGGTGTTCCACCGGGCTGTGGTAGGCTGAATGCAGAGGGGAGTGCCGCAAATTTCGCGGCACTCCTTTTTTCTGCATCAGTCCGGTTGCAGCCGCCCGAATGCCATGGTACAATAAGGACCGACCAGACCTGCGCAAAAGGAGGAAGATGCCGTGTCGGACGGAGATAACCGGGACAAGAAAAAATGGTACATCCTGGAGGGCCATTTTATCTCCCTGCTGGTGGTGTTGCTGATCGCGATTTTGTTCTATGTAGGGCTGACCCATTTTGATGTGATCACCATCCGTATCAAAATGTTCATGAAGGTCCTTTCCCCCTTTATCGCCGGTTTTGCCATCGCCTATCTGCTCAATACGCCTATGTGCTTTTTTGAGCGGAAGCTGTACAAGAACAACAAGCACAAACGGGTGCTTGCCATCACCACGGTCTATCTGCTGGCGCTGGCAGTAGTGGTGATCCTCCTGAATCTGATCATCCCCCAGGTGGTCCAGAGCATCACGGACCTGGCGAGCAATATGCAGACCTACCTTACCAGTCTGGATATCCTCGTGAAGAATCTCATCGACCAGTATCAGCTGGATGGTGACGGCATCAGCGAGATGCTGGGCTCCTATCAGGATATGATGAGCAACATCAGTGACACCGTGTCAAAAGCCCTTCCTCAGCTCCTGGATGTGGGTGTGGCCGTGGGCAACGGTGTGATTTCCGGCATCACGGCGGTCATTTCCTCCGTCTACATGCTGGCGGGGAAGGGACGGCTGGTGCCTCAGCTGAAGAAGATCATGTATGCCACGCTGCCCAAGCGCAGGGCGGATTGGCTGCTGGAGGTATGCAGTCAGGCCAACCGAATTTTCGTGGGCTTTATCAACGGTAAGCTCATCGATTCCGCCATTATCGGCGTGCTTTGCTTTACCCTGTGTCTGATTTTCCGCATTCCCTATCCCATGCTGGTCAGCGTGATTGTGGGTGTGACCAATATTATCCCGTTCTTCGGCCCCATCATTGGCGCCATTCCCTGCCTGATGATCCTGGTGATTGTGGATCCCTGGGCGGCACTGCGGTTCTTTTTCCTGGTTATTGGATTGCAGCAGTTCGACGGCAACATCCTGGGCCCCAAGATCCTGGGCGACAGTACCGGCTTGTCCGCCATCTGGGTGCTCATTGCCATTGTGACCTGCGGCGGTCTGTTTGGCTTCCCGGGTATGGTGTTGGGCGTGCCTACCTTCGCGGTGCTCTACTCCCTGGTGCGGGAGTGGGTCAACAAGCGCCTGCGCAGGAAAGGGATCGACGGGGATGGAAAACCCATAGATCCTATGACGTAAAAAGAGGGCGTCATCCGTCAGGATGACGCCCTCTTTCCTATTATTATGTACGCAGCAGATCAGCCATGGAGTAGAGCCCAGGGCGATCCACAGAAGCCAGGAAGCGGGCTGCCCGCACCGCGCCGGATGCGAACACATCGCGGCTCATGGCCGTGTGCCGCAGCTCGATCACTTCATCCCGCCCGGCAAAGATCACCTCGTGGTCGCCCACGATACCGCCGCCCCGGACGGAGGAAATGCCGATCTCGGTCTTTCCCCTGGGCTGACGCACCGCCTGGCGGCCGTAGACATAGTCCGGCTGATAGGGAAGGACTTCCGCCGCCGCATCGGCGATCATCAGCGCCGTGCCGCTGGGGGCGTCGACCTTCTTGCTGTGGTGGCGCTCCACGATCTCCAGATCGTAGCCGTCTCCCAAAGCCCGGGCGGCAGCCCGCACCAGCTCCAGCAGGACGTTGACTCCCAGGGACATATTGGCGGAGCGAAAAACAGGGATCTGAGCGGCGGCCCGGTCAATAGCTGCCAGCTGCTCTTCCGAATAACCTGTGGTAGCCAGCACGAGGGGGATGCCGCGGGCTATGCCGAATTCCAGCAGCCCATCCAGCGCAGCGGGGGAGGAGAAGTCTACCACTACATCTGCCTCGCCCTGAAACTCAGTGGGAGAGGAGAAAACAGGGAAGTCCCGGTCGCCGGTGCCCAGCAGGTCGATGCCGGCGGCAATCTCAAATTCCGGATCGGCGGAGCAGATGGCTTCCACCACCCGCCCCATCCGGCCGTTACAGCCGGAAATGATGAGCCTGACCATATTCCAACATCCTTTCCGGCGCTCAGGCGCTGAGCAGGCCCAGCTTCAGCATGGACTGCCGCAGGGTCTCCAGAGGACCGTCGGTCATATCGCACAGCGGCAGCCGCAGAGAGCCTACGCCGTATCCCGCCAGATTCATGGCGGCCTTGATGGGGATGGGGTTTACCTCCAGAAACAGGGCGTCAATAAAGTCCATGTACTTCAGCTGCAGCTGAGAGGCCTCTTCAAAGCGCCCATCCAGGCACAAGTGGGTCATCTGGACCATGACCTCCGGAGCGATGTTGGCTACCACGGAGATGACGCCCTTGGCACCCAGGCTCATCATGGGCACCACCTGGTCGTCGTTGCCGGACCAGACGTAGAAATCCTCTCCGCAGATAGCCCGGGTGTGGGCCAGCAGGGAGAAGTTGCCGCTGGCCTCCTTGACGCCGTTGATGCGGGGATGCTGGGAGAGAACGCGGTACGTCTCAGCGGTAAAGGATACGCCGGTCCGGGACGGTACGTTATAGAGGATGACGGGCAGTTCCGTCCGGTCGGCTATGTATTCGTAATGCTTGATGAGGCCGGTCTGGGACGCCTTGTTGTAATAGGGGGTCACATGGAGCAAGGCATCGGCGCCGGAGTCCTCCGCGTGCTGGGACAGGTAGACGGCGGCGGAGGTGTCGTTGCTCCCCGCGCCGGCAATAACCTTCACCCGATGGTTGACGTGCTTGACACAGTACTCCACCACCGCGATATGCTCCCGGATAGTAAGGGTGGAACACTCACCGGTGGTACCGCAGACGCAGATGGCATCTACGCCGCGCTGGATCTGCTCATCAATGATCTGTCCGAACAGGTCATAGTTGACAGCACCACTCTCGTCAAAAGGGGTAATAATAGCGGAACAGGCTCCGGTAAAAACAGGCTCTCTCATAATTAAGGGTTACCTCCTTGTAATGTAACCCTCCGCGCACAGAAGTTCGGCAAGAAGGACTGCGCCGCCCGCGGCGCCGCGAAGGGTATTGTGGGATAGGCAGACGAACTTGTAGTCGTACTGCGTGTCGGGACGCAGACGGCCGATGCAGACCGCCATGCCGCCCTCGGTCATCCGGTCCAGCCGGGTCTGAGGACGGTCGGGCTCCTCAAAGTAGTGCAGGAACTGCTTGGGAGCGGAGGGCAGGGCCAGCTCCTGGGGCCGGCCGGAGAAATTTGCCCACAGTTCTTTGATTTCATCCATGGAAGGTTTGTTCTGGAAACGGACAAACACGGCGGCCATGTGGCCGTTGGAGACGGGCACCCGCAGGCACTGGGCGGTGATGGCGGGAGTCTCGGCGTTGACGATCACGCCGTTCTCCACCTTGCCCCACAGCTTCATGGGCTCCTGCTCGCTCTTCTCCTCCTCGCCGCCGATGTAGGGAACCACGTTGTCCACGATCTCCGGCCAGGTGTCAAAGGTCTTGCCCGCACCGGAGATGGCCTGATAGGTGCATACCAGTACCTGATCCAGGCCAAAGCCGCGCAGGGGGTGCAGGGCGGGAACGTAGCTCTGGAGGGAGCAGTTGGACTTGACAGCCACGAACCCGTGCTCCACCCCCAGTCGCTTTCGCTGGGCCTCTATCACTTTAATATGTTCCGGATTGATCTCAGGCACCACCATGGGTACGTCGGGGGTCCAGCGGTGGGCAGAGTTGTTGGAGACCACGGGGCACTCATGTTTGGCATAGGCCTCCTCCAGCGCCTTGATCTCCTCTTTCTTCATGTCAACGGCGGAAAAGACAAAATCCACCTGAGCGGTAATGGTCTCAATATCATCAGTAGCGTTGAGTACCACCAGGTTTTTGGCGCACTCAGGCATAGGCGTCTCCAGCGCCCAGCGGTTGCCGATGGCCTCGGCGTAGGTCTTGCCGGCGGAGCGGCTGCTGGCCGCAACGGCAGTAAGCTCGAACCAGGGGTGATCCGCCAGAAGGGTGACAAAACGCTGTCCCACCATACCAGTAGCTCCGATCACGCCAACTTTGTACTTTTCCATGCTCCATACCTCCATTGTTCCTCTCCAGCTTATTCCGGCCCCCGCTTGTCTGAGACCAGAAAATGAGCTGGAGGTAAAAAGAAATCAGCAGTTTACAGAACTGCTGATTTTGTACTATAATGACAGGGACAGACTGCCCCCGACAATATCGTCCAAAAGCAGACAGCGCTCCGCCGCAGTCGCGGCGACAGCCGAACAGCTCTTAACTGAGCGGCCAGGCGGCGCTTTCGTCGGGAAAACGTCCCTTCGGCGGCGCTCCCTTTCATGCGGTTCCCGGGGCCCGATCGCCCTCCCCGCGCTACTCTTGAGCAGCCGCGACCTCTATCCTGCAATGTGACTTGCAATTTTGCTATGTAGTTTGTGAAATTGTACCACAAGTTCAACTAAAGTGTCAACGAAAGCGAGATGAGAAATTCACCAAATGAAACGATCCCTGAAGAAAAGATTTGTGCAGTTTGCGGCGGCGGCCCTGTCCTGTGCACTCCTTGCCGCCGTACCCGTCGGCGGGACGCGGGCCGCTTCTGTGACGGTAGATCCCACCATCCGGGTGGGGCTGTTTTACGGCAGTACCGCTCTGCCGGGCGCCAATCTGCTCAACGATGTGGGCAGCGGCTACCGGCTGGGCTATTATGATTCCAACCGCACCTTCCAGCAGCTGGCCCAGACCAGCGAGACCGCCATTTCGGTGGTCAAGACCCAGAACGTCTATTATGGAACTGTGGGTAACTGGTCGGGCTACTATGATACCATTACTTCCAATATTGTGGTAGGCTGCTATCATCTGAAGCTGCCCGATACTTATGCCACCTACGAACAGGCCGCGGCGGCCGCCGCCCAGTGGCCAGGCGGCTTTGTGGCCTGGATCGACGGCAGCTATCAGGTGCGGGTGGGCGCCTACACCGACAACGCCTCCGCCCAGACGGCCCAGACTGCCCTGGGACTGACGAATGCCGCCATCACCGGCACCTCCAGTGCCGGGGTTTCCGTGGTGAAAACCGGGACCAATCAGATCCTGTTCCAGTTTGACAGTACCAGCGGACTCTGCCTGGGGATCAAGCCCGGACTGAATGACAGCGTAAAGACGGAGACTATTTTCCGGGGCAATACCTATTACGGCGGCTTCCAGTATCAGCGGGTGGGGGGCGGCAACCTGACGGTGAGCAATGTGATCTCGCTGGAGGATTATGTCCAGGGCGTCATCGTGGAGGAGATGAGCGCCTCCTGGCCCCTGGAGGCGCTGAAGGCCCAGGCAGTGTGTGCACGCACCTATGCCTACCGGAACTATGTGGCCCAGAAGCACAGCAGCCAGGGTTTTGACATATGCAATGCAACCCACTGTCAGGCCTACAGCGGCATGGACGGCGTTACCGCCGCGAGCAGCCGTGCCGTGACTGAGACCAGGGGGGAGTACCTGTGGTACAACGGCTCGCTGATCGACGCAGTCTACTCCTCCCACGACGGCGGCGCCACCGAGAGCGCGGTCAATGTCTGGGGGGGCGACGTGCCCTACCTGATCGGCAAGGAGGACCCCTATGAGGCCTCTGTGGTGAGCAAGATCACCAACTATAACTGGACCGTGACCTATACCGCCCAGGAACTGACCGATCTGCTCAACTCCAAGGGCTATGTCAACTCCGGCATCGTGGATTTCCGGGTGACCAAGACCAGTCCCACCGGCAACGCCATTGAGATCACCTTCACCGACTCCAGCGGAAAGAGCTGGAGCAAGATCCGGGACGACTGCCGTACCTTTTTGGGACTGCGCTCTATCAACTATACCGTCTCCAGCAGCGGAGGCACTTCTTCCGGCTATGCGGTCAACGGCAGCGGTGTGCTCAGCTCTCTCACCGGGGCTTACGCCGTCAACGGCAGCGGGAGCACGGGCACCCTGACCGACGGCAGCGTGTATGCCATCGGCGGGGACGGAAAGGTCTCCCAGGTCAAGCCCTCCGCCGCTACCGGCAGCGGCTCCACCGTATTTACCATCACCGGCTCCGGCTGGGGCCACAACGTGGGTATGAGCCAGTGGGGCGCCTACGCCATGGCCCAGCAGGGATACAGCTATCGTGATATTTTGAGCTTCTACTATACTGGAATCGAGGTGCGCCAACCATAAAAACCGCGGATTTTGACTTTTACTTGCCGGAGGAGCTGATTGCTCAGACCCCTCTGGAGCGCCGGGACGCCTCCCGGCTGCTGGTGCTGGATAAGCATACCGGTGCCACTAAGCATATGCACTTTTACGACCTGCCCAGCCTGCTGCGGCCGGGAGACTGCCTGGTACTCAACGATTCCCGGGTGCTTCCCGCCCGGCTGATCGGCCACCGGGCACCGGGCGGCGGCGCTGTGGAGGTGCTGCTGCTCATCGACCGGGGCAATAAGACCTGGGAGTGTCTGGTGCGGCCGGGCCGCAAGATGAAGCCGGGCACCAAGGTCTCCTTTGGCGACGGCACCCTTACCGCCGAGGTCACCGAAGTGCTGGAGGGCGGCAACCGGCTGGTCCGGTTCGACTATGAGGGCATTTTTCTGGAAAAACTGGAACAGCTGGGTAAGATGCCTCTGCCGCCCTACATCAAGGCGGAGCTCCAGGATCCCGAGCGGTACCAGACCGTCTACTCCCGTGAGGTAGGCTCCGCCGCCGCCCCCACCGCTGGGCTCCACTTTACCAAAGAGCTGCTGAAACAGGTGGAGGATATGGGCGTGCGTCTGGCCTATGTGACCCTCCACGTGGGACTGGGTACCTTCCGCCCGGTAAAGGAAGAGGATATCCTGGACCATGAGATGCACTCGGAGTACTGCATGATCTCCGCCGAGACCGCCGAGCTCATCAACCGCACCAAGCGGGAAGGAGGCAGGGTGATCTGTGTGGGCACCACCTCCTGCCGCACCATCGAATCCTGGGCGGCGGAGGACGGCACCTTAAAGGAGAGCGCCGGGTGGACCGACATCTTTATCTATCCCGGCTACCGGTTCAAGGTGCTGGACTGCCTCATTACCAATTTCCATCTGCCGGAATCCACTCTGATCATGTTGGTGTCCGCCCTGGCAGGCCGGGAGCATATCCTGGCCGCCTATAAAGAAGCGGTGGACCTGAAATACCGCTTCTTCTCCTTCGGAGACGCCATGTTTATCTGCTGAACCCAAAGAGGCCGGAGCTGCATTGCAGCCCCGGTCCCTTCTACATTTGGGACAGCACCGTCACATTGCCCGCCAGGCGGGGATCGCCGGGGGAGAGGGCAAGGGCCTTTTGTGCCTCTTCCAGAGCCAGTTCCTTCCGCCCGGTGTGGAAATAGGCCTGGCAGCGCAGGTCGTGGGGCAGGGGCCCCCAGGGTTCCGCCTCACAAATATACGTATCCGGCCGTACCGTGATGGCCAGCGCGCAGCCGGTAAAATAGAGTACTCCGTCCCAGTCCTCCTGCCGGTAGAGCAGCTGTGCCATCTCGATCCATGGCTCCCGCAGGTGCGGGGCCTGTGCAATGGCCTGGAAGAGCCAGTTTCTGGCCTGATCCGGTTCTCCTTTTTCCCCATATGCCCTGGCGATATAGCGCATGGAGGCGGCCCGCTCATCCGCCCAGGTGGCGGACGGCATGGATAAATGGCGCTTCAGTGTAGTGATGCAGTCGTCCCAGCGGCCGTAGAACAGGTATTCCCGGCCCAGGTAATGGACATTCCGGTCATCGTCCGGCGCCTCCCGGACGGAGAGCTCCAGCAGGGGCAGATATTGCCCCC
This sequence comes from Intestinimonas massiliensis (ex Afouda et al. 2020), assembly GCF_900626285.1. Lineage (GTDB taxonomy): Bacteria > Bacillota > Clostridia > Oscillospirales > Oscillospiraceae > Flavonifractor > Flavonifractor massiliensis_A. The sequence goes on from NZ_LR131147.1 coordinate 35,562, forward strand.
TGGATTTCGTGGGATCGGGATGGTGGTCCAGCTGCACGCCGACGGCCGTTACCATAGGGCCGGGTGCGCCGGAACCCTCCCATTGGAGCACCTCGTGAACCGGATGGACCCAGCGGTAGCCGTGACGGCGGTGGATCTTCTCATACCAAAAGACCACGCCCTCTCCGCCGTCGGGGCGGAAGGACCAGGTATAGCGATAGCGGGCCTGACCGGCTCCGGGGGTCCAGGCATTTTCCAGCGCCTGCCGCCAGCCGGGATGGAACACCTCATCCAGATCAGTACATACGCAGATATCGGCATCCTCCGGTACCAGCTCCAAAGAGCGGTTGCGGGCGTCGTCAAAGCGCCAGGGGCAGATGCTCTCGGTGACTGCCATAGCGCCCCGACTGCGGAGCAGCTCAACCGTTTCATCTGTGGAGCCGGTATCCAGCACGACCACCTGATCTGCTTCAGACATGGAATCCATCCATCGCTGGACAAACTGCGCCTCATTTTTGCTGATGGCATATACTACGACCTTCATAGCGACCTCCTGTTTCCGTCATGATCGGAAAGCCGGGCCCTTTGGGGCCCGGCTTTCTGTGTTTTATCAGGATGAAAGGTCTCCCAATCTCGTGATGTTCAGGGTGATGGCACCGGGAAGGTGGGACGCACCCTGAGCGACTACCTGGAGCGTGGTGGGAACGCTGGAGATAGAGAGGGGAATGGAGAACGACATGGGCACGCTCTCCTTGCTGTTTTGGAAATTATGAGGAACAGAGGCGCCCGGGACAACAGACCCGTTTTGCTGCAGGGATGTGACGATATTGACAGGAAAACTGGAGCTGGAGGCTGCCGACAGCACACCGTGGAAATTTGCCTGGTATAGACCGGGCTGGTTAATGGTAAAGCTTCCGCTCCCGGCTGTGTGAGAGATCGCGTTTCCATACGTTACGCCATTTCTGTCAAACAGCATGGGGGAACCGGAGGAGACAGGCTGGCTGGGCGTAGAATATGCAGAGAGCAGAGAACTGGTCTGTGTCGTTCCGGTAGCACCAGTAGGACCGGTTGCACCGGTAGGACCGGTAGGTCCGGTGGGGCCGGTAGGCCCGGTAGCACCGGTAGGCCCGGTAGCGCCGGTAGGACCGGTAGCGCCGGTAGGACCGGTAGCGCCGGTAGGACCGGTAGGTCCGGTGGGGCCGGTAGGCCCGGTAGCGCCAGTAGGCCCGGTAGCGCCAGTAGGCCCGGTAGCGCCAGTAGGCCCGGTAGCGCCAGTAGGCCCGGTAGCGCCAGTAGGCCCGGTAGCGCCAGTAGGCCCGGTAGCGCCGGTAGGCCCGGTAGCGCCGGTAGGCCCGGTTGCACCGGTAGGTCCGGTAGCGCCAGCAGCGCCGGTAGGGCCGGTAGCGCCAGTAGGACCGGTAGGTCCGGTGGGGCCAGCAGCGCCGGTAGGCCCGGTAGGTCCGGTGGCACCGACAGATCCGGTGGGGCCGGTAGCACCAGTAGGACCGGTTGCGCCGTCCGGGCCGGGAATTCCCTGCGGCCCGGTAGGTCCGGTGGCTCCATCCGGTCCGGGATTACCCTGAGGTCCGGTGGGCCCGGTAGGTCCAGTCTCCCCGGTGGGCCCGGTTGGGCCAGGCGTTGCGGGACCGGTGGGACCAGTAGGCCCCTGGGCTCCGGTGGGACCGGTAGGGCCGGGTGCTCCTGTTCCGGCAGGCCCGGTGGGGCCGGTCGGTCCGGTTGCCCCAGTCGCTCCCGTGGGGCCGGTGGGGCCCGGAACAGGACGGGGAGGGGGACAGGGGGGCGGGCAGCAGCCCGGCGGACAGCAGCAGGCTGCGCCCTCTTGCTTCCGTTTCCACTCCCAATCGGTGGGATGATAGTGATTCATGATTTACTCCTTTATCCGCTTGGCTTGTGGCTATGCCACATACCCAATTTATGCCGCGCATAAAAAAGCGGTGCGTGGGCAAAAAAAGGATTGACAAGACTAACTGTAACTGTTATAGTTACAGCATAAAATGAAACTAAAAAAGTTACAGACAGAAAGGATGTTTTATATGACCCCGATTACCATCACAAAAGAGAATTTTGAATCTGAGGTTCTTCAGTCCAAGCTGCCCGTGCTGGTGGATTTTTGGGCGCCCTGGTGCGGCTATTGCCGGCGGATTTCTCCGGTGTTGGATCAGCTGGCTCAGCAGTATGACGGACAGCTGATCGTGGGCAAGGTCAACGTTGACGAGCAGCCGGAGCTGGAGGAGCGGTTTGGTGTGGAGATCATCCCTACCCTGTACCTGTTCCGGAACGGCACGGCCGGTGATCCCATTGTCAATCCCGGCTCCAAGGCTCAGATTGTGGAGTGGGCCGGACTGTAAGGAAGGGGAGAGATATGGTGAAGACTTATGACGTGATCATCGTGGGCGGCGGTCCCGGCGGCTACACGGCGGCGCTGTACGCGGCCAGAAGCGGACTGTCTGCGCTGGTTTTGGAGAAATTATCCGCTGGCGGCCAGATGGCCACTACTTCCACCATTGACAACTATCCCGGTTTTCCGGATGGGGTAGACGGCTTTGAGCTGGGCCAACAGATGGAGCAGCAGGCCCATAAGTATGGGGCAGAGACCGTCTACGGCGAGGTAACGGGAGCCGATCTGCTGGCCGATCCCAAGCTCATCCGCAGCAGCGAAGGCGATTTTGCCGGGCGGACGGTGATCCTTGCCACCGGGGCCTATCCCAGAGAGCTGGGAATCCCTGGGGAACAGGAGCTGCGTGGCAGGGGAGTGGCCTATTGCGCCACCTGCGATGGTATGATGTTCCGGGGAAAGACGGTGGTGGTGAACGGCGGCGGCAACACCGCCGTGGAGGACGCCCTCTACCTCTCCAAGCTGTGCGCCAAGGTCTATCTGGTCCACCGCCGGGATCAGCTCCGGGCCTCTGCGGTCTACCGCAAGGCTCTGGATGAGCAGGGCGTGGAGATCATCTGGAACAGCCGGGTTACGGGGCTGCGCAAGGAAACTCGTCTTACAGGCATTGAGCTGGAGGATGTCAAGACCGGCGAAAAGCGGGAACTGGCCTGCGACGGCATCTTTGTGGCCATCGGTCGGGTGCCGGATACCGGGCTGTTTGCCGGTCAGGTGGAGCTGGACCCGGCAGGGTATATCGTGGCGGATGAGACTTGCCGCACCAGCGTGCCCGGGGTATTTACCGTGGGTGATGTGCGCACCAAGGCGGTGCGGCAGGTGGTCACTGCGGCAGCTGACGGCGCCAACGCCGCCCATTTTGCGGAAGAGTACCTGATGAATAAGCTGTAAAGGATAGATACCTGACATGAACGGATTGTTTTGTGTGGCGGTCCACGCCCTGATCTATCTGGATAAACGGGGCTGCATGCTCTCCAGCGAGGAACTGGCGGCCAACATCTGTACCAATCCCGCCCGGGTGCGGAAGGTGATGGCCCGGCTGAAAAAGGCGGGATTGGTAGCCACCAAGGCGGGAAACGAGGGCGGTTACCACCTGCTGTGTGCGCCCGGTGAGGTGACGTTGGACCGGATCGCCGACGCGCTGGAGGTGCGGTTTGTGGAGCCCGCCTGGCACAGCGGCGGGGATGTGGACTGCGGATGTATGGTGGCCTCCGGCATGGCAGGAGTGATGGACGGGCTGTTTGACGATCTGGACCGGCGCTGCCGGGAGCGGGCCTCTCAGCTCAGTCTGGCCGATTTGGAGGCGCAGCTGGAACAGGCTGCCGCCGGGAAGGAGACGGTCCATGGGCTTTGATCTGGAAACCAGCGTACCGGCCGTTACGGTGTTCATCCAGGGCCTGCTCAGTTTCTTTTCCCCCTGCGTGCTGCCCCTGGTGCCCCTCTATGTCAGCTATCTGGCAGGAGGAGCCGGCACAGTGGATGGGAATGGCGTGATCCGCTACCCAAGGGGACGAGTGCTGATCAATACCCTGTTTTTCGTGATTGGAGTCAGCTTTACCTTCTTTTTGCTGGGGTTCGGCTTTACAGCGCTGGGGCGTTTTTTTCATGACTATCAGACCTGGTTTACCCGTATCAGCGGAATTATCATGATTCTGTTCGGGATCTACCAGTTCGGCTTCTTTGGAAAGTCCGCTGCCCTGGAGCGGGAACACCGGCTGCCCTTCCGGCTGGACCGGTGGGCGATGAATCCGCTGGTGGCCCTGATTCTTGGCTTTACCTTCAGCTTTGCCTGGACCCCCTGTGTGGGCCCCACTCTGAGCAGCGTGCTGCTGATGGCTTCTTCCGCCTCCAGCGCCTCCAAGGGGTTTCTGCTCATCGGGGTGTATACCGCCGGCTTCGTGATCCCCTTTTTGGCGGTGGGCCTGTTTACGGGCACAGTACTGGGCTTCTTTAAACGCCATCAGCGGGTGGTGCGCTATACGGTGAAGGTGGGCGCAGCGCTGCTGATCCTGATGGGCGTCATGACCCTGACAGGCTTTATGAACGGGATCACCGGCTATCTGTCCGGCGTGACAGGGGATACCACTTCACAGCAGACGGAGACAGCGGAACCGGAGGCATCTCCCGAGGAGAGCCAGCGTCCTGTGGTGGCCGCCCCGGATTTTACCCTCACCGATCAGTACGGCAATACCCACACCCTGTCCGACTATAAGGGCAAGACGGTGTTTCTCAATTTCTGGGCCACCTGGTGCGGCCCCTGCAAGCGAGAGATGCCGGACATCCAGGCACTCTATGAATCACACGGAGAAAACGAGGGAGATGTGATCGTGCTGGGAGTGGCCGGACCCAAGACGGAACAGAATCCCTTTACCAATGAGGGAAGCCAGGAAGATGTGGAGCAGTTTCTGGAGGACAACGGCTACACCTTCCCGGTGGTGATGGACCTGACGGGGGAGATCCAATCTGCGTATGCCATTTCTGCATTTCCCACCACTTTTATGATTGATTCCAACGGTAACGTGTACGGCTATGTACCGGGGGCTCTGACCGGTGATATCATGGAATCCATCATTCAGCAGACAATAGACAGCGTATCCTGAAAGCAGGGGCCGCCGGTCATACGGCGGCCCCTGGCTCTTGTCATTTTTCTCCCCATCTGGTATGATGAAAACAACTGACAACAAAGGGGTTTTTGGAACTGTGTTTGAAGTAATCAAGACCGAAGGCAAGGCCCGGCGGGGTGTGTTTACCTGCGCCCACGGCACGGTTCAGACGCCGGTCTTTATGAATGTGGGCACCCAGGCGGCCATCAAGGGGGCGGTATCCGCCTTTGATCTGAAGGAGATCGGCTGCCAGATCGAGCTGTCCAATACCTACCATCTCCATCTCCGGCCAGGCGACCAGGTGGTGCGCCAGTTGGGGGGACTGCACAAGTTCATGCGATGGGACGGACCCATTCTCACTGACTCCGGCGGCTTCCAGGTGTTCTCCCTGTCCGGCCTGCGGAAGATCAAGGAGGAGGGTGTTACCTTTGCCTCCCACATTGACGGGCGGCGGATCTTTATGGGACCGGAGGAGTCCATGCAGATCCAGTCCAATTTGGGCAGTGACATTGCCATGGCATTTGACGAGTGCGTGGAGAATCCGGCTACCTATGAGTATGCCAAAGCCTCCTGTGAGCGCACCCTGCGCTGGCTGGAGCGGTGCAAGGCGGAGCATGACCGGCTCAATGCCCTGCCGGACACGGTGAACCCCCATCAGATGCTTTTCGGCATCAACCAGGGCGCCACTTTCGAGGACCTGCGAATCTGGCACATGAAGGAGACCGCCAAGATAGACTGCGAGGGCTACGCCATCGGCGGCCTGGCGGTGGGGGAGCCCACTCAGGTGATGTATGATATCATTGAGGCCGTGGAACCCTATATGCCGGCGGACAAGCCCCGGTATCTGATGGGTGTTGGCACCCCGTCCAACATCATCGAGGGGGTGGCCCGCGGGGTGGACTTCTTCGACTGCGTCATGCCGGCCCGCAACGCCCGCCACGCCAAGCTGTTTACCTGGTCCGGGGCGCTGAATATCCGCAACGAGAAGTACAAACTGGACGAGCGGCCCATTGATCCGGACTGTGACTGCCCGGTGTGCCGCAATTTCTCCCGGGCTTACCTGCGTCACCTGTTCGTGGCGGATGAGATGCTGGCCATGCGCCTGGCGGTGCTCCACAATCTGTATTTTTATAATAAACTGGCACAGCGTATTCGGGACGCACTGGATGCTGGAGAATTTGCCGCTTTTCGGGCAGAATACAGTGAGAAACTGGCGGGGCGCCTGTGAACTTTTGGGAAAATAGCGGAAAAACGCTTGTCAAATCCTGAGATTCGTTTTATAATGTCCCAATGATGACGTATCACGTCAAGTAACTATCGGAGGGGATCAATTTGCTGACACAGATTGCGGGCGGAATGCTGACCCAGAGTGGAGCTGCGGGCGGCAGCATGAGCATGATCATCATGATCGTGGTCATGATTGCGATTTTCTACTTCCTGCTTATCCGTCCCGAAAACAAGAAGAAGAAAGCGGCAGCCAAGATGCGTTCCGAGCTGGCGGTGGGAGATCAGATCACTACCATCGGCGGTATCGTAGGTACGATCTGTGCTGTGAAGGAAGACACCATCGTGATCGAGACCAGCGCTGACCGGGTCCGCATTGAGTTCACCAAGTGGGCCGTTTCCACCAAGGGCACTCAGGCCGTGGAGGATGGCGCCGGTGAGACCAAGGACAAAAAGTAAGACATAAGAATGCCCTCCCTGCATAGGTTTCAAGTAGGAACCGATGGCAAGGGAGGGTATTTTTATGCGGAAAAGAGAGGAAGACCAGAGTGCCCGCCTCATCCGCTGCGGATTGGGAATCCTGCTGGGCGGGGTGATGGCGCTGGCGATCTGCTGCTTGTTCCTGCTGGGGGCCTCTGTGGCCATTTCCAGCGGGTTTGGCGGGGAAGCGCTGATGTACCAGCTCACCATTGTGGGGTGCGTGCTGGGCGGTTTCGGCGGCGGCCTGTTTGCCGCAAAGCGGTGCGGCGGTGCGCTGCTCACGGGCCTGGCGGTTGGGGCCGTCCTGTTTCTGCTGCTGCTCACCATTGGAGCACTGTTCTTTGAGACTATGGAGCTGGAAGCGGGAGGGATTGGCCTGCTGTGCGGCGGCTTGTGCGGCGGGGCGGCGGCGGGCCTGCTGAACGGCGGAAAAGGGAAACCATCCCGGAAAAAACATAGAAAACGTTGAAATCCGCCTGCCTGTATGCTATAATAGCTTAAACCTTTGTTTGGGGAGGGAAATCGAAATGAAGCATGTTAAGACGCTCAACGGCGCGACTTTGAAGAAGAGCGCCGCCCACGGCGGCTGCGGCGAGTGCCAGACCTCCTGCCAGTCCGCCTGTAAGACCTCTTGCACCGTGGCCAACCAGAAGTGCGAGAACCAGTAAAAAACACAGGGGAAAGGGTGGGTGAACAGCCCACCTTTTTCTATGCCCTGAGGAAGGAATAAAGTTATGGTACATACCTTTCGCTGCCTCGGCGTCAATGTCGCCGTGGATGTAAACAGCGGCGCCGTCCATGTGCTGGACGGGCTGATGTACGACCTGCTTACTGCCCTGGCGGAGCGGGATGAGAACGGAGCGCTTCTGGGCGGTCCGCTGCCGGCAGAGCTGACAGCGCTGCTGCCCCAGTATGAGCCTGCTGCCCTGCAGGACGCCTGGGAAGAACTGGGCGAACTGAAGAAGGGCGGCCTCCTGTTCGAGGAGGACGACTACATTGACCGGGAGAAGGCGGCCTCTATGCAGCAGCAGGCCCTGGTGAAGGCCCTGTGCCTCCATGTCTCCCACGACTGCAACCTGCGGTGCAAGTACTGCTTTGCCTCCACCGGCGATTTCGGCACCGGCAAGCGGATGACCATGGATGTGGAGACCGCCAAAAAGGCCATCGATTTCGTGATCGCCAAGTCGGGCAACCGCCGCAACATCGAGGTGGACTTCTTCGGCGGTGAGCCGCTGATGGCCATGGATACCGTCAAGGCCACCGTGGAGTACGCCCGCTCCATCGAGAAAGAGCACAACAAGTGTTTCCGCTTCACCATTACCACCAACGGCGTGCTGCTCAATGACGAGAATATCGAGTACATCAACCGGGAGATGTCCAACGCGGTGCTCTCCCTGGACGGCCGGAAGGAGGTCAACGACGACCTGCGTCCTACCGTCAACGGCAAGGGCTCCTATGATGTCATCGTGCCCAAGTTCAAAAAGCTGATCGAGGGACGGGGCACCAAGGACTACTATCTCCGGGGTACCTTTACCCGGTTCCATAAGGACTTTGCTGAGGACGTGAAGGCTCTGGCCGCCATCGGCAAGAACGTATCCGTGGAGCCGGTGGTAGGGAAGGAGGACGACCCCTACGCCCTCCAGGAGGCCGATCTGCCTGAGCTGAAGGCGGAGTATGAGCGGCTGGCAGAGTATCTGAAGGACCACCCGGAGACCAACTTCTTCCACTTCAACGTGGACCTGGCCCAGGGCCCCTGCGTTATCAAGCGGCTGCGGGGCTGCGGGGCCGGCTGCGAGTATGTGGCGGTCACCCCTGATGGAGACATCTACCCCTGCCACCAGTTCGTGGGCAATGAGGCATATAAGCTGGGCAACGTGTACGACGGTACCTTCAACAAGGATCTGTCCGGCCAGTTTGCTGCCCTGAACATCTACACCAGGGAGGAGTGCTCCCGCTGCTGGGCCCGGTTCTACTGCTCCGGCGGCTGCTCCGCTTCCAACCTGCTTGTCAACGGCGACATAAAGCATCCCCATAAAGTGGGCTGTGAACTGGAGCGCAAGCGGCTGGAATGTGCCATTGCCCTCCGGGCGATCGCCGCCGGCATGGCAGACTGACCTATACAGAATGTAATTATACAAAGTGTAATCACCCTGCGGGCCGGAAGCCATATCTGTGCCATGAAAACGGGTTGATACACCAGATATTGAGGGAAAAACGGCACGGCTGACGCTGTGCCGTTTTTCTTCTTTTACATAGTTTACATAAATAAGTAAACATAATACTTCGGCATAATAGACAAAATTCATCTTTTTCTTTGAGAGTTCTTGCACAAGAGCCGCCGGTAAGATATAGTAATATAAAATTGGGTGTGCTTTCTGGTTCTTGCCTCACTGGTACAGTCATAGACTGCCTGGGGGTGAGGCGCATGCGCAAAGCTGTGGGAGGCACCTGGAGCGTACCGGAGGAGCGGATCTTACCCGCTCTGATTATCGTATCGGCCAGCTTTTTGCTGGGCGGTCTGGCGGGCTGTCTCATGTCCACCTTCGTGGGCGGGGCCGGGCAGGAAAGCCTGAGAGCATATCTGGAGTCCTTCCTCAGCATGGCTCAGAACGGCGGCGCTGCTGCGCCGGCCCTGACGGTTCAGCTGTGGGACATCCTGCGCTGGCCGGTGCTGGCGCTGCTGCTGGGTTTTACGGCACTGGGAGTGCTGGGAATGCCCCTTCTCTTCGCGGTGCGCGGTTTTTTGCTGGCGTTTTCCATCGCCGCCTTTGTGCGGATTTTTGGCAGCGCCGGGTGTCTGCTTGCCTTTCTGATCTTCGGGGTAAGCGGTGGCTTCTCGGTTCCGGCGCTGTTTGTGCTGGGTGTACAGGGCCTGGGCGCGGCGCGGACACTGGCCAGCCGCTTTTTGGGAGAAGGCAAAGCGCCGTCTCCCTATGGAAGAGCTTACTTTCTGCGCTGCGGCGGCTGTGCGGCCGCGTTGTGTGTGTGTGTTGTTTTGGAACGCTTTGCCGTGCCTGCCTTGGTTTCGGGGGCGGCCGGTATGATATTGGGCGGATAGAGAAACGTGAGAAGGTGTTGGATGGAATGGAGTATCTGGCAGAATATGAACGGTACTTGAAAGAGGAGAAAAAGGCTCTGCCCAATACGCTCAGTTCCTATTTGCGGGACATCCGGCAATACCTGACCTGGCTGGAGGGGGAGGGCCTGACCCCGGAGCAGGCGGCTCAGAGCGATGTGGAGGGATATATCCGCAGCCTGAGCGCAAAGGGAAAATCCGCCGCCACAGTGACCCGTTCACTGGCATCATTGAAGTCATTTTATACATATCTGATGGGGGAGGGCGTGGTGATCGTCAATCCGGCCAAAGGGCTGACCCCTGCCAAGGTAGAGCGCAAGCTGCCTCACATTCTTACCGCAAAAGAGGTGGAGCTGTTCCTGGAGCAGCCGGATGCCTCCGACGCCAAGGGCTGCCGGGACCGGGCCATGCTGGAGCTGCTGTACGCCACCGGCATCCGGGTCTCTGAGCTCATCGGGCTGGATCTGGACAACATCAACCTCTCCGCCGGCTTTATCCGGTGCGCCAGCCACGGCAAGGAACGGATCATCCCCCTGTATCCCGCCGCCATAAGAGCGCTCCAGGATTATCTGGACCATGTCCGGCCCCAGGTCATCGAGCACCCGGACGAGAAGGCGCTGTTCGTCAACATGAACGGGGAGCGGATGAGCCGTCAGGGGTTCTGGAAGATCATCAAGCACTATCAGGAGACGGCGGGGATCCAGAAGGACATCACACCCCACACCCTGCGCCACTCCTTCGCCGCCCATCTGCTGGAAAACGGGGCGGATCTCCACTCCATCCAGGAGATGCTGGGGCATGCCGATATTTCCTCCACTCAGATCTATGCCCAACTGGTCAATCAGAAGCTGAAAGACGTATATAACAAGGCCCATCCAAGAGCCTGAAAAGAGAGCCGGGACGCTGTGGTCCCGGCTCTCTTTTGCGTCTTGCGCCGGATAAAAGGCCGTGGTAAAATAAACTTTGTATGGACATTGGAAGGGAGCCGAGATAATGCTGATTTTGGGGATCGATCCCGGCTTTGCCATTGTGGGCTTCGGCCTGGTGGAGGCCGCCGCCGGCAGGCAGCGGTTGGTGCAGTGCGGCGCCATCACAACCCCGGCGGGAGAGCGTCTGCCCGCCCGCCTGAAGCAGATCGCTGATGACATGGATCTGCTGCTGGAGCAGTTTAAGCCGGAGGCCATGGCCATTGAGGAGCTGTTCTTCAACAACAATATCACCACCGGCATCGGTGTGGCCCAGGCCAGAGGGGTGCTTCTCCTGGCAGCGGAGCGCCGGGGTGTGCCCATCTATGAGTATTCCCCCAGCCAGGTGAAGCAGGCAGTGGTGGGCTACGGCAAGGCGGAAAAACGGCAGGTCATGGACATGACCAAACGGATCTTGAATCTGAAATCCGTGCCCAAGCCGGATGACGCCGCCGATGCGGTGGCCATCGCCCTGTGCCACGCCCGGTCCTTTACCTCCCGCCTGCAGAGCCCTGACGCCGCACGGCCGGGCAGCGGACGGTACGCGGTACATCAAGACTAGGAGTTTATGGTATGTTTTACTATGTGAATGGGACGGTGGCCCACACCGCGCCCTATCTGGCGGTTATCGACTGCGGTGGAGTGGGCTACGCCTGCCGCACCACCAACAACACCCTCGCCCGACTGAAAAAAGGGGAGCGCGCCAAGCTCTACACCTATCTGAATGTCCGGGAGGACGCCATGGAGCTCTACGGCTTTGCCACTGAAAACGAGCTCAACTGCTTCCAACTGCTCATCTCGGTGTCCGGTGTGGGACCCAAGGCGGCCATCTCCATCCTGTCCGCCGCCACCCCGGAATCCCTGGCTATGAGCATCATTACCGGGGACGAGAAAGCGCTCACCGTGGCCCAGGGCATCGGCAAAAAGATTGCCCAGCGCATCATCCTGGAGCTGAAAGATAAGCTGGCCAAGGGCCAGATCAGCCCGGGCGGGGAGGCCTACGGCGGCACCGGTGTCACCGTGATCCCGGAGAACAAATCCTCCGAGGCTGCCGCCGCCCTGGCGGTGCTGGGCTATTCCCAGACCGAGATCGGTATGGCCCTGAAGGGGATCGACCTGGAAGCCCTGAGCCTGGAGCAGATCATCAAGCAGGCCCTGAAAAAGATGATGAAGGCCTAAGTGCATTTGTACCAGCTTCTAAAAAGGAAGTGAGACTTTGAGCATCGCGTTTTCTGAGGACGGATTTGAGACCGAAGAGCCTCTGGTGACCACATCCCTGACGCGGGACGATGAAAACGAGGGGTCCTTGCGCCCCAAGACCTTGAATGAATACATCGGCCAGGAGAAGGCCAAGGGCAACCTGGAGGTATTTATCCAGGCGGCCAAAATGCGCAATGAGCCCCTGGACCACGTCCTGCTCCACGGCCCTCCGGGCCTGGGCAAGACCACCCTCTCCAACATCATCGCCAATGAGATGGGAGTCAACATCCGTATCACCTCCGGCCCCGCCATCGAGAAGCCGGGGGACCTGGCGGCCCTGCTCACCAATCTGAACGAGAACGACATCCTGTTTGTGGATGAGATCCACCGGCTCAACCGGTCGGTGGAGGAGATCCTGTATCCCGCTATGGAGGATTTTGCCATCGACATCATCATCGGCAAAGGGCCGTCCGCCAACTCCATCCGGCTGGACCTGCCCAAGTTCACGCTCATCGGTGCCACCACCCGGGCGGGCCAGCTGTCGGCTCCTCTGCGGGACCGGTTTGGCGTGACCCTGCGGCTGGAGCTCTATACCCCGGAGGAACTGGCCCTCATCGTCACCCGCTCGGCGGGTATTCTGGATGTGCCCATCGAGGCCGACGGTGCCATGGAGATCGCCAAGCGCAGCCGGGGTACTCCCCGGATCGCCAACCGGATGCTGCGCCGTGTCCGTGACTTCGCTCAGGTGAAAGCGGGAGGCGTCATCACCCGGGAGGTGGCGGATGCCGCCCTTACCGCTCTGGAGGTGGACCACCTGGGGCTGGACGCCATCGACCGGCGGATGCTCTCCAGCATCATTCAGCACTACGGCGGCGGGCCGGTGGGCCTGGAGACCCTGGCAGCTACCATCAACGAGGAGGCCGTCACGCTGGAGGATGTGTATGAGCCCTATCTGATGCAGATGGGCTTCCTTACCCGTACCCCCCGCGGCCGGTGCGTCACCCGGCGGGCCTATGAGCATCTGGGCCTGCCTGTCCCCGGCGGGACCGGCATGGAACAGCTCAGCCTGTAGGGAGGGGTAATTTATGGGCTTCTGGATCTTCTGCCTGGCCATGAATCTGCTGCTGCCCGTTATCATGCTGGTTTTTGGCAGGCTTTTTCAGAAGAAACCGCCCCGGCAGATCAACGGCCTTTACGGCTACCGCACCGCCTGGTCCATGAAGAGCCAGGAAACCTGGAATTTTGCCCACAAACTCTGCGGCAGGCTGTGGTTCCGGCTGGGACTGATCCTGCTGCCGGTGAGCGTCTGCGCCATGCTGCCCGCCCTGGGCCGGAGCGTGGATGCGGTGGGCATCTGGTGCTGCGTGGTGGAAGGCGTGCAGCTGGTGGTGCTGATCGGCAGTATTATCCCGGTGGAACGGGCGTTAAAACGAACTTTTGATGACTTCGGAAGAAAGAGGTAATAAAATATGGGTAAACTGTTTGGAACCGACGGTATCCGCGGGGTAGTCAACGCCGGCCTGGACGCGGAACTGGCATTTCAGGTGGGCTTGGCCGCCGCCTATGTGATGAAGCAGGCGAAAGGAGAGGGACAGCCCCGCTTTGCCATCGGCAAGGACACCCGCATCTCCTCTGACCTGCTGGAGGGGGCACTGATCGCCGGACTGTGCTCTGCCGGGGCTGATGTGCTCCATCTGGGCGTGATCCCGACCCCCGGCGTGGCCTGGGTGACGGTGGACAGCGGCTGCGACGCCGGCATCGTTATCTCCGCTTCCCATAACCCCTTTGAGCACAACGGCATCAAGATCTTCAACGGCCAGGGCTTCAAGCTGTCCGATGAGCTGGAAGGGAAGATCGAGGACATCATCCTCAACAAGGTGCCGGTGCCCCGCAAGACCGCCGGCGACATCGGCCGGGTGGTGTACGCCGACCGGAAGGAGAGCCAGGACTACATCGACCACCTGGTCTCCACCATTGATTCTGACCTGTCCGGCCTGAAGATCCTGGTGGATTGCGCCAACGGCGCTTCCTCTGCCACCGCCGGGCGGCTGTTCGACCGGTTTGAAGATCTCCACGCCGACATCATCAATGCCGACCCCGACGGCGTCAACATCAATAACGGCTGTGGCTCCACCCATCTGGACAGCCTGAAGTCCATGGTGACGGCAGGCAAGTACGATCTGGGCATCGCCTTTGACGGAGATGCTGACCGCTGCCTGATGGTAGACGAGACCGGTGAGGAGATCGACGGGGACCAGGTCATCGCCGCCTGCGGTCTGGAGCTGATGGGGAGAGGCCAGCTGCCCGGCAACGCCATCGTGGGTACGGTCATGAGCAACCTGGGCCTGCACGTCTTCTGCCGGGAGCACAACATGGAGCTGTTCTGCACCGCCGTGGGTGACCGGAACGTGCTGGAGAAGATGGAGGAGAGCGGCTATGTGCTGGGCGGCGAGCAGTCCGGCCACACCATTTTCCGGAAGTACGCCACCACCGGCGACGGCCAGCTCACCGCCCTGCAGTTCCTGTCCCTGCTCCACCGCTCCGGGAAGAAGGCCTCCCAGCTGGTGGAGGCCTGCAGGCGGTATCCCCAGGTGCTCATCAATGTGCCTGTGGCCGACAAAGCCAAGAAGGAGGCCATCATGGCCGCTCAGGAGATCAAAGACGCCGTGGCAGAGCAGGAGGCCATCCTGGCCGATTCCGGCCGGGTGCTGGTGCGCCCCTCCGGCACCGAGGCCCTGATCCGGGTTATGGTAGAGGCCAGCAGTCAGACGGATGCACAGAAAATTGCAGAGCTCTTGGCAAATGTCATAAAAAAATACTGAGCATTTGGAAATATTTTTCGTAAAAGCTTGACAAATCAACGGCGTGACGCTTATAATTGTGCAAGGAGAAACGGCATGATACCAGAACAAAGCAGCCCTCGGGAGCCCGGTGATGAGAGCCTGTGCGCGCAGGCGGCGGCTGGTGACCGAAGGGCGGAGGAGACCCTTGTTGTACGCTACAATCGCTTGGTGCGTATGTGTGCCCGCCCCTATTTTCTGGCAGGCGGGGACAGCGAGGATCTGATCCAGGAGGGAATGGTAGGCCTGCTGGGCGCCATACGGGAGTATGACCCCAACAAGGCGGCATCCTTTCGGACCTATGCGGAGATCTGTGTCAAGAATCGGCTGTTCTCCGCCGTCAAAGCAGCAGCAAGAGATAAGCACACACCGCTGAACAACTCAGTTTCGTTCGAAAACCCTCTTTTTAGCGGAACCGGTGAGCGTTTTGCCTGCGGTACACCCGACCGGCAAGCGGAGGATCCGGAGGAGATCATCCTGAGCAGAGAGGCGTTCCGTGAGCGTATGAAGGCGCTCCATGGCCAGTTATCTGGTTTCGAAGCAAGCGTACTCAGGTTGTATCTGAACGGTCTGTCCTATTCCGAAATTGCGGCCGAGGTAAACAAGTCCCCCAAATCGGTGGACAACGCTGTCCAGCGGATCCGTCGGAAGCTGGCACAGCAATCTTCATCTGGCGACATCAGCGCAAGCTGAACGCATATTACAACTGTCCCAGCACGATCGGATCTTCCGGAGGATCTGGGCAAAGAAGCAAAGAGAGGGTATCATCATGTACGAAGACAAGACTCTGGTATGTAAGGAATGTGGCCAGGAGTTCGTGTTCACCGCCGGTGAGCAGGAGTTCTACGCTGAGCGTGGCTTCCAGAACGAGCCCCAGCGCTGCAAGGCTTGCCGTGACGCCCGCAAGGCCGCTTCCCGCGGTCCCCGCGAGTACTTCACCGCTACTTGCGCTGCCTGCGGCGGCGAGGCCAAGGTTCCCTTCGAGCCCAAGTCCGACCGTCCTGTGTACTGCAGCGACTGCTTCGCCCGTATGCGCGGCGAGCAGCACTAAGCCACACACGAAAGGGCGCCCATCCGGGCGCCCTTTTTGTTTGCGGAAATCGCAACAATCTCTTGCCAAACTGCGGAAAATAGGATATACTACCGATATCCTAGAAATTTGGAGGTATTACCCCATGGCTCAGATTACCAAAGATACCATCATCGGCGACATCCTGGACATCGCCCCTGAGACGGCTCCCATCTTCCTGTCCATCGGCATGCACTGCCTGGGCTGCCCCTCTTCCCGCGGCGAGACCGTGGAGGAAGCCTGCATGGTGCACGGCGTGGATGTGAATGAGCTGCTGGCCAAGATCAACGCCAGCGTGGGCGCTGCCCAGTAAAAACGCAATAAAAAAGGAGCGGTCATGCCGCTCCTTTTTTATCAGGAGGTGGTATCGATGCGGACCATGGAGCTGTCCCCGCGGCTGAGGTCGGTGGCGAACCTGGTGCCCCAGGGGGCGCGGCTGGCCGATATCGGGACGGATCACGCCTATCTGCCCACATGGCTTATCCTGCACGGCGTGATCGACCGGGCCATTGCCGCTGATCTGCGGGAGGGACCGTTGGAACGGGCCAGGCTGACAGCGGAGAAATACGGCCTCAGCGGGCATATGAGCTTCCGGCTGTGCGACGGCCTGGCCGGTGTAGGAGAAGATGAGGCGGATGTGGTCGCCATTGCCGGTATGGGCGGGGAGACCATCGCGGAGATCCTGTCGGCAGCGCCCTGGACGAAAGCGGAAGGCAAGCTGCTGCTGCTCCAGCCCATGAGTGCCCAGCCTGAGCTGCGCCGCTGGCTGTGGGAACAGGGCTATAGCATCCGGCGGGAGGTGCTGAGCAAGGAAGGGGAGACCCTCTATGTCACCTTCCTGGTGAATGCCGGCCAGATGGATAAGCTGACCGCTGGAGAGCTGTGGGCGGGCCGCCAGCAGGCGGGGGAGGACGCGCCCCTGCGGGGAGAATATCTGGACCGGCTGATCGCCCAGACCGGCCGGGCACTGGAGGGCCTGCGGCGCTCCACCCGGGCAGCTGACAGCGGGCGTTTGGCGGAGATGGAGCAGGTCCATCAGGACCTGCTCCGGTTGAAGGAGGAGTGGTCGACATGGCAACAGTAAGAGAGATCTATCAATATCTGGATGGGCTGGCGCCCTTTTCTCTGCAGATGGACTTTGACAACGCCGGATTTCTGGTGGGCAGGGGAGACCGGCAGGTGGACAAGCTGCTGGTGAGCCTGGACATCACCGAGGAGGTGGCGGCAGAGGCCCATGAGCTGGGCTGTCAGCTCATCGTCTCCCACCACCCGGTGATCTTCTTCCCGGCCAAGTCCATTACCGACGGCGATCCCACCGGGCGGACCCTGCTGGCCCTGGCGGAGCATCAGATCGCCGCCATCTGTGCCCACACCAATCTGGACGCGGTACACGGCGGCGTCAACGACGCCCTGGCCCAGAAGCTGAACCTGACCCAGATTGAGCAGCTGAAGCAGGACGGGGTGGATGCCTCCGGCCGTCCCTACGGCATCGGCCGGGTGGGCAACACCACCGGTATTCCCATGTACGCCCCCGCCTTTGCCGCTTTCGTGAAAGAGGCCCTGGGAGCCAATGGGGTGCGTTACGTGGATGCCCGCCGTCCGGTGCGCCGGGTGGCGGTGGGCGGCGGCGCCTGTGCCGACATGCTGAAGGACGCCCTGGCCATGGGTTGCGATACCTTTGTCACTGCCGACGTGAAGTATAACGGTTTCCTGGACGCCAAGGCTCTGGGGGTCAACCTCATCGACGCCGGCCATTATCCCACCGAGCAGGTGGTGGTGCCGGTGCTGGCCAAGTGGCTGGCCTCCGGCTTCCCCAAGGTGGAGATTTTGACCACACAGCGGCATAAAGAGGCGTTTTCCTATCTGTGAGGGGTTGCCAAGCGGAAGTAAACGTGATAAACTAGATGCGCTGATTTTCGACGAGGAAGGGAACGAGTACCAATGTCAGGACATTCCAAGTGGCATAATATCCAGAAGACCAAGGGCGCGGCGGACGCCAAGCGCTCCCAGATTTTCACCAAGATCGCCCGCGAGATGATCGTGGCCGTCAAGACCGGCGGCAGCGGCGACCCCAACAATAACTCCCGTCTGGCCACCGTCATCGCCAAGGCCAAGGCGGCCAATATGCCCAACGACAACATCAAGCGCACCATCGACAAGGCGCTGGGCTCCGGCAATGCCGACGCTTACGAGAACGTGACCTACGAGGGCTACGGCCCCTCCGGTGTGGCCGTCATCGTGGACGCCCTCACCGACAACCGCAACCGCACCGCTCCCGAGGTGCGCCACCTGCTGGACAAGTACGGCAAGGGCCTGGGCGCCACCGGCTGCGTGTCCTGGTCCTTTGACCGCAAGGGCGTCATCGTCATTGAGAAGGAAGACCTGGACGAGGATACCGTCATGATGGACGCGCTGGACTGCGGCGCCGACGATATGCAGGTGGAGGACGAGGTGTTCGAGGTCTACACCGATCCCGACTCCTTCGGCACCGTGCTGGCCGCCATGGAGGAGAAGGGCTATACCTTCGTCCAGGCCGCCGTGGAAATGGTGCCCCAGAACTATGTCAAGCTGGAAAATGAGGAAGACATCAAGAACATGGAGAAGCTCATTGACCTGCTGGAGGACAACGACGACGTGCAGAACGTCTGGCACAACTGGGATCAGGGCTGAGTTGACGCAAAAAAGGAGCCTGCCGCATGCGCGGCAGGCTCCTTTTGCCCTACGGCACATACTCAAAATGCCGGTACAGCCACTTGCCCGCCTTGCTGCCCAATACCAGGCCAATAGGCAGGATGAGAACGACAAAGGGCAGGATCACCATCAGCGGGTTCCAGGCGGCAATCGAGAAGAGCGCGGAGACATTGGACCCGCAGTCGATCAAGTAAACATACAGCCGCCATGCCACACAGACAAACAGGATCATGCTCACGGTCTCTATGATGGAGGCCCAGTTCAGCCGGGAGATCGGTCTCTGGTCCGCTTTGGGCAGGGGAGCATCCCTCACCTCCTGCTCCAGCAGAGCGGCGTAGTCCTCCAGCCCGTCGGCCTGAGCGGTGTCGGTGCGGCTCAGCCGCTCATAGGATTCGATGGCTTCCCGCAGCCGCTGCCGCAGGGCAAAGGCAGCGCCGGGTGCGTTCTTTTGGAAATCCTGGACCATAGAGCGGATCTCTTCAAGGGTAAAGCCCGCCTTCCGCAAAACTGCAATGGCCCGGAGCCGGTCCACGTCGGCAGGGGAGAAGTCCAGCCAGGTGCGCCCGCCCCGACGCTGGGATTGGGGAATCACCAGTTGTTCCTGCACATAAAACCGCACCGCCCGCTCGGTAAGCCCGGTGGCTGTGCAGACCTCTTTCATCTTCATGGATACGCCTCCTTTGCTGAAAAAAGTGTACCATCTGACGTAAGGGAAGTGTCAAGAGCCTTTCTGACAACAGGCAAAAAATACGGCCCGGAGCGCTGTGCTCCGGGCCGTCGTATCTGCAAGTAAGCCTGTAAGCCGGGTTCTGTCATTTAAGACAGCCATCTATCTCGACGCACCGTCGCCGGTACGCTCAAGCCGCCTCCTCGGGACGGCCGGGCCAGCCTCATGTCCCTCCACGGCGTTGCTCCGGATAGAGTTTACAGCGATGGACGCTTGGCACGCCATCGGGTGAGCTCTTACCTCGCCTTTCCACCTTGACCGGCCAAAGACCGGCAGACTATTTCTGTTGCACTTTTCCTGGGGTCGCCCCCGGCGGGTGTTACCCGTTATCCTTGCCCTGTGGAGCCCGGACTTTCCTCACCTACGGGCCTTTCGTCCCGCAGGCGCGGCTGTCCAGCTTGCTTGCGTAGGGTATTTTACCGTATTCCGCCCCGGTTGTCAAATCAAAAGCCGCTTTGGATTGAATTTCAGTGCCAAGTAAGATATAATAATTTGGTTAAACTATGAAAAGGGAGGAACTGCCATGAATCGTTCCACCATACAGGAATATCTGGCGGGATTGAAGGGCAAGCGGGTGGCCGTCATCGGCATCGGCGTGTCCAACACCCCACTGATCAAAATGCTGCTGCGGGCAGGAGTGAAGGTCACTGCCTGCGACAAGAAGCCCAAGGAATCCTTTGCCGGACTGGCGGAGGAGTTGGAGAGCCTGGGAGCCCAGCTCAAGCTGGGCCCGGACTACCTGAAGGATCTGGACTTTGAGGTCATTTTCCGCACGCCTGGCATGCGGCCCGATCTGCCGGAACTGATAGAGGCTCTTCAGCGGGGGGCCATCCTCACCTCCGAAATGGAAGTGTTCTTCCAGGTCTGCCCCTGCAAAATCATCGCGGTGACGGGCAGCGACGGCAAGACCACAACCACTACCATCATTGCCGAACTGCTGAAGGCGGCGGGCCAGACAGTATACGTAGGCGGCAATATCGGCAAGCCTCTGCTGCCCGACGTGGACGGCATGGAGCCGGGGGATATCGCGGTGCTGGAGCTGTCCTCCTTCCAGCTGATGACGATGGACCGCAGCCCGGACATCGCCGTGGTCACCAACCTGGCGCCCAACCACCTGGACGTGCACAAGTCCATGGAGGAGTATGTGGACGCCAAGAAGAACATCTTCCTCCACCAGGGGCCGGACGGTCTGCTGGTACTGAACCAGGACAACGAGATCACCCGGAGCTTTGCTCCTGAGGCGCCGGGCCATGTAACCTTCTTCAGCCGCCGTCAGGAGCTGGAAAAGGGCGTGTTCCTCAAGGACGGGGTCATCTGGGTACGCAACGCCATGCATGAGCGGCCCGTTTTGCCGGTGGCCGATATTCTGCTGCCCGGCGATCACAACGTGGAGAACTACATGGCCGCCATCGCCGCCCTGGACGGACTGATCCCCGACCAGGTGATCCGGGAGTTCGCGGCGAAATTTGCCGGGGTGGAGCACCGGATCGAGCTGGTACGCACACTGAACGGCGTGAAGTATTATAATGACTCCATTGCCTCCAGTCCCTCCCGTACCATCGCCGGTCTGCGCTCCTTCCAGCAGAAGGTTATCCTGATCGCCGGCGGCTATGATAAGCATATCCCCTTTGACGTGCTGGGGCCTGAGGTCACAGCACATGTAAAGGAACTGTTCCTGACGGGCGCCACTTCCGATAAGATCCGTACCGCCGTGGAAAGTGCTCCCGAATATGACCCGGAGAAGCTCCCCATCACCGTGATCGACGACTTTGAAGAGGCGGTGCTGGCGGCCCATTGGGCGGCCAAACCCGGCGATGTGGTGATTTTGTCCCCCGCCTGCGCATCCTTTGACAAATTCAAGAACTTTATGGAGCGGGGAGCCGCCTTCAAGAAGATTGTCTATGGCCTGTCGTAACAGTGTGAAGGAGTGAACCTTTTGTTGGATAGTAAAAAGGTCCTGGAGGAGCTGTGCGGGTGCACAGCTCCCTCCGGGTTTGAAGGGCCGGCGGTTGAAATCGCCGCCCGGTTGCTGAAACCTTTGGTGGATGAGCTTCAGGTGGACCGGATGGGAAATCTGATCGGCGTCCGCCGCTGTGGTCAGCCCAATGCCAGGAAGCTGCTGCTGGATGCCCACCTGGATGAGATCGGTCTGCTGGTCACCGGTGTGGAAGAGGGCTTCCTGCGTTTCCGCTCCATTGGCGGAGTAGACCCCCGAATGCTGCCCGGCCGGGAGGTGTGGGTCCTGACCCAGCCGCCCATTCCCGGCATTGTGGCTTGCCAGCCTCCCCATCTCCATGACGGAGAGACGGAAAACAAATCCATTCCGCTGTCCGACCTGCGCATCGACGTGGGCCTGTCCCAGGAGCAGGCGGAGGAGAAAATCCCGGTGGGTACACCGGTGGTGTACCGGGGCAGCTGCTTCTCTCTGGGGAAAGAGCAGATGTGCGGCAAGGCCATGGACGACCGTTCCTGCTTCACGGTGCTGCTGCGGGCTATGGAGCTGCTGGCGGACAAGAAGCTGGATGTTGACGTATATGTTATGGGCTCCACCCGGGAGGAGGTTTCCGGGGTGGGTGCCACCGTGGGCACCTGGTCGGTACAGCCCGACTGCTGTGTGGCGGTGGATGTGACCCACGGCCGCACGCCTGACGGCCCTGCTGATAAAACATTTACCTTGGGCGGCGGTCCGGCCATCGGCGTGGGTCCCAATATGACCCGCTGGATGACCGGACGTATGCTGGACAAGGCGCGGGAAAGGGAGATCCCTTACCAGCAGGAGATCATGTCCGGCCACACCGGCACCAACGGCTGGGAGATGCAGATCAGCCGGGAGGGCGTGGCCACTTCGGTGCTCTCTCTGCCCCTGAAATACATGCACACTCCCATTGAGACGCTGTCTCTCAGCGATCTGGAGCAGACTGCCCAGCTGCTGGCGGCGTTTACCGAGGATTTGGGAAAGGAGTGGCCGCTGTGAAGGATCTGGTTATGAAGCTGAGTGCCCTCAGCGGCGTATCCAGCTGGGAGGACGAGGTGCGGGACTTTTTGAAAGAGGAGGCCGCGCCCTATGCCCAGGATATCCGCACCGACGCGCTGGGCAATCTGATCGTGTTCAAGAAGGGCGCAAAGGCGGCGGGGAACAAGCTGCTGCTGTGTGCCCATATGGATGAGGTAGGCCTGATGATCCGCCATATTACGGATGACGGCTATCTGAAGTTCGACACTGTGGGATCCATTGACCGGCGGGTGCTGCTGGGCAAGCCGGTGCTGGTGGGGCCTGACCGCCTGCCCGGCGTCATTGGCCTGAAGGCCTACCATCTGGTGAGCCGGGATGAGGAGAAGAATGTCCCCAAGCTGGATGACTATTATATTGATATCGGCGCCAAGAACAGGGAAGAGGCCGAAAAACTGGTCAGCCTGGGGGATGTGGCGGTCTTTACCACCCGGCCTGAGCTTTTTGGTGATGGTTTACTGAAAGGCAAGGCTCTGGACGACCGGATCGGCTGCGCGGTGCTGCTTACCTTGCTGAAAGAGGACCTGCCCATGGACTGTACCTTCGTCTTTACCGCCCAGGAGGAGGTAGGTACTCGCGGCGCCTTCGGTGCGGCATTTTCCATAACGCCTGAACTGGCCTTGGTCATTGAGGGGACTACCGCCGCCGACCTGCCGGACAGCGCGCCCCATCAGAAGGTGTGTGCCCTGGGCAAGGGTGCGGTGCTTACCTTCATGGACCGGGGTTCCATTGCCGACCGGGGGCTGTTTGAGCGGCTCCGGACCCTGGCAGAGGAGAACAGGATCCCCTGGCAGCTCAAGCAGTTTGTATCCGGCTCCAACGATGCCGCTGCATTCCAGCGCACCAAGGCCGGTGTGCGTACTGCGGTGCTCTCTGCGCCGGTACGCTATGCCCACGCCCCCGCCAGTCTGGCCTGCGTCAGCGATCTGGACGCGGTGCTGAATCTGGCAAGAGCGCTGATCCACGATGTGGCCAAGGAGGTTTAAGAAATGGATATTTTAGCGACACTGCAGGCGCTGAACGCCTGTCACGGTCCCTCTGGCGATGAGAGCCAGGTGGCCCAGACCCTTGAGAAGCTGGCCGCTCCCTTTGTGGACGAGGTTACCACCGATACGCTTGGCAACCTGATCTGCCATAAGAAAGGGAACGGCAAGAAGGTCATGTTTGCCGCCCACATGGACTCCATCGGCTTTATCGTCACCCATATCGACGAGAAGGGCTTCCTGCGCTTTGGTCGTATCGGCGGCCTGTCCGCCCATGAAGTGCTGGGTACACCTGTTCGCTTCAAGAGCGGAGTGCGGGGTGTGGTGGCCTGCCCGGGCAAGACCGATCCCAAGGAGATGAAGCTGGACGACCTCTATCTGGACATCGGCGCCAGAGACGAGGCGGAGGCAAAAGCCATGGTCCAGGTAGGGGATACCGCTGTCTATAATACCTCTGCTTTCGTAAATGGCTCCCGGATCGTCTCTCCCTACCTGGACGACCGCATCGCCTGTGTGGTGCTGCTGATGGCAATGGAGCAGCTGAAAGAGACGGAAAACGATCTCTACTTTGTTTTTACCGTTCAGGAGGAGGTTGGTATCCGGGGCGCCCGCACGGCCGCCTACGGTATTGATCCGGACTACGGCATCGCCGTGGACGTCACCGATTCCGACGACATTCCCGATGCCCCCCACGAGTGCTCCAGTGTGGCGGGGAAGGGTGCCGCTATCAAGGTGATGGACAGCTCCGTCATCTGCCACCCTGCCGTAGTGGCTAAGTTGGAGGCTCTGGCCAAGGAACAGGGAATCGCTGCCCAGAAGGATATCCTGAAGGCGGGCGGCACCGACGCCGGGGCCATCCACCAGACCCGGGCTGGCGTCTATACCGGCGGCATCTCCATCCCCACCCGGTATATCCATATGCCCCAGGAGATGGCCGACCTGGACGATATCAAAGCCTGCGCCGACCTGGCAGCAGCCTTTGCCCAGGCCAAGCTGGACTGAGAAATATAGAGATATCAAGAAGGTTAAAGGAATATGTCTTTACAGATAAGTGATAAAGTAAAAGCTCTGGCGGCCCAGGCTCAGGCTGACATCCGGGATCAGTTTGAGCGAATTGACGCCATCGCGGAGGAGAATACCGCCAAGGTTCTGGCCGCGTTCCAGAAACATCGGGTGTCCGAGGGCCACTTTGCCGGTACCACCGGCTATGGCTATGACGATCTGGGCCGTGATACCCTGGACCTGATCTTTGCGGACCTGTTCCACACCGAGGACGCCCTGGTGCGGGTGCAGTTTGTCAACGGTACCCACGCTATCTCCTGCGCCCTGTTCGGGGCGCTGAAGCCGGGGGATGTGCTGGTGTCCGCCGTGGGCGCCCCCTATGACACCATGCTGGGTGTGATTGGTGTGGTGGACAAGGGCCCCGGTTCCCTGAAAAGCTACGGAATCGAGTGCAGGCAAGTAGAACTGGTTAACAATGCTCCGGACCCCGTGGGACTGGCGGAGGCGGTAAAGGACCCCCGGGTAAAGGCCGTGCTCATCCAGCGCTCCCGTGGCTACGCCACCCGAGACTCCCTGTCCGTGGCCAAGATCGGGGAACTGGCCAAGGTGGTCAAGGACAACAACCCCAACGCCGCGGTGCTGGTCGACAACTGCTACGGCGAATTTGTAGAGACCATTGAGCCCACCCAGGTGGGGGCTGATCTGGTGGTGGGCTCCCTCATCAAAAATCCCGGCGGCGGTCTGGCCCCTACCGGCGGCTATATCGCCGGACGGCACGACCTGGTGGAGGGAGCCGCCATGCGGCTTACCACTCCTGGGATCGGGAAGGAGTGCGGCTCCACCTTTGGCAGCAACCGCAGCCTCTATCAAGGACTTTTCCTTGCCCCCCATACCACCGCCCAGGCGGTGAAAACGGCGGTCTTTGCCGCCCGGATGATGGAGCTGCTGGGCTATCGGGTGGATCCGGCCTCTGACGCGGTGCGCCACGACATCATCCAGATGATCCATTTCGGTGCGCCCGATCCCCTGAAGAAGTTCTGCAAGGGTATCCAGTTCGGCGCGCCGGTGGATTCCTACGTGACCCCGGAGCCCTGGGACATGCCGGGCTATGACTGCCAGGTCATTATGGCTGCCGGCGCCTTTATTCAGGGCGCCTCCATCGAGCTGTCCTGTGACGCCCCCATGCGGGAGCCCTACACCGCCTATCTCCAGGGCGGCCTGACCTATGAGAGCGGCAAGGCGGGAGTTATGCTGGCAGTGGAGGAGCTGCTGAGCACCCAGGCATAAGGGCAAGCACCTTTCGCATAGCCTCCCACAGGAGGTGAGGCTATGACCAGGCCCAGATACCGTCCCTGGCTCCGTATGCCGCGGGCCGGACGCCGGGTTCCGCCTGTCAGGCGGGGCAGAGGCTTGCTGCTGTCTGCCCTGCTGGGGGTAGGACTGGCTCTGCTGGTCATCGCCGCTCTGGACAGCGCTCTGCGGCCGGTGGTCACCACACTGGCTCAGGCCAGGACGGAAAACGTGGTTACCGGCATCATCAATGATGCGGTCATGGAGACCCTGTCGGCGGACGCGGTGGCCTATCAGGATCTGGTTACCCTGGAGCGGGACAGCAGCGGTCAGGTGGCACTTCTCTCCACCAATTCCGCCAAACTGAACGCCCTGCGTACCCGGATCCTGCAAACGGTGCTGGAGAAAGTGGATTCCCTGACCAGTGAAGATCTGGGTATCCCCCTGGGCAGTATCACCGGACTGTCTACCGCCTCCGACTGGGGGCCGGACCTGCCGGTGCAGGTACTGGCTGCCGCCACACCCACGGCGGAGTTCCGGAATGTGTTTACCTCGGCTGGTATCAATCAGACCCTTCATCAGATCATGCTGGATGTAGAAGTGGAGATCACCCTTCTTATCCCCGGCGGAAAGACGGAAACCCGGGTGGATGCCGCCGTATGTGTGGCGGAGACCTTGCTGATGGGCCAGGTGCCGGACACCTATCTGGGATTGCCGGCCGCCGGCTCGTAAGAAAATCACAAGGAATTTATAAGAGAAGGCGCAGATACCTTTCTTTTCTTTCTGGTACAATGAGGGAAAAGGAGGGACGTGCAATGGATACGCTGCTCTGGTATTTGGACATTACGCTGGACTATATTGCCGAAATGCTGCCCTGCATGGTGATTGGAGGGGCTGTGTTTCTGCTGCTGCTGCCCAAGCGTCGGAAGAAACTGCGCCAAAAGCATCTGACAAGCGGCAGGATCCGCGAAGCAGCATTGTTCCTCTTTGTCCTGTTCTGCGCAGGTCTGGCAGCGCTCACCGTATTCCCGTCCGGCTTCTGGACCCCGCAGCATTGGCAAAATGCGATTTCCGGGATGGAACCGCTGTGGCCATTGATCCCGCTGTCTCAGTCTGTCCCCAATATCCAATGGATGCCTACCCTGTTTCGGAGCGACATCAGCCTTGGGGAGTGGGGGCTTTATATGATGGTCGCCAACGCTCTTATTTTTCTGCCGATGGGCTTTTTCCCAAACCTGCTATGGCGCCGTCCCAGGTGGTGGAAAGGGTTGCTGGTGGGGGTTTGCAGCTCCTTGTCCATCGAGTTTTTGCAATTGTTTGCCGGACGGTCTACTGATATTGACGATTTGATTTTGAATAGTTCAGGTGCCTTTCTGGGCGGGCTGTTGGCCCTGATTCTGGGCAAACTGGTACCAAGCCTGAGCCGAAAATTCCAAGTGGAGGTCCGCCATGGACGAGAAACAGGAGATCCAAAGCCTGCGCCGGGAGCTGGAGCAGGCCAACTATGAGTACTATGTATTGGACAATCCCAGTATGTCCGACTATGACTTCGACCACAAGCTCCGCCGCCTGGAGGAACTGGAGGCCAAATATCCGGAGCTGGTGACTCCTGATTCCCCCACCCAGCGGGTGGGCGGAAAAGTGGCCGACGGCTTTTCCGAAGTCCGCCACCGGGTTCCCCTGGAGAGCCTCCAGGATGTATTTTCCGTGGAGGAGCTGGAGGAGTTCGACCAGCGGGTGCGGGATACCCTCGCCCAGGCCGTGGAGTACGATGTGGAACCCAAGGTGGACGGGCTGTCCGTAGCGCTGGAATACGAGAACGGCTTGTTCATCCGCGGTGCCACCCGGGGAGATGGCCAGGTAGGGGAGGACGTAACGGAAAATCTGAAGACCATCCCCTCTATTCCGCTGCGGCTGCCGGAGGCTCTGCCGTCTCTCATCGTCCGGGGCGAAGTCTTTATGCCCAAGAAGCGGTTCGAACAGCTCAATGAGGAGCGGGAACTGCGGGGGGAGTCGCTGTTTGCCAATCCCCGGAACGCGGCAGCAGGTTCCCTGCGCCAGCTGGACCCCAAAATCGCCGCAGCCCGGGGTCTGGACATTCGCGTCTTTAACATCCAGTGGGCGGAGGGCAAGACCTTCACCACTCATACAGAAACCCTGGAGTACCTGCAGCAGCAGCGCTTTAAAGTAATTCCACATGACACCTGTGCCACCATTCAGGAGGCATCGGCCCGCATTGCCGCCATGGGCGATGGGCGGGAGGCATACCCCTTTGATATTGATGGTGCAGTTGTAAAGGTAAATAGCCTTGCAGAGCGGGAGACGCTGGGTTCCACTGCTAAATTCCCCCGCTGGGCCGCCGCCTATAAGTATCCGCCTGAGCAGAAGGAGAGCGTGGTGGAAGACATCGTGGTGCAGGTGGGTAGAACCGGCGTTCTTACGCCCAAGGCAGTTGTAAAGCCTGTTCGCCTTGCAGGAACCACCGTCACCAATGCCACCCTCCACAACCAGGATTTCATCACGGAAAAGGATATCCGCATCGGTGATACCGTGCTGGTACAGAAGGCGGGGGAGATCATCCCGGAGATCGTGTCCGTCCTGAAGGAGAAGCGCCCGGAGGGCACCGTTCCCTACCATCTGCCCGACCACTGTCCGGTGTGCGGCGCCCCGGTGGCCCGGGATGAGGACGGTGCCCATATCCGCTGCACCGGCGCCGAGTGTCCCGCCCAGCGGCTGCGGCATATCGTTCACTTTGCCAGCCGGGACGCCATGGACATTGAGGGCCTGGGTCCCGCTGTGGTGGAGAGCCTGGTGGGCGCCGGTCTGGTGAAAGGTCCCGGCGACCTGTACCAGCTGCGGGCGGCAGACGTAGAGTTGTTGGAGCGGATGGGCAGGAAGAGCGCGGAGAACCTGATAGCCGCCATTGAGAAGTCCAAGTCCGCTGGTCTGGGCCGCCTGCTCTTTGCCTTCGGTATCCGGCAGGTGGGGCAGAAGGCGGGCAGGGTGCTGGCCGCCCGGTTCGGTACACTGGACGCCCTGATGGCGGCCACTGAAGAAGATCTGACCGCCGTACCCGATATCGGCGGGATCACCGCAAAAAGCCTGCTGGACTGGTTTGCCAACGACCAGAGCCGGCATCTGATCCAGGCTTTGCGGGAAGCGGGGGTGTCCTTCGACAGTACAGAGGCTCCGGTAGGGGACAAGCTGGCGGGCAAGACGTTTGTCCTTACCGGCACACTCCCAACCATGGACCGGAAGGAAGCCGCCGCGCTCATCGAAGCCCAGGGCGGCAAGGTGTCCGGCTCGGTTTCCAAAAAGACCAGCTATGTGGTGGCCGGAGAGGCCGCCGGGTCCAAGCTGAAAAAAGCCAATGACTTGGGTATCCCGGTATTGACAGAGGAAGAGCTGATGAAGCTGCTCTCCGACGGAGAATAGAAGGAAACAGGCCCGGAAGCATTCGCTTCCGGGCCTGTTTCCTTCTCAGAATTTCAGCTTGTGCTTTTGCAGTCCGTGCTTGGTACAATAGAGATAGAGGGTGCCGTCCCGCCGGCTGGCGGGGATGCGTACTGCCGGCTCCTGCTCCGGGTAGAGGCGGATAAGCAGTACCCGGTCGTCCTGCACATA
This sequence comes from Intestinimonas massiliensis (ex Afouda et al. 2020), assembly GCF_900626285.1. Classification (GTDB taxonomy): domain Bacteria; phylum Bacillota; class Clostridia; order Oscillospirales; family Oscillospiraceae; genus Flavonifractor; species Flavonifractor massiliensis_A. The sequence goes on from NZ_LR131147.1 coordinate 64,738, forward strand.
GGCGGCAAAGCGCAGAAAATGGTCTTTCTGCATAGGATGGTCCCAGGAAATGTAGTAATCCAGGTCCATTTCCTCCACCTTCAGGTCCAAGGCCTCCGGTTCGGCAGCAGGGGAGAGAGGCTCCAGTTTCCGGCCGCAGCAGAAAATGCCGCAGTTTCCCGTACCTGTCAGCAGATTCCCGCACACCGGACAGACGTAGAAGCGCACCTTGGCCATGTTGCCCGGGTCCGGCCGGTTGGCATTCAGTTCCCCCTGGAGCAGCTTGAGCAGGTCGGCGCCCAACAGGGCAGCCAGTCCCTCCCACAGGGCGGGGTCCGGGCAGCCCTGTCCGCACTCCCACTTGGAGACCGTCTTATGGCTGACGTGGAGCCCATCGGCCAGCTGCTTCTGGGTCAGGTTCCGTTCCCGCCGCAGCTGCCGGATAGACGCCCCGATTTTCATGTAATCCATGTCGTTCACCTCGGGCCTATTATAGAGGAAGCGGAAAGAATCCGCAATCCACGCAGCGGAGACTGACAAAAAAGGCTTGCAAACCTCACCCCTTTTTGATATATTAGTAATTGCTTAATTACTTAATTATTGGAGGATACATCTATGCCATCCAAGCGCTTTGCTCTGGTAGACCCAACCTATTGTGTGGCCTGCGGCTGCTGCGTGAAGGTCTGCCCCATGTCTGCCATCTCAGTCTGGCGGGGTGTAACGGCTCAGGTAGACCGGATTCGCTGTGTGGGCTGTGGGAAATGCGTCCGGGAGTGTCCGGCAGGTACCATTTCACTGGTCGAACGGGAGGTGCAGGCGTGAACAAGAAGCAAAAGCATTGGTACGACTATCTCTGGATCGTCACACCCATCTACCTGGGGCTCGGCTTTTTCAATATCCTGTTTGCCTGGCTGGGGATGGCCTTCTTCTGCCTGCCGCTGCTCATCGCCATCTTTGGAGGCAGTAAGCTGTACTGCAACCGCTACTGCGACCGGGGGCAATTTCTGAGTCTGCTGGGTGGGCGGCTGAAGCTCTCACGAAACCGGCCCACCCCCCACTGGATGCGCTCACCAATCTTTCGGTACGGTTTTCTGATCTTTTTCTTCGCTATGTTCTTCCAGATGCTGTGGACTACCTATCTGGTGGGGGCGGGAGCCCAGAATCTGGGGCAGTTTGTCAAACTGTTCTGGACCTTCCGGCTGCCCTGGCACTGGGCCTATCACGGCACCCTGTTCGCTCCATGGGTGGCGCAGTTCGCCTTCGGATTTTACAGCATCATGCTCACCTCTACCCTGATCGGCCTGATCGTGATGGTGCTGTTCAAGCCCAGAAGCTGGTGTGTATTCTGTCCCATGGGCACCATGACCCAGCTGATCTGCCGTCTGCGGGCGGGCAAGCCGGAGCAGGCCGCCTGCGGGACCGGCTGTGCTTCCTGCGGGGGGTGCGGCAAGTGAAGGACGATAGTATGCGGGCACGGGCCAAGGACATCACGGAACTGATGGCCCAGCTGGCCAATGAGAACCGCCTGCTTCTGCTGTGCGCCCTGATGGAGGGCCCTATGACGGTGGGAGAGCTGGCGGGCGAGGTGCCCAATATCACCGCACCCGCTTTGTCTCAGCACCTCCACCGTCTCAAGGAAGGCGGGCTGGTCCAGGCTGAGAAGCAGGGGCAGTATGTCCGGTATTCACTGAAAGACCCACGGCTGTACGCATTGATGCGGGTCCTGAAACAGGAATACTGTACGTCAGAGGATCCATAGGCAAAGTGCTGACCTGCTGCGGCAGGTCAGTACTTTATTTTGGTTTGTCACGCCGCGGCCCCATGTGCTATAATGCACAGTATAATGCTCAGGAATCTCAAGAGAAAGAGGTCGCCTCCATGAAACGAACCCGTATCTGGTTTTTGATCCTGTCCCTGCTGTGTGCGCTGCTGTGCGGCTGTGAATCCCTCACGGCATCTGTTTCAGCGCCTTCCTATACTCTGGACGATCTGCCGGACTATGCCGGGGAACCATATGTGGTCCTCAATGAAAATCAGCCGGACTTTCCGGAGGAGGATTTTACCACCAATTCCTTTGAGACATACAGCCCGCTGGATGAACTGGGCCGCTGCGGGACAGCCTATGCCAATGTGGGCACCGACCTGATGCCCACTGAGGAGCGGGGCGCCATCGGGCAGGTAAAGCCCTCCGGCTGGCACACGGTCAAGTATGACTGCGTGGACGGCAAGTATCTCTATAATCGCTGCCACCTGATTGGCTACCAGCTGGCAGGGGAGAACGCCAATGAGGAAAATCTCATTACCGGTACCCGCTATCTCAATGTGGAGGGCATGCTGCCCTTTGAAAACCAGGTAGCCGACTACGTACAGGAGACGGACAACCATGTCCTCTACCGGGTCACACCCATTTACGAGGGCCAGAATCTGCTGGCCAGCGGCGTGGTGATGGAGGCTGAAAGTGTGGAGGACGACGGTCAGGGTGTGCGCTTCTGCGTTTACGTCTACAATGTCCAGCCCGGGGTGGCCATCGACTACGCCACCGGTGACAGCTGGCTGGAGACGGAGACTCAGCCGGTGGAATCCCCCGCAGAGACAGCCGCAGCTGAGGCGGAGGAGGAGCACTATGTGCTCAACACCAGCTCCATGAAATTCCACCTGCCCACCTGCTCCGGGGTGGAGAGTATGAGCCCTGCCAACCGTCAGGACTATACCGGTTCCCGTCAGGACCTGCTGGATCAGGGATACTCTCCCTGCGGGACCTGCAAACCTTAAGGAAGAAGGACAACCATGGGAGATATCGTTACCCTGTTTGGGGAGATCGTTCAAAAGGAATGCCGTAAAAATCCGCTGGCGGCCCGCCGCTTGCTGCGCTTTGGCTACCGGGCCAAGAAGCTGCAGCTCATGGCCGCGCCGGGGAAGCACACCACCAAGGCGGCCCAGATGGCGGCGGTCCAGACCATGACCTCCATGATCGCACCGCTGGCCCATCCGGAGCGGGCGGCCATGGTCAGTCTCTTCCTGCCCTGTGAGCCCCTCCAGGTGGTGGGGCTGCACCCCTATTCCTGTGAGGGATTCGGCTGCTTTCTGGCCGGCACTCAGGCGGAGCAGGAGTTTCTGCACTACGCTGAGAGCGAGGGCCTGCCCGAGACCTTCTGCTCCTACCACAAGATCTTCATCGGCGCCGCGGAAAAGGGCCTGATGCCCAAGCCCCGCTTCATTCTCAATACCACCCTGGCCTGTGACGCCAATCTGCTCACCTTCCGCCGCATGGCGGAGTATTTTCAGGTGCCCCAGTTCGTGGTGGATGTACCCTATCAGCCGGATGAGGACGGGGTGCGCTATGTGGCCGACCAGCTCCGGGAGATGGTCCGCTTTGTAGAGAAGCAGACGGGCCAGCGGATCCCGGACGACCGCCTCAGCGAGGCGGTGGCCCGCAGCCAGCGGAGCATGGACCAGTTTGACCGGTATATGACCCTTCGGGCGGACAAAAAGATCCTGGGGGAGCTGACGGGGGAGATGTTTTCCGCCTTTACCCTCCACACCCTGCTGGGCACGCCGGAGACGGAGGCCTATACCAGTCAGTGCCTGAAGGAGATCCAGGGCGCGCCCCCGGCCTCCGGCGTCCGGCTGCTGTGGATGCACACCACCCCCTTCTGGGTGGAGCCGCTCCGTCAGGTGACCGATTTCAACCCCGACGTACAGGTGGTGGCCTGCGACATGTGCTTTGAGGGCTTTGTCAAAGCGGACCCCGCCGACCCCTATGACGCCATGGCCCGGCGGGTGGTGTACTCCGCCTTCAACGGGCCGGTGACCCGGCGCATCCGGAGGGGTATTGAGGCCGCCCGCCAGGTGAAGGCCGACGGCGTGGTGTGGTTCTGCCACTGGGGCTGTAAGCATACCCTGGGCGGCGCCCAGCTGGCCAAAGAGCAGTTTGAGGCGGCAGGTCTGCCCTGTCTGGTACTGGACGGGGACGGCTGCGACCGCAGCCACGGCGGTGAGGGGCAGCTGGCCACCCGCATGGACGCTTTTGTGGAGATGCTTCGGGCGGAAAGGGGAGAAGGGGTATGAGCACCACCTGGTATATCTGCAAATACACCCCTGTGGAACTGCTGGAGGCCCTGGGCGGAGACTGTCAGGTCCTGGACTACATGCCGGAAAACTTTGATCTCAGCGATGAGGTGAGCCACCCCAACATCTGCGGGTTCGGAAAGGCCGTCATCGAGGCCTGTATGGAGGGCAAGGTCAAAGAGCTGGTGCTGGTCAACTGCTGTGACACCATCCGCAGCGCCTACGACGTACTGCTGGCCCACGGAAAGCTGGATTTTCTCTTCATGATGGACATGCTCCACTGCGGGGACGCCTGTGCCAGGGAAAAGACCAAGCGGGAACTGCTCCGGCTGGCAAAGGTATACGCCGACTATAAGGGGACCAAATTCCAGCTTCAGCGCTTCCGGGAGGCGTTTCAACCGGTTTCCCGGCCCACGGAGCCTTATCTCAGCGTTCTGGGCGGACGGGTCGGGGAAAACCTTTTTTCTGTCATGGAGAAGTCCATGCCACTGCCTGTGCGCAATGATACCTGTGTCCATAACCGGAGCGTCTGTCCGCCGCCGGAGGATGTGACGCAGTTTGACGGACTGATGGAGTGGTACGCGGGAGAGCTGCTGGGCCAGCTGCCCTGCATGCGCATGACCGACGCGGCGGGGCGGAAACGGCTGTACCAGGACCCCCACCTCCGGGGGGTCATCTACCACACGGTGAAATTCTGCGACTATTACGGCTTTGAATACTCCCAGCTGCGGCGGGAGCTGAGCGTGCCTATGCTGAAAGCGGAGTCGGACTACACTCTCCAGAGCAGCGGACAGCTCCGCACCCGGCTGGAGGCCTTTGCGGAAAGTCTGGCACCCCAGGAACAGAGGAAAGGGACGAAACACATGAGCGGGAACGGTTATTATGTAGGTATCGACAGCGGCTCCACCAGCACGGATGTGGCCATCCTGGATCGGGACATGCACATCGTGGCCCAGGTGATCCTGCCCACCGGGGCGGGGGCCGCCGCCGGCGCCGAGCGGGCTCTGGAACAGGCCCTGGAACAGGCCGGGCTGAAGATGGAGGATATCTCCGCCACCGTTACCACCGGCTATGGCCGGAGCGCCATTCAGCAGGGAGACAAGTCCATCACCGAGATCACCTGCCATGCCAAGGGCGCCCACTTCCTGGACCCGGAGGTGCGCACCATCATCGACATCGGCGGCCAGGACAGCAAGGTGATCCGGGTGGACGAACAGGGTAACGTGATTAACTTTGTGATGAACGACAAGTGTGCTGCCGGTACCGGACGTTTTTTGGAGCTGATGGCCCGTACCCTGGAGCTGTCCATGGATGAGATGAGCACCGCCGGACTGACCTGGAAGGAGGACATCACCATCTCCAGCATGTGTACGGTGTTCGCCGAGTCAGAGGTGGTCTCCCTCATCGCGCAAAACAAATCCCGGGCGGATATCATCCACGGCTTGAACGAATCGGTGGCTTCCAAGACCTGCGCCCTCTGCCGCAGACTTGGGGGTGAGCCGGTCTATATGATGACCGGCGGCGTGTCTAAAAACCAGGGGGTGGCCCAGGCGATCCAGCGGCGTCTGGGGGCGGAACTGCGGATCTCCGACCAGGCCCAGCTCAACGGCGCCCTGGGCGCTGCCCTGTTTGCCATGGAACTGGACGGATAAAAGAAAATGCCGGGGAGGTTTTCCGCCTCCCCGGCATTCTTTTATGCCTTGCTGTCAAAAGCAGGGTTGGTGTAGTAGACGTTTTTCTGGTCCATCTTCTCTTTGGCCAGCCGCACCGCTTCGCCGAAACGTACAAGTGGAGCATCCTTAAATCCGCCACTGGATCTCTATGGTGTCACCGGTGATCCGGATGACCTGGACCAGCAGATCCAGCACACGGCGCTTCTCATCAAAGGAAAGCGCCTCCCAGCAGGTCAGATAGCTGCGAAGTTCCGGCTTACGGCTATCATGTACTTGACGGGAGTGGGCTATTTCCTGCAGAATAGCTCTCTTTTTGCTGTCAAAAATCTCAATCTGCTGACGGAGATATTGGTACATCAGCTCATCAGATGTTGCCAGCCGCTCCGTCAGCACGGCCAGTTTCTCTTCCGCCTGAGCAAGGTCCTCCTCTCGGGCCGCGCGCTCTCTGTCCCACTTCGGGATACCGGCCGGGGATAGGGTGGGGAAGTCGTCCAGCTTCTTCCGCAGCTCCGCATAAATCAGCCTTTCCATCTCCTCGGTGTACAGAATCCCTGGGCCGGTGCAGATCTTTGTCTCTGCCTGACGGGAGCACAGCAGGCGGCCGTGTTTGGATACCAGGGCGTAACCGCACAGGCCGCACTTGAGCTTTCCGGCCAACCAGGTGTGCTTTGCCTTTTGGTAAGGCCGTGACGTGCCCGGTGTCCGGCGTTTGGCCCAGCAGCGAAGCCAAAGTTCCGAGTCGACAAGCCCCTGGTGGGGGGCCAGTACCAGGCAGTTGCCCTCCAGGTGTGTCTGCTTTCGCCCGGTGCTGTTCCGGCCTGTATAGTAATAGCAGCCGTTCGTCCCTGTGAAATCATCGGGAGAGTTGACAATTACTGCGCCCCGGGTCTGGAAGAATCGGTAAATCTCCAGGTCCGCCCGTACATAGACGGGATTATGCACGATGTCCGCCAGTCTGGCCCGTACCCATGGCTTGCCGTTTTTTGTGATGCCGTCGGCCTGAAAAAGGCGGAGAATGTCGCCGTAGGAGCACTCCGGCTCCGCATACAGTTCATAGATCCTTCGGACTATAGCCGCCTCCTCGGGCACGGGCTCATATCGGGCGGTATTTATCTCCCCGATCCGAGCGGGGGAGAGCCGGTAGCCGTAGGGGACCCGGCCGCCCATATAGAGGCTGCGCTGGCTCCGGGAAAAATAGGCATCAGCCACACGCCGCTGGATGGTTTCCCGTTCCAGCTGGGCAAAGACCACGCAGATATTGAGCATGGCCCGGCCCATGGGGGAGGAGGTGTCGAACTTCTCAGTAGTGGAGACAAATTCCACATGATAGGAGCCGAACACCTCCATCATGGAGGAAAAATCCAGAATGGAGCGGCTGATGCGGTCCAGCTTATAGACCACCACCTTGCTTAACAGCCCTTCCCGCATATCCGCCATCATGCGCTGAAAGCCGGGGCGCTGGGTGTTTTTCCCGCTGTATCCACAATCAGTATAGACCCTGTATTCCGCCCCGTCTGTCTCCTTCATACAGCGCTCGATCTGGCTCTGGATGGAGATGCTGTCCACCCGCTCTACAGACTGTCTGGCATAAATGGCAACCATAGGAGTCCCTCCTTGTTCTGACCATGGAAAACCGCCGGAGAAAAATTTTATTTCTCCGGCGGTTTTTCAGCCTCCTTGCCCACATAGCGGGAGAAGATCTTATAGAGCCCTTGTTCGATTTCCCGAAGCCGGTTCAACCGCTCCCGCCCCGCAAGTACAGGGGATTGACCGATAATCTTCCATTCCCGCCTTTGCCCCAGAATATCGCCGCCTTTCCTCACAGCTTCTCCCATACCTTATGCACAGAAGAATCTGTCTCATGTCAGATGCCTGACATTTCCATTGACAGAGGCAATCATACCCAATATAATAGTGCCTCGCTATGATTTTTTATATGGAGAGAGATATGAAACCTAATATGAAAAAAATACCTGCCGCGCTGACCTCTCTGGCTCTGGCGGGGCAGCTCTGCTTTCCCGGGGCCGCCCTGGCTGCAGAGCAGCCCCGTCCGCTTCAGGGCGATGTGATGGTATCGGACGTCTTTACCGATCCCATCCTGAGAAGCTGGATCCTGAGCGGAAACAATTTGGGGGGCATGGGCGCCGACGGCGTACTTACGCAGGAGGAGCGCCAGGCGGTGACCAGTCTGGACCTGTCCGGCATGAATCTGACCAGTCTGGAGGGTCTGGAGGCATTTCCGAACTTGCAGTCGCTGGACTGCTCCCGCAACGCACTGACCACATTGGATCTGTCCCAAAATCCCGCGCTGACCACGCTGAACTGTTCCTACAACCAGTTGACCCACCTGGATCTGTCCCGAAACCCGGAGATTTCTCACCTGAATTGCAGCTTCAACCGCATGACGGAGCTTGATCTGACCGGAAGGGCCAAGCTGGTGGCGCTGAATTGTGAAATGAACCAGCTGACCAAACTGACGCTGGCCGGCTGCTCCGGCCTGGTGTCTCTGTACTGCCGGAACAACTTGCTGGACAAGCTGGATCTGTCTGATAATCTGGCCCTGGAATTTATCGAGACCTTCAGCAACCGGCTTACCTCCATCGACGTAACCATGCTGGCACAGCTCCGGTTCCTCCATATAGACCACAATCAGCTCACGCATCTGGACATGAGCCAGAACCGCAAGCTGGAGGGCGGCGGGTTTGTGGCCCGGAACAACTTTGTAGAGACCATCCTGCTGCCCGATCAGCCCGGTCTGATCGTCTATCTGGATGATTACGGTGAGCAGGACCCCATTGACGGCGCGGACCGGGTTGAGTGGTATCTGGATCCATCCTATACAGACCCTGCGCCGGAGCAGCTGGAGGCAGCTGGGCAGACCCTTTACAGCAAGCGCATTCCCAACCAATACACCGTTTATTTTTCTGCCAATGGCGGCGCAGGCTCCATGAGCAGCCAAACAGCCAAGTGGGGTGATACGTTTAAGCTGCCGGAGCAGACCTTCCGCCGGTATGGCTATACCTTTTCCCATTGGAGTACCCTGCCCAACCAGGACCACGATACCTATGACGATGGTGCGGAGGTCTCCAATCTGGCCGGCCAGAAAACAGATGGGGACCGGATCACCCTGTATGCCCGGTGGACTGCCAACCGCTACTCCATCCGCCTGGATCCAAACGGCGGGGAGGGAGAGCCTCAGATTCTGGGTGCCGCCTACGACCAGAACGTAAACCTGCCTCAGGCGCCGTTTACCAAAGCGGACATGGAGTTTGCCGGCTGGGCTGCGTCAGAGGACGGCCCTGTTCGCTACGCCGATCAGGCTCAGGTACAGAATCTGACCGCTCAGGCGGATGAGACTGTCACCCTGTATGCGGTGTGGCGGACGCCAATCAACCAGATACAGAAAACCTATCTGGAGACGCTGGAACGCGCGTTCCGCGCTTACGATACCGCTTCCTACACCGGGGAGGACTGGGAAACCCTGTCCAACGCCTATACCGCCGCCGTCGGAAATATTCAGTCGGCCAGCCTGGAAACCGCTATGAAAAAGGCGGTGGAGCAGGGCCTGTCCGTTATGGAGGCCGTCCCCACGCTGGAGAAGCGGGTGGGAGCCGTAACCTCTGGCTGGCAAAGCGCGCACAACGAGGTACTGAACAGTCTGAGCAGCCCCATTCTGTCGGAAACCAACGCACAGCAGGAGAGCCGGCTGGCGCAGGCCGCGCTGGATGGCCTGGAGCAGGATGCCCTGTCGGCTTTCTGTAGCCTGAGCCGTCCGGAAGATCGGACCACCGTGGTCAGCCGGGCCGCCCAGCAGCTCCAGGAGACGGCCGAAAAGCTGAGGAATCTGCAGCAGGTCGCCCGTTGGGTGGCTGATCTGAACGGCTTGACCACCATCTCCATGGAACAGGTCCAACCGGAGCAGCTGACCGGCTACCAGGCCGCGCTGGAGAGCTATCAAGGGTTGCCGGCGCAGGTACAGGGGGCCGTCAGCCCGGGTGTGTCGCTGGCATTGCACAGCCGGCATGAGCTGGCCGGTCAGAAGCACACCAGTCTGTTGACCCTCCAGAGCGCCTATGACGGGCTGGAACAGAGTGCTTACTCCGACAAGGGCAAGGCCGCTTTGGCCCGGGAGCTGGCGGATGGGCAGGCCGCCATTCGGGCTGCCGGGTCTGCGGAGCTGGCACAGCAGGCCCAGAACTCCGCCTGGGAGCGCATCCTTCAGGTGCCCACCGCCGACAAGGAGCCGTCTGAACCGGTCACTCCGCCTGCCGGAGGCGGCGGCGGAATCGGTGGCGGTGGTTCCGGCGGCGCTGGCGGCTCCGCACCGGTAACACCGCCGGCAGCCGATGGGACGGTTACCATTACCGATGAAAAAACCGGCGCCAGTGCCCTTGTGACGACTACGGAAACCGGAACTGTGCATGCGGATGTCACCATCCCTCAGGGCGTTTCTCATGCCACTCTCCGCATCCCCTGCAAGGGCGGGGTCCAGACAGTAGCCGTCGTTGTTGGAACGGATGGTTCCCGGAGCGTGCTCCCCAAATCCGTCTATCAGGACGGCGTTCTGATCGTCCGTATGGACCGGTCGGCCCGGATCAAACTGCTGGATAACGGCAAGAGCTTTTCCGATGTGCGGGAGACCGATTGGTTTGCGCCGTCCGTCGCGTTTACCGCCAGCCGTGAGCTATTCTCCGGGGTCGGAAACGACATGTTTGCGCCGGATGGTACCATGACCCGGGCTATGCTGGCCACAGTTCTCCACCGGCTGGAGGGAGAACCCGACGCAGCGGCATCCGGCATGTTCCAGGATGTGCCCCAGGGAATCTGGTATACAAAAGCGGTGAACTGGGCGGCGGAAACCGGCCTGGTCGCCGGCGTGGGCAGCGGACAATTTGCCCCGGACGCGCCTATTACCCGGGAAAGCCTGGCTCTGATGCTGTATCGCTGCGCGGGCAGTCCTCAGCTTGCAGCCGGCGGGGCCGCCGAGACCCTGGAGCGGTTTCCGGACGCCGATAGGATTTCCGCCTGGGCCAGGGACGCCATGGAGTGGGCCTGCACCTCCGGTATCCTCACCGGGGATTCCGGCGGCCAGCTTCGTCCGGGAGATTTCACCACCAGGGCGGAGGTATCCGCCATGCTGACCCGCTTTGTGGGACAGACCCTGTTATAATCAATCAGACGAGCGCGGTATGGGAGGCTGCTCCCATACCGCGCTTTCCTGTTGTACGGTTTGCTTCGCCAAAGCGTTGGAAATGGACCACCTCCCGGGCCCGCAGGAATTTGATTACGTTGCTCACGTCCGGGTCGTCACTGAGCCGCAGAATGTTGTCATAGGTTACACGGGCCTTCTGCTCAGCGGCCATGTTCTCCGTCAGGTCGGCGATCACATCACCCTTGACCCCGATGCCGGCGGCATTCCAGGGGGCGCCGGAGGCTGCCGTGGGGTAGATTCCGGTGGTGTGATCCACGAAATACGGAGCGAAGCCGCTGGTTTTGATCTGCTCCTCCGTCAGATTGCGGGTCAGCTGATGCACGATGGCGCCGATCATTTCCAGGTGGCCCAATTCCTCAGTACCTGCTGAGGAAGCATAGCGGTTCCAGCCGCTCCATTGACGGGGGTTCTCCCGCAGATTATAATAGAACCATTGTGAACGCTCAGGAGGGAACGCCCATGTTGGCTTACACTTATATTAGACAAGGCACCTTTCAGCTGCTGGACAAGCCCAAGCCGGTCCTGCTCCACCCCCGGGACGCCATCGTTCGGGTCACCCTGGGCAGTATCTGTACCAGCGACCTGCACATCAAGCACGGCTCCGTGCCCCGGGCGGTGCCCGGTATCACCGTGGGCCACGAGATGGTGGGTGTTGTGGAGCAGGTGGGGGAGGAGGTCTCCAGCGTCAGGCCAGGCGACCGGGTGACGGTAAACGTGGAGACCTTCTGCGGTTCCTGCTTTTTCTGTCAGCACGGATGGGTCAACAACTGCACCGATCCGAACGGCGGCTGGGCTCTGGGGTGCCGCATCGACGGCGGACAGGCGGAATATGTGCGGGTGCCCTATGCCGACCAGGGCCTCAACAAGATTCCGGACTCTGTCACAGACCTGCAGGCCCTGCTGGTAGGGGACGTACTGGCTACCGGCTACTGGGCGGCCAAGATCTCTGAAATCAAGGAGGAGGATACGGTGCTGATCCTGGGTGCCGGACCAACCGGAATCTGCACCTTACAATGTGTCCGCCTGTACCATCCCCGGAAAATCATCATCTGTGATATCGATCCGTACCGGCTGCAATTTGTCCGGGACCACTATCCGAAGGTGCTGACTGCGCGGCCGGATCAGGTACAGGCACTTGTTCAGGCAAACAGCGGCCACGGCGGCGCGGATGTGGTGCTGGAAGTGGCGGGCAGTCCCGATACCTTCCGGATGGCCTGGCAGTGCGCCCGGCCCAACGCAATTGTCACAGTGGTGGCGCTGTATGACGGACCTCAGACACTGCCCCTGCCGGACATGTACGGCAAAAATCTGACCTTTAAGACAGGAGGGGTGGACGGCTGCAACTGCGATGAAACCCTGGCTCTTATCTCGGCCGGGAAGCTGGACACCACGCCGCTTATTACCCATACCTATCCACTCAGCCGCATTGAAGAGGCCTACGATCTCTTCGAGCACCGGCGGGACGGGGTCATAAAAGTCGCCATCAGGCCGGATGAGGCGGGGGAGTGATGCCTGATATGCGGCTTATCATTTCGCCGGCCAAGAAAATGAGAACTGATACGGACAGCTTGCCGTGGAAATCCTTGCCCTGCTTTATCAGTCAAGCTGAAACACTTTACGATAAACTCAGGTCCATGTCCTATGAAGAACTGAAAAGGCTCTGGAAATGCAACGATCAGATCGCCGCCCTCAATGCGGAGCGGCTGAGAACCATCGACCTGCACACCAACCTGACTCCCGCTATTCTGGCCTACGAGGGGATCCAGTACCGCTATATGGCCCCCGGCGTATTTTCCCGGGAAGCGTTTGACTATGTGCAGGAGCACCTGCGGATCCTGTCCGGGCTATATGGCCTTCTGCGGCCGTTTGACGGGGTGATCCCTTATCGTCTGGAGATGCAGGCCAAGCTGAATATCTGTGATGTGAAGGACCTTTACAGCTATTGGGGCGGCATGATTGCGGGTCAACTCTACAGCGAGACAGATTGTATCGTCAATCTGGCATCCAAGGAGTACAGCCTCTGCGTCTCCCGCTATCAAAAGCCGGGAACGCGGTTTATCACCTGCGTATTCGGCGAGGAGCGGGACGGCAAAGTCGTGGAAAAAGGTACCCTCTGCAAGATGGCCAGAGGGGAGATGGTGCGGTATCTGGCGGAGATCCAAGCCGGTGAGCCGGAGGCCATGAAGGACTTTTCCCGCCTGAACTATACCTTTTCGCCCCGGCATTCCGACCCGTCGACCTATGTTTTTCTTTTGGGAGGCACAACATGTCCAGCATAATCGAGATCACCGACCTTTCCGCCCCTGAGCTGGAGGCATACACCCAGCTCACCCACGCCCAGCTCCGCAACCGGCTGGAGCCGGAAAAGGGCATTTTTATTGCGGAAAGCACCAAGGTCATTGCCTGCGCGCTGAAAGCGGGCTGCCAACCTGTTTCCGCCCTGATGGAGCGCAATCACATTCCTTCTTTCCTGGAGCATCTGCCGGAGGGGTATCAGGACATCCCCATCTATACCGCCGACCGGGCAGTGCTGGAGGGGCTTACCGGCTATCAGCTTACCAGAGGGGTACTGTGCGCCATGCGCCGGCCTGTCCAGTCCAGTGTGGAGGAGCTCTGCCGGACAGCCCGCCGGATCGCCGTACTGGAGAATATCACAGATGCCACCAATGTGGGCGCTATTTTCCGCTCCGCCGCCGCCCTGGGTATGGACGGTGTCCTAGTCACACCCTGCTGCTGCGATCCCCTTTATCGCCGGGCCGTGCGGGTCAGTATGGGCACGGTATTTCAGATTCCCTGGGCTCAGATCGGCTCCGACCAGTCCCAGTGGCCCCAGCCCGGGCTCTCCCGCCTGCGGGAGTTGGGGTTCCAGACAGTGGCCATGGCGCTGACCGACGATTCCATCCGGATCGACGATCCGGTGCTGGCTCAGGCGGAGAAGCTGGCCATCATATTGGGCACTGAGGGAGACGGCCTTTCCGCCCACACCATCGCAGGCTGCGACTATACCGCCCGCATCCCTATGCTCCATGGGGTGGATTCCCTGAACGTGGCTGCCGCCGGAGCGGTCATCTTCTGGCAGCTTCGGCCCCGGACCTGAGCGGAGTGCAGATGGACTTTTCTCAGCTGAAGACACGGTATGCGCTGCATTTGGATCCCCAGCAGGAGACGGCGGTGCAGGCGGTGGATGGGCCGGTACTGCTGCTGGCGGTGCCTGGCAGCGGCAAGACCACCGTACTGGTCACCCGGCTGGGCTATATGTGCCATGTGCGCGGCATCCCGCCGGAGCAGATCCTCACCATGACCTATACCGTGGCCGCCGCCCGGGACATGCGGGCACGGTACGCCTCCTTTTTTGGAGCGGAAGAGGCGGAACGCCTGGCCTTTCACACCATCAACAGCGTGTGCAGCCGGATTATCCGCTACTATGAACGGGTAACAGGAGGGACCGCCTTCCGCCTGTTGGAGGACGGCGGCCAGAAGAGCGCCCTTATCAGTGAGCTTTATCGCAGCCAAACCAACGATTTTGCCACGGAGAGCATTGTCAAGAATCTGGAGACCGCCATCACTTATGCCAAAAACCAGATGCTTAAAGGGGAGGAGCTGGCGGAGGTCCAGGTGGAGGGGCTGGAGTTTCCGGTCTTCTATCAGAGCTATTGCAAAACGCTCCGGCAGAGGCATCTGATGGATTTTGACGATCAGATGGTCTATGCCCTTCAGATCCTGCGCAGATACCCCCAGATCCTCCAGGCGGTCCAGGCCCGCTACCGCTGGTTCTGCGTGGATGAGGCTCAGGATACCTCCAAGATTCAGCATGTCATCATCCGGCTGCTGGCAGGGGAAAGCGGGAATCTATTCATGGTGGGCGACGAGGATCAGAGCATCTATGGGTTCCGGGCTGCCTATCCCCAGGCCCTGACGGAATTCGACCGGGTCTACCCCAACGCCAGGGTGCTCTATATGGAACGCAATTACCGCTCTGCGGAGCAGATTGTGGCGGCGGCGGACAGGTTCATTCAGAAAAATCTCAACCGCCGCCCCAAGCATATGAAAGCCACGCGGGGGAAGGGGCCGGATATCCGGGAGATCTCGGTCTATGACCGGCAGGAGCAGTACAGCTATCTCTGTAAGGTAGCCCAAAACTGCCGCTCAGAGACTGCCGTGCTCTACCGGGACAATGACAGTGCCCTGCCTCTCATTGACCAGCTTGACCGGGCCGGAATCCCTTACCGGTGCCGGCAGGTAGAGAGTCTCTTTTTCACCTGCCGGGTGGTGCGGGATATCACGGATATCATCCGCTATGCCCTGGACCAGGCAGAGGTCGGGCTGTTTCTGAACATTTATTATAAGCTGGGCGCCGGTATCAGCCGGATCCTGGCTCAGGAGGCAGTCCGGTCGGGAAGTATGCCTCTGGAGTACATCGCCTCGTCCGCTGCCGCATCTCCGTGGACGAAAAAGCAGTGCCGGGCCCTCCAGACCCACATGGTCAATCTTCTGAAGGAGCGGGGAGACAAGGCCGTTTACCGGATCGTACACTTCATGGGTTACGGGGACTACCTGAAGGAGCGGGGCGGCGACCTGCGCAAGGCGGAAATCCTGGAGGCACTGGGCGCTCAGGTGTCCACGCCGGATCAGCTGCTGGCCCGGCTGGAGGAGCTGCGCGATGTGGTGCAGGCAGGCTCCGCAGATCCGGCATGCCCCTTTGTGCTCTCCACCATTCACTCCAGCAAGGGACTGGAATACGACAAGGTCATTCTGATGGATGTGGCGGATGGCCTGCTGCCCAGGAGCTTGCCCCAGGACCAGATGGAACCGGAGGAACTGGATGCCTATGAGGAGGAACGGCGGCTGTTCTATGTGGGAATGACCCGGGCCAAACGGGAATTGAGCCTCTTTACCTTCCGAAAAGTGGGGCTGGAATCGGTATTTTCCCGGGAAATCTTCCCTGGGAAAGGGCAGAAAGCAGCTCCGGCAGGGAAAAAGGCGCCCATTGCGGAGCAGATTACCGCGGAACATATAGAGGCCTTGGCCAAGGACTATATTCCGGGCACCAGACTGCTGCACAAGACTTTTGGACCCGGTACCCTGGTCAGCAAAACAGGCGATATTGCCGTAGTTGTCTTTGACAGTCAGGAGGTCAAAAAGATCGCCCTCTCCACTGCCCTCCGGGCAAAACAGCTGAAGCTGGAATAGAACCCCCACGGGACCGCCCGCGGGGGTTTTCGGAATGTTTTCTCTCTGTCTGCATACCGTGCAGGGAAGGGAGGGGGTCACATGGAAACGGTCCGCGTGGCGGCCTACTGCCGGGTGTCCACTGATAAAGAGGACCAGACAAATTCCTTTGAAAGCCAGCAGCGCTACTTTCAGATGTGCATCCAGCGCAATCCGAACTGGGTGCTGCAAAGTATTTACGCCGACGAGGGTATCTCCGGCACCAGCACCAAAAAGCGCAGGCAATTCAACGCCATGATCGCGGCGGCCCGGGCGGGGGAAATCGACCTGATCCTCACCAAGGAGGTCAGCCGGTTTGCACGCAATACCCTGGACACCCTGGCCTACACCAGGGAGCTGAGCCGGCGGGGGGTGGGGGTGCTCTTCCTCATCGACAACATCGACACCAGGCAGCAGGACGGGGAACTGCGGCTCACCATCATGTCCTCCATCGCCCAGGAGGAGAGCCGCAAGACCTCCCAGCGGGTCAAGTGGGGGCAGACCCGGCGGATGGAGCAGGGGGTGGTATTCGGGGGCTCTCTGCTGGGCTATGACGTGAGGGGCGGGGAGATGGCCGTCAACCCGGAGGGGGCGGAGGTGGTGCGGCGCATTTTCCGTGCCTGTCTGCTGGAACACAAAAGCACAGCGGCCATCGCCGGAGAGCTGCGGAAGGAGGGCGTCCTGTCCAGCCGCGGCAACGTAAAATGGTCAGCCGCCACCGTGTGGAAGATCCTGAAAAATGAAAAGTACTGCGGTGATCTGATCCAGAAAAAGACCTACACTCCGGACTACCTCACCCACGAGAAAAGGTACAACAGGGGAGCGGAGACCCGGGTCATCCTCCGGGATCACCACGCCCCAATCATTGACCGAAAAACCTGGGAGGCCGTCCAACGGGAGCTGACGCGCCGCGGACGGCGGTCCGGCGGCCCATAATCATATCCTCTGTACCGATATCGGTAAGCAGACCCTGGAGTTCCGGATAGGGCATGGAGTACCGCTGGGAGAGGTAGCGCAGGGATGCGCCCAGCTCGCCGTCCGGACCGCCGTACTGGCTGATGATATAACTGGCCAGCTTGGGATTGGGTGTGGTGATCTTGACCGGATACTGCAGTTTCTTTTCATATAAAAACATCAGCGGCTGCCTCCTTCCATCTGCTCCCAGGGCCAGGGACCCTTCAGCCAGGCGCTCCAGCTCTCAGCACTGGCTGTGGCGGCCGGGGTCAGCGGGCCGTAGGTGGCCTCATAGCGGGTCCTGGCCTGGCGCTCCATATCGGCGTACTGCTGATAGAGGGTGAAGGCCTCCTTGTCACTCTGGTGGGTGTCCAGATAAAGACCCAGCTCCAGAAGCACAAACTCCAGCGCCTGGAGCTCGGCCAACGGGCCGCCAAGAGCCTGCTTGGCAGTGTTCTTGACCCGGAAGGGCAGGTCCAGGCCGGGGAACAGCGTACCGACGGTCAGCGCCTCCTGCTGGGTGTAGCGCTTGGAGCCGGTCTGCTGGAACGGGACATAGGGAACGGCCAGCGGTGCGCATTCGGGCAGCGTGCCGTTGGCGTCATCGCAAACGCCGGTGGACGGCGTATTGTTGTTTTCAGGATACAACTCGGTTCCTCCTTGCTATGGATTGGAGCGGACGGCACCGCTCCGTTCCATCCTATGCGGCCGGTCGGGATCTGTCAGTTCCTGGGGGCAAAAAATCTCCCCCGTATGGGACGGGGGAGATTTTTTCCTCAATTCAGTTTGACCTTGACCACCAGCCGACGGACGGGAACCGGTCCATCCACAGCCACCCGGGGAGCGTGGAGATCCTGAGGCCACACGATATAGAAGGTGCCGGGCCGGATGGTAAGGGTGTCCCAATTCGTGGTATAGAACTGGATGTCTCCGGCAGCATCATACTCCGTCAACTGCTCCAGCGTGGCATCAGGCAGCGCGTACCCTGCGCCCTCCAGTCCGGAGACGAGACACTGGATGTCGGCGTAGTTCCTGTGGCATTCCAGCTTGCATTCCTCCGCAGGCAGCGTGTCCACATCAAAAAGGAAGGCATAGATGTCGCTGCCCTCCAGCTCCACCCGCTGGCCGGGGGTCAGGGTGTCGGGATCTGCCGTCTGCAGCCACTCCAGTGCTTTTTTGAAGCGGGGACCCAGTCCATAATACAAAGACGCGTTTTCCATTTTATCGATCACCATGCAAGTCCACCTCCGTTCTAATCTGCGTCTATCTTATCGCGACCGGTTAAAAAAGGCAACAGGAACTTGGACAACTGACTTGATCCGTGATACAATGGCTCTGCGCTTCTACCCAGCCGCCCGCCCGCATATTCTGGAGGGTGAAAGGGGAGAGGTGCATGGGAAAGGCCGGGCATTGGGCAGTATTGGCACTTTTGATCGCCGCCACCACCATCTGTTTGATTCTGCATCCGGGGCGGGAGACCTCCGCTTTCTCCCCTGCGGGCAGTTCCGGGCACACCCTGGTCCTGGATGCCGGACACGGCGGGGAGGACGGCGGCGCCGTGTCCCTCACCGGCGTTCCGGAGAGCGGAATTAATCTGGCCATCGTGCTGAAGCTGGATCAGATCCTGGGCCTTTATGGTCAGGCGCCTGTGGTACTGCGTACATCCGATATCTCTCTCCACGATGAGAGCGCCGGTACCCTGCGGGAAAAGAAAGTGTCTGATCTGCACAACCGGGTGTCGGCTATAGAGAGCGTAGAGAATGCCGTACTGTTCAGTGTACATCAAAATACCTTTACAAACCAGAAATACCATGGTGCTCAGGTCTTTTTTGCCCCTACGGACGGAAGTGAAGCGCTGGCTGTCCATATCCAGGAGGGCCTCCGTACTGTGTTAGACCCGGAAAACGCCAGGCAGGCAAAGCCTATTCCGGATACGGTATACTTAATGAACCATATTTCCTGTCCGGGTATTCTGATTGAGTGCGGTTTTTTGTCCAATCCGGAGGAGGAGGCACTGCTCCGCTCCGGCGGGTATCAGACCAAACTGGCCGCGGCCATGGCGGGCGCCTGGCTCCAGTACACCTGGCCGGAATAACAAAAGAGAACGGGGGAACCCTCAGATGAAAAGCAAAACCATGTTTTATTGCACGGAGTGCGGAAATGAACTGCCCAAATGGGCCGGTCAGTGTCCCGCCTGCAAGGCATGGAACACCATTGTGGAACAGCCGGCAGAGACCAAGCGCCGGACGTCTGCGGCAGTTTCCGAGGGGCGGCACACCATGAGCCGTCCCCGGCCAATTGCTGAGGTGGAAACCACCCATGAACTGCGGTTTGAGACCGGAATGCGGGAGCTGGATCGGGTGCTGGGCGGCGGCGCGGTGCAGGGATCCCTGGTCCTGGTGGGCGGCGCTCCCGGTATCGGAAAATCTACTCTGATGCTGCAGATCTGTGACCACCTGTGCCGGTTTGCCAAGGTACTCTATGTATCAGGCGAGGAATCGGAACGCCAGATCAAGCTGCGGGCAGACCGGCTCCACGTCAGGGGGGAGGAACTGTACCTCCAGGCGGAGACCAATCTGGAGGATGTGCTGGAATCGGTGCGGGAACTGAAGCCGGATGTGCTCATCGTGGACTCCATCCAGACCTTATACAACGGTGACCTGTCGGCAGCGCCCGGCAGCATCGGGCAGGTGAAAGACTGCACCATGGCTCTTATGCAGCTGGCAAAAGGGCTGGGGGTCACCGTGTTTGTCATCGGACACGTGAATAAGGAGGGTTCCATCGCCGGACCCAAGGTACTGGAACATATGGTGGACTGCGTGCTCTATTTTGAAGGAGAGCAGCAGAACTCCTACCGCATCCTCCGGGCGGCCAAGAACCGGTTCGGGGCCACCAACGAGATCGGCGTGTTTGAGATGGGGGATTCCGGTCTGCGGGAAGTGCCCAATCCCTCCGAAATGCTGCTCTCCGGCCGCCCTCAGGATACGCCGGGCACCTGCGTCACCTGTGTGATGGAGGGTGTACGTCCCGTGCTGGCGGAGGTGCAGGCGCTGCTGGCTCCCACCAGCTTCAATGTGCCCCGACGCACTGCCAACGGATTCGACTTTAACCGGACCAACCTGCTGCTGGCTGTGCTGGAAAAGCGGGGCGGCCTGATGGTGAGCTCCTGCGACGCCTATATCAACGTCATCGGCGGCCTTTTCCTGGACGAACCCGCCGCCGATCTGGCTATGGTGATTGCCATGGCGTCCAGCTTCCGGGACAGACCGGTACCCGGCGATCTGGCCGCCATTGGAGAGGTGGGCCTGACCGGGGAACTGCGCTCCGTCAACGCTCTGGGCCAACGCCTGAGCGAGGTGCACCGGCTGGGCTTCACCAAATGCCTGGTACCTGCCCGGACAGGCGGCAAGCTGGATGTGCCGGAAGGCCTGCAGATGATCAAGGTGCGCAATATTCGGGAGGCCCTGGCGGCGCTCCTATGAGTGTTTATGCGTGTATTCCGCGCTCTGTTCGGTTGATGCCGGCTCTGGTCTGGGCACATAGTTGACGCAGGCGTTTTCTCCCGCCGGCAGCCCGCTGGCTGCCGCCCGTTCCAGGGTGCAGCAGCCGTCCGACTGGTACACACAGGCACTGGTGCAGGCAATAAATACCACGGCACATCCACTCCCATCAAGAAATAAAAAATGGGATCTATGGAACAAGGTTGTCCATAGATCCCATTTTTATTCCCTGATATCAGCCGTCCAGATCGGTGGTCAGAATCTTTTTCAGCTTGGCAAAGCGGGGAAGAGAGGCGTTCTTGGGCGCCTCCGGCTCACCCTGGATGAGAGGAAGCACATAGTCGATAAAGGGCTGCTCCACACCGTTTCCGGCGGCGTTGATCCACTCACGGGGCACCTTTTTTTCATAGTTGGCCACAATATCCAGAGGCTGCAGTACGGTTTCGCAGTGATAGCCATTGTCTCGGGTGCACCGGAAGGCTACCATCTTATCGGTAACGCCGGAGACTGCTGCCTCCACTGCGGCCTGGCCTGCCATATAGGCCTCATCAATATCGGTCTTGGAAGCCATATGAGAGCCGCAGCGCTGAAGCAAAGACAGCTCAATGCCGCGGACTTTGGCACCAGTCTCCATCTTAATGGAGTTGGCCAGCATCGTGGCCAGGCCACCCAACTGCGCATGGCCGAAGCCGTCGGTAGAGGAGACCTTAGCTTCGGAGACAAAGGAGCCGTCCGCATGGTGGATGCCCTCGGACACAGCCACCATACACTTGCCGGTATTACGGTAGATCCGGCCCACATCGTCCAGGAAGTCAGTCAGGTCAAAATCGGTTTCAGGCAGGTAGATGAGGTTGGGGCCATAACCAGCCCAGGTAGCCAGGCCGGCAGAGCCGGCCAGCCAGCCGGCATGACGGCCCATAATCTCGATGACTACGACCATGCCGGTATCATACACATGAGCGTCACGATGGACTTCCATACAGGTGGTGGCAATGAACTTGGCGGCAGAAGCGAATCCGGGGCAGTGGTCAGTACCATTCAGATCGTTGTCAATGGTCTTGGGCACACCTATGATACGGCACTCATAGCCCACCTTCTGCATGTACTTGGAGATTTTGTTGCAGGTATCCATGGAATCATTGCCGCCGTTGTAGAAAAAGTAGCGTACATCGTACTTCTGGAAAATCTCCAGAATACGCTTGTAATCGGTGTCATCTACATCGGGGTCGGCCAGCTTGTACCGGCAGGAACCCAGCGCGGAGGAGGGGGTATACTTCAAAAGCTCCAGCTCGGCCGCATCCTCCTCACCCATGTCATACAGCCTTTCCTCCAGCACACCCTTGATGCCGTGGGCCGCACCCAGGACCCGGGTGATACAATCGGTATCCAACGCTGTGCGGATCACGCCCAGCGCACTGGCATTGATGACGGCGGTGGGACCACCGGACTGACCGATGATGCAGGCACCCTTCAGTTCACTCATGTAGTTGCCTCCTGATAACTCAAATTCGAAAAACCTGGGTTTTTTCGGAAATATCATACCACGTCCTCTTGAAATTATCAATGAGAACTGCTAAAATCATGATTGATTAAGAAAAGGAGATGAGCCTTATGCCACTGGTTACCACTAAGGAAATGTTTGAGAAGGCCTATAATGGCGGCTATGCCATCGGCGCTTTCAACGTCAACAATATGGAGATCGTGCAGGGCATCACCGAAGCCGCAAAAGAGGTTAACGCTCCCCTGATCCTTCAGGTGTCCAAGGGCGCCCGTGCCTACGCCAACCACACTTATCTGATCAAGCTGGTGGAGGCCGCTATCATCGAGACTGGCCTGCCCATCTGCCTGCATCTGGACCACGGCGACAGCTTTGAGCTGTGCAAGAGCTGCATCGACGGCGGCTTCACCTCCGTTATGATCGACGCCAGCTCCAAACCCTTTGCGGAAAACATTGCGCTCACCAAGCAGGTTGTGGAGTACGCCCACGACCACGGCGTGGTGGTTGAGGCTGAGCTGGGTGCTCTGGCCGGTGTAGAGGACGAGGTCAACGTGTCCGCCGCCGATTCCCACTACACCCGTCCCGAGGAGGTCGAGGAGTTCGTCAGCAAGACCAACTGTGATTCCCTGGCTATCGCTATCGGTACCAGCCACGGTGCCTATAAGTTCACCGCCGCTCAGTGCACCCGCAATGAGAAGGGCGAGCTTGTTCCCCCTCCGCTGCGCTTCGATATCCTGGATGAAGTCGTGAAGCGTCTGCCCGGGTTCCCCATTGTGCTCCACGGCTCTTCTTCTGTGCCTCAGGAGTATGTGAAGATGATCAACGAGAACGGCGGCAAGATGCCGGATGCCGTCGGCATTCCCGAGGAGCAGCTCCGCCAGGCTGCCCGCGGCGCTGTCTGCAAGATCAACATTGATTCCGACCTGCGTCTGGCTATGACCGGCACCATCCGTAAGTTCTTCAATGAGCATCCCGATAAGTTCGACCCCCGCGAGTATCTGAAGCCCGCCCGGGCCAACATCAAGGAGCTGGTCAAGCACAAGCTGATCCATGTGCTGGGCTGTGATGGTAAGGCATAAAAACAAATTATAAAAAAGGAGAGGGGAGACCCTCTCCTTTTTTGTTTCCCACGCTTCCTCTTCTGCATAGGATAGCAGGAAAGGGGGGGAGTGTATGCTGGAACGGATCGCCTATAACCGTCGTGCAGCAGTGGCTTATGCCCACCGCTGGGCCTTTCAGCGCAACCCAATCTATTATGACTATGAGGAGATCGGCGGCGACTGTACCAATTTTGCGTCCCAATGTCTCTACGCCGGCGCAGGCGTCATGGATTTTACACCGGACTTTGGCTGGTATTATCTAAACGCCAACGATAAGGCGCCTGCCTGGACAGGCGTAGAATATTTCTACCGTTATCTGATTCGCCAGACACCCACGCCTGGCCCCGCCGCCGATGCGGTGCGCTTGACGCAGATTGCCCCAGGGGATTTTATTCAGCTCAGTGCCCGGGGCGACACCTTTACCCATACCGCCATCGTGGTACAAGTCCTGGGACGCCCCAACTTCCGCAGCGTTCTGGTGGCCTCCCATTCCTATGACGTGGATTACCGGCCGCTTAACACCTATTCCTTTCAAAAGGCCCGATTCCTCCATATCAACGGTGTCTGGCGTGAGCAAGAGGCGATCAGTCCGCTTTTTTAGACTTTATCCTGCCCAGCGGATTGGCCTTGGCGGCGGCGCGCAGGTTCTCGTTATCTACATGGGTGTAAATCTGGGTCGTATTCAAGTGTTCGTGGCCCAGTACCTCCTGAAGGGTACGCACATCCACGCCGTTCTGGAGCATCAGTGTGGCCGCCGTGTGCCGCAGCTTATGGCTGGAATACAGGGAAGCATCCAGACCGGCCTTTTTCAGCCGCTGCTTGACCATGTAATGAACGGCATCGGTGGTCATTCTGGTGTGTTTACGGGTCAGAAAAAGCGCGTTTTTATCCGCCGCCGCACTGCGGCTGCGTTCAGCAAGCCAGTCGTCGAGCGCAGCTTTGCAGGCGTCATTGAGGAAAATCATCCGCTCTTTATTGCCTTTGCCCAAAACGCGCAGCTGCTCGTCCCGGATATCCGTTAAGTTAAGCGAAACTAACTCGGAAATCCGCAGTCCGCAGTTCAGAAAGAGGGTTAAAATGCAGTAATCTCTGGCTCTGTTTGGCTCATCCACCGATTCCAGCAGATGGATGCTTTCCTCCAGATCCAGATAGCGGGGCAGCGACTTTTTCAGCCGGGGCGCGTCCAGGTCCTGCATGGGATTTTCCGAGATCAGCTTGGCCTTATTGGTCAGGTACTTATAAAAAGAACGGATCGCCGCGATCTTACGGGCCCGGGCTGAGGGTTCCAAACCGTAGCCGGTCATGGGGCTGTTGGCATGCTTGGCCCGGTCCCGGCTGAGATAGTTCATGTAGGCGTAGACATCGCTGAGGGTTACGGAACGGACAAAATCCAGGTCCACATCATCGATCAAAATATCGTCCAGCGCAGTGTCATGCGGTACGCGGCCTTTTTCCAGCTTCAGATAGCGGAAGAAGTTGCGCAGGTCCAGATAGTATTCATCTACAGTTTTGCGGGAATGTCCCTGTATGGTCTCATGGTACACCAAAAAGTCCCGCAGAATGGGCGGAGCGTCTTTTCGGTAGTCTGACACCGGTTTTGCCTCCCTCCAACTCAACAAAATTTTTATTTTGTTGAGTTCGCTCTCTAAATTCATAGCCGCCCCCTCTCGGGGTCGGCTTCTTCAAGGATCTGAACTTACGCGGGCGGCGTCGATCCGCCCGCCAACAAAATAGCCGTTTTGCTGAGTGCTTCACTGAGCCGGACGCCGGAGCGCGGAGCGTGGTGGGCAACGCTGACAGGGCGTCACGCCGGTTCACCTCCTTCTCAGCAAGATGACAAGGACAAGGTACCACAGGCGGCGGGATTTGTCAACCCGGAATTGACGGGCTCACCATCTGGTGACGCTCCGACCGGCTCTACGGCTGGCCTTGGTAGTCAGGAGCCGGTCGGCCATGGCGTAGATCATGGTGGTCTCGCAGGAGCCGTGGTTGAGGGCGCGGCGGACCCGGTCCAGGTCGCCGTACCTGTGGAGCAGGTCCACGGCGTAGACCTTGCGGAAGCTGTGGGGAGCCACGTTCTGAGGCAGGCGGAAGGCCCTGGCGGCCCGCTTGACGTCGGCCCAGACGGCCTGTCTGGTGCGGTGTCTGGACGGGTTCCTGCCCGGGAAGGCCCAGACCTCCCCTGCCTGGGCGCGGATGTCGGCCAGCAGACCGGCGGGCAGGCCCACCTGTCTGCGCTTGCGGGTCTTGCGCTCGGTGATCCAGAAGCGAGGCCCAAGCTGTTGGGTGCGCAGGGCCAGCACGTCGCCGACCCGGAGGCCGGTGTGTAAACAGACCCGGCAGACCAGCCGGTTTGACGGGGTAAGGGCGGCCAGGACGTGGCCGACCTCCCTGTCCAGAAGGTATGAAGTTTTCATGCCAACTCCTCTCTGCGGAGCAAACCGGCGGGGTCACTCGTCTCCACCGGTTCCCTGGAGGCCTACGGCCCCAGTGGTTTTGCTCCGGCTTAACAATCCAGAAAAAGTAAACTCGAAAGAATCAAACAAGTGTTCCAGCGAGACTTTTCCACCGCCTTCCACCGGCCTGGCCCGGAGGAGGGCGAAGGAGAGCCCGGCCTCTGGGACGTCGAAGCGGTAGACGCCTCCCTCCTGCTCCAGCTCCTCCAGGTCTCTTGGTCCCAGGTCGGTGAAAGAGACCTGGGGACGCCGGAGGGCACCGCCTGAGTAGTACCAGCGGCCGCCGGGCTTCTCGCCCTGCTTTCCGATGTACTTGCAGACGTAGCCCACAGCGGCGTGGTAGTCGCCGTAGAGTTCAATGGCGGTGGTGAAGCCCAGGGACCAGGCCGGGAGGTTGTAGACTGGGTGTCCCTCCCTGTCCCTGTGGCCGGAAAAAACGGCCTTCACTGCGTCGTTGAAGAAGCCGTGGAAGTGGATGGCCCCGTCCTTGTGCCGCTCTGGCACAAGGACGTAGGCCAGGCCGTGGCGGCGGACCTGGTTGTCCAGCCAGTTGTTGAGCCTGCGGGTGATGGCGGCCATGTCGTAGCGGTCCACCCTGGCCTGGTCCAGGGTGAGGGTGACGAACCAGCGGAAGGGGTTGGCCAGGGCCAGGTCCCTGACCTGGGCCCGGGCCCGGCGCATGGATCGGTCCAGGCTGGACCGATCCTGCTTCTCCCCGTCCTGATCCTGTCCCTGCTCCTGGGGCCGAGAGGTCCGCCTTGGGCGGGAAGGGCGCTTCCCTGCCTTCTCCCAGCCCTCCGGGTGGAAGATGGGCTTGTCGCAGGCCAGGACCTCCAGAGAGCCGTCGGGATAGGCCTTGATCCTGGCTGTGCGGCAGACGCCGCCCCTGCCGGAGCCGGACTGAGCCAGGAGCGCGGAGATGCTCATGGGGTGCTTGTCTTGGGTGGTCATGGGCTGGTGCGTGACGGAATGTTGTCCCTGTATCAAGTATAGGGAGCGTGGGCAGTCGCGGGAGCGAAGGGCACCGGTCCGGGGCCCCGGGCCCGTCGGGCCCCCGTGATGGGGGGGGCCCTCGGGGTCCCCCCGTCCCGGTTGTCCCGCCTCCCGTGGGATCGGCGGGACTTCTTTCGGTGTGCTCGGCCCTGGGGCCCCTGCGGGGGCCGCTCCGGGCCCCTGTGCGGCCCTTCGTTGGCCCCCTCCGGGCTTCGGCCCGCCCCGGCTGTCTCCTCCCTCGCTCCTGCGCTGCCTGGATTACCGCATCGGCGTGTCCGCCGCCATGACCAACCTTCTCATCTCCCGGAAATTTGACCCGGACCGGCTGTTCACCATCTATACCGGCCTGGACTTTACCCCCCGCACCCCCNCCCCCGCCCCCTTCCGGGCCCTCGCGGGTCCCCCCTGCGCTCCACCCCCTGCGGGTCCCTTCGGGCCCCTCCGGGGGCCGCCCTCCGGGCGTCCGGGCTCCTCCCGCCGGGCGGGGCTGGCGGCCCTGCGGGCCGCCTTTTCGCCTCCGCCCCGCCCGGCGTGGAGAGGGGTGCCACTGTCAGGCCAGCCCGGCAAGGGTCGAGACAAGCGGCCAGAGGCCGCCCTTGCCTGGCTTGTCCTGCCTGCGGCAGATGGTAGGGAGCCCCCCAAAAGGGGGCTTGACAAGCTCGAACGCTTGTGCTACTATGATGGAGCAAGGGCGTCCCGCTCTCTACCGTCAGCCTTTTGGCTGTCCTTTGGCCGTGGTAGAGGGCGGGCGTTTTTTCGCCTTCCCCTCCCGTCCCCCTCCGTCCGGAGGGGGAGCGCAAGGGCATGGGGATGCTGCGCATCCCCCGCCATCCGCCACGGGCGGGGACGAGGGGCCGAAAAGAGGGGTGCGGACGAAGTTGTCCGCACCCCTCTGGCGTATCCTGGTCTCCCGTTCGCACTCAACAAAACGGCCCTTTATTTTGTTGAGTTCGTGATCTAAATTCATAGCCGCCCCCCTGCGGGGTCGGCTTACAGTATATAAAGCCCACGGATCTTACCGGAGATGCGGTAAGATCCGTGGTGCTGCTTATTATTGAATCCCGGTCAGAGCGCGCATGACGGTGTAAGTCTGCTGGTCCAGACCCTTGTGCATCTGCAGCGCTTCCGTGATGTCATAATCCACATAGGATTCACCATCCATGGCAACCACACGGCAGCTCTTGCCCTCAGCCAGCAGCCGGACAGCCTCATAGCCCATGTATGTAGCAGCAATTCGGTCACGCACCGTAGGTGCGCCGCCCCGCTGCACATGGCCCAGAACGGTCACACGGGTATCCAGCGACGTAGCTTCCTTGATCTGTCTGGCCACCTCATAGGCGCCGCCTTCCACACCCTCTGCCACGATAATCATGAAATGGGTTCGTCCAGCCAGACGGGATCTGCGGATCGGCTCCATCAGATCCTCCTCATAGTTGACCTTCTGCTCAGGCACCAACACAGCCGTGGCGCCGCAGGCCACGCCCACGTTCAGAGCTACATGGCCGGCGTGGCGGCCCATGACCTCTACCACCGAACAGCGCTCGTGAGACTGCATGGTATCACGGAGCTTATCAATGGACTCCAGCGCGGTGTTGCAGGCGGTATCGTAGCCAATGGTATAGGTAGAACAAGCGATATCATTGTCAATGGTACCCGGAATGCCGATGACGCTCAGGCCCTGCTGGGCCAGGGTCAGCAGACCCCGGAAGGTGCCGTCGCCGCCGATTCCCACCAGAGCGTCCAGGCCCAACAGTTTGCAAGTGGCCACCGCCTTCTCCCGGCCCAGCTGGGACTTGAAGTCCTCGCTGCGGGCGGAATACAGCATGGTGCCGCCCCTTCTGGACAGACCGCTGACGCTTTCAAAGGTCAGGGGCACAAAGTCACCGTTGATCAGGCCATGGTAGCCGCGGCGAATTCCGATACACTCAATGCCCATATGCAGGGCGGTACGAACAACAGAGCGAATAGCTGCATTCATGCCAGGGGCATCTCCCCCGCTGGTAAATACACCGATACGGCGAACAGTTTTTTCCATATACAACGCTCCTATCTTATACCTTCAGCTCAACGTCTTTCTTTTGCAGGGCATCAGAATAGCGCTCCAGAACCGGACGCACATCATGCTCCAAAAAGGCATCCACCTGCTCCGGACAGCGGCCGATATAGCGGGAGGGGGTCATGTGGGCGGTCAGCTCCTCCCGGGTCATACCGAACAGCGGATCTTCCGCAATCAGGTCGATGAGGTTATTGGCCTCTCCCCTGTCCTTCACGTTGGCGCCTGCCTGCTGGGAGAGCACACGGATGCGCTCATGCAGCTGCTGGCGGTCGCCGCCCTTTTTCACGGCGTCCATCATGATGTTCTCACTGGCCATAAAGGGCAGCTCTTCCATAACGTGCTTTTCAATGACCTTCTCGTGGACAACCAGGCCGTCCGCCACGTTGGCGTAGATGCCCAGGATGCCGTCCACAGCCAGGAACGCCTCAGGGACGGACAGCCGCTTATTGGCCGAATCATCCAAGGTGCGCTCAAACCACTGCGTGGCCGCGGTAATGGCGGGATTCAGCGCATCGGCCATCACATATCTGGACAGAGCACAGATCCGCTCACAGCGCATGGGGTTGCGTTTGTAGGGCATGGCGGAGGAGCCGATCTGATGGGCCTCAAAGGGCTCTTCCACTTCCTTCAGGTTGCACAGCAGGCGCATGTCGGTGGCAAATTTGCTGGCCGACTGGGCGATACCGGACAGCGCGGAGAGCACCATATAGTCCGTCTTTCTGGAGTAGGTCTGTCCGGATACCGGCACCGTGGCGTCAAAGCCCATCTCTGCGGCAATCTTCTGGTCCAGCGCCACACACTTGGCGTGGTCGCCGTCGAAGAGCTCCAGGAAACTGGCCTGGGTCCCGGTAGTTCCCTTGCAGCCCAGCAGCTTCAGGGAGGAGATCCGGTGCTCCACCTCCTGGAGGTCCAGCAGCAGATCATTCATCCAAAGGGTAGCCCGCTTCCCCACCGTCACCAGCTGTGCCGGCTGGAAGTGAGTAAAGCCCAGGGTAGGCAGTGCCTTATAGCGGTCGGCAAATTTCGCCAGGTGGCCCAACACCCGCACCAGCTCATCCCGCACCAGGCACAGAGCCTCCCGCATCAGGATGATGTCCGTATTGTCGCCCACGTAGCAGCTGGTGGCGCCCAGGTGGATGATGGGCATGGCCTTGGGGCACTGGAGCCCATAGGCATGGATGTGGGCCATCACGTCATGGCGCAGTTCACGCTCAAACTGAGCCGCCTTCTCATAGTCGATATCGTCGATGTGGGCTTCCAGCTCTGACACCTGCTCCTGGGTCACCGGCAGGCCCAGCTCCATCTCCGCCCGGGCCAGTGCCACCCACAGACGCCTCCAGGTAGAGAACTTCTTGTCCGGGGAGAAAATGTACTGCATTTCATTGCTGGCATAACGGGAACAAAGTGGTGATTCATACTTATTTCTATTCATGGATACCCTTCTTTTACGCACAAAAATAGCAAGTCATTACAGCCGGTAGTATATCACAAAAGCCCCTCTGTCACAAGAGCAACTTTTTACTGATTCATAACGTTATGTGGCCCGCGACAACCGCACAGACACGGCTGCCGCGGGCCACTTTGCACCGCGGAAAGGGTGAAATTACTCCGCCAGGAACTTCTCCAGACGGTTCAGACCCTCCTTGATATTCTCCATGGAGGTGGCGTAAGACCAGCGGACGAAGTTGGGCGCACCGAAACCGGAGCCGGGCACCACGGCCACCAGGCCGTACTTCAGGAACGCATCGGCAAAGACATCGTCATTGGTGATCTCCACGCCGTGGATGGTCTTGCCGATGAGCTTCTCCAGATTCATCATCACATAGAAAGCGCCCTCGGGCTTGATGCAGCTGACACCGGGGATGGAGTTCATCCGCTCCACAATGTAGTTGCGCCGCTCCTCAAAGGCCTGGCGCATCGTCTCCACCTGATCCTGGGGCGCGGTGAGAGCCACAGCAGCGGCCTTTTGGGAAATCGCCACGGGAGAACCGGTGGAGTGGCTGACGTAATTGGCCATGATCTTGGCAATGGTGTCGTTGGCGCAGGCATAGCCGATCCGCCAGCCGGTCATAGCGTAGGACTTGGACACGCCGTTGACCAGCACAGTCAGCTCCTTGAGCTCAGGGCTCAGGGCGGCAAAGCTGGTAAACTTCTTTCCGTCATAGGCCAGGCTGTAATAGATTTCATCGGAGATCACATAGATCTCATGCTTCAGGCATACGGCCCCGATGGCCTCCAGCTCTTCCCTGCCGTACATCATGCCGGTGGGGTTGGAGGGATTATTCAGGATGATGGCCTTGGTCTTGGGGGTCACAGCCGCCTCCAGCTTTTCGGCGGTGAGCTTGAAGTGCTCAGCTTCAGTGGCGGTGACCACCACAGGCACGCCGCCCACCATGCGGATCAGTTCATAATAGCTGACCCAGTAGGGCGCAGGCAGGATGATCTCGTCGCCGGGATTCACCATGGCCCGGAGCGCCAGGTACACCAGATGCTTGGCGCCGCTGCTCACCACTACCTGGCTGGGCTTGTACTCCACGCCGCAGTCGGCCTTCATCCGATCACATACCGCCTGACGCAGCTCCACTGTGCCGGCGGCGGGGGTATAGCGGGTCACGTTGTTCTGAATGGCCTCAATGCCGGCCTGCTTGATGTTGTCGGGGGTGTTGAAGTCCGGCTCACCGGCACCAAAGCCAATAACATCAATGCCATCGGCCTTCATCTGCTTGAACATAGCGTCAATTGCCATAGTGGTGGACGCCCGGACGGACTGCGCGATCCTGGACAGCTCTTTCAATGGAATCTCTCCCTTGTACTCAAAGTTCTTGACATATTATATGCGCGAACTTGCAGAAAAGCAAGTGTTTCTTAAAAAAACTTCATGGTTTTTGAATGAGGAAGAAATTATTGATGCAAAATAGGGCGTCCGCCGTTCTGACGGACGCCCTGAAAGGCATTTATGCGTGACTTCTTGCAGTGACCACCCGGACGATGACGGTGCTGAGCACCAGATTGATGACCAGCTCCAGCACAAAGTTGATTCCGGTAAGGCCAAAAATGATATAGTACACGATGTCCGTTCCACCCGCCCAGGCTACCAAGATGTCGTGGAACAGCAGGGTCAGGCACAGGCAGAACAGGCCGGTATTTACCACCGGGCTGACGATGCCTGCCGCAATAGCGCCCACAATCGGGGCCAGAGGGCCTTTGGAAATAGCCTGATAGACGGCACCGGCACACAGACCAGCCAGGATGCCCTTGGCCAGACAGACCACCGCGGTGAGGAAAGGGTTGGCGTTCCACAGGACACTTCCGCCCGGATCCCAGCCCAAAATACAGGCAATCAAAACCACAACACCGAATACGCCGCCCAGATAAGCGCCCGCTTTAGGCCCATACAAAGCCGCGCCGATGATAATGGGGGCCAACGCCAGAGTAATGGAAAACGGACCGAACTTGATGAAACTGGCGACTATCTGCAGGACCACAATAATGGCTGTCAATAAAGCCAGTCCTGTCAGGCGTCTGGTTTTCTCGCTTGCTCTCATATGAAATTACCTCCTGCTGCCGCTCCTCTTTGAGAGGATGCAGCGCACTCTTTATTTACCCACGGCAATTGCCGTTGAGTACCATTTCAGGCCTTTTTGGCTTTTCGGGTATTCTTCTGATAGAGCAGATAGAGCCCCTTCATAACCAAATCGGCGTCGTATTGGATCTCATGCCTGCAATAGCACAGGATCCGGGGGGCGTTGCCGCCGGTAGCCACTACGGTCACCGGCTGGCCGATCCGCGCCTCAATGCGGTCCACCATGCCGTCCACCATACTGGCGTGGCCGTACAGCACACCGGAGCGCATGGCCTCCTCCGTGGTGCGGCCCAGCAGATCCACCTGGGCCGGGCTCTCAATGGAAATGGGCGGCAGAGCGGCGGCCCGCTCCGACATGGCCCGCAGGGCCAGGGTCAGGCCTGGCATGATGATGCAGCCCTCATACACGCTGCCCTGAATCAGGGACAGCGAGGTGGCAGTTCCCATATCGATCATCACGATCGGGCTCTGATAGCCCGCCATGGCGGCCACTGAGGAGGCCACGATATCACTGCCCAGCTGATCATGGATCTCTGCCTTGATGTTCAGACCGGTTTTGATACCGGGTCCTACGACCAGGGGGGCTTTTCCGGTCATCCGGGTGATAGTGTCCGCAAAAACCGCGGTCAGCGGCGGCACCACACTGGAGAGAATGGCGCCGGTCACTTCCCGGATTTCAGCGCCGTACAGTCGGAACACACCGAACAGATCGATGGCGCACTGATCCCGGGTCTTGCTCTGGGAGGTCTCCAGGGTGGAGCGGAAACTCAGCTTGCCGGTCTGGTCAAACAGGCCCACCGTCGTATTGGAATTGCCCACATCCACCGCCAGAATCATAGCTCCGTACCCCTTTCCCGTTGTTATCCTCCGGTATTGTACCAGCTATTTCTCCCAGCGTCAAGCAGCGGGGCAGCCTTCAGAGGCTGTCCCGCTGTGTATTCAGATCTTCTGGCAGATGAGATCGCCCATCTGTTTGGTACCGATGGGGGTGACGCCAGGCTCGGCGATGTCGGCGGTACGCCAACCCTCGGCCAGCACGGCGTCCACTGCCGCCTCCACTGCGTCCGCCTCGGCGGCCAGGTGGAAGGAGTAGCGGAACATCATGGCTACCGACAGGATGGTTGCAATGGGATTGGCCTTGTCCTGACCGGCGATGTCGGGGGCGGAACCGTGGATGGGCTCGTAGAGGCCGGGAGCCATGTCCCCGATGGAGGCGGAGGGCAGCAGGCCGATGGACCCGGTGACCATGGAGGCCTCGTCGGACAGGATATCACCGAACATATTCTCGGTCACCACCACGTCGAACTGACCGGGATCACGGACCAGCTGCATGGCGCAGTTGTCCACCAGCACATCCTCGTACTGGACATCGGAGTACTCCTCCGCCAGACGGTGCATGACGCTCCGCCACAGGCGGCTGGTCTCCAGGACGTTGGCCTTGTCCACGGAGGACACCTTTTTCCGGCGAAGCCGGGCCAGCTCGAAGGCACGGCGGCCAATGCGCTCGATCTCCTTCTCGGAGTAGGCCATCCGGTCGGCGCACTCCATGCCCCGGTCCTCGGTCTGATACTTCTCCCGCTGGCCGAAGTAAATGCCGCCGGTAAGCTCCCGCACCATCATCAGGTCAATGCCCTTGTCCGCCGTTTCCTTCTTCAGAGGACAGGCGTCCGCCATAGCGGGCCGGAGGGTGGCGGGCCGCAGGTTGGCATACAGGCCCAGATCCTTGCGGATGGCCAGCAACGCGGTTTCAGGCCGCTGCTCGGCAGGCTTGTCGGAGCCCCACTTGGGGCCGCCAACAGCACCCAGCAGCACTGCGTCGCAGGCCTTGCACTTCTCGGCAGTACCGTCCGGGTAGCTCTTCCCCACCGCGTCGGTGGCACAGCCGCCCAGCAGGACCTCTTCATATATAAAGGTATGGCCGAATTTTTCTCCCACCGTGTTCAGGACCTTGACGGCCTCCCCTACCACCTCGGGACCAATGCCGTCGCCCCGGATCAGGGCAATCTTGTAATTCATTTCGCCACACCTCGCGCTTTCAGAGAATTGAGCAGCCCGCCGGCCTCGATGATCCGGTTTACAAACTCCGGGAAGGGCGCCGCCTGCCAGGTCTTGCCCTGGGTCTCGTCGGTGATGGTGCCGGTGGCGAAGTCCACGCTCACAGTATCCCCCGCCTGGATCTCGGCGGCCGCTTCGGCGCTCTCCATGATGGGCAGGCCGATGTTGATGGCGTTGCGGTAGAAGATACGGGCAAAGGAGGGCGCGATGACGCACTTGACACCGCAGGCCTTGATGGACAGGGGCGCGTGCTCCCGGGAGGAGCCGCAGCCGAAGTTATTGCCCGCTACAATGATATCGCCCTGCTCCACAGTGGAGGCAAAACTGGCGTCGATGTCCTCCATGCAGTGGGAGGCCAGAGATTTTTCGTCGGGTGCATTCAGATACCGGGCCGGAATGATCACGTCGGTATCCACGTTATCGCCATACTTATATACTTTCATGCCTAAAACCTCCCTTACAGCTTCCGGGGATCGGCCACACAGCCCGCCACAGCGGATGCGGCGGCCACCGCCGGGTTGGCCAGGATGATCTCGGAGGACACAGGACCCATGCGGCCCACAAAGTTGCGGTTGGTGGTGGAAATGGCCCGCTCATTGTCGGAGAGTACGCCCATATGGCCGCCCAGGCAGGGGCCGCAGGTGGGCGTGGACACGGCGCAGCCGGCCTCGATAAAGATCTGGATCAGGCCCTCGGCCATAGCGTCCAGAGTGATCTGCTGGGTGGCAGGCAGAACGATGCAGCGCACGCCCTTGGCCACCTTCCGGCCCTTGAGCACCGCAGCGGCCTGCCGCAGGTCGTCCAGCCGGCCGTTGGTGCAGGAGCCGATGACCACCTGGTCGATGTGGGTGCCCTCCACCTGGTCGATGGTGCGGGTGTTGGAGGGCAGATGGGGCAGCGCCACCGTGGGCTGGAGGGTGTTCAGATCAATGACCACTTCCTGGTCGTACTGAGCGTCCGGGTCGGGCTCCACCGCCTCCCAGGGGCGGTTTACACGGCCGGCCAGATAGGCCCGGGTCTTGTCGTCCACCGGGAAGATGCCGTTCTTGGCGCCAGCCTCAATGGCCATATTGGCAATGGTAAAGCGGTCATCCATGGACAGCTCGGCTACCCCTTCCCCGGCAAACTCCAGGGACTTGTACAGGGCGCCGTCCACGCCGATGGTACCGATGAGGTGGAGGACCACGTCCTTGCCGGATACATAGGGTTGCAGCTTGCCCTTCAGGGTGACCTTGATGGCGGCGGGCACCTTGAACCAGGCAAGGCCGGTGGCCATGCCGGCGGCCATGTCGGTGGAGCCCACGCCGGTGGAGAACATGCCCACCGCACCGTAAGTACAGGTGTGGGAATCGGCGCCGATCATGCACTCGCCGGGGGCAGTCAGGCCCTGTTCAGGCAGCAGGGCGTGCTCCACACCCATACAGCCCACGTCATAGAAGTGGGTGATGTCAAACCGTTTGGCAAACTTCCGGGCCTGGGCGCACAGCTGAGCGGACTTGATATCCTTACAGGGGGTGGAGTGATCCAGCACCAGGGCGATCTTGTCCTTGTCAAACACCTGGGTCAGCCCCGCCTTGTCGAACTCTGTGATGGCTACCGGGGCGGTAATGTCGTTGCCCAGCACCATATCCAGTTTAGCCTCTACCAATTGGCCAGGGACAACATGATCCAGGCCGGCGTGCTTGGCCAGGATCTTCTGAGTCATGGTCATTCCCATGGTTGAGAGCCTCCTTATGCTTTATTTGAAATCAGGATACCACAAGGGGTTGTCAAAAGAATGTAAACCATGCTACAATTACCGTGGGAGGCGAAGGCCAATGCTGCGCAATATCTGGACCCCGCTGGCTGACGGCCAGCCCATTCAGCACAAGGAACCCGGTCAGATGATCTATCTGCAGGACACCCGGGCGGAGTGTTTTTATTACATCGTGTCGGGCACGGTAAAGTGCTTTATCAGCTCCCCGGAGGGGGACGAGCGGATCCTCACCCTGCCCCACGCGGGCGAGCTGATCGGCGAGGCCGCCTTTTTTGACCAGCAGCCCCGGGTCTCCTCCGCCATGGCGGTAACCAAGTGTGATCTGGTGGCTGTGACCCGGCAGCGGCTGGAGCAGGTGTTCGCAGCCCGTCCCGGCCTGGCTATCGCCATGCTGGAGAATCTGGCCCAGCGGGTCCGTATGCTCTCTGAGCATGTGGACGGCGAATTCCTCCAGGCTGACAAGCGGATCGCCCGCCACTTGCTGTCCCTGATCCCGGAGGCGGACGGTCGGTTGAAATGCACCCATGAGGAGATCGGCGCCTCGGTGGGCGTCAGCCGGGTGACAGTAAGCCGGGTCCTGGGTGAG
Source organism: Intestinimonas massiliensis (ex Afouda et al. 2020) (assembly GCF_900626285.1). Classification (GTDB taxonomy): domain Bacteria; phylum Bacillota; class Clostridia; order Oscillospirales; family Oscillospiraceae; genus Flavonifractor; species Flavonifractor massiliensis_A. Next base: position 101,415 of record NZ_LR131147.1, read on the forward strand.
TTTGATAAAAAAGGATGGGTACAGACCGGTTACAAGCTTCTGCGGCTGCTGGACCGTCCGGCGCTGGAGCGTTTTCTGCGGGACGAATAAAAAAGCATGGGAAACATCGTTTCCCATGCTTTTTTGTTACAGAATAATGCAGATCAGGCCGCCGGAGCCCTCGTTGATGATGCGCTGCAGGGTTTCCTGGAGCTTGGCCCGGGCATCCTCCGGCATTCGCTTGAGCTTGCCGTTCAAGTCCTCGCTCACCAGCTCATGGAAGGACTTGCCGAAAATATTGGACTGCCAGATGGCCTTGGTATCCCCTTCGAACTCCTGGAGCAGGAAGTTGACCATCTCCTCGCTCTGCTTTTCGTTGCCCACGATGGGAGATACTTCGGTCTCAATATCCGCCCGGATCATGTGTATTGCGCGGTACAAACAGAAGGCTTCCCACGCCTGCGCTGGATCAGATAGGTCCAGCGCTCCGTGGAGATATGAAGGGTCAGCCTGACCTGGACGGTCCGCGGCGCCTGACCCGGCCAGGCCTCGATCCGGTCCACCAGCGCCTCAATGACCCCGCGCTGGAACCCCTGGTCAAATTCCAATTCCTGTTTCAGAGCCGGACGCAGGATCTCCTCCGGTATGGCTTTTGCCTGCTCCTGCCGGAGGCGGCACTCCAGCTCCTCCAGCCGGGTGCGTATCTGCGCCAGTTCCTCATTGAAGCCCTCGTTGCGCTGGGTGAATTCCTCATCCGAAATGCGCCCGGCTACATTCAGGTCCAGCAGCCTGTCCTTCCGCCGCAGGATCTCCGCCATGATGTGCCTGGATTGGGTGATGTACCGGTTCTGTCTGACGCCGGCCTGAAAGCTGCCGTAGATCCCAAGCAGACTTTGGAGCAGTTCCTCCTTGTCAAGCGGCAGCTGTTCCAGGATCTGCCGGATCAGCTCGTCCAGCTCCTCGGTGTAGAGAACCGGCATGATGCAGCCTGCCCTCCCCTTCCGGGCGTATTCCCGGCACTGCCACGCCTCCCTGTCCTCTGTCCTGTAGTGGTAAAGCGTGCGGTGGTACGGGATCTGGTGTTGGGAGCAGATGATCTTGCCGCTGTAGGGATATTTGTTCTGGTAGCTGCTCCTGTCCCCGGACCCTTGGGACAGCGCGCGCCGATTCAGGATGGCATTGGCCTTGTCCCACAGTTCTTCCGATACGATGGGCGGCACCGCTTCCTCATCCTTGTACATGACCCACTCCGACTGGGGCATTTGCCTGCGCCGGCTGAGCTTATAGTCATATTTGCAGCTCTTCCCGCCGCAGTAATAGCCCTTGTATTTGGGGTTGGACAGGATTCCCCGGATTGTACTGAAGGACAATGTACCCCCCTTGGTGTTCCGGTAGCCCTGCTCGGTCAGCTGGGCGGCGATGGCCCGGATTCCCATACGCCGGTTGGCGTAGAGATCGAAAATCAGGCGGACCATCTCCGCCTCCTCCTCACGGAGCACCAGTTTCCCGTCCTGTTTCTCATATCCCCATATCTTGCTGTTTCCCAGCACCACCCCGGCCTCAATGGCCCGTCTGAAACCGAACCGGACCCGCTCGGAGATTTTGCGCACCTCATCCTGGGCGATGGAGGACATGATGGTAAGCCGCAGTTCCGCATCCGGCATCAGCGTATTGATGTTGTCCGACTGGAACAGTACGCCAACCCCGTATTTCAGCAGCTCCTGGGTGTAGCGGATGCTGTCCAGGGTATTGCGGGAAAAGCGGGAAATCTCCTTGGTGACGATAAAGTCAAACTTTCCTTCCCCTGCGTCGGCGATCATCCGCAGAAACTGCTCCCGCTTATCCGCACTGGTCCCGCTGATTCCCTCGTCCACATATCCCTCCACAAAGGTCCAGGCCGGGCATTTGGCGATGAATTCCGTATAGTATTGAGTCTGGGCAGACAGTGAATGGAGCTGTTCCTCCTTCTCGGTGGACACTCGGGCGTAAAAGGTCACCCGCAGCGCCAGATCGTAAATGCTCTTGCCGCCGTTCAGTGCGCTGCGGGCCTCAAAAAGGTCCATGCGCTCCCTCCTTTCCTGCTAAAAAACCGGCAAGCCCTCCGCAGAAGGAGAGCTTGCCGGCTCTTTTTGCTCTAGGTCCATTGCAAGATCCGCTGTTTTGCCTGCTGGTACATCTCGTATGTAATGGTCTTTTTCCGATAGAGTCCCTCATTGACCTGGAGCATCAGCTCCCGTTTCAGCAGGATCAAACCATCCATGGCAGTCACACTCCCGGAATATCCTATTCCGGCGGGGCCGCTTGTATGCGGAAAACTCAGATATTGATGGGATAGGTGCCGGTAAAGCAGCCGTCGCAGAAGCCGCAGGAGGCGTCCGGCGCAATCCGGTGAAGATCCTCCAGGCTCAGGAAACCCAGGCTGTCCGCTCCGATCAGCTGGCGGATCTCCTCCACGGAGTAGCGGCAGGCGATCAGATTCTCCTTATCCGGAATGTCGGTTCCGAAATAGCAGGGGGCGATAAAGGGCGGCGCGGAGGAGCGCATATGGACCTCCGCGGCTCCGGCCTCCCGCAGCAGGGTGACGATCTGCCGGGAGGTGGTACCCCGCACGATGGAGTCGTCGATCATCACCACCCGTTTGCCCTCCACGCAGCTTTTCAGCGGTCCAAGCTTGATGCGCACTGCCTGTTCCCGGCTCTGCTGCCCCGGCGTGATAAAGGTGCGGCCGATATAGCGGTTCTTGACCAGCCCCACGCCATAGGGGATACCGGATTCCTCCGCATATCCCATGGCGGCGTCCAGGCCGGAGTCCGGCACACCGATGACCACGTCCGCCTCCACCGGATAGGCCCGGGCCAGCAGCCGCCCCGCCCGGCGGCGGGCCTCATGGACGGACTGGCCGCAGATCACCGAATCCGGCCGGGCAAAATAGATATACTCAAAAATGCACATATGGCTGGTGGCGCTTTCACAGTTCTCCCGGATAGAGGATATCTTGCCCCCTTCCACCACCACGATCTCGCCCGGTTCCACTTCCCGCTCAAAGCGGGCGCCCACCGCATTGAGTGCACAGCTCTCCGAGGCGAATACCACGGCCTCTCCCCTGCGGCCCATGCACAGGGGCCGGAATCCCCAGGGGTCCCGGGCGGCGATCAGCTTCTGGGGGGACATGACCAGCAGCGAATAGGCGCCCCGCAGACCCTTGACCGCCTGACAGACCGCCTCCTCCACCGAGCCGCAGCGCAGCCGCTCCTGGGCAATGGCATAGGCGATGAGCTCCGAATCCGTAGTGGTTTGAAAGATGGCCCCACGGTACTCAAACGTGGTGCGCAGTTCCCTGGTATTTACCAGGTTCCCGTTGTGGGCCACAGCCAGTGTACCCTTCACATAGTTGAGGGTCAGCGGCTGGGCGTTCTCCCGGCGCCCGCCGCCGGTGGTGGCATAACGCACATGGCCCACCGCCATAATGCCGTTGAGCCGGTCCAGAGTAGCCTGATCGAATACCTCACCTACCAGGCCCACATCCTTGTGGAAGGACAGCTCCCGGTCGTTGATGGCCGCGATGCCGCAGGATTCCTGCCCACGGTGCTGAAGGGCATAAAGGCCATAATATACTGTGCGGGCGCAGTCGCCGGCTGGATCATAAATTCCAAACACACCACATTCTTCGTGGATGGGCATAGTTCCATTCCTCCTGCTCAAAAAAAGAAAAGGGCACTGCGGCCTTACTTGCCGCAGCGCCCTTACTGCTGACAGAAGTATTATAATGAGGCCTATTCCCATTGTCAAGGCGATTCAGCGTTCCTTATCGCAATTTATGCATGCTGCGATTGTAAATCCTGCATAAATTGATTTGAGGAAGTGAAAGGCATTTTTGTTTTGAAAAATAAAATGTTTTGAATTCCATAAAAGTGCTTGACACTTGGCGCTAAAAAGACTATACTTTCGCCCATAGTCGAGGACAAAGATGTTCCCGCCCGGATGGCAGGAATGTCTTTGTCCTTTTTTATTTGAATGTCCGAAAGGAGCTGCTTGCAATGTCGTACACCAAGGAAGAAATCATCCGCCGCGTAAAGGAAGAGGATATCGAGTTTATCCGTCTCCAGTTCACGGACATTTTCGGCCAGCTGAAAAATGTGGCCATCACCGCCTCCCAGATCGAGAAGGCTGTGAACAACCAGATCATGTTTGACGGATCTTCCATTGAGGGCTTTGTACGCATCGACGAGTCCGATCAGTACCTCTACCCCGACCTGGATTCCTTTGCTGTGTTCCCCTGGCGTCCCAGCCACGGCAAGGTGGCCCGACTGATCTGTGATGTCTATAATCCTGACGGCACTCCTTTTGTGGGTGATCCCCGCTATGTGCTCAAGCGGGTGCTGCAGAAGGCCAAGGACATGGGCTATGATGCCTTCAACGTAGGTCCTGAGGCGGAGTTCTTCCTGTTCCAGACCGATGACGAGGGTAAGCCCACCATCAAGACCAACGATGAGGCCGGCTACTTCGACCTGGGCCCTCTGGATCACGGCGAGGGCACCCGGCGCGAGATCTGCATGGCTCTGGAGCAGATGGGCTTTGAGATTGAGGCCAGCCACCACGAGGTGGCTCAGGGCCAGCATGAGATCGACTTTAAGTATGCCGAGGCCCTCCACGCCGCCGACAACATCATGACCTTCAAACTGGCGGTCAAGACCCTGGCCCAGAAGAACGGCCTCCACGCCACCTTTATGCCCAAGCCCATTTTCGGCATCAACGGCTCCGGCATGCACACCAACATGTCCCTGTTCCGGGGCGGCAAGAACGTGTTCTATGACGCTGAGGGCGAGAAGGGCCTGTCCCACGAAGCGTATAGCTTTATCGCCGGCCTGCTGGCCCATGTGAAGGGCATGGCGGCCGTCACCAACCCTCTGGTCAACTCCTACAAGCGGCTGGTGCCCGGCTATGAGGCCCCCTGCTACCTGGCTTGGTCTGCCTCCAACCGCTCCGCCCTCATCCGGATCCCCGCCGCCCGCGGTCAGTCCACCCGTGTGGAGCTCCGCTCCCCCGACCCCGCCTGCAACCCCTACCTGGAGCTGGCGGTCTGCCTGGCCGCCGGCCTGGACGGCATCGAGAAGGGTTTGACCCCGCCCGCTGAGGTGACCGAGAACATCTTCGCCATGGATCAAGCCACCCGGAAGGCCAAGGGTATTGATTCCCTGCCCGGATCTCTGGAGGAGGCCATCGCCGCTCTGGAAGGCGACCAGCTGATTTTGGACACCCTGGGTGAGCACGTAGCCGCCAACTATATCGAAGGCAAGAAGAAGGAATGGGATGAGTTCCGTACCCGCGTCTCCTCCTGGGAGCGGGAGAAATATATCATCAACTACTAAGCGCGCATCTGCCCCACGGCGCAGTTGGGAGGGATCTCTGGAATGGATCAGGTGATCGTCGCCTTTGAAAACCAAAAGAATCTCTGGAGGGTCAAAGAGCTCCTGGAGGCCTCCGGCGCTTTTTCCTGCATCGTGTGCAAGTCTGCCGACCAGGTGCGGCGGACGGTACGCAAGCTGCATATTACCGCTGTGGTGTGCGGCTATAAGCTGTCCGACCAGTCGGCCGAAACCCTGTTCGAGGATCTGCCCCTCTCCTGCGCCATGCTGGTGCTTGCCTCCCAGGATCTGTTGGAGCTGATCCAGAATGACGATATTTTCCGCCTGGCCACCCCCGTCTCCAAGGGAGATCTGGTGGCATCGGTGCGGATGCTGACCCAGATCAGCCGCCGGCTGGAGCGGTTTGTGCGCCCCGCCCGTACCCAGGAGGCCCAGGAGGTCATCGAGCAGGCCAAGCGTCTGCTGATGGACCGCAACGGCATGACGGAGGAACAGGCCCACCGTTTCCTGCAGAAAGTCAGTATGGACAGCAGATCCAAATTAACCCAGACCGCACAAATGGTTCTGGATGGCGCAGAATTGGGATAATAAGAGACGATGTAGTCTCGCGGCGGCAGTCCGGGACGTGACTGCCGCCGTTTTTATCAAGTAACCGGAGAGGAGATGCGTATATGAGGACACAAGCGCAGCAAGGGCTGTACCGCCCATGCTTCGAGCACGATGCCTGCGGGATCGGTGCTGTGGTGGATATCAAGGGACGGCCCACCCATCAGACCGTGGATGACGCGCTGAAGATCGTGGAAAAACTGGAGCACCGGGCCGGAAAGGACGCCCAGGGAGAGACCGGAGACGGCGTCGGCATTCTGGTGCAGGTGTCTCACCGCTTCTTTTCCAAGGCGGCTGGTATTTCCCTGCCCGAGGCCAGAGACTATGGCGTGGGTATGTTCTTCTTCTCTCAGAATCTTCTCCGGCGCAGTCAGGCCAAGAAGCTCTTTGAGCTGCTGACCGAGAAGGAGGGCATGGAGTTTCTGGGCTGGCGCACGGTACCGGTCTGTCCTGAGATTCTGGGCCGGCGGGCCCGGGAGAAGATGCCCTATATCGAGCAGGGCTTTGTCCGCCGTCCGGAGGGCACGGCACCCGGTCTGGATTTCGACCGGAAGCTCTACGTGCTCCGCCGGGTATTTGAGCAGTCCTGTCCGGACACCTACGTTCCCTCCCTCTCCAGCCGCACTGTTGTCTATAAGGGGATGTTCCTGGTCCGTCAGCTGCGGGCCTTCTATCCCGATCTGGACGATCCCGATTACCAGTCCGCCCTGGCGCTGGTCCACTCCCGTTTCTCCACCAACACCAACCCCTCCTGGGAGCGGGCCCATCCCAACCGCCTCATGGCCCACAACGGCGAGATCAACACCATCCGGGGCAACGTGGACCGTATGATGGCCCGGGAGGAGACCATGTCCTCCCAGGCCCTGGGCGACGACATGTCCAAAGTGCTCCCGGTGGTGTCCGCCTCCGGCTCGGACTCCGCCATGCTGGACAACACCCTGGAATTTCTGATGATGGCGGGCATGGACCTGCCTCTGGCGGTGATGGCCTGCATCCCGGAACCCTGGATGGGTGACAAGGCCATTTCCCGCACCCGCCGGGACCTGTATCAGTACTACGCCACCCTGATGGAACCCTGGGACGGCCCGGCCGCCATCCTGTTTTCCGACGGCGACATGGTTGGGGCGGTGCTGGACCGCAACGGCCTGCGTCCCTCCCGCTATTATGTCACCACCGACGGGCGTCTCATCCTCTCCTCCGAGGTGGGTGTGCTGGATCTGCCCCCGGAGCTGATCGCCCAAAAATCCCGGCTCCAGCCCGGTAAAATGCTGCTGGTGGACCTGAAGCAGGGCCGCATCGTGGGAGACCAGGAGCTGAAGGAATCCTACGCCGCCCGGCAGCCCTACGGCGAGTGGCTGGACGGCAACCTGCTCCACCTGGCCGATCTGCCCATTCCAAACAAGCGGGTGGAGCGGCATACCTCTGAGCAGCTCCATCGCCTGCAAAAGGCCTTTGGATACACTTATGAGGACGTACACGACACCATCCTGCCCATGGCCCGGACCGGAGCGGAACCCACCGCCGCCATGGGCGCGGATATTCCCCTGGCTGTGCTGGACAATCAGGACCGCCCCCTCTTCCACTATTTCCAACAGCTCTTTGCCCAGGTGACCAACCCGCCCATGGACGCCATCCGGGAGGAAATCGTCACTGACACCACCGTATACGTGGCTGATGACGGCAATCTGCTGGAGGAGAAGCCGGAAAACTGCCGGGTGCTCCAGATCCACAACCCCATCCTGACCTCCACCGACATGATGAAGATCAAGGCCATGGACCGTCCCGGCTTCCATGTGGCCACCGTCTCCCTGCTCTATTACACCAACACCCCCCTGGAGCGGGCTTTGGACCAGCTGGCGGTGGCGGTGGACCGGGCCTGGCGGGAGGGCGCCAACATCATCGTGCTCTCCGACCGGGGCGTGGATGAGAACCATGTGGCCATCCCCTCCCTGCTGGCGGTGTCCGCCATGGAGCAGCACCTGATCCGCACCAAGAAGCGCACTGCCGTCTCCATCCTGCTGGAATCCGCCGAACCCCGTGACGTACACCACTTCGCCGCCCTGCTGGGCTACGGCGCCCGGGCGGTGAACCCCTACCTGGCGGAGGAGACCATCGTGGAGCTGATCGAGGAGGGCCTGCTGGACAAGGACTTCCACACAGCGGTCAACGACTACAACGCCGCCATCCTCCACGGGATCGTGAAGATCGCCTCCAAAATGGGTATCTCCACCCTTCAGTCCTATCAGTCCGCCCAGATCTTTGAGGCGGTTGGTATCCGGCAGGACGTGATCGACAAATACTTTACCAACACCGTCTCCCGGGTGGGCGGTATCGGTCTGGAGGAGATCGCCGCGGGTGTGGACCGCAACCACGCCAAGGCCTTCGATCCCCTGGGCCTGGAGACCGATCTGGAGCTGGACAGCCTGGGCCGCCACAAGGCCCGGGCCGGCGGTGAGGATCACCTCTACGATCCCCAGACCATCCACCTGCTCCAGCTGGCCACCCACCGGGGCGACTACCAGCTGTTCAAGCAGTACACCGCCAAGGTGGATGACGAAACACGGCCCCACACTCTCCGGGGCCTGCTGGACATGAAGTACGCCGCCCAGCCCATCCCCCTGGATCAGGTGGAGAGCGTGGACTCCATCGTCAAGCGCTTCAAGACCGGCGCCATGAGCTACGGCTCCATCTCCCGGGAGGCCCACGAGTGTCTGGCTCAGGCCATGAACCTGCTGGGCGGCAAGTCCAACTCCGGCGAGGGCGGCGAGGAGCCCGACCGGCTGAACGACCCCACCCGGAACTCCGCCATCAAACAGGTGGCCTCCGGCCGCTTCGGCGTCACCAGCGAGTATCTGGTGAGCGCCAAGGAGATCCAGATCAAGATGGCCCAGGGGGCCAAGCCCGGCGAGGGCGGCCATCTGCCCGCCGGCAAGGTGTACCCCTGGATCGCCAAGTGCCGCCACGCCACCCCCGGCGTTGCCCTTATCTCTCCCCCGCCCCACCACGATATCTACTCCATTGAGGACCTGTCCCAGCTCATCTACGACCTGAAGTGCGCCAACCGGAAGGCCCGCATCTCGGTCAAGCTGGTCAGCGAGGCGGGCGTGGGCACCATCGCCGCCGGCGTGGCCAAGGCGGGCGCCCAGGTGGTGCTCATCTCCGGCTATGACGGCGGTACCGGCGCAGCGCCCCGCACCTCCATCCACCACGCCGGACTGCCCTGGGAGCTGGGTCTGGCGGAAGCCCACCAGACCCTGATCCAGAACGGCCTGCGCTCCCGGGTGGTGGTGGAGACCGACGGCAAGCTCATGAGTGGCCGCGACGTAGCCATCGCCTGTATGCTGGGCGCCGAGGAATTCGGCTTTGCCACCGCTCCCCTGGTGACGCTGGGCTGCGTCATGATGCGGGTGTGCAACCTGGATACCTGCCCCGTGGGCGTGGCCACCCAGAACCCGGAGCTGCGGAAGCGGTTCTGCGGCAAGCCGGAGTATGTGGTCAACTTTATGCGTTTTGTGGCCCAGGACCTGCGGGAGCACATGGCCAGGCTGGGCGTGCGCACGGTGGACGAGCTGGTGGGCCGCACCGACCTGCTCTCCCTCCGCTCCCCTGCCGTCAACGAGCGGGCCGCCTCGGTGGATCTGTCCGCCCTGCTCCAGGTGCCGGCGGCAGAACCGGGGGTCAAGACCCACTTCGACCCCGCGGACGTCTATGATTTCAAACTGGAAAACACGGTAGACCTGCGGCTGCTGGAGAAACAGCTGGGTTCCGCTCTGGAGCGGGGCGAGCCCCGGCGGCTGAAGATCTCTGTCTCCAGCACCGACCGGGCACTTGGCACCATCCTGGGCTCCGACGTGACCCGGCTCCACGGCAATTCTCTGCCGGACAACACCTTCACCATCAAGTGTACCGGCGGCGGCGGCCAGTCCTTCGGCGCGTTCCTGCCCAAGGGCCTGACCCTGGAGCTGGAGGGCGACGCCAACGACTACCTGGGCAAGGGCCTCTCCGGCGGCTCCATCGTGGTCTATCCCCCCAGGGGCAGCGCCTTTGACCCGGCGGAGAATATCCTGGTGGGCAACGTGGCCCTGTATGGCGCCACCAGCGGTACGGCCTACCTGAACGGTGTGGCCGGCGAGCGGTTCTGCGTGCGCAACTCCGGAGCCACCGCGGTGGTGGAGGGCGTGGGCGACCACGGCTGCGAGTATATGACCGGCGGCCGCGTGGTGGTCCTGGGTCCCACGGGCAAGAACTTTGCCGCCGGTATGAGCGGCGGCGTAGCCTATGTGCTGGACGAGCACAGGGACCTGTACCTGCGCCTGAACAAGGAATTGGTATCCATGGAGCCTGTGACCGAGCCCCATGATGCTGCCGAACTGCGGACCCTCATCCAGGCCCATGCCGACGCCACCGGTTCCCCCAAGGCCAAGGCCATTCTGGAGCATTTTGAGGAAATGCTCCCCCTCTTCAAAAAGATCCTTCCCTACGACTATGACCGGATGCTCCGTGCCATTGCCCGCTGCGAGGAAAAGGGCATGAGCAAGGAGGAGGCCCAGGTGGAGGCCTTCTATCTCAACACCAGAAAGGCAGGGGAATAACATGGGAAAACCCACCGGATTCTTGGAATACCCGCGCCGGGGCAATCCGGCCCAGCCGCCCCTGGAGCGCATCCGCCATTTTCAGGAGTTCCATCCCAGGCTGAGCGATGAGGAGCGGCGGCAGCAGGGCGCCCGGTGCATGGCCTGCGGCGTTCCCTTCTGCCAGTCCGGCGCGGTGCTCAACGGCATGGTGTCCGGCTGTCCCCTCCACAACCTGGTGCCGGAGTGGAACGACCTGGTCTATACCGGACACTTCGACCACGCTCTGGCCCGGCTTCTGAAGACCAATAACTTTCCGGAGTTTACCGGCCGGGTCTGCCCTGCTCTGTGCGAGGCCGCCTGCACCTGCGGCCTTCACGGCGACCCGGTGACCGTCCGGGAGAATGAGCTGGGCATCATAGAAGATGCCTGGGAACATGGGCTGATGACACCCCGTCCCCCCAGAAGCCGTACCGGAAAGCGGGTGGCAGTGGTTGGCTCCGGCCCCTCCGGTCTGGCCTGCGCTGACCAGCTCAACCACCGGGGCCACACGGTCACCGTCTTTGAGCGGGAGGACCGGCCCGGCGGCCTGCTGATGTACGGCATCCCCAACATGAAGCTGGAAAAGCCGGTGGTGCTCCGCCGGCTGGAGCTGATGGCCGCCGAGGGGATCACCTTCCGCACCGGCGTGGATGTGGGCAGGGATATGGTGCCGGAGGAGCTGCTGCAGGACTATGATGCGGTGGTGCTGTGCTGCGGTGCCGCCCAGCCCCGGGATCTGGCCGTTCCCGGCCGGTCTGCGGATGGTGTCTGGTTCGCCGTGGACTTTCTGAAGGAGACCACCCGCAGTCTGCTGGACCACGACCTGGCCGAGGGCACCTACCCCTCCGCCAAGGGCAAACAGGTGGTCATCGTGGGCGGCGGCGATACCGGCAACGACTGCGTGGGCACCTGTATCCGCCACGGCTGTGCCGGTGTGGTGCAGCTGGAGATGATGCCCAAGGCGCCGGACAGCCGGACGGAAAACAACCCCTGGCCCGAGTGGCCCAGAGTGTGCAAGACCGACTATGGCCAGGAGGAGGCAGCTGCCGTCTTCGGCCACGATCCCCGTCTCTACCAGACCACAGTGACCGAGCTGCTGGCCGACGAGAAGGGCGCTCTCCAGGCGGTCAAGACGGTGCAGCTGGACAAGAAGCTCCAGCCGGTGCCGGGCACCGAGCAGACCCTGGAGTGCCAGCTGCTCCTGATCGCCGCCGGCTTCCTGGGTCCCCAGTCCTATGTGCCTGAGGCCTTTGGCCTGGAGCTGACCCCCCGCTCCTGCGTGAAAACGCCGGAGGGCAGCTATCAGACCAACGTGCCCGGCGTCTTTGCCGCCGGGGATATGCGCCGCGGTCAGTCCCTGGTGGTGTGGGCCATTCAGGAGGGCCGGAGCGCCGCCCGGGAAGTGGACGCCTACCTGATGGGATATACCAACTGAATCAATACAGAAGGGGCGGACACCTGGGTGTCCGCCCCTTCCGTTTGTTCTAAACTTCTGTTTGCTGCATACCATGTGTATGGAAGGGGCGGAAGCCTTCAGACGCACTCCGTACCGTCCCCCCTGCTTGACGATCTCCGGCTCCTCCAGCACCAGCTCGTCGGTGCTGGGCACCACGATCCCGTATCCGGTGGTCTTGACTTCCTCCAGCGCCCCGGCCACCTTGTCATACTCCGCCTTTACGTGGGAGAGCTGGGAGAGCAGCTCCAGCAGGTCGCCGTCGTCGTGGACAGTAAAGCCGGACTGCTGGGACAGAGTTTCGTAGAACAGCTCTCTGGGCAGCTCCAGCCGGGCGGCAGACAGCCCGGTACCCAGACTGATGGAAGTGATGACGGCGCTGCTCACCCAGTCGCAGCCGCCGATTGCCTCCACCGTCTTTTCCACGTCCCGGACCCGGTGCATCCCGGCAGCCCCCTCCCGGATAGCGGTGTAGAGGCCGTTTTTGATGGGGTGGTCGTAGGGCAGGGCATCTACCCAGGGAGGCAGGAACAGATCCAGCTCCTTGACCGGGAACTCATAGAGGACCCCCTTGATGATCTGGGTCACCGCCTCCTCATCCAGCTGGAGGCAGTCGGCGCACACCACCGTCACGTCGTACCGGGAGGCCAGATCGGCCCGGATGGCTTTGGCCCGGTCGGAGTCCGGGTAGGCGGAGTTGAGCACTACCAGGAAGGGTTTCCCCAGCTCCTTCAGCTCCTGGATCACCCGCTCCTCCGCCTCCAGGTAGTCCTCCCGGGGGATATCGGTGATGGTGCCGTCGGTGGTGACCACGATGCCTATGGTGGAGTGCTCGGCGATGACCTTCCGGGTGCCGATCTCGGCGGCCTCGGTCATGGGGATCTCATGGTCGAACCAGGGGGTGGTGACCATGCGGGGGGAATCGTCCTCCATGGCCCCTACGGCGCCGGGCACCAGATAGCCCACGCAGTCGATGAGCCGGACGGAAAAGGAGGCCCCGTTCTCCATATCGATGCGGACGGCCTCCTCTGGGACGAACTTGGGCTCTGCCGTCATCACAGTGCGGCCCGAGCCGCTCTGGGGCAGCTCATCTCTGGCCCGCTCCTTCCGGTACACGTTGTCGATGTTGGGGATGACCATGGTCTCCATGAACCGTTTGATAAATGTGGATTTTCCCGTCCGCACCGGCCCCACCACGCCGATATAGATATCTCCCTCGGTACGCAGGGCGATATCCTCATAGAGCTTGCGTTGTTCCACTGGCAATTCCTCCTTCGGCCCGTGAGCCGGTCGTTTTCTCTACATACGTATGGGGATAAGCCATAAAATATGCGTCCACACGGTCAAAAGTAAAGAGGGGGCCTCCGGGCAAACTGCCCGGAGGCCCCCTCTGAGTCTCTAGCGTTTCCGTGGGATAAGCAGCAGCCTGCCCCCCACCGGCGTATCCTCGTCCAGGCCGTTGGCCTGGACGATATCCCCGGCTGTGGTGCCGTAGGACTTGGCAATGTCCCACAGCCGCTCCCCCGGTCCCACCATGCGCAGCACGATGGACGGGCGCTGGCTGTGATCCAGAGGCTCCGTCTCATCCAGCGTGATGCCCGAGATCCCTGCCACCGTGCGGGAGGCCAGGGCCGTATAGCGGAAACTGACGGGGAAGCGCACCTCCAGTCCCCCTGCAGCGGCCGCCGCAAAGACCGGCGCCGTACAGAAGCAGCGGCAGCTGCACACGGCGTATTCCGGCAGCTCAAGGGAGCAGGACACCTGCAGCGGCCGGGTGACCGAGCCCATCTCGCCCTCGTCGGTCTGGTACAGGGCGGTGACGTTGATCTGGGCGGTAACCGTGAGCCGCTCCCCTTCCCGGCTTTGCGTGAGGGCCCCAATGCAGGCGTAGGCATCGGCGGCGTCCTTCAGCAGCGCCCCCGTCTCCAGCAGCTCCCGCACGGTGATCTCCTTCTCGCCCTGGTCCATCAATCGGGCCAGGGTATAATTTCGGTGCTCAGCAGTCATAGGGTACAGGGTGGAGTAGGCATCGGTGAGCATCCGCACGGTCCGCGCCTCCCGGATCACCGCCTGAGCCAGCAGGCCCAGCGATACGCTGAACATCCGGCCGTCTCCCCCGTCCATGGTGCAGTCCAGATCGGTCAGGATCACCTGTACCTCACAGCCGGCGTCCTCGCCCGCTCCGCTGACCTCCATGATCTGGGAGAATGGCAGCTCAAATTCCGCGGTGAACAGCTCACCGTCCCCGCCCCGGCAGAGCAGCTGGAGCTGGGTCTCCCCCTTGAAAATGAGCTTGTTGCCGATCACCTTGGCCTCATTGCAGCGCACATAGGCCCGGCTTTTCAGCAGTTCCTCCGCCTCCGGCTTTCCGCTGGAAAGGGTCAGATCGTCAGAAAATGTAAAGGCTTTTTCCTGCACACATACTGTGACGTAGGCGTCGTACTCCTCTGAAAGCTGCTCCACACCAAACTGTGCCCCATCCGGCACGCTGCTGCATACCGACACGCTGGCGGGAGAGAACACCTGCACATCAGCGGCAAGGCTGACCCGCACCAGTACCTTTCTGGGATTGAGCAGCCTGGCATCCGCCGCCTGCACTCTGGGCAGGGCGGTCACCAGGCAGGAGGGGGTGATGGCCGGCGCGTCGGCGGTACAGGTGAAGGGCAGCGAGACCTCCATACGCCGCATGCCCTCCGCGCCATCAGGCACATAGAGCAAAACGGCCCGCACCGTGCCGGACAGCTCCACCCGCCCCTCCTGAGGCTCCTTCCCCGCCAGGCACACCGTTCCCTCCACGTCGCAGATCCGCAGGATATCCGGACAGGCGTCGGGCACGATGGCCTCCAAAGTCTCCTCACGGCAAACCGTGGTGTCCAGTATGGTGTCGCAGCCGTTCAGCTCGGTTCGTTCCAGTTCCAGCTCCATAGTGTTCCACTCCTTGTATGGTCTGATACAGTCTTGCTACCAGACTATATGTCCAAGGAGCGCCCGGTATGCCTCAGCCCCGGATGCCGAAAATGGTCTTCAGGATTCCCCGCAGGGCCTTTGGAGATTTTACCACCACGATCTTCATAGCATTGCCTCCCTGTCGCTCCAAATTCGTTTGAGCCAGTCCTTGCCCCGGTATCCCACCCAGGCGCCCGCGCCGAAGGCGGCCAGGCAGATCGGATGGGTCAGCAATGCCGCACCTGCGGCGCAGGCCGCCGCCGTACCCAGCCACTTCCTGCCCTGTAACGTCATAAAAGCCGCCTCCCTTACTGGTTCTGACCCAGTATACGCGGGAGACGGCTTTTGTGTTCAATCTCAGATGTTTTCTTCTCTTTGGCTGCGGATCAGCAGCGCCCGGCCCTCAGTAATGGTAATTTCCATCACCCTCTGCCGGGGTTCATTGCTGATGGAAAGGGTATCGCCCCGGATCAGGTCCGCACGCTCCAGCGAATACTTCATCCCCTTCAGTGTAACGCCGGACACTGTGCGGTCCAGAGGCACCAGAGAAAGGTAGTGGTAATGGGGCTCGTCCTCCACCAGAAAGCTGCCCGGCAGGAGCAGGCGCACCTCATTGTCCTCGTCCACAATCATACCGTCCCCGCCCCGGTCGGCCAGCCACTCCAACAGAAGCAGGTTGGAGGCGGTGTGGTCCAGCCGTCCGCCGGTGCAGCCGCACAGCAGCAGCCGGGAGATCCCCATGGACAGTGCCTGGTCCATGGCAGCCTGGAGGTCGGTCATATCCTTTTCCACCGGCAGGGTCACGCAGGGCACATCCAGCTCCGGCCGCTGGCCGGAATCCCAGTCACCGATGAGAAAATCCGGCATCAGGCCGGCGGAGCGTCCATTGGCATAGCCGCCGTCGGCACAAAACACCGTCCACTGCCCTTCTTTTAAATACGGGGCCAGAAAGGAGCCATCCTTCCACGGCGCCGCCCCTATAATCAGTCCCCGTTTCCCTTCCGCTGCCATTCCGGCACTTCCTTTGCCTGTTCATACAGCCGCACATAGCTGGCATGGCGGCTTTTGGGGATCAAGCCCGCTTTTACTGCCTCCAGCACTGCACAGCCTTTTTCCTTTACATGGGCGCAGCCGGTAAACCGACACTGCCCCAGATAGGGCTTAAACTCCCGAAATGTTCGCTCCAGCTCTTCCGGACGGCGCAGCTCCATCTCTTCCGTGTCAAAGGAGGAGAAGCCTGGCGTGTCCGCTACAATTGCGCCATTGTCCAGCCGGAACAACTCCACATGACGGGTGGTGTGACGGCCCCGTCCCAGTTTGTCCGATACCTCGCCAACCTGAAGGTGGAAGTCCGGCTGAAGGGCGTTCAGAATGCTGGACTTTCCAACGCCGGAATTCCCTGTAAAGGCTGATACCTTTCCGGCGATCAGACGCCCCAGTTCCGGAATGCCCTCGCCGGTTTCCGCACTGACCCGCAGGGTGGTGAAGCCGGCTTTCACGTAGGTTTCGTACAGCTCCTCCGCCCCGTCCAAGTCACACTTATTGAGCACGATAATGCTGTCGCAGTCCCGGCCCTCGGCGATGGATACCACCCGGTCAATGAGAAACGGATCGGTCACCGGGATGGCCCCGGAGGCCACCACCACCAGTTGGTCAATGTTGGCCACCGCCGGGCGCTGAAACTGGTTCTTCCGCGGGAGAATCGCATCCAGGATGCCGTTCTGCCCCTCCAGGATGGTGAAGGTCACCCGATCGCCCACCAGCGGGGTCAGCTTCTGGTGCCGGAACTTGCCCCGGCCCCTGCAGGCGATCAGACGGCCGTCTCCGCCATCCACATAGTAGAAGCCGCTGAGGGCTTTTAAAATCACACCCTCCATATCAGCTGAACGGAATGGCCCGGGACCAGGCTTCCTGCCCGTCGATATAGACCGTAACGGTGCGGGTCCCGCTGCTGGTCAGGGGTACCACCACCGACATCATCTTTGTCTCTACTGTTTCAGCATACTTACGCTCACCATCCACGGTGATCACGACCTCTACAGTTTCACGGCCGTCTCTGGGCAGATCCACCTGGACGGGAACGGTTTTTTCCGCAGCACTGCTTCCGCCGCCGGGCGTCTGCGTTGGCTGAGTGCTGGGCTCTGTGCTGGGCGCAGTGCTGGGTTCAGCGGTGCTATTGGGATCGGGGCCCTTGCTCACCCGGAACTGGATAGAAGAGCCCTTCGCCACCTCGTCCCCGTTGTTGATGCTCTGCCAGGTAATGTGGCCGGCCTCTATATCATCACTGTATTCCTCAGTGACGCCAGACACCACCAGGCCCAAATTCTCCTCAGCCTTCTTGCGGGCCTCCGCCTCTGTCATGTCGATGAAGGAGATCACCGTGACCATCTCGGCCTTCTTGCCGTCGCTGACCACCAGCTCCACACGGTCCACCTCGTCCAGCGGGGTCTCCGGATCGGGGTCCTGGGAGATCACATAGTCCTCGTTTACATCTTCGGAGTTCTCACGCCGGATGGTCAGATTCCCGGCGGATTCAGAGAAGCCCAGTTTCTCCAGACGGCTTACCGCAATGCGATAGTCCTGATTCTCCAGGTCGGGCATTACCTCCCCTTCCTCGCTGCTCTGGCTGCCGTCACTGACAGTTACCGTAATGGTGGATCCGGCGGAGGCGTTGCGGCCGCTCTCAGGCGTCTGGCTGACGATATACCCCTCAGGCAGGTCGCTGGCCACAGTATCTCCCTGGACGATCTGGAACTGCGCCTCCACCACCTCATCCATGGCCTGGGCCTCTTCAATGGTCTTGTTGTAGAGGTTGGGTACGTTATAAACGGTGTCTCCGCTGATCCCCAGTCCGCTGAAGAAGGAGACAAACAGGAATACGCCGATGCCTACCAGGAAAATGGCTACAGCCGCAATGGCCAGAATGATGGGCAGCTTACTGCCGTGATCCGAGTAGTCATCATACTCGTCTCTCCGCTCCGGTCTGCTCTGCCGCTTCCTGGGGTGGGGTTCCGGTTCCTCCGGAACATATTTGTCACTGTGGGCCGGCTGAGATCGCACGCTGTGGGGCGTATTGGCCCCCAGCACCTGGGTGGGTTCGTCCCCATCGGTTACCAGCAGGTCCGCAGAAGTGTAATCAAAGTTGATGGAGGGATTTTTACGGAACTCCTCCAGATCAGCCAGCATGGCATCGGCGGAAATATAGCGCTGATTCACATCGGAGGCCATGGCTTTCATGGTGATGGCCTCCAGGGCCTCCGGGATCTCCGGATCGATCTCTCTGGGTGAAAGCGGGATGGAATTGATGTGCTGGATGGCCACTGCCACCGGGGAATCCCCCTCGTAGGGCAGACGTCCGGTGATCATCTCATAAAGCACCACGCCGGCGGAGTAGATATCGCTGCGGGCGTCGATGTGGCTGCCCCTGGCCTGCTCCGGAGAGATATAGTGGACGGAGCCCAGGGCCTCCTGGGTCAGGGTAGCCTGGGCTGCGGAGGTGAGCCGGGCGATGCCGAAGTCGGCCACCTTCAGGCTGCCGTCCCGCAGGACCATTATGTTATGGGGCTTGATATCCCGGTGAATAATACCCCGGCTGTGGGCGTGAGACAGAGCCTTCATAATCTGAGTGATGAAGTGGAGGGCCTCCCGCCAGGCCAGCTTGCCGCCTTTTTTCTGCATATACTGCTTGAGGGTGATGCCGTCCAGCAGCTCCATCACGATATAGTCCAACTCCGGCGTGTGGGACACGTCGTACACTGCCATGATATTGGGATGGGAGAGCATGGCGACGGCCTGAGATTCGTCGTGGAACCGGCGGCGGAATTCTGTATCCTGCGCCAGTTCTTCCTTCAGGATCTTGATGGCCACCAGTCGGTTCAGCCGGTGGTCTCTGCCCTTGTATACAACCGCCATACCGCCGATGCCGATGCGCTCCAGTATCTCATATCGATTGTCGAGTAATTTCCCTATGTACTGATCCATAGTTCATTACCCCCTTTTAAACGATCTGGAAGAGAACGGCCGTTACGTTGTCCGGCGCGCCTCTGGACAATGTGATATCCAACAGCCGCTGACAGCACTCTGCTGTCTCGCCGCCGTGGAGTACCTCGTACAAAATCTCCTGGTCCGTGACGATATTGCTCAGCCCGTCGGAGCAGAGCAATAGATAGTCGCCGGAATGGAGCTGTTTTTCATACAGATCCGCCCGAATCTGTTCTTCTGCCCCAAGCGCCCGGGTAATCAGGTTCTTCCGGGGATGGGTGCGGGCCTCTTCCGGCGTAATATCGCCCCGGGCCACCATATCCTCCACCACGGAGTGATCTCTGGTCAGGCGGGTAATGCCTTCCTCATTGATGTGGTAAGCCCGGCTGTCACCGATATTCAGCAGGTATGCCACATTCTCCACGATGAGTACCGCCACCATGGTGGTACCCATTCCCCGACAGTCCGGGTCGGTACAGGCCCGCCGGAATACGGCGGAATTGGCCGCGGCCGCAGCCTGACTCAGGACCGCGGGCGGCCCCGCCTCGTCCTTCGGCTGCATGCTCTGCAGGGTATCCACAAAGGTCTCCACCGCAATCAGGCTGGCGATATTGCCTGCCTTCGCGCCGCCCATGCCGTCGCATACCACGCCCACAGCCAGATGCTCTGAGGTAACATCTAAGTAATAACCATCCTGATTCTGCGTCCGGATCGCTCCCTTGTCGGTAACGCCCCATGCATGTATCATAGTGAATCTGCCTCTTTCCCGTACGAAAATTGCAAGCCTGTCCCCCGTCCTGCACGGCCGGACGGAGGGGCCCTTTTACTCTGCGTTCTGCTCCTGCATGCGCTTGCGGCGGAGCTGACCGCAGGAGGCGTCGATGTCGCCTCCCAGCTTTCTGCGCACCGTAGCGGTGATCCCCTGCTGCTCCAGCCGCTTCTGGAATGCGGCTACCCGGCGGCTGGGCTTCAGCGGGCTCTCCGCCACGTCATTCAGGGGGATCAGATTGACATGACCCGGCGTTCCCTTCAGGTGTCGGGCCAGCAGATCGGCCTGCCAGTCCGCGTCGTTGACGCCGTCAATCATGGCATACTCGTAGGAGATCCGCCGGCCGGTCTTTTCAAAATAGCGCCGGCAGGTGTCAAACAGCTTCTCGACACCTACCGAGCGATTCACCGGCATGATCCTGCTCCGGGTCTCATCATCCGGAGCATGGAGCGAAACGGATAATGTTAATTGTAACTGATGCTCTGCCAGTTTGTCAATTTTTTCGGTAAGGCCGCAGGTGGACAGGGAGATATGCCGCATACCGATATTCAGTCCGTCCAGGCTGTTGACCAGCTCCAGAAACCGCAGGACCGTATCAAAATTATCCAGCGGTTCGCCGATCCCCATAAGCACGATATTGCTGATTGGCAACCCGGAATCCAGCTGGGTAAACAGCACCTGATCCAGCATTTCAGCCGGTGTCAGGTCCCGCACCTTGCCGCCCAGTGTGGAGGCGCAGAAGGCGCACCCCATACGGCAGCCGACCTGAGAAGATATGCATACAGTATTCCCATGATGATAGCGCATCAAAACAGTTTCGATGCAGTTCCCGTCTCCCAGCCGCCACAGATATTTCATGGTCCCGTCCAGGGCGGAGACCTGCTTCCGCTCCACCTCCGGAGGGCACAGAAGGCAGTCAGCCTTCAGCTTTTCCCGCAGCGCTTTGGACAGGTTGGTCATCTCATCGAAAGAGCGCACCCCCCGATGGAGCCACTGAAAGACCTGCTTGGCCCGGAAGGCGGGCTCCCCCAGTTCTTTGAAAAAGGCGGTCATCTCCGCCAGATTCATGGATTTCAGATCGGTCATGTCACGCTCCCCCACCGGTTTTTTCCGGCGGTATCAGTCCGTATTTCTTGGCAATGGCGTCCAGTTCCTCCGCCGTAGGTTCCCTGTCCGGGGGCATGGGCTTGACGGGATGGGCGTAGGGTGCCGGCCTCGGCTCCAGGGGCCACTGGGTCCGGAATGTCCCGGTCTGGACCCACACCTGGGCAAAGCACCAGCCGTTGTCCTGCTCGTACTCCAGATTTTCCGGCAGCTCCCGGATCAACTCCTGAAAGCCAGGGCGATCCAGCAGCTTGGGGTGGTAGGCGCTCTCCCGCCACAGCTCCAGGCCCAGGGCGGGAAATTCATAGGTACAGGCCAGATCATGGTCCTCGCAGTCACAAACATAGCCGGTCTCTTTGGCCAGGGCCGGGATCAGATCCTCAGCGTGGGTGCGGGTCAGATCCAGGCCCCGGTACAACACCTTAAGGTCCTTGCTTTGGTTCAGGCCGATGCGGCTCAGCCGCCCGTCCTCATACTCCAGATGAAAGGTCTCGGGAACTCCATCCCCGCCGAAGCGGTGCCAGACCTCCACGGCCGGGCTTTCGGCCTCACCCAGCTTCCGGAGGGCTTCCTCCGCCTCCGCCTGGGTCATGCCCAGGGTAAATGGTCCCATACCCTCGTTGGGCCGGACCTCGTACACCCCACGCATCCGCCGCAGCTTGGCGAAGAAGAAGCCATCGGTACCGTGGCGATGGGGCCAGCAGGTCACCATGCCCTCCTTGGCCCCCTCAAAGTCGCCTGGTACTTCAAAACTCTCTAATGTAAAGTCCTTGTGCTTGTCTAAAAAGTCGTGGACTACATCCTCGTTCTCCCGCTCCAGCAGGGTGCAGGTGGCGTAGAGCAGCACCCCGCCCGGCCGAACATAGCGGCACACGTTGTCCAGAATGGCCTTCTGGACCCGGGGCAGCCCCTCCAGAGGCTTGGGGTCCTTGTACCTGATGTCCGGCTTTTTGCGGATGATGCCGAGACCAGAGCAGGGCACGTCGGCAAATACCAGGTCAAATCCGTCAAGGAATTCTTCTTTGCACTCCCTGCCGTCCAGCATTTTGGCCGAGATGCACTCCAGGCCCAGCCGCTTGGCTCCCGCCTGGATCAAATCGATCTTATGGGGGTGGATGTCGCAGGAAGTGATGCTTCCCCGGCCTCCCATGGCGATAGCGGCGGCAAAGGACTTGCCGCCGGGGGCGGCGCAGGCATCCAGCACCTCCATGTCCTGCCTGGGGTCGGCGGCCAATACCGCCAGCTTTGCGGCGGCGTCCTGGATGTAAAAGAGGCCCTCCCGGAAGGCGGTCAGCTCCTCCACGCTGCCGGTGTGGGACAACAGCAGGCAGTCTGGCAGCCAGGGGTGTGGTTCCACCTCCACTCCCTCCGCCCGGAGGGACTCGGTCACCTGTTCCGTGGTAGCTTTTGTGGTGTTCACCTGAGCACAGGTGGGCGGCTCCCCATTGTCGGCGGCCATGAGCCGCTCCGCCTCCTCCCTGCCCAGACGACGGATAAAGACATCAGCCAGCCACTTGGGATGGCTGTATCGGATCGCCGGGTCGGCGGGCGGCTCCAGGCTGTCCTTCTGCCGCACCAGGGAACGGAGCACACCGTTGACCAGTCCGGCGGACCGAGGATTTCTGGAGCCCTTCCGGGCCAGATCCACCGCCTCACTGACGGCGGCGTGGTCGGGCACCCTGTCAAGGAATAACACTTGATAGGCTCCAAGCCGCAAGGTATTTCGGACGCCGGGCTCCATTTTCTCCAGCTTCACCGTGGACAGCTTGCCCAGGTAGTGATCCAGCAGCAGCCGGTTCTGGAGCACACCGAAGCACAGCCGGGTGGCCAGGGCGGCGTCCCGGCTGTCCAGCCCGGCATCCCGGAGGGACTTCTTCAAAAATCCGTCCGACCAGGCTCCCTGCTTCTCACAGGCAATCAGCGCCCGCAGCGCCACCTCACGGGCCGAGATTCGCCCACTCATATCAATCCCTCCGACGGCCACCAAAGGCCAGCAGGAACCGGAGCAGCTGGGCCAGGGATACCAGCAGCGCTGCCACATAGGTCATGGCGGCGGCACCCAGCACCTTTTTTGCGCCCCGCAGTTCCTCTTCATCCAGCAGGTAGGTTTCCCGCAGGCTGACGATGGCCCGCCGGGAGGCGTTAAATTCCACGGGCAGGGTGACGATCTGCCCCAGTACGGCCAGGGAGAACAAAATGACGCCCAGGCCGAACAGAGGCTGAGAGTAGAGGAACAGGCCCAGAATGATCAGGATAATGGATAACTGGGAGCCGATGTTGCACACCGGGATGATGGCAGTCCGCAGCTTGATGGGAGCATAGCCCTGGGCATACTGGACTGCATGGCCCGCTTCATGGGCGGCCACGCCTACCGAGGCAATGCTGGCGGAGTTGTAGACAGCATCAGACAGACGGATCACATTGCTCCTGGGATCGTAGTGGTCACTGAGCCTGCCCGCCACACGCTCGATCCGTACATCGTATACGCCGTGAGCCCGGAGCACTGCCTCCGCCGCCTGAGCGCCGGTGAAGCCCCGGGCGCTCCGCACCTGGGAATACCGGTTGAAGGTGGAGGACACATTGACCTGGGCCAGCAGCGCGATGAGCATGGCCGGAACCAGGATCATCCAGTAATAGGGGTCATAATAGTAGAAAAATGGCATAGCAGCCTCCATTCACATGATCTGTCCGCCGGTGAGATAACCGTACAGGGTGACCACAAAGCCGAGGGACATCACCACAGTCAGCAAAATGGTGAGCCAGCGCCGCTTCTCCGTCAGTGCCGCGGCAAAGAGGAAAAAGGGTAGCGCGCAGGACAGATAGCGTCCCGCGCTGAGCAGCCAGGACAGAGAGTAGTTCAGCACCAGATAGACAAAGCCGTACAGCACATACATACTGCGGAACCGTTTCCTGGCGTAGACAGCCAGGGCAAAAAAGGCCGGGAACAACAGAATGGTTGGGATCCAGAGCTGATACCGCACCGCCTGAGTGGGATAGGACAGGGCATTTTGCAGTACATACCACAGGGTATCGGAGATCCAGCAAAAGCCCTGGCTCCAGTGCTCCTGCATAACGGTAAAGGCAAACGGATCGCCCCCCACTTGCCAGTTGAGAAGCAGGTAGACCGCCGTGCCCAGTACCGGCAGCAGCAGCACAGGCAGACGGCGTAAAATCTCCCGCCAGTCAAAGCGGCCCCTGTGTTCCACCAGCTCGGCGACGGCCGCTCCAATCAGCAAGATGCCGTGCATACGGGTCATGGCGGCCAATATCCCGAACAGCCCGGCCAGCCACCAGCGGTGCCGGCGGATATACCAAAGGCCGGCGGCGGTAGTCAGAAAAAACAGGCTTTCCGTCATGATCCCGCCGAAGAAAAAGGCATAGGGAAAAACCGAAAGGAACAGTACCGCCCGCCGGGCGGCACCCTTCCCCAGCTCCCAGGCCGCCAGCTTGCAGAGATAGACGCAGCCGCCGGCGTAGGAGAGAAACGAGATCAGCAGCCCTGCCGCCATAGTATTGCCGGTCAGGGCGGAAACCAACCGCATCAGCCAGGGGTACAGCGGGAAAAAGACCAGGAACAGGTGCTTCCCGTCCTCTATATATCCGGAATAGCCCAGATCGGCCAGATTGACATAATGCAGGGCATCCCAGCGCTTCCAGGTCCACAGGGCCGCATCTGCCCCGGAATCGGGATAGAGTACCAGGCAGGAAAAAAGTCCCACCAGAGCAAAAATCGCCAGCCGGAACAGCAGCGCCAGAAGAAAAACCTTCAGCGCCTCCTCCCTGCTCACCGGGCAGCAGACAGATCCGGGCGCCCGGGTATAGAGCGGGACCGGCAGGCCGGCGGCACCCAGCCAGCGCAGGACCAGGTACAGGCCCAGGACGATCACCGCTCCAGATACCAGAACGGTCCAAAGCAGCTCCATACCAGCCTCCTGTTATACGGTGATGGGATGCCCCCGCAGATAGTCGGCGGCTTTCATACGGCGGCCGCCGTCAGGCTGAAGCTCATCAATTCTCAAGATGGTGCCATCTCCGCAGGCCACCTCGATTCCCGTTTTATCTGCCCGGAGAATGGTGCCCGGGACGGCGCCGGTCCGGTCGGTCAAGATGGTAGTGGAAAACACTTTACACCGATTGCCGCTCAAGGTGGTGACCGCCGCGGGCCAGGGGATCAGACCCCGGACCTGGTTATGGAGCTGGCCGGCGGTGCGGCTCCAGTCCATGGGGGACAGCTCCTTGGACAGCATGGGGGCCAGCGTAGCGCTGTTGCCGTCCTGAGGGGTCCGGACAGCGGTCCCGGCACCCAGATCGGCCACCACCTTCACCAGCAGCTCCGCACCCAGCCGGGCCAGCCGGTCGTAGAGCTCCGGCGCGGTCTCATCAGGGCCGATGGGAGTGGCGGTCTGGGCAATGATATCGCCGGCGTCCAGGTCGTGGGCCATATGCATGATGGTCACACCGGTCTCCTTGTCTCCGTTGAGGATCGCCCAGTTGATGGGAGCGGCTCCCCGATAAGCCGGGAGGAGAGACGAATGGACATTGATGCAGCCCACCGGAGGCGCGGCCAGAATGTCGTCAGGCAGGATACGGCCATAGGCAGCTACCACGATAAGCTCGGGTGCCAGCTCCTGAATCAGGGCCAGGGCGGTACCGTCCCGCAGCTTGGTGGGCTGATATACCGGAATATCGTGGCTTTGGGCGCACACCTTTACCGGCGGCGGCAGCAGTTTCATGCCCCGGTTCTTGGGCTTATCCGGCTGGGTGAATACGCCGCACACCGTGTGGCCCGCCTGGATCAGAGCTTCCAGGGAGGGCACCGCGAAATCGGGGGTGCCCATGAACAGGATCCTCATTCCCCGTCCTCCTCCTGAGCCTGGATCATCTCGTCCAGCTCCTCGTTGGTGTACAGCCGGTCGGTGTGCTCGGTAAACAGGTGGCCATCCAGGTGCTCCAGCTCATGGCAGAAGCAGCGGGCCACGATGTCCTCACCCTCTGCCTCAAAGAAGTTGCCGTTCCGGTCCTGAGCCCGCACCTTGGCCTTCTGGGGCCGCTTGACGATGCCCCAGCGGCCGGGGACGGACAGGCAGCCCTCAAAGCCCTCCTGCTCCCCCTCCTGGGCGATCAGCTCCGGATTTACCAGCTCCAGCATATTCTCCTGGTCGTCCACCACGATGACCACCCGGCGGAGGATGCCCACCTGGGGCGCGGCCAGACCGGCGCCGTTGGCGTTGGCCAGAGTCTCCTTCAAATCGTCGATCAGGTCGTGGAGCCGTCCGTCGAAATTGGTGACAGGGCGGCAGACCTTGTGAAGGGCGGGATCATTATCGGTCAAAATGGTACGCAGTGCCATAAATAGTTCCTCCTAGTCCAGGGGATTGACGTCCGCAAATACGGATACCCCTTTGTTTTCTTTGTCAGCCTGGGCGCACCGGACCAGCTCGGCCACCAGAGCGCGCACTTGCTTGGTATTGGTACAGGATAGGGTCAGCCGATATCGGTATCGGTCGTTGATCTTGGCAATGCCGGCTGGCGCGGGACCCAGAATGTGCAGCTCCAGCCGGTCCAGCGGCGGCCTGCGCAGCCAGGCTTCCAGAGCCTGACGCATCCGCACGCAGGCCCGCAGGGACGCAGCCTCCGATTTGCCGGAGGCGGTGAGCACAAACAGGTCCCGGAAGGGCGGACAGCCCCGCAGCCGCCTCAGTTCGATCTCGTGGGCATAGAAGGCGTCATAGTCCTGCCTGGCTGCGGTGCGGATCACGTCGTTCTCCGGGGTAAAGGTCTGGATCAGCGCCTTGCCGCCTTTGGCACCCCGGCCTGCCCGGCCTACCACCTGGGTCAGCAGGGAGAAGGTGCGCTCCCCCGCCCGGTAGTCATCCACATACAGGGAGAGGTCGGCGGAGATCACCCCCACCAGGGTGACATTCTCAAAGTCCAGCCCTTTGGCCACCATCTGGGTGCCCACCAGAATGGGGATCTTCTCCCGTTCAAACCGGGTCAGCAGCTTTTCGTGGGTCTGAGTGGCGGACACGGTGTCGGTATCCATCCGCAGGATCTCCCGGCCGGGAAAAGCCTCCTTCAGCTCCTCCTCCACCCTCTGGGTGCCGGTGCCGATAAAGTTCAGGGTACCGCCGCAGGAGGGACAGGCATCAGGCAGCGGCTCCGAGTGGCCGCAGTAGTGGCACATGAGCCGCCCATTGGCCGAGTGATAGGTCAGATGGACCGAGCAGCGGGGGCAGGTGGGCACCTCTCCGCACTCTCCGCAGGACACCATGCGGTTGGCACCCCGGCGGTTGAGGAACAGAATGCTCTGCTCTCCCCTGTCCATTGCCTCCTCCAGGCTGGCCTTCAGAGGATCGCTGAGGTCGGTACCGTTGCCGGCCCGGAGCTCCTTTTTCATATCCACGATCTCCACCGGCGGAAGCGGACGAGTGTTGTAGCGCTGGCGCAGGGTAAACAGGTGGTAGGCACCAGTCCGGGCTCGGTACATGCTCTCCACCGACGGAGTGGCGGACCCCAGAAGGAGCAGGGCCTTTTCCTGGACACAGCGGTATTTTGCCACGTCCCGGGCGTGATATTTCGGTACATTTTCCGATTGATAGGTAGGTTCCTGCTCCTCATCCAGAATGATGAGCCGGAGGTTCTTCAGTGGTGCGAATACGGCGGAGCGGGTGCCGATGACCACCTGGGCATTTCCCGCCCGGATCCGCTTCCACTCGTCGTACCGCTCCCCGGTCCGTAGAGAGGAGTGGAGCACGGCGATCTGGTCCCCAAAATGGGCGGAGAACAGCCGCAGCAGCTGGGGAGTCAGGGCGATTTCCGGCACCAGCACCAGGGCGGAACCGCCACGTTCCAGCACCCGGCGGATCAGTTTCAGATAAACCTGAGTCTTTCCGCTGCCTGTGACCCCGTAGAGCAGGGCAGCGGCAGCCTGACCGGTACGGGTCAGCTGGTCCAGCCCCTCATAAGCCCGCTGCTGCTCCTCATTCAGCTGAGGCTCCCCCGCCGGCTCCACTCCTTCCGGGATAGCCACACGGCGGAAAACCTCCCGCTGTTCCAAGGTGAGAATGCCCCGCTTGGCCAGAGCCCGCAGGGTCGCGGCGGAAGCACCGGTAAAATAACACAGCTCCTTGGCCGAGGCGCTGCCCAGACTGCACAGCAGCTCCACCACAGCATACTGGAGGGGAGCTGAGCGCCGTTTCCCGGCAATCTGCGCCATGGCCTCCTCCGCAGGAATGGCCAGAACGGCCACTTTTTCCGTCTTGTCTCCAACGCCCCGGGAGGCGCTGGTTTCCAGGGTCAGGATTCCCTTGTCCCGCAGCATACGGAGCGCAGGGTTAGGGTCCTTGATGCCGAAGGCCTCCTTGATCCGGCCCACATCGGCCTGACCACCCCAGGCAAAGAGCAGCTCCACCAGCTGTCTGGCGTGTTCCGACCGGCCGGCGGCGGCCAAGGCCGTTTCCTCATCCACACCGGGCACCAGGCTCCAGCAATCCTGAAGGGAAAAATACAGGCCGGCAGGCAGCATGGCCCGGGCGGCGTCATACACCGTACAGAACCAGCGCTCCCGCATCCAGAGGGCCAGCTGGATGGCTTTCCCATCCAGGACCGGCTCCTCGTCCAGTACAGTGAGCACCGGTTTGCGCCTGGGATTCGGCCCGCAGCCGGGCTCCAGAGCCAGTACGATCCCCTCCGTGCGGCGATTTCCCGCTCCGAAGGGCACGATGACCCGCATACCGGGGCGAAGGGTGTCCGCTGCCTCCTCCGGCACGGTATAGTCATAGGGCTTGTCGATGGCGTAGGTAGCGGCACTCAGCGCGATCTTGGCCACCGTAATGCCGTCCATCCACATCCCTCCTGACGGCGCTGTTTTCTCCATGCACAGGCAGAGGCAAGCGGCAGATTTCCTTTCTTCTGCCGCTTGCCTCCCTCTCTCTCTGTTAGCCCTCTTCGTCTTCCGGGTGCAGCTTGCCTTCCGCCACCTCGCGGATGGCGATGGTCACCGGCTTATCCTCCAGGGAAATCCCGGCCTCCTCCGCCTCGCTGGCCACCTGACGGGCCCGCTGGGCTACCACATTGACCAGCATATAGCGGCTGGGCACCTGCTGAAGCAGTTTGTTCATGGGGGGTTCGAGCATCATATCGGATCAGACTCCTTCTACAAAATTCATGCGGTTCTTGGTACGGCAGTCCTCGGCAGTCAAAATGGCGATGATCTCGCCCGCCGCTTCCGACACCTTATCGTTGACCACCAGATAATCATAATGGCAGATCTGCTGATATTCCTCCCGGGCCTTCTGCAGGCGGCCCTGGATGACCTCCTCCCGGTCGGTGGCCCGGCCGTGGAGGCGGCGGGACAGCTCCTCAAAAGAGGGCGGCACAATGAAGATCAGCACCGCGTCGGGACATTTTGCCTTTACCTTGGCCGCGCCCTGTACCTCAATGTCCAGCAGCACATCAATCCCGGCATCCAGCTTTTCCCGGATCACTTTCAGAGAGGTTCCGTAATAATTATGGACATATTCCGCGTATTCCAGCAGTTCTTCGTTGGCAATCATCTGCTCAAAGGTTTCCCGGGTGACAAAGTGATAATTCACCCCGTCGGCCTCACCTACCCGGGGCTGCCGGGTGGTAAAGGAAACAGAAAAATAGATGTCATGCCGCTCACTCAAAAGCTCGGAGATCACGGTGCTCTTTCCCACACCGGAAGGGCCGGAAACCACGATCAACTGTCCGCGGGTCTTCTTCTTCACGCTTATGCCTCCTCACTTTCCTCTGCCGCCGGTTCGGTCTCCTTACCGGCCAGACGCCCGGCCACCGTCTCCGGCTGTAGGGCTGAGAGCACGATGTGGTCGCTGTCCATAATGAGCACCGCCCGGGTCCGGCGGCCATAGGTGGCGTCAATGAGCACGCCCCGGTCCCTGGCCTCCTGGATCATGCGCTTGATGGGGGCCGACTCAGGGCTGACAATAGCGATCAGACGCCCGGCAGAAACCATATTGCCAAAGCCAATATTGATGAGTTTCATCTGCTAGCACCGCCTTATTCCATGTTCTGGATCTGTTCCCGGATCTTCTCGATCTCGGCTTTGATATCCACCACATAGCCGGCGGTTTCAATATCGTTGCATTTGGAGCCGATGGTATTGGCTTCCCGGTTAAATTCCTGAATCAAAAAGTCCAGTTTGCGGCCGATGGCACCGTCCTGAGCCAACAGGTGGCGCAGCTGGGACAGATGACTGCGGAGACGCACCGTCTCCTCGTCCACCGCCACCTTATCGGCGTAGATGGCCGCTTCCGTCAGGATGCGGCTCTCGTCCAGCTGGGTATTTTGGAGCACTTCCGCCATTTTGGCGGCCAGCCGGGCCCGATAGTCGGCCACAATGCCGGGGGAACGGATCTCCACCTTGGATACCAGCCCCTCAATGGTTTCCGCCCGGTTCAGCACATCCTGACCCAGCTTCTCCCCCTCCCGCAGACGCATGGCGTCAAAGTCGTCCAGGGCCAGCTCCAGCACGGAACAGATGTCCGCCGACACCGCCTCCAGATCCTCCTGGGTTTTCTCCACCAGGAACACATCCTGGAATCGGGACAACGTGGAAACGGAAATATCGTCTTTCAGTCCATAGGCATCCCGCAGGGCACACAGGGCGGCATAGTAGCCGTCGGCCATGGGGCGGTTCACCGATATGGTCACATCACCGCTCTCGGAAGGGCCGATGGTGACGAACACATCTACCTTACCCCGGGAAATATGGGATTGCACCGCAGCCTTTACGGCGTCCTCTGCAAAGACATAGATCCGGGGCAGTTTTACAGTGCAGTCCAGATATCGGTTATTGACGGAGCGAACTTCTACGGTAATGGGACGGCCATGAAGCACAGCCTCTCCCCTGCCGTAGCCTGTCATACTTTTGATCAAAGCCAGTTCCCCCTGTTCCTGGTTATCTCTGTTGGATCAGTTCCGCAGCGGGTGCGAAAAGCCTTCTGAAAAGTATACCAGATCAGGCACCTTTTCGCAAGACCCTGTCCACTCTGGCCACGTACAGGCCAATAAGCTTGGAAAATCCCACGTCGTAGATCACAAAGGCCACACTGCCCGCAGCAAAGATCATCCAGCCCTTATTTAAAATCGGCGGCAGAAAGGGTAAAAACAACTCCCGCAGGCCAAACCAGAAAATCGCGACGCTTCCATTAAAAACCGCCAGCTTGCACACCCATTCCAGTACCCGGTTGGGAAGATGCTCCAGCAGGGATTTCAGCATGGGCCACAGGCCGAAAAAGAGCAGGTAGAGTACCACGCTCCCCTTGCTGGGGAGCAGCAGCAGCCCCAGAATTCCCGTGGCACCGTAGCAGAAAAATCCCGCACCCATGCCCGCAGATATCACTGCGCCAGCCGGGAATACTCCGGCAATGGCCGTGACACCCAGCCGGGCTGTGGGTGAAATGGCAGACAAATAAAGAACCGCCAGAGAAAGTGCGGTAAGCACCCCAACAAGTGCCACCCGATTGGCGCTTCCCCGATCCCGCCTCGATGCCATATCTTAGTATCCTCCTCCGCAACCGCCGCACAGGCAGTTGAGGCACATACAAGCGGTACAGATATCGCAGGCGTCCACACCGCCGCCGTATCCGTAGGGGCGATAGGCCTGCCCGCCCTGACGCATCATCATCAGCGCCTGGCGGTATTCACCGTTGGAGGGATCCATATTGCAGGCCATCTGAAAATGCTGGGTGGCCTCATCCAGCCAACCTTTCCGGTAGGCGATAGAGCCGGAGAGGAAATGCCACTCCGCATCCTGAGAAGGGGCGCTCCGCAGCAGCTGCTCGGCCCGGCTGATATCCCCCATGTTGATGGCCTGGCGGACCTGAGAATAGAGGCTGCCGGAGGTGCTGCCGGAATATTGCTGCTGATAGTTTCCGCGATAAGCATTCTGCCCCTGATAGGCGCTCTGGCCCTGGTAACCGCCGGAATTCCCACCGCCGCTGCGCATACGGGTGATGGTATCGTAGGCCTCGTTGATCTCCTTCATTTTCTCTTCCGCCAGATCAGCCAGGGGATTGTTCTGGTAATTGTCGGGATGATACTTGCGCGCCAGCTCACGGTAGGCCCGCTTGATCTCATCGTCGCTGGCGTCCGGCTTGACGCCCAATACGCTATACGGATCGCTCATGTACTCTGTCTCCTGTTTCTGTGATTGACGGCCTTCCACCGGCCGGTAAACACCAGCTCTTCCACTGCCGGAAGACCCAGATATAAAATATTTTCTACCGTCCCCTGCCAGTGGCCCAGCTCCAGCAGCGCACCGGCGGAGCGGGCCAGATTTAGAGAGTGCCGCAGAGTGGTGCGCAGATAGTCCCGGTTCGCTTCCTCCTGTCCGGGGAAGCGGGCGGAGATAGGATTATACCCGCCCCGACGCCGGTCCTCCTCCAGATCATCCCAGGCGTCCACCAGGTAGATCCAGCGCCCAATATGGTAAAGCAGCTGCTCCAGCGCCCGGTCACGGCCGGAATCATCCGAGACAGGCGCCGCGGCAGACAGGATCTTCGCAAAGGTGTCCGCCGTCCGGTCCAGAGAAGGGCAGCTCTCCCGCTCCAGGGTTTGAAGCTGCTCCAGGTTTTCACGTACCGCCTGATCAAATTCCGGGCGGCTGGCAGCCGCCCTGCGGTAGCTCCGCCGGAACAGCCAGGACAGGAGCCTGGCCCCTGTTTTCCTCCAGAATGAGCCATCCGCTACGGTATCCCGCAGCTTCCAGTAGGTCAGGATGGTGCCCGCATCGGCGGCTGCGTCAGTACCGCCGGCCATGGCACAATTCTTTTTCCGGCACCAGAGCCGGGCGGGACAGGGATGACGCTCCATCACGGGCTTGTCCCCGTCCAGCAGCATGGCCAGAAAGGTAAAATCGTAGTTGAGGAATATACGGGCCAGAAAGCCGTGCCGCCTGCCCAGAGCCTGGCACAGGCCACAGTACAGCGCTTCATAATCCCGCTGTTCCCGCACCTTCAGTTCGTCCCGATAGGGACGCACGTAACCGAACATCAGTCCTGAGGATTGATCGCTGTGATGCAGAACGTAATGGAGCGGTCGCGGCGGACCTGACGGTCCAGCAACACCGCCAGCAGCACACCTATCGCGAAGCCAATCCCGCCTACAGCGGCGCTGATGCCGCCGCTGAGATGGGCGATCGCGCACACGAAATACCCCAGGAAGAACAGGATAAAGGGCACCAGATAGACCACTACGGCGGCTTTCAGCACACCCCCGGTGGAGGATTCCACCCGCACCATATCGCCGGGCATGGCCCGCACCGGATTGGCCGCCACCACGGATACTGTAGAGCTGACCATCAGCTCGCTGCATCCGCCGCCGCACTTGGAACAGTCGTGGCCGCAGGCGGACTGCCGCTTGACTGCCACCTCCGCAGTACCATTGTCCAGAACCCGTGTTACTTTTGCTGTTTGAATCATTCTATCACCTTTTTATTATTCTCTTGTGATGGAGACCACAATATTGTAATCTCCCACCACGCCCACATCGCTGCTGCCATCCAGATATACCTTTACGGGAATCGTCTGGTTGCCGGTGGCCAGTTCCACTTCGGACAGATCTGCCACGATCCGCAGCTGGGAGGATGTTACCGCCTCCACTGCCTCTTTGGTGCCCCGGATCTGCACGCTGCACGACTGGGTCACTACATCTGCCCGGTAGCCGTTGGGCCGATTGATAAAGCTAATATTATTAACCTGCAGGACCTTGGTGGTCAGGCCCTTGATGGTCACCGTCACATTTGCCTCTGTAATGCCGCTGACATTGGTGAGGGCGGAATCCAGCTGGATGGGCATGGACTGGGTCAGGCTGCCGAATACATCGGACAGATTGATTTCACCCAGGCTGATGCTGTCCAGATTTTCCAGATCCTGATCACTGCCGGACACCATAATGGTCTTGGGGTCAATGTCGATGTCTACATCATCCTCTGTGGCACCACCGCCGGGGATAATGTCTACCGTCAGTTCCACTTCCTTCAGTTTCTCCACCGGCATGGTGACCAGCACGGTCTCCGGAGAGGTCTCCAGCTCGCTGTAATATACCGCATTGCCCTCGTAGTCGATCAGCGTATACCCGGTGTCCTGACTGTAAGTGGCATTCATATCCGTCTGCGTGACCGTCACCTTGGCGTAATCGATCTGATCCACCAGCTCCTGAGGACCGCTGACGGTGACCTTCTCCGGTGCCATGGAGAACTCGCCCCGCTGATAGCCGTCGGCAATGCTGCCCTCAAAGACACCCCGGACCCCTACGTCCTTGCTGGCCCACTTGGACACGGTAAACGATACAGTACTTGGGCTGGTGTACTGCAGATCAATGGAATCGGTCGCCGTGATGGAGCGGGGATAGCTGATATTCCGGGCGGTAATGCTCATATTCTGTTCCCCCGGTTCCGTGATGCCGGACACATCAATGGTCACGGTGGTCTCTCCCTGATTCAAGCGGGACCAGACATCGTTCCGGGTGCGGATCCGCAGGGCAACGGTCTGGTCGGCACCCTCAGAGATCATAAGCCCTCGCTCCTCCAGCTTTTCCAGGCCGCTGAACACCACCTGCACATTGCTGAGGGTACTGGTTTTGATGGGATTGGCCTCTTTCCCCACATAGATCCAGAGGACAAAGGCCAGCAGAAGAGAGATGACAATATAAAACCATCTGCTGTCAGTGATCTTTTTCCCCATTCTGCTTCTCCCCCTTTCCTGCCCGGAACAGGTTGGCCAGTTTGAATTTGGGCGCAGCCTCCGCATCCTCCTGCTCAGGCAGCAGTTCATTGCGCAGCAGACGGTCCAGCGTCTCAGGGGCCAGATGCCGCTTCAGCATACCGCCCACTGCCACGGAAATGGAGCCGGTCTCCTCCGACACGATGGCCACTACCGCGTCGGTGTGTTCGCTGGCGCCGATGCCGGCCCGGTGACGCATGCCCAGTTCCCGGGACAGGTTCACATTGCCCGACATAGGGAGCATGCAGCCGGCGCCTACGATCCGGCCGCCCCGGACGATAACTGCGCCGTCATGGAGGGGCGCTTTGTTCCAAAAGATGTTTTTCAGCAGCTCAGCATTCACCGAGCAGTCCAGCGCTGTGCCGGTCTTGATGGCATCCTCCAGCATATTTTTTCGCTCAAATACCATCAGGGCACCGGTCTTGGATTTAGAAAGAGAGGTATAGGCCTCCACCGTCTGGGTGATGGCGCTGTCCAGTTCATTACGCTCCTCCACGTGGTTGAAGACTTCGCCCAGATTGGTCCGGCCCACCTGTTCCAGGAACCGGCGGATCTCCGGCTGGAACAGAATGACCAGGGCAAGGGCTCCATATTCTACGATCTTGCCCATCAGAAAATTCACCGTGTTGAGCTGAAGCGCGCTGGTAACCAGGATCGCCACAACCAAAAGCAGGATGCCCTTTGCCACGGCTCCGGTACTGGTACGCTGGATAAACATGATGACCTTATAGATAATAAAGGCCATGATGAGGATGTCAATGAGATCAGAGACACCGAACGGCGTCACCATCCCCTTGACCTGCTGCAACAGATATAAGATCCCTTCCATTTCCTCATCTCCTGTGTCAGGCCCTCCAGAGCCTTCACTTCCCTTTAACTAAGATATTATACTGTATTCCCAGCCTCTTTACAAGTATAACGAAACGGCTGAAAATCAATTTTCTGTAAACAACACAAGAGAGCGGCGGCCGCCGCCAGAGCCGTACTCTGTCAGCTGCCGCCGCCGTCAGGCATGGGTCAATTGAGCCACCGCCCGTACCAGTTGAGCAATCTCCGCCCGGGTATTGAAATCGGAGACACTGACCCGAACCGTACCGGTCTCCAGTGTGCCGGCGGACTGGTGTGCGGTGGGCGCGCAGTGGAGGCCGGCACGTACCGCGATCCCATGGCGCCCCAGGTATTCCCCCACCTCTTCGCAGTCTCTTCCGGCGATCTGGAAGGACAGGACACCCGCCTGATCCACCGGGTCGTCGGCCGCAAAGACGCGCACACCGGACAGAGCGGCCAATCCCCGGACAGCGCTCCGGATCAGGCTCCGTTCCCTGCGGAGAATGGCTTCCGTGCCTCTGGAGCGGACATAGCCCAGGCCCGCCAGCAGTCCGGCGATTCCCGGCATATTATGGGTGCCGGCCTCCAACCGGTCAGGCAGAAAGTCCGGCATGGTCTGGAGTACGGAGGCGCTCCCCGTCCCCCCTTCCAGCAGCGGTTTAGGATCGCTGCCGCAGATCAGCAGTCCGGTGCCCTGAGGGCCGTAGAGCCCCTTGTGGCCCGGCATGGCGATAAAGGCCGCCCTCAGCTGGTCCTGCCGCACCGGCAGACAGCCGGCAGACTGAGAGGCGTCCAGAAGAAAGGGAATCCTTCGCTCCCGACACAGGGCGGCGATCTCCTCCACCGGCAGAATAAAACCGAACACGTTGGAAATATGGGTGCAGATCACCGCCTTGACATCGCCCTCCATAGCTTCCGCAAAGGCAGCCAGCTGTCCCGCCCGGTCAAACAGCGGCGCCCGGGCCGTCACGATCTCCGCCCCGATCCCGTGGAGCGGCCGGGTAACGGCGTTGTGCTCCCAGCCGGAGATCACCACCCGGTCTCCCGCACTGACCAGGGAGCGGATGGCGATGTTCAGGCCGTGGGTGGCGTTGAAGGTAAAGACCACCCGCTCCGGGTCGGATACGCCGAACAGCTCCGCCGCCGCCTGGCGGCAGGCAAAGGCGGTCTCCGCCGCTTTCATGGCGGGCGGATGTCCGCCCCGGCCGGGGGAGGCCATATGTCCCACGGCGTAGGCCGCTGCTCTGGCCACCTCCGGCGGCTTCTGCATGGTAGTGGCCGCACTGTCCAGATAGATCAAAGCAGCACCTCCTTGTAACTGCCGTCCCCTGCCATAAGATAGACCCGCTTGGGCGTCAGACCCACCCGGCTCAGAATGAGCAGTGCGTTGGCCAGATTCCGCTCCGACACCTTGACGCTGTGGCTGCATCCCTCCCGGTCGATGGCTCTGGGGGAGCGGAGGATATGGGCCGTGATCCCCGCCCGCTCCAGCGCTGCGGCCGTCCGCTGGGCATAGGTCAGGGAGCGGCAGACGATGAGATAATAGACCATAAGAAAAAACGCTCCTCTCGCACCAGTGTATGTGCGTGAGAAGCGTTTTGCGCCTCTATTCTTCCTCCAGCAGGCAGACGGCATGGGCTGCCATGCCCGCCCCGCTGCCGGTAAAGCCCAGCTTTTCCTCCGTGGTGGCCTTCACGTTGACCCGGTCGGGTGTAACACCCATCCGCCGGGCCAGATTCTCCCGCATCTCACCGATGTAGGGGGCCAGCTTAGGCCGCTGCGCCAAAACGGTGGCATCCACATTGCCCACCCGGTATCCCGCCCGGGTCAGCATCTCCACGACCGTGTCCAGCAGCTTCAGGCTGTCCGCTCCCGCATAGGCCGGATCGGTGTCGGGGAAGGCCTTTCCGATATCTCCCAGCCCAGCCGCCCCCAGCAGGGCATCCATGACGGCGTGGGTCAATACATCCGCGTCAGAGTGGCCCAGCAATCCCTTTTCAAAGGGGATGTCCACCCCTCCTAAAATAAGCTTCCGGCCCTCTGTCAGCCTGTGTACGTCATATCCGTGTCCGATTCTCATGCCTCGTCCTCCCATTCCAGCAGCGCCTCTGCCATGGCCATATCCTCCGGCGTAGTCACCTTTAAATTGCGGTAATCCCCCTGGGTCAGCGCTACCCCGATACCCAGGCGCTCCACTGCACCGCAGTCATCAGTGAGTGCGGCACCATCCTCCACCGCCCGGGTCAGGGCGGTGCGGATCAGATCCGCCTGAAAAACCTGAGGGGTCTGGATGGCAAACAGCTCCGACCGATCCAAAGTGGTCTCCACCACCCCATCTTTGGCCCGCTTGATGGTGTCTTTCACCGGTACCGCCGGGGCGGCGGCACCGCACTGGGAGGCCCGGGTGATGACGGCATCCAGTACCGCCTGGCTTACCAGAGGCCGGGCACCGTCGTGGATGGCGATCAGCTCCGCCTCTTTACTCACCTCTTCTAAGCCATTCAGCACAGACTGGGTCCGGGTCTCCCCTCCGGGGATCACCTTGGTCACCTTTTGGAAACCGCAGTCCCGGCACAGCTGACCGATAGGTACGATCAGGTCCCGTCGGGTCACCACCACGATCTCCGTGATGTGAGGGCACAGCTCCAGCGCCCGAAGAGTGTGGACCAGAACCGGCTGGTCCCCCAGCGGAAGGAGGATCTTGTCCCGGCCCGCCATGCGGGTGGAACTGCCCGCCGCAGGCACCACGGCGGCGCAGCGGATAGGCGGCGTCCCCTTCTTATGAAACAGGCGCGATAACAATCCGGCCATTGTTCTCCCCTTTCCCGAAAAAAGGAGCCCGCCGGCTCCCTTGCAGACACTTATGTAAAACTTGGGCGGCCGCGGCGGGCCGCCCACACGACAAACTTATTACGCCAGGGCCGTATTGATGCGCGCTTCTACATCTTCATAGCTGGCGTTCTGCGATAAGACGATCTCAGAGATCAGGATCTGCTTGGCGGAGTGGAGCATTTTCCGCTCCCCGGTGGACAGACCCCGCTCTTCTTCCCGAAGCACCAGCCCCTTTACCACCCGGGCCACCTCCAGCAGGTCGCCGCTCTTCAAACGGAGCATATTCTCCCGGTAGCGCCGGTTCCAGTTGGGGGTCATATCCACCTCAATATTCGGTATGGCGGCGATGACCCGGTCGGCCTCCTCCTGCTTGACCACAGGACGTACACCGATCTCCTCGCTGTGCTCCGTGGGGATCATGACCAGCATACCGCCCACAGGGAGCTTGAGAATATAATACTCCCGCACCACACCGTTGACCTTCTTCTGCACAATGCTGTCTATCACACCAGCACCATGCATCGGGTGAACGATTTTGTCCCCTACCTGAAACACGATCCCACCTCCCGGACTTATCAACTCCAATTTGTATACATCAATTTCGCTTATAAATTTATTATAGACACTTTTCAACCCTATTGCAAGTAAATTTCTGTTTTGCTCTTGTAAAAACGCAAAAAACCGCACCGTTTCCAGCGGGAAACGGTGCGGCTTGAGATCTCAGAGGCGATTACTCCTCGTTGTCACCCTCAGCGGGCTCCTGACCCTCCAGCAGAGCACGGATGGACAGGGAGACCTTCTTCTTGTCGTAGTCGATGTCGATGATCTTCACATCCACCATCTGGCCCTCGCTGAGCACATCGCCGGGCTTGTCGATGCGGTGATCAGCGATCTGGGAGATGTGGATCAGGCCGTCCACACCGGGCACGATCTCGGCAAAGGCGCCGAAGGTCATCAGCTTGACCACGCGGACATTGGCCACGTCGCCCACCTGATACTTGCCGGTGAACACCTCCCAGGGGTTCTGGGAGCGATCCTTCATGCCCAGGGAGATCTTCTTCTTCTCCTTGTCAAAGGAAATCACATACACATCAACGGTGTCGCCCACGGAGACGACCTCGGAGGGGTGCTTGATGCGGGACCAGGACAGCTCGGAGATGTGGACCATGCCGTCCACGCCGCCGATGTCCACGAAAGCGCCGTAAGAGGTCAGGCTCTTCACAACGCCAGTGTAGTGCTTGCCCTCTTCGATGTTGGCCCACACCTCGGCGGCCTTGGCGGCGCGCTCCTCAGCCTCAACAGCACGGATGGAGCCAACCACGCGCTTGCGGGCACGGTTGACCTCGGTGATGCGCAGGCGCACCTTCTGCTTGACCAGCTGGCTCATGGGAGTATCCCGGGGCAGACCGGTCTGAGAGGCGGGCACGAACACGCGCACGCCCTTGATGGAGACAACGACGCCGCCCTTGTTTTCCTCGGTGACCACGCCCTCGACGGTGGTGTGATCCTCCTTGGCCTGCTCGATGTCTTCCCAGCTCTTCACGGTGTCAAGGCGCTTCTTGGAAAGGGTGACAACACCCTCCTGGTCGTTCACGCGCATGACGTAAGTCTCGATCTCATCGCCCACTTTTACCAGATCCTCGACCTTAACCGTAGGGTCGTCGGTCAGCTCGGACACCGGTATGTAGCCGGCGTGCTTGGTCCCAAGATCCACGTAGATCTCAGTAGGCGTAATCCCAGTGACAACGCCAGTAACCTTCTCCCCTGTATTTAAAGTCTTGATCGATTTCTCCAGCATTTCAGCGAAGGATTCCTCGATCTCAATGTTTTCGTCGCTCATTTTGTCATAGACCTCCTTTATAATCCACTCAGGCGTGGACGCGCCCGCAGTGATTCCAATAGAAGCCTTCCGACGCAGGGTGGAAGGTTCCAGCTCTGCCGCCCGTTCGATCCAAACGACCTTGGGACAGAGCGCCGCGCACAGTTCCGCCAGCCGTTTGGTGTTGGAGCTCTCCCTCCCTCCGATGACGACCATAGCATCGGAATGAGCGGCCAGCGCCTGGGCCTCGGACTGCCGTTTATACGTAGCATTACATATTGTATCAAAAATTTTTAAGTTTGTACACTCTTTTTTTGCTTTTTCTACGCACTTGTCCCAAATTGCCCGGGTAGAGGTGGTTTGGGACACCATGGTAACCGGCAAATCCCGGCGTTCCATTTCCTGTTCTATCCAGCTGGAGAGCGCAGTCACCCCGTCAAACACCAGCGGATGGGCACACCATCCGGCAATGGCCTCCACCTCTGGGTGAGTGGGGGTACCGATAATGATTACCTGTCGGCCGTCCGCCTCCGCCTGGGAGACAATCTGATGGATCCGAGACACATTGGGACAGGTAGCGTCGATCAGCGGGCAGCCACGCTCCGCCAGCAGGTCGTAGGCGGCCTTTCCCTCCCCGTGGGAACGGATGATCACCGTCGTGCCTGGCTGGGCCTCCTCCGGGGTCTGGATCATCCCAACGCCTCTGGCCTTCAGGTAGTCGATCACGCTGCTGTTGTGGATGATGGGTCCCAGCATTACGCAGGCTTTTCCCTCTTCTGACGCCTGCTCCGCCAGATGGACCGCCCGGCGGACCCCATAGCAGAATCCGGCGGATTTGGCCAGCTCCAGCTTCATCGCCCGGCCTGAGGCTGCAAGGCCTCGATCCGGGCCATAACCTCATCGGCGATGGCGCGGTACTCCTCCGGAGTGGCCCGTTTGCCGGCTATTACCGGGCGATAGGGCTCACCGATGACAACCTGATTCCAGTGAAACCAGCGCTTCTCCGCCGGCATGTAGATGGGCACAATGGGTACGCCGGTGCGTACCGCCAGCATGGCGGCCCCTGTCTTGGCGTCGCCGAAATCCCCGTCCTGGTGGCGGGTGCCCTCAGGGAACATCAGCAGCAGCTCGCCGTTTTTCAGATACTTCATGGCCGTCTTGATGGCGCCGATATCCGCCTGCCCCCGCTTGACACCGAAAATGCCGCCGTGCTTCAGAATCCAGCCGATGATGGGCCAGTGCATGACCTCTTCCTTGGCCATCACGTGGATCTGATGCTTCAGGCCCAGGGCATAGGCCACAAACA
This sequence comes from Intestinimonas massiliensis (ex Afouda et al. 2020), assembly GCF_900626285.1. GTDB lineage: Bacteria > Bacillota > Clostridia > Oscillospirales > Oscillospiraceae > Flavonifractor > Flavonifractor massiliensis_A. The sequence goes on from NZ_LR131147.1 coordinate 142,783, forward strand.
GCGGGTCGCTCATCCGGGTGTGGTTGGCGCACAGCAGGGCGCCTCCCTCCGGAAAGTTCTTTTTGTTGATGCACTTGGTAGGCTTACAGATCCGGAATACCGGCCAGAGGACCAGGTACGCCAGGAAGTAAATGATATTCATGCCTGCAATCGCTCCTTTGCGATCTGTATCAGGAGCGCCAAGCTCTGCTCCAGATCCATATGTGTGGTATCGGCCAACACCGCATCCTCCGCCTGGCGCAGCGGAGCCGCGGCCCGGTGCGTATCCTTGTCGTCCCGCTCCTTTACGTCGTGGAGCACAGTCTCAAAGGGGGTATCCTGTCCCCGTTCCTTCAGCTCCAGCCAGCGGCGGCGGGCCCGGGCCTCAGGCGCGGCGGTGAGGAAGATCTTCACATCCGCATCAGGCAGCACCACGGTGCCGATGTCCCGGCCGTCCATGACCACATCGTGCGTCTCAGCCAGATTGCGCTGCTGAGCCAGCAAAAAGGCCCGGACCTCCGGGATGGCGGAGACGCCGGAGGCATAGGCAGAGATCTCGTGCCGCCGGATCTCCCCTGTTACGTCCTCTCCGTTGAGGTACATATGCTGCAGACCGTCTTCTCCATAGGCCAGATGGATCCGGATCTCCTTCAGCAGCGGGATCACCGCCGCCGGATCCGCCGGATCAACGCCGGCGCGAAAAGCCTGAAGCCCCACCGTGCGGTAGATTGCCCCCGTATCCACATATAAATAACCCAATTTCTCCGCCAGGCGCTTGGCCAGGGTGGACTTTCCCGCCCCGGACGGCCCGTCGATGGCAATGCTCCTGTGCTGCTTCATGACAGCTCCACTCCTTCTTCTCCCAGCACCCGCTCCGCCGCGCCCTGGCCTGCCGCCCGGCCGGTGGACCAGGCGATCTGCAGATTAAAGCCACCGGTATAGGCGTCCACATCCAGTACCTCACCGGCAAAAAAGACACCCTGCGCCTTCTTGGATTCCATGGTGGTGGGATTGATCTCCGAGACCTTGACGCCTCCGGATGTGACAATGGCCTCCTCCACCGGCCGGGGACCGGCTATGTCGATGCGGATACACTTCAGCGTCTCCAGCAGCTTGCGCCGCTGAGCGCGTGTAATGGAATTTGCCTTTTCATCCCCTGGGATGCCGGTCAGCTCCAGCAGAACGGGCACCATCAGCCGGGGGACCAATCCCTCCAGCACATGCTGGAAATTCCGATTGGTATTCTCCTCCAGGTCCCGCAGCAGGCGCTTATCCAGCTTCTCCTCATCCAGCGCCGGCTTCAGGTCCAACTGGATGTAATAATGCTCCTTCTCATAGTCCCGCATATGGGCGGAGGCCGTAAGGACCAAGGGCCCGGACAGGCCGAAGTGGGTAAACAGCATCTCTCCCTGCTCGGCAAAAACGGTCTTTTTCTTCTCCGTCCTCACCCGGATTGCCACATTTTTCAGGCTCAGGCCCTGCATCCGGGCGCAAAAAGGCTGTTTCGCCACCAGAGGCACCAGAGATCCCTTGGGGGGCAGCACCGTATGCCCAAGCTCCCGGGCCAGGGCATATCCGTCGCCTGTGGAGCCGGTCAGCGGATAGGATACGCCGCCAGTGGCAATCACCACCGCCCGGCAGGGATAAAAGCCGTGCTCCCCTTCCACTCCTTTCAGGGTCTCCCCGTCTCTGCGGAGCGCCTTGGCCCGGTCCTGCACGATGGACACCCGGGCCCGGCGAAGAGCCAGCAGCAGCGCGTCGATGATGTCCGCCGCATGATCGGACTGGGGGAACACCCGGTTTCCCCGTTCAGTTTTCAGGGGCACGCCCCGACTCTCAAAAAACTGTTTCACCTGCTCCGGTGGGAACCGGGTCACCGCGCTGGTGAGAAAGCGGCTGTTATGGGGCACATTCTGCAATACCTCCTGCACGGAGCAGTCGTTGGTCACATTGCAGCGGCCCTTTCCGGTAATGTACAGCTTTCGGCCCAGCTTGGGATTGCGCTCCAGAAGGGTCACAGACGCCCCTCTCTCCGCGGCGGCCAGCGCCGCCATACATCCGGCAGCGCCCCCTCCGATCACAATCACATCATTCAATGACCTGTTTCCACCTTTTCATACACGTCGTATTCATCCCAGATCTGCTCCAGGGTGGCGAAAGTCTTGGACAGATCCTCGTTCTTTTTCCGGCCGATGGAGACGATCAGGGCGTTGATCAGGCTGAGAGGAGCCACCAGGGAATCCACAAAGGAGGCCATGTCGCTCTTGGCCAGCAGCCGATGGGTGGAGTACTGCACCAGGGGCGAAGTCTCACTATCGGTCAGGGCAATGGCGGTAGCGCCCCGGTCGTGGGCAAACTGCATGGCCGAAACGGTGCGGCGGGAGTAGCGGGGGAAGCTGATGCCGATAATCACATCCCCCGGCCCAATGCGCAGCAGCTGCTCAAACACCTCGCTGATAGAGGTGGTGTGGACGATGGTGACGTGCTCAAAGATCAGATTGAAGTAGAAGCCCAAAAAGCTGGCCAGGGCGGCGGCAGAGCGGACGCCCAGGATGTAAATATGTTTGGCGTTGACGATGGCGTCCACCGCATGGCTGAACTCCGCCCGGTCCGTCTCCTCCATGGTCATATGGATCTTTTCGATGTCCGACTGCATCACCATGGACAGGATATCGTGGTCCCCGATCCGGTCGTTGGACACCTCGATCCGCTGGATCGAGGTGAGCTTGCTGCGGATCATCTCCTGCAGCGCCTTCTGCATGGCGGGATATCCGTCATAACCCAGCTCGGCGGCAAAGCGGACCACGGTGGATTCACTGACCTTCACCGTCTTACCCAATTTACTGGCCGTCATAAAAGCGGCCTTGTCGTAGGATTCCAGAATAAAATTGGCGATCAGCTTCTGTCCTTTGGAGAAAGACCCCATATTGCTCTGAATCACCGACAAAATATCCTTGGACATGATACAACCTCCCGGGCCCTGTTCCATTTATCCGGCGGGCTACTTTCAAAACGCATCCCCATGGATACAAAAATTTCAGCACGTATTATGATACCGGGAATCCCGCAGAAAAGCAATCCTTTTTTGCAAGTAGGCCTATTTTTCCTGCAAATCAAACACTGCTTTTTGTATGACCTTCCAGCAGCTGGGAAAGTTCATCCTCTGTCAGATGCCGCCAGCAGCCCACCTTCAGATTGCCCAGCGTCAGGCTGCCCTCTCTCACCCGGCGCAGCCGCCGTACTTTCAGTCCGGCTGCCGCGCACATCCGCCGCACCTGCCGGTTGCGCCCCTCGTGGATGGTGACTGAGAGCTGTCCCGGACCCAATACCTCCACTCTGGCGGGATGGAGCGGCACGCCATCCAGGGAGAGTGGCCCGCGGAGAACGGGCAGGGCAGCCGCCACATCGCCCTCCACCCAAACGTGGTACTCCTTCTGCACCTCATGGCTGGGATGCAGCAGGTTTTGCGTCAGGGCGCCGTCGTCCGTCAGAATCAGCAGGCCCTCGGAATCCAGATCCAGCCGCCCCACCGGCCACACCCGGGCGCCGCAGCCCTCCACCAGCTGGGCCACTGTCCTGCGCCCCTTCTCGTCGGAGAGGGTGGTCACATATCCTCTGGGCTTATTCAGCATCACATAAGTACGCCGGTCCAAAGACGGCAGCGGTCTGCCGTCCACCCGGATCTCGTCCCGTTCCGGGTCGGCCCGGTCCCCTATTTTGGCGGGATGGCCATTGACCGTGACGCGCCCCGCTTCCAAGTAGGCCTCCGCAGCCCGCCGGGAGGCCACACCCCGGGCGGACAGGATCTTCTGCAGCCGTTCTTCCATCTTCTTCCTCTCCCGCAGAAAGGTCTGCCGCGCTGAAGCGGCAGACCTTTGCTACTTTATTTCATGATACGTTTACGTGTACGTGCCGAATCCAAAGAACCGGCTCAGCCAGCCCTCCGGTGCCCGGTCATCCGCCGCTCCGGTCTGGTAGTACAGCGGTACCCGCAGCACGGTTTCCTCCGCCAGCCGGAACACCAGCTCTCCGGCAATCTCACCGGCGGTGATTGGGACCTCAACCTGCTCAGGCAGGGACACCTCCATGGACAACCTCTCCCCTTCCGCCAGCGGATAGCAGATATCTGCGCCGGTTCCGGCGGAGACAAACCGCGTCAGGCTGCCTCCGCAGGGGATCAGCCAGCTTTGCGCCCCTGACACCGCCAGGGTCCTGGGGTAGTTGGAAAAGCCGTAATCAAACAGGGCGGCGTGATCCGCCCAGTCGTTGGGGTCGTTCAGGGTCACAGCGATGAGCTCCTGACCGTCCCGCCGGGCGCTGGACACCAGAGTGCGGCCCGCCTCATCGGTGTAGCCGGTCTTCAGCCCGGTGCAGCCCTCATACCGCCACAGCAGTTTGTTGTGGTTGGCCAGATAGCGCCCGGCAATGGTGATGGTCCTGGTGCCTGCGATCCGGCGCAGGGTTTCCTGCTCCAGCACCGCCCGGGCCAGCAGCGCCATATCCCGGGCGGTGGAGTAGTGCTCCGGATCGTCCAGGCCGTTGGGGTTGGCAAAATGGGTGTTGGTCATACCCAGCCGGGCCGCTGTCTCATTCATCCTGGCGACAAAGGCCTCCACGGTCTCACAGCAGCTGCCCGCGATGGCCAGGGCCGCGTCGTTGCCGGAAGAGAGCAGCAAGCCGTACAGCAGGGCCTCCATGGTCAGCTTCTCCCCCGGTTTGAGATACATGGAGGAGCCCTCCGCGCCGGTCCACTCCTGCCGTACCGTCACTTCGGCAGACAGGTCCGGGCACAGTTCCACCGCCACCAAAGCCGTCATCAGCTTGGTGATGCTGGCGATGGGGCGTTTTTCATCCGCGTTTTGCGCATAGAGCACCCGCCCGCTCTCCACATCCATCAGGATGGCGGCGGAGGCAGAGGTGCTTACCGCCTTTGCGCCCAGGGCGGGAGCGGTCAATAGGCTCAGGGTCAGAAAAAGGGCGATCACACGCCTCAAGCAGCATCACCTCACGTTGATGCTGCTAGTATGGCCCTTAAAAAGCGGTGTTATCCCCCGCCTTTTTCTCCTGCTGCTTCTCTACAAAATCCGTCACCTTGTCAATGACCTCAGGCACCATCTCCACCACACGGTCCACCGTGTTGCAGGGGGGCGCCGCCACAGGCATCAGCTTTACCGTGTCGCCCTTGATGATGAGGAAGGCCACCGGAGACAGGTTCATACCCGCGCCGCTGCCGCCGCCGAAGGAGTTGTCGCTCTCCGGCTTCTGGTTTTTGGACACAAAGTCGCTGCCGCCGGAGGCAAAGCCCACCGTCAGCTTGGAAATGGGAATGATGGTGATCTCCCCGGCCTTAATGGGCTGCCCGATGATGGTGTTCACGTCCGCGATCTCCCGGATCTTCTGCATGGTGGTGGTCATCAGATCGCCGATAGGATGTTGCTTTTCCATATTCAAACCGCCTCTTTCTGTACTGTATCTGCCTGTTTTTTCTTTTTCTCCGTTCCAAGGACCTGGGGCAGTCTGGGCGCCAGCCAGAGGGCCAGCGACAGGGCCTGTCCGATGGTAAGGGTAGCCGCTGCGTCCAGACTGGCGGTAGGCCGGTTGGCTTCAAAGTCCACCCGGGTACGGATCCGCCTGTCCTTCACATTGAAATTCTGCTCCACCAGCGGCCAAATCATACCTACCGCCGCATTGACTCCGCCGAAGGCCAGAGCAGCGCTGGCGGGATCAGACGCTGCGGCGGTCACATCCAGATAGATGCGGTCCAGGCGAACCTTCCGCTTCAGCCTGCCCGCCCCTTCCGCCACCAGGGGCAGCACACGGCGAACTTGTCCCAGCATATCGCCTTTGTGCCGCTCTGCCGGAGCGGCTTCTTTTTTTCCTTTTTTCTTCTTTTTCTTGTTTGCCTTCTTCCTGGGCAGCAGGGTCACCCGGACCGGCCCCAGCTTCAGCCGGAGCGTCAGCCCTGACGGCACATAGAGCACCTGGACACCCACCCGGATCAGACTGATGAGCGCCAGCACCGCCGCGATCAGCGCCAGGATAAGCAGCACCTTCATGACTGGGCGCCTCCCTCCGTCCGGGCCATTTCCCGGGCGGCCTGTTCGATCTCTTCCTCCGTCACTTCGGTCCCCTCCTGCTCCGCTTGGAGCCGGGCTACCGCCGCCTGCATCTCCAGGGTCAGCTGGCCGTCCTCCGGCGCAGCATTGGGCAGCTCGGGCAGCTCATCCAGGCTGGAGAGGCCAAAGGACCGCAGGAAATTCTGGGTGGTGCGATACTGGATGGGACGGCCAGGCACGGCCAGACGGCCGCACTCCTCGATCAGCTCCCGCTCCAGCAGCAATCCCACGGTATAGGAACTGTCCACTCCCCGGATCTGATCCACATAGGCCCGGGTGGCGGGTTGGTAGTATGCGATGATAGCCAACACCTCCAGCGCCGGCTGACTGAGCTTGGCCGGACGGCGGCTTTCAAAGGCCCTCCGGATGTTGGGGGCAAATTCTGGAGCGGAACACAGCTGGTAGCTGCTGTCCAGCCGCAGCAGGCGGATGCCCCGTCGCTCATAGCTGTAGTAGTCCGCCAAGCGCTGGCAAACGGCATCCGCCGTGCTCCGGTCAATGTCCAGCGCCAGACACAGCCGCTCCACGCCCACCGGCTCCCCGGCGGCAAACAAAATGCCCTCAATGGCGGATTCAATTTCCTTCAATTCCATCATTATCCCCCATCCGCCGGTTCATATGCATCGGTAGAGAATTCCATGTTCTCCTGCCCTTCGGACCCGTCGGTGCAGGTCACCGTACAGTCGCTCTCGGTACCCGCCAGACGCAGGCGCCTGGCCTTGCACAGCTCCAGCACCGCGATAAAGGTGGCCACGATCTCCGAGCGGCTCCGGTTGCCCTTGAACAGGGCCCGGAACCGGGTCACGCCGAACCGGGTCAGCCGGTCCAGGATCTCGTCCGCCTTGTCTGCCACCGGGTAGGGCTCACGCCCCACGATGCCCTCGAAGGCGGCCATAGGAGGCGGCAGACGGTGATCCGCCCGGGCCAGCACGCTCTGCATGGCCCGCAGCAGATCGGCGGGCTGATGGACGTACCGGTAGGTCTTGCTCACCGGCAGCACCTCTGGGGTCTTGGTCATATAATCCCGGCCCACCGCATAGCGGTCAGACAGTTCCGGCACCACCGCCTTGATACGGGCAAAATTCTCGTGCCGCTGGTGCTCTTCCAAGGAAGCCATCAGCTGTTCCAGCTCGGACAGCGCCTCTTCATCGTGGATGGACAGCAGCATTCTTGTTTTGATAAAAACCAGCTGGGCGGCCATGGTGACAAATTCGCTGGCCACCTCCATATCCAGCCGCTTGCGCTGGTCCATCCAGGCCAGGTACTGCTCCAGGATCAGAGAGATCTGAATGTCCTTGATCTCCATTTTATTTTTTGCCAGCAGGTGGAGGATCAGGTCCAGCGGGCCGTTGAAGTCCTCCATGTCCTCCCGGGTCTTGACCACTTTTTCCAGATGGTAAATAGGCGCTTCGATGGTACTCACCTCAAAACAGATTCAGGATGGACGACACATCCTGACAGATCCACAGTACATCCGCCGGCATTCCCGTCAACGCGCACATACCCTGCAGGACATGGATCATCAGAAAACTCAGCGGCTTGCTGAATACCCCTAGCAGCACCAGGATGAACAGCGCGATGCCGATATACCGTTCATAGCGCAGGATCTTATTGTAGATCTGGCTGGGCAGCAGGGCGAACAGGATCTTGGAGCCGTCCAGGGGGGACACCGGGATCAGGTTGAATAGACCCATACCTACCCCCAGCAGGGCGATATTGGACAGAAAGCACAGTGCCAACAGAGTGGCATGACTCACCCGCCCAACATGCCAGATGAGGGAGGCCAGCGCCACGGCGGCCATGGCGGTGAGAAAGTTGGCCGCCGGACCGGCCAGAGCGGTCAGGGCCATACCCTGTTTTGGGTGCTTGAAGTAGCGCATATCCACCGGTACCGGCTTGGCCCAGCCCACCTTGGCAATGAGCATCATGATCAGGCCCACCGGGTCCAGGTGCTTGATGGGATTCAGGGTTAGGCGCCCCGCCTGCTTGGCCGTAGGATCGCCCAGCCGCCATGCCACAAATCCATGAGACAGCTCGTGGAGCGTGATACACAGCAGGGCGGCAATAGCGCTGATCAGCAGCGTGACCAGGCCCCACCAGTCCATGCGCTGCGCGAAATCTGCAAATGATGCCAAATCGTGATTCCTCCATCGGTCTTCAGGGTATCTGAATTAGATTTTATTATAGCAAACCCCACCGGAAAACACAAGGGCGGCAATGAAAAGGGGCGGCTATCGGAAGATAGCCGCCTCCTGTTGTCAGGCGTTCATACAATGTGGTTCCGCAGGATCCCGATGCCGCCGATCTCTACCTCCACCACGTCGCCGGGGACCATGGGGCCAACCCCTGCCGGGGTACCGGTGGCGATTACGTCACCGGGCTCCAGGGTCATGGAGGCGGTGATGAAGGCAATGGTCTTGCGGACACTGGTGATAAGCAATTCGGTGTTGCTGTGCTGCACCACGGCGCCGTTCAGCCGGGTGGTGATCTCCAAATGGGCGGGATCTACCTCGTCGGTAACCAGGGGACCCATGGGGGCAAAGCCATCCATGTTCTTGCCCCGGGCCCACTGTCCGTCCCCTTTCTGGATATCCCGGGCGGTCACATCGTTCAGACAGGTATAGCCCAGCACATAGTCCAGAGCGTCCTCCTCAGATACATCCTTGGCCCGCCGCTTCATGACGACACCCAACTCTCCCTCATAGTCCAGCCGCCCCACAAAGGAGGGCGCGTGGACCTGCCCCTCCGGGACGTTCAGGGCGTTGGGTGCCTTCAGGAAAAGCGTGGGCCGCTCCGGGTTGTGGGAGGCGTCCAGCATGGACCGCATCTCCTGGATATGGTCATAGTAGTTCTTTCCGATGCACACGATCTTGGTGGCCTCACAAGGGGCCACCAGTTTGCACGCGGACAGCGGCAGGCTCTCCCCGTCGTAGCACAGCTCCTCAAAGGGAGGCTTGGTCAGGGTGCGCACCTCGTTCTCCTGGAGCACACCCCATACTTCCCGGTCGTTTCGTAGCAATTTTACGTATCTCATTTGATCCCCTCCGCATGGTCCAAAATCAGATTGAGCAGTTCCTGCTTTCCGTCTCCCTTCTCGGCCGAAAAGGGAATTACCTTTACGGTATCATCCAGTTCCAAGGTCTCCCGGATCCGGGCCAAATTGGGTGCAATGTCGCTTTTGCGCAGCTTGTCCAGCTTATTGGCCACCACCGCGAAGGGTTTCCCGCTGTTCTTGAACCACTGCGCCATGGTGCAGTCGTCAGCCGTAGGCTTATGACGGGCATCCACGATCATCAGCCCCAGGGTCATCAACGCCGGATCCGCAAACCACTCTTCCATCAGCCTCCCCCAGCGCTGCTTTTCAGCCAGGGACACTTTGGCGTAGCCGTAACCCGGCAAATCCACCAGATAAAAGGCCCCATCGATGAGAAAGTAGTTAATATGCGTGGTTTTGCCCGGGGCGGCGCCCACCCGGGCAAAGTTTTTTCGGTTCAGCAAACGGTTGATAACCGAGGATTTACCCACGTTTGAGCGGCCTGCGAAGGCCACCTGGGGCAGACGGTCTCGGGGAAAGTCTCCCGCCTTGGCCGCGGAGCGGACAAACTCCGCTTTTTGCAGATTAACCGGCATAGTGACCTCCTGTAATTGTTTCTCACTTTACAGCCATATGTATCTCACTGTTTCAGGCTGGGACGCTCGTTCCGGCCCGCCGGGGATACCACTACCTGGCGCTGCTCATTGTCACTGCAGGCCAGATTCAGGGAGAGGGCCTCGGCCAGTACCGTGTCCACCTGTTCCGCAGTGACGAAACGCAGCCCTGCCCGAACGGTCTGGTCGATCTCTTCCAGATCCTTTTCATTGTCTGCCGGCAGGATTACGGTGGTGATCCCGTTCCGGTAGGCGGCCATGGTCTTCTCTTTCAGACCGCCGATGGGAAGCACCCGTCCCCGCAAGGTGACTTCGCCTGTCATTGCCAGGTTCTTACGGACCGGGGCGCCGGTCAAGGCGGACACCATGGCCGTGGTGATAGCAATGCCGGCCGACGGGCCGTCCTTGGGCACGGCCCCCTCCGGGAAGTGGATATGGATATCCTTGGTCTTGTAGAAGTCGGCTTCGATCCCCAGTTGAGCGGCCCGACTGCGGATATAGGTCAGGGCAGCGTGGGCGGATTCCTTCATCACATCACCCAGGTTGCCGGTAAGCTCGATCTTCCCGCTGCCGGGCACCACAGCCACCTCTACCTCCAGGATCTCGCCCCCCACACTGGTCCAGGCCAGGCCGTTGACCACGCCCACCTGCTCCGTCTGGGGCAGCCGGTCGGGCTGATAGCGCGGGATCCCCAGGTAGGTCTCCAGGTTCTCTTCTGTAATGTGAACACTCTTTACACCGTCTGATACTACACGCATTGCGGCTTTTCGGCACAGAGCGCCCAACTCCCGCTCCAGGATACGCACGCCGGATTCCCGGGTATAGCCCCGGATCAGGGCCCGGATGGCGTCATCGGTGAGTTTGAGCTGCGCCCTGGTCAGCCCGTGTCGCTTCAGCTCCTTGGGCAGCAGGTGCCGCTTGGCGATCTGCAGCTTTTCCTCATCGGTGTAGCTGGTCAATTCGATGACCTCCATCCGATCCAGCAGGGGTCTGGGGATGGTATCCAGGGTGTTGGCGGTGGTGATAAAGAGCACGTCGGACAGGTCAAAGGGCACCTCCAGAAAATGGTCCCGGAAGGTGCTGTTCTGCTCCCCGTCCAGCACCTCCAGCAGCGCAGAGGCGGGATCGCCCCGCTGGTCGTTGCCCAGCTTGTCAATCTCATCCAGCAGCAGCAGCGGGTTGCAGCTGCCGGCCTGCTGAATGGCCGCGATCACCCGGCCCGGCATGGCCCCCACATAGGTCTTGCGGTGGCCGCGGATCTCCGCCTCATCATGAACGCCGCCCAGGGAGATGCGGGCCATGTTCCGGTGAATGGCCTTCGCCACACTGGTGGCAATGGAGGTCTTGCCCACGCCGGGAGGACCTACCAGACAGAGGATCTGTCCCTTCAGCTGGGGTGCCAGCTGCTTGACGGCCAGAAATTCCAAGATGCGCTCCTTTACCTTGTCCAGGCCGTAGTGGTCGGCATCCAAGATCTTGCGGGCCGCCTCCACATTCACCCGTTCCTTGGTCTTCTTGCCCCACGGCAGCTCCAGCACCGTGTCCAGATAGTTGCGGATCACGGTGGCCTCCGCTGAACCGAAGGGCTGCTTCTCCAGGCGGTGCAGTTCCTTCTTCAGCTTTTCCCGTACTTCGTCGGGCAATTTGGCTTTAGCGATCTGCCGGCGGTAGTCGTTGAATTCCTGGTCTCCTCCCTGCTGGTCCTCGCCCAGCTCCTGCTGGATGACCTTGAGCTGCTCCCGCAGGACGTAGTCACGCTGGTTGCGGGTCAGCTGATCCCGCACCTTGTTCTGCATCTCCTGCTCCATCTCCAGGATCTCCACCTCCCGGCGGAGGCTCTGGCTCAGCTTCTCCAGGCGGCGCACCGGCCGCAGCTCCTCCAGGATCACCTGCTTGTCCCCGGTCCGCATGGGCAGATTCTGGGCAATGTAGTCGGCGATATATCCCGGATCCTCGCTGGAGAGCACCGAGAGCAGAATATCCGGCGTCATTTTGGGCGCCAGCTCAATGTAATTTTCAAATAGCTCGTAGGTCTGGCGGATCAGCGCCTCTGTACGGGCAGAGCGCTTTACAGGCTGCTCCGCCGGGATCTGCTCCACCTCAGCCATCAGATAGGGCGTGGATTCCACCACCTGGCACAGCCGGCCACGGCTGATACCCTCCACCATGACCCGGACATTGTCGCCGGGCAGGCGGAGAATCTGGCGCACGTTGCTGATGGTGCCGATGGTATAGAGGTCTCCCTCCTGGGGGTTTTCTACGGCCAGGTCCCGCTGGGCCACCAGGAAAATGGTCTGCCCGCTGGTCATGGCCTCGTCCAGGGCCTTGATGGAGCTCTCGCGCCCCACGTCAAAGTGAAGCAGCATATTGGGAAAGATCGTCAGGCCACGCAGGGCAAGAGCCGGCATGGTGACAGTCGTATTTGCTTGCATATGGGTACCTCCCTCATACAAAGACAGAAGCCAGGAACCGGAAGCTGCGGCTTACTCAGCAAGACCCGTTGCTCCGAATTCCTGACTTCTGTACTCCGCGTTCAGGCTTTGATCTTTTAGGATACGTTCCCTTTGGGAGCGGAGCCGCCCTTTTCCGCCCGCAGGGAGGCGCCGCCCAGGCGGGGCCTCTGCGTGCGCTCTGGATCATATTCGATGGCAGGAGGCTGGTGGTCCCGGACGCTCTCCGCCGTGATGGTCACTTTCGAAATGGTGGGGTCGGAGGGCACGTCGTACATGATCTTGGTCATGACCTCCTCCAGCACGGCCCGCAGACCGCGGGCGCCGATGCCCCGCTCAATGGCCTTGTCGGCCACCGCCTCCAGAGCCTCAGGCTCAAACTCCAGGTCCACCATATCATACTCCAGCAGCTTCTGATACTGCTTCACCAGAGCATTCTTGGGCTCGGTGAGGATGCGCACCAGCTGCTCCTTGTCCAGAGCATTCAGGGTAGTGATCACCGGCAGACGGCCCACCAGCTCGGGAATAATACCGAACTTCAGCAGGTCGTGGGGCTGGATCTCCTTGAAAATGGCGGTATCCTTTTCTTTTTTACCCTTGATGTCGGCGCCGAAGCCGATGGTCTTCTTGTCCAGGCGCTGCTCGATGATCTTCTCCATCCCGTCGAATGCGCCGCCGCAGATAAACAGGATATTCTTGGTGTCGATCTGAATAAACTCCTGGTGGGGGTGCTTCCGGCCGCCCTGAGGAGGCACATTGGCCACGGTGCCCTCCAGGATCTTCAGCAGAGCCTGCTGCACACCCTCGCCGGACACATCCCGGGTGATGGAGGTGTTCTCACTCTTGCGGGCGATCTTGTCGATCTCATCCACGTAGATGATGCCCCGCTCCGCCAGCTCGATGTCGTAGTCGGCAGCCTGCACCAGACGCAGCAGGATGTTCTCCACGTCGTCGCCTACGTAGCCGGCCTCAGTCAGGGTGGTGGCGTCGGCAATGGCAAAGGGCACCTTCAGGATACGGGCCAGGGTCTGGGCAAACAGGGTCTTGCCGCAGCCGGTGGGACCCATGAGCAGGATGTTGCTCTTCTGGAGCTCCACATCCTCCCCGCCGCCGAAGTAGATCCGCTTATAGTGGTTGTACACTGCCACCGACAGCGCTACCTTGGCGTCCTCCTGGCCGATGATATACTGATCCAGCACGTCACGAATCTCCCGGGGCGTGGGGATCACATCCGGAATGTCGGGGCTGATGGGCTCCTCCGGATCATAGTTGTCGTCCAGAATGCTCATGCACAGATGCACGCACTCATTGCAGATATAGGCGCCGGGTCCGGCAATGATCCGGGCCACCTGCTCCTGGTGCTTGCCGCAGAAGGAGCATCTTACGCTTTTCCGTTCATCATTTTTCGGCATGTTTCATACCTCAATGCTAGAAAATTCAGTGGTCCGCGCCGCTGAGACGCGGACGTCCGTATACGACACGGAGGGAGCAGGGCGTCCTCCCCGCTCCCCCCTGTTGGATTTTACCGCGAATAGATCACCTTGTCAATCAGGCCGAACTCCTTGGCCTCATCGGCGGACATGAAGTTGTCCCGCTCACAGGCGGCGGTGACCTCCTCCACGTTCTTGCCGGTGTTGTCCGCAAGGATCTGATTCATCCGCTTCTTGATGATCTCCAACCGCTTCAGGTGGATCGCCATATCGGTGATCTGCCCCTGCGTGCCGGCGGAGGGCTGGTGGATCATGATTTCGGCGTTGGGCAGCGCCAGGCGCTTGCCCTTGGCGCCGGAGGACAGCAGGAAGGCGCCCATACTGGCCGCCATGCCGATGCAGATGGTAGACACATCGCACTTGATGTACTGCATGGTGTCATAGATGGCCATACCGTCGGTAACGGAGCCGCCGGGGCTGTTGATATAGAACTGGATGTCCTTGTCGGGATCCTGGGCTTCCAGATACAGCAGCTGGGCAACCACCAGACTGGCAGTGGTAGCGTTGACTTCCTCTCCCAGGAAAATGATACGGTCGTTGAGCAGCCGGGAGAAAATATCGTAGGAACGCTCGCCCCGGTTGGTCTGCTCTACAACATAAGGAACTAAGCTCATGGTTCAGGTTCTCCTTTATTTTGATGTCAGGGCGTTTTCAACGCCCGGCCATCCCCCGATGGCGGGCAGTCACACACAAGAGTATGCCCGCTTACCGGCACCTTATTCCTCAGTCTTTTCCTCGGCGGACTTCTCCTCGCCCTCGGCGGTCTCCTCCGCCTTCTTCTTGGTGGTGCGGCGCTTCTTGGGCTTCTCTTCACCCTCGGCAGCCTCGCCCTCGGCGTCCTCCGCCTTCTTCTTGGTGGTCTTCTTCTTGGTGGGGGCCTTGCCTACCTTGGCGGAATCATAAATCAGCTGCTCGGCCTTCTTCATGGACAGCTCCTTGCGGATGTCGTCAGCGGCCACAGCCTCCTTCACCTTGTCCAGCTCCATGTGGTACTGGTCGGCCAGGCGCTTGTACTCCTCCTCCAGCTCCTCGTCGGAGATCTGGATGTTCTCGGCGGCCACCACGGCGTTCAGGGCCAGATCGCGGCGCACCCGCTCCAGAGCGGCGGCCTTGGCCTGCTCCCGCATCATGTCCATGTTCATACCGGTCATGGCCAGGTACTGATCGAAAGGAATGCCCTGAGCCTGGATGCGCTGAGCCATGTCGTTGACCAGATTGTCAGCCTCAAACTCCACCATAGCGTCGGGGATCTCGACTTCCATGTTGCTCATGACCTGCTCCAGCACAGCGGCCTCGAAGTCGTGCTGGGCCTGGTGCTCACGGCGCTCGGTCAGCTTGTCGGCCAGGTCCTTCTTGAAGTCGGCCAGAGTGTCGAACTCGGATACATCCTTGGCAAACTCGTCGTCCACGGTGGGCAGCTGCTTCTCCTTCACCTCGTGGACCTTTACCTTGAACACGACAGCCTTGCCGGCCAGGTCGGCGTGATAGTCCTCGGGGAAGGTGATGTCCAGATCCTTCTCGTCGCCGGCCTTGGTGCCAATCAGCTGCTCCTCGAAGCCGGGCACAAAGGAGTTGGAGCCCAGTTCCAGGCTGTGGCCCTCGCCCTTGCCGCCGTCAAAGGGCTTGCCGTCCAGGAAGCCCTCGAAGTCGATGACCACGGTGTCGCCGTTCTGAGCCTCACGCTCCACGGTGACCATACGGGTGGCGCGGTTGATGTAGGGCTTCAGCTCGTTCTCGATGTCCTCGTCGGTGACGGTGACCTCGGGCTTCTCAGCGGTCAGGCCCTTGTACTCGCCCAGCTTCACCTCGGGGCGGACTGTGACAACGGCCTTGAAGGTCAGGCCCTCCTTGCCCACGTTGACGACCTCCACCTTGGGCCAGGCCACGGCGTCCAGCTTCTCCTGCTCCACGGCCTGAGCATAGGCCTCGGGATAAACCTCATTGATGGCGTCTTCATAGAACACACCGGAGCCGTACATACCCTCGATGACCTTCCGGGGGGCCTTGCCCTTACGGAAGCCGGGGACCATGATCTTGCCGCGCTGCTTCAGATAGACCTTCTGAACAGCGGCCTCAAATTCCTCCGCGCCGATCTCGATGACCAGCTCGACGGTGCTCTTCTCCTGTTTTTCGACGCTCTTGACATTCATGTTGTTTACTTCCTCCTGTCAGCCTCAGCCGCCATAAAATTGAGACAGCAAAGGCCATCTTTCGCGTTATCCGCTATATAGTATCAGATATGGCTGAAAATTTCCACACTTTTTTTAAATTATTCACAGATTTTTTGCGGTTGAAACCCGGTGTAGTCCGCTGACACCAGGTAATATTCCACGGTTCCCTGGAGCCCTTCCACCGCCAGCCGGTGGCTGCCGCCATGGAGGTGACCGTAGTAGCAGCGCTCCACACCGTACGCTTCCAACAGGGCGATGATCTCCGGACAGCGGTATCCCTGATAGAGGGGCGGATAGTGGAGAAAACACAGCTTCTTTTTTTCTCCTGCCGCTTTCAGGGATGCCTCCAGTCGGATCAGCTCCCGCTTGAACACCTTCTGATCCCCTTTTTCCTCATAAAACCAGCCACGGGTTCCGCACAGTGCATATTCACCGTACTCGTAGCAGTTGTTATGCAGGATGTGGAGGGTGTTCAGCCCGTGCTCAGCAAAAAAGCGGTTCATCTTGGACGCCGTGTTCCACCAATAGTCGTGGTTGCCCTTGAGCAGCAGCTTCCGCCCGCCGGGCAGGGCATTCAGAAAAGCGAAGTCGGCCTCCGCCTCCTCCAGGCTCATGCCCCAGGACAGATCGCCGCACAGTACCACCGTATCCTCCGGCCCCACCTGCTCGAATCCAGCGCGCAGCTTGTCCACGTACCCCTCCCAGCCGCCGCCGAACACATCCATCGGCTTGTTGGAGCCGAGGGAGAGATGGGTATCTCCGATTGCATACAGTGCCATTCAGCGCAGCATCTCCAGCACCTGGTCCACCATGTGGTCCTTTGTGACGCTTCCGGTAAAGCGCACGGACTTGTCCTTCAGCGCCGCCAGAGGCGCGGGGGCGGGGATGCCGGTGAGCTCAGAGAGCTGGTCCAGCACATCGGTGCCCTCTGCCAGCTGGGTGACGCCCAGGGAGCCCAGCACATTGTCACAGAACTTGAAGGGGCTGGCAGTGGATACCACGATGGCAGGGGTATCATCTCCGCTCTCCTTCCGGTACTGATCCAGCACGTCAAAGGCCACGGCAGTGTGGGGATCGATCAGATAGTGGTGCTCCTTCCACATGGCGCCAATCACCTTCTGGGTCTCGGCGTCGTCGCAGTAGCCGGCAGAAAACAGCTTGCCCAGTTTTTCCTTAATGGTCTTGTCCACCTCATACCGGCCGGTCTGGCCCAGCTCGGCCATGTACTCCCGCACCTGAGCGTCGTCATGGTCGGACAGGGCAAAGAGCAGCCGCTCCAGGTTGGAGGAGATCAAAATGTCCATGGAGGGAGACATGGTATTATAGAAGGTACGGTTGCGGTCGTAGATTCCGCTCTTCAGGAAGTCGGTCAGCACGTTATTGGAGTTGGACGCGCAGATCAGCCGCTTGATGGGCACGCCCATCTCCCGGGCATAGTAGGCTGCCAGGATATTGCCAAAATTGCCGGTAGGGACACAGACGTTGATGGGATCGCCCTTCTGGATCTTCTCGTCCCGCATCAGGTCGCAGTAGGCGGAGATGTAGTAGACGATCTGGGGCAGCACCCGGCCCCAGTTGATGGAGTTGGCGGAGGACAGGAAGAAGCCCCGCTCCGCCAACTGCTCCCGCAGCTTTTCGTCGGAAAACAGCTTCTTGACCCCGGTCTGGGCATCGTCAAAATTGCCCACCACCGAGCACACGCCCACATTTTCACCCTCCTGGGTGTTCATCTGGAGCTCCTGAATGGCGGAGACGCCATCCTTGGGATAGAACACCAGGATCCGGGTCTTATCCACGTCCCGGAAGCCCTCCAGGGCAGCCTTGCCGGTGTCACCGGAGGTAGCCACCAGAATGCATACCGTCTTGTTTTCCTGATTCTTCTTCAGGGAGGCGGTAAGCAGATGGGGCAGCATCTGCAGAGCCATATCCTTAAAGGCACAGGTGGGGCCGTGCCACAGCTCCAAACAATAGGTATTGCCGTCCACCTGCCGGACGGGAGCCACTTCCTTTACGTCAAACTTGTTTCCGCCATAAGCCTTGGACGCAAAAGAGGTCAGCTCAGAAGAAGTGAAGTCATCCAGATAGGAATTCATCACGTAGACTGCCCGCTGCTGATAGGACATATCCTTCATGGTGTCCAGCGCGTTGTGGGACAGCTTGGGCAGTACCTCCGGCGTCATCAGGCCGCCGTCGATGGCGAGACCCTTCTCAATGGCCTCCGATGCTGTGCGCCGGTCCTCCTTATTTCTTGTGCTCACATAATACATACTTCGCTCACAACCCTCATCAGATTATTGAAAAACACATCTTGTATCAGCGCTTCCGAATAGTTGCGCTGCAATAATCGTTCGTACAGCAACGCCCAGCTCTCCACGCCGGTAAAGCCGTCCGGCAGGCGGCTGCATCCGTCCAGATCTCCGCCCAGGGACACGTTGCGTGCGCCGCCCAGCTCCAGCCAATGCTCCAGATGGGCGATCACCGTATCCACATCCGGCTTCTCGCCCAGAAACTCCGCATAGAGGTTCAGGCCCGCCACGCCGTTATGGTCTATTATGGCAGTAAATTGCTCGTCGGTCAAGTTCCGGGGCTGAGAAAATACCCCTCTGGCGTTGGAATGACTGGCCCAAAAGGGACCGGAAAGGGTCTCTGCCACATCCCAGAAACCGGGGTCGGACAGATGGGATACGTCTACCAACACGCCGAGCTTTTCCGCTTTCCGCACAAAAGCCCGGCCCTGCTCCGTCAGGCCCCGGCCGGTCTCCTCCGCATTGGTACCGGAAAGGGCATTTACATGGTTCCAGGTCAGGTTCACCGACCGGACGCCCAGGGCGTGGGCCTCTTCCAACCGCTCCGTGGAGCAGTCCAGCAGCTCCGCCCCCTCCACCGACAGGAAGGCCGCCATCTTGCCCACGGCAAAGGCTCCCTCCGCCTCCGCCGCCGTGCGGCAGTGGGTGATAACTGCGGCATTGGCCGCCATCTCCCGCTGAAACAGGTCGTATTCCCGTTGAAAGATTTCCCGAAAAGGCATACCCGGGAAATCCTCCGGCTGACCGAACAGGGCGAAGAACTGGGCATACCGCCGGTACTTTCCCGCCCGCTCCAGATCCACATGGCAGCGGTTTCTGGCAAAGTCGCCGCCAAACTGGTGGCACATCAGCACGGTATCACAGTGCCCGTCAAACACATCCACTCTCGCCGCCTGCCTTTCCTAAAACGCATTTTCCCAATAGTGAAACTCCGGGTGTCTGGTCTCCATACCCTGAGGGGCGTAGATCTCCGCCACGTCGAACCGGGGTTGGAGGGTCTGCTCCGGGTGTTCCGCCAGATAACACTGAGCGGTGGTCCGCAGCTTCTCCTGCTTTCTCCAATCCACTGCCGCCCTTCCCGGGGCGAAAGAGGCGTTTTTCCGCAGCTTCACTTCTATAAAGCATAAGTACTTGTCGGTTGCTGCGATCAGGTCGATTTCGCCAAACCGGCAGTGGTAACCGGCTCCGATCACCTGATAGCCCATACTTCGCAGCCGGTCCGCCGCCAGGGCCTCCCCCCACCGGCCCAACAGCCGCCGCTCTCCCCCGCTCACAGCTTTTTCAGAAAGCTCCGGCGGTGAATCGGACAGGGTCCATACTGCCGCAGCAGCTCATAGTGGAGCTTGGTGGGATATCCCTTGTGCTTCTCAAAGGCGTATTGGGGATATTGGGCTGCCGCCTCCTCCATGTATCGATCACGGCTCACCTTGGCCAGGATGGAGGCCGCGGCGATAGAGGCGGACAGGGAATCTCCCTTTACAAGCATGATATGGGGCGTGGTAACAGCCCCGGCCTTGCCATGGTCCCGGTTCCCATCCAGCAGAGCCAGGTCGGGCGTGATCCCCAGCTTGTCGATGGCCCGCTGCATGGCGTTCATCCGGGCGCTGAGGATGTCGGTGGCGTCGATCTCCTCCGGCCCCACCCAGGCCACACCCCAGTCCACTGCCTGGGTAATGATCTGGTCGTACAGTTCATCCCGTTTTTTGGGGGTCAGCTTCTTGGAGTCATCCAGCCCGGGAATCACCAGCTCCCGGGGCAAAATCACGGCGGCAGCGTATACCGGGCCGGCCAGGGGTCCTGCCCCCGCCTCATCACAGCCACAAACCGTCTCATAGCCCTTTGCCCAGCATTCCCGTTCCGGACACCAGAGATCTTTCTGCTCTTTCATGGCGCTAAGTCCTCCGGTGTCTCAAGTGTAAAGTTCCCGAGCTTTCCGCTTCTGTACTCATCCAGGAGCACCCGGGCCATGCGTTCGGTGTCCACTTCGCCGCCGGAGATAAGAAATCCTCGCTTCCGGCCGCACAGCTCCAGCAGTTCCCAGCCGGGCATACCCGGCTCCGGCTCCACCTTGTAGCGGGCAGTCAGTGCCTGGGGATACCGCTGGCCCAAGATCTCTGCCAGGTGGCAGGCCAGGGTCTCCAGATCCATGATCTCGTCCTTTACCGCGCCTGTAAAGGCCAAATGCATGCCAGTTGTCTCGTCCTCAAATTTGGGCCACAGGATACCGGGGGTATCCAGCAGATCCAGGCCGGCATCCACGTTCACCCACTGTTTGCCCCTGGTAACGCCGGGTTTGTTCCCAGCCTTGGCGGATTTCTTTTTAGCCACCTGGTTGATGAAGGTGGACTTTCCTACGTTAGGCACGCCCACCACCATGGCCCGCACGGGGCGGCCCACCAATCCCTTTGCCTTCCACTGCTCAATCTTATCCTTCAGGGCGGAGCGGATAGCGGCGGAAAATTGGCTGACGCCTTTTCCGTCCCTGGCGTTGGTCTCCAGCACCCACCAGCCTCGGCTGCGGAACCAGTCTCCCCACACTTTGTTCATAGCGGGGTCGGCCTGATCCGCCCGATTGAGTACGATCAGGCGGGGCTTCTCCCCCACCAGCTCATCAATGTCCGGGTTGCGGCTGGAGATGGGAATGCGGGCGTCAATGATCTCAGCCACCAAATCCACCAGCTTCAGATCCGCCTGGATCTGCCGCCGGGTCTTTGTCATGTGGCCGGGATACCACTGAATATCCATATCCCCGCCTCCTTTCTGGTGTTCTGTTTCAATGGAATTCATTATACTCAATATCTTGTGGTTTGAAAAGAGTAAGCCACAAATTTTTAAACAAAAAAGGAGAGGCATCGCCTCTCCTTTTTGTCGCTGGCAGAATCAGATGCGCTCCTTGATCTTGGCGCTCTTGCCCACGCGGTCACGCAGGTAGTAGAGCTTGGCCCGGCGGACTTTGCCCTTGCGGACGATCTCGATCTTATCCACCGCGGGAGCATGGATGGGGAATACCTTCTCCACGCCTACGCCGTAGGACACGCGGCGTACAGTGATGGTCTCCTCGATGCCGCCGTGCTTCTTGGCGATGACGGTGCCCTCGAAAACCTGGATACGCTCGCGGTTGCCTTCCTTGATGTGCACGTGCACACGGACGGTGTCGCCCACCTCAGCCTTGGGGGGCTCGGACTTCTGATACTTGGCGCTGAAAGCCTGCATGAGATCCATTTTTACTTCCTCCTGTTTATAGGCGTTCGTGCCGGCTATAAATGCCGCTCTCTCCTTTGGAGCGGCAGCCGCAGAGGACCACCCTTTATTGAGTCCATGGTATTTTACCATAGCTATTCTTTGAATGCAAGCCCTTTTTTCCGGGAAAACTTCCGGCCAGCAGCCAGGCACTGAGCAGGGGCAACGTGAGGTTGAGACTGCCGGATCGCAGCAAGATCAGAGTACCGGCCAGCAGGCCGGCTGCCAAAGCAATGGCCAGGATGCCAAGGAAACGCGCCGCCCCCTCCCGGCCCAGCAGCGGCATCAGCAGGCAGCTCAATGCTCGCCCGCCGTCCAGGCAGCCGGCGGGCAGCAGATTAAAAGCCCCCAGGGCAAAATTGATGCCTGCGAAGCACCAGCCCTCTTCTCCCCACAGTCGGACAGCGGCAAAGCCCATCGCCAGGTTCACCAAGGGACCGGCCAGGGCCGTCAACATCTGCCCCGCCCACCCCATGGTTCTGCGGCCGGAGAGCCGCATCTCAGCACCCACACAGGTAATCCGCAGCAGCTTGACCTGCCCGCCAAGAGCCAGAATGGCCAGATAGTGGCCCAGCTCATGGACGGTACAGGCCAGCAGAGACAGCAGGAACAGTCCCTGGTCATCAAAATAATAGAGCAGCGCACCCAGCAACAGCGCGCCGCCGCTTACCTCCACCCGTCTCCAACGCAGCACGGTCACTGGGTCTCAATATAGTACAGCGGATTGAGGCGGACGCCGTTCAGCTTCATCTCAAAATGCAGATGGGGCCCGGTGACATTGCCGGTAGCTCCCGACTCGGCCACCTTCTCCCCCGCCGCCACACTCTGTCCCTGCTGGACACACAGCTTGCTGCAATGGCAGTAGAAGGTCTTGAGGCCTCCCGTGTGGCTGATCTGGAGGTAAAGGCCGTATTCCGGACTGTCTCCGATATAGTCCACTGTACCCTCCGCAAAGGCCAGCACGGACGTACCGCTGTTGACCGCCAGATCTACGCCGTTATGGAACCGCTCTTCCCCATCCACCGGGTGCTCCCGCCAGCCAAAGGGAGAGGAAACCCAGCCCAGGGCAGGGGTCACTGTCTCATCTATGCCAATGGCACTTAGATTATATTTGTCCATGGTGGTATTGTCCGGCAGCGCCGGGCCGCTATAATCCATATGCTCCACCGCCGGCTCGGTGGCAGGCGCGGGTAACGGATCAGGCGTTTGCTCCGGCTCCGGGGCGGCAGTCGGCTCCGCCGGCTGGGCCGATCCGGCCACCAGCTTCATTGTATCCGTCCATAAACCCTCTGGTCCTTCCGGCGCCTGGCGCAGCCCGCACAGAAGGGCGGCCTGCTCCGCGTAAAGCGGCTGCTCCGCCCCATCAGCGGCGGCAGGCTCCTCCCCCAGCAATCCGCCCCACAGCACACCCAGCGCATCGGTCACCGGCTCTCCCTCCGACACTGCCTGACCCAGCGCGGAAAACGCCGCCTGAAAATCTGTATCCTGTCGGATGATGGACAAAAGCTGCGTCCGCACCCTATCCATACCAGCCGGAAAGATCCCCTTCCCGATGAAAACAGCCAGGAAAAGTACCAGGCAGGTTATCAGCTGGATCAGCCTGCGCCGCTCCGCAGGTCCCAGAGCCGTCTTTGATCCATGGCGCCGCCCTGCGGCAGTCCTGCGCCCTGTGCTTTTACTTTGCCGTATCCGCTCCTGCCCCTGTGTCCGTCTGACCGTCCCCATAGCGGTGTCCTTCCCTTCTGTAAGGCGTTTCGGACTATCTATATGCGGACGTGCCCTGGGCTATTCCAAAAAGCAGGCCGGCCTCAGAGAAGAGGCCGGCCTGCAAAACCGCTTATTCCTGTCTGCCTTTGATCTCCTCCCAGTATCGTCTGGCAGCCTGTTCAGTCTTATTGTCACCGTACCGGTAATAATGAGTGCCAGCCAGGATATCCGGCAGATATTGCTGCTTTACCCAGTGGTTTGGGAAATCGTGAGGATATAAATAGCCCTGTTCCCGCTCCATACCGGCGGAATCGGCGTGGACATTTTGCAGATGGCGGGGATAATCTCCGGTCTTTCCCGCCCGCACATCCGCCTGGGCGGCGGCGATTCCCTTGTAAACCGAGTTGGATTTAGGGGCGGTAGCCAGCAGGATCGCCGCCTGAGCCAAAGGCAGCCGGGCCTCCGGCAGGCCCAGCTGGAGGGCGTTGTCCACGCAGGCTTTGACGATCAGAGCGGCCTGAGGATAGGCCATACCCACATCCTCGCTGGCGGAGCACAGCAGACGCCGGATGGCGGTGATCAGATCCCCTGCCTCCAGCAGCCGGGCCAGGTAGTGGAGGGCGGCGTCCGGGTCGGAACCCCGGAGAGACTTCATCAGGGCGGAAGCGATGTCAAAGTGGTCGTCGCCCTCCCGGTCATAGCGCATGGCGGAGCGCTGGGCCACCGTCTGGGCATCGTCCAGAGTGACAAGTAATTTCCCTTGCTCCCGCTTGGCGGAGTTGAGCAGCAGCTCAATGGCATTCATGGCTTTGCGTACATCTCCCCCGCAGGCGGAGGCAATGTGCTCCTTTACCCCGTCCTCGCAGCAGACCTGGGCCTCCAGACGCTCCCCCATGAGCCGAATGCCCCGCTCCACGGCAGGCAGCACATCGGCGGCAGACAGTGGCTTGAACTCGAATACCGTGGACCGGCTGAGAACGGCGTTGTAGACGTAGAAATAGGGGTTCTCCGTGGTGGAGGCAATAAGGGTAATCTTTCCGTTCTCCATGAATTCCAACAGGGACTGCTGCTGCTTCTTATTGAAATACTGGATCTCATCCAGGTAGAGCAGCACACCGTCAGGGGCCAGCATGGTGCCGATCTCCCCAATGATATCCTTGATATCGGAGATGGAAGCAGTGGTGGCGTTGAGCCGGTGGAGGGGCCGGTTGGTGCGCTTGGCGATCAGGTTGGCTACCGTGGTCTTTCCGGTGCCTGAGGGCCCGTAAAAGACCATGTTTGGAATGTTGCCCCCCTCAATGATGCGGCGGAGCAGGCCGTTCTCACCCAGAATATGTTTCTGCCCTACCACCTCGTCCAGGGTCTGGGGCCGGATCTCGTCAGCCAGCGGCCGGTATGTCATGGGAAAGCCTCCCTCATCAAAACAGAATGGAGCGGAATTTCTTCCGCTCCATTCTAACACATGTTCGATTATTCGTACAGGGGGTATTTTGCGGTGAGCTGGGCCACCTGAGCCCGCAGGTCATCCTGCTTACCCTCGAAGTCGGTAGCGGTGCGCCACATGACCTTGGCAATGACCTCCATGTCCTCCTCCTTGAAGCCGCGGGTGGTGGCAGCGGGGGTGCCCACCCGGATGCCGGAGGTGACAAAGGGCTTCTCCGGGTCGTTGGGGATGGCATTCTTGTTGACGGTGATGTTCACCTCGTCCAGCCGCTTCTCCATCTCCTTACCGGTGAGGTGGGCGGGCCGCAGGTCCACCAGCATCAGGTGGTTGTCGGTGCCGCCGCTGACCAGATCAAAGCCCTCTGCCATCAGCGCCTTGGCCAGGGCCGCGGCGTTGTTGACGATCTGCTGCTGATAGGCCTTGAACTCCGGCTTCATGGCCTCGCCCAGAGCCACCGCCTTGGCGGCGATGATGTGCTCCAGAGGACCGCCCTGGCTGCCGGGGAAGATGGCGGAGTCGATCTTCTTGGCCAGCTCCTCCTTGCACAGGATCATGCCGCCCCGGGGGCCCCGCAGGGTCTTGTGGGTGGTGGTGGACACCACGTCGGCATAGGGCACCGGAGAGGGATGGAGCCCGGCGGCCACAAGGCCGGCAATGTGGGCCATATCCACAAACAGATAGGCGCCTACCTCGTGGGCAATGTCCGCGAAGGTCTTGAAGTCGATGATCCGGGGATAGGCGGAGGCACCGGCCAGGATCATCTTGGGTCTGTGCTTCTTGGCCAGATCCCGGACCTGGTCATAGTCGATGTAGCCCTGGTCGTTGACGCCGTAGGCCACGATGTGATAGTTCTTGCCGGAAAAATTCACCGGAGAGCCGTGGGTCAGGTGACCGCCGTTGGCCAGATCCATGCCCAGCACAGTGTCCCCGTGCTCACACAGGGCCTGATATACCGCGTAGTTGGCGTTGGCGCCGCAGTGGGGCTGTACATTGGCATGGTCCGCACCGAAGAGCTGACAGGCCCGCTTGCGGGCGATGTCCTCCACCACGTCCACGCACTGGCAGCCGCCATAGTACCGCTTGCCGGGATATCCCTCGGCGTATTTGTTGGTGAGTACCGTGGCCGCCGCCGCCAGCACCGCTTCGCTGACGAAGTTCTCCGAGGCGATAAGTTCGATGTTCCGGCGCTGCCGTTCATACTCCGCCTGGACCGCGGCACCTACCTCCGGATCCTGCGCTGTCAGAAATGTCATGATATCCTTGACCAAATTCTGTCGCCACCTTTCCCGTTTCTCCGCGTCCGGCTCCGCCGGAGCGGGCCGATTCAGCGATTTAGTTCATTATACCTGTTCCCATGAAAAAATACAATTGCCACCTGCGGAAAAACGCCCTCGTATTTTATCGGATTCTGTGTTATATTGTCTAACGAGGTGATTATATGAAAACCCAAGAGGAAGTCTGGTCTATCGTGCAGGAGCTGAAGCGCCTTTACCCTGACAGTCTCTGCTCCCTGCCCTACCCCAAACCCTATGAATTGCTGTTTGCCGTCCGCCTGGCCGCCCAGTGCACCGACGAGCGCGTCAATATGGTCACCCCCGCCCTGTACGCCCGGTTCCCCACCCTGGAATCCCTGGCGGAGGCCGATGTCAGCGAGGTGGAGACCTACATCCACTCCACCGGCTTCTTCCGGGCCAAGGCCCGTGACATCGTGGCCGCCGCCCGCATGATGCTGGAGCAATACGACGGCAAGGTGCCCGACACCATGGAGGACCTGCTGAAGCTGCCCGGTGTGGGCCGGAAGACAGCCAACCTGATCCTGGGAGACGTGTATCATAAACCCGGCGTGGTGGTGGCTGACACCCACTGCATCCGTATCACCGGCCGTCTGGGCCTCACCGACGGCACCAAGGACCCAGTAAAGGTGGAGCAGCAGCTGCGTCAGGTGCTGCCGCCGGAAGAATCCAACGATTTCTGCCACCGGATGGTGCTCCACGGCCGGGCGGTATGTATGGCCCGCAAGCCGGACTGCCAGAACTGCACCCTGCGCCCCTGGTGTTCCTACTTTACCAACACGCAGGAAGAATAAACCGCAGAAAATGGTCCGTTCCCATATGGGAACGGACCATTTTTTACTGTTTTCCTTTTTCCCGCTGATAGATGATGCGCAGGCCGTCCAGCACCAGCTGGGGGTCCACCACGTCGATGAGATCGGTATTGTCCGCCACCATCCGGGCCAGGCCGCCGGTAGCGATCACCTTGATGTCGCCGCCGCCCATCTCCCGTTTGGCCTGACGGATCAGATACTCCATGGCCCCGATATAACCCATCACCGAACCGGCCTGGATCTGGCCCACGGCAGTGGTGCTCAGCACCGTATCCGGCTTCACCAGCTCCACCCGGGGCAGCAGAGCAGTCTTCTGGAACAGGCCGTCAATGGACACCCGCACGCCGGCGGTGATGCAGCCGCCCAGATAGATCCCGTCCTTGCTTACCGCATCCAGAGTGGTAGCAGTACCGAAGTCCAGCACGATGAGGGGCGCACCGTACTTCTCCATGGCGGCAATGTCCGCCACTGCCCGGTCGGGGCCCAGCCGCTCATCGCTGTCACACTCCACATAGGGCAGTTTGGGGTCCAGATCATCGTCAATAACCAGCGGCGTCTTACCCAGATATTTCTTCACTGCGTTGGACAGGGTATGCATGATCTGAGGGACCACCGAGCCGATAACCACGTCCTCCACCTGCTCCAGTGCCACGCCGAACCGCTGAAAATACTGACACATCAGCAGGCCCATCTCATCCGAGGTGCGGTTGGCATCGGTCATCAGGCGAAAGCTGCCCTTCAGCTCTTCCCCCTCATAGATCCCCAGAACCATATTGGTATTTCCTACATCAATGGCAAGCAGCATAATGCTTCCCCCTTCTTCTTAAGTCGTACTGATATAGCATACCGCGCCGCCGTCCTCCAGAACAGCCACGGCATAGGTCGGCTTGGCCAGGCTGCCGATGCTGCCCGGATTGACCACCCACATCCCATTCTGAAACTCACAGTATGACTCATGGGTGTGGCCGAAGCACAGCAGATGAGCACCTGCTTCCCGGGCGGCCCGGACAGCTGCCCCGGGCCCCAGTTTCACATGATAGGTATGGCCATGAGTCATCAGCAGCTTGCAGCCCTCCAGCGTAAAGACCCGCTCCTCCGGCAGGTCGGGGCGGCGTCCGTCACAGTTGCCCGGCACAAAGGTCACCGGGATATCCGGAAATTTCTCCTGAAGCGCCTGGGCATCATGTACCAGATCCCCCAGGTGAAGGATGCGGTCCGGGTGTTCCAGGCGCACCATATCCTCCATATTGGCCACATTTCCATGGGAGTCGGAAAAAATCAGCAGTTTCATGCGATCACCTTTCATCCGGGACACATATAATGACCTGAGACCCACTATAAATAATTGAGATGGAGCTGATGGTATGAATATTCCTCAGTCTAATCTGGATGAACTGATGAAGGACCCCAAGGCCGCCGGTCTGCTGAAAAACAAGGCCCTGCTGCAGACCATTCTGGATGCGCCGGACACCCAGCGCCTGATCCGGCTGCTGGATCAGACAGCAGGCGGAGATCTGAAGCAGGCCGCCAGTTCCGCCGCCAAGGGGGATGCCAGTGCGCTGTCCGGTCTGGTGCGGCAGGTCATGAACAGTGAGGAGGGCGCACGGCTCATTCAGCAGCTCAATCAGAAGATCAAGTAAGGGAAGCAGACGGTTTCGGCATCAGAAAGGGGGATCGTATGGCAGAGTTTGAGGATAAGCTGAACGCCATTTTGAACGATCCTCAGGCAATGGGACAGATCCTGTCAGCGGCAAAGGCGCTCTCCGGTCAGCAGGAAGAACCGGAATCCGGCCACGCCGAGGCGGACACCTCAGACGGCGAAGCCCCTGATCCTCTGGCCGCACTGGGCCAGCTGGACCCCAAACTGGTGCAGCTGGGTCTGCGTCTGTTTTCAGAGTATACCGGCAATGACGACAAGAAAACCGCGCTTCTGGAGGCCCTCAAGCCCTTTCTCCGACCGGAACGGCAGGCAAAGGTGGAGCAGGCCGTCAAGATCGCCAAACTCACCAAAGTGATCCGCACCGCCTTCCAGCTCTTCCAGGACCGCAGAGAGGAGGCGGACGATGTATAACCGCTACATACCCAACGGCACTACCTACACCCGTGTTACCGAGCCTGATCCGCCGCCCCCTCCCCCGCCCCGCCGGGCCAAAAAGGAGGAGAAAAAATCCGGACTGCTCTCCGGGCTGCTCAAGTCGCTCAAGCTGGAGGAGCTGGACACCGGGGACGCCCTGCTCCTGCTGATCCTGCTGCTCCTCTTTCTGGACGGAGACGACAATCTGGAGCTGGTCATCGCCCTGGGTCTGATTCTGCTGTTGGGCCTGGGAAAGGACTGACTCAATGAGTCACCGTATGGAGCACCGTTCCGTCCGGCAGGGTAAAGGAGCTGTCGGACGGCGCGGGGCGCTCCAGGGCAGTGGCGGTCATACGATAGACCACCTGACCGTTTTTCAGCTGCTCCGCTTTGACCAGCAGGCCGCTGTCGTCATCTACCCAGTAGCGCTCCACATGGCCGGAATCGTCCGGCACAGTCTCTACATAGATACAGCCCAGACTGTCCAGAGCCTGGTACTCCGCCGCCGCAATGTCGTCGGGGTCCAAATCCAGCACCGTCTCATAGGTGGGGATACGCTGGCCCTCCAGGTCCGCCGAGGCGTCGTCGGAGGGGCCGGTCAGCACCTCCTGGCCGCTGTACCAGACCCAGAACCGGCCGTCACCCACGATCGAGTGGCGGACTGTTCCGCCGGGCCAGGTGGCATCTGTCCGGGTCCAGCCCCCATCCACCCAGACCTGGGCCTGGGTGGTGCCCTGCTGGTCCGTTTCCTCTCCCCAGATGTCCTGAATGGTCACCGTCCTGCCGTAGCTCTCCGGCCGCTTCAGGGTCGCAATGACGTTCTGTACCGTCTGGGGGGTCACTTCCACCCGGACCAGGTCCCCATTTTCCGTCCCGTCGGGCGAGGCAGAGGGTTCAGCTATGGGCAGTATGATCTTGGCCGTATCGGGGGCAAAAACACCCAGTCCAAAGCTGGAGAGGATAGCCACCGCAATAATCACGGCAATGAGGGCCACGATGATATTTCGTTTGCGCCGCTCCACACCGCACCCTCCTTCCGCTGGGATTTTCCTTCAGATCACACGCCAAAAGCCGCCGGAGGCTGATCCCGCAGGCCGAACTTCCATTCGATGGCATCCACGATCCGGACACATGCATGGCCGTCGCCATAGGGATTGACCGCGTGAGCCATGGCGTGATACGCGTTTTCATCGGTCAGCAGCTGGGAGGCCATCCGGAAAATGGTCTTCTCCTCCGTGCCGGCGATCTTTACGGTACCCGCCGCCACTGCCTCCGGCCGCTCGGTCTCCCGCCGCAGGACAAGCACAGGCCGTCCCAGAGCCGGGGCCTCCTCCTGCAGTCCGCCGGAGTCGGTCATCACCAGGTAGGACCGGGCCATCAGGTTGTGCATCTCCTCCACGTCCAGGGGATCGATCAGGTGGATGCGGTCGTGGCCGGACAGGTATTTGCCCGCCGCCTCCCGCACCACGGGAGACAGATGGACAGGATAAACCAGCTCCACATCAGGGAAGGCGTCCGCCACCCGGCGCAGAGCCGTCATGATATTGGCCATAGGCTGGCCGTAATTCTCCCGCCGGTGGCAGGTCACCAGGATGATCTTCTTCCCCTGATAGTCCAGGCGATTCAGTAGGTCGTTTGCAAAGTGATAGTCCTTTACAACCGTTGTTTTCAGGGCGTCGATCACTGTATTTCCGGTAATGAACACCCCGTCTTTGATATCCTCCCGGGCCAGATTGTCCCGGTTGGCGGTTGTGGGGCAGAAATGCAGGTCGGCGATGTCCCCCACCAGCTTCCGGTTCATCTCCTCCGGGAAGGGGGAGTACTTGTCCCAGGTACGCAGGCCGGCCTCCACATGGCCCACCATGATCTGGTGGTAGAAGGCGGCCAGGGCCCCGGCAAAGGTGGTGGAGGTGTCGCCGTGGACCAGCACCAGGTCGGGCTTGGCCTGCTCCAGCACGCTCTCCATACCCAGCAGACATTTGGTGGTGATGGTGGACAGGGTCTGGCGGGGCTCCATGATGTTCAGGTCATAGTCCGGCTTCAGGTGAAAGATCTCCAGCACCGAGTCCAGCATCTGGCGGTGCTGGGCGGTGACGCAGCAGATGGACTGGATCCCGGACCGCCCCTGAAGTTCCTTGACCAGCGGCGCCATCTTAATGGCCTCCGGCCGGGTGCCGAAAATAGTCATAACACGAATGGGCTTCACTTTTTCTCCTCCTCTCCCTGCTCATCGGAGGGAGCATCTTTTTCCCGCTCCTTCCGGTTGTTGCTCAGGAAGATATGTCCGGCAATGGCGCCGGCAAAGCACAGGGCCATCAGCAGCAGCATGGCCTTCACCGGGCCACTGGTGGTGAGCACCACCGCGGACAGGCCCAGGATGGCGCTGATCATGTACAGCACCGCCACCGCCTGCTTCTGGTTCAGACCCATGTCGATGAGCCGGTGGTGCACATGGCTCCGGTCGGCGTGCATGGGGCTCTGGCCGTGGGCAATGCGGCGGATAAAGGCAAAGCAGGTGTCAAAAATGGGCAGGCCCAGCATGAGGAAGGGCACCGCGAAGGAAATAATCGTATACAGCTTGAACAGGCCCTGAATGGACACCACCGCCAGGATAAAGCCCAGGAAGGTGGAACCGGTATCCCCCATAAAGATCTTGGCCGGGTTCATGTTATAGGGCAGGAAGCCCAGACAGCCGCCGGTGAGGGCCGCCATCAGGATGGCCACCGGCCCGTCGCTGATGGCCAGGGAGATGACCAGCAGGGTCATGGAGCTGATGGCAGACACACCGCAGGCCAGGCCGTCCAGACCGTCGATCAGGTTCACCGCGTTGGTGATGGCCACGATCCACAGCACCGTCACCGGGATGGACAGCCACCCCAGATCCCAGTACAGATTCTGGGAAAATACGTTGGGATTGGACAGGGTATCGATCACATTGCCGGACAGTACCGCCACCAGGGCAGCCACGATCTGGACCACAAATTTAAACATGGCCTTCAGGCTATAGATATCATCAAAAATGCCCAGCACCACGATGATGACCGCCCCCAGCAGCATACCGCGCATCTGGTCGGTCAGGTCCATAAATACCAGCACGCTGAGCAGGAAACCCAAAAAGATGGCCAGGCCACCCATCCGGGGAATGGGGTGGTCGTGCATACGACGGTTGTCTTTGGGCACATCCACGGCGCCCATTTTAAAGGCCAGATTCCGGACCACCGGCGTGGTGATCAGCGCCACCAGGAAGGCCACCACCAGAGCGGCGGCCACAACGCCGATGAGAGGAAGATTCAAATCCATCGCCATAGGAAAGACGCTCCTTTATGTCAACGGGGCAGGAAGCCCACCTTTTTATATACCTTACGCAGGGTCTTTTCCGCTACATAAGACGCCTTTTCCGCACCCGCCCGATACACGCTCTCCAGGTAGCCCTTATCGGCCAGCAGGCGCTGGGTCTCTTCCCGGATGGGACGGAGCAGTTCCACTACAGCCTCGCCCACCACAGGCTTGAAGGCGCCGTAGCCCTTGCCGTCGAATTCCTGCTCGATCTCCTCATAGCTCTTGCCGGTGATGGCGGAGTAGATACCCATCAGGTTGGACACGCCGGGCTTCTGCTCCCGGTCAAAGCGGATGCACCGCTCGGTATCGCTGTCGGTGATGGCCCGCTTGAACTTGCGCATGATATCCTCCGGCTTCTCCATGATGAACACACAGCCATCGGGGATGGACTTGCTCATCTTGGTATCCGGCTGGTTCAGGCTCATCACCCGGGCACCCGCCTTGGGGATGTAGGGCTGAGGCATCTTGAACACCTCGCCGTAGGCGTGGTTGAACCGGTTAGCGATGTCCCGGCAGATCTCCACGTGCTGCTTCTGGTCCTCACCCACCGGCACGAAGTCGGGCTGGTAGAGCAGGATGTCCGCCGCCATCAGGCAGGGATAGGTGAACAGGCCGGCGTTGATGTTGTCAGCATGCTTGGCGGACTTGTCCTTGAACTGGGTCATGCGGGACAGCTCACCGAACATGGTGTAGCAGTCCAGCACCCAGCCCAGCTCGGCGTGCTGATGGACGTGAGACTGGACGAAAATGGTGTTCTTGGCCGGGTCCAGGCCGCAGGCGATGTAGGTAGCGATCTGGGTCAGGGTGCGGCGGCGCAGGTTCGCCGGGTCCTGACGCACGGTGATGGTATGCAGATCGGCCATAAACCAGTAGCAGTCAAACTGGTCGGACAGCTCCGCCCAGTTCTTGATGGCACCCAGATAATTGCCCAGGTGCAGCTCTCCGCTGGGCTGGATACCGGACAGAAGGACCTTCTTCTCGTTTTCCATAATGAAACACACCTCTTACGCGTGATTTTTGCTGTTCAGGCACAATGCCCCATATTGAGTTATCATATCATATCCAAATGCCCTTGACAATCCTCAGAAGAAAAAATAGAATAAGGTGACGATCATCGCAAATACTGCGAAAAAGGAGTTTTTCCAATGGAACTGAACTGGTTTGAGGAGATGGAGGCCCGCATCCCCAAGGATGGGGTGCGCACCCGCTTTGCCCCCTCTCCCACAGGCTATATGCACGTGGGCAACCTGCGCACCGCCCTGTACACCTGGCTCATTGCCCGGCACGCTGGCGGCAAATTCATTCTGCGCATCGAGGACACCGACCAGGGCCGGCTGGTGGAGGGCGCTACCGAGGTCATCTACAACACCCTGCGCAAGTGCGGCCTCACCTGGGACGAGGGCCCCGATCTGGGCGGTCCGGTGGGCCCCTACATCCAGACCCAGCGCCGGGACCTGTATGGCAAGTATGCCGAACTGCTGGTGGAGAAGGGACACGCCTACTACTGCTTCTGTGAAAAGACCGAATCGGAAGAGGATTCCGGCGACTTTGACCGGGCGGCCGATCCCTGCCGTTTCCTGAACCTGGAGGAGGCCAAGGCCAGGGTGGCTGCCGGTGCTCCCTATGTCATCCGGCAGAAAATCCCCGCTGAGGGCTCCACCACCTTCTCCGACGCCGTGTTCGGGGACATCACCGTGGAGAACAAGACCCTGGACGACCAGGTGCTCATCAAACGGGACGGCCTGCCCACCTATAACTTCGCCAACGTCATCGACGACCACCTGATGGGCATCACCCACGTGGTGCGGGGCTCCGAGTACCTGTCCTCCGCCCCCAAGTACAACCTGCTGTACCAGGGCTTCGGCTGGGACGTGCCCACCTATATCCACTGCTCCCCCGTCATGCGGGATCAGCACAACAAGATGAGCAAGCGCCACGGTGACCCCTCCTATGAGGACCTGATTGCCATGGGCTACCTGTCCGAGGCGGTGGTGAACTACGTCACCCTGCTGGGCTGGTCTCCCCGGGGCGAGTATGCCGAGCGGGAGTTCTTCACCCTGAACGAGCTGGCGGAGATCTTTGACATCGGCGGCATCTCCAAGTCCCCCGCCATCTTCGATATTGAGAAGCTGAAGTACTTTAACGCCAACTACCTCCGCGCCCTCTCCCCTGAGGCTTTCTACGAGGGCGCCGAGCCCTATCTGAAAGAGGCGGTCAAGACCCCCGGCATCGACCTGAAGCTGATTGCCCCTCTGGTGCAGCCCCGGTGTGACACCTGGCTGGACATCGCCCCCCAGGTGGACTTCTTCGACGCTCTGCCGGAGTACTCCAACGAGCTCTACTGCCACAAGAAGATGAAAACCAACGAGGAGAACTCCAAGGAGGCTCTGGAGCAGGTGCTGCCGGTGCTGGAAAACCTGACCGACTGGACCTACGACGCCATCCACGACGCCCTCATCGGCCTGGCCCAGAAGCTGGAGCTGAAGAACGGCCGCATCATGTGGCCGGTACGTACCGCTCTGTCCGGTAAGGCGGTCACCCCCGGCGGCGCGGTGGAACTGGCCCATATTCTGGGCAAGGAGGAATCCACCCGCCGGATCAGGCTGGGTATCGCTCAGCTGGAAAAATAAGTACAGCATACAACGCCCCCTTTTACGCAACCTAGCGGTAAAAGGGGGCGTTTTGTTATGGATAAAAGAAGAATCAAGGCCTTGGGGATTATTTTTCTCGCGGCGGCCTTTGCTGTCACCTCCGGCTTCGCGGTACAGGGATATGTCCGGGCCGCTCAGTACCGGCGTCTGCTGGACAACGGCTACCGGCACGCCTTTGCGGAGCTGGCCACGGCGGCCGGAGAGCTGGATGTGTCCCTCCAGAAGGCGGCCTATGCCACCTCCCCCGCCCTGTTCTCCGTCCTGTGCGCCCAGACCTACGCCAAAGCCACCGCCGCTCAGTCCGCTCTGGGCGAGCTGCCCTATGGCAATGTGGAGCTGGAGCAGACGGCCTCCTTCCTGGCCAAAGCCGGCGACTACGCCCTCTCTCTGGCCAGCGCCGCCGAAAGCGGCCAGGTCTGCACCCAGGAGCATCGGAACACCCTTCAGGCCCTCTCTCAATCTGCCTCAGAAATCGCCGGAATCCTTCAGGACATCCAGGCTGACCTGAGCGCAGGTACGCTGGAGCCGGAGAGTCTGGAGCAGGTCCAGCAGCGGCTGGCCGCCGCCGGCCAGGAAGGGGATCAGGTGGAAAGCGGTTCCGCCTTCCAGACCGCGGAGGCGGACTTTCCCGAGGTACCATCCCTGATCTATGACGGCCCCTTCTCCGAGCACCTGTCCAACCGCACCCCCCGGATGCTGGAGGGTCTGCCCCAGGTGGACGAACAGACCGCCAAAGAGGCCGCCGCCGCCTTTCTGGATCTGAGAAGCGATATTTTCACTCTCACGGCATCCGGGGAGGGCGCTCTGCCCACCTATGGCTTTACCGCTATGGTGGATGGCGGGGAACTGTATATTGAGGTGACCAGACAGGGCGGCCAGATCCTTCAGCTGTTCACTTCCCGCCCGGTGGGCGAGCAGGTTCTGACCCGAAAGGAGGGTTATGCGGCGGCGGAACAATTCCTGTCCGATCACGGCTATCAGGACATGGGGCCCAGCTATTCCATCGACCAGAACGGCCTGCTCACCATCCACTTTGCCGCCCGCCAGGACGGGGTCTACTGCTACCCCGACCTGCTCAAGGTCCAGGTGGCGCTGGACACCGGGGACGTGGTGGGCTTTGAGGCCCACGGTTACCTGATGAACCACGGCGACCGGACGCTGTCCGCCCCCGCCGTTTCCGCCGACCAGGCCATGGAGCAGGTGCCGGAGAGCCTCACCGTTCTGAACACTCAGACAGCCCTCATTCCCACCGGCGGGGAATATGAGGTCCTGTGCCACGAGTTCAAGTGCCAGAGCGCCAACGGCAGCCATGTGCTCATCTATGTCAATGCCCAGACCGGTGAGCAGGAGCGTATTCTCCTGCTGCTGGAGGATGAATCGGGAACTTTGGTCATATAAACAAACCGTGCCTGCCGTAAAAACGGCAGGCACGGTTTGTTTTAAAGCAGCGGGCTCAATACCCGCAGGATGGAGCGAAACAGGCGTCGGACCCAGGAGTGGGCCAGACACTGCTCCAGGGTCGCCGGCTGACACTTGATCTGGGTATCCAGAAAATCAGCCTTGACATCCAGCACCGTTGGGTCGTGGCACAGCCATACCGCATCCTCAAAGTGGAGGAACATGCTGCGATAGTCCATATTGATGGAACCCACCACGGCATACACGTCGTCCACCACCATGTTCTTGGCATGGACAAAGCCGGGGGTATACTCAAAGATCTGTACGCCCGCCTCCAGCAGCGGCTCGTAGTGGGAGCGGGTCAGCTCAAATACCAGGGGCTTGTCCGGAATGTGGGGGGTCATGATCCGTACATCCACCCCGGACTTGGCGGCGTTGCACAAAGCCGTGTTGACGCAGTCGCTGATAATGAGGTAGGGGGTCATGATATACACATAGCGCTTGGCCTTGGAGATCAGGTTCAGATACACCGTCTCTCCCACCGTCTCGTTGTCCAGGGGATTGTCCGTGTAGGGCTGAACAAAATGGCCGCTGCCCAGCTCTGCCTCGGGAGGCAGTTCTGTGGGACGCAGGGCGTCATAGTCCACCTTGACCTCCCGGACATACTCCCACATGGTCAGAAACATCACCGTTATGCTCCAGGCCGCCTCGCCCTTCACCATAATGGCACTGTCCTTCCAGTGGCCGAAACGCATTTTCCGATTGATATACTCATCTGCCAGATTGATGCCGCCGGTAAAGGCGGTATGGCCATCGATGATACAGAATTTCCGGTGGTCCCGGTTGTTCATGCGAATGGAAATCACCGGTTTGAACCGGTTGAAGAAGCAGCAGGGTATGCCGGTCTCCTGCTCAAACTTTTTGGCGTAATTCATAGGCAGGGTGTTCAGAGAACCCACATCGTCGTAGATCACCCGGACATCCACTCCGGCGGCGTGCTTTTCCTTTAAAATCTCCACGATGGAATCCCAAAAAACGCCGGGTCCAATGATGAAGTATTCCAGGAAAATATACCGCTTGGCTTTTTTCAGTTCCTCCAGCATGACGGGAAAGGCGTCATCGCCCAGGGGAAAATATCGGGTGTAGGTATTGGTATACACCGGACAGCGGGCATATTCTTCCACATAACGGGCCTGATTCACCGCATCGGCACCGAATGGGGCCAGCGTCTCCGCCTTATAGTCCCCCTCCAGCTGCTCCCGCATGGCCCTGTCCATACCCTGCATCTTCCGGCGCATCCGGGCAGACAGCTTGTTGCCGCCGCACAGCAGATAGACCAGCCAGCCAAAGGCCGGGAAGAGCAGGATTGGAATGATCCATGCAATTTTATAACCCGGGTCGGTCTGGCGGCTGACAATGACCAGCACGGCCAACAGGGAGAGAATAACATAGGCCCAGTAGAGGTAGACATACGCCCCGGAGAACCACATCGTGGCCACCAGAAGCGCTGCGGATTGAATGATGATAAGCAGCGCCACAATTACACGCCGCTGAAAGAGAATCGATGCCAGTTTCTTAATGTTCATGCTCTGCCTCCTAACGGACCACTACGTTATCCTTGCCCAGGAGCTCTTCCAGCTCCTGTATCAAGGCGTCGTGGACCAGGCACGGAGAGCCCAGCAGCTTTCCGGTATCCGCACAGCGGATCTTCAGCTGCTCCGTGCCGGGAAACATCGTCAGGATCAGTTTGATTTTCTCCCACCGGGGATCCGTCAGGCTGGGTATACGGATGTACAGGCACCGTGCCCGTACTGTGCCGCCGGACGGCGCTGTTTTTTCTCCGTCCTTCACCTGTTCCAGGGGAGTGACCCGGTCACACATGAGCTGGGGCGCCTTCTCATCCCGGACGGAGATCCGGCCCTCTGCCAGAATGGGCATGTTCTCCTTCAGATAGGGTCCGCACTCCCCCAGCACCCGGGAAAACGCCAGCATTTCCATGGAGCCGGTGTCATCTTCCACCGTCACATAGGCCATGAGCGTATTGTTGCGGGTGGTTTTGGTGCGGACAGTGCCGATCACACCCGCGATCTTGACCCGCTGTTCATCCCGGAATACAGCGGGACCGCCATCCTGGTCAAAATCGGTCAGGATGGCGCCGATGGAGGCCGCCTTGCACTGCTTTACCAGGTCCCGGTACTCGTCCATGGGATGGCCGGACAGATAGAGGCCGGTGGTCTCCTTCTCCATGGTCATCAGCTCCCGACGGGAGAACTCCGGGATGTTTTTCAGGTGCAGCTCCGGGGCGCTCTGGGGCTCGTCCCCTCCCCCGCCGAACAGATCGAACTGGCCTTCCAGATTCTTGCGCTTGTTCTGGGCGATGGTGTCCACCAGAGATTCGTAGGCGTCCAGCAGCCGGGAGCGATATACCCCCATGCTGTCAAAGGCGCCGCACTTGATCAGGTTTTCCAGCACCCGCTTATTCAGATCGGCACTGTACATCCGCTGGCAAAAGTCCGGAAAGCTCGTAAAGGATCCCCCCTTTTCACGCTCTGCCAGCACAGCATTTATGAAGCCGCGGCCCACGCCCTTTACCGCCACCAGGCCGAACCGGATATGGTCCCCGGACACGGTGAAGTCAGCCCCCGATTCATTGATGTCCGGCGGCAGGAGCTGGATGCCGCAGTCCTTGCACTCGGCGATATACTCCGCCACCTTCTCGCTGGAGTCCAGCACCGAGGTGAGCAGAGCCGCCATATATTCCTTCGTATAGTGGCACTTGAACCAGGCCGTGTGATAGGCCACGATGGCGTAACTCACCGCGTGGGCCTTGTTGAAGGCGTACTGGGCAAAGGCCTCGATCTCGTCGTAGATGTCCTCGGCAGTCTGCTGAGGGATACCGTTGGCAATACAGCCCACGATGCCCCGCTCCGGATCGCCGTGGACAAAGGTCTGGCGCTCCTTCTCGATCTGGGCCTTTTTCTTCTTGGAGATGGCCCGGCGCACCATGTCGGCCTGACCCATGGTGTATCCTGCCAGCCGGCGGAAGATTTCGATGACCTGCTCCTGATAGACGATACAGCCGTAGGTCACCGAAAGGATGGGCTCCAGAGCCGGGTGCTTATACTTCACTTTATCCGGATTGTGCTTGCAGGCGATGAATCGTGGGATGGACTCCATGGGGCCCGGCCGATAGAGGGCGATGATAGCGGTGATGTCCTCAATATTGTGGGGCTTCAGGCCCACACAGACCCCGGTCATACCGGCAGATTCCATCTGGAACACACCGGAGGTCTTTCCGTCGGACAGCATCTGGAATACCTCAGGATCGTTGTCCGGGATGTCCGCCAGGGTAAAGCCGGGCCGCTTCTGAGCCACCATCTTTACGGTGTCGTCCAGAATGGTCAGGTTCCGCAGGCCCAAAAAGTCCATCTTCAGGAGCCCCAGCTCCTCCAGCGTGGTCATCACGTACTGGGTAACCACCGATTCGTCGTTCTTGGCCAGAGGCACATAGTCCACTACCGGCTTACGGGTGATGACCACGCCGGCGGCGTGGGTGGAGGCGTGGCGGGGCATGCCCTCGATGGCTTTGGCGGTGTCAATGAGCTCCTTTACCCTGGGGTCCCCCTCATAGAGGTCCCGCAGGGGCTTGGACAGCTTCAGGGCCTCATCCAGAGTGATGTGCAGAGCCCCCGGCCCGCTGGGTACCTGCTTGGCCACCGCATCCACGTCGGCGTAGGGGATGTTCAGGGCACGGCCCACGTCCCGGATGGCACCCCGGGCAGCCATGGTGCCGAAGGTGACGATCTGTGCCACGTGGTCCTCGCCATACTTGCGCTGGACGTACTCAATGACCTCCTGCCGGCGGCGGATACAGAAGTCGATGTCGATATCGGGCATGGTGACCCGCTCCGGGTTCAGGAAGCGTTCAAAGTACAGGGAGTACTTCATGGGGTCCACGTCGGTGATGTTCATGCAGTAGGCCACCATGGAGCCTGCCGCGGAGCCCCGGCCGGGGCCCACCGGGATGCCCTGGCTTTTGGCGTAGCCGATAAAGTCGGACACGATGAGGAAGTAGTCCACGAACCCCATCTGCCGGATGACCCCCATCTCGTAGTTCAGCCGGTCCCTGAAGCCCTCCGGATCGTCGGGATAGCGCCGGGCATAGCCCTCCTCACACAGCTTCTGAAAATAGGCGTCCCCGTCGGTGTAGCCCTCCGGCAGCTTGAATTCCGGCAGGTGGTAGGTACCGAACTGGAAGTCCATATTGCAGAGTTCGGCGATCCTGACGGTATTCGCCACCGCCTCGGGATAGTCGGGAAAAAGGGCGGCCATCTCCTCGGTGGACTTCACATAGAGCTCACTGGTCTCCATCTTCAGACGGTTGGGGTCGTCCACCGTCTTGCCCATCTGGATGCACATGAGGGTATCCTGCATCTGGGCATCCCCCCGGCGGAGGTAGTGGGCGTCATTGGTCACCACCAGGGGGATGCCGGTCTCCTGGTGGATGCGGATGAGGCCCTGGTTGATGGCGGGGTCGTTGGGCAGGTTGTGGTCCTGGAGCTCCAGGTAGTAGCCGTCCTCCCCGAACAGCTCCCGCATTTCCAGGGCGATGGCCTTGGCCCCGGCGTAGTCCCCCGCCAGGATACGGCGGGGGACCTCCCCCGACTGGCAGGCGGACAGGGCGATCAGCCCTCCGGCGTGCTGCCGCAGCAGCTCCTTGTCGATGCGGGGCTTGATATAAAAGCCCTCTGTGAAGGCACAGGAGTCCAGATAGCACAGGTTGCGGTAACCCTCCTCATTGCGGCACAGGAGGATCAGGTGGTACATGGAGGCGTCCAGCTCATGGACCCGGTCGGCGCGGCCCCGGGGGGCCACATACACCTCACAGCCGATGATGGGCTTGATGCCCTCCGCCTTGCAGGCTTTGTAGAAGTCCACCACACCGTACATCACGCCGTGGTCCGTAATGGCCACGGCGGGCTGGCCCAACTCCTTCACCCGCTTCACCAGCAGCGGAATACGGCAGGCCCCGTCCAGCAGGGAAAATTCGGTATGGACGTGCAGGTGGACAAATGACATAGGGGTACCTCCTTGGGAAAATGAAAACGTGATTTGAAAAGGGATTGTTATTTTATAAGCTCAATGTACTGGCCGCAGCCAGAACACCCAGCGTCAGATAGAAGGCCGGACTCATCTGAAGGGCCACCCCTGGGCGCAGCAGCACGGTGGCCGCCCCACAGCAGCCCAGGAACACATTTTCCAGATACGATCTGCCGTGCCTTTTTCCTATCTAAATAACAGGTGTGCGTTTTTTACAGATAATGTTTGGGGATTGGCAGACGCTCCAAAAGCAGCACTGCGCGGCGCAGTTCCTCAGGAGGTCCCCAACCCACCGGCACAGTCAACAAGACCTTGCCCTTGCGGCGGAGGGATATGGCAGTCCGGTTCAGCCCGCCTGCACACCTCCCTATGGCCGTGGTCCAGCTGCGGCGAAGTAGGACTTCCGTTCCTTCATAGGAATAGTGATAGGCTGCAAAAGCGGTTTGCTCTATCGCCTCCTGTCCATCAAACCGGATCTCATGCTTGCCGCTCAAAATGTAGCGCAGGACAAGCGCTGCCAGCATGCACAGCATCAGACAGCAAAGCCCCGCCTTTAACAGAACGGCAGCAGCGATCAGTGCCGCCAGCAGAAAAAATCCCGGCAGAAGCAGCGCCAGCATCCGCCCTTCCGCTGATGGCCGAAGGACAATGGGACCTTCTCGCTCCATCATTTCTGCTCTCCTCAACTCATGGTACTCTTGAGCCGCTAGCTGATGATCTTCATCAGAAATGTGCGCAGGCGGGCATTGTGCTCTCGCTTCTGATGGCAGAGCAGCAGATATAGCAGTAGAAATAGCACCGCAGCCCCCACCGCCCACAGTACAAGTATACCTGGAACAAAGGGCACATCTTCTCCTCCCGGCAGAACGAGAGTGGAATGAAAATATCCCCATTTAAAGCTGAGCTGGTCAATCAGGATCATACTGCCTATTGGTGCAAATGCAACGGCACAGACAGCAGCCACAAATACAGAACCACCAAATCGCCCACGAATATGGGTTCCTCCCTGTGCGTCCGCCCGAAATCTTCCCTCAAAGAGGGCATCCTTCCCTCCGCGATGTGCTGTTTGAAACGTCAGTCGAAAGCGGTTATTCTGCCACAGACGGACCTGGATCTGCCCATCCGCAACGGGATTGGACCCGCTGAGTGCCATTAACTTGGCCCGCAGCTGCTCCGGAGACAAATCACAATGAAATTGTGCCACACCTACCCTCCTCCCAGTCTGTGCCCAATCGTTCCCTACGATTCCGCCAGGGCCATCAACTTGCGCAGGCGGTGATTGAAGGCCGATTTGCTCACCGGCGGGTCGCACAGCTCCGCCAGCTGGGTGAGGGTCAGCTCCGGGTGGGCCATCCGCAGATCCACCGCCTCCTTCAGCTTATCGGGCAGCTCCTCCAGCATGCCCCGCTCCTCCAGGCGGTAAATGGCCTCGATCTGGCTTTGGGCTGCCTCCACCGCCTTGTCCAGATTGGCGGCGTCACAGTTGACCCGGCGGTTGATACTCCCGCGCAGATCCTTTTCCGCCTTGGTGTTCATCATGGCCATAGCCGCCAGGGGCGCCCCGATGGCGGTGAGGAAGTCCTCAATGGCCTCGCTCTGCTTGAAATAGGTGATGTAATTGGCCTTGCGGCAGCTCTCCTTGGGGCTGAACCCCGCCTCCTGCATCAGGGCCCGCAGCTCCCGGCTGACGCTGAGATGGGGGGTAGCCAGCTCCAGGTGGTAGCGCTTGGAGGGGTCGGTCACCGACCCGCCCGCCAGGAAGGCCCCCCGGAGAAAGGCGGTCCGGCAGTGGTCTTCTTCCAGCACGGCAAAATTGATATGGTGGGCCAGGGATTCCGCCGGGTGATAGCCGAAGGTTTCCCCCAACACGGACAGCTTATCCGCCGACGTCAGGGAAAAAATCAGCTTCCCTGCTCCCTCTTCCGGCACCCGGTCAAATTTCATCTGAAACGCCTTTTTGAAGAGAGCGGGCAGCCGGGCGGCAAAATCGGCGGATTCGGTGGTGATGCGCACCTGCCGGGCGTCAAACTGCCCGCAGTAGAGCAGCACGCCGTAGGCCTCCGCCTGGGCACAGCAGCGCCGGGACAGGGCTGTCCGGCACAGCTCGGCTTTTACGTCGGATGAAAAGGACATACGTTCCCTCCAGGCCGGCGGCAGCGCCCCGGCAGATTTAAAAGATTCGGGTATTGGCCCGCTCCCGGTAAAGGTCCATCACCGCGGCGGACAGCCGGGTGAAGGAGTGCCGGGCATAGTTCAGGGTCTCGGAGGCCAGGGGCCGGGTCACCAGCTCCACTCCCAGGGCTTCAATCGCCTCTTTGTCCACCACGATGGGGGCTGCATCCTCTTCCTTATATCGCTCCACCAGGCCGGGCCGCACAGGGGCGGAATTGCACAGGCACAGATCCACCAGCCCCGGCCCGGAGTGGTCCAGCAGGGCCTTCACATGGTCGGAGGCCGTCATGCCCTCGGTCTCTCCGTCCTGGGTCATGATATTGCAGATATACATTTTCATGGCCTTGGAGGCACGTACCGTGTCGGAGATGCCGTCCACCAGCAGATTGGGGATCACGCTGGTATACAGGCTGCCCGGCCCCAGCAGGATCAGGTCGGCCTCCTGGATGGCCCGGATGGCCTCGGGCAGCGCCTTGGGATGCTCAGGCAGCAGACGCACACTCTGGATGCGGCAGTCCTGGGCCTTTTTGAAGTCGCTGATTTTGGATTCACCCTGGACCCGGGTGCCGTTTTCAAAGGTGGCCTCCAGGGTCACGTCGGCGGTGGTCACCGGCAGTACCCGGCCTGTGATGGCCAGGACCTGGCTCATCTTGGCCACTGCCTCGTCAAAGGAACCGGAAATACCGTTGAGAGCAGCCAGGATCAGGTTGCCGAAAGACTGGCCGGTCAGCTTACCGGACCCCTCGGGGAACCGGTAGGTCAGCAGCTGCTGCATCACCGGCTCGGCGTTGGCCAGGGCCTCCATGCAGTGGCGGATATCCCCCGGCGGGGGCATGCCCAGATCCTGGCGCAGCATACCGGAGCCGCCGCCGTCGTCAGCTACCGTTACTACGGCGGTCAGGTTTTTCGTGTGGTTCTTCAAACCCCGCAGCATGGTGGACAGGCCGGTACCGCCCCCAATGGCCACCACCTTGGGTCCTTTTTCCCAGCGCCGGTCAAATACGGTCTCGCTCACGGTACCCCTCCTCACGCACGGGT
The DNA here is from genome assembly GCF_900626285.1 of Intestinimonas massiliensis (ex Afouda et al. 2020). GTDB lineage: Bacteria > Bacillota > Clostridia > Oscillospirales > Oscillospiraceae > Flavonifractor > Flavonifractor massiliensis_A. Next base: position 187,210 of record NZ_LR131147.1, read on the forward strand.
CATGTCGCGGTGGTTCTCAGTGGCCTGATAGCCCTTCTGACGGATGAAGTCGGCCAGAGCCTTGGTGATGGCCACCGAGCGGTGCTGGCCGCCGGTACAGCCCACGGCAATGACCAGCATGGTCTTGCCCTCCTCCACATACTGGGGCAGCAGGAAGCTGATGAGCCCCTCCAGGTGGGTCATAAAGTCCTTGGTCTGCTGATAGCCAAAGACAAAATTGTACACACCGTCATCCAGGCCGGTCTGATGGCGCAGTTCAGCTATGTAGTAGGGATTGGGCAGAAAGCGCACATCAAAGACCAGGTCTGCCTCGATGGGAATGCCGTATTTAAAGCCGAAGGAGATGACGTTTACCGTCATGGCCGGTGTCTCTCCGCCCCGGCCGAACAGCCGCAGCACCTCCCCCCGCAGCTTGGCGGTGGAGAGGGCCGAGGTATCGATGATATACTCCGCCCGCTGGCGCACCGGAGCCAGCATGGTGCGCTCGGTGCGCACCGCCTCGTCCAGGGAGTGGGCCGAACCGGACAGCGGATGGCTCCGCCGGGTCTCCTTGTAGCGCTTGATGATGGTCTCCACACTGGCCTCCACAAAGAGGATCTTGTAGTCACAGCCCATCTCATGGAGCTCATTCAGGGCGTCAAACAGGCCGTCAAAGGTCTGGCCGCCCCGGATATCGGTGACCAGCGCCACCCGCTCATAGGATCCGGGCCGGGCCATGCACAGTGCGGCAAATTTGGGGATCAGCGGCGCCGGCATGTTGTCCACCACGTAAAACCCCATATCCTCCATAAAGGAGGCCGCTTTACTTTTACCAGCCCCGGAAAGGCCGGAGATAATGACAAAATCCATGGATACTCACCTCAAAATCCCAAAAACTTCACTTCCGGCTCCAGCTCCACACCGGTCTCACGGAGCACACGCTCCCGCACCAGTTCGATGAGCCGTACCATATCCTCCGCTGTGGCCCCGCCCCGGTTCACCAGAAAACCGGCGTGTTTCTCCGACACCTGGGCCCCCCCTACCGTGACGCCCTTCAGGCCGCACTGGTCGATAAGCGCCGCGGCAAAGTGGCCCTCCGGCCGCTTGAAGGTGCTGCCGGCGCTGGGCAGATCCAACGGCTGCTTGGCCCGGCGCTGGGCGGACAACTCGTCCATCCGCGCCTTGATGGTTCCTGCGTCACCGGGCTGAAGCTCCATCTCCGCCTCCAGAATGAGCCACTCCGGGTGGTCGGAAAACAGGCTGTGGCGGTAGCTCAGGCCGCAGTCCGCGGCGGAAATGGTGGTAACCTTCCCCGTCTCATCCAGGTAGGTGACCGCGGTCAGCACCTGGGCCATCTCGCCGCCGTAGGCCCCGGCATTCATCACCACGGCGCCGCCCAGGGTGCCGGGGATGCCGTGGGCAAATTCCAGGCCGGTGAGACCCCGGTCCAGGGCCGCCACGGCCAGCCGGGCCAGGGGGATGCCGCTCTCCGCCCGCAGCCGGCGGTTGACCTCCCGGGTCTGATCCAGGCCGCTGGACTTGATGATAAGGCCCTCATAGCCCCGGTCGGATACCAGCAGATTGCTGCCGTTGCCCAGGAAGAAGGGCTTTACGCCCACCTCGGCCGCCGCCCGCACTACAGTTGCCGCCTCTTTCCTGTCCCAGGGCAGCGCCATGAGCCGGGCGGGGCCGCCGATGCGGAAGGTGGTGTGGCGGCTCATAGGCTCGTTCTCCCGCAATTCCAGGCCGGGCAGCCGTTCCCGCAGCGTCTGTATCAGTGTCTCCAAACGATCCATGCTGACCTCCGATGATAAACAGGTGATTTTATTAGTATACCAGAAAAAGGCTGAAAATAGAAGAGGACCATCAGCTCAGGCCGAACCGGTCAAACTGCTCCCGGCTGCCCCGGAAAATGTTCAGGTCGATGTGCTGCTGGCTGCCATAGTAGCCCTCCAGCCGGGCGGTGTGGGAGTACTGCCAGAAATTCCAGTCTGGCACCAGCGGAAAAATCGTGGGGCTGGAGCACCAAATCGGATAGTCACCGTACCCGCTGCCCGCCAGGTAGCGATAGTAGGAGCGATAGGTCACGTAGAGGATGGGCTTCACTCCGTAGTGCTCCTCCAGCCGCTCCAGCAGCGGATCCAAAACAGACCGGACATGTTCCTTTTCCGGGGGATTTTCCAGGTACGGCCCATAGAACTCGATGTCCACCACCGGCGGCAGCGCTCCCTCGGTCACCGGCACCATGGAAATAAAATTATCCGCCTGGGTCTCTCCGGGGCTGTCATAGCTGAGGAAGTGATAGGCGCCCGTCCGGATCCCGGCCGCCTGGGCTCCCGCCCAGTTTGCGGCAAACTGCCCATCCCGCAGCGCGGAGCCCTCGGTGGCTTTGATGAAGGCAAAGTCCACCCCCTGATCGGCCAGCACCGGCCAGTCCACCACACCCTGATAGGAGGACACATCCACGCCAAAGATCTCCCACTGGTCTGGGTCCGCCTCATGGGACAGAAGCAGTAAGCCCTGCCACCGCAGCAGCGCCAGTGTCAGAAGGGCGGCGGCAGCCACCACCACAAGAATCAAAAGCAGCCTTGCGGCTGCCCGTAACATTTGCTTCAAGGGTCATCACCATTTCCAGAGGTTCCCGCAGCGGCAAAACCGCCGCATACGGATCTCTTTTATCATACCCGCCGGAAGCAAAAAACGCAAGAGCAACACGGGGCGCCCAGCCCCATAAGCTGGACGCCCCGTTGATCATTCACAGAATTGCTTGGATCCGCTCCACCGCCTCCGCGGTGTCCGCCGCCCCGCCGAAGGCGGTCAGTCGGATGTACCCCTCCCCGCTGGGGCCGAAGCCCGCGCCGGGGGTGGTGACCACGTTGGCCTGCTGGAGCAGCTTGTCAAAGAATGCCCAGGAGCCCATGCCGTCCGGCGTCCTGGCCCAGATGTAGGGGGAGTTCTCCCCGCCGCACACCGTCAGGCCCGCTCCCGCTAAGCCTTCCCGGATCACCCGGGCATTATTCAGGTAGTAGGAGATGGTCTCCCTGACCTGAGCCTTGCCTTCCGGGGTGTAGACCGCTGCGGCGCCCCGCTGGACCACGTAGGGAGTACCGTTGAACTTGGTGCACTGGCGGCGGTTCCACATGGCGTTCAGGCTGGCGCCGCCCCGCACCAGATCCTTGGGAATAACAGTGTAGGCACAGCGGGTGCCGGTGAAGCCGGCGGTCTTGGAGAAGGAGCGGAACTCGATGGCACAGGTCTTGGCCCCGTCGATCTCAAAGATGCTGTGGGGGATGGCCGGATCGGTGATGAATGCCTCATAGGCGCTGTCATAGAGGATCACCGCCCCGGTGCGGTTGGCGTAATCCACCCAGGCCTTCAGCTGCTCCCGGGTGGCCACCGCGCCGGTGGGGTTATTGGGGAAGCACAGATAGATCAGGTCTACCGGCTGGCTGGGAATGGCGGGAGAAAAGCCGTTTTCTGCCACACAGGGCATGTAAACCAGATTGCTCCAGCGGCCCTGCGCCTCATCATAGTCCCCCGCCCGGCCGGCCATAGCGTTGGTATCCACGTAGACAGGATACACCGGGTCGCACACGGCCACCACGTTGTCCTTGTCAAAAATATCCCCGATGTTGCCGCAGTCACTCTTGGCGCCGTCAGACACAAAGATCTCGTCGGGGGCGATGTCCGCGCCCCGGGCCTGGTAGTCCTCCCTGGCAATGGCCTCCCGGAGGAAGGCGTAGCCCTGCTCCGGACCGTAGCCGTGGAAGCCCTCCACGGTGGCCATCTCGTCCACCGCCTGGTGCATGGCCTGGGTCACTGCCGGGGCCAGGGGCCGGGTCACGTCTCCGATACCAAGGCGGATCAGCCGTTTGTCCGGGTGGGCCTCCGAATAGGCCGCCACACGCCGGGCGATCTCAGAGAACAGATAGCTGCCGGGCAGCTTTTGATAGTTTTCGTTGATGGTCACCATATTGCTCGCTCCTTTTCCTATTATTACAGGAGGTACTCTCCTTTGTATACTGTAACCGCGGGTCCGATGAGAAAAATCGTATGCTCGTCCCAGCAGATTTCCAGCGTCCCGCCGGGCAGCTCCACCTGGGCGGTCCGCTCCGTGAGGCCGGCGGAAGCTGCGGCCGCCAGGACCGCGCAGGCGCCGGTGCCGCAGGCCAGAGTTTCCCCGCTGCCCCGCTCCCATACCCGCATCCGCAGGGTGTTTCTGTCAATGACTTCTGCAAATTCCACGTTGATCCCGCCCGGAAAGGCCGGGTGCTGTTCCAGGGCCGGACCGATGGTGCTCAGGGGCAGCGCACCGATCCCAGCCTGAAAGATCACGCCGTGGGGGTTGCCCATGGACACCGGGGTCAGCCGCCAGCTGCGGCCCAGCGCCTCCACCTCCACCGGTGGAGATACCAGCGGCGGACCCATATCCACCCGGACGGCGCCGTCCAGCAGCTCTGTCCGCCGCAGACCCGCCCCGGTCTCGATGTCCAGCACGGTCTTTTTGCTCAGGCCGCAGTCCCGGATGTACTTTGCCAGACAGCGGATACCGTTGCCGCACATCTCCCCTTCCGAGCCGTCGGCGTTGAACATCCGCATACGAAAATCTCCCTGTTCCGAGGGGCACAGACAAATCAGCCCGTCGGAACCTGCGCCGAAGTGCCGGTCGCTCATCCGGACGGCCAGCTCCGGCAGGTCCGCCGGCTCCCCGTCCAGACAGTTGAGAAAGATGTAGTCGTTGCCCAATCCCTGCATCTTGATGAATTTCATACCCGGTTCCCTCCTCAAAGGATACGGAAGGGCGGCAGCCCATTCGGACTGCCGCCGCAGGACCCTATCTGTCATTCATCTTATGCAGCTTAGGACTCATCCAAAACCAGCCGGGCGGTCTGGGACAGCTTCATGCCGGTATCCATGCTTTTTTTCTGGAGAAAACGGTGGGCCTGCTCCTCTGTCAGGCTGTAGCGCTCCATCAGCAGCTCCTTGGCCGCCTGGACCTGCTGCCGTTCCTCCTGGTTCCGCCTGGACTGCAGCCCGCTCTCCTGCCGGCAGCCCAGCTGGAGGAGCATCCGCACCGAGGCAATCAGTTCACTGCGAGACACCGGGGTGGGCAGAGAAAACAGGTCGTCATTGCGCACCATATCCAGCCGGTTCTGAGGAGCCAGCAGCAGCATGGCACACACCGGCGGCAGATCGCCCAGCACATCCTCCGCCGTCTCGTCCGCCAGCTTATAGCCGCAGATCACCACGGTAATATGCTGCTTGTTGGCATACCGCCTGACCTGGTCGCCTGACCGGCAGATCAGGCAGGACGCTGTGCCGGAACTCTCCAGAATATCCTTGATCCGCTGACAGGTCTTTTCACTTTCAAAGGCGACGATCACCTGTTCCAATCCGGTTCACTCCCCGCTCCAGGAGGAAATGGCAGAGCTTAATAGTTGATGATATACTTTTCCCGCTCCCAGGAGGACACGCGGGTGCGGTACTCCTCCCACTCCTTCTTCTTGCCCTCAATGTAGTTGGCAGCTACGTGCTCGCCCAGAGTGTCCATGATCAGCTGGTCGTTCTCCAGAGCGGCGATAGCCTCCTCCAGGGAACCAGGCAGACTCTCGATGCCGTGGGCCTTCCGGGTGATGTCATCCATAGCGTAGATGTTCTCAGTGATCTCATCCGGCGGGGTGAGCCCCTTCTCAATGCCGTCCAGGCCGGCGGCCAGGCAGGTTGCAAAGGCCAGATAGGGGTTGCAGGAGGGGTCGGGAGAGCGCAGTTCCACGCGGGTGGCCTGGCCGCGGGACGCGGGAATACGGATCAGGGCGGAGCGGTTGGATGCGGACCAGGCCAGATAGCAGGGAGCCTCGTAGCCGGGCACCAGCCGCTTGTAGGAGTTGACCAGCGGGTTGGTGATGGCCGCCATGCCCTTCACATGGGCCAGCAGGCCGGCGATAAAGGAATAGGCCTCCTTGGACAGGCCGCGCTCCCCGTTGGGATCGTAAAAGACGTTCTTGCCGTCCCGGAACAGGGACATATTGGTATGCATGCCGGAGCCCGCCACTCCGAAGATGGGCTTGGGCATGAAAGTGGCATGGAGACCGTTCTTCTGAGCCAGGGTCTTGACCGCCAGCTTGAAGGTCATGATATTGTCGGCGGCGTGAAGGGCCTCCTCATACTTGAAGTCGATCTCGTGCTGACCCTGGGCGCACTCGTGGTGGCTGGCCTCGATCTCGAACTTCATGGCCTCCAGCGCCATGCAGATCTCACGCCGGGTGGATTCGCCGTGGTCCAGGGGGCCCAGATCGAAATAGCTGGCCTCGTCGTTGGTCTTGGTGGTGGGCTTGCCCTCGTCATCGGTCTGGAACAGGAAGAATTCCGCCTCGGGACCCACATTGAAAGCCTCAAACCCCATGTCCTTGGCCTTCTGGAGGGCCCGCTTCAGCACATAGCGGGGGTCGCCGGCAAAGGGGGATCCGTCGGTGTTATGGACATCGCAGATCAGCCGGGCCACCTTGCCGTGGAGGGGCCGCCAGGGGAACACACGGAAGGTCTTCAGATCAGGATAGAGATACTGGTCGGACTCGTCGATACGGACAAAGCCCTCGATGGAGGAGCCGTCGAACATGCACTGATTGTTCACGGCCTTCTCAATCTGGGAGGCAGTGATGGCCACGTTTTTCAGCTGGCCGAAAATGTCCGTAAACTGAAGGCGGATAAACTCAATATCCTCCTCCTTGACCATGCGGATAATGTCCTCTTTACTATGCGCCATAGCAGGCGATCCCCTTTCTCTCTGCATACATTCCGCGTATTTCGCGGGAGGCAAATACGAAGAAAGGCGCTCCGCCCGCCGGGTCGGAACGCCTTTGTTCACAACTGTTGGTGCTAGTATACGTTTTTTCCCATTGAGTGTCAAGGATTTTTTCCCTTTCACCAGGAAACTTTGTTGCAACAAACAGCAAGCCTTTCCGGCTCCATTTCCCTTTTATGCAATTTTCCCGCCGCGCTCTCTTTCCTCTTTTCGACAAACTCCCGCTTTTTGTTTGACGCGGCAACAATTGCCCCATATAATATTTCTATCCTCATAAGACAGAAGGAGGTACTACCATGAGCGCGTCAATTCTGATCGCCGAGGACGACGGCGATATCCGCGGCCTGCTGCGGCTTTACCTGGAGAGCGAGGGCTACCGCGTCCTGGAGGCGGAAAACGGAGCCAAGGCACTGGCACTGGCCCGGGAGGAAGTGCCGGATATGGCCATTCTGGATGTAATGATGCCGGAACTCAACGGCTACGAGCTCACCCGGGCCCTGCGGAAATTCAGCGACATCCCCATCCTCATCCTCTCCGCCAAAAGCCAGGACAGCGACAAGATCCTGGGCCTCAATCTTGGAGCGGACGACTACATTGCCAAGCCCTTCAATCCCGTGGAGATCGTGGCTCGGGTGAAGGCCCAGCTCCGCCGGGCATCCCGGGACAACTCCACTACACTGACAGTGCGGGATCTGTCTCTGGACACCGCATCCTTTCAGCTGACCAAGAACGGACGTTCCATCATTCTCACCCCTATGGAGTATAAGATCCTGGCGCTGCTGATGCGCTCTCCCGGCCGGATCTTTACCAAGATCCAGCTCTATGAGGGGGCGGTAGGCACGTACTTTGAGGGGGACGACAACACTATGATGGTGCACATCTCCAAGCTGCGGGAGAAAATCGAGGACGATCCCAAGGATCCCCGCTACATCATCACCGTGAGAGGATTGGGATACAAGATTGAAAAATAAAGCCGCTTCGGGCACCCTGTTCGGGCTGTTGGTCCGCAGCTATCTGCTGTTCACCCTCACCCTGCTGCTTATCGCGGCCGGGCTGTTCTGGCTGTGGAATGTCAATTTGGGCCGGGCCTATCAGCTCTCGGACTGGAATGGCCTGCTCCGGGATCCGGCCCTCAGCGCCGGTTCCTATCAGGATCTGACACGTTACCTGAAGCCGGGCCAGGATGCCTTCGCCGTGTATGACGGGTCCGGCAAACAGGTCTATGCCTCCGCGGAGGGTTTTGACGCCTCCTACACCGCCGGAGAGCTGGCCTGCATCCCCGGCTACAATGAGGCCTCCGTTATCGACGTCTACGACAAAATGCAGGAGGACGGTTCCATCTTCCACCTGCTGATCAAAACCTCCTATGCCGACGGGGCCATCCTGTCCCCGGACATCATGGCCCTGGACGAGGGGTTTCAGGTCATCTTCGGCGGCTTTGGGGACGGCCGGACGCGCTACACCCAGCGGGAATATCAGCTGCTCTCTTCCAAGGAGCTGTTCCGCGCCTCCTTCCGCCAGTCAGACGGACAGGCAGCCACCGTGGTATTCCGCAGTCCCCCCATCAATGACGAAACCTATTTCAGCTCCTACCAGAGCTCCTGGAAGATCTGGCTGCTCTTTCTTCCCCTTTACTTGGTTGTCACCGGCCTGTTTATCTGGCAGCTGCGACGGAAGATCGGCCGTCCCCTCCGGCGGCTCAACGACGCGGTGGCGGCCCAGGCGGTGAACAAGCCCGCCCGGGTGGGCGACTGCGGCGGCCCCAGAGAGATCCGGTGCATCGGGGAGAGCTTTGACCGCTTTGCCGACCGGCTGGCAGAAAGCGAAGCGGAGCGGCAGCAGATGGATCAGGACCGGCAAAAGCTCATCGCCGATATCTCCCACGATCTGAAAACCCCTATCACCGTCATCGCCGGATACATCGACGCCATCTGTGACGGCAAGGTGCCGCCCCAGGAACAGGAGCGCTACCTCCGGGCCATCCAGGGCAAGGCGGAAGCGCTGACCGAACTGGTGAATGCCTTCCATGAGTACAGCAAGGTGGAGCATCCGGAATTCGTCCTCCATCCGGAGCGCACTGATCTGTGCGAGTTTCTGCGGGAGTACCTGGCGGTCAAATACGACGAGATCGACCTGGCCGGGTTTACCCTGGAGGTCTCCATCCCGGAGCGGCCGATCTTCTGCTCCCTGGACCCCATGCAGTTCCGGCGGGTGCTGGATAACCTGCTGTCCAACTCCCTGCGGCACAACCGGCTGGGTACCATGCTCTTTTTTGACGTAAGCGCCGGACCTCAGTCCGCGCTGCTGCGCATAGGAGATAATGGGTCCGGGATCCCGCCGGAGCGGGCAAAGCGGATCTTTGACCCCTTTGTGGTGGGCAGCGAGGCCCGCTCGGGCAAAGGCAGCGGCCTGGGCCTGTCCATCACCCGCCGGATCATGGAAAAGCACGGCGGAACCATTACCCTGGCTACCCATCCAACGCCGGGGCGCAGCACCGAATTTCTGCTGGAGCTGCCCTTGGCTCCATAAGCGAATTAAGACCCCGGACAGGGTATTGAACTGAACTGCCCCAACTTGTGCAGACAGTACAAAAAAGAGCCCTGGTAGGAAAGATTGAGTTTTAGGCGGAGAGGCGTCGCGCAAGCGGCGCCTCTCCAGTTTTCAACTGGATGCGCTCATGGTTGTAAAACTGGATGTAACGGTCAATCATCTCGTTAGCCTCAGAGAAAGAGACGGGTTTGTGTCGGTAAATACATTCTGTTTTGAGGATAGAGAAGAAATTCTCTGCCATGGCATTGTCATAAGGGTTTCCGCATCTTGACATAGACGGCGTAATGCCGTATGTTTGAGTCAGCTCAAAATATGCTTGTGAGGCGTACTGAGCACCCTGGTCGCTGTGGAGCTGCAACTCTGCAGCGACCCTCTTTTTCTCTCGCTTCATGGCCAGACGAATCGTGTCCAGAACCAGATTCACAGTTTGTTCTGTCCCGGTTTTGTAGGCCACAATGCTATTGTCATAGAGGTCCCGGATCATGGACAGGTACAGTACGCCCTGGTTGGTGTGGATATAGGAGATGTCCGTTACCCATTTGCTGTTGGGCTTGTCCGCATAAAACTGCCGGTTGAGCAGATTTTTGTACCTGTGAACCTGCTGCCCCATTTGCTGCCATTTCCTGCGGCGGCGGATTTCAGACAGCAGATCGTACTTTTTCATAATTCGCAGCACAGTTTTGGGATTACAGAAAATATTTTGACTTTTCAGCCATATCACCATCCGCCGGTACCCGTAGGTACGCAAGGTGCGTTCCCGCTGCCGTGCAATCATTTCCGCAAGAGTGGCATCCTTTTCTGGTCTGCCCAGGCGATGGACAAAGGCGTAGTAGCCGCTTCTGGATACTCCAAAGAATTTACACATGACTGCCACTGGATACTCAGTTCTGTGACGATATATGACATGGTATTTTACCCTTGCCCTCACCTCCTTCCTGTGAAGCACAGAAAATCCCGCAGCAGCTTATTCTCCATACGAAGCCGCTGGATTTCATAGGCCTGCTCTGACACAATGTCTCTTGGTGCGGCGCCTTTCCTCGGCCGTCCTTTGGGCCGCGGGAGAATGCCGGCTTCCAATTTGCGTTCTTTTCTTCGCTCACGCTTAAGCAGCCTTTTTACCACCTGCTTATCCTGAAAGCCGTAGTATTCTGCAACTTCCCGCTGGGTTTTCCCCTCTGCTATCATTGCCTTGATTTCAGGCAGCAGCACTTGAACGTGTGTGTAATTTCGTTTTCCCATGACAAGACCCCCTGATGTAGTCTATTTTCCTACATCAGGGGGTCTTTTGTCACTGTCCGTTTTTACTGGACCTGTTCACTTAATTTTTCCCTTTACAAAGCTTTAGCTTCTTCCCTATAGCGGGTGAAGATTGGCCGGTTATGATATTCCCAGAAAGGAGGCCGAGCCGATGAATCCACCCGACGCCCGCAGCCGGCCCATCATTGAAGTAAAAAATATCCGCAAGGAGTACCCCATCGGCGACGAGACGGTGGTGGCGCTCAAGCGCATCAACCTGAACGTGATGCGGGGAGAGATCTGCTGTATCTTCGGCACCTCCGGCTCCGGCAAGAGTACGCTGCTCAACCAGCTGGCCGGCATGGAAAAACCCACACGAGGTGAGGTGCTCATCGGCGGGATCCCCATTTCCCGTCTCAATGAGAACCAGCTGGCCTCCTTCCGCCAGCGGCATCTGGGCTTCGTCTTTCAGTCCTACAACCTGCTGCCCAACCTGACCGCCACCGAAAATGTGGCCATGCCTCTTCTGTTCCGGGGCGTTCCCAAGGCCCAGCGGGAGGCCGCCGCCCGGAAGCTGCTGTGCCGGGTGGGCCTGTCCCACCGCCTGGATCACTTTCCCCGGCAGATGTCCGGCGGCCAGCAGCAGCGGGCGGGCATCGCCCGGGCCTTCATTGCCCGTCCGGACGTGGTCTTTGCCGACGAGCCCACCGGAAACCTGGACTCCAAGACCACGGTGGAGATCATGGACATGATCTGTTCCTTTGCACGGGACTACCATCAGACCATTATCCTGGTCACTCATGACCCCGAGATGGCGGCCTATGCCGACCGGATCGTTACCCTCATCGACGGCGAGATCGTCAGCAATCAAGTCAACAATAAGGAGAAAGCACACCATGGAACATAATTTTTCAAAACGGCTCTTATCTCTTCTGCTCCTCCTGGCCATGCTGACGGCGGCACTGCCCGCCGCCCTGGGGGCTGAGAGCGGAAACCTCTATGTCACGGGCTACACCGTCACCAACTCCTCCGGAGGCAATATAGGCACCATCAACAAGGGGGACACCGTCAATATCACCGTGTCCATCAAGGACACCAACTCCCCCAGCACCGACGTGGGTACCCTGGATGTCACCAAGCTGGAGGACAGCTTTACCGGTGGTTCGGCATCGGCGGAGCGCACCTCGGATCCGGAGAAGCCCCTGATCTACGCCGTCAAGCTCACCGGCCTGCAGTATAAAGGCGTGGGCCAGAGCCTGCGCCTTCAGGTTGGCCTGCCCGGCGACCCCGGCTCCTACCAGACGCTGGAGATCACGATCACCGAGGCGGTAGTCTACGACTCTTCTTCCAAGCTGCCTGATCTTCCCTCTTCCCCCGATCCCGCTCCTGCGCCCATGGTGCTTATCTCCCGCAGCAGCATCGACAATCCTATCGAAGCCGGTCAGGAACTGACCATTACCCTCTCCTTCCGCAACCTGAGCAATATCACCCTGAAGTCTCCGGTGGCTACCCTAACCCCTTCTGAAGGTATCACCATTGTCGGCGGCTCCTCCTCTTTTACCATGAGCGATATTTCCGGCAAGAAAACCGAAACCATCAAGGTCAAAATCAAGGCTAACAGCACCATTCCCTCTCCCGCCCAGTCTCTAGGTGTGGATTTAAAATTCAATTACTATAATAATGTCTCTTTCACCCAGGGTTCCGTCACAGATAAGGTCTCCATCCCCGCCCTGGGCCGGGAGAGCGTGCCCCAGCCGGTGGTGCTGGTCACCCGCTCCCCCATGGCCAATCCCATTGCCCCGGGTGAGACCACTGATGTCACGGTATACTTCCAGAATACCAGCACCGCCAAACTGGTCAAGCCGGTAGTCACCATCACCCCCTCCGAATCACTGGTGGTGCTGAACGACGCGGCCACCTTCCTGCTGTCCGATATCGAGGCAGGCAAGACCGCCTCCATTCAGGTAAAGGTAAAGGCTCTGAAAAGCCTCTCCTCCACCACCCAGACTCTGAACACCGAGCTGAAGTACGGTTACGACAACGGCGGCATGATCACTCAGGTCACCGCATCCGATAAGGTAGTGATCCCCTCTCTGGCCAAGGAGAGCGTGCCCCAGCCGGTGGTGCTGGTCACCCGCAACTCCATGGACCGTCCCATCAATCCCGGTGAGACCGTCTCCCTCACCCTCACCTTCCGGAACGCCGGTACCACAAAGCTGCTCTCCCCCGCCGCCTCTGTGACCCCTTCCGATTCGCTCACTATCGCCAATGACGCCTCCACCTTCCTGCTGCCCGACATTGAGCCGGGAAAAAGTGCTGCCATCACCGTCAAGATCAAGGCGGCAAAGGACCTGAGCGCCGCCACCCAGTCCCTGAGCACCGAGCTGAAGTACAGCTACGACAACGGGGAGACCATCACCCAGGCTACCGCCTCCGACCGGCTCAATCTGACCGCCAACGTTTCCTCCAAGGGCAATCAGTCGGTGCCCAACCTGGTCATCCGCAGCTTTACCTACGGTGGAGAATCGGTGGCTGCCGGCGCCAAGTTCCCCCTGGACTTCACCTTTGAGAACACCGGGTCGGTCAACGTGGAGAATGTGGTAGTCACCGTGGACGGCGGCGAGTGCTTCACCATGGACGGCAGCACCAACACCTATTTTTACCGCGCACTGACCGCCGGCGGCAGCCAGAGCCAGCAGGTACCCATGCGGGCGGTACCCACCGGCAAGACCGGCGCCCAGAGCATCAGCGTTTCCTTCAAGTACGAGTACACCGACGGGGAGAAACGGACCCAGGCCACCTCTGATATCAAGCTGTCCGTACCCGTCTACCAGCCCGACCGCTTCCAGATCAACGCCCCCTCCGCCCCCGAGTATGCCACTGTGGGCGAGGAGATCGAGCTCACCCTGTCCTATGTCAACAAGGGCAAGGACGACATCGCCAATCTGGAGGCCACCGTGGTGGGCGAGGATGTGGACACCCCCGCCCGCACCCAGTACCTGGGTAACGTCACCGCTGGTGCCAACGGCAATGTGGGTTTTGCCATCTCCCCTAACAAGGGCGGCGAGATCAATGTGGTACTGAAAATCTCCTATGAAAACGCCGATCAGCAGGTCCAGACCCGGGAGTTTCCCATTAAGCTGACGGCTGAGGAGTATGTTCCCGCCGCTGACGGTGGGGATGAATCCGTCGAAGAGAGTTCCGGTCCCGCCATCCCCGTACTGCCCATCCTGATCGCGGCGGGGGCTGCGGCGGCGGTAATCGCGGCGGTGGTCATTGTGAAGAAAAAGAAAGCCGCTCAGCTCCCCACTGTTGACAGTGAGAGCTGGGACGACTGGGACGACACCAACAGCAGCGAGGAGGGATAAGCCGTGCAGAAAAAGGATCTGCTCCGGATCTGCCTGCAAAACCTGATGCGACGCCGCTCCCGCACCTTTCTGACGGTGCTGGGGGTCCTGATCGGCTGCTGCTCCATCGTTATCATGGTCTCTCTGGGCATCGGCATGAAGGAGACCCAGGAAAAGCTGCTGGCAGAGATGGGCGACCTGACCATCATCACCGTCAGCGCCCCTCAGAAGGGTAAGGGCAAGGTTAAGCTGGATGAGGCCCTGGTCAAGCGGCTGCGCAATATGGACGGCGTAGTGGGGGTATCCCCCAAGCAGAGCCTGGAGGTGGACTCCATCCGTCTTCTGTCCGGCACCGGCAACCGCTATATCGCCGACTGGACCTCCGTGGTCGGCATGGACACCGAGGAGATGGAGCGGCTGGGTTATCAGATCCTGTCCGGCTCCCCCGCCAAACGCAGCGGCGACGTGGTCATCGGACAGTATCTGGCTTACAGCTTCAAGGACACCCTGCGGCCCGAGGGCCGGAACATGATCGATCGCTGGGCGGGTGAGCTGGACGACAACGGCCAGCCCGCTGAGCTGCCTCCTCCCTACTTCGACCCCATGAAGAGCACCCTTACCCTGGAGATCGGCACCGCGTCCGGCACCATCAAGCTGCCGGTCACCCCCTCCGGTGTGGTCAAGGAGGACTACTCCAAGGGCTACGAGACCTCCGAGGGTCTCATCATGAGCCTGACCGACCTGAGAAAACTGCTGGACAAGGTGCAGGGGGCCGCCAAAAAGAAGGTACCCTACGATTCCGTACTGGTCAAGGTGAGCGCCATCGACCGGGTAGCCGATGTGGAGCAGGAGATCAAGTCCATGGGCTATGCCACAGAATCCATGGAGAGCATCCGCAAACCCATGGAGAAGGAGGCCCGGCAGAAGCAGATGATGCTGGGCGGTCTGGGCGCCATCTCCCTGTTCGTTGCCGCCCTGGGCATCACCAACACCATGATCATGTCCATCTCCGAGCGCACCCGGGAGATCGGCATTATGAAGGCCCTGGGCTGCTATGTCTCCGACGTGCGGATCATGTTCCTGGCGGAGGCGGGGGCCATCGGGCTGATTGGAGGTGTCATCGGCTGTATCATCAGCTTTATCGCCTCGGTCATTATCAATCTGGTCTCCATCGGCCTTTCGCCGGAAAACATCCCCGCCGCCATTCTGGGTGGCGAGGGCATCAACCGGGTATCGGTGATCCCACCCTGGCTGCTGCTCTTCGCCGTTGTCTTTTCAGTGTTTATCGGTCTGGGCTCCGGCTACTACCCCGCCAACAAGGCAGTTGGCATTCCCGCCCTGGAGGCCATCAAAAGCGAATAAAAGAAACAGTCAGGCGGAACCATTAAGGTTCCGCCTGACTCATTTGCAGCATCATCCACATGGCGGGCTGGTTGGCCTCCATCCAGTCCGTCCCGTGCTCCTCCCGGACAGTCTCCGCCGCCTCTCTCCAGGCGTCGAAATAGGCCTGTCCGGTGTCCGCCTCCAGCTTGAGCTGTGCCTCCGGAGCCAGTTCATCCAGCACCAGCCGCATCAGGTGGCCCTCCAGCCCGGTCTGTCCCCCCGCCAGAAATCGGGAGAAGATGTAGCGCAGGGTGTCCGTCCCGCCGTCCAGCAGGGCCTGGTGCTCCTCCGGGTGAGCCGCCAGATAATCGCCCGGATTGGAAGAGGCGGCGGGAGCGGAGGCGATGGAGGCAAAAAGTTCAGCCGTCCGATCCAGCCGTTCCTCACACGCCTGCAGAAAGGCCTCCACATCCCCGGTACGGATATCCACGCTCTCCGAAAGCGTCTCACAGGTCAGATTTGCGTAGAACAGTGCATCCTCCGGTCCGCCGCTGCCCACCCATAAGGAATACCGGCCTTCGATGGGATAGACGCAGATATAAAGGCCGGAGCCCACCTCTGTGCAGGCATAGTCCGTCAGGTCCGCCCAGGTCAGTGCCTCTCCCTTCTGCGAGAGTTCCAGCACGTCTTCCAGGGTAAGTGTGCGGTCGAAATAGCCCTCCGGCAGCGGAGAATCCCCCGCTCCATAGACATCTTCCCAGGTAACCAGCCAGTCATAAGGCGCGTCATAGGAATCCCCGTCGATCATCAGATAGACGTTCCCCATGTTGACCACCTCGTGCCTGGAACCGTCTGTCAGGGTAAGGTATAGCATGATGCTCTGTCCGTTCAGGGTCTCTGGGTTCTTGACCAGGCGCCCACTGCTCTGGTTGAGCAGTTCCACTACCTCCGGGATCTCCTCCGGGGAGAGCTGCTTATACTGCCTGTCCTTGCTCTGGGGCATCACCACCAGGTCCACGGAGGCCACCTGATCCGCCGTCAGATTTTGGGCCCACTCCAGGGTGGGATGGCGGGCCGGGTCGGTGAGGAAGCACACCGCCGCCGCAATACAGACTGCCGCTGCCGCCAGCACCAGCCAGAAGGTGGGTCTTCTGTAGTTCAGAACCGCCTTGATCCGTCCCTTCACGTTCCCCTCTCCAAACGCAAGTGGACAGGCGGCCAGGGTGCGGCGGTCCACACTGCAGGTCAGCAGGGCCAGGGAATAGGCCCTCTTTCCCTCCCCATCCAGGGTGCGGACCACCCGCTCATCGCAGGCCAGCTCCAGATCCCGGCAGAACAGCCAGTAGGCTGCCCACACCAGAGGATGGAACCAGTAGACCGCCAGCAGAAAGAACCCCAGCGGCTTCCACCAGTGATCCTTCCGGGCCAGGTGGGCCTGTTCATGGGCCAGCACCGGCCCCAGCGCCGAGGCGGGCAGATCGGAGGGCAGATAGATCCTGGGCCGGAACACGCCCAGGACAAAAGGCGTGTCAACCCGGTCACACTGCCAGACCCGCCCCTCCAGCGGAACCGCTTCCGCCACCCGACGCCGCAGGCGCAGGACACTTACCAGCGCGTATCCCAGCAGCAGGAGGACACCGGCCAGCCAGACCCAGCTCAGCACAGTCATCAGTTCCGGCCCTGCCGCTGTCGTGGAATTGGCCACCACCTCCGTGTGGCTGCCCATGTCTCCGCCTGTAATTTGCGGCAGATCAGCTGTAAAGTCATATAGCTTTTCAGAAAAAGTGGGCTGAGATGCGGTCGGGATCCGGGGGACCAGGCTCAGGGAGCTTTCCAGGGAAATGGGCACCGCCAGCCGTACCCCTACCAGAGCCCACAGCACGCAGCGCACCCACTTGGGAGCCCGGAACAGGACCAGCCGCAGCAGGATCATCGCCAGAATGAGCCAGCCGGCGGAAAAGCCCATGGACAGGAGCTTTGCAAGCAGAGCGTCCATGCTCACTCCTCCTTCCCGTAAGCGTCGATCAACTTGCGGATCTCCTCCACATCGGCCTTGGACAGCCCCTTCCGGGCGGTAAAGGCCGCCAGAAAGGCGGGCAGGGAGCCGCCGAAGGATTCCGTCACGAACTCCTCACTCTGGCAGGCGTAGAACTCCTCCCGGGAAATCCTGGCTGTCACCACGCTGTCACTGGTCTCAAAAATCTCCCGGTCACACAGCCGCTTCAATACCGTGTAGGTGGTAGTCCGCTTCCACTGCAGTTCCTTCTGGCACAGCTTCACCAGTTCTCCAGTGGTCAGCGGTGCGTTGGCCCAGATCAGATCCGCAAATCTGGCCTCTACCGCCCCCAGACGATATTCCTTCATAGTATCACCTCCGGTTGTTTACACATTGTAGACAACCACAGTCTATCGCATACCCTTCCTGTTGTCAAGCATAGTTTGACGTGGCTTCACCATGAGCCTGTTCCGCACAGGCATGAAAACCCCGTTCAGTTCAGAACTGAACGGGGTTTTCATGCCTGCTTCTTTGACAGGTGCAAAAACAGAAGGCTTTTTTATGGTACAAATCCGATCCGGCGCCGGGCGGGCCAGGGGTGCTCCCGCCACTTTCCGCCATTCTGCTTGTCCGTTCCGGTCAGCAGATCGGTAGCCGCGTCCGCAAGATAGCCCAGATAGCCGGCAGCGGCGGGGTCGCCGCAGAGCAGCTTCCACATCAGGCCGCCAAACAGGTAGGACTGGGCAAATTCCCGCCAGCTGTGGAGCTCCTCTGCCGCCTTTTGGGACAGCTCCCAGAGGATACCCACCGCTTCACTCTCAGTGATCCACCCCAGATAGCTGCCCCAGCGGGTCAGCATGGCTGCCCGGCCCACATCCCAGCCGGCCAGAAAGCCCGGCGCATACCGCTCCTTGTATCGCTGTGCGAACCGCCAGGCCCGGGCGGCCGATTCCCGGTCCTCGTCATCGGCATCCTCGTCCAGCAGTGCATCCGGCGACGCCGCCTCGGCATAGACCTGGTAGCGCAGGATGTAACCTTCCCGGACCAGGTAGCGGATCATATCCAGCAGATCGCTGCGGCCGTCAATGCCCCAGGAGCGGCGCACGATGGACACTACCTGCTGCTCCATGACCGGGATATGCTCCTCCACATCCATTCCGTCCAGCCTGTGATCGTTGAGGACAGAAACGATGCCGGAAAGCAGAATACCAAACCGCTCCCATTGCGCTCCATCTCTGGCGTATGGTACCGGCTCAGGCTCAGGCAGCGCCTCCAGCCGGGCCATGGTTTCCTCCAGCAGGATATACAGGCTCTCTTCCTGCTCCAGCCCAAAGCCGGCCCCGCCGTTGTCGTCCTCCTCCCCGTCCTCCATGGCCAGGGTTTCCAGGGCCGCGGCGATCACGCCCATATCTTCGCCGTACATCTGGCTCATCAGCTCTTCCATCCCCAGCGCGGAGGCCTGAGCCACCTTTTCATCCACCATCTTCTGCAACAGCGCTTCATTGGCCCCTATCTGTGCCACGTCGCCCGCTCCAAGGACCTGCCCCAGAATCTCCACTTGCCTTTGGGTATTGGCGGCAAGCTGTTCCGCCTCCCGGTCCGCGGCACCGCACTCTGCTTCCTCTTCTGCCGTCAGCCGCTCCGCCAGCTGTTCGCTCTCTTCCTTGAGCTCCTTCAGGCTCTCTGAAGCCCGCTCCTTGGCCATCTGGGCCCGCTTCATGATTTCATCTATGTCAAACATCGCCCTCGTCCTCCTGTTCCGGCGGAAGCGGATGCCATGCGGGTGGTGCCTTGTGTCTGGTAAACAAGTGCTTGACCCGCTCCAATATGCCATCCACAAAGTGGAACCACAGATTGCCTGCCGCTACTGCCGCCACAAGGATCAGCAGACATGCACCGATCTCTTTTAAGTACATACTCCCCTCACTTTGTGGCAAAACGCTTCATAAAGAAGTCAGTAAAGGCCGCCAGAGGTTCCTCCTGGGAGACATATACGTACAGGGATTCATCCTCCAGCCAGTCATAAGCGTTAATGGCAATATAGCCTTTCCTGTCAGGGTAGATCACAAAGGCGTCGGTGGGATACTTGTTTCGATAGGCCTTCAGGATCTCGGACCGGCGGTAATATGTGGGGTCGCCGCAGCCAGAGAGGTCTGGAACGGTGGGGACCACCACGATGGTCTGACTGTCCTCATTCCACCCCACGATAAGGTTGCCGATCTTCGTCTTGCTGCCGTGGACAAACCCATAGTTGAAGCGGCTCACGTCCTCGGTGTAGCCGAAAATCAGCTGGTAGTCGTCACCATTCTCCACCACCTGATTGAACAGCGCCCGCATCTTTTTCGCGTTTGCGTTGCTCTTTTCCATATCCACCTCAGGCCCCTTAAACAATTTCCCGAAAAATCCCATGGTCTGCTCCTCCTTAAATAAAGATCTTTTTCTGTTTTTGTTTTTATTTTGCAGAAAATGAAATCCGCCGGAATACAGACAGATTCAGACGGATTTACATTGTTCCTTTCAGTGTCTCCAGATAATCCACGATGGTACTGATCTGAACGGCCACCGTCTCATCCGCCGCTTCGGGTACAAACAGCGGCAGCGTCTGCGGAATCGCACGGCGGACGATCATAACGGTCAGGCTTAGATTCGTAAACAGGTTGATTCTGTTCTGATCGGCTCTGATCCCAAAGCACTCCAGAATGTCGCCGAAAAGGCGGGACTGCTTTTCCCGGAAAAGCTGGTAGCTCTCCTCCGACAAGCGCCGGAAGATCAGCTGCTGCTCCTCGATGGTCAGAACGGCAATCCCGTTTCGCTCGCCATAGCAGCAGGTATGGAGGAATTGACGCACCGCCTCCCGCCAGCTCAGGGCAGGATCAGCCATCAGCTTTTGCGCATACGCCAGGATTTTGGGCTGCTGGAGATACAGCGTCTCCACGATCAGATCCTCCTTCGTGGGGAAGAAGGAGTAAAAGAACGTGCGTGAGATGCCCACCGCCTTATAGATCTGCTCCACCGTTGTGTGCTGGATCCCCTGCCGGGCCATCAGTTCAAGCGCTGTGGTAACCAGGGATTTTCGGATCTGCTCCCGCTCTTTCTCTGAATAAGCGACCTTCGGCATCTCACCTCTCCCCTTCATAAAAACAAATCTACAGATTTGTTTTTATTTTAACATGTCGGTCGCTACATTACAAGCACAACTTGCACTAACCGGAGAGATCGTATATTATGAAATTAAGTTCCAGCGCCATCAAACCGGATATTCAGGAAAGGTGGGAACAACCGATGAAACGGGTACTTGCCATTTTGAGTGTGCTGCTCCCCTGCACCCTGCTGCTGGCCGGGTGCACCGCCCCGCCGGAGGCCACCAAGCGGGACACCATTCCCTTTTCGGAGGGACAGCTCTATGCCGTCGCTCACCTGGGCTATCAGCAGATCGAAAATCTGGATTACTATACGGAGCATTACCTGGACAGCGACGCGCTGCCCATCCACTATCTTTCCGACGGAGACTACTATCTGGTGATCCCCCGGTATGATGGCATGTCCCTCTCCCTCTCTCAGGGAGATATTGAGACCTTGGGGTCTGTGCTGATTTTTGAGGATCCCAACTGCCAGCCGTTTATTATCCAGTGCAATGCCAGCGATATCTTTGCAGACGCCGTCATTCATTTGACCTATGGCGAGGAGGAAGCGGAATTCTCCCCCTTTATCTCGTTGAAAGACGGCTCCGTTGACATCGGCCCAAACGGGCTGCTCCTGACAGAGGAATAAATGTAAAAAGCCTTGAAATCCTTTTGGTTTCAAGGCTTTTTATTTAATAAAGGCAGGCGGGAAACCATACTTTTTATCCGGCTGTTTGCTTGTTATTGCGGCCGCAAATGCTCCTTTGCGTTGCAATGGTGAGCAAAGTATCCCCCAGCTGCGTCAGGGTCACTCCAAGCAAATTCAATTCATCTTCCGTTAGTTTACAGGCAAGCGCATTGGCAACAGCAGTGATGGAAGCCGTCAATTCGCATGAATTCACAACAGAACCACCTCCATACCCATTGTATGACCACATGGTCAGGGCGTGTATGCCATCTGCCGCGTCACTTTTTGCCGGTATTCTTTTCGTAGAGAATAAATTTTAGATTCCGGTCACAGACCGCTAAAAAGACGTCTTTTGCGGAGTGGACGCGGCGCTGTTCCAGCTGCTTGTCCAGCCAGGTCAAATCCAGTCCCATACGCTTGAGGTTGTCCTCCAAAATTCGGCCGTCCATAATCAGCTCCGTGAACAGCAGTTCCTGTTCCGGCTCCAGATTCATATCATTGGGCGTGGCAGGACGCTGGCTGCTGACGGGGAGAATGGTAAGTTTTCCGTTGTACTCAAAAACAGCTGTTTGGATATTTGACAAATCAAAGTATCCCTGCTGCCTGCACATGACCATAAACTCGCTTAAATCCAGCTTGGCCTTTTTCAGATTTTCACGGTATAGCTTTCCGTGATCCATGAGAATTGTAGGCGTACCATTAAGATATTTACGCGATCTGGGAATCCGATTGGAGACAACGCTCAGCAGCACGGTAACACCTCCATAGATCAGCATAGCCGTGAGCGGTTTCCATGGCTCCTCCAGCTCTGTAGCCATTTCAGCCGCAATGGAGCCAATCGTTATCCCAGTAATATAGTCGAAAAAATCCAGCTGGGCAATTTGTTTGTGTCCAATAAATTTAGCCACCAAAAACAGCGCGCCAAACGAGCCCAGCGCGGTGAGGCAAAGAACCAGAAAGCTCATACGATCACCCCTACTCCTTTTTATATTCTGTCCAAACCTCCGGCAAGCATTCACGGCAGCGTCGTTTCAGCTCCGGTGTACACAGTCTGCCGGAACAGGGTGGGGTGCATCCAAAGGAAATGCCGGTGTGTCCTTCTGCCTTCCTTCGACATAGCATGACCTGAGCCCCTATTAAATAACGAGGCTCAGAGAGGAATGACCTTATGGGAATCACCAATTCCAATAAAACCCTGAGTGAAACGCGCATTGACTGCGGCGGTTCTTTTCAGGTAAAACTTTCTTTAACGGCAGCGCCCGATATCGTGTCAAACCCCACTGATATTGTACTCATTCTCGACCGCTCTGGGAGCATGGCGGGAAGTGCGCTGGCGAATATGAAAAACGGAGCCAAGGCCTTTATCGACATTATCGATGAGGCAACGGACGGCACACAGGACGGGCAAATCGGATCGGGAAGCCGCATCGCCATTGTCAGCTTCGCAGAGACGGCAACGGCAGATACGCAGCTGATCACCTCAGCGGCCGATTTAAAGTCTGCGGTAGACGCCCTGTCCGCCGGCGGCAATACCAACCACGCGGACGCGTTTACCAAAGCATCCGAGCTGCTGGCAGCCCCCTCGGCAAACGCCCGTGTGATGGTGATGTTTACCGATGGCCAGACTACCGCAGGCCCGGACCCCAGCCCCATAGCGGCCGCAGCCAGGGCGGCGGGCGTGGTCATTTATGCCATCGGGCTGTCCGGCAGCAGTGGTGTGGATGCTTCCGCTCTGGAAGACTGGGCCTCCAAGCCCTCGTCTGCCTATGTGGCAATCACGCCGGATAACGCAGAATTGGAGCAGCTTTTTAAAGATTTGGCCAGAAACATTGCAAAACCCGGAGCAACCAATGTTTCGGTCGTCGATAAGGTGTCCCCCTGTTTCCGGATCACTTCTGTTGCCACACCCTCAAAGGGCACGGCCAGTCTGCTGGACGCCAACACGGTACGGTGGCAAATTGACGAACTGGGTGTGTCGCAAAGTGAAGGGGCGGCGCTGGAGTTTACTGTTGAGCACATTGGGCCCTGTTCCGGACTCATCAAGGCAAATGAGTCTATCTCCTACAGTGACACGGAGGGCAACGTGGTGATCTTCCCCTCCCCTGAGCTGGAGGTAACCTGCGATAACATCATCTTTCCAGAGAGCTGCCCGGAACCCATTGACCTCACCGTTGCCGGCTGTAAAGATACGCTGGAATTTGATGCCGGTGCGATTGGGATGGAGTCCCTCGGCCGCATCGTCCAGTTAACCGTTACCCTGCAAAACGTCTGTCCCAACAGGCGGGTTGCTTTGGCCGCCATCCTGACTGAAGTGGATGCCCAGGGTCTTGAATATAAGCGTGGTATGAAAACCATATTGATTCCCACCCACACAAGGGGCACCTGCCGGGATGTAACGGTCCGGTGCATCAAGTTTGTCCTTCCTGAAAGTCTGGACGTTTCCGGCTCAACGAGTTCCATCTGCAATGACCGAAAGTTCAAGGCCCGCTTTATCGCAAACTATATCGACAACGACTTTGAGTGCTGCAATACGGTGCTGAACCCGTAACGGCACCGCCGGGTACCACTTTTTCGGTATCCGGCTACATAGGATTTGTCCCTTGCACAACCGGGCGTCTCGGGTGCCATCAATATAAAAAAGCCTTGAAACCGTTTGGTTTCAAGGCTTTTTGGTGGAGATAAGCGGGATCGAACCGCTGACCCCTTGAATGCCATTGCCTCCAGGCTCGTCCCGTTCTGTATCATGTTCTGTTCTTTGGTGCCATAAAATCCCCTGCGTTTTCAATGCTTTGCGGCCCGTTTTTCAGTCCTTGCAGGAAAGATACGGATGCCGCAGGCGGTACCGATACCTGCACAAAGTGCGCAAAAGTGTTAGAAATGTGTTAGAAGCTGCCGTTACAGAAAACCACAGCCACGGCCCCTGGAATACGCTTTAATGCGTGTTCCAGGGGCCGCGGCATGCAGGGGCACGCAGCAAGCAACGACTGCGCACGGGTAGCAAAGGGGGCGCAGCCCCCAGCATCGGAGTAACGTAAAAGTACTCCTTGACTTTCTGAGCGTTCCATTCTATATTGTTCCCAGGAGGTGGTATTTATGCCATCGGACAAAAAGCGCATCAACCTGACTGTTCCAGACCCACTTTATGAGCGGCTTCAGCAATTCAAGGAGAAAAATGGCATCGTCAACGATGCCACCGCCTGCTTGCAGCTCATCACCCAGCAACTAAACAGCCAAGACCAGTCGGAAGTACTGATGAACCTGCTGCGGGAGACCTCGCTTGACACACTCATGCAGCTTTCCAACGACGGACTTGCTTTCAGCAAGGAGGCCTTTGCAAAGAAGCTCGAAAAGTCCGGTAGCTAGTCTCTGCACAGGGGCAGTATTACCCCTGTGCAACGATGTAATTTGTGTACCTATCCGCCTGTGAATCATCCGTGAATATGAAAAAGAACGGTACGGTCATATTCTTAAAAAATCCCGTGCCAATGATGAAGAATGGAAAGGAGATGATTCAACAAAGAAAGGAGTTATTATGCCTAGAGAATCTGCAAGCCGCAAGTATCAACTTACCATCAACAACCCCCAGGAGCATGGACTTACTCATCTGGTTCTGCGTGCGGCCATAGACAGCCTTACCGGCTGCCTGTATTGGTGCCTGTGCGACGAGATTGGCGTGGAAGGGACCCTGCACACCCATGTCTATCTGGTCTTTCAAAATCCGGTCATGTTCTCCACCATTCAGCGCCGGTTTTATGGCGCTCACATCGAGCAGTGCAAAGGCAGCAACCAGGAAAACCGGGACTATGTGCGCAAGGAAGGCAAATGGGCCAATGACCCCAAGCATGGTACCAATTTACCGGATACCTTCGAGGAATCCGGGCCGCTGCCCCCGGAACCGCAGAAACGAATGCGCGACAGCGATGGCATCCTCGCCATGATTCATGCCGGCTCTTCTGACGCCTCTATCTTGGAGGTCTTTCCTTCCGCCTACCGCAGCCTGCGGCAAATCGCCGAGGCACGGCAAGCAATTCGAAGCGAAGAATTCCGCAAGATATTTCGGCAGCTCCACGTGGTTTATCTCTGGGGACAGACCGGAATAGGCAAAACCCGCGGCATTATGGAGCGCCACGGCTACGAAAATGTCTATCGGGTAACCAACTATAATCATCCCTTCGACAGCTACGCAGGGGAAGATGTAATGCTTTTTGACGAGTTTCGTTCCAGTCTGTCAATTAGTGATATGCTATCCTATCTGGACGGCTATCCGCTGCTATTGCCTTGCCGATACGCCGACAAAACCGCCTGCTATACGAAGGTGTATGTGGTAAGCAATATTCCCCTTGAGGCGCAGTATCCCGATGTCCAAGCGGAAGAACCCGCCACCTGGGCGGCCTTTCTGCGGCGTTTCCATGAGCACTACGAGCTGCTCCCCCCTGACAGCAGCGATGCGCCGTTTTAAGGGGGTGCTGCGATGTTCCGTGACTATCCAGACGTGATGACCGTCCGGCAGGCCGCCCATGCTCTGGGCATCTGCGAGGCATCGGTCTACCGTCTGATTCACGCCAGGGCCCTCGGCACCTGCCGGGTCGGGCGAAAAATACTGGTGCCCAAGGTCTGTCTGATCGACTATGTGACCTCGGCCCGGTATATGGTATCTCATCTGTAACGGCAGACAAATCTACACTGTCAGGAAAGGAGTTCAACATGACAGGCAGTCTGCAAGAAAAAAACGGCATATACTACATGGTACTGAACACCTACGAGAACGGCAAACGGAAGCAGCGATGGTTCTCCACCGGTCTGCCCGTACGCGGCAACAAGCGTAGGGCGGAGCAGCTGCTTCGGGAGAAGATCCGCCTGCTTGAGGCGGAAACCGGCCGTACATCTTCCAATATCCTGTTTTCGGATTATGTACGCCGCTGGCTGTCCACTGTCCGGCACAAGGTGGACCCGGTGACCTTCCAGGGTTATGAAGTGCTTGCCAAGCGCCATATTCTGCCCTGGTTTGACGAACACAAGTTTTCTCTGCACGATCTGAACGCGGAAGTCCTGCAAGGGTATATGGACGAGAAGGCCGCCAACGGACGCGTGGACGGCAAAGGCGGCCTTTCTCCCCGCTCCCTGATCCTTCACAAAAACATCCTCAGCCAGACGCTGGACGAGGGTGTGAAAAGCGGCCTGCTGCCAGCCAATCCCTGCCGCTTTCTGAGCCTTCCCAGGGTCCAGCGGCATGAGGCGCATTTTTACACCGCCCAGCAGCTGCAAGCCCTTTTTGACGCCATCCGGGACGAACCGCTTTATCCCCTGGTGAAAATCGCGGCTCTTTACGGCCTACGCCGCAGTGAACTTTTGGGATTGAAATGGGATAGTATCGATTTTGAGCGGAAAACGCTGACAATCCGGCATACGGTCTCTAAAGTGACCAAAGCAGTGGAGAAGGACAAAACCAAAAACGCCAGCAGCTACCGCTCCTTTCCGCTGATCCCGGAGGCGGAGACCATCTTCCGCCGCGAACAGGAGGCGGCAAACAAAAACCGCCGCCTGTTCGGGCGGCAGTACCAGGAAAACGATTCCGTCTTTAAATGGCCGGACGGGCATCCCTTCTCCCCGGACTATGTGACGGATCGCTTTTCTTCCCTGCTCAGGAAGCATGGCCTCCCTCCCATTCGTTTCCATGAGCTGCGCCACTCCTGCGCCAGTCTGCTGCTCAACGCCGGCTTTCACCTGAAGGATGTGCAGGAATGGATGGGCCACGCCGATATCAAGATGACCGCAAATATCTACGGCCATCTGGACGTAAGGCGCAAGCAGGATATGGCCGCCAGGCTCGGCGGAGTGTTGAAGGGTTAGGGTGTTAGAAATGTGTTAGAACCGCGGCACGGGCGGTCTGTTTCAAGGCGCAAAAAAAAGCCTTGAAACCATTTGGTTTCAAGGCTTTTTCTGGTGGAGATAAGCGGGATCGAACCGCTGACCTCTTGAATGCCATTCAAGCGCTCTCCCAGCTGAGCTATACCCCCAGATCGGCTCATCTCGTGACCGACGAAGGTTATTATACTAGGCACAGCTGTATTTGTCAATCTCTTTTTTATGCTTTTTTAAATTTCTTTCGAGAGCTTACTTTCCATGCTTCTCCTTCAGATACTTGTCCATGGCAGCAGCGGCCTTCTTGCCGGCACCCATGGCTAGAATCACGGTAGCGGCGCCAGTAACGGCATCGCCGCCTGCGTATACACCCTCCCGGGTGGTGGCCATGGTCTCCTCGTCAGCCACCAGACAGCCCTTCTTGTTGGTGTCCAGACCGGGGGTAGTGGAACGGATCAGCGGGTTGGGGCTGGTACCCAGACTCATGATGACGGCGTCCACTTCCAGCTCGAACTCGCTGCCGGGCACTTCGATGGGACGGCGGCGACCGCTGGCATCAGACTCGCCCAGCTCCATCTTGATGCACTCCATGCCCCGGACGCGGCCCTTGTCATCCCCCAGGATCTTGGTGGGATTGTTCAGAAACAGGAACTCAATGCCCTCCTCCTTGGCGTGGTGGATCTCCTCCACACGGGCGGGCATCTCCGCCTCGCTGCGGCGGTACACCACATACACGTGCTCTGCGCCCATACGCATGGCGCAGCGGGCGGCATCCATGGCCACGTTGCCGCCGCCCACAATGGCGGCCTTCTTGATCTTCTTGATGGGGGTATCGTAAGTATTCAGGTATGCCTTCATCAGGTTGATGCGGGTCAGGTACTCGTTGGCGGAGTACACACCGGCCAGGGTCTCACCGGGGATACCCATGAACATGGGCAGGCCGGCGCCGGAGCCCACGAACACCGCCTCATACCCGTCGGCAAACATCTCGTCGATGGTGTAGGTCTTGCCCACCACCATGTCAGTCTCCAGGTCCACACCCATGGCAGTGAGCTTCTCTACCTCGTTGGCCACGATGGCCTTGGGCAGACGGAACTCAGGGATGCCGTACACCAGCACGCCGCCGGCGGTGTGGAAGGCCTCGAACATGGTCACCTGATAGCCCAGCTTGGCCAGGTCGCTGGCGCAGGTCAGGCTGGCGGGGCCGGAGCCCACTACCGCCACCTTGATGCCGTTGCTCTCGGGCTTCTGGGGCATCTCGTTGATGTTCTCCCGATACCAGTCGGCCACAAACCGCTCCAGGCGGCCGATGGCCACCGGCTCGCCCTTGATGCCCCGGACGCAGTACTTCTCACACTGGCTCTCCTGGGGACAGACACGGCCGCTGACACTGGGCAGGGCGTTGGTATCGGAGATGATCTCGTAGGCGGCCTTGAAGTCGCCCTCTGCCACCTTGGCGATAAAGTCAGGGATATGGATATTCACCGGACAGCCGCCCACGCAGGGCTTGTTCTTACAGTGAAGGCAGCGGGTGGCCTCCTCCATGGCCTGCTCCTTGGTGTAGCCCAGGCAGACCTCCTCAAAATTGTGACTGCGGACCTTGGGGTCCTGCTCCGGTACAGGGACCTTGGTCATACTCATATTCGGCATCGTCTGTTCCCCCTCAATGGATCATTTCGTGGGCCAGCTGCTCCATCCGGCAGGCATGGCGCTCTTTTTCCTCGGCCTCTTCGCCGCGGTACACCGCGTTGCGGCTCATCAGTTCGTCGAAATCCACCTCATGGCCGTCAAAGTCGGGGCCATCCACGCAGGCGAACTTCATCTTTCCGCCCACGGTGACCCGGCAGCCGCCGCACATACCGGTGCCATCGATCATGATGGGGTTGAGGGACACAATGGTCTTGATGCCGTAGGGCTTGGTCACGGCGGAGACAAACTTCATCATGGGAATGGGGCCGATGGCGATGACCGCATCATACTGGTTGCCGGCGTCGATCAGCTCCTGAAGCTTCACGGTGACAAAGCCCTTCTCTCCATAGGTGCCGTCATCGGTCATCACATAGCAGTGGTCGCTGACGCCGCGGAACTCGTCCTCCAGGATCACAATGTCCTTGGAGCGGAAACCGGCGATCACGTCCACCTCCAGGCCGGCGGCGTGACAGCTCTTGGCCTGGGGATAGGCAATGGCGCAGCCTACGCCGCCGCCTACCACACACACCCGCTTGGCGCCCTCCGGCAGCTCGGTGGGCAGGCCCAAGGGGCCCACGAAATCCTTGATATAGTCCCCTTCGTTCAGGTCGCCCAGCAGCTCGGTGGTCAGGCCCACCTTCTGGAAGATGATGGTGACCGTTCCCTTCTCCCGGTCGTAGTCGGCGATAGTCAGAGGGGTACGCTCCCCGTGCTCATCCACCCGCAGGATGATAAACTGCCCTGCCTTTGCCTTTTTGGCGATCATAGGCGCCGCTACTTCCATCAGCGTCACGCTGGGGTTCAGAGCCTTTTTCCGTACGATTTTTACCATTGTCCCCACCTCTCAAAAAATGCGAGCGCCTAAATTTTAATTAGACTGCCACAATTATTTTTAGAATACCACCCCTTGCTCCACTTGTCAATGCCAACCAGTTTCCTTTTCCATATTATATACCGATCAGTTTACTCTTTTCCAGAAAATCTGCAGGGCAAAGCAGCCATTCTCCAGGGCTGCCGTAATCCGGCAGCCCATCCGGTCGGCCAGGGCCTTTACAATGGCCAGGCCCAGGCCGGTATTGCGGCCGGTCCGCATTTTGTCCGAGGTAAAAAACCGGTCAAACACGTGGGGCACATCGTCCTCCGTCAGATCGGTGGTCTCGTTGCGGAACAGGCTGACCACATTCTCCCCTTCCAGGAACAGCCGCACCTCCATTTTTCCGCAGCCGTGGTCCAGCGCGTTGCGGATCAGGTTGGTGAATACCCGGAGCACCGCCCCCTCATCCGCCAGGACCGGCGGCAGTCCCTCCTCCAGCTCCACCGTCATATCGAAGCCCTTGTCCATAAAGTCGTTATAGAAGGCGGCCAGCAGGCCGGACAGGCTGGCGTGGAGATTGACCGGTTCCTGCTCCAGAGGATACTCCCCGCCCTCCAGACGGGAGAGTTCGTAAAAGCTGGTGATCAGGCTCTGGAGGGCCTTGGCACGGCTTTCAATGATGGTCAGGTACTCCCGCCGCTCTTCCTCCGGCAGATTCGGGTCCTCCAGCAGCTGGAGATAGCCCAGAATGGAGGTAAGGGGGGTGCGCAGGTCGTGGGAGATGTTGGAAATCTGACGGCGGAGGGATTTCTCCTGTTCCCGCCAGGCGGCCTGATCCATCCGGCGGGCCTCCAGCAGGTGATTGACCTCCTGGAGTAGCGCTTCCGCCGACCCGTTGGGCACCGCCAGACGCACCCGGGCCGAGCTGCCCGTCTGTTCCAGCTCCTTCAGCTGTTCCGCTGCGCTCCGCAGCGCACGGCGCTGGGTCCACACCCACCACCCCAGAACAGCACAGGCTATCGCCAGGAGGATACACAGAATCACCATTTTTTACGCCCCCTTGAACAGGCCAAGGGCGCGCCCGGAGTTCGGGCGCGCCTTTGTATTTATCGAATATCCCGCCGGAAAAAGCACAGGGCTCCTACGGCAGTGCTCACCCCGCCCCAGCCCAGGCCGATTCCCCAGCACCAGAGCTGGTATCTCCAGGTAAGCCAGCCGGACAGGTAGGGCGGCATCAGCAGGGTGTACGGCATCAGGATCGCCTGGAGCAGGGGTGAAATCTCACCCTGGGTAAACAGGGTGGAAAGCGCCGCCAGAATGGGCTGGCCCACGAAAAAGGCCAGGTAGTAAGCTGTCATCCAGACGGCTGTGCCCGGGAATACTACCGCCATGGCGTGGCACAGGGCAAACATCCCGCACCACACCGGCAGGGCTCCCAGCAGACAGAAGCCCAGCACCCCCAGGGCTGTTCCCTCCCCCACCGGATCATTGTGAGGCAGAAGGGGAAAGCAGATGGCCAGAAGGCCGACCAGCAGGAGGGCGCACAGGGCCAGACCCAGCACCAGGCCGGCCAGTAGCTTGCCGCAATAGATCCTCCCACGGCTCAGGCCGAAGGAGATCTCATTTTTCAGGGTCTCTCCCCTGCTGCCGTCTACCACCTGGACCAGCAGAGGCACTACCAGCATTCCCGTCAGCATGGTCACGCTGACCCCGGCCACCAGCTCCGCATAGGTAGCGCTGTTCATCAGAAATCCGAACAGGCCGGTACACAGGACCAGGAAGATGGTCATGCCCCAGGCGATCCGGTGGTGCAGGGCCTTCCACAGCTCAGCCTTGATGTAGTTGAGCACGACCGCTCCCCTCCCGGCAGTCCGATCCGCTCAGCGGATCTCTTTTTTCTGAAATACCGCCAGCCCCACCGCGGTGGACAGGACCAGCAGGATGATGCCAACCAGCCAGCACAGGCCCACATAGTCCATCTGAAAGGCCACGTTGGGCAGCTTATCCAGCATCACCGTGGGCATGAACTGACGCACCACCTCAAACGCCGGATGAACCAGCAGGCCAAGGGCCTGGAGGATGACGGGCACAACACCCAGCAGCCCCACGCTGATAAAGGCGGCCTGCGTGGTATTGCGCACCAGGAAATAGCAGGCCATGGTGATCCCCTGGGCACCCAGCCACAGGGGGAACGCGCCCAGCAGGCTGTAGCCGATGAGGGCCAGAGCCGCCGCATCCTGCTCGTTGTGGGACAGCAGCACCCAGCAGCCGGCCACATAGAGCACCACCATTACCGCCGCCGCCAGGATGGACACCAGCGTGGATACCGCCAGCTTACCCAGGTAGATCCGCACCCGGGGCAGGCCGTAGGCCACCTCGTTTTTCAGGGTGTTCTGCTTGTATTGCTCGGAGAAGACCATATCGCAGGTAATAATGGTGGCGTATACACCGATGCTCAGCATGACGGCCACCAGTGTGGCTGCGGAATAGAAGTTCATGCCCTCGTTGCCCCAGGAGCTGGTGAGCCAGCAGCCCCACAGCAGCACCCCTTCCAGGGCCAGCACCACCAGCAGCGTGAGGTAGAAATACTTTCTCTGAAAGACCTTGTAGCACTCGGCAGCCAGATAGTTACGCATGGCGGACACCCCCGATCATGGACAGGAAGTAATCCTCCAGGTTGGCCCCCCGGCTCTCGATGGCCAGCAGGGCCGCGCCGCCCTCCACCAGCACCCGGGCCACCTCCTGGGGCCGGTCCAGGCAGCAATACAGCCGGATGATGTTGCCGGGCAGCACCTCATAGTCCCTCACGCCCAGCGCCTTCTCCAAAATCAGGGCGGCCTGGGAGGCGTCGTCCACCTGCACCTCGATGCAGGCCCGGCACTTCTCCTGCAGAGCCTGGGCGGAGATCTGCTCCAGCATCACCCCGTTGTCAATGAAGCCGTAGCAGGTGGCCAGGTTGGCCAGCTCGGGCAGGATGTGGCTGGAGATCAGGATGGTGGTCTGCTGCTCCTGATTCAGCCGGAGCAGCAGGTTGCGGAACTCCACAATGCCCTCCGGATCCAGGCCGTTGATGGGCTCGTCCAGCAGCAGGAAGTCCGGCCGGTTCATCAGCGCCAGGGCCAGCCCCATCCGCTGCTTCATGCCCAGGGAGAAGTTCTTGAAGGTCTTTTTCCCTGTGTCCGCCAGATCCACTTCCTCCAGCACCTGGTCCACCACCCGGTTGCCGGGGATGCCCCGCTGGATACGGTAGTACTCCAGGTTCTGCCGGGCAGTGAGATAGGGGTAAAAGCTGGGGGTCTCCACCATCACCCCGGTGCGGGCCCGCATGGCGGACAGCTCCTGACCGCCGGCGGCGCCGAACAGGCTCAGTTCCCCGCTGGAGGGGACGCTCTGCCCTGTCACCATGCGGATCAGGGTGGTCTTGCCCGCCCCGTTGCGGCCCACCAGGCCGTAGATCTGGCCCTTCTCCACCTTCAGGTCCACCCGATCCACCACCGGCCGGTTCCCATATCGCTTGGTGAGGGCGTGGGTCACCAATACTTCTTGTGTCATACGGCATCAGCCTTTCTCTTGGATTGTGATGCCAGTATAGCGGCAAGTCAATAATCAGCCTTTAAGCAAAGGTGAAGAAAGTCTTAATCACACATCTTGAAACCGATGCCCCACACCGTTTTGATATATTCCGTGGGGCTGGCCTTGGCCAGCTTGGAGCGCAGGTTGGAAATATGGACGTTCACCGTGTTGTCGTCCCCCATGTAGGCGCCGTCCCACACCTGCTGGTAGAGCTGCTCCCGGGTGAACACCTTCTTGGGGTGTTCCATCAGCAGGGTCAGGATATGGAACTCCCGGGCGGTGACCGCCACCGGCTTGCCCGCCGCCGTCACCGTCACGCTCTCCTTGTCCAGCACCAGGTCCCCGTGGGTAAGCACACTGCCCCCCGCCGTGCCGGAGAACTTGCGGTAGCGGCGCAGCTGGGCCTCCACCCGGGCCAGCACCTCGGCATTGTCAAAGGGCTTGGGGATGAAGTCGTCCGCCCCCAGCTTGAGCACGTTCACCCGGTCCTCCAGACCCGCCTTGGCGGAGAGGACGATGATGGGCATGGTCTTGCGCTGGCGCAGCTGGGTGACGAACTCCTCCCCCGTCAGGCCGGGGAGCATCAGGTCCAGCAGGATCAGGTCGTAGTCATACTGCCCCGCCCACAGGGCCGCCTCGCTGCCGGAATAAGCCGGGCGGCAGTCGTAGCCCGCCCCGGTCAGCACCCGGCACAGCAGTTTATTGATGTCGGGGTCGTCCTCTACCACTAAAATATGATAGGTCTCCATCTTCTTTTCCTCCTGAAAGGGCTCCTACTTGACCCGCAGCCGCTTGGCCAGCTCGGGGTCCGGGTCCACCACGGCGGTCTGGTAGGTAGTATACACCACCATGCCCGGCCGGGCCCCGGCGGGCTTTTTCACGTACTTTACCGGCGTATAATCCACCGGCACCCGGGTGCTCTCCCTGGCCTGGGAGAAGGTGGCGGCCAGCACCGTCGCCTCGGTGAGGCTCTGGGCGTCCGCCTCTCCACCCTCCAGCCACAGGATCACGTGGGAGCCGTGGATCTTCTGGGTGTGGAGCCAGATGTCGCTCTTGTAAGCCATCTTGGTGGTGAGCTGGTCGTTCTGGCTGTTGTTCTTGCCCACCGAAATCCGCAGGCCGGCAGTGGACCGGAACTCCATGGGCTTGCCCGCCACACGCTTCTCCCGCTTGGCGGCGGTCTTGGCCCGGCGGAGGTAGCCGGTGTCGGTAAGCTCCTGCCGGATCTCCCCCAGATCCCGCTCTCCCTCCGCCAGCTCCAGATTCTCCAGCACGCTGTTCAGATACTCCAGCTCCTTTTCACCCTTTTCGATCTGGATGGTGAGCATCTTTTCGGCGGTCTTGGCCTTGTTATATTCCTTATAATATTTGGCGGCATTCTGCTGGGGAGTGAGGAGGGGGTCCAGCCTGATCTCCACCTCCCGGCACTCCGGATCATAGAAGTTCATGGCCTTCAGCACCGTCATACCCTTCTCCATCACATGGAGGTTGGAGGTGATGATGTCCCCCTGCTCCCTCAGGGCCTCCCGGTCCAGGGTTGCGGCCAGTTCCTTCTCCTGGTTGGCCAGTTTGCGGGCCGTCCGGTCCCGGGCGTTGGTCACCGCCTTCACCAGATCCTGTCCCCGCTGTTTGACCCGCTCCGCCGCCTCCCGCCGCTCATAGAAGCCGTCCAGCAGAGCGGAAAAGCTCTCCTGGCGGATGCTCTCGGTCTCCGGGCCATACTGGAGGATGGGCAGGAAAGAAAAGTCTGCCGCCTTGCCATCCCGCACCAGCAGATATGGTGTAAAGTTATTCTCACTTACATCTTTGCGCAGCTTGACCAGGGCATCATACAAGCCCTCCGCTCCACCGGCCCGGAAGGCGAGCTCTCGGGCAATCAGAGGTGAAAGGCCGGTGAAGGTATCCATCAGCAGCTTTTCCGGTTCCTTCTGGGTGGGATTCTCCAGAGCGACCCTCAGCTCGTCCTCATTTAGTATAAATGGATTTAACTTGTCAGGTGTTGGCGGCTGGCGGTAAAACAGGCCAGGCAGCACCTGCCGCTGGCCTTTGGAGAGGTCCCCGTCGATGCGGCGGATGCAGTCGATGATGCGCCCCTCCCCGTCCAGCAGGATCAGGTTGGCGCTGCGGCCCATGGCCTCCAGCACCAGGCGGCGCTCCACCCGGTCCCCCAGCTCGTCGATGGTCTCCAGCTTAAAGTCCAGAATGCGTTCCAGGGGGGGCTGATTCAGCTCCAGGATACGGCCCCCCAGCAGATGCTTGCGCAGCAGCATACAGAACATGGGGGGCTTGTCCGGATTCTCTCTGGTCAGGGTAGTGAGATGGGCCCTGGGATGGCCGGGATTGGCGGATAGGAGCAGGCGCACGTTTTCTCCCTGCCCACGGAGAAAAAGCACCACCTCGTCCCGGGTGGGCTGGTAGATCTTGTCGATCTTGGCTCCCTCCACCGTGGGGCGGAGTTCCTCCGCCACGGCGGTGAGACACAGGGCATCTAACGGCATGCTTCTTCCTCCTCCATCATTACGGCAAACAGCTCATTGAGCCGCTCTGTGCGGCCCTGGAGCCACAGCCAGCCGAACAGGGCCTCCAGGCCGGTGGCGGCCTGGTAGTCCGCCCGGGTGGCATTCTGGGGCACGCTGTGGGGGCTGACATTGCGGCCCCGGCGGAACACGTCTCTCTCCGCCTCGTCCAGCAGGGGGAGGATCTTCTCCACCGCCTTGGCCTGGGCGGGAGCGGCCACATAGCGCACGGTAGCCCGGTGGAGCCCCTTGGAGGTGGCCTTGCCGTGGAGGCACAGCCAGGAGCGTACCATCAGTTCGAACACGCCGTCCCCCAGATGGGCCAGTCCCAGGCTGCTGATGCCCCGGATGGTGTCGGGCTGAGCATTCAGGTGAAAATAGTCGGTCATAGCAATTCCTCGTATCTTTCGTACTTCATATCTTGTAAGTATACCGCAAACATCGCCAAAAAACAACTATTCCAGACGGGGACAGCCGCCGGGCCGGAAGGGAAAGACAGCGTAAGAGGCTCCGTCCAGCTCTACGATCTGAGCAAAGCAGAACAGCGGCGTCAGTGGAAACGGTCGGTCTGTCCGATAATAAATGGCAAGCAGAAATCCTTGACTATCCTTACGCAGCAAGGCTTTTGCATTCCCAAGTGCCCGGGCCAGCAGGGGTTCTCCCATCAGGCGGGCTGGATCCGGCACCCGGGTCCAGCCCGAAGGCACAGGCCGTTCCCGCTGTTCTTTCTGGAAGGTGTAGGCCAGCACTGCCTCCCCGCCGGTGGGCGGCCAGGCGCCCTGCCGCTCCAGTTCGGCCACACTGACCGTTCTGGACAGCCGCAGCACACCGCCCTCCGGCACAAAGGTACCCAGGAGCGTCCGCCCTCCCGCACCGGTGAGCCAGCCCTTGTAGAGGCCTCTCTTATTGTCAGGTAATTCACCTTTACATTCCGCTCGTCCCTGGACATCCCGGACAGTCAGCCATCCCCGGCCTTCCATCAGTGAAAATCGCCGCTCCATGCCGCCGCCCCCTCTCCCCTTCCTTTCATGTTATGCGGACAGGGCGGCCGGAAATACACAAAGAGGGCGCACGGCTGTCGTGCGCCCTCCCGATTATTATTTAATGGTATAGCTTCCCCGCACCATGATGGTCACTGCGGTGGATGCCTTCACCCCCCGGCCCTCGATGGTGCCCAGGTAGAGATGGTTGGCTTCCAGTGCCCCGCCGTTGGCCAGCGTAGAACCGTCAGTCATGTCCACCAGGCCGGGAGAGGAATCGGACACGCAAGTGGCAGTACCGCTGCGGAGCAGGAACTCGCAGGCCGCACCGCCGGTCAGGGTCTGGCCCGCCTTCAGGGTGACCACCTCATAGGCGGCGCTGCCGGACTGGCTGCCAGAGCTCGTCCCGCCGGAGGAAGACAGCTTGCTCTCCACCTCTTTTACGTAGTCCTGCGTCACCGCTTCCAGCTTCTGCTCCAGCTCGGTCTGCCTGGCGGCTACCTTGCTGTCCACCTGAGACAGGATAGACGGGGTCACCTGCTGCTCCAGATAGCTCAGGGTGATGAGGGGGTCGGACTGGCTGCCCTGCTGGCCGGCGGCCACCGCCACACCGATCAGGGCCAGGGTCACGAGGCCGCCGGAGATCAGGCGGACGGGCCATCCTTTTTTCTTCATATGTACCTCCAGTTCTAAACGTGGGGCCGCCGTCCCGACGGCCCCACCTGATTTACACCAACGTGTCCGTGTGCAGTCCGAAGCTGACCGCAATGGCGTTGTCCACCCGCTGCATCTGCGCTTCGTCCAGCCGGCCCATATGCTCTCTCAGCCGCCGTTTGTCCAGCGTCCGGATCTGTTCCAGCAGTACTACCGACTCCTTGGGCAGCCCGTAGGTGTTGGCTGAGATCTCAATATGGGTGGGCAGTCGGGCCTTGCCGGTCTGGGACGTGATGGCAGCGGCAATTACCGTGGGACTGTGCCGGTTGCCGGTATCGTTCTGCACGATCAGCACCGGACGCACGCCCCCCTGCTCACTGCCCACCACAGGGCTCAGATCGGCATAGAAAATGTCTCCGCGTTTTACGCTGTTATCCACAAAAGCTCACACTCCGCCGGAAAATAGTTACCTGCGTCACACGGCCAGCGGCCTATGTAACGCGGTTACTATGATTTTCCCACGGGGCGGCGGGATTTATACCCGCTCCCTGTAAAAAACAGACGGGCGGTGCGTGCCCCGCCGCCATGCCGGCGCATCCTCCCCGGCCCATTGTATGCCGGGCCCTGCCGGTCGGTTCGCTTTAGTCCCGGTATTCCCGGTGCACACGGGGAGACACCGCACACAGCAGCTCATACTGAATGGTGCCGGCCAGGTCGGCCAGGGCCTCTACCGGCAGATGCTCCCCAAAGACCTCCGCCTCGTCCCCCGGCGCCACATCCAGCCCGGTGACATCAGCCATACACATATCCATACATACCCGGCCCACGATAGGGGCCCGCTGGCCGTTGATCTCCACCTGCCAGCGGTCGGAACACAGCCGGGGCAGGCCGTCGGCATAGCCGATGGTCAGGGCCGCCAGACGTGTCTCCCGCTCCAGCACATGGGTACAGCCGTAGCTCACCGGCGTGCCCGCCGGAACGGTCTTTACCGACGCCACCCGGGTCTTCAGAGTCATCACCGGCCGCAGGCCGGGCCCATCCAGCCCCTCACAGGAGGGATCGGGATAGTGTCCGTACAGGGCGATCCCGGGCCGCACCATATCCAGATAGGTACAGGGATAGTTTAGCACAGCGGCGCTGGCCGCGCAATGACGAATGGCAAAGGTTACATTTCTGGCCTTCAGGGCATCCAGCAGATCCAAAAAGCGGGTAAACTGAAGCATGGTATAGTCCTCATCCCCGTCGGCGTTGGCAAAGTGGGTGTAGATCCCCTCCGCCTCCAGGCCGGGCAGAGCGCACACCTGGCAGATGATATCCACGGTCTCCGCCAGATGTTCCTTGTCGCACAGCCAGCCCAGCCGGGACATGCCGGTATCCGCCTTCACGTGGATCTTCAGCGGCTTACCCGCCTGCTCCGCCAGAGCGGACAGGGCTTTGGCGGTATCCAGATCATAGACGGTCTGGGTGATGTCCTGCTCCAGCAGCGCCCCGGCCCGCTCCACCGGGGTATAGCCCAGGATCAGGATGGGCGCTTTGATGCCCGCCTGCCGCAGCTCCAGCGCCTCATCCAGGCAGGCCACCGCCAGATACTCCGCCCCCAGCTTCTCCAGCCGGCGGGCCACCTGCACCGCACCGTGGCCATAGGCGTCCGCCTTTACCACGCCCAGAAAGCGGCAGCCCTGGGGCAGCATGGCCCGCAGCGCCCGGTAATTGTGCTCCAAATTCGAAAGACTGACCTCCGCCCAGGTCCGGGTCTGTGTCTGTTTCATATGTCATCCTCTTTTGCTCATCGAAGTCGTGTTTTTGATTATACTACGTCCGCCCGCCCTTCACAAGTGGAAAGCGGCTGACTCTTTCATCCATTTTTAATCCATTGTTCATAGAATTACAAAGACAATTTTCGTTTTTCTGTATATACTAAGGCCAGAAATCCGAAATACGGATGTGTCAGCATCCAGCAGTTATGAAGGAGGCAATTTTATGATAGAAGATTTCGGCAAGGTTCTGACCAACATCGGGCTGGCGGGCGTGGGCCTGGCGGCCATCGCCGTGGAGCAGGCCGGCAAAGCCGGCAAGATCCTGGTGGAAAAGGGCGCCGTCGCCGTGGAGGAGGGCCGGAAATACGGGGCCGAACTCCAGGAGAAGTACCAGCAGGACACTCAGCGCCGCCGGGAGGAGCAGTTCAACCAGCGGATCTCCCAGATGGACGCCAATCAGCGTGAGGCCCTCCGCCGCCGTCTGGCTGAGCTGGACGAGCTGGAACAGGAGGCCGCAAAAGCGGCGGAAGAATTGAACCAGGATGACGACAATCAGGCTTTCTGATCTCCCTGCCTTACAGGGGAGCGGCGGTGTGTTTTCTGCACCGCCGCTCCCCTTCTTTTTATGCCGCTTTTTCCTTGTGCACAATCATATAAAACAAGTAGGAATTATATATTTTTTTACCACCTCCTACAAAAATAGAAAAATTGCCCAAATAACGCTTGAAGTCCGGGATCGGCATCGGGTATAATTCCCACGTTATGTCATCCAAGGCGACATAACAACAGCACAGCATCTTTAAGTTAGGAAAGGAAGGTTGACCACTTTGAAGCATCCCCGCCGCGCCATTTCTGGCCTGCTCTGCCTGGCAACGCTTGCCAGCTCATGCACCGCATGGCTCCCTGCCGCCTCAGCCGCCGGCACTCAGGAGCAAGCCTTGCAGCAGACCACTCAGGCCACCGGCTCCATCGCCCTGACCCTCGCCTTCGCTCTGCCCCAGCGGGCCGACGAGGTGCGGGACCGCAAGATTCAGCTGACGCTGACCGACAGCAGCAACCGGCCTATAGCCACTGTTCGGCTATGGGACGGCACCGCCGATGCCGGCACGCTGCCTGTCTCCGTAGAAACGCTGAATGCTCAGGGCGTACCTCTCACCACCGAACAGCAGATCGGCTATTACCGCGCTGCCGTCTCCGGCCTGGCTCTGGGCACCTACACCATGACCGTGACCGGGACGGGCTACGCTCCCTGCTCCACCACCGTCACACTGGAGGGCTACTCCCAGCATGTGCTGATGAGCACTGGGGACGGCACCTTCTCCCTGGGTGACGTGGACGGCAGCGGCACCGTGGACATCGCGGACCGGGCCGCCATGGACGCCCATCTGGCTGCTGCCGACGCCGAGACACTGGCCGTCTACGATCTGAACGGCGACGGCAGGGTGGATGTGATCGACCTGTCTTATGTCAACAAAATGATGGATGTGTCCGCCACACCCACCGTCCTGTCCACCTCTGCCATCGTGGCGCCCACAGTGGACACCTCCGCAGTATCCGTCACCGACGGCACCCTGGATGACCTGTTCACCTCCAGCGATACCGGGGTCACTCTGGCGCCTGCCTCCGAGGGCCAGGAGTTGTCCATCCCCATCGCTTTTGAGGAAGCTGTCACCATGAGTGAGATCTCCATCACCTCACCCAGCACCGACGGCGCCATTCAGGCGGGTACCGCCCAGGTGGAGACCGAGGACGGTCAGATCCTGAACGTGGACTTTGACATCTCCTCTCCCGCCGGAACCCACGCCATCAGCCGCACCGCCGGCCAGACCGTAGTGACCATCGGTCTGGGCAGCAAGGTGGCGGTGAAGAAGGTCACCATAACCGTGACCAAGGTGGAGGGACAGGCCGGCGAGAAGCCCCAGTTTGCCACCGTCACTCAGATCGAATTTCTGAAGGATATCGTGTCCGAGGAGACCAAGGCCGACACTCAGGTGAAG
Source organism: Intestinimonas massiliensis (ex Afouda et al. 2020) (assembly GCF_900626285.1). Classification (GTDB taxonomy): domain Bacteria; phylum Bacillota; class Clostridia; order Oscillospirales; family Oscillospiraceae; genus Flavonifractor; species Flavonifractor massiliensis_A. Next base: position 228,095 of record NZ_LR131147.1, read on the forward strand.
GGACTGGCCGCCACCGCCGGCGACGGGGAGATCACCCTGGTGTGGGACAGTCTGCCCAACGTCACCGGCTACACCGTGGCCTACGGCACCGGCAAGGACGCCCTGAACAAGAGCGCCGGGGCCGCCACCAACCGCATCGTGATCTCCGACCTGGAAAATGGCACCACCTACTACTTCCAGGTCACCGCCACCAACGGCGACTGGAGCGGTACCCCCTCCGCCCTTCTCTCCGCCACTCCCCTGGCCGCCACTGTGCCCGGCGCTCCCTCCAACCTGAAGGTGGAGCACGCCGACAGTGCTCTGCGCCTGAGCTGGAGCAAGACCAAGGATGCCGCCTACTACCAGGTGTTCTACCGTGAGGAAGGTACGGAGACGTTCCGGACCTGGGGCGGCAGCACCACCGCCACCAGTGCCGTCATCACCGGCCTGACCAACGGAACCACCTACGAGGTGGCCGTGAAGGCAGGCAACCACAAGGGCATGGGTCCCTACTCCGCCATCGCCTCCGGCACTCCGGACAAGGAGGGCTTTGAGATGCCCGTCCTGCCCGAGAGCAACCGCATCGACAGCGGGGAGCTCACCTCTGTGGTCATGGAAAACGCAGGCAACGTGGACAAAAACCTCTGCCCCGGCTTCACGGTGAAGGATCTGACCGACGGCGATCCCAACACCTACTGGGTGGCCGCCACCTGGTGGTACTCCAGCAACATCACCTACACCTTCCGGGACACCCACGACATGAACTACCTGTTGCTGGTGCCTTACCTGGATGGTGCCTACAAGAATCGCATCGCCAATTATACCGTTACCCTGAAGGGAGAAGGCGGTGAGACTCTGGCCACCTACTACCGGGAGGGTATAAACATCACCGGCAGCGACTACTATATCGTCTCCTTCCCCGAGACCAAGGGTGTGAAAAGCGTCACCCTGGGCCTGGGAGAAAAGACCGGCGGCCCCCGGGTGAGCATCTCCGAGATCGCCTTCTATGACAGTGATACCCTGGCCGACGACATTGCCGCACTCTTCACCGACGGCACCTTTACCGCCCTGAAGGGCGCTGTGGAGCAGGGAGACATCGCCGCCCTGACGGAGCGTCTCTCCGCCCTGAGCAGCTTCTACCTGGATCTGGCCCGACTTCAGGACGAGCTGGACCTGGCCCAGGCTCTGCTGGACAAGGAGATCGACGCCCTGGGTCTGGTAAAGAGCGACTTCCAGAGCCGCAGCGGCTCCGCTGCCGCCGATCAGGCCGCCGGCCAGACCGCCAGCAGCCTGCAGCCCCTGGGGATCACCGCCAAGGCTGGCTCCACCGTGGCCATCTACGCCCAGCTCCCCGACGACGCCGCCGTCTATGTGGTGCCCACCCAGTTCTACGGCGAATCCGGCGTGTGGACGGGCACCCCCGTGGCTCTGAAGAACGGCCGCAACTACATCACCGTGGAGAAGATCGGCAGCCTCACCGCCACCCGGGGCGGCGTGCTCTACCTGACCTATGCCGGCGTCCATCCGGAGCTGATCAAGGTCCAGGTCCGGAGCAGCGCCGGGGTATATCAGATGCCGGTTCTGGAGCTGTCCGGCTGGTACGCCATGGACCAGGGCCAGCGGGAAAATACCATCCGCGCTTATGTGGAGGAACTGACCGCCTATGTGGGAACTCTGCCCTCCAACACCCTGACCACCGACATCCGCAACGCCACCGAGATCTCCACCCCCAGCGTCCTTCTCTCCCTCCCCGCCGACCAGGTGCTCTCCGGCCTGAAGGGCGTGGGCAACGGCCAGGAGGAGATGGTGAACACCATGTACCAGAACATTCTGGCCTGGGAGGAAGAGCTCTTTATCGCCAACAAGGTTCAGGGCATCCTTGATTCCGACGCCGCCCCGGCCGATTACCGCTACCCCATGACCACCCGCCAGAACATCCGCTACATGCGCATGTTCGCCGGTGCTTTCATGTACGCCGCCGGGAACCACATCGGCGTGGAGTACGGCTCCACCGCTGCTCTGGTCCAGGGCAAGCCCACCTCCGCCACCGGCGCCGGTGCGGACAACGGCCTGTTCGGCTGGGGCATCGCCCACGAGATCGGCCACAACATGGACAAGCTGGGCAAGGCCGAGATCACCAACAACATCTATTCTCTGGCCCTCCAGGCCTGGGATGGCGGTTCCATGGCCCTGGACACCCGGCTCACCGCCGACGGCCGCTGGGAGACCATTTTTGACAAGGTGGCCCAGGCCCGCCCCGGCGCTGCCAACAATGTGTTCGTCCAGCTGGGCATGTACTGGCAGCTCCACCTGGCCTATGACAACGCCGACCAGCCCCTGGCTTTCTACAACGCCTTCTTCAAGGCCTGGAAGGGCGGCGAATACAGCGGCTACAACTACGACGAGCGGGTGGCCCTCATCGCCTCCAAGGTAGCCCACCGCAACCTGACCGAGTTCTTTACCCGCTGGGGCATGACCCTCAGCGACACCGTCAAGGACATTCTGAACGACTACCCCGCCGAGGAGCGGGCCATCTGGTACCTGAATGATGCCTCCCGTACCTACCGGCTGGAGGACGGCACCGCCGCTGACGGGTCGGCCTCCGTCACCGCACGGGTCAGCGAATCCAAGGTAACTCTGACCATCAGCCACACCGACAGTGCCCACATCCTGGGCTATGAAATCCGCCGCAACGGCAAGGCCATCGCCTTTACCACCCAGACCACTTATGTGGACGACCTGGGCGCGGCCAACAATCTGACCTACACTTACTCTGTGGTACCCGTGGACAGGCTGGGCAACCAGGGCAGCGCCGCCCAGAGCAGCGAGGTCCTGGTGGCCTATGACAAGGTCATCGATCCCGATCTGTATACCCTGGAGCGCTCCGGCGACACTGTTACCATCACCATGAAGGGCGGCACCTCTGTCCCCGTCACCGGCATCAAGGTGACCGGCACCGGCCTGAGCGGCACCTACACCGTGCGACTGAAGGCAAACGCCGACGCTGAGGAATGGACCACCGCCAAGGCCGGACAGCTGTCCGGCAGCCAAGTAGTAGCCTACTTCAACAAGCCCGGAGCCGGACCGGAGGACACCCGCATCTGGACCTATGACGCAGCGGTACTGGAGCTCAACGGTATCCCCGAAGGCGCTCAGGTGGATCTGCTGGACTATCCCGGCGACCGGGTGGACTTCTATGAGGGTGCCGCTGTGGGCGTGCTGCAGAAGGATTACCGGTACGGCGAGGACCCGGATGACGTGATCAAGGCCGGCACTCTGGTGATTCTGGGCACCTACCGGGGCGACCCCGCCTTCAACTATGTATCCATCGAGGCGGAGTATAACACCACCGCCGAGGCCTGGGAGGACCAGGAGGTCACCACCATCACCCGGGCTATGAACGGCTATGCCCTGCTGTTCGCCGAGATCCCCGCCGACGGCGCGGTCAGCGACATCAGCGACGGCTTCTTCCTCTTTGTCCCCGACCTGGAGGCCGAAGCCGAACTTAACGCCAAAGACGGCGTGACTGACGCATATCCCCTGTCCATCCGGGCGGTGCTCTACCGCACCGACGACGCCGCCAGCGCCGACAGCCAGCGGATCACCAGCCAGACCCTGTGGACCAGTTTCCCCGAGGGCGGCAAGGACGGTTCGTCCTTCCCTGTCATTGAGCTGACCGGCAGCAACACTGAAACATAAGGAGTATACTGTGAAACGACCGATTTTATCTCTGATCTCCGCCCTGGTTCTGGCGGCAGGCCTGCTGTTCACCACAGCGGCCGCCGCTGGGCCCCGGCTGGTGACCTCCCAGACGGCAGCGCCCAGCCAGGACGTGACCCTGACCGGGGTCTCTTCCGACTGCCAGAGCCTCCAGATCACCCTGAACCTCTCTGCCAGCGGCTCTGCCTATACCTATGAGCCTGACGCAGGTCTGAACCGGAACGGCATCCATACGGTCAGCAAGCAGGCCGGCAGCCAGGTCACCCTCTATATCACCGCCAAAAGCGGCGTGCTGGCCGCCGACGGCACCCTGCTTCTCGGCACGCTGACCGCGGCAGACGGCACTACCTTCACCGTCACCGGATTTTCCGATCTGATGATGGCGGACTCCTCCTCCGCGGAGCTCCCCGGCGGCGGCAGCGGGAGCGCAGACAGCGGGACCAGCTCCGGCGGCAGCTCCGGCAATTCCTCCGGCAGCCAGACCGGCGGCAGCTCCGACGGCAGCACCAACAGCGGCGCTGAGGATCCTGCTCCTCAGCCTCTCCCCTTTGCCGACGTGGCGGACGGCACCTGGTATGCCGATGCGGTGCGCTACGTGTACCAGCAGGGCCTGATGACCGGCACCAGCGAGGACCGCTTCTCCCCCGACGTGACCACCAACCGGGCCATGCTGGTCACCATCCTCTACCGGCTGGAGGGCAGCCCCACCGTAACCGGGACCGCTTCTTTCCCCGACGTGGCCGCCGGCCAGTGGTACACCGACGCCGTGATCTGGGCCAGCGCCAACGGCATCGTCACCGGCTATGACAACGGCAGCTTCGGCCCTGAGGACACCATCACCCGGGAGCAGATGGCCACCATCTTCTACCGGTACAACCGCTACAAGGGCTATGACAGAACGGCTCAGGCCGCCCTGAGCGGCTACGCCGACGCCGGGCAGGTCTCTTCCTATGCGGCGGAGGCCATGGGCTGGGCCATCGGCACCGGTCTCATCACCGGCACCAGCGACACCACCCTCTCCCCTGCCGGTTTTGCCACCCGGGCTCAGGCCGCTGTGATCCTGACCCGCTTTTGCCAAACTATGAACCCGTAATAGCAGAAAACGCCCCCGGACAGGTGAATTGCCTGCCCAGGGGCGTTTTCTTCTGCAAAAATAAAAATCCGGATTCCTCCGGATTCTCTCAAAAAGCTGTTGACTTTACCAGCAAATACATGGTATACTTAAATGCTCTTATGTCCAGAACGCGTTTTCCCGCTGTCCTCCCATGTTGTACTCAATATAACACGGCCCTTCGGGAAGCGCAAGAGGATATTTTCATATTTTATCCACGCATCCGGGTGTGTAGCACCCGGACTGAACCGCCCGGTTCGTGCGGTTCGACGAAAAGCAGCCGACGGAAACCGGGAGACGCTGCCACCCAGCGGCTCCCAGACAAAGAAAACGAGGTGTTTTTTCTACGATGGTCAAGGACGTCTACTTCGGCAAAACCCTCCGCAAGAGCTTTGCCCGCCACGAGGAGATCCTGGACATGCCCAACCTCCTGGAGGTGCAGAAGAACTCCTACCAGTGGTTCCTGGATACAGGACTGCGGGAAGTCTTCAAGGATGTGGCCTCCATCACCGACTACGCAGGCAACCTGGAGCTCTCCTTCATCGACTACTCCATGGATGAGCCCCCCAAGTACTCCGTGGAGGAGTGCAAGGCCCGGGACGCCACGTACGCCGCTCCCATCAAGGTGCGGGTGCGCCTGCGCAACAAGGAGACCGAGGAGATCAAGGAGCAGGAGATCTTCATGGGCGACTTCCCCCTGATGACCAAGGCCGGTACCTTCGTCATCAACGGCGCCGAGCGCGTCATCGTCTCCCAGATCGTCCGCTCCCCCGGTATCTACTATGCCCGCACCGAGGATAAGGCCGGCACCGTCACCTACGCCACCACCGTGATCCCCTATCGCGGCGCCTGGCTGGAGTACGAGACCGACCTCAGCGACATCTTCTATGTCCGTATCGATAAAAACCGCAAGCTGCCCATCACCTGTCTGATCCGGGCGGTGGGTCCCAAGACCGACGCCGAGATCCTGGAGCTGTTCGGCGAGGATCCCCGCATCGTGGCCACCCTGGACAAGGACGCCTGCAAGACCTACGAGGACGCTCTGCTGGAGATCTACCGCAAGCTGCGTCCCGGCGAGCCTCCCACGGTGGATTCCGCCGAGAGCCTGCTGAACGCCCTGTTCTTCGACCCCCGCCGGTACGACCTGTCCGCCGTGGGCCGGTACAAGTTCAACAAGAAGCTGGCCATCTGGTCCCGCCTGTCCGGTCAGAAGCTGGCCATGCCCGTGGTGGATCCCTCCACCGGCGAGATCCTGGCCGAGCCCGGCGAGGTGCTGACCCGGGAGCGGGCCATGGAGCTGGACGCCAAGGGCGTCAACGAGGCGGTACTTGATCTGGACGGCACCCAGATCAAGGTGTTCTCCAACCACATGGTGGATATGAAGAACTTTGTGGACTTCGACCCCGCGGAGTGCGGCGTCACCGAGAAGGTCCGCTTCACCGTGCTCCAGGAGCTGCTGGCCAATTACTCCGGCGAGGAGCTGAAGGACGCCGTCAAGGAGCGCATCGACGATCTGATCCCCAAGCACATCATCGTGGATGACATCATGGCCTCCATCAACTACCTCAACTGCCTGGCCCACGGCGTGGGCAACGCCGACGACATCGACCACCTGGGCAACCGCCGTCTGCGCTGCGTGGGCGAGCTGCTCCAGAACCAGTTCCGCATCGGCTTCTCCCGTATGGAGCGGGTGATCCGGGAGCGGATGACCATTCAGGATCTGGACATCGTCACCCCCCAGTCCCTCATCAACATCCGGCCCGTCACCGCCGCCATCAAGGAGTTCTTCGGCAGCAGCCCCCTGAGCCAGTTCATGGACCAGACCAACCCCCTGGCCGAGCTGACCCACAAGCGCCGCATGTCCGCTCTGGGCCCCGGCGGTCTGTCCCGTGACCGCGCCTCCTTCGATGTGCGAGACGTCCACTACTCCCACTACGGCCGTCTGTGCCCCATCGAGACCCCCGAAGGTCCCAACATCGGCCTGATCTCCTACCTGGCCTCCTATGCCCGCATCAACCGGTACGGCTTCATCGAGGCTCCCTACCGCAAGGTGGAGCGGCCCAGCGGCCACGTCACCGATCAGGTGGACTATATGACCGCCGACATGGAGGACGAGTTCACCATCGCCCAGGCCACCGAGCCTCTGGACGAGAACGGCTGCCTGAAGAACGCCCGTATCACCTGCCGTCACCGCAACGAGATCATCGACGTGGACCGTGACCAGGTGGACTATATCGACGTATCCCCCAAGATGATGTTCTCCATCGCTACCGCCCAGATCCCCTTCCTGGAGAACGACGACGCCAACCGTGCTCTGATGGGCGCCAACATGCAGCGGCAGGCCGTGCCTCTGCTGACCACCGAGGCCCCCATCGTGGCCACCGGCCAGGAGCACAAGAACTGTATCGACTCCGAGATCGCCATCCTGGCCGAGGAGGACGGCACCGTCACCAAGGTGGCCGCCGACTCCGTCTCCGTCCGCTATGACAGCGGCCGGGTGGAGGACTACAAGCTGACCAAATACCTGCGCTCCAACCACGGCACCTGCATCAATCAGCGGCCCATCGTGGACGCCGGCCAGCGGGTGGAAAAGGGCGAGGTCATCGTGGACGGCCCCTCCACCTCCAACGGCGAGATCGCCCTGGGCAAGAACATCCTCATGGGCTTCATGACCTGGGAAGGCTATAACTACGAGGACGCTATCCTGCTGAACGAGCGCATGGTGAAGGAGGACGTCTTTACCTCCATTCATATTGAGGAGTACGAGACCGAATCCCGGGACACCAAGCTGGGTCCCGAGGAGATCACCCGGGACATCCCCAACGTGGGCGAGGACGCCCTGAAGGATCTGGACGAGCGCGGCATCATCCGCGTGGGTGCCGAGGTCCGTGCCGGCGACATCCTGGTGGGCAAGGTCACCCCCAAGGGCGAGACCGATCTGACCGCCGAGGAGCGGCTGCTCCGGGCCATCTTTGGCGAGAAGGCCCGTGAGGTCCGTGACACCTCCCTGAAGGTGCCCCACGGCGAAAGCGGCATCATCGTGGACGTGAAGGTGTTCACCCGCGAGGCGGGCGACGAGCTCTCCCCCGGCGTCAACATGGTGGTCCGTGTCTATATCGCCCAGAAGCGTAAGATCTCCGTGGGCGACAAGATGGCCGGCCGTCACGGCAACAAGGGTGTTGTGTCCCGCATCCTGCCCCAGGAGGATATGCCCTTCCTGCCCGACGGCACCCCCCTGGACATCGTGCTGAACCCCCTGGGCGTGCCTTCCCGTATGAACATCGGTCAGGTGCTGGAGGTCCATCTGGGCTATGCCGCCAAGACCCTGGGCTGGAAGGTTGCCACCCCCGTCTTCAACGGCGCCGACGAGAAGGACATCGCCGAGACCCTGAAGATGGCTGGCCTGCGTCCCGACGGCAAGAGCTGGCTGTACGACGGCCGCACCGGCGAACGGTTCGACAACCCCGTCACTGTTGGCTACGTCTACTTCCTCAAGCTGCACCACCTGGTTGACGATAAGATCCACGCCCGTTCCACCGGTCCCTACTCCCTGGTCACCCAGCAGCCTCTGGGCGGCAAGGCCCAGTTCGGCGGCCAGCGCTTCGGCGAGATGGAGGTGTGGGCCCTGGAGGCTTACGGCGCCGCCTACACCCTGCAGGAGATCCTGACCGTCAAGTCGGACGACGTCACCGGCCGTGTGCGCACTTACGAGGCCATCGTGAAGGGCCACAACGTGCCCAAGCCCGGAGTGCCCGAGTCCTTCAAGGTTCTGATCAAGGAGCTGCAGTCCCTGTGCCTGGATATGAAGGTGCTGGACGATCAGGGCAACGAGATCGAGCTGAAGGACGACGACGAGGACACCTACCAGCCCGGCAAGTTCCGGGACGACGATGACGACTTCTACGGCTACAACGCCGGCGGGGAGTCCGATTTCGCCGCCGCGGGCTACACCCTGAAAGAGGGCAGCGACGACGACGACCTGATCGCCGATGGTTCCGACGACGAGGGCGACGATGATTTTTCTGATGATGACTTCGGCGACGGCGCCGATGATATGGAATAAGTAAGGGAGGACGATCAGAACTATGAGTTACGCTGAATTCGACGCCATCCAGATTGGCATCGCCTCCCCGGAACAGATCCGCGAGTGGTCCTACGGTGAGGTGAAGAAGCCGGAGACCATCAACTACCGCACCCTGAAGCCGGAGCGGGACGGACTGTTCTGCGAGCGGATCTTTGGGCCTACCAAGGACTGGGAGTGCCACTGCGGCAAGTACAAGAAGATCCGCTACAAGGGCAAGATCTGCGACCGCTGCGGCGTGGAGGTCACCCGGGCCAAGGTGCGCCGTGAGCGCATGGGCCACATCGAGCTGGCCGCCCCTGTGTCCCACATCTGGTATTTCAAGGGCATCCCCTCCCGGATGGGCCTGCTGCTGGACATCAGCCCCCGGATTCTGGAGAAGGTCCTGTACTTTGCTTCTTATATTGTCACTGATCCCGGCTTCTCCCCTCTGGCCAAGAACCAGATTCTCTCCGAGAAGGAGTACCGCGACATGCGGGAGAAGTACGAGGACGACTTCGAGGCCGGCATGGGCGCCGAGGCCGTGAAGAAGCTGCTCCAGCAGATCGACCTGGAGGAGCTGTCCACTCAGCTCCGCGCCGAGCTGAAGGACGCCTCCGGCCAGAAGAAGGCCCGCATCGTCAAGCGTCTGGAAGTGGTGGACGCCTTCCGCATCTCCGGCAACAAGCCCGAGTGGATGATCATTGACGTGCTGCCCGTCATCCCCCCCGAGCTGCGCCCCATGGTGCAGCTGGACGGCGGCCGGTTCGCCACCTCCGACCTGAACGACCTCTACCGCCGCGTCATCAACCGCAACAACCGCCTGAAGCGCCTGATCCAGCTCAACGCCCCCGACATCATCGTGCGCAATGAGAAGCGGATGCTGCAGGAGGCTGTGGACGCCCTGATCGACAACGGCCGCCGGGGCCGCGCCGTCACCGGCGCCAACAACCGGGCGCTGAAGTCCCTGTCCGATATGCTGAAGGGCAAGCAGGGCCGCTTCCGTCAGAACCTGCTGGGCAAGCGTGTCGACTACTCCGGCCGTTCCGTTATCGTGGTGGGCCCCGAGCTGAAGATCTATCAGTGCGGCCTGCCCAAGGAGATGGCTATCGAGCTGTTCCGCCCCTTCGTCATGAAGAAGCTGGTGGAGGACGGCCTGGCCAACAACATCAAGTCCGCCAAGAAGATGGTTGACAAGGGCAAGGCCGAGGTGTGGGACGCCCTGGAGTTCGTGATCAAGGACCACCCCGTCATGCTGAACCGCGCCCCTACCCTGCACCGTCTGGGCATTCAGGCTTTTGAGCCCGTCCTGGTGGAGGGCCGCGCCATCAAGCTGCACCCCCTGGTGTGTACCGCCTTCAACGCCGATTTCGACGGCGACCAGATGGCCGTCCACGTGCCTCTGTCCGCCGAGGCCCAGACCGAGGCCCGGGTGCTGATGCTCTCCGCCAACAACCTGCTTCGTCCTCAGGACGGCGGTCCCGTCACCGTGCCTACCCAGGACATGGTGCTGGGCTCCTACTACCTGACCTATGAGAAGTACGCCGACCATACCGCCGAGGAGACCTATGACGACGTGGCCGCCGTCAAGGCCGCCCTGGACGCCGGTACCCTGAACCCCGGTGATCTGGTATGGGTCAAGAACCCCGGCGCCCTGGACGACATCCCCACTTATGCCGGCATCTGCGCTGAGACCGAGGACGGCCAGCTGCCCCGTGAGGTCTTCCACGTCTTCGGCAGCGATATTGAAGCCCGTCTGGCCTATGATGAGGGCGAGCTGGACCTCCACGTGCCCATCCTGGTCCGCCGGGAGGCGGAGATCAACGGCGAGACCCGCCACAAGCTGGTGCGCACCACCGTGGGCCGCCTGATCTTCAACGAGGGCATCCCCCAGGATCTGGGCTTTGTGGACCGCAATGATCCCGACCAGGTCTTCGAGCCTGAGGTCAACTTCATCGTGGGCAAGAAGCAGCTGGGCAAGATCATCGACAAGTGCATCAACAAGCACGGCTTCACCGTGTCCGCCACCGTGCTGGACACCATCAAGGCCAAGGGCTACAAGTTCTCCACCCGGGGCTCCCTCACCGTCTCCATCTACGACATGACCATCCCCGAGAAGAAGTACGGCCTCATCGCCGATACCGAGAAGGAGATCGTCAAGATCGAGCGTCAGTACAAGCGCGGCTTCCTGACCAACGACGAGCGGTACCGCCTGGTGGTTGAGGCCTGGGAGAAGACCACCAAGGACGTGACCGATGCCCTGATGGCCGGTCTGGACCGGTACAACCCCATCTGGATGATGGCCGACTCCGGCGCCCGTGGTTCTTCCGCTCAGATCCGTCAGCTGGCCGGCATGCGCGGCCTGATGGCCGACACCTCCGGCCGCACCATCGAGATCCCCATCAAGTCCAACTTCCGTGAAGGTCTGTCCGTGCTGGAGTACTTCATCTCCTCCCGAGGCGCCCGGAAGGGCATGGCCGATACCGCTCTGCGTACCGCCGACTCTGGTTACCTGACCCGCCGTCTGGTGGATGTGTCCCAGGAGGTCATCATCCGCGAGGACGACTGCGGCACCGACGACGGCATCATGGTCAGCGAGATCGTGGAGAACGGCCAGGTCATCGAGACCTTCGGTGAGCGTCTGAAGGGCCGCTACCCGGTGGAGGACATCTGCGATCCTCAGACCGGCGAGGTGCTCATCGACCACCACACCATGATGACCGCAGATCACGCCAAGCTGCTGGAGGCCCACGGTATCCACCAGGTCAAGATCCGCTCCGTGCTCACCTGCCGCGCCCGCAGCGGCGTATGCTCCAAGTGCTACGGCATTAACCTGGCCATCGGCGAGCCTGTGGGCGCCGGTGAGGCGGTGGGTATCATCGCCGCCCAGTCCATCGGTGAGCCCGGTACCCAGCTGACCATGCGTACCTTCCACACCGGCGGCGTGGCCGGCGGCGATATCACTCAGGGTCTTCCCCGTGTTGAGGAGCTGTTCGAGTCCCGCAAGCCCAAGAAGATGGCCCAGCTGGCCGAGGTGGGCGGCAAGGTCACCCTGGAGGAGGCCAAGCGCAACTCCATGTGCAACGTGACCATCACCGCCGACGACGGCGAGACCGTCACCTACACCCTGCCCTATTCCGCCGGCCTGCGGGTAAAGGACGGCGACGTGGTGGAGAAGGGCTTCGCCCTGACCGAAGGCGCCCTCTATCCCCAGGACGTGCTCCGTGTCCGGGGCATCCACGCGGTGTACGACTACCTGATCCAGGAAGTGCAGAAGCCCTACCGTCAGCAGGGCGTGGATATCAACGACAAACACATCGAGGTTATCTGCCGCCAGATGATGCGCAAGGTCCGCGTGGAGGACGCCGGCGACTCCGACCTGCTCTCCGGCTCCACCATCGAACTCATCGAGTTTGAGGACGCCAAGGCCGCTGTTCAGGCCCGTATCGACGCCGGCGAGACCAATGACGGTATGGAGCTGCGGCTCCCCACCTGCACCCGCCTGCTGATGGGTATCACCAAGGCCTCTCTGGCCACCGATTCCTTCCTGTCCGCCGCCTCCTTCCAGGAGACCACCAAGGTTCTGACCGAGGCCGCCATCAAGGGCAAGGTGGACCACCTGCTGGGCCTGAAGGAGAACGTCATCATCGGCAAGCTGATCCCCGCCGGCTCCGGTCTGTCCATGTACCGCAAGTACGACAAGATGGACGACGAGGGCACAGCCCAGAGCGGCGTGTCCGAAGAGCCTGTGGTGGAGGAGGCCGCCGACGCTGCAACCGACTCCGCTGAGAGCTGACACCTGACCCCAAGGGCCCGGAGTAACACCTCCGGGCCCTTCTTCTTTTTGATCGTGAGGTATCGCTATGAGATCCGTCTCTCCCCTCTCTCTGACCTGCGGCTGTACCGGCCTGACCCTGCTGGGCCTGAGCCTGATCCCCGTCCTTGGCCTGGACCTGGGCACCACATCGGTCCGGATCTGGGTCTATCTGCTGCTGCTCATTCCCGCCCTGCTGGCTCTTTTCCTGCTGAAGTCTTACGGACGCAGCCAGGTGCTCACCGCCCTGCTCCCCATCGGGCTGGCCTTTTTCCTCCGGGCTCTGATGCTCTCCTATGTCTCCTCTGATTACGAGATCTTCCTGTCCCAGTGGATGGCCGCCCTCCGGGATAACGGCGGTTTCGCCGCCATCAAACTGCCCATCGGCAACTACAACGCCCCCTACCTCTACTTCCTGGCGGCCATCTCTTACCTGCCCATCCCCGACCTCTGCCTCATCAAGCTGTTCTCCATTCTCTTTGATGTGGTACTGGCCTGGGGCGGCGCCCGTCTGGTGATCCACTTTACAGCAAAAGGCAGCAGCGCCTCCCTGATGTGCTTCTGCGTTTTGCTGCTGCTGCCTACCGTCATGCTTAACAGCGCCTATTGGGGGCAATGTGATTCCCTTTACAGCGGTCTGGTGCTCCACGCCATGGCTTGCGCGCTGGAGCGGCGGGGCGTCTCCTCGTCCGCCCTGCTGGGGATCGCCTTCTCCTTCAAGCTCCAGACGGTATTCATCCTGCCCCTGTGGGCCGCCTTCTGGCTGGCGGGGCGGATCAAGTTCCGGCACCTGTTCTGCCTCCCCGCCGCCTACGCCCTGACCTGCATCCCCGCCCTGCTGCTGGGCAAACCGCTGGTCGATATTCTCAGCGTCTATGTGGGGCAGACCCGGGAAGGGGCGGGCAGCCTGAATTACAATTCTGCCTCCGTCTTCTCCTTCCTCCCCTATGGCTCCCAGGTGGATGAGACCACCTACGCCCGCGCCGGCATCATCGCCGCCTTCCTGCTGGTCCTGCTCCTGCTGGGCACTCTGGTATATTTCCGGAAGCGGATCTCGGACACCGCCCTGCTCACCGCCGGGGTCATTCTGGCGGTAGGCGTCCCCTTCCTGCTGCCCTATATGCACGACCGCTACTTCTTCCTGGCCGACGTGCTCACCGTGGCTGTGGCCTGCATCCTGCCCGACCGGTTCCCCGCAGCGGTGTTGGTGCAGCTGTCTTCCCTCAGCGCCTACCTGGTCTACTTCCGGCAGCGGTACACCTTTGTCCTGACCCTGGGCGGCAAGACCTATACCATGCTGGGTGAAGCCCTGGCGATCCTGGCCGTGCTGGTATACGCCTGCTGTCTGCTCATTCTGGACCTGCGGCAGACAAGGCGCTCCAGAAAGCGGCCCCGTTCCTCTTCTTAACTTCCATTCAGCGTTTTTTCTGAAAAATGCCCGAAAAGCGGTTGACTCTTTGGATACAACGTGTTACAATTTGGTTACAGTTTTTAAAAATCAGTAACATTCCCGTCTATTAGGAGGTATTATGTCATCTCAAGCTATTCCTCTGACTTATAAAGGCCATCCCCTGCGCCGGAAAGACAGTCTGATCTACTACGGCAGCATGGCTGAAAAATATATCATTATGCTTCAGATCCTGAGCCAGAAAAAAGAAAACGACATGGATGTGGCCACCAAGGTCTCCGTCCAGCTCCAGCTCACCGACCCCGACCTGAAGAGCCGGGATCGTGTGGTAAAGAAAACCGAGAAGGACAGCCTGTACGCCGCCATGGATGTGGCGTCCGTCTGGCTGGAACGGGCATTAGCCAATAAGTAAGTCATATTTCAGCCCCGTCTGTGCAGCGGGGCACTATTCTGAACGGAGGGAATCTACGAATGATACTGCCTGCCAAGCTCATGCGTACCGCTCTTTTGACCGTCGCCGTTTCCGCCGTCTGTATAGTCGGTGCTTCCGCCGCCAGTGTGGGTGCCGGCACCGTCAATACCGACGCGCTCCGTCTCCGTGAGGAGGCCAGCACCTCTTCCACCATCCTGGCTACCGCCTCCAAGGGCGACACCGTGGTGGTTCTGGAGGACGCCGGAAACGGCTGGTACAAGGTGGATTACAAGTCCGTTGAGGGCTATATGTCCGCCGACTATGTCACCGTCGCCACCAAGGCGGATGTGACCATCGGCTACGGTCTGGTCAAGACCGGCGGCTCCACCCTGAACGTGCGCAGCGGGCCTGGCACCAGCTACGGCAAGGTCACTTCCCTGAATGACGGCGCCGTGGTTACCATCGTGGGCATCGACAACGGCTGGTACAAGATCAAGACCAGCGGCGGCTCCACCGGCTACGTCAGCAGCGACTACATGGTGACCTGCAAGGACTCCGCCGGCTCCCGGGGCGACGGCACCGTGGCCGCCGCTGTGGCCACCAGCAACAGCCTGGGCCAGCAGGTAGTGGACTACGCCAAGCAGTTCCTGGGTGTGCCCTATGTGTACGGCGGCAACGGCCCCAACTGCTTTGACTGCTCCGGCTTCACCACTTACGTGTACCGCCACTTTGGCTACACCCTGAACCGTACCGCCACCGGCCAGCTCTCCAACGGCGTGTCCGTCTCCAAGAGTGAGCTGCAGCCCGGCGACCTGGTGTTCTTCAAGGACGGCGGCAGCAAGCCCGTGTCCCACGTGGGCATCTACATCGGCAACGGCCAGTTCATCCACGCCTCCACCAGTACATACGAAGTCCGGATCAACGATCTGAACAGTGGTTATTACGCCGGCGTGTATGTGTATGCCCGCCGCATTCTCTGATCATTTGCCCGGCAGGCAGATGTGATTCTTTAACCGACCAACAGCGTGCGCGGGAACCGCGCACGCTGTTTTTTGCGAAAGGATGAGCTGTGTGAAAAATCACCTGGCGCTGGGCCACGTGCTGGCCCTGGCAGTCTCAGTGGTGTGGGGTACCACCTACATCTCCACAAAGGTACTCCTGACCGCTTTCCATCCGGTGGAGATCCTGATCTTCCGCTTTCTTCTGGCCTGGGCGATGCTCTTTCTCTGCTCCCCCAAGCCGCTGCTGCCCAAGAGCCTGAAGGGTGAGCTTCCCTTCCTGTGCTGCGGCCTCACCGGTCTAACCTTCTACTCCATTCTGGAGAACTACGCTCTGCAGTTCTCCCTGGCCTCTACCGTGGGGCTCATCATCGCCGCCGCCCCCATGTTTACCGCCCTCCTGCTGTGGCTGTGCCGGCGCTCCAAACGGCCGGGCGGCGCCTTTTTCATTGGATTCTGCCTGGCCATGGCCGGTATCGCCCTGATCTCCCTGGCGGAGGGGGAATCCTTTGACTGCAACCCCATCGGCATCCTGCTCTCTCTGGCAGCCGCCGTCTGCTGGGGCGGCTACGGGGTCTGCCTAGAGTGGGCCCACGTCAGCGCCGGCCTGAACGATCTTCAGATCACCCGCAAGATCTTTTTCTGGGGGCTGCTGTTCACCCTCCCCTTCATCTGGATCAACGGTCTGAGCCTGGACCTGTCCCGGTTCGCAAGCCCCGTCCTGCTGGGCAATACCCTCTATCTGGGCATCGGAGCCTCCGCCCTGTGCTTCCTGGCCTGGAACAGGGCCTCCGCCCTGATCGGCTCCATCGCCACCAACGTCTACCTCTATCTGATGCCCGTCATCACCGTGGTGGCCTCCGTCCTCATCCTTCAGGAGCCCGTCACCGCCCTCACCCTGGCCGCCATCGTGCTCATCCTGTCCGGCCTCATCCTGTCCCAGTGGAAAAAGCGGGCCCATGTTTGATTTTGATTAAAAATTTGCGCTGCATAATTTGCCTCATTCCTGCCGATACTAGCCACGGTATCTCAAATTTGAGGAGGCAGCATATCCTATGATTCTTGACAAGATCGCCCTGATCCTGGCCATCATCGGCGGGCTCAACTGGGGCAGCATCGGCTTGTTCCGATTTGACATCGTAGCCGCCCTGTTCGGCGGCCAGACCAGCATGGTCAGCCGCATCATCTACGCCCTGGTTGGCCTGGCGGCCCTGTGGTGTATTTCCCTGCTCTTCCGCGACACCCGCTCCAAAGGCGACTGATCCTTCCGCCTTTGCCAGTCAAGGCCCTGAAACTGGGCCTTGACTTTTTTTGTCCCTTGACGTACACTACACCCCAGGGGGGTGTTCAGCCATGATGGCAGATACCAAAACCGTCCTGCGCCTGCTCAAAACCGCGCGGGGACAGCTGGACGGCATCATCAAGATGGTGGAGGACGATCGCTACTGCATTGACATTTCACAGCAGCTGATGGCCACCGAAGCCATTCTCAACCGCACCAATAAGGAGATCCTGGCCGCTCATTTGAAGCACTGTGTGCAGGAGGCCTCCTCCCCGGAGGAGCGCAGCCAGAAAATTGATGAGTTTGTTCAGACATTGGGGCGGATTTTGAAGTGATCCAAGTTCCCTTTGGAAAGTCTGGTGAAACCATGAAACAAAAATTTGATGTGACCGGCATGACCTGCTCGGCCTGCTCCGCCCACGTAGAGAAGGCAGTGCACCAGGTGGAGGGTGTGGATCAGGTCAATGTCAATTTGCTGGGCAACTCCATGCTGGTGGAGTACGCCGAAAACACCACGGACGCTCAGCATATTATCCAGGCGGTGGAGGCGGCGGGCTACGGCGCCTCCCTGCCCCAGGCGAAGACAGCCTCTGCCCCGGCCCGTCGGGAAAACGTGATGGAAGAGGAGGCCGCCGGCATGAAACGGCGGTTCTGCTCCTCCCTGGTCTTTCTGGTGCCCCTGTTCTATCTCTCCATGGGCCACATGATGGGCTGGCCTCTGCCCGCCTTCTTCCACGATCCGGGCAACGTGTTCGTGGTGGCCTTTCTCCAGTTTCTCCTCACTCTGCCCATCCTGTACATTAACGACAAGTACTACAAGGTGGGCTTCAAGTCCCTGTGGCACCGGGCGCCCAACATGGATTCCCTCATTGCCCTGGGCTCCGCCGCCGCCATGATCTACGGCACCGCAGCCCTGTTTCAGATCGCCTGGGGCCTGGGCCACGGAGATCAGGCCCGGGTGGACCGGTGGTCCATGGACCTGTACTTTGAATCGGCGGGCATGATCCTCACCCTCATCACCCTGGGCAAGTGGCTGGAGACCCGCTCCAAGGGTAAGACCAGCGAGGCCATCACCCGGCTCATGGACCTGGCCCCCAAGACCGCCACCGTGCTCCGGGAGGGGGTGGAGGCGGAGGTCCCGGTGGAGGAGGTGCTGGTGAACGATCTGGTGGTGGTAAAGCCCGGCGGCCGCATCCCGGTGGACGGCGTGGTCACCGAGGGCCGGTCCTCGGTAGACGAGTCCGCCCTGACCGGCGAATCCCTCCCGGTGGAGAAGAACCCGGGGGACAAGGTGGCCGCCGCCTCCATCAACAAGTCCGGCTCCTTTACCTTCCGGGCCCTCCGGGTGGGTGAGGACACCACCCTGGCTCAGATGATCCGGCTGGTGGAGGAGGCCTCCTCCTCCAAGGCCCCCATCGCCAAGCTGGCGGACAAGGTGGCGGGGATCTTCGTGCCCACCGTCATCACCATCGCTATTGTCACCGCCGCGGTGTGGCTGATTGCCACCGGCGGCGATATCACCCGGGCCCTCACCGCCGGCGTGTCGGTGCTGGTGATCTCCTGCCCCTGCGCCCTGGGGCTGGCCACTCCGGTGGCCATCATGGTGGGCACAGGCAAGGGCGCGGAAAACGGTATCCTCATCAAGTCCGCCGAGGCTCTGGAGACCCTCCACACCATCGGAGCGGTGGTGCTGGACAAGACCGGCACCCTGACCCAGGGCAAGCCGGTGGTCACCGACTGCCGGACGGCGGAGGACGTCACCGAGGAGGAACTGCTGTGCGTGGCGGCCTCCCTGGAGAAGCCGTCCGAGCATCCGCTGGCGGAGGCCATCCTGGCCGAGGCCCAGGAGCGCAACATTCCGCTTGTGAATGTAACTGACTTTACAGCTGCTCCGGGCCGCGGCATTGCCGCCGCCCTTCATGGTGCCCCCGTGCTGGCTGGCAACCGTGCCATGATGGAAGAAGCTGGCGTACCCCTGGGCGAATTCGCCGGTCAGGCGGAGGCGCTGGCCCAGGCGGGCAAGACCCCGCTGTTCTTTGCGGAGAGCGGCAGTCTGCTGGGCATTGTGGCGGTGGCTGACACCCCCAAGCCCACCAGTGCCGCGGCTGTGGCCGCCTTCCAGGCCATGGGCATCGACGTGGTCATGCTCACCGGCGACAACCGGCGCACTGCTGAGGCGGTGGGTAAGGCCCTGAAGGTGAACAAGGTCATCTCCGAGGTGCTGCCGCAGGACAAGGAAAAAGCCATTACAGAGCTTCAGGCACAAGGAAAACGGGTAGCCATGGTGGGTGACGGCATCAACGACGCCCCCGCCCTGGCCCGGGCAGATGTGGGCATCGCCATCGGGGCGGGTACCGATGTAGCCATTGAATCGGCGGACATCGTGCTGACGAAGAGCGACCTGCTGGACGCGGTCACCGCCGTCAAGCTGTCCAGGAAGGTGATCCGCAACATCAAGGAAAACCTGTTCTGGGCCTTCATCTACAACATCATCGGCATCCCTCTGGCAGCCGGTGTGTGGTACCCCCTGTTCCACCTGCAGCTCTCCCCCATGTTCGCCGCCGCCGCCATGAGCATGAGCTCGGTGTGCGTGGTCACCAACGCCCTGCGGCTGAAGTGGTTCAAGCCGGAACGCGGGGACTTTTCCCCCGCCGCCGGATCTCAATCGGAAACCGAGAAAGGAAGTAATCTTATGACAAAGGCCATGGTAATCGAAGGCATGATGTGCGCGCACTGCAAAGCCCACGTGGAAAAGGCCCTCAACGCCCTGGATGGCGTGACCGCCACGGTGGATCTGGAGGCCAAGACCGCCCACATCACGCTCAGCGCCCCCGTCTCTGACGACACGCTGAAAAACGCGGTGACGGAAGCTGGCTACGAAGTCGTCTCCATTCAGTAAATGTTTCCTCTGATGGGAAATAGTTTGCGTTGCAAATTTCCTAGCTTTCCCGTATGCTATCAAGCGCAGCCCGACTGAAAGCTGTACTTGACGGCGAAAGGGGCTCCGGTTCGGAGCCCCTTTTTTGTCGGGCAAGCTTGAAAAAAGGAGATCCGATATGCGCAAAATTCCCGCAGCCCTTCTCTCTCTGGCGCTCACTGCCTCTCTGGCCGCCCCCACCGCAGCGGCGGCACCTGCCGCCTCTTCCCTGCCCGAACTGGATGGTCACTGGAGCCAGTCCGCCTTCGAGCGCTGGCACGATTACGGCATCGTGGAGGGCGACGCCCGCGGCATGCGGCCCGACGCCTCCATGACAGTGGGTGAATTCGCCGCCCTGCTCTGCCGCACCATGGGGTACACCGAGGTGGCCGCCAACTCCTACGCCGACCTGAAGGGCGACGAGTGGTACGCCCCCTACATCCTCAAGCTCACCGCCGCCGGCGTCCTCCAGGGCGACGGCACCAACTGCCGGGCCGAGGAGCCCATGGACCGCCAGCGGGCCACTGTTCTCTACGCCCGGGCCCTGAGCATCCGTCCCACTCAGAATCCCGATCTGAGCAGCTTTGTGGACGGCAGTCAGGCCGCCGACTGGGCCGCCGGCTACATCGACGCCATGGCCCAGGCCGGTATCATCCAGGGCATCGGCGGCGGCCAGCTGGCCCTGGGCCAGGAGATCACCCGGGGCTCCGTGGTCACTGTGCTCAACAACTCCGTGGCTGAGTATGTCAACGAAAACGGCGCCGTCGTCACCGGCGAAGTCAACGGCATCCTGCTGGTGGCCGCCGACAACGTGCGGGTGGAAAATGCCCACGTCAACGGCACCCTGCTGGTGGCCCCAGGCGCCGGCAGGGGCTCCCTCACTGTGAAGAACAGCACCGTGGCCGGTGACATTCTGGTGGAGGCCCGCAATTCCGCGCTCTCCCTGGCCGATACCACTGTGGAGGGCGAACTGGCCCTCTCCGGCGGCGAGACCAGCGTGGCTCTGGCCGCCGGTACCCAGGTGGCTCTGCTCACCGTGGAGGGTGCTGACAGCTCTGTCCAGGTGGCCAGCGGTGCCTCCGTGGACACCCTCTCCGCCCTCTCCGCTGTGAAGGTGAACAACCAGGGTACCATCTCCTCCGCCGACATCCAGGCTGACCAGGTGGTCATCGATGGCAACAAGCCCGCTGCCGTCGATGTGGCCGACGGCGTGACCCCGCCCACCAACAGCGCGGGTGAGGAGGTCACCGGCTCTGGCAGCTCTTCCCCGGATAACGGCGGCTCCGGTTCCGGCGGTGGTTCCGGTTCCGGCGGCGGCTCCGGTTCCGGCAGCGGCTCCGGTTCCGGCGGCGGTTCCGGCTCCGAGGACCAGCAGAAGCCCATCTCCGGCATCCTGGGTGTCCGGCCTGTGGACCAGGAGGGCTCCCTGGAGGATCTGCCCGCCGTCACCGCCCAGGCCAGCCAGGAGGACGGCTTTGTCCGCATCGCCCTGTCTACCGACGCTGTGGTGCCCGTCCACCAGAGCGAGGGTGCCGGCAAGGGCTCCTGGGTCGGTGTGGCCTTTGAGGCCCCCGAGGGCTACGAGGGCGAGACCTTCAAGTACACCTTCGGCACCCAGTCCTCCCCCACCGCCGACAACAGCACCGATCTGACCGTGGATCCCACCATCGGCGAGGGCAAGTATGCGGTGTTCTTCATCAACGCCAGCTCCATCGCACCCAAGACCCACATCACCCTCCAGTGGGGTGAGGAGGGTGAGCCCACCCAGTATGTGGTGGACCTTTCCGGGGTCCAGACTCCTGTGGTGGCCCTGGAGGATGTGATCGTGTCCACCCATGAGCTGCCCTCCGGCGTGGAGTCCACTCCCACCGGTTTGAGCTTTGACGGCAGCACCGCCCTGGTGCAGAACGGCGGCTCCGGCGAGCTGAGCCAGGAGCAGGTCCAGGGCATGGGCGGCGGCGGTGAGTACACCGTCTACTACTCCGTGCCCCAGGCTCTGGGTGACGGCACCCTGAAGTTTGACAAGATCGCCCGCTCCATCAACGGCGGCGCCCTCAACACCTGGGGCATTTCCAGCGAGACCGACGCCCAGTCCGGCTCCGGCTGGTGGACCAAGGACAGCACCCACTACTTCTTCAAGTGGGGCGCCGTGTTTGCCGCCCAGGAGGAGAGCGGCTACGTGATGAAGGACGGCGGCATTTACGAGTACACCCTGTACTTCCTGGACAACGACGGATCCCAGGACAATGTGGTGGCCACCTGCACCTTCACCATCGACCTGAGCGGCTACACCATTACCCCCGGTGAATCCGCCTGACCCGCTTTCCCTTTCCCTATTGGAATGGCCCGCTGCAATTTGCAGCGGGCCATTCGCTTTGTTCAAAATACAGATTGCAATTCTCTAGTATCGGAGTAGAATAGTCCTGCTGTGTAAATTTCCCGTAAAGAAGTGTGATCTATGACAAACCAACTGCAACAGCCGCTCTTCAGCCGGGACGCGCTGATCCGCCTGATCGGACCGCTGATCATCGAACAGCTGCTGCTGATGACAGTGGGTATGGCGGACACCGTAATGGTCACCACCGCAGGCGAGGCGGCGGTATCCGGTGTCTCGCTGGTGGATAATATCAATACACTGATCATCCAGATCTTCTCCGCCCTGTCCACCGGCGGCGCCGTGGTGGTCTCCCAGTACCTGGGCCGGCAGGATCTTGACAACGCCAAGACCGCCTCCAAGCAGCTGCTCTATACCATGTGCACTGTCTCCGTCCTGCTGATGGCGGTGGCTCTGGTCTTTCGCCAGCACATCCTGTCCCTGATCTTCGGCCGGGTGGAGGCCGACGTGATGGACAGCGCTCTGATCTACTTTCTGCTCACCGCCGCCGCCTACCCCTTTATGGGCATCTACAACGCCGGCGCCGCCCTGTTCCGGGCCATGGGCAACAGCAAGGTATCCATGTTCTGCTCCCTGATCATCAATATCATCAATATTGTGGTTAACGCCATCTTCATTTTCGGCTTCCACTTCGGTGCCGCCGGCGCGGGCATCGGAACACTGGCCTCCCGCATCGCCGCCGCTATCATCATCATGGCCCTGCTGAACCATCCCGACCATACCGTGCGGGTGGAGGGACTGCTCCACGTTCAAATCAACGGAGGGATGATCAAGCGCATCCTCTTTATCGGCATTCCAAACGGCCTGGAAAACGGGATGTTTCAGGCCGGAAAACTAATGGTGCTGAACCTGATCACCACCTTCGGCACCTCCGCCGTGGCCGCCAACGCCATTGCCAACAGCGTGGCCGGTGTCGTCAACGTGCCCGGCATGGCTCTGGGCCTGGCTATCATCACGGTGATCGGGCGGTGCATGGGGGCCGGCGCCACCGACCAGGCCGTTTCCTATACCAAACGGCTTGTGGGCGCCAGCTATGTATTTATGTTCATCATGAGTACGGCCATGTTCTTCGGCGCCGATTTTCTGGTCTCCCTGTTCAATCTGAGCCCGGAGGCGGTGACAATGGCCGCCCAGGTGCTGCGGATCTGTGCGGTGGGCAACGTCATCTTCTGGCCCATGGCCTTTACCTTGCCCAACTCCCTGCGGGCGGCGGGAGACGCGGTGTTTACCATGATCGTCTCCCTGTGCTCCATGTTCGCCTGCCGGGTGGCACTGAGTTACTTCCTGGCCTGCTCCTGGGGTCTGAATCTGGGCCTGGCCGGGGTATGGCTGGCTATGGTAGCCGACTGGGTGGTGCGCTCCGCTTTCTTCCTGATCCGCTATTGGCGCGGCGGCTGGAAAAAAATCAAGGTCATCGAATGACAATCAGGACCACGCGTGAATGCGTGGCTTGCACAAGCCCTGAAAGGGCATAGTGGATTGATTACCTCGCTCTCCCCCTAAAAGGGTTTTCGTACTCTTTGGTGCTAACCCTATCCTCTATTTATCTGATCGTGCTTCTCTTGCTCTTGAATATATTTCCTCAGGGCCTTCTCCCGGATGCCTACGGTGCTCACATAGTACCCGGTCGCCCAGAAATGCCGGTTCCCAAACTTATACTTCAAATTTGCGTGACACTCGAATATTATCATTGCGCTTTTCCCCTCCAGGATTGCTGCTCCTTTCCGCTTGCACAAATCCCGGATAATCTCCCGGATATCCTCTCGTATCCCCCAATAGTCTATCTTCCTCCGATATTTTGGGGTGAATACGATGTGATACTTGCATACCCATTTACTATGCGTTAGACTGTCTGCCATAGAGCTTCACCGTCTTTCTTGCTTTTTGATGGCCTGAACATCCATCATTCTACCAGCGGTGCGGCTCTTTTTCGTTTTTGACCTCACCCGCAGAGCGGGTGGCTATTTCTTTTGCTCCCGCAGAAGTCACTAAATCGAGGCAAAAAAGAGCGTCTGCCTTTTGGTGCCCCCTGACAGGGGTAACTTTGCAGGTGTCTGAACCCCCGGCAGATATTGCTTCGGCAGTATCTGCCGGGGACTTCTTTTTGTCTCACGCACCCTTGGCGGTGGACTGACCTTTCGGCTGTGGCAGTTCCACACAGCCAATGTCATTGTAGTGGATTTCTACTGTCTGCTGAGCGTGCTTGCTCCACTTCACGTCCTTTTCGTGGACCACGATCTTTTGGATGAACAGCCGCAGCATCTCCGGCGTCAGCTCCTGGATGTCCGTGTACCGCTTTGCCAGGGAGATAAAGTGGTCGGTGCCGGACACCTGCTCCCGCAGCCTCTGGATGGCAGTTTCCTTTTCCGGGATGGCCTTGTTCAGCATTTCCATCTCCTGGGTGTAGCTGCCGGAGAGCGTCTGGAACTGCTCCGCTGTGATCCGCCCCAGGACGCTGTCCTCATAGAGCCGCTTGAAGATGCTGTCCAGCTCTCTGCTCCGCTTCTTCATAGCGGCCAATTCCCATTCCAGCCCACGCATCTCTTTTCGGATCTCCGCAGACTGTCTGCTGCCGATGTATGCGGCAAACTCCTGGGTGTGCTCCCTGGCCATTGCTGTCACCCGCCGCAGATCCTCCAGGACCACGTCATCTAGTATGCACTCCCGGATATAGTGGGCGGTGCAGAGGGTGACGTCCTTCTTGTAGGTCCGGCAGGTGAAGTGGTTGTAGGACCGGCTCATGGTATGGGCGCGGTGGAGCACCATGGTACTCCCGCAGTCGGCGCACACCACCAGCCCGGAATACTTGTTCTGCTCGTCCATCTTGGTAGGCCGCCGTTTGTGCTGGCGTACCTGCTGGACGATATCCCAGACTTCCCGGCTCACCAGGGCGGGGTGGGTGTTTTCCAGCACCATGCACTCTTCCCTGGGATGTTCCACTTTTCGCTTGTCCTTGTAGGAACGAGTGCTGTACCGGAGATTGATGGTGTTGCCAAGGTAGATCTCGTTCTCCAGCATGTTGGCCACGGTGCTGCTGGTCCAGTGATAGGGGTTTTCTGCGTCCAGACTGGTGTGCGTGAGCCCGTGCCGCTCATAGGCGTAGGTCGTGGGGCACAGTACCTGCTCCCGCTTTAGCAGCCGGGCGATCTGGCTGGGTCCCTGTCCGGCGGCACACAGGGCGAAGATACGCCGCACCACGGCAGCGGCCTCCTCGTCCACCACCAGCTTCTTGCGGTCCTGCTCGTCCTTGCGGTAGCCGTAGGGCGCTCTGGTGCCTAGCCGCTCCCCGCGCTCCGCCTTGGCCCGCTGCACCGCCCGGATCTTCCGGCTGGTGTCCCGGATGAACCACTCATTAAACAAGTTCTTGAAGGGCATCAGCTCCGTGCTCTCACTCCGGTCGGTGTCCACATTGTCGTTGATGGCGATGTAGCGGACGCCGAACATGGGGAACCGCTCCTCAATGTACAGCCCCGTGTGGAGCTGGTTACGTCCCAGCCGGGACAAGTCCTTGGTGATGATGGTGCGGATCTTCCCGTTTTCCATATCCGTCATCATCTGCTGGAAGCCGGGGCGGTTGAAGCTGCCTCCGGAATAGCCATCATCCACATAAAAGCGGGGGTTGGGGAAGCGGTGCTCCCGTGCATACCTCTCCAGGATATTCCGCTGGTTCTGGATGCTGTTGGACTCTCCGTCCGCCCCGTCATCCTGACTGAGACGGCAGTACAGGGCGGTGATCTCATTCTGGTTTGACTGTTTCATACAGCCCTCCTTTTTTCTCGTCAAACCGTTTCAGCGCATCGCGCCTACACAATACCCCAAAGCCTGGGGAATGTCCAGCCCTTTAGGCACACAGCTTTCCTTGCTGCGCGTCCAGGTCGATGAGGGCTTTCAGCTTGTCCTCCGGGGTGGCGCTGCCCTGTACCGGGAACACGGACACCACCTGGATGAGCTGCCCATGGGAGCGCTGAAGGCGTTCCACGGTTACCTGTTGAACTTTGCTCTTTTGTTCTTCTGACATTTTCGTTTCCTCCATCTCTGCTCTGGAAGGTTTGGCAACCTTGCCAAACCTTCCAGAGCAGCGCTTTTGACGATATCATCAAAAGCGGTCTCCCGACTCTGTGGTATATTCCGCTCCTCCCGCGGATTGCCTTTGACACTATTGTCAAAGGCGATTTTCTGCTCCTGTGACATAAAAGTGACGCTCCTGACAATTCGGCTGAAAGCGCCCAGTTTCTCTCTGGGGCCATACCTATATCCCTACGCTGGGCCTGAGAGGCCACACGGGGCCTCCTATGGCCTTACAAGGGCTATTGCTGTGTGGAGAGAAGAAAGCATTCCTCGCAAAGCTTGTCCGCCAGAAACTCCAGCTGCGCGATCTGCTCCGGGGCAAGTTCTCTGGCCCTTGGGCAGCGGGCGATCTGCCGGATGTTGGAGTAGATATGGTTCACGGCGGGATGCGGGTCCAGCTTCTGCCTGGGCATTCGGGCGTGGATCGTGTCCTTCTTGATCAGCTTGCGGAAATAAGTTGTGACCGGCAATCTGGTAATGGCCAGATAGCGGCACAGCCGCTGGTACTGTTCCTCCGTCATGCGGACGGACAGAGAACAGCTGTTGTCCCGCATGGGTAAGCGTGGCCTGTGTTTATACCGCATAGGGGTACCCCAGCTTTCGCACTTGCCAGAACCGTTCCACCACCTGGGCCAGCCGCTGGACGGAAAAGCCCAACTGCTGGGCGGTGCCGCAGCCGCTGTTGAATGCCCTGGCCACGGCGTTGATGTCCCGGCCAGCCTCATCCGCAAAGGCGATGGCCGCTCTCGTTTCCTCCTCCCGGTAGAGTATAGGGCGGTTTCGCTCCAGCTCTCTCATCAGCCAGGCGTTGGCGGATAACCCGGCAGCCCTGCTTTTCTCTTTCAGCTGGTCGTATTCCTCCTGGCTCATCCGGATGCAGGTACGGTGCGTTTGTGCGTTCATGCAGCTCCTCCTCTCGGAAGACGGCTCCAGGGCCATCCCCGGTTCTCGCACCCATCCTAACAGATAATGCGGACAGTCTGTGTCCGCATTAAAAAAGAAAAATGGGGGTCTCATGATGCACCCTGCCCTGGATTTCTTGACCTCCAGGGTGCTAACATGGACACCCTTGTACGGATTATAATGTACCCAATCATGTAGACAGTTTATTGAAAAAACGACATCCTCATGCAGGTAAAAATCGGGTCCGGCAAGGTTGCCGAACCCGATTTTCAGCGCAATGGACTGCCGCCGGAATTGCCAAATGTTCCAATGAGATCGGGTTTGACAATTTTGTCAAACCCGATCTTGCGTGGAAAATCTTCCGAAAACTTTTCGGCAACCTTGCCGGAAAGTTCCGCCCGCAGGCGGCATTGGGGTCAGGGGTTTTCCCCTGCAAGCGCGTTTTGACATCAAAACGCTATGCTTGCGTGAAACGCCCGCCCTGAAGGGCGGGCGTTTCACCGCCGCCAGGGGCGGCGAAGCCTTGCGCAGCGGAGCATGATTTGCTGCCTCACCGCACAAAGAATGGTCACACACTCAGATACACCGACGAGCGGAAGCCCCACCCGTCCGCCTCAAACCGGGCATCATCACGTATGCCAAAACCTGCGAGACCTATGTGGCCTATCTGCACAGACATCTGTCTCATGATATAATGCGGAAGATCACAAGCCCTCCAAGTGTCGCGCTACAATAGCGACCAGCGTCTTCCAATCTGCCGCCTGCTCCTCCAGTTTTTGCCAGCCTCGAGGTGTGACTCGATAGTATTTCCGGGGCGGACCGCCGGAGGTTTTACCAGAAAACTGCTCCAGAGAACCCTCCCGATGCAGGCGGCGGAGGATGGCGTAAAAACTGCTCTCCTCCACATCGGGAAAGGACTGCCGGAGCCGCTTGATGATGTCGTAGCCGTACTGCTCCTGCTTAGCCACATCGGACAGCAGGCACAGCTCCAGCGCGCCGCGTTTAAGCTGGGCGTCCATGGCGGCCTCCCTTCCGGATGAGCAGGGCGGTCAGCGCCGCACCGCCCAATCCCACGACAAGCAAGACAGCCAGCGGGATCAGCAAGGCGGAATACGGCGAGAACGGCATCGCGTCCACGTCCAGCCAGGTTGAAAACGCAAACATCCGAGACATGGAACAAAGACAGCCCATACACCAGGCCGCACCGGTCAATGGCCGGGAGCTGCCCTCCCGCCAAGTGCGCACCAGCAGCAACGCCAACATCACTAGCACCAGCAGTGAGCCCTCCTCCTTCAGCGTTCCGATGACTACGCCGATCCCGGCCCCGGCCTCGGCAGTCTGCTGTTCGGGAGGGAGCGCCTGCTACTGCGGCACAAAGACTAGCATACACCAGGCGTAGTAGCCATAAAACACTGCCCAAGCGGCCGCCGGGATGCCAAAGGCCGCAATACACCAGCGCCCAGGGTGCGGCAGATTGTCTTTTCTCACGTCCAGTTCCTTGCGCCAGCACAGCCACAGTACTGGGATAAGCAGAAACTCCACAATATAGAACCAGAAATAACCCGAGTTGGAAAATTGGAAGGTCTGCCATGTCCACCACCAGTTGAGAAACCCCGCCAGCAGCACCCACACAATGATCAGCAAGCCCAGCGGCTGCGTTCGCCGCCCGGACTCGCGCAGGATCGCCCGCGCCACCTCTGTCGGCGCGCCGAACTCCCGGCAGACCTCGGCCTCCGTTTTGCCTTCGGCCATGCGGTCGTCGAAAAAGCCGCTGTAATCCTCCACGATGGCGCGCGTCTCCCCGCTGGGCAGACGCCAGAACAGCGCCCATCTCAGCCGCCGGAGAAAGGCTTTCTTTGTCTTGTTCACCGTTGACTCCTCCTTTACACTAACTACTGTTCATAAAACATATGTTTTCCAAACAGTAGTATAGCACGCCGATGCCAACCTGTCAATCTAGACAGATTCAGACCCAAATGGAGTCGTTGAGCAATAATGGCTCACCAAAAATAAGTGTGATTTTTTGGTAGAAAAATAAAAATCATAAGAGATCTTTCTTATATCGAGAGATCATTTTTCTCAACACTTCTCAAATAGCAGGGGCGCGGACAGCCAATCGACTGTCTGCGCCCTCTTCTGATATGCGCAAGAAGAAGGGCCTGCGGATTTCCACAGACCCTTCCTCGCTGATGCGCAAAATCGGTTTTTTGTTGTCCTTTTGCGGGGGTGCCTTTCGGCAGACGCTCTTTTTGTATCTCAATTAGGCCAGCTGGGCCTTGGCCATCTCGGTCAGGGCGGTGAAGGCAGCCTTATCATTGACCGCCAGCTCAGCCAGCATCTTGCGGTTGATCTCCACGCCGGCCTTCTTCAGGCCGTTCATGAAGGTGGAATAGTTCATGCCGTTGCTCTTGCAGGCGGCGGAAATGCGGGTGATCCACAGCTGACGGAAGTCGCGCTTCTTCAGCCGGCGGCCGGTGTAAGCGTAGGTCAGGGACTTCATGACCTGCTCGTTGGCCATCTTGAAGTGCTTGCTCTTAGCGCCCCAGTAGCCCTTGGCCAGTTTCAGGATCTTATTTCTTCTCTTGCGCGTCATCATCGCGCCTTTCACTCTAGCCATTGTAAAAAGCCTCCTATTTTAAGGTAAAATCGTTCTTATCTTATTTGTAGGGGATCAAGCGCTTGATAGCGGGCTCATTGGTCTTGTCCGCGTAAGCGCCGGCGCGGAGGCCTCTCTTGCGCTTGGTGTCCTTGCCGTGGCCGTTGAGCAGGTGGGACTTGAAAGCATGGGCGCGCTTGACCTTGCCAGACTTGGTCAGGCTGAATCTCTTCTTCGCGCCGGAGTGAGTCTTCAGTTTAGGCATGGTGGTTTACTCCTTTTCTGTTCAATTCGAGCGTAGGAAACTCTTCAGGATTTTTTGCCTTCCTTGGCAACCTTGGGAGAGAGGAAAATGGACATGTGCCGTCCGTCCAGCTTGGGGTCCTTATCCAACGCGGCCACCTCACTGCACTGCTCAGCAAATTTCAGCAGCAGATCCTTGCCGATATCGGTGTGAGCCATCTCACGGCCGCGGAAGCGGACGGTGACCTTCACCCGGTTGCCCTCGGCCAGGAACTTTTGGGCGTTGCGGAGCTTCACATTGAAGTCGTTCACGTCGATACTCGGCGACATGCGGACTTCCTTGATCTCCACCACATGCTGATTCTTCCGCGCTTCCTTCTCCCGCTTGGTCTGCTCAAACTTGTACTTGCCATAATCCATGAGCTTGCACACGGGAGGATTGGCGGTGGGAGAGATCTTCACCAGGTCCAGGTTCTGCTCCACCGCGCGCTCCAGCGCCTCGTGGGCAGACATGATACCCAGCTGTTCTCCCGTTTCTGAGACCAGTCGGACTTCCTTGTCGCGGATCTCCTCGTTGATCTGATGACCCTGTTTGCTGATACGAAAGCACCTCCATTTCACATCCGCGTAAAAAAACACGGCTACCGTTTCGGTACCCGCGTCACACAACACACACGCCCCGCAAGCGGAACGTCTGCGAAACCAGATTAACCTCTTTGCCTATGGCTGGAGGTGAGGATGGGGGTACCGATCCTGCTTTGTTTTGCTCTGATAGTATAGCAGAAGCCGCATCCCTTGTCAAGAGAAAAATCTTCTCTCCTTTTCTACTTTCTTTTTAGGTCGAAATGTGGCAAACTAGAGAGGAGGAGGGAATGAAATGCGGCACTTTATATTAAAGCAACTGTCTGTTTTTTGTCTTGCGCTCTGTCTGCTGATTGCCGGACTGTCTGTTCCGGCGTCGGCTGCCCCCCCTGAGCCTGTTTATGAAAGCACGGTTCTGTTCACACACGATACCCACGACCACTTTCTCCCTATGCCGGATGATTCCGGCGGCGAGTACGGCGGTTATACCCGTCTGGCCACTCTACTGAAAGAGGCGCGGGACAAGCATCCGGATGCCCTTACCCTGGACGGTGGTGACTTCTCCATGGGCAGCCTGTTCCAGACCATTTATACCACCCACGCTCCTGAGCTGCGGGCGCTTGGCGCTATGGGTTATGATGTTACCACCCTGGGTAACCATGAGTTTGACTACCGGGCCAAGGGCCTGGCGAATATGCTCAATGCGGCCGTGGACAGCGGTACTTCCCTGCCCGCCATTGTCCAGGCTAACTATAAGCCCCCGGAATCCGACACTGTCTCCTGGGACGCCTGGAACCGGTACGGGATTCAGGATTACGTGATTATTGAGCGCGGCGGAGTTAACTATGGCATTTTTGGCCTGATGGGCGAAGAGGCTGACAGCAATGCCCCTATGTCCGGCATGGAGTTTGAACCCATCGCAGATGCCGCCAAACGCACAGTTGACGCCATTCAGGCGGAGCTGGCCGGCAGCTCTAACCCGGCCTTTATCATTTGCCTCTCCCACAGCGGCACCAACGGCAAGGGGAAAGGGGAAGATTACGAACTGGCCAAACAGGTGGAGGGCATTGATCTGATCATCTCCGGCCATAGCCACACCACGCTGGAGGAACCTGTCCAGGTGAATGACACCCTCATCGTCTCCGCCGGAGAGTACACCACTTATCTGGGGTCACTCACCGTCTCCTGGCTTCAGGATGGCGAAAAACTGGGCTGGGACTATCAGCTCATCCCCGTGGACGAGACCGTGAACGAAGACCCCGGTATGGTCCAGCTGGTCAACACCTTCCAGCCACTGGTGGAGAGTGAATATCTGGATCAGTATGACATGAAATTCGACCAGGTGCTGGCTACCACAGACTTTGCCTTCACTCCTATCGGCCAGTTTGCCTCAGAACAGCGGGAGGACCCGCTAGGCAATCTGATCGCCGATTCCTACATCTACGCCGTCCAGCAGGCTGAGGGGGATGACTATGTCCCTGTAGATTTCGCCGTGGTTGCCTCCGGTGTGATCCGGGGCTCCTTCGCCGCAGGCGAGATCACTACCTCCGATGCGTTTAATGTCTCCTCCCTGGGCTCTGGTGCCGACGGCACACCCGGCTATCCCCTGATTTCCGTCTGGATCACTGGTAAGGAGCTGAGAGACGCCTTTGAGGTAGACGCGTCCGTCACCCCCCTTATGTCTGCCGCACAGCTTTACGGCTCCGGTATGACCTGGACCTGGAATCCCCACCGGATCATCTTCAACAAGGTGACCGACTGTGCTCAGGTACTGTCTGACGGCACTACCGTCCCGCTGGAGGACGACAAGCTCTACCGTGTCGTTACCGGCCTGTACTCCGGCCAGATGCTGGGCACGGTAAATGACCAGTCCTTCGGAATTCTGACCATAACGCCCAAGGATGCCGAGGGCAATGAGATCACCGATTTCGAGGATTACATCATCTATAACGCGGACGGCACCGAGGTCAAGGAGTGGTACGCCCTGGCCTCTTATCTGAAATCCATGGGTACGGTGGATGCCCGCTACGCCGCTCCGGAAGGCCGCAAGGTGGAAGCAGCCTCCTGGAACCCCATCAGCCTGCTGAAAGGTCTGAACCTGATCGGCGGCCTGGTCCTGCTGATCGTTCTGCTCTTTATTCTCCTGATCATTTTTATCATCTACCGGATCGCAACCCGTTCCCGCCGCCGCGGCAGCCGCCGCAGAGGCGGACGCGGCTACCGTCCTTATCGCGGATAGTCATTATAAAGCCGGGCTGACAGAGCGTTTGTTCTGTCGGCCCGGTTTTTTTCTGCCTGTTTGGGCAAACTGTCTTTTAAATGCTGCTGTCCTCTGCACAAGTTTGAATATAATTTTTAATATTATATCAAAATATGTTATTGATTTTATATCGCGGTATATGCTATACTAAGAGCAAGGTAAGGTGATAACCATGAATTCAGAACGCGCACTTCCCTATCAGCCTGTTTCTCTCCCCTATTCCCTGCCCGCCCGGCCTGTCCGGCGGAAGGTGCGGGAAAAGGACCGGGATCCCTATGACGGTCTGCGGCCCTGGTCGGCCATCACCCACGGAGCGGGGGCTGTGCTGGCTGCCGTCGGGACCGCTCTGCTGCTGGTCCGATGTGCTGTGCTGGACCTGAGCATGTGGCACGTGGTCTCCTTCCTCATCTATGGGTTAAGCATGGTCGGTCTCTATACCGCCAGTACCTTATATCATTGCCGCAATGTGAGTGTCAAGGGGCGCATCGCGCTTAAGAAATATGACCATGCCTCCATCTACTTCCTGATTTCCGGCACCTATACTCCCATGTGCCTGGTCGTTCTGCGGGAATATGGTGCCTGGGGCTGGGGCCTGTTCGGCGTGATCTGGGGGCTGGCTTTAGCCGGGCTGGTGCTGACTCTGGTGTGGATCACCGCTCCCCGCTGGCTCACCGCCGGAATTTATATCGCTATGGGCTGGCTGGCCGTGGTCGCCATCATTCCCCTGCTGCATTGCCTGCCCGCCGCAGGCTTCTTCTGGGTACTGGGCGGCGGCATCCTTTACACCATCGGCGGTGTGCTCTATGCCGTCAAGTGGCCTGGGCGGGATAATCCCCGGTTCGGCTGCCATGAGATCTTCCACCTCTTCATCCTGCTCGGTTCTCTTTTTCACTTCATGCTGATGTATCAGGTAGTAGCTTTTCTGTAAAGAGTAAATGCGCTCCCATTCACAATGAATGGGAGCGCATTTTATTCTGCTTCCACAGGGGCAGTGTCCTCCTCTTCCCTGTCCCGCTCCGGCTCCATCGTTGCCTCACAGCGGTTGATTGGGGTACCAAGATTGTGGAACTTCTCCTCATAATCGGTCATCACACCGCAGATTCCATTGGCGTGCAAATCCCGCGTGACTGCGTTCAGAGAAAAGGACACTTCGGGGAATTGCAGCAGCGACCATTCGAACAGATCCCGATTGTCCGTCTTGAAATGGATCGCGCCGCCTTCTGCCAGAACCTGACGGTAGAGCCGCAGGAAATTGGGATGAGTCAAGCGCCGCTTGGCGTGTCGGTTGCCTGGCCACGGATCACAGAAGTTGATATAGATGCGGTCCACCTCTCCAGGCGAAAAAAACGTGGGAAGCTGTGCCGCGTCTCCATCCACAAAAAACACATTGTGCAGGTCCAGTGCGCATACCCGCTCCATTGCGATCACCATAGCATCGGGTACTCGCTCTACCGCGATAAACAGTGTGTTTGGCATGCTGGCCACCGTTTCCGCAGTAAACCTTCCCTTTCCGCAGCCCAGCTCTAAGTGCAGTGCTTCCGCCTCCGGCATCAGTTCCCGCCAGTGTCCCCGATGCTCTTCCGGATCGGTAATCCAGACCCGGGCGCAGCGCTCCATCCGCGGAATCAAATTGGGCTTCTTCCTCATTCGCATATCACGGTCACCTCGTAGGTGTCATCATAACATATTTATTTGTCCTCTTGCAATCCCTGAATAGATATATTATAATCCTTTTTACAGTTGCCTTTGGGAGAAACCGCCCGGGCAGTTCCACAATTTTATATCGGGGTGTTGCGCAGTTGGTAGCGCGCCTGCTTTGGGAGCAGGAGGCCCGGGGTTCGAGTCCCCGCACTCCGACCACTTTTCGCAGAAAAACCGCCTGAAAAGGCGGTTTTTCTGCGTTTTTTGTTCTATTTTTGCGGTTTGGACGATTGCTGTTCAGCGGTGGTTCAAGGGGCAGAAAAACGGTGGGAACATGATTGAGGATTGCGGCTGAAACCGTCAAATCCCTAACCCATCCCTTATAATGGTTCCCTTGTCAAGACCACTGATTGAAATTTTATCGTGAACACAAACTGACTTTGGGGGTGCCCGAGCCGCCGGATTTGCAGGGAGCAACAGCCAGCCGCCTGCGTGAGCAGGTTGCTTTGACGGGAGGCGTTCGGCCTGTTACACTGGCCTGCCGTGCGAGGGGATCGCTTTTGTATTCTGACTCCGTCGCACCCTCGCCACTGTTGGCTGCAACAGGCCGGGCGTATCCTGTCAAGGCCGGCGGTCAGGCAACGCAGAAGCTTGCACCATAGACCTCATCAGGCGTGGCATAGCCCAGCGCTTCATGGGGGCGCAGACAGTTATAATCTTCCACATAGCCTCGGATGGACTGCCGTAGCTGCCGTGGCGAGGTAAATTCATTGACATAAATCAGCTCTGTTTTCAGGCTTCGGAACCACCGCTCAATCATAATGTTATCTGCCCACCTGGACTTCCCGTCCATGCTCTGGCGGATACACAGCTGCTTCAGAAGGTGCTTATATTCGCTGCTGGTAAACTGACTGCCCTGATCAGAGTTGAGGATAGCCGGTGCGCCAAATCTGTTCCCAGCATCCCGTACCGCCTCCAGGACAGGTTGTACACCCAGGGTATCAGAGAGATTCCAACCCACAATCTTCCTGCTGTACCAGTCGATGATGGCCGTGAGATACATATGGCTACGGTGGAGCTTGATGTAAGTGATGTCGATAGACCACACCTGGTTTGGGAACGAAATAGTCTTGTTACGTAGCAAATACGGCACAATTGCATCCTGAAAGTTGCGCTTTGACAGGTTGACCTTGGGATAAATGGCCCAGATGCCCATCTCCTGCATCAGGCGCCGCACCAATTTCCTGCCCGCTGGAAAGCCCTCTTCCCGCAGCTTTACCGTCAGCTTTCGGCTGCCCATGGCCGGCAGCATGGTGTGCCAATAGTCCAAGCCGGGCCATCATTGCCTCCCGCAGCAGTTGTTTCTCCTCATTGGGCTGCGGGGGCGGGGCATAGACCGAGGAGTGGTTGATGTGCAGCAGCTCACACTGCCGGCGCACCGACAGCTCAAAGGTGTTTTTCCGGATCAAACTCCGGGATGGGCTGCCCGACTGCGCGAAAGCAATCCTGAAGGAAATTACGTTCGATCGTCAGCTGACCAATGGTTTTCAGCATCTTGTCCCGCTCCTTCTTGACAGCGGCCTCCTTTCTTTTTGCCTCCCGCTCTGCTTTGCCCCGCTCTTCGAACACGCTGGACGCATGCTCCAGAAATTCCGCTTTCCAGTTGCGGAGCATGTTGGGATTCAGGTTGTGTTCTGCGGCAATGGCCCCCAGTTCCCGCTCCCCACGGAGCACCTCCAGGACCAACTTTGTTTTGAATTCAGGTGCGTACTTTCCTCGTGACATAGCTCTATCTTCTCCTTTGCTTTTAGCTTACCATGTTCACGATTATTTTGAAAGTCGTGGTCTGTTTTCTGGGGACCATTATACCTAACGGCAATATATCACACTTTTCGGTGTATGATAGTCGATTATCATGTTGCTTTCATAATAGTTACATGATAGCATAAAGACAAGACTGTCGTATTATGCTGATAGACCGATAGTCTATACAGGAGTGTTTTGCAAGGAGTTTCGGTATGGATGCACATAAAGCAATTATCACAAATATTTTCAATAACTCCACGCTTATAGAAGTGCCCTTCTTCCAGCGGTCCTATGTTTGGAAAGAAGATCTTTGGGCTCGGATGATTGAAGATATGGAGTACATCGTTAAGACAAATAAGCCTCACTTCTATTACAATAAATTTGGACAGGAAAGCCGGGCAGCCAGTCCGGCTTTCCCTCCATCTCGTGCCTAAGCTACAATAAGAGGAGCAACTGGCTGACCACTCACTCCTTGGGCTTGTAAGTCCGTACGAAAGACTGTCAGCCATCCTCTTGTTGTAGCGTTCGATTTCAGCAGGTTGAGCCACCGGATGCCGGGGAGTTCGCGTCACCCAATAGATTGAATCGGCAACGAGAAAAGATGGATTCCGGTTGCAGATTCTTTAGTATTGGAGGAATGTGGATGAACAGCGTTGGCATCGATGTTTCCAAAGGGAAAAGCATGATCGCCGTCATGCGCCCCTTCGGTGAGGTGGTGGTTTCACCCTTTGAAGTGCGACACACCGCCAATGAACTGAACGAACTGGCAGGGCTGCTCAAAAGTTTGGACGGTGAGACCCGTGTGGTGATGGAATCCACGGGTAATTACCACGCGCCGGTGGCCTGGCTGCTCCACGACGCGGGACTTTATGTCTCCGTAGTCAATGCAATGCTGGTGCATGACTATGGGAACAACAGTTTAAGACGAGGCAAGACTGACAAGAAGGACGCCGTGAAACTGGCCAACTACGGCCTTGACCACTGGCTCACACTACCGAAATATGTCCCGGAGGAGGACACCCGGCTCATGCTGAAGACCTGCTACCGGCAGTACCAGCAGTATTCCAAAGTACGGACCATGCTGAAGAACAACCTAATCTCCCTGCTGGACACCGCTTTCCCTGATGCAAACCGCCTGTTTACCAGTCCACCCCGCGCCGATGGCAGCGAGAAGTGGGTGGATTTTGTAGCCGCTTTTTGGCATTGTGAGTGTGTCTGTGGTTTGTCTAAAAAGGCCTTTACCACCCAATACCAGAAGTGGTGCAGAAAGCACGGCTACAATTTTAGCGAGGATAAGGCACTGGACATATACGCCTCTGCATGTGGACACTTCGGTGTCATGCCGAAAACGGATACGGCAAAACTTTTGGTAGAACAGGCTGTTTCCCAACTCCGGGCAACTTCCGCCGCGTTAGCTGCTCTCAAGCAGGAGATGCAGTCCCTGGCCGTTTCTCTACCGGAGTATCCTGTGGTGATGGAGATGTTTGGTGTTGGCCCAACCCTCGGCCCCCAACTCATAGCTGAAATTGGCGATGTACGCCGTTTTCATTCCAAGAAAGCGCTGGTGGCCTTTGCAGGCATTGACGCCCCACCTTACCAATCTGGACAAGTGGATGTCCGTAGCCGTAACATTTCCAAGAGAGGATCTGCCTCACTGCGAAGGACGCTCTTTCTGGTGATGGGGGTCCTCCTGCAATGCGCTCCAATGGATGAGCCGGTCTACCAGTTCATGAACAAGAAACGCTCTGAAGGTAAGCCCTACCGTGTCTACATGATGGCCTCCGCCAACAAGTTCCTGCGCATCTACTACGCTTCTGTGAAAGCCTACCTGGATTCTCTGGAGCATGGCTGATTTCCCAGCTCTATACTGTCTGGCTGACCGCCATTTTTTGAAATGCACAGCGGTTTAATTTGGTGCACCCTTTTCCTTTGCTCGTTTCCTTTGAAAGTTTTACTTGACTTTTGTTAGCAGGTCTTNGAGCATGGCTGATTTCCCAGCTCTATACTGTCTGGCTGACCGCCATTTTTTGAAATGCACAGCGGTTTAATTTGGTGCACCCTTTTCCTTTGCTCGTTTCCTTTGAAAGTTTTACTTGACTTTTGTTAGCAGGTCTTTGGATCTATCATACTGAAGGAAGGCCGCAGACCACATCCTGGCGAAAATTTTACTGACTGCAGAACGATTGTAGATGGGCAGCAGCGACTGACAACCTTTCTTCTTTTTATGAAAGTTCTGTGTTTGAAACTCGGCCAATCTACGACTTTTGATTGCCAGTTTAGAATTATGGGGCAGTCAATTGCTTTGCGCCACGGAAGAAATGATATTGAAGCTTTCGAAAGAGTTATGGCTTCTACATCCGCAGATAAAATAGATAACCCTGCGCCTCAGTCCAGAATTATTGAAGCGTATAATTACTTTGTTGACCATATTGATGAAAATAAGCTCAACATTATGACGGTCATGATGAACGCCCAATTCGTGCGAATTGATTTGAATGCAGATGAGGACGAGCAGCAAATTTTTAACACAATCAATTCTCTTGGCGTTAATTTGACAACCTCGGAGCTGCTGAAAAACTACTTTTTCAGCAGAGATACCATTAGCGAATACGAGGCAAAATGGGCCTCTGTTTTTGAAAAAGATGATGATGCAAAATCCTATTGGGATACCGAGATTGAAACTGGCCGAATGAAGCGTGCCATCATTGATATCTTTTTTGATTCTTTCTTCCAGATTTTTATTCAGAACAAGCGATACAATATCAGCAATGACGATAAGATCATGTACGCCAGAGTTGATAGTTTGGCACAATCCTATCAGCATTTTATCGACCATTATTGCGGTGGAGACAAAAGCGTTATACTTAGCCAAATGAAGGATTATGCCATCTGTTTTCGAACCATATTTAGTCCAGGCATCTGTGGGGTAAGCGTTCCGGGCACATTTGGTATTGAGCGTCTAAATGTGATAATCTTTGGTTTAAAGACATCTACGCTCATTCCCTATACACTGTATATCGCCAAGAATGTGTATAGCGAGGATGAACGAAATGCCATGTATGGCATCCTGGAAAGCTACATCATGCGCAGAATGGTCGTTCATTCACTAACAAAAAACTATAACAACCTGTTCACTTCTTTGATTCGCAATGAGGTTTTAGATGCCGCTTCTTTGGTAGCCAAGCTCCACAGCGGAAATGACGCAACAACATATATTCCTACTAATGAGGAGTTATTGGACGGGTTCCAAAAATCTAAGCTGACCAACCTGCAAACCAGAGGTATTCTTTACCTCATCGAAAGCTATATCCGCCCTGCAAACAGTGCAACTTTACTTCTTGGTTTTGATGGGTATAGCTTAGAGCATCTCATGCCAAAGAAATGGAGAAACAACTGGTCCGCCTGCGCCTCAGATGAAATTGCAAAGCAAAGAGATTCAAAGCTACTCACATTAGGAAATCTTGCAATCATTCCTCAATCGCTAAATGCGTCAATACGAGATAGCGATTGGACTACAAAAAAGTCCGGAAAAGGTGCAAATAAGCCAGGACTTGAAGCCTGCGCCAAGGGCCTGGTTACCTTAAACGCTGTTTTATTGGAAGACGAATGGACAGAGGAAAAAATCGACGCCAGAGCTAAATGGCTGTATGAGATAGCAGAAACCCTTTGGAATATTAAGTCCTAAAACAAAGCATAGCGCCAAGGGATGGTAATATCTCCTTTGGCGCTATGCTTGTTTCTTATCCTACTCTCTCGAACGGTATCACCTTGCACCGGCTCCCCTCCGGCGGGTCGGGCGGCTCCGGTTCCGTCTTGGCCGTGGCTGTTTCCATGAAGCCACCGATCTTCTCCGCCGCACCTCTCTGCATATCACTGGTGATGTGTGTATAGGTGTCAAGAGTGAACCCGGCGCTATAGTGGCCCAGCATACTGGACAGGGTCTTTACATCCACGCCGCTGGAGAGGGCCATCGTGGCGAAAGTATGGCGCAGATCATGGAAGCGAACACGCTCCTCAATGCCCGCCTTTGCCAGCAGCTTCCGGTTAATCCTGGACACTGCGTCCGGGCTCCAGTAGCCGCCGGTGCGGGGCGACGGGAACAGAAGGGGGTTGTCCGGGTGCTGTTCATGCTCCTTCACCAGCATATCCACGGCCTGCTGGGACAGCGCCACCTTGCGGACAGAGTTCTTGGTTTTCGGCTCCGTCACCACCAGCTCCCCATCGATGCGGGTGACCTGCTTGCTTACCGAGAGGATGCGGTCCTTCACATTCAGGTCGTCCCACCGGAGGGCCAGCAGTTCCCCCCGCCGCAGGCCACTCGATAACTCCAGGAAGAACATGGGCAGGACGCCGTACTTCTCCGCCTCGCTGAGATATACCCCCAACTTCTCCGGCGGAATGATGGCCATCTCCTTTTTCTCCTTGGGCGGGATGCGGCAGTTGTCGCAGGGGTTGTAGGGAATGATCCGCTCCTTGACTGCCTGCTTCAGCGCCGAGGAGAGCACCATGTGGATGCGCCGCACCGTGCTGCCGGACAATTCTGTGTTGGTCTGCGTCTCGAACCGCTGCACCCGCCCGCTGGTCTTGGAATCGTTGTACATCTTCTGGATCTGGATGGCGGCGAGCCGCTTAAGCTTGACTCCTCCGATGGCCGGCACGATGTGGTTTTCGATGCTGTTCTTGTAGGTCTTGGCGGTGTTGGGCCGGATCACCGGCTTGCTGTAGGTTTCAAACCACAGCCGGCACCACTCCGCCACGGTGTAGTCCTCGTCGTGGTTCACCGGGATGCCCCGGTTGTCCCGGATGGCCCGATCCAGCTTCTCCTTGCACTCTGCCCGTGTCTTGGCGGATACACTTTTCTGGATGGCCCGGCCGGTGGCGGGATCAATCCCCAAGGTGTATCGGCCCTCCCAGCGGCCGTTGGGCTTTCTGCGGATGCTGCCCTCGCCGTTTGCCCGTTTCTTTGCCATTGCTCATCCCTCCTTGGCAACACAAACAAATACCACAGAATCTTTGAAATAGCCACTAAAATATTTCCGTCTTTTTGGCCGACTGCTCCTCAATCCACGCCATGAACTTATCACGGGGGACGATGATCCGGCTACCCAGGGTGATGGTGGGAAAATCCTGCCGGTGGGCCACCTCATAGGCGTGGGCCAGCCCAATACCCAGCACATCGGCCACATCCTGTACGGTCAGCATCAGGGGGAGTTCACTAAAAGAGTTATATTTGGATCGCTTCATTAGATTCCTTTCTACCCTTCTCGTGGAAGGGATTTTATTCTTTGTTTTGCGGCTCATTTTCTGCGCCGCTTACATGGTCATACCGCCCATGCTCTGCTCCTCTACATGGTCATCCGGCCTGTGGCCCAGGGCGATCCGCTTTTCCTGGAGCGCCTGAAGCCGTTTGTGGTCAATGTGCAGCCCGGTGCTTGTGGAATCCTCCGGCACATTGTCCCGGAAGATGTTGCCCATGTGATGGAGCAGCTGCGTGACAGAGAGCAGAAGGCCGGGCGGCCCAGGCTGGCCCTGTTCCATGCGTTCCTTGAAAAACTGTGCATAGGTGTGGCCCTGTATTGCCGCAGCCTGGAACCATCCATAGGCAACCTCCCGATCCTGTTCCACCCCCTCCCCCATCAGGTACAGCTTGCCCAGCAGATACTGCGCCCAGGGGTTCTGTGCCTCTGCAGCCTGCCGGAAATACTCCGCCGCCCTATCCGCATTTTTAAGTACCTGCTCACCCATCAGATGCTCCTTGCCCAGGGCGTAGGCGGCGTAGTCGTTCCCGTTTTGCGCCGCCGCATTCAGCCATCGGATGCCCTCACTGGGATCGTGTACGTCGGGATCGTCAGAGAGAAGCAGTTTGCCAATCGCATATTGAGCCTGGGGCAGTTCACGCTTCGCCGCCTGCTCCAGCCAGTGTCTGGCCTTCTCTGCATCCGGGATCAGCAGCCCACCGTCCCGGTACAGCTGGCCCAGGAAGGTTTGGGCATAGGGATCACCCATCTCCGCCAGCAGCTCCAGCCTCTCGGTGGCCTCGTCCCGTTCTTCCAACGGGAACGCCTCATTTTCAACAATTCTCCACAGCTCCCGGCATGTCCAGGTGAGCGTCCGCTCATCCACCCAGTCACCGTTGTCCTCCATATCTCTGTCCTCGAAAGAGATATGGTTCAGCCGGACGTGCTCGGCCTCCTGAATCACCGTATTCTTGATGGCGCAGAACTCTTTCTGCTCAGAGAGCAGCGGGCGCTGCCGTTCTCTCTCGGAGTAGAAGTCATTCACTTTGCATTGCAGCTCCCACCACTTCTGGTAGCACCTATCCACAACAGGTAGGTGTTCCATCTGGTTTACGATCTCATCGACCTGTCGCTTTATCTGCTTTGGAAGATAGCCATAGGACTTCTTGCCCTTTACCCCTCCAAGCTGCTGGGCAAGATTCAAGATCATCTGCTCGATTTGCGGATGCTCACAGACCGACTCACCCATCTGCCGGGACAGCTCCAGCATGGCCTTCCGGGTCTCCCGCACCAGTTCGTCCCGGCTTTCAGACTTCTGCTCATAGAGGTGGAGCATCTCCTGCTTAAAGATCTGATTGGTGAGGGCTGACTTGATCTGCCGGATGCCGTCCCTGGACAGGTAGGCCTGTCCAGGGTTCGCCGACCACGCCATCATGTGCACGTGGGGGTGTTCCCCTTCATCGTGGAAGGCAGCGTACCACCGGAAGTCCTGGGGCTTGATATTCATAGCGGCGGCGATGTCGTTGCGGTGTGTGCGCAGGAGGGAACGCCACGCCTGGGCGTTGTCATAGCCTAGACGGGTGGCGTCCTCCCGGTGGAGAGAGATGATGTGTGTCCACACATTTCCGGTGTAGTGCTCCAGCTCCGACATGGCCTTGTCCAGATTCACACTGTCCTCGTCACCGAACAGCCCGTGGTCACCCAGCCGCTCCGCTCTGGGACGGGTGGCGATGTACCTGGCGTAGCCCTCCGAGGATTGAACCTGGGACCAGTTCTCCTCCAGCGCCAGCGCAATGAGAGACGAGGCGTTGGCTTTGGTGGGGTGCTGCGTATAGCTTTCATACTCCAGCAGATCTTTTGTATCAGGAAAATCTTTCACCAGTTTTGTGATGAGCTGCTCCTGCTTGCGTGTGGGCGGGCGGTCATCCGGGATAATCTCCACCCGCTCCCGCGTTGCGATGTACTTCATGTATCCGCCTGCGCTCTGTCCGCCGCCGCACTTGATATACGGGCTCTTGACGATCAGTCTTGCCATGGATCATCCTCCAGCTCCCGCAGCTTCTGTACCAGCGACACCTTGCCGTTGGTCTTCTTCACGTTGGCCACACTCTCCGCCCGCTGACGGCGCAGCTCTTCCTCGCTCACGTTGACACACTTGAACAGCATACTCAGTCCCATGTCCAGCTCTACCGTCTGTTTGAAGAGCAACGACGCCATGCGGTTCTCCATCTGATCCAGCCTGCCGTCCAGATAGGACTGGACGGCAGATGGCAGGAACAATCCGGAGTTGTTGGCGCTGAGGTAATCCAGATAAAAGTCGATGGCGTTCTCGATGAATCCGGTGATGCTCCGGCTGCCGTCTTCCGTATATCTCCGCTCCAGGGCCGCCTTTTTCTCCGGCGACAGGTAGAGGGGGAATTTCTCTTTTTTGCTCATCATGGCCTCCTTTCCGGGGCTTGACCCCTGTTTTTTTCTTGTGAGAGTAAGCACAGCGGGATAACGACCGCAGAATTTCCTGTTCTCTCTGCTTTTGACCCCATTTTCAACGTCTACGGAACCCCCTGAAACTGCCCGCACTGCGGGCAGAAGTGATTGGCAAAGGCGTCGATGTTGACGCCTTGCCTTTATCCTGCCCCTTCTTTCGTCCCTCGGAAGCGGCCCACTCCGCCTCCAAAGCCCCAGGTAGGGCAAGGACTCCACTCTTCTCTGAAGGAGGGCACACAGCGCCTCACAGCGGGGCACACGGGTCGTTCTTTGGTTACTGCCCCAGGAGTTTTTGTAGCCGCTGCCGCTCTGTTGCCAGTTCCAGCTCTGTCAGCTTTTCTTCGTAGTGTCGGGTAATCACATTCTGCGGCGGCAGCAGAGTGAACTGCAAGGTTCCGTTGCGGGCTACGCCTGCTTTGGTCGTAACTTTGGTGGGCTCTGCCGCGATGAGCCCCCGCTCCTCCAGCTTTTTTACATATCGGCTCACGGTATTTTCGCACATACCAACCGCCTCCCCGATGGTCTTGTAGCTGGGCCAGCATCGGTGGGTCTTCTGGTTTTCGCACCGGCGCAGATAGCAGTACACCGCCAGCTCGCCAGGGCTCATGCCCAGGAGAAAGATCTCATTGGGCAGAGAGAAAAAGTTACCCATATACTTCATCTTGCTCCTCCTCTGATAGATCAGGATGGAGCAGCTGCAGAAATTCATCCACGCTGTTGATCACCCCTGCTTCTTTCATTTTCTGATACCGGAACAAGTCACAGACGGTTCGGAAATTCACCTCCGCACACTCCAGTAACTTGTCCATTGCCACCATCTGTTGGTGGGGGCTGAGAGTGGTTGGCTTATCGGGCTCCATTAGATATGCACGAAGCTGTTCCGCCTCTGGCATATCA
The DNA here is from genome assembly GCF_900626285.1 of Intestinimonas massiliensis (ex Afouda et al. 2020). Classification (GTDB taxonomy): domain Bacteria; phylum Bacillota; class Clostridia; order Oscillospirales; family Oscillospiraceae; genus Flavonifractor; species Flavonifractor massiliensis_A. The sequence goes on from NZ_LR131147.1 coordinate 272,908, forward strand.
TCACCCAGCACTCGCCCCATCGCCCATAGGACATAGTCCACTGTCTCACGTTCGCACTTGAGTTTCAAAAGTCTATTCAGGAATTTGTTGTCCAGCTTAAACTCTTCCATAGATTACACGCTCCTTATGTTCGTTCAGTTAGGCAGTTCCGGCTGCGGCCATTCAACCGGGTTTTCGGGAAGCGAAAACTTTGCCCCTCACTGATAAGGACACTTACAGGAGGTTTGTAAACCAGAAAAGTAAAAAAAGTTGAGGAGCCCTGTTACGTGACAGAGCTCCTCAACTTTTCGTGGAGTTTTTTCAGCCGCTTTGATACCGCCATCTTGGATACACCGTAGACCTTCCCGATCTCCTCCATGGTCAGACCGCTGCCATACCGGAGTTCGATCAGATCCCGGCCCTGGTCACCCAGGCCATCCACGGCTTTTCGCAGATTTTCAAGGCGGAGGTTCCAGAGCGCCGCATCCTCCACGGGACGCCTGACACAATCCAAACCGGACAGCACCGTTTCAAACTCACTTTTACTCAGATGCCTTTGGTCCTGTTTTTCCTGCGCCTGTTCCCGTTTCCGATCCTGCTCCAGGAAGTCTGCGACCTCCTTTGGCACTGATACTGGCTCCCCATTGTAGATGATATCGACGGTGTCGTTCATTCGTGTCCTTTCCGCTTTTCACGGAAAGATACACACCCGCGCTGCCGGCACAGCGCCAAATACTGAAGACCTTCATGGAGATTTCCTTCGTCTAGGGTGGTTTACAATGCCCTACGAGGCCCACGAATGTCTGAGGTCCCACCAGGGTGTGGACCTCACCGGAAAGCTGCGAGTTTTGGCTTTCGCCTGATTACATTATAGAACAAATGTTCGTATATGTCAATACTTGGTTTTCCTTTTTTCATCACGCCAGAGATATGGTTCATACTCTCTGGGTAGAGCAAAGGCTCGAGGCACATGATGCGCCTCGAGCCTTTTTGTTTTCTGCGGTGCAGCCTTTAGGCCGCCGCATTGGCGTTGATCCGGTCGATGACACTTTTAATCCCAGCCCACAGGGACAGGTCTGTGAAAATCTCCACGATGCTTCCCCGATCCGTGAAGGGCGGTTCCTGAAGCACAGACAGGTCCTTCATCACGCCATTGTGTACGATGTACTCCACAATCTGGTTGACGAAGTAGATCTGCCGGCTGTCCAGGTTGACATCGTTTAAGTACTGGGCGAAGGCCTCCTTGGCGGCCTTCATGTCCATGCCTACGATCTCCCGGACGAACTCTCCCAGCGGCTTTTGACCCACCTCGGCCTCATAGTCCTGCCTGGTGCCCACCTCGCTCCAGAGAATGGTCTCCAGTTCTTTCACATCCTCTGCCGTCAGCGGCACATTGGAGCGCAGCTTGACGATGGCGGGCTTATCCTGGTGCTGGCGGACGTAGAACTCCGCCTTGGCCTTGTAGTTCTTCAGGTCATCATTCTCCAACTCCGACTCCTTCCACTCCACGGACAGGATATCATCTGTAAAGTTGGTATTGTAAATCGCGCCGTCGTGGGGCAGATACTTCATCAGGTTCCGCAAGCACTCCCGGATGTGTTCAAACTCGTTGATCCCGGCGTTGTCCAGGTAGTCGGTATGCAGGATCTTTTCGATGAGCTCAGACTGGGCCCGGATTTCCGGGATGTTGGCCACGCTGGCCACGCCGCTGACCTTCTTCACCAAGTCCTTTCGGGCTTTCTTGTAGGTCTTTCCCACCAGATAGGCCAGTTCGATGCCGTACATCAGTGCGTCGAAGCGCACCGCACTTGCTTCATCCATGTCCGGCTGGAGCAGCGGAGCCACCTCGTCCCGCAGATAGAGGGTGTCCTCATAGCTGAGGGCCTGATAGCTTGCCATGTCGGCAAACTTCTCCACATACCTCAGGTGCTGCCGCACAGCAAAGTTCTCCCGATCCAGCTGCTGCACCTTGGAGAGCGTCTCTCCCACCAGCTTCTCTCGGAAGGGGATCAGTTCCTGGGTCTGGTAGGCCAGATCCTGGAGCTTGTAGACGATCTGGGCTTTCAAATAGAAGATGGCGCTTTGCAGAGCCATCTGGTTGGCGGTGGCCTTACCCTTGTTCATGCGGAAGAACTCGAAGTTGCCGCACAGGTCGAAGATGTAGAACTTGCTCTTGTCCTCCCCGTCCACCAGCCCCGGGCACAGCCGGGTGCCCCGGCCGATCATCTGCCAAAACTTCGCCTTGCTCATCACCTTCTTGAAGAACACCAGGTTCAGCACCTCGGGCACGTCAATGCCGGTGTCCAACATGTCCACGGAGATGGCGATCTGTGGCAGCTTTTTCGGGTCGGAGAACTCGTCAATGGCACTCTGGGCGTAGGTCATGTAGTTGTCGATAACCTTGGCGTAGCCGGGCAGATGGGGGTACTCCTTGCCGAACACCTCCAGAATTTTCTCGGCATGGCGGTGGTTCTTGGCGAAGATGATGGTCTTGCCCAGCTTCTCCCCGTAGTCGATTTTCAGGCCGTTGGTCATCAGCAGGTTCACTGCCAGACGGATGGTGTCCTCGTTGAACAGCCACTCGTTGAGGGCAGAGGATTCGATCCGCTCGGGCAGCTCCCCGTTCTCGTCGGTAAAGGTGGCCTCGTATTCCGCCTTTTCCTCCTCAGACAGATCGGCGTAGGAGATGCCCTCCTCCAGGAATTTCAGCTTGCTCTCCACGGTGAGGAAGTCCACCAGGAAGCCGTCTTTCACCGCCTGGGCCAGTTCGTAGCCATAGGTGGGCACGCCGCTCTCCAGCTCAAAGACCTCGTAGGTGTTCTTGTCGATCTCATCCTTTGGGGTGGCGGTGAGGCCTACCAGGGGGGCGTCAAAATAGTTGAAAATGTCCCGGTACTTGTTGTAGATGGAGCGGTGGGCCTCGTCGCAGATGACCAGATCGAAGTGGCCCACGGTGAACAGCTTCCCCTCCCCGTCCTCCACCGAGTCGATGCAGTTCATCATGGTCTGGTAAGTAGAAAAGACGCAGTGGGCGGTATAGTTGTCCTTCTCCTCGCACAGGTTGGTCACGGATAGATCGGGCAGCAGGTTTACAAAGCCGCGCTTGGCCTGGGTGACCAGAGAGTTGCGGTCAGCCAGAAAGAGGACATTTTTCACCCAACCGTGCTGGAGGAGCACATCCACCAGGGCGATAACCGTCCGGGTCTTGCCGGAGCCGGTGGCCATGACCAGCAGGGCCTTCCGGCGGTTCTGGGTCAAGGCCTGGCAGGTGGCCTTGATGGCCCCCTCCTGATAGTAGCGGCCAGCGATGGCGTGGTCCACCTGGATGTACTTGAGGCTTGTCCGCATGGCCCGGAGGTTGAAGAGCTTCTCCAGGTCCCGCTTGGAGTAGAAGGCGGCCACCCGGCGCTCCGGGTAGGCCCCGTCGTCCAGGCGGGTGTCAAAGCCGTTGGTGAGGAAGATCACCGGGCGGCGGCCATACTTCTGCTCCAGCAGGTCGGCGTACAGCTTGGCCTGCTGGCGGCCCTTGGCCGGGTCCACACAGGTGCGCTTGGCCTCGATGACAGCCAGGGGGCGGTGGGCGTCGTCGTAGAGCACATAGTCGGCATAGCCCACCTCGCTCTTGTTGGGCATGCCGGGCAGCTCCACCTCATTGAGCCAGTCCTTCCCCTCGGTCCAGCCTGCGTCGGTGAGCATGGCATCGATGTACAGCTTGCGGGTCTTGTACTCGGACAGATCCAGGGGTTTGGGGGTGTAGCTGGGCTGCTGGGCCTCCCGGCGGGCGGTGAGCTCTGCTTTGAGGGCCTGGTTTTCCGCCATGAGAGCGGCCAGGTCCACCTCGGGCACGGGAGCGGGGGCCGGAGCGGCGGGCTGCTGTTCCAGAAGGCCCGGGTCAAATGCTCCGGGGGTGTAAGTGGTACCATAGCAGCAGGCGATGAAGTCCATGAAGTACCAGAGGTTTTCCAGGCACAGCCGGGCCTGTTCCCTGGTGATTTTCTTCCCGGTGTGGGCGGCGGCATTGCCCGTCTGGCGGATGTACCTGAGGCGCTGCCACAGATCCCGGTCCACGATGGCCCGGAAGTCCTCGGTGTCCATGAGGCTGGCCAGCCGGTCGTCGTAGGGCATGACCAACCCGCCGTCCACGGAGTACATCCATTTGACGGCAAACTCCATACACCGGCGGCAGTTGACCACACAAGCCGCCGGGTCGATGGCATAGATTTTTTCCGCCGAGACAGCCACCTCTCCAAAAGTAGTAAATTGGGGGTCGGAGAGGAGAAAATCAAAGTTGGTCATTATATTACCTCGCAAATAAACATTGCTCTATCGTCTATTTTGTACCCTTCCATTTGACTGTGAATTCTTTTTATTCCACAGAGAGGAAATGGCATTTGCGCAAAGTTGAGTTAAAGGTTCACCAATGGCCGCTTTATAATTAAACCCTAAAAGTTGCATTGTTTTTAATGTATCGACGCTGATTAAATCCTTTATTGCCTCAAATCCTTCAATATTTGTCCCCGGCGAAAAGGACTTGATAATGTCGAGCAAGCGAGTTGCTGTCAAATTCAAATGTTCAATATCCTCATCACTTATAATGATTCTATCCAATTCTGATTTATACGCTTGAGCAATTCTTATGGCTTCTTCTCGCTCTTGCAGTACCTCATTGATTAGTTCATCGTAGGTAGTCCGCAACTTTTCAGCATCTTTTATTTCTTTTGCAGCACGAATCTTCTTATTAACCGCAGACGCCGTACCTTTTACAGCCAATTCAGCAAGCGTAATCCCCATTTCAACCAATGGCTGTGCATATGTATCAGTCATTTTATATCACCTCACCCAAAATATTGCTGCATTAGCGCTTTTTTCAGTGCTTCCAGTTTATCAAGGCTCCGCTGAATCGTCAATTTTGATTTCTCCACGCTTTCGGCAAAAGAAGCAAATTGATTTTGTATACTGATTTCTGGCATAGGTATTTGAATTGCTTTAAACTTCTCCATGGAAACATTATACATGGAACCGCTTGTCCCTGTGGATGCTGCCGAAAACTTGTTTCGGATAGTCTGACTACTTAGAATATACTTCATGTAAATTACATTAGTCACATCAGAAAAACGGATTTTCCATAACTTATCCGGCAAAATCAACTCGGGATAATCTTCCCTGATAATTGCTGTGGCACCCACCATTTCTTTTGTATTTGCACGACTAAACAGCAGATCACCTTTTTGTGGGGAAACATATTTTTTTATGTTTTCTTGGTCATCTAAAACCTTGCATTCTTCTGGAATAAAATAGCCTTTTGTTACTGCACTAACCTTTAAAACGGCAATTTCACCCGCTTTTTTCTCTCGTTGTTTTCCGTTTCCGCTCCATCCAGAATCAATTGATTTGATTACTGAGCCAATTTCTACAATTAACCAATTCATTGGATTGATCTCTGGGTCCCCAAACATCTCCACAAACCGTGCTTTAACCAGCAGATCCAGCTTGTCCAGCTGCGCCCGGCGCTTGGCAATCAGGTCACTGACTTTGTCCAGCGTGGCGGCAATGCGGCACTGTTCCTCCAATGGTGGCAATGGTATTTCTGTTTCAGCCAGAGTTTTTTTGTTAATTGCCTTAAAGGTACTTCCCGTACCTTTCGAATTTAGTTCGTCAACCTTGCATTCAAGCCCGTACCATAAATATTTGGGGCTACACAATGTCTCATTTACGGTCAATGCTGCAAGTCCACGACCAATACAGCATTGTTTATCAGCGATGTTAAGCGCTCCTATCGGTGCACGCACAGAAATTAAAATATCACCGCACTCTGCAATTTTTGCGGGTGCATTGCACCAAATTCTAACCTTTGGATGAAGTTCGCCGAAGTCTGCGTTGCCTTGAAAAAAAGGCATTCCTTCTCCGCTTTCATTATAACTGGAAGACTCAGGGGATTGTCCCATGTTAATGCTGCAAATGTCTTCTAATCTCGCCATCACACCATCTCCTCCAGCTCCGCCAGGCCTGCGGAGATCTCCATCTCCAGCTCGTTGAGGTCGGCCAGAATCTCCTGGGTGGAGGGGTACTCCACAGGGACATACTCCACCTTCTTATACTTGTTGATGGAGAGGTCATAGCCGTTCTGGGCGATCTCCTCACGGGACACCAGGAAGGACTGCTCGGTGCGCTCCCGTTCCTTCTCCCCTTCCCGGTTATGGAACCGCTTGACGATATCGGGGATGTCGTTCTCCTTTATTTCGGTGCGCTTATCGTCCAGGGAGAAGCCGTCGGCCTTCATGTCGTAAAACCACACATCATCTGTGCCGCCGTGGCCCGTCTTGGTGAACACCAGCACCGCCGTGGACACCCCGGCGTAGGGCTTGAACACCCCGGAGGGCATGGAGATCACCGCCTCCAGCCGGTTGCCCTCCACGATCTCCTTGCGGATATCCTTGTGGGCCTTGGAGGAGCCGAACAGCACCCCGTCGGGCACGATGACGGCGCACCGCCCGCCCACTTTCAGCATCCGAAGAAAGAGAGCCAGGAACAGAAGCTCGGTTTTCTTGGTCTTGCACACCTTCAGCAGGTCGGCGGACACGATGTCCGCGTCCAGGCTCCCCTTGAAGGGGGGATTGGCCAGAATGAGGGAATACTTCTCCCGGTCGGTGTTCTGGTCGCTGAGGCTGTCCCGGTACTCAATGTAGGGGTTATCGATGCCGTGGGTCATCATGTTCATGGCCCCGATGCGCAGCATGGTGCGGTCCATGTCGTAGCCGTGGAACATGTGGTTCATGTAGTGGTCCTTCTTAGCCCGGTCGTAGAAGATTTCCTCTTTACAGTTCTCCTTGAGGTATTCCCCCGCCGCCACCAGGAAGCCGCCGGTGCCGCAGGCCGGGTCGCAGATCACATCGTCCGCCCGGGGGGCCATCATGTCCACCATCATGCGGATGATGTGCCGGGGGGTGCGGAACTGGCCGTTCACCCCGGCGGTGGCAATCTTGGACAGGAGGTATTCATAGATGTCGCCCCGGACGTCGGCGTCGTGGAGCTGCTCCGCCTGGGCGTAGATCTCGTCCATGGCGGTGACGATCTTGTCCAGCATCAGAGGCGTGGGGATCTTGAAGATGGCGTCCCCCATGTACTTGGCGTAGGCGCTGTCCTTGTCGGCGTGAAGGTCCTTGATGAAGGGGAACACCCACTCCTGCATGACGGAATACATCTGCCCGGCGGGGAAGTCGTGGAACACCGACCACTTGAGCTGATTGCCCGGGATGGTCCGCTCCCCCACCTGTACCTCGCCGGCAAAGATGCTCTTGTGGGGCAGGCCCAGCATGGCACTCTCCCTGGCCCGCTGGTTGTCGGCGGCGTCCAGGTCGTGGATGAACATGAGATAGGTCATCTGCTCCACCACGTCCAGGGGGTTGGTAATGCCGCCGGTCCAGAAGGTCTCCCAGAGGCGGTCGATCTTGTTTTTCAGTTCGCCAGTGATCATGTTCTCTTACTCCTTTTCCCGGTTCCAGATATAGGCGGTATAGCGCCCGCCGCTGAGTTTCAGAATTTCCCCACCCTTTTGCAGATCGGCCAGAGTGCGCTGCACAGTAATCTGGCTGATATCGGGGCACTGTTCCATAATCTCTGCCTTGGTGATCTTTCCAAGGGTGCCTTTGATGATTTCCCGGATGCGGTCCGGCTTGTTCATGCCACTGACAGCCAGAGCCTGCACTCGGGTGGAAAAGTCCCGGTAGGCTGCCGCCACCACGCCCAGGGTATAGCGCACAAAGGGGGCGTAGTCATTGGTTCCCTCGTGCCACCCCCGGGAGCTCTGCTGGAGGGCTTCATAGTAGGTTTCCTTGCTCTCCTCAATGAGCTTTTCGATGCTGATATACTTGCCCACGATATACCCCGCCCGGTAGAGCAGCAGCAGGGTCAGCAGGCGGCTCATGCGGCCGTTGCCGTCGTTAAAGGGATGGATACAGAGAAAGTCCAGAATGAACATGGGGATCAGTAGCAGCGGGTCCATCTCACCCTTCCCCACAGCCTCCTCATAGGCCCGACAGAGACAGTCCACCGTCTCCGGCGTCTCCCATGCGGGGAGTGGCTGGAAACGAACGGTTTTGTTCCCCTGGGCATCCGTCTCGGCGATCACATTGTCCGCCGTTTTGTAGTTACCGCCGTAGGATGCGCCGCTAAATTTATAGAGATCCCGGTGGAGCTGCAGGATCAGGGAGGATTTGGGCGGGATATAGTCAAAGCTCTCATGGATGGTGGCCAGCACATCCCGATAGCCAGCGATCTCCTGCTCGTTCCGGGTGCGTGGGGTGGTCTTGTCCTGCACCAATTTTTTCAGGCGCTCGTCCGAGGTATAGATTCCCTCGATTTTATTAGAGGACTCGGTACTCTGGATCTTGGCGATCTCCACCAGCTTGGCCAGGGTATCGGCTTTGGCTTCAATAAACAGAGCCTGTTCACCTTTATATTCATGGATCTGAGTCAACAGGGCCACGATATCCGGCGTAAGCAGCTTCTCATAGTTCTTGGAAAAATCGTAGGTGCGCATTCTGTACCTCGCTCTGCGTAATTTCATCATTTTACTTATAATGATATAATTAAACTATATCAAGTAACCTTGACTGTGTCAAGGTTTAACTATATCATTTCAATAAAAATGATATAGTTAAACCAGTAGAATATAGCAATGCCGCCCTAGGATATCAGCCCAGGACGGCATTGCTTTGATTCGATTTCAGTCCCACGCGTTAAAGATAATCTCCCCCACCGTCTGGGGGTTCCAGTAGCGGATCTGCTCCAACTCTCCTTGGTTCAGTTCCCCGCACAGACCACGCCAGTTTTGGTTTAGCTCGCCGGTACTTAAAAAACGCACCGTTCCCTCCGGCAATCGGAGCCACTCCGGCGGGCCGCTGAAAATAAATCTGCCGTCAGCGTCCCGCTGGGCAAAGGCCCCATAGGGATAGTGGATGTTCTGTAAAAGAAAGACAGATTGGTCATATCTGCTGAGTTTGGCAGAATAGAAGTTCCTTGAGGCGGTATCCGTGTCCACTTCTGCCACAGTCTCACCATTTTCCACGGCAATGGAGTAGCACATCTGACAGAATGCTTTTTCGTCTAAAAACGGCGGCGGGGCTGTGTTCACGCTCCAAAATCCTGTAATTCCTCTTGGAAGTATCATTTTATCGTCCTTTGTTTGTAGTTCTTAGCAGATTTCCACACTCAGCGAACGACCTCCAAGCAGTAGAACCACGGCCGGTTGTGATCTCTGTTATCCCAGTTTTCTGCTTGAACGATCTCTTTCATGTCATCGGCGGTCAATTCGTCAATAGGAACTGTTTTTTTGCTGATATGCGGTCTGTCATCAAATTCCCAATAGCCAGAGAGCCAGACATTCCAAATTTCTACGCTGTCAGATTGTATCAGAGCGGTTCTAATATAATCAATAATTTGCTCGGCCCGTCCATCGGTAAACTGATGCAGTTCAAGATAAGCTCCGTATTTCTTCTCGCGGTATAGATCCACCTCGTCAAAGGGCAGCAGGCAATAATTATCATCCGCTCCCCCATCGAAGATAGTGCCCGTGTCCAAATTGATCTCGAGAGGATACTCCTGCGACGGAGTAACTTCGGGCAGGGGAGTATCGGCTGCTATAAAAATGCAGTTACTCATAGAAAATTTCCTTTTTCTCTTTATTGTTTTCTCCTGTCCATTCTACCCACTTTGCATGTTCCAATGTCATAATGGTGTGTTCAGGATATCTTCTGTGAATTTCGGTAAGGCAAATGCTTTCCCACTCTCCATACAAGCCCTCACCGGTTACCTGAAACTCTTCAGGGTTCCAATTAGATGATTTATATGTAGAATCCAATCTTCCGCAAATTTCGCATTGTCCTCCCCAACAAAATGAGTCACTACCATAGTGTAAGATGATTTTTTTGTATATGTGTTTATGCTTAGACCGTTTTCAGCTATCAGAGGTAGCAGCCGTCTTTGATTTACCTTTGTGCGGAGGTGTTCCTTCCTCTATTGGTTGCTGATATTGCTTTTTATATAAATGTGTTTTTTCAGGATTCATCGTTAGATTTCCTCCCTGATTATCTTTATACATCGGTGCATTTTCACAATTTCGTATCCCGTTTTATAAATGTCACCGTGGGATATTCGTCTGACAAAATGTCTGCCATCAGGTTGGTTCCACAGATAAAAAAGTGGTGGGTCTCCTCCGGAACAAGGTAGTTTTCCTCCCGGAACTTGGTCAGATGCTCAGAGGTCTCGCTGATATAAAAGGTCCAGAGCGACCAGTCCGGCGTTTTCTCGGACACCCACAGCTCCGGACGGTAGCTCTCGTCAGTGACGGTGTAAGAAACGATCCTGTCCCACACCAGCCGGAGGGCCCACTCCGACCGTTTCTCCTTTTGAAAATGGTCGGGGCGCAGGAGGACTACAAAGCCCTCCTCCCCTTCAAATCCGATCTTCTCCACATCATAGACTTCGTCTACTTCCGGATGGGGGATCCACTTTCTGAAATTTTCCCAGAAATGATGCTCCAGCATGGTTCCGCCCTCCTTTCCCGGTCAGTCTTCCATCCCAACGGATTTTAGCCGGAAGGCAACTCTAATCGTCTGTCGTTTTTCCATATCCGGTTGCATCACGGCTTCTCTCTCCTTTTTCTCACGATGGCCTTCAAAAACTGTAGGTAGCAGGCAAGAGCGATCGTCCCCATGCCCAGAAAGATCCCCCTTCTAAAAAGACCTTGACCCTCTATCACAAATACCAGAAGAAACAAGCTGGAGATGGCGATGAGAAACACGAGAGATATGAGGACAAAGCAGAGGATCCGAACAGGTCTGGAAACCTGCTCCGACTGCGCCGCGTCCATACATCCCTGAAATAAAAGATCAAGCCACATCGCTACTTCGCCTCCTCACACCAGGAGCCACTTCTGGCCGTCTGGCATGGCTCGGAGGCTTCCCTGCATTCGTTCCAGGATTTCTCCTGTGTCAAAATCCCGTACCAGAACCTCATCCCGGTAGTCTGGATCCTCGTACCAGACTATGGTATAAAGCCTGTTCCCTTCCAGAAACGCAAAATACTCGTTCTCCTCCACCGCAAAGTCCCGGCGCTCCGGCCAAAGGAGTTGAATCCTGTTATTATGCCCCGACCGTATCAGCATGAGAGGCGATGCCTCCAGCATCAGATTACAGCAGTCATCCGCAAGGTCAAGAGGCACCACAGCCAGCGGCTCGGTGGTTCCGTCCGCTTCATGGAAATGCAAAACATGAATCTCTCCCTTTGGAAAATCCACTAGGAGCAACGCCACTTGCCCGTCGTGGCACACCGGTCTGCCCAGGTACTGCCCTGGTTCTGCGCATACCGGCTCGCAGACCGTTCCCTCCGGGAAACGAACCAGGATAAGCCGGTTTCTCCGGATAGGATGGCCACTGCGGAACAGTTCCTCCGCCTCGTGTAAATCTCCGCTGGCATAATCAGTGCCCCAGTACCACTCGCTACTGCCAGCCAACGGCTCCAGATAGGTAATCCCATTTGTGATGATGTGTTTCATGTCCTGTCCTCCGGCTATGTCCTGATTTGGTTCTGAGATTATAGCACGTCGAACAGAAGAAGCACATGAACATTTTCTTAAGGTTTCTTAATCTCTAGAATCGAACTGTCTTTTTGTTTATGCGGCGCATTTTTGCGGGTGGCTGCTGCGGCAATTCGTCTTCTATTCCGGCTCCTCCTCAGATATGAAACGAGCGCCCGGTCTCCTGGCTCGGCAGGAGGCTGATCGCTCGTTTTCATCGTTGTGTAATTCTGCTGAAAGCCTCCACGCCAGCTCAAATCCGGCGATAAAGCTGTCCAGGGAGGTTTGCTCTCTGATAGAGTCCTGAGCGTCGATGATCCCCAGCACCAGTTTTCGCTCCGGTTTTTCCAGAGCCGCAATCAACGCTTTGTGGCACTCCTCCACTTCCCTCTCCTGTTCGTCAAACTTCGGGCGGATATAAAAGCAATCATACAGCTCTTTGAGCAGTTTGTTTTCCACGGTCATCGCCTCCTCTTGTGCCACAAACATATACCACACCTCTTGAGGAATATCTATCAGAATTTCAGAAGATAATCCAGAAGGTCTGCCGCCTGCCGGAGCTCTTCCGTGGATGCTTCGTTGGGCCCGCTTTTGGTGGGTGTATTGGACAGGTATGGCGCATAGTTCTGCCGTGTCATTGCGGTTCTGAAATGGCCCAGCATCTGTGCTACTTCTTTTGCGCCCCTTCCATTCTGCAGCGATAGGACGGCGCAGGTGTGCCGGAGATCTACGAACCGAATGTGATCCAGCCCGGCCTCTTTGATAATTTTATTGTGCAGCCGGCGCACCATCTGTGGTGAGTAGGGCCTCTGGGTGGCAGGGTGCATGAACATGAGTGGACTTCCTGGGTGTTTGGCATGTTCCAGGCGCAGGAGTTCAACCGCTTCCGGGGTCAGGCTGACAATCCTTGTGCCGCCTTCGTACTCCACCAGCTCTCGCCGTTCCACCGAACGGCTCTCCGTGATGGTCAGCGTCCGCTCTTTTATATCCAGGTCGCTCCACTTCAGGGCGATCAGTTCTCCTTGCCGAAGTCCCGCCGTCAGCGCCAGCAGGAACATGGGGAGGTGGCCCAACCGCTCCGCCGCATCCAGATAGTCCTCCACTTCTGCCGGCGTCAGCACATTGGCGCTGACCTTCTTGGGCTTTGGGTAGTGAAACCCACGGGCAGGGTTGTCCGTTATCAGTCCGTCCCGCATTGCTTGATCCAAGCATTGCTGGAGCAGGCGGTGGATGTGCCGCATGGTATGCTCCCCCAACCCTGGATATTCGGGGCTTTCCGGGCGGTGACCGCCAAAGCGCCTTCGCTCCTCCAGGAAATCTCCCACCTGCTCCACGGTCAATTCAGAGAGCTGAATCTCCCCCAGTCCGGGGAGAATGTGGTTCTTGAAGATGTAGCCATGAGCTGCGTAGGTAGTCGGCCTGCTCTGGTTCTTGTCGTAGACCTCCCGCCAGCGGAGAATATAGTCTTTCAGCGTCATATCCCCACCTCCATGCACTGACGCTGCAGGTTCCGAAAGGAAACCCACGGTAAGCATGCCTGTTTGAGTATCCGCTTGTGGAGGTAATAGAACTCGTGGAGCTGATACGGCGCTCCGGTCTTGGGGTTGAGGAACACATAGCAGCCGGTTTCAGGTATGTGTTCCAGAAGATGCTCCGCCTTGCTATTAAGGGTCAGTAGCCGCTGTCCCTTGAGAATGTACCGGCAGCGGATATGAAAATCGGCCCACGACAAGGTGATGAGTTCACATTGCCGCAGGCCGCTGGATAGTCCTGTGTAGATGAGAGGGAGTACGCCCAGTTGTTCCGCCGCATTCAGATACCGCTGGAGCTGCCCCAGGCGTAAGGGAGCGGTCTTATATTCCTCTGCCTTTGGTTCCTGGCAGAGCCGCACCGGGTTGTAGGGGATGCGCTGGTCACGGGCCGCTTCATCCATACAGCGCCGCAGGAGCAGGTGGACGCACCAGACGCTTCTCGCGCTGAGTCCCTGACTCCGCAGGCTGTCATAGAAACTGGTGACGGTACCTTCTGACAGCTCAGCCAGCGGGATGTCCCCGATTTTGGGGAGAATGTGGCGGTAGATCAGGTTGCAGTATCCGCTTACGGTGCTGCCGTTCCATCTGCCCTGATTCTCGCAGAACCAGCGGTCGCACCACCGGCCTACCGTGAGGTTAGTCTCTTTCTGCATATCGTCTCCTCCTTTCGGCAACCGAACAATACCACAGAAAGAGGGAAATAGCCACTACTTTATCGCCCCGTGTATGCCTTTGTTGTCTTTTGTGCGGCTGCATGGTAAAATGAGATACCTTTCCAGGCTACTTGTAAAGAGTGCTCTATTCTTTGTTTATGCGGCGCAATTCCTGCGTCCCGTCTCTGAGGTGATCCGCCCTGTCATTGCCCTTGAAACCAGGCGGAATATCTTTTAATATACAGAATCCAATCCCACACAAATCCCAAAAGACGAAAGGTTTTCTTGAAACAAGCAGGGCAAAAGAGTTCTAAAGAGGAACTGCCGAAGCAGCGGAAAGCGTCAAAGAGAGCGGTAAAGTGCCGGCTGAAGGTTCCGACACACATTTGGGAGCAAGATGCCGGGAGTTCGAGTCTCCCCACTCGGACCAACTAAGGTTGCTGAAAAAGATGCAACCCCTGAAACCCTTGCTGCGGCAAGGGTTTCAGCCGTTTCAGAGGGAAAAATCGAGCACCAGCCGAGATGGAGATGCAAAAGGCCATTTTCGTGATGTGGGGTGATTCGAACCTCTGAGCAAAGAGAAAACAGCGAGAGAAGCCCCCGCTGGTAGTTCAAATCGAACTGCTAGCGGGGGCTTCTCGCTTTTTATTACGTAGCTGTTTCAGTTGGTGGTATTGCTTGCTTTGTCCTTGGTTCCTTGGTGGTCTTGGTAATAGCTTTCTGACATGGTTTTGGATATACTTGCGTTGCAAAACGAGGAAAGGAGCGCAGACCATGGCAGACAAGAAAAATCTATGCGCCCAAATCGACATCGCCCTGCACAACCGGGTAACAGAAGAAAAAGACCGCCTGGAGATGACCACCAGCCAGTACATCGCATCACTGCTCACTGAATACTACAAGATGAAAGATGAGAATGGAGGAATCAACATGACAGGCAGCAGAACGATAGCATTCCAGATCCCCGAGGAACTCTTCCAGCGCATCAAGACCCACCTGGCCAGAGAAACGGCTCGGACCGGCGTAAAGCTCACCCAGCGGGACTTCGTCCTGGGCCTGATCGAGCGGGCGCTGGCGGAAGCCGAAGCCAGCCTGGCCCCACAGGAGGCCCCGGAGAGCACCGAGGAAGCCCCGGAGGACAGTGGAGCCGCCGGTACCACCCCAGACGCCAGCGAGGCCAGCGCAGAGGCGGAGAGAGACACAGCGGACATCGAACAATAACACAAGGAGTCAAAGCAAGGGGCCGGAGAACACATCTCAAGCGGATGTGTCCTCCGGCCCCTTTTTTGTTTTTTCGAGAAGGAGATGACATGATGCAAACAGCAGAAAGGACGCGTTTTACAGAGGCTGAAATGGCCACTGTCCGAGACACGGACCTTCCGGATCTGCTGAGCTCCCTGGGCTACCAGGTGAAGCGGATCGGCAGGTACTACACCACGCAGGAGATGGACAGCATCCGAATCAAGGACAGACGTACCTGGTTCCGCTACTCAGAGGGCATCGGCGGAGATGCCATCACATTCCTCCAGCGGTTCTATAACAAAAGTTTCCCGGAGGCCGTGGAGTACCTGCTGACCTGGCATGGCCGCGCCCGTGACTCTCCCTCGGTGAGCACTCCGCGGCAGACCAAGGAAAAGGAGGAAAAGGTCCCCTTTACCCTCCCCCCTGCCAACGTGGATCACCGAAGGGTGTTTGCCTATCTCCGCAAGCGTGGGATCGCACCCCAAGTGATCCGGGGCTTTGTGGAGGCTGGATTGCTGTACGAGGACGCCCAACATCACAACTGTGTCTTTGTTGGCCGGGACCAATCAGGAGCGCCGGTATTTGCCAATCAACGAGGAACCTATGATTGGAACAGCAGCAGCTTCAAGGGGGATGTCCCAGGCAGCAATAAGGATATCGCATTTCGACTTCACTGCAGCAAGAAGCATGATGCAGTTCTTGTCTTTGAGGCCCCAATCGACCTGATGAGCTTCTGCACCCTGCACCGGAAAGTAACCTCCAACGCGGTGGCGCTGTGTGGGCTGTACGAAGGAGGACTGCGGACCTATCTGCGAGACAACCCACACATACGCCGGATCATTCTGTGCCTGGATAACGATGAACATGGTCAGCAGGCAACCCAAAAGCTCCGAGAGATGTTTTCCGCAAAGGACTATGAGGTGTCTCAACAACTTCCGCCACAGGGAAAGGATTGGAATGAGTATCTGCTGCAACGAAATGTGCTCCGGGAAAGGGGGTGAAAATTCCAAAAAGAAGAAATGACAATATGATTTCCGGCAAATCAAAAGAAAAATTGTTGTAGGAGGAATCCAATATGAAACGCATTTTGACCACGATGTGCGCCCTGACCCTGCTCCTGGCGGCATCTGTCCCTGCTCTGGCCGCTGAACCGGAGCAAAGTGCCAGTTACTACCCCACATCGGTGGAGGAGTATATGGAGGGAGACAGCCCCAGGATCAAGAAAGTGTACCAGCTGTCCCTGGCAGATGACCCCTCCCAGATTCCCACCGAGGATTTTGAGCGGGATGGCCGCCTCTATTATCTGCTGGACATGACGCGGAAGGACGAGGTTGGGGTGGACATTCAGACCATCACCCAGACCAAAACTCTGGCCAGTGAGACCAACAATATGGAGAAGATCCTCCAGAGTCTGGAACCGCAGATGGAGGTAACCACAGAGGACGGTTATACTGGCACTCTGACACTGGATCATACCACTGTCAAGGTAGCGGCAGACGGTTATGCTACCCGGACAAAGGATCTCTCCGCCACCCGCACCTATCCCAATCTCTCGGAAGCGGATGTATCTTTGATTCCAAAGAGCATTGAGGACAATGGGAAAAGCCTGACTCTGGCAGACGTCCAGTGGGCCGAGACCAGTGAAGCTGGGGCGGATGGGGCCGTCACCCGTTATACCGCCACTGCCAAATATACCGGCACTACCAGCAGCACCTATGCTACTGGCTACACTGTTACGGCAGACTATACCGGCCAAGTTTCCAAAACCAACTGCTCTGTGTTGACCTATACCGCCATTTTTGGCAGCATGGAGATCCCCGCGGAGCAGACTGACCCGGCCCCCACAGATACCCCTTCCAGCGAAAACTCAAACGGGGCCATGGCAGATATCGACATCAAACAGCCCCTCCTGATTGGCGGCGCGATTCTCTTGCTGACTGCAGGTGGGGTTTTCCTGTTCAAGCGGTATAAAGGAAGGAGCTGATTCAACTGAAGCTGAGAGCACTTCTGCTGGCCACAATGCTATGCACCCTGTGCGTGGGACAGGCCAGCGCCCTGGAATATACCATGGAGGCCCCGGACGATTACCTATTCGGCAGACCTACCAGCGATGACACCATCTACGAATGGGAAGATCCCAATGTAGACCGGAGTAAGAACACCGCCCTGATCCCGCCTGGATTTGGCACACCTACCAGTTACCTCCCCGGCAGCGGCGACCCTCTGACGCCCAATCTCATCCCCGGTGCTCTGGATGGTGGCGGGCTGGTGTCCCAGACCGGGAGCGTCAACTATCCTGTGATCGACACAGGAAATGGGAGCAGTTCTGGCCAGAACGTCGGCTATACCGCCGTCACCAGCGATCTCTACTACTCCGGCGGACACCTGGGGACACTCAAGATCCCGGCCATCGGCCTGTCTACCAAGGTCTACGAAGGGACAGACAGCAGCACTCTGGCAAAAGGGGCCGGTCATTTCCCTGGCACCAGCATCTGGGATGGAAACTGCTGTATTGCGGGTCACAACCGCGGAGTCCGGGATGATTTTGGAGACCTGCATACCCTGGAGCCAGGCGATACCATTACCTGGACTACCAAACTGGGCACACGCACCTATCAGGTGGTCAGTGTAGAAAAGGTACTGGAGACAGACACCAGCGACACAGCCTCTACCACCGACAACCGCATTACCCTATTTACCTGTGTCCGTGATCAGCAGGAATACCGCTGGTGCGTCCGGGCCGTAGAACTTTAAGCGCAGAGCGTTTTCTCTCAACACAAGGAAACGCACTGCGCTTTTTTCTTTGCTTCTTCTGAATCTTAACTAAATCATGTTTAGAAAGAGGTGGTGAGCAACGTATGTTCAACACCTCTTTCCGCCCATTTTGAAGGAGGCGCTATGAAAAAACTGCTATCCCTGTTTTTGGCCTGTATCCTGCTGCTTGGCATCCTGCCCACATCAGTCTTTGCCGCAGACAGTGTGGAAGAAGCCCTAGGCGAGGTCAACATCTACAATGGAGACTATGAACTGGGCTATCTCTCTATCAACGGAGCAGTCAAAAAGCAGACATACACCTACTTTTTGTACGAATCCAATGATGGAACAACAAAGGAGTCCCCAGCCTACTGCGTCAACCCCACCACCCCCGGAGTCCCGCAGAGCGTAGGCCCTGGTGAGAGCATCAAGTACCTGGCCGAGGAAAAGGCCAGCGACCCCAAGGTGGTAGGCATCATCTCCAACGGCTACCCTCACCGCAGCCTGGGGGAGCTAAACCTGGACAACAAATATCAGGCATATTACGCCACCAAAATGGCCCTTTGGTGCTACCTGCTCCCCAACTGGAATATCGCCAATCTGAAGGTAGCCCCCGGCCTGACCGGCTCTGAACTGGACATTGGCAATCGCATCCTAGCTGCTGCCAAGGACATTTATAAGCGGGGTACGACCTACAACTATATGCTCTCTCCCCGGATGACCGTCACAGCGGACAAGTCTACGGCCTACCCCGTGACCATCGACGGCCAGGCATACTTGCAACAGGTATTTACTGTCTGGAGCGAGACCTGGGTGTACGACTATGATGTGACCGTATCGTTCTCTGATCCCGGCAGTGTTCCGGATGGCACAAAGATCGTGGATGCCAACAACAACGAGATCACCGCCGTTACCACCCAGCCCACCTCGGATGGCTACGCGGGCACATTCAAGGTGCTCTATCCCGCCAGCAGTGTGGAGGGACAGTCCGGTAATGTGCAGCTCTCCCTTTCCGCACCGGTAGCCCAGTATGCTGCCATGTACGCTGTGTGCCAGGAGAAGGACAAGTACGGCGAACTGCAAAACTACATCTGCGACCTGGACAACAATGTGCGGCTGGATGTGGCCGCCATCAGCAGTTATGCGGACGGCGGGGAACCCGGCCCGGACGAGACGGCCCTAAAGATTGTGAAGCTGGAGGAAGGGACCGAGCTCCCTCTGGAAGGGGCTGTATTCTCCATCTATGACCCGGAGGGACGCAAGGTACGCCCCAAACCGTACAGGTCAAGGAAGGGCAAACCGTCACGGTAGAGTTCCGCAACCAGCCTATGGGAAACCTCATCATCCATAAGCTGTCCAGCAAGGACAAGATCCCGCTGGAGGGGGTGCAGTTCAAGATCACTTATGCGGATGGCACCTATCTCCCAGACGAGGGCGGTAAGCTGTCCTCCAATGGCCTGTACTGGACCAATGCGGAGGGCCAGATCGTCCTTTCCGGCATCACCGGCACAGTGGTAGTAACTGAAGTGGAAAGCATCCCTGGGTACACCATCGACCCCAACACCCAGAGCCAGACGGTGGTGGTCAACCCGGTCGATACACAGGAACTCTGGTTCTACAATTCGCCGGTAGGCGGTGTGGAGTTTACCAAAGTCAATGAGGCAGATAAAACGGAAACCATCTCCGGCGTCACCTTTGAAATCCGCCGCGTCAGCGACGACGCTCTGGTGGATACCGTGACCACTGGGAAGGATGGAAAAGTGTTTCTGCCCCTGGAGGCTGGCGACTACTATGCCCAGGAGACCAAGGCTGCGGATGGATTTAAGCTGGATGATACGCCCATCTATTTTACCGTCAAGGACGGAGAGACCACCCGCAAGACGGTGACCAACAAGGCATTCTCCGGCATCCTGCTGCACAAGATCGACGCAGACACCCGAAAGGGCATTTACGGCGTGACCTTCCTCCTCTACGACGGCAATATGAATCCTGTGGATCAGTTCACCACCGACCAGAACGGATACGCCTACATTGACACCCTGGATCTGTCTGGCAAGGTGTATCTGCGGGAGCTGGAGAACGAGGGCTACATCGTAGACGAACAGCTGAAAACCGTCTATATAAAGCCTGGCGAGACCACGGAAATCACCTGGGAAAACCGGGCCATCACAGGCCAGATCCAGATTGTCAAGAAGTCTGCCGACTACAACCCCACCAACGGCCTGCCTGCCGGAACGCTGCTGGAGGGGGCCGTATTTGAGATTTATGATAAGGCGGGTAATCTAGTGGACACCATCCGCTCCGACAGCCGAGGGCTGGCCGTGTCCAAACCTTTGCCTCTCTCCCGCTATACCATCCGGGAGGTCAAGGCTCCGGCCAATTACGGCGTAAATGAAACGGAACTCACCGCCTATCTGGAACATGAGGGACAGATCGTCAAATTTGAGGTGACCAACAAGAGCCTGACCACCGGCGTGTCCATTACCAAAACCGGCCCCAAGGAGATCATGGCGGGCCAGCCGGTGCGCTACACATTCTCTGGGATTGCCAACACATCCAATGTCCGGCTGGATAGTTTTTATTGGCGCGATACCCTTCCCGCAGAGGTGCGGTTGGATACGGTGGTCACCGGAACCTATAACTTCCCCGGCACCTATAAGATCACCTACCGTGTGAACGGTGGCGAGTATCGGACCCTGGCAGACAACCTGTCCACCAGCAAGAACTACACCCTGGCTGCCTCGGCCACCGCACTGGGCCTTGCCAGCAATGAACGGATCACAGAGGTCATGTTCGTCTTTGGACAGGCCCCTGCTGGCTTTGCCCAGGTAGAAAAGCCGTACCTCCACTGCACCGCCGTGGACAACCTGGCCTCCACTTCGTTTGTCAATGTGGCCGACGTGGGCGGCGTCTACAACGGCCAGTGGGTGCAGGCCGTCAGCCGTTGGGTGACCACGGTGTACGGCAAGCCCGTCATTCCCACCCTGCCCCGGACGGGGTATTAAGCCCTTGGGGGACTCACAAAAGCTGTGAGTTCCCCTCTTTCTTACAACCAACTATTCTAACAGAAAAAGGAGAAATGAACGATGTTGAAGATCACTGCCACTGGAAATCTGACCAATGATGTGGAGCTGAAGATGAACGAAACCACGGGCAAGCCCTATGCCATCCTGCGCATCGCCTCGGACCGCCGCTATCGGGATCAGGACGGCAACCGGCTCACCGACTTCATCTCCATCAAGGTGCGCGGCCCCCTGGCCGAGTTCTGTGCCGCCTATGCCTGGAAGGGCTGCAAGCTGGCCGCCTCCGGCGACTTCGAGACCATCACTTTTTCTGACGATCCCACCCGCCAGCCCGGCTTCCTGATCAAGGCTACGGAGGTGGAGCTCCTCTCCCCCCGTCGGGCAGAGGATGCGACCGCTGCCGAGCAGAACCAGGGCGAGTGTGAGGCCGCCTGATGAAGAATACTGGGATCATTTACAGCAGCACAGAGCGCACCCCTGTCGTGCTGCCTGAGATGGCCGAGCTGCTCCCGCCTTTGAGCGAGGAGCAGCTCGGCGCACTGGAGACGGACCTCCTGAAAAATGGGTGCTATACCTCCATCATCGTCAATGAGGATCTGGTCGTTATTGACGGACATAACCGAAAATCCTTATGCGACAAGCACGGCCTGCCCTATCAGATGCTGGTGTTCGCCTTTGACGATCTGCTGGAGGCCAAGCAGTGGGCGCTGGATACCCAGAAAGGCCGCCGTAACCTGGACAAGTGGGAACTGGGCAAGATCGCCCTGAAGCTTAAGCCGGAGATCGAAGCCAGGGCCAAGGCCAATATGTCTGCCGGAGGGCGGGCATACCGCCCATCTGAGGAAGGTTCGGCAACATTGCCAAACCTTCCTCCTGTTGATACCCGCAAAGAACTGGCAGACTCCGTTGGTCTGGGTGAGCGGACCATGGGCAAAGTGATGCAGATCGACGAGCACGCCCCCGCAGCGGTCAAGGAGGCGCTGGACAAGAAGGAACTGTCCATCAACCAAGGCTACCAGATCACCAAGCAGGTGGAGGATCTGCCGGAGGAGCAGCGGGAGCAGGCCGCCCAGGAGGCGCTGGACATCCTGAGAGCAAAAAAGGAAATCCAGGAAAAGGACGCGGAGATCGACCGTGAGGGGAAGATCGCCGGGATCTTCTGCAAGGCATATGAAAAAGCGGTGCTGTTGGACCCTACAGAGGAAAATGTCCGGATCTGGGCCAAATGCACCCGCATGACCAGGGACGAGATGGAAAATACGGTGAAAGAATCCCGTGAATTGGCAGAGGTGTTTCGGACCATTGCCGACCTCATGGAGCGCCTCCTGCCGGAGAGGGGGACGCTATGACGGAAATGAGTGTCCGCCAGTGGCAGGAGCGGTTCCGTGCCGGGGATTTTTCCTCGAAAGATCGTGCCGCTCAGTGTGAGGCCGGGTGGTATGACTGGTTCTGTCAGGATGACGCGCTGGCCGGACGGCTCCAGAAGTTGAGCAAGGTGGTCATGGGGATCACCGACCCGTATATCCTGGACAACTACTATGTCTGGTTTAAGAACAACTGCCCGCTGTCTGGCCCGCTCTATGATGACGTGCGGTTTGAACCTCTGCATGGTGACCGCAACGGGAGATATTTTGTGGTCATACGGGACAGTCCCCATGAGACCCATAAGTGGACCATCTACACGGAGCGCCATGGATTTGAACAGCCGGAATTCACCTGTGCAAACGTGCGGGATATGCTCCGCCATATTAATTCCATGGCTCCAGAAACCTGGCGCGGTGATCCGCAGCCTGCAAAAGCACCGCGTTCCCCTCAAAAGAAGCGAAAGGAGGCAGAACGATGAACCGGGAAAATGAGGGTGCCAAGCCGACTGCTCCGCCCAGACTGCCGCCAGAGGCGGAGCAGGAGATCCTGGAGGCGTTGTTCGAGGGCATGGAGATCCACTCCAGCGAGATCGCCGCGATCCTGAAAAAGCATGGCGTGTGCGGAGATGCAGAGGCCCTCCAGGACAGCTACCGCAAGCGCCTGGGTCAGCGTCTCATGGCCAGTCTCCGGGATGATACCGGGCGGCGTGAGGTGCTGGCCAACGGAAAAGGCAGCTATGTAGTGCTGGAGGGCTGCGGCGACAGGCGGCAGCTCAAGCAGATCCACCGCCGTATCCAAAACCAGATGAAAGGACTGGATCTCTCGGCGCGGAAAGTGTCCGGCAGGCTGACTGTTCTGGAACGGCTGACCCAAAAGTGGAGAAGGGCTGGTTGAGATGGACGCAAAGACATTCTATGAGCAGATCGCCCCAGAACTGGACCCAGGGGGCTTCAAGCTGTACTTCACAGCCCAAAGGCTGACAGGCTTTGAGCTATATAAGCAGTTCCCTTATGAGGACTCCCGCGGGATGTTTGAAATGATGAACGGTCATCAGCTCATGCGCTATCTGCTGGCGGATCAGTTCCATGCCATCCGCTGGGAGATCGTACCTGGAACCTGCTACGAACGGGCCGTCCTTCTCCCTATCGACCGCACCACACCGGCATATCGGGCATTTGAGCAAAAGCTGTACACAGCGATACTGCAAAACTACCATCTAAATCCTCAGAAACAACATGATCGGAAGGAGCACGATACCAGATGAATGATGTAATTGTGATCGGCGTGGATCATGGCTATGCAGCCATGAAAACTGTCCACTTTTCCTTTCCCACCGGGTTAGTGGAGTACGAACATGAGCCGTACACCCAGAAAGATGTGCTGGAATACGGCGGCAGATACTATGTGGTGGGCAGCGGTCGCCAGCCCCTTCAGAGAGACAAGACTCAGACAGAGGACTACTATCTGCTTACCCTGGCAGCCATCGCCAAGGAGCTGGAGCACCGGGGTGCAGAGCACACCGCCAGCATCCACCTGGCGGCGGGCCTGCCCCTGACCAGCTTTGGTCGGGACAAGAAGTCCTTCCGTTCGTACCTGTACCGGGATGGGAGCACCATTCCTTTTCGCTATGAGGGGCAGGACTATACCATCACCATCCAAGAGGTGTCCCTGTTTCCCCAGGGCTATGCTGCCGTCCTGACCCAGACGGAGCTGCTGGACGAACCGTCCGTCATTGTGGCAGACATAGGCGGCTGGACGGTGGATCTGATGCGGCTGGACAACCGCATCCCCAACGCTGCCTCCTGCCGGAGTCTGGAACTGGGCATGATCCGCTGTGTCGATGAAATCAGCGAACAGGTGCGCCGGTTGTTCGGACTGTCCATGACGACCGCTCAGATCGAAAGCGCCCTGCGGGGCAGCTCCGGCGGGATGGACGAGCGGATCAGAGCGGTCATCCATGCCCAGGCGGACAAGTACGCCCGAAACCTGCTCTCGGCAGTCACAGAGAGCGGCTTGGACATCCGAGCCATGCCCGCCATTTTCCTGGGCGGCGGAGCGGCGCTCTTAAAGCGCCACCTTTCGGCCACAGACGGCCTGTGCCGCCCGCTTATCCTGGATGACGTATCCCTGAACGCTAAAGGATATGAGCGCCTTGTGGGGCAGATGTCGCGGGGTGTCGGCAATGGCAGGTAAGCGGCGGCTCAACCTTTCTTTTTCTCTGACATCACCCCAACAGCGTGATGCATGGCACATTCTTAGCTCCATCCCTGCCGGGCAGCGGACAGACGCTGTGTGTCGGATGGTGTGTAAAGCCCATGAACAGGATGCCCTCCTGTCTGCCATCCGTGGGCTGATTCGGGAAGAGTTGCGCAATTTGGATCTGACAACAGAAAAAAGCCAGCAGGCACAGGCCGGGGACATGGATGAGAATGTCCTCGGCTTTCTTCTTGCCCTGCAGCAGGAAGGAGACGAGATCACCTGATACGCTATTTTGATATGTTCGCCGGGATCGGCGGATTCCGAGCCGGACTGGATCGGGCCGGAGGTTTCCAGTGCGTGGGCCACTGTGAGATCGACAAATATGCTGACGCCAGTTACCGTGCCATCCATGATATTCGAAGGGAGGAGCGATACTATCCAGATGCAAGAAAAATCGACCCCAACGACCTGCCCGACTTCGACCTCCTGTGCGGGGGATTCCCCTGCCAGGCATTTTCAAACGCTGGCCGAAGAAAGGGATTTGAAGATGCCAGAGGCACTCTCTTCTTTGAGATTGCCCGCCTGGCTCAAGCCAGACGACCTGCGTATCTTCTGCTTGAGAACGTTCCAGGACTGCTTACGCATGACCAGGGCCGGACGTTTTCTGCCATCCTCGCCACGCTTAATGACCTGGGGTACCGCGTGGAATGGATGGTGCTTAACAGCGCGGATTTCCGTGTCCCCCAGGTCCGAAAGCGGGTGTTCATTGTCGGATATCTTGATCCCCGATGCGCCGGAAAAATACTTCCTGTCTTCGGAACAGACGGGAAAGCTCTTATACAAGTCCTCGGAGGCCCACAGGGCTCAAGAGTCTATGACCCCGGAGGGGCCGCCTGCACACAGACTGCCGGAGGCGGAGGAAAAGGAGTAAAGACCGGACTGTATCTGATGGAGCCTACCGCGGCACAGTCTTGTTTTGTGGATCTGTGTATCGGCAGGCCGACACCGACTGAAAATGCCAGGTGTCTGACTGCCAGATATAGTCAAACGACACTCTGTAACCACCGTGGCGAACGCTCTGGGGTCCTGCTGATCAAAGAAGCGACTAAACGCGGCTATAAGGAGGCGATGGTGGGCGATACCGTTGACCTGGGATATGCGGGCAGCAATACACGCCGCGGGCGTGTAGGACGGGATATCGCACACACGCTGGAAACCAGCTGCATCCAAGGTATCGTGGAGCGTGGCGGACGTATCCGCCGCCTGATGCCCCGTGAAAGCCTTCGGCTCCAGGGATTTGCTGAAGAACAGATCGACAAGATCCTGGCTATCACCTCAGATGCCCAGGCCTACAAGCAGGCCGGAAACAGCGTCACCGTTACTGTGATCGAGGCCATTGGCCGCCGCATCCGGGCAGTGGATGAGGAACTGAGAGGACCGGCAGCATGAGTGAAATAGGGCTGAAAGATCAGTGCTTCGGCGTGGAAGTGGAGCTGACCGGCATCACCCGAGAGCAGGCCGCCCAAGCCTTAGCGGATTATTTTGGTACAGAGTCTCGCCAGGGGGATGACTACTACGACAGCTGGTATGTGCGGGATGAGGCAGGAAAAGAATGGCGGCTGATGAGTGACAGCAGCATCCGCGGCGAACACAAAGTGGGAGCCAGATACAACTCCACCTCAGATCCAAGGTATCGTGTAGAAATGGTCACACCCAAACTGACCTATGCGGAATTACCCAAATTCCAGGAATGCGTCCGCCGTGTCCGCACCGCAGGAGGAAAAGTCAATTCCTCCTGCGGTATCCACATCCATGTGGATGCTGCAAACCACAACCGGCAGTCGCTAAAAAATCTCATCGGGATCATGTATTCCAAAGAGGATATTTTGTTCAAGGCATTGCAGGTCAATGAGTCTCGGGCCTCCAGGTGGTGTCAGAAGGTACGGGAACCCATGCTGCAAAAGGCACGCAAGCTTTCATCCGAAGAAACCAAAAACCTGACACAGCTGGAAGCCATCTGGTACGAGGGGGACAACGGCAGTACAGAGCACTACAACTGGACGCGGTACTATGCGCTCAATCTCCATTCTGTGTTTTACCGAGGAACCGTGGAATTTCGCTGTTTTAACTCCACTCTCCATGCGGGCCGGGCTGCCGCTTATGTGAATCTGTGCCTTGCCATATCGGCCCAAGCCATCGCCCAGCGCAGCACCGTCATGCGCAAAACGCAAAGTGACAACGAACTGTTTACCTTCCGGGTGTGGTTGGTACGCCTTGGGTTGAATGGACCGGAGTTCAAGCACACGCGGGATCATCTTCTGGCCAACTTGGACGGGGATCGGGCATGGCGCTATGACAAGGACAGTTACGATGTCAATAAGAAAAAGAAAAACCGAAGCAGTGAGGTGGCACGATGAAAATACGCATTGAAGATACCGTGTACGAGGGTACCGGGACAGAAATCATGGACCAGCTTCGGAAAGCTGCCTTTGATCCTACGGAGTTTCCGGACACGGAGAGCTATATCTGGCAGCTTCGCAGCAATTTCATCCGCATGACGGATCAGGACTGCATTCTGCCGGATCGCGGTGTGGAGGCGCAGGCGCAGACCATGATCATGGCGCTGGCGAAGATCGGCGCGCTGGAGGTGTTGAACCATAGCTGAAGATAAATTGTATTTCGCCTACGGCAGCAACATCAACCTGGTTCAGATGGCCTACCGCTGTCCCGCGGCCCAGGTGGTGGGGCCGGTCGTGCTGGAGGGATATGAACTGCTGTTTCGCGGCAACGCAAGCGGAAATGGCGTTGCCACCATCAAGCCCAAGGAAGGGCAGCAGGTACATGGCCTACTTTGGCGGATCACACCGGGCTGTGAGCGGTCTCTCGATCTCTATGAGGGATATCCCCACCTATACGAAAAAGAGTCTGTTGCTGTGCGGGATAATGCAGGGCGGCAGCTGACCGTCATGGCCTACGTGATGACAGATGGGGATCGGTGGCGCTCTCCCGCCCTGCCCTCGGAATATTATTACCAGGGCATTCGGGATGGCTACCGCCAGAACGGACTGCCACTGTCCAAATTAAAACAGGCATGGGAGTATTGTGCTAAGGAATTGGATCAAGCGAGCAGTAAACTCAACCGTATCTGCGGCGGGCAGGCCAAATTGCCCAAGAAGCAACGTGGGAAAGAGCGATAGGGGGAATGATCGCACATGAAAGTATTAGTGGTAGAACCGCAAAAGCCCTGCCGTGTGCAGGAGATTGAAAGCCTCGCGGATATGCAGCAGCTCGTAGGAGGAGATATTGAAGCTGTGTATCCGTTCCAAGAGCTGGTGGCCGTGGTGTGCAATTCTGAGGGAAAGCTCCTTGGTCTGCCGATGAATCGTCCGCTGTTGGATAAGGACTATCTGCCCTATGACATCATCCGCGGCACCTTCTTCATCGCTGGACTTGGCCAGGAGGACTTTATTTCCCTGACGGATGAGCAGATTCAGCGATACAAGTCCCTGTACGACAACATGCAGATCCTTCCTGTGCGAACGGCAGCCGGAGAACAGGGACGGATCGTTGGCGACCAACACATAAAAAAGAAAGGGAAAATCGACCATGAGAGATAAATACATTTTGACCGCAGAGTCTGTTACCGAGGGCCACCCTGACAAGCTCTGCGACACCATCGCGGATTCTGTTCTGGATGCCTGTCTCAAGGGTGACTCCTCCGCCCATGTGGCCTGCGAAGTACTGGCCACAGCTGGCAAAGTGCTGGTGGCCGGAGAAATCTCGGCAAAGGTCATGCCGGATATCCCCTCCATTGTCTGCCGGACCATCCGGGAAGCTGGGTACACTGAGCTGGACTATGAGATCGAGGTCATCACCCACGACCAGAGCGACGATATTGCTTACGCTGTGCGGGAAGGAGTCCAGACCGGGGCTGGCGACCAGGGGATCATGTATGGCTTTGCCTGTGATGAGACAGAATCCTATCTTCCTCTGCCGGTCATCCTGGCCCACCGGCTCACCCGGCTGCTGACCAACGCCAGAAAAACCGGGATGATCCAGGGCCTGCGTCCGGACGGCAAGGCGCAGGTGTCTGTGGAGTACAACTTCGATATCCCCGTGCGTCTTGCATCGGTGGTTCTGTCCTGCCAGCATGACCCGGAGAAAGACCTGGACCAGCTGCAGGCGGAACTCATGGACCATGTGATCCAGCCCGCACTGCGGGAGCTGCCGCCCGATGCGGATACAGAGATCCTGATCAATCCATCGGGGCGGTTTGTCTACGGCGGATTTGAGGCGGATACCGGCCTCACGGGCCGCAAGCTGATGGTGGATACCTATGGCGGACTGGCCCCTCACGGCGGCGGCGCGCTGTCTGGAAAAGACGCCACCAAAGTGGATCGCAGCGGAGCCTACATGGCCCGCTATATTGCTAAGAACATTGTATCTGCCGGTCTGGCGGATCGCTGTACCGTCACTCTGGCCTATGCCATTGGCAAGGCTGAACCCGTGGCGGCCAATGTGGACACCGATGGGACCGGCGAATACCGGGATGAGGTGCTGGAACAGGCCGTCCGGGCAGTCTTTGACTTGACCCCCGCCGGGATGCGTCACACCCTCGGACTGGACAAGCCCATCTTCGCTCAGTTCTGCAACTATGGACACTTTACCCATCCAGACGCGCCCTGGGAGCAGACGGAGAAAGCGGAGGTACTGTGCAACGCCTGTCGCATCAAGGAAGCAGGTGTGTCGGACCGTTGAAACATGTCGCCTCCTGTTCCTTTGGTAAGGACAGTCTTGCCACCATATTACTGGCTCTGGAACATGGGGAGCCCCTGGATGAGGCAGTATATTGTGAGGTCATGTTCGACAAGGAGATCTCCGGCGAGGTGCCGGAACACCGAGATTTTATCTACACCACCGCCATTCCGGCTTTAGAACGCAGGGGTGTGAAGGTAACCGTCCTGCGCAGTGAGAAAACGTATGTGGATCTCTTCACAGGCAAAATCACCCGCGGTCCCAAGAAGGGCCTTCTGCGTTCTTTTCCCATCTGCGGACGGTGTGCTGTTCAGAGAGACTGCAAGCTGAAGCCGATCCTGCGATACCAAAAATCGCTGCCGCCCGACACAGTTCAGTATATTGGGATCGCCAAGGACGAGCAGGAACGGCTGCTTCGATTGGCCGGGAACCGGGTCTCCTTACTGGACAAGTACAACTGCACAGAGGAAGATGCAAAGCAGCTCTGCCAGCGGGCAGGGCTGCTTTCGCCTGTCTACACATTTACAACCCGCGGGGGCTGTTGGTTCTGCCCTAACGCCAAAAGAAAAGAACTGCGCCATCTCTATAACTACCACCCAAACCTGTGGGAACGGATGTTGGAGCTACAGGCCTTACCCAACAAGGTGAGCGAGAAATTCAATCGCAGCAAGACCTTCTCTGACATTGATGCGGAGTTCCGTCTGGAAGATGCGCAGGAGAGTCTGTTCCAAAATGCTGCATAAAAAAGGAGATGAGAACAACGAGCAATCAGAAATATGAGATCACGGAGATCTCGCACGAAAAGTATCCCTTTCTTCATCGTATCCGGGCACTCCGGGATGTGAGTGCGGAGGTCAGGGCCGGTGATTTAGGTGGCTTCGTGGAGAGCGAGAGCAACCTTTCCTTTGAGCCGGACGATACCGCATGGATTTTTGACGATGCCATTGCCTGCAATGACGCCTATGTTGACAAGGGGGCTGTTCTGCGCGGAGAGGCGGTCGTCTGCGACAACGCTTATATCTCTATGGGCGCTGTCCTTTCCGGTCATACGCGGGCAGAGGACAATGCCTATATACGCGGCGCTGTGCTCAGCGCCTCTGCAAGGGCCTCCGGTTTTTCCATGATCCTCAATGACAAAGATACCATGGGTGTTCCCATTCTGTCCGGCCACTGCGCGGTCTATGGCAAAGTATCCGGGGATGTGCGTCTGACAGGCAGCGCATTGGTGATCAGCGGTGAGGAGATCCGCAACGATACACTGGACACCCTGGTGATCAGCGGGAAAAACCGTTCTGTGATCCGGGATTCGTCCCGAGACGAACTGGCTCCTCAACAGCCAGTTCCTTCTCCCCCAAAGAAACAGAAAGGCTGTGAGATAAGCAGATGAGCAACTTTTTTGAGCAGGAACTCCGCAAACTGTTTGCGGACGGGTCTGTGATCCATGATCCGGTCTTTGTAGGCCGCGCCTGCCTGGGTGGCTTGGACAGAAATCGTCAGGTGAGGGCTGAATTTGTTACACTGGGCCATGCGGATCATTATGCGGCTCTCCGCCTGACGCTGCTGGACAGCAATCAGGGTGTGGTGGACAAGCTGACTCTTCGGTTCAAGGATGTATGGGGAAAACAGAAGATCCCCAACAACCCCTACCTGCGGGATGGCGTTGATCCGCATATTTGGGTAGATGGTGACCGGATCGATTGGTATGCCTACCATCCCTCCCTGGAGGACTACCGGCAGCTCCGGCAAATGGCCAGCGACTATGTGGAGACTTTTCGCATTCAAGTCCCGGCAAAAGACCACGGACCCAAATTGGTGTACATCTGCGCGCCCCTCCGAGGTGAGGTAGAGAAAAACATTGAGTTCGCCAGACAGAAAGCCCAGGAAGTCTTTCAGGCGGGCGACATCCCAGTCTGCCCCCATCTCATGTTCCCGCCCATCGCAGATCCGGGCAATCCGGTGCAGGATCAGGCCGCACGGGAGATGGGCCTTCGGCTGGTAGAAAAGTGTCAGCAGGTCAATGTCTATGGACCGGTCACGGAAGGGATGTGGGCGGAGATCCATCGCGCCAATAAACTGGATATCCCAGTGGTAACCGATTTGAAAACGAAGGGACGCACTTCGCCCAGAAGAAAGAAAAGCGCCAAGCGCGAGGAGGTCAAATGATCCGAGAAAAGACCACGGAGGACTTGCGGCACATGACCGATGAGGAGGGGCTGATCCTCCAGGGCTGCGGCGGCGACCTTCAGGAATGGGTGGACGGAATCAATGATCTGCTCACCCAGGAAGGAATCCTGCTGAATGGCACCAAATTTGAACATGTGGCCACATTTCAGCACAACGGCCTCACAAACCTGCTGTTCTCTTTTGAGGGGGTACAGCTGAATGTGGGAAAGCTCGCGATGTGGCGGATTCAGACGCACAGCCAGTTTGGCAGCACTTGGCTGTCCGACTATGTGTCCAATCGGCTGGGTGGTTTCCTGGATCAGCCGAACCAGCAGGAGCGAGCAAAACCGTACTGTTCGCTGATTGAGCAAGACGGTAACATCTTCAACCTGATGGGGGCAGCGTCCAGAACGCTCCGGAAGCATGGCATGGGTGACCAAGCCAAAGAGATGTGCGACCGCATCACCGGAGGGAATTGCCACACTTACCATGAGGCGCTGTGTATCATCAGCGAATATGTGGAGACGGATCTGCCCGCGCTCCAAAATCAATCCAAAGGAAAGAAGGAGAAACATGCCTATGAGCGATAACATCACTGCGATTCATCCCAGCTGGGAGATCATCCACGGCGACGCACTGAAGGTCCTGCGCGAGTTTGCCCCTAATACCTTCGATGCGGTCATCACCGATCCCCCCTATGCCTCCGGGGGCCGGACCCAGGCGGAGAAAAACAAGTCCACCGACAAGAAATATTCCAGCATGGGGGAAAGCGCACCCCCTCCCTTTGACGGCGACTCCAAGGATCAGCGATCCTGGACCCGCTGGGCCGCCGAATGGCTCTATGATGCCCGCAAGGTCTGTAAACCCGGTGCCCCTGTGTGCATGTTTATCGACTGGCGGCAGCTCCCCGCGGCCACCGATGCGCTCCAGTGGGCGGGGTGGATCTGGCGCGGCACAGCTGTCTGGGACAAAGGCAACAGCCGTCCCCAGAAGGGCCGCTTCCGCCAGCAGGCTGAGTACATTGTCTGGGGGTCCAACGGGGATATGCCCATCAGCAGGCCTGTCCCCTGTCTGCCCGGCGTATTCAAGTACGGCAATCCCCAGAACCGTATCCACCTGACGGAAAAACCCCTGCAGCTCATGCGGGACGTGGTGAAGATCACCGAGCCGGGCGGGCATATTCTGGACCCCTTTGCCGGTTCCGGCAGCACGGTGCTGGCCGCCGTGCTGGAGGGCTACTCCGCCACCGGCATCGAGGTTACGGATTCCTACGCCGCCCTGTCCAAGGAACGGATCGCATGGGAACTGGCCCAGGGTGCGTGACGGCGTACTGTCTGCCGATTGTCCTTGATGAGTTTTCTGGTAGTATATTGTAGTTTGGGCAGGGTGTCATATAAGACACCCTGCCCGGATTTTTTGACATTCAGGGTGCTAACATAGACACCCTTGTGTGGAGATGATCATGCCAGAGGAATATTGAGCATTCCAGCCCACAATAAGTGTCGCCGCTCTGGTCCAGAGCGGTGATTTTTCTTTTTCGAGGAGTTGGCAGGCTCTGCCTGCCCGAATCATAATCCACCTACCGCATGAGAAAAGGCCCCGCTTCGGCGGGGCCGCACCAACGCCGCCAGGGGCGGCGTTGGGCAAGCATAGCGCAAATGTACATTTTGCGCGCTTGCAGGGGAAACCCCTGACCCCAATGCCGCCTGCAGGCGGAAGGTTTGCGGCAGAGCCGCAGAAAGGAGGCACGCTTGGGGCTCCCAAAAGAAAAACACCATCTGCACATCGAGCTGACGGCGGAGCAGTATCAGCAGCTCTGCCGTCAGGCCAAACTCTGCGGACTATGCAAACGGGCTTATATCGTCCGGCTCATCGATGGGACTCCGATCCGGGCCAGACCCTCCCAGGAAATCAAGGACCTCCGCACGGAGATCCATCACATCGGCAATAACATCAACCAGATTGCCCGCAGTGTCAATGCCGGTATCGCCACGGCAGAGGATGCCAGGCGTGGACTGTTCCTGCTAGATAAAGTCTATGAGTTGATGTACCAGGTGGCCAATCCGTAATGGCTGTCACCAAGATCCTGGCTCGAAAAGGTCGGTTGGATATCGGGATCGACTACATCCTCAACGGCGATAAGACGGAGCAGAAGATCCTCACAGCCCATCAGGGCTGTGAACCAGGCCGGGAGTGCCGTCAGATGCTGGAGACCAAACGGGACACCGAAAACATGGGGGGCGTCCAGTACTACCATATTGTCCAGTCCTTCAAGCCCGGCGAAATCTCTCCCGAGCTGGCTCTGGAAATTGCCAAGACTTTCGCTGCGGAGCATCTGAACGGTTACGAGGCGGTAATTGCCACCCATGTGGATCGAGGGCATATCCACTCGCACATTGTGTTCAACTCCGTAAATGCGGACACCGGCGAGAAATATCATAGCAATGCCAGAAGCTATTACTGCCAGATCCGGGCCATCTCAGACCGGCTGTGCCGGGAGCACGGCCTCTCCGTGATCCTCTCTGGAGAGTCCTCCAAATCCATGAGCTATCTGGAGTGGCTGCGTCAATCCAAGGGTCAACCTACCTTTCGCTCCATGCTGGAGGCAGATCTCCGGGAGTCCATTGAGGACGCCAA
Source organism: Intestinimonas massiliensis (ex Afouda et al. 2020) (assembly GCF_900626285.1). Lineage (GTDB taxonomy): Bacteria > Bacillota > Clostridia > Oscillospirales > Oscillospiraceae > Flavonifractor > Flavonifractor massiliensis_A. Next base: position 306,785 of record NZ_LR131147.1, read on the forward strand.
TGACCTGGGACACTTCTTCCTGCTCATGGAGCACAAGGGCTACGAGATCCGCCACGGAAACCGTCTGGGATTCCGTCTGCGGGGGCAGGAGCGGTTTCAGTATCCAGGCAGAAAAAATGCCGCATTCACAGAGGACGGTATCCGTGCCGCCATCCTGGGCAATTTGGAGGAAATCGAGACAGGTCAACGGGCCGCTTTTGCGGACAGACCCATGTTTCGTCCCTACCGCAGACACCCCAAATACACGGGCTTTTTGGCCCTGTACGTTCATTATCTCTACCTGCTGGGAAAAATCGAACAGCGACAGTATCCCCCCAGGATGACGCCGCACCTGCGGCAGGAAGTCATGAAGTTTGAGCAGTACCGAACACAGTTCGCTTTCCTGCGAGAGAACAACATTTCCACCACTGACGAAATGACCGCCTATCAAAGCCGCACAGAGGAAACTCTGGCCAATCTGATGAAGCAGCGCACCATCCTCAATGTGCGCAAAAAGAAGCGGCAGGCGCTGTACGACGCCCTGGCGGATGTGGAGGCCCTGGCACCGGCCAAGGCACTCTATGAGAATGGGCTGTCCGGCATGGAAGATGAGTTTGCCCGCTACATGCAAGCCGTACGCCTATTGGAACAGTGCGGCATCCCTCCAGAGCATCTGACAAAAGAAAAAACAGAGGTGTATAACCAACTTGCCGATCTGAACCGGCAGATCCGCGCAGAACGCAAAAAGCTGGCTCTGTGTCGGGAGATCCAGACGGCAAGTAAGCAGATGGAAGAAGATATCCGCAAAACCGAAACAAGAGGAAAAGAGGTGGAACACGATGAACATCGGAGGCGGTGAGGCTGCCGACCAAATGGTTCGCATGATGTTGACCGGCACAGAAGTGACGGTTCGGCTGGGTGCATCCGCTCTCAAAAATCTACTGGCCATCACGCTGGCTTTGGCAAAGCATCACAAGACCCTGTCCGGGAAGGTCAACATGGGAAAAATGCTCCGGGAGACACGGGATATCCGAATGTTCCCCATGTCGCCGGAACAGTATCAGGCATTCAAGCAGAGGGCAGTCAAACAGAAGATCCTATTTTCTGTCATCCGGGATTCGGATGGTCGCGGCAAGGTGGTAGATGTGGCCATGCCAGTCACAGAGCTGGAGCGCGCCAATCTCATTTTTGAGCGCATCCGATACCTTCCGCAGGATCGCCAGAGTACACCAGCCAAGGAGCAATCCCCCATGCGGGATTCAGTGATCCGGGAGGAAAAAACGCCAAAAAAAGAGTCTCGGTCGGAGTTCGACTTGGCCGGTATCAGCGGCAGCTCCAGTATCTCCAAGAGCGAAATCAGTACGGAGACGACCCATAAGCGCCCCTCTGTTCTGGCACAGCTAAAGGGGTACCAGGAGCAGCTGAATCGGCAGCACAAAGCGGCTCCGGCCAGAAGTAAACAAAAAGGACACCCCAAACAGAGATAATGCCCCTACTGTTGGGGAGTATGTTCACACTCACAATCAATTACAAACAAGTCATTTGGTGTGCATTTTAGCAATAAACACAGGGTTTCAATTCGCTCCAATTTAATAGATTGAGTTTCATTGTTCACCATGCGGTTGAAATTCTGATAGCTCATTCCAAGTTGCTTATAGAGCCAATATTTTGTCCTGCCCTGTTTCTCCAGCAATTCCAACACATTCAGTTTCACCATATCTCATGCTCCTATTATCTAATGCTATAGTTAGATAATATGGAATTGCTCACTCGAAGGTATAGACTATTACATTAGATAATGTTATAGTCTACGCCGAAGGAGGAGTGGTTTATGCATGAGCAAGAACTACGGCAGCACCGTTGCTGCTTTACGGGACACAGACCAGAAAAGCTGAACATCTCAGAAGAACAGTTATGTGTACGATTAGGACTGGAAATCGACCGAGCGATAGAAGATGGGTTTACTACCTTTATTTCAGGTATGGCAAAGGGGGTAGATATTTGCGCGGCAGAGCTGGTTCTTAAACGCAGAGTATCAGATGACCGACTGAAGCTGATCTGCGCACTTCCGTATGAAAATTTTGGGCTTCATTGGAGTGCGTCTTGGACTAGTCGTTATGTGGAGGTGATACGGCAGGCAGATCTGGTGCGCTGTATTAGTCAGGAGTTCTCCTATTCCGCATACCAGCGCCGCAATGAATGGATGGTAGATCACTCCGGACGGGTGATCGCGGTCTATACGGGTGAGAGCGGCGGAACCAGAAATACCATCGCTTACGCCAAACAACAGCACATTCCGTGTGTTATCATCACACCATAAATAGGGGGACTCAGCAGACGAATCCATCCGCTGAGTCCCCTGTGTTTTTCTTGGAGGTGAATTTCCTGAAACAAAGCTCCAGGGCCGGGGACATTGTCCTGGCCCTGTTTTTCTATGTTCCGGTGGTCTGGGGTGCATTGCTCATTGCCCAATCCTTGGGGCGTGGATTGCCGGAACTTCTTACCAACCTGGCAACGGCGCTCCAGCACCCGCTGGATATCCATTGGACAGACAAAAGCCTGCTGTCCATCCTGATCTGCACCAGCCTCTATATCATGGGCCTATGTATCTACGCCTCGGAACAGCGGCGCACTCGGGACGGCGAGGAGCACGGCTCCGCCACCTGGGGCTCTCCACGGCAGGTCAACGCCATGTTCCGCCAAAAAGAGAACAAGATCCTGACCCGCCATGTCCGCTTGGGCCTGGACACCCACAAACACCGCCGCTCCCTCAACGTCCTGGTTATTGGCGGCAGCGGCGCGGCCAAGACCCGCAGCTATGTGAAACCAAACATTCTGGAGGCCAACACCAATTATGTCATTACTGACCCGAAAATGGAGGTGCTCACTGCGACCGGAGGGTGGCTGAAAAGCAAAGGATATGACATCCGGGTGCTCAACCTGGTCAACCTGGAGGAGTCGGACGGATACAACCCATTCCGCTATCTGAGAGACGAAAAAGATGTCCTCAAGCTGGTCAATAACCTCATTCAAGCTACCACACCAAAGGGCAGCCATGAATCTGATCCGTTTTGGACCAAAGCCGAGACGGCGCTCCTTCAGGCCATCATCCTCATGCTGTTCCAGGAGGCCCCGGAGTATGAGCAGAACTTCTCCATGGTCATGCGGGTGCTGGAATACGCGGAGGTTCGAGAGGAGGATGACGAGTATCTCTCCCCCCTGGATTTACTGTTTCAGGCCATAGAACGGGAGAACCCGGAAAGCGTGGCTCTGCGGCAGTACAAAGTATTCAAGCAGAGCGCGGGAGATGTATGCTCTAAGTGACTTCTTAATCATGTTTTTTGTCATGGTTAGTGAAGCAGTCACTTAGAGCATTTTCATTTCAGGAGGTACAGCCATGAGAAACGAGAAAATCACCCCACTGTATGAGCGTTTGAGCCGCGATGATGAGTTACAGGGCGAGAGTAACTCCATAAGCCATCAAAAGCAGATGTTAGAGGAGTTTGCCCGCCGGAATGGGCTACCGAACCCCACTCACTTTACCGATGACGGCGTATCGGGAACCCGCTTTGACCGTCCCGGCTTTCTGGCGATGATGGAGGAAGTCGAGGCCGGACGGGTGGAGGCCATCGTCATAAAGGACATGAGCCGCCTGGGGCGCGATTATCTGAAAGTCGGACAGGTCATGGAGATTTTGCGGCAGCGCGGTGTCCGTCTGATCGCCATCAACGACGGCGTGGACAGTCTGAAAGGCGACGACGATTTTACCCCATTCCGCAACATCATGAACGAGTTTTACGCCCGCGACACCAGCCGGAAAATCCGCTCCGTGTTCAAGTCCAAGGGCATGAGCGGCAAGCACCTGACCGGCACTGTCATTTACGGCTATTTGTGGGACGAAAAACGGGAACACTGGCTTGTTGACGAAGAAGCCGCCGAAGTGGTACGCCGCATCTTTTCCCTGACGATGGAGGGCTACGGCCCCTACCAAATTTCCAAGCTGCTGTCCGAGGCAAAGGTTGAAATCCCCGCTGTCCATCTGGCACGCTTTCACGAAGGCGTAAACAGGTCAAAGCCGGTCAAAGACCCCTACGGCTGGGGATCATCCACCATTGTGAACATCCTGAAAAAGCGGGAATACCTGGGCCACACCATCAATTTCAAGACCCGCAAGCACTTCAAGGACAAGAAAAGCCATTATGTTGACGAAAGCGAGTGGACGATTTTCGAGAATACCCATGAGGCCATCATCAACCAGGAAACCTTTGACAATGTGCAGCGCATCCGGGCGAACGTCCGGCGCTACCCGGACGGCTGGGGCGAGGCCCATCCCCTGACCGGCCTGATGTACTGTGCCGACTGCGGCGGCAAGATGTATGTCCATCGCGTCAATAACGGCAAGCGTGACCCACAGTTTACTTGCAGCCAGTACAGCAAGTACCCTATCGGCTCCCTTTGCCCCACACAGCACCGCATCCGGGCCGAGGCTGTCCTGACCCTGATAACCGATATGCTCCGGGCCATCGCGGAGTATTCCAGGAATGACCGGGCTGAGTTTATCCGCACCGTCCAGGAAACGCAGGCCGCCCAACAGACCGCCGACATATCCAAAAAGCGGAAACGGCTGGCCGCCGCCCAAAAGCGGGCCGGGGAACTGGAACGGCTGATCTGCAAAATCTATGAGGACAACGCCCTGGGTAAGCTGCCGGACGCCCGGTATGAGGCGCTGGACGCTCAGTACGCCAAAGAGCAGGACGCCCTCAATGCGGAAATCGCGGAACTGGAAAAGGCCGTTATCGGCTATGAGCAGGGCCGGAAATCTGCGGAGAAGTTTATCGCTCTGATTGATAAGTACGAGAATTTCGACACGCTGACAAACACCATGCTCAACGAGTTTGTAGAGAAAATCCTTGTCCATGAGCGCGCCCGGAAAGGCAGCCAAGACACCACGCAGGAGGTTGAAATCTACTTCAACTTTGTGGGCCGGTATATCCCGCCCGCCTTGCAGCCGGTTCCCCTGACCCCGGAGGAACAGGAAGAACTGCGGAAGAAGGAGGAACGCAAGGACAGACTTCACCAGAACTACTTACGCCGCAAGGCAAATGGCAAGCAGAAGGAATGGGAAGAACGCTACAATGCCAGGCGCAAGGCCCAAGTTGAGGCGGCAAAGGCCGCGATCCGGGCCGAGGACATGGAAAAAGGCATTTTTACCACCGTCAGCCAGTTACCCAGGCAGGAGCCGCGCAAGGCCACTGTATCGGCCAGCGCCGCAGTTTAACCGTCACAGTGTAAAGGAGGACGAACATGAACGAATTGACTTACACCCGCTGCGGGGATTACTACATCCCCGACCTGAAACTTTCCGAGCAGCCGGAGGCCTCCATCGGCAAGTATGGCCATATGCGGCAACGCTACCTGAAGGAACACCGGCCTGGCCTTTACAGCAGTTTGATTTTGAGCGAAAAGCTGTACCCGCACCTATTGGAGATTGACCGGGCGGCGCGTGAACGGATGGACGCCATGCTGCCCCGAATGATGGAGGCGGCGGGCGTCACCGAAGAACTGAAAGCCCGTGACCCTATGCGCTGGGTGGGGCTGATGAACACGCTGAAAGCACAGGTAGAGGAAATTGTGCTGACAGAGCTGATTTATCAATAGCCCTTTTACGAGCGGAGGCTGCAATTTGCGGCCTCTGTTTGTTTTACGCTTTCGACATCTCTCACGCCTTGTATTCTTCGAGATAATGAAATATAATGATAGATGTTGTCGGAGGTGCAAGCATGGACTACATGACACTTAAAGAAGTAAGCGAAAAATGGGGCATTTCGTCCCGTCAAGTCAACTATTACTGCGTCGATGGGCGTATTCCCGGCGCTGTGAAAATGGCCGGTGTCTGGCTGATCCCCAAGGAGGCAGAAAAGCCAATAGATCGGCGTTATAAGCAAACATAAAAGGGGGTCAGTTTTATGGCAAATATTCTAATTGTCGAAGATGAAAAGAATATGCAGGATATTATTGCTGAATATATGCAGCGTGGCGGTCACACCTGTTTCACGGCTGATGACGGCATAGACGCTTTGATGATATTAAAAAATAATCCAATGGATTTGATGATACTGGATATTATGATGCCAAACTTTGACGGCTTCTCGGTCTGTAAGGTAGCAAGAGAAATGAGCAATCTTCCCATTATTATGCTGACCGCCAAAGGGAGCGAAGAAGATAAACTAAAAGGCTATGATTTGGGCGCGGATGATTATATGACAAAACCATTCAGCCCTAAAGTGCTGTTAGCGAAAGCAAATGCCTTGTTACGGCGTTCTTCTGTTCTTCCGGCTGATGCAATAAACGCTGGGAAAATTTCTGTTATCCCAGCCTCTCACAAGGTATTTGTCAATGGAAAGGAAATTGTACTTACCCACAAGGAATATGAACTTCTCCACTTTTTCATGGCGAACCCCGGACAAATTTTCAGCCGCGAACAACTGCTTAATCGAATTTGGGGGTACGATTTTGAGGGAACAACCCGGACAGTAGACACGCATATTAAAACCTTACGTCAGAAGTTAGGTGATGAAGGCAAACATATAGTAACACTGATCCGTTCAGGTTATAAGTTTGAGGTGACGCCATGAACGTAAAAGATAACTTCACATTAAGAACTGTCCGCAAAAAAATCATAATGGTGTCCAAAATTGCAGGGCTGCTCTTGATTGTTTCTTATATCGTGGCAACACGGCTACCTATTGAACAGGATTTTTCTTTTCTTCTCTGGCTTTGTTTTGTTACATTGCTGGTTCTGGTGGTTGACTATTTGATGGGGCGTTTTATTTCAAAGCCGATTGATAAATTAAGCCGGGCAGCTCGAAAGATGGCGCAGCTTGATTTTTCTTCTTCTTGTGAAATCCAAACAAATGATGAATTTGGTGATCTATCGAAAAATCTTAATAAGATGTCCCAAAATTTGCAGCAGACACTTTCACAATTACACGCTGCAAATAATCAGCTTGAAAAAGATGTAGAACACGAAAGGCTCTTATTAGCGGAGAGAAAAGAACTGGTAGACAGTCTTTCCCATGAAATGAAAACCCCATTAGGCGTGATCCGCGCCTATGCCGAGGGCTTGCAAGACGAGCCAGATGAAGAAAAAAGAAAAAGGTATTTGGGCATCATTGTATCTGAAACAGAGCGCATGAGTAACCTCATTACAACGCTTCTTGATTTGTCTGCTCTGGAAAACGGAGCCACCCAGCTTTTCCCGGAACGATTTGACTTTGTTGAGTTTGTGGAAACTGTTGCCGGACGGTTATTGATTGATGCCCCGGATGTGGACTTTGATTTGCAATATGAATTGCCGGAACACCCCGTCTATGTTGAAACCGATAAGCGCCGAATGGAACAGGTGTTGGACAATTTGCTCGTCAATGCAAAGCGAAATACGCAATCAGGTGGTGTTTTGAAACTGCGTCTGAAAGAACATGACGATATGCTCGATTTTTCTATCTTTAATCAGGGGCCGCCGATCCCACCAGAGGATTTGCCCAAAATATGGACAAAATTCTACCGTAGCAAGAACTCCAAATATAGCGGTTCGGGTTTAGGGCTTGCTATTGTCGCACAGGTTTTATCAATGCAACATCTTCCCTATGGTGCAGAAAACCAGCCCGGAGGCGTAAGGTTTTACTTTACAGTCCCCATTGCAAAATAAATATTTTTTCTTGCTGGAAAGCTCTGATTTCAAACAGGAAATTAGGGCTTTCCTTTTTTGCTTTTCAAAGTATTTCACACCGATTTCACACCAACCTCACACCAACTTCAACGCATTTTTATAGTTTTACCTCAATAAGAGGGGCGACCCTCAAAACAAGGAGGTAACAAGTATGTTCTTAGGTTTGGAGTGGTATTGGTGGTTAGTTCTTCTGGCGGCGCTGCTGATCTCTATCCCGTTCAAAGTTAAGTTTATGAAATGGTGGAGTAAGCGTCAACAGGAAAAGAAAAAAGAGCAGCATGGAAAATGGGGGGATGACGAATGATTGAAGTTAGGGACTTGACCTTTTCTTACGGGAAAGGCAAACAGATATTGCATGGTCTGAACTTTTCCGTAAAGGATGGAGAAATCTTCGGCTTTTTAGGGCCGAATGGCTCCGGCAAGTCCACGACACAAAAAATACTGACCGGCATTTTGAAAAACCACGGCGGCGCGGTTTCGTTATTCGGCCAAGACATCCGAAATGTGCAGACACAAGAATTTTTCCAGAAAATAGGCGTTCTGTTTGAATTTCCATACCTTTATACAAATTTGAGCGCACTTGACAATCTGCATTACTTTGCTTCTTTCTATCCGGCAGAGCATACGCGCAATGCGGAAGAACTGCTGGACGAACTGGAATTTAAGAAAGACTTCCTGAAAAAGCCGGTATCGTCTTACTCAAAAGGGATGCGCCAGCGCGTCAGCATGGCAAGGGCGCTTATCAGTAATCCCAAACTTTTGTTTTTGGATGAACCTACAAGCGGTCTTGACCCTGCTGGAGCAGTCCTCTTTCGTAAAATCATTGAAAAGGAACGACAAAAAGGTACAACGGTTTTTCTCACCACGCATAATATGCTGGATGCCGATTTGCTTTGTGATCGGGTAGCCTTTATCTCCAATGGAAATATTGTTGCGATTGACACCCCAAGGAATTTGAAAGAGCGAAACAGCAACCACCGTATTGTCATCGACTATTTGTATCAGGGCAATCGTGAGGAAAAAGTCATAGAAGCAACAGAATTAAAAGCCGGTATTCCGTTTGTATATGATGAATTGATTAGTATTCATTCACAGGAGCCTACTTTGGAGGATGTGTTTATCCAATATACCGGGAGGGGGCTGACTTGATGTGGAGAGGATTTTATCATTTACTGAAAAAAGACTTCAAATTGATGCTTTCCAGTAAGTTTTTTCTGTTAGCCCTTATCTCGCTGATTTTATATTCCTGCTATATTAACTTTGTGTATGTGAATTTAGATCAGGAGATGTATCCGGTTTATCTCTATGATCCGCAAGGCAAGGTGTCTGTCAACTCGCAATACCTAACGAGGGTAGATAGCCGTGAGGCTTTGGAAACAGCCTGTGCGGACCAGTATTCTGTCGGTTTTGATTTTTCAGATGTTGAGCCGGAATTGTATATGATTTCTTGCGGGCTGGAAACCACCGATCACTACCGTATCATTTGGGGTGAAGCTGTCCTGCAAGGAAACACGGACGGTCAGGCTGATATGATTGGCACCAACGATAAGGAAATGAAAAATCGTCGGGAAATTACCGCTGAATTTCTGTTTTTTGAATTGTCCGCAGTTGGTTTTTTGGGACTGGCTTCCATGCTATTTAAGGAAAAGCAAATGGGTGTGATACGGGTGCATGGAATACTTCCTGTCCATCGCCCTATGTTCATTCTATCAAAATTATTGCTACTGTTGCTTTCAGACCTTATTTTTGCGGCTTTACTTACCGTTGTCAATTTGGGAACTTCGTATGCCATTGATGTGCTGCCAAGTGTTTTTCTGCAAGCAAGTATTCTATCGGTTATCATGGCATTAGTAGGCTTTCTTTGCGCCATCCGGCTGCCAGATTTTAAGCAGTTTTCTTTGTTTTATCTTGTCCTTGCGGTTTTTGTGACAACACCCGTTTTTCTGGCCGGACAGACCGGCATTACATGGGATTGGATCGTTTACCATCCTATGTACCATCTGTTTACTGCAATGAAAGCGGCATACTTCTCCGCACCAATGGCAGGAGTGCCGTACTATTTGATTTGCATTGGTACAATCATTCTTCTGTTCCTGCTTTCCTATCATACTTTGAACCGGGAACTGGCAAAGGAGGGATAAAGGATGAAAGGACTAAAGTATCAGTTGAAAAGTATTCGCCGTGATAAAATGTGTCTTTTAACCTTCCTACTTCCCGTCATTGTGGGTATCGCCATCAACCTGCTTTCGGGTGTGAGTTTCCAGACAATGGGCGAAACCACATTCGGAGTGGTGGGAAGCAATATTACTGATGATACAGTTGAATGGCTGCAAAACAATGGCGTTGTTGTATCGTATGAAACACGCGATGAACTGGAAACTGCCGTTAATAATCCGTCCACCCAAATGATAGGAGTTTTGCAAACAGGAAACATGATACAGACTTTTATTGCCGGGGATGAATTGGCGGTAAACAAAGTCATTGCAAATACGCTCCCGCAAGTCTATGAAAATCGGGCAACGCAGCTAACCATTACAAGAACAATCATCCCAGTAGTGACTGATAATGAGGGGTTAAAATCGCTTTTCATTGTAATTACGCTGGTGACAGCAATGTTTATGGGCTGTACTTTCAATGCCATGAATATTATCAGTGAAAAAGAAGATGGTATAGAGTTTATCAATCAGGTGCTTCCTGTGTCAATGACATCCTACATCATTCAGAAAACTCTTTTGGGATTTATCGGGGGGACAGTTTCGACCATAATAACAGCGTTAATCTGTATGAGAATACAAGCAGTACAAGTATTGCCGTTTCTGTTGATTGTTCTGCTCTCGGCCTATATTTCTGCCTTAATAGGGCTATTCATTGGCTATTATGCAAACGGTCTGATGGTAGGAATTGTTTACATCAAAATTGTAATGATCCTATTCCTTGCTCCGCCCATTTTCTTTTATTTGACAGTCCCAAGCGACAGTATTGTTTTCAGGCTTTCGTATTTACTGCCGTCCAGTGTCACTTTCTATGGAGTTATGGACTTGATAAATGGACAGACAAAAGAAATAGGCTCTTATGCTTTGGTTCTACTCGTTCATTCGGTTTTTTGGAGCGTGGTATATAAGCTGATCCGAAAAACAAAGAAAACAAATTTATAAATGGACTGCTGCCGGACGACGGCAAAAGAAAAAAAGCCGTCGTTCAGCAGGTAATCTTCATGCCCTAAATACACCTACGGCGGCTTTGAGAAAATCAAGGCCGCCGTTCCTTATGCCCTCAATAAAGGCGTGACGCCCATACGCTGACACGGCGGCTTTAGGAGGGAGCCGCCATGAAGCACACTGACCGCCGACAAATTCAGACGATATTTGCACTATCGTCAAAAAAAGCCCGGCCACCCAACCACCCCCGTCTGGCAGCCGGTGCGAAAATTGTCACAATGTAACTGAATACCGTATTTTTTGCGCTCGAATAGCTTTCTGCTGTCCGGGCGTTTTTTCATACCTGTGGGGCCAGAACATCGGGTCAGCATGGCCCGAACCCTGTCCCCGGTGCCGTTCCCCGCCGCCCCGTTCAGATTTTCCCGCAAAAAATCTGAACGGAGGAAAGGCAGATGGAAGTCACCATCCATTACAACGGACAAGCTGTGGCCGTGGAGGTCACGCTGGAAGTCTATGAATTTCTTGACCGGGCCGACCACAAGACCGAGAACCTGTCCCATGAACAGCGGCGGCACTGGGATGGCCGGGAGTTTGACGAATACATAGTTGCCACCGAGGGCGTGGGTATCTACGGCGAAACGCCGGAGGACTACCTTTGCCGCATGGAAACGCTGGGCGAGCTGATGGCCGTCCTGGACACCTGCACCGAGGCCCAGCGCCGCCGGTTCCTGCTCTATGCCCTGGACGGGCTGACTCTTGCAGAGATCGGGACGGTGTGTGGCTGCTCTAAAGTGGCCGTCTATGAAAGCATTGACGCGGTTCGGAAAAAATTTTTGAAATTCTTTGCGAACTACCCTAACGAATGACCCCTTTTCGGGCTACCAAGTGAAAGGGATTGTTTCCCTTATCCCAGCGGGAGGCGGACAGCGGACAAGCTGCCCGCCTCTCCCATTTTCAGGAGGTAAGCCTATGAAAACAATCAATCTGCGGTGGATTTATCCCCACTACCGGCACGACGAGTTTGTGGAGGTCAGCGACGAGGTTTGGGAGGCCATGCAGCAGGCCCAGCGCGAGATGAACAACTATGAGCGCCGGAAGGTCTACCACCGCGCCTGGTACTCTCTGGACGCATATAGCTGGGCGGAGAACTACGCGCTGGAACACGGCAGGTCGCCGGAGGAAATCCTTTTGGAGCGTGAGGAACGGGCCGCCCGCCTGCGGCTGGTTGCCGCCTTGCCGGAGGCCCTGGCCCATGCCACCCCCACCCAGGCCCGCCGCGTCCGGGCCTACTACATCGCCGGTATCAACCAGCCGAAAATTGCCCGGATGGAGGGCGTACACAGCAGCAAGATCAGTGTTGCCATCCGGCGGGGCCTGCGGAATATGCGCCGCTGCTATGACGGCCTTTTCCCGTCAGAGTGAGGGCGGGCCTATGCAGACGATCAACCTCAAACAGTATTATCCGTTCTGCACCGAGGACACCTTTGTAGAGGTGTCGGATGAAATTGTCGAGGCGTTTCTGCTGGACAAGCGGGCCGAGGCCGCCAGGGAGCGGAAGATGTACCGCTACAAGGCCCATTACTCCCTTGACTGTGACGACGGGATTGAGAAGGCTGCCATCGGTTGGGCGCAGCCTTCGCCGGAGGATTACCTGATGGAAAAGGAGGCGCAGGCCGAATATGCCGAACTGATCCGGCGGCTCTATGAGGCCATTTCCTCTTTGCCCCCAACGCAGGCCCGGCGCGTCCATGCCCGGTATATGCTGGGGATGAAAGTGAAGGACATTGCCGCGATGGAAGGTATTACCCCATCCCAGGCGGGGAAGTCCATCCATGCGGCGCTCCGGCGGCTGCGCCGGTACTTCATACGCCGGAAATGGACAAGCGGCCTATGAAAACCATCAACCTGAAAAAATACTACTACCCGATTTGTAAGAAAGACACCTTTGTGGAAGTGCCGGACGAGGTGGCAGACGCCATTGTGGAGGAAAGCCGCGCAGAGGATGCCAATGACGCCAAACAGCACTATCACTGCTACTCTCTGGACGCATCCCCCGGCATGGAAAACCATTTCCCGGAGCAGGCCGTTTCCCCGGAGGATATTCTGATGGAGAAGGAAACGGAACGGGAACAGGAGGCCGCCCGCGCCCTGATGATGGAACGGCTCCGGGAGGCCCTTGCCACCCTGACGCCCCGGCAGGCAAGCTGCCTGCACGCCCGGTTTTGGGAGGGCAAGCAGTTTAAGGAGATTGCCGAGGCCGAAGGCTTTACCACATCGGCGGCCATTGTCACGGTTCGCAACGCCATCATCAAGTTGCAGAAATATTATATTAAGCGCGGCTGGATGGAGCCGCCAAAGGAGAAAGCGATATGCACAAAGACAGCACCACCCAAGCGAAACAGAAAAAAGACGAGCGCGAAGAAGTCCTGAAGGAGATCCGGCAGCTTGAGAACCGCCAGAAGATTTTGGAGAACAAGCAGCGGGGCGAGGAACGCAAGGCCCGCACCCGCCGCCTGATTGAGCGCGGGGCCATTTTGGAGGGTATTTTCCCTCTGGCCCTCGACCTTCCCGGCGTAGAGGTCAAGGCGTTCCTGATTGCCCTGTCCCATCTTCCGGGGGCGGCAGAACTGGCCGCAAAACTGCCGAAATCCGGGGACAAGCCGTAAGTCCCTTGTTTACAAGGGCGCACTTATACACCGTTGCCGGTGTCATGCGCCCTGCCGGGGGCTGTTGCGCTCTCCGAGCGCGATGGGGCGCTACACTCCCCAAACCCCTTGTGCGCCCCGCGCAGCCAGACACCCGCTTCGCGTCTGTCCGGCTCCACGGAGCCTGAATACCCCTTACCGAAAGGAGGTGCCACCCATAGATTTTTGTCATATTCCCGTTAGTATCATCAAGCGCAGCGAGGGCCGTTCCGCTGTTGCCGCAGCCGCCTACCGCAGCGGAACAAAGCTGACGAATGAATGGGACGGCCTTACCCACGATTACACCCGCAAGGGCGGCGTTGTCCATGCGGAGATCATGCTGCCCGCCCACGCCCCGCCGGAATTTGCAGACCGCTCCACCCTTTGGAACAGTGTGGAGCAGATCGAGAAAGCCAGGGACAGCCAGCTTGCCCGCGAGATCGAGGCGGCTTTGCCCCGCGAACTGTCCAGGGAACAGCAGCTTGCCCTTGTCCGGGCCTATGTGAAGGACAACTTTGTGGACAAGGGGATGTGCGCTGATTTTGCCATCCATGACAAGGGAACCGGCAACCCCCATGTCCATATCATGCTGACCGTCCGGCCCTTAAAAGAAAACGGCGCATGGGGCGCGAAGTGCCGCAAGGCATACGACCTGGACGAAAACGGCCAGCGCATCCCGGACGAGAGAGGCGGCTGGAAGAACCACCGGGAGGACACCACCGACTGGAACGACAAAGGGAATGTGGAGATTTGGCGAGCAGCATGGGCGGCTTATACCAACCGGGCATTGGAGGCAGCCGGTCAGCCTGCCCTGGTAGACCACCGCAGCTACAAGCGACAGGGCATTGATAAAATCCCCTCTGTCCACCTGGGGCCAGCGGCCAGCCAGATGGAGAAGCGCGGCATCCGCACCGACAAGGGGGAAGTCAACCGGCAGATCGCCGCCGACAACAAGCTGCTGAAAGAAATCAAGGCCCGCATTACCCGCCTCTACAACTGGTCGAAGGCCGAGGCCGAGAAGCCGGAGGGCCAGCAGCCCAGCATGATTGACTTGTGGGAGGCCCAGCAGCAGCTCAAGCGGCCCGACACCCGCACCGGTAAAATCCGGGCTTTGCAGGAGAGCGCCGCCCTGTTCAATTTCCTGAACGCCAACGGCATCCAATCCATGCAGCAGCTCCATGAAAAAATTGCCGGCATGAACACCCGCTACTATGACCTGCGGCGAGAGATCGTCAAAGCCGAGCGCCGGATTGCCACACTCACCGAGCGCGGGGAGATGTGGGCGCAGTACAACGAATACAAGGCCATTCATAAACAGCTTGCCAGGGTGAAGCCGGAGAAGCGGGAACTGTTCGAGCAGCGCCACAGCCGGGAACTGATCCTCTATGACGCGGCGGCCCGGTATCTGAAAGAACTGAAAGCCAGCGGCGAGGAAATCACCCCGAAGGAATGGCGGCGTGAGATCGACCTGTTGACCGCCCAGAAACAGGTGGACAGCATCGACATGAAAGCTATGCGGGAGGAGCTAAAAGCTGTGGAACGGCTCCGCAAGGCCGCCGACCAACTGGCCCGGCAGGAACGGGACAAGCCCCGCGACCGGGGGCCGGAGCGGTAAAGGGTACGGCGCTTTGCCGACCCCTTTCAGGTGCGTCGCGTTTCACGACACCCTTTTGCACACAGAAAAACCGCCGTACAGGTTTCCCCATACGGCGGCAGATGGTTTATTTGCCGAACAAGTCGCTGTGCGACCCGGTGCGGGCAAGCGTCAGCACCAGCACATCATCCTCGATACGGTAAATGAGCAGCCAGTCCGGGAGAATGTGACATTCCCGATGGCCCACCCAATCGCCGGACAAATCGTGATCGCGGTTTTTATCCGGCAGCGGTTCGCCCATCGACAGCAGCGCCACGACCTGTTCCAGCAATTCGATTTTCAGGCCGCGCTTGATTGCCCGCTTGTAGTCCTTTTTGAAAGCGGTCGTGTACTTGACGGTGTACTTTGTTTTCCTCATTTTTTCAGGTCGGCAAACAACTCGTCAAGGTCATTGTATCCCTTTACAGACGGGTCTTTTGCAATCCTTTCCGCTTCCAGCATGGCAGCAATCGTTTCCTTGTTGGGCTGTTCCAGCTTCACCTCAAAGGGAATGCCGCCCTCACGAAGCGACTGGCGCACGAAGATGTTGAACGCCGTGGATAAATTCATGCCGAGTTCCGCAAACAGGGCGTCGGCCTGTGCCTTCAAATCCGCGTCCATGCGGATGCTGATGTTTGTGGTATTTCCAGCCATATCATCAACCCCTTTCTGCTGGTACTTTTAGTATATGCCATTTGCACGAAGAAAACAATACTTTGCACGAATATTTAACAGTAAATTCATTGAAGGAGGTCACTGTATGAAGCAAATTATTTTGCCCGTCACTATCCACCTGAATATCCGCCTGCCCCTTGCCCTCTTGCAGCCGGAATCGGCAGACGCGCCCACCGGCCCGGAGCCGGAGGCCCGTGCCTGCCAGGGCTGCGGCAACTGCGGCGGGTGTGGGAAGTGCCAGCATGAAAAAAAGCAAGCCTGAACCCGTCCCCGTCATGGACTACCGCCAGTACCGCAGAGCGCGGCGGCTGGTACATGAGTGCTGCAACTATGACGGCGGCCACTGTATCGCGCTGGATGATGGGGAGGAATGTGTCTGCGTCCAGTCCATTTCCTACTCCCTGTTGTGCCGGTGGTTCCGGGCGGCGGTGCTGCCGCTGGACAGAGAACTGGAAACGGCCCTGTTCCACCGCCTGGACGCCAAACGGTGCGCCGTCTGCGGGGCGCTGTTCACCCCCGGCTCCAACCGGGCCAAATACTGCCCGGAATGTGCCGGACGCATGAAGCGTATCAAGGCCGCCCAGCGCAAGCGCAAACAAAGGGCGAAATGTCACGCTTTAGGGGCTGAAAACCCCTTGTAAATCAAGGCTTTTTTCGAGGGTGTCGCTGGGGGCCTGATAGATTTATCCTCTGGCCCCCAAAACGGCCCTCTAAAGGCATACAGACCCCTGAAATAAACCCCAAGGAGGAAGCCTATGTCAGACAATCGAAAATATTACTACCTCAAGCTGAAAGAAAACTTCTACAACAGCGAAACGATGGTCATTTTGGAGAGTATGCAGGATGGCCTGCTGTACTCCAATCTGCTGCTGAAAATGTACCTCATGTCACTCAAAAGCGGCGGTATCCTCATGCTCAATGACCATCTGCCCCACACGCCCCAGACCATCGCCACCTTTACCCGCCATCAGGTGGGGACGGTGGAACGGGCCTTGAAGGTGTTCCTTGAATTTGGCCTTGTGGAGATTTTGACCGATGGGGCCTACTACATGGCCGACATCCAACTGCTGATCGGCCAATCCTCTACCGAGGGGGAACGGAAAAAGAAAGAGCGTATGCGATTGAAGCGTCAAAAACTGCTCCCATCCGGCGGGGCGGACATTTGTCCACCATATAGCCAGGGGGACATTTGTCCACCAGAGATTAGAGATAAGAGATTAGATATTAGAGATAAGAGTATAGAGAATAGAGAGAGTGAGAGCGCCCGCGCCTATGGCCGTTACCAGAATGTTTTCCTGACGGACGAGGAACTGGCAGACTTGCAGGCCAGTTTTCCCACTGTATGGGGCCAGTACATCGAAAAGCTGTCCGAATACATGGCCTCTACCGGTAAGCGGTATCAGAGCCATGCCGCCACCATCCGGCGCTGGGCCGGTGAGGACGCGAAAAAGGCGGCCCCGCCCACCCGCAACCGTGATTACAGCGTAAAGGAGGATGAAACCGTATGATGGAGATTACCGCAGAAATCCGGGCGCTGATCGACAAGGCAGCCGCCGGTATGGAACTGGCCGGGGACGAGTACATAGACCCGGCAGACGGCCTCATTCACTGTAAAAAGTGCGGCGGCCAGAGGCAGACCGTTGTGCCATGCTTTGGGAAACCCGGCTACTTCATGCCCCGCTGTATCTGCCAGTGTCAGCGGGAGGCCGAGGAACAGCGCAAGGCCGCCGAGGAACGGCAGCGCCGCATGGAGCGCATCAAGCGCCGGAAGGCCCAGGGCCTGCAAGACCGCTATCTGTACGACTACACCTTTGCCAACGACAACGGCCAAAATCCTCTGATGGACAAGGCCCGCGCCTACGTGGAGAACTGGAAGGAGGCATACAGGAACAACACCGGCCTGCTTCTGTTTGGGGATGTGGGAACTGGCAAGTCCTTTTTCGCCGGTTGTATCGCCAACGCCCTGCTTGACCGGGATGTGCCGGTGCTGATGACGAACTTTCCCACCATCCTGAACCGTCTGACGGGAATGTTTTCCGAGGACAGGGCCGACTTTATCGCCAGCTTTGACGAGTACGACCTGCTTATCATTGACGATTTGGGTGTGGAGCGCAGTACCGAGTATGCGATGGAGCAGATGTTTTTCGTCATTGACAGCCGCTACCGCAGCCGCAGGCCCATGATCATCACCACCAACCTGAAGCTGGCCGAACTCAAAAACTCGCCTGACCTGGCCCACGCTCGTATCTATGACCGTATTCTGGAACGGTGCGCCCCGATCCTCTTTGCCGGGAAAAACTTCCGGGAGGAAAACGCCGGGGCCACCAAGCAGGCGGCGAAAGACATTGTAAACCGTAAGCATGAGTAATTTTGTGCCGGACGGCACAGCCCCGCCCGGAGAAAGGAGCGCCATGAGCGAAGAAACCCGTACCATGCAGACCGCAGACACCACCACTACCAGAGCGCCGGAGGACGCCCCCGCGCTGGTAAAGAAAATCGGCAAGACCACCTACAAGGTGCGCGTCCATTTCAGCCAGACCAGCACTGAAACCATGAGCGACAAAATCAAGCGTATGCTCAAAAACGAGATACAGCAGATGTGACCGGCTGATAAAGCCAGCCGCCTTGTGTTAAACTGATGATGGTACACGCCAAAACTTTTAGCCAAGGAGGACATGAAAATGCTGTACGAAGAAACGGAAAAGAAAGAGATTGAGAGGGTTTACGCGGTGTTTGCCGACTACATCCGGGAAAGCCCCTATCTGGAATGGCTCTGGTCTGATAAGCTGGGCTATCTGCTGCTGAAAATCAGCACAAAAAAGCGGTATGTCGAGGAAGAAATACTCGTTGACACCGCCGACCAGCTTGCCGAAGTGCTGTTTTCCGAGGTGTCGATGGATGTGTTGCAGATGACCGGCAACGATCACACTGAACAGACCGCCGACCCTCTGGAACTGGCCGAGATAAAGCGGCGCTGGAACCCCTTCCTTGAACGGCTGCCGGAATACCAGACCGTTTGCGAAAAAATCCTTGCCGGGGAAAAGTAACCCCACCCGCCTGAGTGTCAGGAGCATGAAAGTGCTTCTGGCACTTTTTTGTGGCTTTTTTGTGAATTTGATTAAAAAGTCCTTGACAACTCGTTTCGGGCAAGACAGCCAAGAGTATTTTGGTCTCCGCCGCGGTTCGTCTGGCCCCCTTTAACCTACCCCAGATCCGGGCCATCACGGATCACGACGATATGGACCTCTATACCCTGGGAGAAAAGAAATGCGCTCTCTACGCCGTGATCCCGGACAATGACAGCACCTTCAACTTCTTGGTGTCCCTGCTCTATTCCCAGGCGTTTCAGACACTTTATTACAGCGCGGACCAGATCCATCATGGGGCGCTGCCCCGGCACGTCCACTTTGTATTGGATGAGTTCGCGGCCATGCCGCTGCCAGGGTACACTCGTGAATTGGCCACCATGCGTTCCCGCAACATTTCCTCCAGCACCATCATTCAGAACATGGCCCAGATCAAGGAACTGTACAAGGACTCCTGGGAGACCATCCCCGGCAACTCGGACACTATCCTCTATCTGGGCGGCAACGAGCAGAGCACCCATAAGTATATCTCTGAGGCCCTGGGCAAGGCCACCATTGATACAAAGACCCATGGGCAGACCAAGGGCAAATCGGGCTCCTACTCCACCAATTTCCAGATGAGTGGACGGGAGCTGCTTACCCCTGATGAGGTCCGTGCGTTGGATAATCGCTATTGCATCTTGTTTATCCGGGGAGCAAAACCCGTCATGGACCTAAAGTATGAACTGACCGAGCACCCCGCTATCCGCTACACCGTGGACGGAGGCGGAGCGCCGTATATTCACCATGGACACAACACCACACCGGCCATTCCAGGCACACCGTTCTTCCAGGTTATTTCTGCCGATGAAACCAACAAAGAAAAGGAGACTGCAGCATGAAACATGATCTGACCACCCGTAAGTATGAGCGCCGCGCACGGAAACTGTACGCCCTGTTTTCCTGCCTCGTTCTGGCGCTGACCGTTATGGTTGTCCCGGCCTTTGCCGCAGATGATCCGCTGACGGTCGTCAACAACCTTTCCGAGTTCATCTTCTCACTGATTCGAGCCATCGGCCTGATCCTGCTGGGCTTCGGCGTCCTCCAACTGGGCCTGTCCCTCAAGAGCCATGACCCCTCCCAGCGGGCCAATGGCATGCTCACCATCGCCGGTGGTATCGTGATCACCTTTACCAAGGAGATCCTCACCCTCATCACCGGCTGATGAGGAAGAAACGCAAGAACACCCACGGCCCTGGAATGGGCTGTGGGTGAGAAAGGAGTGGCTGCAACATGAGATACAGCCTGTATGGGAGGTGAAGTGATTGGGCAGTGGAAACTGGATCGTAGACAATCTGAATTCCGCCCTGCAGACCTGGAACGACAAACTCGCAGAGATCTGGACCCTGATCAGCACGACCCCAGAGGACTTCAAAGGCGGCGGGATCTGGAACGTGATCGTCAGTATCAACGGGGCGCTGCAAGCCATTGGCTATGCGCTGTTAGTGCTGTTTTTTGTGATGGGCGTAATCAAGACCTGCGGCAGCTTTACCGAGATCAAGCGCCCGGAGGTGGCCTTCAAGTGCTTTATCCGCTTTGTGCTGGCACAGGCGGCAGTGACCTATGGCATGGAACTAATGAACGCCCTGTTCCAAGTGGCCCAGGGGGCAATATCCACCATCATGGACGCATCCGGCATGACTGCCATGTCACCCACCACACTGCCGGAAGAACTCATTACCGCCATTGAAAGCGTGGGGCTGTTGGAGTCCATCCCCCTTTGGGCGGTGACTCTGCTGGGCTCCCTGTTTATCTGGGTCCTGTCCCTCGTTATGATCCTGACCGTTTACTCCCGCTTTTTCAAGCTCTACATGGCCACCGCCATCGCGCCTATCCCCCTGGCCAGTTTCGCGGGACAGCCCTCCAGCAGCATTGGCGTCGCTTTCCTCAAAAGCTATGCCGCCATCTGCCTGGAGGGCTGTATCATTGTGTTGGCCTGCGTCATTTTTTCGCAGTTTGCCTCCGCTCCGCCCGCTGTGGGCGACGCTTCCACAGCACCGGCCACACTGGTCTGGAACTACATTGGCGAGTTGATCTTCAATATGCTGGTGCTGGTTGGTTCCATCAAGATGAGCGACCGGATCATCCGGGAATTGATGGGGCTTGGTTAATCATCGTCAAACAGGTCGTCCACCCGGATCTTATATCCGCCATCCGCTTCTGGTTCCCCGTACATTTGGGCCTCCCGCATCCGGTTGAGCACGATGAGTTCCAGCATCTTGTCCTCTCTCCTCCGGAGCAGGATGTCCTGGACCTTCCGAACCAGGGAGACCACCCAGGACAGGACTACCACCGCCAGCAGCGCATACCAGATGACGTTGGCCAGCGTTTGATTGGCATAGTACCATTCATGAAAAATGGTGGGAACGATCAGCGCATAAACCAGTGGGATGGTCAGGCGAAACACCGCTGCCAGGCGGAACACAATGGAGAGCAAAATCATTACGCTCCCGAGCATCAGATATGCCATACGCTCAACTCCCTTCCTAAGTTGAGCAAATGGTACCATAGCCGGACAGGCTTTGCAACGGTCTGTCCATGAAAACCAAACAGAAATGCAGGAGGTGATACCTTGGAGGTACGCATCAATAAAGAGGTGCGGAATTACCAGGAAAGTCTTTTTTTCGGCCTGTCCCTGCGGCAATTTTTGTTTGCCCTGCTGGCCGTTCTGGTGGCGCTGGCCGTGTACTTTTGCCTGCACCCGGTGCTTGGAACAGGCGAGATCGGATGGGTGTGCATCCTGGCCGCGTTTCCATTCGCCCTGGGTGGTTTTTTCACCTATAACGGCATGACGCTGGAACGCTTTCTCATGGCGTATATCCGCTCGGAATTTTTCATGCCCAAACGTCTCTTGTTCCGTTCAAATGATCTCTATGTCCAACTCATGGAACATTCATCGATAAAGGAGGCCATTCGACTTGATTAAGACCCTTCAAAACACATTGAAGCAGGACAAGGAGCACCTTACGGTGCCGAAGTCCGTTCAGGACACCATCCCCATCCGCCGGATCTGGCCGGATGGGCTTTTCCAGTTCGGAGGGAAATTCTCGAAAACCATCCGCTTTTCCGACATCAATTACGCCATCGCTTCCAAAGAGGACAAGACCTCCATGTTCCTGGGCTACTCGGAACTGCTCAACGCCCTGGACACCGGCTCCACCACCAAGATCACCATCAACAACAAGCGGCTCAACCGCCGCAATTTTGAGCAGGAGATCCTGATCCCGCCCCAGGGGGATCATCTGGACGGGGGGCGCTCCGAGTACAACGCTATGCTGCTGGACAAGGTCACCGACTCCTCCAACAGCATGGTGCAGGAGCGATATGTCACCGTCTCCACCCATAAGAAAACGCCCGAGGAGGCCCGGACCTTCTTCGACCGGGTCATGAATGATGTGACCACCCGGCTCAATCACCTGGATTCCCACTGTGAGGAACTGGACGCGGTGGAGCGGCTGCGTGTGCTCCATGATTTTTACCGGGTGGGCGAGGAGTCCCGGTTCCATATCGATCTGCGGGAGTGCATGAAAACAGGCCGTTCCTTTAAGGACGCCATCTGCCCGGACAGTATGGAGTTTCGGAAGGACCACTTCATCCTGGGCGACAAATATGGCCGGGCCATGTTCCTCAAGGAGTATGCCAGCTACATCAAGGACTCCATGATCAACGAACTCACCAGCCTGAACCGCACCATGATGCTGTCCATCGACGTGATCCCCGTCCCCACCGATGAGGCTGTGCGGGAGATGCAGAACCGCCTGCTGGGGGTGGAGACCAACGTCACCAACTGGCAGCGGCGGCAGAACAGCAACAACAACTTCTCCGCGGTGGTGCCCTACGACCTGGAGCAGCAGCGGAAAGAGACGCGGGAAATGCTGGATGATCTAACCACACGGGATCAGAGGATGATGTTCGCCGTGGTGACTCTGGTGCATCTGGCCGACAGCAAGGAGGAGCTGGACAGCGACACAGAGACCCTCCAGTCCATCGCACGCAAGCATTTGTGTCAGCTGACCACTCTGAACTGGCAGCAGGACGCGGGCCTTGTCACCGCCCTCCCCTTGGGTCTGCGGCGGATCGACGCCCTGCGCACCCTTACCACCGAGGCCCTGGCCGTCCTCATGCCCTTCAAAGCCCAGGAGATCCGGGACCGGGGCGGCATCTACTACGGCCAGAATGTCATCAGTAAAAATCTCATCATTGCCGATCGCAAGCAGCTCCTCAACGGCAACGGATTTGTTCTGGGCGTGTCTGGCTCCGGCAAATCCTTTACCGCAAAACGGGAGATTACCGCCCTGGCCCTCTCTACCCAGGATGACATCCTGATCATTGATCCGGAGTCGGAATATCGGCCCCTAGTGGAAGGGCTGGGCGGCGAGGTGGTGGAGATCTCCGCCACCTCCAGCAACCACATCAACGCCATGGACATGGAGCAGGGCTACGGCGAGGGTGAAAACCCCGTGGTGCTGAAATCGGAGTTCCTGCTTTCTCTCTGTGAGCAGTCTGTGGGGGCCGGAAAGCTGTCTGCCAAGGAGAAGTCTATCATCGACCGCTGTACAGCACAGTGCTACCACGACTATGTGCGGGACGGCTGCCGGGGCCAGGCCCCCACACTCCAGGACTTTCACGCCGAACTGCTGCGCCAGCCGGAGGCCGAGGCGCGGGATGTGGCTCTGGCCCTGGAACTGTTCACGGAGGGCAGTCTCAACACCTTTGCCAAACCCACCAATGTGGACATGAGCTCCCGCATCGCCTGTTATGACATCCGGAAGCTGGGCAAACAGCTGCTCTCCATGGGCATGCTGGTGATCCTGGACAGCTTTCTCAACCGAATCACCCGCAACCGCCGCCTGGGGCGGAATACCTGGATCTATATCGATGAGATCTATCTGCTGTTCCAGCATGAGTACAGCGCCAACTTCCTGTTCACCCTTTGGAAGCGGGTGCGGAAGTACGGTGCCTGCTGTACCGGCCTGACCCAGAATGTGGACGATCTGCTCCAGTCCCACACGGCCCGGACCATGCTCGCCAACAGTGAATTCCTGGTCATGCTCAACCAGGCCAGCACCGACCGGCTGGAGCTGGCCCGTCTGCTGAACATCTCAGACAACCAGCTCTCCTACATCACCAATGTGGACTTTGGGCGGGGCCTCATCAAGTGCGGCAGCGCCATTGTGCCCTTCATGGACAATTTCCCCCGTCATACGCAGCTCTATAAACTGATGACGACCAAGCCCTCTGACTTGGCCGCGTAATAAAACCAGGGAGGGGCCAAGGCCCCTCCCTGCTGGAGTGAGGTGAGATATATCGATAAAATCAAAGAGAAACCGCAGGTGCAGCACACTTTGAAAGAACGGGTCAAGTCCGCGCCGAAGGAATTGATCCGGCGGGGGCTGGATGACGGCACAGAACGCCTGCGGGGCCAGCTGCGGGACACGGCCCAGCACGGCCAGCGGGATGACTTCGGCGGCGACCAGCTGGGCGATGCCGAGGTGAGCGGTGTCAAACGGGCGGAGCAGCTGGCCGAGCATCTGCTGGGAAAACGAAAGAAAGGTGCAAAGCACACCCCGGATGCAGGCCCGGACGGATACCCTGACCGTCACGATCCGCCAGGAGCGGCAAGACCAAGAGATGACGGCACTCTGCCTCCAAGGGGCCGCCGCCGCGGGAAAGAAGCGGGAGATCTGCTCCGGACGCAGAGTGCGGGCAGAAGCCAGCCCCAGCCGCAGTCCGCACTCCAAACGCCTCAAAAAAGAAATATCAAGACCAAGGACGCCTATCTGAAGATGCAAGCCGATCCCGCGCCTGCCACACCGCCAAGCGCCTTGCAGCAGGGAAAAACGTCCTTTGTGCGGGAGCGCCAGGGCACCCTTCTCCGCAGCAGGAAACTGGAGCAGCGCTTGCCTGTGAGAAAGGTCGGCCCCTTGGCAGCTCCTCCCTCGGGAAAACGGCCACAAGGTACAGAGGCCCGCAAGCAGCTACATCAGGTGTCCGGGCAGACAGGTGGTTCTCGTGTGCAGCCCCGGCCTCACGGGGAGGTCTCCAGGCAGGCTATGGGCAGCACCGCAAAGACGGCAGTAAAAGAACGAGGCGTGCCGGTCAAATCGGCTGGCCATCCCATTCGCAAAACGGCTGGGATTGGAAAGCCGGGTGGGAAACCGCCTGTAAGAGCGTTTCCGGCCCGACAGGCCCGCCGTGCGGCGGAGGCGGGAGCCAGGCTGGCACAGACTCAAAAGGCCGCACAGGCGGCCCGTGTGACCGCCAGACAGGCCGCACAGGCGGCAAACCGCGCACTACGCGCTGTGATCGCGGCAGCTAAGGCTTTGGCCGCCGCGGCCACAGCAGGCGGTGGGGTGGTGATCGCGGTGGTGGTTGTCATCTGTTTGTGCGGCATCATCCTTGCCTCACCGCTGGGGATCTTTTTTGCCGGACCTGATGAAACAACCGGAGCCATCTCTCCCGCCCAGGCGGTGGCACAGATCAACGGCGAATTGGGAGAGAAGATCTCCAGCATGCAGGCGGAGGGTGGATATGACACGCTGGAGATCCAGGGACAGCCGCCCCCCTGGTCTGATATTCTGGCGGTGTTTGCCGCCAAAACGGCGGGCGCTGCTGATGGAACGACCGTGGCGATATTGGATGCGGCCAATGTAGAGGCCCTGCGCACAGTCTTCTGGGACATGACAAAACTTGCCTCCTCCTCCAGAGCGGTGGAGCATCCCGCCTCCGGAGACACTCCGGCCTGGACAGAGCAAATACTCACTGTGACGATCACCGCCAGGACGCCGGATGATATGCGGGTATTTTATTCTTTCACAGAGGAACAGAACAAGGCTCTGGATGAACTGCTGGCAAATTCCGACATGCTGGCTGCCTTGACCGGGGATCTCACGATCTCTGACGCCACAGCAAAGAAGCTGCTGGCTGACCTGCCCGCTGATCTGGACCCAGAGCGCCGGGCTGTGGTGGAAACAGCCTGTAGGCTGGTAGGCAAGGTCAACTACTTCTGGGGCGGGAAGTCTCTGGTGATTGGCTGGGACTCCCGCTGGGGCCAGCTCACCAAGGTATGGGCAGACGGCAGCTCGACTACCGGAACCTACCTGCCCTACGGGTTAGATTGCAGTGGATTCGTCGATTGGGTATTTTACAATGTTACTGATGGAGAGTACGTCATAGGCCACGGCGGTGGTGCCCACATGCAGCACACCTACTGTACCCCCATCTCTTGGGATGAGGCCCTACCGGGGGATCTGGTGTTTTATCCCGGTGACGAGCACGTGGGAATCGTAGGCGGCAGAGATACAAATGGCAGGCTTTTAATAATTCATTGCGCTTTTAGCCAAAATAATGTAGTTATTACGGAGTCAGAAGGCTTTGTGGCTGCTGCAAAACCATCATTTTATTAAATTGCAAAAGGAGGACAATACCACATAAAAATAGAGGAGCAGTGTGGTAGGGCTGCATGAGAACCATGCCGGGGTGAAATTCCCATGAGGTTATGCTAATAACCGTCCGATTAAAGCCTTTGTTTTATTGAATAGTGGACTTGCTGCTATTCATAGACTGTATTATATGTTTGCGAAAGAAAGGGGGATTTTCTTTGACGCAAAACCAAACGCCCGTTACCACAACGGAGCATAAAATAGGAAAAGTTACTTACCTTGTATGTTCGTCCGNGTGGTAGGGCTGCATGAGAACCATGCCGGGGTGAAATTCCCATGAGGTTATGCTAATAACCGTCCGATTAAAGCCTTTGTTTTATTGAATAGTGGACTTGCTGCTATTCATAGACTGTATTATATGTTTGCGAAAGAAAGGGGGATTTTCTTTGACGCAAAACCAAACGCCCGTTACCACAACGGAGCATAAAATAGGAAAAGTTACTTACCTTGTATGTTCGTCCGCAAGTGAACGCGCAACGGACACACTGGATAAAAAGATAAAAAAACTCATTCGCAAAGACATGGAACTGAACCCCGCAAACGCCCGGAAATAGGGCGTTTCTTCACATTTTATACATGACACAGGCAGCGGTATGTGGTATAATATAGACAGTACAAATGCCATGCTTGTCTGTCGTCGGAAAGGAGGACAAAATGTTACAGACAGACAAGATTACCGCTTTATATTGCAGATTGAGCCAGGAAGATATGCAGGCCGGGGAAAGCGAGAGCATACAGAACCAAAAGATGATTTTACAAAAGTATGCTGACGAACACCACTTTTTCAACACGCGCTTTTTCGTAGACGACGGATTTTCCGGCGTGAGCTTTGAGCGTGAGGGGCTTCAAGCCATGCTGCACGAAGTTGAAGCCGGGAACGTGGCGACCGTCATAACAAAAGACCTCTCCCGTCTGGGACGTAATTATCTGAAAACCGGGGAGCTGATAGAGATTGTTTTTCCCGAATATGAAGTGCGCTACATTGCCATTAAGTTGAATGACCCGCCAAAAATGGTGCATCGTTCAACAGGGGAAGCGCGGACGTGCGGCTGATCAATGAGAGAATACGGCCGCCGCATTCCCCCATGGCCAGGGGGCGCACAAAGAGCGGCAGATCCCGGCGGAGCCTGTCGGTATCCGCCTGGTTAATCTCCAGAAGGCTATGCAGCATAGCCCGCTTGATACGAGGCATGCTGTAGCGCTTGGTTGAATGACCCGCCAAAAATGGTGCATCGTTCAACAAATCATAATCAAAAACTCTGAAAAACAAACTTTTTAATTTTGAAAAGGAAGGATATTAAATGAAACACTTACCTAAAAGTACACCTACGGAAATATTGAATGACCCATACGGATTTACTTACAAAGAAATGTCGGAAGTAATTGGAGAGGATAAAGCAAGAGCCTTATATGCGAAATTGTATAAACAGCCATTTCACAAAAAAAATCTATCAATATCAACAAAAAAAGTCTATAAAAGTAGCGATACTGAAAAGTATGTTTATGAATTGAAAGACAACAGGTATATCGAAACGGTTTTTATTAAACGGCGAGATGGTGGGACTGTTTGCGTAAGTACGCAAGTTGGTTGTTCTGTTGGCTGTATTTTTTGTGAGTCCGGACGCAATGGTTTCGTTCGTAATCTAACACCGTCTGAAATTGTGCAGCAGGTCATATTGATACGTCAAAAAGTAAATCGTATCGTTTTTATGGGAATGGGAGAACCTTTATTCAATTACGACAACTTGATTGCAGCAATCCATATTCTTCGAGATAGAAATGGACTTAACTTTCCAACCGACGGCATTACCATATCAACAGTTGGTCCAGTTAATCAATTAAAAAAATTGCGCGAAGAACATCTAAAAATTCAGTTGACAATATCTTTACATGCAGCAACACAGGCTGTGAGAAACTGTATCATTCCTCATATGCACATGTACGCTATTGAAGATGTTGTTAAGCAAGCATTGTCCTATTCACAAAGGCATAATCGAAAAGTGGTATTTGCGTATTTGCTTTTACCAGGTATAAATGACCGTTCCTCAGATATAAGGCAACTTGCAAAATGGTTTAAGGGCAAAAATGTTATGATTAACGTGCTGCAATACAACCCGACGAGTAATTCAAAAATTAGAGCACCACAAAAACAAGAAATGGTTGCGTTCAAACATCAATTAGAGCAAACAGGACTTGAAGTTACCATGAGAGTTTCTCATGGTAGAGAGATTAAAGCAGCTTGTGGACAGTTAGCTAATACATATAATAAAGCCAAAAAACAACAAAAATAATTTAATTAAAAGAGCCAGACGCACAGACGCAGAGCCGATAATATGCAGTTTGAAATACTGCTGTTATCGGCTCTTTTTTGATTTAATTTGTGCCCCCAATAACCATATTGGAGCAAAATCAGAACTGTTGCTTGTCGTTCTTTGATTTCCGCAGCAGCTTTGAAAAATCAAAGCCGCCGTTTCTTTTTATCTTCTCAAGAAATGACGCGGTATCACTGTTAAAAGCGGCGGCTAAAGGAGGTAGCCGCCATGAAGCACATACCATATCGACAAAATCCGACGGTCATTGACACATCAAAAAAAGCCCGACCACCACCGGGGGAAATTACGCTTGTATATATGAACTGTCTAATCATCTAAATACTACTCACAATACCAATGCGCCTGTCCGGGCTTTTCGGACAGGCGCATTTTGCTGCTCAAAAAATTTTTTGAAGAAATTTCAAAAAATCTTCGGCGTTTTTGAAAACCGCCGTATTGCCCCGCGAAAAGGGGGAAGCACCACCAACTTTCCAACGAGAAAGGAGGTGAGAATGTGGAACCTAACAGCAGGGAGTTTTACAAACAGTGTGCTTTTCAGAAGTTTTGTAATACGGTACTTCACAATGAAGCGTGCGACACTCATAGAGAGCTTCGCAGACACAGGGCAAAGGAAGTGACCTTTTCCGACATGACCTTAGACGAAGCGCGACAGCTTCATACGTTTGATGAATATTTCAAACGGGAAACTGTTGAAACCGTCTTTGAGAAAGCCGGGAAGAAAATCACGCCAAAGCTGCTTCTTGAAGCAATCCGTACTTTGCCGGAAGAAAAGCGCAAAGCCATACTGCTGTATTACTTCGAGGGAATGAACGATACCGAGATTGCGGAACTGTTCAATACGTCGAGAAGCACGATACAGTACAGGCGGACAAGCTCTTTTGAGAGATTAAGAAAATATCTGGAGGAAAATGCTGATGAATGGGACGAATGGTAACGAACCCGGCTACCCGGAAAATGCCCTTGTTCCCTATCCTGTCATTGTGGTAGCGACAAAGGGCGACCCGGACGCTATGAAG
The DNA here is from genome assembly GCF_900626285.1 of Intestinimonas massiliensis (ex Afouda et al. 2020). GTDB lineage: Bacteria > Bacillota > Clostridia > Oscillospirales > Oscillospiraceae > Flavonifractor > Flavonifractor massiliensis_A. The sequence continues at coordinate 336,559 of NZ_LR131147.1, forward strand.
ATTGTCTTGCAGCATTTCAGCGGCTACATAGCCCGCCTCTCCATGCGGAAGCTGTACGACGAGCGCGGGAATGTCTATTTCGGCGTAGACCACGACATTCGGGAACGGCTGCAAGCAAAACTGATGATGGCTGTCCTCACCTTTAAGGCAGAGGAATAAACCGCAGCGGCGGCGGGACGCTTTCTCTCTCCCCCTTTTCCGTTCCGCTGCTGACGCGGCAGCAAAGCCATTCTGAACCTTGACAAAGAAAGCGGCGCAAGATAACGGCGGCGCAGCATAGGGCAAATCGGATACGTTCCTTTTGCGCCGAGCCATACGGCGGGTGCGCCATGACGCTATCCGGGTGAGGTTATCCCCGCCCGGACAGCCGAGCGACCAACACCGCGCCGGAAAGCAAGTGTAGCGGCTTGCGGGCGACGACACGCAGAATATACAATGATACTTCCTTACAGCCACAGTCCGAGCGTTAAGAGCGTCGCAGGCAATGGGTAGGGCTGCATGAGAACCATGCCGGGGTGAAATTCCCATGAGGTTATGCTAATAACCGTCCGATTAAAGCCTTTGTTTTATTGAATAGTGGACTTGCTGCTATTCATAGACTGTATTATATGTTTGCGAAAGAAAGGGGGATTTTCTTTGACGCAAAACCAAACGCCCGTTACCACAACGGAGCATAAAATAGGAAAAGTTACTTACCTTGTATGTTCGTCCGCAAGTGAACGCGCAACGGACACACTGGATAAAAAGATAAAAAAACTCATTCGCAAAGACATGGAACTGAACCCCGCAAACGCCCGGAAATAGGGCGTTTCTTCACATTTTATACATGACACAGGCAGCGGTATGTGGTATAATATAGACAGTACAAATGCCATGCTTGTCTGTCGTCGGAAAGGAGGACAAAATGTTACAGACAGACAAGATTACCGCTTTATATTGCAGATTGAGCCAGGAAGATATGCAGGCCGGGGAAAGCGAGAGCATACAGAACCAAAAGATGATTTTACAAAAGTATGCTGACGAACACCACTTTTTCAACACGCGCTTTTTCGTAGACGACGGATTTTCCGGCGTGAGCTTTGAGCGTGAGGGGCTTCAAGCCATGCTGCACGAAGTTGAAGCCGGGAACGTGGCGACCGTCATAACAAAAGACCTCTCCCGTCTGGGACGTAATTATCTGAAAACCGGGGAGCTGATAGAGATTGTTTTTCCCGAATATGAAGTGCGCTACATTGCCATTAACGACGGTGTAGACACAGCAAGGGAAGATAACGAGTTTACCCCTCTGCGGAACTGGTTCAACGAGTTTTACGCCCGCGACACTTCAAAGAAAATCCGGGCTGTCAAACAGGCAAAGGCGCAGAAAGGCGAGCGCGTCAACGGGCAAGTGCCTTATGGGTACATAGCTGACCCCAACGACCGCAATCATCTATTGCCCGACCCGGAAACGGCGCACATTGTAAAACAGATTTTCGCTATGTATGTGCGCGGCGACCGTATCTGCGAAATCCAGAACTGGCTACGGGAACATGAGGTATTGACTGTTGCAGAATTGCAGTACAGGCGCACAGGAAGCCACAGGCACCCCCGCCCACACCCGAATTGTATTTACAACTGGCCGGATAAGACGCTCTATGACATTCTGGCGCGTAAAGAGTATTTGGGGCATACCATTACAGGCAAGAGCTATAAGGTATCTTACAAATCGAAAAAGACGAAGAAGAACCCGGAGGAAAAGCGTTACTTCTTCCCCAACACACACGAACCCTTGATTGATGAAGAAACCTTTGAGCTTGCACAGAAACGGATTGCCACCAAACACCGCCCTACAAAGGTTGATGAAATTGACATTTTTTCGGGGCTTCTCTTTTGCGGGGACTGCGGCTATAAAATGTATCTGCAACAGGGAGCCGGGACACTGGAACGCAAACACGCCTACACTTGCGGCAAGTATCGAAACAGGATAAGGACTGGCGAGCTTTGCACTACCCATTATATCCGAAAGAGCGTCCTTAAAGAACTTGTCCTTGCCGATTTACAAAGGGTATTGTCCTATGTGAAAGAGCATGAACAGGAGTTTATCGAAACCGCCAACGAGTGCAGCGCAAAGGCAGTACAAAAGACGCTGACGCAGCAACGGAAAGAGCTTGACAAGGCGCAGAGCCGGATTAGCGAGCTGAATATCTTGTTCCGCAAGCTCTATGAGGACAACGCTTTAGGGAAACTTTCAGATGAACAATTTGCTTTTCTGACTTCCGGCTATGACGAAGAAAAAAAGACGCTGACCCGGAGGATTGCGGAACTGTCACAGGAAATTGACAACGCCACCGAGCGCAGCGCGGACGTGAAAAGGTTTGTCGCACTGGTACGCAAATACACCGCCATTACCGAACTGACCTACGAAAACGTCCATGAATTTATTGACCGCATTCTTATTCACGAACTGGATAAGGAAACGAACACCCGCAAAATCGAAATCTTTTATAGCTTTGTCGGCAGAGTTGATACAGGCGACAAGCCTACTGAAAGTATCTCCTATTTCAGACAGATTGGAGCCGACGTAAAGAGTTATGCTATCTAACATACATCAAAAAGAGGTAAGATAACACCCTCTGCAAAAAAGGTTACGTTATCTTACCTCAACAAAGTTGGCTCCGCTCCATCCGTCATCCACGAAAAACTGATAGGGCATCAGGCTATGCTCACGGGCGTAGCTTTCGAGGATGCGCTTTTGATTGGAAATCGAGTTGCTCTCGCCCTGCAATTCATCGTCGCGGCTGAGGCGGCAGTACAAGGCGGTGATGGGGGCTTGCATGGGTTGCTGTCTTAACATCGTTTCCTCCAATCCGACAGCCCCGGCCCCGCTATTCCGATGGCAACAGTATAGCACAGGCCGGGGCGGTTGTATAGTGCTTTTTACTTCCTTACAAGAAAAAGTTTTAAGCTGAGGATTATCGCGGAACTACCGGCAGGAGGTCACGGGCCGGGGCTGATCTGGCAGCGGCTTTCGGCCTCCAGGACTTTCGCCATTTTGTCGGCGGCGGTGTCGGTGGTGTCCTGCTTGAAGTAGCCGGAAACGGTGAGGACGGTGTTGCCCATGCGGATTTCAGTCACGCAGTCCGGGCGGCGGGTGGTGGTCTTGCTGGGGGTGTCGGTCATAGGCGGCTCCTTTCAAATTTTTGTTGTGGACATTTAGAGGGCCATTTTCGAGGCCCGGAATGGTAGTACACAGCTCCCCTATTGAGGACGGCCCAAAAGCCCCGTGATACCGGGCTTTTCAAGGGCCTAAACCGTTACATGGCGGCCCGGTGGCGGCGCACCCGCTCACGGGTCTTGCGGCGTTCTTCCTCCTTGGCGCACTCCGGGCAGTATTTGGCCCGGTTGGATTTTGGGATGTACCAGCCACCGCACAGGACGCACTTTTTTCTTTCCCGGCGGTGGAGCAGGGCGGCGCACAGGCTTTCGTCCAGAGGCAGCACAGCCGCCCGAAACCAGCGGCAGATCAGCGAATAGGAAATGCTCTGCGGGCAGACACATTCCTCCCCATCGTCCAGCAGAAGGCAGTTCCCGCCGTCATAGTTGCAGCAGTCATGCACCAATCGCCGGACGGCCCGGTACTGCGGATAGGTCAGCCGGACGGCGTTATCGGTCATGCTCGTCCCTCCGCTGGCTGGGCGCACCGTGAAGCACCTGGTCGATGTTCCGCTTGACGGTCAGCAGCTCGTCCGCCTCCCGCTTACGCTCCTGATACTCATTGTACCCGGCGTTCTTCTCGGACATCAGGGCCTCGATCTCCGCCGTCAGCTCCTTGACGGTGGGCAGCTTGGTGATGCCGTTGGCCTTGAAGAAACGAATGGTGGCCTCGGAGAGGAGAAGATCACCTTCATGCTCCTGCCGGTAGGCGGCGCGGGCCTTGGGCGTTTTCTGTGCGGCGAGGCCATCCCGGACTGCTTTGGTGTTCCGGTAGATGATGATCTGCCGCCGCAGCTCCTTTTTTTCTTTCAAGGCCAATTCCTTCGGCTTCAAGCTGGCGGCGCTGTCACGCACAGCGGCAAAGGCGGCGGACACGGCGGCGTCCAACTCCTCCGGCGAGGAAAAGCCATACTCGGTATAGACGTTGACCGAGTTTGCTATCTGCTTCAGGTTGAACACGGACGCCCATTGCTGGTAGCCGATGCCCTTGCCCTCGGCTTTCTTGGCCTCAATGTCCACCATGCGCTGGACGCCCTGGGGCTGGCGAAGCTGCTCCCGGATGCTGGGCTTGGCTCCCAGGCTGGGACGGGCGGCGTTGCGTTCCAGAGCGGCACCGACGGCGGCGCGGTCGAAATCGTCCCCCAGCTTCCGGGCGGTGATGGGCTTGGCCCGGTCGGGGGTGAGGTAGGACAACCGGCCCCGGCTCTCCTTGACGGTGATGCCCCGCTGTAACAGCCGCTGGGCAAAGTCCTCGAAGCTGACGGCCAGGTTGAGGACGGCCCGGATCTCCCGGCGCAGCTTCTCCTTGTCCGTTTCAAACTTGGTGGGCGGCTTACCCTGGGCGGCGGCTTCGGTGTCCAGAGCAAGCTGCCCTTTCTTCTGCGCCCAATACTCCCGTTCGGTGACACGGTTTTTGCTCCCGCCCAGCAAGTCGATTTGGTACAGCCCCGCCCCCTGGCACAGCTCCATGACCTCGGCCCGGAAGTGGCGCATGGCTGCGGCGGTGCAGCGGTGCTTGGCTCCGGCCTGGGTGTCGCTGGCTCTGTCCATGTACGGTTTGCGCTCCACCTCGGCCACCCGCAGGGAGTTGATAACGATATGGACATGGATGTTGCCGCTGTGGTTGTGACCGTCCGGGTGGGTGCAGACCAGGGCCTGGTGTCCGGGGAACTGCTCGGCACAGAACCGCTCCCCCAGCGCCTGGGCCTTGTCCATTGTCAGGCCGTGGTCGGGGCCGTCCCTGGGGTCAAAGGACAGGATGTAGTGATGGCTTTTCACGTCCTCCCTCTGCTGGTTTTTTCCATAGCGGAGATTGGCCCGCATACAGGCTACGGCGAAGTCCTCCTCGCCGCAATTCAAAGAAGAAATGCGGTAGTCCTGACGGGGGACAAGCCGCCCGTTCTCGTCCAGGATGGGCTTGCCGGTGAACTCGTCATGCTCAAAGGTGAGGTACTGCTCCGCCACGCCGTAGTCGGCATTTTTAGAGCTTAAATGTTTCAGTGTTGCCAATGGCTTCACCTACCTCTCGAAGCACCTGGAACTTGAGGGCAGCGAGGTCGGACAGCTCCGCCCGAACCTCGGCGGCGAGGGTGTTGTACGGTGCTCCGTACTCGTTCAGATACCGGGCAATCTGATTGAGGTTGCCGCCGATTTTCCCATACTCCCCGGTCAGCCTGCCCACGGCGGCAAGCAGCTCGTCATTGACGGGGGACACGATGATGATGGGCTTGACGGTCGCGCCGGTGATGGCCTGCCGGATAAATTCGGACTGGCTCATGCCGTAGGCGGTCAGGCGCTCCATGAAGTCGGCGTGTTCTTCTTCGGTCACACGGGTCTTGATGATGTGGGTGCGGTGGGGCGTGTTGTAGCGTTTGGACAATAAACTTTTACCTCCTGTTTTGAAATTCCCTTTAGGGTATAGTTCGCCCATTATACACCTTTCAAGTTTTCCATATTCAGTTGTCATGGGCGATGTGTTACGCGATGGAAAAGGGAACATCAGGCTTTGGAAAAACACAATGCACCCAGGTGGTCAAGACCATCTGGGTGCAGAGAATTTTACTGATATTCACTTTTTATATCGCTCATCGTTAAGACTATTATAGAGCGAATGTAAAGTATTGTCAATGCGTTTTGAGGTCTAGTTTTGTCGAATTGGCCCGATGGAACAGTACAGACGCAAAGCGGGTGTACTATTCCGGCGGGTGCGCCGCTCTGCGGCGATTGCGGAAACGGCTTCCGATTTCCGCCTGGTCAGGCGAGAACGCAACAGGCGGGGCTGACGGATTTTTGTGGCGCGGCTGCGCCACAACACCGGCGCGGAGCGCCGGTCAGCAGGGTTTGGGGAAGGCACTCCCCAACAAGTAGCAGACCAGGGGAACAAATGAGCGGAGCGAAATTTGGGCCACGGGTCGATACTTGCTCTCGCTCTCGCTCTCGCTCTCGCTCTCGCTCTCGCTCTCGCTCTCGCTCTCGCTCTCGCTCTCGCTCTCGCTCTCGCTCTCGCTCTCGCTCTCGCTCTCGCTCTCGCTCTCGCTCTCGCTCTCGCTTCTCTTTACATTGACAACACAAAGCCCATTTGCTATAATATCGCGAAGAAGAACAGCCATGTTGTTCTAATTTCAGTATCGGAGGTATTCATATGGCAAACTGCAAAAACAGAAACAAGTCTTTTAACGGCGCTTTGGGCACTTTAGGAGGCCTTTTCTAAAATCACTGTTAGAAAGGGCTGAGAAGTTTGCCCTTCCTGCGCGGCAGTCGGGCTTGTTTCACAAAACAACCCACTGATTCGTAAAGGAGAATGTAACTTCATGTTTGCTAAAAATTCAAAGGCATATTCTGTCTACCTGCTGTTCCGATTTGTCTTTTCCCTGGCGGTTTCTATGTCCACAGTGCTTTCCATCGTGTACCACCTGGAGGTGGTGCAGCTGGATGCTTTCCAGCTTGTCCTGGTAGGGACGGTTCTGGAGACCTCCTGCTTTCTGTTCGAGATACCCACCGGTGTGGTGGCGGATTTGTATAGCCGTCGGCGCTCGGTGCTGATTGGAATGTTCCTCTACGGCCTGGGCTTTCTGATGGAGGGTGCGCTACCGTGGTTCGCGCCGGTTCTGCTGGCCCAGGTTGTCTGGGGTTGCGGTGATACCTTCATCACCGGCGCTCTGGAGGCGTGGATTGCCTCGGAGGAAGAGGACAAACCCATAGACAAGGTGTTCCTGCGGGGCAGTCAAATGGGGCAAATCGGCGGCGTTCTGGGCGTGGTGCTGGGCACACTGCTGGGAAACATAAACCTGCAAATGCCTGTCATCTTGGGGGGCAGTTTGTGCTTGTTGTTGGGGCTGGTGTTGGTTCGCATCATGCCAGAAACCAACTTCTCCCCTGCTATTGAGGAACGGCAGGGCTTGCTTAAAGACTTTGTCTGCCTGTTCAAGCTCAACCTGGGCTTTGTGAAAGGCGCACCTGTGTTGCTGGCGCTCTTAGCAATCACACTATGCGGGGGACTTGCCAGTGAAGGCTTTGACCGGCTCTCCACCGCTCATTTTCTGGATGACACGGTAATACCCGTTATCGGGCCGCTGAACAGCGTCACTTGGTTCGGTGTTATCAGTCTTATCGGCAGCGGCTTAGGTATTCTGGCTTCTCAGTTGCTCATCGCCCGCATGGAGAAAAAAGGGACTGTCAGCCGAACCAGTGTGGTCATGTCCACCAGCGCCGGGTATATCCTGTGCCTGGTTCTCTTCGCGGTGGGGCGGAGCTTTTGGTTCATGTTGTTGGTGTTCCTGCTGGCGGGGCTTATGCGCACCATCAAGGAGCCTGTGCTGGCCGCCTGGATGAACGACCATGTGGATGAGAAAATGCGCGCCACAGTCTTTTCCACCAGCGGACAGCTGGACTCTTTCGGGCAGATCATCGGCGGGCCTATTGTGGGGCTGGTAGCCCAGCAGGTGTCCATACCCTGGGGGCTGGTCTGTACCGCTTTCCTGCTGTTGCCCGCGCTGTTCTTAGTGCCGGTGGCGGGAAAGAAGCGGGATTGATATGGCATAGTTAAGTTTACTGACGAGCGGGAGATTACTTCCGCTCGTCTTCATTTAGTAGCGCAAAATTTGAGGACTCTTTATTTCCTTATTCGGTATAGCGGAGGCGGCTGTCAATTCGACATAATTTTCTTGTGATACTTTACCGTACATGAGCATTGGTTCCAGCCAACAATCAGACACAACGTAACCTCCAACTTTTGCAGGCGTTTTTTCAGCGCTATTCCTTCTGCACGGCAGGTGAGGTGCTGGGTACGGCCCGCAGCGGAAAACCAGCCTTTGAGGATCAATTTCTGCTTACAAAGGAGCGACTTGGTTCTTTTTGGGAATCTTTGCTGCCTGATTTACCCCAGTATGAAGCATACAAAGCCTGGCCAAACTGGCTCTATCAAACGGTGGATGGCCTGAGCGATGTGGAAAGTTTTTTCTCCGGCGAGGACAGCTCTACTTTGTTTGATTCGCTTCAGGAGGCGCTGGATGCCCACTGGAGCGCCTATCCCCTGCTCCATCCGAATCGCACCACTCTGGAGGCTGCCGTCCGCAACTGGGACTTCTCAGAGAATGAGTGGGCCTGCCGAGATCTGCTGATTGCCGCCTTTCCTGATGCAGTCCGCTTCTGGAGTGCGGAGGAACTTTTGGAGATGGACACCATGGAACTCCTGGGAAAAGTAAGTGAGTGGAAACCGGAAGTAGGCATCCAGATGATGAAATTGCTGCTGGATACTGCCGAGTGCCATCTCCAGGAGCCAGAAGTCGCCGAACAGCTGTTGGGTAATGATCTGTACGAACTCTGTCAGAATCAAACCGTCCAGCCCAAGCTTTTGGCTCAACTGAAAGAGGATGCTCGTCTGGTTCGGCAGTTGTTCCAAAGCGCCTATGTAGGCGACCTGCAAGAGGAGTTACTGGAGGCATGTGACTGGTTTGGAGAATCGATGCTGAAAGAGCATCTTCAATCTCTTTTGGCACAAAACCCTCATTTCAAGGAATTTGAATAGATAGAATGGCTCGGCCTGTGATCGACACTGGCCGAGCCTATTTTTTTCCTGAAAATTCCTTATTCTTTAGCACAAGTGATGTATGACTTGTTGAACGATACATATCTTCCAATGCTCTTGTTATCAGACTCCCGATGGTATAAAATGTTATCAGAATCAGTCATTTACATGTAGGGGGGATTTTAAGTGGCAGCTGTAAGATCGATTTTCGAGTATGTCAGTAATAAGTGCTATAATGGACTATACGATGCCGCAAAAAAGTACCTCGATAACCATTGGCACACAATGGGGCTTGAAACTAGACGTGTGGCTGAAATAAAAAATGCTGAACTGATAGATGCAACTGTACAACGGGTTTATGTTACAGATCGACCTGGCAACTGTATTGCATTTGACATTGGCCTAGAGTTAGAGGTTTGCGTGTCGTCTGCCGATCACCACAATGACAGCGATGATACCTGCTATCCATGGCTTCGCTTTTCCTGCGAAGGGGACCTCTCCAAAGGCTTAGATGACTGGGAAATCCGCGAAATTACGCCTTATGCTAAGCGCAATATACCAGACAATTCTATGTCTGACGCGCTGGTTCCAGATATCCGCCCTGCACAATATGAAAAAACGGCTACAGACTTTCTTGAGGAATATTATCCAGAAGCCTTACGAATTACAAAAGTTGGAGAACCTCCTATTTATGTCGACCCTTATGTTTTAGCCGATCGTCTGGGGCTTTCGGTTTTGACGCATCGTATCAATAAAGAAGGGTCCATTTTTGGACAGCTCTTCTTTTTGGAAGCAGATGCGGAAATGTACGATATCGAACATGACAAGTACGTAGTTATCCATGTTCCAGCAAAAACCATAGTTGTTGATCCCCGGATGTACCTGTTCCGTAATCTCGGATCTGTCAACAATACCATTATCCACGAATGTGTCCATTGGATCAAGCACCGCAAGGTGTTCATGCTGGAAAAGCTGTATAATGAAAAAATACATGGAATTACCTGTGAGGTTGTCGGAGGGGCAAGAGCAAATATGTCCAAGCAGGCAACAGAGAAAATGGAACAGCAAGCTAACCGACTAGCTCCTCGAATCCAAATGCCTGCAGCCCCTTTTAAGGCAAAAGCTTCTGACTATATTGCCAAATTTATGCGCGAAATCGGTGCACACCACGAAATTGAAGTTATGGAGGCGGTAATTCAACAACTTTCGGTAGAGTTTGTAGTCTCTAAGCAGGCTGCTAAAATTCGCTTGGTAGAGCTGGGTTTTGAATCGGCTGTTGGTACATTTAATTTTATCGATGGCCATTATGTCCCACCGCACAGTTACAGCAAGGGAGCCATTTCCAGAAACCAAACATTTACCATAAGCGGTCGGGATGCAGCAATACAACGGCTGGTTAACCCCGCTCTCCATTCTCTGACGCAGGATGGAGATTACCTTTTTCTTGAAAACCACTATGTTTTCAAGGCCCCGATGTATATTAAGAAGGATTCCGAAGGTCACCTCCATCTGACAGAATATGCCCGTTCTCATATGGACGAGTGCTGTTTGGTCTTTGATATGGAGATTCAAGGGGATGTTAGCAAGGAATACCATACGGTTTGTTATCTTAATCGTGAAGAAGGGGCCTATACCTTTAACATTACATATAATGAGGATTTTCGCGCCAAAACCAAGGAGCAACAAAAAGCTTACCGTCAAAAGGAAAAACAGGAAGAAATAGAAATTCGTATGAAAATGACAGATGACCCTTCTCAATGCATGAAACTTCTTCTTAACTGGAAAGGAATGAGCAATCTTGACTTGGGCGTTGCTATTAATAGAGATGAACGCACCATTAGACGAATCGTCAATGGAGAGAACGTTCCAAGCTTAGAGACTGCTGTCCTGATTTGTCTGGGGTTGAACTTGCCCCCAATTATCAGTTCCAAACTGCTGGATTCACTTGGGGTTAAACTGATACCTAGTAAATCCACTCATCTCTGGTACCAGGAAGTCCTAAATGTAAAATATAACGAACCTGTTGAGGATGCCCAGGCTTATCTTGCAGAGTTTGATATTGAACTAAAATAAAATTTTGGACACCCTGTGTCCGGAGACCTTAGTTTGCTAAATAGGAGGCTTCAACATGTCTGGTGTGCGTAAATCTGAACGCAAAAATCCCCAGCGAGATTTACCACCTAAACCTTCACCGTCTTACGATGAAGTTAAGAAAAAATTTGGTATGGAAAACATGACAATAGAAGAATTAACAGTTTTTCTTCGACATACCTCCCGATGGCTTGGTACTGATCTTACCACAAAATCGGTTAAAAACTATATCAAAACTATTTGTGACCATAGCGATGGGCTGTTGCGACCAGATGATTTTAAAGAAAATCCGGAAAACCCCAAAAGTTCATATTGCATACGGCCAGAATGTCAGGGACTACTAGTTGTCTTGATCAATTCTGAATATTTTGACGGACGCAAGAATGATCGTAGATTAAAGACCCGTTCTGACCTTAATAATCAATTAGCAAAAAATGTACGAGAGTATCTTACAGACAGCGATAAGCAGCTCGTCTTAAATAACCCAAGCTATGTCAATGCAGAATTAGAGGCTCAATTGTCCCGGCAAATCAACCAGCAACTCATCATTCTTTTACGTACTATGTACCATGTTTCACCAGTAATTCGATATAAACTGATGATGGAATTTATAAAACAGCTTGTGAACTTAAACGACTGGATGTCCAGACAAGATTCGAAGGAAATTGCTGCCCGTCTGGTTTATGCGCATGAGCTGGACGCAATACATGATGCACTGTATCAGAAAGGGCTTTTTTCCTCTAAATCGCTGGATGAATTACTCATCAACCTTCTTGCATTTCGTATGCATGACAAAGAATTCACTTATATTGAAGATAATGAGCAAATGACTCCAATAGGTGTGTATTTGGCTACTCTCATTTTTCAGAGTGAATTTCCTAAAGAATCTGAAACACAAAAACAGATGGATGACATCAATCGAGCAATAGAAAATCAATCACTCTATCAATGCATACAGGAAAAGGCCAAGAAGATTTTGGATTTAAGCAATCCTTTTGAGGAACAAATGTATTACGATCTGATGAATATGGCCAAAATGCGCTGTTGCACCCCGTATGTTTCTCCAGAAGATTACGATCGCATGGTGCGTTTTACAGAAAGCGCAATTGCAGATGACAAATGGGATATTATAAATAAATTTCTTCAATTAGGAAATCGGGCGCTATCTAAACAAGACATGGAAAAAAACTGAAGCAATATCTTTCCGTTTCTAATACAACTCTCGCATGGTAGCCTGGAAGCGCCAGATGAGAGTTGACTCAGAAATGTGCGCCGGGGCGCATCTGAATGACTTTAATTGTCATTTGGATGCGCCCCGGTTTTTTATTTCCAATATAGAGCGACGGACACGCCATGTCCGACGCTCACTCAGCAGAGATGCTATTCTATGTCCACCAAGGCCGGACTCATTTTTTCAAAAAAGTTTTTTAATCCGGACATGAGCTGTCCGCTTTAACCTGTATGATTCGGCCATGGAGGTGAAAGGGGGTGAGAGTGTGAGGATCAACGACCGGCAGCAGCAGATCATCAACCTGCTGTGCCAGCGGCGGAGCGATACCGTTCAGAATCTGGCGACGGAACTCGGCGTCTGCGAACGGACCATCCGCCGTGACATTGAAGAGCTCACACTCACCTACCCCCTTGAGACAGTCCGGGGCCGATATGGCGGCGGGGTAAGGATGGCCGACTGGTACTTTCAGGACCGGCCAAAGCTATCTCCCAAGCAGACCGCCCTGCTCAAGCGATTGGCGGTTGGACTGCACGGCGAGGACCTGGACGAAATGAACCAGATCCTGGCCCGTTTCGCTTCCTGAAGGAGCGCCCGCCGCTCCACGGCACCTTGAAAAGTTCATACCAGCAGTACGGAGAACCACCCGAACAGTCGAGCGTCATGCAGCGCGCGCCATGACACCCAGGGCATCTGCCCTGGGCCGAGCGAGAACGCCACCTGCATGGGGCGCTATGGCACGCGCTTTTGCAATGACGCTGTTTGGGTACATAATGAGACACCTCGCTTGGCCTGCGCGTAAGACAGGCGGCGCTGCCCCGGAGTTGAAAGCAGTAGAGACTCCAGGTAAAAGCCCGTGCGGCCTCTTGCCAGAAGCCGATCCGTACTGTTCCCCATCGTCGGGGGGCGAGCTGCAAATACGACGAGAATGAAAAAGAAAAATAACTCACTTATTCAAGGAGATTTTACAAATGATTAGTTATCATAACAGGCAGGTCGCACATCGTGAGATCGACCATATCTTTCAGGACCTCTTCCCAAGCCATGGCATGACGGCCCGGCCCAGCCAAATCGAGTTGAGCCACAAGATGCTGGATGCCATGATTCACAGCAAAATCGCTTTAAGTGACGCGGGAACGGGAATCGGCAAGACCTATGCCTATCTGGTGGCTGGTGTTTCTTTTTCTCGTGCGTTGAGCCGGGAGAACATCCCTTTCCAGCCCATCCTCATTTCCACCTCCAGCATCGCCCTGCAAACGGCGGTAAGGGAGGAATACATCCCGTTCCTCTCCTCTGTTCTTTTGGAGGATAAGCTGATCCAGGCCCCCATCCGGGCGGTCATTCGCAAAGGAAAAAGTCACTATGTCTGTGATGAGCGTCTGATGCGCCGCCTGCGGCAGGTAGACCTGGAACGAAAAAATCCGCTGGCCGCACAGGCACTCCTCTCCCTGCGGGATCATTTGGACGCAGACCAAGCCCCCCATCTCAGTCAGTATGACCGAAATCGTGTATGTGTCCCAACGATTTGTGATTGCCGCCGGGATGGCTGCCGGTACCTCTGCTATATGGAAGCCTGCAACTCTGACCGCTATCTGTTTCAGATCTGTAACCACAATCTGCTGCTGGCAGACGCCATCCATCGTGGCAGCGGTCACCGCCCCATCCTGCCGGACGTTGGCGCTTTGATCATTGATGAAGCACACAAGCTGCCTGAGACTGCCCGGCAGATGTTTGGCATTACCCTGGCAGCCAAGGACATCCGCACGCTGATCCGCACCCTACGGGCGGAACGATATCTGCTGGCATCGGAATCCCTGGCTGATATGGCGTCGGCGCTTCTGAAGCTTATGTCACTGCCTTATGATGGTGATCGCCCTTTTTCGGACTATGTCCGACACATGATAGGACCGGCCCGAACCCTGGCTACCATTCAGAGACAGATCGGCGGGGTACTGACACCAACTGCCAGAAAGGAATTGGATCGGATATCCTCCGCAATCCATCTGTTTTTGCAGGAACGCTCTGACCTGGTATTCTACACTGCGGCGGATGACGATGGCGGCACATTGCTGTGCGCCTCCATCTCCGACCTGACCGCCCAGCTCCAAGCAACACTCTGGTCACAGCCCCAGCCCGTCCTCCTTACTTCCGGGACGTTGGCCATAGGTAAAGACTTTTGTCGTTTCAAAGAGGAGGCTGGCCTCACCGATAACTCTCGGGTGGAGGAATCTGTTTCACCCTCTCCCTTTGATTACCGGAAAAACTGCCTGCTCTATTTTCCCACGATGCCGCCCAGGCAGCACGAAGCGGACTACTTTGCCAAGCTGGCCGAGGAGATCCGCACATTACTGATTGCGGTTCACGGCCATGCGTTGGTGCTGTTCACTTCTTATGCAGCCATGTCCGCTGTGAAGGATCGTTTGAAACAACAGCCCCTTCCGTTTCCGCTGTTTACCATGGGACGGAACGCCCCGCACACCATGGCCCAGTTCAAGGCGGCACCCGGAAGCGTCCTGTTTGCCACCGGCGCTGCCTGGGAGGGTTTTGACTTTCCCGGAGACTGTGTCTCTTTGCTGGTCATCCCCCGACTACCGTTCCAATATCCGGACGCCTTGCAAGAAAAAAAGAGAGAGGCATATCCTGATCTCCGCACGTTCATCCGGGCCGTGGCTGTGCCGGAGATGCAGATCAGACTCAAGCAAGGGTTTGGACGAGCCATCCGCTTGGAGACTGACACCTGTGCCATCGCCATTTTGGATGAACGAGCCGCCAAGGGTAGCCGTTACTTCCGGGATGTTCAATCCGCGCTGCCGGAAATGCCTGTCACAAGCAGCATCTATGCGGTAGAACGGTTTATCCGGCGGGTCAAGGATGAGAGCTACTTTGAGGAGGCTGCGTGATGGAGATCCGAAACGAACTGCGTTACCTGTTATCGGTGGGTCTATGGGAACGGATGGCTGCAGACGGCCTGCTGACCAAAGAAGAACTGGCCAGAGCCAAACGGTTGTCCGCAGAACGATACCGGCCCGGAACTGTTTGGGAATAGTGCTGGCTATTCCCGCAGGAGTGTGGTATGGTTTCGTTGCCGAAAAAGATGGAAGGAGGCGAATGAGAAATGGCTGAAGTACAAGTGATCCCACCCAAGGCAGCGAGACCAGACACCCTGCGGGTAGCAGCCTATTGCCGTGTCAGCTCCGACTCTGCGGACCAGCTCCACTCCTACGCCGCCCAGATCCGGGCTTATACGCAGGCGATCAACGCCCACGATGGCTGGGATCTGGTAGACATCTACGCAGATGAGGGCCTGACCGGCACGCGGATGGATAAGCGGGAGGACTTCAACCGCCTGATGGCAGACTGCCGGAAGGGCAAAATCGATAGGATCGTGGTCAAGTCCATCTCCCGATTTGCCCGGAACACCCGTGACTGCCTCGCCACCCTGCGGGAACTTTCCTCGCTGGGTGTGACCGTCAAGTTTGAAAAAGAGAATATCGACACTGGAACGCTCACCTCAGAACTGATGGTGAGCGTTTCCGCTTCTCTGGCCCAGGAGGAATCCATCTCCATCTCCAAAAACCAACGTATGAGCTATCAGCGCCGCATGGAGCGCGGGGAGTTTATTACCTGCTCCGCACCATTTGGATACCAAATCGTTGATGGTAAGAATCTTACAATCGTAGAGGATCAGGCAGAGATCGTAAAGTGGATTTTTGCAGCCTATCTTAGAGGATATAGCTCTGAGTGGATTGCCCAGGAGTTAAGTGAGAATGGGCCTGCCCCCCTTCATGGTGGGCAAAAATGGCATCAGCAGACCATTCGAAAGATCTTAACAAACGAGAAATACATTGGAGATGCCCTCTGCCAGAAAACCTACACAACCAACACATTTCCATATCGCAGGAAAGATAACCATGGTGAGGCGGACCAATATTATGTAGAACATACCCACCCTGCCATTATCAGCTATGAGGACTTTCAAAAAGTTCAGGAACTGCTGAAGCGGCGGGCAGAACGGCAGTCGATTCCACATGATCAGACCCCGCTTGCTCGGAAGATCATCTGTGGGCAGTGTGGGACGCTGTACATGCGGAGAATTTCGAAAGCTGGATACGTCTCCTGGGTATGTCGCAAGCATGACAGAAAAGCCGCCGACTGCCCCAACGGACGGATCAGCGAGGACAGCATCCATGCAGCATTCCTCCGGATGTATCGCAAGCTCCGCACCCATGACGGCATCGTGCTGGCACCTGTGCTGAGGCAAATGGATACTTTGTCAGATGCCCTGCACCGCGGCAACCCGGCCATGCTGGCGGTCAACACAGCCATCGCCACGGCATCCGAGCAGAGTTATCACCTCACAAAGCTGCACACGGCAGGTCTCCTGGACAAGGCTGCCTTATCCGCAAAGCAGGCGGAACTCAACGCCAAGCTGACAGAACTACGACGGGAGAGGCGAAAGCTGCTTTGCAATGAGGATATTGATGAGCAGGTCGATGCAATTCGCCTGACGATTGATACCATCCGAAATGGTCCGGAGACTCTGTCCAGCTTTGACGAAGCCCTGTTTACCAAGCTAGTGGAACGAATCGTTGTAGATACTCAGGGCACCATCCGCTTTCAACTATATGGCGGGTTTGAATTCCAAGAAACACTGGAGGCGTAGGCAATGGCAAATCGGAAGATATTGTATGGCTACCAGATCATACACGGCGATCTGGTCATCCAGGAGGAGGAACGACTCACTGTTCAAAATATATTTACCACCTATCTGGCCGGGTTATCCTATCAGGCACTGGCAGACCGGATGAATGCGGACAACATCCCGTTCTCTCAGGAATCGCCGCTGTGGAACAAGCACAAAATCAAGCGAATGCTGGAAAACTCTCGCTATGCCGGGGAAAATGGATACCCACCCATTATTGACCAAGATACCTTCCAGCAAGTGCAGGAAAAGATCTCAGAAAAGACAAGTGGGAAGTTTCCACGCCGGACGGAATCGGATGGCTTATGGCAAAAGCTGCGAAGCGGATGCTGTCAGACTCGCCTGCTCCGAACCGGAGGGCCAATCGGGCATACCGGAAACGTCCATCTGAAATGTTCTGCCTGCAGAAACGCATTTGTTGTCGGGAAGGAGGAACTGCTTGCGCAGACGGCACGGCAGCTTGCGGCACATGAAAAACCCATATGTAAGCCATACGCGCCCTCTGCGGAGGCTGTTCGCCTGGCCAATGCCATTAACCGGGCGTTGGAACAGCCAGGAGACGGTAAGGAGGCTCTCTCCCACATCCTGCAAGGGGCAGCTGCCCGGTATGCCTGCTGTGATGATGGTGTGGATACGGCTGTAAGCCAAACGCAGCCCGACCAAATCGACTGGGAACGCTTCGAACGAACGGTCTCCCATATCATAATCGGAACAGATAACGCAATCACCGTACACTTCTGATTAGGAACAGAAAGGACAGCAAAATGGAACAATCATCACTGGAACGCACCGTCCACCGTATTCCGGCATTACGCTCCAATGTAGCAGGCAACAAGACGAGACTCCATGGCAGGCAGCGGGTGGCGGCTTACTGCCGGGTCAGCACCGACAGCGAGGAGCAGATCAACAGCTACACCGCCCAGAAAGCCTACTACACCCAGAAAATTGAGGAGTCCCCAGATTGGGAACTGGCCGGGATCTTCGCGGACGAGGGGATCACCGGGACCAGTATGAAGAAGCGAAAAGAATTCAACCGGATGATCACCGCCTGCAAGCGGGGCAGGATCGACCTCATCCTGACAAAATCCCTCTCCCGTTTCGCACGAAATACAGTGGACTGCCTGGAGACTGTACGGATGCTGAAGGCCAGGGGGATCGGGGTCATCTTCGAAAAGGAAAATATCAATACGCTGACAGAGTCCAGCGAGTTCCTCATCACCCTGTTCAGCGGCTTTGCCCAGGCCGAGAGCGAATCCCTCAGCTCCAATATCCAGCTGGGCATCCGTATGGCAATGAAAGAGGGAAAGGTCAACTTCCACTACAGATCCATGCTGGGCTACCAAAGAGGAGCGGACGGTAAGCCGGAGATCGTACCGGAGGAGGCCGAGGTGGTGCGGCGAATCTACCGCCGGTACCTGGAGGGATGCAGTGAGGGCCAGATCCAGAGAGAACTTACCCAGGCCGGAGTCGCCACCGCAAAGGGTGTCAAGGCATGGTCCCATCAGATTGTGCATAACATCCTCACCAATGAAAAGTATGCGGGAGACGCCCTGCTGCAAAAGACCTTCACCACAGACTGCATAAGCAAGAAGGTCAAGAAGAATACCGGCGAGCTGCCGCAGTATTATATCAAAGACAACCACACTGCCATCATTCCAAGGGACATCTACCAGCGGGTACAGGAGGAAATGGCAAGGCGGACCAGCAGGCGGAAAATCCTGCAGAAAAGTGGAAAAACAGAACAGGGCAAGTATTCCGCCAAATATGCGCTCAGTGAGCGGCTGGTCTGTGGGGAGTGTGGTTCCCCCTATAAGCGGTGTACCTGGGCCAGAAACGGCCTCAAACGGATCGTCTGGCGGTGCGTCTCCCGGCTGGAATTCGGGAAAAAATACTGCCATAACTCGCCTTCCATGGCGGAGGACAAGCTGCATACCGCGATCCTCACGGTGCTTAACCGGGTAGTTGAAGCAAGCGATGGCTTGCAGGATGAACTTGCAGAGACGCTCCGAATGGTATGTACTCCGGAAGGGGACGGGAACAACCTGTTGGAATTAGAACGCAACATGGAAGCACTTACCGCACGGCAGAATACACTGTTGGATCAGGTATTGGCCCACATGGATGACCTGACACTAACAGAGCAACTCAAAGCCCTGCTGGAAGAAAAGCAGCACCTGCAGACACGGATCGATGCAGCGAAGAAGAAGGCAGCCAACAGAATCAACGAGGACTCACGTATGGCAGAGTACACAGCTTATCTGGAGGAGCACCTCAATGGCTTCCCTCACTATGATGACGAGATCGTTCGAAAGATGATTGAACGGGTCACTGTAGTCGATTCGGAAATAATCCGGGTCAAGTTCCGATACAGCGATTTGGAGATTGAACAGGCTGTATGCTAAAATAGAGACAAGGAGCGATTTACTTATGGAAATTTTTATCACAGGAGATACACATGGAGATTTCTGCCGGTTCCGGCCCGACATCTTCTATGAGCAGGAACACCTGACCAAGGAGGATTTGGTTCTGGTCTGTGGAGATTTTGGTGGAATCTGGCACGGTGACCCACGGGATGATGCAGGACTGGACTGGCTGGAGGACCGGCCATACACTACTGCATTTGTGCTTGGGAACCACGAAAACTATGACGCTTACAAAGACTACCCCAAAGAAGAATGGCATGGTGGACAGATCCAGAGGATACGTCCCTCCGTTCTGCACCTCATGCGAGGTCAGGTATATGAGCTCAATGGCAGGAAGTTTTTTACCATGGGCGGCGCTTCCTCCCATGATATCCAGGACGGCATCCTGGAACCGGACGATCCTGACTTCGAGGAAAAGTTCCAGCAACTCGAACAGCGCGGTGCGCTGTTTCGTGTGAACCATCATTCCTGGTGGGCCGAGGAACTGCCCAGCGAAGCGGAATATCTGGAAGCCAGAGCAAATCTGGCGCGTGTCCACTGGAATGTGGATTACATCATCAGCCACTGCTGCCCCTCCAGCATACAGGATGTGTTCAGCGGAGGAATGTTCAAAAAAGACGCACTGACCGAGTTCTTCGACGAAGTGCGTCAGAAATGTACCTTCCAGTACTGGTTCTTCGGCCACTATCACAGCAATATGGTGATCGAGAAAAGATATGCCATGCTATATGAGCAGATCATAAGACTGAAGTAAGACAAAGGGCTGTGCTGATGGTAGCTACTCATAAAACAGCATCAACAATCAACTGAAACAGGGTAGCTGCCATACGGATTGCCACAAAAGCGGGTAAGAGGTCAAAGACTTCTTGCCCGCTTTTTCTGTGCCGCGTGGAACGATAGAAAGGCATTTTTGCGCTTTCAAGGGATACGATACTACTTGTTCTGTTTCCGTTCTCTGCAAGTCGCATAAATCAAGGCTTTTCGCCTGCCTAAATGTCCACGCTGGCATGGCAAAATGTTACGCAGTAGACCGCCATTTTTGAGGGTGGGGATATAAACACTCAACTCTTGTGTTTTCAAGTCTGCAAAACCGCGTTGTGTAAGGCGCTCTCGCTCTCTATTGCGTAACACATCATCATAGATTGAGGGCGCAAGCGGTCTATCCGTTTGCGCCCTCTTGATTACCCGACAGCAAAGACGGGCAAAGCCGTCAAGGACGCGAAGCGCGAAGTTTATCCTTGACGGCTTTTTCTGCCTTTGCTACTTGTCATCTGTCAAAGCGGAACTTGGGTAGTGCTTCCATTAGTAAACTCCATGATAAAGGACGGGAAGCCAAGTACATAGACCGAGCAAATGCTCCGCCACTTCAGTTTGAATTTCGTTAAGTACAAATCCCCGCGCTTGAATATGAAATGGGGCAGCATAATTAAAACGCTGAAAATGGGGCCAAGTGCGGTAGCCAATGCTGCACCGGCAATCCCCATGTTCAATGGGTACATAAACACATAGTCCAAGACAATATTTGATACAGAGCCAAACATGAGGGCAAACATGGCAAGTTTTGGACGGTTATCATTACGCACCAGACCGCTTAACAAGAAACTGAAAAGCAGGAATGGGGAAAAGGTAATGATGTACCACATATAACTGATTGCTTCATCATGGATAACCGGAGTTGAGCCTAAAAGTTCAGCAAGCGGGTGAATAAAAATATTTCCCAATACGCTAATCAACAGCCCCATAACAGCCGTACATAGGGCGGCAAGGCTAAAAATGTGGCGTGCTTTTTCTTTCTCACCTTGACCGAGATGTGAGGAAATCAAAACGCCCGCGCCTGTGGCAACTGCCATAGACAATGCAATTAGTATCTCGACAAGCGGAACAGAAACGGCAGCGGCGGCCATAGCGTCGCGGCCAAGTCGATTGCCAATGAATACACCGTCAACAATCATATAGACCGAGTTAAACAGCAACCCTATCATTTGCGGTACGGCATATTTGGCAAATAAAGTGTGTGATTTGCCTTCATACATGATAATCAATCCTCCTAACAAATAAAAAAAGGCCAGCGTTTGTGTAACGCTGGCCTACTACACAATAAAATGAAACCCCGGCGGGCTGATTTTATTTACAGTCTATTTAATTTTTCCTTTTCTTTTACAAGTCCTATCGCCTCTTTTCCTGTTATGTGGTCGATTTTCATTTCCAACATACAAAGAGGTTTCAACCCGCGGCTTATGGCATCATCACGGTTTGCGGCAGTATCTTCCGGCGCATATTTGATTGCCAGTTTTTCCATCGCTGCTCTCTTTTCGAGATCACCTTCGATTATCCGTATTTGTCCAAAAGCAATTACACTTCTAAAATAAGTTGTGTACTCCTCCGGCACAACTAAATCTTTATCAATCACACAAAACGACGCTTTTGCAGTTCTTTGAATAGCGTCTATTTTATGACCGTTTTTTGCGCCGTGAAAATAGATTTTCCCGTCGTCATACACATAACTGATTGGAACGGCGTAGGGATAATCGTTGTCGCCCAAAAGGGCAAGCACACCAGATGTCCCCTTATGCAGAATATCCGCAATCTCTTGCCGCGATAGTTCCTGTTTTTTTTGCCTCATTTCTCGAAATATCATATTGACCTCCACAAAAAAATAGACGTTTTTTTTTACTCCTTCCATGGCCGACTGGAGTAAGAATAAGCGTTTCTCGGCAGAAACATATTTTTATTTAGAATATCACAAATTGCATGGTAAGTCAATATCATTTTCCGGATTTTCATTTTTATATAGTGAGGGGGAAAGTGCAACAAAAGCTGCCTTTCAAACGGGATATTGAGTGAGAGAAAGTAAAGGGTTTGGGATTTTCCCAACAAGCCAAAATCGCAAATGGGTACTCATTTGCTGTGCTTGCTCCCTACTCAAAACAAAGGAAAGGACGGGAAAGGAATGGAAAAGAAGCGAACAATCAAAGACGGGCAAATCGTTGTAAAAAATCCACTCTATCAAGAGTTGCCCACACACGAAGTTACAATTCAATCCGGCAGGACGTTCTATCGTTTTACGGGAAGCTACGACGGAAGCCGAAGCCTACCCCATAAAGTTTTACGGCTTATGGGGCACTCCCCTATTGATGAAAAAGACGAGGAGCGTTAAAATGAGTATAAGCAATCCTGTAATGGCAGACTGCCCGCCGATGAAAGGAGCAGAAACGATGTTAAGGCAGTCTGGCAAGATTACCGCCCTCTATTGCCGCCTATCCCGCGACGATGAACTAACGGGCGACAGCAACAGCATTGTAAATCAAAAGGCGATTTTAAGTAAGTACGCAAAGGAAAATCATTTTTCAAATCCATTGTTTTTCGTGGACGATGGATATTCCGGGACAAACTTCAACCGTCCAAGTTGGAGCGAACTTTTGGAAAAAATCGAAAACGGCGAAGTGTCCACCTTGATCGTCAAGGATATGTCGCGGCTTGGGCGTGATTATCTGAAAGTGGGATTTTATACCGAAGTCCTGTTCGTGGAAAAGGGCGTGCGTTTTATAGCTATTAACAACGGCATAGACAGCGCAAACCAGCAGGACAGCGACTTTACCCCCTTTCTCAATATCATCAACGAGTGGTATGCGAAAGACACCAGCAAGAAGATACGCGCGGTGATGAAGTCAAAAGGCGAAGCGGGGGAACACCTCTGCACCAACCCGCCATACGGCTACAGGAAAGACCCGGAAAACAAAAAGCGGTGGATTATCGACCCCGAAGCTGCCGAAGTTGTCAAGCGGATATTCGCCCTTTGTCTGGACGGTTACGGGCCGTCGCAGATTGCCCGTATTCTGAAAGATGATAAAGTCATAACGCCGACAATCCATTTTCAGCAGACAGGCAGGGCGACAAGGAACGCGCCGCCGGATAATCCCTTTAACTGGACGGGCGATACAATAGCCGACATTTTGGAGCGTCCGGAATATCAAGGGCATACAGTAAACTTCAAAACCTACAAGCAGTCCTACAAGAGCAAAAAGACCTGCAATAATCCCGAAGAAAAATGGCTTGTGTTTGAAAATACCCACGAAGCAATCATTGACGCTGACACATGGGCGCGGGTGCAGGAATTGCGGAAGAACAAACGCCGCCCGACGAGGACAGGAAAGACAAATATGTTTTCCGGCATTGTGCGCTGCGCCGATTGCGGTGAAAAGCTGTATTACTGCACAAGCAGGAACTTTGAAGCAAGGCAAGACCACTTTGTCTGCTCTACTTCAAGGCTCAAAGGGAAAGAGGTTTGCGCGACGCATTTTATCCGCGCCGTTGTCTTGGAACGGGGCGTACTCGCCCACATGAGAATGACGATTGCCTGTGTTGCGAACCATGAAGAACAATTCCGCAAGGCTATGGGTGCGAAGCAGAAAGCCGAAGCAAAAAGAGAACTCGCGGCGAAGCGTCGGCAACTGACGCAGGCAGAACGACGGATAGAAGAACTTGACCGACTATTCAAGCGTATTTATGAGGACAACGTAGGCGGAAAACTATCTGACAGCAGATTTCAAATGCTCTCTGACGACTACGAGCAGGAGCAGAAAGAACTGCGGGAAAAGCTGTTGCGGTTGAATGAAGAAATTACAGAACAAGAGGAACAGGCAGAGAATATCGACAGGTTTATCTGCAAGGTGCGGAAGTATCTCGACTTGAACGAGCTGACACCCACTATCCTAAACGACATGGTAAAGGCGGTATATGTTCACGCGCCGGACAAGTCGAAGGGTTATCGGGAACAACAGATTGACATTTCCTATGACCTTGTAGGAATACTCCCCGCGTCTTTACTGATTGACCTGCAAAACGGAGAAACGGCATAGCCGAAGCTACGCCGTTTCCTGAAAACATTCTTATGCTGTTTTATGCGTGCCGCCCCGACGCACGGCCCTTTTTTCGCCTCTGTTTGCACACGGCTTTGTCAGTATGTCATATGGGGGTTCGGAAATGGCTTGAAAAAAGCGCAGAAAAACAAAAACAAAAGTTGCGCAAAACCCTGAATCCATTGAGCCGCAAGGCTTTCCAGGCTGTATCTTTTTCGGCAACAAAAGACAAAAATCCGTCAAAATCTTGTGATTTTGGCGGATTTTTCTTAACTTTTACAACAAAACTATTCTATTAGATTTCACTATCCATTTTTACTTTTCTTGAGGTGCCGAAATATGGTGATCGAGACAAAACGGCTGATCCTGCGACCCTTTCTGGAGACGGATGCGGCGGATGTTTACGAATATCTGAAAGAGCCAGCGGTCAACTGCTTTGCCGGCATGAAACTGCACTCTCTGGACGAGGCCAGGGAGGAGATGAAAAAGCGACTTGGCGAGACGGAGTACTATTTTGCTATCACCCTGAAGGGCGACGGCAAGGTAATCGGCGAGATCGACGCCTACCCGGAGGCGGGCGAGCCCCATGCAGGCGAGGACGCCCCGCAGGACACTTTCAGCCCTTGCTGGATGCTCAACGAGGCCTATCAGGGCAAAGGGTACGCCTTCGAGGCGGCCCAGGCCTTCTTTGACTATCTCTTCTCCCAAAAGGGCGCAAGGCGAATTTGCGCCTACACCGAAGACTATAATCTTTCCAGCCAGCACCTGTGCGGGAAACTGGGCATGCGTCGGGAGGGCATGTTCCTGGAATTCATCTCCTTCGTGAACAATCCCGACGGAACCCCCAGGTATGAAAACACGGTGCAGTATGCCATCCTGAAAAAAGAGTGGGACCGGCAGCAGTCCCAATAGGCAGTTGGAGGTATGATATGGGCGCAGCTTCTGTTTCGGAGTATGTGGCATCGCTGAACGAAGAGCAGCGGCAGCATGTCAGCGCATTCATTGACTTTATGAGTGCAGAATATCCGCAGTTGACTCCTAAAATCTCCTTTTCCATGCCCATGTGGCTGCTGGGGAAAAAGATGTACGAGGGATGTGTGGCAGTTTCCGCCGCGAAAAGCCACTTCTCCATTCATTTTTCCGACGAAGAGTTTCTGAACCGGGCCAGATGCAAAATGAAGAAGTGCTGCCTGACTAAAAGGTCACATCACCTGCGCAGATTGCGAGGAATATAAACACTGCGAGACCGTCCAGGCCTTTCTCAACCATTCCGGCTACAAATACTCCAAATACAAGCAGGCACTGGAGTTCATCCGCGCCCACGGCTACTCTGCCTTTCTGAAAGCGGCGGAACACTGGACAGGCGCCTACGGCAAGTACCCGAAATCAGATTTCTGAAAGAGATGATACCGCCCGCTGAAATCCGTGGATGTTCAGCGGGCGGTATTCTTTGTATATAGCTTGTTAAATACTGATACGCCTGATGCGAGAGCAAAGCAGGATTGAGGCAACAGCCAGTTGCTTTGCTTTTTGCTCCCACTGTGGTACAATTCGGGCAAGGTGGTGATCAACATGGATGCCAAAGAAATCCTTCTGGAGCTGCGCACCAGGCACGGACTCTCCCAGGAGCAGCTGGCGGAACAAGTGCATGTGACCCGTCAGGCGGTTTCCCGCTGGGAGACCGGTGAAACGGTGCCCAACACAGAAACTTTGAAGCTGCTCTCCAGGCTGTTTGATGTCTCCATCAACACCCTGCTGGGTTCGCCCAGGGAGTTGATCTGCCAGTGCTGTGGTATGCCTCTGGAGGATGCTAATATCAGCCGGGAGCCGGACGGCACCTTCAACGAGGAATATTGCAAGTGGTGCTATACTGACGGGAAATTCGTCTACACAAGCCTTGAGGAACTGCTGAATTTTCTGGAAAGTCATATGTCCAATGAAGCCTGGCCCCCGGAGCAGGTCAGAGCCTACTTTGAAGCTCAGTTGCCAAAGCTGAACCACTGGAAACAGCCCGAGACATGAATACGTCCCTCTGAAATCTGCGATTTCAGAGGGACGTATTTTTTGCTCTGTGTCATTTAAGCCAGAACTTTACGGCAAAACAGGTCATCTGATTTGATCCAGCTGTCCCGATTGTATTGCGTCCAGATTGGCCTGGATCCGTTTCTCCGGCCAGTCCCACCACTGCAATTCCAACAGCGCGGCAATTGTGTCCTCAGAAAAACGCTTTCGGATCGGCTTGGCCGGGACACCGCCCACAATGGTATAGGGCGGTACATCCTTCGTCACGATGGCCCGGGCACCGATGATGGCTCCGTCACCAACCGTCACCCCCGCCAGGATGACTGCCTCGTAGCCGATCCACACATCATTTCCTATGACAATGTCACCCTTGTTGTCCCAGGCGTTGGCCACCTGACTCCGGTCCAGTCCCCACTCCCCAAAGAAGATAGGAAAGGGATAGGTGGAGAGGGATTGCAGGCTGTGGTTGGCGCTGTTGAAGAGGAACTTTGCCCCACAGGCGATGGAGCAGAACTTGCCGATCACCAGCCGGTCATGGTTGACGGGATAGTGATACAGCACGTTGTTCTTCTCAAAGTCAACGGGGTCATGGGCAAAGTCGTTATACATGGTGTAGTCCCCCACAAGGATGCTGGGATCTGTCACGACTTGGTTGAGATAGACAGTCTGTGTATCTCCTGTCCGGGGATAGATCCTGGATGGATTCATATTCTTTTCCTCCTCTTAGTTGTTTTGGCTGCCCTCTCCCAAATGCTCACGCACCAGCGTTTTTCTTTCCCAGACTCTGCTTTTGAAATAGATGAGCCCCACCAGGGCGGGAAGGATGGGCGACAGGGCCTGGCCCAGATAGATTCCGTGAAAGCCCATGGAAAGGGAAAAGGCCAGCAGCCACCCCACCGGCAGGCGCACCACCACCGCGTCCAGCAGGGCATTGACCATGGCCACATGGGCCGCGCCCACGCCGATGGCAAAGGAATCCAGCGTGTACATGGCGGCATAGACCAAGCTGTTCACGCCGCAGCACAAGCGCAGGTACAGTACGCCAACCCGGATCACCTCCGGGCTGGTGCTGTCAAACAGGCGGATGAGAGGTTCCGCCAGAAGCTGGACTGTTACGACCACCGCCGCTGTGGCCGCAAGGTTCAGCAGCAGACCGGACCGCACCACTTGGCGGACCCGCTGAATTCGGCCGGCTCCCACACACTGGCCCACCATGGCAGTGATTGCCTGTCCGATGGCCCAGCAGTGCATCCCAGCAAAGGTGTTAATTTTCAGTCCTACACCGGAGGCAGCGGCCACCGAGGTGCCAAAGGGATTGAGCATCCCCGTCACCAGCAGATAGGCGGTGTTCACTACCACCATCTGGATGGCAGTGGGCAGGCCTACCTTCAAAATGGCCAGCAGGATTTCCCGGCGAAATTCCATTTTTCCGTGGGGAAATTTCCATGGACGCCGTCGCAGATAGGCCAGTGAGCCCACAAAGGAAACGCCCTGGGCCGTGATCGTGGCCCATGCTGCGCCGACGGTGCCCATGGAACACGGCCCTACCAGCAGTACATCCAGCAAGACATTGAGAATCGTGGCGACACCTACGAAAAAGAGGGGTGTTTTAGAATCGCCCAGGCCTTTCAGAATGGAGCAGACTGTATTGTAGCCAAAGACGAATACGGTCCCCCAGCAGATGATCTCCATATAGCCGCAGGCATCTGAATAGGCCTCCGCCGGAACATCCAGCGCCCGGAACAGAGGCTCATAGACGGCAAGACCGAGCATGGTAACTACAACGGAGGCCGCCAATGACAGGAGAAACAGCATTCCGATGGTGTCACGCTGTCCCTTTTGGTCGCCCGCCCCCTTGTACTGGGCAACCAAAACACTCCCGCCCATGGTCAAGCCGATACAGAGGGAGTTGATGATAAAGCACAGCATGGAGGCGTTGCTGATGGCGGCCATGCCGATCTCACCCACCATTTTCCCTACCACCAGCATATCCACCACATTGTAGAAGGCCTGCAGCAGGTTGGCCAGAAAAAGCGGGAAGGCAAACCGGAGCAGTTTTTTCGGCACGCTCCCGGTCAATAAATCTTGTTCTTGGGTCATGTAGTATCTTCCTTTCAAAAAACAGAGGGCAGCACAGTGCTGTGCGCCCTCTGTTCCATTACTCTTAAAATGGGCATAACAAAAGGCCGCGGACAAAACATCGTCCGCGGCCCAAAATCAAAAATCTTGCCCTGTCAGTTTGTAAAAAGGGTACAAAAACCAAAGGCAGTGATTTTCTGCCCCGGCCTCTCGGTTTTACAACTTGACAGTCCGAAAAGGCTCCGCACAATGTTTTGTGGTATCCACTTGTACGGAGCCGAAATCAATACAGAATTTTCCGAACAACATCGTGCTCACCTCGCTTTCCTACCATGAATACTATAACCATGTGCCGCAGCCTGTCAATGTCCGCCTGACGGCCTACCATTGATAGGGCAGAGCGCTGACATCACCGCATCCGTCATGTCAGTGACAACTGCCCAATTCGTTCGCAGCGCTCACTCTCCATGTTTACAGTCTCCTTTGCAGATACACCATATCTACCATCTGTACCCCGCACTCGTAGATAGGGTGGTCGTAGTGGTCAATGAAAAAGTCCTTGACCAGATGGTGTCTGCGAAAGCCGCAGGATTCATAGAAGGGGATGGTGGAGGGGCTATCTCCGGTTCCCACCTGCAGCACCGCATACTGTCCTGTGTAGGTTCGGACGAGAAAGTCCACTATGGCTTTTCCATAGCCCTTGCCCTGAGCGGCAGGCTCCACAGCGACGTTCTTCAGCTCCAGGATACCGTTTCCTTCGTCGGTTACCACGCATTCCGCCTTGACACCGTCATTCTCCAGCACATACATGGTCCCACGCTCCAGATAGCGGTCCACCATGTTCTCCTGCTCGTCGGCCAGCAACAGCAAATCCAGGTATCTCTTTTTATCAGTCTCCACTTTTCTGATTTCCATAGGCACACCTTATTGTTTCAGAAGCCGCTTCAGCGCGGCGGCATCCAGCAGATTCACCGTCATAAACTTTCCCCGATAGAAAACCGCCCAGTTGTTAAAAACACAGGGCAAGGCCTTAGCCTTTTCCAGAGTGTCCACCGGAATGAGCATATAGGGCGTCTCCAGCTCCTGGCAGGTTATGCGAACCAGTTCCACACTTTGGTGGATGTAGGGACACTGGAAGCTATAGTAGATGGTCAGTTCCTGATGTTCAATCTCCAGCCGCTTGGCGTTCTCTGCAAAGCAGGGCTTCGTCCCGTCAAAGGAGAGGGCCAGCAGCCGATAGCCGTCCGAGGTGGTATCCACGGTTTCAAATCCATACTTCTCTGCGAAGGCCTGGTCTGAGAGCCAGGCTTTTTGCTTTTCCGCCCCCAGCATATACACGCCGGACTTTCCCTTGGCCCTGGCGTCGGCCAGGCAGTACTCCATCAGCTGCCTGCCGTAGCCCTTGCCCTTGAACTCCCCGCTGACCCACAGACAGTAGATATAGAGGTAGTTATCCCCCTCCACTGGCACCCAGGCGGTCTCCAGCGGAGCGTACTCGATGAACACCACACCCTTGGCGTCCAGCTTGCGG
Organism: Intestinimonas massiliensis (ex Afouda et al. 2020); assembly: GCF_900626285.1. Taxonomy (GTDB): domain Bacteria; phylum Bacillota; class Clostridia; order Oscillospirales; family Oscillospiraceae; genus Flavonifractor; species Flavonifractor massiliensis_A. The sequence goes on from NZ_LR131147.1 coordinate 366,213, forward strand.
AACACATGTCCCTCCCGGAGCCGCTCCCGGAGCCAGGCCCGCTTGGCCTCCACACCGGGGTGGGGCTTCTTGCTGCGGATAATACAGCACAGGTGCTCCCGATCCAGATTTTCTTCCGTCAGATTGAGAAATCGTTCGCTCATGGGGCCTCCTCAAAAAAATCACAAATCAGTGCGGCCAGTTCTTTCGCCTGGGAATAGATCAACGGATGGCCGCCTGTCTCAAAAATACGGCAGGTGATCTGTGGAGCGGCTACTGTCCAGTTTTTACTCTCCTCAATACAGTGGCCGGAGAGCATCTCGTCCTCCCGGCTTACCGTGACCAGCAACGGGCATTGGATCTCACCTATAGGCCGAGGGAACAGCGGCCCCGGCCGGCGCGCCAAATGGACCAGCGCTTCCGTGTCCTGATCCACAACCCGTTCCCAGTCCTCACCCTGACACCATCGATAAAACTCCCGGGCAGATGGATCCGCCTTGGCTCTGCGGCGTTCTTCTGTCATGGATCGGGCAAATTCGTTTGGCAGTGTGCTGCCGTCAAAGCTGTCAGCCACAATTTTACCGAACAGCTCCGGCGCCTGAAATCCAGCGTGGATGGCGGCATAAGCCCCACCGCTGGTCCCCACCAGATTGGCCTTGGCGTATCCCAAGCGGCGGCACAGCTCCACCACCTGTCTTCCTTGGTCGGCCCATATGTCAGAAGGAAACGTAGGCAGGCGTTCCGACTGCCCATTCCCCAAAAAATCTATTAAGACGATCTTGCCGTGAGATTGATACAGCGGCAGAAGCGGTTCAAACATACGGGAAGAGGCGGTGTTTCCATGAAGAAAGATCCAGGGCGTTCCTTTGCCATATTCCTGATAGTATATCCGCATTCCTTGATAAGCAAAGTAAGACATGATAAGCCCTCCAAACTTAATTTCACACTTGTTTTGTGGCAGGGCTCCATTCCCCTGCAATTCAGAACGGATTTCTCATTCTCTCACTTCCCTTCTTTCCGTCTTTCATGGTACCAAATTAATTGGAAAAAGCGCAACGGAAATAGAAACATGACAGACAGTTGTCCTGTTCCTATGGTATAATGCAGACAAACAGGAAAGGCGGTGGATCCTATGAAGATGGAGCGGCTCATCGGCATTCTGTCCATCCTGCTCCAGCGGGAGAAAGTCACCGCACCGGAGCTGGCGGAGCAGTTCGAGGTATCCCGCCGGACCATCCAGCGGGATATCGAATCCCTGTGCCGAGCTGGCATTCCTATCTCTACTACCCAAGGAGCGGGCGGCGGTATCTCCATCATGGAGGGCTACCGGGTGGACCGGACGGTGCTCACCGCCCCGGAGATGCAGGCCATCCTGGCGGGTCTCAGAAGCCTGGACAGCGTCAGCGGCACCCGGCGCTACGCCCAGCTGATGGAGAAACTGTCCGCCGGGACAGGCGGGCTGGTGCCAGGCGGCGCCCACATGCTCATCGACCTCTCCTCCTGGTACAAAACCAGCCTGCCGCCAAAAATCCAGCGTATCCAGGAGGCCATTGAGCAGCACCGCACCATCCGCTTTGCCTACTTCTCCCCCAAGGGGGAGTCGGTGCGCACCGTAGAGCCCTACTACCTGGTATTTCACTGGTCCACCTGGTATGTGTGGGGCTGGTGCCGGATACGGGAGGCTTTCCGCCTGTTCAAATTGAACCGCATGACGGAGCTCACCGCCGGAGAACCCTTTGACCCCCGGTCTGCGCCCCTGCCTGACCTGGAGCCGGAGCGGGTCTTTCCAATCAAGTATCAGGTCACCGTCCTCTTTGATCCCGCCTGCCGCTGGCGGCTGGTGGAGGAGTACGGGGCGGACCGCTTCACCGTGGAGCCGGACGGACGGCTGCGCTTTACCGGCGGCTTTCCCGACGCTGACAGCGTGCTCAGCTGGGTGCTGACCTTCGGTGACAAGGCAGAGCTGCTGGAACCGGAGGAGTTGCGGGAGCAGTTGAGGGAGTTGACCAAAACACTGGCCCACCGTTACAGGAGGAATTGATATGGCCTCTCATCAGGACTTTGTGGACTATGTGGCCGAGCAGCTGCGGGAGGCGGGCGCCATCCGCAGCCGGAAGATGTTCGGGGAATACGGCCTCTACTGCGACGACATATTTTTCGCCGTTATCTGCGACGACCAGCTTTTCGTCAAGATCACTCCGGCGGGAGAAGCGGCGTTTCCAAATCTGCCCAAGGCTCCGCCCTATGAGGGGGCCAGGGACTACATCCGGGTGGAGGATGTGGACGACCGGGATACCATGACCGCTCTCACCCGCCTCACCTGTCTGGCACTTCAGGAGCAGCCGAGAAAATGGAGGAAATGACCATGGCCTTTGACTACAAGATGGAGTACAAGGAGTTCTATCTGCCGCCCAGGACACCAGGCATCGTCACCGTGCCCGCCATGGACTTCCTGGCCGTTCGTGGGCAGGGCGACCCTAACCAGGAGGGCGGCGCTTACAAGCAGGCCCTGGAACTGCTCTACGCTGTGGCCTACACCATCAAAATGAGCAAGATGGGCAAGCACAAATTAGAGGGCTACTTCGACTATGTGGTACCGCCCTTGGAGGGACTTTGGTGGCAGGAGGATACCCAGGGCATGGACTACTCCCGCAAGGCGGATTTCCGGTGGATCTCCCTCATCCGCCTGCCGGAGTTTGTGACCAGAGAGACCTTTGACTGGGCCGTTCGGGAGGCCACGGAGAAAAAGCAGCGGGATTTCTCCAAGGTGGAGTTCTTCCCCTGGGAGGAGGGCCTGTGCGTCCAGTGTATGCACCTGGGCCCCTATGACGATGAGCCCGCCACCGTGGCCGCCATGGAGGTGTTCGCCAAGGAGCAAGGCTTTGCGTTGGATTTCAGCCAGGGCCGGTTCCACCATGAGATCTATTTGAGCGATGTGCGGCGGTGCAAGCCGGAAAAGCTGAAAACCGTCGTCCGGCAGCCCGTGAGGAGGATACCATGAAAGGTTTTGCCAGAGAAGAAACTCGCTTCTCCCTCTGCGGACTGAATTGCTGCCTTTGCTCCATGCACCTGGGCGGCTACTGTCCCGGCTGCGGCGGCGGAGCGGGCAATCAGAGCTGCTCCCTGGCTAAGTGCTCCCTGGAGCACGGCGGCCTCCAGTTTTGCTGGGAGTGCCCGGAGTACCCCTGTTCCCGGTACGACGACTTCAACGATGGGGATTCCTTTGTCCCGCACCGGAACCGACAGCAGGACATTGCCCAGGCCGGAAAACAGGGATTGGAAGCCTACCTTGCCCATCTGGAGAAAAAACGGGCTATTTTAGAAGGACTTCTGGCCCATTATAATGATGGCCGCCGCAAGACGCTTTTCACCACGGCGGTCTACCTCCTGCCCCTGGAGGATTTGCAGTCCGTAATGACCGCACTGGCCATCCGGTCGGAACTGAAAGAGCAGCCAATCAAAGAGCGGGCCCTCGCCGCCGTGGGGCTGCTTCAGGAGGCGGCGGAGCACCGGGGCGTCAGCCTGAAGCTGAACAAGGAGCCGAGAAAGGGGTGATCCTATGGCCGTCTCCAAGGTGGCGGTCCACTTTTCCTGCTCAGTGGAACAGGTGTGGAATACGGTAACCGACCTTACCCATACCGCCTGGCGCAGCGATCTGGCCCGGGTGGAGATTTTGGACAGCACCCACTTTGTGGAGCACACCAAAAGCGGCTACACCACCAGTTTTACGGTCACGGCCTGTGAGCCGCCCCGCTTCTGGGCCTTCGCCATGGAGAACGGCAATATGTCCGGCGCCTGGGAGGGCAGCTTCGAGGCGGAGGTGGGCGGCACCCGGCTGACCTGCACCGAGACTGTAGCAGGCAAGCACTGGTGGATGCGCCCCTTCATTCCCGGCTATCTGAAACGGCAGCAGAAGCGGTATCTGGACGATTTGCGGAAGGAACTGCTGAAATAAGCCGTGTTAATCCGCGTTGCTTGCGGCAACGGGCCATTCTTCCTACAATGTGAGTGAAAGACCTGCTAACAAAAGTCAAGTAAAACTTTCAAAGGAAACGAGCAAAGGAAAAGGGTGCACCAAATTAAACCGCTGTGCATTTCAAAAAATGGCGGTCAGCCAGACAGTATAGAGCTGGGAAATCAGCCNGGACGCGATGATCCTTGGAGGATTGCATCAGGCCAAGACACTCTCATTCTAACAGCTTAGGCAACGATACGGAAAAGACACGGCTGGCTGCCGTGCCTTAAACCGTAAATATATTGTAATAGGAGGAATAATATTAGGCGACGTACTGCGAGGGCAAATAAATGGAATTAGATTACAAAGAGATTGGAAAGCGCGTGAAGATCGCAAGAATACGGGCCGATCTGACGCAGGAAGCATTGGCGGAAAAGGCCGGGCTGTCCATTACCCACATGAGCAACATTGAAAACGGCCATTCCAAGTTGAGCTTGCCGATGGCGGTTGCGCTGGCAAACGTCCTGTCTGTTTCGGTGGATGAATTTCTGTGCGACAGCGTGATCCACTCCAAGGAAGTTTTCTCCCATGAGGTTCAAATGCTTTTGGAGGATTGCGACGACTACGAGATACGCATACTCACCGATCTGCTCAAAGCAGCCAAAGACACGATCCGCAGGGATATGAAGCTGAAACAGCAGCAATAGCGCAGGCGGTCACGATTGACCGTTCTGCGCTACTCTTTTCTTACAATGCAAAGCGCCGGGCGCGGGGGCCGTGTGCCTCTGCGTCCGGCATTGTTTATGTTCGTGGTTAAAAGTACGTCCGTGCAAATTGTGGCATAGATTTGTTCAAATTCTTATGATAAAATTTATAGTAAAAATGGGCGGAAAAGTAAAAGGACAGGGAGGCTTTTGTTTTATGTCGGAAAGAGAAAATATTGTGCGCTTATGGTTCAATATGTGGCTTACACAACAAGATTTAGGGATTGATAGTATTTTTGCGGAGGATGTAGTTTATACTGAAAGTTGGTGTCCCCAATATTCTGATCGAGAAACAGTAAAACACTGGTTTGAGGAATGGAATACCCGTGGGAAAGTGCTTGCATGGGATATTAAACAGTTTTTTCATCAGGGTAATCAGACCGTTGTGGTATGGTACTTCAAAAACCGAATGGACAACGGGAAGATTGAAGAATTTGATGGGATTTCTTTAATTGAGTGGACACAAGATAATAAAATTAAGACCTTAAAGGAATTTGGATGTAATCTTAATAACTACAATCCATATCAGAATGGTAATGCGCCTGAATTTAGGAATGAAAAAACAAACTGGTTTTAAGCTCTATGCCATAAAGAGTATAAGCGATATGTAGTCATAAAGTACAGAAAAGCGCCGGGCGCGGGGGCTGTATGCCTCTGCGTCCGGCGCTCTTTTTTCTTATGCCTGCCCCATCGGGAAGTGTGGCAGTTCTTCCAGCAGCTTCAAAATGAGGTGCTGCTTCATATCTTCGTCAACAGCCAGCTCGTCGATCATAGGGGTGTAGTGTTCGATCACCTTTTCTTTGGCCCACTTCTCACCGGCGACGGCGGCCCTGATGGTATCAGTGTCCAGCAACATTTCCTGTTCAGCCATCGTGTCAACTCCTGTCGTTTTAGTCTTATCACAGCATATCATAGAACCGGCAGGAAAACCAGCGGCGGAAAGATTTTCCTACGCATTTCAAAGCCCGTTCCGGCGGGTATTTGATAAATCATTCTGCCACCCCACCGACCACCGCCGAAAAGCCTTGATTTCCGTGGGCTTTTTGCCCCCTAAATGCGTAGACAGGATGGGCTTTTCAGCTCTCATATTCTGCATATTGCTTGTGACGTTACTACACTCTATAATTCATATTTTATTTCTTGTTCTTCGAGTAAATGAAATATAATGGTATAAAATGTCGCTGCTTTGTTTTATTTGAAATCATCATAAAGAGTTTACATAAAGTTACGCCAGTAGCATTGACTTTTTCACACGACTGTGGTAGTATATATCTGTACACTACTGTTGTCGTGTGAACGAGGTGATATGTTATGGATAATAAACTTTTCGATTCTGAATTAAAAGTAATGTCTGTCCTATGGCGTGAGGGAGAATGTACGGCAAAGCATATTTCCGACGTTTTGAAAAAAGAAGTCGGCTGGAACATGAACACAACCTACACCCTAATCAAAAGGTGCATTAACAAAGGCGCAATAGAGCGGTCAGAACCTAACTTTATGTGCCGCCCCTTAATTTCAAAAGAAGCGGTACAAAAAAGGGAAACAAACGAACTGATTGATAAAATATTCGACGGGTCAGCCGATAAATTGTTTGCTGCTTTGTTGGGGAAAAAAACTTTATCTTCCAAACAGATTGAAAAATTGAAACAAGCAGTTGACGAATTAGAGTGAGGTGATTGTTATGAACTTACTGCAAATGAGTTTCACCGGCTCTATATTCATAATGTTGATTTTCCTTTTACGCCTTTTGGCTGTAAATAGGCTTCCTAAAAGCACTTTTTTAGTATTATGGGGGATAGCTATAATAAGGCTGTTAATACCTTTCTCTATTCCCTCGGCTTTTAGTGTGTATTCTCTTTTGAATAGAAATACTGCTCTCCAAGGGGCGCTTAACGATAGTCCTATTGCGCGTCTGTTGCCGCTTTCAAATAGTACTCCCTCAACGGTTGGAAGTAAGGTTACGCAGCAAGACATGGGGGCATTATCCTTTGAACATATAATATATTTTCTCGGTGTTGCTCTCTGCTTGCTGATATTTGCAACAGCATATTTTTGCTGTATAAAAAGGTTGCGTCATTCGCGCCCGATCAGAAACCGTTATCTTTCAGAGTGGGTTAAAACTCATAAGATAAAAAGGAAAATCCGTTTTGAACAATGCGACCATATTTCCTCTCCCCTAACATACGGTATTTTTTCGCCTATAATCCTATTCCCTCAAAACACCGATTTTGATAACCGCCAAGAATTGAATTACATACTGCTGCATGAATACTTGCACATTCGGCGTTTTGACTGTTTGCTTAAAATAATTGCTGTTGTTACCGTTTGTATTCATTGGTTTAATCCGTTGGTATGGCTTATGTATTTCTTCTTAAACCGAGATATGGAACTCTCTTGCGACGAATTTGTTGTTAGAAAAAATGGGAAAACTGCAAGAGCCAGCTACGCACGTTTACTAATCGCTATGGAAGAAAGACGTAGCGTACCTTTGGCTATGTTTAGCGAGTTCTCAATCAATGTGTCAGAAGAAAGAATTACCGCCATTATGAAAACAAAACCATTTACCGTAGTAAGCATGGTTACTGCTTCCATTTTAATCCTTACGTTATGTGCAGGCTTTATGACTTCTGCTTATGGAGTAAAGATTGATGTAGGACAACCACAAACAGCCAATGTGTCTGTCCCAAATGTTGATGTTCCGTCTATAAACGAGAAAGCAGTAGCCACAGCCCCCGAATGGGTATGGCCAACAACCAGCAATGAAATATCAACAGTATTTGGTTATCAATCATCTTCGGGAAAAATGAGCGATCATATCAATATCAAAGGAGAGAAAGGTGATGAAATATTTGCTGCTGTTGACGGGCAAGTAATTGAAATTGGAATGGATAGGGAGTACGGAAATTACGTTGTCATAGAAAGCGATAATAATATAAAAATTATTTACGGACAATTAGAAGATGTTTCAATAACTGTAAATGATCCTGTTAAAGCAGGAGAAAGGATAGGGACAATCGGACGATCTGGAACGGCAACGGGGTATTGCTTATCGTTTGCAGTATTCGCAAACAACGTAGCTGTTGACCCTATGAGTTATTATGAATAGCCTTGACCGTAGCAAGTGGATTATATGTCCGGTGTGCGGGAACAAAACCCGCGATAAAATACGAGCAGATACAGTTATGGAACACTACCCCTTATTTTGTCCGAAATGCAAACATGAAACTCTAATAAATGTCAAAAAAATGAATATCACTATTGTGAAAGAGCCAGACGCATAGACGCAGAGCCGATAACCCACAAATCTTTTTAGGTGTGGATTATCGGCTCTTTTCTTTAATATGAAATAACGATTGGAGAAGCACAGATATGAAACTTAAAAAAACAATTCTTTTGACAGTTGCTATGGTGCAAGCAGCAATTTTTCTAACCGCTTGTGTCGCAACGCCCCCCTCTACCACAGAAAATAAAATAGTGGTTACAGATGATACTGATACCATTTCTGAAACCAACGAAAATAGCGTGCAGACTGAAAATGATAATGTTGTAGATGATACCTTACATATCTCCGACACTCTTTCCTGTTCAAAAGAACTTTCTTTTAATGAAGTCCTTACCGGGCTTGACGGGGAGATCAATCTAAACAATGCAACTGTAAATATTGGGAATATTGAAAATATCGGATTGTATGAATACAAGGTTTTACCAATTACAGATGATTTTAGAAAATCACTGTTTACATCGGTTTTAGGGGATAAAGCCGCAGACGCAGAATATGACGCAAGAAACGATGTATGGGAACTTCGACTATCAAACAAAGTAGGAGATTATTATTTGTATGAAACAGGCTATTTTCTTTCTGGTGAAAGTGTAGCGGAACAGACTACATTTTCTTTGGAATACCGCTATGTCGATTTATACCCGTTTGATGATAATATCTTATCCTCGATCGAACAATCTCCTATGGCAATTTCTGCTGATGAAGCAGTTTCTATGTGTAATAAAATTATGGACGAGATAGCAAACGGAACGGAATATCAAGTTGATTATATTTTTGCCTATGGGACAAATGGGCGACACCCTTACTATAAGATTGTTTATAAACAAGTGATTGACAATACAACCATTACTGCATTTAACGATATATATTTTTTGGTAGACGATAGCGGAGTACAAAAGGTTTTTGGCTGTCTTTATGAAGTCGGAAATACAATCCTCGCAGACCCTATTATTTCTGTTGACAAAGCAGTTGAGATCTTAAAGGATAGTATTTTTCAAATCTCTTTCCAAGAGTTTGACAATGGCACTCTAACTGTAAATGAGATTACATTGGAATACATCGTTGTCAATGCTGATGATGGGAAAGCGTATATAAGACCAGCATGGCGTTTTATTGTGGGAGAAAACGAAGAACAGCAAAATCGGTATCGAGATCGCATTATAGCTATCGACGCAGTAACAGGGGATTTAATTCAAGGTAGACGGGGGAATAACTTTTGAAAACTTCATTGTCCATACGATTACGCGCAGCGATATTTTCTCCTGCTATGCTGATAAGCGTTCTGTTGGGGTTAATCCTGCTTCTCAAGTTCCACATTTCTAATTATATTTGGTATTACACAAAATACGGCGCAATCAATTTTTCTGATATAGGATCAACATTTCTGAATGAAATATTTGTAACTGACGCAACAAGCGGTTTCGGGCTGTTTGCACCCATTTTAGCAGTACTTCCCGCTACCACCTTATTTTGTGATGATTACAACAGCGGATATATCAAACCTATTTTAAGTCGTATTGAGAAGAAACGTTATATCAAAGAAACGGTTTTTTGCTCTACGATTGCGGGCGGCTTGGCAGTTTTCGTCCCAACCTTTTTAACGGATTTTCTTATGGTGATATGCTTTAAGCCTAACACATTGGAAAACAATTTGGGGTATCAAACATTTTTAGATGAAGGGATTTTTGCAAATATTCAATTTATATGGGGCGGCTTACTGGTTGTGTTCCTGCTACTTTTGCTTTCATTTTTATTTGGGGCGGTATGGTCAAATATCGGGTTGTGTATTTCTGCATTTATCCCCAATAAATATGTTGCATTGGCAACCCCATTTGCGTTGTATTTTTCCCTACATCTCATTTTATATAAAACGGGCAGCCTATTACTTTTCAGCCCCGTAAATATGCTAACGGCATTTTCAGATTTTCTCCCCTGTTTACCATACCCCTTTATTTATCAAGGGATATTATTAACCGCCGCGACCTGCATATTTTGGTGGGGCGTAAAAAGGAGGTTAAAAGATGTTTAGGGTTTGCAGTCATCAGTTGAAAATCTCGCTATGTTCCCCGCGAATATATATCGCTGTTTTTGCTGGAATTGTCATACAGATTGTAAGTTTAATATCTTTTTTGGACTTTTCCAAAACGATAGGAAAACCGCTTTGCGTTTTTGAAAGCATTACCTATTCTAATTGCGATCTGTACGCGCCCGTAGCATTATTTCTTGCAGTTTTGGTGTTGGTATCAGATATACCGTTTACCTCACAAAGCGAAACATACACGCTGTTAAGAATATCAAGAAAGAAATGGATTGCAGGAAAGGCCATGTACTTGGTATGTATTTGTGCAATTTATTATTTGATTGTTTATGCGGCGGGAGCATTGTTTATAGTGGAAAACGCATATGGGGGCAATCTTTGGAGTGAACCGTTATATATCATTGCAAACGATACAACGTCTGCTCTATCCCTATCGAGCAATGTCTATTTTCCCTATGCGTATATCCTTAATAATCTAACCCCATACCTTGCCGCATTTCTCATATATTTACTAAGCGTTTCTTATGCAACGCTTATGAGCTTGCTGGTATTTTGGCTTAATTTGAAAATATCACGAATATTAAGCTATGCAGCCGTTATGTTGGTGCATATTGTCAGCTATACACTAACGGCATTATCCGTAACACCGAGCCGGATCAATCTTTCGCTTTTTAGCAATAGCCTACTCATGTTTCATAATATTGGGGCTGGGTCAGATGAACGATATAACTCTATACCACAGACAGTCATTATTTATGGCGTAATCATCGGCCTGCTTGTGCTTATGATTTTACACGCAATAAAGCGGTATGATTTCAGAATTACAGTTGGGGGTAAGCAATGAACACGAAAATCATCGAAAGAACACTTACCCCTACAATATGTACTTTTTATCTTCTCATGTGTTGCTTATTAGCGGCGACTGCCGAGGGGAAAACGGTTATTGATGTTTGGGGTGGCTTTGTTCCGTCCGGCGGCTTGTTGTCAAACGTTATAGGAATTGTGCGCTGGAATATTTGTGTTATGCCGCCTGTTATGGTATCCAATCTGTTTATGATTGCGGAAACAGGCAGATTAAGCACTTTTACAGTAATAAGAGAAACAAGCCTTGAAAACTGGTTCTTCAAGCGATATATCGCAATGGTTATTTCATCGTTTACCTATATAGCATTGGCAATAATATTAACCACGCTTTTAGGATTTAACAAAAGTTTGCAGCTTCATCAATTTTTTAGCTTTGCATTACTCTTTTCAGCGCATATTTTACTGCTAATCTCCGCTTCTGTTGCCACGCTTCTTATTTTTAGATCAGCAAAAGCGGTGTTAATACTGTATCTAATCATAGAGGGAATTATGGTGATTATAGGTACTACTTTTCCTGTAACAAGCAAATACCTCATTCCCTATTGGGGAATGGCAATCGAAGATCAGTCCATGACAGTTGCTTGGAAAACGGTTCTATCGCTTTTGATAACTGCTTTAAGCGTATTGATTACAATAGTTTTTTTGAAAAAACACAATCCAGCGGAAACCCCGAAGAATACATAGGAGGTGTGATAATGGAAAACATTATTTGCGTAGAGAATGTGAATAAATCATATAAGGGAAATCAAGTCCTTCAAAATATAAATATATCGTTTGAAAGGGGAAAAATACATGGCATTATCGGAAGAAACGGTTCGGGTAAAACTGTATTGATAAAGACAATATGCGGTTTTGTTCACCCGGATACCGGGCGGGTGCTGGTTGACGGAAAGATTATAGGGAAAGATATTGATTTTCCTAAAAACATTGGAGCAATTATCGAAGCACCGGGCTTTCTCCCTAATGCAAGCGCGTATAAAAATCTTGAATACTTAGCGTCATTACGCAGAGTGATCGGAAAAGAGGAAATCCGAAAAGCAATAGAAATTGTGGGACTGAACCCCGATGATAAAAAACACGTTGGGAAATACTCTCTTGGTATGAAACAGCGGTTGGGATTGGCACAAGCTATTATGGAAAACCCGGATATTTTGATTTTAGACGAACCTATGAATGGGCTTGATAAAGAAGGAGTTTCCGAGATAAGGGAATTGCTTTTAGATTTCAAAAGCAAAGGTAAAACCATTATCATTGTTTCTCACAATTCGGAAGATATAAATATGTTATGTGATACTGTTCATGAAATGGATAAAGGTAGATTAGTTGAATAGTTAAGAGCCAGACGCATAGACGCAGAGCCAAACAGCATAAATAGGCAGCGACTTTGCGAAGGCAAGGTCGCTGCTTTGTTTGATCGCCCGCATTTGGTTCACACCCAAAGACGCGGAAAAGCCCGTTGACAGGAAAAGAAAAGGAAAATGTTTTTCAAGAAGTTTGTAAGATTTTTTGCTTTACTCATTATGGTGGGAGGACTTTGTATAACACACTTGCATTGCCTACCGTTAGTGTGTAGTTCTCAACCTGGCGGAAATTGAACCTAAATGCAACTCTGTACGCCCATAGTGCAACTTGCGTTTCTGATGTTGAAAATGGCTAAAAGCGTTTCTTATAATATCAAAAAAGGGGGTGATCCCATTTGAAAATAGTATTGAATGAGCGATCAGATATTCAAGAAATTGAAGTTATTATAAATTGCATTTCAAATAATGAAACCGTACAAAAAATTGTATCTTCTTTATCTGCAATAGATATAAAACTGACTTGTCGCAAAGGTAATGAAGTATTCCAACTTGAACCAGCAGACATTTTATATATAGAGTCTGTGGATAGGAGAACTTTTCTTTATACAGAACAGCAGATTTTTGAAACAGAAAGGCGTCTGTATGAGCTGGAGGCGCACTTGGAAAAATGCTCCTTTTTTCGAGCGTCAAAAGCAATCATCATCAATTTACAACGAGTACAATCGCTACGTCCAGAGTTGGGGGCAAGACTTTTGCTTACAATGGATAACAAAGAAAAAATCATCGTATCTCGGCAGTATGCAAAAACGATAAAAAATGCTTTGGGGGTGATATAAGTGCGTAAAAATTGGACAGCAATCTTAAATATGCTAATTTGCTTCTTTTCTGTATTTGGAGTTTTTGTATTCCTCTTTTTTGTTCGTGGCCTTTTCCCGGATTCTGGTGGTCTGGTAGGAATGTCACTATTTCATATTTTGCTTTGTATGGGAATTGCTTTCGTATTAACGCTTTCTCATACTGTAATTGCAAGTGAGTATTTGGATCAATACTTCTCTATAAAATCCAGAGTTATTTTTTGCGGTATTCTCTGCACAATCGCACTTGGAGTATTTACTGTTTATTATGGTGTTCCATCGCTTATTGTACTGATAATGGGTTTTGAAAATACATTATCGTCTACTTTAACTTGGGTAATTGCATTTGTTTTCTGCTTCATTTTGACGATACTGTTCTATTGTTTGGTTGAAAGGAACTTCCAAAGCATAGGAAAAAAATACGATAAAGCTCTTTTCGCATACAAAAAGAAAGCAGGGGCAAATAAATGAAATTGACAATTTCAAATATCAGTAAATCTTTCAAAACAAGAATTGCGCTTCAAAACATTTCTTTTGAATTGCAGCCTGGGATTTATGGGTTACTTGGGCCAAACGGAGCCGGAAAAACAAGTCTTATGAAAATTATAGCTGACATCATGGCTCCAACTTCGGGAGAGGTTTACTTGGACGGAACACCTGTCAAAGAATTAGGCGATAATTATCGCAATCTACTTGGATATATGCCGCAAAATCTGGGGGTTTATCGTGATTTTACAGCGGAGCAGTATTTACTATATATCGCCGCCTTAAAAGGGCTCCCACCAAAAGACACTCAAGAAAAGGTATATGAGCAGTTAAAAAAAGTTGGGTTAGAGCAGTCCGCGAAAGATAAATTAAAAACGTTTTCTGGGGGTATGATTCGCCGGATTGGGATTGCTCAAACTCTACTTAATTCTCCAACGATCTTGTTGCTGGACGAGCCGACAGCAGGGTTAGATCCGCAAGAGCGGATACGATTACGAAATATTCTGTCCGGTCTATCGGAACATTGTATCGTTGTTTTGTCAACGCACATTGTGTCTGATGTTGAGTTAATTGCAGATAAAGTGATTTTATTAAATAACGGAACACTTTTAGCTGCTGATAGGGTGAACGATCTTCTTCATAACCTAAAGGGCATGGTTTGGTCTTTCTGTTTATCATCAAAAGCTGAACTTCAAGAAATGTCTGACGAGTGCTTGATTGGTAATGTGATTCAGAACGACCGTGATATTCAAGTGAGGGTTGTATCTCGCAACAAACCGCATAAAAATGCCGTTTCTTTGCCCCCTACAATGGAAGATTTATACCTGTTTTATTTTCAAGGAGGGGATACGCATTGAGTTTGTTGGTAAAGTTAGAGCTTCAAAAACTAATTCGTCGAAAATATCTATTCGTTGGTGCTATTCTCTTAATCATCTATACTTTGTTTTGGTTTTTTGTCTGTGCGGTCAATCACGCAGCGACATTTCCCACACATACTGAAACTGGGCGTCTTTTGGAAGGTAGACAGGCCGCGCTTTACAATAAGGTTTTATACGAGCAATATGCCGGTGAATTGACCGATGAAAAAGTAGCCGAAATATTAGATGACTTTCAAACTTTGAAGAACCGTTACGAAGCCACTCATAGCGATTTATTCAATGCTCCCCTAATATACGAGGATTTTTCGATGTTCAAAGCAACCGACGAGAACGCTTTTGAAAAATCATTATCTCAATATGGGTATATCAGCGTTAACTCAACAGATATTCCAAACTTTGATACTCCTCTTCATTTCACATTTTCAAGTACATGGGAAACCGCTGCCGACATTTTTTATAATGGCAGTTTTGGGATTGCCCTTTTGCTTTTAATTGCGCTGGCTCCTTTATTTGCCGAGGAATACAGTAGTGGGGCCGCAGGAGTTATCCTAACGACCCGATACGGAAAGAACAAAATTATTGCTGCAAAATGTATTGTGTCGCTGATTATTGCTACGGTAGCTGTAATTCTCTTTGCCGCATTTGTAATATCGCTTTGTAGTATATTCTTCGGCGGATTTACAGGGTGGCAAGCTGATATACAAACACAATTTAGTTCATTGCTTATGTCTGTACCTTTGCGAATGAATAATCTGCAATTTTTTATGTTTTCTATTTTGCTGTATTGGTTATCTGCCATTGGAGTAGCCGCTTTGATTTGTTGCTGTTCTGCCTTTTGTAAGAGGTCTTTATCCGCTTTTGTGGCAAGCACCGTTATTTATGCAGTTCCATATTTTATCCGGCAATTTGGCATTGGGGGAACAGTAGTTGGAGAGTTGATGCTTTTATTTCCCGTTTGTTCAGCGAAAGTGCAACAGGTTGTGCGAACCTCGGAGCATAAGATGATTGACCTTTTACCTGTTACCTGTGAAATGCCAATTTGGATTGCATTGTTTACCGCTATTTCGATTTTTGTTTTATTCTTTTTGGCATATAGACATTTCTCCAAACATCAAGTAATAGGCTAAAAACTCATACTTTGAAAATGATATGGAGGTGGCGCATTGGAAAAAGAAAAGTGGGTACTATGCCCGATCTGCAACAACAAAACCCGGATTAAGGTGCGCCCAGATACGGTGCTTGAAAACTTCCCCCTGTACTGCCCTAAGTGCAAGCAGGAAACAATCATCAACGTAACCGGGCAAAATGTAGTTGCGGTCAATAAAATTAAAAATGATAGAGAGGGACAATAATATGAAAAAGAAAACGACTATTGTTGTCACAATAATAGCCATAATCGTTTTGGCGATAGCTGTATGGTTTTTCGAATACCACAACCGAAAAAGCAACGACAATTTGCCAAGCCTTACTTCTATTGCCCAAATGGACGAAGGCGAGGTTAATAAGATTGTATGCGGATACCGCAGGGAGCAATTAGTCGAAGTTTGGGGTGCCCCCGACGAAAGCAGTTCTACGGAAGATATTTGGATTATTGAGGACAGCATTACGCTTACTGTTAATTACCACAACAACGACGATAAGGCCGTGGTGTGTGGCTTGTCTAATCAATAGAATAGAAAAAGTGACAATATGGAGATCGTGTTAAACTTTTTCTGAATTATATTACATTGACGGTGGCGGGTATTGGATTTGTTATAACCCTTAGTAAATTACCGCATTACTGAACAGATCAACACAAAATAAATAAATATATCAGTTATCACAGAGCCAGACGCATAGACGCAGAGCCGATAGCCAGCAGGGATGTTCCTTGCGGTTATCGGCTTATTTTTATCTCAATACACGACAATATCCTACCCTGCCAGACGGGAAAAGAAAATCCATTGCCGGATCAGTTGCTTTTGCGCTCATTCTACATATCCGGCAGCGGTTTTGAAAAATCAAGGCCACCGTTCTTTTATGCCCTCATAGGAACGACGCCATGATGTTGGCGAGATCGGCGGCCCACGGAGGGAGCCGCCATGCTGATATACCCTGTTTTTCAAAAGCATAGCTTGTTAAAAAAAGCCTGTACCCAACAGGGGGTAGCCCCGGCCAACAATATGAACTATACCATGTAAGGCAACTTCATATCTATTTTCATTTCGCCCGGTGGGTCTACGACCTGCCGGGCGAATTTTGTCGTTTCCTGCGGTCTTTCGGTGCGGGCCGGAGCTGCCGCAGCAACATAGATACAGGGGGCGACGCAACCGGCCCCGGCCTCTCACTCTCCCGCAGATCGGGGGTGAGAAGATGAAGTACACTCCTGATGGTTATGGAGAACGCTGCCGGTTTGATGCTTTCTGCAAAACTGTTCTCCGCAACGAGGCCAGAACCCACCTGCGGGATTTAGGCCGCCAGTGGAACCGGGAAACGGAGTTCGGCGCCTTGTCCCAGCACGAAATGGACAAGCTCTGCACAGTGGACGAATACCCAAGTGCCAGCTTCCTATTCACGGCCTATGGCCACACTCTGCATATCCGGGACGAGCAGATGGCCGCCGCCTTTGCCAGTCTGCCGGAACAGGAGCAAGGTATTTTGATCCTGCATTGTGTGTTGGAGCTGACAGACGGTGAGATCGGCAAACTTGTGGGAATGTCCCGCAGCGCAGTCCAGCGGCACCGCACCAAGGCCCTGAACGAATTGCGGAAACGATTGGAGGAAGAAAGGAGGAAAACGAAATGAAGCAGCCGACTTTCTGTGGGCGGGGGCTGTTGCCCCTGTCTGTGATCGAGGCGGCCCGCGCCGGTGATCCTCTGGCTGTGGAGCGCGTCTTGCGGTACTATGAGGGCTACATGGACAAGCTCTGTACCCGGACGCTCTACGATCTGGATAGTACGCCCCATGTGCGGGTGGACGAGTACATGAAGCGCCGATTGCAAAGCAGACTGATCCGGGCCATCCTGAACAGCCCATAAGAAAGCGCCGGACGCGGTGGCCTGCTGGCCCTGCGCCCGGCGTTTTTCTATGGGTTTATTCTACGCATTTCAAAGCCTGTTTCGGCCGGGATTGGAGCAATCCTATTGCCGCCCCGTCAAATGTGTGTCAGAAGCCCGCTATGGCGGCCTATTCAGCGGCTTAACTGCGTAGCTTGTAGGTATCTTTTCCGCTGCCTTTCGGCCTCTTGCTTCCGGCGCATCCGTACCGCGCAATCGGGGCAATATTTCGCCCGGTTGGATTTCGGTGTAAATGCAGCTCCGCACACGGCGCACCGCTTCACGCTGTCCCGGCTCTGGATGATCTCGGCATACAGCGCCCCGTCCAGCGGGAGGACAGCGGCACGAAACCACCGGCACAGCAGCGAATAGGAAATGCTCTGGACGCACACACATTCCTCGCCGTCGTCCAGCAAGAGGCAGTTCCCGTCACAGTAGTTGCAGCACTCATGCGTCAGCTTCCGCGCCTTGCGGTATTGGGGGTAATTCATTCTCGGTATGTTCATAGCTCTTGTGCCTGCTCCTTTCCCGGCGTCACCCGCAAAATGCTGTCCACATTCTGCTTGATAATGCCGTATTCTTTCAGCTCTCGCTTGACTTCGCCGTACTGTTCGTACAGCCGCGCTTTCTGCTTGTCCAGCTCCCGGTACTCGGCTTTCAGAGCAGCCAGATCGGGCAACCTTGTGATCCCGGCGTCCTTGATGGCCTTTGCCGCAGCCTCGTACAAAATGAGCTGGCTTTCATGTTCGCGCCGGAACGCAACCTTGTCTTTGGCCTTGCGGTATTCCAGCACCACGGGCCGGAGCTGCTTGTAGGTAGTGAGGTTCTTTATCAGCACCGCCATGTCCCCAATACGATGTTCCACGTCTTTGAGGGCCGCAGCCGCCTCGTCGTTGGCCGCGCTGATCTCCGCGATCTTGCTTTCCAGCTCGATATATTGCTCTATGCCATGCTCGGTAAGAAAGTTCACTGTCTTTGCGGCCTGCTTCAAATTTTGGAGCTTCGCCCAACGTGCATAGCCTGCGCTCTGTTGGGCCTTGATGTTGTTCTCCAAGTCGATCCGCAGGGTGATACCCTTGCGCTGCCGGTTCGGGCCTCTGTCCACGGCCAGCCCCTTGATCCGGCGGGTGATGGCTTCCTCGGTGTAGTTCTCGCCCAGCGTCTTGCAGCGGGTGAAGCGTTCCTGTCCGGGGGCGCGGAACGAGATAAATTTGCCCTGCTTGATCTCATAGCCCTGCGCCGCCATGAGCCGGAGAAAATTGTCAAAGTCTTTGGCCTGCGGGATTACGGCGTCGATGGCAGCTTTCAGTTTGGCTTTCCAGCTCTTGCCCTTGCGCCCGGCATCCCATTCCGCATAGCTCTTGCCCTTATCCAGGCTGGGCTGTACCACCGACAAACCGTTTTCCCGGCACAGCCGGTCACTGGTGCGCCGGATATAGGCGTAGCTCTGCCGGTTGGAATTGTACTTGCGGTGGTTCACCATATCCACGGCACAGAAAATCAGGTGATTGTGGACGTGGCCTTTGTCGATGTGGGTTGTCAGCACATAGGAGTATTTGCCTTGCAGCACTTCGTCGGCAAGCTGCTTGCCAATCTCATGGGCCTGTTCCGGCGTGGCCTCGCCGGGGGCAAAAGATTGGATCAGGTGATGGGCCAGATTGTTGCCTTTCTGTATGGCCTGCGCCAGCAGCATTTCAAATTCTATGTCCGCTGTTTCATAGGAGCAGCCAAAAGAGGACACCAGCATTTTGTCCTCGGTCTTGTCCGGGTTCTCGATGTAGTCCAGCGCCTTTTTCAGCGTTGACTTGATAGGATGTATCTTTGTAACTGCCATATCTTTGCCAGCGCCCCTTTGATGTCCTCAATGTCCTGCGCGTACACAGTCCCGGTACTGTTGATACGCCGGGCAATCTGATTGACGTTGACACCGATCTTTTGCAGCTCGGCGGTCTGCGCCCGAATGTCGCTGGTGTCCATGTGGACGATATACCCGTCAATGAGCATTTTCCGGGCATAGGCGGAAAAGTTTTTCGTATGGAGCTGGGCCATTTTCTGCTGGATCAAGGCCCGTTCTTCCGGCGTCACAGGGACGCGCAGCACAATGTTTCGTGTTCGGTTTGCCATTCATTCACCGTCCTTTCTGAACAGGGGTTTGGGGCTTTCCCCAACAAGCAACCGGCCACGGCCCGCAGGGACAGGGGCGGGCCGGTTTTCGGAAGTGTGGCTACACTTCCTATGCTTGCTACGTTTCTTTTTCTCCGCTACTAAAACGCTCTCAACACGTCCAACTGCCCGCAAAATACGAGATTCTCTGAAAAAAGGGCAAAAAAATAAGAGAGCCTTGCGGCCCTCTGGCAAAACGGAAAACAGAGGATGCTTTCACACATCCCCCGTTTCTTTCGCTGATTGTTCAATTTTCAGCGCCCCGTCGATTGCGCCCTCAATGACTGGCAAATAGTGTTCCGGGCAAAGTTTCAGCTTGTGGCTGACCCGCTGCCGCTGTTCGCTATCCCCGCGTATGATTTCCGGGTTGAAATACTGCTCCACGGGAAGCCCGCAGACTTTGATAAGCTGGATCACAACCGGGAGGCTGGGGATCGTGCCTTTATTTTCAATATTGGCAAGATAGCGCCATTCAATTCCCACTATTTCGGCCAGCACCTTGCGCGTCAGGTGCTTTGCTTTCCGCGCAGCTTTCACGTCCGCGCCGAAAGTTTCAAAGCCGGGGCAATCTTCAACTTTCGCCATATAACATCACCCATTTACATTGTATAGTTCATAGTATCTCGATGGAATGTTGCTATATGCAGGTAAATTAAATTTTATAATTCATATTTTGTTCGTTGCATTGTTCGAGTAAATGAAATACAATGGTATGAAATGTCGTTGCTTTGCTATCTCAAACAAAAAGAATATTTGTATGATTTCATATACACTCCATAAGTAAATGGTAGACTACGCAAGGAGGTGCTTTTATGACAACAATAATGATTGTAGAAGATGATAGGCAAACGAACGATGCCGTTACTGAATATCTAAAATCTTTTGGGCATCGGATGCTTTCGGCTTATGATGGTGATGAAGCATTACAACTTTTTGAGTGCAATAACATTGATCTGATTATTTTGGACATTATGATTCCAGAAAAGACGGGGCTGGCTGTATTACATACGATTAGAGCAAAAAGTTCTGTGCCGATCCTCATGTTGACCGCAATCGGTGATGAATATACTCAGGTTACAAGTTTCGATGAACAGGCTGATGACTACATTACAAAACCGTTCTCAATGGTTTTACTTGGGCGGCGGGTTACTGCTCTCCTGCGGCGAAGCGGACAAACGGTTTCACCAGATACTATGACTTTTGGGGATGTGACAGTTGATTTCTCTGGATACACAGCTAAAGGCCCCGAAGGAAAAATCGATATTACCCCAAAAGAAATTGATTTGCTGAAGCTCTTAGTCGAACACAAAGGTTTAGTGCTCACCCGATCTCAAATGCTGGATAGTCTATGGGGGGCCGATTACCCTATTATTGATCGTACCATTGATACATATATTAAGAACTTGCGGAAAAAACTTCGCCTTGATTGTATTGTTACGGTGAAAGGGATAGGGTATAAATTCGAGGTAGAAGCATGAAAAAGTTAAAGCTCTTTCCCAAAATATTTGTTTATACCTTGGCACTATTATTGCTAATAACCATGTTTGCCAGCGGAACGATTTATCTTCTTGCACCGATGCTGGGGGAAAACACGATCATATCAGAGGGGACTTATGTTGATGGGATGTCATCAGCAATTACGACTGCTGCCATTCCGAGAAATACAGAAATAGCCCACACAATATTGCGCTCAATACCCTATACCGTAGTGATTTGTGTTGTAGTTTCGCTTTTATGTGCCTACTTTTTTTCAAAAGCAATAACAAATCCCATCAAGGGGATTTTAGATGCAACCACTCACATGGCCGTTTTGGATCGCCAAGCGGCGTGTAAGACTGAAACCAATGACGAGATCGGAATATTAGCCAACCAAATCAACCAACTATATCAAAATTTATTGAGTACGATTGAACATCTGCAAGAGGAAAAAGATAAAGTTAGTGAAGCGGAAAAGCAAAAAATCGACTTTCTGCGGTCGGCATCCCATGAACTGAAAACCCCGGTTACAGCATTGAATGCCATGTTAGAAAATATGATCCTAAAGGTCGGTAAATACGGTGATTATGAAGAATATCTGCCGTTATGCAAAGAACGAACAGAACAACTCAGCAATATGATTTCAGAGGTTTTGGACGCATCCAAACTTGGGTCAACTGTGGAGGAAAAGCCGCAAGTACTAGCCGTGGATTGCTATTTATCAGAGTTGTGTAAGCAATATCGCTTGATTGCTCAGGCAAATGGAATTTCCTTTCAAGAAGATTTTTCTGCGATCTTTACAGTCTCTTTGCCCCCTAAAACATTTGCAAGAGCATTTTCAAATATTCTCTCCAATGCCGTTGCCTACACCTTGCCCGGTAGCTCTATTTTTGTCCGCATTGATAACCGTAAATTGATAGTCGAAAATGAATGTGAGCCAATTCCGGCAGAGCATCTAAAACATATATTTGAACCATTTTATCGCCCCGACTATGCTCGCAATCAAAATGATGGTGGTAATGGTCTTGGGTTATACATAGTGGCCTCGGTTTTAGATTCTTTGAAACTTGCCTACTCACTGGAACCCATGCAAAAACCATTGGGAATGCGGTTTACCATTACTTTTTGATGATCCTGATGTCATCCCTTTGCTATGAGAAAATAAAACATACTTCCATATTGGTTTCATATATGCTCCACATACAGATGGTAGATTATCATTGCACAGAGGAATATGTGTAATTACCAATATGGAGGTCATGTTATGAAAACATTGCTGAAAAAAAGTATGTTTATAGCCGTATCACTTGCCTTGTTTACCTGTACCTGCCTGATGTTATCCGCGTGTGCTGCAAACGCCACTTCCGCACCAGAAATACCGCGTACTTCAGGAGAGGATCAACCTGCTCCTATGAACATCAGCACCCAAGTTTCATCTGATGTGATAGCAGATGAAAACTGCTTGACGGGTAGCCCGTCTGATACCCAACCGGAGCATTGGGAAATTGAAGAATTTGAAGTATGGATGGAGCAACAGCGAGATCAAATTCAAAAGTTGGCGGACAATAAGGATAAATCCTTTTATTACAAAGATGACAACGGTAGCTATGTGTGTCGTGAATGGACACAGGAGGATGTAGATAGTCTGTATGAAAGCTGGCAGGATCAGCTTGCGCTTATGAAAGAGGGCTATCACTTTACTAAATCCATGGAATTGTCGGACGGAAGTATCATTTCCGGAGCGTTTGACCCTGAAACATGGAACGCTGCACCAGCGTCTGCCCACGGATCAACAATCATTACTTTACCTGACGGTTCGACAGTTGATTTGGGCCATTTTGATACCGTAGATGCTGCTACAAAAGCTGTGCAGGAATACTTGGAGCAGCAAGTTTCATCGGGAAATATGACACAGGCAGAAGCAGACAATTTGCTCAACAATGGTTCCATCGAGTAACAAATTTCTCAACTTGGCGGAGTTTCATTTCAAGAACCAATCATTTCATGTGAACTCCATCTGTTCGCTCCAATGCAAGTGGGAAACTCAATAAATCAGTCATCACAGAGCCAGACACAGAGCTAATAACACAAGATAATTTGTCTGGTAGGCATCGGCTTCTTTTTATCATATACAGAACAACAGCCTGCCCCATTCAACGGGGAAAGAAAAAAACCGTTGCCGGGCAGGTTGGTTCTGTGCGTCCATTCTATATCCCAGCGGCGGTTTTGAGAAATCAAGGCCGCCGCTCTTATTTTATCTATATCTAAAGGAATGTGATACTCGGATCGGCGGCCCACGGAGGGAGCCGCCATGCTGATATGTCCTGTTTTTCAAAAGCATAGCTTATTAAAAAAAGTCTGTACCCAACAGGGGTCAGCTCCGGCCAACAGTATGAACTATACCATATAAGACAACTTCATAACGCTTTCATATTCGCCCGGTGGGTCTACGACCTGCCGGGCGAATTTTGTCGTTTCCTGCGGTTTCAAATTTGCTCTGGAAGTTTTTCCAAAAAAAGTCCAAAAAGGAGGCGTGCATCGGGCAGCAAAGGGTGTCGCAGGATTAGTAGTAGCGGAAAGGGAGAGAACCACCCAATCCCCCAACAGAAAGGGGGTGAAAATGATGGAAGCTATCCCCCGCGACTATGGACAAGGCCAGTTTGATGCCTTTTGCAAAAAAGTGTTGAAGAACGAGGCACGGGCTTATCTGCGGAATATGAAGCGTCAAAGAGATCGTGAAACGATGTTCAGCGACCTGCCGCAGCATGAGTTGGACAAGCTCTGCACCGTAGACCGCTATCCCAGCGACAGCTTTGTGTTTAGCTCTCATGGGTACGATTTACATATCGACAACGAGCTTGTGGCCGACGCTTTTGCCAACCTGCCGCAACAGGAACAAAGCATTTTGATCCTGTACTGCGTACTGGATATGGCAGACGGCGAGATCGCCAGCCTCACAGGAATGTCCCGCAGCGCCGTCCAGCGCCACAGGACAAAGACACTGAAAGAGTTGCGTGTAAAATTGATGGCGCTCATGCCGGAAGGAGGTTGACGCGGATGAAAGAACCTGCCTACAAAGGCAAAGAGCCTTTGCCCCTTTCAGTGTATGTGTCCGCCCGTGCAGGCGATCCCCAAGCCGTAGAACGGTTGCTTCGGTACTATGACAATTACATGAATTGTCTGTGTACCCGGACGCTCTATGACGAGGACGGCTATCCTCATTTGTGCGTGGACGAGTACATGAAACGGTGCTTAGAAATCAGGTTGATCCAAGCTATCGTTAAAGTTTAACGATAATCGCCCGGCTGGATGCAGCGGCTTACCCTTTCCCCGCCAGCAAAAGGTCTGTGGCGTCACAGTTCTTTGAAAAATATGCCCGTATATAGCGGCGCATCATAGGGCAAACGGACACATTCTGTCTGTGCCGAGCCGTGCAGCAGGTGCGCCATGAGGCTTTTCCGTAGGAAACAGCGGAGCGATCAAACCGGGCTGTAAAACAAGTGTGGCAACTTGTGGGCGACGACGTACAGGCAAGACAATGATACTCCCGCGTTGAACGCCCTCAAAGCATTGCGCGGCGCACCCATCAGCATGGGCCGGGGTGAGATTCCCGTGGAGCTGTGCCAGCAGCCGTCCGTACTGCCCATTTCGTTTTACACCAATGTAAGCGAAAGGGGGATTACTGTATGAGTACAGTAACAAGTCAGAACCAGACCGCCCCCGTAGTACGTCAGTACGAGATCGGAGGCGTTCGCTATATTGTCAAGGCGACCGTCAAGGACGGCGCAAATGAAACCGCAGTCAAGAAAATCCGTCGGCTGCTCCAGAATGATTTGAGCAAGGCAGCCACTTAAAATTAAAGATTTTTTCATTTCCTACAAGCAGACGGATGGGGCATGATATGGTATAATATGCTTGTATCATGCCCCGTTTTCCGGCTGCGGAATAGGAGGAACTTATGAGCAAACAGCCGGAAATGGTGATTGCACGGAACCACCGTGCGACACGGAATAACGATACTACTTTGAACCTTGACAATCAAATGTACCAACAGCCAGTCACTTCCTTTCAGCGCGTGTCCAACGACGCGCCATTGAGCGAGGAAACCAAGACGGCCATCCAAAACACGGTGCTGCAATTCTATGTCCACAGCCAGACGCAGGAGGACGCCGAGGGCATCACCGCCTGCTATGAAAGACTTTCCCGCGACGATGAACGGGCAGGAGAAAGCCTGTCAATAGAGAACCAGAAGCGGATTTTGGAAAAGTATTGCCGGGATCACGGCTATACCGCCATCCGCCACTACGACGAGGACGACGGATTTTCGGGAACCAACTTCAACCGTCCCGGATTCCAGCGGATGCTTGCCGACATCAAAGCGGGCAAGGTCAAGCGCGTCATCGTTAAGGATATGAGCCGGTTCGGGCGTAACTATTTGCAAGTCGGGATGTACACGGAAATGCTGTTTCCAGAGTACGGCGTCCACTTTATAGCCGTCAATGACGGTGTGGACAGTGTGCGCGGGGATAACGAATTTGCCGCCATCCGAAACGTGTTCAACGAAATGTACGCCAAGGACACCAGCAAGAAAATCCGGGCTACATGGCAATCCAAGGGACGCTCCGGCGAACACCTTACCACCGTTCCGCCCTATGGGTACATCAAAGACCCGGAGGACACAAAGCGGTGGATCGTGGACGAAGAAGCTGCCGCCGTTGTCCAAAAGATTTTTGCACTGTGCATGGACGGTTTGGGGCCGACGCAGATTGCAAAATGGCTGAAAGAAAACAAAGTGCTGAACCCTACTGCTTACGCTTATGAAAAGGGACTACCAGCTCCGAACAAACCGCCAGTCGATCCCTACAAGTGGACGAATGAAACGGTATCGCGGATTTTGGAGCGTCTTGACTATTTGGGTCATACGGTGAACTTCAAAACCACCAAGCAATCGTTCAAGAGCAAGAAAAAGCTGTGGAATGACCCGTCGGAATGGGTGATCTTCGAGAACACACAGGAACCCATCATTGAGGAAAGCGTGTTTCTGATCGTCCAGAAAATCCGGCAGGGCCGCCGCCGTCCTACCAAAATGGGCGACATGGGAATGTTCTCCGGCCTGCTGTATTGTGCGGATTGCGGCGGAAAGATGTACCTGTGCCGGACGAACTACTTCAAGCCGGAACAGGAATACTACATCTGTTCTACCTACCGCAAAGACCGCACCTTATGTTCGACACACTCTATCCGTCGCGTTGTCCTTGAAGAAATCGTGCTGCGGAACCTGCGGGAAGCCATTCAGTATGTGACACAGTACGAGGACGACTTTGTGCAGCGGGCAGCGGATCAAAGCCTGCGGGAACGGGACAAGGAGCTGGCGCAAAAGAAAGATACCCTGACGCAATCGCAAAAGCGGATTGCCGAGCTGGACGTTATCATCAAGCGTCTGTATGAGGATAACATTTCCGGCAAGCTCTCCGACGAGCGTTTCATCAAACTGTCCCGTGATTATGAGCTGGAACAGACCAACCTTACAAATCTCGTCGAACATCTTCGGCAGGAAGTCAAGGAACAGGAAAAGCAGAAAGTCAACGTCAGACAGTTTATTGCAGCGGTCAGGAAGTACACCGATATGCAGCAGCTTGACGCTTCTGTTCTCCGGGAGTTTGTGGAGAAAATTTATATCTCCGAGGTTTACACGCCGGACGAGAACGAGCCGCGCATTAAGGTCAGAGAAATTGAGATTGTCTATAACTTCATTGGTGCATTTGATTTTGAGGAAGCAAGGGAGCAATCCCAAGCAGCCCAAAAAGAAAAGAAAACCGGCGTAGCCTAAACTACGCCGATTCTCTCACATAAATGTTTTCTTACGTCACCGCCCCTCAGGCCGGGTTTTTTATTATATGCCGATAGCGGCAGGCGGACGTCCGCAGAGTGAACTACACCCGCAAGGCAGACTTTCCGGTGGAGTTCTTCTCCTGGGAGGAGAGGCTCCGTGTCCAGTGTATGCGCATAGCCCCCTACAGCAATGAGCCCCGCCAGAACAAATACGCCTTGGATCATCGGATCATTGACAGGTCCGGGATCCGGACGCTATGATAAGATAAGGCAGCGGGATTTCAAAATACACACACCAGGAAATTTACCGATGTGATGTAATGCGATTCGGTCTTTCGGAGATCCGGAGGAATTCCTAAGACTGGACAATAGGGCGGAGCGGCTACGACTTTGACAGCCGCTGGGATGATGAGCTGGCCAGTCTGCGTCAGAAGCGCATCATGGATCAGTTTGCCGTCAAGGACGAGCTGTTCTCCTTTGAGCTCAAACGCCTGGCCGGGTTCGGCGAAGAGGGGGAAAAGAACTTTGAGGGCACGGTGACCGACCTTCAGATGGGCGGCTACCTGCTGATCCGGGACTTCCGGCAGCACCTCAACAAAAAGGGCCAGCCCTACGGGTGGCCCATCTCCGTCTATACCACCCCAGAGAATTTATGGGGCTATGAGCATATCTCCTCCGCCTACTCCACAGAACCCATGCTATCCAAGGAACTGGTTTATGATCAGGTGCACAGGAATTTCCCGGCGGCTACAGAGGCTACCCTCCAGGCGGTGCTGGGATGGGACAGATAAAGGGGGCGCTATCATGCGGATTCTGATGCTGGGCAACAGCTTTATTTTTACCAACCATATGCCCCAGATGCTGGCTGCACTGACCGGCGCGGAAGTGATCCACCATACCCGGGGCGGGGCGCGGCTGTCGGAGCATCTGAACCCCGACACCAAACTGGGAGCCCGGACGCAGACAGCACTGCGGGAGGAGCACTGGGACTATGTGGTGCTCCAGGAGATGAGCCATGGGCCTGTCACATCCCCCAGGAGTTTCTTTTCCAGTGTGGAGCGGCTTTGCAGGCAGATCCGGGAAAATGGCGCCGTCCCTGTTCTTTATGCCACCTGGGCTTACCAGAAAGGCGGGGCAAAGCTGGCCGCCAAGGGCTGGGACTACGATGAGATGGCCCGTCAGCTGTCAGAAGCCTATCATAAGGCCGCTCAGGAAAACCACGCCCTTATCGCCGATGTGGGCCGGCGGTTTTACCAGCTGTCCGATACCCAAAATCTCTACGCCGACGACGGCGTTCACCCCAACGAGCAGGGCTCCCGTATTGCGGCGGAGACCCTTGCGGCGGTCATTCAAGCGCACAAGGAGAAGCAACGATGATTCAAGCTATCTGCAAAGACGAGGTATTTCTGGCTCAGAAGGCGGAGCCAGCCACAGCCGGCGATCTTCAAATCGCCGCCGACCTGCTGGAAACACTGGAGCACCACAAGGAGGGCTGCGTGGGCATGGCGGCCAACATGATCGGCGTGAACAAGCGCATCATCGCCTTTGATAACGAGGGCACCTACATGATCATGTTCAACCCGGAGATCATCAAAAAGTCCGGACCCTATGACGCGGAGGAGGGCTGTCTCTCCCTTACCGGGACCCGCTCCGCCAGGCGGTGGAAGTCCATCAAGGTGCGCTGGCAGAACGAGAAGTTTCAGGAGCGGCTGAAAACCTTTACCGGCTGGACGGCCCAGATCATCCAGCACGAAATCGACCACTGTGAGGGTATCATCATATGAAAAAGTGCAGGATCACCGTCATGCGCATTACCCGATATGAGGATCTGATGGCCCAATATGAGAATCCGATCTCCCACGCCTGCGACATGGAGGTGGGGCAAGTCTTTATTGCCAACGGCTGGGCTAAGCCGGAGGGCTTCTGTCAGAGCGCATGGGACACCCTCTCCCCTTTTGTGCTGGCCCTGAGCCACGGCGGAGCGGACTTTTACGACGGCTGGATGCAGAATCCCAAATCCGCCATGCTCTCCTGCAACGACGGCTTCCGCCCGGTGAGTTTTCTGGTGGAGGCCCTGGACGAGAATGCGGACTGAGGAGGACGACCCATGTTTGAAAACAAAGTTGCCGTGGTTACCGGCGGCGCCAAGGGCATCGGCAAGGCCATTGCCCGGGAGTTCCGCAAGGCAGGGGCCAAGGTGTGCGTCATTGACCTGCTCCCCAATGACTACTTTGTGGGCGACCTGGCCGATCAGGCGGTTCTGGAGGAGTTTGCCCGCAAGGTCATCGCCGACTGGGGCCACGTAGACTATCTTGTGAACAACGCCCTGCCTCTGATGAAGGGCATCGACGCATGCACCTATGAGGAGTTCAACTACGCCCTGCGGGTGGGTGTCACCGCCCCCTTTTACCTTGCCAAGCTGTTTGCGCCCTATTTTGCCCCCGGCGGGGCTATTGTGAATATCTCCTCCTCCCGGGATCGGATGAGCCAGCCCCAGACGGAGAGCTACACGGCGGCCAAGGGCGGCATCTCCGCTCTGACTCACGCCCTGGCCGTGAGCTTCAGCGGCAAGGTGCGGGTGAACGCCATCTCCCCCGGCTGGATCGACACCGACTGCACTGTCTATGACGGGCCTGACGCCTATCAGCAGCCGGCCGGCCGGGTGGGCAATCCCCTGGACATTGCCAATATGGTGCTCTACCTCTGTTCCGACAAGGCGGGCTTCATCACCGGGGAGAACATCTGCATCGACGGCGGCATGACCCGTCAGATGATCTACCACAACGACTTCGGCTGGACCCTCCGGGGAGGCGAAAAGGGATGAAAACCGCCATTTGCTACTATTCCCGCCACCACGGGAATACCCTGAAAGTTCTGGAGGCCATAGCCGAAGAGGGTGAGATTGATCTCATCGATGTGACCACCCGTCAGGCTGTCCGGCTGGAGACCTACAACTGCATCGGCTTTGCCTCCGGGGTATATTTTGGGGAGTTCCACGACGGCGTCCTGACCTTTGCCCGGCAGTACCTGCCCCAGGGAAAGCCGGTGTTCTTCGTCTGCACCTACGGCGGGGCCAAGGGCGCCGGCACGAAGAGCCTTGCGGAGATCGCCAAGGAGAAAGGCTGCCCGGTGCTGGGGGAATTCGGCTGCAAGGGCTACGATACCTTCGGCCCCTTCAGGCTGGTGGGCGGCATCGCCAGGGGCCGCCCCAACGAGCGGGATCTGGAGAATGCCCGCAGCTTCTACAGGAATCTCAGAGAAATCTACAACAGTGAGGGGAAGAAATGAAGATCGCCATTCTCTCCGACACCCACGGCCTGCTGAGGCCCCAGGTGCTGGAGCATCTGAAAACTGCCGACGCCATTCTCCACGGCGGCGACATCAACAAGCAGAGCATCGTGGACGAGCTGCAACAATACGCCCCGCTCTACGTCGTCCGGGGCAACAACGACAAGGAGTGGGCGGAGGGTATCCCGCATGACCTCACCGTCACGCTGGACGGCGTGACCTTCGTCATGGTTCACAACAGGAAAGAGCTCCCGGCGGATCTCTCCGGGGCGGATGCAGTGGTGTTCGGCCATTCCCACAAGTATGTGCAGGAGGAAAGGGACGGCCTTCTGTGGCTCAATCCCGGCTCCTGCGGCCCGCGGCGCTTTCATCAGGAAATTACCATGATGATGGCGGATGTCAGCGGCGGGAAAATCCAGGTGGAGAAGATCACCATCCCCCACGAGGCAACGTGATGGAGCTGGGCCTTACCTTCCCTCTTCAGCGTTTTCTGAACGTAAAAACCCCGGCCTGCGGCACAGAGCCGGACCGGCGTTTTTGTTGGGATCTCCACGTCATCACCTTGAGGGGGTGTAAGTGCTTGCTGGCTGTCCACTGTCACAGCCGGTACGCCTTTGTGCGCTATGACGTACCGCCCTTCCAATGGGCAGACATTCCCGGCCTGTTCCGGGATGGGCTTCTTGAGAGCCTCACCGCCGCCGGGTTTACTCAGGGGCAGGCAAAGGGATACCTGCACCGAGCTGGGGAAAGTCAGATCACCCGGACCCATGGCCGCCGGGAGGTGGCCTTCCTCAACCGGGCTTGGGAGGATGTGCTGGCTCTGGATCTGTGCCTGGACGCCTCCAGTCAGGCCCAGCCTCTGCTGGATCACGCCGTCAACACCAGGCCCGGCCGGTGTGCGGGCTTTGAGGGGCCTGGGCTGGCTCTGGAGCGGATCACCGCAGCATTGAATGAAGAAAAGACAGAAACATGAAAGAAGAATATGCCCGGCAGCATAATGCCAAGCGCGCTGTGATGGAGGGCAGAGTGTACTGGTTCCATACTGCTGCACAAGTAGCCGTACTGCGGAAATGAGAGGAGACAGAGACTTGAACACGGAAGAATGTCTGATCTGTAAGGCGCCCCTGGAATACCTGACACAGGACGAGGTCATGGAGTGCGCCATCTGCCACAGGAAAGAGCCCAGCAAGACCCGCTGCGTGAAGGGCCACTATGTATGCAGCGACTGCCACACGCAGGGCATGGACAGCATCTTCGGTCTGTGTCTCTCCGAGACCTCCACCGACCCCGTCGCCATCGTCCGTCGGATGATGGATCTTCCCTTCTGCCACATGCACGGCCCGGAGCACCATGTGATGGTGGGGGCAGCTCTGCTCACCGCCTACAGGAACGCCGGCGGCACCCTCGATCTTGAGAAGGCGCTCCATGAGATGTACAGCCGGGGCAAAGCCATTCCCGGCGGTGCCTGCGGCTTCTGGGGCGCCTGCGGAGCGGGGATCGGTACAGGCCAGTTTCTGGCCATCGCCACGGCGTCTACTCCCCTGGCCAAGGAGCCCTGGGGGCTGAGCAATCAGATGACCGCCCGGGCCCTGGACCGCATCGGCAAGGTTGGCGGCCCCCGGTGCTGTAAGCGGGACTCCTTTTTGGCGATTCTGGCCGCCGTGGACTTTACCCGGGAGCACCTGGGGGTGGAGATGAAGCGCACCGTCCCCGTCTGCTCTTACAGCGCCAAGAACAACCAGTGTATCGGCAAACGCTGTCCCTTCTCGGCGGCTGCCAACAGAAAGGCTGAGGCTCCCCAGCCCGTCAGACGCATCAGACTGGCGAAACTGCCCTCGAAGTGAAAACCGCTCTGCTCCTGCCGCGGAGGCGTATCACTTCTTCCGATTCCGGAAGTCTGCCTCGATGTCCTCCTTCCAGTGCTCATCCAGGGGGGCACTGCACCGGACAGCGGCCACGGCCCGCCCTACCACCTCATAATTGAGCCGGGTGCCCTCACTGTCACAGCGGTAATTCACTGCCCGGTCGGGGGTGATGCCCAGATGCCCCGCCGTCTCCACCGCGTCGATATTGGCCCCCAGGAAGAGAAAGTCCCAGCCGTACTTCTCCTTTTGCCGCTGGATCATCTCCTTGACCCGCTGAGGCGAATAGCGGTGGCTGGCGTTCTCCATACCGTCGGTGGTGATGACGAAAAGCGTGTGCTCCGGCACATCCTCACGCCGGGCATACTTATGGATGTTTCCAATGTGGCGGATGGCCCCGCCGATGGCATCCAGCAGAGCGGTACAGCCCCGGACATAGTATTCCTTGTCGGTGATGGGCCTGGCCGCACTCACCTTCACCCGGTCGTGGAGCACCTCGATCCGGTCATCAAACAGGACGGTGGAGACAAAAGCCTCGCCGGGCTCCTTCTTTTGCTTGTCCAGCATGGCATTGAAGCCGCCGATGGTGTCCCCCTCCAGTCCCCGCATGGAACCGCTCCGGTCCAGAATGAATACCAGTTCCGTCAGATTCTTTTTCATAGACAAATCCCCCTATACCGTGTTTGTTTGGCTTACAGGCACAGTATAGGGGGATTTCGTTTCTATTTGGTCGCTTCGCAGGCGACAAACGGCTCAGCCGCCCAGCAGCTTCTGGTCAAAGGCAAACAGCGCCTCGTTGATCTCAAAGATATCGTAGTTCTGATGGGCAATAAAATACTCCACGATGATGTCGAACTTGCTGGCGTGGGAGAAGGCGAAGCCCGCCTTCCGGAGCATCTCCCGGGCCTCCTCCAGCGGCAGTTCCAAAGCGATGGCAAAGGCCATGGCGGTGGGCTTGGAGGGTTTGTAGTGGACGTCTGAGCGGATCTTGGAGAAGAGCTTGCGGTCGATGTTGGCCCTTTTGTAGCACTGCGCGTCGGTCATACCGGCCTCATCGATCTTCCGCAGCAGCATCTGAGAAAAGCTCTCGTCCAGCCGCCCCAGGGCCTCGTCCAGACTTCCGGGCGCCGCCCCGCAGGGAGCGGGGACCCACAGCTCTTCCGACCTGGGTGCCGCGGAGGCCGCCCGGAAGGTCCTGGCCCTACGGCGCTGCTCCTTCTGAGAATCCGTATGCTCCGCCACATAGCAGTCGTCGATGTAAGCGGCAATATCGGCGAAGAGTTTTTTGCTGATGGCATAGGCCGCCCGGTCGAAAATCACCAGATAAACTGTCATATCATGAGCCAGAAGGAAGTCTCCGATGGTATCAACCGCCGCTTTCACGGCCTGGTCCTTGGGGCAGCCATACGCCCCGGAGGAAATAAGGGGAAAGGCCACCGTTTCACATTTGTGGGCCAGGGCCAGCTCCAGAGAGGAACGATAGGCGGAAACCAGCAGCTCCCGCTCGCCGTGACTTCCGTCCCGCCAGATGGGACCCACCGTGTGGATCACATATCGGGTGGGCAGGCAATAGCCTTTCGTGATCTTGGCCTGTCCTGTCTTACAGCCGCCCAAGGTACGGCACTCTTTCAGCAGCTCCGGCCCTGCGGCACGGTAGATGGCGCCGTCCACTCCCCCGCCGCCCAGCAGGCTCTCGTCGGCGGCGTTGACGATGGCGTCCACCTTCATGGTGGTGATGTCGTTTCGCACGATGTGAAGGGGCATAGGGACACCTCCCGCAGGGACGATTTAAAAGGTGACGGTACGGCTGGGCTCAGTGAAGGAGGAGAAGGTAGCGGCAGCCTCCGTCAGCGCAAAGACCATGGTATTCCCGTCGCCAGGCGCGTAGGCGGCATGGAGATTGGGGTACTCATTCAGCATATGTTCCTGGGCTGCGACTTCAGGCACCTCCACGGCTTTGGCCGTCACACGCAGCCAGTGGCTGCCGTCAAAAGCGCAGAGCTCTACCTTGGGATTCGCCAGCATTTGCTTCGCCACGTCCTTCCTCCGTCCGGTCTGGATGGTAAGCTGCCCATTATAAATATCGATGGTGCCGAAGGGGCGCACGCGCGGCTGATCCCCGTCCATAGTGGCCAGGTAATAGGTACCGCAGGTTTTCAGGAATTGATAGACTTCTTCCATGGGATATCCCTCCTTGCTTTTCCTCCATTTTATACCATAGCCCCTGCAGCGTCAATGTCCTCGGCGGAGCCGGAATGGGAAACCCTTGACAAGAGAGCGCAAAACGCTATAATGAACCATGTTCAAGTTGAGGTGGTTGGATGAATACCGTTGTGACGTCGAAAGAAGAAATCTTGAAAACCAGCCGGGAGCTGATCCAGCGTCAGGGCTGGACTGCGGTCAATATCCGCTCAGTGGCGGCGGCCTGTGGGGTATCGGTAGGATCTATCTATAACTATTTCGGCTCCAAGACCGCTCTGGTGGGTGCGGTGGTGGAAAGTGTCTGGTGTGAGATTTTCCATCGGCCGGAGGATGGGGCCGTGTTTCAGGACACCCTAGCCTGTGTCACCTGGATGTACGAGCGGATGGAATATGGCTGCAAGCACTACCCCGGCTTTTTCACTCTGCATTCTCTGGGCTTTATGGGGGAAGACAAATCGGACGGGAGACAGAAGATGCAGCAGACCTGGCAGCACATTTTAAATGGGCTGTGCGCTGTTCTGAAGCGGGACGCCAGGATTCGCCCCAACGCCTTTACCGGGGAGTTTACGGCGGAGAAATTTGCGGACGTTCTGTTTTCCCTGATGTTGTCCGCGCTGCTGCGGCAGGATTATAACCCCACGGCTGTGCTGGAGCTTGTCCGGAGAGCGCTCTATTGAAATTCCCAAGCAATCGTGGGAATTTCATATCCCGGAAATTGAACATCGTTCACCCGAAAGGAGGCAAATGATGAAAGTAAAACGGAATACCCTGCTGCTTCTGGCCTGTCTGGTGTGGAGCGCGGCGGGGTTCAATATTCTCCGCATCGGCTTGATGGCCTATCCGGCCTACCTCACGATACTGAATTTCCTGCTGTCTATCCTGGTTTTTGCCGTGTTCCAGAGATTCATCTTCGGCAAACTGGTAAAAAAGCACACCGCCAGGATCAGCGCCTATCTGGAGGAGCGTCACTTCTTCCTGAAATTCTTTGACGGAAAGGCCTTTGCCATCATGGCGGTGATGATGACAGGCGGTATTGGCCTGCGCTTCAGCGGACTTGCGCCGGAGCAATTCATTGCCGTCTTCTATACCGGTCTGGGCGCTGCGCTGCTGTCAGCCGGATTGCTGTTTGGCCGCAACTATGGCAAGGCAGTCTTTGCGGCAGCCACCAACCAAAATGAAATGGGACAAAAAGGAGAGTAAGCAATGCAGGCAATTATGGAGACTCTGTTTGACGCCGGCTATCTGATCTTGGTCATCACCATCGGCATTTTGATGATCCGGGGCAGCAAGGGGAATCGCCAATTCCGCCTCTTCGGCTTTATGGCGGTGGTGCTGGGCGCGGGTGATGCCTTCCATCTGATCCCCCGGGCGTACGCCCTGTGTACCACAGGTCTTGAAAACTACACCACGCTTTTGGGCCTCGGGAAGTGGATCACTTCCATTACCATGACCATTTTCTATGTGCTGCTCTACTATGTCTGGCGGCAGCGGTACCGTATAAAGGATCAGAACGGCCTCACCGCTGCGGTGTATGTCCTGGCCGGGCTGCGCATTCTGCTGTGCATGATGCCGCAGAATCAGTGGTTCAGCGCCGACGCTCCCCTCTCCTGGGGGATCTACCGCAATATCCCCTTTGCCCTGCTGGGCCTTCTGGTGATCGTGCTGTTTTTCCGCAGCGCCAGAGGGTGCGGAGATCGGGCGTTCCGCTGGATGTGGCTGACCATCGTGCTGAGCTTTGGCTTCTACATCCCGGTGGTGCTGTGGGCAGATGTGATGCCCATGATCGGGATGCTCATGATTCCCAAGACCTGTGCCTACGTATGGACGGTACTGATCGGATATTTTTCCATGAAAAAGGAATGCAGATAGCGGCGGAAATCACATAAGCACTGCACGGCGCAGGGTTCAGGATGCACGGTCTCGCTGCTCAAAAAGTTCAAATTCGGTGTCGGTTATGCTATACTGAATGCAAGAATACCTGCATCGCCGGAAAGGAGTGACCCATATGCCGATGCTCGGTGCTGTTCTGACACCTCACCCGCCTGTGCTGCTGCCGGAAGTGGGCAAGGGCCGGGAGCGCGAAATCGCCGCCACCGGACAGGCCATGCACACCGCCGCCCGGGAAGTCGCTCGCTGGAACCCCGACGTTCTCATCATCTCTTCGCCCCATACCATCCTGTACGGGGACTATTTCCATATCGCCCCCGGCAGCGGCGCGGCAGGCGATATGTCCGCCTTTGGGGCCCCTCAGGTGCGGATAGCGGCAAGGTATGACGTCCCGCTACGGGAGGAGACCGTGCGTCTGGCTCAGGCCGCCGGGCTGGAGGCCGGTACCCTGGGGCAGCGGGACCCGTCCCTGGACCACGGCGTCCTGATCCCCCTCTACTTTCTGCGTCAGGCGGGTATCGACTGCCCCATCGTGCGGATGGGCCTGTCCAGCTTTTCTCCGCTGGACCATTACCGGTTGGGCCAGTGCGTGGCCCAGGCGGCAGAGGCTCTGGGACGCCGGGCGGTCTTCGTGGCCAGCGGGGACCTCTCCCACAAGCTGAAATCCGACGGTCCCTACGGTTTCGCCCCGGAGGGACCGGTATTTGACGAGGCGGTCACCCAGGCCATGGCCTCCGGGGATTTTCTGCGGTTCCTCACCATGGATGCCTCCCTCTGTGAACGGGCGGCTGAGTGCGGCCTGCGCTCTTTCCAGATGATGGCCGGGGCCCTGGACGGGCTGGCAGTCAACCCGCAGCTGCTGAGCCACGAGGGCACCTTCGGCGTGGGCTACGGAGTGGCGCTGTTTCCGGTCACCGGCCGGGATGAAACCCGCCGCTTCGCCGCCGCCTGTGAGCAGGCCCGGCGGGCCCGCCTTCAGGCACGCCGGGCCGGAGAGGACCCCTGGGTGCGGCTGGCACGTCTGTCCCTGGAGACCTACGTGCGCACCGGCCGGCCTCTGGAACGCCTGCCGGACGGTCTGCCTCCGGAACTGACCGGACAGGCGGCGGGGGCCTTCGTGTCCCTGCATATCGACGGACGCCTGCGGGGCTGCATCGGCACCATCTCTCCTACCCAGAAAAATGTGGCCTGGGAGATCGTCCAAAACGCCGTGTCCGCCTGCTCCCGTGATCCTCGCTTTCCGCCTGTACGGACCGCTGAGCTGGATGAGCTGGAGTACAGTGTAGATGTACTGGGCCGGCCGGAGCCCGTGGACTCCCCTGCCCTGCTAAACCCCAAACAGTACGGCGTCATCGTCAGCTGCGGGCACCGGCGGGGCCTGCTGCTGCCCGATCTGGACGGCGTGGACACCGTGGAGCAGCAGCTGGATATCGCCCGGCAGAAGGGCGGCATCCGCGCCGGAGAGCCCTGTCAGATCCAGCGGTTCCAGGTGGTGCGCCACCTATGAGCACCCAATGTGAGCTCTGCTTCCACCACTGCCGGCTGGACGAGGGGCAGACCGGCCTGTGCCGGGCCAGAGCCGCCCGGGGCGGCCGGATCATCTCCCTCAGCTACGGCAAGCTGACTGCACTGGCCCTTGATCCCATTGAGAAAAAGCCCCTGCGCCGCTTCCACCCCGGCAGTATGATCCTGTCGGCGGGCAGCTTCGGCTGCAACCTGCGCTGCCCCTTCTGCCAGAACGCCGGGATCGCCGCGGCGGGGGCTGAAATCCCCACCCGGGATTGCCCGCCCGAAGTTCTGGTGCGGGAAGCCGTCCGCCTGCGGGACCAGGGCAATATCGGTGTGGCCTACACCTATAACGAGCCGCTGGTGGGCTATGAGTACGTGCGGGACTGCGCCGCGCTGGTGCACGAGGCCGGGATGTGCAACGTGCTGGTGACCAACGGGACGATTGAGGAGCGCCCGTGGCGGGATCTGCTGCCGCTGATAGACGCGGTGAACATCGACCTGAAGGGATTCACCCCAGACTGGTACCGCGCCCTGGGCGGCGATCTGGAGACGGTCAGGCGCTCCATCACCCTGGCGGCTCAGTGCTGCCACGTGGAGGTCACCACCCTGATCGTGCCGGGTGAGAACGACAGCGAGGAGGAGATGCGGGCCCTGGCCAGCTGGCTGGCCTCGGTCAGCCCGGATATTCCCCTGCACGTCTCCCGTTTCTTTCCCCGCCACCGTATGGCCGACCGGCCGCCCACGCCGGTGGAGCGGGTCTGTCATCTGGCCGATATAGCCCGGGAAAAGCTGCGTTATGTCTATACAGGCAACTGCTGAACACTTATGCAACAGGAGGTATGTTTCATGCGCAAGAATTTTGGAGCCAAGCCCTGGACCTATCCCCAGCCGGTCTTTATTCTCGCCACCTACGGCGAAGACGGTATCCCAGATGCCATGAACGCGGCCTGGGGCGGGATCAGCGACGACAAGGAGCTGTCCATGTGCATCAGCGCCGGCCACAAGACCACTGCCAATATTTTGGTCCGCAAAGCCTTTACCGTCAGTATGGCTACGGCAGACCAGCTGGCGGCCTGCGACTATGTGGGTATCGAGTCCGGCAACAACGTGGCAAACAAGGTGGAGAAGGCGGGCTGGCACACCACCAGATCGGAATTTGTAGACGCCCCTCTCATTGATGAGCTGCCCATGGCCGTGGAGTGCCGTCTGGTGAGCTATGACCCGGAGAGCTGCCGTCTGGTAGGCGAGATCGTCAACGTCAGCGCGGACCAGTCTGTGCTGGACGCCGACGGTAAGATCGACCCGGACAAGCTCCAGCCCATCATCTTCGACCCCATCCACAACACCTACCGCAAGCTGGGCCAGCTTGCGGGCAGCGCCTTCCGGGATGGGGCAAAGCTGAAATAACACCCTATAGCCCGTTAGGAAAGCTGGGACATATATGGCTCCTAAAAGAGTATGGATGTCACCGCATACCGGAAACTACATGCTGCACGTCCTGGGCGGAAGCCTCGGCATCGTACTGCTGGCCATGCTGCTGATCATCGGTGGGACCTGGCTGTCGGATCACGGGCACAATGTGCTGGGGTACGCGGCCGGAACCATTGAAACGCAGGAATTTCTGAATCGGCTTGCACAGATGCCCTACGTGCCGGCCGGTGCCGACGAAGTGCTGAAAGTGGAACGCATCAAGGACAGCCGCTCCTGCTACGCCGTCTCCTGCCAGGTGCGTCACCCCAACCGGAACGTGATCCGCCGTTCCTATTTCATCGTAAAGGGGGTTCTGGAGGAAACGTCACTGCTCCTGGAGCTGGAGCGGCGGGAGAGATAACTTCCGCTGAGCCAAAAGGCCGGCGGCACTTTTCCCCGGGAAATCCGCCGAAACCGGACCGCGCACGGTCAGTACCTGCCGGGATCCCGGCGGTCCCGCTGCTGCTTTTTGCTCCGCTTATCCAGCGGCACCATCCGGGTCATAGCCGGCATCTCCTCTCTTTGTGACAACTTCCTAACATTTTCCCCGCTCACCTTGCACTTTAGCTCACAATCGGCTATAGTTATGGTCCTATCCGACCAACCTGAGGCGTAAGAATGGAGGCGGTTTTGATGGCGATTATCCGGTTTCCGGTGATTGATCCTGTGGCAACCGGCGCAAACATCACCCGGCTGCGGCTGGAACGCGGTTTTACTGTCCGGGATCTGCAGCAGTTCTTCGGTTTTGAAGAGCCGCAGGCGATCTACAAATGGCAAAGAGGGCAGAGCCTGCCAAATATCGACAATCTCTACGCCCTCAGTCAGCTGTTCCAGATCTCCATGAACGAAATCCTGGTACCTTCTTCCCATATCAATGCCCTTGAGCAGCAGGCTTCGGCCTGCTGCTCAAGTCATATTATCCCACTTTGGCTCCGGGCACAGGGGGTATGGCAAAATTTCAGGACTGCTTAGACCCTTATCCGCCGGGACTCCGGTGATCTTCGCTGCCAGACGGCAGCTCCGCTCCCACGGACTTCCGGACGACTTCATCTCATAAAATGAATCAGGCGAACCTGAAAAGGCGGAGACGCATTGGCGGGTTGGGCAGTGATGGAATTGACAAACCAGCAAAAGCGCGGCATGGCGCGGGACGCAGAGCAACGCAAATGGCGATCCTGGTAAACCGGCCTGTTTGGGCCTCATTCCCTTTCAAAGCATTTGACTCCTCTGCAGCATACGCAGCATCATAATTCATCTGCGTCTGAACCGGCCGTGGCAGTTCTTCCATCTTGCCATACCCGCTGTGCCCGGAAGCACGGCGGGCCCGCTATGCTTCGGCGCTGCCCGACTCTGCCGTTTTTTCAATGAAGTCGGTCAGGATCGCGTCAAAGCTGTCATTGAGGTCAAAGGGAGGCACGTAGTCCAGTTCTGTGTTGACCAGGCACTTGTCCAGCTCAATGGAGCGCTCATCGGACTTTTTCCCCAGGGACGCCGCCAAGGCGCGGATCTTGTTCCGGTTAAAGTCGATCGTGACGACCTGTCTGGCGTCACAGCGGTAAGTGACCTGGTTTCCGTCGCCGTTGAACCGGTACCCGGAGCCGCCGCCCGGGATGGTTTTCTCGCTGTTGCGCAGGGTGGTCATACTGCGAAAGACGCGGGCCAGGGCCTGCCGCTGCCGGTTGAGGCCCACTTCGCTGTCCATATCAAGGGTCAATTTGCCCTTGGCGTCACGAATCGCCTTGCTCAGCTTCTCCCGCTCCTGCATCATGGCCATGAGGAATTCCGCGATCTCGTTGGCATGGCCGGCATACTCGCTGGGAGCGTTCTCTTCCACAACCACATCCTGCGCATCGCCCATGACCTTGCTGCGCAGGTGCGTCATCTTGACTTTAAGGATGTTCCGGTGATCCTCCAGAATATCCATTGCCTGGTTCATGACGAGCTGGAGCTTGTTCTGGACCCGAAACGCATCTTTCAGATTCATTCAGCCTGCCTCCCTTTGACTTTTGATGCGCTTATCATAAGCCCAAAGGCCCCATTTGTCATTGAACTGCTGGTTGAATCCCCTGTTTTGATCCGGCGGACAGCAGCACCTCGCCCACCGCCAGGGAGTAGTCCGGTCAATAGCCCCC
Source organism: Intestinimonas massiliensis (ex Afouda et al. 2020) (assembly GCF_900626285.1). Taxonomy (GTDB): domain Bacteria; phylum Bacillota; class Clostridia; order Oscillospirales; family Oscillospiraceae; genus Flavonifractor; species Flavonifractor massiliensis_A. The sequence goes on from NZ_LR131147.1 coordinate 407,468, forward strand.
TTGATCTGTGCCGGAAGCGTAAGTACGCACATTTAAGTGCGGATCCCGCTCACTCTTTTTTATCCAGACACCGATGGAACTCCTCCAGCATAGACGCTAAGGTGGTCTCCTCCATCGCCGCCCGGATGGATTCCTCAATTTTTTGATAGGGTCCCGCCAGTACCTTTCGGATGTTCCGGGCCACCGGACACGGCCGCTGGCCGCAGGGGTGGATCCCAATGAGAGAGGACAGCCCATCCGGCTCCAGGGCACTGTAAATCTGATACAGGGTGACCTGTTCCGGCTCCCGGCACAGCTCCGCCCCGCCAGTCCCCCTGGCCACCGTGATCAGCCCCGCCTTCTTCAACGCGCTGAGGATATTGCGGATCACCACCGGGTTGACGCCGGTACTCTGGGCAAGCAGGCTGCTGGTCACTTTGGCCGTCCCCCTGGCCTCGTAAATGAAAATCAGGCAGTGTACGGCCACGGAGCATTTCATACTCAGCTGCATAGTCAGGATCCTTTCCGGTTCATAAACCCGATGTAATTATTGACATTACAATGCATTGGTGATACACTGTTCCCATCATGTAACATGAAAACTTACAACGTCATTTTACAATTCTCCCCTCCCAAATGCAAGTTCAATCCGCGCTCGCCGCTCCATATATGGGCCAAAATGTCCTCAGGTCACCGGCAGCCAGACGAACATGACGATTCAAATTCCGCAAGGAGGAATATTTCAATGAAGTTCTGCGAGATCACCTTCAGTCCCACCGGCGGCACGCAAAAGGCCGCCGACCTGCTGACAAACGCGCTGGGCGGCGCCAGTACCGCCGTGGACCTGACCGACAGCAATGCCGATTTTTCCGCCGTGGTCTTTGCCCCCGAGGATGTGGCTGTGATCGCCGTGCCCTCCTACGGCGGCCGGGTACCGGGTCCGGCCGTACAGCGGCTGCGCACCATGAAGGGCGGCGGGGCCATGGCTGTGCTGGTGTGCGTATACGGCAACCGGGCCTACGAGGACACCCTGGTCGAACTGGAGGATGCCGCCAAGCAGGCAGGCTTCCGCGTGGTCGCTGCCGTAGCCGCCATCGCAGAACACTCCATCGCCCGCCAATATGCTGCCGGACGGCCTGACGCCGAGGACCAAAAGCAGCTCCAGGGGTTCGCCGAAAAGATCCGGGAAAAGCTGGCCGCCGGTGACTGCACAGAGCCCAGCATCCCCGGAAACCGCCCCTATAAGAAGGCCGGCGGCTCCAACATGGTGCCCAAGCCCACCAAGGACTGTAACAGCTGCGGAGTGTGCGCTCAGAAATGTCCCGTGCAGGCCATCGACCGGCAGGATCCCAAGTGCACGGATAAGAACCGGTGCATCTCCTGTATGCGGTGCGTATCCGTCTGCCCCCAGTCGGCCCGGAAGGTCAGCTCCGTGCTGCTGGCGGCGGTGGATGTGGCGCTGAAAAAGGTCTGCTCCGACCGAAAAGAGGGCGAACTCTATCTTTGAATCTGAGCCGGAAGGAGCCGGAGACCTTATGCGGTCTCCGGCTCCTTCTTTTTATGCGCCGGCTCCCCCTTATGGCTCTGCGCGTAGTAAAAGAAATACTGCTGCATGATCCCGGCCACGGGGCCGTACCGTCCGAAGGGATCCCGCCCCCTGTATTCCCGCTGAATGATCTTTTTGATCCAGGTATCCACGGGCGCACAGGCGGTCCGGCCGTAGGCAAACAGGGCCACGCAGTTTGCCACCTTCACCCCCACGCCCCGCACCCCTTTCAGGGCCTCAATGAGCTCACAGTCGGAGAGGGCGGAAATCCCACTCAGGTCCAGGCAGCCGGACAGGACTTGCCGGACCGCATCACAAAGATAGGGCGCCCGGTACCCCGCCTTGCAGGTTATGTAATCCGCTTCACACACATTCTCCAGCTGCCGCGCCGTGGGGAAAGCATAGAGGGTCTCCTCAGAGGTTCGGATAGGCGTACCATATCGTTGGCTGAGCATCTCCACCACCCAGCGGATTGCCGGGATGCTCTTGCGCTGGGAGATGATGAAGGTGACCAGCGTCTCCCAGGGATCCTGACGCAGGATCCGGATCCCCGCGCCCGCCTGGGCCGCCCGGCTCAGAAAGCTGTCTTTCCGGGGGATCTGTGCGCTGATGGTCCGATAGTCCCGGCCCAGATCGAAATAAGGGCTCCAGACCGATGCCCAGGCATCCCGACCGCAGCTTACCTCATAGTTTTCTTCTGAAACTTTTCGGATATACAGCACCTGCTCGCCGGTTACAAAGCGGCAGGTCCCATCGGGCCGTGCGACAGCCCGAAAGCACTGGCCGCTGGATATGATCTTGTTCAGGTCAAACAGGTCGGGAATGTAAACTTCCATGCGGCTGCTCCTCTCTTACGCCTGTCCCGCGCAGAACGCGTCCAGCTGCTCCTGCAGGCACGCCAGAAACAGCTCCGCCGCCTTGGAAAAGATCTGGGATCTCTTCCAAACCAGATACATCCCCAGTTCAAGCGGCGGGTACAGAGGCCGGAAGCAGAGGTTGCTTCCAGTGGTGTTGACCAGCTTGTCCAGGGTAAAGGCATATCCCATCCCCTCATCCACCATCAGGGAAGCATTGTAGATCAGGTTATAGGTTGCAACAGTGTGGAGCTCTGACGGCTCTTTCCTGAGCCAGCGGTACAGGCCGCTCTTGTTGTCCATCTGCCGGGAGAGGATCAGGGGCTTATCCCACAGGTCCCCCGGCAAAATGGCGTCCTGCGCTGACAGCGGACTGTCCCGCCGCATCAGGACACCCCAGGTATCCTTCATGGGCAGCTCCAGGTAGCGGTACTTGATCTTGTCGATGTCCCCCAGCAGGACGCCAAAATCCAGCAGTCCTTTGTCCAGGCGCTCACATACATCCACGGCATCGCCGCTGACGATATGGAAGCGGATGCCCGGACAGCTTTCCTGAAGTCGGTTTGCGGTCCTGGCGATCTGCCGCACTCCGTCGGTCTCACCGGTGCCGATATAGATGTCCCCGCTGACAGTATCGTCAGACCGCATGACCTCCTTTTCCGTCCGGTCCACCAGCTCCAGGATCTCCTCTGCCCGCTTCCGCAGCAGCATACCATCTTCAGTCAGCGTGATCTTCCGGTTGCCCCGGATCATCAGCTGCTTGCCCAGCTCCTCCTCCAACTCCTTGAGCTGCCTGGACAGGGTGGGCTGGGTCAGGTGCAGGGACTGAGCCGCTGCCGAAATATTCTGCTCTCTTGCCACAGCCAGAAAGTATTGCAATACCCTCAATTCCATAGCCTCACCTCCGGATGATCTGATGATAGCACAAATCAGATATAGGTTTCAAGCATAGTAAAGTATGCTATATAGGTATTTGTTATCCAATTTGCCGGGTGCTACAATAAAGGCAGAAACGATATGAAACAGGAGTAAAACAATGGACTTGGAAGCATTTTTAGAACATCTCAACAGTGGGAAACCGATTCAGGGCGGCAGTGAAGCCCATCTGTTCATGCACGGTGTCAGCCAGGAGGCTTTAAGGATCACGGCAGAGATGAACGGCAGCTATCATACACCGGCAGAATTGCGCGCCCTCTTCTCCCGGCTGATCGGCAAACCGGTCGACGAGAGTTTCGGGCTGTTTCCGCCCTTTTATACCGACTGCGGAAAAAATATCCACGTTGGAAAAAACGTCTTTATCAACATGGGCTGCAAATTTCAGGATCAGGGCGGCATTTTTATCGGAGACGGCGCCCTCATCGGCCACAACGTGATGCTGGCCACCCTCAATCATGCCAAGTCCCCGAAGGATCGGGCCAGCATGATCCCCGCTCCGATCCGCATCGGCAGGAATGTCTGGATCGGTTCCAACGCCACTGTCCTGCCCGGCGTAACCATCGGTGACGGCGCCATTGTGGCGGCGGGAGCTGTGGTGGACAAAGATGTCCCGGAAAACGCCATTGTGGGCGGCGTACCTGCCAAGATCATACGCCGCTTAAGGGAGGAGGAGCTGCAATGAGCAGGAAGGTTCTGGTGATTGCCACCAGTCCCCGGAAGGGTTGCAATTCGGACAGGCTGGCGGACGAATTTGCCGGCGGCGTGACCTCCGTGGGAGAGATCCAGGGCCATTCTGCGCTGAAGCAGGACTTCGAGATGGGCAAAAACGTTTAAGGAGGACGAAAACATGCATTCCAAATATCAGGGATATTCTTTTCAGCTGCGGGATACCGTTACCCGGGAGAAGGTGCGTTTTCACAACCGCTACGGTATTGAGCTGGCAGGTGATCTGTACCTGCCCAAGGGCGCCGCAGGAAAACTGGCTGCTGTGGCCGTATCCGGCCCCTTCGGCGCCGTGAAGGAACAGTGCTCCGGGCTGTACGCCGAGGAGCTGGCCGGCCGGGGCTTTGCCGCCCTGGCCTTTGACCCCTCTTTCACCGGTGAGAGCGGCGGTCAGGTCCGGAACGTGGCCTCTCCCGACATCAACACTGAGGATTTCTCCGCTGCGGTGGACTTTCTCGCCACCCGGGACTTTGCGGATCCGGAGAAGATCGGCATCCTGGGCATCTGCGGATGGGGCGGTATGGCCCTTAACGCCGCCGCCATAGATACCCGCATCAAGGCCACCGTTACCTCCACCATGTACGACATGACCCGGGTAAACGCCAAGGGCTACTTTGACGCCGCAGACAGCGCCGATGCCCGGTATGAAATGAAAAAAGCGCTCAACACCCAGCGGACCGAAGATTATAAAAACGGCACCTACGCCCGGGCCGGCGGAGTGGTGGATCCGCTGCCCGAGGACGTCCCCTTCTTTGTGAAGGACTACTATGACTACTATAAGACGGAGCGGGGCTATACTGAGCGCTCTCTCAATTCCAACGACGGTTGGAATACTACCTCCTCCCTGTCCTTCCTCAACATGCCAATCCTGCATTACAGCAATGAGATCCGCAGCGCCGTACTGATGATCCACGGAGACAAAGCTCATTCCTGTTATTTCAGCAGGGACGCCTTCGCCGACATGGTGAAGGACAACCCCTATGCCGGCAACAAGGAGCTGCTCATCATCCCCGGAGCCGTCCACACCGACCTCTACGACCGGAAGGATATCATCCCCTTCGACAAGATTCAGCAGTTCTTCCAGGCATATTTAAAGTAATCTTCTTGCGGGAGGCGAGATTTCGCTGCGGCTATTCTCTTACATAGGAGGTATTTGATATGGCAGTAAAACAGACGGCGGGCAGAGAGGCTCTGGGCCAGTTTGCCCCCAAATTTGCCCAGCTCAATGACGATGTATTGTTTGGTGAGGTCTGGAGCCGGGAGGATAAGCTCTCCCTGCGGGACCGCTCCCTGGTCACGGTGGTGGCCCTGATGTCTCAGGGTCTGGTGGACAGCTCCTTCCAATACCATCTGGCCACCGCCAAGCAAAATGGTATAACCCGGCAGGAGATTGCCGAGATCCTGACACACGCCGCTTTTTACGCCGGCTGGCCCAAGGCCTGGGCGGCCTTCCGCATGGCCAAGGAGGTGTGGACAGAGGACGCCGGAGAGGACGGCAGGGCTCAGCACCAGCGGGAGATGGTCTTCCCCATCGGCACTCCCAACGACGGTTTCGCCCAGTATTTTGTGGGTCAGAGCTACCTGCATCCCCTCTCCACCAGTCAGGTGGGAGTATACAACGTCACCTTCGAGCCCGGCTGCCGCAACAACTGGCACATCCACCACGCCGACCAGGGCGGCGGGCAGATGCTGATCTGCGTGGCCGGCCGCGGCTACTACCAGGAGTGGGGCAAGGAGGCCCGGGAACTGCACCCCGGTGATGTGGTCAACATTCCGCCGGAGGTAAAGCATTGGCACGGCGCTGCCCCGGACAGCTGGTTCTCTCACCTGGCCCTGGAGGTGCCCGGCACGAACTGCTCCAATGAGTGGCTGGAGACCGTCACCGACGAGGCGTACAGCAGGCTGAAGTAATCTGAAAAGGCAAAAGATCCGCTTCTCCCGGCAGCTGATACTGTCGGAGAAAGCGGATCTTATTTTTCAGTCACGGGCCTGGTAGACGCAGTTACCGCCGACGTAGGTGGCCAAGACAGGAATGTCACCGATAGTATAGGGGTCCGCCTCAAAGGGGCTTTCACCCAGCACGACAAAGTCCGCCAGATACCCCGGCGCAATCCGCCCTTTCACCTTCTCCTCAAATGTGGCGTGGGCGCTGTGGATGGTGTAGCTGTCGATGGCCTGCCGCACTGTGAGCCCCTCATTGGGCAGATAGGGCCCCATCCGGTCCTTCAGCGTGCAGCGGGTAACCGCGCACTGGATACAGGCCAGCGCCCGGGGCAGCTCTACGGGGCAGTCCGTACCTGAGGAGGTCCAGACGCCGGAATCCATCAGCGTGCGGAAGGCGTAGCTGGTGGACGCCAGTTCGGGACCGACGCGCTGCTCCACCATATGGATATCGTAGTCCAGGAAGATGGGCTGGATATAGGCGTGCAGCCCGAGGGCGGCAAAGTCCGTCAGCTGGTCGGGGCGGGTGATCTGACAGTGTACCACACCGTGGCGGTGGTCGGCCCGGGGGTTCTCCGCCAGCGCCTTCTTATAGGCGCTCAGGACCCGGTCCAGGATCCCGTCGCCGATGGCGTGTACCGCCACCTGCATACCGCTGCGGTTGGCGCAGCCGATAAGATCATCAAACTGCTGCTGCGTATAGATGGGGATGCCGCGGCAGCCCGGCTTATCGGCATAATCGCGGCTCAGATAGGCGCTGCGCGCCCCCAGAGAACCGTCGCCCAGGATCTTCAGCGGGCCCACCTTTACCCACTCGTCGCCCCAGCCGGTATTATACCCCTCCTCCAGGAAGGCCTCCAGGTCCTTCACCGTTGTGAGCTGGGCCTGCTGGGCCATGCGCACGGTCATCTTCCCCTCCGCCTCAAGCTGGCGGTAGGCCTCCATGATATCGTGCCAGTCCACATTGGCAAAAGCCGTGAAATCGTCCGTCTGACAGGAGGTCACACCGTAGGAGTTCAGGTGGGCCTGGGCATCCAGCAGCATGGCCTTCAGGTCCGCTGTCCCCGGACGGGGCAGCTTCCCATAGACCAGATCCATACCGTTCTCGCGGAACACACCGTTGGGCTTTCCGTCCTCGCCCAGCTCAAAGCAGCCTCCTTCTGGCTGCGGCGTGTCGGCCGTAACACCGATCATCTCCAGTGCCTTTGTGTTCACCACGCAGGTGTGGCCGCAGGCGCGCACAATGCACACAGGGTGTTCGGTGCTCACCTGATCCAGGTCAAGCCGTGTCGGAAACCGGGGCTCGTCGGTAAAGTAGTCGTGGTTCCAGCCCCGGCCTCTCACCCACTGGCCGGGTGCTAACCGCTTCTCCCGCAGGAAGGCCCGCATGGTCTCCAGCACCTGGGCAAGAGAACCGGTATTGGAGGACAGGTCTGCCACCTGCAAAGCATAGCCGTAATTCAGCAGGTGCATATGGGAGTCGTTGAAGCCCGCGCAGACAAAACGGCCGTTCAGGTCTACCGTCTCTCCGCCTTTCTCTGCCAACGCCCGGGCCTCCCGGTTGGTGCCGGCAAAAATGAAGCGGCCATCCTCCACGGCAAAGGCCTCTGCCAGCGGCAGGCTGCCGGTATACACCGAGCCGCCATAATAAATCGTGCGCACGGTCAAGCTCCTTTCCTGTGGGGAGTGGTACGTCGGGGTACACGCTGCGGGCCATGCCGGCGGAGAGCCGCCACATTTTCGGCAAGCGCGCACATTCTGTTACGCACTACCCGATTGCGTTTCATCATAGTCCAACTGTGTGCCCCTGTCAATGTTTTGTCCCTCCGTTTCTGCGGCTCAGATACGGCTGCCTTCCTGCGGGCCCTGGCAAATGGCTGGAATTTTGGTATAATAAAAAGGCAACAGACTATGTGCCTGACCAGGTCAAAGGAGTATCATTATGCAATCGTCAGCTGCTCTTCGGGCCTTATTGGCCAAAATCGACCGGAAAAGCTACCCTGCCTACAAGGATACCCGGGGCACCTATCAGTTTCCGGGATATGTGCTGTCCATCGACCACGTACAGGGCGATCCCTTTGCCGCACCCTCCAGACTGAGCATCCACATCGACGGAAAGCAGGCCGGATTTCCCCGGCAGCTCTACCGGCTGCCCTGTCAGCGCGTCGCCCTCCAGGACGAACTCACCCGCCGGTTCGGCCGTCTGGCCGGCCAGGCCTCTTTCCAGGCCAAGGGTTCAGGACACAGCGGGCTTATCTCCATCAGCCGCTGCGGTCAGGAGGTGCTGGAGCGGACGGCCTGCTCTCTGGACCCGGAGGACGGCGGCCTTGTCCTGCGCCTGGAGGCTGGCTTCCCCGCCAATGGCCGCACCATCAACGCACGGGAGCTGGAAAAGATCCTCTTTGATCTGCTCCCCCGATGTGTGGAATCCGCCCTGCTCTTCCGGAATCTGGACAGCACACGGCTCCAGACTGTGGCCGACCTGGCGGAGGACCAGCAATGTATCCGGGACCAGCTCCCCAAACTGGGGCTGTGCGCCTTTGTAGCCGACGGCAGCATCCTGCCCCGGGCTTCCGGGATCTCTTCCCTGCCCATGAAGGACGCTGTGCCCTTCCGCTCACCCAGGGAGCTGGCGATCACGCTGGAACTGCCTCACCGGGGTGCTGTAACCGGCATGGGAATCAAAAAAGGAATCACGTTGATCGTAGGCGGCGGCTACCACGGGAAATCCACTCTGCTGAAAGCGCTGGAACTGGGCGTATACAACCACATTTCCGGAGACGGACGGGAATACGTCATCACCGAAGCTGACGCTGTGAAAATCCGGGCCGAGGACGGCCGGAGCATCCGGAACACCGATATCTCCATGTTCATCAACAACCTGCCTGACGGAAAGGACACCACCCGATTTACCACTGCGGATGCCAGCGGCAGCACTTCTCAGGCGGCCAACGTGGTGGAGAGCATGGAGGCGGGTACCTCCCTCCTGCTGATGGACGAGGACACCAGCGCCACCAATTTCATGGTCCGGGACGAGCTGATGCAGCGGGTCATCCACCGCGACATGGAACCCATCACGCCTTTCATCGACCGCATCGGGGAGTTGTACCACAGCTATGGCGTCTCCACCGTTATTGTGGCCGGAAGCTCCGGAGCCTACTTTCACGTGGCCGACCACATCATCCAGATGGACCGGTATGTACCGAAAGACATCACCGATCTTGCTAAGCGGGAGGCCCAGTCTTTCCCCGCCGGCAATGACCGCCCGGAACCTGCTCCCGCCCCCAACTTTCACCGCTGTCCCAAGCCCTCGGCTGAATTCCGCGATGGTGACCGGATTAAGCTCAAGGCCCTGGGGCGGGACGGCGTGTCCATCAACCGGGAGAACATCGACCTGCGGTACGTGGAGCAGCTGGCCGACGGGGAGCAGTCCGCCGCCCTGGGCTACTGCGTGCTCTACGCCCAAAGGCATCTGGCAGACGGTACCCGCACCCTGCGGCAGATCGTAAAAGAACTGAACAGGCTGATCGAAAGCCATGGTTTGGAGGCTCTGCTCGAGAACCGCTCCGCTGTGCCCTTCCTGGCGCGGCCCAGAGTACAGGAGATCTTCGCCTGCCTCAACCGCTGGCGGGGGCTTCGCTTCTGACCGTTTTATGCTCCGCCGATGTTCCGGATCTGCTGTCCGGTCTTTTCCTGTATAAAGCGCCGGAACTGCTCCGGGGTGCCCCCCTCCAGTTCCGACTTGTCAAATGCCTGGGCATGATTTTTCCCCAGCACAAGGAGAAAGTACCCCCTGGTCTCTGCCAGGGCAAGGACCTTATCGTACTGCCATTGGGTCACGGCGCCGGTGATCCGCACCTCATAGCAGTCGGGATGGAAGGTGCTCTCCATATACTCCATGCCGGGGATGGCCTTTCGCCTGGCAAAGAAACCGTTCAGCGCGTCCTGCTTCCAGTTGACCAGCAGCAGCAGCACGACCACCAGTATGTCCAGCACGATCCGCCATAGGTCCTCCCCCCAGGAGATCCAGATGCACAGCAGGCAGAGGCTGATCACGGCGGCGGAATAGAGACGGAGCAGACGGTCCCGTTTGACCCGCATGGTCTTCCGCACTGCCCGGGCCAGTGCGGTCATCGTCTTCTGGGTGTACTGTGTTTTACAGCTAAATTCCATAACAGCCTCCCGATCTCAGAAAATACTCCAGATGGAGGCAGTATACCAGATCTCCCTTCCCACACACAGAAAGGATATTTTAATTTTTCCTTAAATTTGGGAAAGGGCAGCAAAAAAGGGCTTGCCGCCTGCGATCCGCAGGCGGCAAGCCCTTTGACTGTTAATACGGGATGTTCAGCGCTGACCCTTGTCGTAGGGAATGCCCTCCGCCTTGGGTGCTCTGGACTTCTTGGAGGTGAAGGCCAGCACAATCAGGGTGATGAGGTAGGGCAGCATCCGGTAGAAATGGGGGCTGATTCCCAGGTTAGCCAGCAGGAACACACCGTCGCCGTTGATGTCGATGCTGGAGTAGGAGGCGGCGATGCATTTGAACAGGCCGAAAAGCAGGGCGGAACCGGCGATATTCAACGGCTTCCAGTTGCCGAAGATCATGACCGCCAGAGCCAGGAAACCGAAGCCGGCCACGTCGCCGGTGGAGGCGCAGTTGGCGGTGGTCAGGGCGTACACAAAGCCGCCCATGCCGGCCAGGGCGCCGGAGATGGTGGTACCGGCGTAGCGCATCACATAGACGTTGATACCCAGGGAATCAGCCGCCTGGGGATTCTCGCCGCAGGAGCGCAGCCGCAGGCCGAAGCGGGTCTTGTACAGCAGGATGGACAGGACCACGAAGAGGATGATGCAGATATAGGTGGCCAGATAGGTCTTATCCACAAAGGTGGAACCCAGGAAGCCCATCTCATCGTTGCGGCCATAGCCGAAAAAGATCTTCTTGATCATGAACCAGCTTGCCGCGTCTCCCTCCGCCATCTGCAGGGTGTTCTGATTGGCGATGATGCGGATGAGAAAGAGCACCAGGGCGGGAGCCAGCAGGTTCAGGGCGGTGCCGCCGATGGTCTGGTCTGCCTTCAGGTTTACCGAGGCGAAGGAGAGCAGCAGGGAGAACAGTGCACCCAGCGCCGCGGCCACCAGCATGGCCAGGATCATGAAGCCCTGGAGCGCCACCCAGTCGCCGGCAGCCTTGGCCTCGGCAAAGGTGCCCGCCTTCTGGGTCAGATTGACAAACAGCACGCCTGCGAAGGCGCCGAAGATCATAATACCTTCCAGCGCCAGGTTAATGATACCGCTGCGCTCGGCAAAGACGCCGGCCAGGGCCACGATCATCAGGGGAACGGCATAGAGCAGGGTCTGCTGGATCAGGAATGTCATACCCCGTCGCCTCCTTTCCCTTCCGCCGTGCCCTTGTCCGGCAGCGGATCTGCGGCCGCGGTCTTAGGCTCCTCCTCCGCGGGAATCTTATGCTTTTTGCGGCCGTTGAGCAGCATCTTGATTACCAGAGAGAAAGCGCTGAGGTACACGATCACGGCAATAATAACGTCGGTGATATATTCGTTGTAGGCTGTCAGGTTGGTCATCTGCAGGCCCACAATGTCCAGCATGGACATGAAGCAGCCGGTAAAGATCACGGCGATGGGGTTGCTGGCCGCCAGCAGGGCCACGGGGATGCCGTTGAAGCCGGTGGCGGGCAGGGTCTGATAGGTGGACCAGAAGAACTCCGTGTTGCCGGACAGGTAATACAGGGAGGCCGCCGCGCCGGACAGGGCGCCGGCAATGGCCATGGACAGCACGATATTCCGCTTGTCCGCAATGCCGGCATAGCGGGCCGCGTGCCGGTTGGCGCCGCAGGCCTTCAGCTCATAGCCCAGGGTGGTCTTGTTCATCAGGATATAAATCAGGATGGCGATCACGATAGCGATGATGATGCCGCCGTTGACCTGAGAGTTGGGGAAGAGCTTGTCCAGCCCCAGCTTGGCGGTCTGTACACCGTTATAGGTGGTCTTGTAGATATAGCCGCTCTTGGTGTTCTCCACCAGGTTGCGGAAGTCGCTGCCGTCAAATATCCAGGTCACCAGGTTGGCGGCAATCCAGTTGGTCATGATGCAGGCCAGCACCTCATTGATGTTGAGGAAGGCCTTCACCAGGCCGGGGATGCACCCCCACAGGGCGCCGGCCAGGGAGCCGCCCACAAAGGCGATGACCCAGATCAGCCAGGTGGGCACCGTCTCAGACGGGATGCCCAGAGCCAGCATCAGGCTGACCGCGGTACCCATCAGGTACTGGCCCGGCGCGCCGATGTTGAACAGGCCGGTCTTAAAGGCCACAGCCACGGACAGGCCGGTGAGAATCAGCGGAGTGGCACGGAACAGCATATTGCCCACACTGGTGGGGTTAAAGCCGAAGGTCAATTGTCCCGCCGCGTTCCGGCCTGTGCTGAACAGGCCGCCGAACACCAGCCGGATTCCTTCCAGAGCTCCGCTGAGCCCCAGATTGGAGTTGCCCAGGCCCACGATCAGAATGATGATGCCGCCCACCACCATACCGATCACAATGGAGATCAGGGAGGCCATGACCGACTTGGTGCTGTCCTTGGCCCACAGGTTGGAAAGCTTTCCCTTCACGCGCCCTCACCCTCCTTCTCCATTCGCTTGGCGCCGGCCATATAGAGGCCCAGCTCCTGTACTGTGGTGGTCTTGGGGTCCAGCTCGCCCACGATCTCTCCCTCATACATCACCAGGATGCGGTCGGACAGGCTCATGACCTCGTCCAGCTCCAGAGAGACCAGCAGCACCGCCTTGCCCTTGTCCCGCTCCGCCACCAGCTGCTTGTGGATATACTCGATAGCACCCACATCCAGGCCGCGGGTAGGCTGGACCGCCACGATCAGCGGCTTCTCCCGGTCGATCTCCCGGGCGATGATGGCCTTCTGCTGGTTGCCGCCGGACATGGAACGGGCCATGGTCACCGGGCCCTGGCCGGAGCGCACGTCATACTGTTCGATCAGCTTTTCCGCGTATTCCCGCACGGCACCCTGCTTGATAAAGCCGGCGTGCTGGAACTGAGGCTCCCGGAACCGCTGGAGCACCAGGTTCTGCTCCAGGGTGAAGTCCAGCACCAGGCCGTGCTTGTGCCGGTCCTCCGGGATGTGGCTCATTTCCTCACCCCGGTGCCGGATGGAGGCGTGGGAGATATCGTGGCCGCAGAGGGTGATCTTGCCGCCGGAGCTCTTCTCCAGGCCGGTAAGGCCGTAGACCAGTTCGGACTGGCCGTTGCCGTCGATACCGGCGATGCACACGATCTCCCCTGCCCGGGCGGTAAAGCTGACGTCGTGGACCGCATCCCGCTTATGGCTCTTGGAGGGCACCGTCAGGTGCTCCACCTCCAGGACCGCCTCACCGGGCTTGGCCGGTTCCTTCTCCACCTGGAGCTGCACCGGACGGCCCACCATCATGTTGGACAGGGACTGCTTGTCCGTATCCTTGGTCTCCACCGTGCCCACATATTTGCCCTTGCGGAGCACCGTGACACGGTCGGCCACCGCCATGATCTCGTTGAGCTTGTGGGAGATGAACAGGATGGACTTGCCCTCCTTGGCAAACTCCTTCATGGTAGCCATCAGCTCGTCGATCTCCTGAGGCGTCAGTACGGCGGTGGGCTCGTCGAAGATCAGGATCTCATTGTCCCGGTAGAGCATCTTCAGGATCTCCACCCGCTGCTGCATGCCGACGGTGATGTCCTCCACCTTGGCATCCAAGTCAACCTTCAGCCCGTACTTTTCCGACAGGGCCTCCACCTTTTTCCGGGCCTCCTTCTTCTGCAGAAAGCCCAGTTTGGTGGTCTCCGCCCCCAGGATGATATTTTCCAGAACTGTGAATACGTCAACAAGCTTGAAGTGCTGATGCACCATCCCGATGCCCAGCGCGGTGGCGTCGTTGGGATTGTTGATCCGCACGACCTCACCGTTTTTCTTGATCTCCCCCGCTTCCGGCTGATACAGGCCGAACAGCACGCTCATCAGGGTAGACTTGCCCGCTCCGTTCTCGCCCAGAAGCGCGTGGATCTCCCCTCTCCGCAGCTGGAGGGTGATATCATCGTTGGCGATGATACCGGGAAATTCTTTGGTGATATGGAGCATCTCGATGATGTTCTCAGCTTCCATAATCCGCATCCCGCCCCCTTCATTGAATATGGACTTATTATATAATATTACCGGAAAAAACACAAGAAATTTGTCCCATCTTCCCAATAGGAAAAGGGGCGGGAGCGCTTAAACGCTCCCGCCCCTCCTGCATTCTGACTGAATCAGATGATGTTCAGAACCAGGTTGCTCCAGTCGGTGGTCTCCAGCTTGGAGAAGTCGTTGTCCACCACCAGGGTGCCGTCCAGCATCTGCTGATACAGGTCCTCGTACTCCTCCACGGTGAAGGTCTCGAACCGCCAGGAGTCGGCAGCGGTGGGCAGCTCCACGGCGTTGTCCTTCACGCCCAGAGAGGTGCCGGTGCCGCCAATCTCGGAGAAGGTACCGTCATAGACGTGACCCACGGCCCACTGCACAGCGTCGGACAGGCCCTTCATAGCGGAAGTAACCACGTAGTCGGACTCGCCGGACTGGTCCACGTCCACGCCGATGACATAGCCGTCATTGGCAGCGGCAGCGGCAGCGATGGACTGGAACATGGAACCGCCGCAGGCAAAGACGATCTGGGTGCCGTTGGCATACCAGCCGCTGATCATGGTCTGCAGCTCGGTGGAAGCCTGGAAGGTAGCGCCGTACTCCCAGGAGTAGTTCATGTCGACCGTAACGCCCAGCTCAGCAGCAGCAGCGTTGGCGCCCTGGACATAGCCGTAACCGAACCGGCAGCAGGCATCATTGGTGCCGCCGCCGCCGCCGGAGAAGCCCAGCTTGGTGAAGCCGTCCTTCACAGCGGCGTAGCCGGCCAAATAACCGGCCTGCTCTTCCTGGAAGGCGATGCCGGCCACGTTGGTCAGCACGTTGCCGCTGTCATCGCTGAGAGGATAGCCATCGATAAAGACGAAGGGAGTGTCGGGGAAGTCGATGGCGGCCCGCTTCAGAGCGGCCTCCTGCAGATAGCCGGCGCACACGACCACCTCGGCGCCGCCGTCCACGGCGGCCTTCATGGCGTCATAGCGGTCATCGTCGGTAGCCTCGCTGCCGTTGGCGGGCTGATAGTACTTATAGCTCAGGCCGTTGGCGTTGGCATACAGCTTCACGCCGTCGAAGGTGCCCTGGTTGAAGGACTTGTCCTTCAGCTGGCCCACGTCGGTGACGAAAGCCACCTGATAGACACCGTTGGGATCGGTCATGGTGTCGGGGATGGAGTCGGGATCCACAGCGGTCTCGCCGCCGGTCTCACCAGCAGGAGCCTGGGACTCGGTGGCGGGAGGCGTGCTCTCACCAGAAGGAGTGTTGGAGTTGCCCTGGTTACCGCTGCCGCAGGCGGCAAGAGCGAATACCATGGACGCAGACAGGAGCAGTGCAAGGAGCTTCTTGTACATCTTCAATGTAATCTACCTTCCTTTCACAAAAATGGCCCAGTTCGGTCCAGACAATATGATGTCTCTCCCCCCTGAGCTACGAGCTTATTATACCTTATCCCCGGCCTCATGGCAACCTCGAATTTTACAAGATGCACAAGAATTTTACCATTTTCCGCCTCTGGGTGTAGATTTTTTTGCCACGGGATAAGAAATATGCCGGGAGATCCGTCAGATCTCCCGGCATATGCCACATACAGCTCAGTACCCCTGAGGGGTCTGGCCCTTCACCAGCTTCACGATGGCGGAGGTGCCCAGGCGGTCAGCACCCAGGTTGATGAAGTCCTCCGCATCCTGAAGGGTGCGGATCCCGCCGGCAGCCTTGACCTTTACATTCGGGCCGACGTGGGCCTTGAACAGCGCCACATCCTCCCGGGTAGCGCCGCCGGTGGAAAATCCGGTAGAGGTCTTGATATAGTCCGCGCCCGACTCAGTGACAATCTCACAGAGCTTGATCTTCTCCTCCTGGGTGAGCAGGCAGGCCTCCACGATCACCTTCAGGATCCGGCCCTGGCAGGAGGCCTTGATGGACCGGATTTCCTCCAGCAGATCGGTCCACCGGCAGTCCTTGACCCAGCCGATATTGATGACCATGTCGATCTCGTCCGCTCCGTTGCGGATGGCATCCTCCGTCTCAAATACCTTGACTTCAGTGGTAGAGTAGCCATTGGGGAAGCCGATGACGGTGCAGATCTTCAGATCGTTCCCCACATAGTCGTTGGCCTGCTTTACGTAGGCCGCCGGGATGCACACCGAGGCACAGCCGTATTTCATGCCGTCGTCGCAGACCTCCTTGATCTGCGCCCAGGTGCTCTCCTGCTTGAGCAGGGTGTGGTCACAGCGGGACAGGATCTCCTTTACGTCCATAGTTGGCCTTCCTTTCTCCATTTTTATTTCACTTCGATCAGCTCATAGGAGCGGGTGCCCACGCCCATCTTTTCACAATGGGCCAGGCAGACTTTCCAGTCGGTGACAGGCATACTGTTGATAAAATGATCGTGGTGGTCGCAGAAGCCCTCCTTGTGCATCTCGTCATCCAGATGGGAGCCGGGGATAGGGGGCTGACGCAGGCAGGCCTCGGCGCAGGCCTGGTCCAGAGCCACCGGATCAAAGGAGGCGAACATACCCACATCAGGCACAATGGGCAAATCGTTCTCCCCATGGCAGTCACAATAGGGGGACACGTCGATCACCAGGCTGATGTGGAACTGGGGCCGGCCGTCCACCACAGCCTTGGCGTACTCCGCCATACGGCAGCTCAGCTCCTCCATGGCCGCGTCGTTGCCGGCGTGGATGGCGTCAAAGTTGCAGACCGCGATACACCGCCCGCAGCCTACGCACTTGTTCCGGTCGATGACAGCCTTCCGGTCCTCCCCATAGGACAACGCGTCATGGGCACACTGGGTGGAGCATTTGCGGCAGCCCACGCAGCGGCGGGCGTTGATCTCCGGCTTGCCCTCGGCGTGCTGCTCCATCTTGCCCCGGCGGGAGCCGCAGCCCATGCCCAGGTTCTTGATGGCGCCGCCGAAGCCGGTCTGCTCATGTCCCTTGAAGTGGGACAGGGAGATAATCACATCGGCCTCCATAATGGCCTTGCCGATCTTGGCCTCCTTGATATATTCCCCGCCCTTTACCGGCACTTCCACATCGTCGTTGCCCCGCAGGCCGTCGCCGATGATGATCTGGCAGCCGGTAGACATGGGAGAGAAACCATTTTCATAGGCCGCATCCAGGTGCTCCAACGCATTCTTGCGGCGGCCGGGATAGAGGGTATTGCAGTCCGTCAGGAAGGGTACGCCGCCCAGGCTCTTGACCACATCGGCCGCCACCTTGGCGTAATTGGGCCGCAGAAAAGCCAGGTTGCCCGGCTCACCGAAATGCATCTTGATGGCTACCAGCTTCTTGTTAAAGTCAATCTGATCGATTCCCGCTGTACGAATCAGCTTTTCCAGTTTATTCAGCAGACTGGTTCCGGGCTGGCAGCGGAGATTAGAAAAATAAACCTTCGCCTGTTCCATCTCCCATATACCTCCTAAATTCCAATTGTTAGACAAACCTTATTTTATACCGGCTTATTCGTTCCCGCAAGGTCTTTGTGCTCAAACATCATAACAAAAGCAATGATCAGCGGTGGGAGACTGATCAAAACTCCTGTCTGCCCCATGGCGCCCGCACAGAGCGCGCCTAAAGCCGCTCCGGCAATAAAGCATAAGATAATCCCGTAATACTGAACCGCCCTTGCCCAGTGGTCCCGCTCTCCGCTTTTGAGATATAAAAACAGCCGCTCCGTGCCGCTGCGCAGATTTCCGGTACACATCGTAGTGGCAAAGGCGTTGCCGTTGACCTTGCGGAAGCTCTCCACCTGGACGGCGCACACGAAGGACACCGCCACATTGGCCAGGCTGTCCAGGCTGGATGGCAGAAAGGCTACCACCGCCAGCAGGATCAGCTCCAGGCCTACAGTGAGCTGCCGCCAGTGTACACCGCCGGAATAGCGGAACCGCTGCTTGATCAGTTCTGCCACAATAACTCCCACGGCAAAGGCCAGAATGGGGATCAGGTAGTGCAGCACCTGCGCCCACTGGCCCTGGATCAGCCGCACGCCCAGCAGCACGATATTTCCAGTCTGGGCGTTGGCAAACACGCCGCCTCTAACCAGGTAGGTATAGGCGTCCAAAATTCCACCCGCCACCGCCAGCAGCGCCCCCAGCCGAAAGCTTTCAGAGGTTTGCTTTTCCATATTTTATCCGTATCCCTTCACATACAGACCGGGGCAGGCCTCTGGCCTACCCCGGTCATCCGGATTGCTTCGCTCAGAACGGAAGCCCCAAGCCTCCGGTCAGCTGCTGCATACTGGAGGCGGAATCGCTCTCTGCCGCCCGCAGCGCCTCGTTGACAGCCGCCACAATCATGTCCTGCAGCATCTCCACGTCCTCCGGATCCACCGCGTCCGGGTCAATGGTGACGCTCTCCAACACCCGCTTGCCGGTCACCGTAGCGGATACCGCCCCGCCGCCGGCCGCAGCGGTATAGGTCTTGGTCTCCAGCTCCTGCTGCATCTTCATCATGTCCTGCTGCATTTTCTGGACCTGCTTCATCATGTTCATGTTCATACCGCCGCCAAAGCCGCCCATGCCCCGGCTGTTGAATCCCTTTGCCATAGGTCGCAACTCCTTTTATTCTTCAATAATAATATTATTAAACTGCTGGCCCAACGCCAGCAGATCATCCAAATTGTCATGCTCTGCCGCCGGAACCTCATCGGCCTGAGGCGGCGCTTTTCCCACCTTCACCAAACAGCGCACCGGTCCACCGGTCTGCTCAGAGGCCAGCCGCGCCAGCTCCTCCAGGATATGGGCACCGCCCACCATGCTTTTGGTAAATTCATTCTCCACCCAGAGGGTGAGCACGCCGTTCTCCAGCCGGCCCTGCACTGACGCTGGATTGTTCAGGAAGGGGTAGACCGCAGGGAATTTGCCCTTCACCAGTGTTACAAGCCCCGGCCAGATGTCACCCCTGTTTCCGGAAGAAGCGGGGACTTTGGGCGTGTCTGCCGCCCTGTCCTCCGGTACGTTCCGGTCATCCGGCTCCGGCGGTTCCTCCGGCAGCGGAGGACGCTCCTCCTCTTCCCAGGGGGGGAGGTCTTTCGTTTTGGCCGGTGCGTCCTGACGCGCCGGCTTCTGCTCCGGCACGCTCCGCTTCAGCGGTGCGGAGGGCACTGTGCAGGTAACGGGCACGCCGCCGGCCAGCATCTCCTCCACCCGGCTCAGCCGCACATTCAATCCGGTCAGGCTCTCGTCCAGCGCCGGCTGGCACAGCCGGATCAGGCACAGCTCCGCGTCGGTGCGCCGGTTGGCGCTGCGGGGCAGGTCCGCAATGGTGCTCTGCAGCAGGCCCAGAATCTGGACCAGCCGGGCAGTCTGAAAGGCATTGGACAGCTTACGCATGGTGTTTTCATCATAGCCGCCGGTAAGCAGCGCGGCACCGCCCTGGGGCGCCGTCTTGCGCACCAGAAGGTCCCGGGCCAGGGCAGACAGCTCACCCAGCAGGCTGCCCACTTCCTTTCCCGCCGCATAGAGCCGCCCCAGCGTCTCCAGCGCGCCGGCGGTATCTCCCCCGCCGATCTGTTCCATCAGGGCCGCGGTCTCCAGATTGCCCGCCAGGCCCAGGGCGTCCAGCACTTCCTGCTCCCCGATGGGTCGGTCGGTCACCGCGCACTGGTCCAGCAGCGACAAAGCGTCCCGCAGGCCGCCGTCCGCCAGCCGGGCCAGCAGTGCCGCCCCCTCCCCTCTCAGTTCCAGCCCCTCTTCCCTGGCCACATAGGCCAGGCGGGCGGCAATGTCGCCGGGCAGGATGCGCTTGAAGGAAAACTGCTGGCACCGGGACTTGATGGTGGCAGGCACCTTGTGCAGCTCCGTGGTGGCCAGAATAAACATCAGATGGGCCGGCGGCTCCTCCAGGATCTTCAGCAGCGCATTGAATGCCGCAGTGGAGAGCATATGGACCTCGTCCACGATGTACACCCGCTTCCGCACGGCGGCCGGGGTGTATACCGCCTCATCCCGGAGGGCACGCACCTGATCCACACCGTTGTTGGACGCCGCGTCCAGCTCCAGCACATCCAGAATGGAACCGTTCTCGATCCCCAGACAGGAAGGGCACTGGTTGCAGGGGTTGCCGTTTACCGGGTGCTCACAGTTTACCGCCCGGGCCAGGATTTTGGCGCAGGTGGTCTTGCCGGTGCCTCTGGTACCCGTAAACAGGTAGGCATGGGACAGGCGGCCCGTGGCCACCTGCCGCTTCAGCGTCTCGGTAATATGTGCCTGCCCTACCACATCGTCAAAGGTGGTGGGACGCCATTTTCGGTACAATGCCTGATACAAACCAGTCACCTCAAGCCATTAGAGAATGATATGAAAAGGAGGGGCGGAGGATGCGGAAAGCCGCGTCGCTTCGCCCCTCCCCGATCTCGTCCGGGACATGGCAAGACCGCACACCGGCCTTTGGAAACACCGCTATGTCCGTTACCCTGGCAGCCGGCTCAGGAGCGGGAACCCCGCGGCACAGATCGCGGTCCGCTTAGTGCTGCTCGGTTCCCCGCCTGACACGGTTCACGGGGCGGCCTTGCGCGGGACCGATCCATCATCACTGCTTACCAGGGTCAGACAACACAGCGCTGTTCCGGGGGCCGGGATTCATCCCTGCTGTAGCGGGTTGCAGGTACAGGGCACCGCTAACTCCCCGACTAGTGCGGCCTTGCCGCGGACCGGACGCATCAGCGCCGTCCCTCGGAAGGCTGTCTTTGATATCATACATCATTTTTCCCGATTTATCAATATCGCTTTTATCTTTTTTTAAAAAAGGACTTTACAACCTGATAAATTATGCTATAATGTTTTGGTGTTGACGCCATCGTATGAATATGGGCCTATAGCTCAGCTGGGAGCGCGCACGGGCCAGTTATATGCCCCCTCTTTTGGGCCGGTGGCTCACATGGCTCCCATCCGGTTCGCATCCCTTAGATTAAAACTTCATATCGTCATATGTTTGGTCCGGTGACTCGCTTGGCAGTCAACCGTGGCAGATATATGGGCCCATAGCTCAGTTGGGAGCGCACGCGGGCCAGTTATATGCCCCCTCTTTTGGGCCGGTGGCTCACATGGCTCCCATCCGGTTCACATCCCCTTTTATTAAAACTTCATACCATCATATATTTGGTCCGGTAACTCGCTTGGCAGTCAACCGTGACAGATATATGGGCCCATAGCTCAGCTGGGAGAGCGTTCGGTTCGCATCCGAGAGGTCGAGGGTTCGAATCCCTTTGGGTCCACCAAAGACAGGCTTGTTCGTGCAAGCCTGTCTTTTTTATGCCGTGATATATACCAAAGGCTGCTCACTTGTTCCCTGATCCTGGCACTCTGTTGCCATTGTGCGGAACTCCTCAAAGGAGACATTAAATTCAATCTCCAGTGTGTAATCTCGATAGACATAAACAGATTTGATAAACTGGGAAATAATCATCTTCTTGGCAGCAAAGTTACAGTTGTCATAGAGGTCAGCCCAGGTCTTTATCTTCTCATACTCTTTCCGCTCTACATCAGCGTTCGCAAGATGAATGTCCAGTTCTTCCCTCGCTGCCTCCACCGCGGCCTCAAGCTCTGTTACCTCGGCCTTCGCCTTGCTGACAAGTTCGTTCAGAAACTCCATATCAAACTTGCTCTGCCCGCGAATGACCTTGATTCCTTCGTTTTGGTAATCAACCAGTTCTCTTTGCTTTTCTGCTAACTGCACCGTTGCCAGATGGTGTCTTGCTTTTGCCAATTCGATGGCTTTCTGGTTCTGTTTCGCAACAATATCTTCCCCGGACGCGGCACTGATTTTAGAAAGCTGATAGCGCACGATCCGGTCTATAATCCCATCCAATTTCTTTACTCCATAGCCTGACTGTCCATCACATTCTCCCGGATGACGGACATTATAGTGACACTGATACCTGGCGCGAACATCATGGTAAATACTTCCGTCCTTTCGCACCCGGTTTCTGCCTCCAGTGGTTAAAGTCAGCCGATTTTTACAATGGCCGCAAAAAATATTCCCTACCAGGAGAGATTGTCCTTTCAGGTTCAATGGGGTTTCTGCATGGTGTGTCGTTCTGTCAGACATGATTTTCTGTGCCCGGTCAAAGGTCTCCTGGTCTATAATCTGTAATTCTGGAATAAATGCCGACTGTGCATCCCCATTCCGTATTACTCCCGTATAGATAGGGTTCTTAATGATACGGTTGATGGAGGTATTCGGAAAGTTCTTTCCGTTAGGCTTGCGGATTTTCTTTTCTTCCAGATATCGGGAAAGACGCTGGGCACCATATCCCTCGTTCACATACTTGTGAAAAATCAGTTGAATGATTTTCGCGGCATCTTCGTCTACCGCCAAATCAAAGACTTCTTTGTTCCGCTTATTGGTACGGCCTCGCTTATCCAGGCGATAGCCATACGCAATAGAGCCGCCTGTATAAAAGCCGCTCTCTGTAAGCTGCTCCAGCCGGGTCTTGGTGCGTACAGAAGTCTTGATACTCTCACCCGACGCTTGCCAGTAGCGTATGTAGTTCAACAGCTTATCTACATGATTGTCAAACCGCTGCTGTCCCTCTGTTGCACTCCAAACTTCAATTCCATTTCGCACAAACCACTCAACAATGAACGGAGTTTCATCATCCTTGCGGCCCAGGCGGTCAAACATATAGACCAAAAGAATATCAAACTTTCCCTCTACCGCGTCACGCTGAAGCTCCTGGATGGCGTCTCTTTCTTTTGCAGATTTCTTAAAGCCGGAAACGCCTTTCTCGTACACTTCCTTTTCAAGTTTCCAATTAGGGTGTTCTGCAATAAAAGCCCGGCAAAACTCTCTCTGCATAGGAATGTCGTTTTTCTCAACCTGTCCTACCGTAGATACACGATAAAGGCAATCGACTCGCACTACATTTTCCATAACATACACCTCATTCGCTATGGGAACAGTGTATGTATCCTTGTTTTCTCTATTTCTCTATCTATTTGTCAAGGTACACTTCACACTATTATTATAGCATTTTTTAGTCGTTTTTGCAAGAAATAGAGTATTTTTTGTCAAGAAAGTTCTGATTTACAAGGGTGCCTTTCACCTTGTCCATTACACCGGGGACAGGCTTTTCTGCATACCGCATAATTACAGTGCAGCCATCAATCGTGATTACTTCACTCGGAAATTGTTTTGTCTCCAAAGGTTTCATATTCTTCTCCCATCTTTTGCGTCTCACGGTGAGACGCAAAAAGCCATATCATTCGGAGTGTCCATTGATAGGTGCAAGTAAGGATAGACAAGCCAGCGGCGGGTGGCAACCGCTCCATAGGCAATAAACCTCCCCCCATTCCCGTGGGCGGGGCGTCCTACGCTGTGACGCATAGCCGACGCAAGTAGCATGATCCCGTATTTGTGTCATGGCCTGCGGCTTTGCCAAACCGTGTTACGCTGCTGGTGTGGATCGCTCCTTTCTGCCGGAGCTGTCACCTCCTTTCCCGGCAGAAGATCCCGGCGCACCCAGCGTTTGGCTCAACAGAATACGGCAAGTAACTGGCTCGTCCTATTCAGTTGTCAGAAAGATCGAAGGAATAAAACTCGTCCTTCACTTACCGCCGTTTTTGGTTCCGTTCTGCACCCACCTTTCCAAAAATTTTTTTAGAATTTTTTTGGCTGCCAATATTCTCTTGGATATATTCTGGTGTTTGACCTTCTCTTGCGCCGCAATTTCCTTTATGGTCAGGCCCTCCACACAGTAGAGCCAAAGACGGCGGCGTTGAGGCGCAGTCAGGCAGGCATCCAGGCCCTCGGCCAACAGGCGGCATAGGCGGGCCCGCTCCTCCTGGTCGTATTGATCCATGACTTCCGTTTCGGCAGAGAGCACCGCAAAGGATAGTTCAGCCAGTCCTTCCAGTGAAATTGTCCGGTTACTGTGCCGGTGATCCGCTTTCTCAATCGCGTGGTAGTTTTCATCAGACCAGCGTTTCCATTTTTCAAACTCCTCCGCACTGGAGAAGTCGGCACGGGTCAGGCGGATATGTATTCCGGTGGCGCTTTTGCATACGATGGCGTCCGGGTCCTTCTTATTCAGAGCATAGTCACTATTGCGGTCAAACATATTGGCTCCTCCTTTAATTTTCGTTGATTCGTGGATGGTCAACGAAAATCGGGAGGAGAGCGGCAGGAATATCTTTTTCCGCCAAAATGCAAAAATTTTTCTAAGTTTTCAATGGTTTTTCCGAGCCGGGATAGGTCAGTGTAAAAATCATATCCATACCTCGACACTTCATCCCAATATCTTCCAGAATTTTCTGGGGGATACTCGGATAACTTGTCGAGAAATAAATGAGGCGCAGACAACCGGTTGGTTGTCTGCGCCTTTGTTACGGCATATATGTAATTAGGCGGCGATTTGCCTGTGTGATGAATTAGGTTAAAAGGGATTGCACTTCATTTCTATCCCTCAATTCCTTAGTTATCTAATATCCCTCTTTGCCAATTTGGCAGCAGTAGCAATTACACCAAAAAGGAAAAAGTACACGAACATTACCCGAGGATAGAACCATATATATTCCAGCATACCAATTCCTGAAATAGCGCAGAGCGCGCCTACACCAGCAGCCAAAATATTCCTAGCTTCTTTATTGGTGCTAGAGTAGAACGTCTTTACACCTATTTTGAGCTGATATATCACCGATGCAAGAAAAGTAATTACTCCCCCAAAACCTAGCTCAACCCATATTTGAAGATAATGATTATGAGTATGGATAGGGTAATTCCCATCAAACATAGGCGGATAATGTTGGAATACCTCCGTCATAACGTCAGTGCCAAGCCCTATACCTCGCATACCATAGTCGCGGATAAGATAGACAGTTTCTTCATAAATGCTAAAACGGTACTGAAGTGAGCTATCTTCAAAATTTCCAATCGTAAGAATACGATTCATTATACTTTCAGGCAGTAAAGGTAGCGCAAGCAATCCCACCAAAAAGAAAATAGGCAGAAATCTCCAATTCATCATTGCCAGAAATATCATTACCGCCATGCCAAGTCCAACCCAACCAGTACGAAAGTAAGTAAGGCCAATAGCGATAAAACAAATTGCCATAGAAATAAACACTAGAGTTCTGCCTATCCATGTCTTGGAATTAAGTAGCAATGCCAATGTAAAGGGCATAAGCATAACCAGTATTTCTCCAAAGGCATTTGGGTTATCAAAAAAGGAATATACTCGTCCAGGCATCCCAGGGTTGAGTGCCATATCTTGTTGTGAAGGATTGACCTCAACTCCCTGCCAGCCCTGATAACAACCATAAAGGGAGGCGATCACTAGCCCAATATTCGGGTCGGGCGAAACTAACCTTCAAGTGTCGGGAGTTCGCAGCCATACCTAGTCGGAAAAGATAAAGCCACTACCGATGCTCTTTTAAATCCTGTACACTGGAAAGTGCCAACAACCCAGCGGAAAGGAAAAGCGATGAAAGAGCAAAATGGTAATGGCTTTGCACCAAGTATAGCACAAGCCATAGAAGAAATGAAGGCAAAACAGGGAGACTCCTTTTCTTTGGAACGCATCAACTTAGCGGAGTTAGAACGACGAACCGGCGTATCTCGTAGCAGACTGCGCAGACTCAAGAGAAACGGCTTTCAAGACTTGCCTCGCAGCACTAAAGGCAGTAGACATAGGGTCACAAAACTCAGCGGTTATACTGGCCTGTTGGACAGCTTGCTGCGCCAAGGCGTTAAGAATTCCTCTGTCGTATTGGAGCGTTTGAAACAGGCTGGTTTTGAAGGAGGGGCGACCATTGTAAAAGAGTATATTGCCGCTCACAAGGACCTCATTCCGGCCAAACGCCAGTTGGTTGCGCCGCAGGGAAATCGTGGCCGCCGGTACGTCACAAAGCCCGGTGAAGCCTACCAGATGGACTGGGGATTCACGGATGTCTTGGATTACAACAGTCGGACCTACCGCGTTGCCTGCTTTGCCATGATTTGTCACCACTGTGGCCAGCGGTATATTGAGTTCTTCCCCAACGCCCGGCAGGAAAACCTGTTTATTGGGATGATCCATGCTTTCCAGTACATGGGGGTTCCGAGATTTGTATTAACCGACAATATGAAGAGTGTCGTGCTGCACCGGGATCTGGAGGGACATCCAGTCTGACAGAAAGACTACGACACCTTTATGCAAGCGCTGGCTTTCGAGACAAAACTTTGCAAGCCACGGCATCCCTTTACCAAGGGCAAGGTGGAGCGGTTGGTTCGCTTTGTGAAAGACAATTTCCTGGCTGACCGAGTATTCTGCGATCTTACAGACCTGAATTGGCAGGCACTGGAATGGTGCAACAAACAGAACGAAACATACCGCCGTACTGTGGATGGTGCGCCTCAAAAGATTCACGAAACTGTATGCGGAGAACAACTGCGTATGGTTCCGGAGGATGCCATCCGATTCTATCTCTGTCCGGAAAGAAAAATCTCCTTTGATGGCTTTGTAAATTACGAGGGCAGGCGTTTCGGTGTACCCTACAGCTATCCTGGTGCAACAGCGAGAGTAGAGCGCAACGGTGATTTGTTGCGCATCTATTCTGCTGATCTGAAGGTACTGCTGGCTACACATACCGTTACCTGGAGCCGCACCGACAGTTTCTGTGAGGGACAGTACGAATCCTTGGCACAGCCAGAAGAATTTCCCACAGCGCCTGTACAAACGCAGATTTTTCAGTTACCAAAACCCTCTCAGGATCTATCCTTTGCCAAATTCGATTTTGACAAGGAGGACCAGGTATGAAAGAAACAATCTTTGAGCAGGTGGCGTCCGCTGCTTCTGTTTTGAAGCTGGATCTTTCCGCTGAGGAATTCGCGCTGTTCGCAGAAGACCGGGAATTCTCGGAAGCGGGAATGGAGGCGGTACAGATGCTGCTCGGCTATCTTAGCGAAAAGAAACAGCAGACCACCATTCAGACCTTATTGAAGATGAGTCGTCTACCCACAAAAGCACCCAAGACCTTTGAGAATTTTGACTTTTCGTTGCTCAAAGGGAAAGATGTGGAACGCCTGAAGGTTTTGTCCTCCTTGAACGCTATCTACTCTCACCGCAACCTGGCCTTTATTGGCCCGGCAGGCACAGGCAAAACGCATTTGGCTCAGGCTTTCGGATACGCCTGCTGCCAGCACGGGTTGAAAACCTATTTCATTAAGGCATCTGAACTCCGTGACAGATTCACAGCAGCCCGACGTTCTGGAAAGACTGATTCCTGCCTAAATGGTCTTGTGCGCCCTTCTTGCCTGATTATTGACGAGATTGGCCACTGTGCCTTTGACAAGGAGAATACCAGGCTGTTCTTTGACCTGATTGACCGGCGCTACAACAAGGAAGGCAGTTTCAATATGATCTTCACCAGTAACAAGAATCCGGCTCTCTGGCGTGAGGATTTCGAGGAAGACGCTACCTTGCTGTGTACGCTGGACCGCATCTTTGACGATGCCACTGTGTTTAAGCTGCGTGGTGAAAGTTTCCGCGGAAAGAAACTGGAGACCGTCTCACTGCAAACTGGCAGGGTACCTACAGTTGAGCCGGCAGTAACGAAAGAATAACTAATCTATGAGTGCTGGGTTGTTGGCACTCTTTTTGTTTATTCTACTAGCTCTGGGGTTCGCCGACAAAAATTGGTTAAATACTCCCGACAAAATATGGTCTCGATCTCCCGGCGCTAACACCAATCAAAACGATAATTAGCATAAGCTGAAGCTGTTTTGTACTTTGGATTGTATTAACTAACATGATAGTAACAAGAAAAGCTATCACATAGAAAACTAAGAATCGTAATGAAAGGCTGTTTTTGAGCCCCTGCATAAAACCGTTAGTAAAATCTGTTCCTAAACTACTAAAAAAACCATATAAAACTAATCCCATAAATAACAAAAAATAGGGACCTAATGTAGCGAGTTCTAACCGACAATCTGGCCTTGCCATCGAGCCTACAAGAAACAGTAGCAGAATTAAAATCATGATACATAGGGCATAGAGGTTATTCCAGTTTCTATGAGGAACAATGAGCATAACAAGCATGAAAATGCCCAGCAAAAGATAACTTGAGGCTCCTATTGCTGAAACCACACGGAAGGTAATACTATTGCGAAAATAATTGCTTCCAATCTTGTAAATTCTTTGAACAAACGTTATTGGCAAATTAACAATCAATATAAGGACATGATAGGTAATGCTGCTAGACAAGCGTTTTGGAAGAATCCCTTCACGCCATACTAATTGACAGAACCAGCTTCCAGTTATGTTACGGCTCAACGCAAGGCCAAATTGTACAAATATTTTCCTCAATACACTATCTTTCCAAATGCTACACAATAAACTCCAACAGGTAATAAAGAAGCACCCTATGACACTATTTTGTATAATTTTCATAATGAGACTCCACTTGGATCAGATCTTTAGACACAATCAAAACCAATTTTGGAGAAAAACCTTCCTGGCCGGAAGATAGCTTCGCCTTGGCTTCCTCATACCGCATTATCCTTTTTTTTGCGAACAATTCTAAATATTCCAATGAACATAAACAGCATACTACAAGCCCAGCAGACTCCAGCAAGTCCAACCCGTAAAGAACATTCTTCCGTCAACATTGGATGATTATCTGGAACAGTAATAAGCCCAAATAAATACTTAAATGTCAGGATTAAAAATATCAGTTGTACAACAAAAAATAATAGGTTCAGGTTATGAGAACGAATAAAGAGCACTAATAACGCAATAAAAGATAGTATTGCTACGACAGTAAAACCGACGAGGAGGAATAGTGGCACCTCGGCTTCAAATGCAATCATAAAAATACTCCTATTACAATAAATTTGGACAGGAAAGCCGGGCAGCCAGTCCGGCTTTCCCTCCATCTCGTGCCTAAGCTACAATAAGAGGAGCAACTGGCTGACCACTCACTCCTTGGGCTTGTAAGTCCGTACGAAAGACTGTCAGCCATCCTCTTGTTGTAGCGTTCGATTTCAGCAGGTTGAGCCACCGGATGCCGGGGAGTTCGCGTCACCCAATAGATTGAATCGGCAACGAGAAAAGATGGATTCCGGTTGCAGATTCTTTAGTATTGGAGGAATGTGGATGAACAGCGTTGGCATCGATGTTTCCAAAGGGAAAAGCATGATCGCCGTCATGCGCCCCTTCGGTGAGGTGGTGGTTTCACCCTTTGAAGTGCGACACACCGCCAATGAACTGAACGAACTGGCAGGGCTGCTCAAAAGTTTGGACGGTGAGACCCGTGTGGTGATGGAATCCACGGGTAATTACCACGCGCCGGTGGCCTGGCTGCTCCACGACGCGGGACTTTATGTCTCCGTAGTCAATGCAATGCTGGTGCATGACTATGGGAACAACAGTTTAAGACGAGGCAAGACTGACAAGAAGGACGCCGTGAAACTGGCCAACTACGGCCTTGACCACTGGCTCACACTACCGAAATATGTCCCGGAGGAGGACACCCGGCTCATGCTGAAGAACTGCTACCGGCACTAACAGCAGTATTCCGAAGTACGGACCATGCTGAAGAACAGCCTAACCTCCCTGCGGGACACCGCTTTCCCTGATGCAAACCGCCTGTTTACCAGTCCACCCCGCGCCGATGGCAGCGAGAAGTGGGTGGATTTTGTAGCCGCTTTTTGGCATTGTGAGTGTGTCTGTGGTTTGTCTAAAAAGGCCTTTACCACCCAATACCAGAAGTGGTGCAGAAAGCACGGCTACAATTTTAGCGAGGATAAGGCACTGGACATATACGCCTCTGCATGTGGACACTTCGGTGTCATGCCGAAAACGGATACGGCAAAACTTTTGGTAGAACAGGCTGTTTCCCAACTCCGGGCAACTTCCGCCGCGTTAGCTGCTCTCAAGCAGGAGATGCAGTCCCTGGCCGTTTCTCTACCGGAGTATCCTGTGGTGATGGAGATGTTTGGTGTTGGCCCAACCCTCGGCCCCCAACTCATAGCTGAAATTGGCGATGTACGCCGTTTTCATTCCAAGAAAGCGCTGGTGGCCTTTGCAGGCATTGACGCCCCACCTTACCAATCTGGACAAGTGGATGTCCGTAGCCGTAACATTTCCAAGAGAGGATCTGCCTCACTGCGAAGGACGCTCTTTCTGGTGATGGGGGTCCTCCTGCAATGCGCTCCAATGGATGAGCCGGTCTACCAGTTCATGAACAAGAAACGCTCTGAAGGTAAGCCCTACCGTGTCTACATGATGGCCTCCGCCAACAAGTTCCTGCGCATCTACTACGCTTCTGTGAAAGCCTACCTGGATTCTCTGGAGCATGGCTGATTTCCCAGCTCTATACTGTCTGGCTGACCGCCATTTTTTGAAATGCACAGCGGTTTAATTTGGTGCACCCTTTTCCTTTGCTCGTTTCCTTTGAAAGTTTTACTTGACTTTTGTTAGCAGGTCTNGGAGCATGGCTGATTTCCCAGCTCTATACTGTCTGGCTGACCGCCATTTTTTGAAATGCACAGCGGTTTAATTTGGTGCACCCTTTTCCTTTGCTCGTTTCCTTTGAAAGTTTTACTTGACTTTTGTTAGCAGGTCTTTCGTTTATTTACCAAATCATATAATATTCATACAGAATAAGTAATCTATTGTATATTTACTGCTTGTACCACTTTATCAAATAAATTAGGTTAACGAGCAGAAAAACAGACCAATGAGTAACTACAAGAAACGATATCGTCTCAACTGCGTAGTTTGCATCGTTCAGAACCATGAAAAAGGCTGTGGGAAACAACAGCAAAAGTACGATACCTGTTGCGATAAAACTCGTTGCTAAAATGCCGGTTTGATATTCATCATACTTCTTTTTCCGAATCAGCGACAACACAAGTATGCAGAGTGTGACAAGCAGATAAATATAGCCGATATACTTGAGATTGCCTTGTCTCAAAAATACAGTCCAGCCATTCCAAAATGCACTGCTCAATGACTGTCTGTGATCAAGCATGCCTAGAAATTCATCGTGGCCGCTTGTAATGATGAATATTGCTGCATAGAAAACAGATATGATAGTGATGACGGCAGCATTGATATACGGATTTTGCAGTAGCTTCATTTTCTTTTCCCCCCTTCAAAATCAAATAATTCTTCTATACTTAAATCAAAGAGTTTCGCAAGATCATACGCCAACCAAATAGAAGGATCAAATTTTCCTGTTTCAATGGCGTTGATTGCTTGCCGAGAAACCCCTACCTTTTCCCCTACTTCTTTTTGTGTCAGCCTTTTGGTCTCACGCATTTCTTTCAGTCTGTTTTTCAAAAAAGTGCCTCCTCGTATGTCAAGCCAACCTGACACAATAGTTATACAGTAAATTGTATGTCGTGTCAAGTAAACCTTACTTCAACCACATATAAATAGGTAAGTCTTGGTTATTTGCTACAAAGATTGAAATCCCCACACAGGCTTTCGGCGCATCCATGGAAACTATGTTTAAGATTGTGAAAGTGCTGGAATTCCGGTATTCAAATTATATGAAGATTAAAAAAACTCACGGTGAGACCTCATTCCGACAGGAATTGCGTCTCACCGTGAGATTTATTTTATTCCCCGTAATACAAGGGGCGCCCAATGGAGGTAAAGCCCTCCAGGCCGGTGATAACCACATTGTTGGCTCCGCTTGCGCAGTGGACAATCAGCAGATTGCCGTTTTCGTCCCTGCCGCCCACAATACCGACATGAGTATCTTCTGGATAGAATACCAGATCGCCGGGCTGGGCCTCCTCCCAGGAGATAGAGGTACAGTAGGTGTGCTGCATACGAGCACCACCGCCATGGCCGATAACATATTCGCCGTTGCTGACATTATAGAAAGTCCAGTCCACAAAGCCGGAACAGTCCAGCCCATAGGGCCGATAGGTGCCGGTGGTGGAGTTGCCGTCCGCCCACACCTTGGAGAGCTGCCCCCAGCGGGAGTCCCAGCCGAGAACCAGGGATTTTCCTCCCCAAAAGTAGTTGACCTTGCCCACCAGCTTGCAGGCGGTCTCCACCACCGCACGGCGCTCCGGGGAAAGATCCTCCGGGAGATTTTGCAGAAGTTCCACTGCGTCTGCCTGGGTGATAGCAAGATCCCCCAGCAGTCCATCCAGTGCGTCCAGCTCCTCCAGCAGTTCGGTCAAGGTTTTGTTTTGGAACTCCGAGAAGGAATAGACTGTCCGCATATCATCGGCGGTTTTGGGAGTAATGGTGATATGAAGGATCGTTTCTGTGGAGTTCTCCCCTTCCACCGTCTCCGTCTCTGTGGTGATTTGACACATATCCCAAAAGACAGCACGCAGGCGCTCTATCCGATCTGGGGTCAGCGCGGCTACATCCACACCATCGTCCCCTCCGGCGGTTTTGACAGCAAAGACAGCCACCACCTCTTTCCAGGCCGGGGGTTGTCCCTGTATGTCAATGCTGTCATAGTCTCCCGTTTGCAGTGTTTCCAGCTCGTCCGCAAGTTCAACATTGATTTGCGCAATCCCTGCATTTAATGGAATGGCGTCTCTGGATGGCTCATTGGAAAAGAAGATCCCAAACGGAGAGGCCAGAAGTGCCGCAATCAAGGCCATGACTGCCAGCGCCGCTACCAAAACCACGCCGCCTACCAAAGATACCAACGCACTGACAAGTGCTGCCACCGCTTTTGTCACTGCAACAGCGGCCTTTCTGGAAAGTTCCGCGGCAGCCTTAGCCGTCTGCTTGGATTTTTGCAGCATACTCCGCTGGGCGGCGGTCTGTGCCTTCCGGCGAGCACGCTCCATTACTTGCTTGGCTGCGGGCGTCCCTGCGGTCTTTCGGGCAGTTGTTTTGACCGCATTCGTTGATACCTGGGCGGATTTGTCCATAGCTTTTCGTGTCTTGGGTGTAAACGCCCCACCGGGCGGCTTTTCTTTTGGCCCGGAGGAGCGCCGGGGGCGCTCCTTGATGGATGGATTGATGGATTGATTTCCGGGAGAGCGTTCCTTTTTTGTAGTGTATGTATTTTGGGGAGTACCGCCATAATGAGGGACTTCCCGGAATTGGCCGTTCTTTGGATGATCGGTTCTGACGGAGCGTTCCAACTTCTCCATGGTCTGTTGTTTCATCTGGGTCTCCGGGGTAAGCTGTGATCCATTGTGTAAGCTGTCCGGGGTATTGGGATGAATGGTTTTCCCATCTCTCAATGTATCATTGGCAGATGGGACCATATCTGTTCTCTCCTTGGGATGGCGGCCGCTTTCTTTGATTTGTTCCTTCCGGACCTTGGGACGGTGCGCCGGGTACAGCAGTCGATCAACTGCCTTTTCGGCTCGGTATCCCACTTCTTCCACAGCGTCCATCCCCGCCTGAACACTCTGTTCAGCCGCCTGGGTGTCAGGTGTTGCGGTGCTGCTATTGTCCCGTTGACGCTCCACCAGCCTACGGCGAAATTTGGCGGTTATTTGCCGCAGGGGGCCTTTTGGTTTCCACTCTTTGCCAGTGCGCTTGATTTTATTATCAGAACTACGTTCTTTTAACTTAGGCATGATCCACCCCTTTCTTTTGGACTATTCAATGTTGCTAGACGATATCTCGGATATTTTTCATTTTTGTTATGGTTGGTTGCTCCCTTTGAATAAAGAAAAGAGTGATTGTGGAAGTCACTCTTTTCCTGTTAGTTTATCTTGCCCTATCGCCTACAATTCTGGTCAAGTATTAAATGCTTTTGTATTATCCTTTGCATCATTTAACTGGATATGTTATAATTTGTAACCTAATAGTTAATCATTCAAAACCTAATCTACTGTATAGAAAGGATTATATTTAATGAAATTCGAGATGATAAATTCATTTGGTCACCCAGTTCAGTTTATGGATTATTTTCTCTTTTTTACATTTGTTTTAATGCTCTATAACTGCATCTGTATGCTTATGGTGTTTGGGAAACGACAAACAAAAACTGGTTGTCCAGTTCGTCTATTTGTGAATTCAACCATTGTTTTTTTACTTCATTTGCTTATTTGTGGTTATGCTTGGCAGTATTCCATGTGGATAGAGGCAGAACCATGTACTGATATTATTGCACAGATTGGAGTTATGACTTGGCTGTTTGTAACGCCAATTCTATACTTCATTATCATAGTCGCTTTTGCCGTTTTGTGTATTTATTTATTTATCGAATGGAGAAAACTCGATAAATTATAAATAAGTACATATTATTCCATATTAACTCGCAGTCAACAGGACGAGGTTCTTTTAGTCCTTTATTTCGTCTCACGATGATATCTGGCTTTATCTTTGTCCAGCACCTCCGCAATACCCGCCATGAGATAATCGGCACAGGGTAGCGCAATAGAGTTGCCTAGGGCACGATACCGTTGAGTGGAGCTGATGGGCTTGCCGTCTGCGCCGTACTCCGTCCAACCCTCCGGCAATCCCATCATGCGCTCGGTCTCCCGTTCCGTAGGGAAACGGATGCACCCCCCAAAAGGATCATCCTCAAACCAGAAGGCAAAGGGCGTGACCACCCCAGCTAAAACAGTGGGAAAAGGGTCAGTTGGAAACCCAAAGCTGTCTCGGAATTGGACGTGTTCCTGCTTTTTGGATGCCCCCCGCATACGGAACAGTTGAAAGGGTCGGAGGATGGGTACGCGCCCCCCTGTTTCAAGAAAAGGGCCTCGATTTCCGGCGGAGGCGGACAACCCGCCCGCTGGGCCAGTTTCAGAAAGTAGGAACATTGGGCGGGGCTTAAACAGTATTTCGTGAGCACGCTGCCCTCCAAAATCTGCCACGAGAAAGATACGTTGCCGTCGTGCCAGGCGGGGGCTTGCCCAATATTGGGCGTCCATAAGCCGCCAGGCCAGATCGGGACATCTCCCTCGCACCATTCCGGCATTTGCCCATCGACCAGAGGGAGGAACTGAAAACGTGGCGTCTTGGAAGGATCGGAGCACGGCCAGAAAATCCAGCCGGTCATTTGATGAAAGAGCTCCCATGACGTTTTCCCAAAGAGCGATAATTGGAAATTGACCTCCAGTGGCACACCTCATTTCTTTGATAATTCGGATTGCATGATGAAACAGACTTGATTTGGCTCCAGCCAAACCGGAACGGTCTCCGATTTGAGACAAGTTTTGGCACGGAGAACCAAAGGTAAGAATGTGGACGGCGGGAATCTGTCCGCCGTCCATCTTTGTTATATCCCCCAAGTGCTCCATCTCCGGGAAATGCCGCCGGGTGATGGAGATGGGGGCTTTTTCAATTTCGCTGGCCCAGAGCGGCACGATCCCGTGACGGCTGGCCGCCAGTGGAAATACTCCAATCCCGTCAAACAAACTGCCCAGGGTCAGCGGCGGCTCGTTTTGCGTCTCACGGTGAGACGTGATTTCCAGCGCCATATCAGTTTTCTCCCGGTGTGGTGGACATGAGCCGATAGAGCTCGGTATCCTTGGGAATGGAGTTGTTGAATGGGACCAGGGAGCCGCCCATCTTCAAAAGGCCGTGTCCGGGCTCCGCATTGGTGATGTAGCCCATCTGTGTATCGGAGATATGAAGGAGCTTGCCCAGCTCCGCCCGGTCGGTGGCCGCCTGATTGAACAGCAGGAGAAATTCAGAGTTTGCCAGCATGAGCCGGGCCGTTTCGGACTTTAAGCACTCCTCCACATTCTGGGTCGCCGCCGTCATAATGCCTGCGTACTTTCTGAACCGTTTCCAGGCGCGGTACAGAAACTCGCCGGAATAATGGTACTTGAAATACAGATACACTTCGTCCAGGAACACCCAGGTGTACTTGCCGCGTTTTCGGTTTTCCATGACACGGTTCTGGATGGCCTCTAGCGTAACCACCAGGGCGGTAGGACGGAGCTGTTCTCCCATTTCATAGAGGTCCAGTGTGATGATCCGGCTATTCATATCAACATTTCCGGGATGGGCAAAGACATTCAAGCTGCCCTCGGTAATAAGCTCGGCGGCCAGGGCGATTTCGCGGGCCTCCGGGTCCACCTGTTTCAATACCTCGTTGCGCCAGTCGGTCAAGAGCGGCATAGGGGCCTTGCCCCGGCTATGGAAATAGTTCTGATAGACATTGGCGGTACAGCGGTCAATGATGGATTTATGGCTGCCGTTGACCCGTCCCACACCCATCTGCTGCTCCAGAATACTGGTGATAAGCTCCGATTTCATGGCAATGGGGTTTTCTCCATCGCCGTATCCATCCGCCACCTCCATGGGGTTGATGTGATGGGGGCTGCTCGGGGAGATTTCCACCACTGTGCCGCCCAGGGACCGGGTGATGGGGCCATACTCGCGCTCGGCGTCGATGATGATAATATCATCATTGGTAGCCAGGGCCACATTTTCAATCGTAGACTTCATAGCCACCGATTTGCCGGAGCCGGAAACGCCCAGGTAAAAGGCATGGGGAGAAATGAGCCGCTTGCGTTCACATATCAGCAGGTTCTTGGAAATGGCGTTGACACCGTAAGGCAGGCCGCCGGGGTCCTGGATCTCCTGGACCCGGAAGGGCATGAGTACGGCGGCGCTCTCGGTGGTCAGCGTGCGCAGGGCCTTTACCCGGCGCAAGCCGTAGGGCAGCACTGTGTTCAACCCGTCCTCTTGTTGATAGCGCAGGGTGGAAAATTGGCAAAGGTGCTCCCTCCCAATAGAAAGCAGTGCCTCGGTGTCCGCGTCAAGCTGCTCCAGGCTGTCCGCAATATGGACCAGTGTAACCACAGCGAAAATCATCCGTTGATCTCGCTCCGTGAGGTCGGAGAGAAATTCCTTGGTCTCTCCCCGGAGCTGTTCCAGCTCATAGGGAATGGATGCGGTAAAGTTGTTCTTGTCGTTCTGCCGCTGCTGCCAGCGTGTAATATCCGTCTCAATGCCCAGGATACGGCTCTGTACCTCCCGCACAGCCTCATCGGTGGGAATGGGCAAAATATCAATAGAGAGCATGAGGTTTCGCGGGAAGTCGGACAGGTCGGCAATCATCTCGTCTTTGATGTAACTGGCATAGTCCTTCAGAAACAACACCCGGCCCACCTTGTCACCCATCTCAAAGTGTCCGGCCTTGAAGGCAAGTCCATCCGGACAAATGAGGTCCCGGAAGTCGAGCCCACGGCGGATGGCCGCTGTCTGGTCAAAGGTAAAATATTGCTCCTCTCCGGGACGGAAAAAGTCATGGAGGATACGGAGCCTGTCGTGGGTGGTAAGAGGCTTGGCCCCGGAGTCCAGCCGTCCAAAGCCCTTGGACAGATTGGCGTCCACCCGCCGGAAATAGGTTCGGGTCTCCTCGATTTTCCGCTGCGGAATGGAAAGGGTGATGTATTTCTCCTGAACCAGATTGTTGCTTTCGGCGGCCCGTCTGGTCAGGATTTGATTGGATTCCCGACGATAGCGGTCCAGTTCGTCCCCGCGCTCTTTCATCAGGATTTGCCGCTGGAAGTCCACAGGATTGATCCGGCGATTGATGATGGTGATTTTTGCGGCGGCGTCAGTAGGCAGGGAGTTGAGCACCGCGCAGTAGGAGAGGAAAATGGACCGGCGCTCCTCCTCTGACGCGGCAGCATAGTTAATATCCGCAAAGCGCCAGGTACGGCTATGTTTCCGGCCAGTATGCCAAATTCCATCCGAATAGACGCACCGAATGGGAATGGATTGCTGGACGCTGCGGGGAATTACAAAACGGTCTTTCTCACTCTTGTTGGCAGCCAGCAGGGATTTAATCAAAGTCGTCACGCTCCTTTCTCCCCAGGCAGACATAGTAGAAGTTTTCTGATACAAAGCGCCGGGGCTTGGCACAAAGAATTTGAGACTTGATGACAGCCCATAGGAATTGTTCCAGGGTCATGCCATTGAAATGGAAAAAACCGGCCACAGCCACCGGCGCGGCGGCAAGGATACAGAACCAGCCCGCCGTCTCTTTTCCAATTTTGGAGTTAAGGCACAGATAGACACACACAGATAATCCCACAGCCACCACCGAACAGAAAAACTGCCGTGCGGACAATCCAAAAAAGATCGTCTCCTGGTGCTTGCGCACCTCCTTCGGAATTTTGATTTCGATAACATATCACCTCGTATTCCTGCAAAAAGTTGACTATATTAATTAAAAACAGTATAATATAGATAGAAAATGAGCGATAAAATCCAACGATGTGAGGAGGCTCTGTCATGGAAGTTTTCATAACTGCCGGGAAGCAGTTGTTTATTGTGCTGCTTATTCTTGTGTCACTCCCGTTGGCCTGTAAACTGCTATGGTGGCTTCGTCTCTTGCCCTTGGCGGTATATCTTGTTACTACAAAGCTCTTTTTCCCTGTATGGGCAGCAGACCACAGAATCCTGTGCCTGAGCCTCTTTGTGGGATGTATTCTGTTTACGGTCCTGGCATGGGGGCACCGCATTTACCGCAGGAAGCAGGAACAGCGGTTTTGGGAAATACAGATATTATCCGATCCTTCCACCCATTATTGGCCATTCCCAGGGGAAAAAAGTAAAACGGAATAATCGCGTATATGTCATAAGCGGGACAGGTGTTTCCTG
Organism: Intestinimonas massiliensis (ex Afouda et al. 2020); assembly: GCF_900626285.1. Classification (GTDB taxonomy): domain Bacteria; phylum Bacillota; class Clostridia; order Oscillospirales; family Oscillospiraceae; genus Flavonifractor; species Flavonifractor massiliensis_A. The sequence continues at coordinate 446,109 of NZ_LR131147.1, forward strand.
TCCCGCTTTTTTATGTTATAGACCCAGCATTTCCTTTACAATCCGATCCGCGCCTTTGACAAGTCCGGTGAGGATAAGCATATTGAAAATGAGCTGTCCTACATATTGCCATACCATACTCACAGCGGAAAGGGATGCGTCTGCCGCTGGTGTGGAGCTGGACAGGAACGCCGAATAGATCAGGCAGGCCAGAACCACTACTGCGCCCTCCATACACACACCGATATAACTTTTCAAAAATGCTTTTCCGCTGGCAGCGGTTCCCTCCCCGGCAAAAGACGCCAATGGAAGGGGGGCCAGGGCGGTGTAGAGATAGAGCCGGAAAAATCGTCCATAGACAGTTAGCAGCAGGATAAAGGACATGATGGTGATAAAAAGGCTGGATAATAGAGATACCAGCCATAGAGGGATACTCTCCAGAAGGCCCAGGCTTTCCACCGCAGTCACGATCTCCGTGGGCAGCGTAGCCGCCGTAGAAATAGAGCCGCCCACACTGCCCATAACGGTATTGACAACACCTCCACAGATGGCAAATATGGCCGTCATCAGTTCCATGCAGCTCCCCACCGCCAGCTTTGCCAAAATAAATCTTATAAAGTGACGCAAGGCAAATTCCGGGCGCTGAAAGTCCCGGAAACTGGCCGCACTCTGGAAAATTCCAATGGCAAAAAACAGGACCAGCAGACCATATCCAACCCCCACCAGGGCGTTATGGATGCCGAGGATGGCGTTCCATATATCGCCGCCCTTGAAGGTCTCCGGCGTCTGGGTCAGAAGGGTCCATATCTCGGCCAGTTTGTCGTTCCACCCGGAAAGCGCGTCCTCCAAAATATTAACGACCCAGTTATCGCTGATAAAGCTGCACCTCCTTGGGGGAATTGCGTCTCACGGTGAGACACAATTCCCCATTTTCTTTTGCATGGCTCATGCCACGCCGATGGTGGTCAGGATTTCCTTGGCAAAGGCAATCAGCAGCCCGCCAAACAGACACAGGAACCCCTGGGTGCGCTGGGAGGCGTCGTGGCTCTGGATGCTCATGCCAACCTGTACCACGCCCCAGCCCAGGATGATGATGCCCAGGGCACGAATGATGGAGAAGATAAAGTCGGAAAGATTGTTGACGATACTGAGCGGATCGCTTGCGGCCATAGCGGGGACTGTCAGGAGAGAAATGGTCAGTACCAAAACCGCCCAAATGCACTGGATGCGGCGTCCATTTTTCTTCGTCAGGGATCGTTTGTTCATGTTAAGATTCCTCCATTTCATCAATGATTTCAATGTCGTCCAAAGATGTAAAGATAAAGTCCAGATCCTCCTCGGCATACAGGCAGCGGGGACTATGGATATATGGCGCGGCCCCGCCGTCTGCGGTGAGCTTGATATTGGGGTGTCGCATAAGGTCATATTTTTCATCAATAACCGGAGCCTCGCCCCGCAGGAGCACCAGGGCATAGCGGTTGTCCAGCATACGCACCTCGTCCGGGGTCAAGAGTTCCCGCCCTGCCTGTTGAAAGTTTTGGGAATAGGAGCCGTTGCGCCCCCGGCTCTGGCTTGAAGTTCTGGTCTCAATGGTCTCCTTGCCCAGCAGCTCCGACACATACTTGTGGGTGCTTTGCTCGTTGCCTCCCAGGTACACAAAAGCGTCAGCATTGCCGATGATCCCCTCCCAGGAGTCTTTGAACAGCTCTTTAAGTTGACTGATATTTTGCAGGATAATGGTGGCCATCACATTTCTGGACCTCATGGTAGCTTGTAAACGGGCATAGCCGTCAGGGAGTGCCACATTTGCAAATTCATCAAACATGAGCCGGACCGGAATAGGCAGGCTGCCCCCATGCACCTTGTCCGCCTGAAAGTAAAGCTCTTGAAATGCCTGGGTGTAAAGCATACCAACCAAAAAGTTGAGAGACACATCGTTGCTGTCAGGAATGACGCAGAAGATAGCCTGCTTGCGTTCCCCCAGTTTTTCCAGCTCCATCGTGTCCGTGCTGGTGATCCGCTGCACCTCCGGCAAGGAGAACGGAGCCAGCCGCACGGCAGCGGTAATCAAAATGCTCATAGCCGTCTCACTGGGAGCCTGCTTAAACACCTTATATTGCCGCAGGGCGATATGGTTTGGGTTTTCCTCCTCCAGCGCCTCAAACAGAAGATCCAACGGGGATTGATAATCGCCGTCGCCCTCTTTCGCCGTACCGTATTCCAGCATGGTGAGCATCATTTCCATGGTTTGCTCCTCTGGAGGTGCCTCATGCAGAAGATACAGCATAAGGGCACAGTCTAAAGCTGTCTCGGATTTCTCCCAAAACGGATCATTGGCATGGGCGTTTTTGGGGGTGGTATTGCGGATAAAGTTCGCTATGAGTTTCAGTACATCAGCATCACTTCGGATATAGCGGAATGGGTTATAGCAGTCGGAGCGATCCGGGTCCACCAGGTCAAATACGCGGATGGTGTACCCTTTCCGCAACAACAACGGAATGGTGCTCCGGGCCAGCTCCCCCTTCGGGTCCGTGCAAATATAGGAGGTGTTGGCGAGATAGATATTGGGCTTTACCACATAGCGCGTCTTGCCTGATCCTGAACCGCCCACAACGATTTGCAGTAGGTTCCGTTGATGTTTCCGGCTGTTCAGGCTCATGCGGATATGCTGGGTGAGGATGACATTATTCTCCTCCTTTTTGTCCCGGTATTTCCGGTCAAGCTGCCTGGCGTCGCCCCAATGGGCGGAGCCATGTTCCTCTCCCGGCCTTCGGTTCTGGCGTGTTGAGCGATAGAGAACAAGGGCAAAGGCATAGATCACCAGCCCGCCCAGCATAAATTTGGGGGTGTGCGGCGTCCAGTGAATGGCAAAGGGGCGTTCCAGCAAAGTGCTGAAACGCCCCATCAGGTCAAATACTGTCATGCCGTCCTCATAGCCATAGGCCAGGATGGCCGATAGCCAGAGGACGGGGACAGCCAGCAGTATCCAGGGAAGGACACCGCTGTTATGTGTCTGTTGTTTCATGGATTTCTCTCCCGTCAGATACAGAAATGCGTCTCACGGTGAGATTTAATATCCGGTTCTCGGCAGGGTCACAGTGGTTTTCGCATATACGCTGGTCACCCATCTGGACACGCCCATGATCCACTGACCGTTATAGAGTCCTCCAATATCAGCCACATTCACAAAGCTGGAACCATTGGCAAGACCCTTGGAGACGGTTCCATTGATGTAGGGTGTCTCCACCTGGGCAAAACCAGCCTTGACCACGCCAAACACCACCATAAATTCCGTCACCTTTTCATTGGCGGCAAGGCCCAGCGCCGTGGGCGATGCGTCCAGTACATAGTTCTTCGTCGTAGAGAGGTTATCAGCCAATGTGCGGTAGGTATCGCCGGAAAGGTTGGTTTTGTAGACGATCTTGTAAGAGAGCTGCTGGTTATAGGTGCCGGTAACAATCCGGGTCAAAGTGACCTGACCGGGCAGCGTGTCTCTCCAATAGAAAGACTGGAGCTGCACAGTGGAGGTATTCCCAATTCCGCTAATGCTATACTGAATCGGCTGACCGGGCACCACCTGGACCGGGCCGGTCTTTTTGATATTGACACCGGTAGCCACGCTTTCATCTTCCACCTCAAAGGTGACGATCTGTCCCTCATATTCCAGATAGGCAGTCATCACCGTGGGATTGATGGCATAATAGTCCGGGGACGCCACTTCACGGATGGTATAGCGGGACAGCGGGAGCTGCTTGGATACCGCCCGTCCCCGACTGTCGCTCTTGATGGTGTCAACAACATTTCCGGCCTTGTCGTAAATCTCAAATACAGCCCCCTCCAGCAGCGTTCCAGCGGGCAGACCGTTGATGGGGTTATCATCGGCAGACTTTTTGATAATCTGAATCTGTCCCGTAATGGCACGATTTTCCCAGGTGATTTCCGTGGTCTCGCCCGGTTTGATATAGACGGTTTTCAGCTGTTCGTCTACGATATAGCCCTCGTTCTCCAACTCCCGCAGATACACCTTGCCGGACAGCTCCAGGGTGTCAATGTAGGCGTATCCGTTCTGGTCGGTGGTGAACTGATCCACGGGATTCATATTGCCGTCGTAGAGGAGGAAGGTCACACCATAGATTCCCTTTCGGGTGGCGGCGTCGATTTTGTGTAATAGAATACCCGAAAACGCCTTATTGGTCACGGTCTTGCGGGTGGTCTCCCCATCCTTTACGGTGAAGTAGATGGGTGTGGGGTCCAATTTGAAGGTATCCGGGCAATCGGTCTCCACGGCATAGTAGTTGTCAGCCTCCAGGGGCAGAAACACTTTTCCATCCTTCCCGGTGGTCACGGTATCCACCAGAGCGTCGTCGCTGACGCGGCGGATTTCAAAGGTGACGCCGGAGATGGTTTCTGTTTTATCTGCCTCATTGACTTTGGTAAACTCCACACCGCCCACCGGCGCATTGTAGAAATAGAGCTGCTGGGTATCGTCCGGGTTGACCACCACCGTCTGGCTCTGGGTGTTGGGGTCGATGGTGTATCCAGGGATGCTTTCCACTTCAGTTACTACCACTGTGCCGGTGATGCCGGAGAGGATGATCTGCCCCTCCGAATTGGTCCAGTACAGTCCATTGGAGGACAGCTTGCCGCCCTCGTCCGGCAGGTAGGAACCGTCCGCATAGGTGATCTTAAACTGCACCCCCTCCAGCGGGGTCTTGTCCTTACTGGACAGTTTATGGATGATAAGATTTCCCAGGGGTTGATTGCGGAACTCCACTGTGACGGTCTGGCCTTCCTTGACCTGGACGGTTTGGGGCGTATCGTCCAGCAGATAGCCCGGCTTGGCTCGGGTTTCCTTGATGACCAGCGTGGTCCCAGGTTCTACCCCTTCCACCAGGAAAGTGCCGGTGCTGTCTGTCACGAACTTGCCGTTGGCGTCGCCCACCACAGAGCCGTCCGATTTTGTCACCAGGAACTCCACATCGGAGAGCGGCGTGTTATCTGCCGCCGATACCTTCTTGACCAGAACAGCTCCCTTGGGGGCGTTAGAAAAGTAGAGAGTCACGATATCCTGGTCTTTCCCGGAAATGTAGAAGGACTGGGGCGCGGCGTCGATTACATGGCCGCTGTCGCTCTCCAGCTCCTCGCAGATGTAATAACCAGCCTTGAGCCCGGTAACGGTGAAGGACCCGTTTGCCGAGGTGGTGTAAGTGCCGATCACGGTGCCGCCGCTGCCGCTGGTCTCACCGCCTAAATAGCTCAACTGAAAACGGCAGCCGCTCAAGCCTTCCCCACTTACGCTGTCCTGCTTGTAAACGATCAGGGCGGACAAGGGGGTGTTCTCAAACAAGAAGGTATGCCCCTTTCCGGCAGGGATGAAAGCCTCCTGGGTATCGCTGTCCTTGATAGAGAACCCTGTGGGCGGCTCCAGCTCTTTCACCCGGAACCAGCCGTCGCGCAGGCCGTTGGCCGGGCCGGTCAGCTCAATGCGCCCGTTCTCGTCCGTGGTGAATACGCCCAGGTCGTTGTATTCGCCGGTCTCCGTATCGTTGCTGGCATACCACACCTGAAAGCGCACATTTGCCAGTCGTTCATGGGTGATGGAATTTTCCTTGATGATTTCGATAGTCGGGGCCTTGTGGTTTTCAAAATATACATCCCGGTCCCGGTTGGGGTAGAGGGTCACAAGCTGGGGGTCTGCGTCCAGCAGATAAGGTGACGGAACGGACTTCTCGATTACCTCATAGACCATGGGCAGGAGATTGGGGACCTTAGCAGAACCGTCCGGACCGGTGGTCACCTCCGCCACACTATGCCCGTCTGCACCTTTCACCAGAAAAATCGCACCCTCCACGGGGGCGCCGCTGTCTGCGTCTCGTTTCCAAATGGTAAGATTTGGGCGTCTGTTGTTTTCCAAAACAATGGTGCTGTCCTTACCGGGGAACAATTCCACATGATATTCCTTGGGGTCCAGAATATGGTCCGATACTGTATCGGTTTCCTTCAGGGAATATACTCCGGGCTGCAAGCCCTCCCAAATGATGGTGCCTGTGCTGGAAGTGGTCTGATCCATGTATCGGCTGCCATCTCCAATCCGGGTCAGGCTGTATGTCACTCCAGCCAGGGCGGAGCCATCCGAACTGATTTTCGTGAGATGGAGAGAAGGCAGTTTGCTGTTGGTAAAGACGAACTGGGCCGTCTCATTTCCGTCCAGATGGATGATCCGCTGGGGTTCATCGATCACAAAACCTGGGCACTCCAATTCAGTCACCACATAAGCGCCCACGGGGAGTTTGGAGAGGTCGATGGTCCCATCCTCCGAAGTCGTATACTCCTCCGGTCCCCAGGAGCCGTCCACCGCCTCAATGCGGAATTTGACATTGGCAATCGGTTTGCTGAGGTTCGCACTGTCTACCTTGATAAGATGGATACCGGGCAGGCGATCATTGTAAAATACCCGTTCCACAATGCCCATACCCGTGGTCAGCTCCACATATTGGGGGGTGGTGTCTACAATGTGTTCATCGTCTCCAGGGTTTCGTTCCTCGATCCGATAGCTGCCCTCGGGCTGGTTCACCAGGAGAATTTCGCCCTGTTCATTGGTACGGAAGATGCCCAGGGAAACATTATCCCGGAAGATCTCAAAGGCCACATCCGGCATAAGTTCCATCGTTTTTCGGTCATACTTGATGATCCGCAAGCCTGGGAGTTCTTCATTGATGATAGTCGCGGTAGATTCCTCGCCCGATACCACATTGACCGTCTGAACGGTATCGGTCACAGCCTTCCAGCCCTCGATTCCTGCCAGCTCACGCACTTCCCATGCGCCCGGCTCCAGCTGGTCGAAGGTGATGGACCCTCCGGTGGTGGTTTGTCCGCTCCGGGTCTGGCCGCTCTCCAGGTGCTTGATCTGGATGGTTACACCGGAAAGCAAATCGCCGGTATTACTCTTTTTTTCCACGCGCAAGGAGCCATAGGGTGCGTTCCAGAAGGTCAGGGTCGCTACTTTGTTGTACTCCACATCCGCGTGCTGGGTACGCTCGTCCGGGAGAAGATGATACCGGGGCGGAATCTCCTCTGTCACCGTATAGTGGCCCTCAAGAGTCAGGGGGATCACCACGGTCCCGTCCGGCCCAGTGGAGAAAGAACCAACCTTGCGGCCCTCGGGGTCATAGACGGAGAACACAGCCCCCTCCAGGGGGATTTCTGTGCCTTCCTCCAGCTTTACGATTTTCAGCGCGGTCTCGTCCGGGTCGGGGTCCTGGCCGTCGTAATAATTGCTGATAGCCGCCACATCCAGTTGCACATTGTTGTCCAAATCACAGATATAATTTTGCAGTTCACCATACTTGTCTTTCTCCTGGCAGACGGCATACATAGCAGCATATTGTGCCACCGATGCAGACAGTGCGAGCTGGACGCTGCCGCTTTGGTTCTGAATGGATTCCGCAGGGTACAACACCTTGAATTGAGCGCCATACCCATCACCAGTCCATTCTGCCGCAACAGCAGTCACATCCTTGTTGTCCATATTGACGATCCGGGTTCCGTTTGGAACGGAGGCGGGGTCCTGGAAGGAAACAGAAATGTCGTAATCGTAGACCCATGTCTCACTCCAAGCCGTAAATACCTGCTGATAGTAGTCCTTACCCTCGACGCTGACAGGATAGGCCACAGAATGGTCCGGGGTAGCTGTCATTTTGGGTGTGAGCATATAGTTGTAGGTGGTGCCGCGCTTATAAATGTCCTTGGCGGCGGCCAGGATGCGATTTCCTCTATCCAGCTCCTCTCCGGTGAGGCCGGGGGCGACCTTCAAATTATTGATGTTCCAGCTGGAGATCAGATAACACCACAAAGCCATCTTAGTGGCATAATACGCCTGATACTTGTTATCCAAATTCAGTTCGCCCAGGCTGCGGTGGGGGTAGCCGTTAGAGATGATGCCCACCACCTTGGGATCACTGGATTTTTCCTCGGCCAGATATTTTACGCTTTGGCCAGGCTCAACAACTTTAGGAACTCCAGTTGTCGTTGGGTTGACACAATATGCCGGAACTTCTCTCATTGTTCCGTCATTTCCCTGGTACTTAAAATAGGTGTAAGTCTGTTTTCTTATTGCACCGTTGATGGATAGATACCCCAACTCATATCCGCCGTTGTAAATGTCTACCTCGCCTAGGGCAGCTTCAACGGAATCAGATGCAGCGGCCAAGCCGGTACAAATGTTTAATAAAGTGACAATGCACAGCATAAGTGCAAGCAGTCTCCGTGTCATGGTATAACCTCCTTTTGGATACAGAAAGAGGGAGTACACAGAATGCGTACTCCCTCTAGTGTTTATTGTATATAGTATCAGTATTTGCGATGTTTCCACACCATAATGCCATTTAAGATAATGCTCACTGCCAAAAATAGTGCAACTACAAGCAACAGTGCAGAGATTGTATCCTCTATTGCGGACCAGTCATGTGCTTGGACATTACAATAGATATCAAAAAACTGTGTTCCAACCGACATGGCAGCCAAACCCATGCTAATCCAGACATAAACTGCTGCTCGGACTTCTCTTTTGCAGATTATCAGTCTGACGGGAATGAACCACGCTGCCAATCCCAGTAAAATGCTAGTAACGGAGATTAATACAATTCTTCCGTATTGCAGTAGCACCAGCAGTACAAATATGGCCGCACACAGAATAATTGCCAGGAAAATTCTCCCCACTACTTGCTCTATGTGATTGCTGGACGTACGAATTGTGATTGTATCAGCAATCATCTTTTCAGCCACCTGTGTACTGATGAACTCGCCTGTATTACGTTCTCCCTGTATTAATTCGACCAAGGATACGTCTAGTGCCTTTGCAAGCGGTTCAATATTTTTAATATCTGGAAATCCAGCTCCTCGTTCCCACTTGCTAATGGTTTTATCCGATACAAACAGTTTTGCAGCAAGCTCTGACTGTGTCATCCCCCTTTCTTTCCGAATGGATGCTATAAATAATCCTAATTTCTGTGCATCCATCGTATCACCTCCTCGTTGTTTATAAGTATAACAACCTCCAAATAAATTTCAATCAACGTATCGTGTATCTCACAAAAAACAGGCTCTACGTTTCGTCTACCTTATAGAGTGCCAATGGGCAGCATCCCTAGAGTGAGCATCAGGGCCAGGAGCAGGCAAAGTAGTTGCTTCATACATATTCTTTCTCTCAAATTTCCACAGCTTGAACCATCCAACGGTAGGCACGCTGATCCCGGACACAGGTATAAAGGGTGATCCGGTTGTCACTGGTAGCCGCCGTATCACTGGTATCCGTTTCCAATACCTTCTCAACGCTGACAACCTCATAAGTCCGCATGCCCAGCTTGGTAGTCCAGGTAACAGTATCGCCCGGCTCCAGGGTATGCAGGTCACCGAAGTCGTCCCGGACACCCCGGTTGTGACCAGCAATGCAAACATTTCCATCCCAAATGCTGGTGTCGGAGAAATGTCCCGCGCCTTTTGCAAGAGTGCTGCTGCCGGTTCCCTGGTAGACCTTAACGGTCAGGCCAATAGCAGGGATCTTCAGCGTACCCAAATGACCGCCGGAATAATAGAGGTCGTCCGTAACCTCCGTGTAGCCCGTAGAAATGCTGCCCCCGATGCTGGAACCGCCGGTATTGGGACTGAAATTAGGCGGCATGACGGTTACGCCGCCACCAGCCACCGTCCCGGTCGTGCTGTTCTGATTGACCAGATTGGGCGTCAACAGTTCACCGGCGTTCAATGTGTATGAAGTAGGGCTGCCAAAAGCAGGCGGGATACGCGCCGCGGATTTGCTGCGGTCCGTGTTGGCCGGTTCATCCGTGGTGACATAGATCGTATCATCAGAGGTGGGCCGTCCAAACAGGTAATCATCCGGCGCTCCGACTGTGTATTGCAGCGCGGATGCCGGTATAGTGAGAACTGCCGCCAAACTGAAGGCAGCACACATGGAATATAGCGTTTTCTTCATTTTACATACCCCCGTTTCTTGTCGCGCAGGTATTTCATCAGCCGCCAGCCGCCATATCCGGCCCCGCCCAGGAACACAGCACCCAGCGGGATCAGGACCAGCCGCGCGTCAAAACTGGCCTTGGATTCTGCCTCGGTTCCTGCCTCCGTGAGCTCTGTATTTTGCGTCTCACCGTGAGACGCAAATACGGCAGTGTAGATTACCGTATCACAGTTCGTCCGGGTGATCTCTCCTTTGTAGTCGGCGGTTACGGTGTAGCCGGTGGCATATTTGCTGGTAGCAGTGCCGGTATAAGTAGCAGTAGCATTATAACGGATTGCCAGGTCGTAACCATCCATCTGGTCGGTTGCCGCCTCCTGCCACTGCACGTCGGCCAGCGTTAATGTCCGTCCGCCGTCCTCCACCGTTTTGGGGATCAGCGATACATCGGCGTTGGATAAATTGGGATAGGTACGGGTGGCGGAGACGGTGCGGCTGCTGGTCTTGTACCCTGCCGCCTCCACCTGGATGCTGGTATAATCCGGGACCAGAACGCCGGTATAGCCGTCCTCGGTGGTGATTTCCAGCTCTGGCTCCAGAAGTTGGATAATCTCGGCCATATCCTTGGTGTCCATGTCCCGCGTGATAACCTCGATATGCTCCTTTGTATCTGTCTCCGTCTGATCGTTTTTCAGAATATCCAGAAGGGTATATGTCCGCCCTTCCCTGTCAAAGTCTCCGGTTGGAATGGTGGAAGGATCATCTTCTCTGGAAAGGTAATATACCTTTTCCAGATAGTAGGCTCCGTTTTCCTCATAGGCATTGACTTCCGCCGGATAGACCGCAGATGGGGCGGGGGGAACTGTTTCCACCACCGGCGGCGTCTGGGCCGGTTCTGTGCCTTCTTCCGGTTCAGCGGCCAGAGCGGCGGTGGGACAGGCGGCCAGCGTCAAGATCAGGATGGCAGATAAAAAGAGGCCCTGTTTCCGTTTCTTCATTGGCTTAAACCTCCAGTTTTGTATTGGGTAGTGGAATTGCGTCTCACGGTGAGACGCAATTCCACGGATGGGAGCGCACCAGCCCCCAGAATAGCAAAAGCCGTCCTTGGACGGCTTTTGGGGTGTGGTCCCCTTGGTAACTGAAAACGGCGCCGGGCGCCGTCTGTCAAGGCCCGTCCAGTTCGCAAACTGGGCGGCTCGCGGCGATTGCGCCAGCAATCGCCGGCCTTGACGGACGGGGAACGGCGGCGTACTCTCCCCCAGGGGGACACGCCCCCTTATCGTGCGCCCAAATGTCTGCGGCTCCGTTCCTGCTGTCTGGGCTGAATGGCCCGGTCAATGCCATCGCCCATATTGCGGGTCGTTTTGCGGAGCTGTTCCAGGGCCTCGCCCCGGTCAGACGGTTCATAGCCCTCATAGAGCTGGGCCAGCTCCGCGGCCTGGGGCGGCTTGCAGTCAACCCCAAAACGACGGCAAAGCATATAGCTGACGCTCTCGGCGTCTACCCGGTAGGTCTCCCGGTCGAAGTCGATGTTGCGGCCTTTGTCGTGGGCCTGGGCATAACCGATTTCGGTAGCCAGGGCCGAAAATACCTCCAGCTCCCCGTAGCTGGGATCAATGGCAAGGCAGAGATGTGTTTCATCATATCGGGCAGGCGTCGGCATACCTCCCTGCTCCACAATGGGAACCGGGGAATAATTCATCAGGGTCCCCAGGGCCGTCTCCATTCTGGCAGTGTTCTCCATCAAAGGGACCGGTTCCTTGATGGGTCTGCCGATAGTCTGGCTCACATCGTAGTAGTCTCCCATAAGATAGCCCCGGCGCTGCCCGTTCCGGGAAGGAACGAATACCTTGGCCCCGCTTTTCATGGCCTCGTCCTGGACATAGCGCCCCTGTTCGTGCCAAAAGCTGATGGTCCCGATTTTGGTGGCCCCTTTTAGCTGGAACAGGGTCAGCGCCACATTTCCGGCGCTGCAACTGATATTGTTTGCCTGCAAGTCCAGGTATTTCTGGTACATCTCCGGGTTGGTGGTGATTTCCTCAAGTGCCACATCTCGCATTTCTGACAGGTTGCCGCGTTCAGCCCGGCGTTCCTCCAGCCACGCCTGGTCACGGACGGATTTGTTTTTGATAAGGTCGCTGATATTCATTGGTGATTCCTCCTGTTATCTTGTTCTTTCCCGAACCTTTTCCGGCCCGGTGCGTGTCTGCTCCGATAGGGCTTTCAGCCGTTCCAGCCGCTTTTTGACGGAAGGTTTTTGCTGCTCAACATCCTCCGTCGGAGATGGTGTCGAGCCAATCCCGCGCTCTCTCAAGGACTTCTCTTGTGGAGCGCGGGGGTTCGCTTTTTTTGGCGTTTCCTCCTGGGTCCTTGCGGGAATGGGATAACCCAGAGCCTCCAGCGCGGCGTTCAGCTGGGCGGCGTAGTTCTGTGTGGACACCACATTTACATATTCCCCTTGGCTGCCCTTCTTCCTGGCAAAGAAGTAGAGGATACCCAGCTCCCTGGCAAGTTTCTGAAATTTCCCCATATCTTCTTGTTTGACCCGAACCACCTCGGCCGGAGATGGGTCCCTGGCAAGCCGCCGGGAGCTGGTTTTACCCACCACCTTGTAGTCCTCTTTGGAGAGGGCCAGCAGCAGAGCCGCTACATTCTTCAACCCTGTTCCGGCCAGCTTGACGGCGCTTTCGGTTGCCTGGATACTTTCTTTTACCACCAGATCAGCGGTTTCTCCGCTCACATCCATGTTGTTCACCTGCCTTTCTCAAATTTTCTATAAAGTCCAATGTACTGCCGATGGTCGTGTGAGTGTGGTAGTGCTTTGCGATCCGCCGGATATGGGCAGCTGCGTCCCCTGGGGTGCCTGCGGCAAACTGCTCCACATCCTGGGCTGAGGTGTTATAGTCCAGCACTGTGACGATACCAAAGGGGCGTCCTTTGATTACATGGGAAATATGAAGATACAGCGCGTCTACCTTGGGTTCAGAAAACAATCTGTATGCAGTCCAGCAGAGGTATGCGTAGCTTTCCGCCAGATAGACTTCCGATATAGGGAACAAGTAGCTTTTCTCCCGGCGGGCAAGAAATAAATAATCCCTGTCCTCCATCCGTCCCAATTTCCGAATATCCAGCGCAAGGCTGTCAGCGTCAAGTTGTGGACGGTAATCAGCGAACAGGGTCAAAATGCCGATCAGGTCGGCCCTTATCAGTTGCAGCATGGCTTTTTCTTTGATGGCGCTCCTCCTGTTCCCGCCGGATGTTGGTCTGGTATTCCTCCATTTGCGTTTGGATATGAGACATATCCACTTTGATTTGCTCACAAAGTTTGAGTTTGGACCTGACCCGGCGCAGTTCTTGATTGATGGACTGAATTTCTGCCGTGACCTCTCGCCCTTCCCGTTTCTCCTGGTATCGTTCTTTTCGTTGTTCGGTCAGACCGTCGATTTGGGCTTGCAGGGCGTCCGTCAGCATGGAAAACTGTGCGCTGTTATCAATGCGATATTCCTGCAACAATCTGAATTGCCGCTGATAACGCCGTAGTTTGGAAACCTCCGCCCGTATGGAAAAGGGGATTTGTTTCCTCTTAGGTCGTCGTATGTTCAAAAGATAGAGATAGGAAACATACAAGGCCCGGAACCCCTGCACTTTTTTTCGGGGCATTTGAGTAAGGTAGCCCCGGCGGATGGTATAGCGTTTCGGTGGCTCGATGATTTGCACAGGAAGATCCTCTCGGTCTCCGCGGCGAATGGCTGCCAGTCGTTCCCGGATAGCTGCCTCTGTATATCGTTCTCCCATGCCGGACAGCCGGAAAAATCTCTGGCCTCCTGGTGGACAAATGGCAGTATGCTTGACATTGGGGCCATATTTGATGGAATAGCCTTGCCTCCGTAAAGCAGCCAAAAAACTCTCAAAGGTAAAGCTCTCACGAATAGCAGCGTCGATGTCCCGGCGGATCAGCCCGCGGACCGTCTCCTTGCCGGTCCGCTCCGCCTCCCACTCCGCATAGTGCTTGCCCTGTCCTGTCGTTACCTCGATCACGGATAGTCCACGGTCCCGGCTGACGGCGTTGGAAGTTTCCCGCAGGGTCCCAAAATAACTCTGAAAATCGCTGCGGTATTTTCTGCCGTCCACAAAAGAGACGGAGTTGAATACGATGTGACAGTGCAGATGTTCCCGGTCAAGGTGGGTGGAGATCACCGCCTCATAGCTATTTCCCAACAGGCGGCGGGCAAATTCCACACCAGCGGCGTGGGCCTCCTCCGGTGTGACTTCGCCCGGAGCATAGGAGTGGATGATGTGATACCCCAGAATACCTCCCGTTTTGTCCCACCGGCGTTTAGTTACCTGCATTTCTGAATAAGCAGTGGCAGCCTGACAGTTAATGCCGGTCACAAGCTGGTGGGCCTTATCGGGGTTCTCCGCATAGGTTAGGGCATGGTCGAGACTATTCTTTTCTTCATTGAGCACATAGCCCAGGCAGTTGTCCATGCGCTGCCGTATGGGGATGATTTTGTCATAGGCCATTCAAAAATTCTCCTTCACCAAACGGGCTGCCTCATAGGCGAGTGCTGCCGCCCGGCGCAGGTCCTCCTCCTGGGTGCTCTTTTGCGCGTTGGCCCAATAAGCAATTTGATTGATATTGTTGCCGATGGCGTGGAGCTCCCGGATCAATGCGGCAATATTGTCAGGCGGACGAGGGCGGAGCTGGACACCGGATACCAGGAGCCGGATAAAGGGATCTATACCCAGTCCCGCTTTTTTAGCCTCCGCCTTCAAATGCAGGTATTCCGCCTCATTCATCCACACGCTCACATGGCGGTTTCGCTTTCGCATAATCACCTCCTTGAGATTTGCGTCTCACGGTGAGACGCGATTTCGTATGGGGTTTTAGGGGGTATCCCCCTAACAAGGGTCATTTGTGCTACCAAATGACATACTTGCTAATGCAGCGCCGCCACGGGCGGCGCTGTTTGGGATGGAGCCTGCTACCTGACCGGATGGGAGCGGCCTGGTTTGGGAGCCTTTTTGATTTTCCCCGTCTGGTGGCGGTGTTCCACCATAATAATGCGGGTAAGCTCGGCCTCATTATCCGGCTCATATTGTACCGTGCGGATTGTGCCGTGGCCGGGGCGGACCGTGTTGAGTGACGCTCGGTGTCCGTCATAGGGAACCACGATGGTATGGCCGCTTTCATATTGAAGCGTCAGGGCTGTTGCGGGAATGGCTTGCTCCTGGACCCGGCGTACCTGAGTTTTGTAGTCCAGCGGTATCACCTGTCCCATAACCTTTCGGCCTTCCATGCCGGTGATTGTCACCCGGTATGCACGGATACCCTCCGGTTGGTCAGCGTAGTATGTCCAGATGGAGTGAGCGCCGCTGCCTTGCAGAAAGACTTCCCGTTCCTTGACACACCATGTTCCATTGGGGCGGCTCATCCAATAAAACACCCGATCCCTCATGTCCTTTTCCTGGGCAGCCTGTGTCAACATCCTTACATCGTACTGGAAGTCGGAGCGGTAGCCGGTGGTATTTTCCTCAACCACCTGGGCCAAAAACGCCAGCACATCAATCCGATTTCCCATAGCGGTCTGCCTCCGGGTCGTAGTCCGGGGAGAGATACTTTTCCTCGAACTCGGCAGGAGTGTATTCTCCGGCCTCAATGTCCAGGAACAGGTCACCCGGCTCGATTTCCCGCTGTCCCTCATGGGTCATGGGGATGGGAACGGGAGTCAGTACCGTTCCCATAAAATCATCCCCGCTGTCCTGGGCCAGATGGCGGGGGCTGCCGGGGACCTCCTTGCTGGAAAGCAGTTCATATCGGTACATTCCGGGGTAGACATCCTCGGGGGCGATACGGTTGCTGCTAAACAGAGCGGGGATACCAAAAATCTCGATTTCCTTCATGCGTTCACCCTGGGAATTGATTTGCATAGTGGTCACTCTCCTTACTATTTTCTGCTGCGCTTTTCCTTGTGGTTTACTTGATGCTGTTTGGGGTTCTGCATTTTTTCTGCCAGTTCATACAATGGTTCCGATGGTTGGATCGCGTTGATGATTTCACCGGCAGTAGAATGGATGCAGTCCAGGGATGCCTTCAGTTCGGTAAGTTCTCGTCCTCGGCTCCATCCGGCAATATAGCCAAAGGAATATTCGGATGTGTCCAATCCAAAATGTTGGCATACTACATAAGCTACACTTTCTGCCTCCACCTCTTTCTCCCGGCGTTGTTTTCGTTCCTCCGGTGATAGGTGGGCAGGATCGTGGAGTTTTGCATGGGCGATTTCATGTACCAGTGTCTTGATGGTCTGCATTTGGCTCATACCAGGCCGAATGACGATTCGCTGTTCTTGAAAACTGGCATATCCCTTTGCCGCTCCCGGAAAATCCTCCATTTCAATGGGAAGTGGGGATAGTTCCGTTAAGCGGTCAAATATTTCTGTGAAATGCTCTACCTCGCCAGTCAGTTCAGAGACTCCAATATTGGGAAGTTCCCGTCCTTCTGTCTGGCTTATGTCGAAAACCGTTGCTACTTTGAATCGGGTGATTGGTTCAAACATGGTCTCTACCAGGGGCTTGCCGTCTGGCCCATATAGTGTCTGCCTGGTATTAGGGTCCTTCTGTTCACAATCAATTTGTCGTTTGTAGGGACAAGGGGCCAAAATCTGGATACCTTTTTCATGTCGCTTAACTTGTCGCCCCAGTTTCTTCCATGTGGTGTAACCGGCAACACGACTTGCAGTTGGACATTGAAATAAAATCAGCAGCGCATTGCCAAAGCTGTAATGATGAAATTTGGACATGGCAGCAAGATATTCCGCATAGCGGTTGCTGTCATATAGTTCCCTAATGCCGTTTTCAAGCCGGTCTGTCAGTTCAGCCAGCCTCTCCTTGATTGTCTGGGCCATAGTCAGCGGGATGGCTGTTTTCGCGGGGGTGTTTGATCCGGGCCGTTTCTCCGTTTGGGTTCCACTTTCATTGTGATAAGATCATTGCCCTGCGCCCCCAACAAGATTTCCGCATGGTGGAACTTCTTCTTGTACCGTTCCATCTGTTCCGGCGTTAAGGAGCAAAAGCTGTCCTCCGTCAAACCACAGACAAAGAAGGGGCCAAAAATACCGCCATAGCCGCCCTCCACACTGCGGTTAAATTCCATTTTCAGCAGGATTCCCTCATCATTGGCCACAATACCGACAGGTTCTTTATAGGGATAAATGACGGTAATTAACCCGCCGACAGCGGCCTGCATTTCCTTTAAGCCATTCAGTTCTTTCTCATAGGGAGCCATGCCCGGCTCCACCATTAAAACATTCAAATCATCACTCCTATCTGAAATGGGTATGAAAAAAGCACCGTTTCCGGCGCTATCTTCCGTGCTTATGTCTGTAAGGTTTCTTTGGGGTTCTGTATGGTATGCCTTGTTCTTCCAGTGCAAAACGCCGTTCCAGTTGAGCCACGGTCCATTCCTTTCGGAATTGTCCCAGAGGTGTATAGCCGAATTGTGTAATGGCCCTTTCATCCAGTTCCATCAATTTTGCCCATAACTCCGGGTGAAAACGGCGCAGATTCCGCAGCTCTCCAATTTTCTGGAATGGACAACACCAGCAGGAACAGCGGCCATATATCTCATACAGTCCGTCCCAGTTGTACCCCCTGTCATAACAGATATTAAGTGCGTCTTTTTCTGTGATCCCCCATGTTACAAGCGGGTACTGCTCGTTTTTGATTCTTGTCGGTTCGTCTGCCGCAATTCCCACATAATGGAGCGCAGAGTATTGGCCTTTCAGCATATTGACTTCTTTGCTGATAAGGTGGGTTTTCATTTGACCAGTACACCAGCGCACCTTGATTCCAGGCCATCCATTTCCATAGGGAGGGACACCCAGCTGAGCGCGTAGTTCAATGGAGGAAGGTTTTTCTTTGGGTTCATCGAACATTAGCCATTCAAACCCCTTGGGATGGCGTAAGATGGTCAAATGCAGGCCGCGTTCACGGTATAGGTATTGCTCCACTCGATCCCAGTGGCGGTACATCTCCGGGAACTCCATGCCTGTATCCGCCGTCAGCACCATATCAATAGGCATCCCACGCTCAATCATCAGCAGGAGCATGGCTGTGCTGTCTTTCCCACCAGAAAATGAGACTGCATGGAAGGCCTTTTTCTCGAAACGATCACCTGCTTTCTGTTATTTTCAGATATGAAAAAAGCGCCTCTAACGGCGCTTGCTTTTGGGACTATCCCGTTCTTTTTGATTGTTGTGGCGCTTGACCTTGGCTTGCAGCGGATATTGAAACACTCGATATTCCCGCGGTATCTCCTTCCCATCATAGATTTGCTGGAAGGACCCGGACCTGTCATGGCAGATATACCCCTGGGGTGTGAGGTCGCCATTTTCGTTGATTGCCGTTGTCTCGCCGTATTCCTCATAATTAAAATAGAACCTTGCTCCACGGGGCAGTGAAAAGTCCCGTTTGGTATCCACCAGATACCGGCCGTAGTCCTCGTAGGTCTTAACCTCCGGCAGCAACATGAATTGTTCCAGATTACAGGGATAGGCGAGATTGATTAAGTCCTGGACACTGCAAACATATTCGCCGTGGCGCACAGCAGCAGCAAACTTCTTCAGATCCTCCGGTGAAAGACATTCCAGCCGCTTTGCCAGGTAATTCAGTTCATCAATATGGGCATATTCCCCCAGCAAAGATGCAACACCGGCAATCCCAATAGAATACTCCTTTACAATCACTTCTTCGTACTTCAAGCCATCCACACCAATGGTTTGCAGGGCCTTTTGTACCTGTTCCGTGGTAGTAGGAAATGCAAGGGGGGTTTCCGCCACAATACCTGCGGCATATTTGCCCAAATTGGCGATCAATGCAGTAAATTCCATGCCATCACCTGGTCGGGCCGCCCTTTTTCAAAATGGCCTCTTTCTGCTTTTGCTTTTCCAGCCGTTGCCGCCGCTCCTCCAGGGCCTCGTAAACGCTCTCCTCGATTTGCCGGGGCGTCATGTTTACATCAGGAAAATATCTGCGCAGGCGATCTCCCGCAAGAATGACCTTGGTGTATTCAGGCCGTTCCTGTTCCCCCTTGAACGGGTCTTTTTCCTGTGCGGGAGTCTGTGCGGGTTTCTCTGGAGGTGTTGGGGTCATAGTCGGTGTCGGTGCGGTAGGCGGTGTGGTGGTGGGCGTCGTGGCAACGGGTTCCGGGGCTGCGGATACGCCTGCTGGCTCAACGGGTGTTTTCTCCTTGCTGGGTTCAGATCCAGGTGTGGGAGCCGGTGGAATGATTTCGTGGGTAGGAACATTGGAGGGCGGCGCTCCTTTGGCAGGCTGCGGAGTTTCCGTTCCAGGGAACGAGACTACCTTCGGGGGCTCAAGGACATTTTCTCCGTCCAGCACCTTCCGCATGGTTATCTCGTCCAGCTTTCCGGCTTTCTCTACCTTTTTCAGATACTCGATTCGTTCCGTGGGGAGCTTGTAGCCCAGGTCTGTCAGATGGAGCGCCACATCCTGATTTTCCGGCTTTAGGAAAGAAAGGGCGGAGGCCGCGGAAAGGGGCAGCGTGCCATCGTCTACTCGATTGCATACCTCCTTGGACGCCTCGGACAGCCGGATAATTCGATTGAGCTTACTCACGCTCATGCCCATTTCCTTTGCCAGCTTTTCATCGCTGTTCAGTTCCTCGGCAGTAAAGCCCTTCTTGCGGCGCCCCGCCTTCTGTTTCATGCCCTCCATTTTCATCCGCAGGGTCCGGGAGAGGTCATAGGTGGAAATTTTGGGGCGGTGCAGGTTTCCATCCGATACCAGGATCTTTGCGTCTGCGTCATCAATTTTCTGAATGATAGCAGGAACCGGATAGTTCAATTCCCTTGCAATCATGTGGCGGCGCTGGCCGGACAGGATTTCAAGGCCGCCGTCAGGATTGATACGGGTGAGAACCGGGTCCTTGACGCCGTTGAGCTCAATGGATTTTTTCAGTTCCCGGTAGTCCTCGCTGTTCTGGTCCACCGAAACTGTATTGAATTTGGATTTTTCCAGATAGCCAGGGTGTAACACGATGAAATAGGATTCGCCCTCTTTAGGGGTAGGCAGGTTTTTCAGTGCCTTATCATCCGGGGGAGAAAGGCGATCCTCAAACACCTGGGTGATTTGGGTGCCAGCGGGTCCCTTGGCAGCCATGCCGACAGCCTTAGCAACGGCCTCGGACTTTTTCTCTGCCTCCAGGGTCTTGCCCTCCTTGGGGGCGGTCTGTTCTGCCTTGGGAGCCGGTTCATCGGTTTTCTTGCCGGGAGCGGCAGGAATAGTCTGTTCCGGCTTTTTTTCCGCCTCCGGGGACTTACCTTCTTTGGGGGCGGTCTGCTCTGCCTTGGGAGTAGGCTGCTCTGCCTTGGGAGCCCGTTCATCGGCCTTCTTGTCGGGAGCGACGGGGATAGTCTGTTCCGGCTTTTTTTCTGTCTCCGGGGACTTACCCTCTTTGGGGGTGGCCTGCTCTGCCTTGGGAGCCGGTTCATCAGCCTTTTTGCCAGGAGCGGCGGGGACGGCCTGTTCGGGCTTTTTCTCCCCCTCCGGGGCCTTGCCTTCCTTGGGAACGGTCTGTTCTGCCTTGGGAGCCGGTTCATCAGCCTTCTTGCCGGGAGCGGCGGGAACGGCCTGCTCGGGCTTTTTTTCTGTCTCTGGGGACTTACCCTCTCTGGGGGTGGCCTGCTCTGCCTTGGGAGCCGGTTCATCAGCCTTTTTGCCGGGAGTAGCGGGGGTAGCCTGCTCGGGCTTTTTCTCCCCCTCCGGGGTCCTGCCCTCCTTGGGGGTGGTCTGCTCTGCTTTGGGAGCCGGTTCATCAGCCTTCTTGCCGGGAGCGGCGGGGACGGTCTGCTCGGGCTTTTTCTCCGTCTCGAGGACCTTATCGCCCTTGAGAGGTTCCTGTGTTTCTGTGGGAGTATTGACCAGTACGCCCGGTACAGGGAGTGTCGGTTGGCCCTTGACCTTCTTGTGGTACTCAATCGCCTCCTGCAAGGTCATTTTATAGACCAGGGCAGGAATGTCCTTCTTCTTTGCCAGCTCGCTGGCTCGGCGGCGGCGATACCCGTCTACAAGTTGGTATTCACCGTCCTCGCGCAGTCGGAGGATAACAGCCTCTTTGACGCCGCTGACTTGGATGCTGGTCACAAGCCCGCCATAGGCTTTATCCTGGACTTTGGGGATAAAAACACCGGGGAGATCATGGATTTTTGCTAAAGGGACAATTTGGGGTTTGCGGGGTTCATTTGCCATCTGATTACCTCCATTCATTTATTTGCCAACAATCAAGTTCCATAAAGAGCTTGATTTTCGGCCTTATCCATGCGAGTTCAGTCGAAATTTGCGTCTCATGGTGAGATTTATTTCTAACCGAAGTCATGCCGCACTGCGGCGGAGTAGTAAGGGCCTATCGTCACCGGAGCGTTATATAGCACCGTAAGAAGATAGGCCCGAATATTATTGATTTTCGTTGTGGTCTGTTTGAGGGAGTCAATCACATACTCGATATGGCTGCTGTCTAATTGCCGGAACCGTTCCTTCACAGGTCCCAGCGGCAATACCTCCCCTCCAATGCGTATTGTGGAGGCGGTGCTGCTCACCACATCCACCATGAGCTCCAGCAAACTTTCTACATCGTCGTATGGGCATTGGCTGCGAAGGTGTTCATAGTCAATATTTTCTTTCAACTCCTCTCTGATTTGGTTTCGATCTATCCCATCCATCTCACCGTATGGGGGGTAGCGGGGGGAGATGGATGGATCAGGATGACTAAAATCAGGATGACTTCTATTAGTATGGTTAGGGTCGGATTTTTCGACCTCTGCAAGTCGGGATTGCCGACCTCTTGAAGTCGGTTTTTCCGACTTCTGGACATCGGAAAAATCGACCTCTGGAATGGGCATAAAAGAATCTGGTTCTGGCGGTGCCGGCGGTGGGACAGCACGGGTAGTAAATCGCTTGACATAGATTTTTGTGGGTTTTCCCTGACCCTGTTTGATACGCTCGATCAGGCCCACACCTTTGCCGGTATCCAGTTCAGCCAGCAACTTCATAGCTTTATCCCGGCCGCAATTCATATCTCCGCATATTTCTTCCACGGTATAGTAGATATACACGCGCCCATCTTCGTCGTACCAGTTGTTCTTGGCAGATAGGCTCATGCGGTCTAACAGCATACCATACAGTAGTTTTGCGTCTGTGGAGAGGTGTTTGAAACGGGGGCTTGTAATCAGCAGTCGAGGAATACGGAAGTAGATGAATTGTTCTGATTCATCCCCGTAAAAATAGTCAGATAGAATAATCTCTGACACAATCTGCCCCCCTCCTTTCCTTGGGTCATAATCGTTCGCAAAATCTTTGAGGTGTATGTTTATTGCAGGGGGTGTAGCGCAAGTGCCCCCCACTTGAGTTACGAGACCAATTAAGTATTTGCCCATAAAAAAGAGGCACCCATGATACCGAAATTCCGGTATTGGACGCCTCCTATATAACAAAGATACACGCTGTTCCGCTAATTTTAGACTGTTTATTTCTGTTTTTGCTATTTTTCTGTCCCACTTTAGGGCTCATATAACTTTCACGCTTGGGAGAGCGTTCGGTTCGCATCCGAGAGGTCGAGGGTTCGAATCCCTTTGGGTCCACCAAAAACGGAAATCGCCGCAGTGAAAACTGCGGCGATTTTCTCATCTGACCACAGAAATACCACAGACGGGTTTCTGTTTTGACCACTTGAAGGGTACCCCTTTCACAAGGAATGTCCTTCTTTTGGGTTTTCTGGGCGGAGGTACTGAACTGAAACAGCGGGCATTCTTACCGTGATTCCACATCCCTTTGGAAAATTCATATTGATATGTTATAATGATAAAAACCTTTTTTCGCGGGAGGTGGACCCTTGCTGCGGCAGATCAAATATTTTCAAGCTGTTGTACGCAACAACAGCTTTTCAGAGGCAGCGGAAGAATGCCACATATCGCAGTCGGCCATATCTCAGCAGATCAAGGCGCTGGAAACGGAACTGGGGTTTTCTCTGTTGGAACGGAAAAACCGAAAGTTTGTTTTGACTCCTGCCGGGGAACATTTTTACAAAAAAAGCCTGGTTCTGATTGCTGATTACGAGCAGATGTGCAGAGAGGCCGCCAAGATCGCCCATGGGAACGAGGCAGTCTTGAAGTTCGGCTACCTGCGCAGTTACAACAGCCCGGAAGTTCACCAGGCGCTGGAGGAATTTTCAGCCAAATATCCCGGCATTCCTGTCCAGCTTTTGTATGGCAATCATGAAGAATTATTTACTTTGCTGCGCACCGGCGGTGCGGATCTGGTGCTCAACGATCAGCGGAGAGCCTTTTCCGACGAGTATGTCAACCTGATTCTGGCTACCAGCAGGATGTATATTGAGCTGGCAGCCCGAAATCCCGTGGCCTCTCTTCCTTCGGTCTCTGTCCAGGAATTGAAAAACATTCCCTGCATTCTGGTGGCCTCCAAAGAACAGCAGGCTATCGAAAAGGAGTTTTATCAGACGATCATCGGCATACAGGGGGAAATCCTCTATGCGGAAAATCTGGAGGAGGCCCGCATGATGGTCATAAGCGGGCAGGGCTTCCTGCCGGTGGAAGGCAGCAGCCAGGCCATGACCTTTGGCGCTTCCATTCGTCGTGTTCCTCTTTGCCGCGGTGAAGAACAAATCACCCGCAACTATTGCCTGTTCTGGAAAAAGGATAACTCCGGCTATTATGTGGAGGAATTTGCTGACATCCTGCAAAATAAATTTAAATAGTCAATCGGCCGTTTTGTGACTGCTCTCGCTCTGCGAGGGCAGTTTTTTCGTATAAGATAAACTTATCAAGCGGGGCCGAAACTCAAATTGATTGAGCCGTTAGGGACTTTTATAATCATAGCAGACCGTTCAAAGGAGAGCCTGCTATGAAAATCTTGATCATCAGCTCCAGCCCCCGGAAAGGCGGCAATTCCGATGTGCTCTGCGGCCAGTTTGCCAAGGGGGCAGCGGAGGCTGGGCACGAAGTAGAAAAAGTAAACCTGCGGGAAAAGGCGCTGTCCCCCTGTCGGGCGTGCTACGCTTGCATGGAGAACCATGTATGCGCCATCAAGGACGATATGGCGGAGATATTCCCCAAGCTTGTAGCTGCCGATGTGATTGTGCTGGCTTCGCCGGTATACTTTTATTCTTTGTGCAGCCAGATGAAGATGCTGATCGACCGCTGTCTTGTGGATCACAAGGCCATTTCAGGCAAGCAGTTCTATTTTATCATCACGGCTGCCGACCCACGGCATGAAGCCGGGGATGAGACGCTGGCGGCGTTCCGAGGGTTCCTGCGCTGCCTGCCGGATGCGGAAGATGCGGGTGTGATTTACGGGACCGGCACCTGGGACAAAGGGGATATCTATCAGCACCCGGCCTATACCCAGGCTTACGAAATGGGAAAGCAGCTATAGGAAGGAACGCATTATGAAGCAAATAAAAAAGAATTTTGGATTCGGCTGTGTGCGCCTGCCCATGAAAGACGGCGAGGTGGATACGGAGCAGACCTGCCGTATGGTGGATATGTTTCTGGAAAACGGTTTCAACTACTTTGATACAGCCCACGGTTATCTCAACGGCAAGAGCGAAGCTGCTCTGAAAACCTGCCTGACCAGCCGTTACCCCCGTGACCGCTATATCCTCACCAATAAGCTTACCAACTTCTTCTTCAAAAAGCTGGAGGACATCCGTCCGCTGTTTCAGAGTCAACTGGAAGAGTGCGGCGTGGACTATTTCGACTTCTATCTGATGCACGCCCAGGGCGCGGACGTCTTTGCCTACTTCAAGCGGTGCCGGGCCTATGAGACGGCGCTGGAGCTGAAGGCAGAGGGCAAGATCCGGCACTTCGGCATCTCCTTCCATGACCGGGCGGAGGTTCTGGAACAGATCTTGACCGAGTATCCCCAAGTGGAAGTGGTACAGATCCAGTTCAATTACCTGGACTATGAGGACCCCGCCGTGGAGAGCCGGAAATGCTACGAGGTCTGCCGCAAATATGGCAAGCCGGTCATCGTCATGGAGCCGGTGAAAGGCGGCACTCTGGCGAACCTGCCGGAAAAGGCGCAGGCTGTACTGGATGAACTGGGCGGCGGCTCCGCCGCAAGCTATGCCATCCGCTACGCCGCCGGGTTTGAGGGCATTCTGATGGTGCTCTCCGGCATGAGCAGCCTGGAGCAAATGCGGGAAAATATCAGCTTTATGAAGGATTTCAAGCCGCTGGATGATCGGGAACTGGCCGCCATTGGTCGGGTACGGGAAATCTATCATGGGATGAACCTGATTTCCTGTACCGCCTGCCGCTACTGCGTGGCCGGATGTCCCAGGCATATTTCCATTCCTGACCTGCTGGCTGTGATGAACACCAAGCAGATCCACCACGACTGGAATGCGGACTACTATTACAACGTGGTCCACACCGGCGGCGGAAAGGGCAAGGCGTCTGACTGCATCCAGTGCGGAAAATGCGAAAAGGCCTGTCCCCAGCACCTTCCGATCCGCAAACTGCTGGTGGATGTGGCAAAGGAATTTGAAAAGTGAGGCATTGACATGGCAAAACTGATTGCGTTTTACTCCCGGGCCGGTGAGAATTATTTTGGCGGCCAATACCGCAGCGTTGCAGTGGGCAACACGGAAAAAGCAGCGAACATGATCGCAGAAGCTGTCGGCGGAGAACGGTTCAAAATTCAGCAGAAGATGCCCTATGCCGCCGACTATCTGACCTGCATCCGACAGGCAAAGGAGGATCAGCAGGCGAAGGCTCGGCCAGAGCTGGCGGCGCTTCCTGACAATCTGGACGGCTACGACGAGATCTATCTGGGCTATCCCAACTACTGGGGCGATCTGCCGATGGCGGTTTACACCTTCCTGGAGGCCTTTGACTGGACGGGCAAAACGATCCACCCCTTCTGTACCCATGAGGGCAGCGGTCTGAGCGGGACTGAGCGGAAGATTGCCCGCACCTGTCAAGGTGCCCGCGTGACGGATGGCCTGGCAATTTGCGGCTCTGATGTGGATGCCAGTGCGGAAAAAGTACGAGCATGGCTTTCCGGACATAGAGGTACGATATGAGAAAAATGTTGATTGTATTCTACTCCTGGTCAAATGGCAATACAGAACGCATTGCCAAGATGCTCCAGAACGCTGCCGGTGCGGACATTGCGCAGATTGAGACTGCTCTTCCCTATACCGGCAGCTACGACGATGTGGTACGGCAGGGGCAGGAGGAAGTGCAGCGCGGCTACGAGCCGGAACTCAAGCCCATGGACGTCGATATTCGGAAATATGATGTGATCGCCATTGGCACGCCCACCTGGTGGTACACCATGGCTCCCGCTGTTCTCAGCTTTCTGCATCAGCAGGACTGGCAGGGAAAAACCATCGTGCCCTTTCAAACCCATGGAGGCTGGCCGGGCCATGTGCTGAAAGATATCGCAGCCGCCTGCAGCGGTGCGGAGGTCACCTACAAAATGCAGGTGAAGTTCGATTCCAACGGCGGAGACCGTCTGGAAACACCGGAAACCGAAGTCGCGGCATGGGCGCAGAAGGTAAAAACCCTGCTGTAACAGCGGGGTATGAAGCGAATGCCAGCGTGGAAAGGAAGGATCGTCGTGAAAGATGTGATGGTATGGACCGGCGCTGGCCAGATCGGTATGGCCATTGCACGCCGGATGGGGTATGGAATGAAAATCGTCGTCGGCGATAAAAAGCAGGAGAACGCCCAAGCTATCGCAAAGACCATGAATGATGCCGGGTTTGATGTGGTACCGGTGGAGATGGACCTCTCCAGTCGGACCTCTATCCAGGGCATCATCGCCGAGGCGCAGAAATACGGTGACATTACCATGATGGTCAATGCTGCCGGTGTCTCACCCAGCCAGGCACCCATTGAGGCCATTTTGAGGGTGGACCTGTACGGCACAGCGGTATTTCTGGAGGAAGTGGGCAAGGTAATCGCTCCCGGCGGCGTAGGTGTGACCATCTCCAGCCAGTCCGGCCACCGGATGAAGCAGCTCACCCCGGAGGAGGATGAGCTGCTGGCGTGTACCCCCACCGAGGAATTGCTGGAATTGCCTTTGCTTCAGCCCGAGAATATCCACGACACCCTGCATGCATACCAACTGGCCAAGCGGTGCAATGAAAAGCGTGTCATGGCAGAGTCCGTCAAGTGGGGCGCGAAGGGGGCGCGGATCAACTCCATCTCCCCCGGTATTATTGTCACACCGCTGGCCATCGATGAGTTTAATGGTCCCCGCGGGGACTTCTACAAAAATATGTTTGCAAAATGTCCCGCCGGGCGTCCCGGTACAGCGGATGAAGTGGCCAACGTGGCGGAGCTCCTGATGAGCCGTAAGGGCGCCTTTATCACCGGTGCTGACTTTCTCATTGATGGTGGGGCAACTGCCTCCTACTTCTATGGGCCACTGAAACCGTAAAGCTTCTGACCCAATTTGCAGATACAGATCGTCACTCAGGCAGCCAACAGAAGCGGAATGAATCCCACTCTGAGCGGAGCACCCATGTAACAGGCGCTCCGCTTTTCTGTTGGAAACGTGTCAAAAATACCGTCGTGGGACATACCAGCTGCGGCAATTGTGCCCGCCCCTTAATAGGTATTCAGAGGAGGCGACGCTTTTGAAACTATTGAAATGGCTGTCCGTGGCGGATCGTTTTGCCAAAGCTTACCTGGATAAGCGGCTGGCTCCCCTGGGCATCAACAGCGGCCAGCACATCTATCTTCTGAAAGTATGCGATGAACCGGGGATCTCTCAGGATTCCCTCCTGAACAGCGTCTATGTCCACCCCAGCAATATCGTGCGGATGGTCGCTGCGCTGGAGAAAAAAGGGCTTTTAACCCGCACTCCCTGCCCACAGGATAAGCGGACCTGGCAGTTCTACCCCACGGCCATTGCCGGACAGGTCCGTGCCGCCTGTGAGGAGACCGAGGACATTCTGTTGGACAGTATTCCGGCGCAGTCCCAGGCGGACTTTCAAAGCGCCTTGTATCTGTCAGGCAGGAATATAGCACGCAAACGCGGATCAGGTCTTTATCGGCCAGGGAGTGGGCTATTTGGGCAATGCCGCGACCAACGTGTCCTGCCCCCTGTCCGCCATCTGTCTGGCTATTTCACTGCTGCTGGGAATCGGCGCCTCCCGCTTTTCCATTTATCTGGGGAAGCTGGAACCGGAGCGCGCTGCCCGTCTGGTGGGAAACGGCATCCTTCTGATGGCCGGAGCAGGGATCCTCTACTGTGGTCTCTGTAGTCTTTGTCGCCCGGGAGTTCAAGGCCCTGCGGGCCTTGGAGGCCGCTTCGGCAAGTACTTCTGCGTCCTGTTGACTGCACCTTCCGCTCACCGTATAATATTTTTATACAATACAGTCAATAAAACCAGCCGGGGCAGTCCCGCTTCAATCTGCTCTGCTGGCCGGAGGAACAGCTATGAATATTCTGGTTTTAAACGCCAGTCCCAAGGGGAAAAACTCCACCACCGTCCACACCGCGCTCTATCTGCAGGCGCTGCACCCGGAGCATACGTTTATCTTTCTGCCTGTAGGCCAGCGCATCAAGGCCTGCGAGAAGGACTTCACACCGGTGCGTACCGCACTGGAGCAGGCGGAGCTGATTCTCTTCTGCTACCCTGTTTATACTTTTATTGCCCCCTATCAGCTCCACCGGCTTATTGAACTCATCAAGGCCGACGGTGTGGACCTCTCCGGCAAGTTTGCCTCCCAGATCACCACCTCCAAGCACTTTTATGATGTGACCGCCCACCGGTACGTGGAGGAAAATTGCTTTGATCTGGGGATGAAGGTGATCCGGGGGCTCTCGGCGGACATGGAGGACCTGCTGACCGAACAGGGCCGGAAGGAAGCCCGCATGTTCTTTGACCAGCTGATCTTTTCCTGTGCGCACGGCCCGTTTGCCACGCCGCCTGTCCAGGCACCCGCTCGGGAACAGGCCGAATATCAGCCTGCTCTGCCCGAAACGCCCAAGCGCAAGGATAAGGACGTCGTGATCGTCACCAACTGCGCCCCCGATGACAGGAATCTCCGGAACATGATCTCCGATTTTCGGGCCGCTCTTCCCTGTGAGAGCCGGGTAGTAAATATCAGAGAGTTCCCCTTCGGGGGCGGCTGTTTGGGTTGCTTCGGGTGTGCCATCACCGGCAAATGCGTCTACAAGGACGGGTTTGACCAGTTCCTGCGTCAGACGATTCAGACCGCCGACGGCTTCGTTTACGCCTTCACCATCTCCGACCACTACACCCACTCCAGCTTCAAATGCTTTGACGACCGGCAGTTCTGCAACGGCCACCGCACGGTCACCCACGGCACCCCCATCGCCTATCTCATCAGCGGGGACTACCGGTATGAGCCAAACCTGCGCATGATCGTGGAGGGCCGGGCGGAGGTGGGCGGCAACTACCTGTGCGGCGTGGCCACCGACGAGGGCGATACGGCGGCGGATATTCGGGGGCTGGCGGAAAATCTGGCCTTCGCCATGGAACACAAGCTCACCCGCCCGGCCAACTTCTACGGCGTGGGCGGCATGAAGATCTTCCGGGACCTCATTTACGTCATGCAGGGTCTGATGAAGGCCGACCACAAATTCTACAAGGCCAACGGCATCTATGATTTCCCCCAGAAGCAGCAGAAACGGATCTGGCAGATGCGTCTGGTGGGCGCTCTTATGGCCATCCCGTCGATCCAGAAGAAGGCCAAGGGCAAAATGACCGAGGCCATGATCGGCCCCTATCAGAAGGTGGTGGAGCAGGCCGCCCGGAAGGAGGCCTGAGCCTTGGAGCAGGTGAGGCGTCCCCGACACAAAAAGCTGCGCATTGCCGCCGCGATCCTGCTGATCCTGCTGGCGGTGCTGGCAGGCGGTTTCTTCTGGTATGTATCCGACTACTACCGGGCAGAGGATGTGGCTGTGTCTGTTCTGGCCCAGGCGGACGGCATTGCGGTGCAGGACAATCTGACCATTCTCTCTCCCTCGGTGCCCGGCAATACCGCCATCATCTTCTACCCGGGGGCCAAGGTGGAGGCTGTTGCCTACCTTCCCCTGCTGGATCAGATCAGGCGGACGGGTGTGACCTGTATCCTGGTGGATATGCCGTTCCATATGGCGATCTTTGATCCCAATGCCGCCGAAGATGTGATTGCTGAATTTCCGGAGATATCACACTGGTACATAGCCGGGCACTCCATGGGCGGCGCCATGGCCTCTCAGTTTGCCGCCGGCCATCCGGACCAGGTGGATGGTCTGATTTTGCTTGGGGCTTATATTTATGGGGATTATCCGCCGGAAAGTACCCTCACCATCTACGGATCTCTGAATCAGAGCGTAGAGGACAAACTGGATTACACCGAAAATGTGGTGGAGATCGAGGGCGGCAATCACGCCCAGTTCGGCAACTACGGACCTCAGAAGGGGGACCCGCCCGCGGCGATCTCTGCCCAGGAGCAGCAGGCCCAGACCGTGGCAGCCATTGAGGCATTCATCAGCCAACGGCAGGAAACATGAAAAACCGCCCGTGACCTCAGTTGAGGTCACGGGCGGTTTTTCTTACATCTGCCCTTTCCACACCCGGGCCAGGATATCCTTTAGCACCAGGAGGGCGTCTGTATTGTTATACCCGTAGTCCACCCGAAGCTGGGTCAGCATCTCCCGAAGCTGGGGCGCATAGTCTCCCACCCGCACCTTCTGATGATAGGTGGCCAGCACCGGGTACTTCTTGCTCCAGACCTTGCTCCAGTCGACCCTGGCCTGTGCCTCTTCACTGACGCTGTCGATCATCTCCTGAGCCTGACGCTCATCAAAGTCGTACTCGATCAGTTCATCCAGCGTCATGTGATACAGTACGGCCAGCCCTTTGGACTGACGGATATCCGGCAGGGTCTCGCCGGTCTCCCACTTGGAAATGGTCTGACGGCTGACGCCCAGTTTTTCGGCCACGTTCTCCTGGGAAAGGCCGCTCTTCTTTCTGGCATGGTACAGACTGCTTCCTAGGCTCATGTTCGTCCTCCCGGTTTGATATGGTAGCTCCAGTATAGCGGGCCGGAGATGAAAAGGCCACCAACGCAAGCTGTCATTTCTGCCCGTTTTCTTAACAAGGAGCGCCGTCCTTTTTTTCTGCCCGCGGTGCCTCCACCTGACGCAGGAACTGTCCGGCGGCCGCCTGGATGTTGCGGACCAGCTCCCGCAGGACGGGATACTGGTGATAGGCCTGCTTGGCACAAAACAGGCACAGATCCCCGCTCGTCTCGGAGCTGTCAATGGGCACGTAAACCAGCTCACCGCTGGCCACGCCCTCGTACCGGTTCAGGGCGGGATAGTAGGACAGGGCACAGGAATCCGCGTGATTCCGGATGGTACGGATCACCGTACCCACCGACTCCACCTGGATCGCACGATGGACGGAGGCCGCCTGGATCATGCGCTCCAGAATGGGAGAGGAGAAGGTCTGCTGCTGCCCCCTGGCCCCCACCTCAGGATAGATAAAGTAAAAGTCCTTCAGCTCCTCCAGCTTCACTTTCTCCCGTCCTGCCAGGGGATTGTCCCGGTTTACCAGGCAGCCGTACTCCCCCCGGAACAGGACCCAGTACAGGTTTCCATGCGTCTCCGCCAACCGACGGGCCTCATCCGCCTGGCAGATGAACAGGGCCAGGACCGGGCAGGCCAGCTCATTGGACAGATACTTCTCTGGCGCGAACACCGCGTGATGGTTGATCACCAGATCCGGGTCCCGCTTCTTGAAGGTCAGCAGCACATCAGGCAGCAGAAAATTGGACAGGGAGATATGAGAGTAAATGGTGACCGCCTCGGGTCGGTCCCGCTGGGCCATCTCCAGCCATCCCTTGTAGTAGGCCACCATCTGGCGGGCCTCCGGCAGGATCTTTTCCCCCGCTTCAGTCAGCGTGATCCCGCCCTTGCCCCGCACAAAAAGCGCCACGCCCAGTTCATCCTCCATATGCTGCAGGGCTTTGGTGAGGCTGGGCTGGGCAATGTACAGCTTCTGGGCCGCCTCATTGATAGAGCGGGATTCCGCCAGTGTAATGAAGTATTCCAATGTCTGCAATTTCAAGGCCAACCACCCCATTCCCTGTTATAGCTTTTTTTCATATCACATGCCTTTTTGTGTATTATACAAAAGAACGTCACTATGATACCCTAATCTCAGCCAGAATGTCAAATCAATTTCCCATTGGAACAGACAGAAAGGGGTATCTTTATGACAAAACGAGAGAGATTTGCGCATTTCCTCGCCAATGAGCCTGTGGACCGGGTGCCGGTGGCTTTCTTCCATCATTTCTGCGATTTCAACGACTTCGGCAAGGGCGTGGACAACGATGCCATTCTGGAGCAGAACATTGAGGGGCACCGGCTGGCGCTGGAGGCATTTGACCCCGACGTAGCCAAAATCATGAACGACTCTCTGATGCTCATGCCGGTGGATGCCTCCTTCGTGGAGACCCCTGCGGACCTCTATAAGGTGGAGCCCATCTCGATCCACTCCAAGTTTGCCCAGCGCACGCTGGAATTGACGAAGCAGGTGCGGGAGATCTACGACCACACCGGCGCACCGGTGTACGCCACCGGCTTCTCCCCCTCCCTGGTGCTGCGCAACAGTCTTGCTGTGGGCGGACTGCCCGGCGCCGGCGGTGATGAGGCCAAGCTGACCCGCCTGCTGGCGGAGGATCCCCAGGCGGTTTCCGCCGCAGTCAAGACCCTGAGCGAGGGCATCAACGAGCTCAATCACCTGCTGCTCACCGAGGGCGGTGTGGACGGCATTTACCTCAGCGTCAACAACCAGTGCGGCTTCTTCCCCGATGAGATCTACCTCCGGTACATCGCCCCCTGGGACAAGGCGGTGCTGGACTACGCCAACAAGCTCAGCTCCATGAACCTGCTGCACATCTGCGGCTACTCCGGGCGGGCCAACAACCTGAAACTCTTTACCGGCTTTGAAGCGGCGGCCTACAACTGGGCGGTCCACGCCGAGGGCGTGTCCCTGTCCGAGGGCAAGAAACTCTTTGGCGGCAAGCCGGTGTTCGGCGGCTTTGAACAGGCCGGCGTCATCTACACCGGCACCCCCCAGGAGGTGGAGGAGGCCACCTTCCGGATCCTCCGGGAGAGCGGTCAGATCGGCGTCATGCTGGGCGCCGACTGTACGGTGCCCACCGACATCGACAACCACCGACTGGACTGGGTACGTCAGGCTGCCGTCAAATTTGCGGAGCAGTAAGGGGGAAAATGTCATGCTGAAACCTGAAACAGAAGCCGCCTATACGGCTATTCTCCAGGAGGAGCTGATCCTGGCCACCGGCTGTACCGAGCCCATTGCCATCGCCTACGCCGCAGCCAAGCTGCGCCAGGTGCTGGGTGCTCTGCCGGAGCGCATCACCGCCGAGATGTCGGGCAACATCATCAAGAACGTGAAGAGCGTGGTGGTGCCCAACACCGGCGGGCTGAAGGGGATCGAGGCCGCCGTAGCCGCCGGCGTGGTGGCCGGCGATGCCGACCAGGAGCTCCAGGTGATCTCCTCCGTCCCGGCGGAGCGCCACCCGGAGATCGCCGCCTATCTGAAACACACCCCCATCAGCGTGTCCTGCGCCGACACCATGCACATTCTGGATATCGCCCTCACCGGATATGCCGGAGATACAACGGCCTTCGTGCGGATCGCCGACCGGCACAACAACCTGGTGGAGATTCGGAAGGACGAGCAGGTCCTGCTCCACAAGCCGCTGTCCGACGAAACCGACAGCGTCCAGACCGACCGGAGCGTGCTCAATCTCCACGATATTCTGCTCTACGCCCAAGAAGTCCCGCTGGAGAAGGTCTCTCCCCTGCTGGACCGGCAGATCCAGTGCAACTCCGCCATCGCCCAGGAGGGGCTGGAGCACAACTGGGGCGCCAACATCGGCTCCACCATCCTGCGTGAGTACGGCAGCGATATCAAGTCCGAAGCGCGGGCCTGGGCTGCCGCAGGCAGCGACGCCCGCATGAGCGGCTGCGAGATGCCTGTGGTCATTCTCTCCGGCTCCGGCAACCAGGGCATCACCGCCTCCCTGCCTGTGATCCGCTATGCCAAGCACCTGAATGCCACCCAGGAAGCGCTGTACCGGGCCCTGCTGATCAGCGACCTGGTCACCGTCTATCAGAAGGTGGGCATCGGCCGGCTGTCCGCCTACTGCGGCGCCATAAGCGCCGGAGTGGGCGCCGGGGCGGGCATCGCCTTCCTCCAGGGGGCGGACGAGACCGCCCTGGCCCACACCATCGTCAACGCCGTGGCCATTCTCTCCGGTACCATCTGCGACGGGGCCAAGCCCTCCTGTGCCGCCAAGATCGCCGCCAGTGTGGATGCCGGCATTCTGGGCTATCTGATGTACCGCAGCGGCCATGAATTCAAGCGGGGTGAGGGCATCGTGGGCTCCAGCGTGGCCAACACCGTCACCAACGTGGGTGTGCTGGCCCGGCAGGGCATGCACGGAACGGATCAGACCATTTTGAAGATCATGACCGAGTAAGGTTCCATATTCCATTCAGAGAGGAGCGTATCACTTATGGAACAGAGCAAAACCACCTCCACCAACAAGCGTCTGGCAGCCTGGTTCGGTCTGGGCGCCATGATGTTCGGCACCTACTGCGGCGGCTCCATGGCCTCCGGTGCCTACGCCACCGGGTACATGACCACCTTCGGCGGCGGATATATGCTGGTCTTTCTGGCCATCTTCTGCGTTTTTATGGCCTTCTTCTGCGCCATTTCCCTTAACTTCATCCGCACCTACCACGTGGAGGACTACAACGAATATTACCTGGCCCTCTACGGCCTGGAGCGTACCGGCTCTCAGCCCATACTGAAAGGCGTGGTAACGGTATTCTTCGATGTGTACACCGTGCTCATGGGCCTCATCACCACCGCCGGTACCATCAACCTCTTCGGCCAGCTTATGAATTCCATCTTCGGCATTCCCATTATCGCGGGCAGCCTGATCTCAGTGGTGCTCTTCGCCATTCTCACCATTTACGGCAGCGGATTCCTGCGCAAGTTCAACACCATCATGACCATCGGCCTGGTAATCTGCCTGGCCGCCATTCTGGTGGCGGTGCTCACCATCCGGGGTGACGTATTCGCGGAGCGCTTCGGCAACTTCGACATCGGCATGGATTGGAGCGGCACCACCCTCCAGGCCCACATGACCATGTTCCTCTCCTACTGCTTCACCACCTCCAGCTGGGGCTCCACCCTGTGCAACTACTCAGAGAAGATCAAGGATCAGAAGGACGCCATCGGCGCCGGCATCCTCATCGCCGTGCTGGTAACCGCCCTGTTCGCCGTCACCTCCTTCATCGTGCTTCCCTTCCTGCCGGAGATGTTCAACGACGGCCCCATCCTGGCTATCTGCCAGCAGTACCTGGCTCCCGCCCTCACCGTGATCTACTGGGTGGTGGTCATCTTCTCCGTGGTCTCCACCGGCCCCACCTTTACCTACAATGTCTCCCGCCGGTTCTCCAAGCTTTGGAAAACCGATAAGGTGGGTGAAAAGGTAAAGTTCTTCATCCTGTCCCTGGTGTTCCTGCTGCTGTGCTTTGTGGTCTCCAATGTGGGTCTCATGGCCATCGTGCAGAAGGGCTTCTCCACCATGGGCGGCATCGCCGGCTTCGCCATCGGTATCCCCCTGTTTGTCTCCATCTACCGGGTGTGGCGGAAAAATCGCATCGCTCACTGACCCTTCCCTGTGACAAAGGAGCAAAAATATGAATTACGTGTTTGAACAAAAAGTCAAAATGGTGTGCGGCTGGGACAGCGTGAATCAGCTGCCCACTCTTCTGAAGGACGAGGGCTTCCAGCGCCCCCTCGTGGTGTGTGACCAGGTGGTGCGCCAGATGGGCCTGCTGGAGCGCCTGGAGCGCCTGCTGAAAGAGGCCGGCATAGAGGCTGTGGTCTTCGACCAGGTGCAGCCGGACCCGCCCGCACCTGTCATCGACGCCGGTGCTGCCCTGTGCCGGGAACAGCATTGCGACTGCGTGGTGGCGGTGGGCGGCGGCAGCACCATCGACACCGCCAAAGGGATCAATCTGCTGCGCGCCAATGAGGGAGAGATCCTGGATTACGCCGGTGGGAAATCCTACCGGCCAGCCAGCGGCCTGATCTCCATTCCCACCACGGCGGGGACCGGCAGCGAATTGTCCAACGGTATGATCGTCACTGATCCCGACAGCGCCCAAAAGCTGGCCATCATTGCCTACGGTGATTTCACCATTCTGGACCCCGCGCTCACCGCCACCATGCCCGCCTCTCTCACGGTAAACACCGGATTGGATGTATTCTCCCACGCCTTTGAGGCCTACACCTCCGTACTCAGCAACCCCATGGCCGACGCAGTGTGCGAGAAGATCATGGCGGAGGTATACCGGTGGCTTCCGGCGGCAAAGGCCGACGGGGCCGACCGGACCGCCCGGCAGCGCATGGCGGTGGCCGCCTCCCTGGGCGGCTGGATGCTGTCCAATGCCTGCGCCCATGTGGGCCACTCCCTGGCCCACGTGCTGGGGGCCAAGTTCCACATGCCCCACGGCCTGGTGTGTGCCTACACCCTGCCTGTCACCATGGAAACCATCGCTCCGGCTGTGCCGGAGAAGGTACGGTACGCCGGTGAGGTCCTGGGCGTGCAGTTTGCCGGTACAGAAACTCCCCAGGAGATCGGTGCTATGACCGCCCAGGCTTACCGCCGGTTCCGGGACGGGCTGTTGGATGGAAAAGCGGTCACCTTCCCCATTGATGCCGACAATATCGAGGCTCTGGCGGAGGAAGTGGTGACAGAGGCCTTTGTGGGGCTGACCCCCCTGAAAGTTGATCTTCCCCTTGCTGAGCAGATGCTTCGCCATATTTTCTAAGTTAAAATGATGAAACTGTAAAAAATGGGAGCAAGCGCAATAACGCTTGCTCCCATTTTGGCGCAGCGGGAGGGATTCGAACCCTCGTGCGATTGCTCGCAAACTGATTTCGAGTCAGCCCCGTTATGACCACTTCGATACCGCTGCATATCAAGTTGTGAGAACGCAAATCAGGATTACTGTGAGCATTTTGTTAGCGTTTTTCCGAAGCGCCGCTCACACCCGCGCCCGGAAACCCTTGGGAGACATAGCTTTTTGGCTGTTAGCGCGTTCCGCCGACGTAGCGATTTCGAGTCAGCCCCGTTATGACCACTTCGATACCGCTGCATATGGATTTAGTATGCGGTGCAATGCCTGAAGAGGCAAGAGCACCGCAGCCACTTGGATTAGGATACCTTATTTTTGTGCGCTTGTCAATATTGCACAGTGGTATTAAATAAGATATAATGAACAAGACAGCCTGTTTCTTGTAACAGACAGAAAGGAGCACTATGGACGAATTAAAGCGACGCATCCTCAGCGACGCGGTTGTTGGCGAAGGCGATATCATTCATGTGGACATGTTCCTGAACCACTGCATGGATATGGATCTGATGGAACGAATGGGAAGCGCCCTGGCAAAGCGCTTTCGGAGTGAACATATCACCAAGGTCTTGACCGCTGAGAGCTCCGGCATCGCACTGGCCTGCTTTACAGCAAAGGCATTGGGTGTCCCGGTCCTGTATGCCAAAAAGTTTCAGACCGGTTATATCGATCCAGATGTCTATTCTGTTGATGCTCACTCCTTCTCTCTGGACAAGTCTTATACGCTCCGTGTTTCCAAGCGGTATCTGGATTCCCACGATCTCGTGCTTTTGGTAGACGATATTCTTTCCAATGGGCAGACAATGCTCAGTCTGCTGGAATTAGTCTCCAAGGCCGGCGGCGAGGTCGCCGGTGTCGGTGTTGCGATTGAAAAAGCCATGCGGGAGGGCGGCAGGGTCCTGCGGCGCATGGGTATCCGCGTAGAGGCGCTGGCTGCAGTGGAGCGTATTGAGGGCGGTCGTATTATCTTAGCATAATGGGGGAAAACAATCCATGCTGGACAAGGAATCATTTGAAGCTACCGCGCGGGCCAACGCCTTTGCCAATTATAACGAGATCACTGTGCGTCAGTTGGAGTTGGGCAAGGCAGAGGCTGAATTAACGATTGGGCCCAATCATCTTAACCCTCTTGGTAAGCTTCACGGCGGGGCATATTACACACTGGCCGATTGTGCTGGTGGTGTTGCCTGCCGCACAGACGGGAGAAAATATGTGACATTGGATGGAACTATCCACTTTATTCGTTCTGCTGAAAAGGGTACCGTGACTGCCTCCGCCGTGGTTCGTCATCGCGGGCGCACCACCACTCTGGTGGAGATCGAAATTACCGGCGAGGACGGCACACTCTTTGCAACCGGTGAATTTACATTTTTCTGCATCTTGGGTTCCTGAGTCCTGTTGTTCTCTTCATATTCAAAAGCAGGCCGGGCAGATCTGCCCGGCCTGCTATTATGTTCTCAGGAAACTGTACACGCTAAAAGAAAGCGCCGGACGATCGTCCGGCGCTTCTTCTTTTCTTATCACAATTGATACTGTCCCCCTCAATCCTCGCCCACTTGTCCGCCCAATCCTGGCCATGTGAGCAATTCTTGAGAGTGGGGGCCTGAAGCTCTAAAATACCCCGGAAAATAAAAAAATGGAGACCAAAAGGGGGTTCTTGGTCCCTTTGTCTCCAAAAAAATAAGGAGCCCAGGGCAATCATTACGATTACCTTGGACTCCTTGCGAATCATTATTGAGTGGACAATGAGGCTATGATGCGGGGGGATGGCCTCAGGGAGACTCAAGGTAATTCGTCGTTTATGTGAATATAATAGCAGAAAAGCGCAGGAAACACAACATGGAATTTCGCACAAAACGCAATCAAAAACTTTGCAAAATATTCATTTTAAGTTATTTTTTGAACTTTATTTTCAAATTCCTGAAAACAAAAAGATGGCCTGATATCTGAAACTACTATATACACATAAAAAAATTGGTGCTCCCTCCATAATTCTCTGTTAACTTCCAGCAAAGCGGGTTATAATATGCACTAAATAAGGATATTATTCTGTCGGAGGTAGAGGCATGAAGAATATCACCAAGAGTGCCGCACAGATTGCACGGGAGCATAATATCAGCCCGCAGCTACTGCGCAATCGAATTAAAAAAGGAATGTCCATAGAGGATGCAGTCAAAGAGTGTATCAATATCAGAGATGCACGGGCGGCCTCCGGCAGCGCTCCTCATAAAAGCTCACGCCCCTGCCAGGGTGAAATCCAATTTGCCGGTGAAACATACGCTTCATTCTCGGCGGCGTGTCAGGCATTGGGGCTAAGAGAATCTTCTGCATACGCCAAACGTAAGCGACTGATGAATGATGGTTATAGCCTGGAATCTGCATCTCGTACAGTACTGGAAGAGGCAGCTACCCGTGGTGTGCAGCGCCGCAAGCGTACCCCTGTTATTATTAATGGTATCTCATACGATTCTCAGTTGGAAGCTGCTGGTGCACTGGGATTATCGATGGGCTCCATTAATGCTCGGCGTACTCGGGACAAGCTATCCTTCGAGGATGCCGTGCAAGTTCTTCTCGACTCCAAATCAGCCGACTTTATCTATGGAACTCCTGCCATGACTCATCCCTGGCCAGAATTTCGGGATGCGATTTGTGGAAATCAAGATTATCAGTTGGCCGAAGATGGTAATAAGATCACTGCGAAGCTTTCGCTTCCCGGCAATATTTCGATTAGCTATACCATTTCCATGACTGTGTCGGGTTTCTTGTCATTCTATTTTCAGGATCTTGATTTTTTGGCGAGTTACGATCTGAATGAGTTAAATTGTCGCTATATTGGTGCGAAATTTTTCTGTGAAGCCAACAACACAGTGTCTGTCCGTTACGATATGCCTGTTATCGGGAGAGTCCAGTCAGATCTAGCGCAATTCTTCAAAGTTAGGAATTTTATTTATAACATCATCTCGTCGCTTATCAATCAATAATTTTCAGTAAGTTTTTAAACTCTTTTGCTGACTTTTAAGTGAAGGGTGATATAATCCAGCTACCAACAGGTCTTCTCCTTGCTGTTACATTGGGAGCTATACTAAGGACTAGGCGATAGCCACTGGTGGATATCCCGTATAAAGACAAAAGAAACGGCAAAAAGCCACAGGGAGTTGTGACCACTGGATCTGCCTCGCCAGCGGATCGAAATACCTCCGTTTGTACATTATAGTAAGGGCGGGCAACGAAGACCCGTCAACAATAGAGGCATCCTGATCAGTCAGGACGCCTCTATTGTTTATGGGCTTCATTATTATTCTCTTGGCCCTTGACCAGGAATAATGTCAATAACCGCTTTTAGCAAAATTCGCATTTGTAATCAAGGTATCTTTTTACTCGCTCTAAATCAATCTCTCCGTTAAGATAATCTTTGGGATGGATAGAAATAATCAGTTTGCTAACAACTTTATCCTCGGATTGTACAAAGCAATCGATTGTCTTTTGGCTTACAATTTCCTTTGTTGCTTCTCGGATTGCAGCTCGCCCTGATCCAATGAGTGGCACGCAGAGTATGTCACAATGTCCCATCCTTTGAATTGCATCAATTACTGCAATCAGGGCTGTAGTAACATTTTTGATGGTCTGGCCTATAGGCTTCCCATGGCGGTTAACGTCATTTACCGCAACAAAGTAAAAGTGTTTTCCTTTGAGATCAATTTTTGCTACTGTACCAATTGGATATTTTTTTGTTGAGCCAAAACAATCAGCAGCATCTTCTCCTATAATTCCTTGTACCGCTAAACTTGCACTAATCATTTCATCCAAGCGTTGAATATTCTTTTTAAAATATTTTAACTGAAACCTTCCTTGAACACTTCGAGGGCTAATATATTCATCTTTCATTTGGGTCCTAAAAAAGGTATTAGTTGGGATTACATAACTATTGGCACTTCTGTTTGAGAAAATGTCTTTAACACTAATTGCGATTTGCATATCACGATTAGATACCATTTTACTGTAGTTAATCTTTTTGCGATTATGTATACATGAAACAAGCAGACCAGCAATCACAAGTATCTGCCAATGCCCCTTTGTCCATACCTCCAGATTGTCCCATGCAGCTAAATCTTTAAGTAAAACTGCCAATGAGAAAAATGATGATATATAGCCGATAGCAGTACAGATTAACTTACATATGGCTTTAAATGTGTTTATCTCTCCCGTAAGCGATTTCCACAGGAGTTTTACTCGGTCAATCATATCCCAGGTCCTTCTTAATATGATAATAATCCCCAATCTTATTACCCAAGATATCCTTCGTCCAGAAAGCGTATGCTTCTTCCTCATATTCCTTCATGTAATCTGGAAGCCAACTCGGCTGCTTATTTAG
Source organism: Intestinimonas massiliensis (ex Afouda et al. 2020) (assembly GCF_900626285.1). Lineage (GTDB taxonomy): Bacteria > Bacillota > Clostridia > Oscillospirales > Oscillospiraceae > Flavonifractor > Flavonifractor massiliensis_A. The sequence continues at coordinate 487,463 of NZ_LR131147.1, forward strand.
AGAGTTATACACTATAATGATAGTCCTTTTTTTCCTCTTAGCTTGAAGGAATTCATGCTTAAGATAAGAATATGTATTAATATTGCCCAAGTCGTCATTTGGTCCAGGTGTTGAAACCATATCCCATTTACATGTACTGGTTCCTTTCGAGTTTTGTTTATAGGGAGTGCACTCACAACCAGCCTCACCGTTATAGCGTCTACATACACTTCCTGCAGTTCGAGACGCCGTTTTATCACCAATAATAAAAATTACAACTGAAGATGCATTAATCTGTTTATTAAACTCTTTCTTTAGATCACAAGGGCGGCAATCAGGATCATTAGAAACACTGCCAGAAACTACTTCAGCGGTATCAACATAATCTACCTTATGAAGATTATCTTTTCCCCATTTATGTAACTCCTCTACAACATCACGGTCTCCGTTTACTTCGGAATAATCTGCGCTAATATAAACACGTTTACTCATGTTTCTATCCTTTCTTCAATTCTGTTATCACTGATATAATACTCTTATATTTTTCATACAAACTTTTCTTAAACACCTCTCAATCGCTCATACAGCACCGTGCCCACAGTTTCCACCACCGACCGCATCATATCAGAATTAGAGACCATATTACAAAGAAGCCTTTATTATACTTATACCAGATGGCAATACCTTAGCTAACAGCAACAGTGTGTTCATATGTATCTTTGATTTTGGACGTAGCTATTGAGGGTACTATAAAATGTTCAATATCAGAAAGTGGAATTTTAATAATAGGAATGTTGAGCCTATTGGCAATATCCAATTCTTTTTTTACCCATGGTGAGTGATAGGTTCCTGTTGTTTCTATAAGATACAGATAGTCCGCACTAATTAACCACTTATATAACTTTTTCTGGTGTTTTTGACTGATTCTATTATCAATAAGATCAATAAAAGTATCAACTTCTAATCTTTGCAGCGTTTTCTTAAGTCGTGCTAAAATTTCTAAAGTAAGTTCGTTATCCCGCATTGTATAGCTAATAAAAACACGTTGCCTCAAGTGATCACCATCCAAAACTCTCACAAAGTTATTTTGACTAAAAAACAATTAGAATCACTACCGAAACAAGCATTAAAATCCAATACATTATTTGCGAACCATTTAACAGAGAACGGAAGATTCTATCAAATATCTTATTTCCTACTATCGTTCGTCTATTGAATTCTTGCGCAGGAAGCCTATGACGATATCGTATCTTATTTTCTTCTGTAACCATTGTATCTCTCAATTTATCTTGATAATAGTAAAAGCAAACGTCAATGATATAAAAGAGCAATGCAATTATCAAACTGGAGATTCCTAGTAACAGAAATAAATTGGTAATCTTATCGTTTTCATGTAAACCTATTAGCAATGTTATCGAAGCAATTTCAGCTGTTACACATAACTTTTTGGTTTCCAAACTATTATTGCTAAAATTCAGTGTGGCATTATGTAGTTGATCAATTTGCTTAAGATTTAATGAATCTTCGATTGTAAAGGCATCATTAACGCTACATGTTTGTGCATCTCCTGTATTAGGTGCCTGACTCTCATTGTGACAGTCTTGATTGTTCTCACCAGCATATGCTTCATCTGTATTTCCCGGAATTTCCACTACATCCATATCAGTTTCCTCCTGGGCTTCCCATATAGCACACACCTACTATCTCCATCACCTACCGCATCGTATTTGGATTGGAGAGCAGGTTTACGAAAGGCACCTCATTCTGCTCATACCGGACATCAACCTTATTGGGAAAGTCCTTTTCAATGATCAGCAATGAGATTGTGAGGGCATTGTTCTGAGTGTAGCTATGCCATTGTTCTGGGCAGCATAGTATAAAGAATTTTGCGTACACGTTGAACTTGTGAATTTCCTTATCAAACTATTTGGGCTAGCTAGTGTGAATGAAAGCGAGAAATATACCAGTATCCAGCGCCCTTCCCCAATTGAAGGCAATGTTTTTCCATTCTAATAACCGCCATGGGGTAATGCAATACGCCTCAATATCCTGCTCAAAGAGTTTTACGCCAGAGTCGGGTATTTTATCACTTCTGAACTTGCTATCTAAGCCGTTTAATCAATTCCTTCGCAAACAATATTGCAATTTCTTCTTTTGAATAGCGATTACTATCTATAACCTGGATATCTCCCAATGATGGGTATTCCTCTTTCAATCGCTCCAAAGTTATATTATGTAAAAGTGGAAGAACAATTTTTTGCCCACTAGTGTTTTGCCGTGTAAGGAACTCTTGTAGCTCCCTTTCCGTCCATTCTCTGCCGAAGAAGTTTTCAGATATTACAATAATTGCAAATTCCGACGAATTTGTTCCATCAAGAATAACCTGCTTCCAATTATCACCCCATGACAGAATCTCAGTATCATAAAAAATATGAACGCCTAATTTTCGTATAGTCATATATAGTGAATCTACATAATCAGATTTATCTTTACATGCGTGAGAAATAAAAACATCATATTCTTTTTTTGTTATTACCTCTTTAGTTTGAGCTGACATTTGAGCATTCTCCTTTCTTGCAAAATAAGTTAAACCTTGTGGAGAAATAGTTGCGCTCCATCCGCCAAGATAGGTATGAGAGGATGAAATTACCCCATACATATTTAATTTTTCAAACTCTAATGCGATAGAAGAATGATAAGCCGTAGGGAATACTTGATAGTCTCCAGAAATATCTCTATTCTCATTTCCGTCATAAAGGGACAGCATAATACCAAAAATTTCTTCAGCCGATGGATCCATAATTCTCACTCCATCAACGATGGGTTGTCCATTAACAATTGCATTGGCTCGCTGCCGTCGAGCCTCTTGATCGGCCAATTTTTTTGCTTCCCGTTGTTGTTTTTCTATTGCTTTCTCAAAAGCACTTTTTGCCATATATTACACCTCTTTTTTCCGGTTGGGTCCCCATAAATGAGGGTGTTTTTGTGGGTGCTCAGGCATTCCACAATTTTTGTCTACACGATATTGAAGTCTCAATAGCATTATACTTATTAGTGTTATAAAACTCCGTTCTGGACGCTTTTCCCAGCGACAAATCCCGCACGGAGAGATTTTTCACAGTTTCGAACTTCTTCAGCACTATATCTTTGGTGTCGGGCAGGATACAGTCGAACCAGCGAGTCGCTGTGGGGGGTTAGGATTACCTTTCTGTATTCATTGGCTTATACACACCAGTAAATTTATCTGCAATCATCCATTTTTCACTTACATTGGCACTCAGACTCATTTTGCATTTCCTCCGAAGCTAAAGGCTTTATCGTCTCGTAATATTTCTGAAGCTTTTTATCAAATTCTAATTGGAATTTATGGGATAGGACCATTGTTCTTACTAAACAGATAATAAGAACAATCAGAATCACAGTAAGTACAATTGCTCCTATGGTTGTCCACTTTTTTAGAGATACCAACTTGTCATTACTCTCTTTAACAACATTTTTTAGTATTAATTTTGATAACCCAACAGTTCGTTGACTGTAATTGATATTACCTGCTGCTCCCTCAGTAAAGACATTAAAGGTAATTGATTCTCCTGGATTCAGGAGAATATCTTCTATACTCAAAACTGTACCATCAATACTGGTTTTTTCTAGAAATTCACCCCATAAATCACGATTAGAAGCTTCAATAATAGTGGCTTTTATGACGCTGGTTGATTCTTCAAAATCTATGGTCAGAGGCTTTGTGAAATCTTCGTTTTGAATCGGTTGTTCCCCTGTATTTTCTATGGTAATATTGTAAATCCAAGGTTCTTCCACTTCTTTACCTTTAAACAGCATTTGAAAATCCTCATCTTCTGTAACTTGCAAAACAAGTGGAAAGCCGGAGTTTAGTGTGCATGTAAGCTCTTTTGGGGGGATTTTCACGGGCTGATTTGCAACATATACAGAATAGCAGAGTGCACCAATTGAAAGAACTAAACCTATGACCATAAACAATCCGCCGTATTTCTGTGAAAAACTATTTAGTCTTCTGTTTGCATTATTGATCCACACTTACTTATTCACCTACACTCTTGTTTATGGATATCCACTTCATCTGAATTTCCAGGAATCACTTCAACGATATCGCCATTGTCGTAGTTTAACGCATGACAAATCCGAACTAGGATATCCGTTGTCACACTTTCGTTTTTACCGAGTTTAGCCAAAGTTCCAGAACTAATTTTGGCCGCCCCACAAAGCTCTGTTTTTCATTTCCTTGTCAATCAGTAGCTTCCACAGCTTATTATACCATTATACCGAAATATGGGAGGTCCGACAATGTGAATCTGTGTGTGATGTTGGTACATTTATTTTGAAGTCGACAAAAAGCTGCATTCCAAAGTTGATGTTGTGTTTCTGTTTGCCGGTTTTGAAAGAGCAATATATTACGATAAGGTAAAGTAAGCAGAAGGAGAGTGCCGTGTGCGGCACTCTCCTTTCTTATTATATAAGTGTAAAAGAAAACAGTTGTTATCGTTGCCATATGATTGGCGGTTGCAACTAACCCCCAAATGCTCCATCAGAAGGGTAAATCTGTAAATGATACGCACACTACCCTTTTGTTTACAAAGCTCAAAGCCCCATAAATTTCGTGATAGTTTTTCTGGTGTGTGCATATAATAATATGCAAGTATTAGAAGAAACTGAAAAATTATCAATCTTCCCAAAATATATTCAAATAATTTTTTTATACTTTGCATATAATAATATATCAAAAAAAAGAAAGGAGCCAACAATATGGGCAATAACCCTTTGTCTTATAATCCGCCAGCCCCGCTCCCTGGCCGTTATGTGGCTACTATCATGACAACATATTGTGACGATAGGGGCATCTACATCACATACGACATTGCAACTGGCGATCATGCCGGATGGGCTACGATCACCTATCTCACTACAGGCTACCATCCGCTGCAGCAGCGCATCGACATCGCCCGTGGCCGCCAGGTGCTGGAGTGCCTATGCCATGCTGCTGGTGCCGGATCTGTCAATGACTTAGCTGGCAAGCAGGTAGTAATCGATATGCGATATGATGATCGTCAGTCCGGCAATCCGAATCAGCATAACTACCGTATCTGCCGTACTTATCCAGTTACTACCACCTACATCCACCCTGATGATATCCGGGCAGGAACCGAGCGATGGTCATCTGGCTCTGCTGATACGATCCAGGCAGCTATGATTGCGTATCGCTCTGGCTTGCCTGTGCTCATGGTTGATAAGCAGGAACGACAGTCTCCCATGGTGGATTGGTGTGCCGAGCATAATATCGCTGTCTTACCGGTGTCTTTTCCATCTGGCGACTATACCACCCCTTCCTCAGGAGCCGTTGTCGATCGGAAGCAGGACATCAACGAATTATATAACAACTTTGCGGCCTCCGCCAACATGGCCTCCTACCATACAGCGGCGGCAATTGCAGGAGCAATGAGTAAACGTCTGATCTATGTGGTTGGGACGACACCCGAGGATCAAGTGCAGTGCATCGATGATCTGGCTACCTGGCACGGTACTATCCCTGGTGTCGGCCAAGTGGACGGCAATGCCATGTACCGGCATGTGGCTGCTTACCAGCAGATGTACCCGCATACTGATTTTGTGTTTATCGATAAAAGTTGTCAATGTGAAAAAATTTGGGAAATTCTCAATGAAAGGAGCGCTTAACATGAACATCAATGAAAAGAAGGCCCTGCTCGATCTGTACATCATGCAGCGTGCTCGGGCATCTACCACAGATGCCGTGGCTATGCTTACCTCTGATCAGATGGTCCGGGTTGAAGAAAGCATTAGATCCGCCAGCCCCAACATGACCACCCTGGAACGGGCAGCCCTGCAGGGTAAGTTGGACGGGATGACCGTGGAGGCCATCGCCGAGCAGCTGGGCCGTGGTCGGGGGTATGTGTATCAAGCAATCACTTCGGCGATCAAGCAGATTAATCTGTAGAGAACAAAGAATCTATGAGAAAGGAGTAGCACTATGGCTAAGGCAAAAATTTCAGAAGAGATCATCAATGAATGCAGCACCGCACAGAAGCGAAACGAGTGGCTGACACAGTACAAGGTACACGGATACGGCGACGAGCCCGATACCATGGAGGCGTTTGGGATTCCATTCGAAAAAACTGGAATCATTCCTTTTGGCTTTACCACATCACCATTTGATCCAAAATATGGTCTGAATGAAATTGGACTGGCAAAAATGTTTGCCGACGAACACAAAAATCGTGTGCGTTATTGTACGGAGCAGAAGCGATGGTATATCTTTGATCGCTGTAAAGGCTGGATTGCGGACAAAAACAGCAAAATATTAGATATATACCAGAGCTTTATCCGCAATTTGGCCTATGCATACAGTCTGATTGACAACGATGATTATCGCAAAGCGTTCGGTAAATTTTTGAAATGCACCAGTATTAATGCGTGTGACAATATATTGCGACACGCCGCAAAATACTATCCATTTGATGCGATTGAAATGGACGCTAAGATTGACATTGTGGCCGCTCATAACGGTGTAATCCAGCTGGACCGGGCAAACGGCACATTCGCTTTTCGCTCTTTCCGCCCCGATGATATGACAACCAAGCGGATGTCTGTGACCTATGATCCTGACGCAAAATGTCCAAGATGGGAGCAGTTCGTGGGCGAAGTTATGAATGGTGATACCGAGCTTATCACTTTCCTGCAGATTTTTTTGGGGCAGATGATGTATGGCCGTAACGAGCAAAAGGCATTTGGCATTTTTCTCGGCGTATCGACCAATAACGGCAAGTCGACGCTTGTTGAGGCTCTGAAAGATCTCCTGGGAGATTATGCTGTTTCGGTTTCGGAATCCGTAATTGCCAAAGGTAACAACAACCAGATCAACGAGCTGGAGCAGCTGGCAAAGACGCAGGGTGCACGCATGGTTTCACTGCCCGAGCCACGCCAAAATTTGCAGTTGAACGAGCAGGTTTTGAAATCCTTTACCGGCAACGGATCGATCCATGTGCGCCGCTTGTATCAGGAGGGATTTGACATCCAGCCCGGTGCCACACTTATCATCGATACAAACTATGAGCTGGCACTGCGTGATATGTCTGTTTTTCATCGCAAATCCGTAATTCTTTTTCCCTTTAATGTTTCATTTTCTGAAAATCAAATCGACACTTGTCTTTTTGAAAAATTACGGGCAGAGTCCTCTGGAATTCTTAACTGGATCCTGAAGGGCTGGGAAATGTACTGTGATATTACACCTAATAGCTGTCAGTGGACTTTACCGGCACGGATGCAGCAGGTGATCAACGAGTACGCCCACGACTCAGATATTATTCACCGTTTTATCGAAGAAAACTATCAAATCACTACCAACCGCTCGGACGTAGTCCCCATGCCGGAACTGTATCAACGGTACCGCACCTGGAGCCTGGAAAATGGAGACTCCCCCCGGAGCGCAAAAAATATTAATCCTGAAATCAAACACAAACTCGCTGAACTGCTGGATCTGCCGAAAGATATGCTCCCCGTCCGCAAGACCAATGGGGGCACGATGTGTTACTACGGCCTGCGCCCCCTTCGCATTGGAGAAGAGTCTGTCGTATCTGCAAATTATAATGTGGACACACAGGACACCATCGCCGCATTCCAACGCTACTGTTTCTGCGGCTTTGGTCCCAGTAGTACTGGCACTCCTGTGGCAGATATTATGCGGGGTTTTAGGGCTGCAAATCCAGATTGTAAAATCACTGCACCTGCCTGCATCGGGGTCCTGGAAACCTTAAGCGGACAACCAATCGTCGATGGGAGAGCTATGGTTGAGTCCCGTGAGGCCATGGCACAATACACCATTCACAGCTGCGCTTAAGCCGCAAGGTGATGCATATATGACTCGCAACGATATCGAAACCTACCGCCTGGCCAAGCGTCGCACCTGGCGTTTGCCCAGGCCATCCAGATGGGCCGGCAGCCCCGTCCCCTGCTGGAAGCTGAACTGCATCAACAGGACGAGGCTCTGGCCCCTCTCGGATCTGCCATCTATCGGGCCATTCTCCAGCTGGACAAGCCTACTGCCCAGCTGATCATGGAGCTGCGCTACATCCATTGTCTCACTGTCCGAGAGATCGCTGGGGAAACAGGATATAGTGCATCCGGTGTGCGCAACATCATTAGTCGAGCACTCAAAGAAATCACTAAATCAAATCCATCATGAAAGGAATCTTAGATCCCATGAAGTACAACAACACCAAGAAAACAGTCGATGGGATCACATTTGACTCCATTTTAGAGGCCCGTCGTTATACCGTACTTAAATCCCGCCTGGAAGCCGGCACGATCAGTGATTTGCGACTCCAGCCCCACTACACCATCATGGAGGGATATAAGGATCTCTCCGGCACCTACATCCGCCCCGTACAATACATCGCAGATTTTTCATACATTAATGAAGATGGGAAGAGAATCGTGGAGGACACCAAAGGAGTACGGACCGAGGCGTACGCCATTAAACGCAAACTGGTCCGGGATCGTTTTGAGGTTGATGTCGTAGAGATTACGGCCAAAAATGTGGCGCAGTAACAGGAGATGGCTCAGTTACTGCTCTTTTTGCTCAGCGCAAGGAGCTGAAAATATTCCAGCAGCGCAGTTCTTTTTGTTGGCTTTTTTGAAGTTCGTCGAAGTGAACAAATTTATGGCATAAAAAAAGACCGCCGAGAACAAGTCTCGACGGTCGGTTGCGTTTAGAGTTTAGGCGGGATAGCGAGTGCTCAAGCGGACATTGTGCGACTCCAAGAAGTCTCTGGTGATTTCTCGACCCCAGAGGACTTTGCCAGCGTTATTACCCTCGGCCACGATGATGGAATTGGGCTTCTTTTCCAAGACCACAACGGCATGAGCGGTGCCGTAATCGGTGTCATAGCCGACCTTGTCTCCAACTCGGATGCTGTCAAAGGAATCGTAGTGCGTAACCTTTGCAAACTTGCCAGTGCCTCCATCTCCGAATGCAGCATCCTGACACATCTGCACAAAGGCGGTACATCCACGGCTGTTGATAGGATACAGCTCTCCGGTAGAGAGAGGAGTCCAAATCTGATACAGCTTATCGTCTCCCCAGGGCGTACCATCGGGATACTGAGCTTTGAGAGCAATAATGGCATTGTACACTTCCTGCTCGGTAGGCACATCAGAGGGAGTAGCGGGCTTAGTGGGCTCACTAGGCTGCTCAGGCTCGGTAGGCTTAGTGGTCTCAGTAGGCTGCTCGGGCGCATCGGGGATCTTACCACCGTTGTCAACCAGGTCAGCCATACGGCCAAGTACCACAGCGGCCTGGGCACGGTTCATCAGGCCATCGCCGTTGAACGTACCAGCCTTGTCCACTCCACCGATAATGCCCATAGCGTAGCAGCGCACAACCGCAGTATAGGCACTGGACGTAACAGGGATCTTATCCAGGTCCGGAATGGTATCGGCAACCGCATAGAACGTATCCTGCGGAACCTCAACACCCATCTGATCCATGACCTCAGTCACAACACAGGCCATCTCGGTACGGGTCATAGGACGTTCGGCAACAGCTGCGTCAATATCAGCTGCAAAGTAGGCATCGAACATGTTGTCCACACCCACCTGCATATAGGTTGCATACCACTTGTTGCTATACCACTTGCCAGCATCCGCCTTGTCAGGAATCTGATCGCCGTAGAATGCACGGGCCACCATCGTGTACCACTCGGCCCCCGTTACATCTCCGTTGGGATTGAACTTCCCGTTGCCAATGCCGGCCACCCAGCCTTCGTCTGCTGCACGCTCCACATACTGATAGGCCCAGTGGCTCACAGGGACATCAAGAAAAGAGGGGCCAGCGGCAAAGGCTGAGATAGACAGGGATAGTGTTAGTGATAGAGATAAGATAAGCGATAGCAGTTTCTTCATTTTCTTTCCTCCTCCGGTGGATTAATGTGGCTACAGTATACCACATGACAGTTCTTTAGTACATATTAATTTGTGGTTAGCCCCCATGTTAAATAAAAAGTAACCCCGGGATAATAGTACCAGGTACATATTATCAGGGGGGATTACACCATGCCAAGATCAACACCAACCAGCGAGTCTACTGCCATTGGCATCCGAGTGCAGCAGGAGCGTACCCGCATGGGGCTAACCCGGGAGCAGCTGGCTGAGATGATGGATATGTCGGTGTGGTATATCACGGACATCGAGCGGGGACGCTCCGGCCTGTCTGTCCCCGGACTAATCCAGCTCTGCGAGATTTTTGGGTGCTCGGCTGATTATCTGCTATTTGGCCGGCTGGATTCTGTCAGCATGGCCGCCCGGGTGGACCAGTTACCGCCCGAGCTGAAGAAGCTGGTAGACGATATGCTGGCCAAGCAGATGGAGATCATCGAGGCGGCAAGGGATTTAGTGAAAGACTAAGACTAACCAAAGCCGACACAGCAAATGATGGTGGCAAGGAATCATATGATTGGGCAAAAATAGTTGGGACCCTGAAAAAATCTGCATATGATAAGATAGCCATAGTTGAGGATATCTATCCTATCTCCTTTTTGTGATCCCCCTGTTGAACCCCCGGAGCGAGAAAGTCGCCCGGGGGATTTTTTTGCGCCCATGTTTGGTCCATTGTTTTATGCTGTGTTATATCTTTGGTTTTACCTGATGTTTTATGCTCCGTTTGACCTTTCGTTATATCTTTTGTTATATGCTGTGTTATACCCCCTTGGTATTACTCAATAACATCAACGGGATCACCACCCCCCATCTCAACTCCGTGTCTTATTCTCTCACAATTTCGGGCTATCCGTCTTTTTTGTCTCGAATTTTATATTCTGAATATTGTATAGAGGTGGACAAAAAACATACATCAAACGTACAAGACACGGTCGACTTTACCCCCCAATCATTCCCCTTTTCTTTTCCCCAAGACATGCAGATGAAAAAATGCACATCGTCACATATCCAGGTCTCGAACATGGGGGCGGAAGAGCAGGGCTAGAGCCGGTACCAGGTCCGGAGGATCATTGTACTCAATATCATGATCCCGAGTCTTATCATCCTCGTACCATTTATCGATCACATACCGCCACCAGGACTGCCCATCGTCTACTGTCAATGTCCCCCGGATAGTGTTATCCGGAATTAGAAAGATTGGGTAACAGTTGTCGGCGTATTCCATTGCTCGCATGTCATTAATGGCGATGATCCGAAACGCTCTGAAGCATTGACCATACTCAGTCTCACCATGTACGATCTCCACTGTGCAGCTTCCGATTGTAATGTTCAATTCGTCATAATTAATCTCGGTATCTATAAGCTCTCGGCGCTCAACCTCCCGAATATAGACCTCCGGGGGATAGGGGTACTCCTCAGGTTGCCGCTCCACCGTCGTCAGGATTATCGCCGGCGGAAGGATACGATAGATGATATCTCGCTCAGTCATATGGGCTCGCCCCCTCTGATTGCTTCCAGGGCCATAGCTTGGGTGACCCAGTGCAGGTGCAGCGCCGCTACGATATCCGGCGGATCGTTGCGAGTCGAGTCCTCGGTGGCCGCAAAGATATCCTTATACCAGCGGTCCACCACATAACGATACCGGCCAGCAATGGTATCTACGATCACACAGCCCATTAAGCTGGTGGCCGGAGGAACCAGCGGAGGAATGGGGACAGGGCCGATTTCAGCGGACAAGCCCTCAATTTTTGAAATGTGGTATGCCCGAATATAAGCGTCATCCTCCGTGGTAGCCCAAAGAGTATCAAGGTCACAAGAATCGATGGAGATGTTAGCTCCAAGGACAATGGAGCGGATATCATATATTTTATGGCTTTTAAATTCCAAATCATGAATCTGAATCTCTTCTCGTTCCCCTTGTTCCCCCCGGTAAAGGGTGGTGCGGAGAGCTGCAGGCGGGATCAGATGGGCCCGATAGGTCTCAATCATTTCTCTTGCCTCCTTTGCTGATCATTAATGAGATGAATGTACTTATAGGCTGTGGGACGGCTGACGCTGGCCAACCGAGCCAATTCGGTGAGAGAGAGGTGACCGCCCTGAAATAGCGTATAGTAGCGTAGAAATTGATCAGGAATCCGGTCAAATGTGGTTGCTGGTCGGCCAATCTGCTTGCCCTTGGCCCTGGCATTGACCATGCCACTCCGCACCCGTTGCCGGATCATAGAGAGCTCCAATTGGGAAAAAACGCCCGCAATCTGAAGGAACGCCTCCGTCATAGGATCAGGTGTATCCATCCGGCAGTCCATGGTGATAGAACCTAAGATGATCAAGCACAGATGTTTGTCCCGGATGCAATCGATGACGGTGCACAACTGACGGACTGATCGAGCGCGGCGGGAGACTTCTGAGACAACAATGGTATCGCCCGGCTTTGCGGCTTCCAGCATGGCTCCCTGCTGATCTTTTGTCTCAGCGTCGCCATGCTCATACTCCATCCAGATTCGTTCTGCACCGGCTGCCCGGAGCTCCCGCACTTGGCGATCAATGTCCTGCTTGGAATCAGTTGTCGAGCAGCGGGCGTAGCCATGTATGGTTTCAAGAGGTTCCTTATCCTCTGATGTTGATTTGGCTCGATTTTCAAAGTGCTTCTCCATGTCTCAGATTCACCTGCCATGTTATAACCTTGTACTTTGTGGAGGCGTTGTTTTCTTGAGCTGCATCTCGATTGCCTTGTGAATCTTAGCTCCTATCGCCCGGCACGCCCATTGATAGATACAAGGGCTGACACCCAGAGGCGAAGAAGCAGATGTAAGGGCCATGAGTGCTGAAATTACCCACAGCATGGGCCCAAGATTGAGGTGCTCGTCCAATGGCCCAATAACCTCGTCCACCCAATCAGCCATATCGTCATCGCTGCGTACCCAACTGAGCGTGAGGGCATGGACTCGATAATAGCTATCCATCCAGGTCATTATGGTCTCTCCGTTCTTTGGTCGAGATGGCTCGCAGTCTCTCCATCGCCTCAATCACATCTAGCTCAGACTTATCCTTCGATGCAGTTCGAGCGGGTACCGGGTATATCTCCCGCATCTTGTCATACATATCATCCAGCAGATTATCGAGTCTCCCCCTGATTTCAAGATAAGCCCCAATCGTATTGATCCCATCATCCAGGCACAACGTGTACAGAGCGGCCAGCATGGCTGCCCCATCTTCCATGGCAATCATGTGTGGGGACTCGTCGACGGAGAGGCACAGCACCTCAGCGATGGCATCGGCCTCTTTCTCTTTGGCTTTTTTGTCGCCATTACCTTTTTCCCTTATCTGATCGATAACTTTCTTGTACTTGTTCACATTTACCTCTCTTTCTTCTCGCTACCCTTAGATTGGCAAGTCATCGTCGCCATCGTACATATCTGTATTTGCAATCCAGTCGGGCACTTGATCGATACGAGACTCAAGCGATGCCCTTATGCCACCAAGCGCCGCCTGCAGATCAGGGGTGATGGACCCAACCAGGGATAGTGCCAGATCCCGGTCGGCCCGTCGCATACGATCCCAGCCATCCCAAATGGTACCAATCAGGGTGACCATGGGGATGATGTCATCCGGAGTTTCGATTTTAGCCTGTCTTGCCTGAGCAACAGCTGCTTCAATTAATGACCAGTCATGGCCAGAGAAAGAAGCGGCATCATGGAGACTAAGGCCGTCCGCCAGTGCGTGGATAGATTTGCATACCATATTAGTGCTCCTTTTCGATTGAATTTAAGAGTACCTGCCTGCAGTAAACTGCAAGTTGTCCATTTCCGTTCCTCTTGACTGATTCTTGGATCGTTGCGTACTCTGACTCTGTTAGTAATAAACGAATGCACCGAGTGCGCTCCTTCCCCACTTTTCGCCAGAATGGCTGTATGCCATGTTTGTGGGCCAGACGATCCAATTGTGCTGGACTGACCCCCATCATCTGCGCTAATTCATTCTTTCGATATACAGTGCCTATTTCTGAATAGTAGAGCAGTCGCTCTTTCAGAGTATCATTTTCCGGTAGCCTTTCCCCCAATAAGGTGTTAGCTGTCATTTCCACCATGGCAGCCAGTAATGCATATCGATCAGGAGAGGTGAGCTCCCAGCGAGAAAGCCGGCACAGTATAGCTGGTGACAACTTTGAAAAATATTGCTGGTAAATACTATCACCATATAGTTCCTGCGTTGCTTGTTGGACTTTTTGCACACTAATGGCCTGATGGTCGCTGAGTTTATCTACTCCATAACCTTTGGTCAATAACATGCTATAGAGATTGTTGTAGCCGACTGTTGCTCCGGCTTCTACTGGTAAAGACAAAAAAGCCATCAATAAATCTGTCAACGGATGCATCCAGTGAAATGCTGGCTCCGGATCATCCTCCGAAACACGAACTGAAGAGAGCGGAACATAGACTTCGGAAAGACGTGAAAACTTAACTGGATAGGTGTTAAGGACTATGTGATGCTTTGGACACATCGGCATCAACGGGATTTGGTGTTCACGGTGCCAGTATGGTTCGCCAAAACAATTCATATCATCGCAATAACATTGTGGACAATACTTTAGGCCTTCCTGAACACCCGGCAACTTTGAGTGAATATTGGTGATTCCTGCTCCTTTTCCACTACGAAGCAATTCTAAAGTTTTTTGCTTTTTCGCCGAGTCATAGAAGCGAAGGTAGAATGGTAACAATGTGTGGTTGGCCAACACATCATCTATTGATAGTATTCCAGGCGGAAGTTGAGATAAGATTCTGGCACAATCTCCTCCCGGCATCAAACGTCCATGCACCATGGGTTTCCCGCCATATAACTCCCTAGTGGTTGTAGCATATTTAGGGTATCCACTGCGCACATGATACCGACACAGCACTGAGTACCACCACTCGCCCGGATATGGCACTGGGAAATACGGCAACATATCAGTACGGCAGCACTGCCTGATAATCAGCCTGCGGATCGCCGCACAGGTGCCGGATATCCGTCTCCACGCCAGCTTTGGCTTTATCCAGAGAATCGTAGACCCTCAAAAATATGCCGGCATCAGAAGGATCGTGCATCAATGAGTCTTCGTCGGGGAGAAATTGCCGATCAAAAGTAATGTAGCACTGGATCTGCTGATCCTGCTGGGAGCGCTGATAGACAATGGTGTACTTGTGCGTCTCAATTTCGCCGCCCGGCCGCCGGAGCTGTACCAGAGCACAGTAGCCATCTTCTCTACTTAGCGAGGCTTCGGCGCTGAAAAATATAGGCAGCCAAATGAGAGGAGATTCTTCGGTGGCAAAGATGTTAGTCTCGGCCAGGTTAATGATCTTCGGGCCTTTATCCATTGTTGTTCATCCTTTCTAATAGTTGATGCATAGCCAAAAACTTGATCATCTCTTGTATTCCTTGGTTCCCCCGGAAAGCCACCAGCAAGTCTGCATCATCTCGCTGCGTTGCACGCCGTCCCCGCTTGTTGGCGAATTGGCGAGGCACTTCCTGCGGCTCTGGTGGTACCTCTGGCAGTTCTTTTCCGATTTCAAAATCCGAAATATGAGTGCCGCCAGAGTAGGTCTTAGGTACCTTGATTGCCAAGATGTCGATTGCCCGCTGCATAATTTTTTCGTCGGTTGAGCTTCGGCCGAGGATCAGAGCCTGGGCTTGACTTTCCTGAAAAATTTTGATGATATACGCTGGGATACCGCCAGAAAAATCGTATAGCTTATTGGCCAGCTTGTCCGTTAGCGCAGCGGACTGTGGTGTGTATTGGTAAGGCCAGATGGACCGTAAGAACTCACGGTAGGTTCCGTCCGGCCTGAGAGGAAGCAGGCGGATGCCACGGGTTCGGCGCTTGAGGTGCTCCTGGGCGATGAACAATTCCTCGGCTAATGGGGTGCCGATAAAATATACGGCGGTAGATGTGTCGTTGGTGAGCTCGACTAAAAATTTGATAAGTGGCTTGACCTGACGATTTTTTCGGGCCGTAACCACAGCGTTTTGGATTTCATCGACGATAATAACCCCCACATGATGGGTCATGCATAGGATTTTGACCTGGGTGGCAATGGCGCTGGCCGAAGACGAGCGCAGTGCACTGAGTGAGTCCATATAGCCTGATCCAATCGCTCGATCCAGGGCGGTGATGATGTTATATCCCAGGGTTTTAACGGAGCAGTCCGAAGGACATTCCGCAAGAAGATAGAGCACCTGTTTGCAATAAAACGGCTGTCCTTGGTACTCCGTGTGTTCGATGGTCTGCGGCATCACCGACAGGCACCGTCGGATGGTAGATGTTTTTCCGATACCAGGAACGCCTAAAATTGATCCGCTGTCCGCTTGTGTAGCGTAACTTTGCAGTTCACGGCCGGCGAATATGGCGTTGATCTGCCGGATACCATCTATCATGGTGCGGGTAGTGTAGGTGGTTGCGATAGCCCGGTACAGGGTGTCGTAGATGGCGTACATATAATCCAGGGGCACAAAGAGGGACGATAGCGTCGGGAGCAACCGCCGGCGCTCTTCCAGGGTCATTACCGGCAACTCTTGCGGCAATGGTGGTGAGCTGCCAATTTGCTGCAGGAAGTGGGCCGGCGGCAGCAAGTCTGGCATAGCCGCCAGGAACGGGTTTCCCGCCGGGGCACTATCATAGACGGCACCTACCACCTGACCTTTGGGATATTTGTCCATTGATGTGTGTTTCTCCTTTCTTCTTGTTCTTGAGCAAAAAGTGCTCAATTTCCAAAAGTTCTTGCATTACTTTTTCCTTCAAACTTTTTCAAACACTTTTGCAGATTGAGCACAATCTGCTCAATCCTATCTTTTTAAGCCGACACAAAAAGTCATTGCCTTGGTTGGTCTTGGATTAGGGCACAAAGGTAAAATCTTAAGTAAAAAGTATTTCTTATTTATGAGTTCATATATCTATTTACTTTCCATATAATCTTACCTTTTTACCCTATACAGAAAAAAGATTGTAAAAAGCAAAGAAATATATGGTATATGAAACGATTTTAGCCCCATAAGTTGCATTTACGTCAAGATCCTTAATCCCCCAAATCTACCTTGATCATACCTTTCTACCCTGCAACTTTCTTGTGTTGGCTTAAAACGTCAGGCTTGACCCAAAGCCCCCAAGACGTTTTTCTCACTGCAGGTGCCGGTGTCAAAGAAAAGAGGAGGGGGCAGCCCTCACCAGGCCAGGTGGGAACGTTCAGCTTCCCTGCTTCGCTGAATTTCCTGCCCATTTTGTTCCCCCTGCGCCGCCCCCGAAGCCTGTGCCGCAATATCCCGGATGGCCTGTGTGGCGGCAATGCTGGCAGCCTGCGCCGCCCGCCTGCGTTGTCTAACCTGCTGTTGTAGTGCCTGTTGAGCCATCGCCGCTTCCACAGCACCTGCGCCCTGATAGCGCTGGTCAGCAGGGCCCAGGCGACACGGGTAGTACTGACCATCCAGCACCACATAGATGCAGCTCACGTCGCTGGGGTCATAGGCAATGGTGTAGGTCTCCCCGGGGTGCAGCAGGTCTCGGTCCGACGGCACATACCACATTTTTCTGTGTCGGATTCCTTTGCGTCCCATTTTCACCGTGGTGCGGGGGAGTCCCATACAGGATAGTTCTTCACTATCCACCTGAAGCAAACTGTCTTCCACTTCCAGCCACTGTTGTGCGGGGGTTATGCCAGTAGAAAGCAAGCGCCCGGAATTCAGAAACAGGATTGCATGAACCACAATCGCCGTGAATTCATCCAGCGTTAAAGATGCCTGCGCCCGGTAGTCCACTGCCCATCGCTCCTGCGCATCTTCTTCAATCACACCCCTCCCACGCAGAAGCGGCTTGTATCGTTCCTGGATCAAATCAAAGGCTTTTTCCACCAGGCCCTTGCGGTCCGGGCGATAGGGTGGCAGGTTTTGAATGACTACGCCATATCTCAAAGCAAGTTCTTCCACCCGGTTTCTGCAGAATTCCCGCCCCTTGTCCGTGATGATCTCTCGGGGGATCCCTGTGTTGGGCCACTGCGCTTCCGTAATGCTGATTCCGTAGCGTCGACAGAATTCCACCTTGTCTCCTGTCGCCTGTGCAATACAGGCCATAACCGCAGTTTCTCCGGCATCCAGTCCTACATAGACACCCGCAATCAGCTGTGTCATGGTGTCCACTGCCAGATAGATGTTAGGCCGCCCGATCACGGTGCTGCGGTCCAGGCGGGAGACCAGGTAGATATCAGCCAAAGTAGCGTCCATCTGGTAGCAGCCCAGCCGATCACGCCACCCTGGTCCGCTGCCAAGGGTCAGCCGGTGATCCCGCTGATAAGCCGAGAGGCCTTCTCTGGCAATGATCTTTTGGGGCAGCTGATGGAGTCGATGGTCATAGAAGTAGTGGCGAAATGTATGGTAGCTCGGTGCATCCTCTTTGATTTGGCCTGTATCATCCATGTAATGCTCTAAAATCATCATTTCATAGGTACCACGCAGCGAAAACTGCCGAGAGGAGTAGTAATACCGTTGGATTGCTCGTTCAAACTCCGGATTCCGACGGTGTTCTCTTGGTTTGTTTTCCAGAATCACTCCCGATGAAATGTATCGGAAGTAGAGCCGCAGCACAGTGCGCACTGTTACGCCATTTGCATCAGCAATCTCCTGTGCCTTTCTACGTCTTGCTTTGGGGGCGCAGATGTATTGATCGTCAGCAACCAGCGGTTCGATCATTCGCAGACGTCTGACTTGTGCTTCACTCATAGTGCCATGGGTCTTGATTGCTTGTACAAACCCTTCCGGAGCAGGTATAGCGGTATATGCTGTGAGATTGGCTGCCGAAACAAAGAAGGGTTCCCTTGCCAGTGCGTAGGCAATCAGCCATGCCCCGTCTGCTGTTTCCAGCAAAACCCGGTAGATATCGCCAGTGTACTCAACAAAGCGACTGATCATAGGCCTCTACCAGCTTTCCTTCACCTCCATACACATACACCCGCCAGTCCGTCGCCCCAGCAGTTAGCCAGTAGCGGCGTGAGAATTCCAGTTTCTCGATAAACGCACGTCGTTTGAACTGCTCCAGAGTGCAAATTTCCCGGACTCCTGTGTTACCATCCGCCAAATGGAGGACAAAATCGCTGGCCCATTGGATTTGAAAATACTCCGCCCGGATGTCCACAGGGGACACATGGGGGTAGTGGTCCATTTGCAGAGGTACACAGGAGTCATAGGACGCCACCCAGGGCTGCTCCTCCAAGTACCGGGCGAACTCCTGAGCCACAGGCGTATGGACAGTCATCATAGCGTTGTTTTTGGGACTGTAAAACTTGATGTCCCTGGTTTTTGTGCCGGCTTTCTCCATGGGATTAAGACCTCCTTCATTTTTAAATTTTGTGGTAATAGAGACTCAAATGGCTAAATCTCCTTGGTTCTATCAGACCACCAACCGCCCCCAGATCGTATCGCCATCGATGGGGCCAAATGAGCGGGAGTCCCGGGAGTTTTCCCGGTTATCGCCCAGCACATAGTACTCTCCGGGTCCCAAGGTAAGAGGAGTGCCCCAATGGTCTACTGTGTCCCCAGGCCCAGCCATGATCCGTTTGATGTAGGAGTCCTTCTGACTAGGCCGCTGGAATGCCACGATGTCTCCGATTTTCGGATCCTGGACAGGTACAAGGATATGGATACTGTGATCTTCCAGAGTTGGCTGCATGGACGGACCGATCACCATAGCTACTCGCACACCACTAATTATGATGATGTAGGCGAAGGCAAGAGTGATGGCCAACTCCACATAATCACGTACTGTGCATCGATCATCACCGATTCGCTTCATTTGATTTCACCTCCTCTTCATAAATTACAGATTCGCAAAAAGCAATTAGCCAGGAAATCCAGCAAGCCACTGTCAGTATCCCGGCAACGGCCAGACCCCGCAGATCATAGCGGATGATGACATACAGCAGCACTGTCATCCAGATTACGGCCATGGTTGGCTGCATCTCATAGCCTGTCACATAGCGCATCAGCCACACAGGGCAGGGGACATAGGTCTCATGGATAGGCAGGGCGACAAAGAAATCTGTAAGTAAAGTAATTCCAAGGGCAAGAATAAGCGCCACAAGGTTATTAGAAGATATCGTTAGCATTCAAAACACCTCCAGGGAGAGTCAAGAATTAATGGGAGAATCTGCGGAGAACCAAGGGAATTAATCCGAGTTTTTGTAGAGAACAAAGAATTAATCTGAATTTTTGCTGGTGTTTTCCTCAGAACTTCCGATTAAATGGACATACTGTTCTTTCCTCTCCACAGAAATTCCGATTAATTCAATCCATCACCTTTTTCTTCCAGAATTAATCCGAGAATTTGCTGAGATCCCAGGGAATTAATCTGAGTTTCTGCTGAAATTCCCCGCAAAAACTCCGATTAATTCAAAAACTCTCTGCAAAAACTCCGATTAATTCGATTTATCTTGAGTCTCCCTGATACTCTCCCTCTCAATCCTCGCCCACTTGTCCGCCCAATCCTGACCATGTGAGCAATTCTTGAGAGCGGGAGCCTGAAACTCTAAAATACCCCGGAAAATAAAAAAATGGAGACCAAAAGGGGTTTCTTGATCCCTTTGTCTCCAAAAAAATAAGGAGCCCAGGGCAATCATTACGATTACCTTGGACTCCTTGCGAGTCATTATTGAGTGGACAATGAGGCTATGATGCGGGGGGATGGCCTCAACAATTACTTGCCCAGCTGCTTGGCAATCTCCTCGGCAAAGTTCTCCTGCTTCTTCTCGATGCCCTCGCCCTTCTCAAAGCGAACAGCGCTCTTGAAGGTAATGTTGCCGCCCAGAGCCTTGGCAGCGGAAGCGATATACTTCTCCACGGTCATGGAGTTGTCCTTCACAAACTCCTGCTGCAGCAGGCAGTTCTCCTTGTAGAACTTGCCCAGCTTGCCGGCCACGATGCCCTCCTTCACCTTGTCGGGCTTGGAAGCCATCTTGGGGTCGTTGGCCATCTGCACCAGCAGGATCTTCTTCTCCTCTTCCAGAGTGGCCTCATCCACCTGGCTCTTGTCCCAGAAACGGGGATTCAGAGCGGCGATCTGCATGGCCACATCCTTACCAACGGTCTCCACCTTGTCGGCGGACAGGTCGGTGTCCAGATTCACCAGCACGCCGATCTTGCCGCCGGCGTGGACATAGGGTACGGAGACGCCGTCGGTAAAGAAGGCGAAGCGGCGGACCTTGATGTTCTCGCCGATAACCAGCACCATCTCCTGCTGCTCCTCCAGCACGGTGCGGCCGTTGCCGTAGGGCAGAGCCATCAGAGCATCCAGGTCAGCGGGCTTGTTGGCGGCCACAACGGCGGCCACACCCTTGACGAAGTCCACGAACTTCTCGTTCTTGCCCACGAAGTCGGTCTCGGCATTGACCTCGACCACCACGCCCACGCCGTCCACAACGGCGGCGTAAGCCATACCCTCGGCGGCGATGCGGCCGGCCTTCTTCTGGGAGGCAGCCAGGCCCTTCTCACGCAGGATCTCAACAGCCTTATCCATATTGCCCTCGGCCTCGGTGAGGGCCTTCTTGCAGTCCATCATGCCCACGCCGGTCATCTCGCGCAGGGCCTGTACGTCTTTCGCAGTGATTGCCATGATCACATTACCTCCATTTTAAAAATCAAAAAGGAGCGCCCGCCCGCGCGGGCGGGCGCTCCAAAGGTTCGATCCAGATTACTGAGCGTCGGCCTCGGCTTCCTTCTCAGCAGAAGCCTCAACGGCATCCTGGCCCTGCTTGCCCTCCTGGATGGCGTTGGCCATCACGCCGGAGATCAGCTTGATGGCGCGGATGGCGTCATCGTTGCCGGGGATCACGTAGTCGATCTCGTCGGGGTCGCAGTTGGTGTCCACGATGGCCACGATGGGGATGTGCAGCTTGCGGGCCTCGTTAATGGCGTTGCGCTCCTTGCGGGGGTCAACCACGAACAGAGCGCCGGGGAGCTTCTTCATCTCCACAACGCCGCCCAGGTACTTCTCCAGCTTGGCGATCTCGCCCAAGTGCTTCATGACTTCCTTCTTGGGCAGCATGTCGAAGGTACCGTCCTCCTGCATCTTCTTCAGCTGGTTCAGACGGTCCACACGGCCGCGCATGGTCTTGAAGTTGGTGAGCATGCCGCCCAGCCAACGGGCGTTGACATAGTAGCCGCCGCAGCGGGTAGCCTCTTCCTTGATGGCCTCCTGAGCCTGCTTCTTGGTGCCCACGAACAGCAGGGTCTGGCCGGACTCGCCCAGAGAACGGACGAAGTTGTAGGCCTCCTCCAGCTTCTTCACGGTCTTCTGCAGGTCGATGATATAGATGCCGTTGCGCTCGGTGTAGATATAGGTGGCCATCTTGGGGTTCCAACGACGGGTCTGGTGACCGAAGTGGACGCCCGCCTCCAGAAGCTGCTTCATAGATACGACTGCCATAGTAACATTTCCTCCTTTATTTGTTGATTCCTCCATCCGGTTCATCCGAAGCCGGCCAACTGTCGTTTCCAGCAGCACCTGGCCCTCCGTCCGCGGATGTGCGTAATCACATGCCCTGGTATAATACCACAGTCTTTCCCATTTTGCAAGGATTTTTTCGCTTTCCGCGCAAAAAAGGACCCGGATGACTCCGGGCCCTTTTTCTGTGGCTGTCAGGACTCTTTCCAGACGGTGTTGACCTGGCTCCAGTAGGTATCGTTGACAAAGGATTCCGGCTCAAAGTAGAAACCGCTGCAGTCCTCGTCCAGGACGATTTCTTTGATTTGGGACACATCAATGGGATAGGCCAGGGAGAGCCGGATATGGTCAGCGCGGCACTCGCTCTCATTAATTCCCTGTACGCTGACTGCCACCCGCTGGAACTCGGCCTCCACTTTAGTGCCGTCGGCCAGCTCCACCCACGCTTCCAAAGGACTGTATGGCTCTTCCGCCGCACCATAAACCTCGCTGTCCATGATAAGCAGGTCAAAGGTCACCGAAATAGGCGACAGGGTCAGATCGTCCACTACCACAAAGACGTCGTCATCCAGCAGCGCCGCTCTCCTGCCCCGGAAGTCGTAGTGAGTAGTAGAGATCACGGGAATCACCAGTTCAAAATCCATTCCTTCCAGCACGGGCACACTCTCCATGCCTTCCGCCGCCAGCAGGCGGCAGAATCCATCCACCCGGCAGTAAGCTCCATTCTCCGGCAGGTTGTTCAAATCGCTGATGCGAAGCACAAACTCCAGGCCTTCTGTCCAATAAGCAAAGCACCGGGCCGGAAACAGGAGCCCCCCCGTCGGGGCCGCCGGATCGGTACACGCCTGGTCGGTATAGAACTGCCCGCTCACCGCCTCTTTTTCCCAATCCGCCGTCAGAATGGGTTTTCTCCCCTCCAGCAAAGACAGGTCGGCCCCTTCCGGCGGGATAAATTCCGCCAGAGCGTAAACCTGCTCCTGATCGGCCACCACTTCCTTGATGACAATGGCAGCCCCGGAGCCATTCAGGTCCTCAAATCTCAGGTTCACCTGCTCCGCCCCCAACTGCTCCCGCTGGGCTCCGCTGGTAATGCCGAACAGCTCCCGGAAGGCCGGGGATACCCCCGCCAGGGAAACCGCTCCCACCGCCCCGATCAGCAGGCAGGCCGCCGCCACCGCCGCAATCAGCGCCCGGTAGGGCAGGCGCATTCTTCTCTTCTTCTGCTCCCCGCGGCCCGCCGTCAGCCGGTGGGCCAGAGTTTCCTTTTCCCCGGGGGTAAACCGCAGCTTTTCCAGTTCTTCACGATAGCCCGCCATAGCCCTGTCCCTCCAATTCTACCTTTAATTTCTGGCGGGCCCGGCTCATCCGGGCCCGCACCGCCTCCGGACGGAGGCCCAACATGTCCGCGATCTCGTTGGTGTCGTAGCCCATGTAATAGTAGAGTACCAGCACCTCCCGGTACTTGGGGGGCAGGCGCTGGACCTCTTCCAGCACACCCCCCTGCTCCGGCTGGAAGGCGGTCTGTTCCGCCACCGTGTCCAGCCCCACCGTCCGGGTACGCCAGGGGCTGCGGCGGAGGTTCTTGCAGGCGTTCACCGTCACCCGCACCAGCCAGGCCCGCTCATGCTCCGGGCTGTCAAAGAGAACGCCGCAGTCCAGCCGCTTGAGCAGCACCTCCTGACACACGTCCTGGGCGTCGTGTACAGAGTTCAGAATGGAATAGGCCACCCGCAGCAGCTGGTCGGAATAGGTCTCCACCAGTCGTCGGGCCAACTGCTCATTTTCCCGGGTCTCCATTGTCCTCGCCCCCTTCCCAGATTGGAACCTCTTCACTTTGAATACACCTGAGCAAGACCAAACGTGACAAGAAATGCCTGCGGATTTTCCGCAGGCATTTCGCTTTATTATTCCTGAATCCGGGCCTGCCAGTAGGCGGCGGATGTCTTCCAGGCGGCGGCGTTCTCTCTGGTCTGGGCCCGGGGAATCAGCCCCACCTGCTCTGTCAGAAACCGACCCAGCCAGGCGGAAAAAATGGCCGCACCGTCCTGGTTCAGGTGGCTGCCGTCGTAGAGATGCCGATCAGGCACCAATCCGATCTCTTCAAAGCTGTCCGTCCAGTTGTACACCAGCACATCGCTGTCCAGCGACAGGATGTCCGCTATGTTGCAGGCGTATTGCTCATCTGTGCAGCGGTTATAGGTCGGATTAAAGGTGACAATGGGCCGGGCTCCATGCTCCCGGCACAGGGCCAGGATCTTGCCCAGCCAGGCCAGATTGGCGGCATAATCCTCTGCCGATACCGTCCGGCCGTCTTCGGTGGGAACCTCCCCCACCCCCTCCAGTACCTGATCAATCGGGGTATAGCCCTTGTAGTCACCCCGCGCGGCTGGCTGGACCGCCCGCTCCAGATCGCTCCATTCCAACTCCCGCCAACGGCTGTGGTACAGGGATAAATCGAAGAGAAGCCCGGCACGCAGCTCCGGCTCGGAGGCGGTAAAGATGGCCCCAAGCTTGTTGAGGGAAAAAGGCATCTGGCTTACGTTCTGCTGGGTGTAGTTCTGGTACTGCTTGAAGTACAGCGAGGTCCCCTCCAGAACCACGGCGGAGGGCGACTGGGTGCGGAAAATCTCCTTCAGATACCAGTAGGTGATGGACAGGGGCTGCTCCCCTCCCGCCATCACGTAGCCCGTCAGGCAGGAGGCGTCGTACACCAGGGAAGGGTTGAAATCGCAGTAGGCAAAGGAACTGCCCAGATAGATCACATCCAGGCTGTCCTCCGGCTCCCCCCGAAAGGCCCGCCAGGTGGCGCCGTAGCTCGTCTGGGCGGGACGCAGCACGTCGGAGATAAAGTTGACCGACAGCCCTGTCAGCAGCAGGAAGATCAGGGCAAACAGCAGCTCCCGCCGTTTTCTTCTCGGTCTCATGCCCTGTTCCTCCTAAAACTGGAATCCATAGAGAAAGTCCTGAGCGGCATAGCCGGAACCATAACTGCCGAAGATCAGGCAGCTGAACAGCAGCGCCCACACCACGCACCAGCGGACCAGCCGGGGCAGGTTCAGGTAGTCCGCCGGCAGGTCCCGTTTCCGGCTCAGCAGGTCCACCAGCAGCAGGAGCAGCAGGCCGCCCGCCGCGATCAGCAACTCCCAGCGGTCCAGTCCCATGCTCAGGCCCACCCATGCGGGGCCGCGGAACATGCCGTTCAGCACCGCCCAGGCATTGGAGAGAGAGCTGGCCTTGAAAAAGATCCAGGCCGCCGTTATCAGGATAAAGGTAATCAGGGTCTGGACCCCGCGGCGCAGAGCACCATCCGGCTCCAATCCCGCACGGCTCCAGAGTTTGTCCCGCACAGGGGCGGTGATCTGACCCACCACCTGATACAGGCCGTTGAGCAGTCCCCACACCACATAGGTCAATGCCGCTCCATGCCACAGGCCGCTGACGGTAAAGACGATCAGGATATTCAGATACTTCCGGGCCTTTCCCCGGCGGGAACCGCCCAGAGGAATATACAGGTAGTCCCGGAACCAGGAGGTCAGGGACATGTGCCACCGGCGCCAGAAGTCCGCCACAGAGCGTGCAAAGTAGGGGGTGCGGAAGTTCTCCCGCAGGGTAAAGCCCATGCTGTCCGCCACGCCCAGCGCCATATGGGTGTAGGCGGAAAAATCACAGTAGATCTGGAATGCAAAGGCCACCGCCGCCCCTATGATCTGAAGAACACCGTAGGATTCCGGCGCGCCGAACACCGTGTTCACCAGCACAGCCAGCCGGTCGGCCAGCACCATCTTCAGAAAGGCGCCCCACAGAAAGCGCACCAGTCCCCGGCGGAACCGGTCATAGTCAAAGGGGTGGGGACGGGTAAACTGTGGGATCAGCTCCTCCGCCCGTCCGATGGGGCCGGACACCACCTGGGGAAAGAAGGAGAGAAACAGGGCATGAATCAAGAAGCTGTGTGTGGCCGGTACCTTACCCCGCCATACATCCAGCACATAGCCCATGGCCTGAAAGAGGTAAAAGGAAATGCCCACCGGCAGCACCAGCTCCAGCACCGGAGCCTGCCAGCTCACCCCTATCCCGTTCAGCACCTGGGCGGCCAGGGTCAGGGCAAAGTTGACATACTTGAACAGGAACAGCAGTACGATCCCGCCCAGCATGCTGAGGCTCAGCACCCACTTTTCGTGTCGGTACTCCAGAGCCAGTCCCACCCCATAGGAAACCAGGATCACAAGGAGCAGCAGACTCAGATAGACCGGCTTGGCGCACAGATAGAAGAACCAACTGGCCAGCAGCAGCCACCCGTTTTTCAGCCGCCGGGGCAGCAGGAAATAGAGCAGTGCTGTAATGGGGAAAAAGCAGAAGAACGGAAGAGAGAGAAAGTTCAAACGCCGCCTCCCTCTCTGTTATCAGAACGCCCCATATCAGCTGTTCTGCATCTGGGCACTCATGGCCTGATCGAAGTGCTCATTGATCTGCTTGGTGAACTCCAGGGCGGCGTTGTAGCCCATCTTCTTGTGGCGGTTGTTCATGGCGGCCACCTCGATGATAACAGCCAGATTCCGGCCAGGCTTTACAGGCACTGTAAGGGAAGGAACCTTCACATCCAAAATCGTGGTGTACAGGTTCTCCAGACCCAGCCGGTCGTACATGGCCCCGTCCTTCCACTGCTCCAGGCTGATGACCATGTCGATCTCCGCCTCTTCCTTGACGGCGCTCATACCGAACAGGCGGCGCACGTCGATGACGCCGATGCCCCGCAGCTCGATATAGTGGCGGATCAGCTCGGGGGCGGTACCCACCAGGCCGCCGGTAACGGTCTGCTTGATCTCCACCGCGTCGTCGGCGATGAGCCGGTGGCCGCGCTTCACCAGCTCGATGGCAGTCTCGCTCTTGCCCACGCCGGACTCGCCCAGCAGCAGCACGCCTTCGCCGTACACCTCCACCAGCACGCCGTGGCGGGTGATGCGGGGGGCCAAATAGGACTTCAGAGAGGCAATGATGGTGCTCATCAGCACACTGGTGGTATCCTGACTGCGGAGCACCGTGCGGTCGTACTTCTCCGCCATCTCCATGCACTCGGGGAAGGGATCGATGCCCCGGGAGATGATGAGGGCGGGGATATCCTGGCTGAGCAGCTGCTCAAAGCTGGCCCGCCGCTGGTCCGCCGTCAGGCCCTCCAGATAGGTGGTCTCTACCCTGCCGATCACCTGGAGCCGCTTGGGATCGAAGTAGTCGAAAAATCCGGTGAGCTGCAAACCGGGACGATTCACATCCTCGGTGCGGATGGGCACATCCTCATAGCCCGCCGCCCCTCGCAGCACCTCCAGCTTGAACTGCTTGATCAGTTCCCCCAGTTTGACGCTGTACAGACTTTCCATGACCGATTCCTCCTCAATCGATGTCCGGACACGCCGGTTCACCTGAATTTTCTCCTTATGGCGGCATTATACCATTTCTTTCCCCCCAAATGCAACCAGTCAGAAAAAGCCCCTTTCTTCTACAAATATAGTTGATGCTTTTCTTCTATTGTTGTAGAATATAATTGTACTACAAATATAGAAGGAGGGGTCCCCATGAAAGCGATCCGCCGCCTTCCAGACGCGGAGCTGGAAGTGATGCAGGCCCTTTGGCGGTGTGAGCCGCCAGCCTCCCGGACCGACGTGGCCGCCGCCCTGCCCCCGGAGCACCCCATGGCAGTGACCACCTTGCTGACGGTACTCACCCGGCTGGGGGAAAAGGGGTTTCTCCGGGCGGACAGGGATGGCCGCCGCAGCCTGTACACCCCCCTGATCTCCCAGGCCGACTACCTGGCCGCCCAGAGCCGCACCTTTGTGCAGAAGGTGTGCGGCGGCAGCCTGCCCGCCTTCGCCGCCGCCCTGTGTGACAGCGGCCTCACCAAAGAGGAGCTGGAGCAGCTGCGGGACCTGCTGGAGAGGGATGCGCTATGAACGACGACCGGCTGTTCTGGCGACTGTTCACAGCGCTGATCCTGGGGATCCTCTTTACCGGGGTCCTCTACTGGAAGCGCCCCAACCAGATCTCTTTCCTGACAGGCAGGGAAAAGCCCCGGTACACCCCCTATTTCCTCTACTGGCTTCTCCCCATGTATTTTCTGCTGATCCTCTGCTTCCTGCCCCAGATGCTGCCCCAGGGCGGCGGAAACAGCCTGCTGGGGATCTTGTTCCAGACCTTTTTGCAGCTAGCGCTGTATGACAGCCTGCTGCTCCTGCTGCTTCCCCTGCTGCGGCGGTTCCTCCAGCCCCAGACCTGCGTGGTCCTGTGGCTGCTGCCCAATTACCTCTACCTGGTCCTGAGCGGGGAAAACTACCAGCTTCCCCGCCCCCTGGTGGTCATTCCCATCTCCCGGCAGATCCTGCTGCCCATCTGCCTCCTGTGGCTGGCGGGCTTTATCGGGATACTGGGGTGGAAGATCTTCTCCCACCTGCGCTTCCGCCGCCGCATCCTGAAGGAGGCCAAACCCGTCACCGATCCCCCCGCCGCCCGGCTGTGGGAGGAGCTGAAGCAGTGGGCGGGACAGCCGAAAAAGCGCTGGCCCCTGCTGGTCTCCCCCGCTGTGTCCACGCCCCTGTCCATCGGCCTGTTCTCCTCCACTATCCGGGTGGTGCTGCCGGAGCGGAACTACACCCAGGAGGAACTCACACTGATCCTGCGCCATGAGCTCATCCACATCGGACGGGGAGACAGCGCGGCCAAGTTCTTCCTCACCTTCTGCACCGCCCTGTGCTGGTTCAACCCTCTCACGTGGGCCGCCATGAGGCAGGGCGCGGAGGATCTGGAGCTGAGCTGCGATCAGGAGGTGCTGGACTGGAGCGATGAGGAAGGGCGGCAGGAGTACGCCCAGCTGCTGCTGCGCACCGCCGGAGAGCAGGCCGGCTTCACCACCTGCCTGTCCGCCTCAGCCTCCTCCCTGCGCCGCCGGCTCCGCCGGGCCCTCCATCCCGGCCAGCGGCATATCTGCGGCCTCCTGGTGGGGTTCACCGCCTTCGCCCTCTTCCTGACCGTCGGCTGGGCCACCCTGTCCTACAACATCACCAGCCGGGAGGTCTTTTTCCCCGGCGGCGCCTGGGAGGACTGGACCCTGGCTGACTTTTACGAGCCGGGAACGGTCACCGATCCGGAGGCTCTGCTGGACTATCTGGCGGGGCTGGAGCTGCAATGCCTGGCCGGACAGTACTCCCTACCCCAGCAAAAGCAGGCACGGGAACTGACCCTGTTCCTGGATGGGCCGGAGGGCACCCGCTATGTGTCCCTTCACGGCGACGTGGTCCGATCTGCCCCCATAAACGTCCCCTCCCATGAGGGCAGAAACAGCTATCTGTCCACCGGCGGGGTGGACTGGGACTACCTGGACACCCTGCTGCCCCTGGCGTAATGCAAAAAAAGCCGTGGATTTTGAAAAAAATACTTGCATTTTTTCTTCGGCTCTGCTATCATATCATTCGATGCTTTATGAAAAGCGTATCCTGACGAGCGAGGAGGTATAAGCGAATGGCCAAATGTGAATTTTGCGACAAGGGCGTTGTGTTCGGCATCCAGGTTTCCCACTCTCACCGCCGCTCCAACCGTCCCTGGAAGCCCAATGTGAAGCGCGTCAAGGCGATTGTCAACGGCACGCCCAAGCACGTCTATGTGTGCACCAGATGCCTCCGTTCGGGTAAGGTCACCCGCGCTGTGTAATAGCATAGATCGAAAAAAGGTCAGCCTTTTGGCTGACCTTTTTTGTTTCCTCTTTTCAGGAAAAGCTGACCTGACTGTTGGTGGGCACAACACACACATAGGTGTGCCCCGCCCCGAAGGTAATAGGGTTGCCGTCCAGATCCTTGTAGTACAGCTGGCCGTCGGGATAGCTCTTGCTCCAGGTCAGGTCGATCACCTTCCCGCCGCAGGCAAAGTAGCCGGTACCGCCGCTGGACAGATCCACCGTGATGTGGCCCAGACTGTCGCCGGTGTTCCGGCAGGCGGTCTTGATGACCACCACGTTGGTGACCCCCACCTGCTGGTCCGTGTTGCCGTCTATGTAGGCCTTGCCGTACTCCTCCACCAGATAGAGGCCGCTGTCAGCATCATAGGTGAAGAGACCGGTCTTATAATTGGAGAAGGGCACCTTGATCTGAGCTGCAGGAGAGCCGTTGGCCGGGGTCCCGTCCTCTTTAAAGGCCATATCATAGACATAGCCCTCCTTGTGCTCCTGCCGCAGGTTGGTATAGCCGGCGAAGCGCTGCATGATGGATTCCCCGGTGGTGACCACGGTGTGCTCCAGACTGTAGCTCTTCCGCCGTTCCGGGTCCCGCCACATCAGATTGCCGTTCTCCGTATTGCTCATATAGGGACCCCGCACGCCGTCCAGGGCGGCCACTCCCCACTGACTGATCTTGGCGTAGGCGTCCTCGCTGCCGCCGGCGTGGATGAATATGGCGTCGTGTCCCAGGGCAAGCTCCAGGTAATAGGGACGGGCGGACCGGATGGAACCGATCTTCCCTACGCCGTCCAGGGACTGAAACAGCGCCAGCATCCGGGTAATGCCCCCCTCGGCGGGCACCTCATAGATGATGTCCGCCTGGGACTGACCCAGCTGGGGCAGTGCCTCCTTCAGGTTGTTGAGCATGATGGCCACCGGCCGGCGGTTCACCCATTCCTCCCCCATGGGCAGGCCGCTGAGGGGGCTCACCGGGCCGTCGTAGGGCGTAGGGGTGGGCTCCGCCGTCACCTCCGCCACCGGGGTAGGCGAAGCGGAAGGCGGCGTCTCTTCCACAGGCGGTTCCTCCTTCCCGCCGCAGGCGGACAGGAGCAGAATCATGGCAAGGAACAGTGGCAGCAGCTTTCGGCGCATAGCGGATCCTCCCGTCATTCTGTTTTTTCTATGATACCCCACCGGCGCTCTCCCCGTCAAGGGCGGGAAAAATCCCTTGTGATTTTGGTCCGTTTTCGTTATAATATTTTTAGACTGAGGGACACGCCGCCTGGCGCCACCTCATTTTACCCCTCGGAAAGGAGATCCTCTATGCCCCGTTATGGCTTTATCCACGACAAGTTGGAGATCAAATTTCTGATTCTCTATCTCATGGCCCGGGTGGCCGCCCCCATCGACTTTCCCACCCTCACCGACCTGACCATGTGCGACGACGGGATCGACTATTTTGATTTTGCCGAGGCGGCGGCTGAGCTGGTGGAGTCGGGCCACCTGACTCTGGAAAATGACCTCTACTCCATCACCGACAAGGGCCGGGAGAACGGCGCCGCCTGTGAGAGCAGCCTGCCCTACACGGTGAAGCGCAAATGCGCCGCCAATCTCTCCAAGGTCAACGGCATTCTCCGCCGCAACGCCCAGGTGCGGGCCGAGATCCTGCCCCGTCCGGAAGGGGGACTCACCCTGCGGATGGTGCTGGATGATGACAACGGAAACCTCTTTACACTGGAGCTGCTGTGCGGCTCTCAGGAGCAGGCTGACCGGTTGGCCGCCCACTTCAAGGCCAGACCGGAGCATATCTATCACCACGTGCTGGAGGCTCTGCTGGAAGAGCCGGAATAACCCTGAGCTACAAAAATGCCGCCGCCCTTCTGAGAAGGGCGGCGGCATTTTTTATTTATGCCCGCACTTTGATCCGTCTGCGCCGTCTGACCAGGAGAATGACCACCCCGGCGGCCAGAACCAGCACCAGGATGAGTACCACTACCAGAGCCATCGGGAAGGGCTGGGGCAGGATACAGAACACGGTGGTCTCCCCCGTCCCCTTCAGGAGCAGATAGCTGCCGTCTATGGTGCTGTCCTGCCTCTGCCAGCCATCCTCGCCCTTCACCCAGAGCTGCCAGCTCTTGCCCTCCTCCGGCAGGCGGCAGTGGATGGTATAGGATACCTCCTCCAGCTCGGGATCTGTAACAGTGACCGTCCACACCGTGCCCTGGTACTCTTTCCCTTCCCTGTCCGTCCAGGTCTCCTCCCGGCTGTTGTGGGAGACCTGGGCGCCGCTGCTGAAGCTGCCGTCCACCAAAATCTCCGGCAGCTCACCGCCGTCGGTCAATGCTGAGGTGTAAGGTGTGTAAACCGCATCCACTGTACAGCTTGCGGTGACATTTCCGTAGTCCAGCTCCGGCCAGGCAGCGGAGCAGCCCTCCTTTGCCGGGATATCCGGCAGAGCGGTCACACTGCCGCCATAGGGGACGGTTATCACCTCTACCGTCTCACCGTCAGCCACAAAAGTCAAGGTAATCTGGGCGAAATCCTCCGGCGCTCCGGGCAGAGCACACAAAGTCTCAAAATCTGCCGGTTCCGCCTTGCCCGCATAGCTGATACCGTCAATAGCAGCCAGCGTATCACTTGTAAAGAGGTTCCCATTTACAGTTCTATCTTCCTCTACCGTTCCCGCCACGGCACCCAGATAGGCATTTCCCCGGGAAATCTCCACCGCGGAACGGCAGTCGCTCAGGGTGCTGCCCAGACCGGCGATGCCGCCGATGTAGTGGCTGCCCGACAGGGTGCATTTGCTCCAGCAGTCCTGGATCATGCCGCGGGAACTGCCGGCGATACCGCCCACATAGCTGCCGTCGGTGCTGGCCACATCGCCGTAGCTCTCACAGGCCTGGACCCGGCCTAGATCCATCCGGCCGGTGATGCCGCCGGCGTTGTCCTTCTTGCCGGTGACCGCTCCGGCGTTGACGCAGTCGAACACAGCGGCCTTGGCCTGTACCAGGAAGTTGACCGAGCGGTCGCCCTGCTGGGTCAGGTCGTCCTCCGGGTCAAACTCCAGATCGATGGCTATGGCGCCTGCGATGCCCGCCACGTCCACGTCGCCCTCCACGGCCCCCTCGTTCCGGCAGGCGGACACCCGGCCGGTGGACTGGCTCTGGATCTCCTGCATGGCGGACACATCCTGAACCCGGTCCTCCATCTGGGTCTCCCCCATCCGCTGGCCCTCGTTCCGTACCAGGCTGCTGATGACCCCCAGCTGGGCGTTGATGGCCTGCAGGTCGGTCAGCAGCGTATCGGTAGAATTGGAGATCAGGGTGTTCAGGTCATCCGCCCCGTCCATGAGGCCGGAAAAGGCATCGCTGAGGGCGTCGCTCTGCTGGGTCACGGCGGTGTCCAGTGAGGGCACCTGGATGGACGGTCCGTCCGTCAGCTCCTGGACCACCTGTTGGACCTGTCCGGCACTGTCCGCCAGGCTGGAAAGTACATCCGCCACCTCCCGTCCGGCCTTACCCAGGCCGGAGAGGGAGCCATCCAGCACCCCGCTCAGCTTTTTCAGGCTCTCCATAGCGTCTGCCAGATGTCCCGCACCGCCCGCCAGCCCGGCCAGTGCCTGGCTGGCGTCAGACCCCGCGCTTTTCAGCTGTTCCAGAGCCTGCTTCACGCCCTCCGCCGGATTGCCGGTCAGGATTGCCTGTTGCAGGGCGGAAAGGGCCTTCACCGCCTGGGTCAGCCCCTCGCCACCCTGCCGGGCAGCCTCCGACATATCGGTCAGGGCGGCAAGCAGCTGCTGGACGGCCTGCTGATCACTTTTGTCCGCCCACAGCCGCTGGAGGGCCGAGCGGATCTGCTCCGCCGCCGTGCCCAGGCTGGTGAGGGCGGTGCTCATGTCTCTGACACCCTGGGACAGGCTGTTCAGCGCAGACGACATGGCCTGCTCATCCCCCAGCCCCTTTTTCAGCGCATCCAGGGCGGCGGCGATATGAGTACGGGCCTCCTTAAGGTCTCTGGCCGCGGCGGCGGCATCTTTTACGGCCAGGCGCAGGTCCTCCGCCCCGTCCCCGCTGAGCTGGCCCAGCTTTGCCGCCTCCTCCAGGGCGGCGGAAAATTGATCCGCCACATCCCCCAGGGCGGTCAGCTGAGTATCCGCATCATCCAGAATGGGAGTAAGGCCCTCCAGAGCCCGGGAGATCCGGGCGGACAGGTCGTTGATCTGGCCTACTCCCTCCTCCGTCCAGTCCACCATGGCGTCAGACAGTCCCTTGACCGCGTCACGGGCCGTCCGGGTATTGTCGGAGAGGCTCCGCATCTGGGCGGACAGGTCGTCCGAGACGGCTCCCGCATCATTCAGCAGACCGTCCATCTTGTTCTGCAGCACATCCAGCTCGCCCCCCAGCTGCTCCAGAAAGCTCTTCTGGTAGAGGAGGGTCACCTCAGGCTCCAGCTGGCCCACGATGCCGCCCACATCCTTCCGGCCCTGAACGGTCCCGGTATTGGTGCAGCCGTCCAGAAAACCGTTCTGCCGCCCGGCGATACCGCCGATGTTGTAGCCCACATGGGGGTAACCCACCGCGCCCTCGTTCCGGCAGTTCTGCAGGATGCCGGTGGAGTGTCCCGCGACGCCGCCCACATCGGTCCAGCCGGACAGGTCGGCGGCGGCGTCTGTGACGGTTTCCTCCTGGAGAAGGGTCTGGGGATCGGCTTCCGTATCCAGCTCGGTGGTATTGACGCTGCCCCGGTTGGTACACTGGATCACACTGCCCAGGTTCTGGCCCACGATGCCGCCCACGTGGAGCTCGCCGCTGACAGAGCCGGAGAAGGTGCAGTTGATGACCTGCCCTCCCGCCTGGTTGCAACCCACGACGCCGCCCACGGTGGTCTTGCCGGACACCGTGCCTTCAAAGGTGCAGCGGAGCACTTCCCCCTTGTTGTCCCCCACGATGCCGCCGATGGTATCCCGGAAATCGGTGGGAGATACGTTCCCCGTCACCGTCAGGTCTTTTACCACGCCGCCGGACTGCAGGTAGCGGAACAGCCCCTGCACATTGCCGCTGCCGGTGAAGGACAGGCCGGAGATGGTGTGGCCGCCGCCGTCAAAGGTCCCCCCGAAGGTGGGGATGGCCTGAAAGGACGTTCCGGCCAGGTCGATATCCGCCGTCAGACGGACGGTCTTTCCCTGGGACCAGCTGTCCAGCGAACAATTCCGGGACAGCTCCGTCAGGTCCTCCGCCGTGCGGATGGTAATGACCGCCGGCTCCGCCGCCCATGCAGCGGGGGCCAGCAGCTGAAGCAGCAGGACCGCCGTCAGCAGAGCGGACAGCCCTTTATTCCTGTGTCTCATGTTCTTCCTCCTTGGATATATCTCCCGAGTCCACCATGGCGGCCAGCTCCCCGTGGATCACGCCGTGGATATTGGCGTCGATGACGCCGCTGACCCGGCCCCGTACCCGGCCGCTGACGTAAATCACACCGCTGGTACGGGTGATCCGCTCGTGCTCCGGGAATTTCAGATTGAACCGGGTCCGCTCCACGATCTTGTCACCCAGCAGCAGGAGCTGCGGCAGAATGAACATGACCAGGAACATGGAGATCAGGGTCCCACGGCACAGGCACTGGCCGATGCCCACAATGCTGGGCTCGGTGGTGATCTGAGCGATCAGGAAGGCCGCCACCGACAGGATGCTGCCCGAGGTGAGCACAGTGGGAAAAGCCAGGCTCAGGGCCTTGACAATGGCCTGCTTGCGGGGCATGGTAGCCTTCAGCTCGTTGTACCAGGAGGAGATGACAATGGCGTAGTCAATGTTGGCGCCCATCTGGATGGCGGTGACGATCAGATAGCTCATAAAGAAGATGGGCTGCCCCGTCAGACCGGGAACCGCGAAGTTCAGCCAGATACTGCCCTGGATCACCAGGATCAGCAGGATGGGCAGGCCGACGGACAGGAAGGTGAACAGCAGCACCAGAATGACGAACACCACCGTCAGGACGCTGATCAGGATGTTGTCCCTGGCGAAGGAGGTGGACAGGTCATAGTCGCTGGTGGAGTTCCCCACCAGGAAGATCTGATCGGCGTCATAGTACCGCTCCGCCTCGGCGTGGATGGTCTTGAGGAAGTCGAAGGTCTCCTCACCCTCCTCCGGCAGATCCAGCTGAAGTACCAGCCGGGAGTAGTGCTCTCCCAGCATCTGGGCCCGGGCATCGGTGAGCTGGTCATAGAGGTCGTCGATCTCCCTGCTCATCTGGTCGTCCAGGGTAATGTAACCACTTGTTTTGGCATCGTGGATGAAGAGGAACAGGTCCATCAGGGGGATGGTGTAGTCGTCTACCCCCTCCACGATCCGGCCGTACTCCTCCTTGTCGGCGGCATAGGCAGCATAGAGCAGCTTGGCCTGCTCATAGTCCAGGTCGATCAGCTCGGAAAACTGCCTGGGTGTCAGCGCGTCGGTCAGGGCATAGCCGTCCATGGCCTCAATGTTGGCAAGGCCCAGGGCGCTCTCCACCTCGTCATAGGACGACAGCCGGTTGAGCAATGTCTTTTCACTCTCGTAATCCCCCCTGGGCACCAGCAACGCCGCCGTGTTCTGGGCGCCGAACGTGTCGTTGATGGTCTCTGTCGCAATTTGGGCCTCATTCTGGCTGACGGTATGGATCTGACTGTATCCATAGACATAGGGGCACTGGTTGGAGAAATAGAAAGCTGCCACCAGACACAGGGCAAACACCGGCGCGCCGATGAACCGCAGCTTCACCACCAGCTTGCCCCAGCGGTCGATGGAGGGAATGAAGTTCCTGTGTCGGGTGCGCTCCATGGCCTTGCAGAAGATCATCAGCAGGCCGGGCATCAGGGTGAATACCGACAGCATACTGATGCAGATGGCCTTGATGAGTACCATGCCCATATCAAAGCCGATGCGGAACTCCATGAACATCATGGCGGCCAGGCCGGAGATGGTGGTCAGGCTGCTGGCTGAGATAGAGGGGATGGAGGCACTGAGGGCAGCGATACAGGCCCGCCTGTCATCCAGGTGCTCCCGCTCCTCCAGAAAGCGGTGGAGCAGGATGATGGCGTAGTCGATGGCCAGAGCCAGCTGGAGGATCACTGTCACCGAATTGGAGACGAAGGAGATCTCCCCAAAGAAAAAGTTGGTGCCCAGGTTGAGCAAAGCTGCCGCCCCGAAGGTAAGCACCAGCACCGGGATCTCCGCATAGGACTTTGAGGTAAGCAGCAACACCAGCAGGATGACCGCCGCCGCGATGGCCAGGATGACCCCCATCTCTGTCTGGAGGGTGTCGGAGGTCTCGTTTCCCACGGCGGTGTCGATGTAGCAGTCATAGGGTTCCAGCAGGTCGCGCAGCTGGGACAGGGCCTCCCCGCTCACCGGGTCGTCCTCCTCCCCGGCAAAAGTGACAGTGAGGAGCACATCTGCCCCCTTGCAGTATTCCGAGATCTCCTCCGGGGTCTCTCCGCTCCCGCTTCCGCCGGCGGCGGCCCCTTTCCCCAGCACGGCGGAGGAGACACCGTCGATCTCCTCGATGCGGTCGGCCAGGTCCCGGGCCAGGTCCACCGTGGTGTGGGACACCATGACCCGTGCAGTAGCAAAGGTGGTGAACTCATCCTCCATGATGGTCAGGCCCTGGCGGGTCTCGGTGGTGGCGGGCAGATACTGGGTAATGTCACTGCACACCGACACCCAGTTCCGGGAAAAGAGGGAAAAGATGGCGGCGCAGATGTACAGGAAAAAGATCAGGTTGCGCTTATCCACGATGAGCGTGGCCAGGCGCTCAAAAAAGGACGGCTTGTCAGGGTTTTTACTCACAGTTTTTCTCCTCAGTCTGTTCTTCGTTCAGGGGTGCTCCGCTCCACTTCATCCGGCACCCGTCCAGCTCCGCGGTACCCCGCAGGGTGTTTCCCGCCAGGTGGAGCACTGAGCGGCAGGCATAATCTCCCAACGCTGTGCGCAGGCTGTGGAACAGAGTGAGCATTCCCGCCCCGTCCCAGGTGCCCCGCACCGGATTCTCGTAGCCAGCCAGGGACAGGATGCCCCGCACAGTGCCGTCTCCCTTTCGGTGAAGGAAGAGCTTCCCCTCCCTGGGGCCCATCTGGCTGTGCAAGGTAATCTGATACCACTGTTTCATATAGGATCCCCCTCCGGTCTTTTTTCTCAGCATACGTTCCCGGCGCGCCGGTTACAACATGCAAACTGCCCGTCTGTGTCAGAATTCTGACACAGACGGGCAATTTGCATCTAGGAAAAAGGCCCCTTGGGATGGTATACTGGGTCCAAGCTCATTTACCATCACCGGACCGGAGGCTCCCTTTATGAAGCACAAATCCTATGAATCCTCACATGCCACCAAACAGGCCATCTGCGCCTCCCTGAAGGAGCTGATGGTCCAGAAGCCCCTGGACAAGATCACGGTCAGCGAAATCATGGACCACTGCGGCATGGTGCGCCAGCACTTCTACTACCACTTTGAGGATATCTACGATCTGGTACGCTGGATGTTTCAGGAGGAAGCCCTCTCCCTGCTGAAACAGCAGGAGGGCGTGCTGCTGTGGCAGGAGGGTCTGCTGCAGCTCTTCCAGTACTTACAGGAAAACCGGGCAGTATGTCTGTGCGCCCTCAACTCCCTGAGCCGCAATCACTTAAAGCACTTCTTCTACACCGATCTCTACGCCATCATCCGCCACACCGTCACCACCGTTGCGGATGAGATGGGCTGTACCTCCGGCGAGGAGGGCGATCTGGAGCTGTTTACCCACTTCTATGTGATCGCCCTGGCAGGGCTGGTGGAAAGCTGGCTGCTGGGTGAGATCGACAAGACACCGGAGGAGCTGATCCGCTTCACCGACAGGCTGCTGCGGGACCAGATGCGGGGCAGCGTGCTCCGTCAGACACAGCAAGAGGAAAAGGATGACTTATTATAGCTCTTTTTCTCAAAAAGGGCGTGGAAAACTATAGTTTTCCACGTCCTTTTCTTTTTTCACTGGGTAACGATGACCCGTACCACGGCGTCTGTTCCCAGAGTACCGCTGTAGTAAACGGTGAAGGTATCCGTGTAGGCCTTGGCCTGGGGCAGGGTGATCCAGCTGCTGTTGTCCCCGTTACGGACCTGCACGTCATCGCTGATGGGGACCCTAACTCCGTTGACCACCACGGCATCTTCTCCGTCAAAGGAAGATCGGGCCACGTCTTTAGACTGAGACAGGGTGACCACCGCCACGGCTTTCTCCTCGCCGCTGACAGCGATACCGCCCATGGCGCCGCCCCGGACGGTCTGGCCGGTGATATAGCTCTGGCTGGTACCGGCACTGTTCTCCACCGACACAGTGGTGTTGGTATAGGTCAGGCTGCCGCTGCCGCCGCTCTGCTCCCCGACCTCCAGAATCCCGTAGGTATAGGCATTGCCGGTCACGTCGTCCAGCAGCAGCACGCTCACCTCACCGTCAGCGTTGGTGGCGTAGAAGTCGATCTTGGAGGCGGACACCGTACTGACCAGGATGTCATCCAGGTCGATCTCCACCACCACGCTGTTTTTCGCCCGCTCGTAGATCACTACGTTATCTGCCAGCGGGATGCTGCCCAGCGTACCGCGGGTCAGGTTCAGGGACAGGGAAACCTCGCTCTCCGCCGGGCTCACCGACAGCTTGCCGATGCCGCTGGAGGTAACGCATACCAGATCGCCGGTCTGTACTGAGCCGGTGCTGCTGATCGTGCCCCTGGCAGTCAGGCCGCAGGACAACGACACCTCTCCATTGCCCAGCACGCCGTACTGGCTGTCCTGCTGGCTGTATGCGGCGGCAGAGGCCACCTCCCCCGTTCCGTTGAGGGTAACGGTAATCCTGTCCCCCACACTGAACTGGCTCAGGCTGTCTTGCCCGCTGTCCGCCACCGGCAGTTCGATCCCCAGCAGGGTAATGGTATCGGGGGCGGCGGTGTTGGGGCTGGCCCCCTCGTAATAGCCGCTGAGGGTCACACCCTCATAGGCCACCGCCTGGGA
This sequence comes from Intestinimonas massiliensis (ex Afouda et al. 2020), assembly GCF_900626285.1. Lineage (GTDB taxonomy): Bacteria > Bacillota > Clostridia > Oscillospirales > Oscillospiraceae > Flavonifractor > Flavonifractor massiliensis_A. The sequence continues at coordinate 527,581 of NZ_LR131147.1, forward strand.
GGCAGTCACCAGGTCCACAGTCCCCTTTTTGTTGTAATAGAGGGTCACAGTGTCCCTTCCCTCCAGATCATACCAGCAGGAGCTGTAGGCGGTAAGGGTGTCATCCAGAAGGACGTTGACCGAATTGGAAACGCTATGGAAGCTGCCGGCAGTGTCCGTAATGCCGCTGGCCGACACCGACGAGAGGGCTACGGTGCGGCTCACCGTACCGTCAGGCAGGAAGCCGCACACCTCCCCCGTCTTGTCCAGCAGCAGGGTGCCCCGATTCCCGGCCAGAGACTCCGACACCTCGCCCGCCGGCTCATAGTAACTCAGGCCCTGGGTGGTGCAGATCTGTACCAGGCCGGTGGTACCGTCGTCGGCCTCCGCGTCCACATCCAGCAGCACCGCATCGGCCACCTTGGAGGCACACAGCTTGTTGATGTAGTCGCCACCCTCCTTATCGGTCTGGGACAGCAAACCGTAGAGCAGCAGGGCCGCCTCTCCCCGGGTGAGCGCGTGGTCCGGGTCAGTGGAGATTCCGTCCAGCAGGCCCAGCTTCTCCCCCAGGCTCATGTAGTCCTCCGGCCAGAAGGGACCCACGTCCTCGGTGGTATAGCCCAGCAGGTGGAGGGCCACCGTCACCGCCTGACCCACCGACACCGGGTCGTCGGGGCCGAAGGTGCCGTCCCCGTAGCCGGAGACCAGGCCCTCCTCATAGGCCAGATTGATATAGGGCGCCGCCCAGTGGCTGCCCGACACATCGGAAAAGAGGGTGCGGTAGGCGCTGCCGGTCACCTGATCCCCGTGACCCTCCGCCAGTACTGCCAGCTTGCAGAACTGGGCTCGGGTCAGGCCGTCGGAGGGGTGGTAGGCCCCATCGGAATAGCCGGAGACGATGCCCAGGCTGTACAGCACCTCCACTGCCGTGGCGGTGTCCCCGCTGACGTCGGTAAAGGCAGCCGCCGGAGCGGGCAGGACCGCCAGTGTCAGGCACAGCCCTGCCGCCGTCAGCAGGGCGCAGATCTTTTGTTTCAATGGAATCTCCTCCTTCTCTCAATCCGCCCGCAGGGCGTCCACCGGCTGGAGGTTGGAGGCCTTCACCGCCGGATAAATACCGAATACGATACCGATGACCACCGAGAACACAAAGGCGCCCGCCGTCACCAGACCATTGGGTAACAGGATCAGGTCATACATGGCCTTGCCCAGCACCAGGCTCAGGCCGAAGCCCAGCAGGATGCCGATAACGCCCCCCATGCCGCTGAGGATGGCCGCCTCCACCAGGAATTGCCCCACGATCTCCCCCCGGGGAGCGCCGATAGATTTCTTGATGCCGATCTCCCTGGTGCGCTCGGTGACCGTCACCAGCATGATATTCATAATGCCGATACCTCCCACCAGCAGGGCAATGCCGGCGATCCCACCCAGCACCACGCTCATGGAGGTCATCTCATCCGTGGATTCGGTCATGGCGGAGTTGCCGTTTTCCAGCTCATACTCCCCCACGGTGGTGGAAACGGTGTCGGCCAGAAACACCTCCAGTCTGGACATGACGCTGTCCATATGGTCGGAGGTGTCCACCTTCACCGTAAAGGCAGTCAGGTAGTCGGTCTCCAGAATGGCCCGGTCCAGGGAGTAGGGGATCACCGCCATGTCGTCCATAGAGCCCTCAGTGCCCCCGTCCTTCTGATAGTAGGTTCCTACCACGGTAAAGGGATTGCCGCCGATGTAGACCGTCTCCCCGATGGGGTCGGCATACTGGAACAGGCTGTCGGCCACATAGGAGCCCAGGACGCACACCATGTTCCGCTGCTCAATATCGAAGGCGTTGATATCGCGGCCGTCCTCCAGGGTGTAGTTGTTGCAGGCGGCGTACTGATCGCTGCCCAGATACACGGTGGAGGTGTCCAGGGTGGTGGTGCGGTATTTCAGGGGCAGCGAGGTGGAGACATCTGGACTTACCCCCTCCACCATATCGCCCAGTTCTTCGTTGCCGTAGTCATACAGGGCGCTCATCACGTCCACCGCCCGGCTGGTGTCGTACCAGGTGACGGTCACATTGACCTTGTTGACCCCCAGCTTTTCATAGTAGGCGGTGATATCGGCGTTGTAGCCCGACACCAGGGCCACCAGCACCAGCACAGCGGTCACACCGATGATGATGCCCAGCATGGTAAGGAAGGACCGGCCTTTTTTGTCCCGGATGGAGTCCAGGGCCATCATAAATGCGTTCACGGCGCCACCGCCCGGGCCACGGGCAGGTCCACCAGCACCCCGTCCCACAGGCTGTCGTGGACGATTTTCCCGTCCATCACCCGCACGGTGCGGTGGGCCTGGGCAGCGATGCCGTTGTCATGGGTGATGAGAATGACGGTGGTGCCCGCCCGATTCATCTGCTTCATCAGCTCCAGCACCTGGGCGCCGGTTCTGGAGTCCAGGGCGCCGGTGGGCTCGTCGGCCATGAGAATGGGAGAGCGGGCGGCAATGGCCCGGGCGATGGCCACCCGCTGCTGCTGGCCGCCGGAGAGCTGGCCGGGACGGCAGTCCGCCTTGGCGGCGATGTCCACCCGCTCCAGGGCCTCCATGGCCCGCTCCTTCCGCTGGGCCAGGGGTACCTTCTGATACAGCAAGGGCAGGGCCACATTCTGCCACACATTCAGAGAGGGGATCAGGTTGTAGCCCTGAAAGATAAAGGCAATCTTCCGTGAGCGGATCAGTTCCAGCTCCCTGCGGCTGCGGCCGCTGATGGGGGTGCCGTCCAGGCAGTACTCTCCGGCGGTGGGCACGTCCAGGCAGCCCAGAATGTTCATCATGGTGGACTTGCCGGAGCCGGAGGTGCCGATGATAGCCACAAACTCCCCCTGATTGATCTCCAGAGTGACCCCATCCAGGGCATTGACCTGGTTTTCCTGGCCCGGGCCGTAGATTTTATAGACATTGTCCAATCGGATCAAGCTCATGTCACGCCTCCTTAACCCATGGGTCCGCCGCTCATGCCGCCACCGGGCATGCCGCCGCCCATATTGCCGCTTCCCATGTTCCCGCCAGGCATGCCGCCGCCCTCGGAGAAGTCGGGCCGCCCCTCAAAGTCCTGGCTGTCCTCCCCCTGGCTGGTGGTGTCGCCGCCGGAGGGTGCCGACTGCTGATAGCGGGTAAAGACCTCCACGTCCTCCTCTACGCCGGATAAGATTCGGACATACTGGCTATTGGACACCCCGGTCTCCACCGGTACAGCGTAAAATCCGTCAGGCACCACGCCGTTCTCCAGATCCACTGCGTTGTCCGGGCGGCTATCCACCTTGACAAAGAGGCAGGTGCCCTCGCTGGTGTTCTGGAGAGCCGCGATGGGGGCCAGCACACCCTCCGATTCATCTCCCACGGTGATGGTGTAGGACACATTCACACCGGCGGAAAGAGCGCCGTCGCTGGGAATGGTGATGGTGATGGGAAAATAGGCCACACCGTTGGTGTTGGTGGCCTCATAGCTGATGGCGGTCACCGTGCCGGTATAGTGGGTGTCGCTCTCCGCCCCGGACTGGGTGATGTCCACCTCCATGCCCATGGTGATATTGTCGATGTCCAGCTCGTCGATGTTGGCGGTGATGGTCATGCAATCCATGTTATAGAGGGTCACAGCCGTCTGACCGGCCTGGCGGGGGCTCTCCCCCTCCTGCACGCCCACCATGATGATCTTGCCGGAGATCTCAGCGGTGACGTTGTAATCGGCCCGCCTCTCCTCCGCCTGGGTAATTTTCTCCTGGGTCTGGGTGATTTTGTCCTGGGTCTGGGTGATGCTCCGGTTGGCCGTCTCTATCTGCTTCTCCAGCTCGGAGCCGTCGATGGAAAAGAGTACCTTGCCCTTGGACACTGATTCGTAATCGGACACATTGACGGCAGTCAGTTCCCCCCCGGTCTCCGCCACGATGTCCTTACTGGCGTAGTACTCCAGAGTTCCCTCCACCGCCGGGTAGAGCTTTTCCCCGCTGTCGGCCACCAGGTAGCCAGCGCCGCCCATACCCTCGGACAGGGCACCGGGATTATCTACCGTCACCGTCACGGCAAAACAGTGGGTGCCCTCGGCGGTCACCCGGTCCACCTTCTTGATTTCGGTGACGGTGCCCTCAAACGTGTTCATCAGGCTGGCCACCGAGATGCCGGCCTTCATACCCACATAGACCTGATCCTCATAGGCGTAGCTGAAGTACTGAGTCAGCGTCATCTTGCTGTCATTCACCAAGGTGGCCAGCTTGGTCCCGGCATTGACGCTGTCCCCCACGTCTGCCGCCACATCTGTCACCCGCCCGGCAAAGGGGGCAGTGACGGTCAGGGCCGCCATGCTCTCCTGTAAGTCGGCCAGCTGATCCTGGGAGTCGGACAGGGTGTTCTCCAGCTCGGTGATCTCATCCTGATAGCCCTCGATCTCCTCGTCCAGTTCAGTAGCGTCCTGGGTATAAAGCAGGTCACCCTCCTCTACGGTGTCCCCAGCGGAGACATAAACGGCGGTGATCTCGCTGTCGGAAGCGGTGGTATAGGTCACGCTGTCCGCTGGTACGGTGGTGCCTGTGCCTTCGATGGTGGTGGCCAGACTGCCGTAGGTAGTACGCTCGGTCAGGGCCACTTGCCCTTCCCCGGAAAAAAACAACACCTTGATTCCCACACCGGCTGCCACCGCCAGCACTACCACAGCCAAAAGGATCACCCGTTTCCGGGTCACCTTCCGGCGGGGCTTAGGTGCCACCGGCGGCGCACCTTCTCCGGCATCCCGTTTCCCTTTTCTCACTGCTAAGAGCTGCATATATGCGTCCTCCCGTTCTGTTCCGGTTTCCGGGACAGTATAGTTCCGCAAGCTGAAATTACCCTGAAAAAGCCCGTATGGAAATTGTTAACACTCTGTAAATCCTTTTTTCTTTCAGATTTGCTATCCTTCTTTCAGACAAATTTCAGGATAGCGGAATATCATGGGAAAAACCGTGATGAAAGGAATTTTACAACGATGCAGATTTTGATTGTTGAGGACGAGCGGCGGCTGGCGGAGGCCCTGGGGCAGATTATGGAGGAGCAGCGCTATCAGGCCGATCTGGTGTATGACGGGGCGGATGGTCTGGACTATGCCCTTACTGGCCAATATGACGTGATCATTCTGGACGTAATGCTCCCCAAGGTGGATGGCTTTGAGGTGGCCCGGCGGCTCCGCTGCGCCCACGTATCCACTCCTATCCTGATGCTCACCGCCCGGGACGAGGTGCCCGACAAGATCGCCGGACTGGACCACGGAGCCGACGACTACATGACTAAGCCCTTTGACATTGGGGAGCTGCTGGCCCGGGTGCGGGCCCTCACCCGCCGTCAGGGGGAGGTGGTGGGCGAACAGCTTTCCGCCGGAGATCTTACTCTGGAGCTATCCACCCGCTGCCTGCGCTGCGGCAGCAAGTCGGTCCGCCTGGGCTTCAAGGAGTTTGACGTACTCAAGCTGCTGATGAGCCACCTCCACTCCGTGGTGCCCAAGGAGGATATCATCTCCCGGGTGTGGGGGTTGGAATCGGATGCCGAGGATAACAATGTGGAGGTCTACATCTCCTTTCTTCGGAAAAAACTGCTCTATCTATCCTCCGCCGTCAGTATCGGTACGGTGCGTAAGGTGGGGTACTACCTGGAGGTACCGGTGGAATGATACGGAAGCTGCGGCGAAAGTTCATTCTGATCAATCTGCTGCTGGTTGGTCTGGTTCTGACGGTGGTATTTGGGCTGCTGGTGGTCTCCAACGCCCGACGGTTCAGCGACCAGAGCGAGGCTGCCATGCGTATGGCTCTCAACTGGCAGGAGGACGAAAATCCGCGCTTTGAGATCGGCGGCCCGCCGCCGGATCGTGACCGCCAGGAGAGCGGCGGACGCTTCACTATGGTACCGGTGTTTGTGGTAACCGTGGAGGACAGCGCCGTCACCCACATCAATGACGGCGGCCAGGTAGAGGTATCGGAAGAGACGGCGGAACAGGCGGCTCAACAAGCCCTGGCGGCCGGGACAGACCGAGGCGTACTGGGCACACTCCACCTGCGCTTTCTGGTAGAGCAGCGGCCCGACGGCACCGTCCATATCGCCTTCGCCGACCAGAGCTGGGAAAACAGTTCCCTGCGGAACCTGATCCTGAGCTGTTTGCTGATCTGGCTGCTGGCTATGACCGCCTTCTTTTTTGTTGGTCTGTTTCTCTCCAGCCTGGCCCTCCGGCCGGCGGAAAAGGCATGGCAGCAGCAGCGGCAGTTTGTGGCTGACGCCTCCCATGAGTTGAAGACGCCCCTCACTGTGATTCTGGCCAACACCGGTATCGTGCTGGCACATCCGGAGGATCCCGTGTCAGCTCAGTCCAAGTGGCTGGAGTACACACAAGAGGAGGCCCGCCAGATGAAGGGATTGGTGGAGGATCTGCTCTTCCTGGCCAAGTCTGACGCGGCCAGACAGGACTTTCGCGCCGACCAGGTGGATTTGAGCGAGCTGATCCAGGGTTGCCTGCTGCCCTTTGAGCCGGTAGCCTTTGAAGCCGGTGTCCAGCTGGAGTCCCAGGTGGAACCAGGGCTCACCCTGACCGGTGATGAAGCGCAGCTCCGCCGGCTGGTGCGCATCCTGCTGGACAATGCGGTGAAATATGCGGGCAGACAGGGTTCGGTGGAGCTGTTCCTGGACAGGCAGCAGGACAAACTTCGGCTCACTGTACGCAACACCGGCCAGCCCATTCCGCCGGAGCATCTGCCCCACCTGTTTGAGCGGTTTTATCGGGCGGACGCCGCCCGGGATCGGAGCCAGGGGGGCTACGGTCTGGGTCTCGCCATTGCCAAGGCCATCACAGAACACCACCGGGGGAAAATTTCGGTATCCAGCTCTGTAGGGACAGGGACCATATTTACCGTTCTTTTGCCGCGCAGCATAGAAAAAGACAGCCGCCTGTCATTCTGACAAGCGGCTGTCTTTTTCTCATTTTAGTAATTTACACTGCGCAGCTCAAAGTACGCCTGGGGATGGGCGCACACGGGACACACCTGAGGGGCCTCTTTGCCGAAATGGATGTGACCGCAGTTGCGGCACTTCCACATATACTCGTCGCCCCGCTTGAACACCATGCCTTCCTCCAGGTTCTTCAGGAGGGTCAGATAGCGCTCCTCGTGCTCCTTCTCGATCTTGCCCACGCCCTCGAACAGGAAGGCCAGCTTCTCAAAGCCCTCTTCCCGGGCGGTCTCAGCCATTTCCTTATACATCTGGGTCCACTCTTCGTTTTCGCCGGCGGCGGCGGCCTTCAGGTTGGCCTTGGTGTCACCGATGCCGCCCAGCTCCTTGAACCACAGCTTGGCATGTTCCTTCTCATTGCCGGCGGTCTCCTCAAAGATGGCCGCGATCTGCTCGTAGCCCTCCTTCTTGGCCTTGCTGGCAAAGTAGGTGTACTTGTTGCGGGCCATGCTCTCTCCGGCAAACGCGGTCCAGAGATTGGCCTCGGTCTTGCTGCCCTTCAGCTCCATAAGAAACGCCTTCCTTTCTGTTTTAAGATTTTATAAGATCAACGTCTGATATTCGGGATCAGCCCTCGCCCTTCCAGAAGCCGTGGAGGTTGCACAGCTCGTAGGCCGTCACCTTCCCGTCTCCATAGGCAAAGGTCTTCAGCTCCGGCTTGTCACCGGGCTTGGGGAACTTCATCACCACGGTGTCCTCGGTGACCGCGGCGATCAGGGGAATATAGTGCTCCGGCAGCATGGGATGCTCCACGCTGCCCACTTTCACGGTAACGGAACTGCCGCTGCCGTGGGCGGACTTCTCCACCACAGGGACGTGCTTCTCCAGAGCGCCGTCAGTGGTGTTGGGCACCAGCTCCTCCATCTTCTGACCGCAGCAGAACAGGGGCACGCCCTTGTCCACCGCCTTGAACGCGATATTGCCGCAATGAGCACAGCGATACAGTTTGAACTCCATAATCATAACCAACCTTTCCGTTTTTATTCTTATCGTTTTCCCCTGACGGGTTATCATGACGTGTTTCAGTGGAGCTGCTTGCACTTGATGCAGGTACCCCGGAACAGGACCTCGTGCCCCGTCACATCGTGGCCGCTGGCCAGCAGAGCCTGCTGATCCAGTCCGGCATCATAGGGCAGGTCCAGATCGTACACCGCGCCGCAGCGCTCGCAGCAGAAATGGGGGTGGGCAACAGTATTGGCATCATACCGCTCCACCGGAAACGCCATCCGGGTAATGCTCCCCTCATCTGCCAGCAGATTCAGGTTCCGGTAGACTGTCCCCAGGCTCAGATTGGGATTCTCCGGCTTGAGCCACTGGTACAGCATCTCCGCCGTGGGATGCTCCTTGGTGTGCTTCAATGTCTCGTAGATCAGCTCCCGCTGTCTGGAGTAGCGTTTTCCGTTCATAGTCCACCTCACTTTCTCAAAATCATTAAACAGTAATCATTACTGTTATTGATATAATAGCAGATCTTTCCCCTCCGCGCAAGTATTTTTTTCAAATTAGGTAAAAAATTTTTGTATAGTTTCCTTCTGTCCGCCCACACTAATCTGTGCAGCCCATTGAAACAACAGGAGGACGGAAATGAAACGGAATTTTGCTTTTCTTGTATTGGCGCTGGCCCTGATGCTGCCTCTGGCGGCCTGCAAGCCCAACGTCCCAGAGGTGGTAACTCCCACCCCCATGGTCTCCTCTACTCCTAAGCCGGACGTCACCTCCACCCCGGAGGGTATCCTGGATGACATCGGCGACGCAGGAAAAGACGTGGCCGACGACATCGGCGACGCCGCCAAAGACGTGACCGAGGATGTAAAGAACGGTGTGAAGAACGCCACCCGCTGACGGCACTTTTTTCCGCTCCGCCGCCGGTACGCCCTTGACAACTGCGTACCGGCGGCGTATACTTACCCCAGTCAATTGAATAAGATCTTCAGGGCAGGGTGAAAGTCCCTACCGGTGGTATAGCCCACGAGCCGTTAAGGTATGATTCGGTGTAACTCCGAAGCCGACAGTACAGTCTGGATGAAAGAAGATCGTTGCCGCGCGGGACATTGGATTCCCGTGGATTTTACGATTGCTCTGGTATGTGTGACATTCCAGAGTTTTTTGTTTGCACAGGGACTGCTCCTGTGCCCCTTGTCATTGCCCTGAACGATCTGTTCAGGGCAATTTTCTTTGTTCGGAGATGATGGTATGGAGGATCGGGACTACATGGCCCTGGCCCTGTCTCTGGCAGAGCGGGGCGTGGGCTGGGCCTCCCCCAATCCCATGGTGGGCGCGGTCATCGTGAAGGACGGCAGGATCATCGGACAGGGCTGGCATGAGAAGTGCGGCCAGCCCCATGCGGAGCGCAACGCCCTGGCCGCCTGCACCGAGCCGCCTCAGGGCGCCACCATATATGTCACGTTGGAGCCCTGCTGCCACTACGGCAGACAGCCACCCTGCACCCAGGCCATCCTGGAGTCGGGCATCCGCCGGGTGGTGGTGGGTTCCGGGGACCCCAACCCCCTGGTGGCCGGCAAGGGGATCGCCCTGCTGCGTCAGGCCGGCGTGGAGGTCACGGAGCACGTGCTGGAGTCGGAATGCGAGAAACTCAACCAGGTGTTCTTCCACTATATCCGCACCAGGCGGCCCTATGTGGTGATGAAATACGCCATGACCATGGACGGCAAGATCGCCGCTCACACCGGGGATTCCAAATGGGTCACCGGCCAGGCGGCCAGAGATCACGTCCAGCAGCTGCGCCACCGGTATACCGGCATCATGGCGGGGGTGGGCACCGTGCTGGCGGACGATCCTCTGCTGACCTGCCGCATCCCCGGCGGGCGGAGCCCGGTGCGCATCATCTGCGACACCCATCTCCGCACCCCCCTCACCGCTCAGGTGGTGACCACCGCCCGGCAGTCCCCCACCCTGCTGGCCACCTGCTGCACAGATGCAGACAGGCGGACACCTTATGAGGCGGCGGGCTGCCAGGTGTTGGTGCTGCCGGAGCGGGACGGCCATGTGGACCTGAACGCCCTGATGGACGAGCTGGGCCGGCGGGAGATCGACAGCGTCCTGCTGGAGGGGGGCGGCACCCTGAACTGGTCGGCTCTGGAGCAGGGCGTGGTACAGAAGGTGCTGACCTACATCGCCCCCAAGCTGGCGGGCGGCAAAGAGGCCAAGACCCCGGTGGAGGGGACGGGCATCGGCCGGATGGCTCAGGCCATCCCGCTGAGAAACAGCACCGTCACCCGGATCGGAGACGATCTTCTCATAGAAAGCGAGGTGGACGCTGATGTTCACGGGGATCGTTGAAGAAATGGGCCAGGTGGAGGGCATCCAGCGGGGCAGACAGTCCGCCGTGCTCACCATCCGGGCCAAAACGGTGCTGGAGGGCACCAAAATCGGGGACAGCATCGCGGTGAACGGGGTGTGCCTGACGGTCACCTCCCTCTCCTCCGACCGGTTCACCGCCGACGTGATGCACGAGACCCTGGATCGCTCCTCCCTGGCCCAGCTCAAGCGGGGCGGCGCCGTCAACCTGGAGCGGGCCATGCCGGCCGACGGCCGGTTCGGCGGCCATATCGTGGCCGGACACATTGACGGCACCGGCCGGGTGATCCAGATCCAAAAAGATGACAATGCCATCTGGTACACCATCCAGGCCCCGCCCCAGGTACTGCGCTACATCGTGGAGAAGGGCTCCATCGCCGTGGACGGCATCAGCCTGACGGTGGCCCGGGTAGGCGCCGATTCTTTCGCCATCTCCGCCATCCCCCACACGGTGGCCCAGACGGTGCTGCGGGACCGGAAGGAAGGCGACCTGGTGAATCTGGAGACCGATATCATCGGCAAATACGTGGAAAAGCTGCTGACGCCTGCCCCGGAGACCCCGGCATCTGGCGGGATCACCCTGGATTTTCTGGCCAGGAACGGATTTTAAGCAAGGAGGAATCGGAATATGGAAGAATTGTTCTGCACTGTGGAGGAGGCGCTGGAGGAGCTGCGGGCCGGCCGCATCATCATCTCCATCGACGACCCGGACCGGGAGAACGAGGGGGACATGATCTGCGCCGCCCAGTTTGCCACCACCGAAAACGTCAACTTTATGGCCATGCACGCCAAGGGCCTGATCTGCACCCCCATGAGCCAGGAGCTGGCCGACCGGCTGCAGCTGGAGCAGATGGTGAAGGTCAACACCGACAACCACCAGACCGCCTTCACCATCTCCATCGACCACGTCAAGACCACCACCGGCATCTCCGCCGAGGAGCGGGGCTTCACCTGCCGGATGTGTGTGGACCCGTCCACCCGTCCCGAGGACCTGCGCCGCCCGGGCCATGTGTTCCCGCTGGTGGCCCGCCGGGGCGGCGTGCTCACCCGCAACGGCCACACCGAGGCCACGGTGGACCTGTGCCGGCTGGCCGGACTGTCCCAGTGCGGCCTGTGCTGCGAGATCATGCGGGACGACGGCACCATGATGCGCACCTCCGAGCTGCTGGAGAAGGCCAGGGAGTGGGGGCTGAAGATCATCACCATCAAGGCCCTCCAGGACTACTGCCGCCTCCACGACAAGCACGTGGTGCGGGAGGCGGTAGCCGAAATGCCCACCCGCTACGGTCAGTTCCGGATCTACGGCTACACCAACGACCTGACCGGCGAGCACCATGTGGCCCTGGTGAAGGGGGACATCGGGGACGGCCAGGACGTGCTCTGCCGGGTCCACTCCGAGTGCCTCACCGGCGACGTGTTCGGCTCCTGCCGCTGCGACTGCGGCCAGCAGCTGGCCGCCGCCATGAGGCAGATCGAGAAGGAGGGCCGGGGCGTGGTCCTCTATATGCGTCAGGAGGGCCGGGGCATCGGCCTCATCAACAAGCTGAAGGCCTACGCCCTCCAGGAGAAGGGCTTCGACACGGTGGACGCCAACGTGGAGCTTGGCTTTGCCCCCGACCTGCGGGAGTACTGGACCGGGGCACAGATCCTGCGGGACCTGGGCGTGCGCACCATGCGGCTGCTGACCAACAATCCGGACAAGGTGTACCAGCTGTCTGAGTTCGGCCTGGAGATCACTCAGCGGGTACCCATCCAGATGGACGCCAACGATTACGACCTGTTCTACCTGAAGACCAAGCAGGAGCGGATGGGACACATTCTTACTTATTGATAGAATTGAGAGGAGAGCTTATCATGAAAACGTTTGAAGGTAAACTGGTATCCAGCGACATCAAGGTGGGCATTGTGGTGGCCCGGTTCAACGAGTTCATCACCTCCAAGCTGCTCAGCGGCGCTATGGACGGACTGCTCCGCCACAACGTGAAGGAAGAGGACATTCAGGTGGCCTGGGTGCCCGGCGCCTTTGAGATCCCTCTGATCGCCTCCAAAATGGCCAAGAGCGGCAGGTACGACGCGGTGATCTGTCTGGGGGCCGTCATCCGGGGCTCCACCAGCCACTACGACTATGTGTGCAATGAGGTGTCCAAGGGCATCGCCGCCGTCTCCCTGGAGACCGGCATCCCGGTCCTGTTCGGCGTGCTCACCACCGAGAACATCGAGCAGGCCATCGAGCGGGCCGGCTCCAAGGCGGGCAACAAGGGCTCCGAGTGCGCCGAGGGCGCCATTGAGATGGTCAACCTGATCCGGGAGATGGGCTGCTGAGCCCCTCCCCCGCTCCAGCACAAAAAACAGCGGCATGGCCTGTGGCCATGCCGCTGTTTCTATTCTGCATCAGGAATCCATATCAAAGGGGGGCAGGTCCCGGCTCTGGGGGATGGCGTCCCCCTCAAACTCCAGCTCGTCGGGAACGGGCTCGGACGCGGCAGGCGCCATGTCCTGTTTGAACTGCATCTCCTGCCACTGCTCCTTGGTGATGAGCACCTGGCGGGGTTTGGAGCCCTCGAAGGGGCCCACCACGCCCTTCTCTTCCATCTGGTCCACCAGGCGGGCGGCCCGGGAGTAGCCCAGCTTCAGCCGGCGCTGGAGCATGGAAACCGATGCCATGCCGGTCTCCACCACCACCTCGATGGCGGAGGGGAGCAGTTCGTCGTAGTCGTCCGCCACGGCCTCCGGCGCGGAACCGCCCACGCCCTTGCCGCCCTTCTCCTTCTCGGCGGCGTGCTGCTCGATCTCGTGGATGATTTCCTCCGAGTACTCGGCAGTGCCGCTGTTCTGCTTGATGAAGTTCACCACGGCCGCCACCTCCTCGTCGGAGATCAGGCAGCCCTGGACCCGCTGGGGCTTGCCGGTACCCAGAGGGAAGTAGAGCATATCGCCCCGGCCCACCAGCTTTTCCGCGCCGGTGGTGTCCAGAATGATGCGGGATTCCAGGGAGGACGCCACGGCAAAGGCGATACGGCTGGGGATATTGGCCTTCATCAGGCCGGTGATCACGTCAGCGGAGGGCCGCTGGGTGGCGATGATCAGGTGCATACCGGCGGCACGGCCCATCTGGGCCACCCGGCAGATGGATTCCTCCACCTCCTTGGCGGCCACCAGCATCAGGTCGGCCAGCTCGTCGATGACCACCACGATCTGGGGCATCTTCTCCATGCCCTCCGTCTTGGCGGCGTGGGCGTTGTAGCTGGCCAGGTCACGGACCCCCACCTCGGAGAAGGCACGGTAGCGCTTCATCATCTCCACCACCGCCCACTGGAGGGCCCCGGCCGCCTTCTTGGGGTCGGTGACCACAGGGATCAGCAGATGGGGAATACCGTTATAGATGCCCAGCTCCACCATCTTGGGATCCACCATGATGAGGCGGACCTCCTCGGGAGTGGCCTTGTACAGCAGGGAGATGATCAGGGAGTTGGTACACACCGACTTACCGGAGCCGGTGGTGCCGGCGATCAGCAGATGGGGCAGCTTGGCAATGTTGCCCACGATGTTGTTGCCGCCGATGTCCTTGCCCACGGCAAAGGACACCTTGGAGGGGTTGTCCCGGAACTCCCGGGAATCAATGACATCGTGGATGTGCACCGGGGAGACCAGCTTGTTGGGCACCTCGATACCCACCATGGAGATCTTGTCGGGGATGGGGGCAATGCGCACACCGGTGGCTCCCAAAGCCAGGGCAATGTCATCCGCCAGGTTGGTCAGTTTGTTCAGCCGCACACCCTGATCCAGCTCCACCTCATACCGGGTGACCGAGGGGCCCCGGGTGACGTTGACGATAGCGGCATCGATGCCGAAGGAGCGGATGGTGTCAGACAAACGGGTCTGGTTGGCCCGCAGCTCCCCCGCCACATCAGCCCCGGAGGTTCCATCTCCTTCCGTCAGAAGGGAGACCGGGGGATACTGATAGGCTACTGTGCTCTCCCCCAGACTGCGGGCAATGTCCTGGGCCACTTCGGCGGCAGCCTGGGCAGTCTCCTCCCGTCTGGCCTTGGCGGCAGAGGGCACCGCCGGCTCCCGCTGGATCTCCGGCATGGGAGGAGCGGGCTTCACCGGCTCCACAGGGGCGGAGGCGGGTGCCTCCGCCACAGGCTCTTCCGCAAGTGGCGTCTCCGCCGGCTGGACGGCCGGTTCTGCCGCCGGAACCTGGGGCTCCTCCGGCACGCTCACCCCGTCCACCCCGGCCAGCACCTGGTCAGGGGCGGGCACCGAGGACTTTCGGTTGAAGAAATGGGCCTTCTTCTCCACCGGCTTGGGCTCCACCCGTTTGCCCACCAGCGGGCCGTCGTCCACCGGAATATCGATCTGGGGAACTGTCTGCCGCTTGGCTGTGGGAGCCGCCGTCGGCTCAGGCTCGGGCCGGCGCCGTTCTCTGGACCGGGGCTCGGGCAGCTCTTCCTCCTCATACTCTGCTCTGGGACGGGAGCGAATCTGGTCGAACAGAGCTACCGGCGAAATGTGGAAGGCCACCATCAGCATGATCAGGTCCGCCAGCACCAGGATAACACCGGCGCCGATCTTACTGAACACCGCCGTCAGGCCCAGGGCGACCACGCCGCTGACCACGCCGCCGCTCTTCAGGCTCTCGCCCTGAGTCCACAGGGTCTTGACCAGCTCCAGATTCCAGGCATAGGGCCCCTTGGCCAGGATCAGATGGAGCAGGCATCCAAACAGCACCGGGGTAAGCAGGGCGCAGCACACCCGGAAGCGCACCGGGCGTCCCCTGTGAAACAGCAGGATACCGCTGGCCACCAGCAGCATGGGGGGCAGCAGCCAATAGCCGTAGCCGATGAGGCCCTTCACCAGGCCGCAGAAAAAGTCAATGAAGATCGCCTGAATGTGGAAGTATCCAAAGGCGGAAAAAATGGCCAGCAGCAGGCAGACCACCGCTCCCACTTCCCGGCGGACCGGCCTGGGAGCAGAGGTCTTTTTCCGGCTGGAGGACGAACGGCTGGAGGACGTGCTGCGGCTCTTTCCAGACGCAGTACGCTTCCCGCCCGTAGTCTTCTTTGGTGCTGTGGCCAACTCGATCAGATCCTTTCCAGGGTATTTCTTACGTACAGCAGCGGATCAGGCCGCCATCGCCGTCTTGATGATGCCGGCGATCAGGCTGCCCAGACCCACTGCCCAGCAGTAATAGGCAAACCGGCCGAACTTGCCCTTGTCGGACAGGCTCTTTACCAGGCGGATGGCGAAGTAGCCCACCACCGCGGCCACCACCACGCCTACAATATACATGGGCATCTCTTCCATGTTGATTCCGGCATCCACCGCGTCCTTGATCTCCAGCACGTTGGCGCCCAGGATGGCGGGCAGGGACAGCAGGAAGGAAAAGCGCACGGCAAAGGACCGGTCGAAGCCCCGCAGCATACCTACGGAGATGGTGGTACCGGACCGGGACAGGCCGGGGATCACCGCCAGGGCCTGGCCGCAGCCCACGATGAGGGCATCCGCCACGGTGGCGTTCCGGGCGGTCTTGCGGCCCTTGGCCAGCCGGTCGGAGAAAAACAGGATGAAACCGGTGCACAACAGGGCAATGGACACCATGATGGAGTTGGAGAACAGAGCGTTCACCGCATCCTGCAGCAGCACCATGACAAACAGAGGCAGGGTGCCGATGATGATGAGCATCACCATCCGCCGGGCGGGAGGCGGCGGCGTGCCGGTATCCTTCCCTGCCAGGGCTGCAATCCCCAAAAAGAATTCCCGGATCATATCCACAATATCCCGCCAGTAGACCACACACACCGAGATCAGAGTGCCGAAGTGGAGCAGGACGGTAAAGAACATGTACTTCTCTTCAACATTTTCCATGCCGAAGAAGGTCTGGAACAGGGCCAGGTGGCCGGAGCTGGAGATGGGCAGGAACTCCGCCACGCCCTGGATGATTCCCATTAGGATGGACAGAAGATAGGTCAATGTGATTCCCTCCATGACGATACTTTTGGACATACATATTTATATTACCATACGCCGCAGAATATTTCCATCCTTTTCTTTTATGTCAACAGAACTGTCTGGTTTACCTCGGTTCTATTGACACCTCACCCTGTTCCGCTATAATTAAATCAAAGTTACGAGATCGATTCTTGCCATAAGGAGGCCGTTCGTGTGGCAAAGGCACCCAACGAAAAAACGAAGGTAGTCATTAAGACCTCTACCCGCATGTCAAAGAAGGGACCTCTCACCCCGGACATGCTGCGAAAAATCGACGCTTATTGGCGGGCCGCCAACTATCTGGCTGCCGGACAGCTTTATCTGCAGGACAATCCCCTGCTCCG
The DNA here is from genome assembly GCF_900626285.1 of Intestinimonas massiliensis (ex Afouda et al. 2020). Taxonomy (GTDB): domain Bacteria; phylum Bacillota; class Clostridia; order Oscillospirales; family Oscillospiraceae; genus Flavonifractor; species Flavonifractor massiliensis_A. The sequence goes on from NZ_LR131147.1 coordinate 544,212, forward strand.
TCAGCCGCTGCGCCCCACCGATGTGAAGCCTACACCGGTGGGCCACTGGGGCACAGTGCCGGGACTGAATTTCATCTACACCCACCTGAACCGGGTGATCACCAAGTACGATCTGAATATGATCTATGTCTGCGGCCCCGGACACGGCGGCAGCGCGGTGGTGGCCCAGGCCTATCTGGAGGGTACTTACAGCGAGGTCTATCCCAACGTGAGTCAGGATGAGGAGGGCATGCGCAAGCTGTTCCGCCAGTTCTCCTTCCCCGGCGGCATCGGCAGCCACTGTGCGCCAAATACCCCCGGCTCCATCAACGAGGGGGGCGAGCTGGGCTATTCCCTGGCCCACGCCTTCGGCGCGGTGATGGACAACCCCACCCTCATTGCCGCCTGCGTGGTGGGAGACGGCGAGGCGGAGACCGCACCTTTGGCTACTGCCTGGCACTCCAACAAGTTCCTGGACCCGGTAGGAGACGGGGCGGTGCTCCCCATTCTCCACCTCAACGGCTACAAAAACGGCACGCCCTCCCTGCTCGCCCGTATCAGCGGCGAAGAGCTGGAGGACTTCTTCAAGGGCTGCGGCTGGACGCCCCGCTTCGTGGAGGGAGACGACCCGGCCCAGATGCATCAGAAAATGGCCGCCGCTCTGGATTGGGCGGTGCGGGAGATTCAGCGGATCCAGCAGGGCGCCCGGGAGCTGGGCGAAAAAGAGCGGCCCCGGTGGCCCATGGTGGTGTTCCGTTCCCCCAAGGGGTGGACCGGCCCCCTCCAGCCCGACGGCACCTGCCGGGTGCACCAGCTCCCTCTGGCGGTTGATGAGAACCATCCCGAACTGCTGGCCCAGCTGGAGAGCTGGCTGCGCAGCTACCGACCGGAGGAGCTGTTCGACGATACCGGCGCACCGGTATCCACTCTGCGGGCTCTGGCGCCTCAGGGTGAGCGGCGGATGGCGGCCAACCCCCACGCCAACGGCGGCCTGCTTCTGCGGGACCTGCGTACCCCCAACTTTGCCAAATACGCCGTGGAAGTTCCCTCCCCCGGCGCGGTGGAGGCGGAGGATATGGCAGAGCTGGCCAAATATGTCCGGGACGTGCTGAAGCTCAATCAGAAGGCCAAGAATTTCCGCATTTTTGTGCCGGATGAGGCTATGAGCAACAAGCTTCACGCCGCTTTCGAGGTCACGGGCCGCCGCTGGAACGCGGAGACGCTGCCCACTGACGAAGCCCTGACCTCCGACGGTCGGATCATGGACGGCATGCTGTCCGAGCATATGTGCCAGGGCTGGCTGGAGGGTTACCTGCTCACCGGCCGTCACGGCTTTCTCAACAGCTATGAGGCTTTTATCCGCATCGTGGACTCCATGGTGAGCCAGCACGCCAAGTGGCTGAAGGTGGCACGGCAGCTCCCCTGGCGGCAGGATATTGCCTCTCTGAACTATGTGCTCTCCTCCAACGTGTGGCAGCAGGACCAGAACGGCTTTACCCATCAGGACCCCGGCTTTCTGGACCACGTGGCCAACAAGAAGGCAGATGTGGTTCGCCTCTATCTCCCCCCCGACGCCAACTGCCTGCTCTCCTGCTTCGACCACTGCATCAAGAGCCGCAACTATATCAATGTGATGGTCACCTCCAAACACATGAGACCCCAGTGGCTCACCATGGACGAGGCCATCAAGCACTGTACCCACGGCATCGGCATCTGGCAGTGGGCCTCCAACGACCAGGGTGCGGAGCCCGACGCGGTGCTGGCCTGCTGCGGGGAGACCCCCACTCTGGAGACCCTGGCGGCCGTCACCATCCTGCGCCGCTACCTGCCCGAGCTGAAGGTGCGGGTCATCAATGTGGTGGATCTGATGAAGCTCCAGCCCCATACCGAGCACCCCCACGGTCTGACCGATGAGGACTACGACGTGCTTTTCACCCGGGACAAGCCCATCATCTTCGCTTTCCACGGCTACCCCTCCCTGGTCCATGAGCTGACCTACCGCCGCCGGAACAAGAACCTCCATGTCCGGGGCTATATCGAGGAGGGCACCATCACCACGCCTTTCGACATGCGGGTGCAGAACTGCATCGACCGGTTCGACCTGGTCATCGACGTGGTCAAGCGGCTGCCCCAGCTGGGCAACCGGGGAGCCTTCCTCATCCAGCTGATGAAGGACAAGCTGGTGGAGCATCACCAGTATATCACCGTCCACGGCTGCGATCTGCCGGAGATCCGGGAGTGGAAGTGGAATGACGGAAAAGGTGTCTGATTTTTCAGAGAACCCCCCTCTGCCCGCTGCAATGCGGCGAACAGAGGGGGGTTCTGTTTCTCTCTATTTACTCCCACTCGATGGTTGCGGGGGGCTTGGAAGTGATATCGTAGACGATACGGTTGATGCCCTTGACCTCATTGACGATGCGGGTGGAGATCTTATCCAGCACATCGTAGGGGATGCGGGCCCAGTCGGCAGTCATGAAGTCACTGGTGGTCACTGCCCGGAGGGCCAAGGTGTAGTCGTAGGTACGGCCGTCACCCATGACGCCCACTGAGCGGGTGTTGGTAAGCACCGCGAAGTACTGGTTGATATTCTTGTCCTCTCCGGCGGCGGCAATCTCCTCCCGGTAGATGGCATCCGCCTCCCGCAGGGTATCCAGCTTCTCCTTGGTCAGGTCGCCGATGACCCGGATGGCCAGGCCGGGTCCAGGGAAGGGCTGACGCATAACCAGATATTCAGGCAGGCCCAACTCACGGCCCAACTGCCGCACCTCATCCTTGAACAGCAGGCGCAGGGGCTCGATGATCTCCTTAAAGTCCACATAGTCAGGCAGACCGCCTACGTTGTGGTGGCTCTTGATGACAGCAGCGTCACCGGCGCCGGACTCGATCACGTCTGGATAAATGGTGCCCTGCACCAGGTAATCCACCCGCCCGATCTTTTTGGCCTCTTCCTCGAAGACCCGGATGAACTCCTCACCGATGATCTTCCGCTTGTGCTCCGGCTCGGACACACCGGCCAGCTTCAGCAGGAAGCGGCTTTCGGCGTCTACCCGGACAAAATTGATATCCCAGCGGGAGAAGGCGGCCTCCACCTCATCTCCCTCATTGAGGCGCATGAGGCCGTGGTCCACAAACACGCAGGTGAGCTGATTGCCCACGGCCTCGGCCAGCAGAGCAGCTGCCACAGAGGAATCCACACCGCCGGACAGAGCCAGCAGCACCTTGCCGTCCCCCACCTTTTCCCGGATGGCCTGGATGGCGGTGTTCTTATAGTCGCCCATGGACCAGTCGCCCACCGCACCGCACACCTCATAGAGGAAGTTGCGGATCATGTCGATGCCGTGCTCGGTGTGGTTCACTTCGGGGTGGTACTGCACGCCGTAGAAGCCCCGCTTTTCGTCAGCAATGGCCACGTTGGGGCAGGCATCGGTATGGGCGGTCAGAGCGAAGCCTTCAGGCACCTTGGCCATATAGTCCCCGTGGCTCATCCAGGATATGCCCTTCTCCGGCAGTCCCTTAAAAATCTTACAGGTGGTGTCATAGTAGGTCTCGGTCTTGCCGTACTCCCGCGCGGTATCGGCCTGGGCAGCGGTGACCTGACCGCCCAGCGTATAGGCCATGAGCTGGCAGCCGTAGCAGATACCCAGCACAGGCACACCCAGTTCAAAAATAGCGGGATCCACATGGGGCGCCTTTTCGTCATACACACTGTTGGGGCCGCCGGTAAAGATGAAGCCGATGGGCTCCATGGCCTTCAGCTGCTCCAGAGGGGTGGTGTAGGGCTTGACCTCGCAGTACACCCCGCACTCCCGGACCCGGCGGGCAATGAGCTGATTATACTGGCCGCCAAAATCCAGGACGATTAAGGTCTGATGGGACATGCACGTTCCTTCTTTCTATGGATTCTATGATCATCTGGGGAAAAGACGAAAATTTTACAGTTTAGGATACCATATTTCCCCCAAAAGCGCAAGAGCTCCGAAAGGAAAGCCGCCGGACCCGCAGGTCCGGCGGCTTTCTTCATGGTTGTACTTCTGCTCCGCCCCACTCCACCGCCGTGAAGCCGGAGCGCTGCGGAGCAGTAAGCGTTTGGGGCGGCACTTCCACCTGCTCCTCCACCCCCTGCCAGGCCATAAACACCCGGATCAGGGTATCCGGGGCCGGGTCAATGGTCAGTTTGGCACTGTCGGTATAGGCGGTGGTCTGGAAGGAGATCAGATTATAGGGATTGTGCTCCATCCTGGGCAGCCAGTAGATAATGAACTCGTTGGCCTCTTTTTCCGTCAGACCCAGGTCGGCCAGAGCGCCCTCCAGAAAGGCGGCGGTATCTGCCCCCGCCACACAGAACCCTGTAGAGAAGTCATACTCCACCTCAGTGACCCCCTCCCAGAACAGGCAGTAGTACTGCCGGCCGGTATCCGGGTCGGTAAGGGTGCCGTCGGGGGCAGCATCCACCGTCCAGCCGTCCTTATAGGAGGGGTAGGTGGAAGTAAACTGGCCGTTATAGTCCAGTGTGACGCTCACCCGTGTCTCCTCCTCCGGGTAGAGGTAGATCACCGGCTTCTCTGTGGTTGCCTCCATGACACACCCGGACAGTCCCACCACCAGCAGACCCGCTGCTATGGGCATTGCCAACCATCTGCGCATAAAAACTCCTCCTTCCAAATTCTTTTTGTCTATTCTATCAGACGAATCCGGAAGGAGGAAGTTCCATTTCAATTAAATTTTGGTGATGTCGATGGGCCGCAGATCGGCGGAGCGGCCCTGGGTGCGGACGGTGAGCATGGCCCGGGCGGTGTCGATGGCCGTAATACAGGCCACAGAGTGCTCCACGGTGGAGCGGCGGATCCGGAAACCGTCGGTGTCATGACGGCGGCCCCGGGTGGGCGTGTTGATCACCAGGTCCACGGTACCGGAGGCGATCATGTCCAGGATATTGGGGTGAGCCTCGGACACCCGGGCCACCTTCCGGGCGGGAATGCCGGCGGCGTTGAGGGCGTCGCAGGTGCCGCTGGTGGCCAGGATCTCAATACCCATGTCGGCAAAGCCCTGGGCAATGCCCACGATCTCGCCCTTGTCCTCGTCCTTGACGGTGATGATGATGCGTCCGCCCTTCTTGGGGGCCTTCATGTTGGCGCCCTTGAAGGCCTTCAGCAGGGCCTGGGGGAAGGATTCGGCCAGACCCAGGCACTCACCGGTGGACTTCATCTCGGGGCCAAGGCCGGTGTCCACGTCGGTCAGCTTCTCGAAGGAGAACACCGGCATTTTTACGGCGTAGTAGTCGGCCTCCTTATAGATGCCGGTGCCGTAGCCCAGGTCCTTCAGCTTCTGGCCCAGCATGACCTTGGTGGCCAGGTCGATGATGGGTACCCCGGTGACCTTGGAGATATAGGGGATGGTACGGGAGGAGCGGGGGTTGACTTCGATGACGTACACGGTGTCATCGTAGATGACGAACTGGATGTTCACCAGGCCCACCACCCCCAGAGCCTTGGACAGGGCATAGGTGTAGCGGTAGATGGTATCCTTGTGCTTCTGCTCGATGTGGATGGGGGGATAGACGGAGATACTGTCGCCGGAATGGACGCCGGCCCGCTCGATATGCTCCATGATGCCGGGGATCAGCAGGTCCTCCCCGTCGAACACGCCGTCCACCTCTACCTCCCGGCCCATCAGGTACTTGTCCACCAGGATGGGGTGCTCCTGCTGCACCTGATTGATGATGCGCATGAACTCGATGATATTGCGGTCGTTGTACGCGATCTCCATACCCTGGCCGCCCAGCACGTAGGAGGGGCGCACCAGCACGGGGTAGCCTACCTCGTGGGCGGCAGCCAACGCCTCATCGGTGGTGAACACCGTCTTGCCGGCGGCACGGGGGATCTTGCACTGGTTCAGGATCTCGTCAAACCGCTCCCGGTCCTCGGCGGCGTCCACGCCGTCGGCGGAGGTGCCCAGGATGGGCACGCCCATGTTGGTCAGGGCCTGGGCCAGCTTGATGGCGGTCTGGCCGCCGAACTGGACCACGGCCCCCCAGGGCTTCTCCAGCTCCACCACGGCCTCCACGTCCTCGGCGGTCAGCGGCTCGAAGTACAGCTTATCCGCCACGTCGAAGTCGGTGGACACGGTCTCGGGGTTGTTGTTGATAATGATGGTCTCATAGCCCAGGCGCTTGAAAGCCCAGACAGAGTGGACCGAGCAGTAGTCGAACTCGATGCCCTGGCCGATGCGGATGGGGCCGGAGCCCAGCACCAGCACCTTTTTCCGCTCTTCCACAGGAGTCTTGCGGTGGGGCTCTGCGGCGGCGGCGGTGAGATAGGGGGCCTCGGGGATGTTGGGGGCCAGCTCTCCTACCTGGGGCATGTGGAGCTCTTCCGCCGCCTCGTTCTCCTGGTCGTAGGTGGAGTAATAATAGGGGGTCTGGGCCTCAAACTCGGCGGCGCAGGTGTCCACCATCTTGAAGGCGGGAACGATGCCGTAGCTCTCCCGCAGGGCCTTGATCTCCTCCCGCTCCTTGCCGGACAGGGCGGCGATCCAGGCGTCGGAGAAACCCATCTCCTTGGCGGCACGCAGGGTGTCGGCATCCAGATGGCCGTGGTCCAGCTTGTCCTCCATGTCCACAATGATCTGGAGCCGGTCCAGGAACCACAGGTCGTACTTGGTGATCTTGTTGATCTTCTCGGGGGAGAAGCCCCGGCGGAGGGCCTCAGCTACCACGAAGAGCCGCTGGTCATCGATGTTCACCAGCCGGTCCTCGATCTCTTCGGTATACAGCTGGTCCAGGCCAGGCATGCGGAGGGACTTCACCGGCAGCTCCAGGGAGCGGATGGCCTTCATCAGGGCGCCTTCAAAGGAGTTGCCGATGGCCATGACCTCGCCGGTGGCCTTCATCTGGGTGCCCAGGGTGCGGCTGGCGGTGGTGAATTTGTCGAAGGGCAGGCGGGGGATCTTGAGCACGCAGTAGTCCAGGGTGGGCTCAAAGCAGGCGGTGGTCTTGCCGGTCACCGCGTTGGGGATCTCATCCAGGGTGTAGCCCAGGGCAATCTTGGCCGCCACCTTGGCGATGGGGTAGCCGGTGGCTTTGGAGGCCAGAGCGGAGGAGCGGGACACACGGGGGTTGACCTCGATGACCGCGTACTCGAAGGAGTCAGGATTCAGGGCCAGCTGCACGTTGCAGCCGCCCTCAATCTTCAGGGCGGAGATAATGTCCAGAGAGGCCTTGCGCAGCATCTGGAACTCCTTGTTGGCCAGGGTCTGGGTGGGCGCCACCACGATGGAGTCGCCGGTGTGGACGCCTACCGGGTCCACGTTCTCCATGGAGCAGATCTGGATCACGTTGCCGGCGCTGTCCCGCATGACCTCGAACTCGATCTCCTTCCAGCCGGAGATGCACCGCTCGATGAGCACCTGGCCCACCCGGCTCAGATGGATGCCCCGGTCGGCGATCTCCCGCAGGGAGAGCTCGTCATAGGCAATGCCGCCCCCGGTTCCGCCCAGGGTATAGGCAGGCCGGACGATAACGGGGTAACCGATGGACCCGGCAAAAGCCACCGCGTCCTCTACGCTCTCCACCACGTCGGAGGTGACGCAGGGCTGGCCGATGGCCTCCATAGCGTCCTTGAAGCCCTGACGGTCCTCAGCCTTGCGGATGGATTCCGGGCTGGTTCCCAGCAGGCGCACGCCGTACTGGTCCAGAATGCCCTGCTCATACAGGTTCATGGCCAGGTTCAGGCCGGTCTGGCCGCCCAGAGTGGGCAGGATGGAGTCGGGCCGCTCCATCTGAATGACCTGCTCCACGCTGGCAATGTTCAGCGGCTCGATATACACATGGTCGGCGATGTCCTTGTCGGTCATGATGGTGGCGGGGTTGGAGTTGACCAGCACCACCTCCACGCCCTCTTCCTTCAGGGCGCGGCAGGCCTGGGTGCCGGCGTAGTCGAACTCGGCGGCCTGGCCGATCACGATGGGGCCGGAGCCCAGCACCAGCACCTTCTTGATATTCGGATTCTTGGGCATTACCGCTCCCCTCCCTTCATGCTGTCTACAAAGCGGTCAAAAAGATATTCGGTATCCATGGGACCGGGAGAGGCCTCCGGGTGGAACTGAACGGTGAAGCAGTTGGGCCGCTTGTACTTCAGGCCCTCCACGCTGCCCTCGTTGACGTTGACGTGGGAGATCTCCGCCACCGCGGGGTCCACACTCTCGGCGGTGACTACATAGCCGTGGTTCTGGCTGGTGATGAAGGCCCGGCCGGCGGCCAGGTCCTTCACCGGATGGTTGCCGCCCCGGTGGCCGAAGCGCATCTTCCGGGTCTCGGCACCGGTGGCCAGAGCCAGCAGCTGGTGGCCCAGGCAGACAGCGAACAGGGGGATGGAGGAATCGTAGAGCTTGCGCACCTCTTTGATGATGTCCACGTTGTCCGCCGGGTCGCCGGGGCCGTTGGACAGCATCACGCCGTCAAAACCGCCGTTGAGGATGATCTCCGCCCGGGTGTGGGCGGGATACACCGTCACCTGGCAGCCCCGCTTCTGGAGGCAGCGGATCATGTTCTCCTTCACGCCGTAGTCCATCATGGCCACCCGGAACCGCTGGGCGGTAAGGGCCGGATAGACCTGGGGCTCCTTCCGGGTCACCTTTTCCACGGTGCCCTCCACCCGGTAGGCCTTGATGCGCTCCAGACACTCCTCTACATGAAAATGCTCCGCACAGGTGATCATGCCATTCATGGTCCCCTGACTGCGGAGTATTCTGGTCAACGCCCGGGTGTCAACACCCTCGATCCCGGTGATATCATATCTCTTCAAATAGGAATCCAGGTCTCCCTCACAGCGGAAGTTGCTGCCGCGGCGGGACAGATGCCGAACAATAAAGGCCTCCGCCCAGGGACGGGAGGACTCGTTATCCTCGTGGTTCACACCGTAATTGCCAATGAGGGGATAGCTCATCACGATGCCCTGTCCTGCATAGGAGGGGTCGGTCAAAATCTCCTGATAGCCGGTCATGGAGGTATTGAATACCATCTCGCACACCCGGTCCGCCGAAGAGCCGATGCTGACGCCCTGGAACACCGCGCCATTGGCCAAGATCAAGGTCGCTTTCATCTCCTGTATCACGCCTTTCTTTCCCATGGTATTTGTTCGATTGTACTCTAATTTTTTTCCTGGGGCAACTCCCTTTTCCCCCCATTTTTCAAAATTGTAAATTTGGACAAAACAACGGGGCGCACTTCCCATTTTTCCCGGTCAATGCGCCCCAAAGTTCTAAAAAATAGATATTTGGCCTAATTATTTTTTTGCTTCCGACGTGACTTCAATCACCACGACCTCCGGCGGATTGAAGAACCTGGGAACCCGGGTACTCTCCCGGGCCAGCCCCCGGCTGACGATGAGGGTGGTACCCTCCAGATCGTATGTACCCCCGGCATATCGTGGGAACAGCCCCTGGTTGGGGGCGATCAAGCCGTTGATGAGGCCGGGCAGCCGCCACTGGCCCCCGTGGGCGTGGCCCGCCAGCACCAGATCAAACCCTCGGCCGGTGTAGTCCGTCACCCGCTCGGGCCGGTGGGTGAGAAGGACGGAGAATACGTCCTGCTTCAGAGCGGCGGTCACAGTCTCCATCTGGCTCCGCCAGGCCCGCTCCCCCACGTTGGGGTCGTCCACGCCGCAGATCTGGATGGTCTGCCCCGCCGCCGTCACCAGCCTGCTCTCCCCCTCCAGCACCACAGCGCCCCGCTGCCGCAGCGCCTCCTTGATCTCCTCCACCCGGCCGCTCCAGAACTCGTGGTTGCCGGTCACATAATAGACCGGCCACCGCTCCGCCAGAGCCTCCACAGCAGTCAGAGCCTTCTCCTCCGGCAGCCGGGGGTCGTCATCCACCATATCGCCGCTGAGGAGCACCAGATCCGGGTTCTGCGCCTCCACCACATGCAGCAGCTTCTGCTGGCCTTCCCCATAGTCGCAGCAATGGAGGTCGGTGAGCAATACCAAGCGCACTGTGCTGTCTATTTTTTCGCTCTCCACTGTATATTCCCGCACAGTCAGGCCGGAATCCAGCCCCGCCCACACCAGCAGGCCGGCCGCGATCCCGCCTGCTGCCAGCAGGTGTCGGGTTCTTTTTTTCAAAGGAAGCTCCTTTCTTTCCGGGCAGGCCGCATAAAGCGGGCTCCGCCGGCCATACTGAATCAGAACACCCGCGTTTGGGGAGGTCTGTTATGGTCATCGCCTTTCTGCGCACCATCATTCTGTATACGTTCATCATCGCCGGCATCCGGCTCATGGGCAAGCGGCAGGTGGGCGAACTGGAGCCCTCCGAGCTGGTTCTGGCCCTGCTCATCGCCGACCTGGCGGCGGTGCCCATGCAGGATTTCGGCATTCCCCTGCTCACCGGCCTCATCCCCATCCTCACCCTGCTGTGCCTCACCATGGCCCTGTCGGTACTCACCATGAAAAGCGTCCGGTTCCGGGCGGTGCTCTGCGGCCGGCCCAGCGTCATCGTGGAGAACGGGAAGCTGCGGCAGAGCGAGATGCGGAAAAACCGCTTTACCCTGGATGAGCTGATGGAGGAACTGCGGATGAAGGGCATCACCGACCTGTCCGCCGTCAAATACGCCATTCTGGAGACCAACGGACAGATCTCCGTTCTCCCCTATGCCGCCCAGCAGCCGGTCACTGCCCGGCAGATGGGCCTGATCCCCCGGGAGCCGGGGCTGCCCATGGTACTCATCAACGACGGCCGGGTCATCACCCGCACCCTTCACAGCCGTGGGCTGGATGACGTCTGGCTGGAAAAACAGCTCCGGCAGCACCATGTCAATCGGCCCGAAGATGTGTTTTTGCTGACGGTGGACGAAGACAACAGGGTCTATCTGGCCAAAAAGGAGGCGCGCAGATGAAGCGGCTGTGGATCGCCCTGGTTCTGCTGGGGGCCATTTTTGCCGGAACTCTGTTCCACATCCGCTCCCTCCACGGCTTTACCGATACCCTGTCCACCCTGCTGGACCAGGCAGAGGAGCAGGCGGCGGCGGAGCGCTGGGACCAGGCCCGGGCCCTCACCGTACAGGCCAAGGAGGCCTGGGCGGACCGGGACGTCTACCTCCATGTGCTCCTCCGCCACGCCGACACCGACTCCATCTACGCCGGGTTCCAGGAGACCCTGGCCCTGCTGGACAGCCGGGAGTACGGGGAGTATTCCGCCGCCAATGCCCGGCTGGTCACCCAAATCGACCTGCTCTATGAGGCGGAGCAGCTCACCCTGAAAAACATTTTTTAGCGGGAACGGCATCCGTCCCCGCTTTTTCCTATTTTAATAGCCCCGCAGAGGGATGGAGCCGTCATCCTCTCCCTTCTCGATGGAGAGGATCCTGGCGTCGTAGCCGTAATTCTCGTTGACCTGGATATGTACGGTCTCCCCTACCCTGCGGCCCAGCAGAGCCTTGCCCACCGGGGATTCCTTGCTGATGAGTCCGTGGAGGGCGTCCTGCCGCATGGTGGTCACCACCTGGTAGGTCTCGGTATCGTCCTCGTCCTCCAGGTAGACCGTCACCTTGTCGTACAGGTTTACCCCGTCGGCGGGGCCCTCCTCCTTCAGCACCCGGGCAGTCTTGATCATGTTCTCCAGGTAGCGGATGCGGCCCTCATTGCGGTTCTTCTCCTGCTTGGCCGCCTTGTACTCAAAGTTCTCACTCAGATCGCCGAAGGCCCGGGCCTCCTTCACCGCCTCCAGCAGCTGAGGACGGAGCTGGATGCGGCGGTAGTCCAGTTCCTCCTTCATCATCTGAAGATCCTTTTTTGTCAGTTCGTCGTGCATAAGGCATCCCTTTTCTTTTACTTGGATTGATTGGGCCGGAATTTCCGGGGCTCCTCCCCCCGCATGATGCGGCCCAGGCCGTGATAGTGACGGCTCACCATCAGCACGGTCAGCACCAGCGCCAGAGCCCCCGCCTCCCAGCTGTGGAAGAGAATGGCCAGGGGGAGAAAAACGGCGGGGATCACCACCGCCCCCAGAGGCAGCCAGCCGGTGATGACTGTCACACCCAGCCCGGTGAGGCAGGCCGCCGTCCCCCACAGGGGCGAATACAGGATCAGACCCGCGCAGGTGACCGCCACCCCCTTGCCGCCCTGAAAGCGCCGCCAGAAGGGGAAGTTGTGGCCCAGCACGACCCCCAGGCAGGCCCACAGCAGGGCCAGCCGCCCCAGGTGCTCCCCGGCCAGCAGGGCGCAGGCCAGACAGGCCAGGGCGGTCTTGGCGATGTCCCCCAGCAGCACCAGCAGGCCCCAGCGCAGTCCCAGTTCATGGGCCACATTGGCCATGCCCGGGTTGCCGGTGCCCAGCCGGGCGGCGCTCTCCCCGGTGCGGCGGCGGGCCACCAGCTCCCCGGTGAGGAAGCAGCCGAAGGCGTATCCGATCCCAAGACAGAGTATCCGTTCCATGGTAAGCACCTCTTGCTCCCGATATGGAGCCAGTTTGCCCCAAAACAGCGGTTTTACCCCTCCGGCTCCTGCTTTTTGGCGTGGGCCGCCTGGCCCTGACGGATGGCCTCCCGCTCCCGGGACAGCTCCGTCTTCAGCTCCAGGGAGTTCCATGTCCCGTTGGTGGGGGTGAGCACTGCCTTCAGGGACACGGGCGGGATCTTGTTCCGCCGGAAGCCCTGGAGGAATTTATCCAGCAGCGGGCCGGTGCAGTTGACCAGCAGCAGCACCTCATCGGTGAAGGTCTCCCCGTCCCAGGGGGTCTCGGGGGCCTTGCCCTCCACCAGGTCGTTCAGGGCCAGGCCGTACTCCGCCGGCTCCACCAGCCGGGTGCGCAGGCCCAGGGGCAGGCACATCCGTCGGATCTTGGCCCCCTTGGGGGTATCCAGATTATAGAGTAATACCATAGGATGGTTCATAAATCGTCCTCTTTTCGGTCATATGATGATGCCTCTTATTTTACCCGTCCGCTTCCCCGCCGTCAACAATTTTGGCCGGTTCTTGCAAAGGGCCGCATATTTGTGGGATACTACTACTAGAGGAAACAAGTATGGCAAAGAAGGGATCCTACATGAAAATCGCCATTGTCACCGGTGCCTCCTCCGGGCTGGGCCGGGCCTTTATCCGCCGGTTGGACAAACTGGGCGGCCTGGACGAGATCTGGGGGGTGGCCCGCCGCCGGGAGCGGATGGAGGAGCTGGCAAAGGAGCTGTCCGCCCCCATGCGGTCCCTGCCCCTGGATCTGACCAGGTCCGAAAGCATCCAGGCCTTGAGGGAACTGCTGGAGGAGACGGGGGCCGACGTGCGGGTGCTGGTCAACTCCGCCGGATTCGGCAAGTTCGGCACCTACGCCGACATGACCTTCCGGGAGACGGAGGATATGATCGACCTGAACTGCCGGGCCGCCGTCTCCCTCACCGCCGCGGTCATCCCCCACATGAGCCGGGGAAGCCGGATCCTGGAAATCTGCTCCTCCGCCGCCTTCCAGCCCCTGCCCGGCCTCAACGTGTATGCCGCCACCAAGGCCTTCCTGCTCCACTACAGCCGGGCCCTCCGGTGGGAGGTGGCCCCCAGAGGCATCCGGGTGACGGCGGTGTGCCCCGGCTGGATCAAGACGGAGTTCATCTCGGTGGCCCAGGATACCAAAAACGGACACACCGTGCGGTTCTTCCCCTTTGCCCTCAAACCGGAGACGGTGGCCCGGCGGGCCCTGCGGGACAGTCATCTGCTGGCCGTCACCACCTGCGGCCTGCCCGCTCTGGTCCAGCGGATGGCCAGCAAATTTTTGCCCAACTGCTTCATCATGGCCTGCTGGGAGGGACTGCGGCGGATCTGACCGCAGGAAAATAAAAGGCGCTCCGCCGACGGCGGAGCGCCTTTCTCCTTTATTTCTGGATGGCGCCGGTATTCAGGTAATCGGTGACACCCTGGGTGATGCCCTCCGCCAGCTTCTGCTGGTAGGAGTCGGTCTTGAGCCGCTCCAGCTCCTCCACGTTGGACATAAAGCCGCACTCCACCAGGATGGCCGCCATATTGGTCTCCCGCAGCACCACGAAGTTGGCTGAGGCGATCCCCCGATCAATGGCGCCGGAAGCGGCGCACACCGCGCTCTGTACCGCCTGGGCAAAGTTCTTGCCCCGGGTGCTGCCGGGATAGTAGTAAGTATACAGGCCCTGGAAGGTGGGTACGGTGCCTGAGGCGTTGATGTGGATGCTGATGAACAGGTCGGCGTTCACCGAATTGGCCAGTTCGCTGCGTTCGTACAGATCCCCCGCCGTCTCCCCCGTCCGGGTCATCACCACATTATACCCCGCCTTCTCCAGCTGGGTTTTCAGCTTGTTGGAGATGGAGAGGGTCAGGTCCTTCTCATAGATCTTGGTGCCGCTGGCGTCGGGATAGACCGCGCCCAGCGTAGTACCGTCATGGCCCGGGTCCACCACGATGGTGTACTTGTTGGGGTCCAGATTAAAGTCGGGTGTCTCCGGCTCCTCCGTCTGGGTCAGAATGGCCCGGATCTCCCGGCTGCCCGCCTCCATCGTCACATTTTTGGCATAAGAGGCGCCGCTCTTCAGATCCAGCACCACCCGCAGGGTGTGGGGATAGCTGTAGCCCAGATCGTCGTCATGCTGGAGATAGCGGACGCTGGAGATCACCGGGCTGTCGGCAGCGATGGTCACCGTCTTTTCCACCGCCTCCCCGCAGTAGGCCCCCAGTACGTCGATGACCACCCGGTCCCCCAGGTCGATCACACGGTATTCCGGCATGTGGTCGGTGGAGATGGTCACCACCTGGGCGCTGGCGGAGAAGGTGATCCCCGTCACCTTACCGTTGTCCGGATTGGCGGGCGGCACAGGGGTAGGAGTCGGTGTAGGCGTAGGTGTAGGCGTGGGTGTGGGAGTCGGCGTGGGTGTGGGTTCCGGCTCCTTGGGTGAGGTTATGATGGCGGTAAAGGTGCCGCCGTCCCAGGCCACCTCCGCCCCCAGCTGCTCGGAGACGAACCGCAGGGGCACCATGGTGCTCTCCCGCCCGTCGCACTTCACCACTCCGGCGGGCACACCGTCGGGCAGCTGCACACTCTTGCCGTTGACCAGAGCAGTGGCGGAGCCCAGGGTGAGCACGATGGTGCTCTCATCCTTGGTCAGGATGGCCTGGCGGGTCTCAGGCACCCAGGTCACCGTGGCCCCCAGGGCCTCGGCGATCAGCCGCACCGGCACCAGGGTACGGCCGTCCTTCCCCTCCGGATACTGTACCAGAGCGGGCACGTCCTCCGGGGTCAGGGCCGCCCCGTCCAGGGTCATGTTCACCCGGTCGGTCTGGACCTGCGATCCATAGCGGCCGGCGGCCTCATCATAAAAATAAACGGAAAGAGTACCCGCCGGCCCGGCGGCCACGACTGGTATCATTCCGATCAGCAATACAAGGGTCAAAAGTAGGGAAACGGCCTTTTTCATATCAGAACTCCTATGCAAAATATGTTTTTATTCTACCGTATTCCCTATATCCCGTCAAGGCAGCGAGGCAAAAAAGTTGACATAAATTTTTGGTTATCGGCACTTGCAAGTCCGAGCAAAACGGCTTGCACTTACGGCAAAATATTGGTATGATAGAGACAATTCGATACATAACGGAGGGGATACCCATGCTGAAGATCACTACGGAGGGCGTATACTATAAAAATGGCGCCTTCCTGCCCGCCCAGGACGGACCCGCCGCCGGTCTGTCCGCCCCGGAAGAGGCCAAAAAGGGTACCATGGCCTATACCATTCTGAAGGCCCATAACACCGGCGATTCCATGGACAATCTGGCCATCAGATTCGACGCCATGGCCTCCCATGACATTACATATGTGGGCATCATCCAGACCGCCCGTGCCTCCGGCATGAAGCAGTTCCCGCTGCCCTATGTGCTCACCAACTGCCACAACTCCCTGTGCGCTGTGGGCGGCACCATCAACGAGGACGACCACGTGTTCGGCCTGTCCGCCGCCAAGAAGTACGGCGGTGAGTTCGTCCCTGCCCACCAGAGCGTCATCCACTCCTACATGCGGGAGCGGTACGCCGCCCCGGGCAAGATGATCCTGGGCTCTGACTCCCACACCCGCTACGGCGCCTACGGCACCATGGCCATCGGTGAGGGCGGCCCCGAGCTGGCCCGCCAGCTGCTGGAGAAGACCTACAACATCTCCTACCCCAAGGTCATCGCCATCTACCTCACCGGCGCCCCCATCCCCGGGGTGGGTCCCCAGGACGTGGCGCTGGAGCTGATCCGCTCCACCTTCAAGGACGGCATCGTGAAGAACGCCGTCATGGAGTTCTTCGGTCCCGGCGTGGCCAACCTGTCCATGGACTACCGCTCCGGCATCGACGTGATGACCACCGAGACCACCTGCCTGTCCTCTGTGTGGTCCGCCGACGACACCCTGAAGGATCACCTGGCTGTGCTGGGCCGTGGGGACGAGTTCAAGCCCCAGGCCCCCGCCGACGGGGCGTACTATGACGGCGTTATCTACGTGGAGCTGGACAAGATCCGGCCCATGATCGCCCTGCCCTTCCACCCCTCCAACGCCTACACCATCCAGGAGTTCAAGGAGAACATGGAAGACCTGCTCCACCAGGTGGACGAGGACACGGTGCATCAGCTCAAGCTGAAGAGCAAGCCCGCCTCCCTGCTGGACAAGATCGTGGACGGCCGGTTCCATGTGGATCAGGGCGTCATCGCCGGCTGCTCCGGCGGCACCTATCAGAATATCGTCCGGGCGGCCCAGATCCTGGACGGCCACGCCATCGGCGCCGACGAGTTCTGGCTGTCGGTCTACCCCACCAGCCAGCCCGTCAACCTGGAGCTGACCCGGAAGGGGTACATCACCTCCCTGATGGCTGCCGGCGCCTCCATCCGCTCCTGCTTCTGCGGTCCCTGCTTCGGCGCCGGCGACGTGCCCGCCAACGGGGCCTTCTCCATCCGCCACTCCACCCGCAACTTCCCCAACCGGGAGGGTTCCAAGCCCTCCGACGGTCAGGTGTCCTACGTGGCCCTGATGGACGCCCGGTCCATCGCCGCCACCGCCCTCAACGGCGGCGTGCTCACCGGCGCGGACGAACTGCCCAGCGCCCCCGTGGACCCCGCCGTGGAGCCCTTCTCCTATGATCCCACCCCCTACAAGGCCCGGGTATACTTCGGCGTGGGCAAGGCCGATCCCAGCCAGGAGCTGGTGTTCGGGCCCAACATCGCCGACTGGCCGGAGCAGGTGGCTCTGCCGGAGAACCTGCTGCTCACCGTGTGCTCCGCCATTTACGATCCTGTGACCACCACCGACGAGCTGATCCCCTCCGGCGAGACCTCCTCCTACCGCTCCAACCCCATCAAGCTGTCCGAGTTCGCCCTGAGCCGGAAGGACCCCCAGTACGTCCCCCGTGCCAAGGAGGTGCTGGCGGTGGAGAAGCTGCGCCGCACCGATCCCGAGGCCCCGGAGGTCAAGGAGGCCCTCATGGGCCACGACGGAAAGGACACCGGTCTGGGCTCTCTGGTGATGGCCCTGAAGCCCGGCGACGGCTCCGCCCGGGAGCAGGCCGCCTCCTGCCAGCGGGTGCTGGGCGGCGTGGCAAACCTGGCCGCCGAGTACGCCACCAAGCGCTACCGCTCCAACGTGGTGAACTGGGGCATGCTGCCCTTCATCGCCGAAAGCGTGAAGGACTGGAACGTCCAGCCCGGTGACAAGCTGTACATCCCCGGCGTCCGCGCCGCCCTGGACAGCGGGGCCGAGGAGATCCCCGCCACCCTGATCCAGAACGGAACTGAGAAGGCCGTCACCCTGAAGCTGCCCGGTATGACCCGGGAGGAGCGGGACATCGTGCTGGCCGGCTGCCTCATCAACTACTACGCCAAGTAAGGGAGCGGCCCATGGAAGAATTTGAGCTGTCCTGCGCGGACTGCGGCACCAAGGCCTGCCGGGCCGCCTCCGGCCCCCTTCCCCCCTTCTGCACCACGAATACCCTGGAACCGGGAGAGCTGGAGGAGGCGCTGGCTCTGTCCAACCAGCCGGAAAACCAGGAGGTCCTCCGCAACGCGGCCCAGGTGGAGTATGAGGGCTACTGCAAAATGACCCGGGTGGAGGAGATCATGGACTTCGCCCGCCGCATGGGCTTTCACAAGCTGGGGATCGCCACCTGCGTCGGCCTGCTCAAGGAGAGCAACGCCCTGGCCCGCATTCTCCGGGCCAACGGCTTTCAGGTCTGCTCCATCGCCTGCAAGGCGGGCCGGACCGACAAGTCCCTGGTGGGCATCGACGAGGCCTGCAAGGCGGTGGGCGTCAATATGTGCAACCCCATCCTTCAGGCCAGGCACCTCAACCGGCTGGGGACCGAGCTCAACATCGTGGTGGGGCTGTGCGTGGGACACGACAGCATGTTCTACAAGTACGCGGAGGGCCTGACCACCACCCTGGTCACCAAGGACCGGGTCACCGGCCACAACCCTGCCGCCGTCCTCTACAATCTGGACGGCTACTATAAGCGTCTACTGGACCCGCCCGCCCCTGACGAAAAATAATTGTTCCTTCCGCGCAATCATTGCCCCCTCTCAGGTGTGTAACGGGCAGAAAACACAGGAAGGAGGATCTGCCATGAAGCGTCTGCTCCGCGCCGTTCCCTGTCTCCTGCTCTGCCTGATCCTGCTGGCGGGCACCGCCTCCGCCGACACAGGCCCCAAGCCCGCCGTCACCATTACGGTGATCAACGCCCCGGAGGGGGTGTACTACCTGGACCTGCTCCAACAGGACGAGGACGGGTCCCCCAATATCGACCGGGAGGACTACGACCCCGCCCTGCTGGAGGGGCTGGAACGCTGGGAGGACGAGGGCTGGTACCCCGCCCTGGTACACGGCACCTACCCGCCCCTGTTCGGCGACCTGGTACCCGGCGAGGACGGTACCCACCACTTCACCTACTTCGGCCTGCCGGAGACCTTCCGCATTGCCGTGTCCTCTGCCAGCGGGGCCCAGGCCACGGCGGAGCCCTTTACCCGCACCGTGTTCTACACCCACCTGACCTACGACTGGGAGAGCAATGCCATCACCGCGGCCACTTCACCGTTTGGCTTCTACTCCCTTCAGTTCCTGTCCACCCTGGTTCCTACTCTTGTGGTGGAAGGCATCCTGCTGTGGCTGTTCGGATTCCGCGCCAAACGGGACTGGCTGGTGTTCCTCCTGGTCAACCTGGTCACCCAGGCGGGGCTTCACCTGTGGATCGGGGCGAATCTGGTCAGCGTCGGCTCCCATCCCCTGTACTACCTGGTCCTGGTGGTGGCTGAGGTGCCCATCCTGCTGGCGGAGCTGATGGCCTATCTGTTCCTGCTGAAGGAGCACGGTAAGGGCCGCCGGGCGGCCTACGCCGTCTGCGCCAACCTGGCCAGCTACGCCGCGGGCTATCTGCCCCTCCACTGGATGGTGCAATTTCTGGCCCGATGACAAGAATTGTTTTACAGAATCGAAAAAGTGCGGTATAATACGATATGCTGGGTAGGAATTGCCCAGCATATCGTATTTTTTGTTTAGATAAGGGGATCTCTATGAAAAAACTGCTCGCGGCGGCCTGCACCCTGGGCCTCCTGCTCTCCGCCTGCTCCGCCCCCGCCGCCTCCCAGCGGTCGGACGACGGCAAGCTCCACGTGCTGGCCACCACCTACCCGGTGTACCTGTTCACCACAGCGGTGACCGAGGGTGTGGACAGCGTGGAAGTCAGCCTGCTAGTGAACCAGCAGACCTCCTGCCTCCATGACTACACCCTCACCGTCAACGACATGAAGGCCATTGAGGGGGCCGACGTCATCATCATGAACGGCGCCGGGCTGGAGGATTTTATGGACGACGCTCTGGCCGCCTCTGACGCGCCGGTCATCGACTGCTCGGAGGGGATCGACCTGCTGCCCGCTCTGGGCCACGAGGGCCACGACCATGACACCGAGTATGACCCCCACATCTGGATGGCGGAAGAAAACGCCTCCATCATGCTGGAGACCATCAGCAGCGGCCTGTCCGGGCTGGATGCAGCCAACCAGGAGACCTACGCCTCCAACGCTGCCCAGGCCCAGGACGCCCTGGGCTATGATCCGGCGGTGCTGGAACAGCTGGCCGGCAAGCCCCTCATCACCTTCCACAACGGCTTCCAGTACTTCGCCCAGGCCACCGGCCTGGACCTGCTGAAGTCAATCGAGGAGGAGGAGGGGTCCGAGGCCTCCGCCGCAGAGATCCAGGAGATCGTCTCCCTCATTGAGGAATATGACATTCCCGCCATCTTCACCGAAGTCAACGGCTCCGACGCCACCGCCCAGGCCATTTCCCGGGAAACCGGCTGCGCGGTGTACCAGCTGAACATGATCATGAGCGGAGACGGCACCGGCATCCAGCCTTATCTGGACGCCATGAATGCCAATCTCAAAACCATTGCGGAGGCGTTTGGATGAGCGTACACAAACACGGCAATTCCGGCCCCGGCTGCGCCGGCTCCTGCTGCCTGAAGGTGACCAACCTGGGGGTGAACTTCGGCAGCGAGGAGATCCTCCACGACGTCTCCTTCCACCTTCACTGCGGGGAGATCGTGGCTCTCATCGGCCCCAACGGAGCGGGAAAAAGCTCCCTGTTCCGCACCATTCTGGGCCAGATCCCCCACACCGGCACCATCGAGTTCCAGCGGGCGGGGGGCGACAGGACCCGGCCCCTCATCGGCTACGTGCCCCAGTCCCCCAGCTTTGACCGGGGAGACCCGGTGAGCGTGTTCGACTTCTTCTCCGCCGCCATCTCCAAATGGCCGGTGTTCCTCCCCTCCCCCAAAAAGCTGCGGGAGCGGGTAACGAACTGCCTGGCCCGGGTCCATGGGGATTCCCTCATCGACAAGCGGATGGGGGCCCTGTCCGGCGGCGAGCTCCAGCGGGTGCTGCTGGCCCTGGCCCTGGAACCTCTGCCCCACATTCTGGTGCTGGACGAGCCCCTGTCCGGCGTAGACATCGACGGGGAAAAGCAGCTGCTGGACATGCTGGACGAGATCCGCACCAAGTACGACCTGTCCATTCTCCTGTCCACCCACGACTTTGCTACCCTGGACCAATACGCCGACAAGGTGTTATTGCTGAAGAGCGAGATCCTGAAAGTGGGCACCCCCGCCGAAGTGCTCTCCTCGCCGGAGTTCCAGGAGGTCTTTCATCTGGACCTGGGGAAAGGAGGGCGGCGGTAATGGAATGGTGGTATTCCCTGGTGGAGCTGCTGCCCTTTGACTGGGCAGCTCCTGGCTCCATGTACTTTATGAAAAATGCCCTTCTGGCGGTGCTGGTGATCTCCCCCCTGTTCGGCCTGCTGAGCACTATGGTGGTCACCAACCGGATGAGCTTCTTCTCCGACGCGTTGGGCCACTCCGCTTTTACCGGCATCGCCATCGGCACTCTGTGCGGCTTTGCCGACCCCATGTGGATGGCAGTGCTGCTGGCGGCCGCTTTCGCCCTGCTGTTCACCTACGTGCGCCACAAGTCCCACATGGCCAGCGACACGGTGATCGGGGTATTCTCCTCCACCGCCGTGGCCCTGGGTATCTTCATCGCCACCCTGGACGGCGGCAGCTTCACCAAGTTCAACAGCCTGCTTATCGGTGACATCCTCAGCGTGGAGCCCGCCAAGATCGGCCTGCTGGCCGTCATTCTGCTGGTGGTGGTGGTGCTGTGGCTGGTCTCCTTCAACGGCCTGATGCTCTCCTCCGTCCACCCCGCCCTGGCCAACAGCCGTGGGGTAAAGGTATTCTGGCAGGAGGCGGTGTTCTCCATGGCCATCGCCGTGGTGGTCACCGTATCCATGACCTGGGTGGGCCTGCTGGTCATCAATTCCCTGCTGGTCCTCCCCGCCGCCGCCGGGCGCAATCTGGCCCGGAACATGCGGCAGTTCCACCTGTTTTCCATCCTGGCCGCCATTGTGGCAGGCGTCGCGGGACTGATGACCTCCTACCACATCGGCTCCTCCGCAGGCGCCTCCATCACCCTCTATCTGGCCCTGTGGTTTGCCGTTACCTTCCTGTTCCGGCGTTCCAGATGACAATGTAAAACCGGTCCGGCGTTTCAAGCGCCGGACCGGTTTTTTATACGAGACTTGTTTTTTGGACCTGCTTGTCCGTTATACTACCAGACAAAGGGGGTGATGGGGCATGCTCCAGAGCGATGACGGGCTGCTGCGGCGGATGGCCAACGGGGACGAGGGTGCGCTGGAGGAGCTGGTGAACCGTTGGTACCCCCGGATCTACGCCTACGCCCTCCGGACCACCGGCCGGGAGCAGGACGCTCAGGACGTGACCCAGGAGACCTTCCTGGCAGTCCTGCGGTACCGGAAAACCTTTGTCCGGCACAACTTCCAGAGCTGGCTGTTCACCATCGCCCACCACAAGTGCGTGGACCTGTTCCGGCTCCAGGGCAGGCTGGCCGCCGCCCCGGAGGAGCTGGAGAAACTGAGCGGCCCCGACCCCAGCGGTCAGGTGCTGGACCGGGCGGCCCTGGAGCAGGCGCTGGACAGGCTGCCGCCCCTCCAGCGGGAGGCGGCGGTGCTCCACTACTTCCACGGCTTCACGCCCAAGGAAATCGCCGCCATGACGGACAATCCCCTCTCCACCGTGCGCTGGCGGCTGGCCGCCGCCCGGCGGACCATGGCGGAGCGCTTGAAGGAGGATGGATATGGATAGACAAGCGCAAACCATTCAGTGGCTCAGGGCCTCCCTGCCCCGGCGGGCCCATAAGGCGAGCCCGGCCCAGCTGCTGAAACCCGCCCTCGCCGAGCTGCATCCCGGCCTGTTTCTGGGGGCGGTGGGGCTGTCCCTGCTGGCCGGACTGCTGGCGGGTCGGCTGACCGCTCCCTTCACCGCCACCTTCTGCACCGCCCCCCTGCCGCTGTTCCTGCTCTATTTCCGCTACTTCTGGCGGAACGAGTCCCGGATGCGGGAGCTGGAGCGCACCTTCCGCTTCTCCTTCCATCAGATGTGCCTGGCCCGGTTCACGGTGCTCTTCGGCAGCACGGCGGCGGCCCTGCTGGCCCTGTGCCTGACCGCCGCCTGGGGCGGCACCTCCCCCCTGCCCCTGGCCCTGTGCGGGGCCTCCTCCGCCGCCCTGCTGGGGGGCGCGCTGCTGCTGTTCTCCCTTGGGGTGCATACCGGCAGCCTGGGCCTGCTGGGGGGTACCCTGTGGATGGGCCTGTGCGCCCCCCTGGTGGGACTGCGCCTGGAGGCCTGGCTGGCCGCCCTGCCCCTGTGGGGGTGGCTGATCCCCATCGGCCTGGGAGCCGTCCTGGCGGCGGCCGGAGCAAAAGGAGGCGGCTATGTACGCGCTGAGCGCTGAGTGGAAAAAATTCATCACCTTCCGGGAGCTGTACGCGGCCCTGATCCTGGCCGTATTTCTGACGCTGTGGGGAACCATTCCCTATGCCCGGAATCCCAACGGCTTCTGGGTCAGTGTCTATAACTTCAACGTCAACATAGCCTCTGTCCTGATCCTCCTCCTCCAGGTGGCGGGGCTCTCCCGGCTGTTCTGCTGTGAGCGCGCCGGGCGGACCGATCCTCTGATTCGTGCAGGGCGGTTCGGACTGCGGGACACCTTTGGCGCAAAGCTGGCCCTGGGACTGAGCTATGGGGCTGCCTCCTCCCTGTTCCCCGGTCTTCTGGCCTTCTGTCTCAACCTTTTGCTGGGAGGCGGAATACCCGATTCGGCCTGCATCGGGACGAATATCTCCCGGATCCCCCTCTGGGAGACGGCGGGGCCGCTGGCCCTCTGGGGCTGGGAGATGCTGTTCTCCCTGCTGGGCGGGCTGTGCGCCGCGGGGTTGGTGCTGCTCTGCTCCGCCCTGGCCCGCCGCCCGGCGGCGGCCATGGCGGGAGCTGCCCTCTGTCTGGCCCTCCCCGCCGGGCTGCAGGTGGGGCTGGTGGCCCTCTTCTCCCGGTTCCCGCTGCCCCGTGGACTGGCCGCAATCGCCGAGGGGCTTTACCGGCTCAGCGGATACGCCTGGTCCGGCATCCTGAGCTATGACGCCCAGCTGTTGGGGGCGGACGGCGCCCCTCTCTGGCGGCCCATTTTGTACTGTCTGTGCCTGCTGGGCGCGGAGCTGGCCTTGACATGGGCAGCCTGGAACAGGAGGGCGAGCAGATGAAACAGGAGCTGCGGCGGCTGTGGGCCGCGCCCTTTACCTGGCTGTTGGTCCTGGGACCGACAGCCCTGAACGGGGTCCTGGCGCTGTTTCAGAGGCGTTACGGGCCGGAGCACTACTGGAGCTTCGTGGGCCGGTTCTGGGACAAGCTGGGGCTGGCGGCGGTGGCCGTTCTGGTGCTCAGCGTCTGCCTCTCTCTGATGTCCTGTGACAAGAGCTGCAGAACAGAGGATCTGATGCTCACCACCCGACTGGGGCGGAAAAGCCTCTTCCTCCGGCGCCTGCTGGGCTGCGCCTTGGGTGTGTTGCTCTTCGCTCTGCTCCTTTCGGCGGGAAATTTCCTCTGTGGGCTTACCCTGGCAGGAGGACTTTCCATTCCGGACGGCTGGGCGGTCCGCTATCTGGGCCACACTCTGCTGGCGGGAGCGGGCGGGGCCCTCCTGGCCCTGTCCGCCTGCGGGCTGTGCGAGCTCTTCCGTTCCCTGCCCGTCGCCTTTCTTCTGGTGGCTGTGGTGCTGCTGTTCAGTGCCCTGGCCCCCGACCTGAAGGGGGAACCGCTGGACCTGTATGTCCTGGCCAACGGCTTTTTTGCCAAGCTGATCCGGGGGCGTGCCCTCACCGGCTGGGCCTCCTACAGCCCGCCCTGGGGATGCGAGTGGTGGCTCTGGGGCCCCTGGCACCTGTGCCTCACCGCCCTGTGTGTGGGGTGGGCCGTCCGCAAGAGAAAGGAGCGCAACCAATGGTAACCTTACAGGTAGAACGGGTAAGCAAGCTGTACGGCGGCTTTGCGGCCCTGAAAGAGATAGAACTGGAGCTGGGCAGCGGGGTATACGGCCTGCTGGGACCCAACGGTGCGGGCAAGACCACCCTCATGCGCATCCTGACCGATCTGCTGGCCCCCTCCCGGGGCCGGGTGCTGTGCAATGGCAGGGACATCCACGTCCTTGGGGCGGACTACCGGGACCTGCTGGGCTATCTGCCCCAGGATTTCGGGGTGTATCCCAACTTCACGGCGGAGGGCTTCCTGTGCTACATCGCCCGGCTGAAGGGGCTGGACAGGGAGGCCGCCCGTCAAAAGACGGCGGAGCTTCTGGAGCTGGTGGGGCTGTCCGACCGGCGGAAGCGGAAGCTGGGGGGCTTCTCCGGCGGGGAGCGGCAGCGGGTGGGCATTGCCCAGGCCCTGCTCAACGACCCTCAGGTCCTCATTCTGGACGAGCCCACCGCCGGGCTGGACCCCCAGGAGCGCATCCGCTTCCGGGGGATGCTCAACCGTCTGGGCAAGGACCGGCTGGTGCTTCTGTCCACCCATATCGTCTCCGACGTGGAGAGCGCCGCCGACCAGGTCATCCTGCTGCGGCGGGGGGAGATCATTGGGCAGGACAGCCCCGGCGCGCTGCTGCGGCAGCTGGAGGGAAAGGTGTGGTCCGTGCCGGTCTCTCCCCAGGAGCAGGAGGACCTGGCCGCCCGCTATCCGTGCAGCAATGTGTCCCGGCAGGATGGAGGCACCTGCCTGCGGCTCATCGCCGACGCCCCGCCCGCCGCTCTGGCCAGGCAGGTCCCACCCAATCTGGAGGATCTGTACCTCTGCCACTTCGGTACAGAATAAAAAATGGCCGCCTTTCGGCGGCCATTTTTCTGTCTTCAGATGGAAAATACGTACTTGTCCAGACGAGTAAAGGCCTCCTGCACCCGGGAGAGGGGCAGAGCCAGGTTCATGCGGATATGGCAGGGACCGTGGAACTTAGTGCCGTCCTGCCAGGCCACCCCCACGTCCCAGCCCGCCTTCAGCAGCTCCTGAATGGTCTTTCCGTGGGCGGCACACCAATCAGTACAGTCAATAAACAGCATGTAGGTGCCCTGAGGCCTGGAGACCCTGACCCCTTCAAAATGCCTGGCGATATAATCGCAGGCGTACTCCACGTTGCCGGTGAGCACCTGCCGCAGCTCGTCCACCCACTCATACCCCTCGGGCTGATAGGCGCCGATCAGAGCGTGCATGGACAGCACATTCATCTCGTTGTAGTGGGCCAGGGAGGACTCCTTGTCCACCCGCTCCCGCAGCCAGCGGTTGTAGATGATATGATAGCTGCCCACCAGCCCGGCCAGGTTGAAGGTCTTGGAGGGGGCGTACAGGGCCACAGTACGCTGACGGGCGTCCTCGCTCACCGACTGGGTGGGGATGTGCTTGTACCCCTCCAGGATCAGGTCCGACCAGATCTCGTCGGAGATCACATAGACGTCATACTTCCGGCACAGCTCCATGAACCGCTCCAGCTCCCAGCGCTCCCACACCCGGCCGGTGGGGTTGTGGGGCGAGCAGAGAATGGCGGCATGGATGTGGTTGTCCGCAATCTTCTGCTCCATATCGGCAAAATCCATGCGCCAGACATTGTTTTCATCCGGCGCCAGGGGGCTGTGGACGATATGGTAGCCGTTGTTGCCCAGGCTGTTGGTGAAACCCACATAGGTGGGCGAGTGGACCAGGACATTGTCCCCCTTGGAGCACACCACATTGAGGGCACTGACCACTCCGCCCAGGACGCCGTTCTCATATCCGATGTACTCCCGGCTCAGGCCGGTGACCCCGTTGCGTGTCTCCTGCCAGCGGATGATGGAGGCATAGTAATCGTCGCTGGGAAAGAAATAGCCGAAGGCCGGGTGCTCGGTCCGCCGGATAATGGCCTGGGCCACAGTGGGTACAGTGGGAAAGTTCATGTCTGCCACCCACATGGGGATCACGTCGAACCCCTCCTTGGGCGGCTCCGGTGAAAAGCCGGGCCTGCGGCCCAGCCCATCCACGGCTAAAGCATCCTTACCGCGGCGGTCCATGATGGTGGTAAAATCGTATTTCATTTCAACCCGTCCTTTCCAACCCGCAAGGGGCCGCTTCCCTGTTTCGCAAAAAGAAAAAACCGGAAGCACCCTGCGATGCTTCCGGTTCTTTGGCAGCGGGAGAAGGATTCGAACCCTCACATACAGAGTCAGAGTCTGCTGTGCTACCCTTACACAATCCCGCTATCTGTGCCCACTCTTGCGGGCGCGAATGTTATTATACGCAAAAGGGTCCTGATTGTCAATAGATTTTCCAAATTATTTTTAAATTTTTTTATCCGGCCCTTTTCACCAGAATACAGGGCGTATAGTTTGCGTATTATGGCGGATCGCCTGCAAAATTCTCCTTGCAAACGGCTGGAAAAAAGCGGCTTCTTTCTGATCTCATAGGTTTAGCTCTAAAGGACCTATCAGAAATAGTTCCCGCTTTCCCCCGTTTTTCTCGTTTTCACCGGTCCTTTTGCAGCTGGTATTTTATGTATTATGTTTACATAATGCATACTCATAATGTCCTCTACAAATAGTTATTCACATTGTCCACACTCTTTTCCACATCAGTATACCCCTTATTTTCCAATCATTTTTCCACTTGTGCACAGAGTTTTCCACCGTCCACCCCCAAAAGTTTTCCACCGCTTATTCCCGCCGGTCCGTAAACATAACGCTATTTTTTGCTTTTGCTGCACCTCTGCCGTCTCTCTCCTTCAAAAGAAAAGGGCTGACCTCTGGTCAGCCCTTTGAGATATCACGGTTGGCATAGGCGTTCAGATCCATCCCCGCCCGCTTTCCTGCCAGAAATTCATAATAGCCCTGACAGCCGATCATGGCCCCGTTGTCTCCGCACAGGGAGAGCTGGGGCAGATAGAGCCGGATCCCTGCGGTGGAACATGCCTTCTCCAGATCGGCACGGATGCGGGAATTGGCCGCTACCCCGCCGGCCACCGCCAGCTTTCCGTAGCCCTTCATCCTGGCCGCCTCCATAGCACGGGGCACCAGGGAATCGCTGACAGCGGCAGAGAAGGAGGCCGCCAGGTCCTTCAGATCCAGCTGCTCCCCCTTCTGAGCGGCGTTGTGGGCCAGGTTGAGCACGGCGGTCTTGAGGCCGGAGAAGGACATGTCCAGAGGCGCGTCCGCCACATGGGCCCGGGGCAGCTCATACCGCTGATCGTTGCCCCCCTGAGCCAGCTTGTCAACCGGAGCGCCGCCGGGATAGCCCAGTCCAAGCACCCGGGCTACCTTGTCGAAGCACTCCCCCGCCGCATCGTCCCGGGTGGCTCCCAGGATCTCCATATCGGTGTAGTCCTTCACATCCACGATCAGAGTATTGCCCCCGGAGACACACAGGCAGACAAAGGGTGGCTCCAGGTCGGGGTGGGAGATGTAGTTGGCGGCGATATGGCCCCGGACGTGGTGGACGGGCACCAGGGGCACGTTCAGGCCGAAGGCGGCGGATTTGGCGAAGTTGACCCCCACCAGCAGGGCCCCGATGAGGCCGGGGGCATAGGTCACCGCCACGGCGTCAATGTCGGCCTTGGTGACCCCTGCCTGGGCCAGGGCCTGATCCGCCAGGCCGGCGATGGCCTCGATGTGCTTGCGGGAGGCGATCTCGGGCACCACCCCGCCATAGATGGCGTGCATATCCGCCTGGGAGGCGATGGCGTCGGACAGGACGGTGCGGCCGTCCTTTACCACGGCCACCGCCGTCTCGTCGCAGGAGGATTCAATGGCTAAAATATTCATTCCGTTCCCTTCTCTTCCTGAGAAAATGTAATGGTCATCAGCAGGGCGTCCTCGTGCTCCTCCCGATAGTAGTTCTTCCGGCGGCCCACCACCTGGAAGCCCAGCTTCTCATACAAGCCGATAGCGGGGGCGTTGCTCTCCCGCACCTCCAGGGTGAGGAAGGCCAGATGGGCCTGTCCCAGCCGCAGGTAGGCCTTCAGGATCTCCTCCGCCACCCCCTGGCGGCGGAATCGGGGCGCCACGGCGATCTTCTCCAGAGTGCCCTCATCCAGGATGGCCCGCACCTCGCCGTAGCCCAGCACGGTGCCGTCCTCCCCCTCGGCCACCACCAGGGAGATCATGTCGTTATAGAGTTCCTGCTCCAGCAGGGCCGCCGACCAGGGGTGGGAAAAGCTTGCCCGCTCGATGGCCTCCACCTGGGGCAGGTGGGATTTGTCCATGGGGACCAGTTTATAATTCATGTGAGTGATTCTCCTTCTTTCATCCAGGCGGGCGGCCCGGGGGGCAATTCCCCCACCTCCAGAGGCACCTTCACATCGGTGCGCTCAGGGCCGTAGATGGCCCTGTGGAGGGCCATAACGGGGGTCAGGTCCTGGGGCAGGTAGGGCAGAAAGGTGGCAAAGCGCATGCCGCAGGTGGCCATGTCGTAGGCGGGCACAAAGCCGCACCGCTCATAAAAGGCCAGGCGGCGCCGCCGGAGGTTGTTCTCCGCCGGGTCGCCCCCCTCCACCGGCCGCTCGGCCTCGATGAGCAGCAGGGACTTGCCCTCCATCTGCTCCGCCAGCATCCGGACGATCTTCTGTCCCAGGCCCCCGTTCCGCCGGGCGGCGGTGACCCCCAGGTAGTCCAGCAGGATGCAGCTCTTGTCGGTGGGCTCCATCCACAGGGTAGCGTAGCCCAGCATGGTGTCCCCGTCGAACAGGCCCCACACCTCGTACCGCCCGGCGTCCATCAGGGCCCGGATATCGGGCAGGGGCTTGCGCTCGTTGGGGGGGAATGCCTCGCTCAGTTCCCGGTCATACCAATCTTCCAGTGCTTTTCCGGTGACAGGACGCAGTTCCATCAGACGCTCCTTTCAGCCCTTGGCCTCCGCCCAGCTGCGGCCCGCATGGGCCTCAGCGATCAGGGGGAGGGCCAGCTCCACCACCCGCTCCATCTCGGTCTCCAGCAGCTTCTTCACCCGGTCGGTCTCCCCCTCGGGGCACTCTACGATCAGTTCGTCGTGGACCTGAAGGATCAGCTTTGCCTCCAGCCCCTCCTCCGCCAGCTTGTCCCGGACCCGGATCATGGCCATCTTGATGATATCGGCGGCGGTGCCCTGAATGGGCATGTTCAGGGCCACCCGCTCCCCGAAGGAGCGCAGGTTGAAGTTGGAGGACTTCAGCTCCGGCAGCCAGCGGCGGCGGCCGAAGATGGTGGACACATAGCCGTCGGCCTTGGCCTGCTCCACCACCCGGGTCATATAGGCCCGGACGCCGGAGTACTTTTCAAAATACCGCTCCATATACTCCTTGGCCTCGGACCGGGTGACCCCGATGTCCTGGGACAGGGAGAAGTCGGAGATGCCGTAGACGATGCCGAAGTTCACCGCCTTGGCCCGGCGGCGCATCTCGTGGGTCACATCCTCCGGTGCCACCCCGAACACCTGGGAGGCGGTGACGGTGTGGATGTCCTCTCCGGAGCGGAAGGCATCGATCATGTGCTGGTCCCCCGCGATGTGGGCTAGCAGCCGCAGCTCGATCTGGGAGTAGTCGGCGTCCACCAGCATCTTCCCCGCCGGGGCCACAAACATCTTCCTCAGCT
Organism: Intestinimonas massiliensis (ex Afouda et al. 2020); assembly: GCF_900626285.1. GTDB lineage: Bacteria > Bacillota > Clostridia > Oscillospirales > Oscillospiraceae > Flavonifractor > Flavonifractor massiliensis_A. The sequence continues at coordinate 574,686 of NZ_LR131147.1, forward strand.
CGGCGCCCAGCTCGGTGCGGACGGGGATGTTCTGCAGGTTGGGCTCGGTGGAGGACAGCCGCCCGGTGGCAGTAACGGTGTTCTGGAAAGAGGTGTGGATGCGCCCGTCGGGGGCAATGACCTTGGTGAGGCCATCCACATAGGTGCTCTTCAGCTTGGCCAGCTGCCGGTAGTCCAGCACCGCCTCCACGATGGGGTGCTTGTTCCGTAGCTTCTCCAGCACTTCGGCGTTGGTGGAGTAGCCCGTCTTGGTCTTTTTCACCGGAGGCAGACCCAGCTTGTCAAACAGGATATGGCCCAGCTGCTGGGTGGAATTGATATTGAACTGCTCCCCCGCCAGGTCGTAGATCAGGGCCTCGTCGGCCCTGATCCGCCCGTCCAGCATGGTGCCGAAGGCGGTGAGGGCGCCCCGGTCCACCAGCATACCCATATGCTCCATCTCGGCCAGCACAGGGCACAGGGGGAGCTCCACCTCATAATACAGCTTGTCCATGCCCAGCTCGGTGAGGCGGGGGGCCATGGCCTCCTTCAGGGCCCCGATGAGGGCGCAATGGGACAGGAAGGTCCCCAGCACAGCCACCTGATCGGCCAGAGGGGTAAAAGCGTCCTTGGCCAGATAGGTGTCCTTGGCCTTGGGGTACTCGTGATTGAACCACCGCATGCCCAGGGTCTCCAGCTCATAGCTGCCGTCGGTGGGTGAGAGCAGATAGGCGGCGATGGCGGTATCAAAGACGAAGCCGCCCCCCTCAATTCCCTCATCCAGCAGCCGGGACAGCAGGGTCTTGACGTCGTGGGTGTTCTTTTTGATATCAGAGGCAAAGAGGGCCTTCAGAACGTCGTTATACCCCTCCAGCTGATCGGAGCGGAGGATGGCGGCGTGGCTGTCCGTTTCGTTCTCCCAGTGCTCCACCACCACCACGTCCAGGCTGGGCAGGGCCAGCACGTCCACACTGTCCTTTGTCCTCCAGACCGCCAGCAGTTCCTCCGCCCGGGCCCGGTCAGTCACGTCCTCGCTGGTGCAGGTGCCGGTAAACTGCTGCTCCTCCTGCTGCACCTCCCCCTGGGGGGCCTTCAGACCCAGCTTGTCGATGAGCTTGTTGAACTCCAGCTTCAGGAACAGCTCATACAGCGCGGGGGCATTGGGCTCCTGCCGCACATTGGCCTCGGGCGTAAAGTCGATGGGGGCGTCAGTGTGGATGAGGGCCAGGTCGTAGGACATTCTGGCCTGGTCCGCCCCCTCCGCCAGCTTTTTCAACACAGCAGGCTTGGCCTCCACCTTGTCCAGGTCGGCATAAATGGCGGATACGCTCTGATAGCGCTGGATCAGATCCATGGCGGTCTTTTCTCCGATGCCCTTCACCCCGGGGATGTTGTCGCTGGTATCCCCCATGAGGGCCTTCAGATCCACCATGTGGATGGGATCAAAGCCGTAGGCCTCCCGGAAGGTGTCCGGAGTCATCTCCTTGGTGGTGGTCTGCCCCATGCGGGTGGACACCAGTTTCACCCGGGTGGTGTCGGTGACCAGCTGGAGGGAATCCTTGTCTCCGGTGACGATGACGGTATCCCAGCCCGCCGCGGTGTCCTTCACGGAAATGGTGCCGATGAGATCATCAGCCTCCCAGCCGTCCAGCTCATACCGGGGGATATTCATGGCGTCCAGCACATCCTTCAAAACCGGCAGCTGAGCCGCCAGCTCGTCCGGCATGCCCTTTCGCTGGGCCTTGTAGCCCTCGTAGGCCAGGTGGCGGAAGGTGGGCGCCTTCCGGTCGAAGGTGACACACAGAGCCTCCGGCTTCTCCTCCTCCAGCAGCTTGAGCAGGATGTTCACAAAACCATAGACGGCGTTGGTGGGCTGGCCGTCCTTGGTGGTAAGAATCCGAATACCGTAAAAGGCCCGGTTGATGATGGAATTGCCGTCGATGACCATGAGTTTCATGGAAGATCCTCCCAGTTCAGAAATGCCGATAAGTAAGGATATTATACCACGCAATGCAGGTTTAGTCAAAAAACCGGGCGGCCCAACAGGGCCGCCCGGTCTGACGCCGGCTGGCTTATTTCTCGGATCGTCCCGCAGATTTCACAACTCCATTTTGTCCAGGGCCCGGTAGACCACCACATACATGGTGAGCAGGCAGGCCAGGCCGCCGATCACATTGGAGATGGGCTCAGCCAGGAACACGCCGTCCACACCGAAGCCCAGCACCGGCAGCAGGAGGGTCAGCGGCGCCACGATAAAGGCCTTGCGCAGCAGAGAGAAGAACACCGCCTGCTTGGACCGGCCCAGGCCCACAAACACCGCCTGTCCGATAAACTGGAAGGACATGCAGAAGAAGGTGGCAAAGTAGATCCGGAAGGCCGGGATACCGGCGGCGATCAGGTCGGATTCATCATTGAAAATACGGATCAGAAACTCAGGGAAGATCAGTACCAGCAGCCAGACTACCAGAGAGTAGCTCATGGTAAGGATCGTGGTGAACCGGATCCCCTGGCGCACCCGCTGATACTCCCCTGCCCCGTAGTTATAGCCCAGCACCGGCTGGCAGCCGTTGGTGATGCCCTGCACCGGCATGGAGATCACCTCCCGGATGGAGTTGATCACCGTCATCACACCCACGTACAGCTCTCCGCCCCAGGCCTGGAGGGTAGCGTTGCACAGCACCTGGACCAGGCTGTTGGTCATGGACATGACGAAGCCGGAGGTGCCCAGCGACAGGATCCGGCGCACCCGCCCGGCGTGGAGCGGCAGGGCGGACAGCCGCAGCTTCAGAATGGCCCGGCGTCCGGTGAGGAATTTGAGCACCCACACCGCCGAACAGGCCTGGGAGATCACCGTGGCCAGGGCTGCGCCCCGCACACCCATGCCCATACCGAAGATGAAGATGGGGTCCAGCACGATGTTCACCGCCGCGCCCACCGTCACCGTGACCATTCCCATCCGGCTGAAGCCCTGGGCGTTGATAAAGGGATTCATCCCCAGGCCCACCATCACAAAAATGGTGCCCAGGATGTAGATGGTCAGATAATCATTGGCATAGGGGAAGGTCAGGTCACTGGCGCCGAACAGATAGAGGATGGGCCGGCGGAGCAGCAGGCAAAAGGTGGTGATGCCCAGGCCAAACAGGAGCAGCAGAGTGAAGGAGTTGCCCATGATCCGCTCCGCCTCGTCGTTCTCCCCTCTGCCCCGGTGGATGGAACATAAGGGAGATCCACCCATGCCGCACAGGTTGGCAAAGCCCATGATGATGGAGATAATGGGCAGACACAGGCCCAGGCCAGTCAGCGCCAGGTGGCCCGGCAGACGGCCCAGATACATCCGGTCCACCACATTATAGAGAATATTGATCAGCTGGGCCACTGTCATGGGCACGGCCATGTTGACGATATTCCGGGCCATGCTGCCCCGGGAGAAGTCATTTGTCGCTTGGGTCTGCGTGGTGTCCACCTCATTTTCTTCCTTGCAAAGTACGACGTTTTGCAATATAGTAAAAAACAGTTCTATTATTATATAACAACGGGCAGCCGCCCGCAAGACAGAAAGGATGGGAAGATCGTGGAGCTGTTGGAGCAGGCCAGGGCTCTGGAAGGAGAGCTGCGGGCCTTTAAGGACGAGCTGCACCGCCACCCGGAGCTGAGTTTTCAGGAGGTGCACACCACAGCGCTGCTGAAAGAAAAGCTGGCCGGGCTGGGGTTGGAGCTGATCGACCTGGGCATGGACACCGGCGTGGTAGCCCTGCTGCGCGGCGGCAGGAGCGGCGGTACCGTGGCTCTCCGGGCGGACATCGACGCCATCGCCCAGCAGGAGGCGCCCCACGAGGGGGTCATGTCCTGCACAGACGGCGTGATGCACGGCTGCGGCCACGACTTCCACACCACCGGTCTCTATGGTGCCGCCCGGCTGCTGTGCGCCCGGCGGGACGAACTGACGGGCAATGTGGTCTTTCTCTTCCAGCCCGCTGAGGAGGTCACCCAAGGAGCTCAGGCCATGCTGGACCACGGTCTGCTGGACAAGCTGCCGGACAAGCCCCGGTATCTCTTCGGCCTCCACAACCGGCCGGAACTGCCTGCAGGGCAGATCGCGGTGATGGAGGGGCCGGTGATGGCGGGCAAGAGCCACTTTACCATTACCCTCCACGGCAAGTCCGGCCACGGCGGCTCCCCCCACAAATGCACCGACGTGATCGTGGCGGGGGCGGCGGTGGTGAACGCCCTCCAGACCGTGGTCAGCCGGGACACCGACCCGCTGGACAGCGTGGTGTGCTCGGTGCTCTCCATCCACGCCGGCACACCGGACAACTTTGTGCCCGACCTTCTCACCATGACGGGGAGCATCCGTTTCCACCAGGAGTGGGCCCATCAGAAGGCCCGCCGGCGGCTGGAGGAGCTGACCGTGGGGGTGGCGGCCGCCTACGGCTGCAAGGCGGAAGTGGCCTTCCACCCCGGCGTGCCCGCCACCGTCAATTCCCCGGAGCTGACCGTCCTGGCCCGGAAGGCCGCCGCGGCGCTGGTTGGGCCGGACAGCGTGGTCTCCCCCCGCCCCGACATGGGCTCGGAAGACTTTGCGGTGCTGGGACAGCACATCCCCGCCTTCTTCTACTGGCTGGGCTCCGGTTTCCCGGGGCAGGCCAATCCCTGCTGGCACAATGAGCATTTCCGTACCGACGATTCCGCCCTGCCTCTGGCCGCTGCCCTGCTGGCCCAGTCGGCCCTGGTGGGTCTGGAGTCTCTCAAATAAACAGGAGGTATGTAACAATGAGCTTAACCACTTATTTTACTCCCACAAAAGTGGTCTTCGGCAGAGGCGCGGAGGAGCAGACAGGGGCGCTGGTCCGGGAACAGGGCTGCAAAAAGGTCCTGATCCACTACGGCAGCGGCAGCGCCCGGCGCTCCGGCCTGCTGGACCGGGTAGAGAAGGCCCTGGACGGGGCCGGGATTGCCTATGTATCCCTGGGCGGCGTGGTACCCAACCCCCGGCTGAGCCTGGTCTATGAGGGCATCCGCCTGGCGAAGGCGGAGGGCGTGGACCTGATCCTGGCCGTGGGCGGCGGCAGCGTCATTGATTCGGCCAAGGCCATCGGCTACGGCGCGGCTGCCGACGGGGACGTGTGGGATTACTATGCCGGTCTCCGGAAGCCCACGGCCTGCCTGCCCATCGGCGCGGTGCTCACTATCTCCGCCGCCGGCAGTGAGATGAGCAACTCCTCCGTTATCACCAAGGAGGAGGGCGGCCTGAAGCGGGGGTGCAACTGCGACCTGTGCCGCCCGGTCTTTGCGGTGATGAACCCGGAGCTGACCATGACCCTGCCCCCCTACCAGACCGCCTGCGGCTGCGCCGACATCCTGATGCACACCATGGAGCGCTATTTCAACCACGGGGACAATCTGGAGCTGACTGACGGCATCGCCGAGGCGCTGATGCGCACGGTGCTTCACCACGCCCTGGTGCTGAAGGACCACCCGGACAACTATGAATCCCGGGCGGAGATCATGTGGGCCAGCAGCCTGTCCCACAACGGCCTCACCGGCTTCGGCACCGACGGGGGCGACTGGTCCACCCACAAGATGGAGCATGAGCTGGGCGGTATGTTCGACGTGGCCCATGGGGCGGGCCTCGCCGCTGTCTGGGGCAGCTGGGCCCGCTATGTCTGCCGGGAGCGGCTGGACCGCTTTGTCCAGTTCGCCCTGCGGGTCATGGGCGCGGCCCCGGCGGAAGACGACTATCACACCGCCCTGGCCGGCATCGCCGCCATGGAGGACTTCTACCGGACCATCGGGATGCCCACCTCCCTGACCGAGCTGGGGGTCTCCCCCACCGACGCCCAGCTGGAGGAGATGGCGGAGAAGTGCATCCAGGCCGTGGGCGGCAGGCTGCTGGGCGTAGTCAAGCCCCTCAGCGCCCAGGACATAGCCGCCATCTATCGGGCGGCCAGATAGATACAAAAAAGCACCGGATCGGCAAGATCCGGTGCTTTTTTCAGTTCTGTCACATCCGTGTCCAGGTGGTGCCTTCCTTGCTGTCCTTGATCTCAATGCCCATGGCCTTGAGCTGATCCCGGATGGCGTCGGCCTTGGCCCAGTCCTTGGCCATCTTGGCCTCCAGGCGCTGAGCGATGAGGGCCTCGATCTCCTCGGCACCCTCTACCGGGGCGGACGCCTTCTCCCGCAGGGCGGCGGCCTTCTCCAGCAGGCCCAGGCCCAGCACCTGATCGAAGCTGCCGATGAGGGCCCGCTTGGTGGCATCGTTGGTGTCGGCCTTCAGCACGTCGTACACGGCGGTGACACCCAGAGACGTATTCAGGTCGTTGCCCACCGCCTCAATGAAGGCGGCCTTATACTTGGCGGCAGCTTCCTCGTCTACCGGAGCAGGGTCGTCAGACAAGGCGGCGATGCGGCTCACCAGCTTGTCGTAAGCGGTCTTGGCGTTGTCCAGGTTCTCCCAGGTAAAGACCAGGCTCTTGCGGTAGTGGGACTGGAGGCAGAAGAAGCGGTACACCAGGGGATCATACCCCTTCTCCTCCAGCAGGGAGACGGTGAGGAACTCACCGCTGGACTTGCTCATCTTGCCGTGATTGGTGTTCAGATGGTGGATATGCACCCAGTACTTGCACCAGGGGTGACCCAGATAGGCCTCAGACTGGGCGATCTCATTGGTGTGGTGGGGGAAGGCGTTGTCGATGCCGCCGCAGTGGATATCCAGATACTCGCCGCAGTACTTCATGGAGATGCAGGAGCACTCAATGTGCCAGCCGGGATAGCCCACGCCCCAGGGGGAATCCCACTTCAGGGCCTGGTCCTCAAACTTGGACTTGGTGAACCACAGCACAAAGTCGTTCTTATTGCGCTTGTTCAGGTCCTCCTCCACGCCCTCCCGGACGCCCACCGCCAGGTTCTCCTCGTCGTGGTCGTTGAACACATAGTACTGCTTCAGCTTGGAGGTATCAAAGTACACGTTGCCGCCGGCGAAGTAGGCATAGCCGGTATCCATTAGCTTGGAGATGACCTTGATATAGTCATCGATCATGCCGGTGGCGGGCTGCACCACGTCGGGGTACTTGATGTTCAGCTTCTTGCAGTCGGAGAAGAAGGCGTCGGTATAGAACTTGGCGATCTCCATCACGCTCTTGTGCTCCCGCTTGGCGCCCTTCACCATCTTGTCCTCGCCGGTGTCGGCGTCGGAGGCCAGGTGGCCCACGTCGGTGATGTTCATGACCCGCTTCACGTCGTAGCCGTCGTACCGCAGGAACTTCTCCAGCACATCCTCCATGATATAGCTGCGCAGGTTGCCGATGTGGGCGAAGTGGTACACCGTGGGGCCGCAGGTGTACATGGACACCTTGCCAGGTGTGCGGGGGACGAATTCTTCCTTCTTGTGGCTGGCGGAATTGTATAGCTGCATATTCGTAAGCTCCTTTTTACTGATTTTGGTCTTCCATATTCTGATCCATCAGCTTTTCCAGCCATTCCAGCCGGGAGCTGAGTGCCTGCAGTTCCTTCTGCACCGGGTCGGTAACGTGGATCTGATCCACCTGGCTGGTGTAGTCCACCTTCTCCCCGGCGATGCGCACCACCCGGGCGGGCACGCCCACGGCGGTGGCGTCCGGCGGGACCTCCCGCAGCACCACCGCGTTGGCCGCGATGCGGGAGTTGTCCCCCACCCGGAAGGGCCCCAGCACCTTGGCGCCGGCGGATACCATCACATTGTTTCCAAGGGTGGGGTGTCGTTTGCCGTGGTCCTTGCCGGTACCGCCCAGGGTGACTCCGTGGTAGATCAGGCAGTCGTCCCCCACCTCCGCCGTCTCGCCGATGACAATGCCCATGCCGTGGTCGATCACCAGCCGGCGGCCGATCTTGGCGCCGGGATGGATCTCGATCCCCGTCCAGCAGCGGCTCCACTGGCTCACCAGCCGGGCCAGGAAAAACAGCTTGTGACAGTACAGGAAATGGGCGATCCGGTGATAGATGACGGCATGTACGCCGGGATACAGCAAAAAGATCTCCAGCCGGCTGCGGGCAGCCGGGTCGCGGGCCTGGTAGGCCCGCAGGGTCTCGCCAAGACGGGTCAAAGAAACACCTCCCAGAAACAAAAACGCCTCTTATGCGTAAACGCATAAGAGGCGATCAGGTCGCGGTTCCACTCTCATTTCTCACTCAATGGCCGGTAACGGTGCCTGCCGGGGGGCTTCCACATCCCCCGCGCTCCCGGACGCACATTCTCCAGTTACCCCCTGGGACCGCTCTCAGCCGGTGACGTTCCCTCTCTGGCGGGTACTCGCTGGGTACTCTTTCCGTTCCTCGCGCTATTCAACTGCTTTAGTATATTACCATCTTCCCCGGAAGGTGTCAAGCGTCCGCCGGAGCAATCACACCTTGCTCCAGTCGATAACGTCCTTATTCTTCACAAAGTACTCCACGCCGGAGTAGATGGTGGTGGCGATGATCAGGAAAATGCAGATCCCGTCCAGAACCGGCTCCCGGAAGACCAGCATCAGGCAGATACACACCATGGTAGAGGCGGTCTTGACCTTGCCCGACCAGGCGGCGGCGATCACCCGCCCGCCCTCCACAGCGATGAGCCGCAAACCGGTGACGGAGAATTCCCGGACGATGACGATGAGCAGTGCCCAGGCCGGGAACCGGCCCACTTCCACAAACCACAGCAGGGCGGCCATCACCAGCATCTTGTCCGCCAGGGGGTCCATGAATTTTCCAAAGTCTGTGACCAGGTTATAGTGCCGGGCAATGTAACCATCCACAAAGTCGGTAACACTGGCCAGAATGAAGATGACCAGCGCGAAAAACATGTGGAACGGAAAATCCAGATAAAGCACCACCAGAAACACAGGGATCAGAAAGACACGCAGCATGGTCAGCTTATTGGCAGTATTCATGACACGTCACTCCTCAATCTCTCCGGTCAGATCACCGTCCTGGGTGCCGGTGATACGCACGTTGACGAAGGTGCCGGCGGGGATCACACCCGCAGCTGTAAAGTACACATGGTTGTCAATATCTGTCGAGTCTGCATAGGAACGCCCTGCGTAGCAGCCCATGTCAGGGTCAAATCCTTCACAGAGAACCTCCAGGGTCTCTCCCAACCGGTCCTCGTTCCAGGCGTCCATCACCCGGCTTTGCAGCTCCACCAGCAGCTCCACCCGGCGCTTGGCGGTCTCTGGATCCACCTGATCGGGCATGACGGCGGCTGGGGTGCCCTCCTCGGGAGAGAACTGGAAGATGCCGGCCCGTTCAATTTTACTCTCCCGCAGGAACTCACACAGCTCCTCGAACTCCTTCTCCCCTTCGCCGGGCAGGCCGCAGATCAGGGAGGTGCGCAGCACCACACCGGGGATGCGGTCCCGCAGCTTGGCCAGCAGGGCCCGGATCTCCGCGCCGGTGGAGCGGCGGTTCATGGCCTTCAGGATCCGGTCGTTGATATGCTGGAGGGGGATGTCAATATACTTGACGATCTTACGCTCATGGGCGATCACGTCAATGAGCTCGTCGCTGAGCATGTCGGGATAGAGGTAGTGCAGCCGGATCCAGTGGAAGGGCAGCTTGCACAGCTCCTTCAGCAGCTCTGCCAGCATGGGCTTTTTGTACAGGTCAATCCCGTAGCGGGTGATGTCCTGGGCGATGACGATCAGCTCCTGCACCCCGTTCTCCGCCAGACCTCTTGCCTCCTCCAGCAGGGATTCCATGGTGCGGCTGCGGTAGCGGCCCCGGAGGTAGGGGATGATGCAGAAGGAGCAGCGGTTGTCGCACCCCTCGGCAATCTTCAGGAAGGCGGTGTAGGACGGAGTGGTCACCATCCGCTCGCCGTCCTCATAGGTGCGGCTGATGTCCCCGAACAGGCGGGGATGGCCGCCGGCGGCCACATCCTCCACGGCGGAGACGATGTCGGTATAGCTGCCGGTACCCATAACACCGTCCACCTCAGGCATCTCCTTCGTCAGCTCATCCTGGTAGCGCTGGGACAGGCAGCCGGCCACCAGCAGCTTGCCCAGCTTGCCCTGGTCCTTCAGCTGGGCCAGTTCCAGGATATTCTGGATGGCCTCACTCTTGGCGGAGTCGATGAAGCCGCAGGTGTTGAGCACCGCCACATCCGCCCCCTCCGGGTCGCCGGTGACGGTGTGGCCGGCGTCCTTCACCAGGGCCATCATCTGCTCGGTATTCACCAGGTTCTTGGCACAGCCAAGGGAAATAAATGCAACCTTCAAAAGACTGTCTCCTTACACGATGGTATAGCGTCCCTCACGGCGGGGGGGCATCTTGGGCTGCTGATCGGGGTAGCCCAGGGTGATGGCCGCCACAAACTCTCCCTTGTCGGGAGCAAAGCGGGCCTGGAAGGCGGGGCCGAAGCCCATGCGCTGGGGGGCGGACAGCCAGCAGGAGCCGATTCCCTTGTCCCAGGCCGCCAGCAGCACGTTTTCAATGGCGGCGGAGACGCTCTGCATGGCGCCGTCCCGGTCGGGGTAGTCCGGCTTGAGCATGAACACCAGCACGCACACCGGGGCACCTCCCAGAGTGGAGAGGAACTTGTTGGTGATCCCGATCTGCTCCGGGTTGCGGGCAAAGCGCTCCTCCAGCACGGGAAGGAACTTGTCCACCACACCGCTCATGATCTGCCGCACATCCTCCATGGCCTCCGGACTCTGGACGGCCACAAAATACCAGTGCTGCAGGTTGATGGCGGAGGGGGCATAAAGCCCGGCCTCCAGAATCTCCCGCAGGTCGGATTCAGGAATGGGGTCGCTCTTGTAGCGGCGGACGCTGCGGCGGGTCAACAGGGTTTCGCGGGTCTCCATCAAAATTCCTCCTCCATAGCCCCGCCGTAGCGGCGCAGGCCGTCCTTGATATCCTCCCACCGAAAGCCCCGTCTGGCCAGGGCATCGGCGGCACGCTGATAGCTCCTGGGGTCGGTGAGATCCGCTCCCCGGAGTTTTTTTTGCAGAAAGGCGTCAATGGCGTCGTCAGGGGCGTCCAGCCCCTCCAGCGCCTCGTCCCAGAACTCCCGGGGCACCCCCCGGCGATAGAGCTCCTCCCGGATCCGGCTGGGGCCGCACCCCTTGGCGGCGTAGTGCTCCGCCACCGTGTGGGCATAAGCCTGATCGTTGAGGTAGCCCAGCTCCTCCAGCCGGTCGGCCGCCGCCTGGGCGGTCTCCCGGTCGGCCAGAGGCTCCTTGTCCCTGCTCCGGGGCCTGGCGGTCAGCTTGTCCACCAGTTCCTTCCGGGACAGAGGCCGGGCGGCCAGCAGGTCCATGGCCTTGTCCCGCACCGCGGCGGCTTTGGCAGCCTGTGTGACCGCCTCCAGCTGCTCCTCCGTCAGCTCCAGACCGGAACACAAACCGAAGGCCACCACTTCATTTTCGGTGATACGCAGGATGCTACCGTCCTCCAGATGGCAGAGCCAGCGGCCCGTCACCCGTTGAGAGGGGGCCAGCTTACTGATCCGCATCCGCAAAGTCCTCGGCGGACACATCCACAGCCCGGCCGGCGGCCCGGGCGGCCGCACGGGCCTGGCTGCTCATCAGCTTATAGGCGTTCTTGCGGATATCCGCCTCCAGACGGTCGCACACCTCCGGGTTGTCCTTCAAGTACTGCTTGGCGGCATCCCGGCCCTGGCCCAGACGGGTGTCACCCATGGCGAACCAGGAACCGGATTTCTGTATCAGGTCCAGCTTGGTGGCCAGATCCAGGATCTCGCCCACCTTGGAGATACCCTCGCCGTACATGATGTCGAACTCGGCCTCCTTGAAGGGGGGAGATACCTTGTTCTTCACCACTTTGGCTCGGGTGCGGTTGCCGATGATCTCCGAGCCGTTCTTCAGGGATTCGATCCGCCGCACGTCGATACGGACGGAGGCGTAGAACTTCAATGCCCGGCCGCCGGTGGTGACCTCCGGGTTGCCGTACATGACGCCCACCTTTTCCCGCAGCTGGTTGATGAAGATGACCACGCAGTTGGTCTTGGCGATGGAGCCGGCCAGCTTCCGCAGGGCCTGGCTCATGAGCCGGGCCAGCAGGCCCACGTGGGAGTCGCCCATGTCGCCCTCGATCTCGGCCCGGGGGGTCAGAGCGGCCACCGAGTCCACCACCACCACGTCGATGGCGCCGGAGCGGACCAGGGCCTCGCAGATCTCCAGGCCCTGCTCACCGGTGTCCGGCTGGGAGATGAGCATGGAGTCGATATCCACGCCCAGCGCCCGGGCGTAAGAGGGGTCCAGGGCGTGCTCGGCGTCGATGAAGGCCACCTCGCCGCCCCGCTTCTGGGCCTCCGCCACGATATGCAGGGCCAGGGTGGTCTTACCGGAGGACTCGGGACCGTAGATCTCCACGATCCGGCCCTTGGGGACGCCGCCGATACCCAGCGCCAGGTCCAGGGACAGGGACCCGGTGGGGATGGCCTCCACCACGATGTCGGTGTTGTCCCCCAGCCGCATGATGGAGCCCTTGCCGTAGGTCTTTTCGATCTGGGCCATGGCGGTCTCCAAGGCCTTCTTCTTATCAGAGGCGGGAGCCGCGCTCTCCACCACGGATTTTTTCTTATCTGCCATAGTGTGACTTCTCCTCTCCAGACGGCGGACTGCTCCGCCCTTACCGATTCATAACGCCCTCTACCACGCGCCAGATGCCCTGGGTATCCTGGGCGGTTTGGATCTGCTCAAATCCGTTGACGGCCAGAATGTGCTCCACGTCGGGGGCCTGGCCGATCCCCACCTCAAACACCAGGGAGCCGCCCAGCCGAAGAGCCTTCCCCCAGTGCTCCGCAATGGCCCGGTAGAAGTCCAGGCCGTCGGCGCCGCCGTCCAGGGCGGAGCGGGGTTCATAGTCCCGCACGCTCACGTCCAGGCCGGCAATGTCCCCGGTGGGGATGTAGGGCGGGTTGCAGGCGATCACGTCAAAATCCCACAGGGCGGCGGCGGGAGGCTCCAGCGCGTCGGCGTGGACGCAGGTCACCCGGGCGTTCAGGTCGCACCGGCGGATGTTGCCCTTGCATACCTTCAGGGCCGCCTCACTGACGTCGGCCAGCACCACCCGGCACTCCGGCACGTTGGAGGCCACCGCCAGCCCCACGCAGCCGCTGCCGGCGCACAGGTCCAGCACCCGGGCTCCCTCGCCGGCGGCCCGGGCCAGCAGAATGGCCCGCTCGGCCAGCAGCTCGGTGTCCATCCGGGGAATCAGCACGTCGGAGGATACCTCCAGTGGCAGGCCGTAGAACTCCCACTCCCCGATGATGTAGGCCACTGGCTCCCCGGCCAGGCGCCGCTCCAGCAGTTCCTTCAGCTTCTCCTCCACCTGGTCGGAGGCATAGAGGGTCATGTCCCGGTAAAACTGCTCCCGGCTTTTGCCGGCGGCACAGCAGACCAGTTCCCTGGCCTCCAGCTGAGCCCCCTCCACCCCGGCCCGGCGCAGGCGCTGCCTGGTGTCCAGGTAGAGGTTGTTGTAGGTGGTCGCCATGTAACCACACTCCCGTTATCAATCTCTCTTTCTCTCACACACGTTTTACCACTGATCCTTCCCCTTCTCCTGGGGAAGTACCAGTGTAAAGGCCCGGATGCCCACCTCGATCATGCTGTCGTCCGGCTCAAAGGTGGTCCAGTTCTGGAGCCACAGACCGGGGGCCGTCATCAGGCGGGTGAACCAGTTCTCATACCGGCCCACCAGTCGGTTGAATTCGTAGGTCAGGCTGACGATCACCGGCAGCAGCAGCAGATGCAGCCCCATCCGAATAAAGGTATTGGTCACATTCACGTAAGTAAACACCACGCTGGACAGCAGGATGCTCACCACAATGACCACGAACAGGAAGCTGGTACCGCAGCGGGGATGGTGCCGGGGCTGTTTGCGCACGTTCTCCACCGTCAGGGGCAGGCCGTGCTCATAGCAGAAAATGGTCTTGTGCTCCGCGCCGTGGTACTGGAACACCCGATGGATGTCCTTGGTGTGGGAGCAGAAGATCAGATAGCCCACAAAAATCACGATGCGCACCACGCCCTCCAGCAGGTTGCGCACCCACATGGCCAGGGGCACCACCCGGCCCAGCAGCCCCACCAGGGCCGTGGGCAGCAGGATAAACAGGGCCACGGAAAAGAGGATGCCCAGCACCACCGCGAAGGTGACCAGGGCGGAGGCCGCCTTCTCGCTGCCCAGATGCTTGTCCAGCCACTGCTCGAACCTGGAGGGCTCCTCCGGCTCCTCCTCGTCCTCCGGCAGGAAGGATGCGGAATACATCAGTGCCTTGACCCCGTTGGCCATGGACGAACAGAAATTGAACACACCCCGGATAAAGGGCACGCCCAGCAGCGGGTGCTTGTCCTTGATCAGCACCCGCTCTTCCACCTGCTCCTCCAGCTCCCCATCCGGCTTGCGGACCACCACGGCCTTCTTCTCCGGGCCCAGCATCATGATGCCCTCGATCAGGGCCTGGCCGCCGATCATGGTCTTATACGGGGTCTGGCAGCTCTGTCTCGTCTCATTTGACATGCAGTTTTTGTTCTCCTTGCTGTTGGAATCTGAGATATCCTGTATATTGTACCAAACCCGCGCCCTGATTGCAAGGGGCGCGGGTTTGGTTTTTAGAACTTATGTTCTATTCACGACTGGGGACGGATGGGCAGACGGATGGTGACGATGCAGCCGCCCCCCTCCGCGTTGCCGATCTCCAGGGTGCCCTCATGGCGGCCCACGATCTCATCGCACACCGCCAGACCGATGCCGGAGCCTCTGGCCTTGGAGGAACCCTTATAAAACTTGTACTTCACGTGGGGCAGCTCTTCCTCCGGGATGCCGGGGCCGTAGTCCCGGATGGTGATGACCACCTGATCCCCCTCCCGGTGGATGGCGGTGTCGATCCGCTTGCCGGAGCCGCCGTGCTTGGCGGCGTTGTCCAGCACGTTGCAGAACACCTGCCGCAGCCGCTCCGGGTCACCGGAGATGAGGGGGAATTCCTCTTCACAGTCGAAGTGGTTGAGCTCGATGCCCTCCCGCCGGAAGAACTCCCGGTAGGTGTATACCGCGTCCTCCAGTTCCGCCTTGATATCCATGGGCTCCACCGACAGGGTGAAACGGCCGTCCTGGATGCGGGAGAACTCCAGCAGCTCCTCCACCATGTTGGTCAGCCGCCGGGCTTCGGATACGATGATGCCCATGCCCTTCTTTACGTCGCCGCTGTCCCGCACCTCCCCGTTCATGATGGTCTCCGCCCAGCCGTTGATGGCGGTGAGGGGCGTACGCAGTTCATGGGAGACAGAGGAAATGAATTCGTTTTTCATCTTCTCACTCTGGCTGATTTTCAGGGACATATCGTTGATGGCGTCGGTCAGGTCGCCGATCTCATCATCAAACTGCTTTTCGATCTGCACGCCGTAGGAGCCGGCGGCAATATGCTTGGCCGTTTCGGTAATGCTGGCCACCGGTTCCACAATGGACCGGACAAAGTATAGGTTGGAGAAATACACCATGGCCAGAATGGCCAGTCCTACACCCAGAGAGGCCGCCACGATCAGGACGATCTGCCGGTCCACAATGCGCAGGGAGGTGACATAGCGCATGGCGCCCACCACTTCCCCGTTGATGATCAGCGGACTGGAGGCCGCCATAATGTGTTCCCCGGTGCTGGGATCAGAGCCGGACCAGGACTTGGTCTTGCCCTGGCTCAGGGCCTCGGTAATATCCGGCGTACCGGGGGTACGGAAGGCGGTCAGGTCGGAGCTGGAAAAGCGGATCTGGCCGTCGGCGTCCAGAAACTCCACCTCCAGCTTGTCCCCCGACTGATCCCCCGCTACCAGGGAGCGGGCGTATTCGTAGTAGCTGTCCTCAGACAAAAAGTAGTTGAAACTCTGCACCGCGTTCTCCGCCTTTTGGGCCAGAGATTCACTGAGGGTGGAATAGTAGTAGCTCCCCATGGCGGCGGAGAAGGCCGACACCGCCAGCAGGACGATAAACAGCACCACGCTGATGGAGTTCACCATCCAGCGCTTGCGGATCCCGCGGATGCCTTTGATCTTCTTCATAAGTTATTCCTTCACCACCTGGGTTTTTTGAAAGTCGCCAACGGAATCAGAAGCCCCACTTGTATCCATAGCCCCACACCGTGGTAATAAACGTGGGATTGGTGGGATCGTCCTCGATCTTGATCCGCAGGCGGCGGATATTCACATCCACGATCTTCAGTTCGCCGAAGTAGTCCCGGCCCCACACCGAGTCCAGGATCTCCTCCCGGGACAGGGCCTTACCCGGGTTGTCCATGAACAGCTTGATGATGGAGTACTCCACCTGGGTCAGCTTCACCCGCTGGCCGTTCTTCTCCAGGGTCCGGTTCCGGGTATTGAGCAGGAAGGGGGGCTGGCTGATCTCGCCGGAGTCCACCGGGTCGCCTCCGCCGGTGCGGCGGTACAGGGCGTCGATCCGGGCCGTCAGCTCTGCGGGAGAGAAGGGCTTGGTCACATAGTCATCCGCGCCGGTCATCAGCCCGGTGACCTTATCCATCTCCTGGGTGCGGGCGGTCAGCATGATGATGCCGATCTTGTTGTCCCCCGCCCGGATCCGGCGGCACACCTCAAAGCCATCCATGTCCGGCAGCATGATGTCCAGCAGCGCCACCTTGATGTCCGGATTCCGCTTGAGCTGGGCCAGGGCCTCCTCGCCGGTCTCCGCTTCGATAGCCTCATATCCGGCCCGCTTCAGGTTGATGACCACAAAACTGCGGATGTTGGCCTCATCCTCCAGTACGAGCACTTTTTTCATTCCCGCTTCCCCCTTCTTATGTCTCGTAAGACCACTCGTTGGTGATCAGCGCAAAATTCTGCTTGACGCCCTCCTCATCCAGGCCGCAGTCCCAGTCGCACTGGAGCAGTCTGGCGGCATAGATGGTATCGCTGTCGGTATCATCCGGCAGCAGCCGGAACCGGCCAGCCATGTTGGCCCGCATGAACCGGTTATCGCCGCTGAGGGTGTAGATGACCAGGAACGGAAGCGGCTCCGCCTCTCCATTTCCCTCCCAGTAGGAGAAGATCACAGCCCGCTCTCCCCCGGCAACGTCGTTCCGGGAGACGGTGATCTTGCCGTCCCAGCTCTCCGGCAGGATAAAGTACCATTTATCCCGGTCATTGTAGTAGGTGGTAAAAACCAGGTCGGCATTTCCGTTGCTGTCGTACTGGAGCCAGCGGATAGCCCAGAAATTCACCGCGATGCTCAAACTGCCGGGATCGGTCAGAGCATAGGGATCGGGCAGCTCCAGGATCCCGTCGTTATTGATGTCTTCCGCGGAAACCGCCGTATACCACCGGATGGTCCCATCACTCTCTCCTGTATCGGAATTCAGAGTGATATTCTGCATTTTCCCATTTTTCCACGCAAAAATATCCGTAATATGCCCGTCGCTGCTGTAGGTCGAGGCTGTCGAATTCGGCCCGGGGGCATAGCTGCCGCTGGCAGAATAGAGGGAATCCACAAAGACTGCGGTTACGCCATCCTTCAGCTGGCCCGTCCTGACACCATTTTCTGAAAGCCCCGTAATGTTGCGGGACAGAGGCGCGGAGGAGTCCAGCTCCATCATACCGTCTCGATAATCGTACAGATCCGCCCGGTTGCCGTTTTCCGCGGTGCCGGTATGGATTACAACAATCTCATTCACCCCGTCCGTATCCAGATCACACACCTGGAAGTCGGTGTACTCCGTCCGCATCATTTCAAGAACCTGATCATTGTGGATGGAATAGGCCGCCAGGGAGTAGAGCTTATCGCTCTGCTGCCAGCCCACGATGATCTCCTTGCCCGGTACCCCGTCCAGATCCTGATAGTCCACCACATTGATCGCGGTACCCGCGCTCTCGATCATAGCAGCCAGCTCATAGTTCTCGTCCTGCTGGTGATAGATGCAGATCTTCAGCTGCCGCTCATCCGAACTGACCCGGAAAAAGGCAATGGCCTCCTGTACGCCGTCCCCATCCAAGTCCTGAAGCTGCACCTTCTGGGTCAGCTCACCCGTCAGCGGCGCGGCGTATTCCCCGCCTGCATTGAGCATCTCATTGATTTTTTCATCCAGTTTCAAGTAGTCGTCCGGCGCCTTGGGCGGTGCGTACAGCTCGTCCACCGATTGGGAAAAGCAGCCGGTCAGCAGAAGCAGCAGCCCCGCCGCCAGGATCAGCTTGAATCGTTTTCGCATAAAAAACCCTCCGTGGGAGCTCATTTGATGCAACAAGGATATCATATCACATCTTGAAAACAAATGATACGGTATTTTTCTCAATTTCTCCCGAAAGACCACTTGCCAACACCCTTCAACTCATGTATAATACCCTTTGTATCTGCCGGTATGATGGAATTGGTAGACGTGACGGACTCAAAATCCGTTGATGGCGACATCGTGTCGGTTCGAGTCCGACTACCGGCACCAAAGTAGACAAAACCTGCGTATAACGATAGTTATACGCAGGTTTTGCTTTTAACCGTCAGTTTGCACCAGATACACCAGTGCTGATTGTCCATTATTCCATAAATACTGTTCCAAAACGCAGGTTTGGGCGGCGAGAATTCCGTTTCTAAACCTGCGTATATTATTGTTTTAGCAAAGGAGATATATAAACATGCGTATTCCTTATGGTTATCAGATGGAAAACAATGAATTTATTATTTGTCAGGAGAAAGCGGAAGTCGTCCGCATGATTTTTGATTACTATCTTTTGGGAGCCAGTCTTGGGAAAGTGGTAGATATGCTTTCCGAGAAAAGGATCACTTCTCCAACCGGAAAAGAACGCTGGACAAGAGCAGCAATCGATAAGCTCTTGTCCAATGCAAAGTATATTCCCATCGTTGGAACTGAGGCATATATGAATGTCCAATTTGAAAAGGAGCATAGATGCAATATCGACTACGACAAGGCCGGCACCCCCAGAAAATCTACTCGGTATCAATCTCCGGTATTATGATTTTGTAGAGCGCTATCTAACCTTCTCTTTCTGTGTTATACTGAAACAAAAAGCGGAGGATACAGTATGACGGGGAAAGAACTCAGCGAACTATATATGCGGCTTGCACTTCAATTCGATTCCGTGCTTGGGACGCTTGTTTCAAAAAATTTGGTTTTCCCGGATTTTGTACCCGGAATCAGAAAAGATTTTTACGATTCCCTCAACGAGGAAAAGAGAAAAGATTTTGAAAGGATTTCTACCTATACCGAAATCATAAGACGCTACATAAGAGAGAATGCAAATGACGGTTCAGTATCGTTGACTCAACTGGCCAAAAAGTATTCTGAGGAATCGCCTGGGTATGTGATCCAAAGCTGGATGCGTAGCAGAAATACATTGGAGTTCTTACGCCAGTGGGAAATAGCGGAGAACCCAGATTTCGATGATACTGCATGTGAGGAACTAATCCGTCAGGCACGTTCCTCGTCCCTGACAATCACGCCAAGCCTTTGGGTGAAAAGGACACAAGCGATAGGGATGACAGTAAAGCAAGGCAAAGGTGGCGGCGTGACCGCACACTCAGAAATTGCCTTGGACTTTCACCTCTGGTTAGATCCAACAATGCGAGTTGTAATGGTAAGGTTTGCTGGTAAGCAGTAAAGTATAAAGCAGGATATATCAAAGAAAACATCTACAGGCAAAAAGAATACTATGGAGATGATGATATGGAATTCAACCGTGAAGTTTATGATCTCATGCCACCAAGTAGAAGAACTTTCAACTTAGCCGGTGTTAAGATTCCAAATGATAAGGATATCTTTTTTCGAGCAAAGCAAAAAGAAACTCTGGATCGATATCAAGCTGCCCGACGTTTTATGTATGAATTAGAAACCGATGATTGGGATCACTATTTTCGAAAGAGCACTATTGATAAGGCGAATATATATTTTCAGAATGTTCTAAAGGCTCAATTATATGAAGCGGCTCTTTTATTTTATAATACGGTCATAGACCTGTCTTGGATTACCTGCTATGTGTCAGCAGAGTATTTTATATACCTTGATGGAAAACCTGTAGAAATCGAAGGAATTAGCTCAATTGAAACTGCCTATACCGCTTTACGAAAAGCCGAAGGATTGGTTCAGCATCCAGGAGCAGACGGTTCCCCATTTGCCTATTTGAAAAAAATGTGTCCACAATTTAGCTCAGTCCTCGACTTTATAATTGACTTTTGGGAGCACTTTTCAAACACTCCTGTACGTACAAATTATAACTTTTTAAAACACAAGGGTGCTCTATGCTATGAAGAAATTCAAAAGCTCGAGCCTAACAGGATTTTTTCATTACAAATAAGCGATCAAAAGTGCCCGAGTGATATCAGAGATGTGCAAAAATCAATAAGCCTTCTTGGGGCGATCGAAGAATTGAGACAGTTTGATAATAACCAGCTATTTCCGTACATTGAGTCGTTGTTTCAGCAGTTAGAAGCATTGGTAAAGCCATCTCCGTTGATTTTTTGAATTCTACAAAATGATTGCGCAATATTGATAAGAAGATGCAAATTATGATATAGTTTTAGCGAAAAACATTTTTATCTTTGTGTAATAGAAAGAAGCAAAATTATGAAGAACTACAGTTTAAAACTAACCGATGAAAACGCTCTGGAACTGCTGCGTACAAACTCTATCGGAAGGTTACAGTATGTCCTTCGTTTTATCACCTTGCTGTCACACATGGAAGATGATTGTTATTCCATTGCACTTAACGGGGATTGGGGCTCGGGAAAGACTTTTTTTATAAAACAAGTAAAACTGATAATTGATACATATAACCCGATTTCTCAATTACCGGAAGACATTCGAGAAGAAGTTAAAAGGCTTGAAGAAAAAGGCTTTAGTTACCCAGCAAACTATACGACCGTTTATTACGATGCATGGGCAAATGACAGTCATGTAGATCCCATTCTCTCCTTAATCTATGCGACTATTAGTAGTAATCAGAGTGACTATACTGTGGCCCGTCAAAGAGATATTGGTAACGCTGCAGCCGCTATTGCAGATGCGGTAACCGAGCGTGGTATTTCAAATGCCCTCAAATCTTTGAGGGGAACTGATCAACTTGCTTCGATTAAAGAAAAAGAAAGTATTAAAGAACTTGTAACGGATTTTCTCGATGCTCTCATTAATGAGCATGGGGATAGACTTGTTATTTTTATCGATGAACTTGACCGGTGCAAACCTGACTATGCTCTTTCCCTTATGGAAAGAATAAAACACTTTTTCGATGATGAGCGAGTCACATTTGTCTTTGCTGTCAACCTATCGCAGCTCCAGCATACTGTCAAAAGCTATTATGGCTCAGCATTCGATGCAACAAGATATTTAGATAAATTTTTCGACATACAAATGGCACTTCCGAATGTAAACTATGAGAATTTTCTCACAGCCCAGTTGGAGCTTCCGACACAGTTCCTTTCTGATGCAGTTTGTATTGAAACTGCAAAGTATTTCAGATTCTCGTTGCGTGAAATGGAACGGTATGTCCGGCTATATAAAATAGCCAGAAAAGCGTTGGCCAATATTTCTACTGGGTTTTCAACACAAAATGGAAAAGTTTTTTCAGCTATGTATTTTGTTCCAATCATGTTGGGTCTGCAAATGAGTGATATGACCAGTTATAACAAATTCCTTTCTGGCAAGGACTGCGGACCATTATTAGAAATCTTGCTCAGTCCTAACATCCGAATAAATACTAAGTGGCTGTGTAATCAAAATGAAAATTTTGATGAAAATGAACGCTTATTTAAAAATAGAGACGGCAAGTCTGTTTTACTGGAAGATAGACTAAAAGAGGTCTATGATGCCATTTTCAAAAATTCACGTGGTAATGGCTATCGTGAAATAAATATAGGGCAACTAAGCTTTTCAGAAAATACACGAAACGCAATTGTAGAAATCACATCACTATTGTCTCCAAATTCCGATTATGAGTTTAGATAAAAGGGAGTATGATTATTTAAAACACCACTCCTCAAGTAATTAAATTGTTTTCGGTAAAAAGGCATATTACTTTCCCTAAAATCTGTGGCATCTATAGTGTTGCAATGTTCCAGCGCGCCGCAAGCGGCTTATCGCTTGCGGCGCGCTTTTTATCTTTATTCCGGGATTTTCCGCTGTTGGCGTCCGCTGTCCAGCACGAACTGCCGGAAATCCCGGGCAGCCGGCGGCAAAAACACCCGGTCATTATGGACCAGGAAGAATTCCCGCTTGTAGGGCGGCGCACTGATCTGCAGAATGGCCAGATCCAGTTTGAGCAGCAGATCCATATAGGGGACCACGGCGATGCCGAAGCCCTGGGCTACCAGGCCCGCAATGACCTGATCCTCCTCTGTCTCACAGGCGATCCGGGGTGTGCCGCCGGCAGCTGCAAACAAGCCGTCCACCACCTCCCGCAGGCCGGAACCCTTGGCAAAGTAGACCTGGGGATAGGGCAGCGCCTCCGCCAGATCCACGCTGCGGGCCGACGACAGCGGGTGCCCCTTCGGAACGATCAGCACCAGATCCTGCTTTGTCACCGGGACGGCAGTCAGATGGAGCTCCGGCGCGGGCTTTGAGCACATCACCAGGTCGTAGTTCTGGTTCAGCAGGCCGTCCAACAGGCCCTGGGTCCGGTCGGTATGGAACGTAAAGCGGATGTTTTTATCCGGATTGGCCGCCAGAAAACGGGCTGCCAGCCTTGGGACATAGTCGGTCCCCAGAACCCGCAGAAAGCCCAGGCGGATCAGCCCCTCCCCCTGGGCACTGCGCCGGAGGGATGCCACTCCCTGATCCAGCGTGGCCAGTGTCCGCCGGGCGCAATCCAGAAATTCCGCCCCGAAGCGGGTCAGTTCCGTGTTGCGCCCTGTCTTTTCAAACAACGGCACCCCCAGCTCCGCCTCCAGCAGCCGGATGGCGTGACTCAGGCTGGGCTGGGTGATGCAGAGCTGCTCGGCGGCCTTGGTGTAATGGCGCGTCTCCGCCAGTCTGACAAAATAGCGCAGGTAGTCCAGATTCATGCTCTCCCTCCTGTCTTTCAGGGATATCATACCGCATTCAATAGATAAAATCTATTGTTTTATTTAAATTATGAATTATACATATGAATATCAAACAGCTATAATAGGTTGGATCTGATGATACTGGGAGGAACATTCTGTGGAACAGAAAGATAAGCTGCCGCTGTTTCGCGGCGAACTGGCGTTGGCCATCGCGGTGCTCACCAACTCCTTCGGCGTCGTGCTGATGCTGTACTCCGGCGCGGGCATCTCCGCCATTTCCAGTGTTCCCTACGCCTTTTCGGAGGTATTTCCCCTCCTCACCCTGGGTACCTGGACCTATCTCTTCCAGGCGGCGCTGATCCTGACCCTTATGATACTGCGCCGGCGGTTCGTGCTGTCCTATCTGTTCAGCTTTGCCGTGGGCTTTGTATTCAGCGAGCTGCTGGACCTGCACGAGCTGTGGATCGGCGCTCTGCCCACGGAACCGGGCTGGCGCGTGGTCTATTTCATTGTCAGCTATCTGCTGATCTGCTTCGGCATCGCCCTCTCCAACCGCTGCGGGCTGCCCATCGTCCCCACCGACCTGTTTCCCCGGGAGCTGGCGCAGATCACCAAAGTCAGCTATCCCAAGATCAAGATTTCCTTTGACGCCATCTGCCTCATCGTAACGGCCGCCCTGACCTTCCTGTTCCTGGGTCATCTGAAGGGGATCGGGATCGGCACGGTGCTGGCCGCTCTGACCATGGGCAAGGTCATCGGCATCATGGGCAGCCGGCTGGACCGGCACTTTGTCTTTGATACCTACCACCGCCGCTCCGGAGAGACCAACGTGTGCAGGTTTTCCTGAATGATAAAATGAAAGCGCCCCGGTCCATCCTTGGAGTGAACAGGTCCAGTAAAAACGGACAGTGACAAAAGACCCCCTGATGTAGGAAAATAGACTACATCAGGGGGTCTTGTCATGGGAAAACGGAATTACACACACGTTCAAGTACTTCTGCCTGAAATCAAGGCAATGATAGCAGAGGGGAAAACCCAGCGGGAAGTTGCAGAATACTACGGCTTTCAGGATAAGCAGGTGGTAAAAAGGCTGCTTAAGCGTGAGCGAAGAAAAGAACGCAAATTGGAAGCCGGCATTCTCCCGCGGCCCAAAGGACGGCCGAGGAAAGGCGCCGCACCAAGAGACATTGTGTCAGAGCAGGCCTATGAAATCCAGCGGCTTCGTATGGAGAATAAGCTGCTGCGGGATTTTCTGTGCTTCACAGGAAGGAAGTGAGGGCAAGGGTAAAATACCATGTCATATATCGTCACAGAACCGAGCATCCAGTGGCAGTCATGTGTAAATTTTTTGGAGTATCCAGAAGCGGCTACTACGCCTTTGTCCATCGCCTGGGCAGACCAGAAAAGGATGCCACTCTTGCGGAAATGCTTGCACGGCAGCGGGAACGCACCTTGCGTACCTACGGATACCGGCGGATGTGGATATGGCTGAAAAGTCAGAATAGTGTCTGTAATCCCAAAGCTGTGCTGCGAATTATGAAAAAGTACGATCTGCTGTCTGAAATCCGCCGCCGCAGGAAATGGCAGCAAATGGGGCAGCAGGTTCACAGGTACAAAAATCTGCTCAACCGGCAGTTTTATGCGGACAAGCCCAACAGCAAATGGGTAACGGACATCTCCTATATCCACACCAACCAGGGCGTACTGTACCTGTCCATGATCCGGGACCTCTATGACAATAGCATTGTAGCTTACAAAACCGGGACAGAACAAACTGTGAATCTGGTTCTGGACACGATTCGTCTGGCCATGAAGCGAGAGAAAAAGAGGGTCGCTGCAGAGTTGCAGCTCCACAGCGACCAGGGTGCTCAGTACGCCTCACAAGCATATTTTGAGCTGACTCAAACATACGGCATTACGCCGTCTATGTCAAGATGCGGAAACCCTTATGACAATGCCATGGCAGAGATTTTTTTCTCTATCCTCAAAACAGAATGTATTTACCGACACAAACCTGCCTCTTTCTCTGAGGCTAACGAGATGATTGACCGTTACATCCATTTTTACAACCATGAGCGCATCCAGTTGAAAACTGGAGAGGCGCCGCTTGCGCGACGCCTCTCCTCCTAAAACTTCATATTTCCTACCAGGGCTCTTTTTTGTACTGTCCGCACAATCTGGGGCAGTTCAGAGGATGGACCGGGGCGCTTCCCTGTCTTTCGGTCACACGGCCGTTACCCGGTAGGCCGTGGTGTGGTGATAGCTCTCCCCCGCCCGCAGCACGACGGATGGGAAAGCGGCGTGATGAATGGCGTCCGGCCAGGCCTGGGTCTCCAGGCAGAAGGCCGACCGGGGGCCGTAGGCGGCGCCACCCTTGCCGGGGGTGCCGTCCAGATAATTGGCGGTATACAGCTGGAGGCCGGGCTGGGTGGTGTAGCACTCCAGGCACAGCCCGCCGCCGGTGACCCGGGCGGCCAGCCGCATGGGGGACCGGGGCTGACGGCTCAGGACGAAGTTGTGGTCGTAGCCGTTGCCCAGAGCCAATTGGGGGTGCTCCATGGCCAGGCCCTGGAGGAACTCCACCGGCCGGCGCAGGTCAAAGGGGGTGCCGTCCACCGGCAGCAGTACCCCGGTGGGGGTGCTGTCTGCATCGGTCTCGGTGATGGCGTCCGCCCACACCTGGATCCGTTGGCCCTCCAGGGAGCCGTGGGCGTGACCCAGCAGATTGAAGTAACTGTGGTTGGTCAGATTGCAGAGGGTGTCGGCATCGCTCTCCGCCCGGTAGTCCAGGGTGAGCACCCCGTCGGCGGTGAGGGTATAGGTCACCCGTGCCTTCAGAGTGCCGGGGAATCCCTCCTCCCCGTCGGGGCTCGTATGGGAGAGCACCAGGGCGCCGTTCTCCTCCCCGGCCTCCCACACCGCCTGGTTGAAGCCGCGGATGCCGCCGTGGAGGCAGTTGGGCCCGTTGTTGGCCGCCAAGGGATAGGTCTTCCCATTCAGGTCAAAGGAAGCCCCGCCGATCCGGTTGGCCACCCGACCCACCAAGGCCCCCAGGTACTTGTCCTGGGTCTCATACTGCTCCAGGGTCTCGCACCCCAGAACGATGTCCCGGCTCCCCTCGGAGGCTGGGACGGTAAAGGAGCGCAGAACGCCGCCGTAGGTGAGCACCTGAGCGGCATACCGGCCCGCCCGGAGGGTCCACAGCTCCACCTCCCGACGGTCGGCGGTCAGCCCGAAGGGCTGCCAGGTCAGTTCTGCCATCTGTTACACCTGCCTTAAGAACCGGAGGAAAGCCTCCTGCCCCGCCGGGGTGCGGGCGTATACGCCGGCGTGCTCCAGCACCTTGGCGAATACCAGGCCGGTCTCGTGATACACCGTCTCCAGGGCGTTGTCCGCCGTCAGGCTGTACTTGCCCCGGAAGCCCTCCGCCCAATCGGCGTGGGCTGCCGTCAGAGGATCGGCTCTCAGGTCCTCTCCCTTTACCAGCTTGTCGGCCACCGCCGCCAGTTCCGCCTTCAGCCGGGCGGGCAGCACCGCCAGGCCCATGACCTCGATGAGGCCGATGTTCTCTTTCTTGATGTGATGGAGCTCGGCGTGGGGATGGTACAGGCCCAGGGGATGCTCCGGCGTAGTCAGATTGTTGCGCAGCACCAGATCCAGCTCATAGTCCTCCCCCCGCCGCCGGGCGATGGGGGTGATGGTGTTGTGGGGCTCCCCGTCGGTCTCCGCCAGAATCATGGCGTCCCGGTCGGTGTAGCCCCGCCAGCTCAGCAGGATCCTGTCGGCCAGGTCGATGAGCCGGGCCGGATCGGCACAGGTCAGCCGCACCACCGACATGGGCCACTTGACGATGCCCGACTTCACATCCTCATAGCCGGGGAAGGTGAAGGGGGTCTCCACCGGGGCCTTGGCCATGGCGAAGGTGTACCGGCCGCCCTGGAAGTGGTCATGGGCCAGGATGGAGCCGCCCACGATGGGCAGGTCGGCGTTGGAGCCAACAAAGTAGTGGGGGAACTGGCCCACAAAGTCCAGCAGCTTGCCGAAGCAGGCCCGGTCGATCTTCATGGGGGTGTGGACCTTGTTCAGGCAGATGCAGTGCTCGTTGTAGTACACATAGGGGGAGTACTGCAAAAACCAGGGGGAACCGTTGATAGTGATGGGGACGATGCGGTGGTTCTGCCGGGCGGGGTGGTTCACCCGGCCGGCATACCCCTCGTTCTCGGCGCACAGCTGGCACCGGGGATAGGCGGAGGCGGGCAGGTTCCGGGCGGCGGCGATGGCCTTGGGGTCCTTCTCCGGCTTGGACAAGTTGATGGTGATGTCCAGCTCCCCGTACTCCGTCATGGTCTTCCACTGCACATCCCGGGCGATCCGGTCCCGGCGGATATAGTTGGTATCTTGGCTGAATTTATAGTACCAGTCGGTGGCTGCCTTGGGGCTCTCCCGGTACAGGGCCTGGAACTTTTCGATCACCTGGGCGGGCCGGGGGGTGAGGGCCCCCATCAGCTTGGTGTCCAGCAGATCCCGGTAGGTGATGGTGTCCTCCGCCAGCACGCCCCGCTCCGCGGCGTCATCCAGCAGGGCGTCCAGCACAGCGGACAGCTCTCCCTCCCCCATCGGGGGCAGCTCCTCGGGCAGCGCACAGCCATCCAGCTCCAGCGCCTGCAGCAGGGCGTTCACCGCCCACAGCTGCTCTGACGGCTGGATCAGCTCCTTATCCAGCGCATAGGATATCAGTTTGGCGATAGCCTGATCTCGTTCCATGGTCAGCCCTCCTCAAAGCCGTGGGGGTGGTCCTTGTGCCAGGCCCAGGCGGTGGCCACGATGGTGGACAGGTCGTTGTACCTGGGCTTCCACCCCAGCACCTTCACCGCCTTCTCCGAGGAGGCGATGAGCTGGGCAGGATCCCCCGCCCGCCGGGGGGCCATATTGGCGGGGATGGGGTGGCCGGTCACCTCCCGGGCCACCTCGATGACCTCGTTGACGGTGAAGCCCACGCCGTTGCCCAGGTTGAACACGTTGTTCTCCCCGCCCTTCATCAGGTAGTCCAGGGCCAGGATATGGGCCTGGGCCAGATCGGTGACGTGGATGTAATCCCGGATGCAGGTGCCGTCCTTGGTGGGGTAGTCGTTACCGAACACGCTGACTGCCCCCCGCTGGCCCAGCGGCACCTGGAGGATAATGGGGATCAGGTGGGTCTCCGGGTCGTGGGCCTCACCGATCTTTCCCGAAACGTGGGCGCCGCAGGCGTTGAAGTACCGCAGGGCCACATATTTCAGTCCGTGGGCCCGGGACACCCAGCCCATCATGTGCTCCATGGCCAGCTTGGTCTGGCCGTAGCAGTTGGTGGGGATGGTCTTGTCATCCTCTAGGATGGGCACCCGCTCGGGCTCCCCGTAGGTGGCGGCGGTGGAGGAGAACACGATCTTATCCACCCCGTGGGCCACCATGGACTGGAGGAGCACCATGGTGCCGTAGAGGTTGTTGTCATAGTACTTCAGGGGGTCGGACATGGATTCCCCCACCTGGGAGGAGGCGGCGAAGTGGATAACGCCGTCGATCTTTTCCGCCTGGAACAGGGTATCCAGGGCGCCCCGGTCCCGGATATCCAGCTGATAGAACTTGGCCTTGGGGTGGACGGCGGCCCGGAAGCCGGTCTGCAGATTGTCTGCCACCACCACCTCACGGCCCGCGTCGATCAGTTCATACACCGTGTGGGAGCCGATGTATCCGGCTCCGCCCAATACCAGAATTGCCATTTCAGATGCGCTCCTTTCCCATCAAGCTGTTGGTCCTTCAGGGGCAGAGGACCGTGCCGCCCACAGGGCGGATCCGCAGCACATGACAGCTGCCCTCCCCCAGGGCGGCCTCCACCTGCTTCCGGAACTCCGGCAGCAGGTCCAGGGGCACAAATGCCTGGATGGTGCCGGCAAATCCGCCGCCATGGACCCGGCAGGCGCCCCGGCCGCCCAGGGCCCGCTCCGCCACGGCCAAAGCCACCGCCATGGCCTGTTCCTTCACTGCGCCGATGGGGGTAATGTCCTGAAGCAGCTCCCAGGAGGAGCGGCCGGACTCGTTCACCAGAGACAGGAAGGTGTCCATATCCCCTCTCGCCAGGGCGTCGGCCTCACCTTCCACCCGCTTGTCATCCGCAAAGAAGTGGAGGGCGCGGAGCACCGCCCGGTCCCCCACCGCCTGCCGCAGCCGGGGCAGATCACGGAGCACGTCGGCCTCTGTCACCTCATGCAGCACACGCTTGCCGAAGAAGGCGGCTACCGCCCCCATCTCCTGGGGAACGGCCGCATACTCACCTGTCAGATCCGCGTGGCTGGCCCCCGAGTCGATGATGCACAGGGCGTAGCCCAGGCTGTCCAGGTCCACCGCCACCGTCCTCACCACAGGCGCGGCGGGGTCGGCAAAGTCGATGGCCACCGCGCCGCCCACAGAGGAGGCGGTCTGGTCCATCAGGCCGCTGGGCTTGCCGAAGTACACGTTCTCCGCCCGCTGGCCCATCTGGGCGATGGTCACCGGGTCCAGCTCACCCCGGCAGAACAGATGGTTTTCGATCACACCCAGCAACACCTCACAGGCTGCCGAGGAGGACAGGCCGGAGCCGGGCAGCACATCGGACATGGCATACACGTCGAAGCCGGCCACCGGGTAGCCCCGCTGAACGGCCTGGGCCGCCATGCCCCGCACCAGGGCGGCAGTACTCTCCTTCTCCCCTTCCTTCGGCTCCAGGGTGTCCAGGACCACCTCCACCATGGGCCAGCCGTGGGACTGGAACCGGATGGTATTGGTGCCGTTGGGGGCCGCACAGGCCAGAAAGTCCAGGTCTACCGCCCCCGCCAGCACCCGGCCGTGCTGATGGTCGGTGTGGTTGCCGCAGATCTCGGTGCGGCCGGGGGCGGAGCACAGCGCCACAGCGGTGTCCTCACCTGCTCCGAATGTCTGCTGAAAGTGGTCCAGCAGCACCGTTACCCGCTGGCGGTTGGCAGCGGGACCTCCGCTCATCAGACGAGACAACGCTCCGTCCAGCTCTCCGCCGTCCAGCGCACGGCGCACAGCGCCCAGTTTTTGCATGGTTATCCTCTCCCCTTTTTTATCCCGGCAGGCCGGGATCCTTTTCAATGCAAAGCATACACGCTTTTTCCCGTTCAGTCAAACAAAAGCCGCTGCAAAGCAGGCGGGTACTCCGCGTTTGCCTTGCAGCGGCTTCCCGCTTCATGAAGGTAATGTTTACTTCTTCTGCACGTACTTCAGGCAGTCCAGCATAACGGCAACCAGAATGATGATGCCGGAGAACACGAACTGCAGGTTGGTGTCGATGCCCAGAGTGGTCAGGGAGTAGGTCAGGGCAGTGAAGATGAACACGCCCACTACCACGCCGGAGATCTTGCCGATGCCGCCGGTGAAGGAGATACCGCCTACCACGCAGGCCGCGATGGCGTCCATCTCCCAGCCCTGTCCGTAAGCGGCAGAGCCGGAACCGAACATACGCAGGCACTCCAGCCAGGAGCCGAAGCCGTACAGGATGCCCGCCATGATGAAGGCGCCCACGGTGACCCAGAACACGGAGATACCGGAGACGGAGGCCGCTTCCGGGTTGCCGCCCACGGCGTACAGGTTCTTGCCGAAGGTGGTCTTGTTCCAGATGAACCACACAACGACGACCGCCGCCACCGCCCACAGGATGATGGTGGGGAAGTTGTTGATTCTGGGAATGATCATATTGGGGATAGTGGAATCAATGGCGCCGAAGGAGACGCCCTTGGTGGAATAGGTCACCAGGCCGAAGATCACCAGCATGTTGGCCATGGTGGAAATGAAGGGGTGCATCTTGAACTTTGCCGTAAAGAAGCCGGCAATGGTGGTGAAGATGGTGCACAGCACGATGCACACCACCAGAGCCAGGAATACCCGGCCGATGACCGGCACGCCGGTGAAATCAAAGATATGGCCGAACACAGAGCCGGTATTGATGCCCTGGTGCATGATGATGGTGGCCGCCGTCATGCCCATGCCCACCATACGTCCGATGGACAGGTCGGTACCGGCCAGCAGGATCAGGCCTGCCACGCCCAGAGCCAGGAACATTCTCGGGGACGCCTGCTGCAGGATATTCAGCACGTTGTTCACCGTCAGCAGCGGCATGTTCTTCACCACGGGGGTGATGATGCACAGGGCAATGAAGATGATGATGATGGCAATGTACAGGCCGTTCTTCAGCAGGAAGTCCCGGCGGTTGAAGGTGTACTTGTAGTTCTCCCACTTCTGGGCCATGGACTCACCGAAGGTGAACTTGGACATGCGCAGCAGGTCGATGAGGTGATACTTGTGATCAAAGGCGGCGTGCTGCCGGTCCTTCACCTCCTGCAGGTTCTTGGCCCGCTGCATCTTGGCGTCGAAGAGGCGGTTCTTGTGGACGTACTTCTCGTCCTTGATCTCGTGGGGATCGCTCAGCTTGGACACCGTCTCCTGGTGCTCTTTGGTGAGGCTCTCCATCGACGCGCGGTAGTTCTGCTCCGCGACGACCTTCTCCTCTTTGCAGCTGGCCACCACCGCCTGATAGTACTCGGTGTCGTAGTGAGCCTTCAGATAGTTTTCGGCGTCGGCAATCAGCTTGGCCACTTCGTCCTTGTTCTTGGCCTCCACCGCCTTGGCCTTCTCCAGCGCACTCCTGAGCTCGGTGATCCGGGCCTCCTTTTCCTGCTGGGTGTAGATCCGGTCCCGCTTCAGGCCGTCAATGGTGTTCTGGATCTCGATGACCTTGTCGGTACCGTCGGCACGCAGGGCATTGATCTTTTCCTGGATGCCGCCGACATATTCATCGATGGGCTGGAGCAGCTTTGCTTCCTGCTCAGCCGTAAGAATTTTCGTGTTATCTGCTACCATAAGCGTTTTCTCCTACTACAGGTATTTTGCGCTAAGCCGCAAAAGCTCTTCCTGATTGGTCTCTTTGGTGTTCACGATGCCGGAGAGATGCCCGTTGGACATGACGCCGATGCGATTGGTGATGCCCAGAATCTCAGGCATCTCGGAGGAGACGACGATGACCGTCTTGCCCTGCTTGGCCATCTGGATGATCAGCTCGTAGATCTCGTACTTGGCGCCCACGTCGATGCCGCGGGTGGGCTCATCCATCATAAAGACCTGGGGCTCCCGCTCCAGCCATTT
Source organism: Intestinimonas massiliensis (ex Afouda et al. 2020) (assembly GCF_900626285.1). Taxonomy (GTDB): domain Bacteria; phylum Bacillota; class Clostridia; order Oscillospirales; family Oscillospiraceae; genus Flavonifractor; species Flavonifractor massiliensis_A. The sequence goes on from NZ_LR131147.1 coordinate 606,804, forward strand.
GCCGAAAATGACCTTCTGCTGGTTGCCGCCGGACAGGCTGGTGATCATATCATCGGGACCCATGCACTTGGTGTGCATGACCTTGATCTCCTTGTTGGTGGCCTTGACCATCTTGGGCGTGGACAGGGCCACGCCGGCCTTATACTGCTCCAGATTGGCGATGGTGGTATTAAAGGTCAAATCACATTTGAGGAACAGGCCGTTGGCCTTGCGCTCCTCAGTGATCATGGCAAAACCGTGCTCTATGGCCTCCTTGGCGCTGCTGAAATTCATAAGCCGGTTTTTAAAATAGACACGTCCCGCCGCTCTGGTACGCACGCCAAAGATGGTCTCCAGCAGCTCGGTACGCCCGGCGCCCACCAGGCCGTACAGGCCGAAGATCTCGCCTTCTCTTACATCAAAGCTGATATCCTGCAGGTGGGGTGCGTATTTGGTGGAAAGGTGCTGGATGGACAGAATAGGCTCTCCCGGCTGATTGTCCACCGGCGGGAACCGGCTCTCCAGAGAGCGGCCCACCATGGCGGCAATCAGTTCGTTCATGTTGGTGTCCTTGGCGTTCTTGGTCATGACCAGATTGCCGTCCCGGAGCACCGAGATCTCGTCGCAGATCTCAAAGATCTCATCCATCTTATGGGAAATGTAAATGAGCGCGATGCCCTGTTCCTTCAGCATCCGCATCATTTCAAAGAGCTTGTTCACTTCCTGCACTGTCAGGGAGGAAGTGGGCTCATCCAGAACGATCACCTGAGAGTTGTAGGAAATTGCTTTGGCAATCTCACACATCTGCCGCTGGGAAACGGACATATTCCGCATGGGCTGGGTCAGGTTCACCGTCATACCCAGCTTGCGGAACAGTTCGGAAGCTTTCTTTTTCATCCTGCCTTCGTCAACAACGCCCACGGAATTGGTGGGAAAGCGACCCAGGAACAGGTTGTCGATCACGTTGCGCTCCAGGCACTGGTTCAGCTCCTGGTGCACCATGGCGATGCCGTTTTCCAGGGCGTCCTTGGGCCCGGAAAAGCTGATCTCCTTGCCGTTTAAGTAGATCTTCCCCTCGTCCTTCTGGTAAGTGCCGAACAGGCACTTCATCATCGTCGACTTACCGGCACCATTTTCGCCCATCAGCCCCATGACCGTGCCCCGCTTCACATCCAGATTGATGTGGTCCAGCACCCGGTTCCGGCCAAAGGACTTGCTCATGCCGCGGATTGACAGGACAATATCATTTTTCGCGTCTGCCATTCTAGTTACTCCCGTTAATGCATATTAGCAGTTTCAGCGAAAATCTGATTCTGCCGGATTTTTCATCATAAATGCTATTAGGGAGAATTCCTTCTCCCGATCAGAGAATTCCTCCTCCTCAACGGAGAATTCCTTCTCCCTAATAGCATACGGTTATTTCTTAGCGGACCTCAGTGAGGCCCCGCTCCATTACTGGCTCAGCAGGCCGGTGTAGGAAGCGGCGTTGTCGGTCTTCACCATGTTGATGGCAAAGGCGTCATAGGCGCTGGGGTTGCCCAGGCGGTTGGTGATGTTGGACTCGGTCTGGCCGTCGCCGCCGATGTACTCAACGTTCAGGTTCAGCAGGTCGTCGTACTTCTGCAGCAGGGGCTGATAAGTAGCGCTCAGGAAGTTATCAGCGGCGTTGTAGATGTTCAGCCACACGTTTTTGGTGGGATGATCAGTGGCGTCCAGCTGGCTGGAGACGGGAGCGTAGGTCACGGTGGAGTCCAGGAACTCCTCATAGTTCTCAGCGGTGACAGCCACGTTCAGAGCGTAGTAGGAACGGGTGGCCTCGTCATAGTAGAACACGTCCTCACCCAGCACATTGCCGGCCTCATCCGCGGTGCCGATGCCGCTGTCGATGTCCACGCCGTCCAGCGCGTTGCGCAGCACACGCAGGGTCAGGTAGGCCTGCACGTCGGCGTGCTGGCTGATGGTGCCGCCGTAGCCGTTGGCGATAGCGGCAACAGCGTCGGAGTTGGCGTCATAGCCGAAGGTGGGAACGCCGTTGGCCTGAGACCAGGCGTTGAACATGGCCATGCCCATGCCGTCGTTGTTGGAGGCCACGATGTCGATCTGGTCGCCGAAGGAGGAGGCCCAGGTGGTGATGGCATTGCCGGCGGTGGCAGCATCCCAGGTGGCGCCGGCGGAGTTCTTCATCTCCTGAGAGGCCAGCTCACGGACGGTGTAGGTCTTGCCGTTGATCTCCAGGGTGCCGTCCTTCACGTAGGTGGAGGTGCCGTCAATGTTGGTGCCCACGGGGGTGCTGTCGATGGCGCCGTCCACCTCAACAGCGGTGTCCAGAGCGGCGCGAACGCCGCGGGTACGGGCGATGGAGTCGTTGTGGCCGATGTCGCCGATGGCCAGCACGTAGCCGATGACACCGTCTTTGTTGCGGTCGATCTCATCAATGTGAGCGGTGATGTAGTCCAGGATCATGGTGCCCTGCAGCTCGGCGCCCTGGTTGGCATCGAAGCCCACATAGTAGGTCTTGTCATTGAACTGAAGCGCGTTCATGTCCAGCTCGCCGGTGGAGCTGTTGGAGGGCTGACGGTTGAACCACACCAGGGGCTTATCCTTGTTGGCGACCGTTCCGGTCTCGCCGCCGGCGGCAGCGCTCTCCTGGGTATCGGGGTTGGCACTCTGCTGGGTGTCCCCGGTACCGCCGCCGCAAGCAGCCAGGCTGAACGCCATCGCGGCAGTAAGAGCTAACGCAAGTACCTTCTTTTTCATAGCTATTCTCCTTTTTCCTTAGATTTGGGCGAAGTTTGTTCCAAAACGATCGCCCGATCTGTCTTCATTCTAGAGGATAGCAACTGGAAAAACAAGGTGAAAATTCACCGAAAGACCTGCTAACAAAAGTCAAGTAAAACTTTCAAAGGAAACGAGCAAAGGAAAAGGGTGCACCAAATTAAACCGCTGTGCATTTCAAAAAATGGCGGTCAGCCAGACAGTATAGAGCTGGGAAATCAGCCATGCTCCAGAGAATCCAGGTAGGCTTTCACAGAAGCGTAGTAGATGCGCAGGAACTTGTTGGCGGAGGCCATCATGTAGACACGGTAGGGCTTACCTTCAGAGCGTTTCTTGTTCATGAACTGGTAGACCGGCTCATCCATTGGAGCGCATTGCAGGAGGACCCCCATCACCAGAAAGAGCGTCCTTCGCAGTGAGGCAGATCCTCTCTTGGAAATGTTACGGCTACGGACATCCACTTGTCCAGATTGGTAAGGTGGGGCGTCAATGCCTGCAAAGGCCACCAGCGCTTTCTTGGAATGAAAACGGCGTACATCGCCAATTTCAGCTATGAGTTGGGGGCCGAGGGTTGGGCCAACACCAAACATCTCCATCACCACAGGATACTCCGGTAGAGAAACGGCCAGGGACTGCATCTCCTGCTTGAGAGCAGCTAACGCGGCGGAAGTTGCCCGGAGTTGGGAAACAGCCTGTTCTACCAAAAGTTTTGCCGTATCCGTTTTCGGCATGACACCGAAGTGTCCACATGCAGAGGCGTATATGTCCAGTGCCTTATCCTCGCTAAAATTGTAGCCGTGCTTTCTGCACCACTTCTGGTATTGGGTGGTAAAGGCCTTTTTAGACAAACCACAGACACACTCACAATGCCAAAAAGCGGCTACAAAATCCACCCACTTCTCGCTGCCATCGGCGCGGGGTGGACTGGTAAACAGGCGGTTTGCATCAGGGAAAGCGGTGTCCAGCAGGGAGATTAGGTTGTTCTTCAGCATGGTCCGTACTTTGGAATACTGCTGGTACTGCCGGTAGCAGGTCTTCAGCATGAGCCGGGTGTCCTCCTCCGGGACATATTTCGGTAGTGTGAGCCAGTGGTCAAGGCCGTAGTTGGCCAGTTTCACGGCGTCCTTCTTGTCAGTCTTGCCTCGTCTTAAACTGTTGTTCCCATAGTCATGCACCAGCATTGCATTGACTACGGAGACATAAAGTCCCGCGTCGTGGAGCAGCCAGGCCACCGGCGCGTGGTAATTACCCGTGGATTCCATCACCACACGGGTCTCACCGTCCAAACTTTTGAGCAGCCCTGCCAGTTCGTTCAGTTCATTGGCGGTGTGTCGCACTTCAAAGGGTGAAACCACCACCTCACCGAAGGGGCGCATGACGGCGATCATGCTTTTCCCTTTGGAAACATCGATGCCAACGCTGTTCATCCACATTCCTCCAATACTAAAGAATCTGCAACCGGAATCCATCTTTTCTCGTTGCCGATTCAATCTATTGGGTGACGCGAACTCCCCGGCATCCGGTGGCTCAACCTGCTGAAATCGAACGCTACAACAAGAGGATGGCTGACAGTCTTTCGTACGGACTTACAAGCCCAAGGAGTGAGTGGTCAGCCAGTTGCTCCTCTTATTGTAGCTTAGGCACGAGATGGAGGGAAAGCCGGACTGGCTGCCCGGCTTTCCTGTCCAAATTTATTGTAATAGNTGACAGTCGTTCGTACGGACTTACAAGCCCAAGGAGTGAGTGGTCAGCCAGTTGCTCCTCTTATTGTAGCTTAGGCACGAGATGGAGGGAAAGCCGGACTGGCTGCCCGGCTTTCCTGTCCAAATTTATTGTAATAGGAGGGTAAAATTTTATTCGATTAAAACAATCTATAAAAATTTTTACCGCAAAAACTGTGCAACATGCTTAATCCGGCCGCTGTTCAAAGGCAAACAGCGCCTTCTGGCTGTCCATGGTGAAGAGATTGTCCCGGTCCACGATCTGGGTGGAGGTATCCACCGTGTGCTCCATGCCGTCGTTCTGGCCGGCCAGCAGCTTGTAGGCGCTCTCCACCCCCAGATACCCCATAGCGTAGGGATTCTGTACCACCAGTGCGTCCACAGCCCCCTCCTGCAGGCCGTCGACCGTGACTACATTGGAATCGAACCCCACAAGGAAGATATCCTCTGTGCGGCTGAGGTCCTCCACGGCCCGGGCCGCACCCACGCTGGTGGGCTCGTTAAAGGCCAGAAGCACGTTGATCTCCGGATGCTCCAGCAGAAGGACAGCGGCGTCTGTCCGGGCCTGTTCCGCCTCCGCCAGGGTATTGACCACAGCCACGATCTCCGCCCGGCCGCTGGCCGTGAAGGTATCCACCGCGCCCCGTTCCCGCTCCTGACCGTTGGCACTGCTGATGTCATAGTTGACCAGCCCCACCTTCAGCTGACCCCCCACCCGGTCCAGGGCGGCCTGGGCGGCCATCTGCCCCGCGGCATAGTTGTCCGTCCCGATGTAGGTGCTCACCAGGTCGGAGTCCACGCTGCTGTCGATGGCCACGATCTTCACCCCTTTGTGGGCTGCGGCATCGATGGCGGCGGCGTTGTTCTCATAGTCGATAGCGGAAAAAACGATGGCCTCGGTGCCGCCCTCCACCGCGTCGGCGATCATCTGGTTCTGGCTCTCGTAGTCCTCCTCCGTCTCAGGTCCGATGATATCCAGATTCAGGTTATACTCGGTGGCAGCCGCCTCCGCGCCGGCAAAGACCGACAGCCAGAACTCCGTCTGGGTGGACTTGGCCACCAGGGTCACCGTATGCTGCTCGGAAGAGGCCGGATTCCTCCCACAACCGCACAGGAGGACGCTGAGCAGCACCGCCCACAGGGCAGCACACCTATTTCGCCTCATAGTCCCCCTCCTGTATCTTGGGCATACGGATCTCCACACAGGTGCCCACATCCGGCTCACTGGTGATCCGAAGCCCGTAATCTTTACCGAAGTAGATCTTGAGCCGGTCATCTACGTTCTTGATTCCAATGCCGGTGCGGTCCGTGGGACCGCGCTGCATGATGGACCGGATCTGCTCGTCGCTCATCCCGACACCGTTGTCCTGCACATAGAACACGATATCGCCGCCGTCCTGGCACACCCGCACATCAATCCGCCCCTCCTCCACCAGCAGGTCCAACCCGTGGTTGATGGCGTTTTCGATGATGGGCTGCAAGGTTATTTTGTTGCAGTAATAGTCCAAACAGCCCGGATCCACATCAAATTCATAGGTAAACTGGTTCTTATAGCGGTATTTCTGGATCTGCAGATAGCTTTCGGCGTGCTCGATCTCCTTGGCGACGGGGATCAGCTCATGGCCCCTGCTGATGCTGATGCGGAACAGCCGGGCCAGGGCATGCACCATTTTAACGGCATCGGTATTGCGCCCCTGCTCACACATCCAGGCGATGGAGTCCAGGGTATTGTACAGAAAGTGAGGATTGATCTGGGCCTGAAGGGCCTTCAGCTCCGTCTTGCGGAGATTGAGCTCCTCCTCCCGCACGGTAGACATGAGCTGCTGGATGCGCAGCACCATATGCCCGAAGGAGTTGGACAGTTCCTGCACCTCACGGGTACCGCCTACGGGCCGGTAGGTAAAGTGGTCGGCATCGGTCTCAAAGCTCTCCATGGCGGAGGCCAGGCCACGCAGCGGCCGCCCCAGCAGACGGGAGAGCAGCCAGCTGGTCAGCAGCGCCGCCGCCAGGGCCATCACCGCCAGCAGCATGGACAGGCGGATCATTTCGCTCACATTGCGGTTGACCAGCTCATCCACATAGCTGACGCCCACCACCCGCCAATCGCTGTCCGCCACACTGGTGATGCTGTAGATCACAGTATCATCGGCATAGGCGTCGTCCGCCAGGGCAGCCAGAGCCGCAGTGTTCTCCGACTTCAGGCCCGCGTACAGCAGCTGCTGCTGGGGGTGGTACACAATGTTGCCCTCCCCGTCCATCAGGAAACAATATCCCCGCTGTCCGATGCTCACGTTGCTGATGTAGCTGGAAATGCTGGAAAAGCTAAGATCCAGGGAGACCCACCCGGTCTCTCCGCCCTGCTCCAGCGGCGCCGTCATGGTCACCACCCAGGGGTAGTAGCCCTCGAAAATCGTCTCCACATGGGGGGCCGTCATATAGGGGCCGTTTGAGGCCCGGGCCGTCGCCAGATCAAAGGACAGGTTCTGGAAGATGTGCACCCGGGGCTCCCGGCCCAGAGACCAGCAGTCCCGCAGTGTGCCGTCGGCGGAATAACTGGTGACGGCCACCACGTCGGGGCGGAAGTTGAGAAAGGCGGTGAGCAGCCGGTCCCGGTTGTCCGGATCCTCCGACATGGACTGCTCCACCAGCCCCATGGCCTGTTCCATGTCCCGCAGGTAGTTGCCCACTGTGTTGGAGGCCTGGGACACTGCCTGGGCGCTGGTGGTGCGGGCATTCTGCACCATGGCGCTGCGATAGCGGTCCAGGAACCACAGAATACAGCAGCTCAGGATGACGGCCACCACGCCCACCACCATGGCCACCAAAATGGTGGTGATCCGCAGACCCGTCCGTGAAACGCCGCGCTTCAAGCGTCCTCACCCGCCTTCTCCTGGTCCAGCCTGCGGCGCATGGCATTGGGGGATTCCCCGCAGTACTTCTTAAAACAGTAGCTGAAGTAGTGCTGATCCGTGTAGCCGCACCGCTGGGCGATCTCCTGGACCCTGAGCCGGGAGGAAGCGATCAGCTCCCGGGCCGCCTCCATCCGCTTCCGGATCAGGATGTTGATGAAGGTCTCGCCGGTATACTTTTTGATGCAGGCACTCAGGTGATTGGGGCTCACCTCCAGCATCCCGCTGAGGGACACCAGAGAGAGGTCGGCATCCATATAGGACTGGTCCAGAGCCTCCAGAGCCCGCCTGCACAGCAGGCTGCCCCCCTTTACCGCGGGGGCCAGGTCACTGATGAACTGGGCGCCGCCCTCGGTCTGATCCCCCTGCCGCAGCGCCTCCATGGCCTGACGGTATGCGGTATGCAGTCCACTGAGGGCGCTCGTCTCCCGGCTGACGCCGATGCGGCACTGCTTGCCCAAAACCCGGGCAGCCATCTGGGGGATTTCGTCCGCCAGAATATGCAGGTACTCCTGAAAGTCCGACGGATTGCCCAACAGCACCGAAATCACCTTGCCGGAGGCAAAAAAGCTGACGCCCCGCAGGTATTTGGAGGCCAGCCGGTCCACTGATGCCACGAAGGAGAGCTCCGTGCAGTTGTCCCCTTTTTCATTCAGCAGGACGGACACCATCACCGTGTAATTGGGCTTGTCCTCCAGGTCCCGCAGCAGACCGCACTGCCGGGCATAGGCCTCCACCTGCCCGTCGCCCCCCGGATCGGCGTAATCATCCAGCACCAGAGGCATCAGTACCGCCGCCCGCAGATCCAGACCCCCCACTTTGGGCGCCGCCTGTCGGAACATGGCGAACTGGGCATCGATCTTCTTCCGGATGGTGCGCAGCTCCGTTCCCAGCCCCTCCATGGTCAGGGGCTTGAGCATATAGCTGATGATGTTGTACTGGATGGCCTGCTTGGCGTACTCGAAATCGTCATAGCCGCTGAGAAAGGCGATATTGGTGGCGGGACGCACCTCCCGCACCTGCCTGGCCAGCTCGATCCCGGAGATAAAGGGCATGCGGATATCGGTCAGCAGCAGATCCGGCTCATGCTTTTCCACCAGCTGCAGCGCATCCAGGCCGTTACTGGCGCTGCCCACCAGCTGGAAACCATAATCTTTCCACGGAATCATGGTGCATACCGCTTCCCTGAGCTCATCCTCATCGTCTGCGACAACCACAGTGTACAGCGTCTTTGCGGCCATTGCGGCACCGTCCTTTCTCCATTGAAACGGACCAATCAGGGGAAATTTTCCACAGGTGTTTTTCTTTATTATATCAGAACCGGCCCTGCCCCACAAACATTTCTTGCGAACTGCCGTCAGCGAAAGAAGGCGGACGCTCTTGGAGAGCGTCCGCCTTCTTTCCTTTTTATGTGCGATTTACAGCACTCTGCCCGGTTTAGAGCACTGCGCCTGTCCATCCTTCACCACAAACTGTCCGTTGACAAGGACATACCTCATGCCGGTGGACAGCTGGTTCGGGGCCTCATAGCTGGCCGGGGCCTTGATGTCCTCCAACCGGAACAGACACAGGTCCGCATACCAGCCCTGCCTGATCTCACCCCGCTGCGCAAAACCAAACCGGGCCGCCGGCAGCCCGGTCATTTTGTGAATCAGGGTCTCCAGCGGGATCCGCCCGCCCAGGCCGTAGTAGGACAGCAAGTGGGCAAATGTTCCGTAATACCGCGGGTGTGGCCGCTCCCGCAGTCTGGCACGCACAGGGTCCATCACCATACTGTCTGAGCCAAACATACTCAGGGGGTGCTCCACCACCAGGTCCACGTCGCTCTGCTCACACTGGAACATGACCATTTCCACGATCCCGTCGTTGTCCAGCATCAGCCGCACTGCCGCCTCACAGGAGGTAACTCCCCACAGCCTGGCCCACTCTGCTACGGTTTTTCCTACGCAGCTCTCCTGTTTGGCGCTGGTGATCAGCAGGTTTTCTCCGTTCCGCTCTCCGATAAAGGTGCTCCAGCCTGCATAGCCGTGCTCCATATCCCACAAAATCTGCGGCAGCTGCTTCGTGTCACGCAGACGCTCCAGCAGCCTGGCGATGCCGCCTTCATGGTATTTCGGTGGGAAAACCAGCCCCAGGTAGGAACAGCCGGCCGTATAGGGATACGTGTCAAAGGTAACGTCCGCACCCTGGCTGTTCGCCTCCTCTATCAGAGCCAGTATTTCACTCATATGCCCGATATTGTCCTTGCCGGCACACTTCAGATGGGATATCTCCGTGTGCACCCCTGTCTGCCGGGCAATGGTGAGCACCTCCCTGATGGCCCGGAACAGCGTGAGCCGCTCGCCCCGGACGTGGAAGGCAAATATTCCGTCATTCTTCCTGACAACCCGGGCGGCCTTTATCAGTTCCTCCGTGTCGGCATAAAAATCCGGTGCGTAGCCCAGCCCCACCGAAAGGCCACAGATCCCGTCCCGGAACGCCTCATCCAGCAGCTGCTCTATCCTGCTCTGCTCGCTGTCACTGGGTTTCCGGTTGTCATAGTCCATAACAAAGGCGCGGATGCTCCCGTAACCGATCAGCGCCCGCAGGTTTTCGTTCACTCCCCCGCGCACAAGCCGCTCCCGGTACTGGGGCCAGGTCCTCCAGTCCCATTCCACGGAACGGCAATCAATAAGCGACAGGGAATCCCGTCTCTTTCTGATAAACTCAGGGTCATCCCGCAGGGGGAAGGGAGAATAGCCGCAGTTGCCGATCACCTCACTGGTCACGCCCTGGACGATATGTCCCGCCGGGTCCCCGCAGCAGAGAAAGGAAATGTCCGAGTGGGTGTGTACGTCAACAAAGCCCGGCGTGCAGAGCAGGCCGTTGCCGTCGATCAGCTCCATGTCGTCCGTCCCGTCTACCGTTCCTACATGCTCGATCCGGTCCCCCCGGATGAGCAGATCGGAGCGGACGGGCTGCCGCCCCGTGCCGTCCACCACAGCTGCGTTTTTGATACAGATCATCTTATCCATCAGTAGCTCTTTCCTCTCGCGTCCACCGATATGCTGCGGATATATTGCTCCCCGGAAAAGAGGAACATTCTGTCCACCAGATTCGCCACCACACAGCTGTGATAGGGAATCACGTCCACCTCTTCCCCCACGTGCAGGTGGTACTGCTCCGGATCATACCTCACATACCCGTGCTCCTCATTGAGCTTATATATGGTCGCTTCCGGATACTGTCTGATCTTTCCGAACCCACAGCTGTCATGGTCGGAGGACAGGATCTTTGAGCCGCAGTCCAGGGTGGCCAGACCGTGCTCCGGGGTGCTGACCACCGTGGCCCGTACCGTCAGGGCGCAGTCAGACTCCTTCACCGCGCCCAGTCTGGCGTAGTGGATATCCCCGAACACATAATTGCCGGCCCTGGACTCCGTCAGGCCCTTCATCACATCCGCCCGGCGGCTGATCACAGTGGATCCGCCGCTGACGATTTCCACCTTCACTCCGGCTCGCTCCAACCGGTCCCTGCACCGGCACAGAAGCCGGATCTCCTCCTCAGACATACTGCGCAGCCCGTTGTCCGGGTCGGAATTGGGATTCAGCCCACTGTATGCCATGATGCCCCGGAATTCCAGGCCGGGCAGACCGTTCAGCGCCTTCACGAACGCCTCAAGCGCCTCCTCGCTGACTCCCCCCCGCTTGATGTGGGTCATGATCTCCACCAGCACGGGCACAGGCCGCCCCAGTTCCAGGCCCACCTGATTGAGCTGTTCCGCGGAAACCATATTGTCGCACGTCACGGCGACCTCCGCCTGCTCCATCAGCCGTTTCAGGCGGAGCATCTTGTCCGCGCCCACCAGACTGTAGGCAATCAGGATATTCCGGATCCCGGCAGCGGCCATGACCTCCGCCTCGCCGAGCTTGGCGCAGGTGATCCCCACCGCGCCCGCCGCCAGCTGCATCTTTGCGATCTCCACAGAGCGGTGGGTCTTGATGTGGGGTCTCAAGACCTGCCCGTTCTCCGTTACCCAGCTCTGCATCCGGGCAATGTTGTTTTCAAGTGTGCTTTTTTCGATTTTCACGTATGGTGTTGACAGCATATGGATCTCCCCCGTTTAAAGAGCATCTACTTCCACAACCAGTTCCACTTCTGCGGTGATGTTGTTGGGCAGAACGGACACGCCCAGCGCGGTGCGGCTGTGCCGTCCGATCTCCGGCCCGAATACCTGGCAGATCAGATCAGAGGCGCCGTTGATGACCGCCGGCTGAGCGTAAAACTGCTCCGCGCTGTTCACATAGCCCCGCAGATTCACCACGCGCCTGACCCGGTCCAGGCTGCCCAGATAGGCGCGCAGCTGGCTCAGCAGGTTCAGCGCGCAGATCCGGGCCGCCTGGTACCCCTCCTCCGGTGTACGCTCCCTGCCTACCGCGCCCACATAGAGCCGCTCGCCATTGAATATGGTACCCTGCCCGCTTACGAACACCAGATTTCCCGTCTGTACGCAGGGTGTGTACGATGCCACCGGAACGGGTGCCTTGGGAAGTTCAATCCCCAATTCCGCCAAATTTTCTTCCGCTGTTTTGTTCATAAGATATCCCTCATAGGCCGGCGGGGAACCGGATCTACCGGCTCCCCGCGCTTCCCTTTCGTTATGATTTCAGCTTCTCCGTGATCGCCCTGGCGCTGTGCACGGATTCTTCAATAAAGCAGTTCAATTTTTCGTTGGTCATCCGGTATTTGGGGGTCGCCACACCTATGGTACAGGCGATTTTACCATCCGGGAAAAAGACGGGCGCCGCTACACATACCACATCCGGATTATGTTCGCTGTTGTCCACGGCATACCCCTGCTTTCTGATACCGGCCAGCTCTTCTTCCATCATTTTTCTGTCTGTAATGGTGTTTTCCGCCAGCTTCTCCATTACGGTATGGGCAAAATAGTCGTCCAGCCACTCCTGGCTCTGGTAGGCCATCAGCACCTTCCCGCCGCTGGTGCAGTACATGGGGACATGCTTACCCACCACGGAGCGGATACCGATCTGGTTCTGGGCGCCCCTCTTGTCCAGATAGACGGCATCGTTATTTTCCTGCACGATCAGATGGACGGTCTCTTTGGTCAGATCATTGAGGCGGTCCATCTCCTGCGCTGAGGCTTCCAAAAGGTAATCGTCATCCGTGATCACCTCAAACAGGGACCGCGCCATAACCCCGCAGCGGTATTTCTTGCCCACCTTCACGGCAAGCCCGCAGTCAATGAATTCGTGCAGGATCCTATGTATCGTGCTCCCGGACAGGCCGGTCAGCTGGGCGATCTCATTGATCCCGCACTCCTTCTTGTAGAATGCCAGCGCGCTCAGTACCTGGACGGATTTCAGCGTGGTATAGTCCTTCAGCCTTTTCTGGAACATCTCCTGTTGTTCATAAGTCATGCTGTGTAAACCTCGCTTCTTTATGAATTATTTGGGATGATCTCCGGAGCTGCCGCCCATTGTCCCCACGGGCGTTCAGCGGCACTCCCGGCAGGTCAGGTTCCATACCCGTCTCTTTTCCGCCGTACAGGCGCCCCATCAGTCATCGGCAATAAATTCCTTCTGGGGCTTTCCCTTTGTGAAAAGGGGCTTCAGTACCGGCACCAAAATACTGGCCGCGGCGATCAGCAGGAAAATCAGGGAGACAGGGCGCATGAAAAACATCGCCCAGCCCTCGGTGGAGTAGGTCATGCCTTTGCGCAGATACTCCTCGATCTTCTCGCCCAGAATAAACGCCAGGATCAGGGGCGTCATGGGCACGCCGGCCATATCCATCAGCAGCGCCAGCACGGCCACAGCCAGCATGACCACCACGTTGAACATCATGTTGGTAGAGGTAAAGGCGCCGATAAAGCACATGACCAGAATGATGGTATACAGATAATGATACGGGATCCGCAGGATATACGGGAACCACCGCTTGGCGATCAGCTCGACGGCAAGGACGATCACAGCACCCACAAGCATATAGCCGAAAATCATATAGCTGGTGACGGGATGCTGCTGGATCATCAGGGGTCCGGCCGTCAGGCCGTGGATGGTCAGGGCGCCCAGCAGCAGGGCGGTGGCACTGTCGCCGGGGATGCCCAGCGCGATCATGGGGATCAGTGCGCCGCCGGTAGCCGCGTTGTTGGACACCTCAGACGCCAGGATTCCTTCCGCACACCCCGTGCCGAACTTTTCGGGATGCTTGCTGGTGGACTTGGCAAAGGAATAGGAGACCATGTTGGAGAGTGCCGAGCCCATACCGGGCAGAAAACCGATCCAGAGTCCGATCATCAGGGAGGAGAAAATCGTCTTGATATTGGAGGTAAAGTCCTTCAGCTTAACGCCGATGCCCTTGATGTCCTGAGCCTTGATCACCTGGAGCTTCTGCGTTCCCTTGGCATAGCTCTTTGCGATCTGAGACAGGGCGTAGGCGCCCAGCATCAGCGCGGTCATATCAATACCGCCGGTGAGGGACCGGTTCCCGAAGGTAAATCTGGCGCAGCCGGTAATGGGGTCCAGGCCCACGCAGCTGAGGAGAATGCCGATGGCCGCAGCCATGATCCCCTTGGCCATCCTCCCTTTGGAAAGAGCCGCCACCAGAGAGATGGCACAGACACAGAGGCTGAAGTACTCCCACGGGCCCAGCATCAGCGCCAGATCGGCGATCACCGTGCACAGGCCGGAGGCGATAAGGACCGCCAGCACTTCCCCTATGAACGAACCTATGATGCCCAGGCCCAGGGCCCGCGATGTCTCGCCTTTCTGGCTCATGGGATGGCCGTCGTAGCACGTGGCTATCGCGGAAGGCGTGCCGGGGATTCCCAGAAGCACCGCGGAAATGAATCCGCCGGAGACGCCGCCCACATACATACCGCAAAGCATACTGAAAGAGGCATTATTGGACAGGCCGAAGGTGATCGGCAGCAGCAGCGAGATGCCCAGGCTGCCGTTCAGCCCCGGGACCGCGCCGAAAATGATTCCTGCAATGACACAAACAAACAGCAATATCAGGTTTGCCGGCTGAAGGCACACGCCCAAAGCCGCAATATAATCCGCCATACGTATAATCCGCCTTTCTGCAAGAGGCACCAGCCATAGATTACGGGATACGCCGCGCCTTCACAGGCGCGCCCCCTAGAACAGGCTGCCCTTGGGCAGCAGGATGGAAAAGCCCTTTGTGAACATAAAATAGAGGCCCACGGTCAGAAGGACGATCATCAGGAGGGCCACGATGGGATTGACCTTTTCATCTTCCTTCAGCAGGTAGATGAAAACGGCAATGGCGATGGGCGTGCTGATGAGGAAGCCCAGGTAATTCAGGCCCACGATATACAGCGCCATGCAGGCCAGAATGATGACCAGCTTGATCCATCCCGCTTTGTCCAGAAAGCTCTGGGCATCGCTTTTGCTCACCAGGATGATGAGCGCACAGATCCCCAGGATCGCTTCTCCAATATACGGCAGCAGTCTGGCGCCGGGATCACTGCTGCTGGCAAGATCCCGGATCGAACCTGTATTGACAAATAGCACCACTACTGCCAGCAAACATATGGCTGAAAATAGTTTATCATATTTGAGTTTCATATCTCAACACCATTATCCCGTTTTATTGCGGGGCCCGCATCACGCCTGCCGAATCGCAGAAATGATGCAGGCCCGCTGTCTCCTACGTCACAAAGGCGGTTGGTTTCCCGGTGTATCTGTTCAGAGTCTCACTCGACCACGGAAATGCCCAGCGCCTTGCCGGTAGCCAGAATGCTGTCGTACTCCTTCTGGAAAATCTCCTGGCTCTCCTTCAGATCATACCACTCGGCCCGGGCGCCCTGCATCTGCAGGTTTTCCTTTACGGTCTCGTCCTCCATCACGGACTTCAGGCTGCTGTTGATCGCCTCCAGGACCTCCACAGGCGTGTCGGCGGGAGCCCACATATAAAGGCGCATATCCCAGCCGATGTCGTAGCCCTGCGCCTGCAGGGTGTTCCAGTGCTCCGGCCACTCAGGCAGATTCTCGCCGGTGGAGCTGAGCACGCCGATCACCTTGACCTTGCCGGCCTCCTCGTAGGACTTCGCGTTGGCCACGTCCACCTGGCCGCAGTCAATGAAGCCGCCGGAGATGTTCGTGAGCTTGTCCGTCGTGTTGGCGGCCACCACCATGTTCAGCTCAACACCGCACTCGTTCATGACCTGGCCCCACAGGAACTGGGCAGGACCGCCGGTGGCGATGGCCACGGAAACCTCGCCCGGATGTTCCTTGGCATAGGCGATGAACTCATCAAAGTTGTTGAAGGGCGCGTCCGCGGGAACGATCAGGGCGTTCTCGCCCATGTACTGCAGCGCCGCGACCAGCGCCAGATCCTCGCTGGGATTGACGTCCAGTACGCCGGTAACATACTGACAAATGGCGGTGTTCTGATGGCACACCAGGGTATAGCCGTCGGGATCCGCATCCGCGCAGGCCGTCATAGCCACAGGGGTGGCCTCATAGTTGGTCACAACCACGCTCTGCCCAAGCTGCTGTGCCCAGGTATCCGTAAATGCGCGGATGGTGTTGTCGGTACCGCCGCCGGCTGCGGAGGGGCAAATCACATTGACGGTGGTGTTGGGCCAGTCCACCGTCGCTTCCTGGGCAGCCTGTCCGGAACCGACAGGCGGCGTATCACCGCCCTGACCGGACTGATCCGTGCCGCAGGCGCACAGTGTCGCTGCCATGGAAAGTGCAAGAGTGAGCGCAATCAACTTTTTCATGTCTTTTTCCTTCTTTCTCCTTTTCAATATTTATATTGGAAGCAGCTCCACTGCTTACAATATGACCGTTTTGGCACAGAGCAGGCGATCGGCCGACTCTGCCGCTTCCCTCAGGAGTTCCTTTTCGCTCCCGCTGAGCTCACGCATGGGGAAATGGGCGCTTCCCATAGGCATTCCCCGCAGCTCCAGAAGATATTTGTGGCTCATCACCGGGACTGTGGCCCGACAGGCCTGCCGCAGCTTGACCAGCTCCCTTTGGTATGCCCGGGCCATGTCCAGGTCCCCGCTCCGGAAGCACTCACAAATACCCACGCAGAGCTCCGGATAGACATTTGCCAGCGCCACAATGGCGCCCTTGCAGCCCAGCTGCAGAGAGGCCAAAATCTCTGCGTCATTTCCGGTGACGATCTCAAACCACTCCGGCACTGCGGCGCGGAATTCCTGCAGGTTGGTGAAGTTCATGCTGCTATCCTTGACACCCTTCAGGTTTCCGCACTGCCGGATCAGTTCCGGCAGCATATTCGCCGCAATGGGATTGCCCGTCATGTCCGGCATATTGTAGATGAATAAGGTGAGCCCCCGCGACATCTCCGACACTTCAGCAAAATATTCCATCAGCGCCGCCCTGTCATACTTGTGATAGATCGGTGCGGTGACAGAGACACAGGATACCCCTCGCTCCGCCGCAAAGGCGATATGCTGTTCCATCTCTCTCCTGTTCATGGACGTGATGTTATACAGCACATCCAGATGACTGGCACTGTTCTGCGCCAGCTCCAGCTGACGCATCCGCTCTTCGGCGGAAAAATTGACGAACTCTCCCGTGGTCCCGCCGATAAAGATTCCCGCGATACCCGCCTGCTCCAAAAAGGCGATGTGTTCGCAGAACCGGCCTTCATCCAACCGGCCATCGCCGGTGCATGGCGTCAGAACGGGCACGGTTATCCCTTTAAAATAAGTCTCCATCTGTGTTATCCCTTTCTTATTCCAATACGGCACCCCTGGCCGCAGAGGATACCTGCTTGCTGTACCGGGCGAGATACCCCATGCTGCCCTTTGGACGGGGGACCCACTCCATCATGCGCCGCTCCAGCTCTTCCGGTGCGATCAGAAGGTTCAGCACCCCCTGGTCGATATCGATCTCGATCAGATCGCCGTCCCGGACC
This sequence comes from Intestinimonas massiliensis (ex Afouda et al. 2020), assembly GCF_900626285.1. Taxonomy (GTDB): domain Bacteria; phylum Bacillota; class Clostridia; order Oscillospirales; family Oscillospiraceae; genus Flavonifractor; species Flavonifractor massiliensis_A. Next base: position 624,103 of record NZ_LR131147.1, read on the forward strand.
GCTGCAATGGGACCGCCCGCCATCGCCTCCGGCGAAATGTGCCCGACGCACGGTCCTCTGGTAGCTCCGGAAAATCTGCCGTCTGTCACCAGCGCCGTGCTTTCGCCGTAGCCCATGGCCATCAGCGCCGCCGTGGCAGTGAGCATCTCCCGCATCCCGGGGCCGCCCTTCGGCCCTTCCCCGCGAATAACCAGCACCTCTCCCGCCGCGATCCGTCCACTCTGAATGGCCGCCACGCAGTCTTCCTCACTCTCAAAGCAGTGCGCCGGCCCCACATGGCGCCGCATCCCCGGACTGACCGCCGACTGCTTCACCACACAGCCCTCAGGCGCCAGCGTCCCCTTCAGCACGGCGATGGAGCCGTGGAATTCATAGGGGTGCGCCCGATCGCGGATCACGGTATGGTCCGTCGCCGGCGCCTGTCCGCAGTTCTCCCGAAAAGTGCGGCCGTTCACCGTTATGCGGTCCAGGTCGATCAGACCGTCCAGCTCCTGCATCACCGCCCCCGTGCCGCCCGCCAGATCCAGGTCCAGCATGGTATGCTTTCCGGACGGCTTCATCTTGGCCAGGATGGGGGTCTCCGCGGAGAGTGCCCCGATCCGCTCCAGGCTCAGCTTCAGTCCCGCCTCGTGGGCGATGACCGGCATATGGAGGGTGATATTGGTGGAGGCACACACCGAAAGGCCTACCCGCACCGCATCCTCCAGCCCCCGCTGGGTCACAATGTCCCTGGGCCGGAGCCCTCTGCGCACCAGCTCCACAACGGCCCGACCGCTCTCCTTCGCCGCCCTGCGCTTGCTGCCGTACACGGCATGGGCGGTGGCACAGCCCGGGACCGTCAGCCCCATAGCCTCAGCAATGACCGACATGCTGTTGGCTGTACCCATCATGGCGCACGAACCGGGCGTGGGAGAAAAGCAGCTCTCCATCCGCTCGTACTCCTCCCGGGTGATCTCCCCTGCCAGCACCTTTCCGGTCATCTCCTTGAGCTGATAGGTAGCATACTTCTCTCCGCCGTAGCGGGCCGGGAGCATGGGGCCGCCTGTCAGAATCACTGCGGGAAGATTGATCCGGAGCGCCGCCATCAGCAGGGCGGGCACGATCTTGTCGCAGCCGCCGATCAGCACCAGGCCGTCCAGCTTGTGGGCATTGGCGTAGATCTCAATGGAGTCCGCTATGACCTCTCTGCTGGGGAGCACGCTGCACATACCGCTGTGCCCCTGGGAGTAGCCGTCGCAGATCGAGATGGTTCCCGTTTCAAAGGGGATCCCCCCCGCCTGCCAGACACCGGCTTTCACCAGTTCCCCCAGCTTGTCCAGGTGAAAATGGCCCGGATGCATCTCATTGTGGGTGTTGATGACTCCGATGAAAGGCCGCGCCATATCCTCCGTATTCAGGCCGATATTTCGCAGGTGGGCACGCGGTCCCGCCATGTTGACTCCATTCACTACCACTGAACTGGGATATTTCTCGTCCTTATACAAAAATTCCATACAATCATTCCATATATAAAATTTTTATTCCATCTGTAAATAGTTTAGCATGGGGCGCGATTGGATTCAATCTCCAATATCCTCAAAATTTTTCCCTTTTTTCTATGCATATATTACAAATACAGAATCATTATTTTATATATAGAATTTTATGCGGCTATACCGCGGTTTGAGGGCAAAAAAAGCCGGCGACCCCGGGTAAGCCCGGGGCCGCCGGCCGCTGTATTCTGTCGTATTGCGGCGGTCTTATCTGCTAATTCCAGATCTCCGCATTTCCGTCTTTCTCATAGGTGTGGGTCACCGAGGCCTCCAGGATCTCCCAATAGGCCCAGTGGCCGGAGGGCACGTCGGAGAAGGGGAGAACCGCGTCCCGCACACCGGTCTGGCGGCCCAGCGCCTGGTTCACCAGCTTCACCGCCTCCGCCCGGCTGATGCTCCGCTCCGGCTGGAAGGTACCGTCGGGATAGCCGGACACCCAGCCCTGATCGGCTGCAAAGGCAATCACGTCCGCCGCCCAGTGGCCGGCGGGCACATCAGGGAAGCTGGCCATTCCCGAGGTTTTGGGGAAGAAGGCGGCCAGCAGCTTCACCAGCTCCGCCCGGCTCACCGGCTGCTCCGGCCGGAAGGTGCCGTCGGAGTAGCCGTTCACCAGGTTGTATTTCTGGGCAAAAGCTACGTAAGGGGCGTACCAGGCGTTGGCGGAGACATCGGAAAAGCTGATGCTTCCCGTCTCTCCAGTGTAAAGGGAATTCCCATTACTATCTACCGCCAGACGGGCCAGCATAGCCACCGCCTCCGCCCGGCTCAGGGTGGCCTCCGGCTTGAACAGGCCGTTGTCACCCTCCATATAGGCGGTGTGGTTCACCATATCCAGGGCCACAGTCAGCGCCGGCTCCGGCGTGTTGCTGGGGACCGGAGTAGGGGCGACCGTAGGCTCAGGAGTGGCTGTGGCCGCAGGCGTTGGGGTCGGGGTCGGCTCGGGCAGGACACCGCCGTAGGCCTTCCGGTAGAGGTCGTTCAGTCCGCTGTTGTTCACCAGGAACTGATAGCGGAAGTGGACCTCCCCCGTCACCTGGGGCAGCTTCTGGTTCAAAGCCAGCTGCTGTTCAATGGCGGAGGTGCCGTACCAGGCACTGTTGGGATCGGTATTTCCCGCCTGATAGTCCGCCATTCCTATGTAAAGGGAAACTCCTGTACCCTCCACTGTGTCCGCCCACCAGCGGACAATGGTCTCATAGTCCATGCTCTTGTGGCCGATGTACCAGTAGACCTGGGGACAGATGTAGTCGATCCACCCCTCTTTCACCCATTTCCGGCTGTCGGCGTAGGAGGCGTAGTAGCTCTCATAGCCGCCGGTGGTGTTGGAGCCCTCGGGCAGGCTGCTTTTATCCGCCCACACGCCGGAGGGGCTGATACCGTAGGACAGATCGTGGTCGATGGCGTGGAGCCGCTCTCCCAGCTCCTTCACCAGTTGGTTCACGTTGTCCCGCCGCCAGTCCCCGATGTCGGAAAAGGCACCGCCGTACCGGGCGTAGGCGGCGGCGTCGTCAAAGCCGCTGCCGGGATAGAAGTAGTCGTCCAGGTGGATGCCGTCGATATCGTAGTTCCGGACCAGCTCCTCAGCGCCCTGAATGATGTACTCCCGCACCTCGGGCAGGCCGGGATTGAAGTAGAAGTTGTTCTCAAACTGCACCACCCAATCGGGGTGGACCTTGGCAGGGTGATCGGCGGTGAGGGAATCAAACTCGCTCTGTCCGCCCTTGGTGATGCGGAAGGGATTGATCCAGGCGTGGAGCTCCAGGCCCAGCTTGTGGGCCTTCTCCACCCAGTAGGCCAGGGGGTCAAAGCCGTCCCTGGGGGCCGTGCCCTGAGTTCCGGTCAGGTACTTGCTCCAGGGGTAGTAGGCCGAGGGGTAGAGGGCGTCGGCAGAGGGCCGCACCTGGAGGATCACGGCGGTCATGCCCATATCGGCGCAGTTCTGCAGGATCTTGTCGGCGTCCGCTTTGAGCACCGCCGGGTCTGTGGTGGCCTGGCTGGGGTAGTCCAGGCGGTACACCGTGGACACCCACACGGCCCGGAAGTCCTTTTTCTCCCAGGTGGATGCGGCGGAGGCACCGGGCTGGGACCAGCGGCCCAGTCCGATCAGGACCAGGACGCCCACCAGCACCAGTGCCAGGATGGGTTTCCAATGCTTTGTCATGGGGTTTCTCCTTTTAAGTGGTCTCTATTGCTTGGCGATCTGTTCGGCCAGGTCGTTGAGGTAGACCCAGCGCTCCATTTTCTCCTCCAGGGCGGCCTCCAGCTCCTCCTGCCTGGTCTGGAGCTCCTGAAGGGCTACATAGTCGGTGGCTTTCTCCGCCTGCTCCCCCTGGACCTGCCTGATCTGCTCCTCCAGGGCGGCGATATCGGCGTCGATGGTCTCGTACTCCCGCTGCTCCTTATAGGTGAATTTCACCTTCTGGCGGGGGGCGGGCTGGCGCTCCTTCCCCTTGTCCGGGGCAGGCTCCCTGGGGACCTTGGGCTTCTCCTCCTTCCGCCGGGCCTCCAGGTACTCGGTGTAGCCGCCGGGATAGCCCTTCACCCTGCCATCGGGCTCCACGGCGAACACCCGGCGCACCACCCGGTCCAGGAAGTAGCGGTCATGGGACACCGCCACCACCGCTCCGGGGAAGGTGTCCAGATAGTCCTCCAGGATGGACAGGGTCTGGATGTCCAGGTCGTTGGTGGGCTCGTCCAGCAGCAGTACGTTGGGTGCGGCGGCCAGCACGGACAGCAGGAACAGCCGCCGCTTCTCCCCGCCGGACAGTTTCCGTATCGGGGACCACTGGACCTCCGCCGGAAAGAGGAACTGCTCCAGCAGCTGGGTGGCGGTGAGCATTCCGTCTGCCGTCTCGATCCGGTTGCCGATCTCCTTCACGTAGTCGATGACCCGGGTATCTCCATCCATATCCGGCACCTCCTGACAGAAGTAGCCGATGCGGACGGTCTCCCCCACCTCGATCTCCCCGGCGTCGGGGGCCAGCTTCCCCGCCATCAGGTTGAGCAAAGTGGACTTGCCGCTGCCGTTGGCCCCCACGATGCCGATGCGGTCGTCCCGCAGGAGCATGCAGTCAAAGTCCCGGATCACCGTCCGGTCCCCGAAGGACTTGGTGACGCCTCTCAATTCCACCGTCTTCTTCCCTAGACGGCTGGACCGGGCGGAAAGTTCCAGGGAACTTTTTTCCGCCGGGCCGGTCTGGGCCTTCAGCTCTTCATACCGCTCCAGCCGCTCCCGGCTCTTGGTGCCCCGGGCGGTGGGGCCCTGCATCACCCACTGGTACTCCCGGCGGAGGATGGCCTGACGCTTGCGCTCGCTGGCTTTCTCGCTCTCCAGCCGGGCCGCCTTCCGCTCCAGGTACTTGTCATAATTGCCCGGATAGGTGTACAGCTTGCCGTCCTCCACCTCCACCATGGTGGTGACGATGCGCTCCAGAAAATACCGGTCGTGGGTCACCATCACCAGGGCACCCTTCCAGGCCTTCAGCTCCTCCTCCAGCCAGTTCACCATATCGTTGTCCAGGTGGTTGGTGGGCTCGTCCAGAATCAGCACATCGCTGGGCCGGGCCAGCACCGCCGCCAGGGCCACCCGGCGGCGCTCCCCGCCGGACAGCTCCCCCACCTTCTGGTCGAACCGGGGTACCCCCAGGCGGTTGAGAATGGTCTTGGCCTCATACTCCGCCAAAACCTTGTCGTCGTCGCTCAGCCCCGCCAGCACCTGCTCCAGCACCGTCCGCTCCCCGGAAAACACCGGGTTCTGAGGCAGATACTCCAGACGCACGTTGGGGTCTGGCCGGACGGTGCCCTCGTCAGGCTCCTCCACCCCGGCCAGCAGGCGGAGCAGAGTGGATTTTCCGGTGCCGTTGACCCCGATCACACCCACCTTGTCCCCGCGATCCACATAAAAGGAGACCCCGTCCAGTAAAACACGGGTCCCATATATCTTTGTCAGTCGTTCTCCAGAGAGCAGCATAATACAGGTTCCTCGCTTTTTTATGATCTGTTTTAGTATAGCGGAAACAGGCGAAAAAGAAAAGGGGCTTCTCCCCTTGACAGGAAACCGTATTACTCATATAATACAGTCAGAAAGTGTATTAATTGTGTAGTACAGTTGAGGAGGTGAGGGCCTTGGTTGATTTTTCCGCCTTTGTACCGGAAGACGGTCTGCCCATCTATCTGCAGATCATCCGCCACGTCAAGCGGGCCATTGCCGCCGGGACGGTGCGGGCCGGAGACGAGCTGCCCTCCCGCCGGGTGCTGTCCGCCCAGCTGGGGGTGAACCCCAACACGGTGCAGAAGGCCTACAAGCTGCTGGAGGACGAGGGGATCATCACCTCCCGCTCGGGCGCCAAGAGCGAGATCGCCCTCTCCCCGGACCTGGTGGAGCAGATCCGCAGACAGCTGCTGGAGCAGGAGGCGGGGCTGCTGGTGCGGTCCCTGCGGCAGGCGGGCCTGGAGAAGGAGGCCGCCTTTGACCTGCTGGACCGGCTGTGGGAAGAAAGTAAGGAGGAAGGATTATGAAAGGTTATCTGTCCGCGCTCTCCCCCGCCGCCCGGCTGACGGTGTGGAAGGTGCTGGCCATCTCCCTCCTGGCCGCCGGAGCGCAGGTTCTCCTGCTGCATGTCGGCCTGAGAGGATGGGACTTTGACAGCAGCGGCACGCCGGTGCTGGAAGCGGCGGTACAGATGGGCAAACTCTCCCTGGCGTTTGGGGCGGGGCTGCTGCTGGTGTGCGCCGTGCTGGTGCTTCCGGGCCTGGAGCGGGGAGCCAAAACCGGCTATACCATCCGGCGGCTGGCCGCAGACGAGCGGGTGGTGGTGGTGCTGTGGGGCGGGCTCAACGCCCTGCTGCTGCTCATCTTCTGGGGCATCCAGGCGGCGGCGGCGCTGGCCCTGAGCCGGTACTACTTCCAGACCGTCATGGCAGACACCGCCAATCAGCAGTCCCTGTTCATCGCCTTCTCCCGCTCTCCCTATCTCCACGCCCTGCTCCCTCTGTGGGACTGGCCGGCGATGGTCCGCAACGTGTTATGCTGTGTCACGCTGGGGATGTCCTCCGCCTCTCTCTCTTTCCACTGGCGGCACGGGCGGAAGGCCTGGACCCTGCTGCCTCTGGCGGTGCTGGCCGCCGTTCTCTTCCCCTCCGGCATGGACGGCGGCACCGTAACCGGCATCGGGCTGATCGTCCTCGGCGCAGCCCTCGTTCTGATGATCTTCAATGTCTGGAGGTGTCACGAGGATGAAGAATAAACTGAAGCGCCTGGCCCGGCTTTTCCCCCTGGGTTGGCCCTGGGACAACGAGCTCATAGGGGCCGCCTGCGCCATGGGCATATCTGCCCTCACCGCCCTGTGCCTGTTCGCCTACCGGTTCAACATAGCGGTGGACAGTCTGTACCACGGCACCGGCCCGGAACGCCAGCTGATCCCCGGCGCCGTCATGCTCCCCTATCCCCAGGTGCTGGGCAACGCCATGATCCTGTTCGGGGTCACCGCCCTGTGCCTGGCCCTGCTGACCGTGGTCCACTACCTCTGGCACCGGCATGGGGCCCGCAGCGACTACCTGATGCGGCGGCTCCCCCGGCGGTGGGAGCTGGCAAAGCGGTGCCTGGCGGGCTCCGCCGTTCTGCTGGCCTGTACCGCCCTGGCGGCAGCGGTGCTGTTCGGTATATTTTTCATCTGGTATCTGTGCCTGACCCCGGCGGGCTGTCTGCCGCCGGACGTATGGGCTAGGACAGGAGGTTAAGGCTATGCTGGAACTGAAGGATGTGAAAAAGACCTATCTGAACGGCTCCAAGGCCCTGGACGGGGTGGATCTGGCCATCGGCCCCGGGGAGATCGTGGGTCTGTTCGGAGAAAACGGAGCGGGCAAGACCACCCTGATGAAATGCGTGCTGGGTCTGCTCCGCTGCACGGGGGAAATCACCCTGGACGGCGACCCCATTACCCCCAAAAACATCGCCCGGCTCTCCTTCGCCACCTGCGAGCACTCCTACTTCCCCGCCCTCACCGCCAAGGCCCACCGGGCCTTCTATCAGGAGCAATTCCCCACGTTCCGCTCCAAGCGGTTCGAGGCACTGATGGACTTCTTCCAGCTGCCTATGGGCAAGGCCATCCGCGGCTTCTCCACCGGGCAGAAGAACCAGTTTGAGGTGATCCTGGCCCTGAGCCAGGGGGCGGACTACATTCTGATGGATGAGCCCTTCGCCGGCAACGACATCTTCAACCGGGAGGACTTTTACAAGGTCCTGCTTGGGATTCTGGAACCGGAGGAGACCATCCTGCTGTCCACCCACCTGCTGGAGGAGGTGCAGCACTTCATCGGCCGTGCGGTGCTCCTCCACCAGGGAAAGGTGGCGGGTGACGTCACCACCCTGGAGCTGGAGGAGCAGGGCCGGGGGCTGATGGATTTTGTGAAGGAGACCTACCAATACAAGGCCGACCGGGTGAGCCGTGCCCTGGGCGAGCTGACGGACAGGGAGTGAGGATATGAGAGGATACCGATGGCTGATCCTGCTGCTGGCCCTGCTGTCCGCCGGGCTGCTGACGGCCGCCGATCTCACCATTCTGGACACCGCCGACCAGGTGACCGTGGAGCGGGAGGTACTGGCGGGGGAACCGGACGCCGCCGCCGGGGTGGAGGTGACCCTGCCGCTGTCCTGCGGCGACCATCTGTTCTGGACCACCACCTTTCCCGCCGACCGGCCGGAGGAGGCGGCCACCGACTTTACCTACACCCTGAGCCGGGACTACCGCATAGCGCCGTGGGACCAGCAGCCGCTGTCGGTGGAGGTACTCGACAGCTACTACTGGGATCTGGGATATGGTGAGGAGTCTGATCCCTCATCACTTCGGGATCAGCTGTTCCAGCAGGCCCAGGACGCCGCGCCGGCGTATCAGGACAGCACCTTTACCTTCTGGGTGCGGGACTATTTTGACAGCTGGCCTTTGAGGGTCACCGCTGACAGGCAGAAATACACCGCGTATGCCCAGTACGGGAAGGACAGTCTGTCCCAGCTGTTTCAGTCCTACTTTTCCATCCCCGTCTCCTCCGGCGCCCGGATCACCGTCACCGTCCACAACCTAAGCGGAGGCGGCACCTCTTATGACGAGATCGGCATTCCCCAGCGGCTGGACAGCTTTTCTGCCCCCTGCGGCGATTCCATTCTTTTCGTGCTGGCCAATATCGCCTCTGTCGCTGTCAGAGACGAGGCGGGAAACTTCCAGCGAACCGCGATGGCGCTGGACGGCAGCCAGATCCCCGGCGGCTGGGGGCTCTACCGCTATATTCCCAATGAGGATTACACCGGCGGCACGCTGGAGACCCTCTGGTCCCTGCCGGACGGGGCCGAGATCCTGGAGTTCTGGGGGGCGGAGGATGAGAAGGACTTCTTCCTGCTCACCCGGGAGGAGGAACAGCTGCGGCTGCGGGTCTTTGACGGGGACGGGAACCTGCTCCAGGCCATGGATCTGCTGCCTCTCTCCGGCGAAGAATCCTATATGCAGACGTACAAGGGGGACGGCTTCTTCGTACCCATGATCTACGACCCCAGGGACGAGGGATATCGCTATCACTTCGCGGTGGTGAGCAAATGCGCGGAGGATTGGTCACTGGCGTTTACAGGGGATGACCGTCAGGCTGATTCCCTTGGCTACGGCGGCTTTTCCTGGGTCGACAATGCATACGGCGGCCTGATCATGGCCTTTGATGGAGAGCGGCTGGTCATCCGGGATTCCACCTATTCCGACAGCGACCCCTTCTGGCTGGCCATCTACACCAAGGACGGACTGGACTATCTGGCCACCTACCGGAACTCTGTCTCCCAGGCGGCCGACAACAGCTCCGGCCCGACCTTCTATGATACCGCCCGGCCGTTCTGGATCGAGGAGCCCCAGGTGCGGTGGACGGAAACTGCCTCTTGACAAAACCGGACGGTTCGGCTAAAATGACCGTAATCAAATCCTGATACAGGCAATGATGGGAAGAAAGCACGTCCCGTCCCGCTCAGAGAACCGGTGGTTGGTGCGAACCGGCGCGGGGAAGCGTGTGGATACTGAGCCCGGAGCCGTCCGCCTGAACTTCCAGTAGGGCGGGCCGTCACGGCCACGTTACAGGCCGCGGCCTTGTTGGAGGCCATGAGCGTCCGCCGGTGACGGCGGGCGGAAGCAGGGTGGTACCGCGTATCTTACGCCCCTGACCATATTCTGGTCAGGGGCGTTTTTCGTACTCTGACCCAAGGAGGAACTGCTATTATGAAACCCGCGCAGGAAAAGTACATTCCCTTTGTCCCCATCAAAATGGAAAAACGCACCTGGCCCGACAAGGAGCTGAAGGCCCCTCCCATCTGGTGCTCCGTAGACCTGCGGGACGGCAACCAGGCCCTGATCGACCCCATGAACGTGGAGGAAAAGCTGGAGCTGTTCCACACCCTGGTGGACATCGGCGTCAAGGAGATCGAGGTGGGCTTCCCCTCCGCCTCCGAGACCGAGTATGAGTTTATCCGCACCCTTATCGAGGGTGGCCACATCCCCGACGACGTGACCATCCAGGTGCTGGTCCAGGCCAGAGAGCACCTGATCCGCCGCACCTTCGAGGCTATCGACGGCGCCAAGCACGTGATCTTCCACTTCTACAACTCCACCTCCACCCTCCAGCGGAAGGTGGTGTTCCACACCGACGTGGCCGGCGTCACCCAGATCGCCGTGGACGCCGCCCACCTGATCCGGGAGCTGAGCCAGCCCGCCATCGACAAGGGCATGGATCTGCGGTATCAGTACTCCCCCGAGTCCTTCATGGGCACCGAGATGGACGCCGCCGTGGAGATCTGCCAGGCGGTCATCGAGGCCATCGGCGCCACCCCCGACCACAAGATCATCCTCAACCTGCCCACCACCGTGGAGAACTGCATGCCCAACTACTTCGCCGACGAGATCGAGTACTTTATCAACAAGCTGCCCAGCCGGGAGTGTGCTATCATCTCCCTCCACCCCCACAACGACCGGGGCGAGGGCGTGGCCACCGCAGAGCTGGGCCAGCTGGCCGGAGCGGAGCGGGTGGAGGCCACCCTGTTCGGCAACGGCGAGCGCACCGGCAACGTGGATATGGTCACCCTGGCCCTCAACCTGTACACCCAGGGCGTGGACCCCGGCCTGGACTTCTCCAACATCAACAAGATCCGGGATGTGTACGAGAAGGTCACCAAGATGAAGATCGGCGAGCGGCAGCCCTACGTGGGCGAACTGGTGTTCACCGCCTTCTCCGGCTCCCACCAGGACGCCATCAACAAGGGCGTCAACTATATGCAGACCAGCGGCACCGAGTACTGGGAGGTGCCCTATCTGCCCATCGACCCCGCCGACGTGGGCCGCCAGTACGAGCCCATCATCCGCATCAACTCCCAGTCCGGCAAGGGCGGCGCCGCCTTCGTCATGCAGCACTCCTTCGGCTTCGATCTGCCCAAGGCCATGCACCCCGAGTTCGGCCATATCGTCCAGGTGGAGACCGACCGGGTGGGCAAGGAGCTGAAGCCGGAGGCCATCTACGAGCTGTTCAAGACCCACTACATCGACGCGGTCAAACCCTACGAGCTGGTACGCCACTCCTTCGCCGAGTTCACCGACGAGGAGGGCCACTCCCACGTCACCTTCGCCGGTACCCTGCGGCACACCGACACCACCTTCCAGGTCCAGGGCTCCGGCAACGGCCCCATCGACGCCTTCTTCAACGCCATCCACGGCCAGAAGATGGACCGGTTCACCTTCGTGGATTACAGCGAGCACGCCATCAAGCAGGGCTCCGACTCCCAGGCTGTGGCCTACATCCACCTCCGGGATGAGAACGGCAAGGACTGGTTCGGTGTGGGCATGAGCCACAACATCAACCTGGCCCCGCTGAAGGGCATCCTCTCCGCCATCAACCGGGCGGTCACCAAGGACGGAATCTGAATACGGCAAAAGCGGCGGGGACTTCCCCGCCGCTTTTTACAGCTCATTTCCAATTGTGATATCATTTTCAGGGACCTTGGACCAGTCAAAGATACGGGCCAGCTCCGCCGGGGTCACCGGCTCCGGCTTCTCCAGCTGCCCTGCCCAGAAGGCCAGCAGGCCGGTGAGCTCCGCAGGGGTGAACCGCTGCCGCAGGGCACCCATATCCAGGTCCTTCTCCCGCTTGGACAGCCGCCGGCCGTCCGGAGCCACCAGCAGGGGCACGTGGTAAAATTCCGGCGGGGTCAGACCCAGCAATTCATACAGATAGAGCTGCCGGGGGGTGGAGTCCAGCAGATCCCGTCCCCGCACCACCTGATTGACCGCCATGGCCCCGTCGTCGTACACCACCGCCAGCTGGTAGGCGTACACCCCGTCGGAACGGCGGAGGATAAAGTCGCCGCAGTCCCAGAGCAGATTTTCTTCAAACCGCCCCTGCACACCATCTGTGAAGGAAACCTCCCTGTCGGGCACGATCAAACGCCAGGCCGGGCGGCGGGTGCGGGCCAGCTCGGTTCTCTGTTCCTCTGTCAAGTTTCTGCACTTGCCGGAGTAGACTGTCTGACCGTCGGACCGGTGGGGCGCCGAGGCGGCCAGCCGCTCCGCACGGGTACAGAAACAGGGGTAGATCAGACCCTGCTCCTCCAGTTTGCGGAAGGCGGCGGCATATAATTCCGTCCGATCGCTCTGCCGGTAAGGGCCGTGGGGGCCGCCCTTCCCGTAGCCCTCGTCCCAGTCCAGGCCCAGCCAGAGCAGATCGTCGGCCAGCTGGACGGCGTATTCCTCCCGGCACCGGTCCGGGTCCAGGTCCTCCATCCGCAGCACCATCACGCCCCCGGCGGAGCGCACCGATAGCCAGGCCAACAGGCCGGAAAACAGGTTTCCCAGGTGCATCCGGCCGCTGGGACTGGGGGCAAACCGCCCCCGAAGCTCTCCCATAGTGTTCTCCCCTTTCCCGGATAGTGTAACACATCGAAGGTCCCATGGCCATTGCAATCTTGCCGAAATCGTGGTATTGTGAATGCAAGTAAACTGCTCCGAGCGGTACCGTCTAAGGGCCCTGCCTATGACGCTCCGCCAGGGCCGGTCTGGAAACGGACCGACCTTCCGCTTTGAAAAGGGGCCGCTTTTTCCCGGGGGGCAGTATACCCTTCCGGCCGAGAGCGCCGCTTCAAAGCGGCGCTCTCTTTTTTATCAGGAGGTTTTGTCCATGAAGCTGATCGACACCCGGCAGGCAGTGGGCCACGTGCTCTGCCACGACCTGACCCAGATCATCCCCGGCGTCACCAAGGACGCCCGGTTCCGTAAGGGGCATGTCGTTACAGAGGAGGATATCCCCGTGCTGCTCAGCATGGGAAAGGGGCACCTGTACGTGTGGGAAAAGCAGCCCGGGATGCTCCACGAAAACGAGGCGGCGGAGCGGCTGCGGGCCCTGTGTCAGAACGAGCATATGCACCCCACGCCGGCGAAGGAGGGTAAAATCGAGCTCATCGCCGACATGGACGGCCTGTTCCAGGTGGATGTGGAACGGCTCAACGCCATCAACGGCGAGGACGAGATCATGATCGCCACCCGCCACACCAACACCGCCGTTCACAAGGGGGACAAGCTGGCGGGCACCCGCATCATCCCCCTGGTCATCGCCGAGGACAAGCTGAGGTCGGTGGAGGACCGGGCAGGATCCACCCCCATTCTCTCCCTCACGCCCTGGAAGCTGAAAACCTGCGGGCTCATTACCACCGGCAGCGAGGTGGCCAAGGGCCTCATTCAGGACAGCTTCACCCCCGTCATCATCCGGAAGCTGGCTGACTACGGCATTGAAGTCACCCACCGCTGTCTGCCCGGGGATGACATGGCGGCCATTACCGCCGCCGCTCTGGAGTATAAGACGAAGGGCGTGGACCTGATCCTGTGTACCGGCGGCATGAGCGTGGACCCGGACGACCGCACCCCCGGCGCCATCAAGGACACCGGAGCGGAGATCGTGTCCTACGGCGCTCCGGTGCTGCCGGGTGCCATGTTCCTGCTGGGCTACTTCGCCGACGGCACCCCCATTCTGGGGCTGCCCGGCTGCGTCATGTACGCCAAGGCCACCGTGTTTGACCTGATGCTTCCCCGCATCGCCGCCGGAGTACGGGTCAGTCGGGCCGACCTGAAGGCCCTGGGCCACGGCGGTCTGTGCCTGGGCTGCGCTGAGTGCCACTACCCCATCTGCCCCTTCGGGAAAGGCGTGTAAATGGTCACCGGAATTTCATTGGAGGAAGCGGTAGCCCGGATGACTGCCCCTCTCTCCCCGCTGGGGACGGAAACGCTGTCCCTGGAGCAGGCCCTGGGCCGGACCCTGGCGGCGGATGTCACCGCCCCCCTGGACCAGCCGCCCTTTGACCGCTCCCCCCTGGACGGCTACGCCCTCCGGTCCGCCGATCTGGCGGGGGCAGACAAAGAACACCCTGCTATGCTTCAGGTGGTGGGTATCTTATACGCCGGGGATGAGGCCAATGTCTCCGTGGGGCCCGGCCAGGCGGTCCGGATCATGACAGGGGCCATGCTGCCCCCCGGCTGCGACTGTGTGGTACCCCAGGAGCAAACCGACCGGGGAGAGCCGGTGAAGGTGTTTGTCTCTCTGAAACCTTATCAGAATTATGTCTACCAGGGTGAGGATTACCGGGCGGGTACACCGCTGCTGAAAGCGGGCGCCCGACTGGACGCCGCCGCTCTGGGTATGCTGGCCAGCGCCGGGCTGACGGAGGCGGAAGTCCGCCGCCGCCCCAAAGTGGGCCTGCTCACCACCGGAGACGAGGTGGTGGACCCGGGAACGCCCCTTCCCGCTGGGAAGATCTACGGCTCCAACCAGATCCTGCTGGCCGCCCGGCTGACAGAGCTGGGATTTGAGACCGAGACCGCCCATCAGGGGGACGATCCCGCCGCCGTGGCGGCGGCCATGAAGCAGCTGCTGAAAAGCTGCGACGTACTGATTTCCACCGGCGGGGTATCGGTGGGCGACAAGGACATCTTCCACCAGGCCCTCCCCCTGCTGGGGGCGGAGCAGGTGTTCTGGCGGGTGGACCTGAAACCGGGCACCCCCGCCATGTACTCCGTCTATGAGGACAAGCCCATCCTGTCCCTGTCGGGCAACCCCTTTGCCGCCTTCACCACCTTTGAGCTGCTGGCCCGGCCCCTGCTGGCCGCGCTGGCCGGAGAGGAAGGGCCACGGTGGGGGGAGGGCGTGCTGGATACCCCCTTCCCCAAGGCCAGCCCCAAGCGGCGGTTCATCCGGGGCAGATATGAGAACGGACATATCACGCTGCCGGAGGGCCACTCCTCCGGGCTGCTCTCCTCCCTGGTAGGGTGCAATTGTCTGGCGGAACTGCCGGCAGGCTCACCCCCGGCGGGGGCGGGACAGAAGGTCCGGATTCTGCTGCTGTAATCAGGAGGTTGTTATGGAACCTGTATTCAATCATTTTGACGAGGCGGGCAACGCCATCATGGTGGACGTGACTGGCAAGGAGCCCACCTTCCGCACCGCTGTGGCCGAGGGAAAAATCAAGGTCACCCGGCCCATTCTGGACGCCATCACCGGCCGCACCGCCGCCAAGGGGGACGTTCTGGGGGTGGCAAGGGTGGCGGGCATCATGGCCGCCAAGCGCACCTGGGAGCTGATCCCCCTGTGCCACCCCCTGCTGCTCAGCCACCTGTCGGTGGATTTTGAGATTCTGGAGGAGGAGTGCGCCGTCCGGGGGTCGTGCACCGTGAAGCTGTCCGGCAAGACCGGGGTGGAGATGGAAGCCCTCACCGGGGTGTCCGTGGCCCTGCTCACCATCTACGACATGTGCAAGGCCATCGACAAGGGCATGGAGCTGAGTGAGATCCACCTGGTCCACAAGGAGGGCGGCAAGTCGGGGGTGTATGACCGTGGGTAAGCCCGTGGTGATCGCCGTTTCCGGGGTGAAGAACTCGGGAAAGACCACCCTCATTGAAGCCATGCTCCCCCTGCTGGCAGATATGGGGTTGGGCGTGGCGGTCATCAAGCACGACGGGCACTGCTTCGACCCCGACCCGCCCGGCACTGACACCGGCCGCTTTATGGCCGCCGGGGCGGCAGGCACCGCCATTTTCGACGGGGAGAAATTCAAGATCGTAAAAAAACAGCCGGTGACGGAGGATGTGCTTATCAGCCAGTTCCCGGAGGCCGACCTGATCCTGCTGGAGGGCTTCAAGCACACCCCCTGGCCCAAGCTGGAGGTGGTGCGGGGGGCGATCTCACAGGCCCCGGTGTCCGACCCCGCCACCCTGCTGGGCCTGGTCACCGACCTGGACCTGGCTCTGCCCGGCATCCCTATTCTGCCTCTGGGAGAGCCGAAGGCGGCGGCGGACCTGCTGCTGGACTACATCCAAAAGGAGAGAAAACACCATGCTTGACGCCCTGGGGCGGAACATCCGCTACCTGCGCATCTCCGTCACCGACCGGTGCAACCTGCGCTGCCGCTACTGCATGCCGGCGGAGGGGGTGCAGTGGGTGGACCACAGCGCCATCCTCACCTACGAGCAGATCACCCGGCTGGTGGGCCTGTTTGCCGCCATGGGGGTGGAGAAGGTACGGCTCACCGGCGGGGAGCCCCTGGTGCGGAAGGGACTGGACAGCCTGGTAAGGAGCATCAGGCAGGTGCCCGGTATCCGCAGGGTATACCTCACCACCAACGGCCTGCTGCTGGCCGACCAGCTGCCCGGCCTGCTGGCAGCTGGGCTGGACGGGGTGAATCTCAGTCTGGACACCCTGGACCGGACCCAGTATGAGGCTCTCACCCGCCGGGACGAGCTGGACCGGGCTTTGGCGGGCCTGAACGCCGCCCTAGCTGTCCCCGGCCTGACGGTGAAGGTCAACTGCGTCCCCTCCGGGGAGAATGACGATCAGCTGGTCCCCCTGGCGGCTTTGGCAAAAGATCAGGACCTGTCGGTGCGGTTCATCGAGCTGATGCCCATCGGACTGGGCTCCTCCCTCCCCCGCCGGACAGAGGCGGAGGTGCTGTCTATCCTGGAATCCGCCTTCGGCCCCGCTCTCCCCTGTCCCCAGGAGACAGGCGGCGGACCGGGCCGGTATGTGACATTTTCAGGCTTCCGGGGCAAGGTGGGCTTCATCAGCGCGGTGAGCCACCGGTTCTGCCAGAGCTGCGACCGGGTACGGCTCACCGCCGTCGGATTTCTGAAAACCTGCCTGCAATATGACTGCGGGGCGGACCTGAAGGCCCTGCTGGATACCGGCGCGGACGACGCTTCTCTGATGGATGCCATTCGGGGAGCCATCACCCAAAAGCCGGAGGGGCACCATTTCGGGCAGGCACCCACCGGTCGGGACGAGGGCCGGAACATGAACCAAATTGGAGGGTAAGACATGGGTAAGGTAATCGCCGTCTGCGTCAGCGAGCAGAAAGGCACTCAGAAAAAGAACGTGGGCTCCGCTCAATTCGTCGAGGACTGGGGCATTCAGGGGGATGCCCACGCAGGCAAGTGGCACCGGCAGGTGTCCCTGCTGTCCCACGAGCAGGTGGAGGCCTTCCGGGCCAGAGGAGCCGTGGTGGAGGACGGCGCCTTCGGAGAGAACCTGGTGGTGGAGGGGTACGACTTCAAAACCCTGCCCATCGGCACCAGATTCAAGTGCAATGACGTGGTGCTGGAGCTGACCCAGGTGGGCAAGCAGTGCCACAGCCACTGCGAGATCTACAAGGTCATGGGGGACTGCATCATGCCCCGGGAAGGGGTATTTACCAAGGTGCTCCACGGGGGCACCATCTCGGTGGGGGACGAGCTCACCATTGTGGAGGAGGGTTAATATGCGAGTGGCTATCATTACCCTCAGCGACTCCGGCTACGCCGGACAGCGGGAGGACAAAAGCGGCCCGGCCATCCGGGAGCTGTCAGAGGGAGCGGGCTATGAAGTTGTGCACACCGCCCTGCTGCCCGACGGCATCGAGCCGCTGGCTTCCGAGCTGAAGCGGCTGTGCGACGAGGACATGGCCGACCTGATCCTCACCACCGGCGGCACCGGCTTTTCCCCCACCGACCTGACCCCGGAGGCCACCCTGTCCGTGGTGGAGCGTCCCGCTCCCGGCATTGCCGAGGCCATGCGGTACAACTCCCTCCAGATCACCCCCCGGGCCATGCTTTCCCGGGCGGCGGCAGGCATCCGGAAGAAAACTCTCATCGTCAACCTGCCGGGCAGTCCCAAGGCGGTGCGGGAATGCCTGGAATTTATCCTCCCCTCTCTGGGCCACGGCCTGGAAATCCTCAGGGGGACTGCGGGCAACTGCGCCCGTTAACATAAGTCCTGAATTCTTCGAGCCCGTGGCGCCTAAAGCGTGAGCCATGGCGGCGGGCCGGGGCGCTCCTGGAAACGGGGCCGCCTACCATTTTGTAAAGGAGAATGCAGTATGAAAAAACTCGTATCCCTGACCCTGGCCCTGGCATTGGCTCTGGGCCTCACCGCCTGCGGAGGTGGAAATCCCGGCACCGCCGAAAGCCCGGCGGCCCAGAACAGCGAGACCCCGTCTGCCCAGGCGGAGTCCGTGGACGTGGTGGTATTTGCCGCCGCCTCTATGGAGG
This sequence comes from Intestinimonas massiliensis (ex Afouda et al. 2020), assembly GCF_900626285.1. Taxonomy (GTDB): domain Bacteria; phylum Bacillota; class Clostridia; order Oscillospirales; family Oscillospiraceae; genus Flavonifractor; species Flavonifractor massiliensis_A. Next base: position 642,209 of record NZ_LR131147.1, read on the forward strand.
CCACTCTCACCGAGATCGCCGGTCTCTATAAGGACGTGGCTCCCAACGTCAACCTGATCTTCACCTTTGATTCCTCCGGCACCCTGAAGACCCAGATCGAAGAGGGCGCGGTGTGCGACCTGTTCATCTCCGCCGCCCAGAAGCAGATGAACCAGCTGGATGCCGCCGACACCACCGGCACCAACGAGGGGCTGGACTTTGTGCTGTCTGACACCCGCATCGACTTTGTGGAAAACAAGGTGGTGCTGGCGGTGCCTGACGACAACCCCAAGGACATTCAATCCTTCCAGGACCTGGCCACCGACAAGCTGGAACTGCTCTGCCTGGGCAACGACGACGTGCCGGTGGGGGCCTACTCTCTCCAGATCCTGGATACCCTGGGCATCGACATTGCCAGTCTGGAAGCGGACGGCAAGGTGACTTATGCCTCCAACGTGTCCGAGGTGGCCACCCAGGTGAAGGAGGGCGCGGTGGACTGCGGTATTATCTACGCCACCGATGCCTTTACCTATGAGCTGAACGTGGTGGATCAGGCCACCGCCGACATGTGCGACCAGGTCATCTACCCCGCCGCCGTCATGAAGTGCGGCGGCAGCGAGGCCAGCCAGCAGGCCGCCCAGGCCTTCCTGGACTACATCCACACCGACGCTGATGCCATCGCCGTACTGGAGGGTGTGGGCTTTACCGTATTGTGAGTAGGGGCGCACATTGTGCGCCCGAAGGCGGGGAGTACGCGCCCCCACGCCAACATGACAGGACGGTGAATTTTCTTGGACTGGTATCCCCTCTTTAACTCCCTGCGGATCGCCGCCATCTCCACGGTGCTCATCTTCTTCCTGGGCATCTTCGCCGCCTACTATGTGGCCAGGCTGCCCCGGCTGGTAAAGGGTGTGCTGGACGTGGTGCTCACCCTGCCCCTGGTGCTCCCTCCCACGGTGGTGGGCTACTTCCTGCTGCGGCTGCTGGGACCCAAGCGGGTGCTGGGCATGTGGTTTCTGGAGGTCTTTGACCTGCGGCTCACCATGGTGTGGTACGCCGCCGTCTTTGCTTCTGCGGTGGTGGCTTTCCCCCTGATGTACCGCACTGCCCGGGGGGCCTTTGAATCCTTTGACAGCACCCTGGCCCATGCCGCCCGCACGCTGGGCAGGTCCAACACCTGGATTTTCTGGCGGGTGATGCTGCCCTGCTGCAAGCAGGGGATCATCGCCGGGACGGTACTGGCCTTCGCCCGGGCCCTGGGCGAGTACGGCGCCACCGCCATGATCGCCGGATACACCCCCGGCAAGACCGCCACCATCTCCACCACGGTATACCAGCTGTGGCGCACCGGGGATGACGCGGGCGCCATGAAGTGGGTGCTGGTCAATCTGGCCATCTCCGCCGTGGTGCTGCTGTGTGTCAACATGCTGGAGAAAAAGGACCGCAGGCCCCGCCGGAAGGCGGCTCCCGTGTCCGGGGAGGTGGAATAATGCGCCTGTTTGTGGATGTCCATAAGGACTTCGGCGCGTTCAAGCTGGATGTGTCCTTTGAGACGGAAAGCGGACAGATCACCGGCCTGCTGGGGGCCTCCGGCTGCGGCAAGAGTATGACCCTGCGGTGCATCGCGGGCATTGAGAAGCCGGACCGGGGCCGGGTCGTGCTGGATGGCAAGGTGCTTTCTGATTCGGAACGGCACATTGATCTACCGCCCCAGAAACGGCGGGTGGGCTATCTGTTCCAGAACTACGCCCTGTTCCCCAACATGACGGTGGCCCAGAACATCGCCGTGGGGGTGCGGGACAAAAAGGTCCGGCGGGAGACGGTGGCGCGGCTGGTGCGCACCCTCTGGCTGGAGGGGCAGGAACAGAAGTATCCCCGGCAGCTCTCCGGCGGCCAACAGCAGCGGGTGGCGCTGGCCCGGATCCTGGCCAGCGCACCGGAGGTGCTGCTGCTGGACGAGCCCTTCTCCGCTCTGGACAGCTACCTGAAATGGCAGGTGGAACTGGAGCTGGCCGACCTGCTCTCCGCCTTCCCCGGCCCGGTGATCTTCGTCACTCACAACCGGGACGAAGTGCAGCGGCTGTGCAGGCAGGTGTGCGTGCTGGATCAGGGGAAATCCCAGACTGTCATGCCGGTGAATCAGCTCTTTGAAGCTCCCCGCACTCTGTCCGCCTGCCTGCTGTCCGGGTGCAAGAATATCTCACGGGCCAGGCCCACAGCCGACGGCAAGGTGGAGGCCCTGGACTGGGGGGTGACCCTGGACCCGGAGGGCCCCCTGCCGGAAGGGCTGAGCCACATCGGCGTGCGTGCCCATTACATCATACCGGTGGACGGGCCCGGCCCCAACCGGCTGCCCTGCAAGGTGAAGCGGGTGGTGGAAAACGTGTTCTCCACCGTGGTCATGCTATCCACCCCCGGCGGCAGCCAGGGCTTCTCCCGGCTGCGCATCGAGCTGGAAAAGGGCAGATGGACGGCTTTGGCGGGCAAGGACCCTCTGTGGCTGGAGCTGCCCGCCAAGGATCTGCTTCTGCTGACCAAGGATGGATAAAATAACACCGGGACCGGTGATACCGGTCCCGGTGTTATTTTAATCTACCGGGTCAAGCGGATAGGCCACATCGGTGATCTCACAGTCCAGCCTTTCACTGTTGGAGGTCACCTTCAGCTTGGGAATCGGATCCCCCGTACAGGTTGCCAGGATCAGGAACCGGCCGGCATTGCTGCCGCCGCTGGGCAGGTCCAGACTCAGGAGCGGCCCGCCGAACAGGCCGCTGGCCGTGGTTACATTCACCTCAGACTGGTTGGCCATGCTGGGCAGATAGACCAGATACTGCACCCGGGTCTCGTTGCCCCAGGGTTCGGTATAGCGGAGGACATAGGCGGTGCCATCGTCTCCATCGCAGGTATTCAGCCACTGCTCCACCCGAGGCTCCTCCGCCAGGCTCAGGTACTCTTCTACCGGCATGGAAGTTACCCCCGCACCGCCGCTGTTTCCGGCTCTGGAGATGGACAGGACCAGGAGAACCGCCACTACGATCAGGAGGACGGGGATGAGAATGACAACCAGGAGGATCTTCCACAGGGTCCTGTCCTGCCGCCGCACCGGGGGCGTGAATCCCTCCCCGAATTCCGGCAGCGGATTGCCGCAGTGGGGACACACCTTCCAGTCCGGCTCCACCGGAGCGGAACAGCTGGGACAGGTGGCCTTCAGCCGGGCGCCGCATCTGGGACAGGAGAGGTACTGCTCCGTGACGGGGGCGGTGCAGTTGGGGCACTTCAGGTCGGAGTAGCTCCCCCGCACCAGCAGATAGATGATCAGGCCCACAAACACCGGGGCCAGCACCGCCACCAGGGTCCACAGAACGGCGTTCATTCCCCGGCGTGTGGCGTCCCGGTAGACGTAGACACCGATGAGTACGGGAATACCTACCAGAACCGCCAGATAGATGATGAGGAACAAGGCCACATTCAGCGACATCACCATGTGAGTTCCCTCCTTTTCTGCACAAATACAACGGAAATGACACAGGCCCCCGTGACGGCGGCACAGAGATAGGCCATACAGGCCAGGGTCAAAGCGGGATAGACCGGATACAGGGCCGCCGCTGCCAGAAACAGACAGAACAGACACAGCATCCCCGCCAGGGCCAGCAGGGTGGTCTGCCGCCGCAGACGGCGGCGCTCCAGCTCCTTTTGCAGGGTGCTCTCCCGCAGGACAGGAGGCGCTGTTTGATTAAAATGGTAGATCTGCTTCATGCTCCAGCGCCTCCTTCAGCTTTTTTCGCGCGTGGTTCAATCTGGATTTCATGGTGCCGGCGGGAATGCCCAGAATCTGTGCCGCCGACGAGAGGTCCATGTCCCGGAAGTAGAAGAGGATCACCGCCACCCGCAGCTTGTCGGGCAGCCGGTCAATCGCCTGGTGGAGGTCTGCGTACTCCTCCTCCCCCTTTGTCTCCTCCGCCGGTACCGACGCCAGCACGGCGTCCTTTTCTTCATTGGTGGAGAAGCGGTTCCAGACCGGGCTGCGGGCCAGCCGCCGCAGGGTGCTGCGGTAGGTGTTGACACAGATGCGGGTGAGCCATGGCTCAAACTCCCGGTCGGGGTCGTACTGGTCCAGGTGGGCCAGAGCCTTGAGCCAGGTCTCCTGGTACAGGTCGTCCGCGTCGTGGGGGCTGGCACAGAGGGTGCGGCACAGGCCGTACAGCCGCGTGCCGTATTGCCGGATATAGATGTCGATCAAGCTCTCCCGCCCCCTTTCACTTACACATACCATCCGGGCGGCCGAAAGGTTCACCGGTTTTTCAAAAAAAGCGGGCCGCCCAGCGGCCCGCTTTTCTTTTACTTGCCCAGCTCCTTGTTCTTGGCGAAAGCGGCCATCACCGCCTGGATGGCGGCGGAGCGGAAACCCTTCTCCTCCAGGGCCGCCACGCCCACAATGGTGGAGCCGCCGGGGGAGCAAACCTCATCCTTCAGCTGGCCGGGGTGCTTGCCGGTCTCCAGCACCATGGCCGCGGCACCCAGCACGGTCTGGGCGGCGTAGGTCTGAGCCTGGGCCCGGGGCAGACCGGCCATCACGCCCCCGTCGGCCAGCGCCTCGATGAACTGATACACATAGGCCGGACCGCAGCCCGCCACAGCGGTGAACTGGTCCATCAGGCCCTCGACCATCCGCTCCACCCGGCCAGCGTCGGCCAGGATGGCCTCCACTGCGGCAAGGCCGGTCTCGTTCCCCGCCCCGCCGTCGGTGAGGGCCAGCATCCCCTTGCCGATGGCGGCGCAGGTGTTGGGCATCACCCGCAGGATGGGGATGTCCCAGGAAATACCCTGGAGGAACCCCCGGAGAGAGGCGATCTCCACCCCGGCTGCGATGGACACCAGGGTCTTGTCCTCCCCCCGCCCATGGCAGGCATTGAGGGCGGGCACCAGGGCGGCCGCCACGCCGGGCAGCACCTGAGGTTTGACACAGAGGAAAATATATTCGGCACGCTCCACCGCACCGGCGTTATCCGCCGCCGCGGTGCAGCCCAGCTCGGCCGCCAGGGCGGCCGCCTTCTCCTTCGCATAGTCGGCAATGACCACCTGGTCCGGCCCGATGGCCCGGCAGGCCGCCCGGATCAGGGCCCCGCCCATGTTGCCGCTGCCGATAAACGCCACTCGCTTCATTTGATTCACCATTTCCTTTCTCTGCTTACCAATCGGGCTCCAGGTCGTCCAGCAGCTCCAACTCCCGGAACACCGCCGCCGCCCGTGCCTCGTACTCCGCAGGATCTTTGGCCTTGCGGATGGCCTTTCCGTATTTCGCTCCGTCCCGGAACAGACAGATCAGGTAGCACCACAGCTCCTTCATCCGCAGCACGGCGCTGTGCCTGCTGCCAAAGCCCTGGGTGTAGCCCTCATAGACCTCCGCCAGAAAGCCCTTCAGCTCCTCTTTGGAGGCGGCGGGACCGCCCGCCAGCTTCCGGGCCAGAGCCGGGTCACCGATGAGCCCCCGGCCCAGCATGATCCGCTCCACATTGGGACAGTCCTTCTGAAACTTTTCCACCGCCCCTGTGGTGTACAGGTCCCCGTTGTAGCACACCGGCGCGCGGCTCCTGGCTGCGGCGGCGGCAAACAGCTCCCGCCTGGGGTGGTTCTTATACTGGTCCTTCTGCACCCGTGGGTGGATGATCAGCTCCTTGATGGGATATTGATTATAAATGTCCAGAATGGGCCAGAACTCCTCCGGGTCGGAAATACCCAGCCGGGTCTTGACCGAGATGGCAATGGGGCACTTGGAAAAAATCTCCTCCAGAAAGGCGTCCAACTCCTGGGGAACCGCTAAAAATCCGGCCCCTTTCCGCTTGGCGGTCACCGTCCCGGAGGGACAGCCCAGGTTCAGGTTGACTTCCTCATATCCCAGATCTGCCAGGGCGTCGGCCGCCCACAGAAAGTCCTCTGCCCGGCGGGTAAGCAGCTGGGGCACCAGAGGCACCCCCTCATTGCCCGCCGGGTCGATCTCCCGCAGCTCCCGCTTGGGAAACACGTGGTCCTGGGTAGGGGAAAGAAAGGGGGTGTAATACCGCTCCACATCTCCGAACCACCGCCGGTGGGCCTGCCGGTACCATACGCTGGTGACCCCCTCCATGGGGGCGAATTCTGCCTTCAAACGTCTCTCTCCTTGTTTCACGCGCTGCTGTTGGAAATTGTAGCCCATCCCCTCCCCCCTGTCAAGAGCACATCCCTCTTGACAGGAACGCCCCAGTCTGCTATACTTTCCTCGTGGTTAGTTGTTGCTAACCAATACATTTTCCCCGATAGTTAGCCTTGGCTAATTAAGAAAGGAGCCCACCCATGCAGTTTGAACAGGCCCTCATTGAACACGGCGCCCTCACTCTGGCAGGTCTGAAACCCGCCTCTCTGTTCCGCTTTCTCCCCCGGGACGGGAGCGCCTTCATTTCCCGCTTTCTGGAGTGCCGGGCAGCGCTGGCCAAGCGGGGGCTGCGGCTGCTGATCCTGAAGGGCTGCCGGAAACTGGGCTCCTACCTGCTCTGCCTGTACCGGGAGCGGGATCTGGCCGCCCTGCTGGACCGGGCGGAGTACCGGCAGTTTCTCTATTCCATGGGCTACCAGCCCTGGGACGGGGTGCGGGGCTGCCTGCGGCAGCTGGCGGCACGGCTGTGTCTGGAGGAGGAGTTTCCCCACGAGATCGGCGTCTTTCTGGGGTATCCTCTGGAGGACGTGACCGGCTTCATCGCCCACGGCGGCAGGAACTACACCTGCTGCGGCTGCTGGAAGTGCTACGGCGACCCGGAACAGGCCATGCGGCGGTTTGCGCGCTACCGCCGCTGCACCGACCTGTACCGCCGCCGCTATGCCCAGGGGGCCACCCTGGGGCAGCTCACCGTGGCCGCCTGAATTCTCTCACAGCGAAAGGAAGGAATGAACTATGAGCAAGATCGCAATCGTCTATTGGAGCGGCACCGGCAACACCGAGGCCATGGCCAATCTGGTGGCAGAGGGTGTGACCGCCGCCGGCGGGCAGGCCGACCTGCTGACTCCCGAGCTGTTTGACGCCGGACAGGTGGGCAATTACACCGTCTTCGCCTTCGGCTGCCCCGCCATGGGGGCCGAGCAGCTGGAGGAGGCGGAGTTTGAGCCCATGTTTACCGCCGTCAAGCCCAGCCTGTCCGGCAAGACCATCGGCCTGTTCGGCTCTTACGGCTGGGGGGATGGCGAGTGGATGCGCACCTGGGCGGCCGAGTGCGAGGAGGCCGGGTGCAATCTGGCCGACGAGCCGGTGATCGTCTGCGGGGCTCCCGAGGGCGACGCCGCCGAGGCCTGCCGGGCTCTGGGCCGGTCCCTGGCAGGCTGAACCGCCCGATTGACTTTGCCCCCCTCTCATGCTACAATAGGGCTGCTTGTCAGAGGACTTGCAATCGGATCCGATTGTTGAAGTGGGATAAGACCGTTTGGGTTTTATCCCACTTTTCTTTTTGCAGCGGGAGGGCACTTTATGAATGCGGAGACAAAATCTCTGTTCCGGTACATCTTCCCCGCGTTGGGCGGACTGTTTGTCACCTATCTTTACAATGTGGTGGATGGTATCTTTGTGGGGCGGGGCGTGGGCTCGGCCGCACTGGGCGCCGTCAACATCGGCGTCCCCTTCATCACCTCCGCGGTGGCCATCGCGGCCATGTTCCCCATGGGCGGCGCTACGGTGGTGGCCATCCGTATGGGGCGGGAGGATCGTGAGGGCGCCAACCACGCCTTCATGACGGCCCTCTCCATGACCGCCCTGCTGTCCGTCCTCCTCATGGCGGCGGGCATGGCGTTTTCCCGGCAGATCGTGGATCTCAGCGGCGCGGGAGAGCTAAGCGCGGAGATGCGGAATATGTCTGCGGACTATCTGTTCTACTACTCCGCCTTCTCCGTCCCCATGCTCATGAGCTCCTGCCTGTCCGTCTTTGTCAGAAACGACGGCTCCCCCGCCCTCGCCTTCGCGGGGATGTCCGTGGGCGCGGCGGCAAACATCTTTCTGGACTGGCTGTTCATCTTTCCCCTCTCCATGGGTGTCGTCGGCGCCGCGGTGGCATCCGGTCTGGGGCAGGTCTCTTCCATCCTTATCCTTCTCTCTCATTTCGCAGGAAAAAAGGGCGCACTGCGGATCCGGCCGTTCAAGGCCGACCTGTCCCTGATGAAAAAGATCTGCAAGCGGGGCGTGCCGGAGGCGGTCACCCAGCTCACCACCCCTGTCACCGCTCTCTGCTATAATCTGACGTTGGCAAGCCTGATGGGCGATATCGGCGTATCCACCTTCAGCGTGCTCAGCTTTATCTATTCTCTGGCCAACGCCATCCTGTCCGGAGTGGCTCAGGGCCTGCAGCCCCTCTGGGGCCGCTGCTACGGCAGAGGGGATACCGAAAAAATGGGCTGGTATTTCCGCCGGGGAATCCTGATCAATCTGGCCTTGTCCGTTTTGATCTGCGGGGGACTGTGCCTCTTTGACCGGCCCGTGATCTGTATTTTCAACCGGGACCCGGAGCTGGTGGGGCTGGCATCGGCGGCCCTGCCCCTGTTCAGCCTCTCCTTTTTCCCCATGGCCCTGAACCTGATCTGCACAGCCTTCCTGTTCTCCACAAAGCGGACGGGAGCGGCAAACCTCATCGCCGTCAGCCGGGGGATCGTGATGAAAGCACTGGCCATCTTCTGCATTCCCATGCTCTTCGGCGGGGACACCGTCTGGAGCGCACCCCTGGCCGCGGAGGCGGTGACTCTGGCCCTCGCGCTCCGGCTGAGCAGGGCCGCTGGACCGATTCGCCAATGACCGCATAAAACCCATAAAAAAAGGACGCTTCCGCGTCCTTTTTTATGCCTGGTTCTCTCTGCCCAGGGCGTGTTCCTTGATCTTCTGAAAGGTCTCCTCACTGAGATCGTGCTCGATCTTGCAGGCGTCCGCCGCCGCCACATCGGGGCTCACCCCCAGGCGGATGAAAAACTGGGTGAGCAGCTTGTGCCGCTCGTAGATCCGGCGGGCGATCTCCTCCCCGGCGGGCAGGAGGGAGATGAATCCCTCCTTGTCCATCTCGATATAGCCGCTCTCCCGCAGCTTTTTCATGGCCACACTGACGCTGGGCTTGGAAAAGTGCAGGTGGTTGGCAATGTCGATGGAGCGCACCAGGCCCTGAGTCTCATGGAGGCTGAGGATGGTCTCCAGATAGTTTTCGGCGGATTCGTAGATGTTCATGGTGCGCTCCTTTCCAGCGGAGTTTTTTTACAGTTTATCACAACTCAGCTTTCTTGGCAAGGCGGCTCCAGCCGCCGCCAGGCCGGGACCCGCCGCCACAGCAGGCAGGCCAGCCAGCCGCACAGCAGACCCACTGCCAGTCCGGCCAGCACATCGGTAGGAAAATGGACTCCCACAAACAGCCGGGAGAACCCCATGACGGCCGCCATCACCACGCCGGTCACCTTCATCCACCGCCGGGGCAGGGTCCGGCACCACGCAGAGGCGGAGGCAAAGGCAGCACAGGTGTGGCCCGACGGGAAGGAGTTGGGGTCGTGCTCCGCCACCAGAGGCACCAGCCCCTCCACTGTCAGCCAGGGCCGGGTACGGCCCACCAGATGCTTGAGCACCACATTGGTACACAGCAGGCCCAGCAGCATGGCCAGCAGGCTGGCCAGCCCCGCCTTGCGGGTCCTGCGGAAGCACAGCATCACCACCGACAGCACGATCCACAGGATGCCCGCGTTGCCCAACTGGGTGTATACACTCAAAACACCATTCAATATGGTGCAGCGCAGCGTCTCCTGGATCCACAGCAGCACGCCGCCGTCTATATTCAGCAGCCATTCCGGCATAGTCGTTCCTCCTGCAAACAATCAGGGGCGGCGGATAGACCGCCGCCCCTGTCCGTCTGTTGTCTCTTTACTTCTCCGTACCGTCATCCCAGACACAGTCGATGATGGTGCCGGAGTTCATCTCAAACTTGTCGGTCTTGACAATGTGGCTCTTGCCCAGGCGGACCTCCTGGGTGCCGATCTCCGTGGTAATGGTATTGACCACATTGCACTCGATGGTAAAGGTCAGGTCCAGCAGTTCCTTGTCGGTGGACACCAGGAGCATATCCCCGCTGGAACTGACAGTGGCGTTGGTGGTGTGGGGCTTGGCCTCCACAGCCACCACCTGGCCGTCCAGCATCTCACCGGAGGCCATCAGGGTGGAGGGGATATACTGCTGGATATTTTCATACACCTCTGGACGGACGCTCTCCACCAGCACCTTATAGGTCACATGGGTGGTCTTGGGATTGACGGACACCGAGCTGTTGGGACTCAGGAACTTCACGCCCAGCACCGCAGCGGCGATAATGATGACCAGGATCACCAGCAGATCCACGATGTTGATTTTTCCAAAGAGTCTTCCCTTTTCGTCTATCATCTTTTATAACCTCCGAGGTTGTAAATTGACATAATCATTGGTACAATGGTACCTGGGTATTGTACCATAACTCTCTATGGCCCGACAAGTACTTTCTTCGGAGGTTTTTATCTCATGAAGGTTATTCATCTGATCTCCGGCGGCGACAGCGGCGGCGCCAAGACCCATGTCCACATGCTGCTTCAGAATTTATCCCGCACCATCGATGTGACAATGGTGTGTTTTATGGAGGGTCCCTTTGCCCAGGAGGCCCGGGAACTGGGCATCCCCACCGTGGTGCTCCCCGGCCACAATCTGCTGCGCACCTTCCGCACCCTGAAAAAAATGGTCCAGGAGAGCGGCTGCCAGATCATCCACTGCCACGGCGCCCGGGGCAACATGATGGGCGCCCTGCTGCGGAAAGCCACCGGCCTGCCGGTGGTCACCACCGTCCACTCCGACTACCGGCTGGACTACCTGGGCCGGCCCTTCTCCCGGCTCACCTACGGCACCATCAATACCATCGCCCTGCGCTGCCTGGATTACCGCATCGGCGTGTCCGACGCCATGACCAACCTGCTCATCTCCCGGAAATTTGACCCGGACAGGCTGTTCACCATCTATAACGGTCTGGACTTTACCCCCCGCACCCCCGCCATGANCCCCCTGCGCTGCCTGGATTACCGCATCGGCGTGCCCGACGCCATGACCAACCTGCTCATCCCCCGGAAATTTGCCCCGGACAGGCTGTCCACCATCTATAACGGTCTGGACTTTCCCCCCCGCCCCCCCGCCATGACCCGGGAGGAATATCGGAAAAGCGTGGGGCTGAAGGCCGACGAAAACAGCGTGGTGGTGGGCATCGCCGCCCGCCTCAACCCGGTGAAGGACATCGCTACCCTGGTGCGGGGCTTCGCCCTGGCCCATGAGAGCTGTCCCAACCTCCGCCTGCTCATCGCCGGCGACGGCGAGCAGATGGACATGCTGAAAAATCTGGCCCGGGAGCTGGGCGTGGCGGATGAGGTCTGCTTTGCCGGCTGGGTCAGCGACACCGACAGCTTTTACAACGCTCTGGACATCAACACCCTCACCTCCCTGTCTGAAACCTTCCCCTACTCCCTCACCGAGGGGGCCCGGGCCGGCCTGCCCACAGTGGCCAGCCGTGTGGGCGGCGTGCCCTACCTGATCGAGCACGGGGTCCACGGCTTTCTCTTTGAGGCGGGGAACTATAAGGCCCTGGCCCATCATCTGGCTGCCCTGGCCCAGGACCCGGAGCTGCGCCGCCACATGGGGCAGCGTCTCTATCAGCGGGCCAAGCAGGACTACTCCCTGGAGAGCACCCTCCAGCGGCAGCTCTCCATTTATGAGGCCATTCTCCGCCGTCAGGCCCGGAAGACGGGCAAACGGGACGGGGCCCTGGTATGCGGCGCCTACGGCCGGGGCAACGCCGGTGACGACGCCATTCTGGAGGCCATCGTCACCGAGCTGCGGCAGGTGGACCCCGATCTGCCGGTGTGGGTCCTCTCCCGCAATCCGGAATCCACCCGGCTCACCTACCGGGTCAACTCCATCTACACCTTCGCCTTCCCCAAGTTCCTGTGGCGGATGCGCAAGACCCGCCTCTATATCAACGGCGGCGGCTCCCTGATGCAGGATGTGACCAGCCACCGCTCCCTGTGGTTCTATCTGTTCACCATCTCCTGGGCCAAGCGGCTGGGGAACAAGGTGATGATGTACGGCTGCGGCATCGGCCCCATCCACTCCCCCGCCAACCGCCGCCGGGCTTCCCGGGTGCTCCAGAAGAGCGTGGATGCCATCACCCTCCGGGACACCCACTCCAAGGATGAGCTGGACGATATGGGGGTCACCGCGCCGGAGATCATCCTCTCCGCCGACCCCACCGTCATCCTCCCGCCTGCCCCGGAGCAGGCCATCGACGGCATTCTGGAGAGTCAGGGGATTGATCCAAAGGGAAAGTATATCGGCTTCTCCCTCCGGCCCTGGCCGGGCTTTGAGGAAAAGGCCAGGGTCTTTGCCGCCGCGGCGGACTACGCCTACGAGAAGTACGGTCTGACTCCCGTGTTCCTGCCCATCGAACGGCGGCTGGACGTGGCCGCCGCCCGCACCGCCGCCCAGTATATGAAAGCCCCCCATTATATTCTCAACGAGACGGGCAGCTCCGGCCACACCATCGGCCTGTTTGCCCGGATGCAGGCGGTGGTCTCCATGCGGCTCCACGCCCTGGTGTTCTCTGCCGGCCAGGGGGTGCCTCTGGTGGGTGTGGTGTACGACCAGAAGATCAGTTCCTTCCTGTCCTACATCGGCCAGGACCTGTACACCGACCTGAGCCAGGTGACGGCAGAGAGCCTGTGCAAATATATTGACGCCGCCTGCAAGCGGATCGGGGACACGGAATTCCTGTCCGGCGGTGTGGAGCGGCTGCGCCAGGTGGAACAGCGCAACAGCGAAACCGCCCGCAAACTGCTGGAGAGGTGAGGTGTCCTTGAATCAGATTCTCTGCCTCTCCCCCGCCCCCTGGCGGAATATTCCCACCCGTACCCAGCAGCTCATGACCCGGCTGAAGGACGCAAAGGTGCTCTACTTTGAGCCGCCGGGCAGACAGTGGAAGAAGCCGGGCCGGGAACTGCGCCCCGGCCTGACGGTATACACCCTGCCGCCGGTGCTGGAGGCGGAGGAGCGCCATCAGCTGCTCTTCCGACGCCACTACCGGAAGCTGGCCGCCCATATTCTGCGGCAGATGGACCGCCACCGGTTCCGGGAGCCTCTGATCTGGTGTACCTGCCCGGAACAGATCCACCTGCTGGAGTACCTGCCCCACCGTGGGATCGTATACGACTGTGACCGGGACTGGCCCGACTATCCCCCCGAGTGGGAGAGCGACCTGGCCCTGGCCTCCGATGTGATCTTTGCCGCCTCCTCGGGGCTCATCGACCATCTCTCTCCCTGCAACGACAACATCGCCCTGCTGCCCAACGGGGTCAATCACCAGATGTTTACCCGCCCGGAGGCCGAGTGCCCGCCGGAGCTGGCCCGGGTATCCGGGCCGGTGCTGGGCTATTGCGGCGTGGTGTGGGAGGATCTGGACCTGGCCCCGGTGGCCGAGGCCGCCCAGGCCCTGCCCGACTGCACCTTCGTCTTTCTGGGCAGGGTGGAGGACAGCCCCATGGCCCGCCACCTGGAGCGGTATCCCAACGTGTGCTTTCTGGGCCGCCGGGCCCCGGTGGAGGTGCCCGACTATCTGGCCCGGTTCGATGTCTGCCTCAATCTGCGCCGCCGGTCGGAGCGGTATGACGACATCGTCCCCACCCGGATCTATGAGTACCTGTCCTCCGGCAAGCCCATCGTGTCCATGTTCTACCCCGACCAGGTGGAGCACTTCCCCGACGTGATCTACGGGGCCCACTCCCCGGAGGAGTTCGCCCGGCTGTGCCGCCGGGCCCTCACGGAAACCGGCGACTGGGCACGCCTCCGCCGCCAGGAGCACGGCGCCAGCGCCGCCTGGCCGGTGCGGGCGGAGCAGGTCCAGCGCATCCTCACCGCCATCGGCCTGTATCAGTAAGGTATATCCACACCCCCTGTCCCGTAAGATGGGCCGGGGGTGTTTTTTATGCTGACGGAGATCCTGTCCGACCCGGTGGCCGCCCTGACCTGCGCCCTGGTGCTGGCGGTGGTGGCGGTCAACGGCTGGACCGACGCACCCAACGCCATCGCCACGGCGGTATGCACCGGCGCCCTGCCCTTCCGCCGGGCGGTGGGACTGGCCGCCCTGTGCAATCTGGCGGGGCTGATGTGGGTCACCGCGGTCAATACCACGGTGGCGGAGACCCTGTTTGCCATCGCCGGGTTCGGGGCGGACACCCAGTCCGCCCGCTCGGCCCTGTGCGCCGGGCTGTGCGCTGTAGTACTGTGGTCCACCGCCGCCTGGCGCTTCGGCATCCCCACCAGCGAAAGCCACGGTCTGGCAGCCGCCGTCACCGGCGCCGCCCTGGCCCTGCCGGGGGGTACGGTACACCCGGGGCCCTGGTGCAGAATCCTGCTGGGCCTGGTGCTGTCGGTGGGCCTGGGCTGGCTGTTGGGCCGGGTATGCGGGGCGGCGCTCAACCTCATCCGCCCCTCCCCCGCCCTGTGCCGCCGGGGACAGGTGTGGGGCGCGGCAGCCATGGCCTTCCTCCACGGCGCCCAGGACGGGCAGAAATGCCTGGGCATACTGCTGCTGGGCCTCTCCCTGGCCGGGATCATCCCGGCAGGCGATGTCTTTTCCGTTCCCGCCGGAACCGCCCTGCTGTGCGCCGGAATGATGGCGGCAGGCACCGCCCTGGGCGGGCGGAAAATCATTGACACGGTGGGTCGGGAGATGGTGTGCCTGGCGCCCCGGCAGGGTCTGGCCGCCGACCTGGGCGGCGGCAGCTGCCTGCTGATCTGCACTCTGCTGGGCCTGCCCGTCAGCACCACACACGCCAAGACCGCCGCCATCCTGGGTGCGGGCTCCAAAGCCGACAGCCGGGTGGCAGGTCAGATCATCCTCACCTGGCTGTGTACCTTTCCCGGCTGCGGCGCACTGGGATTTTTCCTGGGAAAACTCTTTCTCTTTGGCCTATGATGTGGTATACTGCCTTCCGTGCAAATTTCCCACTCTGGGACAGGAGGCGACATTTTCTCATGTATCATACCGCCATTTTCGATCTGGACGGCACCCTGCTGGACACCTTGCAGGATTTGGCCGACAGTACCAATTACGCCCTGGCCCTCCACCACTTTCCCACCCGCACGGTGGAGGAGGTACGCCGCTTTGTGGGCAACGGCGTGGGCCTGCTCATCCACCGGGCGGTGCCGGAGGGCACGGACGCGGAGCTGGAAAACCAGGTGCTGAAAGACTTCCGTGCCCACTATCTGATCAATATGGAGCATAAGACCGCCCCCTATCCCGGGGTGCTGGAGCTGTTGGACCAGCTCCGGGCGGCGGGGATCCACACCGCCGTGGTGTCCAATAAATTCGATGGTGCGGTAAAGGGGCTGTGTCAGGCCTACTTCGGCGACCGGGTGGAGGTGGCCATCGGCGAATCCCAGGGGGTCGCCCGCAAGCCCGCCCCCGACACCGTATTTCGGGCCCTGGCCGAGCTGGACGCCCCGACGGAGGGCGCGGTATATATCGGCGATTCCGATGTGGACATCCAGACCGCGAAAAATTCCGGCCTGCCCTGCATTTCGGTCAGCTGGGGGTTCCGGGACGAGGCCTTCCTCACCGAGCACGGGGCCACCACCATCGTGGCTACCCGGGAAGAGCTGGCTCAACAGCTCCTCAGGTGATTTTACATTTTTTTCTTGCTTTTTCTTTCCCACTGTGCTACACTAACGCGGTAGCAATGCTGCAATATTTGGAGCCATAGGGCAAACGGACTGCGATTTTAAATCAGCGGCTAAGGCGGGCCGCCGAAAAGAGACTGCACCGGTACGGCAAGGGCGCCGTACCCGGTGCAGTACTGTTTTCGGCGGTCTCTTTTATCGGCGAAAGATTGGCACCAAATTTGCAGCAGCCCAAGCTACGGCTACAGTCAAAGGATAGAGGGGACAAGCTTATGAAACGACTTTGGTTCAACGGAAATGTAGTCACGATGGATGGGCAGATGACCCGCTGCCGGGCACTCGGTGTTCAGGACGACAAAATCATCTTTCTGGGCGATACCGACGAGGCGCTGAAGCAGTCCTGGGACGAAAAGCGGGATCTGAAGGGGGCCATGATGCTGCCCGGCTTCAACGACACCCACATGCACCTGCTCTACTACGCCATGTTCCAGAAAAACGTGGCTCTGTTTGGCGTGCCGTCCATCGAGGAGATCGTGGCCCGGTGCAAGACGCGGATTGAGCAGAACCACCCGGACTACCTGCTGGGCATGGGCTGGAATCAGGAGAGCATGGCGGAAGGGCGGATGCCCAACCGGGCGGACATGGACCGCATTTCCACCGAGATCCCGGTGTGTCTGCTGCGGGCCTGCGCCCACATCGCCAGCTGCAACGGCGTGATGCTGGACCGCATTCGTGCCCTGGATGGGGTGGACCCGGAGACCCTCAGCCACGTGGACTTTGAGAACGGCCTGCTGCGGGAGGACGCCATGCGTCTGTACATGGAGGTGCTGCCCAAGGCGGATGACGCCTACGTGCGGGAGCTGATGAAGATCGGCCAGAAGGATCTGAACGCCGCCGGCATCACCTGCGTCCACTCCGACGACCTGAAGGTCATCGCCGGCGTGGACCCCATCCACCTTGTGGAGCTGCTCCGGCAGATGGACAAGGACGGGGAGCTGACCGTGCGTCTCTACGAACAGTGCCTGGTGGATCAGGAGGACTTCGGCCGCCTGCTGGCGGTGCGCAGCGACCCGGCGGACCGGACCAGCCTGTTCCGCACCGGACCCCGGAAGCTGCTTCAGGACGGCTCCCTGGGCGCTAAGTCCGCCGAGATGATCGACGGCTATGTGGACGACCGGGACAACCACGGCATTCCCGCCTACACAGAGGAGGAGCTCTTCCAGCGGATCAAAGCCGCCCACGACCAGCACATGGACGTGGCGGTCCACACCATCGGCGACCTGGCCCTCCAGAAGGTGTGCCGGGCCGTGGAGCGGGCGGAGCAGGCCAACCCCTGGCCGGGCCACCGCCATGGCATCGTCCACGCCCAGACCACTTCCCCCGCCCTGCTGGAGTGGATGAAGCGTCTGGGGCTCCAGGCCTACATCCAGCCCATCTTCATCGACGCGGACATGAACATCATCGAAGAGCGGGTGGGCGCGGCCCACGCAAAGGACTGCTACAACTGGAAGGCCATGGAGGACCTGGGGATCCGGGTCAGCGGCGGCTCCGACTGCCCGGTGGAGCCATTCGACATCCTGGACAATATGCGGGCAGCCATCACCCGCCAGAACCGTTCCGGCACCAGGACCTACCTGCCGGACCAGGCCCTCAGCGTGGAACAGGCCATCCGCCTGTTCACTTCCGACGCCGCCTGGGCCAGCCGGGACGAGGCCGTCCGGGGCACCCTGGAGCCCGGCAAGCTGGCCGACCTGGTGGTGCTGGAGCGGGACCTGTTTGAGACCGACCCCAAGGATTTTCCCAAGGTGCGCATTCTGGAGACGGTGCTCAACGGCCGGACGGTCTACCGCAATGCGGAGGCCTGAGGCAAGAAGAAGGAGGAAACGAGAATGAAGAAGAGAAATTTTGCAAGGGATACCATCATTGTGGGCCTGGCGCTGTTTGCCACCATGTTCGGCGCCGGCAACCTGATTTTCCCGCCCCAGATCGGCCTGTTCAGCGGCACCCAGTGGGTGCTGGGCGCCCTGGGCCTGCTGTTCGGCGGCATCATCCTGCCGGTGCTGGCCCTCTGGGCCGTCAACAATGTAGGCGAGGATGCCAAGGATCTGATGCGGCACGTATCCCCCTGGTGCTATAACCTCTACTACCTGATCGGCTGCTCCCTGATCGCCATGGGTTCCACCCTGCCCAGGAGCGCCGCCACCACCCATGAGATGGCCATTCAGCCCCTCTTCCCCAACGTGCCCATCTGGATCACCGTGGTGGTGTTCTTCGCCCTGGTGTACTTTTTCGCCTGCGACCCCAACTCCGTCATCGACAAGCTGGGCAAGTACATGACCCCCATCCTGGTGGTGCTGCTGGCCATCGTGCTCATCAAGGGCGTGATCAGCCCTGTGGGCCAGCCCATTGACACCGGCATCGGCAACCCCTTCGGCACCGCCATCCTCACCGCCTACAACACCGGCGACCTGACCGTGGGCATCCTCTTTGCCAGCGTCATCCTGCTGGATCTGCGCCGCCGGGGCTACGACGGCAAGGCCTGCAAGCGGGGCGGCTTCCTGGCCGGCATCGTCTGCATCGTGGTACTCTTCGCCGTCTACGGCACCCTGACCTATATCGGCGCCTGCGCCAGCGCCACCTATCCCCAGGACACCGCCCAGACCGCCCTGCTCTCCGGCATCATCCGGGAGATCATGGGCACCGCCGGTATGGCCTGCCTGGGCTGCGCGGTGGCTCTGGCCTGCCTGACCACCGCCGTGGGCATCGGCACCACCGCCGTGGGCTTCTTCTACGAATTCTTCAAGCAGAAGGTGCCCTACAAGGTCCTGATGCTCATCGCCTGCCTCATCGGCGTGTTCATGGGCATCACCGGCGTGCAGAACATCGTCAACTACGTCACCCCCCTGTTCCTGGTCATCTACCCCTCCACCATCGTCATGACCGTTCTGGGCCTGCTCAACAACTTCCTGCCCAACGACGGCCCCTACAAGGGCGGCGTGCTGATGGCCGCGGTGGTGAGCCTGGGCGACGCGGTGCTCAGCGTGAACCCCAACATCGGCTGGCTGCAGGACCTGATGTCCTGGTTCCCCCTCTCCGGCATGGGCTTCTCCTGGCTGGTGCCCGCCATCATCGGCGCGGTAGTGGGTACCATGATCTGCCGGGGCCGCCCCAAGTATCAGCCCCTTGCCGCCACGGAAGAGACCGCTCAGTCCTGACAACAAATCATTTTCCTGTTGAAACCCCTGAGCCGTCCCAGGATGGCTCAGGGGTTCCTTTCTCTTGACAATATCGAGGGACGATATTATAATATCCGCAGACGATATCGTGTCTCGATATCAGGAGGTGAGGAAGATGGGACGCAAGACCCTGGAGCTGCTGACGGAATCCATGTTCTATGTGCTGATGTCCCTGCTGAAGGAGGACCGGTGCGGCACCGAGATGGCCGACTGGGTGCAGACACGTACCAGGGGCCGGGTACGGCTGGGCCCCGGCACCCTGTATACCATTCTGGCCAAGTTTCAGGAGGAGGCCCTGATCCGGGAGACAGCGGTGGCCGGCCGGCGGCGGACCTACGCCCTGACGGAGGAGGGCCGCAGGCGCTACCTGGAGGAGGTGGCCCGGCTGCGGGCCTGTCTGGACGACGCGGAGGAGGAAATGCCATGAGAGATACGGTGCGGAAATGGATGCGGGTGGACCCCATCGACATGGAGCACTTTGAGGGCTGGCTGGAGGACATGGCCCGAAAAGGGCTGTTTTTTGAACGGACCTGGGCCATGGGTACCGTCTTCCGCCGGGGGGAACCCGCCCCGGTCCGATACCGGCTGGACCCCGCCGGGAATCTGTGGACCCGGGAAAACCGGGACTACTGCAAATCCCTGGGCTGGGAATACGCGGGCAGCCTGGGAAAATACTTCGACCTGTATGTCAACCGGGACCCGGAGGCCCCGGAGCTCCACACCGACCCGGTGGTGCAGAGCTACGCCCTGGAGCAGGTGGCAAAGCGGGCCAGGCGGACCTGTATTCTGCTGACCGCCCTGACCCTGGCGATGCTGGTCCTCATCTTCCTGCCCTTTTTCCTGCTGTCCGCCCCCATCCTCTACCAGCTGGTGGAAAACCCCGTCGGCGGCAGTCTGCTCTATCTGATCCTGGATATTCTGTCCACAAGTATGACGATCCGATCTTACAGGGCCTTCTTCCGGCTGCGCAGACGGCTGGAGGAGGGAGAGCCGCCCCGGCGGGACGGAAGCTGGAAAACCGCTGCCCGTTGGCAGCGGGCGGTGAGCTGGATTCTCCTGCCGCTGTGCATCCTTTACCTGGGCGCTCTGGCGGTCACCACCTCCCGCTCCTGGGAGGGGCAGCTGGAGGGGCTGAACAAGCCTGTCCCCTCCCTCTCCCTGGCGGAGCTGGAGAGCGATCCGGAACTGGAGCCTCTGGTGGACGGCCGTTGGGAGGACGGACAGGATCGAAACAATTATGTCAACTTCACATGCACCCTGGTGGCCCCGGAGCAGTATGAGATCACCCAGTGGCTTACCGACGGCGGGGACTATGAGCCCCGGCTCACCATCAACTGGTACCGGCTGTCTCTCCCCTTCCTGGCCGCTCCCCTGCTGAAGGAGCTGGTGTATCAGTACACCCAGTACAACTACTTCCCGGAGGAGTACCAGGTGGAGGAGGTCACCCTCCCCGGCTTTGACCGGGCGGTGCTGGCCACCGACACCCAGTGGCCCGGCCAGCGGCTTTTCCTCCGGAAGGGCAGCGTGGTGGTCTATCTGTCCTACTCCGGCAATCAGGATCTGACCAGCCGCCCGGAACTACTGGAAGAACTTGTGGCATCCCGCAATTAGAACGTATGTTTGACTTTCAGGCGGAAGCGTGATATCCTGAATGCAAAGGGGGCGATGGGATGGAGCGGGTCATCCTCCACTGCGATCTGAACAGCTTTTACGCCTCGGTGGAGCTGCTGGACCACCCGGAGCTGCGGGACAAACCGGTGGCGGTATGCGGCGACCCGGAGAGCCGCCACGGCATCATTCTGGCCAAAAACGAGCCCGCGAAGGCCTTCAAGGTCCAGACCGCTGAGACCATCTGGCAGGCCAGGCGGAAATGCCCCGACCTGATCCTCCTCCCCGCCCACCATGGCAAGTACCGGGAATACTCCAAAAAGGTCAACGCCGTTTACGAGCGGTACACCGACCTGGTGGAGCCCTTCTCCATCGACGAGAGCTGGCTGGACGTGACGGGCACCCTCCACCTGTTCCACACCGACGGCAAGGGGCTGGCCGACCAGATCCGCCGGGCGGTGCGGGAGGAGCTGGGGCTGACGGTATCGGTGGGCGTGTCCTTCAACAAGGTCTTTGCCAAAATGGGCAGCGACTACAAAAAGCCGGACGCCACCACCGTCATCACCCGGGACAATTATCAGCAGCTGCTGTGGCCCCTGCCGGTAACCGACCTTTTGTTCGTGGGCCGGGCGGCGGCCCGGGTGCTGGCGGGCTACGGCGTGCGCACCATCGGGGACCTGGCCCGGTTTGACCGGGAGGTTTTGGGGGAGATCCTGGGCAAAGGGGGCTACACCCTCCACGACTATGCCACCGGGGCGGAGCACAGCCCGGTGATCCCCGCCCGGGACATGCCGGGGCCCAAGTCGGTGGGCAACGGCCTCACCTTCCCCCGGAACCTGGTGGGGTGGGCGGAGCTGCGCACCGCCCTGTCCGAGCTGGCCGACGAGGTGGCCGCTCGGCTGCGCAAGCACGCCCTCAAGTGTACCACGGTCCAGGTCACCATCCGGGACCCCAATTTCAAGGATATCTGCCGCCAGACGCGGCTGACCGCCCCCACCTACGTCTCAAGGGACCTGGTGGAGGCGGCCATGGCGCTGGTTCATGCGGCGTGGAACGAAAAGGCCCCGGTGCGGGCCCTCACCATCACCGCGCAGAATCTGGTGGAGGAGGGGGACGCAGGGGAGCAGATCAATCTGTTCGCCGCTGACGCGGCGCCCAGGCGGGACAAGCTGGAAAAGCTGGAAAAAGCCATGGACGGCATCCGGGACAAATACGGCCGGGAGGCCATCTCCTCCGCCTCCAACCTCCGGCGGGGAGACCGGCGGCCTATCCCGCCCGGGCCGCCGGAGGAGGTCAGGCCGTCAGACTGAGGGCACCGCCCAAAAGGCGCTGCTCCACTGGGTTTGGGTGCCTTCAAACCAGGTGTATTCCACCGTCACGGCCAGCAGCAGATTTTCACCCTCCCAGCCTCTGTTCTCTACATCCTCCCGGTTCAGGGGAAAGCCGAACGCGGAACGTACATGCTCCACCTCGTTGTCGCTGCTGCTGCCCCCCACAACGGCCTGATCCAGAACCGTACCGTCCCCATCCAGCAGGTATAGGGTAGTTTCGGCGGACTGGAAGGGCGTGGAGAGGTCATTGATGGTAAGAATCGCGTCCATGGGCAGGGTGGGCAGATCACCCCTGGTCACGATGGAACCGAATTCCGAAGGACCGCCCTCATAGACCGGAAGAATGGTACCATCGGAGACCATCAGCGGCTCCTCCAACACCTGATCTTCCCGGACGGACGGCACCAGCAGGCGGAAGGCATAGGTGGCGGAGCGGCTGGTAAATCCTTCTTTCCAGGTGTAGGTAAGGACCACGCCCCGTTCCTCCGTGCCGGTTCCGGCGGAATCCTCCCGGGGGTGGAGGCCGATGGTGTATGTCATAGAACCATTGAGCCCTTCCACCCACTGCCCGTCCCGGAGCAGATAGTCCGTATAGGCCCCCTTCCGGGGCTGGGGCTGACCAAAGACAGACAGGCTCACATTGTGAACCCAGAGGTAATCATCGGTGAACAGCGGTGCGTCCGCCAGCAGTTCCGCCGGATCAGGGGGCGTGTCGCCGTCCCAGTGGGCGGCGGTGAGTTCCGCCTCACGACTGTCGATGGACAGGGTGATGGCAGGCGGAGACTGGGGCAGGCCCGCCCCGCCGGTAGAATCCGCAGCCAGCCACAGGCCTATACCTCCGGCAGCAATGACCAGCACCGCCGCCGCGATGACGGCGGGCTTGCGGTAGGCCAGGGCCCCCTTCACCCGGCGGGACACGTCGTGCTCCCCAAAGGCGGCGGGCAGGCGGCTGGTCTCAGGGGCGGCCAGGGCCAGCAGAGCCCGGGCGTAGCCGGTGCGCTCCCCCTCGGGCAGCTGACCCAGCACCCCCTCGTCACAGGAGGCCTCCAGGTCCCGGCAGAACAGCTGCCAGGCCAGCCACAGCACCGGGTTGAACCAGTGGACCGCCGCCGCCAGGAAAAACAGGGGCTTCCAGAGGAAATCCCCCCGGCGCAGGTGGAGCCGCTCATGGGCCAGCACATAGCTCCGGTTTGGCTCCGCCAGATCTTTGGGCAGATAGATTCTGGGCGGAAAGAAGCCCAGCACAAATGGCGGACCGGGCCGGTCGCTCTCAAACACGCCGGTGGCTGCCTGCACCGCCGTCTCCATCCGCTTTTTCAGCTTCCGGTGGGTGTACAGCCACCATCCCCACAGGAGGGCCACTCCCGCCAGCCACAAAAGGGCCAGCGGCAGCATAGGGGAAAGCCGGGGCTCCGGGACCTCTGCGGGCTCCAGGGTGGTGATCTCCACCGCCGCATCCTCCGGCAGAGGCTCCTCCGGGGAGATGGCCGGAACACCCACTGTGCCCGGCTGCTGAACCGGCTCCTGGGTCTCCTGCACCTGAGCCATAGGAGGCAGCGCCTCCTCCACCAAGGCGGCAGCACTCCAGGGGCTGGTGAAGCTGACAGGGCACACCATGCGGAAGAGCACCACCGCCCACAGCAGCAGACGCACAAAGGCAGGGGCTTTCAGCTTCACCAGCACCCACCGCAGGGCGATGACCACCAGGGCGGTGAGGGCGGCGATGAGGCTCATGTCCCCTACTGCCATCAGCAGCTCAGTCATGGTGCTCCTCGCTTTCGTCAATGAGCCGCCGCAAGGTCTCCGCCTCCTGATGGGACAGCTTTTTCCCGCTGAGGAAGGCGGCCACAAAGTTGGGCAACGAGCCGCCGAAGGACTTTTCCACCGCCGCCTCACTCTCCCGGCGGAGAACCTGCTCCCGCCCTACCAGAGCGGTGACGGTGGCGTTCTCATTTTTCAGGATGCCCCGCTCCCCCAGCTTGCGCACCAGGTTGAAGGTGGTGGACTTCTTCCACCCCAGCTTCTCCTGGCACAGCCTGGACAGGGCGGTGGAGTTGATGGGCTGGTGCTCCCACACCAGATCCATCAGCCGGTACTCCGCGTCGAACAGTCTGAGATCTTCCATATACAGACCCCCAGTTGGTTTGTCTTGATAAACCTCTTTTCCAAGGCTAGTTTATCAGAACAAACCTCTTGTGTCAAGGCAGAAAAACGGCGCACAGCATTTGCTGTGCGCCGTTTTTCTGTTCTCTTTTACTGTTCGCTCATCAGCAGGTACATAACCGCTTTCTGCGCGTGGAGCCGGTTCTCCGCCTCGTCAAAGATCTCGTCGGCGTGGGCTTCGAACACGTCGGCAGTGATCTCCTCGCCCCGGTGGGCGGGCAGGCAGTGCTGGACCATGCAGCCGGAGTTGGTGAGGGCCATCAGGTCGCTGTTGATCTGATAGACGCCCTCAAATACGGCCCGGCGCTTCTGAGCCTCGCTCTCCTGGCCCATGGAAGCCCACACGTCGGTGAACATGGCGTCGGCGCCCACGGCAGCCTCCTTGGGGTCCCGGCACAGGGTGAACTTGCCGCCGCAGTTCTTGGCGAACTCCAGCACCTGGGGATCGGGATCATAGCCCTCGGGGCAGGCCACGGACACCTCCATGCCCACCTTCAGGCCGCCCACAATGAGGGAGTTGGTCATATTGTTGCCGTCGCCGATGTAGCACATCTTCAGGCCCTCCAGCCGGGACTTGTGCTCCCGGATGGTCATGAGATCGGCCAGCACCTGGCAGGGATGGCAGAAGTCGGTCAGGCCGTTGAT
The DNA here is from genome assembly GCF_900626285.1 of Intestinimonas massiliensis (ex Afouda et al. 2020). GTDB lineage: Bacteria > Bacillota > Clostridia > Oscillospirales > Oscillospiraceae > Flavonifractor > Flavonifractor massiliensis_A. Next base: position 666,892 of record NZ_LR131147.1, read on the forward strand.
GACGGGGATGGAGGCGTACTTGGCCAGGGTCTCCACCTCGTCCTGGCCGAAGGTGCGGATCATGATGCCGTCGCAGTAGCGGCTGAGCACCCGGGCGGTGTCCTCGATGGGCTCGCCCCGGCCGATCTGGCTCTCCTTACCGGAGAGGAACAGGGCGTGGCCGCCCAGCTGGAACATGCCGGTCTCGAAGGAGACCCGGGTGCGGGTGGAGTTCTTCTCAAAGATCATGGCGAGAGTCTTGCCCTCCAGGTAGTGGTGGGTCAGGCCGTGCTTCTGGTTGTACTTCATCTGGTCGGCAGTGTCCAGAATCTTTGTAATATCAGCGGGGGTCAGGTCCAGCAGCTTGAGCAGATCTTTTTTCATTTCATTCACCTCATATCAGATTAAGCCAGAATTTGTTCCATGATCGCCAGGCCCTTGTCGATCTCGGCCATGGTGATGGTCAGCGGCGGCAGCAGCCGCAGGGCAGATCCGGCGGTAAGCACCAGCAGCCCGTGTTCGATCAGCCGGGTGGCCAGTACCTTGTTGCTCTCCTCGCCCTTTACTTCCACACCGATCATCAGGCCCAGGCCCCGGGTCTCCCCCAGGCTGGACAGGCCCATGCGCTCGATGCGGGCCCGGATGTACTTGCCCTTCTGTGTCACGGCGGCCAGAGCATCCTCATCCAGGGTATCCAGCACAACCTGGGCAGCTGCGGCGCAGATGGGGTTGCCGCCGAAGGTGGCCGCGTGGGTGCCGGGGCCCAGCACGTTCCGGCAGCGCTCGTTCACCAGGAAGCCGCCCATGGGCAGCCCCCCGGCAATACCTTTGGCGAAGGACACACCGTCGGGTATGATGCCGTACTGCTGGAAGGCAAACAGGGTGCCGGTGCGGCCCACGCCGGTCTGCACCTCGTCCACCAGAAGCAGCCAGTCCCGCTCGGCACACAGCACCGCCAGGTCGTGGACGTACTCCGGATCCATGGGGTAGACGCCCCCCTCCCCCTGGACCAGCTCCAGCATGACGGCGCACACATCGTGGCCCGCCACCTCCTGGACGGCGTCGATACTGCCCGCCTCGGCGTACCGGAAACCGTCGGTGAAGGGGAAGAAATAGTTGTGGAACACCTCCTGACCGGTGGCGGTCAGGGTGGTAATGGTACGGCCGTGGAAGGAGTTCTTCAGGGTGATGATGGTGCCTCTCCCCTTGCCGTACTTGTCAAAAGAATATTTACGGGCCATCTTGATGACGCCCTCATTGGCCTCGGCGCCGGAATTGCCGAAGAAGACCGCCGCCATGCCGGTACGCTCACACAGCTTCTTGGCCAGCTGGGCATAGGGCTGGGAGTAGAACAGGTTGGAAATGTGACCCAGCTTCTTCGCCTGCTCGGTGATGGCCGCCACCCACTTCTCGTTGCCGTAGCCGATGGAGTTCACCCCGATGCCGGAGGAGAAGTCAATATACTCCTTCCCCGCCAGGTCGTACAGGGTGGCGCCCTTGCCGTGATCGATGTCCACATCGAAGCGGCCGTAGGTCTGCATGGTATACTGGTGGTCCAGCTCTACCAGTTCTTTGTGATCCATGGTCTGTCTCCCTCCTTACAGCAGCATGGTGCCGATGCCCTCGTCGCTGAGCAGCTCGATGAGGATGGAGTGCTGGATGCGGCCGTCCAGAATGACCGCGTCCTTCACCCCGGAGCGTACCGCCTCCACGCAGCAGTCCACCTTGGGGATCATGCCGCCCTTGATGACCCCGTCCTTTACCAGGCCGGGCACCTGGGACAGCTTCACTACCGGCAGCAGGGTATTTTCGTCCTTGGGGTCCATCATCAGGCCCCGCACGTCGGTGAGCAGAATCAGCTTTTCCGCCTTCAGCGCCATGGACAGCTTGGCGGCGGCAGTGTCGGCGTTGATGTTGTAGGCCGTCTCGCCGTCGACCCCCTGGGCCACGGTGGACACCACGGGGATATAGCCGTTCTCCAGGCAATCCTCCACCGCCTGGGGGGCCACGGCGGTGATCTCACCCACCAGGCCGTACTTTTCGTCCAGCTTCTTGGCCTGGAACAGGCCGGCGTCCATACCGCACAGGCCGATGGCTTTACCGCCCAGACGGTTCAGGGTGGCCACCAGGTTCTTGTTCACCTTGCCGCACAGCACCTGCTGGACAATATCCATGGTCTCCTGGTCGGTGTAGCGCAGGCCGTCCACAAACTTGGATTCCTTGCCGATCTTGTTCAGCATCTCGGTGATCTCCGGCCCGCCGCCGTGGACCACCACCACCCGGATCCCCACCAGGTGGAGCAGGATGATGTCGGAGATGACCGCCTGGCGCAGGGCGTCGGAGATCATGGCGTTGCCGCCGTACTTCACCACCACGGTCTTGCCGTTGTACTTCTGGATATAGGGCAGGGCCTCGGCCAGCACCTGAGCCCGCTCCACATGGGAATAGGACATATTTCGCACCTCTTACGTCCGGTAATCGCCGTTGATCTTCACATAGTCATAGGTCAGGTCGCAGCCCCAGCAGGTGGCCTCATGTTCGCCCTCGTGGAGATCCACCTCAATGATGACTTCATCCTGGGACAGGATGCTCTTGGCGGCCTCCTCGTCAAAGTCCACGCCGGCCCCCTGCTGGCACACCAGGATCTCACCCACGGCGGAGGCGAACTTCACATCCACGAACTCGGGACGGAAGGGGGCCTTGGAATAGCCCATGGCACACAGCACCCGGCCCCAGTTGGCGTCGGAGCCGAACATGGCGGCCTTTACCAGGGAGGAACCCACCACCGCCTTGGCCAGGCGCTCGGCGCTCTCCTCGCTGCGGGCGTCCTTCACGGTGCAGGTAATCAGCTTGCTGGCACCCTCGCCGTCGGCGGCGATGTTCCGGGCCAGCTGCTCAAACACGTAGTAAAGGGTCTTATAGAACACCGTGTAGTTGTCGTCCTTCCACTCGATGAGTTCGTTGCCCGCCATGGAGTTGGCCAGCACCACGCACATATCGTTGGTGGAGGTATCCCCGTCGATGGTCACCCGGTTGAACGTACGGGGGACGATCTCATGGAGGGCGTCGGTGAGCATCTCATGGGTAATGGCGCAGTCGGTGGTGACGAAGCACAGCATGGTGCCCATATTGGGGTGGATCATGCCGGAACCCTTGGCGATGGCGCCGATGGTCACCGTCTTGCCGCCGATGGAGCAGGTCACCGACAGCTCCTTCTTCACGGTATCAGTGGTCATGATGGCGTTGGCCGCGGCATCGGAGCCGTCTTTGGACAGGGCGGCGGCGGCGGCGGGCAGGCCCTTGGCGATGGCGTCGATATTCAGTTCCTGGCCGATGACGCCGGTGGAGGCCACCACGAAGTCGCTGGCCTTCAGGCCGGTGACCTGGGCCGCCAGTTGGCACATCTCTTCGGCGTGCTCATGGCTGTTGGGGGCGCAGGCGTTGGCGTTGCCCGAGTTGGCCACGATGGCCTGGGCCTCCCCGTTCTCCAGATGGTCCATGGTCACATACAGAGGGGCGGCCTTCACCCGGTTCATGGTGTATACCGCCGCCGCCACGCAGGGCTGCTCGGACACGATGAGGGCCAGATCCTTCTTGCCCTCCAGCACCTCGGGCATCTTGCTCATGGGAGGCTGATTGCCGTCCCCCTTGCCCTTCTTCACGCCGCAGTGGACGCCGGAAGCCGTAAATCCTTTCGGTGCGGTCACGCCGCCGGGGATCTGTTTCATAGTAAGTTCTCCTTCCATGGGGGCGGTTCAATCCGTCCGTCAATCACAGCGCCAGGCCGCGGGTCTCTTCAAAGCCCAGCATCAGGTTCATGTTCTGTACCGCCGCGCCGGAGGCTCCCTTGCCCAGGTTGTCGAAGCGGGCGGTGATGATGCTCTGTCCCTCGTGGCCGCTGACGGTGAGCTCCAGCCGGTCGGTGCCCGCCAGGGCGTTGGCCGCCAGATAGGCCGGCTCCTCCGTGTAGGGGGTCACCGAGATCAGCGGCTGCCCGGCGTAGTAGGCCATCAGGATCAGGCTCAGCTCCCGGGCGGTGGGCTGACCCACCAGATAGCGGTTGTGGAGATAGATGGTGGTGGCCATGCCCTTGTAGTAGTCATCCACCACCGGGGTGAACACCGGCGGGTTGTCCAGGCCGGCGATCTTCTGCATTTCGGGCAGATGCTTGTGCTTCAGGGTGGTCCCGTACACTCTCGGACTGTAAAGTTCCTCTCCTTTATCGTCACTCTCATATTGGGCGATCATCTTCTTGCCGCCGCCGGAGTAGCCGGTGAGGGAGCAGCAGGTCAGGGGGTAGTCCTTGGGGAGCACCCGCATGGACACCAGGGGAGCCGCCGAGGCCAGAAACCCGGTGGCGTGGCAGCCGGGATTGGCCACAAAGCGAGCTGTTCCAATGGTTTCCGCCGGATTCTTATACAACTCCGGAAAGCCGTACACCCAGCCCGGCGCGGTGCGGTGGGCGGTGGACGCGTCGATCACCCGGGTGTGGGAGTTCTCAATGAGGCCCACCGCCTCCACCGCCGCGGCGTCCGGCAGGCAGAGGAACACCAGGTCGGCGGCGTTGATAAGCTTCTTTCTTTCTGTCAAGTCTTTTCGCTTGTCAGGATCGATAACCAGCAGTTCGATATCGTCCCGGCCCGCCAGCCGCTCATGGATCTGGAGGCCGGTGGTGCCCTCCTGGCCGTCGATAAATACCCTGGGCTTACTCATGCTCCCTCGCCTCCACGAAAGCCCGGATACTGGCGATCTGCTGCTCCACGGCCTCCTTGGCCGGGCCGCCGTAGACCTTCCGGCCGTTGACGCAGGTCTTGAGCTCCAGGGCCTGGTACACGTCGGCGTCAAACAGGTTGGAGATGGAGCGGAAGTCCTTCAGAGGCAGAGTGTCCAGCGTCTCCCCCGCCTTGATGCACATATTTACCAGCCGGCCCACGATCATGTAGGCCTCCCGGAAGGGCATTCCCTTCTTGGTCAGGTAATCGGCGCAGTCGGTGGCGTTGATGAAGCCGCCGGAGGCGGCGGTGCGCATATTCTTGGGCAGGACGGTGAGGGTGTCCAGCATGGCGGTAAACACCGGCAGGCACATCTCCACGGTGTCGATGGTGTCAAAGACGCACTCCTTGTCCTCCTGCATATCCTTGTTGTAGGCCAGAGGCAGGGCCTTCATGACGGTGAGCAGGGTCATCAGGGAGCCGTACACCCGGCCGGTCTTGCCCCGCACCAGCTCGGCCACATCGGGGTTCTTCTTCTGGGGCATGATGGAGGAGCCGGTGGAGTAGGCGTCGTCCAGCTCCACGTACTTGAACTCCCAGGAGCACCAGAGGATGATCTCCTCGGAGAACCGGGACAGGTGCATCATCAGGATGGAGCAGGCGGACAGGAATTCAATGGCAAAGTCCCGGTCGGACACGGAGTCCATGGAGTTGTCAGTGGGCTTTTTGAAGCCCAGGGCGGCGGCGGTCTGGAACCGGTCCACCGGGTAGGTGGAGGTGGCCAGGGCGCCGGCGCCCAGGGGGCACTCGTCCATCCGCTCCAGGCAATCCTCCAGCCGGGTCACGTCCCGGCGGAGCATATTGGCGTAGGCCATCATGTAGTGGGCAAAGGTGGTGGGCTGGGCCCGCTGCATATGGGTATAGCCCGGCATGACGGTCTCCAGGTTGGCCTCCGCCTTCTTGATGAGCACCTTCTCCAGGTCCAGCACCATGCTGATGATCTTGGGGATCTCCCCCTTCACATAGAGCCGGAAATCCACCGCCACCTGGTCGTTCCGGCTGCGGGCGGTGTGGAGCCGCTTGCCCGTGTCGCCGATGCGCTGGGTGAGCATGGTCTCGATGTTCATGTGGATGTCCTCGTTCTCCATGGAGAACTCCACCTGCCCGGCCTCAATGTCGGCCAGGATGGCCTTCAGACCCTCAATGATCTTCTCCGCCTCGTGCGCCTCGATGATGCCCTGCTTGCCCAGCATGGCGGCGTGGGCGATGGAGCCGGCGATGTCCTCTCGATACATCCGGGCGTCAAAGGTGATGGAGGAGTTGAAGTCGTTTACCAGGGTATCGGTCTCTTTCTGGAACCGTCCGGCCCATAGTTTCATAGTCAATCGCTCCCTATCTGGATTGCGGGCGACCGCAGGTCGCCCCTACGGTAATGGTAGGGTCAGCCTGCGGCCGCCCGCAGAAAATTTCAATTACTTGTTCAGCTTGCCCTGGTCCCGCAGCGCCAGCACGGTGTCCGGCAGACCCCACAGGTTGATGAAGCCGGTGGCGTCGTTCTGGTTGTAGTCGCTCTCCTGGAAGGTGACGATGTCCTCGGAGTAGAGGGTGTCGGGAGAGGTGACGCCGGAGGTGATGATGTTGCCCTTGTAGAGCTTCAGCTTCACGGTGCCGGTGACGTGCTTCTGGGTCTCGGTGGCGAAGGCGGTGAGGGCCTCCCGCAGGGGGGTGAACCACTTGCCGTTGTACACCAGGTCGGCGAAGTCCACCGCCAGCTTGCTCTTCATATGGGCGGTGTCCTTGTCGATGGTGATCATCTCCAGCACCTGGTGGGCCCGGTACAGGATGGTGCCGCCGGGGGTCTCGTACACGCCCCGGTCCTTCATGCCGGTCATCCGGTTCTCCACGATGTCCAGCAGGCCGATGCCGTTCTTGCCGCCCAGGTCGTTGAGCTTGCGGATGATGTCGGAGGCCTTCATCTTCTCGCCGTCGATGGCCACGGGCCAGCCCTTCTCAAAGTCGATGGTCACATAGGTGGCCTCGTCGGGGGCCATAGCGGGGGACACGCCCATCTCCAGGAAGCCGGGCTTGTCGTACTGGGGCTCGCTGGCGGGATCCTCCAGGTCCAGGCCCTCGTGGCTCAGGTGCCACAGGTTCTTGTCCTTGGAGTAGTTGGTCTCCCGGGAGATCTTCAGAGGCACGTTGTGGGCCTCGGCATAGTCGATCTCCTCGTCCCGGCTCTTGATGTCCCACTCACGCCAGGGGGCGATGATCTTCATCTCGGGGGCAAACCGCTTGATGGCCAGCTCAAACCGGATCTGGTCGTTGCCCTTGCCGGTGCAGCCGTGGCAGATGGCGTCGGCCCCCTCGGCCTTGGCGATCTCCACCAGCCGCTTGGCGATGATGGGCCGGGCAAAGGCGGTGCCCAGCAGGTAGTCCTCGTACTTGGCGCCCATCTGCATGGAGGGGATGATCACCTCATCCACCATCTCGTCCACCAGATCCTCCACGTACAGCTTGGAGGCGCCGGTCTTGATGGCCTTCTCCTCCAGGCCCTCCAGCTCGTCGGCCTGGCCCACGTTGCCGGAGACGGCGATGATCTCGGGGTTGTTGTAGTTCTCCTTCAGCCAGGGGATGATGATGGATGTATCCAGACCGCCGGAATAGGCGAGCACTACTTTCTTGATGTCAGCCATGGTAAAAACCTCCGTTTGTTCTTGTTGGTGCTAGTGTAGCACAGTATCCCCAAAAATGCAAGGGGGTAATTCGCATAAATATGCGAGTTGCCCCCTATTTCTCTGGTGCACATTTCCGATAATATGCATAATATACGTCTATCTATGAATATTCATGGTTTCTGCGGCGGAGCAGCCACACCCCTGCGGCCGCCAGGGCCGCCAGGCTGAGCCACTGGGAGGTGGAGAAGGGGCCGAACAGCCCCCGGGCCGGGTCCCCCCGGAAAAATTCCAGCAGAAAGCGGACGGGAGCATAGGCCAGCAGATAGGCCACCAGCAGCAGGCGGCGGTCCTTTCCCCGCCCGGCATACCGCAGCAGAAAGAGGAAAATGAGCGCCTCCGCCCCGCTCTCCCACAGCTGCACCGGCAGCAGGGACACCCCGCTGGGTCCGGCTATGGCGTGGGAAAAGGCGATCCCCCAGGGCGGCGGCGCCTCCACGCCGTAGCAGCAGCCGGCGCAGAAGCAGCCCACCCGGCCGAAGGCGTGGAACAGGGGGATGGCGGGGACCAGGACGGGGAAAAAATCGCTGAGCTCCAGGGAAAACCAGCGGGCGGTGAGCACCGCCGCCGCCAAAGCCCCCAGGACGCCGCCGTAGTACACCATGCCGCCGGCCAGGTAGGTCTGAGCAAACAGCCCCGCCTGTCCCGTCCACAGCATGGGCAAGTCGGCCATCATCTGAGGCAGCCGGGGCAGCAGGTAGAGCAACTTGGCCCCCGCCAGGGCGCCCAGGGCGGAAAACACATAGAGGTAGACGCCGTCATCCCGGCTCAGGCCGAAGCGGGGGCAGCCCAGCAGCACCAGCAGCAACCCCGCCAGAAAGCCCAGAACGCCCAGCAGGCCGTAGGCGGACAGCGTATGGCCCAGAATGGTCACATAGGGCAGCACCCACACCCCTCCTCACACAAAATGCCGCGGCGCACCCCTCCGGGCCGCCGCGGCACTTCACTTTTCCTCAGAAACTCATGCCGATCGCGCCAATGGTAGCCACGCAGGCCAGGGCCAGGACGAACATCAGCACGCCCGCGATCACGGAGATCAGGCTCATGACAAAGCCGGCGGTGCGCATGGAGCCCTCAAACCCCTGCTGCTTGGCCTTCCCGGCCAGCACCAGGCCGATGATACCCAGGATCAGGCCGATCAGGCCATTGATGAAAAAGGTAAATACCAGGCCCACGATACCCAGCACCATACTGGCGGTAGCCAGGCTCTTTCCGTTGTCTTGTGTCATAACAGCAACTCCCTTCTCCCATAAACGTCAAAATATTTCCAACCGGGAATTAACTTGCCTCTTGCATTATACGACACACTTCGCCCTCCGTCAAGCCGCACGCCTCATACATGGAAGCGCTTCCTGGCCTCCTCCCGCAGGGAGGGTACCCGGCGGACAATGATCAGGGGGATCACCAGTCCCACGCAGATGGTGAGCACCACCAAAGACCAGGAGGGGTCCCAGGCTCCGTAAAGCCACTGGTCGATCAGATACTCCACTCCGAACAGGAATACGCCCAGACTGCCGATGAGGATGGTAAGGGAGGTAATAACCGACCGGCGGTACACCCGGAGCACCAGGCCCAGCAGCAGCAGGATAGCGCCGCCCCACAGGATGATGGGCGCGGCCAGGCCCCAGAACCACTGCTGGCCTTTCAGATCCAGCGCGATCAGGTAGACATACAGTCCCACCGCGGCCACATCCACCAGCAGGCGCAGCAGCAGGTGCATTCCCCGGGCCAGCAGGGGCGGTACCAGCCAGAGCCACAGCATGGCCGCCGCACCGATCACGTACAGGGACCACCCCCGCTCCGCACGCAGAAAGAGATTCAGAATGCCACAGCACACCGCCACACTGGCCAGCATGGCAGTAACCAGCAGGGCCAGCTCCTGCTTGGAGGCGGGGGCCACCTCTCCAGGCTGGGTGGGAAAAGGCCTGGGTGAGGTGGTATCCGGCGGCTGGACCGGGTCCAGCACCGGGGTATGGCAGAGGGGGCAGAAGGTGGCCGTGGCGTCTAATTCCACCCCGCAGTGGACACAATATGGCATAAAAACGTCCCCTCTTTTCTTATTCCGTCCGGTTGCTCTCCACCTTCACCGCGATGCCGTCCCGCACCAGGAAGCGGAAAAAGTCCCGCTCGGTGTCGGTCTCCTTCAGCGTACCGGCAAAGGTGATCTCCATGATGTCCCCGTAGCTGATGGAGGCACAGTGAACCCGGGGATTGGTGGCCTGGCCCAGGATGACCTCCATACGTTGGATATGGGGCGCCATCTCGGGCGGCACCGTGAAGGCCCCCGGATTGGTGTAGGTTCCCGAATAGGGCCGCACTCCGGCGATGCGGTAGCCCAGGGCCATCACCGGATTCTTTATCACAATGGGCACGATCTGGAGCAGGCGGTTCTTGGTAAAGCGCACATTGCCCGTCAGCTCCGCCTGCATCTTCTGGCGGTTGATGTTCAGCCGGAGTATATGATGGACCTGGCTGAGCACCTCTTCAAAGGTATATTCCCCCAGGGAGGGATCAATGACCGGCCGGGCGGTGAGAATGAAATTGCGCAGGGTCTCCGAAGGGAACCATGCCCGCAGGTTGATGGGAATGGCCAGGGCCACCGGCAGTTCCCTGCGCGGGGCCTCCCGGTGCTGCTTGTCCAAAATCACCTTCATCAGCACCGCCGTCAGGTACTCGGTGATGGACACGCCGTAGCTTTTGGCCTTCTGCTTCAGCTGGAGCACCGAGCAGAAGCCCATGGTCACATGGAAGGTATAAAAGGGCTCCGGCGTACCGGTGTTCTGGTAGGCCTTGCCCGGGTTCTTGGCCCGGCGGCCCTTGCCCTTGGCGTACTTTCCATAGGCATCCTCCAGCTCTTCCCGCCGGGGCGGGGCATCCACATCCAGCACCCCGCAGGTGTTGGGGATCTCATAGCCCAGCTCCCGGAGATAGACCGCCAGCAGGGTCTTGAACAGCACCAGGGCCCCGCCGCCGTCACTGATGGCGTGGAACACTTCCAGCGAGATCCGGTGCTCATAGCAGTAAAACCGCACCAGCCAGCCGTTGTCCTCCCGGAACCGCACCGGCTGACAGGGGTTGGAGATGTCCTCCTTCACAAAGGGGCCGGGGGCGTCATTGGGCTCAAAATAGTACCAGAAGGCCCCCGGCTTGATGCGCACCCGGAAGGTGGGAAACCGGGGCATGGTCTTGTCCACCGCCCGCTGGAGGACCTGCCGGTCTACCGGCCGGTCCATGACGGCGGAAAAGCGGTAGATGGCGGAGTAGGTCTCCTTCTGCAGGGCGGAGTAGAGCACGCCCGCGTTGTCCAGGCGGTACCACTCCGAAGCGCCCGCTTTCTCAGGCATGACATCCCCTCCTTTAAAGCATAGCATACCACATTCCCCACCCTGTCACAAGGGGAAGTGAGGCGGGTCCCGCCGCCGCTTCCCTTTTCCCCGGGGTTATGGTATAATGCTGTATCACACCCCTACTTCCAGGAAGGAGAACACCCATGGACCAGGACAAGATCCACATCAAGCTTCAGGGCCGCATCCAAAAGCAGCAGGCCGCCGCTGAGAACCAGCGGCTGGACCCCTTCCTGCGGGCCCTCCGGGCCATCCACAGCGCCGCCACTCCGGAGACCATGAACCTGGAGGATCTGGAGAAGCAGCGCAAGGGCCAGCAGCTGCTGGGCCGTCTGGTGGCCCCCATGGCCGGCATGAGCTGGGAGCCCTTCGAGCTGGAGGAGATGCCCTGCGCCTGGGTGCGCCCCCACCGGGGCCACGACCGGCGGCGGGCCATTCTCTACTGCCACGGGGGCGGCTACACCAGCGGCAACCTGGGCTACTCACGCATCCTGGCTTCCAAGCTGTCCAACGTCACCGGCTGGCAGGTGCTCTCCTTTGAGTACCGGCTGGCCCCCGAACACCCCTACCCCGCCGCCGTGGAGGACGCCATGAAGGCCTGGGACTACCTGATGTACCAGGGTTACGGCGCCCGGGACGTGGTGGTGGCCGGGGATTCCGCCGGCGGCAACCTGGCTCTGGTGCTCACCCACCTCCTGAAAAAGGCCGGGCGGCGGCTGCCCCGGGCCCTGATCCTCCTCTCCCCCTGGACGGACATGACCGCCAGCGGCAAGTCCTATCAGGAGCGGGAGGATATCGACCCGGTGCTCACCCTCAACTATATCTACGCCGTGCGGGACGCCTACGCCAGAGGCCGGGACTTGTCCGACCCCTGCCTGTCCCCCCTGTTCGGCGACTTCACCGACTTTCCCCCCACTCTGATCCAGGCGGGCACCAACGAGATCCTGCTGTCCGACTCCATCCGCCTGCGGGACCGGCTGATCCAGGCCGCTGTCCCCTGCCGGCTGGAGGTCTGGACCGACCTGTGGCACGTGTTCCAGATGTTCCCCATGAAAAAGGCCAACGAGGCCATGGAGAGCATCGGTCGCTTCCTGCTGGAGACCCTGTAAGAGGGGAACGACAACGGGTATTCAGCACAAAAGGCTGAATACCCGTTTTTTGTACGCCGATGACACAGAGAGTACAAATCTCTGCTGTATCCTGAGGACGAAGGGAGGGAACCGCCATGAACAACCGCATCCTGATCGTGGAGGACGAGGCCAAGCTGCGGGAGGTGCTGTGCGACTATTTCCTCAGCAAGGGGGACCTGCCCGCAGAGGCCGCCGACGGTGCCCGGGCCCTCTCCATGCTGGAGGAGAGAGAATTTGACGCGGTGCTGCTGGACATCATGATGCCGGAGCTGGACGGGCTAACCGTGTGCCGGGCGGTGCGCCGCACCAACGACGTGCCCATCATTTTCCTCACCGCCCTGTCTGACGAGGAAGACAAGCTGCTGGGCTACGAGCTGGGGGCGGACGACTATGTGACAAAACCCTTCACCATGTCCGTCCTCTACGCCAAGACCGCGGCTCTCATCAAGCGCAACCAGCGGAACGTACTGGCCGGGGACCGGCTGGAGGGCGGCGGCGTCACCATGGACCTGTCTGCCAGAAAGGTATTCGCCGGTCGGCGGGAGGTGGTCCTGACCCCCAAGGAGTTTGCCCTGCTGCGCTGCCTGATGCAGAACAAGAACTTGGTGATGAGCCGGGAGCAGCTGCTGGTGAAGTGCTGGGGCTACGACTACGAGGGTGAGGCCCGGGCGGTGGATACCCACATCAAGCGGCTGCGGGAGAAGCTGGGGGACTACGCCTCCTGCATCAAAACCGTCATCAAGGCCGGATACAAACTGGAGGGGTGAATATGAAAGGGAGATACGGTCCCCGCTCCGTCACCATGGTCACCCTTCTGCTGGCCGGACTGGCCCTGATTCTCTGGGGCGTGGGGATGTACTGCCTCACCGCCGTGACGGCGGAATATGCCGCAAACCGGTATCTGAACGACTATGAAGACCTGGCGTCCACCGCGATGGACCGGCATATCACATCCTGGTACGGAGAGACGGACCTTCCATATGCCAACTACCAGGAAAGCCATCTCTGGGAGGCTGTGGCTTCCAGCTACATCAATACGGGCCAGCCGGCCGGTCCCCCCGGCTCCAATGGATTTTTGGCCCGGCCAGACAGCAGGGATGCCTGTGCCGCCACCGCCGTCTATGACGCCCAGGGGGACCTGATGGAGTGCAGCTGGAAGGATTTTTTCTACTTTGAATATCTGACGGAAGCGCAGTGGGCTGACCGGGAGGAGCGCTCTATGAACAACGCCCGGGCCTTCTTTGACCGGGACCTGCTCACCGACGCCGGGCGGGAGCTGGTCAGCCAGGGGTACCTCCACGCCCACGGAGCCGCCCTGCGGCTCACCGGCACCTTTGACGGGGTGGAGTTTATACCCGTTCAGATCGACTTCATCGACGGCGACAGCTTTTACAAGGCTCTCTGGTCCCAGGATGGCGGCTCCTATACGGTCTCCGGCGTGGTGCAGGACCACGATCTGGCCTGGACCACTTTGTATGAAAACCCTGGCGCCGTCCCCTCCGGCACAGAGCTGGTCACCCTTTATTCCGACTGGTTCGACGTCTGCTATACCCCCACCTCCCCCGCCTTTTCCTACAACGGCAGCAGCTATGACAATGTGGCGGAGCTGACCGCCCGGCTGGGGCCGGAGCTGGCTGACGGCTACCAGCAGCTGAGCCGCTATGAGGGTCTGAACCTGCTCATCATCAGCGTCAGCTACTGTCAGCAATTCGAGGGAGAAACTTACTTTTCTCCCTATTACCACGGTCCCAACGCCTATCAGGATGGGGCCCCGGAGATGGACTTCTATCTGGTCAGCGCGGTGTACTGTTCCCCCTGGTGCACCGCTTTTGGGGAGCTGCGTAACGTCTACATCCTCACCTTCCTGCTGGCCGCTGTTCTGGTTCTGATCGTCCGCTCCGCCATCAAGCGCAGGCTGATCCGCCCTGTTCAGCAGTTGAGTGAGGTCATGGCAGACACAGACGGCCGGCCCGAAGCGGACCGCCGGGCCTGGCGGGAGGCCCGGCTTCTGGAGCAGCACGCGGCAGACTGGTCGGACACCCTGCGGATGCGGAAAAACGAGATGGCCCGGCTGAACACCGCCCTGGAGTACGCCAGAACGGCGGAGGAGAACCGCCGCCAGATGACCTCCAGCATCGCCCACGAGCTGAAGACCCCCCTGGCGGTGATCCACAGCTACGCCGAGGGGCTGAAGGAACACATCGCGGAGGACAAGCGGGACAAGTATGTCTCCGTTATCCTGGCAGAGACGGAGCGTACCGACGGCATCGTGCTGGAGATGCTGGACCTGTCCCGACTGGAGGCGGGCAAGGTAAAACTGGCCCGGGACGACTTCTCCCTGGCCGCCCTCACCCGGTCCATCTTCAACAAGCTGGACCGGGCCATCCAGGCCAAGGAGCTGAAGCTGTTCTTCTCCCTCCCGGAGGAATTCCACGTCACGGCGGACGAGAGCCGCATTGCTCAGGTCATCGAAAACTTTGCCACCAACGCCGTCAAGTACACCCCCATCGGCGGGTCCATCACGGTGACCATCCGTCGGTGGCAGGGCAGGACCTCCCTGTTTGTGGAAAACGAGAGTTCTCCCCTCTCCCCCGAGGCCCTGGACAAGGTGTGGGACACCTTCTACCGGGCGGACGAATCCCGCTCCGGCGAGGGCACCGGCCTGGGCCTGGCCATCGCCAAAAGCATCATCGAGCTCCACGGCGGCAGCTGCGGGGTGCGCAACACCGCACACGGCGTGGAATTCAGCTTTACCATCTGAGTGCAGAAAACAGCCCGGATAGATCTGTCCGGGCTGTTTTTCGTCTTTACGGGGTATCCTTTCTGCGGCCGCTGACCGAGGTGAGGTCCACCCGCCACACTGAAACGGCGGGCAGGTACTTTTCGATGACCTCCTCCACCCGCCCCGGGCAGTCAGGGGTATACTTTTCGCAGATGGCCCTTAAACCCCGGCGCATTTCCTCTGGGTCGGTGACCTCAACCGCCCGGCCACGGGCCACGGCGCAGGTGAACAGGGTGGTGTACTCCGCCTGCACCACCTGCTGCCCCCCCACCGCGGTGATGCACACCGCCGGATGGGCCCGCAGGCAGTCCAGCTTCTCCCCCCGTCTGGCACAGTGGAAATAGACGCACTCCCCCACCCGCACCCCGTTGAGGGGCAGGCAGTAGGGCTCCCCCAACCGGTCGGTCATGGCCAGCACCATATATTCGCATTCGTCCAGGGCTTTCAGGCCCTCTTCCCGATTTTCGTCCCGCTTCACAGTGCTCCCTCCTTTGCTATCACCATCATACGGGATACCGCCCCAAGCCGCAAGAAAAATTTTTCGTTTTCCTATTGACATATGAACAATCGTGCATATAATAACATTTGAACAATGGTTCATATGTTTACGAAAGGAAGTGCAGCCATGTCGGAGCCCAAGGATGTGAAACGCTGTGACTATATGCACGTGCATGAGGATATCGTGGCCCTGGTCAACCACAATATGCCCGATGAGGAGGTCCTGTACGACCTGGCGGAGCTGTTCAAGATCTTCGGCGATTCCACCCGCATCAAGATCCTGTATGTCCTGTTTGAGTCGGAGATGTGCGTATGTGACATCGCCCATCTGCTGGGCATGACCCAGTCGGCCATCTCTCACCAGCTGCGCTCCCTGAAGCAGTGCCGCCTGGTGAAGGCCCGCCGGGACGGCAAGACTGTGTTTTATTCTCTGGCCGACGGCCATGTGCGTACCATCCTGAACCAGGGCATGGAGCACGTGGCGGAGCTGCTGCCCCTGCATATTTTATAAGGAGGAGAGCGAACCATGAAGAAGCGTTTTAAGCTGGTCAACCTGGACTGCGCCAACTGCGCCGCCAAGATGGAAGACGCCATCAAGAAGCTGGACGGGGTAAACGACGCCACCGTCAGTTTTATGACCCAGAAGCTCACCCTGGACGCTGAGGACGCCCGGTTTGAGGAGATCCTCCAGCAGGCGGTCAAGGTCTGCAAGAAGGTGGAGCCTGACTGCACCGTGGTGCTGTAAGACCTTCGGCCCCGGGCCGGAAGGAGAGGTTTGTCATGTCAAAGAGGCAAAAGCAGATGCTGGCCCGGCTCACTGCCGCAGCCATTCTCTTCGCAGCAGCCGTGCTGCTCCCCCTCACCGGGTGGGGCCGGCTGGCGGCATTTCTTATTCCCTACGCCGTGGCGGGCTGGGACGTGTTGTGGCGGGCGGTGCGCAACATCGCCCACGGACAGGTCTTTGACGAAAACTTTCTGATGGCGCTGGCCACCGTGGGCGCCCTGGCTACCGGGGAATACCCGGAGGCGGTGTTCGTCATGGTATTCTACCAGGTGGGCGAGCTGTTCCAGAGCTATGCCGTGGACCAGTCCCGTAAGTCCATTGCCGCCCTGATGGACATTCGACCCGACTACGCCAATGTGGAGGCGGACGGTCAGCTTCAGCAGGTGGACCCGGAGGAGGTGGCGGTGGGCGACACCATCGTCATCAAGGCCGGGGAGCGCATTCCCCTGGACGGCGTGGTGCTGGAGGGGGCCTCCACCGTGGACACCGCCGCCCTTACCGGCGAGTCCCTGCCCCGGGAGGTACGGCCCGGCGACGACGTGATCTCCGGCTGCGTCAATCTGTCCGGCCTGCTCCGGGTCCGGGTCACCCGGGCTTTTGAGGAGTCCACCGTGTCCAAAATCCTGGACCTGGTGGAGAATGCCTCCGGCCGGAAGGCCAAGGCGGAACACTTCATCACCAAATTCGCCCGGTACTACACCCCCATCGTGGTGCTGGCGGCGGCGGCCCTGGCCTTCCTGCCTCCCCTGTTTTCTTCCATCGGTTGGGTGGATTCCATCCAGCGGGCCCTCAACTTCCTGGTGGTGTCCTGCCCCTGCGCCCTGGTGATCTCGGTGCCCCTGTCCTTCTTCGGCGGCATCGGCGGCGCCTCCAGAGACGGCATTCTGGTGAAGGGGGGCAATTACCTGGAGGTGCTGGCCAGGACGGAAGTGATCGTCTTCGACAAGACCGGCACCCTGACCCGGGGGGTGTTCAACGTCACCGCCATCCACCCCGACCACTGTGACGAGGGGCAGCTGCTGGAGCTGGCCGCCCTGGCGGAATCCTACTCCGACCACCCCATCTCCCGCTCCCTGAAGGAGGCCTACGGCAAGGAGATCGACGCCGCCCGGGTATCCGGGGCGGAGGAGCTGTCCGGCCGTGGGGTGCGGGCCGTGGTGGACGGCCGCACCATCTGTGCAGGCAACGACAAGCTGATGGAGGACATCGGCGTGTCCTGGCACCCCTGCCACCGGGTGGGCACCACCGTCCACGTGGCCGCTGACGGGGTGTATCTGGGCCATATCGTCATCTCCGACGAGGTGAAGCCCGACGCGAAGGCGGCTATCTCCGCTCTGAAGGCTTTGGGCATCCGCAAAACCGTCATGCTCACCGGCGACGCCCAGGCAGTGGGTGAGGATGTGGCCCACCGTCTGGGGCTGGACGAGGTCCACACCCAGCTTCTCCCTGCCGACAAGGTGGACCGGGTGGAGGATCTGCTGAAGGAGGTCTCCCCCAAGGGGGCCCTGGCCTTCGTGGGGGATGGCATCAACGACGCCCCCGTGCTCTCCCGGGCGGACGTGGGCATCGCCATGGGCGGTCTGGGCTCCGACGCCGCCATCGAGGCCGCTGATATCGTGCTGATGGACGACAAGCCATCCAAGATCGCCCACGCCATCGCCATCGCCCGGCGCACTCTGGCCATCGTCCGGCAGAACATCGTATTCGCTCTGGCGGTCAAGCTGCTGGTGCTGGTGCTCAGCGCTCTGGGGCTGGCCAGCCTGTGGGCGGCGGTGTTCGCCGATGTCGGAGTGTCGGTCATCGCCATTCTCAACGCCATGCGCTGTCTGAAGCAACCCAAACAGTCCTGAACGCAGCCGAAGGGCCGCCCCAAAAGGAGCGGCCCTTCGTTTTTTCTCTTTACTTGTTCCGGTCAGCCTGGATCAGCAGCTTGACAGCCTCGATCCCCACATCCAGGGCGGCGGACAGATCGTGGCTCTCGGTCTGGTCCAGCCCGGCGGCCTCCCGCTCCTGGTTCCAGATCACGTGGAAGCAGGAGCCGCACCGCACGCCCAGGGCGGCAGCACAGCAAAACAGGGCGGCGGATTCCATTTCAGAGGCCAGGACGCCCAGGCGCTTCCACGCCTCCCACTTGTAGAGCAGCTCCTGGCTCACCGGCATCCGCTTGGGGTCATGCTGGCCGTAGAAGGAGTCCTTGCACTGGACCACTCCGGCGTGCCAGGGCTTGCCCAGGTTCTTGGCCGCCTGCACCAGAGCGGACTGCACCTCATAATCGGACACGGCGGG
Organism: Intestinimonas massiliensis (ex Afouda et al. 2020); assembly: GCF_900626285.1. Lineage (GTDB taxonomy): Bacteria > Bacillota > Clostridia > Oscillospirales > Oscillospiraceae > Flavonifractor > Flavonifractor massiliensis_A. Next base: position 685,139 of record NZ_LR131147.1, read on the forward strand.
AAACTCGATGGGAGCGTATTCCCGGCTGGCTCCCTCATGCCGCACCGCGCCGGTGGCGATCACCACGTCGTCGCTCTTTACCTTCAGGGCGATGCCTCCGCAGGTACCCACCCGGATGAAGGTATCCGCACCGATGTTGTGCAGTTCCTCCATGGCGATAACGGCGGAGGGGCCGCCGATGCCGGTGGAGCAGACACTCACCTTCTCCCCCAGCAGGGTGCCGGTGTAGGTTGTGTACTCCCGGTTGCTCTGGATCTTGACCGGGTTGTCAAAGTAGGCCGCAATCTTCTCGCACCGGCCCGGATCACCGGGCAGGAAGCAGTACCGGCCCACGTCGCCGGGCCCGCATTGGATGTGAAATTGAAGCTCATGCTGATGCATGGCGGTCACCTCGTTTCTCCTCATTGATGGGTTTATTATACCTGGTTTACCCTCTATTTGCAAGTTCCACAAATCAGACCGCATTTTGTAACCATTTGTTGTTGTATTTTTTGAGACATTCCGATAAAATATCATGTCGTGACAGATCCCTGATATGGGAGGAGAATACGATGCGAAGGACCATCCTGCTTCCCGCCCTGGCTCTGGTGGGCGGGCTTGCACTGGGCACCCTTCTGGGCGGCGGCCTTTTTTCCGCCAGTCAAGGACTGACCAACACCTTGGGCGGAAACGCTCAGGTAGCCCGGGCCGCAGCCAGCAATGCCGCTGTGCAGCCCACCGCCACACCGTTGGACACAGATGACAATACCCGCCTGTTGGAGCGGGCGGAGTCTGCCCTGGAGCTTCTGAAGGCGGAGGATTATACCAACCTGTCCGCTTTGATCCACCCGGAAAAGGGGCTTACGCTCACCCCCTATTCCACCGTTTCTGTCGAATATGACCGCACCCTGTCCAGCCAGCAGGTGTCCACTCTTGCAGAGGATCAAGAGACCTATGTATGGGGTGTAATGGATGGCTCCGGCTCCCCGATCCGGTCCACATGCAGTGATTATTTCCAGCGGTTTGTGTATAACGCCGACTATGCCCAGGCGCCGGAGATCGGCGTGGACACTGTTCTGATGAGCGGCAACGCCCTGGAAAACGTATCGGATGCCTATCCCCAGGCCCGCTTTGTGGACTACAACTTCCCCGGTATCGACCCGGAGAAGAACGGTTATGACTGGTGTTCCCTCAAGTTGGTGTTCGAGCCCTGGCAGAACGATTGGTACTTGGTCGGCATGGTCCACAGTGAATGGACTACATAAAGTTGGCAATATCAGATGGAAAGCGCGCCTCTCCTACCGGGGAGGCGCGTTTTTTCTGCTCAATTCCGACAAAATATTATGCATCGGTACTTGCATGTAGGTTCTGTTTGCGTTAAGATTGTCCTTACCAACATGCGCAGTGTGTGGAGACGCGCTTGGAAAGGATGATCGCAGCTTGAAAATCATTATCGTTGGCGACGGCAAGGTGGGCTACACCCTGGCCGAGCACCTCTCTCAGGAGGAGCACGACGTCACGGTGATCGACACCGACGACGAGGCGCTGAAACGGGCCTCCGACGCACTGGATGTCATGTGCGTCAAGGGAAACGGAGCGTCCATCGCTGCTCTGGAGGAGTCCGGTGTCGCCTCCGCCGATGTGGTGATCGCCGCCACCAACCTGGATGAGGTGAATATGGTCTGCTGCCTGACTGCCAAGCGCCTGGGCGCCAAGTTCACCATTGCCCGGGTGCGCAACGTGGAGTATGCCATGGAGTTTTCCCACCTGAAGGATGAGCTGGGTGTGGATCTGGCCATCAATCCGGAGAACGCCACGGCGGTGGAGATCTCCCGTCTGCTCCGCTTTCCCCCTGCCGCCAACATTGAGACCTTCTGCCGGGGCCGCGTGGAGCTCATCGGCTTCCGGGTGCGGGAAGGCGATTTTCTGGTAGGTGAACCTCTTTCCGCGCAAGGCCGCAAGCTGCAGGAGCTCTCCATGCTGCTGTGCGCAGCAGAGCGGGAAAACGGTGAGGTCATTATTCCGGACGGCTCCTATGTGCCCCAGGTGGGCGACCACCTGTACCTGGTGGGTGACCCGGTGGGCCTGACCTCCTTCTTCCGGCTGCTGGGCCGGCACACCCCCAAGAGCCGGGACGTATTCGTGGTGGGCGGCGGACGCATTGCCCACTATCTGGCGGTCATCTTGAACCGGATCGGCATGCACGTGAAGATCATCGAGCGGAACATGGAGCGCTGCCGCCATCTGAGCGAAGTTCTGCCCCGCACCATGATCCTGTGCGGAGACGGTACCGACCAGGAGCTGCTGGAACAGGAAAACGTCACCGCCTCCGACGCCTTTGTGGCCCTCACCGACCGGGACGAGGACAACCTGATTATCTCCCTCTACGCCATGCAGCAGGGCATCCCCAAGGTGGTAGCCAAGTGCAACCGGCAGAACTACGTGGGCATCGCCCACGCCGCCGGTCTGGACAGTATCATCTCTCCCAAAATGATCACCGCCAGCCATATCCTCCAGGTGGTCCGCGGCATGCAGAATTCCAAAGGCAGCGTAATGAACGCCCTTTACAAGATCGCCGACGGCCACGCCGAGGCCATGGAGTTCGTGGTCAACGAGACAACCCACAATCTGGACATCCCTCTGCGGGATCTGCGGCTGAAGAAGGGGATCCTGATTGCGGTCCTGGTCCGTCAGGGCAAGATCATCATTCCTGACGGCTCCTCTGTCATCTCCTCCGGCGACACCGTAATCCTCATCTCCCGCAATCACGGCATTATGGATATCAATGATATCTTTGAGGATTCCCTGTTGGATATGGGGGCTGCTCAATGAACTTCAGACTGGTATTCAAGCTGACGGGCAAGACCCTGATGGTGGAGGCAGGCGCTATGCTGCTGCCTCTGCTGGTCTGCCTGTATTATCGGGAGGATCCCCGCCCCTTTCTCATCACCATCCCGCTGCTGATCCTGGTCGGGGCTCTGCTCTCCATGCTGCGGAGCAACGACCACTTTTTCCCCCGGGAGGGGTTCTTTGCCGTAGCCCTGATCTGGCTGCTGGTCAGCGCCACCGGCGCGCTCCCCTTCTACTTCTCCGGCTACTTCCCCACCTACATCGACTGTTTCTTTGAGGCCGCTTCCGGCTTTACCACCACCGGCGCCTCCATCCTCACCGCGGTGGAGCCGCTGCCCAAGGGGATCCTGTTCTGGCGCTCCTTCATGCACTGGCTGGGCGGTATGGGGGTACTCATTCTCGCCATCGCCCTGCTGCCCAGTCTGGGCGCCCGCACCCTCCACCTGATGAAGGCGGAGAGCCCCGGCCCGGTAGTCAGCAAACTGGTACCCAAGAGCAGCCAGTCCTCCAAGATCCTCTACGGCATTTACTGCGGGCTGACGGTGATTGAGATTGTGATTCTGCGAATTGCCGGCATGCCCTGGTATGACAGTATCGTGCATTCCTTCGGGACGGCGGGCACCGGCGGCTTCTCTGTCAAGAACATCTCCATCGCCGCCTACGGCAGTCCAGCCATCGAGATCATCATTACAGTTTTTATGTTGTTGTTCTCAGTGAACTTTGCCCTCTATTTCCTGCTGCTGCGGGGCAAGATCAAGCAAGTGTTCCAGAGCGATGAGCTGCGCTTCTTTCTGGTGGTGGTCTTTGTCAGCATCGTCCTGATCTCCATCAATATCTGGGACCTCTACCCCACCGGGGGTGAGGCTGTGCGCCACGCCGCCTTCCAGGTGGGCTCCATCATCTCCACTACCGGCTATGCCAGCACCGACTTTAACCTCTGGCCGGAGTTCTCCCGGACCCTGCTGGTGCTGCTCATGTTCATCGGCGCCTGCGCCGGCTCCACCGGCGGCGCCATCAAGTGCTCCCGGATTCTCATTCTCCTGCGGTGCATCTACCGGGAGATCCGGCAGGTCATCCACCCCAGAGAGGTCAACGTAGTCAAGCTGGACGGGCACGTGCTGGAGGAGAGTTCCCTACGCTCGGTCCACATCTTCTTTGCCGCCTATATATTCATCACCCTGGGCGCCACTCTTCTGGTGTCGGTAGACAACTTCTCCTTCGGCACCACCATTACCGCCGTCATCTCCTGTATCGGCAACATCGGTCCCGGCCTGGAGACGGTGGGTCCCATGGGCAACTACGCCTCCTTCTCCCTGTTTTCCAAAACGCTCCTCTCGCTCTGCATGATTGTGGGTCGTCTGGAGATTATTCCCATCCTCGTGCTATTTAGCGGAAATGCATGGAAACGCTCCTAAGCGCCCCCTATATCTTTGTGGAAAGCGTCAAATCCTAGGATTTGACGCTTTCTTCTTTGGAATGGGGCTTGCCAAACGCAGGTGTTTTGCGTTAATATTATGTTGTCTGGAAAACCGGGAACCCCTAGTGCTACAAGGGTTCCCGAACTACAAAGGAGTTGGGAAAGTTGTTGGAAAACCTGTTTTGGATTGGCTTAGTGGGTGCAGCTATCGCACTAATCTTCGCCTTAACCCAAGCGAAGAAGGTATTAGGCTTCTCAGAAGGCAACGAGCTGATGCAAAAGCTGGCTGCTTCCATTCGTAAAGGTGCCAATGCCTACCTTAAGCGGCAGTATACGACCGTCGCGAAGATCTTTATCATCGTCTTCATTATTCTTCTGATTTTGGCGTGGGCAAAGATGCTGGATAACTGGTTTATCCCCTTCGCTTTCCTGACCGGCGGCATTTATTCCGGTCTGGCGGGCTTCATTGGTATGAAGATCGCCACCTCCGCCAACGCCCGTACCGCCAACGCCGCCCACGAGAGTCTGAACCGGGGGCTGAATGTAGCCTTCTCCTCCGGCGCGGTCATGGGCTTCACCGTGGTTGGCCTGGGTCTGCTGGACGTATCCATCTGGTTCCATATCCTGAAGTATATCGCCCATTTTGAGGCCGCCAAGATTGCCCAGACCATGGTCATGTTCGGCATGGGTGCCTCCTTTATGGCTCTGTTCGGCCGTGTGGGCGGCGGCATCTTCACCAAGGCCGCCGATGTGGGCGCCGACCTGGTGGGCAAGGTTGAGGCCGGCATCCCCGAGGATGACCCCCGCAACCCCGCAACCATCGCCGACAACGTGGGCGACAACGTGGGTGACGTGGCCGGCATGGGCGCCGACCTCTATGAGTCCTACGTTGGTTCCATCCTGGCCACCTTTGCTCTGGGCGCCGCCGCCTACGGCGCCGACGAAAAGCTGACCTGGGGCTCCATGCTGCTCCCCCTGGTCATCGCCGTGGTGGGCGTGATCTGCTCCGTACTGGGCACCTTCCTGGTCCGCACCCGTGAGGACGCCACCCAGAAATCCCTGCTGGCCACCCTGCGGAAGGGCACTTATACCGCCGCTGTGCTGGCCGCTATCATCGGCGCCCCCGTGACCTATTTCATCATGGGCTCCTGGGGTCCCTACATCGCCATCCTGGCGGGCCTGATCGCCGGCTGCGCCATCGGCTACTTCACCGAGTACTACACCTCTGACACCTATAAGCCCACCCAGAACCTGGCCGTCTCCACCGAGACCGGCGCCGCTACCACCATCATCGGCGGTATCTCTCTGGGCATGCTGTCCACCGCCGCTCCCATCATCATCATCGGCATCGCCATCATCGTCTCCTTCCTGGCGGCCGGCGGCTCCCTGGCCACCAACGGCGAGAACTACAGCGAGCTGTTCAGCAAGGGCCTGTACGGCATCGGCATCGCCGCCGTGGGTATGCTGTCCACCCTGGGCATTACCCTGGCCACTGACGCTTACGGCCCCGTGGCCGACAACGCCGGCGGCATCGCCGAGATGAGCGGTCTGGGCGAAGAGGTCCGCAACCGCACCGACGCTCTGGATTCTCTGGGCAACACCACCGCCGCCACCGGCAAGGGCTTCGCCATCGGCTCCGCCGCTCTGACCGCCCTGGCCCTGCTGGTCTCCTATGTGGACGTGGTCAAGGTCCGTATGGATCACGCCCCCGACCTGTCCCTTACCAACCCCGCCGTGCTGGTGGGCCTGTTTGTGGGCGCTATGCTCACCTTCGTCTTTGCCGCCCTCACCATGAGCGGCGTGCAGCGGGCCGCCCAGTCCATCGTGGTGGAGGTCCGCCGCCAGTTCCGTGAGATCGCCGGCATCATGGAGGGCAAGGCCGATCCCGACTACGCCTCCTGCGTGGATCTGTGCACCAAGGGCGCTCTCCACGAGATGGTGGTCCCCTCCCTGCTGGCTATCATCGTTCCTGTTGTCACCGGCCTGATCCTGGGCGCTGAGGCCGTTGTGGGCCTGCTGGGCGGCGTCACCGTCACCGGCTTCGTAGTGGCCGTGTTCATGTCCAACGCCGGCGGCGCCTGGGACAATGCCAAGAAGTACATTGAGAGCGGCAAGCATGGCGGCAAGGGCTCCGATTGCCACAAGGCTGCCGTTATCGGCGACACTGTGGGCGATCCCTTCAAGGATACCTCCGGCCCCTCTCTGAACATCCTGATCAAGCTGTGCTCCACCGTCTCCATCGTATTCTCCGGCCTGATCACCGCCTATCACCTGTTCTAAGGATTTTCTAAAGCAATCAGCCCGCCCCTTAAGGGGCGGGCTGATTGCTTTTTCAAACGGTTAAGCGATCTGACTATAAAACAACAAGGTCCCGTACCGGCTGGTACGGGACCTTGCAATGTGTTTGATTAATAGTACTTCTTGCGGTTCTTGCGGGCGGCCTCAGACTTCTTGCGGCGCTTGACGCTCGGGCTCTCGTAGTGCTCACGCTTGCGAACCTCGGCCAAAACACCAGACTTGGCACAGCTGCGCTTAAAACGCTTCAGCGCGTTCTCCAAGGACTCGCCGTCCTTCACATGGACTTCCGACATTGATTTCCCCTCCCTCCGAAGCGGCGGGGTTCCACCGCCAAAGGGCCACATAGATATGGCTTTAACAGAACCATTGTATTCTATTATCGTACAAATGTCAAGAGCGGATTTCCATTCTACTGATATTCGTGGAAGAACTCGATCAGGATAGGATACCCGGCCTCCCGCATCCGCAGGATCATAGCATCTACATGGTGCAGTCCGTTTACTTGTTACTTGGCAATCAGGTTGACCAGCTTGTTGGGTACCAGAATGGTCTTGACCAGGTTCTTGCCCTCGGTGAACTTCTGCACCTTGGGATCGGCCAGAGCGGCAGCCACCACGGTGGCCTCGTCGCTGTCCATAGGCACGGTGACGGTGGCACGCAGCTTGCCGCACACCTGCACAGCCATCTGCACCTCGGCAGCCACGGTCTTGCTCTCGTCGTAGGCGGGCCAGCTCTGCTGGCAGGCCATACCGTTGGCGTTGAAGCCCAGGGTCTCCCACAGCTCCTCCACCATGTGGGGAGCGAAGGGGGAAAGCAGCAGCAGCAGGGTCTTGTAATCGCCCTTGGAGCAGCCGTTGGCGTAGAAGTCGTTGACCAGGGCCATAAGGGCAGCGATGGCGGTGTTGAACTTCATGGCCTCGATGTCGTCGGCCACCTTCTTGATGGCCTTGTGGATGGCGCTCTCGTTTGCGGCGGTATACTCCAGGCTGTCGGTGAGCTGCTCGGACAGGTTCCACACCCGGTCCAGGAAGCGCTTGCAGCCCTTGACCGCGTTGTCACTCCAGGAGGCGGCCTTCTCAAAGTCGCCGATGAACATGATATAGGTGCGCATGGTGTCGGCGCCGTACTGGGCTACCACGTCGTTGGGGTTGACCACGTTGCCCCGGCTCTTGGACATCTTCTCGCCGCCCTCGCCCAGGATCATGCCGTGGGAGGTGCGCTTCTGATAGGGCTCCTTGGTGGGAACCACGCCGATGTCGTAGAGGAACTTGTGCCAGAACCGGCTGTACAGCAGGTGGAGGGTGGTGTGCTCCATGCCGCCGTTGTACCAGTCCACGGGAGACCAGTACTTGAGGGCCTCGGGAGAGGCCAGGGCCTTGTCGTTGTGGGGGTCCATATAGCGCAGGAAGTACCAGCTGGAGCCGGCCCACTGGGGCATGGTGTCGGTCTCACGCTTGGCGGGGCCGCCGCAGCAGGGGCAGGTGGTGTTCACCCAGTCGGTCATCTTGCTCAGGGGGCTCTCGCCGTCGTCAGTGGGCTCATAGCTCTCCACGTCGGGCAGCAGCAGGGGCAGCTGGTCCTCGGGCAGAGGCTGCCAGCCGCACTTCTCACAGTACACCATGGGGATGGGCTCGCCCCAGTAGCGCTGGCGGGAGAACACCCAGTCACGGAGCTTGTAGTTGACCTTGGCCTTGCCGATGCCCTTCTCCTCCAGCCACTTGGTGATGACGGGAATGGCGTCCTTCACGGTCAGGCCGTTGAGGAAGTCGGAGTTGACCAGGATGCCGGTCTCGTCCTTGGCGGTAAAGGCGGCCTTCTGCACGTCCTCGCCGCCGGAGACCACCTCGATGATCTCGCAGCCGAATTTCTTGGCAAACTCCCAGTCGCGGTCATCGTGGGCGGGCACGGCCATGATGGCGCCGGTGCCGTAGGTGGCCAGCACGTAGTCGGAGATGAAGATGGGGATTTCCTTGCCGTTGACGGGGTTGATGCCCTTCACGCCGTCCAGGCACACGCCGGTCTTTTCCTTGTTGAGCTCAGTACGCTCCAGGTCGGACTTGGAGGCGGCGGCAGCCTGATAGGCCTTTACCTCGTCGGCGTTCTGAAGCTTGCCGCTCTCCAGCCAGCCCTTCACCAGGGCGTGCTCGGGAGAGAGGACCATATAGGTGGCGCCGAACAGGGTGTCGGGCCGGGTGGTGAACACCACGATGTCCTCGCCGGTGGTGGCCTTGAAGGTGACCTCGGCGCCGGTGGAGCGGCCGATCCAGTTCTTCTGCTGGATCTTCACCCGCTCGATGAAGTCCAGGTCGTCCAGGTCGTCAATGAGCCGCTGGGCGTACTCGGTGATTTTCAGCATCCACTGGCTCTTCTCCTTGCGGATGACGGGGGCGCCGCAGCGCTCGCACACGCCCTCCACAACCTCCTCGTTGGCCAGCACGCACTTGCAGGAGGTACACCAGTTCACGGGCATGGTGGTCTTGTAGGCCAGGCCGTGCTTGTACAGCTGGAGGAAGATCCACTGGGTCCACTTGTAGTAGGAGGGGTCGGTGGTGTTGATGACCCGCTCCCAGTCGAAGGAGTAGCCCAGCATATGGAGCTGCTTGGTGAAGTTCTCGATGTTGTCGTGAGTCACCTTGGCGGGGTGGATGTGGTTCTTGATGGCGTAATTCTCGGTGGGCAGGCCGAAGGCGTCATAGCCCATGGGGAACAGCACATTGTAGCCGTCCATCCGGCGCTTGCGGGCCACTACGTCCATGGCGGTGTAGGGCCGGGTGTGACCCACGTGCAGACCCTGACCGGAGGGATAGGGGAACTCCACCAGGGCGTAGAACTTGGGCTTGTCGCTGTGATTTTCGCAGTGGAAGGTCTTTTCCTCCATCCACTTCTTCTGCCACTTGGGTTCGATGGCGGCAAAATCGTACTTCAAATCTCTCACGCTTTCTTTATTGAAGTCCCCGTTTCATCAAAAAACGGGCGAATATCCAATCTAAGATATTATAATGGAAAGATTTCATGATTGCAAGTATCAGGAACAAAAAAGCATTATCCAACCTGCATCCGGAACAAAAAGCATGAGCTAAGCTATTATGTTTCTGCTTCCGGCACCTATTCACCACGTCTGGTCCAATTGACAAATAAAAGACGCGTCCGCCGTTTTGGCGGACGCGCTTTTTTCAGCCTGTGCCTATGTCATATCACCGGGCATCCAACCGGATGACCGCCTTCCGGCCCTCCAGCAGCTCATACTTCTGGACAAAGAACCAGATCTGAGCCACCTTGTCCACATCCCGCTGATAGGACGCTTCCGTCGGCATGGAGATGACGGTGATCGTGCCGTCGCTCCGATTCTTGATCTTCTTCACGAAGATATCGTCAAAGAGCTCATTGCCCTGGGAATCCCGGAAATAGACCCCGTTGAGCAAGCGGGCATACCAGGCGTTTACCGCCCCCACAGGCTGCATCTTCACGATAAGCTGTCCATCCACCGCCTCATAGCTGGCCGGAGCATAGCCGCCGTCCGGGTTGCCTGTGTCGGTGGAGGGCAGCGAATCCACATCCACCACCTGCCGGAGAGCCTCTCCGCCCACCGGCGTGTTGGGGATGATCTCCAGGGTTTTCAGACCGCTCACGTCCCCGTACAGCTCATAGACGCTGTCCACATAGCCCTCCGGGTCCCAGTAATGATTGATCACCACCTGGTCATAGGGGATGTAGGTCCCAGTATCTCCGTCCCGCAGCACAAAGTCATACCACTCCCTGGCACCGGTATCCTCCTCCGCCCAGCGCAGCCTGAACAGAGTGCCCAAAGGGGAGCGGTTCAGAGAGACCGCCTCCACCTGTACCGGCTCTCCCCCCATCCTGGCGGAAAGGACGGCGTCCAGTTCAAACTGTTCTCCCTGGATAGGGTCGACAGAAAAGGTAAGCGTCTTTTCCCATAACAGCGGAGCGAGCTCACCCGGCTCTGCTTCTCCATACCGGGCCAGCTCCAGCTCCACCTGCTCCCCATCTTCCAGAGGCGCGCGCAGGAGGAAGCGCCATGCGCCGTACAGGGTGTGGTCGTCGGCCAGGTACTCCTGGTTCTCAAAGCTGTTGCCGTAGCCCTCCATGGAAATATCCTCCCCGCCGGAGCGCAGGGTCATCCTGGGGACGTACCGCCATGTCTCATCCTGAACGTATAAACAGTAAAAGATGGTACAGAATGTCCCGTCGGTTGCCACCCGGTCCACCGTAAACACATCGCCGTTTTCTGCCGTTACCGATGACTCCACCGGCTGGGCACAGGTCTCATACACTTCATTCATGCCCAGCATGGCATACTCGTTCTGCTCCCGCAGGAATTCAAGGGTCCCCATGTAATAAGCTGCCGCCGTAACTACCAACAGGCCGCACACCACTGCCGCCACTACAAACACCCGGAGTGTGCGCCCCGCGGTTTTGGCAGGCTCCGCCGTCATGGCCGCCGCGATCTCGCCCTTCTTCTCCCGGCTGAGTACCACATACTCCATCCCCTTTTTGTAATCCTGGCTAAACATATACATCGCCCTCCGTTTCTGAGAGAATCTGCCGAAGCATCTTTCTGGCCCGGCTCAGACGGGTGCGGATGCTCCCCTCCCGTTTGCCCAGTACCCGGGCTATTTCCGCCGTATTCATATCCTCATAGTAGTAGAGGTGCACCACCACCCGGTAGTCCTCCGGCAGCATCAAAAGCACCTCACCCACGTCCCCGGCCTCCAGTTCCGGCGCAGTCACTTCTCTTGCCTCCTCCAGGGGTACCACGCGCCTGCGCCAGGGGGAGCGGTGCAGGTCTCCCGCACAGTTGGCCGCCACCCGCAGCAGCCAGGCCTTGCAGTGCTCCTCCTCCCGGAAAGCGGGTGCTGCCCGCACCAGCTTCAGAAAGGTCTCCTGGGTGATGTCCTCCGCGTCCTCCCGGCTGCCGGTTCTGGCATAGGCCAGACGGTACACCATGGTGCCATACCGCTCCACCAGGCAGGCTGCTTCTTCCCTGTCCATATCCTCCCTCCTTTCACCGTTCTATAGGATACACGGTTTTGCACCGGAAAACGTTACAGCTAAAAACAAAAGCGCGTCCGCCGTTTTGGCGGACGCGCTTTTACGCACAGGTTCAGTTTTCCGTCAGCACCTCGCTGAGATCCACGGGGGTGGCATCGCCCCACAGGCGCTCCAGGTCGTAGAACTTCCGGGCCTCTTCATTGAAGATGTGGACTACCACAGAGGAGAAGTCCAGCAGGATCCAGGTGCCGCCCCGGTGGCCCTCCACGTGGTGAGGGGGCTCCCCAGCCTCCTTGAGCATCTGCTCACATACATCGGCCAGGGCCTTGATCTGGGTGGTAGAGGTGGCGGAGCACAGCACGAAATAGTCGGCCAGAGTGGTCAGGTGGCCGGTCTCCAGCACCTTGATGTCCTGTCCCTTCTTGCTGTCCAGGGCTTTTACCGCGACGAAGGCGATCTCTTTGGGCGTCATTTGCAACTCTCCTTTATGCCACAGGCTCCATGCCCGGGCCATATTCAATATCTTCCGTGGGCGCCGGTGTGGACACCGGGGCGGGCGTCTGTACCGGCGCAGGGGTGGCAGCCGGAGTGGGGGTGGAGGCGGGCGTCGTCTCCGGACTGCTGCTGGCCGCCGGGCTGGAGGAGGGCGCGGTGCTGGCGGAGACAGCGGGGGTCTCAGTCTCCACCGGCTCCACAGAGGGCTCCTCCGATTCCACCGGAGCGGTGGAGGGCTTGGTGCTGGGCTTGCTGGTACTGGTGGAATTGCCGGAGGAGCTGGAGGAACCGGAAGAGCCGTAGCTGGTTACCAGGTCCAGGTCTGCCAGTTTGATTTCCTTGTCATAGGGATTGAATCCGTCGTTGATGAGCTCCACGATCTCGTCCCCGATGGGCAGCAGATGGCCATTGCCAGCGCTTTTGTTTGGCAATGTGACAAACTCCACCTGCTCCATATCCAGCCCGCTGGCGGCTGACTTGCCGAAATAAGCCATCTCAGGAATCGTCAGGTCGGTCTCTACGTTCTTCTGGAAGATGGTCACATACTCCATCAGGTTGGGCAGCAGCACGGTGGGCTGGAGGCACTTCTCGATGACTGCGGTCAGGAAGGCCTGCTGGGTCTTGATCCGGCCCAGATCCGCGTCCGGATAACCGGGGGTAACGTATTTGCCATTTACCCATCTACCATTGTCGTGGCGGTAGCGAACCACTCCCATAGCTGCCTCTCCGTCCAGCAGCTGATAGCCCTCGGACAGGTGGATGTGCAGATCCTGGGTGGGGTCGTCATAGTTCATATCCCGGGGCACATCAAAGTAGACTCCGTCGATGGCGCCTACCAGCTCGCCTACGGCATCCCACTGGATGATCACATAGAAGTCGGGGGTAACGCCTGTCAGCTGGCCCACTTCCTTCTTCAGGGCCTCAATACCATCCTCACCGCCGCCGGCCCCGTTGTAAACCGAGTTGATCAGCACCTTGTGTCCATAGTTCACATAGATATCCCGAGGAATGCTCATGACGTTGAGGGTCTGGTTTGGCACGTCGTAGGACACCAGCATCATGGTATCCGTGTTGCCGCCGCCGCCGGTATCCTGCCCCACCAGCAGGAAGGTATAGAACTGGTCCTTCCGGTTGGCCGCCAGGCCCGGGATTTCCACTTCGATCTCGTTGCCGTTCTCGTCTATGATGGTGGTGGTCTGGGGCTTGGGGGTAACCTCGGGCGGTTTGGTCATCAGGAAAAATACCGCCGTGCCCACCACGATGATGGCCGCGATCACGGTCAGAACGATCAGCAGGATCCGCAGGATTTTTTGTTTCCGGGTAAGCTGAGGTCTGGGACGCTTCTCCCGTCGGCGGCGGGGCGCACTGGGCTTCTTCTCCAGCCGGGCGCCGCCATGGGTACTCTTTCTGTGTTCCGGGTTCATGCTATCATGATTCCTTTCCGCTTGATTTGCTCCTCAACCAATCCCTGGCCCGCACGGTATTGATGTGTACGGGCAGGCCTCTGTCTTCCATCTCTTGAATGCTCATCTCACACCCGGTCAGCACCGCTTTGTCCAGGTCCTGATAAGCCAGCTCCCGCAGGCGCTCCACCCCGGGGAAGTCCCGGTTGGGCTCCATGTAGTCGGCGATATAGAGGATCTTTTCCAGCAAGGTCATGTCCGCCTTGCCGGTGGTATGCCAGAAGATGGCCTCATACACGTCATCGCTCACTCCGTACACGTCCCGGGCCACACACGCACCCGTTTTCGCGTGGAGGAGCTTTACCGCCTGTTTCTCCAAATCATCCAGTACGATACCATATTTTTCGCAGGTCCGCAACTGCTTCTCCATGTCCCAGTATTTGGTGCAGTCGTGGAGAATGGCGCCCCGGCGGGCCTTCTCCTCGTCGGCGCCCCACCGGCGGGCCAGTCGGACGGCTTCCTCCTCCGTGCCCTTCACATGGGCGATCCGCTTGGCCCGGATCATGGAGTAGGAACAGGCCCGCAGTTCCCGGTCAGGCAGATGTTTCAGATCATAGTGGACGCCGTACAATCCGTGGCGGATGATGTAGCCATACACCGCCGGGGACAGGTACTCCTGTCCCTTGCCCTGGGCCAGCAGCTCCCGCAGCTGGGTGGAGGACACATCCACAATGTGGGGCAGCTGGAGCACACAGGTATTGGCTCCAAAGGTCTTGCGCAGATACTCCGCCTGGATGTTCAGGGCCTCTCCGCTGTCCGACTGGGTGCGGGCAAAGGTGCAGATCCCCGCCAGGCGGGTGATCACCTCCGGCTCGTGCCAGTACTGCAGCGTCAGGAACATGTCGGTGCCCATCAGCAGCCAGAGCTCCGCCGACGGATCACCCGCCTTCAGCTGCTCCAGCGTGTCGGCAGTATAGCTTTTCCCGGAGCGCTGCAGCTCCATACCGCTGACGCTCACCTTTTTGGGCAGCAGCAGTCCATCCGCCGCCAGGGTCGTCATCTCCAGCCGCTGCTCGGCGCTGGGGCTGCCGGCCGGCAGCGTCTTGTGAGGCGGCATGGCCGCCGGGACGAAGCGCAGCTCGTCCAGCTTCAGAGCGTCCAGTGCAAACTGGGCCGCCGCCAGATGTCCCAGGTGAGGGGGATTGAAGGTACCGCCGTAAATGCCCAGCTTCATGCTAAGACCTCCCCGCTTTAATCCCGTTTCTTGGATGCCGTCAGAACGATCCGGTCCTTCTTCTCCTTATTATGGGTTGGACGATATAAAACGAATTTTGTTCCAATGACCTGCACCACCTCGCTGCGGGTGGCTTTGGCCAGTTCCTCCGCAGCCTCCCGGCTGGTGAGCATGCAGTTCTCCAGCACCTTGCCCTTGATGAGCTCCCGGGCTTCCAGGGCGTCGTCCGCCTGCTTGATCAGGTTGTCTCCGATGCTGTCCTTGCCGATGTGGAGGATGGTGTCAATGCTGTTGGCCAGGCCCCGCAGCTGGGCCCGCTGTTTACTGGTCAGATCCATTCAAATACCGCTCCAATTCCGTTTTGAATTTTTTCAGGGCATTTCCCCGGTGGGAGATGGCGTTCTTCTCCTCAGAAGAAAGCTCTGCAAAGGTCTTTTTCAGGCCGGGTACAAAAAATACCGGGTCATAGCCGAAGCCGCTGACCCCCTTGGGGGCATAGGCGATGGTGCCGGGGCACTCCCCCCTGGCCTCCACCTTGTCCCCGTTGGGGAAGCAGCAGCAGATGCAGGAGACGAACTTGCCCCGCCGGTCCAGCTGGCCCCGCAGGTTGCTCAGCAGCAGCTGATACCGGCCCACGTCATCCAGCTCCGGGCCGCCGTACCGGGCGGAATAAACGCCGGGGGCGCCGTTGAGGGCGTCCACGCACAGGCCGGAGTCGTCGGCGATGGCGGGCAGGCCGGAGGCCTCACACACCGCGTGGGCCTTCAGATAGGCGTTTTCCTCAAAAGTGGTACCCGTCTCTTCCACGTCCACATCCACACCCACGTCGGACTCCAGCACCACTTCCACCCCCAGCTGGGAGAGGATGTCCTTCATTTCCACCAGCTTATGGGCGTTCTTGCTGGCCAATACCATTTTCATGTTTCAACCCTCCAGCGCCTTGCTCTGGATGGCCCGCAGCTCCCCGATGCCCTTGGCGCACAGATCCACCAGAGTGCGCTGCTCGGCAATGGTAAAGGGCCGGCCCTCGCCGGTGCCCTGGAGCTCCACCAGCTCCCCCTCCGCCGTCATGACGCAGTTCAGGTCCACCTGGGCGGAGGAGTCCTCCTCATAGCACAGGTCCAGCAGGGGTTCCTCCCCCACGATGCCGGCGGACACCGCCGCCACCGAGGTCTTGAGGGCTTCCTCCGCGCCGATGGCCTTCAGTGCCAGGGCCAGGGCCACATAGCCGCCGGTGACGGAGGCGGTACGGGTGCCGCCGTCCCCCTGGAGCACATCGCAGTCCACGGTGATGGTGCGCTCCCCCAGCTTTTTCATATCCACGCAGGCCCGGAGGGACCGGCCCACCAGCCGCTGGATCTCGGCGGAGCGGGGGGACAGCTTCAGCTTGGCGATGTCCCGCTTGGACCGCTCCCGGTTGGCGCGGGGCAGCATGGAGTACTCGGCAGTGACCCAGCCCTCGCCCTCGGCCACATGGGGGGGCGTGCGCTCCTCCACGCTGGCGCAGCACAGCACCTGGGTATTGCCGCAGCGGATCAGGCAGGAGCCCTCCGCAAATTTGTTGAAGTGAGGAATGATTTCCACAGGCCGCAGCTGGTCGCTGGCCCGTCCGTCGATTCTAGCCATATCAGATAACCTCCATTAAATCAGCGCTTCCACAAAGGCCTTGGCCTCGAAGGGCATCAGATCGTCGATGCCCTCCCCCACGCCGATATACTTCACCGGCACCTGGAGCTCCTGGGCGATGGCGATGACGATGCCCCCCTTGGCGGAGCCGTCCAGCTTGGTGAGGACGATGCCGGTGATACCGGCGGCCTCCTTGAACTGCTTGGCCTGGATCAGGCCGTTCTGGCCGGTGGTGGCGTCCAGCACCAGCAGGGTCTCCCGGTCCGCGCCGGGCAGTTCCCGGTCCACCACCCGGGAGATCTTGTTCAGCTCGTTCATCAGGTTCTGCTTGTTGTGGAGCCGGCCGGCGGTATCGATGAGGATCACGTCAGACCCCCGGGCCTTGGCGGCGGTGAGGGCGTCAAACACCACGGCGGCGGGGTCGGCCCCCTCGTGCTGCCGCACCAGGTCCACCCCGGCCCGGCCGCTCCAGATCTCCAGCTGATCGGCGGCGGCGGCCCGGAAGGTATCGGCGGCGGCCAGCAGCACACGCTTGCCCTCTCCCTTCATCCGGGCGGCCAGCTTGCCGATGGTGGTGGTCTTGCCCACCCCGTTCACCCCGATGAACAGGGCCACGGAGGGGGTGGTGGTCAGGTGGAGCTCCGGTTCACCCACCTGGAGCATCTCGGTGAGCACCTGCCGCAGGCAGGCACGGGCGGAGTCCATATCCTTGATCTTCTCCTCCTTCACCCGGCGGCGGAGCTCCTCCACTGCCTTCAGGGTGGTGTCCACTCCCATGTCCCCCAGGATGAGGGTCTCCTCCAGCTCGTCGTAAAAGTCGTCGTTCAGCTCCCCGGCAAACAGCTGGTCGAAGGAGTGGCCGATATTCTCCTTGGTGCGGGTCAGGCCCGCCTTGATTTTTTCAAAAAAACCCATGTGGTCCAAATTCCTTTCTTATTCAATAGGCCGCTTGCAGTTGGGGCACTTGTCCGTCTTGCTGACCCCCAAAAAGGCCCCGCAGTCCGGGCAGCGCCAATAGCGGTGCAGAATGGCGATGGCCACGGCGATGAGCACCAGCCCCGCCACAAACAGCAGGATGAACTGAGTGATCAGCGACAGGCACACCAGCAGCGCCGCCGCGATAGACATACGTTCCATGATCTTGCGGGCCTTATACGCTTGCTCCATTTCCAACGCTCCTTACTTGATATTCAGTTCCTTTTCCACGTCGTTCAGGTTGATGGTCAGCAGCCGGCTGACACCCTGCTCCTGCATGGTGACGCCATACAGCACGTCCGCTTCCTCCATGGTACCCCGGCGGTGGGTGATGACGATGAACTGGGTCTTGTCCGCCATCTGGCGCATGTAGTGGGCAAAGCGCACCACATTGGCGTCATCCAGGGCGGCTTCGATCTCGTCCATCACCACGAAGGGGGTGGGCCGCACCTTCAGAATGGCAAAGTACAGGGCGATGGCCACAAAGGCCTTCTCGCCGCCGGACAGCAGGGAGAGCACCTTCAGGGCCTTGCCCGGAGGCTGGACCTTGATCTCAATGCCGCAGTTCAGGATGTCGTCCGGGTCCTCCAGCTCCAGGGTGGCTTTGCCGCCCCGGAACAGCTCCACAAAGGTATGTTGGAAAGCCTCGTTGAGCAGGGCAAACTGGGCGGCAAAAATCTTCCGCATCTCCTCGGTGATGCCGGCGATAATGTCCTCCAGCTCCTTCTTGGAGCGGGTCACGTCGTCCCGCTGGTCGGTCAGGTAGGTGTACCGCTCGTTGATGCGCGCAAACTCGTCGATGGCGTCCAGGTTGATGTTGCCCAGGGCAGAGATGGATTTTTTCAGCTCCCCCACCCGGCGCTGAGCCTTGGGCACGCTCTCCAGCTCCACCCGCTGGGCCCGGGCCGCCTCGTGGGACAGCTCGTAGGTCTCCCACAGCTTGTCCAGCAGGTTCTTCTCCTCCATGGCGGCGGCCGCCTTCTTCTGTTCTAAGACGGAGACCTCCCGCTGTAAGTTGAGCAGCTCGCCGTTTTTGTCCCGGGCCTCCTTGTCGGCCTGGTTCCGCTGGGCCTCCAGGGCCAGCTTCTCCTCGTTGATGCGGCTGATGGCCCCCTGCTGGTCCTCATTCTCCCGGCGGAGAGCCTGGAGGGCGCGCTCCTTCTCCCCGATCTCCGCCTGCAAACCGGCGTTCTTCTCCTGGAAGGAGTCCAGCATCTTCTGCCGCTCCGCCCGGTCGCCGGTCAGGTCGGCCTTCAGAGCCTCCAGCTCGTCCAGGGACTTTTGGGAGGCCTGCTCCTCCGCCTCCAGGGCGGCCAGGCGCATATTCAGCTCGGCAATGGCCTCCCCGATGGCGGCGGCCTGCTCCTGCATGGCGGTCTGGCCCTGGGCCTTGCCCTCGGCCTCGGCCCGCAGGGCGGCGGCCGAGCCCTCCAGCTCCTGGATCCGCCGGCGGGCGGCCTGGGTGTCGGTCTCGGTCTGGGCCGACCGGGCCTGGAGCTGCTCCAGCTCCTCCTGCTGGCCGGACCGCTGCCGCTCCAGGTCGGCAAGCTGGCTGTCCAGGTGGCTCAGCCGCTCCTTCAGCTGGAGGATGTCGTCCTCGTGCCGGCGCTGCTGGCCCTGGGCGGTCTCCAGCTCATAGGAAGCGGCGGTGGCCTCCCGTCTGGCCTCTTCCATGGCGTGGGCGGCGGCGGCCAGCTGCTCGGTCACGCCCCCCGCCTGCTGCTTCAATCGCTCCAGCTCGTTGGCCCGGCTCAGGATGCCCGCGCTGCGGGACACCGAGCCGCCGGTCATGGAACCGCCGGGGTTGAGCACCTGGCCATCCAGAGTGACGATCTTGAAGCGATAGCCGTATTTTCGGGCGATGGCAATGGCCCGGTCCATATCCTCGGCCACCACCGTGCGACCCAACAGATTGGAAAAAATCTTCTCATACCTGGGATCGAACTGGATCAGCTCGTTGCCCAGGCCCACAAAGCCGGGCTCCCGCCGCACCCCCTGGTCCCGGAAATCGGAGGGGCGCATGGAGGTCAGGGGCAGGAAGGTGCTCCGGCCCCCCTCCCGGCGCTTCAGGTACTGGATGGCGGCCTTGCCGTCCTCCTCCCGCTCCACCACGATGTGCTGCATAGCGCCGCCCAGAGCGGTCTCGATGGCCACGGTGCAGGTGTCCGGCACATGGATCAGCCCGGCCACCGGGCCGTGGATTCCCTTCAGCTGGCCCTTTTTGGCCTCACCCATCACCAGTTTCACCGCTTTGGAGTAGCCCTCATACATTTTCTCCATTTCGGAGAGCATATGGATGCGGGAGCGGATGGCATTCTCCTCCATCTGGAGCCTGACGTGGCGCTCCTCCGCCTCTTTGGCCTTCTTCCGGCGGGATTCCACCCGCATGGTGTAGCCGTTAATGATATTCTGTAGGCTGTCCCGGTCCTCCTGGGCCTTATCCAGGGCGTCGGCAGCCTCCTTGCGGGCCGCCTTGGTCTCATTCAGCCGTTCCTCTCCGGCGGTCAGCTCCTGCCGCAGGCTCCCGTCCCGGTCCAGCAGCTCCTGAGCGGCGGCGGCCAGGGCGGAGAGCAGCGCCTTGGCGTCGGCGGCGGAGGCGTTCTCCACCGACTCCTTCTGCCGCAGCTGCTCCAGTTCGTCGGCCAGGCTGCCGGCGGAATGGGCGGCCTCACGGGCCTCCCGCTGGCGGTCCTCCAGCTGGGTCTGGAGCTGGGTCCGCTGTTCCGCCAGCTCCGCCAGGCGCTGGCGGCGGTCGTCGATCTGTGCGGCCACCGAATCGGCCCGGCCCTCCTGCTGGTCCAGCTCCCGCTGGATGCGGTCCCGGTTCTCCAGATTGTTTTGAATATTTGTTTTCAGGACGGCAATGGCGTTTTCCAGGCTGTTGGCGTCAGCCTGCTTCTGCATCATCTGGAAACGGACGCCCTCAGCCTCTACGTCCTTGTCCCGCATTTGGGCGGAGAAACCCTCCGCGTCGGCGTAGAGCTGCTCCACCTGGCCCTGGGCCTCCTCCTTCTGGCGGACGGCGTTCTCAAAGTCGGACAGGGTCTTGATGGCTCCCGCCCGGATCTTTTCCAGCTGGTCCAGCCACAGGGAGATCTCCAGGCCCCGCAGCTCGTCCCGGAGGATGAGGAACTTTTTGGCCTTCTCGCTCTGGTTGCGGAGGGGCTCCACCTGGAGCTCCAGCTCGTCGATCTTGTCGGTGATCCGCACCAGGTTCTCCTGGGTGCGCTCCAGCTTGCGCTCGGCCTCCTCCTTCCGGTGGCGGAAACGGGAGATGCCGGCGGCCTCCTCAAAGACCTCCCGCCGGTCGCCGCTCTTCACCGACAGGATCTCGTCGATGCGGCCCTGGCCGATGATGGAATAGCCCTCCCGGCCCAGGCCGGTATCCATGAACAGCTCGTTCACGTCCTTCAGCCGGACGGAGCGGCGGTTGATATAGTACTCGCTCTCCCCGGAACGGTAGTACCGCCGGGTGACCATGACCTCGCTCTCCTCCATGGGGAACAGGTGGTCGGTGTTGTCCAGCACCAGGGACACCTCGGCAAAGCCCTGCTGCTTGCGCAGGGCGGTGCCGCCGAAGATCACGTCCTCCATCTTGCCACCCCGGAGGGCCTTGGTGGACTGCTCCCCCATGACCCAGCGGATGGCATCGGAGATATTCGATTTTCCGCTGCCGTTAGGCCCCACAATGGCGGTGATGTCCTCCCCGAAGGAGAGCACCGTCTTGTCGGGAAACGACTTGAATCCCTGGATCTCCAGCGCTTTTAAATACAAAGCACGCACCTCGCTGCAAACTTACTTTTGAATAAAATATTATATCAAGTAATATGTCTTATTGCAAATCCTTTTGAGACCCGTTTTGCCGCAAAAAGGGACCACGGCAAACGCCGTGATCCCTGCATCGGATTCAGCCTTTCAGCTTTTCAATGGCCGCCTTGGCGGCATTCTGCTCCGCCGCCCAAACCGCACAACGGTTTGGGGACCCGTTTCACTCCATCTGCTCGGGCGAAATGAATTCGCCCGGCATCAAGATTTTGCTCCGCAAAATGCTTGGCGCCGCACGGCGGCGGCTCGCTTGCGCTCGCAAAAGAGGCGGAGCGCCCTAGCAATTGCTCAGCCTTTCAGCTTCTCAATAGCCGCCTTGGCGGCATTCTGCTCCGCCTCTTTTTTGCTGCGGCCCTGGCCCTGACCGATAGAGGCGCCGTTCAGGTCCACCTCCACCGAGAATACCTTGGCATGGTCGGGACCCTCAGCGCCGATGAGCCGGTAACCCAGCACCTGGCCACTCTCCCGCTGCACCAGCTCCTGGAGGGCGGTCTTATAGTCCCGGCTGGCGCTCTTCTCTTCCTCCCGGTCCAGGATGAACCGCTGGATGATCTTGCGGGCCGAGCCGATGCCGCCATCCAGGTAGACTGCGGCCAGCACCGCCTCCACCGCGTCGGCCACGATGGAGGGCCGCTCCCGGCCGCCGCCGGCGTCCTCTCCCTTCCCCAGCTTCAGGTACGCGCCCAGATCCAAAAGCTGCGCCACCTCCACCAGGCTGCCCTCACACACCAGCGCCGCCCGGGTACGGGTCAGATCCCCCTCCGGCAGGTCCGGGTGGGTGCGGTACAGATAGTCCGCCGTCACCATGCCCAGCACCGAGTCGCCCAGGAACTCCAGCCGCTCATTGCTCTGGGCCCCCTTGGCCTTGTTCTCATTGGCGTAGGAGCTATGGGTCAGGGCATTCTCCAGCAGTGCCCGGTTCGTGAAGCGATAGCCCAGCTTTTCCTCCAGCGCTTCCATCGCTGTCCCTTCCTTTCCCTTTCAAAGCGGGAGCCCCGCCGGCGGCGGGGCTCCCCTGTTTTTCCAGCTTGGTTTAGTCTTCCAGCTTGGATTTCAGATAATTGACCAGGTCACCCACAACGGAGATGCCGGACAGATCATCCTCATCCATGTTCTCCAGGCCAAACTCCTCTTCCACAGCCATGGTCAGCTCCACGATGTCCAGGGAGTCGGCGCCCAGATCCTCGAAGGAGGTGTCCATGGTGATGCTGTCTGCTTCCACTCCGAACTGCTCGGCAAGCAGAGCGGCGATCTTCTCAAAAATCATGTTCATCTACTCCTGTCGCAACCGTTTCCAACGGCTTCATTGCATTATGATAATAGGCAAGTTTCAACCGCCTGTCAATAGGTATCCTCAAATTTTTTCCACCTGATTGGTGGGCAGACGCATGTGGTCGATATTCTCCACCAGATCGTCGATCATACCGGAGGCGGCAAAGTCCCGGGCCTGCCGGATGGCGTTCTTGATGGCGTAGTCGTTGGAGGAGCCGTGGGCCTTGATCACCGGCTTGGAGATGCCGATGAGGGCGGTACCGCCCACCTCGCCGGAATCCATCATCTTCTTGAACTCCTTCAGGCCGCCGGACACCAGCACAGCCGCCAGCTTGGTGAATACGTTCTTCATAAACATGGCCTTGAGCTGCTTGGCCATGAAGCCGCCGGTCCCCTCCATGGTTTTCAGGAAGATGTTGCCCGAGTAGCCGTCGGACACGATGACGTCCACCTGCCCGAACACCGCCTCACGGGCCTCCACATTGCCCACGAAGTGGATGCGTCCGGCCTTGTCGGCGGCGGTGAGCAGGGCGTGGGCCTCCCGCTGCAGGTCGGTACCCTTGGAGGGCTCCGCACCGATGTTCAGCAGGCCCACCTTGGGCTCGGGCCGCTTGAGCACCCGCTCGGCGTAATAGGAGCCCATGAAGGCGAACTGCAGCAGATACTCCGGGGTGCACTCGGCGGTGGCGCCGCAGTCGATGAGCACTGCGCCGCCGGCCCCCGTGGGCACCACTGGCGCCAGGGCCGCCCGGCGGATGCCCCGCACCCGCTTGACCATCAGGGTGGCGGCGGAGAGCAGCGCGCCGGTACTGCCGGCGGACACAAAGGCGTCCCCGTCCCCGCCCTTCAGCAGGTTCAGACCAACCGTCAGGGAGGAATCCTTCTTCTCCCGGAAGGCGGTGGCGGGATTGTCGCACATCTCCACCACTTCGGAGGCGTGTACGATCTCCAGACCGGGAGGCAGATCGTCAATGCCGTCCTCCTTCAGGACCTTCAGGATATCCTCCCCCCGGCCCACCAGGATGACCTCCACCCCCAGCTCACGGACAGCAGCCAGGGCGCCCCGCACATTGGATACGGGCGCGTTGTCGCCTCCCATGGCGTCTACGATGATCTTCATACGGTTCTCTCCTCTACTTTCTCTGTGTCCAGGCTGTCCAGGATCTCCAGCGCCCGCCGGCTCAGCTCCGCGTTCTTGTTCCGCTTGCCCTTCACCCGGTAGCCCAGGGGCGGGATGATGCCGAAATTCACGTTCATGGGCTGGAAGTCAGCCACGCTCTCGTTGCTCACATACAGGGCCAGGGCGCCCACGGCGGTCTCCTGGGGAAAATCCACCGGGGGCTTTCCCTCCAGCCGCCGGGCCAGCTCCACCGCCGCCAGGAAGCCGGAGGCGGTGGACTCCACATAGCCCTCCACCCCGGTGATCTGTCCGGCAAAGCAGATGCGTGGCTCCTTCTTTACCCGGTAGTACCGGTCCAGCAGCCGGGGAGAATCCAGGTAGGTGTTGCGGTGCATCACCCCGTAGCGGACGAATTCCGCGTTTTTCAGGGCGGGGATCATGGAGAACACCCGCTTCTGCTCCGGCCACTTCAGGTGGGTCTGGAAGCCCACCAGATTGTAAATGCTGCCCTCGGCGTTGTCCCGCCGCAGCTGCACCACAGCGAAGGGCTCCTTCCCCGTCCTGGGGTCCCGGAGGCCACGGGGTTTCAGAGGCCCGTAGCACAGGGTCTGCTTGCCCCGGCGGGCCATGACCTCTACCGGCATACAGCCCTCAAACACGTTCTTGTCCTCAAACCCGTGGACCTCCGCCTCCTGGGCGTGGCACAGCTCCTCCCAGAAGGAATTGTACTCCTCCTCAGTCATGGGACAGTTGACATAATCCGGCGTCCCCTTGTCGTACCGGGAGGCAAAGAAGGCGCTGTCCATGTCCACGCTCTCAAAGCTGACCAGAGGGGCGGCGGCGTCATAGAAGTTCAGGCCGTGGCTTTCGGGAAAAAAGTCCCGGATGGCCTGGGCCAGGGGGTCGGAGGTGAGGGGGCCGGAGGCCACGATCACGTTTCCTTCCGCCGGGATGGCGGTCACCTCTCCCTCCTCCACGGTGATGAGGGGATGGCTCTTCACCCGCCCGGTGATGGCCCGGGCGAAACCGTAGCGGTCCACCGCCAGGGCGCCGCCTGCCTCCACCCGATGGGCGTCGGCACATGCCATGATGAGGGAGCCCATCCGGCGCAGCTCCTCCTTCAGCAGGCCCACCGCGTTTTCCAGCTGGTTGGACCGCAGGGAGTTGGAGCACACCAGCTCCCCAAACCAGGGGCTGTGGTGGGCGGGGGTCATTTTCTCCGGCTTCATTTCCTTCAAAAGCACGGGAATGCCCCGCTGAGCCAGCTGCCAGGCGGCCTCCGATCCGGCCAGCCCCGCGCCGATGACGATGACAGGTTCCATGGGTTCTCCTTTGTGTGGATTAGGATTCGTCTTTCTTCTTGGTGGTGCTTTTCTTGGCTGTGGTCTTTTTCGCGGTGGTCTTCTTGGCCGCCGCAGTCTTTTTGGCGGCGGGCTTCTTGGTGGCAGCCGTCTTTTTGGCTGCCGTCTTTTTCTTGGCCGCGGGCTTCTTCTCCTCCTCAGGAGGGGTGCCCTCCGCCGGAGTCTCAGCCGTGGTCTTTTTCTTATAGCCCCGCTGGTCCTCCGGCAGGAAGTTGGGACACTCGGGGTTGATGCAGAAGGGCTTCTTGAAGCCGCGGCCCGACTTCTTGAACAGGGTGTGGCCGCAGACAGGGCAATTGTCCTTCACCGGCACGTCCCAGGTCATGAAGTCGCACTTCCGGGCCTCATCCTTGTTGCTATTGTTCTCACAGCCGTAGTAGGCAAAGCCCCGCTTGGAGGTCTTTTTCAGGATCTTGCCGCCGCACTTGGGGCATTTGCCCGGCATCTCCACCACAATGGGCTGGGTGTGGTCGCACTCCGGCCAGCCGGGGCAGGCCAGGAACCGGCCGAAGCGGCCGGACTTGTACACCAGGTTGCGGCCGCACTTGGGGCAGATCACGTCGGATACCTCGTCGGGTACCTTGATCCGCTCCCCGTCCAGGTCGGTCTCGGCCTGCTTCATCTCCTTCTCGAAGCCGCCGTAGAACTGGGTGAGCAGGCTCTTCCAGTCCACCTTGCCGGTCTCCACCTCGTCCAGCTGCTCCTCCATGTTGGCGGTGAAGGCGGTGTCCACGATATCGGGGAATTTGTCCTTCATCAGTCCGGTGACCACCTCGCCCAGAGGTGTGGGCCGGAGAGCACGTCCCTCCTTCACCACATACTCCCGGTCCAGGATGGTGGAGATTGTAGGGGCATAGGTGGAGGGGCGTCCGATGCCCTTCTCCTCCAGGGCTTTGATGAGGGTGGCCTCAGTGTACCGGCTGGGGGGCTGGGTGAAGTGCTGATCGGGCTTGAGGCCCTTCAGCTCTACGGTCTCCCCCTCCTTCAGGTCGGGCAGGGGGGACTGGAAGGTCTCCTCCTCCTCGTCCTTGCCCTCCACGTACACGGCGGTGTAGCCGGAGAACTTCAGGGAGGAGTGGGTGGCCCGGAAGGTATAGCCGGCGGAGGCCACCTCAATGGACACGCTGTCGTACACGGCGGAGGCCATCTGGCAGGCCAGGAAGCGGCTCCAGATCAGTTTGTACAGCTTGTACTGCTCTGCCGTCAGATCCTTTTTCACGTCCTCCGGGGTCAGGTTCACGTTGGAGGGCCGGATGGCCTCGTGGGCGTCCTGGGCGCCGGATTTGGTCTTGTACACCCGGGTCTTGCCGGGGTAGTAATTGGCGCCGTACCGGGCCAGAATGAAGTCCCGGGCGGCGGCGGTGGCCTCATCGGACAGGCGCAGGGAGTCGGTACGCATATAGGTGATGAGACCCACGGTGCCCTCGCCGGCGATATCCACGCCCTCATACAGCTGCTGGGCAATGGACATGGTGCGGCGAGGGGTCATGTTCAGCTTGCGGCTGGCCTCCTGCTGGAGGGTGGAGGTGATGAAGGGGGGCGCCGGGTTGCGCAGCTTGTCCTGCCGCTTCACCCCGGTAACGGTGAAGGGGGCCTCCTTCACAGCCGCCATCACGGCGTCCACCTCGTCCTTGCTGTGGAGCTCCACCTTCTTCTCCTTGCCGTAGAAGGCGGCCTTGAACTGCCCCAGGTTGGGGGCGATGCGGGCCAGATCGGCGTCCAGGGACCAGTACTCCTGGGGTACGAACGCCTTGATCTCTTCCTCCCGCTCGCACACCAGCCGGGTAGCCACCGACTGCACCCGTCCGGCGGACAGGCCCCGGCGGATCTTTTTCCACAGCAGGGGGGAGATCTGATAGCCCACGATCCGGTCCAGCACCCGTCGGGCCTGCTGGGCGTTCACCAGGTCCATGTCGATGGCCCGGGGGTGGGAGATGGAATCGTTGACCACTTTTTTGGTGATCTCGTTGAAGGTCACCCGGTAGGTCTTGTCGTCCGGAATGCCCAGCATCTCCTTCAGATGCCAGGAGATGGCCTCGCCCTCCCGGTCCGGGTCGGTGGCGAGAAAGACTTTTTCGCTCTTCTTGGCGGCTTTCTTCAGGTCGCTGATGACCTCTTCCTTGCCCTTAATGGGCTGGTAGTCTACAGTGAAGCCGTGCTCCACGTCTACGCCGATCTTGCTCTTGGGCAGATCCCGGACGTGGCCCATGGAGGCCTTTACCTCGTAGCCGGGACCCAGATATTTCCCGATGGTCTTGGCCTTCGCCGGAGATTCGACGATCACCAAATTCGATTTTGCCACAGCATGATACTCCTTTATCGGTCTTGGTCGAAACGGACGGCGGCAGTAAACCGCCGGCCCGGTAATTCCTTCAAATAGCCCTGAGCCTGCAAAATAGTCAGGGCTGTGTTCACCCGCCGGGCAGGGATATCGGTACGGCCCACAATGTCATCGGCGGTGAAGCTGTGCTCCTCCAGAAGCAGGAAGATCTCCCGCTGCTCGTCTCCCAGGCGGGCAAACTCCGCCCCGCTTTTCAGAGGCAGTTCTTTCTCCTTCGGCTGCTCCGGGGACGGAGGCGGGGCCTCCTGCTCCGCCGGACCGGGCTGAGGGGCCAGGCGGGCGTCTGCCTCCTCAGCGGTGAGGGGCGGCGGAAAGGTCAGCTTCTGGGGATATTGTCCCGTGTACTCCGACAGAATATCCCAGCCGGAGCGGACCAGCTTGGCCTCGCCCCGGGAAATCAGCAGATTGGTGCCTCCGCTCATGGGGGCGTCCGCGGGACCGGGGACGGCAAACACGTCCCGGCCCTGGTCCAGGGCGTCATGGGCGGTGATGAGGGAGCCGCTGCGCTGTTCCGCCGCCTCCACCACCAGGATGCCCAGTGACAGGCCGCTGATGATCCGGTTCCGGATGGGGAACCGCCAGCCGTCCGGCCGGGTGCCCGGCGGATTTTCCGAAATCACCGCGCCGGAAGCCTGGATGTCCTGGTACAGCCAGCGATTGCAGGCGGGATAGACCACATCCACCCCACCGGCCAGCACGGAGATCACCCTGCCGCCGCCCTGGAGCGCGCCCTTCAGGGACGCAGCGTCGATGCCTTCCGCCATACCGGACACCACCACCGCACCGCTGCGGGCCAGCTCCATGGAGATGCGGCCCGCCATGGCCTGCCCGTAAACGGTGCATTTCCGGCTGCCCACCATGCCCACGGTCACCTCACGGTCCACCCGGGGCAGAGTGCCCTTCACATACAGGACCAGAGGGTGGTCATCCAACTGGTACAGGCGCTCCGGGTAGGCGGCGTCCTGGCAGGTGAGCAGGGAGATGCCCTGCCGGTCGCACTGCTCCAAAATCCGCTCGGCACCGTCCAGCTTCTTGTCCAGCAGAGAGCGGCGCAGACGGGACGGCAGCGGAAGCATATCATATTCCTTTGCGTCGGCGTAGTGGGCCGCCTCCGCCGTGCCGAAATGACGGAGCAGGCCTGCCGCCACATCCGCCCGGATACCCTCCCGGGTGGTCAGCCAGATGAGATAGGATATGGCGGCCATGGCTCCTTCTCCTTTCCAACGCGCTAGCGCCAGCCCTCCCACAGTACCACCGCGGCGGCTACCGCGGCGTTGAGGGATTCGCAGCGCTCACTCATGGGGATACGCACGGTCTGGTCGCAGGCGTCCAGCGCCTCCTGGCTCAGGCCCCGGCCCTCGCTGCCAATCAGGAGGACGGCCCGGCTCAGGTCGGCCTGGCGCGCATCCACCGTATCCTCCCGCAGGGCGGTGCCGATCAGCGGCAGGCCCGCCCCCTTCCGCAGCGGAAGCAACTCCTCCAGAGTACAGCTCCACACCGGGCGGCGGAAGGCCGCTCCCATGGAGGCCCGGAGGGTCTTGGGGCTGTACAGGTCGGCACAGCCCGTCAGCAGAAACAGCCCGTCGGCGTCAAACGCGTCGGCGGTGCGGAGGATGGTACCCACATTTCCCGGGTCCTGCACCCCCTCCAGGGCCAGATACCGCCTGCCGGGCAGCGTGTCCGGCAGGGCGCTGGCGGGACGTTTGGCGGAAAAGAGCACCCCCTGGGGGGTCTCCATGGGGCTGATATACTCCATCAGCCCCTGGGGCACCTCCACCGCCCGCACATCCGGGGGCAGCTGGGGCAGCTCAGTTCCCTGGGTACATACCACCGCGGTCAGCTCAGCTCCCCACTGGAGGGCCTCCCGGAGCAGCTTGCCGCTGTCCCCCAGGTACTCCCCGGTCTTGTTCCGGTAGCTGTGGGAAGAGCCCAGCTTCCGCAGGTGGGTCATCAGGGGGTTGGAGCGGCTGGTGATCTGTTCCATGCAGGCCGCCCTCACAGATCCTGGAGCCGGTTTACGTCCTCCGTCCGGCCCACAGCCACCACCGTGTCTCCCGCCTCCATCTGCGTATCGGGACCGGGTGTGACGTTGAAGGTCTCCACACCCTTTTTCCGCACGGCGATGATATTTACCTTGTACCTGGCCCGCACATTCAGGTCCAGGATGGTCTTGCCCTGCCACTCCCGGGGGATGGCGGTCTCCACGATGCCGAAATCTTCGCTGAGCTCAATGAAGTTGAGCACGTTGGAGCTGGACAGGCTCTGGGCCAGCTTGACCCCCATCTCGTGCTCGGGGAACACCACCCGGTCGGCGCCGATCTTCTCCAGCACCTTCCGGTGGACATGGCTCTGGGCCTTGCAGATGACCCGGCGAACCCCCAGTTCCTTCAGGTTCAGGGTCACCAGGGCGGAGGTACCGATATCTACGCCCACAGCCACAATGGCACAGTCGTAGTTGCGCACACCCAGGGCCCGGAGCACCGCCGGGTCACGGGCGTCCCCGGTCACCGCGTGGGTGACCTTGTCGGCCACCTTCTCCACGTTCTCCTCGGAATCGTCCAGCGCCAGCACCTCATGGCCCAGAGCGCTCAGTTCCGTGGCCACGGCTGTGCCGAAGCGGCCCAGGCCGATAACTACAAAGGTTTTCAACGGTTACACGTCCTTCCGGAACAGATCGTTCAGCCGATCATCACATTCATTTCAGGATATCTGATCTTGGCCGTACTTCTCCCCCGGGTCATCAGTGCGATGGAGAAGGAGAGCACGCCCACCCGCCCGGTATACATGAGCAGGATGATCAGGGTCTGGGAGAAGGGACTGAGGGTGGGGGTGATGCCGGTGGTCAGGCCCACCGTGCCCATGGCGGAGGCCACCTCGAAGGCGCAGTCCAGATAGGGCAGGTTTTCCACGGTGGAAATCATCATGGAGCCCAGCAGGAACAAAAACAGCATCACCAGCGCCAGGGTCATGGCGTTGAGCACCCGGCGGTAGGGGATGGTACGGCCCCGGAAGGTGACCTGCTCCCGCCCGGCCAGGCCGGAGCGGAGGGCCAGCAGCAGCACCGCCACGGTAGCCGTCTTGAGGCCGCCGGCCGTGGAGCCGGAGGAGCCGCCGATGAGCATGAGGATGGAGGAAAAGGCCTTGCTTGTGTCGCTGAGGCCCCCCTGCCCCACCGCGTCAAAACCGGCAGTGCGCAGGGTCACCGACTGGAACAGGGCGTTATAGACTTTCTGTCCCAGGGTCATATTCCCAAAAACAGCGGGATTGCTGTACTCCTCCACAAAGAAGAAGGCCGTGCCGCCCACAATCAGCAGGAGGGTCATCAGCAGCACCATCTTGCTGTACACCGACAGGCGGTGGATGGAACGCTTCTGGATGATGTCTTCCCACACGAAAAAGCCCAGGCCGCCCACCACAATGAGGCAGGCGATGGTGAGAAGTACCACCGGATTGTTATTGTACCCCACCAGGCTGGAGAAGGCGCCGAACTCGCCCCCCAGCAGGTCAAAGCCGGCGTTGCAGAAACCGGAAACCGAATGGAAGATGCCCCTCCAGATGCCGCCCGGCAGTCCGAAATCGGGGATCATGCAGGCGGACAGGATTACTGCCCCGATCCCCTCTATCAGGAAGGTACCCATCAGGGCGTGGCGCACCATGCGCACCACCCCGTCCAGGTCGTTCAGGTTCAGGGTGGACACCATGATGAGCCGCTCGGACAGGCCGATCCGCCGGTGGAGGGCAAAGGACACCAGGGTGATGACCGTCATAAAGCCCAGGCCCCCCAGCTGGATCATGGCCAGGATGACCACCTGCCCGAACAGGGACCACTGGAGCCAGGTGTCCGCCAGAATCAGTCCGGTGACGCAGGTGGCGGAGGTGGCGGTGAACAGTCCGGTGAAAAAGCCGGCGCTCTGCCCGTCCCGGGACGCGATGGGCAGGGTGAGCAGCAGCGCCCCCACCAGAATGATAACTGCAAAGGAAACCGCCACCACCCGGGTGGGGTTCAGGCTCCGGCTGCGGACAAATACATCCCGCATCCAGAGGGCGATTCTTCTGATCACGATGGGACCTCCCGGCGCGGGTTATCGGTATCCCGCGCACCTGTGTTTTACGCAGAAAAGCATACCGAAGGAAATACTTCCTCCGGTATGCCAGTTCTGATTAGTCCAGGGGCTTCATGGTGGGGATTTGAGTTCTGACCGTTTCATCTTGTTTCAACATAGCCTGTTGTGCCATAAAACCGCCACCTTCATGACATTCTTCATACAGCTTTGATTCCATTTCATGCCTTCCTGCGCCGTTTGGTTTTGAGCAAAAGTTGTGGGAAAGTTGTAAAAAGTTGTAGTGGCTCAGAATTGGCCCGAAGATGGCTTAAAATTGGCACAATGAATGGCTACATTGCTTTGAAAGGCAACAGCCCCAGGAAGAGTAAAGCCTGCATGGATACTGCCAGCATCAGCAAGCAGATTCATACAGAAACAAGTATAGCATAAGCCCCAGAGATGTTCAAGTCAACGATTTTTTCGCAGTGCAATCCAATTTCATACCTTATATATAAAAAGGAGATTCTTATGCCAGCCTATCAATTACAAATTAAACAGGTGGTGGACTATCCACGTTGTCGGATTTACCGACAGTTTATCCATCGTCTGATAGATGACCGGAGCATTCGCGCAAGCGGCGGCTCCGGCCTTTTTTATTATACCGTGCTTTGCAGCTTTGCAAACTTCCGCACCTCATACCGGCGAATTGATGGCATCAGCTACACCGTCTACCCCGGCGAATGGGTCTGTACGCTCAAAGAGCTTTCTCAATGGTTTCGGACTCGTTTCCAGTGTCAGGCGCTTTCCATCCTGGGAGAGCTTCAGCAGCGTCATCTCATTGACTTCTCCTCTCTGGGGCGAGGGAATGTGATCCGCTATAAAATCCGGAACTGGGCCCGGCATAACACAGTTCTGGAGTATAACGCTCCCTGTCAAAAGGACACCGGTTTTTTCTTTCTGCCGGTATCCATCGTTACTGATCTGATCAGCTCTGACCGCTGTTCTGAAATGGACATCGTGCTGGATCTATGGGTCTCAGCCATCTACAACGACAGTCAAGTGCAGGGGTCGGCGCTTGGGCCTGTAGCCTATTTTCGCAACGGCACCGGCAACCCTTTGGTCACCTATACGGAACTTGCTGCTCGCTGGGGCCTTTCCCGGGCCACCGTTGGCCGTGTTCTTAAAAAGCTGTCCGCCCTGGACTATATTTCCCTCATGTCCTTCCCCGGCCGCCACGGCAGCGTGATCTATCTTAAAAACTACTTGTCCACCATGTTCGAAATATCTGATGTGATGGTGGACAAAGAGGAGGTCGCTATGACACTCAATATCCGTCTGGAGCTTCCTGCGGAGGGCTGTGTTGACCAGGAAGAGCCCACCATGGAGCATGAGGTCATCGTTTCAGACGAACTCTCCAGCGTTTCAAAAACTCACATTGAAATCATCCTGCAGAAAATGGCGCAAATCCTGATGGCACAAGGGATTTCGTGCTTTGGATGCTCCCTCTCTCACTACAAGTTATATCCTTTATCGGGCGACTGCCGGGAAGTATTACTACCCCGCGCGCGCGATCAAACGGTGCTGCGCTTAGGCCTGGCTGTGTTGTGCGGCAACAAGCAGGTCGCAAGTTTTGAACTTACTCTCAACCCCATTGTTGAAAACGATTAAGGAGGCATAACCATGAAGAAATTTGACGAAAAGAATGTTGCTGAAAACCCGCTGTACTACTGCAGAGGGTGAACCCGTTTTGGAGGATGATTTCGCTCCGGTGGAGGAGCAGGTGCCTGAAGCCGCTGCTCCCCGGGCGCCCGCTCGCCGGCGGAATGTGCAGACGCGCCGTGAGCCCTCTATCCTGACCATCCGCAGCCGCGAGGATGTAGAGACGGCGGAAGACCGTGAGGATGTCATCTGGCATGAGATCCACAACGCCTACCGTACCCGCCGTATTCTGACGGGCCAGCTGGGCGGCATCGAGCAGCTGGACAACCGTAAGACGGTGGCCGTGGTGGACTACAAGGGTTTCCGCATCATCATTCCCATCAAGGAAATGATGATCAACCTGGGGCGCAGCCCTTCTGGCCAGGACTACGCCGACCTGATGCTGCGCCAGAACAAGATTCTGGGCAACATGCTGGGCGCCGACATCGACTTTGTGGTGCGGGGCATTGACTCCAAGACCCGCAGCGTGGTCGCCAGCCGCCGGGAGGCGATGATGCGTAAACGCCAGATCTTCTACTTCGATTTGGATGCTGACGGCATGTACCGTGTCTACGAAGGCCGCATCGTGCAGGCCCGTGTGATCGCCGTGGCTGAGAAAGTTATCCGTGTGGAAGTGTTCGGCGTCGAGTGTTCCATCCTGGCCCGGGATCTGGCCTGGGACTGGATCGGCGACGCCCATGAGCGGTTTGCCGTGGGCGATGAGGTGCTGGTCCGCATCCTCAGCGTGCGGCGCGAGAGTCCGGAAGACCTGAGTATCCGGGCTGACATCAAGAGCACTTCGGAAAACACTGACCGGGATAATCTGCAGAAGTGCCGCATCCAGGGCAAGTACGCCGGCAAGGTCACCGATGTCCACAAGGGCGTCGTCTATGTCAGGCTTTCCAACGGCGTCAATGCGGTGGCCCACTCCTGCTATGACTACCGGATGCCCGGAAAAAAGGATGATGTGTCCTTTGCCGTCACCCGCCTGGACATGGAGCGTGGCGTAGCCGTGGGCATCATCACGCGGATCATCCGGCAGAACCTGTAATAACATAGTATTAAGCCCCCGCTCCAGTAAGGCACAAGCAAGTGTGTTGCTGGAGCGGGGGCTTTCCTGTGTGTAAATATAGAAGCCTTATATTATACGATTTGATTGTCGGTAATCCGAGCTCCATTTGTTTTAGAAATTGGATAAACTGTATATTATCATCCCTGTTCTATCCACAAGCATTTTCTCAAACATTTTTGGTTTTACAATACAGCAGTATATTGTAATTGCACTCAGCATTACTAAAAACACCAAAAACATCGTCTTCAATAAAGCAAATTGTTTGATAATTGTATAAACACCCGATATTGCTCCAAATAGAATGATCATCGCTAGAACTCTTTTTATTGTGTGTTTTTTCTTAGTATTCGGATTAGTGTAAAATCTAATCGAGAAAAACGAGCAAAATAGAGTTAAAACGTTTAAAGTAAATATTGATATTACAATCAAATCGGATAGTTGTAAGATAGCCTCCGGAAATTTCAAAACCAGTATTATTGTCACTATGATTGTGCCTATGATAGAAACTGTCATATATGTAATATTTTTTGCTTGCACAAGTTTCGATTTTGCAGTTGCCGAAATAAGCGGCAACACCAAAGTTTCCTCTTCAAGTCCAAAATAATTGAAACCATACATGAGAGCAAAATCTATAATAAAGAAAGCCTGTACGGTATAAAGAAAATCAGCCTCTTTTGTAATGAATATGGTCATAATTGTATATACCAGCGCAGATATAATAAGGCTCATTTTATACTTGAACAGAAAGTAGAATTCCCTAATTAATAGCATAAACAGTGGGGTAATATTTTTCTTTCTAATTATGCACCGAGACATAATACTTTGTTTTGATTTGCGGGAGGAATACTTTCTAAATTTTCCCAAAAAGGAAAGCTTTGAAAAAAGGCAAAAAACAGCTAATATAATGGCATAGAAACTGCCAAAGAATATAAGCCGTTC
This sequence comes from Intestinimonas massiliensis (ex Afouda et al. 2020), assembly GCF_900626285.1. Lineage (GTDB taxonomy): Bacteria > Bacillota > Clostridia > Oscillospirales > Oscillospiraceae > Flavonifractor > Flavonifractor massiliensis_A. Next base: position 720,097 of record NZ_LR131147.1, read on the forward strand.
ATTTCCAATAGTTTTGATAATATGGGGGCTGAAAGAGCAGAATAGCTTCAGTGCGATTGAAATCCACATAACAATGGAAAGAATACTTTTAGCAAAGATTCTGGAAGAAATGATTGCATATGCTTCTTCAATGCAATCAAGAGCAATCATTATCAGTAACCATACCAATATGACTTCCCACAAGTTGTTCTCGTTTAAATAGATAGTAAAGAACAGTTGCGTTCTATACAGCCAATCAGAAGGTTGCAGTATATTGCTTACCATTCTTACAAATAGTATTTCAAGCCGAGTCACTGCATATCTTTTTTCAATTCCATAGCATAATTCAGACTCTGTAAGTCTTTCAATATGGGCGCCAAAACACTTTATTCCTGAAAAGAAAATGACCAAGGACGACATATTATAGTTTGTCGAAAACATTAAATTGTTAAACAGCAGGAATCCAAACATCCAGATAGTGGAATTAAGGAGCATTGAAAATATATAGATTCCCCACTTTTTTTCTGCTTTGTATTGTCCAAAGGAAATAAAACTCGCATACCAGATTAAATACCGCAATTTACTCTGCTGCTTCATGGCCAACAACCTCTATAAAAATTTGCTCTAAATCCACCCCGTTGTCTTTTTCTATATTCCCGCAACGAACAACACTTCCTTGATTTATTATAATGTATTTATTGCAAAGATTTTGGATAGTTTCAAGAATGTGTGAAGTAATAATTACAGTTGAGCCATGCTCCACTAGGTGTTTCAAATGCTGTTTTATCTCAAAACAAACAATTGGATCTACTGACTCAAAAGGCTCGTCAAGTAAAAGAACACGCGGCTCATGTACTATTGCAGCACAAAACTCAATTTTCTTTTTTGTGCCCGCAGAATACTTCTTTATGGATCGGTGTAGCTCTGATTCAAAATTGAACTTATTTGCAATAAACAATACTCTTTCCGTAATCATGTCTGGCGGATAATTGTTAAGAGCTGCAATTAAGCACAAATATTCAAACCCCGTCATTTTTAAATGAACACCAGTTATCTCTTGCATTACGCCAATCATACTTCTAATTTTGTAATCGTTCGTACCATTTAGAGGCATATCATCAAATATGATATTTCCTCCTTGCATTTCTAAAATGCCCGTTAACAGCTTAATAAGTGTGGTTTTTCCAGCAGCATTTGGTCCCAGTATCGCAAACAAGTCTCCATCATCGACATTAAAAGATACTTGCTGTAAAACGCATTTATCAGCGTATGAAAAGTTCAAATCCGAAACTCGAATCACAACCGTTTCTCCTTTGTTAATATTTTCAGGAATTCATTTGTATTTGCAAATTTGCCGTCCCTAGACTTTCTAACGATGCTATATTCACCATCATACTTTAAGGTGTTTTCTAGCACTATAATTTCACTCATAAGCGCTTTTTTGACGGATATTTTAACTTCTTTTAGCACCTCAGGATTGCAGATATGTCCAGATCCAGTTATACGTATTCCAACTACACTACCATCCGAAAGGAGAAAGATATGCAGTTGCTCGTACGGCATTAACGGCAAGATTCTGACATACCATTTTTCTTGCTTCAATGTTATCAAATAGTCAATCACTTCAACATTTGGAAATGCTTTCTTAACTGCATCGACATATATATTATTCATCATTTTCCTCCTTCTAAGTAGCCACCATATAGTGATATATAGATATAGCTTGAATAATCACATATAACAAATTATATACACCCAATAAAATGAATGCGAGATGACCTACATTTTCGCGTTTAAGGTTGATTGCAAGAATAATCGAATATAAAATTTGGGAAACCACAAACGCAGCAATTTGAAACAGAGCATTTTCGTGTCGTATAAGAGTCACTTGAATAATGAATGCTAATCCCATAACGGCCGCGAAAGCCCAATAAGATTCAAGGCAGCCTTTAATAGTAGATTTTAGAGGAAGATTATTACTAGAAAACTTAATTCCCATTTGTATAATAAAAACCTCAAAAGCAAATTTTATGCTGAGAGATAAAAACGTAACAACCAGGAATATGAAAAACAGATTTACTTTAACAAATAAGCTTTCACCAAATGAATAATCCACGGTTAGAAAGGCTGTATTTACAAACAACAATGACAGTATTATAAGTAAACCATTAACTCTTTTTTTCATTAATTATCCCCCACTCAACACCATAAGGCAATATACGGAGTTATGTAGCACTCTATTGCAGCTGCGATCACCAATGATATAAACACTGCGATATAGTATCTCTTGAGTTGTTTCACTTGCGTTTTAATCGAAGCCCCAGTTCGTAAATGGCTGATAATTATCTTCCCAAGCTTAATTCCTAATGCTCCAGATATTATAATTGCTGGAATTTCAATTATTCCATGAGGCAGGAGTAACACAAGAAGTTTATCAAGCGGGTTATTTAGTCCCAGCCACAGTCCCGCTTGAATACCTATTGCACCAGATTGAACAATCAACAGTGGAACTGTAATAACTCCACACCCTAATGCGAAGATCATACAGGTTGAAAGATTTTTTGCAAAAATATAAAAATAGTCCACTTTGATATTGACGGCTTCAAGCCCATTGGTAGGTTGGGATATTACAATCCATTGCCCAACTAATACTCCTACCAGTAATGATACCAGAAAAATAGCACTTGCAATAGAAATATCTTTTTTCATTGTTTCCTTTTTAATAGAGGGAATTGTTTCTTATCTCGGATCGAAACAATTCCCTCACGGTTGGTTAATTATTGTAGCTGATGGATCTCAAAAGCCAAAGCCCATTAGCTGGCGCCGGCGATGACACCAATAACCGCTCCTGCGGGTCCGGCAAGCGCACCAACCTTGGTGCCCAGCGCCGCCACAGCCTTCGCAGTTCCCTTTTTTACCAGAGTTTCGACAACCAGGCTTGCCAAAGTGCCTCCGATCAAGTTGCCCAGGTGCTTCTTCAGGCCAGCCGCGCCAAGGTCAGAAAGCATTTTATCCAGGTACAGACCAACAATGTATCCAACTTTCATAGCTAATTTTAGCCTCCTTATTTAGTGTTTATATCACAGCAGCCGAGAACTGTTATGATTTCATTTTATAGGGCTTCAATGCAAACAGAAGAACAGAAGCCACACAAAAACATACACAGTAAGCCATAATAATTCCTAGAGTTCTCCCCATTGCGGTTGGAGAAACAGGCGATGTAAAATACATATTTAGTTCGTCTAAGCAGGTGGTCAACAAATACTCTCTTTTTAGAGTACTCGTTGTTAAAGGTAGCAGTCCTCTTAGAAGCCAAAAAAAGATAGATCCAACAATTGCTATGGCTTGGTTTTTCACTATAACAGAGAGCAAAAGCGTAATCACTGAGTGCACTAATATTTCTACAGCAACTAAAACCATCGTTCTAATGATAATTTCAATACCGCTCACGGCATATACTTCACCAGATTGGTTTATGAATAACTCCGCACTTACAAATCCATTTTTCCCAAAGATTAGTACTCCAATAACAAATGACAAAACGCTATACAGCAACTCCAGAATCACTGAAACAAGTACTACTGAAAGAATTTTTGATACAATTATACTTGACCGTCGCATTCCTCTTACTATTAGGATCTCTGTCATTTTACTTGAATACTCATTGCATACCACATATGAGGAAATAACGATCATCAAAATAATCAAAATATATTTTGCAGAGAACGCTTTGTGAACAAAGCTAATAGGTGTTGTAATAAAAAAAGCGATGTTATTCTTTAGACCATACTCCAGCTTCGCGATATATTGCTGCTCATATGTTATTACATCTTGATTTTCTGACGTTGAACTTGACAATTCTTTTATATATTCTTGTGACGCACGAATTCTATTCTCTGCTTCTGTTCTCCAATTAGTTATATTGTATTCTCCACGAGCCATTAGCGCTGATAACACAATAAAAAGCAAAAGGAGCAATATAGTAATCAAAATTCTTTTCTTCACCAGAAGTTTGATCAGTTCATTTTTGACGAGTGTAGCCATATGGCCTCATCCTCCGCTCTATAACGAAACAAATATATTCTCTAGTGGGGATTGATTTTGCATTAAAAGGACTGTCTCTTGACCTGCAATCTGTATTGGATCATTTGTTTTAAAATAGATTCTTGATAGTGAATCAACAATAAGATATTCTTGCGCATGTTGTTCAAACTGATCAATTATCCTTTTTCTTTCGCTTTCATCATTAAAACAGATGTAAGCGTTGAATTCTTCAACTCTGTTATCATAATCGGACAAAATTTCAATAATTCTTCCTTTCTTTAGGAAGATATATTTATTGCAAAAATAGGCCAGTTCTTTCAAAGCATGGCTTGAAATAAGAAGCGCCGCATTATTTTCAGCAACATAACTAGTCATATACTGCTTGAATTCCAGAATTGCTTTTGGATCCAACCCATTAATCGGTTCATCCATAATTACTAAACGGGGGCTTCCAATAATTGATCTCGCAATATTCAACCGTTGTCTCATTCCCAAAGAAAACGCCGAGACTTTCTTATTTTTGCTTTCAGATAAGCCACATGTTTTTAATACTTCCTCAATTTGTGCATTATCATATGAAAGAACTTTAAGATTATCTGCCGCACTTAAATGAGAGTAAAATGCCAATGAGTCAAATGCTATGCCAAGGTTTCCATAGTAATCATTCTTATCATTCAATTGTTCGCCACAAACTTTGATTGCTCCCGTATATGAGATTATGCCCGCAATCGAATTCAGCAAAGTTGTTTTTCCAGATCCATTTTCACCTATTAAACCAACAATATCTCCGCTACACGCAAAGAAAGAGGCCTCTTTTAGTACTGTGTTATTGCCATAATTTTTAGTGACATTATTCATTTCTAAAATTACATCCATCAAGATGGCCCCCTCTCAATTTTTTCGATTCCTCAGATATTTGCACACATACCACAACACTGTGGCTATTTCATGCTCCAAGTAATCTAGTGCAGCTTATGTATGGACATTATATTGGACGATCTGGAATTTCTCCGTACCATGTAGAATGATCCCACCACGGATTTCGGATCCATGAATTGTATATTTTTGAAAGACGACGCTATACGGTTGGCCATCATCATAGGCAACGATTTTTCCGTACTGCGCCACCGGAAATGCTGTTCCAGGATCTTTCCCAATTTGTGAAGCAGAAGCTGGTACCCGGTAACCTCCTGGAGTTTTTTCCGGCAGTGGAATTCATATCGGCGTGTTACCAGTTCCGGGATGGAGAGCTGGTGCCACTCGGCACCAGCCATATCCTCTCCGGCCCCTTTACCAGCCGCAGACTGGCAAAGGAACCGCAATCACTCGTCAGCAGCCTTTTATTCGGCTCTTGCTCCAATTTTCGTAGTCAAGTTGATATAGAAGGTCCGTGGTGTGACACCTAGAATTTGGAATGTTCTGTCTCTATAAAAGATTAATTTCTGTAGAAGTAGCCGAAATATTATCTACACCTGTAGTAACCGCAACTTTTGCACGATATCTGGCTTTATCCTTTACAGTGTAGGTTTTTGTGACATTGACCGTCCCGCTTTCGCTAATCGGCCAAGACTTTACTTCCTTCCATCCTGATCCATCATACTGCTCTAAATATAGCGTTCCCTTCGTTCTTTCTTTACTTTGTTTGGGCTTGATTAAGAGCGACACAGAAATATTCTTTCCTGTGTTTTTGATAGATGGAACAACAAGCGTCGTACTCGTCCAGCGAGAATCAATAGTGGCATTTTGAGCACTTTGATCAAGGGACTGTGGAACAGCTCCCATGGCCGATGCCGGAAAAGTCAATGCACTCATAAGCGTAATAGCTGCTAGTGCTAGTACAATCGTTTTTTTCTTACTTGTATTCAAAAGAAACCCTCCTTTTTGGCTATCTACCCATATAACGAACAGAGGAACAAAAAGGGACAACATTTTTCCGTCAAAAACTATTTATTTTGTATAAGAAAATCTCCCTGTACGTTTATGAGTCTTTACTCATATAACGCACAGGGAGACAAAAGGGGGACATCTTTTTTATTTTATATTTTCAGCAACCCTGATTAATTCAATCTTGTCAATAGTTCCATAGACCGAGAAATAGTAGCCGTTTTTTTCAAATACGACGTAATTATTTCCGTCTTTCTGGAAGTAGTATCCAGAACCATCTTCTATTTGTACGGTTTCCAATGAGCTTCCTTCTGTATCAACATAAACTTTGGTATCCGACAGACTAATCAAAACACTCAAAAACTCATCGTCACCACGCTCATATTCATATAAAATCAAACTGGGTTGCTCAATCGTATCAAGCAATTCAAACTTATCAGGAAGATATTGTGGTGAAAAATCCTGTAACTCTTGAATCTGCAGCCCATCGTTACTCTTTAATTCAAAGATAGTATATTTCTCAAAAGTTTCAATAAACCACGAAACAACACGTTCTCTAAATTCAGCATTTGCGACTAAGGCCGTAGAAAAACTTACAGCAGCAATAACGGCAGCTACTGCAATTTTTCGCAGCACTCGTTTTTTGATGCCTTTATTCAAAATTAGAGGTGGAGTAGCTTCATAAAGTTCGTGATCCAAATACTTTTTCATTGCCATTATACTGGCTTCTTTAAAACTGGATTCCGAGATTACTTCTATATTTTTAATTCCTATAATATAAGACAACCATTTCTTATAGTATAAAAGAAGTGCTTTCCCATCCTTTATATGATAGAACAGTTCTGCCTCTTCTGGTGTAAAATGAAAGCAATATTTGCAGAACAGTACCAATACACCATCCCTAGGAAGAAGTAATATCTTCTCGCTTAGAATTTGTATTTGTTTCCGGCTTAAATTCACTTCATTATGTTGCATGCTACCTACTTCTACAGCCTGGGAACATTCCTTTTCAAACTCAAGATTTGCTGCAATTTTCAACAAGTCATTAAAACTATCATTCACTGTTATTCCCCCCTTTCAAACAGTCTTTTTAGCTTTTTTATAACTCGCTGTCCTCGCTTTTTGGCCGATTCCTCTGAAATTCCAAGCATTGCACCTATCTCAGCATAATTCATATTCTGTACGTATCTCATATGAATAAGATACCGTTCTTCGTCAGCAAGTAAATGAACCAATTTCACTAACCTTTGTATATTTTGCTTTTGGATGAATGCATCTTCAAAATTATCTGATGATTTTTCAGCGAACACATCTATCGAATCCACATACGCATTTCTTTTGGATTGACGCAAAATATCAATAGATGCATTTTTCACTATTGTAACGCAAAAGGCAGTCATTTGGGGACATGGCAACTCTGATATTCTTTCAATATTGTCCATTATTTTAAAATATGCTGTTGCCACTGCATCATTTGCCAAAGGCTCAGTTTTCACTATTTTGCAGGAAATATTTATAAATTTGACATGGTGTGTATGAAATATATGTTCAACCAGGTTTTTCTGTTCCTCGGTCAAAACACCCCAAAAGATACATAGCATTCTCTCCCCTCCTGATCAAATAAGCTCTTCTGAAATTCTGTTATGATTATACCATGGGTTTATTCTCACTGTACAGCTTCATTCTCCAAGTTTCAGTATTGCTTAGATCTGATTTACGCCCGATGACTAATGCCCCCTAGAAACTTGCCAAAACTCAAATACCAAATCCACTGCACAAAGAAGGCAGTTTTCTTGGCCATGAAAACGCGTCTTTGTGTACCCTAGATAAGCTCCACCGCATGAATACAATCAATTCCACTCTTTTCCTGCTGTCACCTATCTGTAAGAATACAACATAACTGTGGGCATCATCACATGGATCATCTGGCGGAATCTTTGATTGCATAATACAAAGCCCCCGCTCCAGCAGCACTCCCTTGTGCACACGCTGGAGCGGGACTTTTTTGTTTGCAATTACTTCGAATAGCTAAACACATTAGCATCTCATCAACAGCACATTACTTTACAAAAAAATAATGTGCCGCTGTCGCCCCATCCTTGACAATCGCGCATTATTTTTATAGAATATAATGTGTAGTTGTCAAGAGCAACAAGGAGATGATGCCATGACAGATCGTGAACAGATTAAAACCCTTCTAAAAGCATCACCAAATGGGACAATCACCACGGAGCAGGTAACTTCTGCTGGATTACACCGCAGCATTTTGCAGGAACTTGTAGACAGCGGTGAGATTTATCGTTTCGGACGTGGTTTATATGTACGCACTGACGCATGGGAAGACGATCTCTATCTGTTGCAGCTAAAATACGGACGTGGAATCTATTCGCACGATACCGCATTGTACCTGCACGGTTATTCTGACCGCACCCCGGCACAGTACACCATGACCTTTCCCAAAGGCTACAACTCCCGCTCCTTGAAAGAGGAAAATATCCTTGTTAAGCGCGTTGTGGCAGAGAATTATTCGCTGGGCGTTATGGAATTGCCCTCTCCTTGCGGCAATCAGCTCCGAGTCTATGACCTCGAAAGAACGCTATGTGATATTCTTCGCGGCAGCGGGAGTGATATCCAGATCATAAGCGTAGCGATGAAAAAATACGCTGTCTCAAAAGAGAAGGATATTCATAAATTGATGAAGTACGCAGAGCAGCTGCGTGTAAAACCCAAGGTGCTTCGATACATGGAGATACTATTATGATCACAAAAAATCCGATGCAGCTAAAGGCTTTTATCAAAAAGAAAGCCGCAGAGAAAAAGATTTCCGCTCAACTGATCATGCAAAACTATATGTTAGAGAGACTGCTGGAGCGGATCTCACTCTCAGCATATAAGCAGAATTTTATTTTGAAAGGCGGCTTCCTCATTTCCGCAATCGTCGGCCTTGACACACGGGCCACCATGGATTTGGATACCACGATCAAAGGCTTCACCCTAACACATGAAGCCATCCGAAGGATTTTTGAAGAAATCTGTGCTGTAGAGATTGCCGATGATGTGCGCTTCGAATTGGTGGATATTGCCGACATCCGCGAGGGTGATGATTATCCTGGGATTCGAGTTTCGCTGAAAGCAAATTATCCGCCAATCAGTGTCCCTTTGACTGTAGATGTGACGACCGGAGACATTATCACCCCACGAGAAATCGAATACACTTTTTCTTTGCTGTTTGACGACCGCTCCATCAGTATCCTGGCCTACAACCTCGAAACCGTATTGGCAGAGAAAATTGAAACCGTATTGTCCCGCAGTATTGCCAACACGCGGCCGAGAGATTTTTATGACATATATATTCTGTATTCTCTGCGGGGTGCCGAGTGCGATTCAAAAACACTGCTTCAGGCCCTGGAGCGCACAGCCAATAAGCGAGGCAGCCAAAAAGTCCTCAACCTCTATCCGGATATTATTACCGAGATCCGCTCCAGTGAACAGCTTCGCAGTTTTTGGAAAAAATATCAGAGAGATTTTGATTACGCAAAAGATATTTCGTTTGATGATGCTTGTGATACGATTCAGCATATCATGGACACCATTATGAAATGAGCGGCATCTGAATTGGCACAATCTTGCCCCTATATTGGCGCAGTCCTGCCCTTTCGCCGTAAATCCATATCTGTTATACTTGGTACAGTCAATACTTTGTAAAGCAGCCGCTCCGGCAGGGGGCGGCTGCTTTCATTTGTCAGAAAAGGTGGTGGTTCACATTCATACTTTCCTGCAGAAAGCCCGCAGGACAATGAAGAGCGAGCGAGGTGAGGCCAACTATTTCTCCACGGTGTTCTTCATCTTTATCGCCGTTGTCCTGCTGGCATTTATCATCGATCTGTTCGGTATCATCTCCACGAAGCAGGAGTTGGATCACGCAGCCGATCAGATGGTAAAGCAGATCCAGCTGTCCGGTGGCATCAACAGCGAGACGGATTCTCTCTTTGAATTTCTGTGCTCGGAGATCGAGGGAGCGGAAAACATAACCTACTCCATCGACGCCACATACAAATCGCCCACACCTGCCGGAATGTCCAGGGCCATTCAGCTCGGGACTCCTTTCTATATCACCATTGAGGGTGAAGCAAAGTTGGGCGGCTTCTGGAATCTGGATTTGGTCAACATCACGGTGGTGGCCCGCGGCTCCGGCGTCAGCGAACACTACTGGAAGTGAGGTGGCCTATGAAGCATTTTATGCGGTGGCTGCGACGGCCACTCCGCAACGAGCGGGGTGAGATCACTTTCTTTGCCTGCTTTTTTGTGGTCGGCGTAGTGATGCTCATTTCCTTTATTTTATTGTACGCCTCGGTGCGAATCACTTGTATCAACATCCGAAACGGCGCTAAAATGGAGCTGAACAACCTGAGCGCCACCATCTATGCGGACACTTACCGCTCCCAACGGGAAACTAACTTTGAAGAGTACCTGCGCACCCTTTATTCCAGCAGTGACTACACGGAAATGCTGGAGGCCACGGTGGCAGGCGGACTTGCCTCCAAAATTCCGCTTTCCACGGACGACTACCAGGTATCCGACATCAGCCTGGAGTTCAATGTGGTGGGCGACCGAGTCGAGTATATCTTCTATTGTGATGTGGAGTTCTATGTGCGGATGTTTGGGCACAACTACCCTACCATTACACAGCGGGTAGAGTTGACTGGCTACCATAACACCAAATTTTAGCGGCGCTGTTGAAACATCAGTAAGTTCCGCAGTATATGCTTTATATAACAGTAAAGAAGGAGTGTGGACACACATGAAAAAGTTTTTCCAATCCAAAGGCTTTATCGTTTCGGTCCTGGCCGTCCTCTGTGTTGCGATCCTGGGCGTCTGCTGGTTCGTAAGCCGGGATCGAACGGAGAATTTTAAGCCGGATGAATCGCCTCCCAGCAGCACCACCAGCAATTGGTCGGACGGCGGCGCCCAAAACGGGGACGATTTCGGCGGAGCAGATGCGTATTCCCCTGGGCAGTCTCCCAGCTCTGAGGAGGAATACCCCAAGGTAACCTCCGAAACGGAAAGTGAAGTGGTGATCGACTTCACTGATACGGACAAGCCGGAGGAAACTCCGCCCCCTGCTCCGGAAGGCAAGACAGAGATCGCAGACCCCGGCAAAGATCACGATGTCAACCCCGACCCGTCTGTACCTCAAGTCACGGCGCCGCCGGCAGAAGAATCCACTTCCAGTAATGAGCCGGCCCCCGGCTCCAGCAATGGCAGTGGTGCCGTCTACGATCCCGTCTTTGGGTGGGTGGTGCCCGGCGATGTGCAGCAGTCCACCGGCGGCAGCGATGGTGACCTGAACAAGCAAGTCGGAAACATGGGCTGATTGCCCCACAACTAAACACGGATCTCCAGGGCCGTCACAGCTATGTGGCGGCCCTTCAATTTTATATGATTGGAGTGTGATGTTATTTGAAACGACTTCTCGCCCTCCTGTGCAGTCTGGCGCTGACCCTGTGCCTTGTTCCTGCCACTGCTTTTGCTGCCGGCGGGAACGGCAACATTGACGGCGGCGGCGGTGGTATGGGCCAGGGCACCAGCACCAACTTCTGGAACCCGGGCAATGACGGTGTTCGCATTACGGTGGTAGATGCAGAGAGCGGCTCTGCCGTCTCTTCTCCGATTGACTTTTCCAACCGTACGCAGAAAAGCAGCATTCTGCACTTTGGTAAAGTCAATAAACTGCAATATCTGGCCGGTACCGGGCTTTCTCTTCAATCCGGCGTGGCCTATACCTGCATTAAGCCCACCCAGTCTATGCCCACAATCATCAGCAGTAGCGGGCAGAATAATATTGATGCCATCAAACGGTACTTCTGCTCAGAATATGCCTGCATGATGGTTGCTCAGGCAGCAGGTGTAGATTACGAGCGGATGATTGCCGGTGAATACAAGCTTCTGATCGAGCCCATCGCCTACTTTACCCACAATGGCCAGTATTACTGCATGACAGCAACTGAAGCTGGCCTGTACGATCAGCTGGCGGGTGGTTCTCTGCGAAAGACTATGACCTCGCTCACCCATAAGAACTTGCCCTTGAGCATGTTTCTGGAGTTCAGTGACCTGGGCATTTCTGCATGGGGCGGCAGCACCACCGGGACGCAAAACAACTCCGACATCATCAATACCCTCGGCGTTGGCATCGTCTGGTTTGATGAAATCCCGCCCGAAGGCGAGATTGAGGCCCCTGATGTAGAGTATCGGGTAGATACCGATGTAATCACGACCGTGACACTTCGGACTGATACCGACCTTACACCGGATAACCCCGCTTCAGTGACTTTTTCTATTCTCGGCACATCCTACCGGGTCAACAATATCGTGATTCCGGCTGGCGACAGCCAGAAAGTCTGGGTCAAATGGCACACTCCCTCCACTCCCCAGACAGTCACTATAACGGTATCCGTCAGCGGCGCTTATACCGCTCAGGATACCTTTGTGGCGAAAATCGTAGATCTGAACGAACACATCCCGCCCGATCCCGTAGCTACGGATACCAATCCGAGCTATACACTGCCTTCCCTTCCCAGCGAAACACAGAAACTGACCGCCAACTGGGGTGTTTGGAGCTGTTACTGGGTGCCGGTATGGGTATGGTGTGACCACGGAGAAGATGGTGGTCACTGGGTCGATGAAGGATATTGGGAGTATGAATACACCGGTTACTCCGCTTCAATCAGCGGAGTCATGTCTCTGATGCCGGATGATATTGTACCGACTGCCTCCGGCAAGGCCATGAAGAGCGGGTATGGCGTCAAGCAGGATGTGACCGCAACGCTCTCTACCGATGCCCCCACCAGTCACATTACCCATCCGCAGACGGCGTTTTCTGTGTTTCCGGAATTCCAGTACCAAACCTATCTGCGTCTTCTGCAGCGGGTGTCCAGTGGTCGAAGTGCAAAATTCACTTTCCAGCCCAACGATTTCTCCACTTACAACAGAACGGTGCATTTTACGCCTATCTGGTTCCCGGATTCTACCAACTACACAGTATTTACTCAGGTTTGGGACACGTGGACACCGGATGTGATGCTGAGCATCAACCTGAACGATTATGTATCGATCAACGGGAGCCTCTATGATGACTGGTATACCAATCGAGAATAGTATCTGGTCGGCATATCTGCTCACCGCGTTTTTGGTGATTGTCGGTTTTGCCTTCTACGATATCTTTCATCGGCGAGTGCCCGACCGGGCGCTCGTCTTTTTTATCCCGCTGGCTGCGGCGGCGCCGCTGATTAAAGCGTGGTTCGCACTGGACTGCGGACAACCTCCGCTTTGGCTCTGGCCGATATTCGCAAAGTCCTTAATAGGTGCTCTGCTTGGATTCAGTATTCCTCTGGCTGCTGCCATGGCGACTGGAGGGACCGGCATGGGCGGCGGTGACATCAAATTCTGCGGTGTGCTGGGACTCATCTATGGTCCTTCCGGTATGTCCATCGTTTTTCTGGTCTCCGCAGTATGTGCTATGCCCATCATTTTGATGATTCGGCGGATTTACCGGGATCGGCGCCCTTTGTCCATCCCGTTTCTACCTTTTCTGGCCTGCGGCTGCTCTGCGGCGACATTGGCCGAACTATTTTTGCATTAGGAGATTATGCTTATGAAATTGAACAACCGTTTTATCTTCGGCATTTTGTCCCTGGTCCTGGCAGCAGTCATTGCCTTTGTTGCCCTCCCCACCATCGCCCGCCAGACCAACGGAAAAGCCGAAATCGTCCGTATCACGCAGCCGGTGCTGAAAGGCGAAAAAATCACCTCGGACAATGCCGAGGTTGTGGAAGTTGGCGGCTACAATCTGCCCTCCAATGTTGCGCACAGTCTCAGCGATGTGGAGGGCCTGTATGTAACCGCGGATCTGGCTGCGGGTGACTACATCCTTACCAGCAAGGTCAGCAGTGTTCCGGTTTCTTCGGATGTGGCACTCAATGACATCCCTTCTGGAAAGGTAGCTATCTCAATGACTGTTAAGACGCTGGCCTCCGGCCTCTCTGACAAGCTCCAGCCCAACGACATCATTCGGATCTATCACTTCCTGGAGACAGCAGAAGAGGTCCCGGAGCTCCGCTTTGTTAAAGTGCTGTCGGTTACCGATTCCGATGGCGTCAATGTGGACAACACCAAGGAGCCCACGGAGGATGAAGAGCGGCAGCAGTCTGCCACTATCACAGTTCTGGCAACGCCTGAGCAAGCCCGGATCATCACAGAGATGGAAAATGACGGCGTTTCCCATGTTGCCCTGATCTCCCGTAACAACGATCAACTGGCTGAAGAACTTCTGGCAGCGCAGGACAAAACCCTGCAGGAGATCTATTTTCCCGAAACGCTGACGGAAGATGGTGAGACTACGGAGGGCAGCGAGCCTACGGCCGAGGACGGTTCTGAGGCGCCGGACAGCGGCGCCGAAACGCCCCCCGCGGACACCAGCCAACCGGCTGAGTAACAGAAGGAGGTCGGAAACGATGGGAAAAGTCATTACTGTCTGGGGCAGTCCCGGAAGCGGGAAAAGTATGTTTTCCTGCATTCTTGCAAAAGCCCTGACCCGAGATAAGCGGAAAGCCATCATCATCAACGCGGAGATCAGCGTTCCCATGCTCCCGGTCTGGCTGCCGGATCAGATCATTCAGACCAACGCCTCGGTGGGCCAGGTTCTCAGCAGCGTAGAGATCGATACCTCGCTGGTGGCAAGCCATGTCACGGTTCTGAAAAGCTATCCGTTTATTGGCCTGATGGGGTATTCCGCCGGTGAGAATCCTCTGAGTTACCCGGAAATCAAATACGCCATGGTACTCCAGCTGGTCAATGCGGCAGCCAAACTGGTGGATTTCGTCATTTTGGACTGCAGTTCCAACATGACCAATGTGTTCACACCGGCGGCCATTGAATCCGGTGATCTGGTCATCAGACTGCTCACCCCTGATTTGAAAGGGATCAACTACTTGAAGGCCCATCAGCCGCTGCTGGTGGATGGACGTTTTCACTACGATCAGCACCTGACCTTTGCCGGTATGGCCCGGCCGTTCCACGCTCTGGATGAAATGGGGTATATCATCGGAGGATTTGATGGTTTGCTCCCCTACGGCAAGGAAATCGACCGTTGTGCCACTGAGGGCGGCATGTTCCAGGCCATCAAATATTGCAATCCCAAGTACACCGCTTCGCTCAACAAGGTGCTGGACGCACTGGAGCAGATGGAGTTGGCGAAACAGGCCGCAGAAGAATATCCTGACGATGAGGAAGAGTTCGAGGAGGACGATGCCGATGAATAACCTCAACGACATATTCTTTGCGCCTGCCGCCAATCAGGATCTGACCTATGACCAGGTGTTGGAGGATGTGCAGCGGTATTTTGCCGAGAATCACGCATCCACTATTGCCGAAGCTGGCGAAGCTAATGCCGAGCGGGCCACGGCCTTGCTGAAAGAACTGATGGTGCAGTACATCGTCAAACGCAAATATGCTATCAGCGGGCTGACCACCGAGCAGCTTTGCGAGCAGCTCTATGAAGATATGGCCGGGTACTCCTTTTTGAAGAAATGGATCTACAAGCCCGGCATCGAAGAAGTCAATATCAATGCCTACAATGACATTGAGGTGATCGAGGCCGGCGGCCGCAGCATCAAGATCCCGGACAAGTTTTCTTCTCCGCAGCACGCCATTGATGTGGTGCGGCGTATGCTCAACGCCTGCGGCATGGTCATCGACGATACGATGCCCAGCGTGGTGGGGTTTCTGGATAAGAACATCCGTATCTCCGTGGATAAGACCCCTATCGTGGACCCGGATGTTGGTATCAATGCCTCCATCCGTATCGTCAATCAGCAGACGGTCTCTGAACAGAAGCTTCTGGATTCCGGCAGCGCCACAGCTGAGATGCTTCACTTCCTGATGGCCTGTATTCGGTACGGTGTCAGTGTGTGCATCGCCGGTTCCACGGGTTCCGGCAAGACTACCATCATGGCCTGGCTGCTCTCCAATGTACCCAACAACCAGCGCCTCATTACCATCGAGGAGGGCAGCCGTGAGTTTGATTTGGTCAAACGGGACGAGAACGGCAACATCCTGAATTCTGTCATCCACCTGCTGACCCGCCCCAGCGAGAATCCGGCTCTGAACATCAACCAGGACTTCCTCTTGGAGCGGGTTCTGCGCAAGCATCCCAATGTGATCGGCGTCGGTGAGATGCGGTCTGCGGCGGAAAGTCTGTCTGCAGCAGAGAGCTCTCGAACCGGCCACACGGTCTGCACCACCATCCACTCCAATTCCTGCAACAGCACATACCGCAGAATGATGACCCTCGCCAAGCGCAAATACAGTATGGATGACTCTGTGCTCATGGAAATCATGGTAGAGGCCTACCCCATCGTGGTGTTCACCAAACAGCTGGAGGATCGCTCCCGCAAAATCATGGAAATCCTGGAGGGTGAGGACTTCCGAGATGGTCAGCTCGTCTCCCACACACTATATAAGTTTGAGGTAGAGGACAATGTGACCGATAGGGATGGGAATGTCCGTGTGGTCGGGCACCATCGGAAGGTCGGCCTGATCTCCGACACTTTGAAAAAGCGCCTGCTGGACAACGGTATTTCCAACAAGGAATTGGCTGAGTTCATGCAGCCCCCTAAGGAGGTGGATTAAGCATTGCAGTGGATCTATATCATATGTTTTTCGCTTATCAGCGCGGGCCTCCTGGCTTTGTTCGGTGTGCGCCCGGGCGATTTCATTGACGCTCTCTTCCGCTCCCAGCGCAAAGCGGCCACATTGTCTGATGAACTCAATGTTCTGATGGGCACACCCGCCAAGGGATTCTTCAATCAGGATTATGAGCTGAAGCAGATCCTGAAAGGCACCGGCCGGTCTGACCGTTATGAGGCCGTCAAACGGCTGTCGCTTATCCTATTTGCGGTGGGTGCCGTACTGGCGCTGCTCATCAATAATGTGTATATGGTGCCGATTCTGGGCATTGGATTTTCCCTTGCCCCCATTTGGTACCTGCGAAGTACCGCCGCCAGCTACAAGAAGCATCTCAATGAGGAACTGGAGACCGCCATCTCCATCATCACCACCTCTTATCTGCGCACCGAGGATCTGATCCGGGCTGTCAAAGAGAACCTGCCCTACATCAACGAGCCGGTAAAGGCCAATTTTGAAGCTTTCGTCTACGAGGCGGAGCTGATTAACGCCAATCTGACAAGCGCCATCAACTCCCTCAAGATGAAGATACCCAACCGGGTCTTTCATGAGTGGTGCAACATCTTGATTCAGTGCCAGTCTGATCGTTCCATGAAAAACACGCTGCCCACCATTGCCCAAAAGTTCAGTGATGTGCGTGTGGTACAGTCTGAACTGGAAGCCATGATGCAGGGGCCGCGCCGGGAAGCTATCACAATGATGTTCCTGGTGATCGCCAATGTGCCGCTGCTCTATTTCCTGAACAAAGACTGGTTCCATACCCTCATTTTTACGACTCCCGGTAAAATCGCTCTGGCGATCTGTGCAGCCATCATTCTGTTTGCTTTGACCCAGATCATGAAGCTGAGCAAACCCATTGAATACGGAGGTGACGGCGCATGACGCTTCTGGCTCTTTTGGCAATCATCTGTTTTGGGTTCGCCACCTATAACCTGACTTGCGCCTTCGTGGACATTCCCACTAAGAAGACCTCCCGGATGATGATGCTGGCCCGTAAACAGCAGGGCATCAAAGCAGAAAAGCTGCTGGACGTCTACACCACCAAGATTGCCGGGCTGCTCGCTCCTTATCTGAAACTGGATAAGCTCAAGCGCAATAAGCTTCAGCGGGCACTGGACATTGTCGGCCTGGAACTGTCACCGGAAGTCTATACCGCCCGAGCATGGGTCCGAGCGGGCGCCGTTGGTCTCTGCGCGTTGCTCATGGCGCCGCTTATGCCGCTGGCCGTTCCGATCCTGATTGGTTTGGCGGTAGCACTGTGGTTTTCGACCTATTACAGCGTTTTCGATTTTGTTAAGAAGCGTCGCAAACTCATTGAGAGCGAGATACCCCGATTTGCTTTGACCATTGGGCAGAATCTGGAGAATGATCGTGATGTACTGAAAATTCTCACCTCCTACCGTCGCGTTGCAGGTAAGGATTTCGGTGCAGAGCTGGATCAGACGATTGCTGACATGAAAACCGGCAATTATGAAAACGCTCTGATCCACTTTGAGACCCGCATCGGCAGCCCCATGTTGTCTGATGTGATCCGAGGTCTGATTGGCGTACTACGCGGTGACGACCAGCGGATGTACTTCAAGATGATCTGCTTTGATATGCGGCAGATCGAACAGAACAACCTGAAAAAAGAAGCTGCCAAACGGCCCAAGAAGATCCAGCGTTATTCCATGATGATGCTGATCTGTATTATGATCATCTATCTGGTCGTCCTCTGTACGGAGGTGCTGGCTTCTCTCGGGGCTTTCTTCGGCTAAAAGGTTCCCGCTCACACTTCAAGTCTGAGCTTTAATATACCAACTCCCCGCTCGGGAACCAACCCATAATGGAGGTGATACCGTGTATGTCAGCGGGTTCCCATAGCAGCCGGCGTACCGGCTGCTATCAACCTTGCCACAAGGCCGGCCTGCTGACAGGCCGGCCTTGATTTATCGTTTGAACAGGAGAATTCCATGGCGAAGAAAAAGTTTATTCCGCCTGACGGCGAAAATCGGATTCGCCGCCGGTTCCACCAGCTTCTGCATCAGAAGCCCAAGGTATATCCTGACAAGCCCCGTTCCAACAAAAACGGCCTGCTCAAGCCGATCCGTCGCTCCTAACAGGCTGCACCCAACCATTCAATAATCACACTCTCAGGAGGTATTTTCATGAAGAAGTTTACCAGCTGCATCTGCAACAAAGCCAACTGCCTCGTCCTTCGCGCCCGCACGGCGCTCTCCAACCAGCGCGGCGATTTTTATATCTCTGACGCTGTGAAGATCATCATCGCTGTCGTCCTCGGCGCGCTGCTCCTGGCGGCTCTGACCCTCATCTTCAACGATACGGTCATCCCCCGGATTACCAAGGAGATCGAGGGCCTGTTCGCCTAAGTGCCAATATGCGGGGGTCGGTTTGTGGATATCCACAACCGGCCCCCGCTTTTTGTTTTTCAAAAAACGAATAACGGAGGTACAGGATGAATACACCCTGCAAATTTTATTCCTTTCTGCGTGCCACTGGTGGAAACTGGCGCAATGCCATTTTTATCTCCTGTGATTGTGAGGTCTGCACGCATGAACATGAAAAACCATGCTCGGGTTTTCTGTTTACCGTGGATGAGTGCGGGCAGGTCATGCTGCTGTCTGCCGAATCGGTTCATCAGCTGACCGGCGAGCAAGTTGATCCCGCCGAGTGCAGCGCTGTCCTGCCGCGCCGTTCCTTTGAATCTGCCTTTTCAAAATACATTGAATGGCACACGCCGGACCCGTCTGACTGCACACTTCACCAGCTTTGCTCTGCGTGGTCCTGTGGCAGCGCCCCCCTAATTTATACCCAAAAAGACGTCATTGCGCCGTCTTCGGCGCGTTTTTGGAGGTGATGATTTTATGATGAAGTTAAAAAATATTAAATGCCCATACTGTCACGCCAACGCTTCGCTTCGCCCCGCTAGTGTTGTATATGGGCACAACCGACGCTCTCAGGGAAAATTTCTCTATCTCTGTGATCGCTGGCCTGCCTGTGACGCTTACGTGAGCGCCCATGATCGAACGCACCTGCCCATGGGGGTCTTGGCCAATGGTGATCTGCGACACAAACGGATTTTGGCGCACCAGGCACTTCGTCAGCTGCAACAGAGCCGGAACATGGAAAAATGGGAGGTCTATATCTGGCTACAGGCCAAATTGGGCTTAAACGAGCACCAGACTCATATCGGACAGTTTTCTGATTGGATGTGCGATGAAGTGATTCGTCTGTGCAAACAGGCGTCTGGCCCTCCCGCCGACATAAAGGCGGCAGCCTGATGGGGGGCGAAAGTATGAATAGCCTAACAAAAGTACAGCAGGAACTCGTTGCACAGAATCTGCCTGTGGTACATTGGGTGATTTGCGATTATATCCATGTCAATCCTACCATTTGCGGCCTGGAGTACAGCGATTTGTTTCAAGAGGGATGCCTCTGGCTCTGCAAAGCTGCAGCCACTTATAAGGATGACGGGCGGGCACAATTTTCCACCTATGCCAAAACAGTCGTGAAAAACGGTCTCTTATCCTACTGTAGAAAGGTATGCAATCACCGGAGCCATTTCAGCCGTCTTATCATTGGCGAACATGGCGAGCTGGCGGCAGACGGCGAGGCGTTGGAACCGCAGGCCGATGATTTTGATGCTCGTATGTCCCTGGTAGAAACACTGTCGCTCCTGGAGGCCAGCAAACAGGAATATGACGGTGTAGCCAGACTCGGTATTGAGGCGCTTGCTCTTAAACTACAAGGGATGCGGGTCACAGATATTGCGGAAATCTATCATGTGCCTCCGTCCCATGTAGGCGCCTGGATCTCTCGCTCTGCAGCCAAGCTGCGCTGTGATCCCCGTTTTTTGGCAAGTCTGCTTTGAGTCTGTTGAAAACCGCGGTCATACAGCAGTAAAGGATATTTAAAAGGAGGTTTTGATGCTATGGAATTAAAAAAGCTGTATACTGCGGTCGGCCGTCTGGAGCGGGAAGCCAACGGGTGCGGACGTTCCTGCCCGGTCATTGTGCTGGGTGGTGAGCGATACATGGTGGATATGCAGGAAATGGTCGTGTGGACTGCACTGAACTGGCGGATCTCCAAATGGGATGATATTTCCTTCCAGTGTGACAAGCTGGCCTCCTCCCTGGGCGGATGTGTTGCCCGTCCCTGGGATGCCTGCATCAACCGTTTGCTCATCCGCGGCCTTCTGGTATCCGGATGCGGCGAAACAGAATTCGATGCATTGTACGACCTGCTCAGCTCTCTTGGGGTCATCCCCACCAATGGCTCCGCATTTGTACGCGGCGTGTCCGCTGCCAAACTGGTACTCAGCCGGCGGATAACGATGAAGCAGGCTATGAAGCTATTCCATAAAGACCGCCGGACTGATTATGAATCCCGTGTAATGAGGCTGGCCCATCAGGCGCTTCTTTCCACCGCCGAAATCATCAAATGTGTGGAGCAGGATGTCTTCTCTCTCCCCAGTGAACGGGTCCTGATGGAAAAGGTGTACGGTGACAGCGAGACCACCTGCCAGAATATCGCCAGCATGATGAAGAACAGCCGGAGCAGTCAGGCTGTCACGCTGGCCGTGGCCAACCTGTATTTGCGCCAGCAAATCATTTTTGAAAGGATCAGCACATGAAAAAACAATGGAATGAATTTCCCTTTGTGCTACGGCGTAAGATTCTGCTGACCGCTTTGGCCGGACTTGCCAGCCTCGCTGTCAGTCTTGTAATTTTCGCCGCAACCACAGATCACATCCTTCTGGCACTGGGCGGAATTATTTTCATCGCTTCGCTGGTGCTGAGCGGAAGCCTGTGGAACACCACCGCCCGTGGCCGGTATGAAGTAGTCGAAGGAGTTTGTACCGGTATCACTACCCCCGCATTGCATCGTTATCGCAAGGTACAGTTAGTAGATGCCCAAGGCGCAGAAGCCACCCTGCTTTTAAGCAAATCTTCCAGGTTTCGGATTGGCTCCCACTACCGATTCTATTTCCAGACGGGGAGCCGTCCCGCAGTTGGAAATGATTACCTGGACGCAGCTCTTTCTACCAATAGTTTTCTGGGGTATGAAGAGCTTGAAGCGACTTCCTCTGCGGATAAAAACCTTGAACAAGAACCCACCGAATAGGGAAAAGCTGCGGCACCGTTCAAACTGTTATGGTGCCGCAGTTTCTTGCTTGCCATTACAAATTTAATCTGCATTGCAGAAAACAGAAAACAACTCCCTATTTAATAAGCGGAACATCAAAAAGGAGGTTTCGCCAATGTATAAGCCACACACCATTGAGCAATACAAAATCCAGCAATTCCTGGACGCCAATTTTGCCATGGAACATTTTCTGGTATCTCCGCTTTCCCGAACTTCTCTTCTTCTGGAGGACAAAACCGGCGAACAGATTGCCTTTGGATTTTTGGATAACAAAGTCCAAGAAATTCCGATCCCGCCGCCGGCAAAGCCGGAAGACGTGAAGGCCTTTCTCCAAGCTTTCCGTGCGCTTGATCCAAAGCCGAAGCTGAATTCCTTTGAAGATGTTACACGCTGGTGGTTAAGTCATCCGAATCCTTTGACCTACCAGCAGGCTCTGTGCTTATCGGACGAACTCTATCGCCGCTTTCTCTCCCGCCCGATGCTCCGGGAAGAAGATTGCTGCCGACTGGCCGCCTCTGGCCTTGTAACCGAGGAACAATACCAGGACATTCAGCTCTGGTTTTTTGACGAGGGCAAAAACTACTGCTGGCTGGGTCCCCTTGGGGTGGATGGCACCGGAAACTTCTACGGTTTGACAATTCACTACGGCAAAACAGACGCCAGAAGATTGAAGTTTTACCTGCTGGATGACTACTATCGTCATATGAATCACATGCTGTAAATCGCCGCGCGAAATATCTATATATAGAATTATACCACTTGACAGACACAAGATATGGTGTTACACTTACCTTGTAATTGATTTTTGTGCGTTTCCCGTATGGGATACAGACCGATGTTCTGTACCGCAGGCCAAAAGCCCGCATTGCACACGCTGTTAAGTTTGTATGCAAGTGTCAGTGGTATCTCCGCGCCCATTTTGTGGCCGGATTGCTGCTGGCACTTTTTATATATAGATAGTAACGCCAAAGGCGAAGAAAGGAAGTGTTATGGCACAAATCCATGTATTTGGCCGAGTCATGCATGATCTTGTTTCCAAAGAAGGCCAGACAAAACAACCGTATGTCTGCTTTGACCTTATGGAGCGAAACGGCGGTAACCAGCCGGACTTTTATCAGGTATGGGCCCGTGGCGACGCTGTTGCCAGGCTCATGAAGCTCAGGGTCAGAAAGGGCAGCATGATCTGGCTCACCGGATCGCAAAAACTGGTAGATGTCCGCCAAAAGGACGGAAGCACGGTCAAGAAGCTGAAAGTATGGCTGACTGACTTTGGCTACCTTCCCGGACAAACCTCCAGAGCAAAGCCGGAAAGTGATCAGAATGGCTCCGACCAAGCGGAGACTGTTCCTGCACCCGCAGAGGTGATGGACGGTGACCGCGAACCCCTGCCGGGATAAGTACCGGCATCTCAGAGGGACCGTATCAAGTTTTCAGAATGGACTGAAAAACTTGGTGCGGTCCCTCTTTTTTTGTTATCAGGCAAAATTTACAGGAAGGACGGCAAAAAAATGAGTAACGACAAAGGACTTTTGAGCGGCAGCATCACCATTCTGATTGGTGCTGTTATCGCCATCATGGCTCTGGTGCGCGGACCGTGGCAGGCTTGGCTGCTGATTGGGGTATTCACCCTCTGGGGGCTTTGGGTCGTACTGATCCTCCTGCTCCCCTATATGCAGCAGGCCAAACGCCGCCGGCAGCGCCAGCAGCGGGAACGGCAGCTTCATGCCGAAGGCGTTAGTCGGAGCACATTTCAGGTCCCGGAACTGGAGGAACCAATTTCGGATGATCTGCTGCTCCGCTACGCAAATCACCGCATCCTGACCTACCTGCGCTCCTCGTATGCAAACGCCTGCTTTGAGTGGTGCGAACCCAAGCCGACCGAGCTGATCCGCACCAATGGTACCGGACGCATCCGACTTTACAATGTGGATGATTTTGACCATGCGGACATCACCTTCGGCAAGGACGCAGCTATTCGCTGCGATCTGCTCCGGATCGTACCGCTGTCCAAGACTGAAACAGGGGCAGACGACCCGAACAATATTCCGCCCAACAAGCAGCCAATCGATCCACGCATCTGGTATGAAAACAGCGGACGCACGGTTTTGGAGGCACTGGTGGCGGATTTGAACTCTCGTGGCCACAGCAAGCTCACTCTGCGTGAAAACGGCGATATCTGCATTCAGCAGGGTGAGGAGTTGGTGCCGCAGGAACACCTCTCCAACTTTCCGGCGAAGGTCTACTGGCCCCGTCTGGTGGAAGTATTTGAGAGCAATGGTCTTTCTGCCGAAACAACGGCGCAGGGCATTCAGGTCTCCTGGTAAGCACCATCATACAAAGAAGGGAGTGAAAACACAATGAAATCCGGGATAAGCCTTGTTGAGATGGCAAAGGAGATCCAGCGTCAGGCCGAACTGAAGGCCGATTATGTGATGGATACCCGAAGCCTCCGTCTGGAGCCTTTTGGCTCGGACTTATATCTCAATGCCTATACCCCGTCTGGCGAGATGGCTGTGGAGCCGCTGGAGATCAATGCCATCGCCCACAGGCAGATCGGCACCCATCTGAAGATCCCGGCGGCCTACTACGACAAGATGCTGACACAGCATCCCCAGCTGCTTTCGGAAAATGTGAACGCCTGGTTCGAGCGTGAGCCCGCTGTGCGCTTAGTCCGCACTATTGGCGGCACCGCCCGGGCATTCCTTAGCAACCGCTACCGGCGTATCGACAATCTGGATATTGCCGGCATCGTTCTTCCTGTCCTGCAGGATATGGAAGGGATGCACTTTGAAAGCTGCCAGCTCACCGAAAGCCGTATGTATATCAAGGTGGTGAACACCCGGCTGCAAGCAGAGGTCTCTCCCGGCGATATCGTCCAGTCAGGCATCATCATCAGCAACAGCGAGGTGGGGCTTGGCTCGGTGAATATCCAGCCGTTGGTCTACCGTCTGGTGTGCAGCAATGGCATGGTGGTCAACGACGCCCAGACGCGCCGCAACCATGTTGGCCGTGTCAACGAGGCCACGGAGAATTATCAGCTATACTCCGATAAGACGCTGGAAGCCGACGATAAGGCGTTTGCCATGAAGATTCAGGATACGGTACGGGCCGTGGTGGATGAGGTGCGTTTCACTCAGGTGGTTAACCTGATGAAAGATGCCAAAGACGCCCGGATGAATACCGCGGATGTTCCTGGTGTCGTCAAGCTGGTCAGCAGAGACTTTCATATCACGGAAGAAGAAAGCTCCGGTGTGCTGCAGCGGCTGATTGAAGGAAACGATCTGACGCTGTATGGCTTGTCCAACGCAGTGACCCGCCACAGCCAGGATGTCGAGGACTATGACAGAGCCACCGCTCTGGAGGGCATCGGCTACAACATTCTTTCCATGCCGGCAAGGCAGTGGAGCCGTATCAATCAGATGGCCGCCTGAGTGGCTGCCAACCAGTCAATTCTAAGGAGGAACGAACTATGTACGAACAGAACACTTCCATGATGAACATTCCCGAGCAGAACGCTTTCCTGCTTCCCGCCATGGTAGAGGGCGACTTCAGCAGCGAGGAGATCGCGGAGGATGCCGACGGTCTGCAGATGATGAGTTTCCAGCGGGTGAAGATTCCCGCCGGCGGCCAGCTGCAGTTCGAGATCCCCACCGAGGACCCGGACAATCCGGACTATGCCCGGACGCTGGAGGGCGTGATTCTCTATAATCACGCCGCCTGCACCCTCTGGCCGGAAGGCAGTGAGTATGACGAGGACACCAAGCCTCTCTGTTCCTCTGTGGACGGCAAGACGGGAATTGGTGAACCTGGCGGCGCCTGCGCCACTTGCCCGATGAACGAGTATGGCTCGGCCCGAGACGGCGGACGGGGCAAGGCGTGCAAGAATATGCGGGACATCTACCTGCTGCGCAGCGGCGAGTATATGCCTCTGCTGATCTCGCTCCCGCCCACCAGCATCAAGCCGTTCAAAGAGTTTCTGAACAGAGCCTTTGTCTACCGGCGGCGTGCCACCTATGGCAGCCTGGTGCAGATCTCGCTAAAGAAGGAAAACAACGGCAGCAACGACTACAGCGTTGCCACCTTCCGTCTCGTGCGCGACTTCCAGGGCGAGGAGTTGAGTCAGATCCGTGCCTATGCCAATGGCTTCAAGGAGCAGATCAAGCTCATCAACATCCAGCGGGCCCTGATCAACGAAGAGCAGCGCACCAACGACTGCGAGTATGAGATCCCCGCATCCGCCACCGAAGCCGCAAATCCTGATGGGAGCTATGCGGTCGGAGCGATCAACGGCGACTACGAAAAGCTGCCGGCATAATGGATTTTCTGCGGGCATAACCGCATGACATGTCATCAAGGGATACCTCTGGCTCACGCCGGGGGTATCCCTTTTTTTGTTTTAGACTGGAGGAAATATATATGTTGTGTGAAGTACCGTTAACAAAGGAACAGCAAGAGTTTGCCGCCGAACATCACGGCCTGGTTTATAAATTTCTGAATGATAACCATCTCTCTGAAGACGAATTTTATGACGTGGTTATTTTTCCCTATTTAACTGCAGTCCGGGATTACTGTAACAGTTCGTCTGCTCAGAAATACTCGTTCAGCACCATTGCCATGAGGCAAATGAAATTTCGGTTATGTGATTATTTTCGGGCTCAAGAGCGTCACAAACGAAATGCCGAAATCCTCAGCATTCACCTTGGCCTGTATCCCGACGGCACTCCTTTGGAAGATACACTGGCGGTGCAGGACAAACTGATGCAGGAATTCGAGATGGGCCAGCTGCTCCATGATCTGGCTGGTCGCATTTCCAGACAGCAGATGAACATTGTCCGTATGAAAGGTTGCGGCTATGGCGTACGAGAGATTGCCAAAAGCGAAAAGCTCCCTGTCCGGTGTATCAAAGATCTTCTTGAGGAAGCCCATGTGGTGTTTCTGGAACTCTGCCGCGAGTAATCTGCCCCGGCGGGAAATCAAAATCATTTTGAATGGAGGTCGAATACTATGACGAAATCGAAGAAATCCATTGTGATGCACGGAACGCTTCTGTGCCCGCTGGTTCTGGGCCACTGCGCTTTTCTGCGTGCCAACGGCACCACCTACCGCACCTCGACCGTCGTGGCGATCCACGAGCAGTCGGCGGATATGATCCATTTTGAGACGCTCAATTCTGACTACTACCTCTCTATGGACCCTTTCCCGATGGCGGCCGTCTTCCCGGCTTATACGGCCCTGGCCGCGTGCGCGTAGAATTCAACAAGTAAGGGGCCACGCCCCATAAGTCCCGGCCGTGGCAGGCGTCTTTGTCTGCCGCGGCCTTTTTTATGGAGGAATACGATGGAAGAGCAATCCAAAACCCTTGCCGTGTCGGTACGAGCAAAGGAGTTCGTTTCATATCACTGCAGTTGCTGCGGTCATTGCTGCCGTCATATTGAAAATTGCGTGATGGTTGAGAGCCTGGATGCCTACCGGATGGCTAAGCACCTGCGTAACCAGCATTGCGGTATCAGCAGCACGGACGATGTGCTGCTCCGATACTGCGAACCCATGCCGCTTACCGATGAAGGTTATCCCATTTATGTACTCAAAACGGTCGGCGCAGATGCCACTTGTATTTTTCTGCGCGAAAACCAGTGCAGCATCTATGCTGCCCGCCCTCGAACCTGCCGCCTTTACCCGTTCTCGGTGGGGCCTGGTGAGCGTGGACGGGATTTTGAATACTGCCTGTGCTTTGATGATAATCAGCAGCATCACTTCAACGGCGGAAAGGTATTGGTAAAAGACTGGCTGTACCACAACTTTCCCAAAGAGGACAAGGAATTTTTGAAGCAACAATATCTGGTTATCCCAGAGATTGGCCGGCTGATGCACCGTATGCCGGAAGAAATGCGCCAAGCAGCTGTATTTAAGATATTGTTCTATCACTCCTATTACAATAAATTTGGACAGGAAAGCCGGGCAGCCAGTCCGGCTTTCCCTCCATCTCGTGCCTAAGCTACAATAAGAGGAGCAACTGGCTGACCACTCACTCCTTGGGCTTGTAAGTCCGTACGAAAGACTGTCAGCCATCCTCTTGTTGTAGCGTTCGATTTCAGCAGGTTGAGCCACCGGATGCCGGGGAGTTCGCGTCACCCAATAGATTGAATCGGCAACGAGAAAAGATGGATTCCGGTTGCAGATTCTTTAGTATTGGAGGAATGTGGATGAACAGCGTTGGCATCGATGTTTCCAAAGGGAAAAGCATGATCGCCGTCATGCGCCCCTTCGGTGAGGTGGTGGTTTCACCCTTTGAAGTGCGACACACCGCCAATGAACTGAACGAACTGGCAGGGCTGCTCAAAAGTTTGGACGGTGAGACCCGTGTGGTGATGGAATCCACGGGTAATTACCACGCGCCGGTGGCCTGGCTGCTCCACGACGCGGGACTTTATGTCTCCGTAGTCAATGCAATGCTGGTGCATGACTATGGGAACAACAGTTTAAGACGAGGCAAGACTGACAAGAAGGACGCCGTGAAACTGGCCAACTACGGCCTTGACCACTGGCTCACACTACCGAAATATGTCCCGGAGGAGGACACCCGGCTCATGCTGAAGACCTGCTACCGGCAGTACCAGCAGTATTCCAAAGTACGGACCATGCTGAAGAACAACCTAATCTCCCTGCTGGACACCGCTTTCCCTGATGCAAACCGCCTGTTTACCAGTCCACCCCGCGCCGATGGCAGCGAGAAGTGGGTGGATTTTGTAGCCGCTTTTTGGCATTGTGAGTGTGTCTGTGGTTTGTCTAAAAAGGCCTTTACCACCCAATACCAGAAGTGGTGCAGAAAGCACGGCTACAATTTTAGCGAGGATAAGGCACTGGACATATACGCCTCTGCACGTGGACACTTCGGTGTCATGCCGAAAACGGATACGGCAAAACTTTTGGTAGAACAGGCTGTTTCCCAACTCCGGGCAACTTCCGCCGCGTTAGCTGCTCTCAAGCAGGAGATGCAGTCCCTGGCCGTTTCTCTACCGGAGTATCCTGTGGTGATGGAGATGTTTGGTGTTGGCCCAACCCTCGGCCCCCAACTCATAGCTGAAATTGGCGATGTACGCCGTTTTCATTCCAAGAAAGCGCTGGTGGCCTTTGCAGGCATTGACGCCCCACCTTACCAATCTGGACAAGTGGATGTCCGTAGCCGTAACATTTCCAAGAGAGGATCTGCCTCACTGCGAAGGACGCTCTTTCTGGTGATGGGGGTCCTCCTGCAATGCGCTCCAATGGATGAGCCGGTCTACCAGTTCATGAACAAGAAACGCTCTGAAGGTAAGCCCTACCGTGTCTACATGATGGCCTCCGCCAACAAGTTCCTGCGCATCTACTACGCTTCTGTGAAAGCCTACCTGGATTCTCTGGAGCATGGCTGATTTCCCAGCTCTATACTGTCTGGCTGACCGCCATTTTTTGAAATGCACAGCGGTTTAATTTGGTGCACCCTTTTCCTTTGCTCGTTTCCTTTGAAAGTTTTACTTGACTTTTGTTAGCAGGTCTNGGAGCATGGCTGATTTCCCAGCTCTATACTGTCTGGCTGACCGCCATTTTTTGAAATGCACAGCGGTTTAATTTGGTGCACCCTTTTCCTTTGCTCGTTTCCTTTGAAAGTTTTACTTGACTTTTGTTAGCAGGTCTTTCATTTTGAGCTGGATCAGCCATTCCTGCCTCAGTACGAGCAGAACAACCGCAGCTTGCTGAACGAGCTTCGCAAATTGGCTCCTTCAGAGTGAGGTGGCACCCGTGATTTATGTGCTGGAGCATCTCTCTTCACAGAACGGCAACGGTCAACCATGCCATCAATGGATGCAATATGCCGTCTGCGGCAAGCATGAAATTTTGCAAAAGATCTGCCGAAACCAGCGTCACCCGGAAGAATGGCGTGTGACACCACTGGCCGTAAGCACAGCAGAGGAAAGGAGCGTTGCATGAGTACCAATCAATATCAGGAGATGCGTAACCGCCAACAGGCGGAAATCAACGCATTCCCTATGTTCTTTGCGTTCAACAAACAACAGTTTGCCGAAGGGATGCGCACACTGGGCCTCTCTCTTTCGGACACCTGCCAGATGTGCAGTATTTTCGGTGGCGGCTACTGCCGCAAAAGCGATGCTGCCAAGCTGGATAAAATGCTCGCCCGACATCGCAAAGAACTGGAAGATGCCATTTCCTCGGATAAAACGGGGAAAGGCTTTATATTCGATATGTTCCTCCAGGAATTGGAGAATCACGAGTATAGTTACACCGGCGATGTGCAGGAAGCATTGGATGCTTTGGGTATTACGCCCCAGTATATGGAGGCTATGCCGCAGTTGATGACAGGCCTCTCTCTGGCCTGCAATAAAGCTATGCAGCACGACTGTTTTGGCTGATTTTCAGTATCTACTATGGATGGTCTATGACCTTATCAGAGGTCTCAATCAGTAACCACCGCAGCTTTTGTACCGTCGGTGGTTCATTCATTGACAGGAGGTGCCAACCTTTGAATTTTTACGAAACGATATACGGTCGCCGCTTTTTTGAGGCCCAGCTGCCCAATCTTATCAAGGCGATGGAACGAATTGCTGACGGACTTGCGCATCTTGAGGCGGGTTCGCCGCAGAGTGCAGCTCCTACATCCAATTTTCTGCACGGCCTCTACTACGGTGACTATGAGCCGAGCGTGTTCAAAACGCAGAGCAGTGAGCAGAAAAAAATGGACAAGTCGGTTTCCGCTGCCGAAGCAGCCCTGCGAAACATCCTGCAGAAATCCCCGTCAGCCATAAAAGCGTTCGAGGCCTATCAGATCGCTGTTGGTGAGCAATACGGTGCCGTTACTGAACAAGCGTTTGAATCCGGTTTTCAGACTGCCTTTCAGATGCTATTGGCTGGTCTTCCGCTGCCTGAAGGCACGCATGATGACGAGTTTCCTCTCACTCTGCAGGAACTCAGAAAAATGAACGGCCAACGAGTGTTCTGTCTCGAAACAAATGAGGAAGTCCAGGTCGTGGCCTACAAAAAGGGATTTATCCGAGTAACCAATGACAAAGAGAACCTCCCTATCCATGGCTTGACTTTATATCGTCGTCGGCCAAGCTGGTGTGAATAGAACCAATGCCTCAATCAAGGAGAATACGGCATGAATATTTGCGAAGATAAAATCAAAGTGTTTCTTGAGCGGCTTTTCCCCCTTCAGGAATCGGAACAACAGATTCTCTGCCCAAGGTGCGGCCACAATGAGTTATATACCGGCAATTACTTTTTTCTGAACCCGCTGAGCCGATACGCTCATGTTTATATCTGTGAAAAGTGCTGGATGGATGAAGCGTTGCGGGAAATAGACCGCCAACCAATTCCTCTCAGGATATGGAGTGCGGCACTTCCCCTGGTTTTAAGCGGAGAGTTACCGTCATCTATGAATCCAACAGCTGAGGAACCACATCCATGAAGTATGAGAACTATAGACTGCCCGGTGGGAAAACCCTCTCTGAAGCTACATTCGAGGATATCCGCTGGCAATATGGAGTGTTCCGCTGTAACAGCACCGGTGCTGGCCGAGATAAAAAATATACTCCTTGGCGGGCTGTCAAAACCAAATTAGGTGAGATCGAAGAATGTGACTGGTGCAAGCTGGTGGAGGCTGTCATCGAGCGGGAAAATGAGGTTCCGCTGCTGAATGCGCTTATCCAATGGTGCAATGAGCACAACTATGTCTCAGCATCTGTGTCTGAAATGCGGAAGGAGGCGCTCCAGCTTCATGCTTCCCGGATCTTCGACAATCCTCAATGGATCGGTTTTATCCCCTTTAACGCAAAATATCGGCCAGAAATACTGAACACTGCCGACATCGTTTTTGTTCGCATGGCGTGCTGCCCCGAAGCCGGCACAGTCACCCAAGAACAAATTGACCGCGCTTGCAGCGGCCAGATTTCTTGCCCACACTGTGGGCGTTGGAACAGCTTCACGATTTTGGAGCGAGGATCTGTCCCTGGTACTTATCCTTTCGATTCAGAGCACACCAGCGTGGAGCACATGGAGCATATGACAAAGAAGGAGGCTGACACAAATGATGCAGATTCCCCTTGGGAAGAAGATGACGAACTTTAAGTGTAAACCGCCTGAGAATCGGCTGAACCTAACCGGCAGGGGTTCCGTCAAGCAGTCCTCTAAAATGCAGGCGTACCGCGCCTATGGTGCCGCCCATTTTTATGTTCAGGAACGGTGCCGCCACTTCCGGCGTGGATAGCCAAAATCAATCCAGGGGCAAGGATATGCCCCTACCCTCTAAAGAAGGAGGTATGACCTACGATCTACCAAAATGAAAACGAAGAACTCTGGCACGAAGGCATCTGCTTCAAAATCGGTGCACGGGTCTTTGCCAACGATCAGAGCGAATACGAAGGACTCTTTGGAACCATCTTCGAGATCCGCACCGGAACCGACAAAGAAACTGAAAACGACACGCCGGATATTTACTGCAGGTTTGACCTGCCTGTTCTCTCCGCTGACCGCAAAGCTCTGGAACGGACTTTTTCTGAACTCTACCATGAGCCAAAGAGTGTGGAGGATCTGGGACTTGATTTTGTTATCATGTCACCGGAAATGTTGATTCCTTTGCCGGCTCCGAAACAGGATTATCCCCAAGCAACACTTTATATTGTAGCTTCCCACTGGGCCAGCGACGGAGAATATGGCTCTTATGAGATCCCATTCACCAGTCTGATCGATGCCCAGAGGCAGTTCCATGATGATCTCCGGGAGGAACAGGACGGCGGCAGCATTGATAGTTGGCGCCAAAAGAGTCAGTTTGTGGAGGAAGAGACGCAAAATAGCTATGAATGCTATCTGGACGGTGAGTATTGTGAAAACCACTTTTCCATTGAGCTGAAAAGTTTTTCGTTGCCGATGGCCCCCTGCTTTATGGAAGATGTGGCTGGTCTCTGGCAGGGAAAAAATATGCAAGAGGACTTCAGAGAGCAGGTTGAAGACTGGGAGGAATTTCAGGAGCTTACTGTATCCCAGCGTGAAAGATTGCTGGCCTCTCCGGATTTTCCCCGGCGCCTTCTTGCACAGTTAAGAAGCAGTTCTGCTTATCAGGAGGCCTATTGGGAAGCGGTGTCTG
Source organism: Intestinimonas massiliensis (ex Afouda et al. 2020) (assembly GCF_900626285.1). Classification (GTDB taxonomy): domain Bacteria; phylum Bacillota; class Clostridia; order Oscillospirales; family Oscillospiraceae; genus Flavonifractor; species Flavonifractor massiliensis_A. Next base: position 753,026 of record NZ_LR131147.1, read on the forward strand.
AAGTAGCGGCGGCGCTTTTGACGGAAATTAGCCGACAGCCTGATACTGATAAATGAATGGAGGGATATGTTTTTATGGACGAAATGGAAAAGGCTCTTCGTGAAGAATTGGAAAAGCATCTGGACACACTCCGCCGCAATCTGGAGGTCGTGCCTATGGATGTGCTGAAAACCAAGTATAAGAAACCCTATCAGGAGTTGAAGGAAAGCATCTGCAAAGCCGCTACGGCGTACACCCGCCATGTGTCTCTCGGGGGTATTCGCATCAAACAAAAGTATGGCGATGAGGCAACGAGCTATGCCAACGAAGCGGTAAAAGACTCCCAATGTCTGAAGCGGATTTCCGAGGCTGCTTTTGAGCGGCAGGACATGAATGAGATCGCTGCTTTGGCGAAACAGCTGAGAGAGGAAATTCTTCAGGTCCTCCATGTTTTTTACCTGCAGCATATGTGCATTTATGTGTCCAAAGAATGCATGAGCGACCATCATCTGGCGCCGGAGGTCTATAACGACGCTACCGCACAGGTTTGGCGAAACGGAGAATGGCAGACTATGGAGGATACTTCCTGCGGTGCGTTGCTTCCCGTTGAGGTCATCTATGAGGTTCCTGGCCCTGTCGAGGCAGCCGCATGACAAAAAAGCAGAAATATCTGAACAGCGAGGCCCATGGCTATCTGTTGGAATCGGACGCCTGTGCTCTTCTGATCAAAGAATTGGAGCGAGTTTGCACCAAGTTTCAGCGCCGCATAGACAAGGAAAATGCCGCACGGCAGGCTGATTTCGATGCCGCTATGGAGTACCACAGTGAAAATGAGATCCAGGATGCTTACGGCTGGGAGTTGATCACCGAAGCACAGTACCATGCGTATATGGCCCTGTTCCACCGCGGCCGACAGGCTCTTGAGGAACACGCCCCCACCGTATCTGAGCTGGCATTGTCCATCGCAAGGCGGGTCATCTATGATTTGGAGTCCGATCAGCGTGAGTTTGCCTTCTCTGCTCTCACACCAGAACAGCAGACTGCCGAACTGCTGCGCGCAGAGAAAGCTCGCAAAGAGTGGAAAGAACATATTGCCCGGTTGAAAGAGCAGCAGGGGCAAATCGTCAAATGGGAAGACAAAGACGGCACATCAATGTTGACTCTTTGACTATGAGAAAAAGACCCTTCTGGTTCATTCAGAGTAAGTGTCAAAAGCCCGGCAGATTGTTTTCTTGCAATCTGCTGGGCACTTTTATGGAGGGACAGTTTTATGATCATATACCATGATACATCTTATGTGAAACCATCCAACGCAAAGTGGATCGCCAAAGGATATGCAATGGAGGACATCTATTCTCTGCGCCTGCAGTTCTTATATACGGAAGCGCAGCAGGAAGAAAACAGAATGGCTCATGCGGCCGGAATCAGGGATACCGTTCAGCTCCGGCAGGCCGCCGAACACAGAAACGCGGTTATGGCTCCGATCATGGCTGCCATTGCTCATAATTTCATTTGCTACGGCTACACAGAAGAGGAGCCGGCCCCCTACCTCAGCGATGGTTGGGAAGTCTATTTCTGGTGCAACGATTTCAGCAATACTGCACACGGCTGTGGGCTCTCTGGCAGAGATTATTCTTATTTTACGCTGACCTTCAATGAACGGCAGACAGTTTCTCAGCGCAGGGTGCTTTGTGAGCGGCTGCTGGAATTTCTGGATACGGAATTTAAAAGCCATCCGAACCTGCATGTGGCGGTACAGTATTCCACCTGGTATGACACCAAAAAAATTGAAAGAGACGCCCGAAAGATGCAGTATCTTCTGGATGGGCGGCGCCATATCTACGGTGGGAAGGAGGGGCGATTTTTCCTTGAAAGCGGCGAATTACTCTTCCGCCCCAAATATGCAAAACGAACTGTATATCGGGTAGACCGGGCAGACATTCTCACAATCTGCTGGGAATTGGGGCTAATGGCTGATAGTTGTAGCGAAGATAATCATCCCACATCTGCGGAAACCGACTCTGCCACCACACTTCTCCCCTATGAGAAGTATGGCTCTACCCACCAGATCCAGCTCGCAGTTACCTCCTATGTCGGCGGCAATCTTGCAATTCAAATGGTGGCCTGGGAGGACGGCTATCCCGAGCCGTGGGCATCTCTGACTGTCAATTTGGACGGCAAGCGTCAGAAAGACTGTGCATTCATTGACACCAACGGGGACCCCGACTTTCCTGTTTGGATCATCCGCAACGGGCTGGCAGTCCCTACTGGCATCCTACAGCGCAGCGGGTTCTGCGAGTACCCGGAATACCGTTTCCGAGCAGATCGGCTGCAAGAGCTTGATCCGGATGGGTACGCCTCTTACCTTGCTTCACAGCAAAGCGGGAAAAGCGCATAAACAACAATGACGACGAGGCTGCTCTCCCCTATCCTGCACTCTGGAGTCAGTCTTACAACACAACGACCGGTGGGTTGCTTTTTGCAGCCCACCGGTTTTGCTTGGAGGAAAGCAATGCAGCCAATACCATTCAAAATGAAAGGAACAGACTATGTCATAACCATTAAAGTTGCCACCTACCCGGAAGGCAACCTCGCTATCAAACTTTATCAAGAGAATTTCGGGCAGTTGATATTCTGGGACACTCTCACCACAAATCTGGGTGGTCTGCGGCCGAAGGACTGTGGTTTTGTCAACACAAAGACCACTGGCAAACGGTTTTATGCATGGATTAAGCGCAACGGACTAGGAGAACCAACAGGCCAAATTCGCTCTGAAAACGGAGTGGATAATGTGGAATATCTCTTTAATAGCAAGAAGCTTAAAAAGCTTGATCCAGACGGCTATACCTACTATTCCAGGCGATTGAAAGGAGAACTTGGCCGTCAATATGAACGCTTGTATTTGGCACTTCGCCGGCTCGCAAATCATGTTCCTCACTTCCACTACACGGATTACAGCGGATGGCGAAAACTCCAAGGCTCTGATGATACGCTCCCATTATGGATTGAGGCCGAAGATCCGGCTCACTGTTTGCGGTATATTTTTGAGCAGCGCGGAATTATGCTGCGGACCACAATCATTAACTGCGAGGCCCAAACTGTGCAACACTATATTCACCGCCGCAAAGAAGATATGGCCACCAACCTGCTTTCGTTTTATCAAGGGGAACTTCCTGTATACGCGCCTTGGTCAGAAGATCGGCGGCGCCAGAGTGACACAAGACATGAAAATCCTCTTATCCAGACTTTCAAAGAAACCGCAGAAATCCGCCAGCAGGCAGGAAAGAAAAAGAAATCTCAAAAAAGGAGGACTTGACAATGAAACTGCTGCTCTACCCCAAGGGGCTGTTGGAAGCAGCCTGGCGCAAAGACAAGAAACTTTATGCGGACGGTGACGCCGCAGATCCGCCCAAATGTCTGCGGTGTGGCGCCCCGTTGGCTCCGCATTTGATGGTAAACGCCCTTAGCCGCTATGTGGATGTCCAGATCTGTGAGGCCTGCGGGATGGACGAAGCTCTCCGAGATGCAGCGCATATTCCCTTGCCTCTTGAAGAATGGGACGCGATTAAGCAGGGTCGGCTGTTGAGGCTGAAAAAAAGTCGTGACTGCTATCTGAAGACCACCTGCGGCTTTGATCAAGTGTTCCAGCACACCTATACTCCCCCCATGCAGGCCACCAAGCGACCTGTCAGCGAAGTGGCTTACTCCCGCTCCGATTATGACGGGTGCCGGTGGTGGACGACCTGGCATGATGAGCGTGGGCAAAAACCGGCTCCAGAGCTGGCAAAAGAAATTGACGAGTTTCAGAGTGCCCTGTTCAAACTGCCGGCCTTCAAGACGCTGGAAACCATGCGGCGGTTCTGCCGCTATGCACAGCCTACCAACGAGGCAACGGAATTCAACCTTTATTCCGAGACCGATCATCTGTATATCTGGGTTCGTTTGATCACCCGGTTTCGGGCCTACAATGTCTATGTTCACTATTATGATAAGAACTACCAGTAAAGTGTGAAATGGGGCGCAGATTTATGTCTGCGCCCCATAATCATTACAAGCAGATATATCGGCCCCGCCTAACTGTAAAATGTTGTGGGGCAGGTGGATTAGTGCATTTATACTACATAAGCATCGGTGTACAAGGGGTACAAACGAGATGAAATAGAAATGAGGGGCGATAGAGCGGAAATGTCAGATTTTCCACTCTATCTGAACACGGTCGCTGGTGGCCTTGATTGTAGAAATCAAGCCATCGGCGGCTTTTCTTTTGTCGTCAAAATCTATGCTCTCCCAGTTGTCGAGATAATAGGACAGTTTCTTTATCTGCTGGGGCGATATGGTTTCGACGCTCAAATCGGCTATTGCTTTTGAAATGGTCTGACGGCGGGTGTCCAGTTCTTCGATTTTCTTGTTGGCGTACCCGCTTGTCTTGACCATTGACAACTTCGACCGGATTTTATTCTTTCATCTGACGCATTTTTCCACTTTCCATATAAAAGCAGCGATCACAGATTTTTTCTATCAGATCGTGGTCGTGGCTGATGACAATCAGCCCCAGATTTCTCCGGTTTACAATCCGAAGAAGGCTTCTCCATATGAATTCCTGCGTAATTGCATCCAGCATAGTAGTCATTTCGTCTGCTATCAGATATTTTGTCTGCGGATGCAGTGCTCTCACAATTGAAAATCTTTGCAATTCGCCTCCGGACAGCTCAATCGGATACCGGTCCATCCATTCTTCTCTGATTCCGAACGTCTCCAGCAGCTCCGGTTCAGGAATATACGCCTCTTCCAAGATTTTTTTCATTCTCCATAACGGGTTCATGATTTTTTCGGGGTGCTGACAAATCAGCTGTACCTCTCGAAATCCATGAGAGCCATGTGCCTTCCCGTCAATAAAAACAGTTCCCTCCTTCGGCGATAAAAAGTCTGACAGCACCTTGGACAGACTTGTCTTGCCGCAGCCGCTGTATCCGAAAATCCCCAGAATTTCACCTCGTTGAATTTTCAAATCAATATCTCTGAATATCCACTCGTTTTTAGTATAGTAATACCCGAGCTTTTTAGCTTCCAATGCCATTTGCTTCTCCTCTCAGAAACTCATTCTGCGGCAAGGCCAGCCAGAGATTTCGCGTATACTGTTCTTTCAATCGCTCTCCCTTTCCTTCAAAAAAATTTGCCGGTGCAGTCTCTATATTTGCCCCGTCCTTAAATACAGAAATGTAATCGGCGATCCTGACTGCTGAAATAATATCATGTGTAATCAGCATAACTCCCATACCCTGATCAGCAAAGTCGCGCAGCTGCTTCAAAACCATATCCAATGCTTCTTTGTGTATTCCCGGAGTTGGCTCATCCGCAATAATCAGCTGAATTCCCTGCTTTACGCAGGTTGCGAACAGCACTCGTCTGAGCATACCGCCGGAAAGCTGATAAGGGTAGAGTTCGCCGTCTGTTTTTTTTAGTCCATATTTTTCAAACAAAGCCTCCTGAAGCTGCCTGTTTCTTTCCTTTGTTTCATGCAATCCGATCCTTACTTGGTTTTTTACCTTCATGAACGGGTCAAGATAATTGACCGACTGCGGAATAAAGGCGATCTCTGTTCCGCGCAGGGCACCTATGTTTTTTTTGTCAAGCACCTTTTCCTTGTAGGAGATTTCCCCCTTTACCATTGCATTCGGGGGAAGTATATCCATAATGGCGTGCGCCAGCAGACTTTTCCCTGAACCGCTTGCTCCTACTATGGCAAGGATTTCCCCCTTTTTTATTTCTACACTCAGGGACTTTATCGGTGTGCTTATAAAATGCTTAAGTCCTTTTCCATATTGAGAAAATGAAATGGACAAATCTCTGACGCAAAGTAATCTATCGCTCATATTCCGTCTCCTACATGTATCTCATTTGCGGATCATTTAATTTCCTCAGGGCTTCTCCGATATTGTCGAAGCTTTTTACCAGCAGGATCAGGGAAAGCCCCGGCAGGACAACAAGCCACCAGTTGCCAAGGGATATGTGCTTTGCCGCCTCCGATAATATGATTCCTATGGATGGCTGCTGCGCAGACAGCCCGAAGCCGAGAAAGGTCATGGACGCTTCGTGTAAAATAACATGCGGAAAGAGAAGAATAAACCCGATGAAAATCTGTGGGAAAATCACCGGCAAAATATGATTCACCACGATGTACCATCTGCTTTTCCCCATGTTTTTTGATATTTTAATGTAGTCCATGTTCTTGATGTCATATACTTCGTTCCTTATCACCCTTGCCAACGCAGGCCAATGCGTAATAGCGGTTGCAATAATTACCCCTTGTGCGCCTTTCCCTGCAACAAAGGAAATCAAAATCATAAAAACCAAATGCGGCATACCGATAAACATATCGACGGTCCACAGAACAATTTTATCGACGGTTTTATTGCCAATTGCGGCACTGATCCCCAGTGTAAGTGCAATCATAACCCCGATCACAGAGCCGATGATCCCTACGAACAAGGAAAATCTCAATCCCCTGACGGTTCTTACCAGCATATCCCGTCCCATGCTGTCGGTCCCGAATAAATAGGACGAAGAGGGAGACAGGTTCTTTAATCCGGCGTTCGGAGTCAGTCCCTGCTCATTCAGGACAAAGCTCAATATCAGAATCAAGCCTATGATAAGGACGGATATAGTGATTGAAAAAATCACTTTTATTCTTGCGTCTGTTTTCATGCTTCTCTCCTCAGATTAGGATTAAACAATCCGTTCAGTATATCGGCAGTCATGTTTCCACAGAACACAAAAACGGCTCCTATCATTACAATCGCCAAAAGCAGGGGTGTATCACTCTTCAGTCCTGCCTCTGTCAGCGTAGAACCCAAGCCCGGATATGAGAATACTTCCTCCGCCAATACAGAGCCTCCAAACAATTCACCGAAATAAGAAAAATGAATTGTGATGGCGGGAACGATCGCATTACGTAACGCATGGTTTTTGAATATCTGCCAGCTGTTTTCGCCTCTTGCTTTCGCAAAGGTCACATATTCGCTGTGAAGCACATCAATCATTTTTTCACGGGTGTGAAGCGTTACATTGGCAATACCCAGGACGCTTAATGTGAATGCGGGCAGAATCAGGTGTCTCAGTCTGTCCATGAATGTTACATTTTCGCTGAGCACTCCGATCGGAGAGGAAATACCGATAGGAAACCAGCGAAGCTGTACAGCAAAAATAAGCAAAAAAATCAGTCCGATCCAAAAGGTCGGAACAGTCGCCTGCAGATAAGAAAACCATTTCACAAACCTGTCAAATAATTTCCCCTGATGAAACGCGGCGATGGTTCCAAGAGCAAATCCCAGTATTCCGGACAATATCCAAGACACTCCCATCAGCAATGCGGAAGCCCCGGCTCTTGCCTTTATCACTTCTATTACCGGTTCTCTGTGCACAAGAGATGTTCCGAAATCGCCATGAATGAAATTTTTAATCCACAGCAGATACTGCGTAACCGGAGGTTCATTTAATCCATAGTATTCTGCAATAGCGTTATATTGTTCCTCTGACAGAGTGGTGTCATAATTTACGCTTGCCATTACAGGATCTACAGGAGAAGCTTTAAGGAGGACAAAGGAAAGAAGAGAAATGCCTAAAAGCAGTGTGAAGCACCGTATAATCTTTCTTATGATAGTCCAAATAGTTTTCATCAAAATATTTCTCCCCTAAGCTATAAAGGAGGGTTCCATTTCGGAGCCCTCCCTTATGGCATATGATATTATAGAATTATATTATTGTGCATTTTCGTTCCAGGTCCATTCCGCTATATTAGCAATCAAAGACCAGTCATGACCGTGGCTGTGCAGTCCTTGATTACCCACATTGATTCTGTTGTCTCCGATATAAGTATGATTGATTCTTACCAACCAGACGTTTGCCAAATCTCCCATAGAGGAGGCGCCTGTGCTTCCATCCCACTGTGCAAGCTTCCAATATTTTTCCGCCTCTTCCAAGCTGGGCGCTTTCATCGCTTTTTCCAAATATTCCGTCACTGCCGGATTGTTATAGAAAGTAATATTTGTCCACCCTTTTCCTGCGGAATCCGGATGATGGGATTCATAAAACTGATTCGGATTGTGACGTCCGCCCGCATATAAGAGCGATACCTCATGTGATTTTGTAATCATTTCATCCCAGTTGCTTCCTACCAGGTTGATCTGGATCCCAAGCTCTTTTGCCTGGCTTGCCGCTTCCACTGCCACGTTGGTTCTGAGCGGATCAGCAGTTGGATAATACAGCTCAAACTCCGCTCTGATACCGTCTTTCTCACGGATACTGTCACCTCCCGCAAGCCATCCGTTCTCCTCCAAAAGCTTCTTCGCAGCTTCCGGGTCATTGTCTTTAATAACCGATTCCGGATTCCAGAAGGAGGTCCCGTCAATGACAGAATAGGCCGGTTTTCCGTGCCCGTTCAGCACGGTATCCACCACTTTCTGACGATCCACACCGATATTTAAAGCCTTACGAATAACGGGATCGCTGGTTACATCATTCCCTACCGGATAACCGTCCGGGGAATTCGCGATAACACCTGTCTTTACATACGGCATCGAAAGGCCGCGCACATCGTTGGATTCTATATCGAAGAGCTTACAACCATCAACTTTCTTGTCTGCCAGTTCCGGTGTCGCATAGATCATATCCACATCGCCGGATTCCAGCGCGGCAAGTGCCGTATTTTCATTCAGCATAACCCATGTCCATTTCTTAAAGTATGGCTCATCTCCATGCCAATATGGATTGACCGTAAAAATTGCCTGCTCATCCGGCTTATACTCAGCTACCATATAGGGACCGGATCCAATCGGATTAAATTTATAGTTTTCATCGTAGTGTGCTGCCGGAACGATCGGCACTTCAACAAGCTGCGACATCGCAAAAGTAGATCTTGGCTCTTTCAAGGTAAACACAATCTGATTTTCAGCAGGGATCTCAATCTTATCTATAAAAGCAAGATCCCAGTGTTTCCCATCCTCTTTTAGCATCTCATAGGAAAACTTTACATCCTCAGCTGTGACCGGCTCACCGTTGGAGAACTTAAAATCGTCATGCAAATTGAAGCTCCAAACCAAGCCGTCATCAGAGATTGTATAATCCTTTGCAAAATCCCCCACAATTTCGAGATCCGCTGTTCTACGAAGCAGTGTACTGTGCGTGATATGTGCTTCGTTATACATTCCATAACGCTCTTTGGGGTCAAATTCATGGGGCAGCCTTGCGCCCATAGAAACAACGAGCTCATCCGCCGCCCGTCCTTTCCTGTCCCTTGTGACAGAGGTCTGCGAACTCTCCGCAGATGGAGTTTCCGTCGAACTGCTGCTTGGATTTCCGTGGCACGCTGCTAACTGAAGAGCCATAACAGCAACAAAAGCAGCAGCAATTATTTTTTTTGCTTTTTTCATACTCTTTAGGTTCCTCCTTGAAATTATGATGATAGACCAACCAACCGAAATGTACCAATTCTCAGAAATGACCTTGGAAGTGTAAAAACTCGTACCAATACACATGGTTAGCCATTGCTAACCATTATATATATATATATATATATATATATATATATAATGTCAAGATTGGGACGGAAAATCTGTGATACCGAAAATAAAAAGTATGTGCTGAACAATCTATGCTTGCGCTGGAACTTTACAGCAGCTAATACAGAATTATCGGAATAGTAGGGCTGACTGTCTATCTTTGTTGAATGCTTCTTTACCGTACACAAGTATTTGCCGCGGATAGCGATAGGTAATCCTTTGAAGTTATCGCCGGATTTTCACCCGCTCCGCACCGTGCATGCGGCTTTCACCGCACACGGCGCTCCATCGGAAATGAATTTCAACGGTTTTAAACACAACTTACACACTTCGTTACAGCATTAAAGAATGGTTATACAATAGCTGGCGTTCCCGCCAGTTTCCGCAGTTTATTGAGTTTTTCCAGTTGCTTTTTGTTCAGTTGGAGTTGTTTTAGGTACTTCTGTATCGTTTCTTCTAAGGTGGCATGGATAAGCAGGTGAACAGCTTCGGTCACGAGGACAAGGTTGCTGTATTTGTCGGTTCCGCCGTTTTCCAGCGGCACTTTGTGGTGACAGCGTATGTCATAGGGCATAAGTTCTGTGCCTGTGATGGCACACCGCCCGTATTGAGCCGCAAACAACGAAATTCTGTTGTCTGCAAATTCAATGCTTTTATCCAGCACAGGAGTTCGCATAAGCCATATCATCGTATCGGTGTTTACACCGAGATTTTTATGGATTTCTGCCCGTCCTTCCGGCGTGTACCGGTTGACAGTTTTCTTCTTGTGCTGAGCGTCCCGTGTCTGAACGTACCCAATCGGAATGAGCGGGTGTCCATTCAAAAACCTTAACTGTTTGCTTTTCCCATATCGTTCCTTTATGAATCCACGTTCCAGTTTCCGGTTTCGGGTCAAGCCACGTAGTCTGTTTGACATTTGCTTTTTTAGCCCTTGCGCCAGATTAGGAAAGTCCTCGCTGACACGGGTTGCCAGACGGTAATAATTAAGCATTTATGGTGCGCTCTGTAGATGTGGCCCGGCACATGGATGTGTCTAAACCCAGCGTGTGCCATGCGGTAGCTACCTTGCGGGACGGCGGCTTTCTCACGATGGACGAGGATCACTTTCTTTATCTGACCGATATAGGCCTGGAAGTTGCTGAAACCATCTATGAGCGTCATTGTTTCTTTACAGAGCGGCTTATCGCCGCAGGCGTTGCCCCTAAGACTGCAGATGCTGACGCCTGCCGGATGGAACACGTTATTAGCACCGAGAGTTTTTTGCGGCTGAAAGAGGCAGCCGCCCAAGAGCAAGAACAAATCTTATAAGACAATCCATTCTGCTGCACAACAGAAAAAAGCCGTCGTACAATAAACCTTTTGACGCACCCATATAACCAGCGGCAGCTATGAGAAATCAAGGCCACCTCTTTTTTATGAAGGCTCACAAGGGAGATACTGCCATGAAAAAGAAGATCATTATTCACCTTGAAGATCTCACAACAGCCCAGGAAGTTTTGCTCCAGGAGCTTCTTCAGACTTTTTGTGTAGAGCAGATTGAGGTGCTTGAAGATATCACCTCTACCCTGCTGGTCGGTGACCTGCAGATTGATGTGCGGCGGCGCCAGGTATGGCGGGCTGGCAATCTGATAGAACTGACTTCGATGGAATTTGATATTCTTTACCTGTTAGCCCACCACCCGGGGAAGGTATTTTCCGCTCGGCAGATTTACGAAGCCGTCGCAGCAGATTCCTTTGATGCCAGCTGGACCGGGATTTCCCAGCATGGTCTACAAACTCCGGCGCAAGCTGGGTGCCGGTATCATCGAAACAGTCTGGGGACACGGGTATAAATTCATCGTCCCAGGCATCTCAGCCAAATTAAAATAAGCGCACAACGGTTTTCTTCCGCTGTGCGCTTATTTTATTCCTCGCGCCGGTAATGAGGTTCCGGTAAATAAGGCTCTTTCTGGTATTTGCGGTATTTCTCCGATATTTCGGCAGGCCCCTCCAGGCTTTCCTCGCTGTAATCAATCGGCTCATCACAAACTGCGTCCAGCAAAATGCGCTCCAAATGCTCAAATTCTGAAAACTGATCCAGGGAAGCCATCACAAAAGAGTCGCGGACATAGCCGGCACTGGCAGCCATCAATTCCTGATCCATAAAGTATCCATGATGCTCCACAAAAAAGGTCATCATCATTACAACCGTTCGGGTATTGCCCTCCCGGAAAGGGTGCACCTGCCAGATCGGCGGAAAGAGGCTAATGAGCTGATGGACGAATTCTTCCCGGCTGATGCCATCCCATCTAACATTTTCCAGCCGCTTAAAAGCCTCATTGAGATCTTCTTCTATCCTGTCATCGTTGCTGTACCAAACGCTTCGGCCTGCCAGCAGTTTCTCCCGTTTTTCAATATTGATAATGCGGTACTGGCCGGCCCACTCATAAATGTCGGCAAACAGGGTCCGATGAATCTCCCGCAGGCCATCCGGAGAAAAGTCCTGAAAGCCCTGTTCGTACAGCAGCATCATATTTGCTCTGGATTGCTCGGCCTCGATGCGATCCAATGTTTTCTCATTTTTGATGCCCAGCTCGTTTTTCAGGACAGGCACATCTTCATACAGGTACGGGTCAGACACGGCTCTGGCGCTCCTGCTCCGCGATCCGGCGATGATGTGCCAGCAATGCCTGCTTCATCTGTTCGCCCGTCAGTTCGCCGCGGGCCCAGCTGGCAGATAGCGACCGTGCATAGCTGGAAATCGGTGCGCCCTCAATGGCGTTGATTGCATCGGCCGTCTTGACTGCTGCAATTCGCTTCTTTACCAATGGACTCATAGCGCCTTCACCTCCTTGCTGATTTTAGTATAACACAAGGATGGCCCTGTTGCCAATAGGCCAGGTCAATGCGAACCTTGCTGGTTTTGAAAGCGGATTGCAAAGACTTTAAGCCCACGGGAAAGACCCTGAGATAGCAATCTCAGGGTCTTTCTCATAAACTTAAATCCGGAACAGTTCAATCGCCCGCATCAGTGTGATGCACAGCTCCTGGTACAGATCCTCATCCAGTCTGCCGTTGATCACGGCATACTTGAGCAGCAAGGGGCGGTACATGAGCAAAATGCTTGTGACGGCCTCTTGGTCACCGCCCTTGGCTCGCCGCAGCATCTGTTCAAATGTCATATCCGTTCACCCCCTCGATGCTCTTCTTCAATTTCCGAATGGACCGGTAATACACCGCGGCCGCACCCTTATACGACAATCCCAGCTGCACGCCGATCACATCGAATGGGCGCTTGTCCAGTACGTGGGCAAGGAACACATACCGTTCCCGCTCGTCTAGCTGTTTCAAGGCATACAGGAGCGCACCGCTCTCAATGTTCTCCCAGAGGGGCAGACGCTCCATCACTTCCTGCTCCAGCGTCTGGCTCACAGCGCAAAACACTTCCGTAAGTATCTCGTTTTCACCATATTTGCAAAGAGCTCTCAGATAGTCCCGCTGTGTGCGCCTAACCGCCTGGATTAAGTAACCTGTAAATCTGATTTGCAGTTCTTCCCTTGCTTGTCCATTATTTCGTTGCCACATGACCTTTTCCTCCAAATCATTCAAGAAGTCCAACAGGTTTCTTGAACTTTCGGAGGAGACCGGCATCGAACTAACGGGCGTGTGTGTTTGTTACATAAACAAACACAGCCAACCACACACCGCAAAAGTGAACGGTCGGCCGTGTAAAACACATAAAGAAGTCCGTCACGACTTCCGCCGCCCACAGGAGGAGGCTTGTCGCTCGATTTGCGATGTTCCCGCCTGCTCCTGTGAAAAGGGCGGCGAAAGAACTGTATTGTAAAGTAAGCTGTGTGTCGAAATGTAAGCAGATGGACGAACCTCTTTATGTGCATGATCCATCTTTCTCTCATGCACCTTTGGCTCCCTGCCATCTGAACCACACTTTGCACACGAGCCCGCAACTATCAAGACTAGGTAGCGGGCCTGCCAACGATTTGGGTTCAGTATCGCTCTAAAAATATTGTCGTTTTTTGTCGCCTGTAAAACAAAGGGGCGATCTTATTCATTTACGAATAAAGCCGCCCCCGATATCTTGAAATTTCCTCTGCTATTTCGATTCTTGGTTTTCATACTTATTTCCCCGTTTTCAAAAGTACGATTTCATGTTAAACCGTCTAAAACTCCATTTTTATGATAACTGGCAAATCTGACTGAATTCTGACCAAATCTCCATTTTCCCTTTTAATTGCAGCTTTTTACATAAAAGGAAAGTGCAGCCCCGCTGATAGAATAGACAAGAGCTACACTTTCTTTGGTTACTTCTTTTCTGTCAAAGTCTTTTTTAAGCGTTGAAAACTACTCTCGCTGATGACATGCTCAATCCGGCAGGCGTCCCGCTCGGCAGTAATGGGGTCTACCCCGGCATTTGTCAGCATTTCTGTAAAGAAGCGGTGCTTTTCGTAGATTTGTTCCGCTACTTCCCTACCCGCATCGGTCAGGTGTAGAAAGTGATCTCCATCCATGAGTATTATAACACTGAGCTGGAAAACCGCAGGGTTCCAAGCGAACACCACCACATTGGCCAACAGCCAGATCAGAATCTTGGTTCGAGGATCAAGAAAAGAAGGGCGAATATTCTTCCTCATTGGGCCAGCCCGGCCTTGACAAAATGCTTACGCATGAGTTTCATACCCAGCAAGGAGCCCAGAACAGAGCCTACCAGAATGCTCAGTACAATGACCCCGAACACCGGCCAGGTCAGCAGGCCCTCCATGGTGGCCATATAGGAGAACGCATCGTTGCCCACAGCGTATTCCATCCGGCCCTCCCGGCAATAGTCGATGCAGAGAAGATCCTGCCGGGTCTCAAAAGATGAGTCGCAATATCCCGTTTAGTCATGGAATTTAGCGCTGTGACAGAGATGTACCATCTTCACCATACAGAATCGGTCCGAAACTGCCATGCTGATCTTGGTGGACAGCTTCAATCCGGTTCGGGGGATATGGCGGTAATAAGGCTCCTCAGCCAGCACCCTGACCCCACTGCCGATTTTTCCGGCCAGCACCGATGCGGAATCCACATAGAAAAACATCTGCGCATCTCCGTGGCCCACTTGCTTCATGTACTTTTTCCGCATCATGGCCATACCGCTTTTACTCACGGAGTCAAAGACGATTTCAATCTCTCCAAACCCCGTGAGCATCCGCAGGAGTCCCACAACCTTGCTTTCCTCAAAATAGTGGAACAGGCCGCCAGCGGTGACCAGAATAGGAGCATCCGGCACATCAGCGCGGATCTGCTTGATCCAGTCCTCGGCAAAGGCGTCTCCAGCGAGATAGGTCTCCCGCTCCGGCTCCGGCAGCAGCTCTCGCCGGTACTCCACCACATGGGGCAGATCAACGGCGTACCAGCGAGTGTGACCATTGTCGCAGCGATGATATATCGTTTCCAGACCGCATCCGAGCTGGACAATGATACCATCCGGCCTGCGCTCCAGAAACACCCGGATGTACCGGTCCATATTGGCCGAGCGAGCAGCGGAAGCCAGCAGGGTATACTGGCTCTGTCCGTCCTGCTCCGGCAGTCCAGAAAGCAGTTTCTTTTTCAGTTCCAGCGCCTTTGGATCGTACAGGATCTGCGGGCAGTACTCGCTGGCATAGATCCTGCCCAGCATGGGGACAAACAGCGTGTCCTCAACAACGCCTAATTTGAACATAGTTATCCTCCTGTTTGAGCCTTGATAAATTTTGTCTCCAACTTTACATAGTCCTCCAGACGCACCATCAGCGTCAGATATCCGCCGATCAGATCAGTGACTACCGCGGGTTCGGGCATCAGGTCGATCAAGTCCTTTTTGCAGACCGGGGTGAAGGTGATGCCGTCCTCAGAGAGGATCAGCATCACCTTCACCTTTGCCGCTTTCCCGGCCTGAAATCGATTTTTCTCTCCGAATTTTTTCTAATACAAGCAAGGAGGAAAGGACTGATAGGCCATCCTCTCCTTCTTGCGAACGATCGAAGCATTTGGACTTACAAAAAGAGCAGTAGGCTGACGGCCATAACCACCATACCAGAGATCAGGCCGTAGATAGACAGATGGTGTTCTCCGTATTCCCGGGCAGCCGGGAGCAGCTCGTCAAAGGAAATGAACACCATAATGCCGGCTACTCCGGCGAACAACAGTCCGAACACCGTGTCGCTCATGATCGGGCGCAGCACCAGCCATCCCAGCAGAGCCCCCAGCGGTTCCGCCAGGCCAGAGAGGAAGGAGTAGCAGAACGCTCTGCGCCGGGAACCGGTGGCCTGGTAGATGGGCACAGACACTGCGATTCCCTCCGGGATATTGTGGATTGCAATGGCAACAACAACGGGAATAGCAACGCTCGGCTCCTGGAGTGCGGATACAAAAGTAGCCAGCCCCTCGGGAAAATTATGGATCGCGATGGCCAGCGCCGTAAAAACACCCATGCGCATCAAACGCCCCGGCTGCGGAGCGTCCTTCTCTGTGTCCTCCATGCGCTTTACTTCGTGGGGATTCTCCGCGGACGGAATCAGCTTGTCGATCGCCGCGATCACCACCATACCGCCGAAAAACGCCGCAACCGTTGCACAGCTGCCGGGGCGCGTACCCATTTCGGCGATCAACGACTCCTGGGCTTTGAAAAATATCTCGATCATGGAGACATAGATCATGACACCGGCGGAAAACCCCAGGGAAGCTGACAAAAATTTTCGATTGGTGTGCCGGCAGAGAAACGCGATGCAGCTGCCGATGCCGGTGCTGAGTCCAGCCAGCAGGGTCAGGAAGAAGGCGAAAAATACAGTATGATCCAAGTAGAACCTCCTTTCAAACATTCGGTTAGTTATAGCTAACCACCTTGATTTTAGCACCCGCTCCATAGTATGTCAACAGCACGCTTTGTGCTCCAGTGCAGTGGTTCTGTCTGATGAAGACGATACAAGCACTCACACCAGTGGATTTCAGGGCAAAAGCAGTAACGGCATCATTCAGAACATCACCACTCGCAAAAACATACCCGCAAGCCATCAGGGCGAACGCTTGCGGGTATGTTCATTTTCACAAAGAAAAGTCTATTTTATTTATTCAAATTCCAGCAATCATCACAACAGTCCCGGATCAGCTCATCATCATGCGTAATGACCAATACTGTTTTCCCATTGCCTGCTGTATCACGGAGTACTTCCGCAATCATTCTCATATTTCCTCCATCAAGCCCGGAGGTCGGTTCGTCCAGAATCAGGATCTCCCGCCCGGAAAGCAGCCCGCAGGCGATGGAGAGCCGCTGCTTCTGTCCTCCGGAAAGAGTGGCCGGATGGACGTCCTTATAGGAATACAGCCCCAGCCGTTTCAGCAGCGCTCGCGCCTGCTCCAATCGCGGCGTTGTTTGTTCCCCGTTGAGCAGCAGCTCTTTGGTGACGCTGTCCGTAAAAAACTGGGTCCCGGTGTCGTTGGAGCCGTACCATACCAGCTTTCTGCGGGCGGCCGGGCCAAGCGGTTTGCCCGTGATCTCCACGCTTCCGCCGCTTTCCCGCCACAGTCCAGCCAGCACAAGAGCCAGACTGGTTTTCCCCGCTCCATTCATACCGGTAATGGCTGTGATCCGTCCGGCGCTGGCGCTGAGCGAGCGGTCCCGAAAAATATAGATCCCGTTCTTTTTGCAGGAAAGCCCTCTGGCTCGGATGCTCGCCGCGACCGGCTCGGGAGGAGGCAATGCAGGCATTTGCCGCTCTGCTGCCTCCCGCAGACCGTAGCGTTCCCGTTCTTCGGCAGACATGGCCTCTAGCTCCTCCGGGCGTTTGGCCCAAAGGAGCCTTCCATCCCGCAGATAGAGGAACCGGTCCGCAATTCCCCGCAGCCATGCCAGCCGATGCTCTGCGATCACAAGCGTATGTCCTTCCGCTTTGAGCCGTCTCAATGCCTGTGCCAGCTGCCGCGTTCCCTCCCGATCCAAATTTGCGGTAGGTTCATCGCAAACATAGATGTGCGGCCCCAGGGCATAAATTGCCGCGATGGCCACGCGCTGTTTTTCTCCGCTGGAAAGCACATCCAGCTCGCGTTCCCGCAGCGGTTCCAAAGCAAACGTGTGTATCGCGCTGTTGGTCCGGTGCCGAATCTCCTGCTGCTGCAGCCCATAGTTTTCGCAGGCAAAGGCCACCTCTCCGGTCAGCTCCGAGGAAAAAAACTGGCTTTTGGGGTCTTGAAATACGCTGCCCACCTGTCGCCCAATCTGGTGCTGCGCAAGCTGCTCCAGGTCGCGTCCGTCCAACAGGATCCGCCCTGTTCGCACACCGGCATAGTATCCCGGCGCAAGGCCGTTGAGCAGGCGTGTGAGGGTCGTCTTGCCGCCGCCGGACGGGCCGGTCAGCACAACGCACTCCCCTTTACGAATCGAGAGGTCAATATTCGATACGCCGTATGGGCTGTCCGCGTATTGAAAGGAAAGCTGTTCCAATCGTATCACAGGCGTATCCCTCCCATCCAGAGAACGCAGAATGTGACCGCCGGCCACAGAGCCAGCCAGCACCAGTCCCAACCGGTCAGCGCCCGACCATCGTAGCTGCCTCGCCGTCCCGGCGCATCGGCGCCCCGCGCCACAGCGGAAACCGAAAGCTGGTCTGCAATCTGCAGGCAGCGCAGCAACAGAGGGACCAGGACATATTCACAGCTGGCTGCCGGATGAAGGAGCATCTGGCTGGGCGAGGTCAGTCCCCGGTTGCGCATAGACCGCACCACGCACTTGAACTCCGCCTTCATAGTGGGAAAAAAGCGGAACATGACCAGAAGCCCCAGGATCACAGCAGTGGGCATGCCGATCCGGGACAGAAAGGATGCAAGCTCTCCCGGGGGCGTGGTGATCAGATCCCAGCCCACCAACAGTACAGCGGAGAGATTCCAGAACATCAGTACATGGAACTCGGAAAATATCGCCAGCCGAACCCCATGCTGATCGATCAGGCAGAGCAGCAGTGCCAGGATCCCATAGAATACGCCGAAGCTCACCATCAGCCTCCAATTTCTCTGCACGGCCAGATACAAAAATCCGGTCGCCGTGAGTATGCAGGTCATGAGCGGGGCGCCGGTCAAAGAAACGCCCAGGATGGCGCAGGCCAATGCCCACAGCTTGACCGGCACGGCCAGATGATACCGCTTCATCAAAGAACGCCCGCCTTCTTGAAGTGTTTTTGGATCAGCTTTCCGCCGATCAAACTGCCAATAAAGCCGCAGACGGTGGTAAACAGCAAAATGAACACAAGCCACTGCGGCGAGGAATAGTACCGCACAAAGGAGTCGATATAGCTTTGCTCCATTCCGCTGGCCAGCGCAAAGGCCTCGTAGGTATCCCAGAAGAACCACAGCGGCAGGATATTGACGCCGTTATACAGCAGGCTGGAGAGCGTCCAGGACGCCGTCAGCTTTTTTGTGGAGGCCCATCCGACGTTCCACAGGATTGCCTCGCAGAGAACTCCCACCACCATATAATAGAGAAGCAGATACCAGTTCCCCATAACGAGGAAAACCGTGCCGAGGATCGTCATATAGACCAGGGACACAAAGCGTTTGCGGATCCGGCTGACCATCAGAAAATAGATAGGCGCACACAGCAGCATGGTAAAGCCCACAGACAGCACCATGCTGACAAAATCGTTGACCATGCAGATCATGTTGATAACCAGCTGAATGACGATTAGCAGCACCGAAAGCAGCACGGTGGTGATCACATCCTTCACCGACCATTTATGATTCTTCATTTTCATGTTCCTTTCCTGTGTTGTAAAAAAAGATATCGCGCAGCCTTTCGCTGATATTCTTTGGAGGCTCCCGGCGTGTTCATGCCTTTTTCAGCCTCCAGCCCAACGCCTGCTCCCGAAGCGTGACGAACCGGCGGTACATCCCCTCCTGCCCCATCAGCTCCTCATGAGCGCCCCGCTGCACGATACGTCCCCCATCCAGCACCAGGATCTGATGCGCTTCGCGCACCGTATTCAGGCGGTGTGCGATCATCAGGAGAGTCTTTCCCCTGGTAAGCGCTCCAATGGCCTTTTGCAGCTCCGCCTCGTTTTCCGGGTCCACGCTGGCGGTGGCCTCATCCAGAATGATGATGGGCGCATCCTTCAAAATGGCCCGGGCGATGGAGATGCGCTGCCGCTCTCCGCCGGAGAGCGAGGAGCCGCCCTCGTCCACCACCGTGTCATAGCCCTTGGGCAGCGTCAGGATAAAGTCATGGCAGCACGCCTTTTTCGCCGCTTCCACCACCTGTTCATGGGTGGCCTGCGGACAGCCGAATTTGATGTTGTTCTCGATGGTATCTTCAAAGAGATACACCTTTTGAAAGACGATGGAGAAGTGCCGGAGCAGGCTGTCACAGGTGTATTCCCGCACATCGTATCCGCCCAGCAGGACTTGACCCTCCTGCACATCCCAAAACCGGGCGATCAGGCTGCACAGTGTGGTCTTGCCGGAGCCGGAGGGGCCTACGATGGCGCAGGAGGTTCCCTGCGGGATGGAAAAGCTCACATCGTGGATGACCTCATTCTCCCCGTAGGCAAAGGATACGTTCCTCAGCTCGATGTCCAGACGCTCGGGGGCGATCTCTCTGCCTCCTTCATCCAGAGCGGGTATATTCAGAACCGCGTACATACGGTCGAGAGAGGCCTCGATCACACGGGCCACGGAGGCCATGCTTCCCACCAGCTCCACGCTGGAATAGATGAGAAAGCTGGACACCAGCAGCAGCAGGCACTTGACCGGCGTGATCTCCCCGCCCGCCAGCAAATAAGGAGCAATCACCAGGATCGCGGCCTTTGCCAGCTTGAATACGGTCTGATAGACCGCTGTCAAAGAGGAGAACACGGATTCCAGCCGGATGTTTGCTTTGGCACTTTCGCCGATCGCCTGATCCACAGTGCGGTTGGCACTTTCTCCAAGGCCAAACGCCTTTACCACGCCCATCCCCTGCACATATTCCAGAACGGCTGTTACCAGATCGGCCTGAGCCGCCTGCCGCCTGGGAGACAGACGCTTGCCCGCACGCTGCTGGAGCGTGTATACCAGCAGGGAAACAGCCAACCCCGCAAACATCAGCGCACCAATATGCCACTGGTAAAACAGAAGCCACAGCCCGATGACCAGCGCATGAAGGAAGCCTCCCGCCACCCGCTCCAACACCATGACCGCGTTGCTTTCGATATCTCCCAGCGTGGTAGTGGCTGCTGCGGTAATATCGCCCAGCCGGTTTTGGCTGAAATAGCCCATAGGGGCACGCTTGAGCTTTTCCCCGATCTCCAGGCGCTTTTCCGCGCAGAAGGCAAAGCTGCCCAGCGTCCGCCTGGCGGCGGAAAGGCTGCTGCACAGGATGCGCCCCAGGATACTGACCACCATGATGCCCAGAGAGATCCAGATCGTTTCACGCGGCATGCTTGCGCCGGAAATCGTGCCCAAAATGCCGGTGAGGACCGTCAGGATCGCCAGAATGGGCAGCATCTCAAAGACAGAGTCCAATAGGCTGAACACAAAGGACAGGATCAATTTTTTCCTTTGCGTGCCGGAAAAGTCCAGCAGACGTCGGATGAGCGCGATCATACCGTTTCCTCCTCTTTCATATCCCGGGCGCCCTGATGCGCCCGCCAAAGGTTCTGGTACAGCGGACAGGCCCGGAGCAACTCCTCATGGTTCCCCTGCGCCTCCACCCGTCCGTGGTTCAGGACAACGATCCGATCCGCACCCACAATGGTGGACAGGCGGTGGGCAATGACGATCAGTGTTTTCCCCTGCACCAGCTCGTCGATGGAGGTCTGAATGACCGATTCATTTTCCGGGTCGGTAAACGCCGTGGCTTCATCCAAAAGGACCACAGGGCTGTTCTTGAGAATGGCCCGCGCAATGGCGATGCGCTGGCGCTCTCCACCGGACAGGCTGGAGCCGCCATCGCCTGCCATCGTGTCGTAGCCATGAGGAAGGCCGAGAATGAAATCATGGCAGCTGGCCTTTTTTGCCGCCGCTACGATCTCCTCCTCGGTGGCATCGGGCTTCCCGATCCGGATATTCTCCCGGATGGAGAGGTGGAACAGGAAATTGTCCTGCGACACATAGGCCACTGTGTCCATGACCTGTGACAACGGTAATTTCCGCACATCCACGCCGCCAATCTGCACCTCGCCGCTGACCGCCTCCCAAAAGGAGGCAATCAGCCTTGCCACGGTGGATTTCCCGGAACCGGATGGCCCCACAATAGCAGTCATACCCTGCGGCACGGTATCAAAGGTAACACGGTGGAGCACTTCGGCCTGACCATATCCAAAGCAGACCTCCCGGAAGGACACCTGACAGCCGTCCAGTTTGGCAGGCTGTGTCGGCCTGCACAGCTCCTCCGCCTCCAGAAGAGCGGCGACCTCCTGTACCGTGGAATCCACCATGGCCAGGCTGTCCGTATATTGTAACGCCTGGATCAGCGGACGGATGAGCCCCAGCGACAGGATGATACAGGTGATAAACGTGGGAGCCGCCAGGCTGCCCTCCATGAAAAGCCAGCTTCCCAGCGGGAGCACACCCAGAAGACTGGCGGGCATAATGGCGATCCCCGCCGCGTAATACCCGTTGGTTTGCCGGAACCAGGTGGCTTTTGCCGCATTGTTTTCCCTTACCGCATCCGCGTATTTCCCGTAGGAGGACGAGCCTTGGTTGAACGCCTTGATCACTTCGATCCCGCTGATGTACTCCACGATGGCCGCGTCCATGCTCTTTCCCGCGGTCAGCACCCGTTGATAGCGGGATTCGTAATCCTTCATCATGCCCATGTAGCACAGCAGACCAATGGGAAGCGTGACCAGAGAGATCAGGGCGATACGCCAGTCCAGGAAAAACAGATATGCCGTCATCAGAACGGGGATCAGCAGGTTTGCTGTCAGCTCCGGGATCATATGAGCCAGCGGCAGCTCCAGCTTCTCCACCGTATCCACCAGCAGCGTTTTATGCTGTCCGGAGGGGGTGTCCAAAACGGCTCCCATGGGCACCCGGGAGAGCTTGGCCGTCAGGGCGGTACGGATCTCTTTCAGGATGGTAAATGCCGAGCGATGGCTCAGCATCGTGGACGCAGCGGACAGCCACACATTCCCCAAATAGCCCAGCAGCCCCAGGGCGGCGCAGCCCGCAACAGCGCCCAGGCCGTACTCGCCGCCGCAGACCAGTATCAGGATCCGGGATACCGCCAGGTAGGGTATCATACCGCTGGCACAGCCAAGCGCCGCCAGCAGGACGGAGGCGGTCAGCTTCCCTCTGCACGACCGGGCAAAGCGCAGCAGCCACCGGATGGTGTCGTGTTTCTCTTGTTTCAAATGAATCACTCCTTCTGAAAGTCCAGTATCAGAATCCGTTCCAGGTGAAAAGGCCCTTCGGAATTTCTCAATCTATGGCCTCCCATGAGTTAGCTTTAACTAACCACCCTGTAAAAAGAAAGGCTCAATCGAGCCTTAGAAGCCCCGCCCAGCCGCAGTTAAAGAAGGTGGCCAGTTCATTGACATAGACAATGGCTTTTTCTCTGGACATGTCGTGGGCGACGGTTTCGAAAACAGCGGTAAAATAGGCGCTGGTGATCATATGGTGAAGCTCCGGGCTGACCGTTCCTTCCAGTCTGCCCATTTGGCGAAGCTGCTCGTAATAGCGCTGTGTCTGGGTCACCTCGATCTCCACCAGATCGCTGATATAGCTCGCGTACCTCGTGCCCTCCGAACAGCAGATCACCAGTTTGAACGCATCGAAGTTGTCGTAGATATAGTGGACAAAGTGGTTGAGATATTCTGTGGAGAGCTCCCGGCTCTGCGCGGTCTTCCCCTGGGGGATCAGGTCATAATGGGCCTGCTGTGCGGACTTGAATTTCTCCAGCAGGCCATCTGCCGCCTCAGACACCAAAGCATCAAAAAGTGCCGCCTTATCTGGATAATATCCATAAAACGCTCCCTGCGTAAAGCCCGCCTCCCTGACGATACCGCGCAGCGAAGCGTCTTTATAGCCTTTCGCCAGAAATTCTTTTTTTCCAATCTCCAAAATTTTTAGTTGTGTTTCTGTGTATGCAGCCATTTGGAATCTGCCCTCCAGCCTATATATCACCGCTATATATCACCGATATAATAGCAGACCTTTTTCCTTTTGTCAACCCTCCCAGCTGTATATGCGGCGGCTCGAGCCACTGAGAAAGCACACCCATAAAAAATACCGGGAACCGCCGATTTCGGCGATTTCCCAGTATTCTGCAGGCTGGCGCAGCTTTTATTTTTGGCTTTTTGTAACAGCGGCAGGTAAGATGGCGGCGTGTAGCCAGGGTTTCCCGTCACCGTTGACAGCGAAGGTGCCTCTGCCGGAAAATATCCGGCGGCGGCACGCCTCTTTTCGTGATGCTTGAGCAAAGGCTTTTCTCAGAGCTTCCACTGGCCGGACTCTTTACGGCCGGATACGAACGCCCGATACAGTCCCCCCTGAGCCATGAGCTGGCTGTGGGTGCCCCGCTGAACGATATGTCCGCCGTCCAGCACCAGGATCTGATCCGCATTGCGGACCGTCTTCAGCCGGTGAGCGATCATCAGGATAGTCTTGTCCCGGGTCAGGGCTTCGATGGCCTTTTGCAGTCGGTCCTCATTCTCCGGGTCTACATTGGCGGTGGCTTCATCCAGAATCACGATGGGAGCATCCTTCAGGATAGCCCGGGCAATGGAGATGCGCTGCTTCTCGCCGCCGGAAAGACTGGAACCACCCTCGCCGATGACGGTGTCATAGCCCTTGGGCAGGGTGAGAATAAAGTCGTGGCAGCAGGCTTTCTTTGCCGCGGCTACCACTTCCTCATGGGTGGCATTGGGGCACCCAAACTTGATGTTGTTTTCCACCGTGTCGGCAAAGAGATAGACCTTCTGGAATACCATGGAGATCTGATCCATCAGGCCCTCCAGGGTATAGTCTTTCACATTCTGACCGCCCACCAGAACGGCGCCGCTTTCCACATCCCAGAACCGGGCGATGAGATTGCACAGCGTGGTTTTCCCGGAGCCGCTGGGGCCCACGATGGCGGTGGTGGTTCTGTCCGGGATGGAGAAGGATACATCCCGCAGGATAGGCCGCTGGTCATAAGAGAACGAAACATGGTCGAAGGTAATGCCGTGCTCCCTGGGCGTGCCGGCCCGACCGGTCTCTGCCAGCTGGGGCATGGCATCCGTCTCATCGGCATGGGCCATGCAGCTGCTGACGATACGCAGCAGGGACATGCCGCTGCCCGCCGAGGAGATCTGAGCAAAGACCAGGAAGGACATGATGACCACCATCAGAGCGTTGGCCAGAATCATCGTTCCGGAGAGATAGAACCATACCGCCGCAAGCATCATGGCCACGCTTCCCAGCTGGAGTGCGATCCCCTGCGCCATAATATAAGGGGTGAACATCTTTTCGATGTTCAGGTTACTGCGGCAGTTGTATTCCAGGGCTTCCTGCAAGGTGCGGTCACCCCGCCCGGTGAGGTTGAAGGACTTCACCACGCTCATGCCCTGCACATACTCCAGCACCGCCTCCACCAGCTTGGCCTCGGACTTCTGACGGTGCGGGGCGAGGGCGGCGGATTTTTGCTCCATGGCAGAGGTGATGAACAGATAAACTGCTGTGGCCACCACCACAATGAGACCGACCCGCCAGTCAAAAATCAGGATCATCGCCGTAAAAACCAGAGCGTTAAGCAGCCCGCCCAGCATGGTCACCAGCACCATGGGAGCCACGGTCTCCACATTGTCCAGTACAGTGGTGCAGACCCCGGTAAGCTCTCCTAGGCTGTTGTCGTTGAAGTAGCCCATGGGGACGGATTTCATCCGCTGCCCGATGGCCACGCGCTTATTGGCCGCCATGAAGTACCCGGCGTGGGTCTGCTGGAGCTGAGAGAAATACTTGGTCACGGCGCTGCCCAGAATACTGACTGCCAACAGACCCAGCGCCTGCCACGCCGTGGCAGAGCTGTTTTTTCCATCCAGCAGATCCAAAATGGTGTAGTAGATGGCGGCGATCTCAAACATATGGAACACCGCGTTGAAAAAGCAAGCGATCACTGAGCGCCGGATGTTGCGCTGTTCCTCACCGGCAAACCGCCAGATACCTCTGAATGTCTCGATCATACCGTTTCTCCCTCCTTTGCGCCCATGTGAGCCTGCCACAGATCGGCGTACAGCGGGCAATGGCGCAGCAGGTCTTCATGCCTGCCCTGCGCCTCAATGCTTCCATCCTTCACCACCACGATCTGATCCGCGCCGGTGATGGTGGACAGGCGGTGGGCAATGACGATGACCGTCTTACCCTCCACCAGTTTTGCCACTGCCCGCTGGACCACCGCTTCATTCTCCGGATCAATGTAGGCGGTGGCCTCATCCAGAATCACCACAGGGGCGTTTTTCAGCATGGCCCGGGCGATGGCGATACGCTGCCTCTCTCCGCCGGAGAGATGGGCGCCTCCGCCGCCCACCCGTGTGTCATAGCCATGCTCCAACTGGCGGATGAAGCTGTCGCATCCGGCGGCTTTGGCGACTTGTTCCACTTCTTGATCCGTGGCATTTACCCGGCCCATGCGGATGTTTTCCCGGATGGTATCATCAAAGAGGTAATTGTCCTGAGAAACAAAGGCCACTTGGTCGTAGAGTTGTTCCAGCGGGATACGGCTTTCCTCCACGCCGCCCAGGGTAATGCGGCCCTCGGTCACATCCCAGAAGCCGGCGATGAGCTTGGCAATGGTGGACTTACCTGAACCGGAGGGTCCAACCAAAGCGGTGAGGCTGCCGCCCGGAATGGTGAGGGAGATGTTGTGGAGGATCTCCTTGTCCTGGGCATATCCAAAGGAAACATGATCCAAGGCGATATCCGGTTTTCCCAGCTGTGCCGGCTGTGTTCCGTGATCCTGCTCCGGCTTCAGGAGGATCTCGTCCACCGAGCCCACGATGGTGCCCGCCTTGGCCAGATTATCCACAAAGCCCATAGCGGCAATGAGCGGTCCCATGATGCTCATGGACAGGATGATGGTGGTGAGAAATACCTCCGCGGACAAGCTGCCGCCCGTGTAGAAGATCCAGCCCACAGGCAGCACCGTAATAAGCGTGGTGGGAGCGATGGCATAGGCCAGAGCCATCCCAAACTGGCATTTCTTCATCCAGCTGTAGTAGTAGGCAGCATTGGCCCGTACCCGGGAAGAGAACTTCTCATAGGAGTTCTTTCCCTGATTGAAGGCCTTGATGACCTCAATGCCGCCGATGTACTCCACAATGGTCTCGTTCATGGCCTGGGTCGTCTCCACCGCCCCCTGATAGTCCTTGCCATAGCTGCCCATAATGGCCATCATAAAAGCCATGCCCACAGGAATGGACACCAGACTCAGCAATGCCATGCGCCAGTCCAGCGTGAACAGGTACACAAGGACGCATACCGGCGCCAGCAGATTGGAGGTCATCTCTGGCAGCAGGTGGGCCAGCGTCGTCTCCATACTCTCCACCTGATCTACCACGATCTGTTTGAGCCGCCCACTGGAGGTGTCCAGAATGTCTCCCAAGGGTAAGCGGGGCATTTTGGACAAAACCATCTTCCGGATGTCCCGCAGGATTTGAAAGGTGGCCTTGTGGGAGAGGGAAAGTGCCAGATTGTAAAGCAGGGTTTTGGCCAGATAGCCCCCCAGGGCCACCATACACCACAGAAGATAGAAGTTCCAGTCCCGCTGCCCGGTCAAAAGCGCTACCAGGATATGCCCTGCTGAGAGATACGGCAGCAGCCCCAGCAGGACACCCGCCACCGCGCAGAAGATGGCGGCAATCAGGCCGCCGTGATGTTCCCTGCCCAGCTGCCACAGCCGTAGCAGCGGGCTTTGCGTTTTCTGCATAAATAAGCCTCCTTTAGTTAGTTATTGCTAACCTTTGGCTCTATGAAAAGGCCGCCGGGAAAGCGGCCTTTTGCACTACCGGAAGTTTTCAGGATGAAAGATCGTCTCAAATCCTGCCATGTGATAGCGGTTGAGCTGGCGGATATAGTGGAGCGCCCGGGCCTTATCCATGCGGTGCCGCACCGGCTCAAACATTCCGTTGAAGTAGGCGGTGGTAACGATATGGATCAAGTCCTCGGTGACCTGACCGGAGCGGACGCTCTCACAGCCGATGACCTCCATGTATTTGTAGGTGTAACTGACTTCGATCTCCACCAACTCGTCAATATAGTGGGCATATTCCGTCCCGGCGGCCCGGCGGAGCAGCAGTTCAAACTCCGGCAGGTGCTCATAGATGTAGTCAAACAGTCCCTCCTGGGCATGGGCAGTGTAACGCCCCATCTCCTCCTGCTGGGTTTGGCCGTCAAACCGGTGAAAAGACTCCTGAATCTCCAAAAAACGGCGCTTCAGCTCTCCGGCAGCAGGCTCCACCAGGGCGCGGAACAATCCAGCCTTGTCGGTAAAGCGGGTATAGATGGAGCCGGTGCTGGTTCCCGCCGCCTTGGCGATGTCCCGCAGGGAGGCCAGAGCAAAGCCTTTTTCCAAAAATTCCCGACGGGCGCAGCGGAGTACATTTTCATAGACCCCTTCGATCTGCTTTGCCATGGTATCGCCTCACAATCCAAAACAGTGTTTTATAACGATGTTTTGAATATACAACCAAAAAGCGAGTTTGTCAAGAGAGGATTTCCCCTTGACAGGGGCAGAAAGGGATGCTATATTGATAATCAGATTATCGGTAATCAAATTATCATTTGTCGGGAGGGGTGTTATGGCAAGACCGGATACTTCCATCGACCCTCGGATCATGGACAGTGCCAGAGAGGAGTTCCTGGCGCTTGGCTTTGAGAGGGCTTCCCTGAAATCCATCTGCCAGCGAGCGGGTGTGACAACCGGGGCTCTTTATAAGCGTTACGCCGGAAAAGAGGAACTGTTTCGCGCTGTGGTGGCGGATACGGTGGCGGATTTGGATGCTGTTTATGAGGAGCGGACGGCGGTGCCGGCATCCGCCCTCTCCGACGAAGACCTGATCCGGGCGTGGTATATGGATGAGGAATACATGCTGTGGTGGTTCCGCTTTCTCAATGAGCGGCGGGATGGCTTTGTGCTGCTGCTCACCGGAGCGGAGGGCACCGCTTACGCCAACTTCCAGCACGACTGGGTGGAGAAAATGACGGAAGGCACCTGGACCTACTACGCCGAGGCCAGACGCCGGGGCTTGTGTACTGTGGATATGACGCAGGAGGAGCTCCATGTAGTCCTGTCCGCCTTCTGGACCACCATTTACGAGCCCTTTATCCACGCCTTCGCCTGGCCGGAGATCCAGCGCCACTGCACTTTGGTCTGCCGTCTCTTTGACTGGTACGCTGCCCTGGGATTCCCCAAGGGATGAAAAACGCCTCTGCGGAGGCTTTTTTCTCGCCAATAAGTTAGCAATAACTAACTAAAAAGGAGTGATACTGTGTTTCAAAAAGTCCTGCGCTACACCGGACGCCACCGGAAGACCACCTACGCCTCCATTCTGGTGCTGGTGGCCGGCGTGGCCATGAGCGTGCTGCCCTATTTCTTCCTCTACCGCCTGCTGAGACCCCTGCTGACTGGGGGTAGTCTCACTTTGGAGGAAACCTTATTCAACGCCGGGGCCATGGCCCTGTGCATGGTCCTCTACGGCCTATTTTATGTGGAAGGACTGGCACTGTCCCACCGTTCTGCCTATCATACGCTGGAAAACCTCCGGCTCCATCTCCAGAGCAAGCTGGAAAAGCAGCCCCTGGGCGCGATCCAGGAGAAGGGCGTTGGAGTCTGGAAGAAGATGTTCATTGACGACATCGAGAGCATGGAGCTGTTGCTGGCTCACGCCCTGCCGGAAGGGCTGTCCAATCTGGCGGTGCCGGTGGTGGTATTTGTGGCCATGTTCCTCACGGACTGGAAGCTGGGTCTGCTTTCCCTCTGCTCCCTCCCACTGGGCGTGCTGGCTATGGGCATGATGTACCGCTCCGGCATGAGCAAGATGGGGGACTACTACGCCGCCGGGCAGAAAATGAACAACACCATCGTGGAGTACATCAACGGCATGGAGGTAGTGAAGGTCTTCAACCGGGACGGAGAGTCCTATCACCGCTTTGAGACCGATGTAAAAAACTACCGTGATTTTACTCTGGATTGGTTCCGGGCCTGCTGGCTGTGGATGGCCCTCTACACCAGCATTTTGCCCTGCGTGGCGCTGGTGCTGCTGCCAGCCGGCGGCTATCTGGTACTCACCTGCGCCTCTACCCTGCCGGATTACGCGCTGGTATTGTGCATGTCTTTTTCCGTGGGACCGCCTCTGATCCGAGCCATGAACTTTATGTCGGTGCTGCCCCAGCTGAGCTACAAGATTGACCAAATGGAATCTCTGTTCAATATTCCGCCCCTGAAAGAAGGAAAAACGGATTTCAACGGAAACGATTTGCAGATCCGCTTTGAGAATGTGCGGTTTTCTTATGAAAAGGACGAAGTCCTCCACGGCATCTCCTTCTCTGTCCCACAGGGAAGCCTCACTGCTTTGGTGGGAGAATCCGGCAGCGGGAAGTCGACCCTTGCCAAGCTGCTGATCCACTTTTACGATGTGACGGACGGACGCATCACGCTGGGGGGGCAAGACCTGCGAGAGATGTCCCTCGCCTCTCTGAATGAGCAGATCTCCTTCGTCGCGCAGGAGCAGTTCCTGTTCAACACCAGCCTGTTGGAGAACATCCGGCTGGGAAGACCCGGCGCCACCGACGAGGAGGTGCTGGCGGCGGCGGAACGGGCTCAATGCGGAGAGTTTCTGAAACGGCTGGAAAAAGGAATCTATACCATGGCCGGCGATGGCGGCAAAGGGCTTTCCGGCGGGGAGCGGCAGCGGATCGCCCTGGCCCGGGCGATTTTGAAGGACGCTCCCATCGTGGTGCTGGATGAGGCCACCGCTTTTTTGGACCCGGAGAATGAGGAGAAAATGAACGCCGCCATTGCCGAGGTGATCCGGGGCAAGACGGTCATCGTCATCGCCCACCGGCTTCAGTCCATTGCAGGTGCCGATCAGATCGTGGTGCTGGATCAGGGCAATGTGGCAGGGATTGGCCGCCACGATACATTGCGAAAGACTTGCCCCGCCTATGAAAAACTGTGGCGGGCTGCCGAGGGAGCCGCTGCCTGGCGTGTCTCTGCGGAGAAAGGAGGCGACGAGGCATGATCGCGCTGATGAAACGAATCCTGTCCGTATCCGGCCCCTATCAGGGGCGGATCAAGCTGGCCTTTGTCTTTGCGTTCCTGAAGTCCATGCTGTCCAAGGCCCCCATCGGTCTGTCCTTCTTGGCCCTGAGCGCTTTTCTCCAGGGAACCATGACGGCACGGCTGTGCCTGTGGCTGGCGGTGGGCACGGTGGGCTGCGTTCTGCTGGAGTGCCTGTGCCAGAACATCGCCGACCGGCTCCAGGCCGCGGCGGGCTATATGGTATTCGCCGATCTGCGCATGGAGCTGGGACGGCATCTGCGCCGCCTGCCCATGGGCTATTTCACAGAGGGCAACATCGGCAAAATCAGTTCCGTTCTGTCCACCGACATGGTGTTCATTGAGGAGAACTGTATGCACGACATTGCCAACATGATGAGCTATACCTTTGCCCAAGCCATTCTTGTGCTGTGGCTGGCCTTCCTGAATCCCTGGCTGGGACTGGCCGCCTTGGTGGTGGTAGGGATCATTTGGCAGCTGGGCCGCGCTTCCCTGGGGAGCACCCTGGCTCACTCTGATGTCCGACAGGAGCAGAGCGAGGCTCTCACACGGGCAGTGCTGGACTATGTGGAGGGCATTGGTATTGCCAAGACCTTCAACCTGCTGGGAGAGCGTTCCGAGCAACTCACCGAAAATTTCGCCCGGAGCCGCAAGGTCAGCATCGAGTTCGAGGAGAGCCAGGCTCCCTGGATGCGGGCCCTCTATCTGGTGTGCGGTCTGGGCTCGGTGCTGATAATCCCCCTGTCACTCTGGCTCTATGGCCGTGGGCAGCTCTCCATCACCTTTCTGCTGGGTGTCTTGCTCTTCGTCTTTGACCTCTTCGGCCCCATTAAAGCGCTCTATAGTCAAGCCACCCGCCTGACGGTGATGAACGCCTGCATGGACCGGATCGAGGCGGTACTGGCCCAGCCAGAACTACCTGACCGGGGCCGGGAGACCTTACCCAAAGCCGGCGGTGCCCCGGAGGTGGAGTTCCGAAATGTCACCTTCGCCTACGGGGAGAAAGAGGTACTGCATGATGTCTCTTTCACACTGGAGAAAAACCGGATGCTGGCCCTGGTGGGGCCCTCTGGCGGCGGCAAGAGTACGGTAGCCAACCTGCTTTCCCGGTTCTGGGATGTGAAACAGGGGCAGGTTCTGGTACGGGGCAGGGACATCCGTGATATTCCTCTCTCTGATCTGATGGACCAGATCTCCATGGTGTTCCAGCGGGTCTATCTTTTCCAGGATACCGTCTATAACAATATCGCCATGGGACGGACAGACGCCACACGGGAGGAGGTCTATGAGGCAGCCAGGAAAGCCCGATGCTATGACTTCATCATGGAACTGCCCGACGGCTTTGACACTGTTATCGGCGAAGGTGGAGCCAGCCTATCCGGCGGAGAGCGGCAGCGGATCTCCATTGCCCGCTGCATTCTGAAGGATGCTCCCATCGTCATTCTGGATGAGTCCACTGCCAGCGTGGACGCCGACAATGAGAGCTACATCCAGGAGGCCATCACCCAACTGTGCCGGGGCAAGACCCTGCTGGTCATTGCCCACCGGCTCAATACCATTCGCCACGCCGATGAGATCCTGGTTATCGACCAGGGGCGCATCGTTCAGGCCGGCGACCACGACAAACTTATGGCGGAGGAGGGCATTTACCGCCGCTTCATCACCGCCCGCTCCAATCCCACCGGTTGGTGCCGGTAAACACAGTGAGCCGAACGAAACGGAAAGAATGGCCGGGAGATGTATCCCGGTCATTCTTCGTTCTCGCTTCTTCCCTTGATTTATCCCAGAGAACATGCAAAACCAATATGGCGGCATCTTGCAATTTCGTGCGACAAAGAGTATGATGTAGTTAGCAATCGCTAACCATCATTGAGGTGACCATATTGTATGGATGACAACAAGCAGTTTTGGGAGCGGTTTTCACGGCATTACTCCGGTTTCATGCGCCGCTCTCAGACAACCTATCAGCAGATATGCAAAGCAATGCGCCCTTTTCTGAAACGGGACATGGATGTGCTGGAGTTGGCCTGCGGAACTGGTCAGCTGTCCGTGCCGCTTTCTCCATGTGTCCGGAGCTGGGAGGCAACCGACTTTTCAGCTGAAATGATCCGTCAGGCCAAAAAGCAGGTGCATTCGTCTCGGCTCCATTTCTCCGTCCAGGACGCCACCAAGCTGCCCTACGGCCCGGAGAGCTTCGATGCGGTCGTGATCTCCAACGCCCTCCATGTCATGCCTCACCCCGAAAAAGCTCTGGTGGAAGCCTGGCGGGTTCTGAAGCCGGGGGGATGGCTGTTCGCCCCCACCTTTGTCTGGGGCAAAAGCCGCAGCGCCAGACTCCGGCTCTGGTTCATGGGGCTGTCCGGCTTTCGGGTATACCATGTCTGGACTGCCGGGGAGCTGATGGCATACCTGTCCGAGTGCGGCTATTCCATCGTTCGCCATCAGCTTCTCGGAAGTTCGTTGGCGCCGCTGTGCTGTCTGATAGCCAGGAAGATCCCGGATGAACGGACTGCGGCACGGCAGACCACCATCCGGTCCGCGCAGCTCAATCATACTAAAGTCAAGGAGGAATGAGAAATTATGTGGAAGTACACAGTGGAAGTCAACGGAATGGTGTGCGGGATGTGCGAGGCCCATGTCAATGACGCCGTGCGCAAAGTCTGCCCGGTCAAAAAGGTGAGTTCTTCCCGAAGCAAAAACCAGACCGTGATCCTCTCTGAAACGGAGCTGGACACGGAGGCTGTTATGAACGCCATTCGCAGCACGGGGTATGAGGTCGGAGCGATCCAGAAGGAGCCGTACAAAAAAAGAGGACTATTCGGTTGAGTTCGTTGGCGGCAGCGGTCAGAAAAGAGGCGTGAATATGAACACGGCAATGCAGTCGTTTGGATATGGATTAGCGGCTCTGCTGTTTTGCATCGCTATTTTTAGCGTGTGCCATAAAATCAAAAAAGCCGCCCGAAAGGTTTTGAAAAGCCAGCAGACACATAAGGATGAGCTGCCGTAAGCGTTTGGAGCTATGGAGCAGGTACGCTTGGCGGTGAACTTACACAGCAGGTCGCTCCTGATTTAAAAGCGCAGATCACATAAAAATGAGGTGGAGGCCATATCAAGGCTCCACCTTATTTGATATCCCGTGCCAAATGGCAGGTATTCACTTATCGCATTGCTGCTCGATAGCAAAGTCCGCCAAATTTGCATAGGCTCATTGCCCGTGCGCATCTTCCCGCATTTTCGTTACCTGCTCCAAGTGCGCCTGCACCGCCGCGAAGGATTTTTCGCTGATCACATGCTCGATCCGGCAGGCATCCTCGGTCGCAGTCTCCTCGTCCACGCCCAATTCCATCAGCATCTGGCTCAACACCGTGTGGCGGGTATACATCGTCTTAGCAATGGCAAGCCCGGTCTCCGTCAGGGTGATCGCTCCGTCAGCATCCACATTCACATATCCGTCCTTTTTCAGAATGGACATGGCTCTGCTGACGCTGGGCTTGGTAAAGCCCAACCGCTCTCCCACATCGATAGCCCGAACAAAGGTGCTGTTCTGTGAGAGAATATAAATGGTTTCCAGATACATCTGGCCAGACTCGTGAATCGCCATAGGAACCTCCAAAAAACGGGCGTTTTGCTTATTATAACACAGGCGTCCGACAAGCGCCATTTTTTCTGTCAGCAAAATCCGTTCGTCCTCTTGACAAGCGAATTTGCCCTGTATATAATTGCATTAGTTAGCTACCGCTAACCAAGAGGCGGCAGCTATATATTCGACACTTTAGTTAGCTATTGCTAACCGTGTTTACTGTCCGTTTTTTCATTTTGCCGTACAGTCTTCGCATGGACATGATTTTGTGAGGGAAACGCCTATGTCAGAGGATCTGCTGATTCGTCACTGTTCTCCCACCCTGGCCGGAATCAAGACGGGAAATCTCTTTTCCTGCGCCTGCCCCAGCCGGAAGGATCTGACGCGAGACTTGTGCCGGCTGAACAAGAAACTGGTGCCCAAGGGCATCCGCATTCTGCCGCTCCGGGTTTGCAAAGGCCGCGCTTTGATTTACGCCTACCGGCCCAATGCGCTGGAGAGCGATCTGACCGATCACCGCGCCAGAGCCGTGCTTCTGAAATACGGCTATGTGCCGGAAAACCCCAATGGCTGCGTGGTTCACCTCATCCGCCGACTCCGGAGTGAGGGGGAATTCCCCCATGAGATCGGCCTGTTTTTGAGCTATCCGCCGGAGGATGTGCTGGGCTTCATCTGCAATCGGGCGTGTAATCACAAGTGCGTGGGCTGCTGGAAGGTCTACGGCGACGAACAGGCCTCCAAAAACATCTTTGAAAAATACGAGATGTGCAGCAAAATCTACTCCCGGCAGTGGCAGCAAGGGAAATCCATCGAGCAGCTCACCGTGGCTGGTTGATGTTTCTACCATAACAAATCCAGAAAGAAAGGTCGCTAAAGTCTTATGAGTAAAGTTGCAGTTGTGTATTGGAGCGGCACGGGAAACACCGAGACCATGGCCATGGCGGTGGCCGAAGGCGCCAAGGGCAAGGGCGCCGAGGTGTCTGTGATTGCTGCCGCGGAGTTCTCTCCGGAGCAGGTCGGCGAGTATTCCGCCATCGCTTTCGGCTGCCCCTCCATGGGGTCGGAGCAGCTGGAGGAGAGCGAGTTCGAGCCTATGTTCACCGCCTGTGAGGGCAGGCTGAGCGGGAAGAACATCGCTCTGTTCGGCTCCTACGGCTGGGGGGACGGCGAATGGATGCGCAGCTGGGAGTCCCGCTGCAACGACGACGGCGCCAATCTGGCCTGTGAGAGCGTGATCTGCAACGAGGCTCCGGACGATGACGCTCTGGCGGCCTGCCGCGAGCTGGGCGCGTCGCTGGCCTGACAAAAGCACCGCAGAAGGCAGGAGGCGCTTGTCTCCTGCCTTCTCTCTGGTTCCCCGGTCAGCATAGGTAAAACCAATTTCGAACCCAGAAAAACAGGTCGTGAGAAATATGCTGAAAGAATACTTATTGAGGCAGGGCTCCGGCACGGGCCGTTGGGGCCACGGTATGCCAGGGGTAGAAATCTGCCGCTTTTCCTTGCCGGAGCCGGAACAGGAACCTCTGCGGTCTGTCCCAGTGTGCGGCGCACCGCTCCAGTTTGAGGTGCTGTTCTGCATGACTGGCCGCCTTACTGTCCGAGCGTTACAGGGTGCTTCCTGCATGGTGGAGGCTCCGGGGATCTTCCTCCTCTCCGACAGCTCCGCTCTCCGCTCGTGTCAGTGTAGCGGAAACCTGTGCGGCGTTTTGATTGCCGTAGACGCCAAAGCCGCAAAAGAAAGCCTTGTGACGGTCTGCTCCACCCTGGGGATGAGGTTGGACACCAGGATCGTCAAGGAGAAGATGACGGCGAGGAACGGCTGCATGGCCCTGTGCGGCACACCTTGGACGCAGTCATTTTTTGAAACGGTTCGCTATCTGTCTGAGCAGGAGCAGGAACGCTACTGTGTTTTCAAGTCGGTGGAACTGCTGTATCTGCTCTGCACCGAGGTATCTGAATCGAATGGCTCTCTCTCCGGCTCAGGCTGCCCAGTATCCCACAGTCTGTTGGAAGTCAAGGCATACATCCAGACGCATCTGTCTGATAAGCTTACCATTGCGTTCCTCTGCAAACAGTTTTCGCTTTCCCCGACCTTCTTGAAAGAAGGGTTCCGCCGCGCCTATGGCATGCCGATTCACAGCTTTTTGGTTCAACAGCGCCTCCGACGGGCACAGGAGCTGATCTGCACCACCCGGATGCCCATTCAGCAAATTGCGCAGGCTGTGGGGTATGAGGGTATGAGCCAGTTCAACGCAGCGTTCAAGCGGGAGTATGGCATGACTCCCGGCCAGTACAGAAAAATGTCGGAAACCGCAACTCTGCGTCCGTTTTGACAGCGACAAACACCCACGGTTTCTGCTACAATAATCAGACATCCCAAAGCATTCAGAAGGAGTGACAGCGATGAAACAGCATCGTTTTTGGGCGTGGGGCGCTGTGATCTGCATGATTATGGTCATGGTCACCGGCTACAAACGGAAATAAGGGAAAGGAAGGATCACAATGAGCGTTTATACGAAACTTGCCTGCTTTGCGGGTGGTGCGTTGTTTGGTTCTTTTGGCATCAAGCTGCTGTCCAGCAAGGATGCCAAGAAAGCCTATGTCCATGTCACGGCTGCCGGCCTGCGGATGAAGGATTCGGTCATGGGGACTGTGACCACGGTGCAGGAAAACGCCGCGGACATTCTGGCCTCCGCCAAGGAGCTGAATGAGGACCGGGCTGCGAAGGAAGCGGAGGAAGCCGCCGCTGCCAATCTGGAGAGCGAAGAAGCCTGATTGACCCAGAGGGAGCCGCCAGCGGCTCCCTCTTTTCGTGAAGGAGGAACCTATGAACGCAACCATATTGCACGAGAGCCGGGGGCGCATCCGGTTCCGGCTGCGCCAGAAACAGATGACGCTCGCTCAAGCGGATCTGCTGGAGGCATGGATTCAGGGAAAATCATGGTGCCGGCAGGTCACCGTCCATGAGCGAACCTGCTGCGTCATCCTGTACTACGATGGGACTCGCCAAGCCGTGCTGAATGAGATTCGGCATTTTTCCTGGCAGGAGGCGGAGCGGACCACCACGCTGCCCGCCCACAGCAGCCGGGCGCTGAACCGGGAATTTGAGGAGAAGCTGGTGGCAAAGGTGGTGTGCAAGGCCGCCTGCACCCTGTTTCTCCCACCTCCATTGCGGATTGCCCGCATACTCTGGCACATGATCCCCTTTGTACGGCGGGGACTGCGCTGCCTGCTGCGCCGCCGCATCAAGGTGGAACTGCTGGATGCCCTGTCTATTTCCATTTCCGCCTGCAGAAGGGACTTTGGAACCGCCGGAATGGTCATGTTCCTGCTGGAGGTGGGCGAACTGCTGGAGGAGTGGACAAGAAAGAAATCTGTGGCGGATCTGGCCCGGTGCATGTCGCTGAATGTGGACCGGGTCTGGCTGCGCACAGCCCAGGGCGAAGTGCTGGTCCCCGTGTCCCAGATCCAGCCGGGGGATGCGGTAGTCGTCCGCGCCGGCGGCATCGTCCCCGTGGACGGCCTGGTGCTGGAGGGGGAGGTCACCGTCAATCAGGCGTCCCTCACCGGAGAGTCCATCCCGGTGCCCAAGCGACCCGGAGGCGCAGTCTATGCCGGCACCGTGGTGGAGGAGGGCGAGTGTGTGCTGGAGGTGAAGCAGGCCTCCGGTCAGAGCCGCTATGACCAAATCGTTCACATGATCGAGCAGTCGGAGCAGATGAAGTCGGAGGCTGAGAGCAAGGCTGCCAATCTGGCGGACAAGCTGGTGCCCTATACCTTTGTAGGGAGCCTGCTGAGTTTTGCTCTTACCCGCAATGTGGCACGGGCTTTGTCGGTGCTGATGGTGGACTTCTCCTGCGCACTGAAACTGGCCATGCCTCTGGCCGTCCTCTCTGCCATGCGGGAGGCGGGACGGGCCCATATCACCGTCAAGGGCGGCAAGTTCCTGGAGGCGGTGGCTGCCGCCGACACCATCGTTTTCGACAAGACCGGCACCCTGACCCACGCCTGCCCCCGGGTGGCTCAGGTGGTGTCCTTCGGCGGCAAAGAGGAATCCGAAATGCTGCGGCTGGCTGCCTGTCTGGAGGAGCACTTCCCCCATTCCATGGCCAACGCCGTGGTGGAGGAGGCCAAGCGCCGGGGCCTGCGCCACGAGGAGTACCACTCCAAGGTGGAGTATCTGGTGGCTCACGGCATCGCAAGCACCGTCGATGAGGAGCGAGTCCTCATCGGCAGTGCCCACTTCGTCTTTGAGGATGAGCGTTGCGTCATTCCAGAGGGCGAGCAAGAACGCTTTGACGCCCTGCCGCCGGAGTATTCCCACCTGTATCTGGCGGTGGGGGGACAGCTTGCCGCTGTGATCTGCATCTCCGACCCGCTGCGTGAGGAGGCGAAGGAAGTCCTATCCGCCCTCCGCGCCCTGGGGATCACCAGTACCGTCATGCTTACCGGAGACAGCCGCCGCACCGCCGAGGCCATCGCCCTGCAAGTGGGGGTAGACGCGTTTCGCGCCGAGGTACTGCCGGCGGATAAGGCGGACTATGTGGCCCGGCTGCGCCGGGAGGGACATACTGTCCTGATGGTGGGCGACGGCATCAACGACTCACCGGCCTTGTCCGAGGCGGATGCAGGAATTGCCATCAGCGACGGCGCCGCCATCGCCCGGGAGATTGCAGACATCACCATTGCCGCCGACAGCCTCTGGGAGCTTGTAGAGCTGCGTCGGATCGCCATGGCGCTGATGGCGCGCATCCACTCCAACTATCGCTTTGTCATTGGCTTCAACGGCGCCCTGATCGCTCTCGGCGTGGCCGGAGTCCTGCCGCCTGCCACCTCCGCCACGCTGCACAACCTCTCCACTCTGGGTGTCAGCTTACGGAGTATGAGTGCATTGCCACTTAGCAAAAAGAATACACCATGACGAATAAGGAGAGGCAATCTACAGAGTTCGCCTCTCCTTATTTCATCTAAAAGCATATCGCACCCTACATTGGGTGCGATATGCTTTTATTGGCCTATTCTGCTAATCTTGCCCGTATCCGGATGAATTAGCACAAGCGGCAGTTTGCGGGCCTCTGCAATCCGCATTGCTATCCGTATGCTACCCGCTTCCTGCAGATCATTATTATACACTGCCACCAAGCAGTCGGCGCATTCCACCATGTAAGCTGTGCGCTCTTTATACCCCTGCGCTCCCACTCCCCTGCTACCCATTACAAATTGGTCGCAGTTCTCCTTTAGGCGGCGCAACCTTTCACGACTTTTGGGGTCCCAGCGTTCGTCATGACCTGGAAAGGGATACACCAGCACAATTTTCAATTCAGGGCATTCTTCCTGCCATCGCATTTCCAACAGGATCTCACCGGCCCATAGATCGACACCAAGAGCTCCACTGACATAGTACCGACGTACTCCACGCCGATACAGTTCCATAAAAACATCATGCAACCGCTTCTTCAGACGCTTACACGAAGTCATATATTCTTGATATTTGAATTTAAACTGCGTAGGCCGTTGACTAACAACAGCACACGAATAAAACTTGTCCATCTCATCTCCTCCTTTTTTCAATAGTACAGTAATATAGCTCATTATACCTGCTATGGCTGAATAAGTTCAACTATGGCCGCTTAATTTTTCGTGCTATGGCGGATAAAATATAGCTATAGCATGGAGGGCTGCCAATGGGTGAATTATTAAAAGAGATGGGCCAGCGAATGCTGGATCGCCGCAAACAACTGAGATTAACACAAGAAACTCTGGCTAAAATGGCACATGTAACCCCGCAAACTATTTCAACTGCCGAACTGGGAACAAAAGCCATGCGGCCTGAAACTATACTGAATGTCTGTGAAGCATTGGACATCAGCACAGATTATTTACTGCGCGGTCAGGTCATAGAAGACGATGCACTCTTACTTCATCAAAAGATTTCTTCATTGACACCCAGCCAGTACCGCCATCTGGAAGATATTATTGATAGTTATATCGCTGCCATTCAAGAACAGAAAGAGGTATAGGACGAGGCTTTATCTGTCTCTCCTATACCTCTTTCTTTAATTATCTACGGAATGCAGCCATTGTGTTAGCTATCAGGTTGCGGGTCACATCATCAATCTCCGGTGCTTCTCCCACTTCCGGCATATACTCTGGCTCCTGCGCCTGCACATTTGATATCGGAGCCGTTTTCTCTTCTTCCGCTCGGCTGACACCCGAGACAGGGGCATGCTTTTCGATTTGTCCTGTCTCCTGCCGCATGATCTCACGCACAATGGCCTCGATAGCGGTTCTGTCAATGACCGGAGCTATCGCTTTCAACGGCTGTGGGTCATCTGCAAAATGCGCATTATAGTATGTGATTGCATTGGCAATATATTGGGATTTGCTATGCGGAGGCTGAAGTTCCAACAGTTCAACGGCAGCCCGTTGTACGGGGTCGCCAATATTGAACCGCAGAGAAAATCGTCCCCGTTCCTTTTTGGCCGCCATGCTCGTCACCTGCCCGCAGCTTCCAGCCGATAGAGATATTCAAAGCCTGCCGCATTGGCATTGATGTTCGTGACGAACAACGGCGTCCCCACCTTACCGGAAGCTTCGATCTGCCGACGCAGCAGGATTGCGCCGCCGCCCACAAAGACCACCTTGCTGTAACGAAGATCCAGCATCCGCTCTCGGAGCGTGCTGAACAGGTCATTTACAAATTCTTGTGCCAGCCGCTCCACAAGGCGCACTGCTTCCGCCGGATACGACGTCTTTCTGCCAGCAAGAATTGCATCCACATCGCTTTCATCCAGCAACAGATCCAGCTCCGAGTTTCCTCTGGACCTGATTTTATTGTAGAGCAGAATCACGCCGTTTTCCAGCGAATCGCAGGAAGTGAGATCAGCTTTCCCATTTTTCAAAAGAAGATAATCCGCCGTGAAGCCTCCGATATCCAGCACCACCGCTTTCGGGTCATCCATGAGCGTGTGAAGCATGGTTGCCGCCGCTGCATACGCCTGAGGGTAGCACACCACATCGGTAATGCGAATGGCATAGGGCTTATCCCGGTACACGAACTCCACGATCCCATCTCTCTTGAAATAATCAGTAAACTTTTTTGCCTGGGCGCCAAAATGTGCCGGCGGCAACCCTACCGGCAGCTGAATATTGTAGAGCTCCTGCTTGCCGATGTGGCGAGTCTCCAGTTCCTCCGCAATGGCGATCAGCGTAAGAACAAAGAAACGATCATCTTCCGTCTTGTCCTTCCGGAACGGGATGCGCTCGTTGGAGAGCGTGTAGTAATTGCCCCGATATTGCAGGCTCTGGCCAAAGGGTTTTGTAATGCTCTGCTGCAGACCGGAAACAAACGGGCTGCAGTGGACGGTTTTGATTTGCTTGTTGCCATGATCGACACCAATCAACATAGGTAGTTGCCTCCTTTTTTTGCTTTATACATATCCTTTACGCCTGGATGACGCCTTTCTCAACAGAAGTTCAAAAAAATCAATGTTGTATTGGTAATTTAGCAACACTACTTTATTCCATCCATTCCTGATGACTTGGTATTAACCAACACCACACCATTCTATTAGCGTGTTCTGCCATGATACAAAATTTGCGAATCCAAACAAACAATCTTTCCTACTTGTTGGGTCTGCTTAAAGCATGGTAGAATAGAAGCGATATTAACCGGGGGATTCGCACTATGATAGTCTATTTACAAATAATCGAAACTGCAGAAGAGCGGTCGAAATTTGAACAACTCTATCTGGAATACAAGGGTCTCATGTTTCATGTGGCTTTTGACATATTACATAACGAGCAGGATGCTGAAGACGCAGTTCATCAGGCTTTTATTAAAATTGCGGAAAATATTAAAAAAATTGATGATCCTATATGTCCAAAAACTCATGGCTACGTCGTTACTATAGTTGAAAACCAATCTATTGATCAGTATAGGAAGCGGCAAAAGCAGCAAACCGTTGAGCTAATCGACGAAATGCACGGTATTTCTGTGCAATATGACAGTGCTGGTGATTTGACAAAATGCATCTTAAAATTGCCTGCCAGATATCGTGAGATAATTTTGCTGCGATACCATCAAGGATATACTGTCAGAGAAATTTCAAAAATATTGGGATTGTCCTTACCAGCTGCAATTAAACTGGATCAACGAGCCAAAACCAAGCTCAAAAAACTATGTGAGGAGGCGGGAATCCTGTGATAAGCGAAGAAATGCTGAAAAAAGCGGCGATGGAAGCGGATCAAATAATCAGGGATTCGCTCCCCTCTCCTGCCGAATGTGAACATGATTTTTCTCCATCATTTCAAAAAAAGATGCGCCGTATTTTTCGCAAAGCAAAACACCCCGTAATCTATAAGCTACCCAAATATGCAGCCTGCTTTGTTCTGATGGTTGCTCTCGTCAGTAGCACTTGGCTGACTGTTGACGCAGAAGCACGAGCCGCCTTTTTTGCGTGGATACGTGAACAATATGAAACATTCGTCGAATATCGCTTTGTTGGAGATACCACACAAAATGATAATTCAAAACAATATGAATTAACGCAGTTACCGGACGGTTTTTTCGAGACTAACAGAATGGAGTCGAAAGGAAACGCAGTAGTCATATACCAAAACGAGTCCGGAAAAACTATTCAATTTACCTATTCGCAAGGTGATGATTCCATAAGTCTATTTCTCGAAAGTAACACTTCTAATGTGCAAATTGTTCGCATCGGGAATATTGATGCGGAGTTTTACCGTTCAAGCGATCCTGATATATCAAATGGCTTAGTTTGGCAATCAGAAGATGGGAATACGTTTTTTTGTATTACATCCACTTTGCCCCAAGAGGTTATGCTTCAATTGGCAGAAAGCGTACAAGCAAAACAATAAATTTGTTAACAGCTGTCCAAAATGACCCCTTTCATTCGTTTAAGAGGGAAAACGAATGAAAGGGGTCATTTCTTTGAAAAAACGAATTGTTCCGCTTGTACTATTGCTCGCCATGCTACTGTCACTTCCAGCATATGCGGCATCTCCACGTGTGATGACAATTCTACCTGCAATCTCTTTTGATGGCACAACCGCCAACTGTCGTGTTTCTGTTTCTGCTGATAGATCAACTGATCAGATAAGTGCCGTTATCCAACTTTGGAATGGCTCTACACGTATTGCGCGTTGGACTGATTCTGGAACTGGATACCTTCTTTTCTCTAATTCAGCAACTGTTTCAAAAGGCAAAACCTATGAGTTAACCGTTGACGTGAAAATAAATGGTGTCTCAAAGCCACAAGTCTCAATCAAAGGTACTTGCAAATAAATCATAATCACTCCATTTCTTGGTGGACGCGGTATTGCTTTAAGGCTGTAGTGAAATCATGTATTCATAAACCGCATTCATCATAAAAAATCATGATACAAAAGTTGCTTTACAAGGGCACTTTTGGAATACTGTCGGTGTGGTAGTTTAGTAAGAGGAGGTCAAGATTTATGGCAAAAATCGAAAAGCGTTTTCTCTCCTTTGGTCTGGTGCTCGCTCTTATGGTTGCACTGTCCTCCGTCTGCTTCGCACAAGAATACAATTTTTCCAGCTATAAAAAGTCTGTGGACAGTAACAGCTGGAGCTACATCGGCTCGGCCACCAAAGACAGCGCGACAGAAAATGGTGAGTTAAAGATCACCAAAATGTATGACGCTGATGGGAATGAGACGAGCCTGTACACCCAGGTATACGCAAAAGCAACCAGCAACGGAACTTCCACGCTTGTAACCTCGGGCAGTTGGTATAATGTTCCCATTCCCTCTTCTTATCAGGCAGCTGGCAAAAGTGTTAGCTTGTACTGCAAGGGGCACATTCCTTGGATCGATTGCAAAATCTCCGGTTACTGGAACGTACATTGATTTCACTCCTGTTCACCAATAACACACCAAGTATTAAATAACTAAAATTACCACACCGACAGTTATTATTTAGGAGGCAGCCAATGATTTTTTCATCAACCTGCGCACAGATAAAGACAATGCTTACAAAAAAAGAGTTTAAGGTCGCCGCAGTGATAGCCTTATTTTATTCATGTTTTGCATTTGTCTTTACATTGGCAGAGTTTTCGGGATTGGATATATCGAAAATAAAAGACGCCAACCAACTCGTCTGTTTTTCACAGTCAAATAGGCTTTGGTTTTTCTTTTCTTTACTTTATCCGTTTTTGTTGGTATTACCTTTTTCAACTTCATATATTGATGACTACAAGAACCAACTTCTTCCTATATATATAAGTCGTACTTCACGAACTATTTACTATGCATCAAAACTAGTTGCAAGTTTTTTCGGCACTTTTTTAATTATCGCCGTTCCATTTTTTATTAACCTCATTCTTTGCAATGTTT
Organism: Intestinimonas massiliensis (ex Afouda et al. 2020); assembly: GCF_900626285.1. Lineage (GTDB taxonomy): Bacteria > Bacillota > Clostridia > Oscillospirales > Oscillospiraceae > Flavonifractor > Flavonifractor massiliensis_A. The sequence continues at coordinate 797,754 of NZ_LR131147.1, forward strand.
TTTTACCACATAACCAAAACACATGGCTTGGTGAATACCAGATGGGGAATTATTTCCGTCAACTCTTAGGAACAAATATATTATATCAGACCTCATATACTAAGATGCCTTTTTTAGAAATTTTTCTTTACAGTCCATTTTTATACAATTTTATCTATCTACTAATTTTTGCTGCTTTTTCTGGATTACTTGCATCCTTCACACTTAGCCTGTCTTTCCTATATAGAAAAAGTAAGCTTTTTTTGTTCATACCAGTGTTTGCAATTTTACAACTGCTTAGAGTATATGATTCCTATCTATTTTCTCGCTCAATAGAAGACGGTCGAACATATGTTAATTTCGACATATTGGACTATGTTGTTCCAACACTTCTTAAAGGCCAGGATTATGCGTTCTTTGCCAAAATTGTTTTTATACTTATTTTAGCAATTGTTACTTTAAGTATATACGGAATTAAAAGCGATTTAAAAAGTCTCCAATAAAAAGCACAAAACTTATTATGCGTTGTCTGAGTGGAGGAATCTTGAGTGAGAAAAAAGGTTGTTTTCTTTTGCGCAAGAAAAATATTGCTTATAATTCCATACATATTTTTTATGTCGCTTTCAGACATCTTTTTGTCGTCTCCACAAGATCAACCTCTTGTAGAAATTCTATGGTACGACATTTTCGGACGTCTTTCTGCTGGTAATATTCAAACACTTGTTATGTCCATTGAAAGCCTCGGGGTTATTTTTTTATTTACTATACTTTTCGGGAGCCATATATCGATTTTTTTTGATTCAATAGGAACATATATCTTCAGTCGTCTCCCAAGCCGTAGAATTTGGATTTCTCAAAAAATTATTGGTCTATGTGCTATTTCGATATTCTACACAATTGTTTACTTAGCCCTAAAGTTTTCTATCTCTTCTAGACGAGTTACTGTCTGGCAGATGGACCGTCAGACTTTATTTACACTAGTTACTCTATTTGCAATGTTGTTTCCTATATTTGCTGCAGTCTGTTTATTAGCCAACTGGATTTCTATTAAGCATGGTTTACCTATTGGCATTTTAGGAGTATTTGTGCTTATATTGGCTTTGGAACTTGTTGCTATTCTCAATTTCGATAGTCCGGTAAATATGATTTTAAATCCGCTTTGCTTTAATATCGATATAATCCGATCTGTCAAAATAGCTTTGGCAAAGATATTGTCCGAACTAGTTTATCTTGCTATTTTGTCAATTGGAATCACATTATATATATGCCGCACAGATATTTTCTAACATTTGTGGGAGGTGCAAAGGTGAAACAACTTTTATATGCTGAAAGTGTCTCTAAAAAAATAGGTTCTAAACAAATATTGCAAAATATAACCTTGAATTTGTCTGGAGGAAATGTATACGGCTTTGTTGGCGAAAATGGTTCTGGAAAAACTATGCTTTTTCGTATTTTAAGTGGACTAGTAAAACCAACTACTGGAAAAGTTTGTTTAAACAGAGCTGATATCCACAAAGGCCGCTGTTCGGAGAGAATCGGTGTAATTATAGAGAATTCATGTATGTGGCCTGAATTAACCGGATGGGAAAACCTCCTATTTTTAGGTTCGCTTAATAAGCGAATTTCAAAAGCTGACATTACAACAACATTGGAGAGGGTTGGACTTGATCCAACCAATCCCCTCCCTATCAAAAAGTATTCACTTGGTATGAGGCAACGTCTCATTGTTGCACAGGCTATTATGGAGAGGCCGAATTTTCTTTTTTTGGACGAACCCACAAATGCCATTGATAAAGATGGTGTTTTACTTATACGCGACATCATTGCTGAGGAAGCAAATCGGGGTGCTGTTGTTTTGTTGGCCAGTCATATAAGTCAGGATATTTCTACGCTATGCACAGAAATCTACCACATGAAACATGGTAAGATCGAGGAATAGGGGGGAACAAATGAGAAAAAAGCATTATCTTTTTTTTATTGCTAACATCTCCCTTCTTTTGATTTCTATTATCCTTGGTCTTGTCTTTCGAGGCAGCATTTCTGATTGTGGAATTTCTCACCTGTCAAATATAAAAGATGTCAAAGATTTAAGCATAGTATTAAATTATGCGTGGAATGAAAATGATGAAGGGGGATTGACCCTTACATCTTTTGGATCGGATGTGGATCTATATGGTGTGGCTTCTGCAGAAATTATTGCAGTTGTTGCTCCAACTGGAAACATAATTCAAACTGAGGGAAGCATCGGTCAGGAATTCACTGTGAAGGAAATTATCAAAGGTGATACTTCTCTTTCAGTAGGAAATACAGCATATGTTTATCAATATTTTGGATTTCAAGAAGTCGATGGACACATCGAATTTATGAACACATTAAATTTGATGATTCCTGAAAATAACTATCTAATTTTTATGGATATTTCACCGCTAAATGCATATCAAAATGAGCCCGCATTCATTTTAAAATCAGAGTTTTTTGGTTATGTCAAAATCGAGCGTACCGATACCTTAACACTTGAAGGGAATTATAGAGACTATAATTTTTCCGATTTAGCTAGTTACGAATTTTTCTCTACATCTGATTCTGTAACAAAAACATTAAATTATATTAGAAACGAATTGTTAAGGAAATTCACATGAGAGAAATTCCTTTACTATGTTAAACCGTCCCAAAATTACTCAAACCACCGGGCAGATTGGTCTCTCTGCTCAGCAGTTAATACTTATCCTATCCATTAGTAACACATAAATTACTGTTTTTTCAATTTGATTCCCGGAAGCTCGGTAGATCCTTGGTGATCATTAGGTGCAACAAAGAATTTCTTTATGCGTACTGTCCAAAATGAGCCTTCATATTCGTTTATAGAGGTAAAAGAACTTAATCTAAAATGAAAGATTGAATTTTGGTAAAACTGAACTTATAAAGAGGTGAGTCCCATGGTTTAAGATTTCGCTTTAAAACGAGTTGACACCCCCGATTTTCTAACAAAAGGGAGGAATTAAAGTATGAAAAAGCTGAAGATGTTGTTTTCCATGATCTGCGCCATCGCCATCCTTTCTTCGCTGTGTATTCCGGCTTTCGCGTACTCGGACGGCGATCGTGAAGTCCTGTACTATGACTTCCATATTGGCACTGATGAATTGGTCGGTTGCTCCTCGTCCAGCATGAAGCGCCTCTACAATCGCCAATGGGTCGTATCGGTGAATAGCCGTGCCAACAACCGCTACGCTATCACCTATGGAATGCTCGACAACAATGCGACTGAGTGGGACTATGCTCTCGTGAGTAACACCACCTCTCGTTCCGGGACCGGCAACTTCGGTTCCACTTATCGCAGTTCTTCGTCCATCGGTTCCCGCCTTTATCTCGGCGCCCTCATCAACTACAATGATGTCAACCGCGGTGTTGAGACTTCCGGCCAGTGGAGTACGGATGCGGCTAAGTAATTTCAAATAACGCAAGGGGTGATGGGGATCGTACAGCAATTCCCATCACTCTTTGCTACTTTATGGAGGGGTATATGAAAAAACCAAGAATGATCTGGACTGGCACGCTCCTTTGCCTTTTATTACTCACAGCCTGCCAGTCGGCTCCAGACAAACCCACAAACTCAGATACCGGCAACAATTCTGACTCCTCTGTCTCACAGTCCAGTAATCCAGTTGAGAATAATACAGATGCAGGAAGCGATATTGCCTCCATTTCAGATGCAAATATGGAACTGGTGCGCGGTGTAAATGGAATAGCGATAGAAGAAACCATAACCACGGCTGATGGGAAACAGATAATCCTCAATGCTCAGGTTGATACCGAAAATGTCGAAAGTGTTAGGCAGTATCAGTATGAGGTGCTTCCTGTTACGGACGAACTACGCAAAACGCTATTCACTACATTTTTTGGCGAGCGCGCTTCTGAGGCTATTTACGACCAGCGAAATGATGTCTGGGAACTTCACAACTCTGAATCAATTGGTGACTATTACCTCTATGAGCACACTATGGCCATGGCCGGAGAGAGTATTCCTGGAGAGGAAATCTTTACATTGCAATACCGGGATGTAAACCTTTATCCCTTTGAAGATAACCTTTTGCCCTCCTTGGCAGAATGTGGTGTATCTATCCCACTGGAGGATGTAATTTCTTTGTGTGGTACCATTACAGATGCCATTGCCCCTCAGAATAGTTATTTCGCTGATACTGTGTTGCCTTACGGCAATCAAGGGCGTCGGCCTTACTACAAGATTTTTTTCCGACGCACCGCAGATGGAATGCCCATCACTGGTTACAACGATCTTTCTTTTTGGGTGGATAGTAATGGTATCCAAACAATTAGCGGCGCTCTTTATGAACTGACATCCCAGCCGATTTCCTCTGACCTTCTTACCCTTGAGGATGCAGTTTCGACCTTGCAGGAAAATGCCACACTTATTGATTTCTATGGTGAAGATACCCTTACTGTCGGTGCCATTTCTTTAGAATATATTGTAACGCTGACTGAAACACAAGAGGCGGTTGTTGTTCCTGCTTGGCGTTTTCAAATTGGATCTGATGATGATGCCTTGATGATTAACCGTATGCGAGTTCTGGCTGTGAATGCGGTCACAGGGGAACTGATTCAAGGAGAGCGGGGGATGAATTTTTGAGTAAATCTTTGCGTTTTCGGCTTCACGCCTCCATTTTCTCCTGGCCGATGCTGGCCAGCATCATGGTAGGAGCATTCCTACTTTTATGGAATCAGATTTACTACTGGATTATTTACTGTATTTCGTATGAACCCATTCCCTTGAGCGCAACATGCACAACTTTTCTCGACTCCATTTTTAAGGCAAACGACTTGGGTGGTTTTGGCATTTTCGCTGCGATTCTGGCTGTCCTGCCTGCATCCACTCTATTCTGTGAAGATTACAACAGCGGTTACTGCAAGGCAATTTTGTGTCGGGTAGAGCGGAAACGCTATCTTCAGGAGACCTTACTCTGTTCTGGCATTTCGGGCGGGTTAGCTGTTTTTCTTCCCGTTCTACTCAGCGATATAGTTTGGATTATAAATGGTGATCCGAACACCGGGGAACAGATGGGAATCAACTATTTTACAGTCTTTGATGAAACTGTGTATCGGGAACTACAGTTTGTCTGGAACGGCCTTTTTCTGGTGCTGTTCCTGCTCCTGCTGGCTTTTCTGTTTGGCGCATCCTGGTCTGTAATTGGGCTTTGCGTTTCTGCGCTTATTCCGAATCGCTACATTACTCTGGCTGCTCCCTTTGCACTGTTCTTCGGCACACACCTGATTCTCTACCGATTGGGTGAACCGCTACTGTTTAGCCCCGCCAATGTTTTGATGCCGGCTACGGACTTCATTCCATTCCCAGCCTTTCCACTGTTGTACCAGTTGGGGATGCTGGCGCTGGCCTCTATTTTATGTTGGAAGCTGCTTGAAAGGAGGCTGTGGGATGTTTAAGATCTGTGCACATCAATTCCGCCAGGCCTTTCTTTCGCCACGGCTGTACTTAGCACTGATCTTGGGCTGTACTATTCAAATCATCAGTGCGTTTCCTCTGTTGGATTTTTCAAAAGCCATGGGTGAACCCCTTGGAATTTTTGAGGCATTCATTTATTTCAATACCGATACCTACACAGCTACCTGCGCTTTTCTGGGTGCTGTTCTGATGGTGTCCGACATACCATTTTCCAGCCAGAACGAAACATACACCCTTCTGCGAGTATCCCGCAAGACCTGGGTCGCTGGAAAAGTTCTCTATTTGCTCGGCATCAGCGCAGTGTATTATCTTGTGCTGTTTATTGCTGGCGCATTGTTTATTTCAGAAAATTCCTTTGCCGCTAATGTATGGAGTTTGCCTCTCTCTGTGCTTGTGCAGAATCGGGCGCCTGAACTGGCCTGGGAATACCAGGTTTCCTTCCCATACGGGCATTTGATGACACTGACACCAGCCATAGCCTGCGTATTAAGTTACCTGCTTAGTGTGTGCTATGTTTTTGTAATGAGTCTCATCATTTTCTGGCTTAATCTGCGCATCTCTAAGGTACTCAGTTACCTTGCTGCTATACTGGTTCATGTGGCAGGGTACATTCTGACAATCGGGTTTTTGACTGATTCTTACCGAAAGTTTTCGCTTTTGGCGAACAGCCTGCTCATGTATCACAATGTCAGCGGCTCAGAAGCGGAAACCGCATACCTGACACTGCCTCAATCGTTCCTGGTCTATGCTGCCGCTGCTGTGGTGCTGTTTCTTTTGATTCTACATGCAATCCACAGTTACGATTTCCGTATTACAGTGGGGACAAAGCAATGAAAGGACGCCTATTTACACGGGTCTTTGACCGTCATACACTGACCTGCTATCTTACCGCAATAGCCCTCATGCTGTTCCTTGTGGGCGGCCACCGCTCTCCGCTGTTATTCTTCCTGGGGGTTTCCACCCAAGATGGTGCTGGTGGGCTGGACATTCTGAAAACTATGGAATGGAATTTATGTGTCCTTCCGCCCGTCTCGGCAAGCCTTCTTTTCCTGATGCCAGAGCTTGGAACACTAAGCACCTATACCGTCTTACGTTCCAAGAACATACGCAGTTGGTGGCTAATGCGGCTGGCTGCTGTGGTCATAATAAATTATGTATTTTTTCTCTTTGCACTGATCATACTGTCCCTGATTCCTGGCTCGGATTTGTTGTGGGCAAAATGGTGTACAGTAGTGGTGCTGTTCCCACTGCACACCACACTTCTCTCAGTTCTCTGTGCTGGTGGTATGATTCTGTCTGCAAGTCGGGCAGCAATCACTCTTTATCTTTTAGTAGAGTGTGGTCTGTTAGCTGTTGGAATGGCTTATCCACCAGTCAGCTTATTTCTCCCACCCTATTGGGGTATGGCACAGGCAATGGGCAACAATTTCGGTCCTGCGGTGGCAATCAGCTTGTTTCTGTTGATAGTGCTGAACCTTGGCATCGTGTACTGGCTGGGCCAGCATAATCCAGCAGCAAATCCGCAAAGCAAGTAATTGGAGGAATATTATGGAATCAATTATTGAAGTACAGGATGTTACGAAGTCCTTTAAGGGAGCTACTGTACTCCACCAAATCAATGTCTCCTTTGAGAAAGGCAAGATTCATGGAATCATTGGGCGAAATGGTTCAGGAAAAACAGTGTTGATTAAAACCATCTGCGGCCTGATCCATCCGGATCAAGGAAAGGTGATTGTTGACGGAAAAGTCATTGGGAAAGATGTGGATTTTCCAGAGAGCATTGGCGCCATCATTGAGGCTCCTGGATTTTTGCCCTCGGCCAGTGCTTATCGAAACTTATCATATCTGGCCTCACTGCGGGGACGTATTGGAAAAGACGAGATCCGTGCTGCAATATCCTTTGTCGGACTTAACCCAGATGACAAAAAAACGGTGGGAAAATACTCCCTTGGCATGAAGCAACGCTTAGGGCTTGCCCAGGCTATCATGGAAGATCCAGATATTCTATTGCTGGACGAGCCAATGAACGGTCTGGATAATAGTGGTGTCTCGGAAATGCGGAATTATCTGCTGCAGCTCCGGGAGAAGGGAAAGACCATTTTACTGATTTCACATAGCTTAGAGGATATCAACACCCTTTGTGACACTGTTCATGAAATGGATCATGGGGTTTTAACTGAAAAAGCACACATTTCTTCTCAGCGACTTGGCCATGAACTTTAAAACCAAATCATACATCCTTTATTTTTCGATTTTTACATTGCTTTTATTTTCGCCTTTACTTAAGCTCAAGAGATAGAGCCGATGACCACAGTTCACATAAAAAATGGGCGGCATTTGGCCGCCCATTTTTTATGTAAGGAATAAAACACTCAAATCATTTTTATTTTGTAACCGTCAAAGGAGCAAGCGGATAGACTTCCATGAGATAATAGTGCTGGAACGTAGCGGAACGTTCCAGCACTATTTTGTACGGGGGGTCTTGCCATGACATCAAACAAATTGAAACACCAGGCGCAGCTGCAGGAATGGGTGGCAGCAATCCAGGATTGCCGGAGCAGTGGGTTATCCGTTCGGAAGTGGTGCAGGCAGCGAGAAATCAGCCCAAGCACATATTATCGCTGGGAAAGAGAAGTGCTGTCTGCAGCAGACAATATGGCACAGCAGAGAGAACAAGGTAGCGTTACCTTTGCTGAAGTGCCGGTACCAGGAGAGGAATGCTGCAACGAAGCGGAACATTCCGCTACGCTGTATGTGGGGAATGTGAGGATCGACATCTATTCATCGTGTGGGAGAGAGCAGCTGAAAACATTGGTTGAGATGCTGCACATATGCTGAACGATTTCAACTGCAGCTGCCCGGTTTACATCGCCTGCGGATACACAGATCTGCGGCGAGGCATTGACGGACTGGCCAACCTGGTAAAGAGCCAGTTTCAGATGGATCCCTTTCAGCGAGCGCTGTTTCTGTTCTGTGGAAGAAGGCGGGACCGGATTAAGGCGCTGTACTGGGAAGGAGACGGTTTTCTGCTGTTGTATAAGCGCCTGGAGAGCGGCAGTTTTCAATGGCCTCGGAGCACGGAGGAAGTGCAGGCCTTAACGCCTCAGCAGTACCGCTGGCTGATGGAGGGGCTGAAGACCGAGCAGCCGAAGGCAAACAAGGCAGTGTCCGGCCTGAGCGTGATCTAATGCCGGAAAGCACGGAAAGCATTGAATTTTTAGCCTGTTTTATGGTATTATTTACTCATGGAACATGAGAAGAACTCTGCCGTAAGCACCCCGGAAATGGTGACCATTTCGCGGGCGGAATACGATTCTCAGCAGGCACAGCTGAGTGAGCTAAAGCTCCAGAACCAATGGCTTCTGGAGCAGCTTGGTCTTGCTAAGAAGCGGCAGTTTGGCGCGTCCTCAGAGCGGCTCCAGGAGGGCTTGATGGACCAGCTGTCTTTCATGGCGAATGAGGCGGAGGCCTATGCCTATGGGACCCAAAATGCAACAGCGGAGCAGGTGGCAGTAAAGGCCCATGCCCGCAAGCGGCAGAGTGGCAATGTACTGGATATCGTGCCGGAGGGCACCCCTACGGAAGTGGTGGAGCACCGTCTTTCCGAGAAAGAGCGCACCTGCGATACCTGCGGCGCCGTGATGGAGGAGATTGGCAAAGAGGTACGCCGGAGTCTGAAGATGGAGCCGGCCCGATTCTGGATCCGGGAGGATGTGTACTACACCTACGCTTGTAAGCAGTGCGAGGCGGAAACAGGCGAAGGCAATCTCCGGAAAACATCCAAACAGCCGACGCTCTGCCCGGGCAGCTTTGCCTCCCCGGAGGCGGTAGCCCATATCATGACGCAGAAATTTGTTATGCACTCGCCGTTGTACCGCCTGGAGCAGGAGTTTCAGCGGCAGGGGCTGAAGCTATCCCGGCAGACTATGGCCAACTGGATCCTGCAGGCCTCAGACACCTGGCTGCGGCCGGTGTATGACGCCCTACACCGAAGGTTGTGCCAGGAGACTGTGCTGCACGGAGATGAGACCACGCTGCAGGTACTGAAGGAGCCGGGCAGGACATCTACGAGCAAGTCCTATATGTGGGTCTACCGGACCAGCGGCTGCGCTGAGTATCCCATTGTTCTGTATGAGTACCAGCCCAGCCGAAAGGCGGAGCACGCCCGTGCTTTCCTCAAGGATTTCTCCGGCTGGCTGCACGCGGACGGCTACCAGGGGTACCACAAACTGCCTGAGAGCATCCGGGTGGTGGGCTGCTGGGCACACGCCAGGCGAAAATTTGATGAGGCGCTGCAGACACTACCCAAAGAGAAACGGCAGGAGTCTCCGGCGGCAACCGGCGAGTGTTACTGCACCCGGCTGTTTCAGCTGGAGCAGTCTCTCGCGGACCTGACACCGGAAGAACGATACAACAAGCGGCTGGAACTGGAGAAACCGGTTCTGGACGCTCTGTTGGCATGGGCAAATGAGGCCAGCGCCAAGACTGCCCCCAAGTCCGCCCTGGGCAAGGCTCTGCACTATCTGCGGGAGCAGTGGCCCTATCTGGTGCGCTATTTGGAGGACGGCAGGCTGGAGCTCTCCAACAACCGTGCCGAGCGCAGCATTAAGCCATTCGTCATGGGCCGGAAGAACTGGCTCTTTTCCAACACCCCCGCCGGCGCCCAGTCCAGCGCTGTGATCTACAGTCTGATTGAAACCGCAAAAGAGAATGACTTGGATCCCTACCGCTACCTGGTTTGGCTCCTGCACAACGCACCGGGCCTGAGCCGGACGGATGAGGCTTGGGCGGAATCGTTCCTCCCGGTGAATGCGCCCCAGAAATGCAAAATTCCAAAACCATGATGAAAATGCCGACCGCCATCTCATTGCCTGTGCGCTGAGATGGCGGCCTTTTTATACGCCGGGAGATTTTACGGTTACGTTCTTCCAGCAACTTCATAATCAAGTGCTGCTTCATGTCCTCGTCAACGGCCAGCTCGTCGAACATGGGAGTGTAGTGTTCAATCACCTTTTCTTTGGCCCACTTCTCACCGGCGACGGCAGCCTTTATGGTATCGGTGTCCAGTATCATTTCCTGTTCGGCCATCGTGTCAACTCCTGTCGTTTTTGTTTTTGTTCCAGCATACCACAGAACCGGCAGAAAAACCAGCGCCGTCCCGGTTCCGCCGTGGACGACGCTGCTGTTATATTGCAAAGGGTTTAGTCCGTAACTTCTACATTGAGCTGGCCGGCGATTTCTTCCACAGACATTCCATTTTTCATTGCCAGTTTGACAATCTCCTGAATCTTCTGCTTTTTCGTCTTTCGAGGCTTGCGAGGCGGCTTTGGTGACAGAATTTCCTGTTTTTTTGCTTCCAGCACTTTTATACGATCCTGAGCAGCGGAAATCTTGGCATCATAGTCAGCTATGGCAGCTTGCTTTTTTTCTTCCAGTTCTGTAATGGACTCTTTTACCTTTTCGATTTTGCTATCTAACTCAGTGGCCCGCTCCTGTGGGGTGCGGCGTATGCGCTTGTTCTCAAGTTCCTCCATTAGTGAAATCTCCTTCCTGATTCATTATTGAATTGCCAAGTAATCAGTTAGACATATTCATCTGTATCTAAGAGTATCATATATAATACCGGAACACAAGAGTTAGGCATTGAAATCGATATTGGCATATGATTGATCTTATGAAACACTATATTGAATCCTATAAATGAACATTAAGCTCATAACACATTTTTATAACGCAGAAAGGGCCGGGAGAGGAATATTCCTCTACCCGGCCCTGTTGTAAATCCACACGGAATCTAACCCCAAATTCTATAAAGGGTTAGACGAATGCCTTGCTTCAACTTCCGTCCACTTTAATTAGGACATAAAAGCTATTGCCAATATCACAGGCTTCTTCTCTTAACCAGTTTTCCTTATAGGGAATCCCATAGAAGTCACACATATAGCAAACATCGTCGTTGCTCACGCCCGTTTGGCCCAGAGAGCCAAAGCAATGAATCAGGCAATTACCCTGGTCATTCCTGCGCTCCAGGAGCTGGAACCGGCCAGCGAGCTTTCTCTGCACCTTGCTCCAGTCCATTACTTCACCGCCCATATTCCTCGCTCTATAAGGACTGCCTCCTGTCCAGCCTCTCCCGGGATCAAGAATTTAATTTGGGTATTCTCGCCGTACTTTTCCGGCCTGCGCTCTTGAGGCAAATATCGCGCAAAGCATTCCCAGTCAGGATTTCTAAAACGACCAGTCAGCTTACACAAACAACCGGTAGCCGACCATTGATTACAAATGCGGCACGGAAAGCAGCGCATCCGCTCATTCTGATACGTCTGCGTCCTTTTGTTATCCGCCACCAAACATTCAAAGCGTTGGATCAATTTCTCATCATCTGTGACGATATAGAAAAAGTGCCCATAATGCAGGAATTGCCCCGAGATTATGGTGCAGCCCTGATACGCTTGTTGCTCTTTCGCTCTCTGCCACACCGGCGTTCGGTTTACAAAGTTTCCATACCACTCATAAATGGGGTCCAGAGTATACTGCTCAAACAGCGGATAAAGCTGTTCCAGTGTCTCCAAAGGAGTTTGTCCCCAAACACTGCCGTTCATCTTAATAACCGTCATTGTATGTACCTCTTTGATTTTGGTCAGGTATGCACGCTGTACTGAGCCTTCCGGAGATTGTCCGCACCATGCAGGATGACGGCGCCGCAGATACCTCTGCCATAAGGCGTATACTCCTCAAAAAAGAAGCTGTACGGCTGGCTGTCATCATAGAGGACGATCTTTTCCGTACCGCGCCACTGGAAATGCTGTTCCAGGATCTTTCCCAATTTGTGACGCAGAAGCCGGCACCCGGTAACCTCCTGGAGATTTTTCCGGCAGCGGAATTCATATCGGCGTGTTACCAGTTCCGGGATGGAGAGCTGGCGCCACTCGGCACCATCCATATCCTCTCCGGCCCCTGCAAAAGCGCGGAATGGCTCATAGGGAAGCCGCACATCCTCTTTCCAGCCATGCACCCTGTCATTGCCATCTTCCTGAAGCCATGTGAACCGGGTCTCCAGAATCTGCGTACCATCTGGTCCCTTTGTCAGCCGCAGACTGGCAAAGGAACCGCAATCACTCGTCAGTACCCTTTTATTCGGCTCCTGCTCCAACTTTTGCAGTTCGCTGCGCAGGATGGCAAACCGATGCGGGGACTTTTTCTCCCATGAAATGGTGCGAATATAAAGCAGTTCCTTGTCGCACCGCACTTTTATCATAGTCCGGTCATTCATATGTTCATTCCTCCTTTTCAGGAAGCGCCCCTGCGGTATGCAGGGCCGCCCGTTCTACCAAAAATGCATCTTCCACATATCTCTCCTTGCGGGAGGTCATTGCCGCACCGCCCAGGGAGTCGAGATACTGCTGCCCGTTCTTGGACTTAGAGATATACACATAAAACGGGCTGCTGACATACTGATCCCGTGCATAACAGTTGACATACCTCCTTGCCAGAACAGAGACTGCCCCCAGCTCCGTAGCCTTCTGCGTTGCCAGAGCGACGGCCATCTCCATGACCATCTGTTGCTCATCGTCATTGATGCCGGAGGTGTAAATGCGCTCCAGAAACAGCACCAGCTTCTCACTGACAATATGACCGCTCTCGGTTGTGTTCTCTCCGGCCAAATCAGCAAAAGAAAGCATCAGTTCTGTCGGCTTTTGAAACGCCCCTTTCGTCAGGCGAATGCAGGCGCGGGCCACGATCTCATCACCTTTTCTGATCAGGATGATTTTCTTGTTGGAATCAAAAGCCGCCAGCAGGCACTCGCGCTGGCTCCCCGTTCGATAAGACAAGCAGGTGCTATAGGGCAGCTCGCCTATCTGAATGGTGTGGTAGAAATCATCCGCTTCCTCGGCAATAAACTTGCCTCGATCCAACGCAAGGTTCTTTTGCCATGCGGTCTCCTGCTGCTCACTGATTGGGTGGTTTATTTCCCGGCGCAGATCGTCTGCGAAATATTTCAGCACATAGAACTGGCCCATGAGTTCAGCCTGTACGATCCTTCTGAGTGCCTCAATAGCCGCATCATTTCCCTGCAGGTAGTTATATAGCGGAGTCACCAGGCTACTGCCTCCTCGAAGCAGGAAGTCTGTGATACGATTTTGGTTCTGTTTCACAAACTCGTCTGAAATGGAGAGGCTTTCTTTCAACTGGGCCCAATCCATATCCGTGGTCAAGACAGAGGTTCGAACCTGCAGCCAATTTTCACACCCGGCAAGCAATGGCAGGTTTCTGGCCGCAAAGACCGCATCCGTTTCCGTCTGGAGATCCAGGACAAAGGGGCAAAGCTGGGTGTAATGAAACAGCATTTGCATAGCCGTCCGCCTCGTCAGCCCGCGAATATGTCCGAATCGCTTCCGATACCATTCGCTGAACGGTTGCTCCAGCAGGCATTGAGCCAGCTGAGTCAGTTGCTCATCCTCCGTGTATCGGCTGACCAGATCCCGCTTGAGGAGCTGGCGAAGCGTGAGCATACGCTGGTCTACCGGGAGTGGGGCCAGCTTTGCATACAAGCGGACATAGATTTGGTCCTGCTGCCACAGCAGCCGCATCTCTTCAAAGGTATATTGCTGTCCTTCCTCCAGGCAGTCAAAATAGCTGTCTGGGCGCTTTGCAGCATCGCAATCCTGCAAATTTTTTTCTGACAGGGAATTGATATTGCAGTGCTCACAAAAGCAGTCTTCAAACAGGAGCGCATAGCGGCTCAGAGAAAGGAAAATCTCACTGTTCTGATCCACCAACTGTAAAAAGTGCTTTTTCCGGTGTTCCACCGCATAGACAAGGATCGGGAACTGATACGAGCGGATCGCACCGAAATCCAGATGGAGGCAACCGGCATACAGTGCATTCAGGTAACTGACCTGATTGCACAAGATCTCCTCACGCTGTTCTTTGTTCAGCGGTGCTTCCTGTCTGATGAACCAGTTCAGATCATACTGTCCCGCACGGTTTTCAAACCAGCGTTGGAAAAAGATGTTCAAATCATCTACATCATGTTCAAAGACCTCCAGCAGCTGGCGGAACTTCCCGATATCGGTTTCCCGCAGCCATTGAAGTGCTTTCAGCCGGCCAGAATCAAGAAACACGGTCACGCCCTGCTGGTACAGCAGGCCGAGGATCTTCTGCAGCGGTGTATTCTGCTCCAGAAGTACCAGCGTCTCTTTTTCGTTGCTATGCCAGTTGAACAGGCAGGCGCCAAGAAATGGAAAGCGCATCATGTCCCGCTGATGTGCGGTCAGTGAAGAAAGTCCTTTCCAATCTGCAACAGGAAAAAGCCAGAGATTATCCAGAATAGCTTTTTCCTCTTCTTCGTACTTGACATAGGGCAAATAGTATTTCAAATACTCAAAAGTCAGCGCCGTTGGAACATTCAAAGACGCTGCCTCCAGTACCTGTTCCATCGGATACTGTGTCAGGCTCTCATGGCAGTCATCTGCCGATTTGAGCATCGGTTCGATCCTGTCATCCTCGATCTCACAGGTACACAAAGCATGGTACAAATCTGCGAACTCACCGCATTCAACCAGTTTCCGCTGAATTTGGGAGCTCCTGTTTTTCTTCAGCCGCGCCTGCAGTTCCAGCCGTTCGACCTTTTCGCACGCCCCGTCCAACTCGTTCTCAGAAAACAAGCCCGTTAGGCTCAGCATCAGGCCGTCAGTTTCCATGCGGCCCAGCAGAGACAAATGTTTCATCGTATTGGTCATGCTGCTGCACCTCCTTCGATCATGTTTTTCACCATATCCAATAGTTCTTGTTTTGGCCTGGTCTCGTACTTTGCCAGCATTCCGCACAGCACAAAGAAATTCTGTGTGTCTATCGGCGTCAGTTCCTGCACACAGCCGGCAGGCCATTCCAACAGTTTTTCATAGACCATATTCATGGCTTGCTGTTTATCTTCTTTGTAATAATACTTGTCTGCAAATTGAACCAAAGACATCGCACTTCCGTTATAGATCTGTGCCAGCTTTTCCTTTCTTTTCAAAAATTCCTGCTGCTTTTGCAGCATCTGCTCCTGCTCTTTTTTCTCTGCAGCGGCTTTTCGGTCGGCTTCAAGTTCTTTTTTGGAATAGAACCGCTTTTTCAGGCAGTTGCCATCATAGCCTCCGCTGTTGCCCTGGGCAATCAGCTGCCGCAGTACAGAGGCCAGGGTGGGCCTGTCGTAGAGCCGCTGAATCGTCGGGTCCTTCAGTGCGCTCCAGACAAATGCCGTATAGTGTTCCGGCTCCATTTGAAAAAACGAAGAGTCCACCCATTCGTAGAGCTTTCGGTGCTCCTCTGGGCCAAGGAAAGGCCGGGCAATTATGGTGCGAAAATTCTCGTTTCCGTAACCACCAGTATTCTCGCAGAAAAAGCGGTGAAAATAGAACCGATCTCCGAAAATCTCCTGCAGCTGTGTAAATCTGTATTGGTTCAGCAACTTTTCGACAAACCGATAGCATTTCCAGCTGGAAATACGCAGGGCATAGTCCCG
This sequence comes from Intestinimonas massiliensis (ex Afouda et al. 2020), assembly GCF_900626285.1. GTDB lineage: Bacteria > Bacillota > Clostridia > Oscillospirales > Oscillospiraceae > Flavonifractor > Flavonifractor massiliensis_A. Next base: position 813,716 of record NZ_LR131147.1, read on the forward strand.
AAGAAGCTTCAAAGGGTATGCGTATTCACCCTCCGCTCGGTGTTTCTCAAAAAAAGTCCACAGGTCGATTTTCTTCGTTTCCACCAGAAGGGTAAACGCCTCCTCGGTGTGCTGCCGAAAGCAAGTGAAATACTCCATGTAGTCGGCACCGGTCAGTTGCTTATACCGGGCAAGCCACTGTCCAGTAGTTGCCGATCCAAGCGAGCGAAGCATTTGCATCGTGAACAATTCCAAATAGGTGTCCCGCTTTAACTCGACTGCCAGGCAGTCATACTGCGGATCAAACACATCGAACCGATAATTAAATGACTGCTTGATGTTTCGGTTCATCCAAAGGATAGTTTTGGGGGAAGACGGTGAAAGGCTTGAATTTACAGCCGCCCACAAATCCCGATTGCCCTCATATTTGATGGAGAAATCCTTGTAGCGGGTAAACAGCCAACCAACATATCCATAGAGCGAATCCGGCAATGCTTCCGGGCAGTTGAGCAACATCTTGCAGCACGCCGCCGCAAGTTTCTCGGCAGGAATGCTGTTAGAGGATAGCCGGCACGGAATTCTATCCATCCACATTGCGAGTGAGTTTGTCAGAATGATTTCATCTGCTCCGTACCCAGCTGCGGTCAAAACTGCAAACTCCCGGCTGTCCTGTTTCATATTCATACAAGGAAGCTTTACCAGTGTTCGCAATACAAGATCTGCCTTTGACCGGCAGGCCTTCACCTGCTCAGCGTATGTGCGGATAAACCACTCCAGCACACCACAGTTAAAAGCCAGCGGCATCGTTCGCTCCGGACCAAACAACCGGAGCAGCTGTGCGTGCATCGCCTGATATCCTTCCTCCCGGTCATCAAACAGAGAAAGGACAAACAAGGCTTCTTCTGTCTTGGTGTATTCCGTCTTTGCCAGGGCATCCAACAGGGCACGCTGGCGCACAGTATCTTCCTCCAGATGATACAGAGCACCGCTCAGGTACACATCCCCATCAGCGATTCGCCGGATTTTCTGGATAAAGCCACTACGCTGACTGCCCACAAACATCTGGTCTGCGTGGAGTGTGCGGGTAACGGCAAGTGCCAGTGCCAATGCACGGACAATACGGATATCTGTGCCCAGCTTATTCTCAAACCGCTCCAGCACCTCTCCAGGATAGCGCAGGCTATACTGCTCAAAATAGATAGAGACATCCACATCTTGCTGCCAAATCTGGGCAGCTGCGATCTGGCGATAGTGCATCCTTGCCTTGTCGTCCTGAGAAGTCTGTACCACCAGTTCGGCAAAAGCATGATACAATGTCAGATCAATGGCTTTCTGATAGGCCGAGTATGCCGGCATGATTTCTTGATTCACAGTTGTCCCTCCTTTCGTGATTACCTGGGCCAGTGGCCCCCAGTGGAGTAGTTCCATTCGATGGTTCCATCGTCGTACTGGAGAATTCCATGCGCCTGCAGGCTCCAGCCATCGCGCACTCGCGTGAAGAGCGCCGTCGTTTCACACGGCCGGATTGCTTCGGAAACACTGGTGCAGCGATATTCACTGCCGTTGCGATTGTTATAAGTCTGGTTCACGATTGGCGTGATATAGGTTCTATCCATATCAATTCCTCCATAAAAACAGGGGGAGAGCGCCGAATTATGGCGCTCTCCCTGTTGCTATTGACTGGCCTGGTGTTCAGGCCACGCCTGCCATACGGAAAAATTCCTGCGGTTCCAGCACAGTGACACCCAGTTCCCGCGCCTTGGACAGTTTGCTGCCAGCCTTCTCGCCGCAGACCAGATAGTGGGTCTTACGGGTCACCGAGCTGCCAGCAATCGCCCCCAGCGAGGCAATCAGGCTGTTCATCTCATCGCGGGTGTAGGGTTCCACCTTTCCGGTCACCACAATGGTTTTCCCGGCAAAGGGATTGTCCTGCGTGTTGTTTTCCGCAGCCGGCTGCACCGGCTTCTGGATCTTCATCATCATCTGCAATTCCTCCCAAACACAGAAATTTTCTTCTTTGCTGAACCACTCATGGATATTATTGTGTAGCGTATCTCCAAAATCCGGGAGCTGCCGGAAGTCGTACCCGGCATAAACGGCATCCCGGAACTCGTCCAGATTACCGTGGAATACCTGGCAAAGAACGCCACTGGCGGTGTTGCCGATCATGGGGATGTCCATGGCAATCACATACCGCTCAAAGGTCGTATTCCTGCTCTGCTGAATGGCGCTCCAAAGGCGCTGCCAGGATCTTTCTCCAAAGCCGTCCATACGCACCAGCTCGTCTTTATGCTGATCCAACCGATAGATGTCCAGATAGCTGTGAATCCAGCCCCGGCCAATCAATTTTTCCAGCGTTGCTTCGGACAGTCCCTCAATATTCATCGCCTTTTTGCCGACAAAATGGACAAACTGCTTGAGCTTTCTCGTCTCGCAGCCAGCATTGTCGCAGAACAGCGTCTTGATCGTGCGTTCCTCGCCGTTCTCATTGCGCCCTCTAGTTTCGTGGATACGGGTGGGTTCCCCACAGCAAGGGCACCGGTGGGGGTATGCGCTTTCCAGCACAAAGCCGCCGCGGTCCAGATTGTCTTCCACATGAGGAATGATGAGATTCCTTTTTGATACCAAAATGCGGTTTCCTGGTGTCAGCCCCAAATCTTCGATAAAGGAAAGATTGTGCAGGCTCGCTCTGGACACCTCGCAGCCATCGATCTCCACCGGCGCAAAGACTGCGACCGGGGCAATCTCGCCGGTGCGTCCGGGCGTCCATTCAATCATCTGAAGCTTTGTTTCAAACAGATCATCCTCAAATTTGAACGCCAGTCCGTCCTTATAGTGGTGGCCTGTACGCCCGCAGCTCTTGGCGAAGGCCACATCATTGTAGGTGACAACGATGCCGTCGATAGGAATATCCTTGTCTCTGGCATACTGCTGCAGCTGCTTGATTCCATCCTCCGCCTCTGCCTGCGTCAGCGTTCGCTTGGTCACCAGATACTTGCAGGGGGTAAATCCCAGCGCAGAGAGCTCTTTCAGCCGCTCCGACTTGCGCGGCAGGTTTTCAAATCCCTCCAGCACAGTGAACGGCATGAACATCAGACGCCGCTCCATACAGGTCTTGGCATCCAGCAGGCGTACCGAGCCAGCCGCCAGATTGCGTCCGTTTTTGTAGGTTTCTCCGTTATTGTCCACCAGCGAGGCCTTCAGCTGTTCAAAATCACTGGGTCGAATGAATGCCTCTCCAGTGATCACCAGACGATCTTCATATCGGATATGCGCAGGTATGCCGCCAATGGCGCGGGTATTGTGGGTCACGATTTCGCCCACTTCCCCATCGCCTCGGGTAGCAGCTTCCAGCAATTCGCCGCCCTCATAGGTTAACTTGATGGTGAGCCCGTCCAGTTTGAGCATGAACATCACCTGATGCTCGCCCATGAAACGGCACACCTCCACAATGTTTTTTTCCTTATCCAGCGACAGCAGCGGGATTGGATGGTTGGTTTTCTCCAGCTTGCTGATTGCCGGATACCCCACCGTACTGGTAGGAGAGTTCGCCATCTGGATGCCCGTCTGCCGCTCCAGGTCTTGAAGTTCCTCAAACAGCCGATCATAGACAGCATCACTGATGCTGGGCGCATTGAGATTGTAATACTCATGGCGATAACGGTTGAGCCGGGCAGTCAGATCCTGCTGTTTCCTTATCAATTCCTGATTCATCACGCTACCTCCTCATTCAGTACACGAAACGCAATGATCAGCGTTTCTTTTCTGTTGCCGCCGTAGGTGAACGAACTGCACACACCATTTTCAAATGTCCAGGTGCTGGCCGGCCCCCACCAGAGCATGGCGCCGCGGCCATTATTGCCGGCATCGATCTTGTCAGCCGGCTGATTCAACACCTTCGTGCAAAATCCATTTGAGGTAATCCATGTGACCTCACGCAGTTGATTGATGCACTCCGTTCGGCGATGATCAACGATTTGCAGACGGATTCCGGGCCGCAGCGCGCGTTTCAGCTGATTCAAATTTTCGATCATGCGACATTCTCCTTACTGTTCCGTTTTTCCTTGATAGCGTAGCGGCCAAAATTCAATTCATGGATAATGCGTTGGATCACTTCGTCATCATCCCATGCGGCAAAAAGAGAAGTCCGCTCCGGCCCTTCCCCCACATGGACACTCACCTGTCCACCATAGATCTGCATCAACACATCCGTGCGTTGGGCACAGACGATTGACAAATTTCCAAGCTGTTTCATAATTTCTCCTTGTTCACACAACATGCAGCCAAACCATGACAGGACGGCGAAGGTCTGCAGTCGCATAATGCTTTCTGATATTGACAGGACGGTAGTGCCCATCCAAATCGCATTCAACGCTTTGCTCCACTCGGCCTTTATCCCGGGCCAGTTCTTCACGAACCGCCTGCAAAATACATAGGCGAGTTTTCAATGTGTCGCTTTCTCTGCAACGAAGCGAAGGGCAATACACATATTCGTGCGGGTTCTCTTTGAGCATGAAGCCATAGGTCATATACTGACGGCATTTACGCTCCCGCTCCCGCTCGATGTGTTTCACATAGTCCACGGCGCTTTTAACCCCCTCCGTCAAACAGAGGTATCCCATCTGCTGGCGCTGTTCATCGGACAAGGGAATCTCTTTTTTCTTTTGTCCCGGCAGCCCCTTATAGATGTGGAAGCTCTCGGGAGCATAGCGATAACCGCGGATGTTGTACTCAAATTTCAATTTGCTCAATGTAAAACCCCTTTCTTAAATGAATGGCCGGACGCCCCAAGGGACGCCCGGCCATTGAACCTGTCTCACGCGACTGCAGGGAGTGCCTGCGGCTGTATGACTTCCGTATTTTCCATTAAGTCGGCCAACAACACATCTGCCAGCAGACGGCCAGCCAGATGCCCAGTGTGGATAATCACACGGTCTTTCTGCATCTGGATAAATTCTTCATTCCGCAGCTCACGGCTCCGCTCGGCCAGCTTCAGGTCGCGGCCGGTAAGACGGGCTGCTATGACCTTCTGCCACTTCAGCAGAAATTCCGTTGCCTGTTCGATGTCCTCATATTGGCGGTCAAACAGGGTACGTTTCTGCCTCACAGTACCATCCGGCTCGATTTCAAGCGTGTAATAGGGGTCTTCCGGTTCATCCGTCCGGCGAAGGAACATGATGAAGCTCTCCCGGCGCTCGATGCGCTCATAATACCGCTCGCCGCTTCCGTCATTTCCGACGCAATGGTGGAGCATACGCCCCTCTTTGATGATGGCAAAGATGTTTTGAGGCGCAAGCACTGTGTAGTCGCCATCGCTGTAGGCATATTTTTCCTGCAGTTCCATGCAGATGTCGTTGACATGGGGATATTTCGCCGCCATTTTCGACGCCCGCTCCTCCAGACTCCCAGCTTCACTCTGAAGGACCAGTTCATCGTGCCGCTGGCGCAGTTTGCGCACACGGTATACGATCTCATCACTGGTGTCATAGTGCAGCCGTTCTGCCATAGCAAGGTAGTCCTGCCAGGTGGTCAGCGCCTGCTGGCAGCTGCCATCGAAATACTTCTTTTGCCGTTCCAGATAATTTTTGATCTGTACCACACTCATGCGGTCTGCGATAAACACCAGATCCCTGGGGCTGATCCGTTCTTTTTTGCTCCAGCACAGCATTTCATTCGTGATACACTGTCCCGTCCGCTTCTCAAGCTGCAGCCAGGCTAAAGTTTCTGTGTCTCCGTCCAACTGGCGCAGGCGGCGGAATTTGGGCGTATCCAGACCAAGAGCTCGAATCAACCCTGGCTCGTTCGGATGCAGAACCAATTTTCGCACACGGTCACAGGAGTTGAAGCACTCGTTGGTCAGCTTCGGCAGTCCAGCCTTCCAAATCTGCTCCATCTGGGGAAGTTTTTCCCATACCGCCAAGTATTTTTCAGGATCAGTGATGGGATGGCTTCGTACCCACTCAACCAAGCCGGTCTGGCGAAGTTCTTTTTTCCCAAGGCTGGGCAAAGTCTTTCCATACACCCGGCCAGACTGATACCAGCTATAGTTGTAATAGCAGGGGCTTCCTATGATCCAGCGCACTTCTCTTTGGCAGTACATTCCCCAGTAATAAGATCGGATTTCTCCGCTGCGGTCATAAATCGAACGCCGGATCTCATGCCAATAAGGTTCACTATTGGGCAAACTGTGCTTTCGATAGGTCCTGTTCGCCCAGAATTCTCGGACAACAAACCCATCTCTACACCGCTGGATAAGATAAGCATAATGCCTCTGCGTCTGAAAATAGCCAGTGCGGCCCAGCGCCTTAAAAACAACGGGATGCCGGCAACGGATGCAATGTCCCTCTTTGTTGTGGTAGGGATGCCCGGAAATAGGCACCTCCTTCCCGCAGAAGGTGCAGTAGCCAGTTTTTGCTCCGCCGCGCTTGTAGTTGTAAAATATAAAATTTTCCCGCACGGCCACCTTGTCGGCCCAACGGCCCCAGTCTTTCGGCAATTCCGGTACCTGAGCAAGATCTTTGTCCCACGGGTCGGTGATTCGCCTATGACGCTGATCCAGCTGTTCTTCTCTCACTTTTCTTTGAAAATCGAGGATGCCGAAGTATCCGCCACGTTCGCTGGAAAAATACTGCTGCACCATATCTGAGTCTCCTGTACTCACCCAGCAAACCGCATCATAATCCTGTCCAGGCCATTCCAGTCTGTCCAGCTTGGCATCTCGCCACTTCTTATCCAAATAGTCATAGGTAAGGAATTGGCGCTTCTTTTTATCAAGAAACACCTCATAGGCGGGATTGTCCCCATCCAATCGAAGATGATCCGGCAGATAAAGCGCCACCTTCAAAATGCCGTTCTGAACCATGCAATTCATATAGCATTTATACTTCCGACGAATGCGGGTGTACCCGGAGTAGGTTCTCACTTTTTCCGGCTCGTCTTCAAGTGCCACTTTTTTCATTTCCGGGGATGCCGTCAGTTTTGGCATCCCCAGAAGAATAGATTTCTTCAATTCATTTCACCGTCCTTTTTTCAAGATCGGCTCCATACCACTCATTGGGTCGGAGTTTCTTCCCATCAATGGTCGCCACCACAATCTGCTGGATACAGCCGGTGACCGGATCTTCCTTGGCAAACGCTAACACATCACCTTTCCGGCTGCCTTGTGCAACAGGGTCAACACCACGCACAACAGCGTATCCACAACACGCCACAGCTTTGTCCTTCTTCACATGGCTGTTCCATTTCCGTTTCGGATGATCGGCCATAAACGCAAGGCCAAGGGTGAAAAGTTCTTCCTTGGTCAGCCGCCTAAGAACCGTCAATTCAGTGCAGGAAATCTTTGAGTCGAATTCGTCTTCATCAATGTCGCCGCCAGCGTTGACGATATAGTATTCCGAGTGATCCACATCACTGTAATAACTCAGACAGTCCAGTGGGTCTTCTGCACAGTGAAAACCGCTTTGGCGGCAGTTGGCTTCTTTGGTCACGTTCAATCCCATCTGGAACTGATAGCCGATACAAACCATGCCAGGATGAAACCCTTTGTACGCGATCATACGCTACCTCCTTACCCAGCTTTTGCCACGCTGAAATCCAGCAAAGACATCTGGCCATCAGTAGAAGGCTTCTTTTCCGGCGCCGGTTTTGGTTCCGGCGTTTTCTTTTCGGCGGGCTTCTTTTCCGCTTTCTTTTTCTTGCCGGTATTTCCGGTAGTCTTGCCAATATAGGGCTTCGGCACAAACTTTTCCTCCTGCTCCTGGTCCTCCTTGGCATCCGGGTCGCGGAAATAATCTTCCGCCCACTGGTAGCACAAATCGTCAGGAATATCGCAGCCATAGCCTTGGCCGCCCTGTCCGGGCTGGATACCACTGGCCTTGAGCTCGTCCTGAACATAGTCCCACGCCTTCCGGCTGATGTACTGGAAGCAATGGATCATGGTTTTCTTCGGGTGCATGGTGAGCCGGGCAAAAGCCGGATCATCCAGGCAGAGCGTCTGGATATACTCCGAAACACACTCCTTCATGTTTCGACGGGTCAGCTTTTCCACATCCTTACTGACACGTTGCATGGAGGCGGATACCACTTCATCATCGCTCATAGCGGCAAGGCGGTCCATCTGCTCCTGCAGGGCCCGCTTTTTTTCTGCCTGCTTGGCCTCCCATTCAGCCTTGCGTTTTGCTTCGGCAGCCTTATGCTCGGCACGGCGCTTTTCTTCATCGGCATCCTTGGACGCACCATTTCCGACGGGCACATCCGTTTTGATGTCAACTGCATCGTCACATCCGCCATCCTCTTCCATGGGGTCATCCTCCGGCGCTTCCATCATCTCAGCGGAAACGGAGGATGCCGCATCAGAACCAGGCTGGGGTGCAGCTTCGTTCAGGGGCTGGACAGACGAACTGCTGACCGGAGGCACCGGCAGCTCGTCAAAGCTTTCCTCTTCCTCAAAGGCATTTTCGCCCGTGAGTGCAGTTGCCGACGGTTTGCGTCCCTCCTGCATATCCAGCGACATCTCTGAAAAATATCCCATAGTGAACTCCTTTCTGTAAACGAAAACGGCATGGACGGGCCAAAGCCCATTCCATGCCATCGTTACCTGTATCACAGCACATAGAGCAAAGTGCTGAAGCTGTCAAAGCAGTAGCAGACCACATTGGGGTACTGCTCCGCCCATTCTTTGATTTGTTCCTGTACTGCCTGCGCCACCAGCTGTGCCGAAATATTCCAGGGCGGCGGAACTGTCACCGTGAAATATCCTTGTTCTATGTTGGGGCGAACATCCGCATTCAGCTGAACGCATTGCTCCAAAAGCGCCTCCAACTGCCCCGCTTTCGTTCCTTTTACAACAACCATTGATCTGCTCATGCTCCTCCCGAAACCTTCTTTTTGGCGAGCATCGGAGAAAACTTTACCTGCTGAAACTGTGTATCTCCGTTCACATAGTAGTAAATTCGTTTCATGGGATACTCCAGCTCCACAACATCAGAAAGAGACATTGGCCGTCCGTTGCAGTCTTCCGGCAACTCCACGCTGAGTTCTGAAAACAGGCGTTTCAATACCTCGGCATCACTTTGATTGGTAGGACAATAGACTTCCCCCGTCCAGACCATGCGATATTGAGCCGCAGGCGGCTGCTCATAGCCGGCCTTTTTTACCGCTTCCATATCCTTGAACGCAAACGGAATCGCTTTCTGCTCGTCCAGTTCCAGCTGGTAGAGCACAAATCGCTGACTTCTGCGCTGGGGTTCCAGAAGGACGCCAAGCGCCTCCCGGCCATGGCGCAGAAATGTTTCATGCTCTTCCCGGGTCAGACCCAGATATTCGGTCAAACCGATGTTACTCTCCGCCCGGTGTTGCCATTGCTCGGTGCAGTCCTCAATATGCGCCAACTCACACCAGCCATTGAGGTACTGTTCTTTGAATGTCTTTCTTTCCAACTCCTTTCTTCGCTGATTTTCCCGGCGCAAGGCAAGCTGCCAATCATCAAATCCCTTATAGTTGGGGTTCCAGGTCAGCCGCCTGCAATTCATTCCGTACTTTCGGGCTGTCAGATAGATTTTTGATGCTCCCGCCATGGTCATTTGGTTATTGTACTTGTCCATATCGTGGGCTTCGATGATCTCCTCTGTACCGCTCTGCGCCAGAAGGGCAAATAATGGGTCCAGCGGACTTGTGTTATTGGCTCCGGCAATCGCAGCAAATGTGCGTCCAGTCAAACAGTGGGATATGTCGGCTTTCAGCAATCCCTCAATGACATACACCACACGGGCAGACGGATCACCAACCAGGTGTACCGGGCTTCCCGATGAAGCGCCGTCCCTCTTGGAAGAAGAAGAGAACCAGATGTATTTGGCGCCAGCTTTTTCCGGCGGGTCATCTTTGTCCTTCAGCGGCACATCCAGCATGATTTGAAACCCCTGTAATCTGCCGTCAAAACCAACGGCTGGAATCAAAATTCCAGATGTTTTTTTATAGAAGGCCATGGTCCAGTAGCCGCAGTCATCGCGGTAGAACCCCGGGACACCTTCCACCTTACAACCCATTTTTATCAGACGCGCCGTAATAGAGCGGCACAAAAAGGGCGGCGGGGTGCTCTTAAAGCCCAGCGATTCGATTTGTTCATCAGATAACCCACGCTTTGGTGACCGAAGATGCTCCCTATGAGCCGGCCGCAGTGTAAGCTGGGCCAACAGCAGGGATAGCGTCTGGTGGATTTCCGCAGGACTTGCTTTCTCTGACTGCGGCACAGTTTTTCGCTCGGAAGTAGAATGACAGCCGGCGTCAGCCCGGGCCCCCGAAAGTGAGGACCCGGTGCTGACCGTCAGCTTAGGAGCTTCATTCCCGGAGCGTATATGTTCTTCATGGCAGTTGTCGCACAAAGCTTCTGCTATTTCCCAATAAGCGTCCGAGGTCGTCGTATTGTTGAGCCGTGCATACAGCCCAAGCATTCCGCCATGCTCGCCGCAGTAATTGCAGCGCCACACATTTTTGACGAAATTGACATTCATCTTACCTCGACGGTCGCCACAGAACGGGCAATCCACATAGACACTATTTGACTGCTGGCGCCTGATACGCAGGTGCAGCAGTTCCACGACATCCATGATATTGAACGGAAATTCATCCGGGTATGAGCCCATCTGTCATTCCTCCCTTTGTACCCACGCTGGGGTTCATATCAGCCGGCCTTCTGGAGAGAATCGAGCACCAGCTGGGCGGCAGCGCGCACCAGGTTGTTCTTGCTCTTGCCCGGAATGAGATAAAAGCGCAAATTGACCGGGCGTTTCTCCGCCACCTGTGCAATCGTCATGCCACGGCAGATGCCATCATCCACAACGACCTGTCTGGCCTGTTCCAGCGTCATCACCTGCAGAAGCTCTTCCACAGGAGTATTCTGCGTGTAGGCCGGAGCCTCGTCCTGCACGGGCGCGTCGTTGCCCTGAGGTTCAATCCGCATCTCAGCCTTTTGGGCGGGCAGCGGCAGTTCATCCGTCTGCTCCACGGCTCCCGGTTCAGCGGCAGCCATCACAGTATCCGTGGGCACCACTTTCTCCGCCTTGACAGGCTCCACCGGCTCCACAGGCGGGGCCGTCACAGCCGTTTTCGGGGCCACAGACGCCCTCTGCTGCGTTTTAAGGTCGCTGGCAGGGGAATCACCAACAGCGGGCGCAACAGGTTTCTGAGGGGTATTGACAGGCGCCTGGCGCGGTTCCGTGCGCTCCACCTGAACAGGGACAGTCTCAGCCGCCTTTTTCTCGGCGGCGTTGGCTTTCTTCTGCTCGGCGGCCTGTGCGTCGGCGTTGATGAGCTGAATACCGAAGCCGGCATCCGTGAGAGCCTGACTCAAAGCCTCATTCTGTGCGCCTCGGATAAAGTCACGGTTGTCCTGAAGCTGCTGTTGGGCCACGCTCATGCTGAAAGGCTCGGCATCGCCACGATCCAAAAACACCCGGGCCTCGAAAATCGCCATCTGTTCGGTGATCCGCAGCGCCGTCACGCGCATACGGCCATTGGGATGGGCCATACGGAACCACAGCTTCTGATAGGGCAGATCCAGTCTCATGCTGTCCTTGGTGCGGCGGAGGAACTTGAGCGGGTCAAAGCCCGGCACCTTGTTCAACTCTGCTACGGCGGGTACGGCCTCATACATGGTTTTGGGATTGCTGCTTTCGTTCATCTTGCAAACTCCTTCCTGTTAAATAAAATAGGAGACGCACTGTGCTTTTTCTGCACTTTGCGTCCCTTTTTAACCTGCATGTTTCAATTCTTTTTTCGCTTCATTCGAGAGCGGAATACCAGCACGTCTGGCATAGGCCTTAAAGTACATGTCGATGCGTGCGCCCAGCAGCGTATTTCGCTTGCTGATCTCGTTGCGGTGAATCGCCATGAACAGCACCTGCTTCTGTCCAATCAGCACCACACGCTTTTTAGCACGGGTGATTCCGGTATAGAGCAGATTGCGGTAGAGCATGATGCTATGCGCTTTCAAAAGCGGCATGATAACCGTTTCATACTCAGAACCCATAGACTTATGGATGGTGGTGGCATAGGCAAGGTCCAGATTGACCATATCCTCTACGCTGTATTCCAGTTCCCGGCCAACTCCAAAATCGAGGCCCACACGCTTTCCGTTCTCCCCGTCTTTGATATAACGGATAAAGCCCAGATCGCCATTGGATACCTTTGCTGTGTTCTTGGTCTGCATAATACGGTCATTGACCCGAAAAACCTTGACACCGATTTTGATCTCGTCTTCGGCGGATCGGAACGGGTTGACCACTTCACGGATAGCCTCATTGAGCTGTTCCGCCGATGCCGCACCCTCTGAGCGAAAGGGCGACAGGATCTGCACTCGGTCGATGCCGCTTTCTTCAATCTCTCTGCAATAACGGGAGATGATCCGCTCGGCGGCATCCGCCTGGTTATCGCTTGCCATAAACATAAAATCCGGCCCATAGTACAGCTTGGTATTGCCCTCGTTGATGAACTTGGCATTGTAGGCAATCAAGCTGTCTTTGGACTGACGGAAAATCTGATCCAGCACAGTGACAGGCACCAACTCACAGTCGATCAGCTCACGGAACACATTTCCAGCTCCCACGCTGGGGAGCTGATCCGGGTCGCCTACAAGTACGATTCGTGCACCGTCCTTGATGCGCGAGAAGAATTTATCTGCCAGCCACATATCTACCATGGAAAACTCGTCCACGATGATCAGGTCAGCCGACAACGGCTCCTGTTGTTTGGTTCGGTTGACATCGTCCTCTTCGCTGCCGAGGCCCAACCCGCTGTGAAGCGTCCGGGCCATATCAAAGCCGGTGCTCTCTGCCATACGACGGCTGGCTCTGCCCGTCGGCGCCATCAAGACGATTTGGCCGTCAGGGTGCAGCCGGCGGTATACCTCCAGGATCGTTTTCAGAACCGTCGTTTTGCCGGTACCGGGAGAGCCTGTGATAATGGAAAGATTGTGGCGATACGCCGCATAGACAGCAGCCTCCTGTTTGGAGGACAACACCACGCCCATCTCACGCTTGACCCGTTCCAACACCCGCTCGATCCGCTCCGGTTCTGACGGCTCCACCAACCGCATGGCAATGCGGCGGGCGGTTTCGTCCTCCTGTGCAAACACCCGGGGCAGATAGATGTTATCCTTGACCGACACCACTTCTCCTTTGAGAATCATGTCCTGCAGCACATCTGCGACTTCCTGCACCTGAAGGCGAAGTGCCGGTACAGGAATCTTGTTGTTGAGCAGCCGAAGCGCCTCTTTCTGCAGGGTTTCCCCGGGCAAGAACAGGTGCCCTTTAGAGCCTTTGCCATCTTCCAGCGCCCAGAACAGTGCTCCTTTGACCCGCATGGGGGCATGAAGGTCACCGCCGTTCTTCTGAACAATGGCGTCTACACGCAGAAAGCCGAACCCGGATATCTGGCACAGCTCAAACGGACTCTTTTTCAAGATGTCTACGCTGGAAGGCCCAAAATACTGATAAATCTTGAGCGCAGTTTTCGGCGTGATTTTGAACGGGGAAAGCAGGGTCATCAGATCCTGCAGCATCCGGCTCTCCGCATAGGAGGTCTTGATGTCCTCCAGCTTGCTTTCCGTGATACCTTTGATTTCCAAAAGCCGTTCCGGCTGGTTTTGCAGAATGTCCAGCGTGTCCTCGCCAAATCGGGCGACAATCAGCGCGGCGGTTGCGGGTCCGATGCCTTTGATAAGACCCGATGCCAGATAACCCTCCACACCGCTTTTGGTGCGGGGGACGATCTCGCGCCACTGCTCCACCTGAAGCTGCATACCATACTTGCCCTGCTTCCATTCACCATCCAGTTCCAGCTCCACCGCATCCGTGCGGGGCAGTTCATAACCAGTCGCCACGAAACGGATCAGATGGTCTCTGTACCGGCGGGTAGAACGGGCCTCCAGCGGCACCTCTTTGTCAGCAGTCTTCACACTAATAATGCAGAACCGATTTGCCGGGTTGTGATAAATCGTCCCGTCATAAGTTCCTTTATGAATCACTTCTTTTTTCCCTCCTTTAAGCCGCCTTGGTATCAGCTTTCACACTGAACCGGCGAAACTCCGAGATCGTGACATACTGCTCGTAGATATCAGGATGGTCCAGTTTCAACCGGATCAGATTGTCTTTGTCGATGTTAGGCTTCCGCACTGGATTGTAGGTGACCGTATAATTTACGCCGTCCTGCTGGCAAATGGCTTTGCAGCTCTTGCCCATTTCGGCAATCAGTGCACCTTTCAGCCGTTGCATATCTGCATCGATTTCCTTGCTGTTCTTTTCAGCACGTTTCTTTTCTTCTTGGAGCTGGAGATACCGCATCAGCTTGGCAGTCAGAGAATAATCAAAGGTCACCACAGGGGCGTCCTTATCCGCAGGACCCGTATGCCGGCGCACGCTTTCAATTACAAGATCGCCCTCCTCGGTATAGGGTGGCGGTGTTTTGGCAAGGACATGGTTCTCCCAGAAATGTTGTTCCAAGAAAATCATTTCATCCTCATAAGTCTCGTCGCGGCGAATCTCACGAATGATGGTTTCTTCCTCGTTGTTGCCGTACAGACAGCAGAAGAAGCAGCGATCCACATCCATGACGGCCATGTAATGGCGCCCCTGGGTTTCGTAGTAGACCGGAACAGTTTCTTCCCCGTTCAGCCACCAGTGATCCTTGGCATTGTAGTTCGTGGTTTTGATTTCCAGAATTGCTGTTGTACCATCCGGAAGTTCCACAAAGTAGTCCACATCCGCCAGCATCCAGGGATACTTGGGGTGCTGGAACATCTTCTTAATCTGATAGATCTTGTAGCCGGTCCGATGCTGGAAAATTTTCGCCACTAGCGGCTCCAGTAGATGCCCCATCTCCAGAGCAACCCAGTTTTCTTCGTTGTCCTCAACCGCTGCAATATTCAGCTTGTCGTAGTACAGGTCACGGGCCGTCCGCCAGGGTGATATACCCAGCAGCGCAGCCACATCACTGCCACCAATTCCTTTTCGCCGATAAGCGAGCCATTCCTTTTCGGATAAGCCTGCGGTCTCGACCAGTACCTGCGGTTGATGCGTTTCCTTCAATGCCGCACAGCTATCCGGCATACTCAGCACCCCCTCCTCGTCGGGCGAGGAACGACGTGCGCCTTCATCACCGGGCACCGCCTCTTGATAGGCTGCTGCAGTTTCTTGAACTGCCTCCAACTCTCGTTCAATTTCTTCTCTTTCACCATGATGTCATGGTTCAGCATTTTCGTGTTCATTTGCATACCTGCCTTTCTGATTTTTGATATATCCTCAAAGCCGCTTCCGGCATTTGGGCAAAAAAATAAGCGAGGTTGACTGCGGCATACGCCTGCTGTCCACAGCAACCTGTGAACCAAAGTCATCCTCGCCAATAGGGAATTTGCATTCCCTGAAAATAGAAAAAAGCCAGTAATATACCGACCCATACGGGCGCAGTAATACTACTGGCACAAGTACAATCTTAACCGCGTGTGCAATGCGGGCCTTTGGCCTGCGGTACAGAACTTTGGTCTGTATCCCATACGGGAAGCGCACAAAAATCAATTACAAGGCAAGTTTAACACAATATATAGCGTTAGTCAAGTATCGTTATCTACATATAGCGTCTTAATTGTTCCTTCGTATCTGTCTGAGAATAAAAAATGGGAATCTGCAGAATTCAACCCGTTCCGTCCCTATATATAAAGCGTATAGACATGGCGTGTAGTTCCACTGCCTGTCCGTGCGTCTTTTGTACCTTGACAGCCCCTATAACCTTTTCCATTGGAGTTATACAGGGGTCGTGGATAGTGTGTGATGACTGCATGGAGCACGCCCACGACTGAAATGCTGCACAGCAGTTGCCTGAAAATACGCGGCGGAAAAGCCCGGCGCAGGAAATGGCCTTTGGAAGAGACCTGATACCTCCCGATGAATTTGAATGACTTCATTGTTTTTGTTGAAAACCTTTCCCTACAAACAGTAGAGGATATATGTAATTGCAAATAAAGGAGGGCAATTATGGAGAAAAGAAAACCCAATGACCTTTCGCCTGAGCAGTGCTTGGCAGTAGATACGGAATCGCTCTGCAAGCTGCTCGACTGCGGGCGGCACACTGCCGTTCAGATCGGCGACCTTGCCCATGCTCGCATCACCATGAATTCTCGTGTCCTTTGGAGCGTTCAGCGCGTAAAGGAATATCTTTACGATATCTCATGCTGACAGAATCCTGCCCACCAGGGGCGCAACAGCACACCAACCATCGGGAGGTATCAATTTATGCCCAAAATTAGAAAAGACAACAAAGGCCGCAATCTCCGGCCAGGCGAAACCCAGCGTTCAGACGGCAGCTATATGTTTGTCTATATGCTGGGGAAAAAGAAAAAGTACATTTACGATACTGACTTAGCCGCTCTTCGCGCAAAAGAAAAGCAACTCACGAAAGATGCCGATGACGGCGTTCGTACCCAAGAGGCTATGAAAATCACCCTAAATGACATGTTCAAAGTTCTCATGGATACGAAACTCCAGTTGAAGGCTTCCACGCGGGCAAATTACGAATACCTTTGGAGCAGTTATATTAAGGATGAGCCGTTTGCTAACACTCCCCTGCCCAATATTCGTAAAAGCGATATCCTGACATTTTACACTAAGCTTTTGAAAAAGGGCTTTGCAATCAACTCGCTGGAAAGCATCAATAATCTGGTTCATCCCGCACTTGAATTGGCAGTCGATGATGACTATATCCGAAAGAACCCCAGCAAGGGTGTTTACCGTTCTCTAAAATCCGAGGGAAGCGGAAAGCCTGCAAAAACAAGGATTGCGTTGACCAAGGAGCAGCAGAAGAACTTCCTGCGCTTCATTTCCAAATCGCCGATGTATAGTCACTGGCTGCCCGTCATGGTCGTGCTGCTTGGTACGGGACTGCGTGTGGGAGAGTGTACTGGGTTAACCAAAAACGATGTGGATCTGGAGAACAACACTATCTCCGTGAATCACAACTTGATTTATCGGGTCATTGATGGGAAAGCAGGCTTTCACATTACCACTCCCAAAACGGCAAGCGGTACTCGCACTATTCCCATCCTGTATCCGGAGGTTGCCGAACAGCTCCGTGCGCTGATTGAAGTGATGGACGCCTTGTATCCGGAGGATCTCGTGATGAACGGCTATCATGGTTTCCTCTTCCGAAACCGCTCTGGTTACTTTCTCAGTGCCCACAACATCAACCGGGCCATTGAGCGCATCTCCATCGCCTACAACGCCGAAGAAATGGACCAAGCAGAATTGGAAGACCGTGCGCCGGATCTATTGCCTCATTTCAGCGTACATAATTTACGGCACACCTTCTGCACCAGACTTTGCGAGAGCACAAATGACATTAAGTTCATCCAGCAAGTAATGGGACATGCTGATTTCTCCACCACCATGGACATCTACACCCATATCACGCAGGAAAACATGAAGGAAAAAGCAGAAGTGATCAAAGGCAATTTGGTGCTGATGTGAAAATTACAAAAAAGGGCAAATCCGCATCTCGAACGCGGATTTGCCCTTCATTTTGGCCCGTCTGGTGTCGTCTGGTTTCAAGCAAAAGTTGTAAAAAAGTTGTAGTCGCAAGCCCCTTTTGCTTCATCTTGTGTTGTCCGTTTCCGTCAGACACTACATATTGTGCTTTACTTGTCCAATGGCTTCATCGTGGGGAACAGGATCACGTCGCGGATGGAGTCGGAATCGGTGAGCAGCATGACCGCACGGTCGATGCCGATGCCCATACCACCCGTGGGGGGCAGGCCGTACTCCAGGGCGTTGATGAAGTCCTCGTCCATCATGCCGGCCTCGTCATTGCCCATCTCACGCAGGGCCAGCTCGTGCTCGAAGCGGCCGCGCTGGTCGATGGGGTCGTTCAGCTCGGAGAAGGCGTTGGCAAACTCCGCGTGGTTGATAAACAGCTCAAACCGCTCGGTGAGCCGGGGGTCCTTGGGGGAACGCTTGGTCAGCGGGGAGACCTCCACGGGGTACATGGTGATGAAGGTGGGCTGAACCAGCTTCTCCTCCACCCGCTGATCAAAGGCCTCGTACAGGGCGGTACCCCAGGTGCGCTCGCAGCCCTCCAGGTCGATGCCCACGGCCTCAGCGGCCTTGCAGGCCTGCTCGTCGTCGGAGATGGCATCGAAGTCCACACCCACATACTGCTTGACCGCGTCGATCATGGTCAGCCGCTGCCAGCCGGGGGTCAGGTCGATGTCCACGCCCAGCCACTGCACGTGATAGGAGCCCAGGATGTCCTTGGCGGCGGAGGACAGGATGCCCTCGGCAATGTCCATCATGTCGTGGAAGTCTGCATAGGCCTCATACAGCTCGATGGAGGTGAACTCGGGGTTGTGCTTGGGATCCATGCCCTCGTTGCGGAAGATGCGGCCGATCTCGTACACCCGCTCAAAACCGCCCACCACCAGGCGCTTCAGGTGCAGCTCGGTGGCGATACGCATATACATGTCGATATCCAGGGTGTTGTGATGGGTGACGAAGGGACGGGCGGTGGCGCCGCCGGAAATGGTGTTCAGAACGGGGGTCTCAACCTCCATGTAGTCCCGGTCGTCCAGGTACTTGCGCACGTGCTTGATGAAGGCGGTGCGGATCTGGAAGGTCCGGCGCACATCCTCGTTCATGATCAGGTCCACATAGCGCTGACGGTAACGCATCTCCTTGTCAGTCAGGCCGTGGAACTTCTCGGGCAGAGGCTGAAGAGACTTGGAGAGAAGGGTCACTTTGTGGGCCTTGACGGAGATCTCGCCGCGCTTGGTCTTGAAGACCTCGCCTTCCACGCCCACGATGTCGCCGATGTCGATCTTCTTGAACTTGGCGAAGGCCTCCTCGCCCAGCTCGTCGATGCGGACGTACAGCTGGATGCGGCCCTTCACGTCCTGCAGGTCGCAGAACACAGCCTTGCCCATGCCGCGCTTGGACATGATGCGGCCGGCAATGGAGGTCTCAGTGCCCTCCAGAGCGTCGAAGTTCTCTTTGATGTCGGCGGAGTGATGCTTCACCACATACTTGGTGATCTGGAAGGGGTCCTGGCCGGCGTCCTGAAGCTCCTTGAGCTTGGCACGGCGGATGAGCCGCTGCTCGGACAGGTTCTGCTGCTCCTCAGGCTGATTGACGCTTCTCTCTTCAGTACTCATTGTTCTTGCTCCTTACTTTTGAATCTCTAGGATACGATACCTTAATACACCGGCGGGCGCTTCCACCTGTACCTCTTCGCCCACCGCGCAGCCCAGCAGGGCCCTGCCGAAGGGGGAATCCTCAGAAATGCGGCCATTCATGGGATCGGCCTCCTGAGAACCTACCACCTGGTAGCTCTCCTCCTCGTTGAACTCCAGGTCCAGCACCTTCACGCTGGAGCCCAGACGGACGGAATTGGGATCAGACTCATGCTCTTCGATGACCACATAGTTGGACAGGATGTTCTCCACCTCCGCGATGCGGGAGTAGAGCTTGCCCTGCTCGTTTTTGGCCTCGTCGTACTCGCTGTTCTCGGACAGATCGCCAAAGGAACGGGCCTCCTTGATCTGATCGGCCACTTCTTTTTCCCGGACCGTTTTCAGATAATTCAGCTCCTGTTTCAGCTCCTCCAGGCGCTCCGCGCTCAATTTGAATTCTTTTGCCATGTTGATCGTGCACACCTTTCCTTACTTGCTCTCACGATAAAAAAGAAGCCGTTCACGGCTGTCCTAGATCCTGAATTAAAACATTCCGTCACGTTAATACGATATTATAGGTAGTTTGATTCCTCCTGTCAAGTCAATAATTTGGTACTAGGTGGAAGAAATTATGATTTTTCGCAGGTCAAGCCGCCCTTCCTCCCACAACAGTGAGAGCACCGCCAGAGTGTCCAGCCCCCTCTTTTCCAGTCCGGCCGGAGGCACGATGCGGAATCCGGCCAGGCCGGGCCGGGGGCCATATAATTCAAAGGTAGTGTGCCCCGGTTCACCCCCCGGGCCGAAGCGGAGGGCCACATCCGCCCGGCGGCCGGCGTCCGGACTCACCATGGCCGCGCCGAACTCCCGCCACAGCCAGTCCGCCAGTTTCTCCCCCTCCCCCGGCACATCCACGGACAGCCGGCGGACCCGGGGGCAGAGTTCCTCCGCCGCCCGGAGCAGGGCCCGGCTCACGCTGGGGCCGGACAGCACCACCGACGCCCGGGCGGGGGACACCCCCTGCCGCTCCAGGGCCGCCAGGGTCAACGGCAGGGCCAGGGCCTGGCAGAAGCCCGCCGCCTCCACCGGCCGCAGGCCGCTCCGCTCCAGCCGGTCCCAGCAGGGGAAATCCGCCGCCGTCACCACCCGGCGCACTCCGGCCTTGGCCAGCAGCCGGGAGCCCCTGTCCACCCGGCGGCCAAGCCGCCCCTCCCCCAGGCCGGGGCGGAACGGGATCTCCGCCCGCAGGCAGGGCAGGCCCAGCAGGTCCCACCGGACCGCCGCCGGCCTGCGGCCCCTTCCCTCCCTCAGTTCCACCACGCCCACCATCGCCGCATCACCTCGGCTACAGGGTATGCGTCTTTCCCCCGATTATGCGGCAAAAGGGAGCGGCGGCGGATCATTCCGCCGCCGCTCCCCTGTCCTTTTTCAGGATTGGAGGGTCATGGTGAATTCCATCTGATAGCGCAGCTGGTCCTTCGGGACACTGTCGTCGGCAACCAGCCAGCCGGCAAAATCGTGGTAGCCGTTCTGTGTCACCTTTTGTGTGATAGTCACATCTCCGGCCTGGAGGGTGTAGTCCCCAAAGCCCCCCTCTGAAATGGCGGTCAGTATGCCGCTGTTCATCCAGCTGACACAGTTGTAATTTCCCACCGCCGCAGCGAAGGAGAGGGCGGCCAGCTGCTTGTCAAAGGTGTCATCATACGTGATCACCTGCTCACCCGTCAAATCCCGGCTCAGGGTCACAGCGGTCACCTTTCCCTCTTCATTCAGGGTGAGCTGGTGGTCGGGGTCGCCGTCTCCAAAGACATACAGGACATTGACCTTGTCCTCCCAGTGTCCGTTCTCGTCCATGACCTGGTCGGAGCTCTGGGTGAGGTAGTGATACATATCGTTGACGTTGTCCACATACTGCTCGGCCGTGAGCATCCCCCGGTGGCGGGGCATCTGGGCCTGGGCCGTTGCCAGCACCATCAGACCGAACAGGACCGCCGCCGCCCCCACAAAGCCCACGCACCGCAAGGCCTTTGCATCCTTGATGGCGTAGCCCCGCTCCTCCTCCCAGGGCAGGGTCTCACAGTCCATGCAGGCCCGGTAGCTTTTATAATAGCGGTAGAGATTATAGATGGGGATGCCAAAGCCCTCGCCCTTGGCAAAGACTCCCCAAGTGCGGGCCAAGGCATCGGTCCAGGTTGGCTTTCCGCCGCGGATGTCCTTGACCTGGAGGCCGAAGATCCACTTACCGGGGGTGTAGCCCCAGGTGGACAGCAGCAGGGGCTCCACCACCAGCATGGTTCCGTAATTCAGGTAGCGCCCCAAAAGGCCGAAAAAAACGCCGCCCGGAGGATTGAACCGCAGCACCAGCATGCCGAAGGCCGACCACAGCACGCCGTAGAGGAAGAGATCCAGCCACCGGGCGAAGAACCGCCGCCAGGGAAAGGCAACCATGGGAGTGCTGTCCTTCTTCAGGCTGAAGTAGCCCTCCCCCTCCGCCGGGCGGTCCAGGGCGTCCAGATACTTCTGGGCGTCCAGGGTGGCGTACTCCACCCGGTCGGAACGCATGGAGGCGCACACCCGGTCAGCCCACTCCAGTTCGGCGCGCTGGGTCTCCAGGGTATGCTGCTGCCTGGCCAGGGCGGCGTCCAGCCCCAGCTCCCCCCGCTGCACCTGTTTGATGGTGTCCAGAGGCAGGCCCAGCTGGCGCAGGAGCTTGATCTTCCGCAGGGTTTCCACATCTTCCTCGGAGTAGATGCGATAGTTGTTCCCTCCCCGGGCGGGGCTGATAAAACCCTCCTGCTCATAAAAGCGGATGTTGGCGCGGGTCATACCCAGGGTGGTCTCCAGCTCTTTGATGGTCATGGCGCTCGCCTCCTCACCCTCAATATAAAGCATCAAGTTCCTTTACAGTCAAGGCTTTTTACAAATTTTACGGATTCAGCAGAGCCAGGGCGGCCTCCAGTTGGGCATCCCCCTGGTCGGTGAGATAGACCTCCTGGTCCAGGGTCAGGCCGGTACCGATGAGGGAGGTGCCGCTGCCCGTGTAGTAGGAGGCGGTGGAGATGGCCATGGCTCCGCCGTGAGGCAGAGCGAAGGTCTGCTGGGAGTAGCCCTTGCCGCTGGTGGGCTCGCCCACGATCTTGGCCACCCCCTGCTCCTGGAGCTCGGCGGCAAAGAACTCGGCCGCAGAATAGGTGTTGGCATTCACCAGCACCACCATGGGCAGATCCACGCAGGAGGCGTCGGAATAGGTGATTTCCTCATGGCCCGCCTTGTTCCGGGTGATGAAGATGGGGCCCTCGGGCAGCAGGAAGTCCAGCATATCGGTGAGCTGGTTCAGGTAGCCGCCGCCGTTGTCCCGCATGTCGAAGATCAGGGCTTCGGCCCCCTGGGCCTGGAGGTCGGTCACCGCCTCCTCCAGCCGGGCGGCGCTGTTGTCATAGAAGTTGAGCAGATGGACATAGCCCACGTTTCCGTCCAGCATCTGGCTGACCACGGGGTCGCTGTCCATACTGGCCCGCTCCACCTCCACGGTACGGGTAGTCCCATCGGTCCCCAGGATCTCCAGGGACACGGTGGTGCCCTCTTCCCCCTGGATCAGAGAGGCCCCGTCATACCGGGCATCGCCGGCCAGGGAGGTACCGTCGGCGGCGGTGATGATCTCACCGGCCGCCAGCCCTGCCTGTTCCGCCGGGCCGCCCTCCGTCACGCTCTGGATCAGCAGGCCCTCCTCCCGCTCGTAGGTAATGGTGACACCGATGCCCACATACTGGTTGGTGCGCCGCTGGTTCTGGGCCTGGTACTCCTCCTCTGTCAGGTAGTAGCTCCAGCGGTCCCCCAGGCCGGAAACCAGCCCCTCCAGGGCGGAATCCACGGCGGCGGTCTCGTCATACTCCCCCACGAATTTATCCTCCACCAGCTTGAGACCCTCCAGCAGAGAGGCGCCGTAGGTGCCGATGGAGAGGCGGAAACACAGCAGGCTTCCGCCGATGCAGACCACAGCGGTGAGCAGCACCGCCAGCAGCAGGTGAAGGTCGGTAAATCGTCTGGTTTTCATGCGTTTCAGATCCTTTCGCCAAAAAATCCAATAAGGGCGGAGAGGCTTCCCCCTCCGCCCTTATGTAGATGCATATGTATTACCAGGAAGTCAGATTCAGGTCCGGGAACTTGCTCTCCGGGTCCACCCGCTGGCCGCCCACCCGGATCTCCAGGTGCAGGTGGTTGCCGGTGGAGTTGCCGGTGGTGCCCACATATCCGATGACCTGGCCCTGCTTGACCATCTGGCCCTCGCTCACCGCCCGGGAGCTCATATGGGCGTACAGGGTGGAGTTGCCGTTGCCGTGGTCGATGACCACGTAGTTGCCGTAGGACCAGTAGGCCCCGCTGCCCTTCACCGAGGTAATCACCTGTCCGCTCTTGGCCGCCAGGATGGGCGTGCCGCCGTTGGCGGGGATGTCAATGCCGCTGTGGTTCTGGGCCCGGCCGCTGACCGGGTTGATCCGGTAGCCGAAGGGAGAGGAGATGCTGTACCAGCCGGGCAAAGGCCACATGTAGCCACTCTCCGACACGATGGTGGTGCCGGTCTGTTTCCGCTGCTCCTCCAGCTCCTTCTGTTTCTTCACAATATCCGCCTGGATGGCGGCGGCGGCGGCGTCCTCCTCGTCCAGCAGACGGTTGACCTCCGCCACATTCTTGTTCAGCTCATCCAACACCTTTTCCGCTTCCGCGATCTTGGACTGCTGCTCGGCCTTCTTGGCCTCCTGCTGCTCCTTGACGGCCTGCTCGTCGGCCCGGGCGCTCTCCAGCTCGGCCTGGAGCCGCTCCAGCTCCTCCCGGGTGGCGATGAGCTCGTCCATCACCTGGTTGTCGTAGTCCATCACCGCGTCCACATCGGCCAGCCGGTCCAGCAGATCGGAAAAGCTCTCGGCGTTGAAGAGGATGGACCAGTAGGAGACGGTGCCCTCCTCCTCCATGGCGCGCACCCGCTCACAGAACAGCTCGTACTGGGCCTGCTCGTTGGCCTCGGCCACCTTGCGCTCCTCTTCCTTCTGGGCGATGGCGTCGTCATAGTAGGCGATCTGCTCGTTGATGTTGTCCAGCTCGTCATTGATGGCGTCCAGCTGCTGCAGCAGCAGATCCCGCTTATCCTGAGCGGCAGACTGCTCCGACTCAGCCTGGGCCAGCTGCTCTTTCAGCTCTTTCTGGCGGGCCTGGCTCTCTGCCTGTTCCTGCTTCAGGGCGTCGATCTCACTCTGGGTCACCGCCCCGGCACCCCCGATGATCATGGTCAGCATGGGCAGCAGCATCAGCAGGGCCATAACGGCCGCCAGAACGCCGAACAGTACACGGCGCTTGTCCATCTTCTGCTTCTTCTGTGCTTTTTGTCCTTTTGCCACAGTATTTCTCCTTTTCCGCGCAGCGCAGGTCTCTTATACCTGCAGGAACTTCCGAATGGCCAGCACCGAGCCGCCGGCGCCGATCACAAAGCCGGTGAGCACGAATACGCCCAGCACCTGCAGCGCCATGGGCTGGAAGGGCAGAACCTTGATAAGCTCAATGGTGTCCGAGGTGGAGATGGCCTTGCTCACCAGCACGTAGATGCCCCACTCCAGGAAGAAGGCCACCACCGCTCCGATCAGGCCCAGGATCAGTCCTTCAAATACAAAGGGCCAGCGCACAAAGGAGTTGGTGGCGCCGCACATCTTCATGATGGCGATCTCCTCCCGCCGGTTGAAGGTGGCCAGCTTGATGGTATTGGCGATGATGAACAGGCTCACCGCCAGCAGAATGATGACCAGAATGACGGCCACCGCACCCGCCACGTTGCGGATGACGGTAAAGCCCTCGGCAATCTCGGGGGCGGATTTGGTCCAGGCCACGCCCGTCACTCCGTCCACCGCCGCCTCGGTCTCGGCCAGCTTGCTGATGTCATTCAGATAGACATGGAACCGGTCCCGGTACACCGAGGAGGGCAGGCTGTCAAAGAGGGGGTTGCCCTCGTAGTCGGCCTCAAACTCCTTCTGGGCCTCCTCCTTGGTGACGAACTCAGCCCGGGCCACGTTGGGGATGGCCTCGATATCGTCCTGAAGGGCGCGGGCCTCATCCTGGGTCAGGGTGTCCTCAATGTAGGCCGTGAACTGGTTTTCCTTCTCCAGATCACTGAACATATTGGAGGCGTTCACTGCCACCAGGGAAAAAGAACCCATGATGAGCAGGCAGCATACGATCATGCACACGGCCGCGAAGGACATCAGGCCGTGGGTAAAGATGCTGCGGAAGCCCTCCATGAAGAAATAGCCAAAATCATATCGTTGTTTCATTATTATAATACCCGCCTGTCTCGTCGCTGATGATTCTGCCGTTCTCGATGGCCACCACCCGCTTGGAGAAGCGGTTGACCAGCTCCCGCTCGTGGGTGACCACCAGCACGGTGGTGCCCAGCTCGTTGATGCGCTCCAGCAGCATCATGATCTCCAGGGAGCGCATGGGGTCCAGGTTGCCGGTGGGCTCGTCGGCAATGATCATCTGGGGATTGTTCACCAGCGCCCGGGCGATGGCCACACGCTGCTGCTCGCCGCCGGAGATCTCACTGGGCAGACGGTCTCCCTTCTGGTCCAGGCCCACCAGCTCCAGCACATAGGGCACCCGTTTGCGGATCTCCCGGGGGGAGGCCCCCACCGCCCGCATGGCAAAGACCAGGTTTTCCTGCACTGTTTTCTTTTCAATGAGCCGGAAATCCTGGAAAATGACCCCCAGGGTGCGCCGCATGTAGGGCACCTGCCGGGGCCGGATATTATTCAGATTATAGCCGTTGACCATCAGACGGCCGGCCGAAGGCGCGATCTCCGCGGTAATGAGCTTCAGAATGGTGGACTTACCCGATCCGGACGGCCCCACCAGAAAGACAAACTCCCCGTCGTCGATGCGCATATTGACCCCTTTCAGGGCCTTTGTCCCATTATCATAGGACTTTTGAATGTCGATCAGACGTATCACGCTCGGTACCTCATCTATGTATTTATCGTATCCTAAGAATTTCTTCATCACCAGGAGGGACGCCGTTTCCGACGTCCCTCCCTGTTAAAGTTGTTCAGTTGTCAATGCCGCGGGAGATCAGGTACTTCTTGACCATCAGGGCCACCTTGAAGGTGATGGCGTCGTCAAACTCCCGCAGGTCCAGGCCGGTCAGCTTCTTGATCTTCTCCAGGCGGTACACCAGGGTGTTCCGGTGGACGAAGAGCTTCCGGGCAGTCTCGGACACGTTCAGATTGTTTTCAAAGAACTTGTTGATGGTGAACAGAGTCTCCTGGTCCAGGGCGTCAATGGGGTTCTTCTTGAAGACCTCCTGGAGGAACATCTCACACAGGGTGGTGGGCAGCTGATAGATCAGCCGGCCGATGCCCAGGTTCTCATAGTTGATGATGCTCTTCTCGGTATCGAACACCCGGCCCACATCGATGGCGATACCCGCCTCCTTGTAGGCCCGGGCCAGCTCCCGGATGTGGGTGACGATGGTACCGATGCCAATGACCACCCGCAGGTGGAGCTCGTCGGTAATCTTGTCCTCGATCTGCTTGGCGATCTTGTACAGGTCCCGGGTCTCCGCACCCTCGTTGAGCTGCTTGATCAGGGCCACGTCGGTCTCGCTGATGGACAGCACAAAGTCCACCTGCTTGTCGGGGAACATGGCATGTACCACGTCGATCAGGGCGGGGTCGGTGGTCTCCACCTGCCGGATCAGGAACACCGCCCGGGGCGCCTCGGAGGTGAAGTGCAGCTCCTTGGCCCGGACGTAGATATCGCCCAGCAGGATGTTGTCGGAGATGATGTTCTTCACAAAGGTGGCCTTATCGTGCTTCTCCTCATAATAGGTCTTGGCGCCATTGAGGGCCACGGTAGCCATGGAGCAGACCATGCGGGCCTCCTCATCCTCACCCTTGGCAAAGGCCGCATAGTCAAACTGGGAGCCCCAGCCGGTCAGGGCCTTGAAGGTGCGTCCCTCATAATGGACGCACTCCCCCTCGCCCCGATTCACCGTCTCAACGGCGCCGGGCCAGTGCTCGCCAATGCAGCTGAGTTCGTTGCAGGCCACCACCGTCCCCTCAGAATCGATCACGCCTATTGCCCGGTCTGTGCTGTCCTTCATCTGCAAGACAACGCTCTGAAAAATTCTGCTGGACATGGTGTCAGCCTCCTTCAAATCTCCTTACCCTCAACTCGTCCCGCCGCAGATTGCCGGCAGAACCCATCTTGAGACTTCTCTTGCTTAACAGTCAATATTATACCGGTTCTTTTTGCTCTTTTCAATATCTTTTTGAAAGTTTTTTGTGGAAATTGCCTAAACAGTTCCGTTCCTAACGAATTTTCTGCACTATGGCGGTTCAGAGCCGCCCGCCGCTTTCCCGCAGAGCCGCCAATTCCTCCGCCGTCAGGGGCCGCCACTGGCCGGACGCCAGAGCAGGATCAAGGGTAAGCGGCCCCATGGTCAGCCGCTTCAGATAGCGCACCGGCTTACCCCGGCTGGCCAGCATCCGCTTGATCTGGTGGTACTTCCCCTCCCGCAGGGTGACCAGGCCGGTATCCCGCTCCGCCAGGATCTCCAGCCCCGCAGGCAGGCACTCCAGGCCGTCGGCCAGGGTGATCCCCCGCCGGAAGGCCTCTACATCGGCTTGTTCCAGCAGGCCGTCTACCCGGACGAAATAGGTCTTGTCCACATGCCAGCGGGGAGAGAGCAGCCGGTGGGCCAGGGGGCCGTCGTTGGTCAGCAGCAGCAGGCCCTCCGTGTCCTTGTCCAGCCGCCCCGCCGGGAACAGGCCCACCCGCCGGAGGTGTTCCGGCAGCAGAGTGAGCACTGTGGGCTCTCTGGGGTCCTCGGTGGCCGACACCAGCCCCGCCGGCTTGTGGAGCATCAGATAGACCAGCCGCTCCCCCGACACCGGCTGGCCGTCCACCAAAAAGGAAGCAGCGGGGTCGTGCTTTTCCTCCGGCGTCCGGGCCACCGCGCCGTCCACCGTCACCCGGCCCGCCCGCACCAGCTCCCGCACCTCCTTCCGGGACCATCGGCCCGTATTGGCCAGGATCTTGTCCAGACGCTCCATCTGATGTCCTCCTTGTCCTTTTTTGCGATTTCCGTCATATATGCTCCTCCTTCCCCATATCCTTGAAATACCAGCATTTTGGGGAAGGGAGCGTTGCGCTGTGTTTATCTTTACCGCCAAGATCCGCAAGGGCCGGATCGCCGCCGTGGCCGTGGCCGCCGCTGTGGTGTGCGGCGTTTTGGTGACCGGGTCCGTCCTGGCGGGAGGACGGGACGCGGCCGCTTCCGCCGCCGTCAGCCCCAAGGGGATCAAGACCAACGAGGACCGGATCGCCTACCTGGGCAGCTACGGCTGGACCGTATCCGAGGAGCCGGTGTCCGTGGAGGAGCTCATCATCCCGGAGGAATTTGACGAGACCTACAGTCAATATCTGGACCTCCAGGCCTCCCAGGGCTTCGATCTGACGGAGTACGCCGGCAAGCGGGTAAAGCGGTACACCTATCAGGTGACCAATTATCCCACCGGGGAATCCGGAGTCCAGGCCGGGCTGCTTATCTACAAAAACACCGTCATCGGCGGCGATGTGCTCTCCGCCCAGCTGGGCGGCTTCATCCACGGCCTGGAGATGCCCTCCTGACAGGAACAGCGCGGCGCCCGCCCGGCGCCGCGCTGTTTCGCTTCAGGACAGGAAACCGGAAGCCCGGTACAGGAAGATCAGGTACTGGATCCCCGCCACCAGGGCGGCAATCACCGTCGGGATCATCACCAGCGCCGCCAGGATCACCACCCCCGGGATCAGGGCCAGCAGGGTGCACACCACGGTGATCACTGTACACACCACATACAGCTTCCAGACAAACCGTCCCTTGGCGGCGGTGGCCGGGTCGCCGGTCTCGTCCAGAATGTCGGCGGTGATGTTGCACACCAGATAGACCATCACAAAGAACAGGATGCTGTTGACCACTCCCAGCGGAGGGATGAAAATCGCCAGCACCTCCACCACGATAGCGGCAATATCAATCCAGAAGGCCGTCCGGTAGCCATCCGCCGCCGCGGAGGCCTCATTCAGGCCCACCAGAATCATGATTGCGCCCACCAGAGCCAGGATGCCCCCGATCAAAGGGATAAAAGACAGGATCACCAGGATCTCGCCGATGAACACCTTGTTCAGGCCGCGGCCGGCCGCGGTATAATCCATCATGTCCGCTCCTCCTTTTTCTCCACGATCCGCACATCCAGCTGATTATAGGGGATCTCAATGCCGTTCTGGTCAAAGGCCGCCTTGATCTGCTCCAGCAGGTCGAAATACAGGTCCCAGTAGTCCACAGTGGCGCACCACACCCGGACGGTGTATTCAACGGAGCTGTCCTTCAGGGCGGACATCCGCACAAAGGGCTCCGGGGTAAACAGCGCCTTAGGGTGGGCGCCCACTACCGCCTTGATGCAGGAGATCACCTGCCGGGGGTCGCTGTCGTAGGACACGCCGAACACCAGGTCCACCCGCCGCTTCTCCTCACTGGAGTAGTTGGTGATCTTTTCCCCGGAAATCTGTCCGTTGGGAATGGAGATCACCTTGTTGTCCACCGTGGCCAGCTTGGTGTAGGCCAGACCCACCTCTTTCACCGTGCCGCCAACGCCGCCGGCCTCCACATAATCCCCCGCCTTGAAGGGTTTGGAGACCAGGACCTGGATGCCGCCGGCCAGGTTGGACAGGGTACCCTGGATAGCCAGGGAGACCGCCAGGCCCAGCACCCCCAGCAGAGCCACCAGGCTGGTCATGGGCACACCGATGTAGTCCAGCACGATACATAGGGTAATCAGCCACAGAATCACCCGAAGGGCAGCATGGATAAAGGTATGCAGGCTCTTCTCCATCTCCAGGCGGACAAAAGCCCGGTCCACCAGCTTGAGGATGATCTTCATGGCCACCATGCAGCCCACGAACAGCAGCACGATGGTAATGAGCTTCTGCAGGCTCAGATTGTTGAAAAAGCCGCTGACGGACTGGATGGTCTCCTCCGCGTCCTCCGCGGTGATGTTGGTAAGATTGCTCAGCATCGCCCATCCCCCCTTCCGGAACCCATTCTATCATAGCTTTCCGCCGGGGACAAGCCCTGTTCCTCCGCTGGAAACAGAAGGTATTATGTGTTATACTGGGAAAAAAGAGCGGAGAGCAGGTGGCGGCCATGAGGAACGCGCGGACGGAATTTGAGCGGCAGCTGGACCGGGAGACCGAGGCCCGCATCGCCCGGATGGAGGAGCCGGACTACCCCTTCCCCCGGCGGTTTTCCCGGCGGGACTGGCTGCTGTGGGCGCTGGTGACGGTGGGCAGTCTGGCCATGCTCATCCTGGGGGCCAGGCTGTGAGGGGGCGGTCCGTGGAGGACCGGGTGGCCCGGGAGGCCCTGTTCGGTTCCCTTCCTGTCCTTTCCGACCAGCGGCTGTACGGCTTCGCCGACGCCCTGCTCCTCCTCTCCGGCTACTGCATCGCCACCTGGAGCTACACCCAGGGGGCCTACCTGGCCACCCTGGTGGGGTTCCGGCAGCTGGTCATCGGGGTCTTTTTCGGGGCCATCCTCATGCTGTGCGTCTACCAGCTCCCCGTCATCCTGTCGGTGCGGTACGGCATCGACATCTGGATCTGGCTGCGGGCGGTGTTCGGCGGCCGGGGCGTCATGGTGATGACGGTGGTCATCATTCTGATCAACTACCCCTGGTATGCCGTGTGCGCCGACCTGTTTGCCGCCTCCATGATGCGTCTGGCGGCCCTGCTGGGGCTGGAGCTGCCGGGGAGCTTTCACCCGGCGCTGGGCCTGGCCTGCGTGCTGGCGGGCACCCTGCTGGCCCTGCGGGGGCCGGGGCCCATGACCAAAGTGACCCGGATACTGGTGCCCCTGCTGCTGGCGGTGGGGGTGCTGGTGGTGATCGTGGGATTCCGGGCGGTCCCCTTCCAGGTCATCTGGAACTACCGGCCCAAGGCTCAAAACGGCTTTGCCTACCTCATGTCCATTGAGGCCAACTTCGCCTTCGTCATCACCCTGGTGGGCGGCATGGCGGGGGTGCCCCGGCTCACCCGCAGCGAGCGCTCCGGCTTCTGGGCCGGTGTGCTGGGCCAGGGGGCGGCAGGCTCCTTCTTCGTGGTGGTTGGGGCGGTCATGGCCATCGCCACCGGCCACGTCACCGGCCGGATGGCAGAGGACCCCACCCTGATGCTGGCGGTGCTGGCCGCCCCCGCCATGGCCCTGTGCTCCCTGCTACTGGTGGCCTTCGCCAACATCGGCACCCAGGCGGTAGGGGCCTACCTGTACGGGGTGATGCTCAAGTCCGCCTTCCGCACCGCCGGCTACCGGGTGATCCTGCTGATCCTCACCGTCTACGCCTGTGGTCTGGTGCTGTGGGGTGGCGTAGTGGATTACTTCGGCTCCTTCCTCACCCTGAGTGCCTCCATCTACGCGCCCCTGGCCGCCCTCCTCTTTACCGACTTTTTCCTGGTGCGGCGGCAGAAGCTGGCCCTCCGCTCTGCCTACGGCCTGCCGGGCTACACCGCCTACCGCTACACCGGCGGCTTCAACTGGGTGGGGCTGGCCTGCGTGGCGGTGGGGGTGGTCCTGTCCCTGGCGGTCTATGACCCGGTGTCCGGTACGGTGCGGTGCGCCCTCTTGTTCATCCTGACCCCCACCGGCCTGTCCTTTTTGGGAACGGGCCTGCTATACACCCTGCTCAGCTATGTGCCCCCCGTCCGCCGCTATCTGCTCCGGGACCGAGGTGAGATCACAGTATGAAGAAACGAGACATCGACCCCACCCCCTTTGACCGGAAGCGGGAGCCGCCCCGGCAGAATCCGCTGATCATGCCCGCCCTGTGGCTGTGGTGCTGGCTGGCTACCCGTTCCGGGAAACTGCGCATCCATAAGATCAATATGAAAGGGCTCAGGCCCCCCTTTCTGGTGCTGGCTACCCACCACGCCTTTATGGATTTCTACGTCACCCCTCTGTGTCTCTTCCCCCACCGGGCCAACTATGTCTCCGAGCTGGAGGGGTTTGAGCACTACGGAGAGTGGCCCTACCGGCAGATCGGCTGTCTGGGCACCCGGAAATTCGTCAACGATCTGGCCCTGGTGCGCAACATCCGCCGGTGCATGGACCGGGGCGGCATTCTGGTGCTCTATCCCGAGGCCCGGTACGCCAACGTGGGTACCAGCTCTCCCCTGCCCCCCTCCACCGCCAAGCTGATCCGGTATCTGAAGGTGCCGGTTGTCACCATCAACATGAAGGGCAACTACCTCCAGTCCCCCATTTGGAACCTGAAAAAGCGGAAGGGGGTCCGGCTGGAGGCCGACGTGCAGCAGCTGCTGACGGCGGAGGAGGCAGGGATGCTGCCCTTGGAGGATATCCAGCAAAAGGTGGAAACGGCCCTCACCTACGACGAGTACGCCTGGCAGGCCCAACAGGGCATGGTCATCGACGCCCCCTGGCGGGCGGAAGGACTGGAGCACCCTCTGTATCAGTGTGCCTCCTGCGGTGCGGAATTCCGTATGGCCTCCAAGGGGACGGAACTGTTCTGCACCGCCTGCGGCGCCCGCTGGCGGATGAACGAGCTGGGGGGTCTGGAGGGTCCCCGGTTCTCCCGCATCCCCGACTGGTACGAGTGGGAGCGCGGTCAGGTAGAAGAGGAGATCCAACGGGGTACCTATAATCTGGACCTGAAGGTGCGGGTCCAGTCCCTGCCCAACGCGGTGAACTTCATCGAGCTGGGCGAGGGCAGGCTGCGCCACGGGCCGGAGGGCTTCGCCCTCACCTTTACCGACTACGGAGCGGCAGGGCCGGACACCCTGCGTTTCCCCGCCAGGTCCACCTTTTCCATCCACACCGAGTACGACTATCGGGGACAGGGCGAGTGCATCACCCTGTCCACCCCGGACAACACCTACTTCCTCTACCCGCTGGAGCCCGGTTTCAGCGCCACCAAACTCCAGTTTGCCGCCGAGGCCCTGTGGCGGTCCTGCAATTGATCTGAGAACGCAAAAGAGAGCCAGCCTGACGGCCGGCTCTCTTTTTATACAAGATACAAGAAAGACCTGCCCGAAGGCAGGTCTTTCCGTACAGAAGGAGAATTACTCCTCGATCTCGATAACAACGCCGGAACCCACGGTACGGCCACCCTCACGGATAGCGAAACGCAGGCCCTTCTCGATGGCGATGGGGGTGATCAGCTCCACCTTCATGTCGACGTTATCGCCGGGCATGCACATCTCAGTGCCCTCGGGCAGAGTGATGACGCCGGTCACGTCGGTGGTACGGAAGTAGAACTGAGGACGATAGTTGTTGAAGAAGGGGGTGTGACGGCCGCCCTCGTCCTTGCTCAGAACGTACACCTGGCCCACGAACTTGGTGTGGGGGTGAATGGAGCCGGGCTTGCACAGAACCTGGCCGCGCTCCACGTCGGTCTTGGCGATGCCGCGCAGCAGGGTGCCGATGTTGTCGCCAGCCTCAGCGTAGTCCAGCAGCTTGCGGAACATCTCGATGCCGGTGACGACGGTCTTCTTCTTCTCGTCGGTCAGACCAACAATCTCGACTTCCTCGTTCATCTTGATGATGCCGCGCTCCACACGACCAGTAGCCACGGTGCCGCGGCCGGTGATGGTGAACACGTCCTCGACGGGCATCAGGAAGGGCAGGTCGTCGTTACGGGCAGGAGTGGGGATATAGTCGTCGACAGCATCCATCAGCTCCTTGATGCAGGCGAAGTCGGGATCGTTGGGGTCGCCGGACTCGCAGGTCAGAGCGTTCAGAGCGGAACCCTTGATGATGGGGATCTCGTCGCCGGGGAACTCGTACTTGGTCAGGACCTCACGGACCTCCATCTCCACCAGCTCCAGCAGCTCCTCGTCGTCGACCTGATCGCACTTGTTCAGGAAGACCACGATGGCGGGCACGCCCACCTGACGGGCCAGCAGGATGTGCTCACGGGTCTGAGCCATGGGGCCGTCGGTAGCAGCGATAACCAGGATAGCGCCGTCCATCTGAGCAGCGCCGGTGATCATGTTCTTGATATAGTCGGCGTGGCCCGGGCAGTCGACGTGAGCGTAGTGACGCTTGTCGGTCTCATACTCAACGTGAGCGGTGTTGATGGTGATGCCGCGCTCGCGCTCCTCGGGAGCCTTATCGATGCTGGAGTAGTCCTCGTACTGAGCCTGGCCCTTCAGAGCCAGATACTTGGTGATAGCAGCGGTCAGAGTGGTCTTGCCGTGGTCAACGTGGCCGATGGTGCCGATGTTGACATGGGGCTTGGTGCGCTCAAATTTAGCCTTAGCCATTTTGGATGTTCCTCCTTAATTTCTGATCATGGGATAAAACCCTGTTTCCACAAATAAATGCGAAAATATTGTATAGCATTGCAGGGTAAAATGCAATACCTTTGTTGCAGGAAATGCCAAAAGACAGAGATTAATCCTCTTTGCGGCCCCGCTCGGCGATGATCTTCTCGGCAATGCTCTTGGGAATCTCCACATAGCTGTGGGGCTCCATGGAGTACTGGCCGCGGCCCTGAGTGGAGGAGCGCAGGTCAGTAGCATAGCCGAACATGCTGGCCAGAGGCACCAGGGCGTCCACCTGAGTGGCGCCGGGACGGCTCTCCTGGCCCTGGATCATGCCGCGGCGGCTGGTCAGGTCGCCGATGACATTGCCCAGATACTCGTCGGGCACGATGACGGAAACCTTCATCACAGGCTCCAGCAGCACGGGGTTGGCCTTGCGCATGGCCTCCTTGAAGGCCATGGAACCGGCGATCTTAAAGGCCATTTCAGAGGAGTCCACCTCGTGGTAGGAACCGAAGGTCAGGTGCACCTTCACGTCCACAACGGGATAGCCGGCCAGGATACCCGCCTGCATGGCGCCCTGGATACCGGCGTCGACAGCGGGGATATACTCCTTGGGGATCACGCCGCCGGTGATCTCGTTGAGGAACTCATAGCCCTTGCCGGGCTCGTTGGGCTCGATGGTGATGCGGACGTGGCCGTACTGGCCCTTACCGCCGGACTGACGGGCATACTTGGTGTCCTGCTCCACAGCCTTCTTGATGGTCTCCTTGTAAGCAACCTGGGGCGCGCCCACGTTGGCCTCCACCTTGAACTCGCGGAGCAGACGATCCACGATGATCTCCAGGTGCAGCTCGCCCATGCCGGCGATGATGGTCTGGCCGGTCTCTTCGTCGGTGTAGGTCTTGAAGGTGGGGTCCTCCTCGGCCAGCTTCACCAGAGCCAGGCCCATCTTCTCCTGACCGGCCTTGGTCTTGGGCTCGATGGCCACGCGGATAACGGGCTCGGGGAACTCCATGGACTCCAGGATGATGGGGGCCTTCTCGTCACACAGGGTGTCGCCGGTGGTAGTGTTCTTCAGGCCCACGGCGGCGGCGATATCGCCGGAGTAGACCTCCTCGATGTCCTCACGGTGGTTGGCGTGCATCTGCAGGATGCGGCCCATACGCTCCTTCTGGTTCTTGGTGCTGTTGAGCACGGAGGAACCGGTGGTCAGCGTACCGGAGTACACGCGGAAGAAGGACAGACGGCCCACATAGGGGTCGGTCATGATCTTGAACGCCAGAGCGGAGAAGGGGGCGCTGTCATCGGCAGGACGCTCGTCCTCCTCGCCGGTGTCGGGATCGGTACCCTTGATGGCGGGGATGTCCACAGGGGAGGGCATGAAGTCCACGATGGCGTCCAGCAGCTTCTGCACACCCTTGTTCTTGTAGGAGGTGCCGCAGGTCACGGGAACCAGCTTGTTGTCGATGGTGCCCTGACGGATGACCTTGCGGAGCAGATCCTGGGGAATGGGCTTCTCTTCCAGGGCCAGCTCCATGACCTCGTCGCTCAGGTCGGCGCAGGCGTCCACCAGCTTGGTGCGGTACTCCTGGGCCAACTCCATCATGTCGGCAGGGATCTCCTCCACGCGCATGTCCTTGCCCATCTCGTCATAGTAGATGTCGGAGTCCATCTCCACCAGGTCGATGATGCCCTTGAAGGTATCCTCGGAACCGATCGGCAGCTGGATGGGCACCGCGTTGCACTTCAGACGGTCATGGATCATGTGCAGCACGTTGTAGAAATCGGCACCCATGATGTCCATCTTGTTGACGTAGATCATGCGGGGAACCTTGTAGTGGTCGGCCTGACGCCACACAGTCTCAGACTGGGGCTCCACGCCGCCCTTGGCGCACAGCACGGTCACAGAACCGTCCAGCACGCGCAGGGAACGCTCCACCTCGACGGTGAAGTCCACGTGGCCCGGGGTGTCGATGATGTTGATACGGGTCTGGGGGAACTGGTTCTTGGAACCCTTCCAGTAGCAGGTAGTGGCGGCGGAAGTGATGGTGATGCCGCGCTCCTGCTCCTGAGCCATCCAGTCCATGGTGGCGGTACCATCATGGGTCTCACCGATCTTGTAGTTCACGCCGGTGTAGTAGAGGATGCGCTCGGTGGTAGTGGTCTTACCGGCATCGATGTGAGCCATGATGCCGATGTTTCTGGTATTCTGTAAGGTAACTTTCCTAGGCATACTCTAACTCCTTACCAGCGATAGTGAGCGAACGCCTTGTTGGACTCGGCCATCTTGTGGGTGTCCTCACGTTTCTTGACCGCGGAGCCAAGGTTGTTGGAGGCATCCATGATCTCGCCAGCCAGCCGCTCCTTCATGGTCTTCTCGCTGCGGTTGCGGGAGTAAGTGGTGAGCCACCGCAGACCCAGGGTCTGACGGCGCTCAGGCCGAACCTCGATAGGCACCTGATAGGTGGCGCCGCCCACACGGCGGGCCTTAACCTCCAGGGACGGCATGATGTTCTCCAGAGCGGTGGTAAACACATCCAGAGGGTCCTTCTCGGTCTTTTCCTTGATGATGTCGAAAGCTCCGTAGACCACCTTCTGGGCCACGCCCTTCTTGCCGTCCAGCATGATGCTGTTGACCAGCTTGGTCACCAGGACGGAATTGTAGATAGGATCGGGCAGAACCTCCCGCTTGGGTACGTTTCCTCTTCTGGGCACTTTGCTTCCCTCCTTCATAGTATGATTTCATAGGTACTCGAAGGCGTTTCAAACGCCCCCGTGTAAGACAAGTGCCTGCTTGTCCAGTGCCCCACAGGAAACGCACCTATATATATAGGTAAGCGCTTCTGCAAGGACAACTGCCTTGCGCTTGACGCGCGTTGATTCATTCGATTGCTTGGAACTGACAGAAGTAAGGATCTTACTTCTTGCCGGCCTTGGGCCGCTTGGCGCCGTACTTGGAACGGCCCTGCATCCGGTTGGCAACGCCCTGGGCATCCAGAGTGCCGCGGATGATGTGGTAACGCACGCCGGGCAGGTCCTTAACACGACCGCCGCGGATCATGACCACAGAGTGCTCCTGCAGGTTGTGACCCACACCGGGAATATAAGCGGTCACTTCGTAGCCGTTGGTCAGACGCACACGGGCGATCTTACGCAGCGCGGAGTTAGGCTTCTTCGGGGTGGAGGTACGAACAGCGGTGCACACACCTCTCTTCTGGGGAGAAGGCAGGTCGGTCTCCCGATTCTTCAGAGTGTTCAGACCCTTCTGCATGGCGGGAGAGTTGGACTTGTAGGTCACGGCCTCGCGTCCCTTCCGGACGAGCTGGTTAAACGTAGGCATGGTTTTCCTCCTTTCTTTGGTTCTGAAATATATATTTTAACGGAACAACCAGAAGTTATACCGTTAAAATCAAATTATTGCAGCAGCGCGGCCACCGCGCTGCCCACGGCGATGCCGCAGGCGGAGCCCAGCTCCTTCATCTGCGCCACCCGCTCCACGGGGATGGACTGCGCTTCACACAGGACTGCGATGGGATCGGTCACCCGAGGGTCCGCATCCTCCGCCAGGAATACGCGAACAGCCCTTCCGTCATTGATGGCCCGCTTGGTCTGCTTGACGCCGACCACCTTGGGCCCCTGCTTGAGTTCTGACAACATCGGGCTGCTTCCCCTTCCTTGCTTGCTTTGCGCCCCAGGGCTTTGCGCCCTTTTTGGCTTCGGCAGGCACACCTGCGCAATTTGGAATTATACCATATAGCAATAGTTTAGTCAATCAGAATTTCACTAGATTTTTCAGTACTTTTGGCCCGTTTCCCGGTCAGATATGCCAGCCCCTCCGTTCTGCCGTCCCGGCAGCCCCGGGGCTGTTTCTTTTTGTTATCATTTGTTGCCAGTTTCAGGATATAAACGGCGAAAAATGTTCTGCACCCATTTTTATTTTTTCTCTCAATCCATTGCGCCGCAATCGATTGACAATCTGAGACAAAATTTCCTATTGACTTTCCAGGCCAAAAGTGGTTACAATATGGTTACAATTCAGCGACCAACAAGTAACAGACTGTAACAGGAGGATTCCTAACCATGAAAAAACGAGCCCTTCGTGTGCTTGCCTGCCTGGCTATCTGCTTCACGCTGGCCATTCCGGCATACGCTACCGAGAGCGGCGTCACGGTTACCGTCAACGGTACCGCCATCGAGACGGGATTTACCTCTCAGGTACTGAATAAGCAGACCTATGTCTCCTATTATGCCGTTGTAAAAGCGCTCTATCCCGACGCCACCGCAGTGTGGGCCAACAACCAGGCGGAAGTGACCGCCACCGGCCTGAAGCTGTGCATCAAGCCCGAGGCCAAGTATATTGTGGCCAACGGCCGCTACCTGTACGTCCGCGACGGAGTCAAGGTGGACGGCAATCACATTCTGGTCCCGGTGCGCGTTCTGTGCGAGGCGCTGGGCGCCTCGGTCACCTGGAATGCCGCTACCTCCACCGCTACCATCATCGGCGGTTCCGGCCCCATCACTTCCGGCGACAGCTACTATGATTCCGAGGATCTGTACTGGCTCTCCCGGATCATCTACGCCGAGAGCGGCAACCAGTCCCTGGAAGGCAAGATCGCCGTGGGCAACGTGGTGCTCAACCGTGTGGCCAGCACCCAGTTCCCCAACACCGTCTACGGCGTCATTTTCCAGCGCAACCAGTTCACTCCGGCTTCCAGCGGATCCATCAACCGCACGCCCAGTGCGGAGAGCGTGATCGCCGCAAAGCTGTGCCTGGACGGCGCCAACACCGCCGGCAACGCGCTGTACTTCATCAACCCCAAAGTTTCCCCCAACAGCTGGGCGGCCCGGAACTGCACCTATGTGGCCACCATCGGCGCCCACGCTTTCTTTGCCTGAATTGTAAATCACGGCCCGATCCCCCAGGGATCGGGCCGTCTTTTATTTTCTTTTGCTTTTTTGAAAATAGGGCTTGACGTAGCGAAAAAATATGCTATAATAACTTTTACTGTCCGTCCTGAACGGCGGCAGGAATTGAATATGGAGTAGTATCGAAGTGGTCATAACGAGCACGACTGGAAATCGTGTAGCCGTCAAAAGCGGCTCGAGGGTTCGAATCCCTCCTACTCCGCCAAATTGTGTTGATAAAAAGATGCACAGCAAAAACGCCACACGAAAGTGTGGTGTTTTTGCTATTCTGAGCAAAAAAGAAGGAAAATGAAGGCAAAAAGTTCGTTTTAATAAAAGAGAGCCAAATTCACCCCAAACCGAGCCGCCTGTGATACAGGAGCGAAGCCAGAATGGACTGCACTGATTCAAACAGTTGAACATTACAGCAGAAACCGCCCACACTGTTCAGGAGAACCCTGAATGGTGTGGGCGGTTTTTTGTTTTCCCTGACCTTGGTACTTATGCTTCGGTTGTTCCCCATTCTTTGTTGGTGTTGGTAATAGCTTTCCCCATGCTTTCCAGCTATACTTGCGTTGCGATCAGCGAAAGGAGGACAGCAGGCAATGCCGGCAACAAAAAATTTATGTGCCCTAATTGACCTGAACCTCCATACGAAAGTATGCGAGGAACGGGAAAAAGCGGGTCAGACCACCAGCCAGTACATCACCCAACTGCTTATCGAATATTACGAGATGAAAGAAAACGGAGGGAAACGCGACATGACTAACAATGGAAACAGGACAATGGCCTTCCAAATCCCGGAGGAGCTCTTCCAGAGAATCAAGCATCACCTGGATCGTGAGAGTGAGCGCCAGGGCCGGAAGGTGACCCAGCGGGAGTTCGTCCTGGGCCTGATCGAGGAAGCCCTGAGCAAAGCGGAAGCGGCCAGTGAGGAGGTGAACACGGAGGCCGGGGATAACATGGAGGGCGAGGCGGAACCGGAGCCAGACCAAGTAGAAAGCGGGGGTGACGAGGAAGCGGACCAGACAGCGTAAGATAGAGTGAACAGCCCGGAGAGACACCCTGGAGACAGGGCGTCTCTCCGGGCTGTTTTTCGTTTTCGGGGAGGTGAGAAAAACGAAAGCAAGAACAGGCCATCGGTTCACGGACGCGGAGTTGGAGATCGCCAGAGAGACAGATCTGCCGGATCTGCTGGAACACCTGGGATATCAGGTCAGGCAGGTCGGCAGGTACCACACCACCAAGGAGATGGACAGCCTTCGCATCAAAAACCGCCGCACATGGCGCCGCTACTCTGAGAATACAGGGGGAGACGCGATTACCTTCCTTCAGCGGTTTTGCGGCAAGAGCTTCCCGGAGGCGGTGGAATACCTGCTGGACTACCACGGGCGGGCCAGGGATTCCCCCGCCAAGCCGCGCCCAAAGGCTATGGCAGAGCCTAAGCAAATCTCCTTTGTCCTTCCCCCAGCAGACGCGGAGCACCGCCATGTGTTTGCCTATCTCAGAAAAAGAGGGGTGGCGCCGCAGGTGATCCGCGCTTTTCTGCAGGCCGGCCTGCTGTACGAGGATGCCAAGCACCACAACTGTGTCTTTGTGGGCAGGGATGCCAGCGGAGAACCCCGGTTTGCCAGCTGCCGCGGCACATACGACTGGAACGGGCCGGGATTCAAGGGGGATGTGGCCGGCAGCGACAAAAATATCGCCTTCCGCCTCCCCAGCAGGCCGGAGCTGGATTGGGTGCTGGTGTTCGAGGCGCCAGTAGATTTAATGAGTTACCTCACCCTGCGCCGGCAGGTCACCAGCAACGCCATCGCCCTGTGCGGCCTGTATGAGGGCGCCCTGGATACTTACCTGAAGGACAACCCCCACATCCGGCGGATCGCCCTGTGCCTGGATGCGGACGGCCCTGGGCAGGAGACGGCAGAGAGGCTTCAGGCCAAATATGAGGGAATGGGCTACACCGTTAATATCCAGAAGCCGGCCAGAGGGAAGGACTGGAATGAGTATCTGCAGCAGCGTGGCCTGATCAAGGAGAGGAGGGATGCCCGCCAGTCCATGACCAGATAAGCATCATCCAGGCCTATCAAATGAAAAAAGCAACGGAGGAACCACAATGAAACACATTTTTACCACAGTGTGCGCCCTGGCCCTTGTCCTGGCCGGAACGGTCCCCGCGCTGGCCGCCGCGCCGGGGCAGGCAGCGGATTCCGCGCCGGACGCGCGCTATTATCCGGTTTCCGTGGAGGAATATACGGCAGGGGATCTGGACGAGCCCCGGATCAGCAAGACTTACCGGCTGTCGCGCACGGATGACCCCTCCCTCATCCCCCGGTCAGATTTTGAACGGAACGGCAGGCTGTATTATCTGCTGGACATGACGCGGGAGGACGAGATCGGAGTAGACGTCAAGGCCCACACAGAAACCATCACTATGGCCAGCGATACGGACAATATGGAGGAGATCCTGCAGCGGCTGGCGGCGGAGCTGGAAGTTACAACGGAGGACGGTTACACCGGGACCCTGGCCCTGGATCACACCAGCGTCAAGGTGGCCGTGGATGGTTACGCCACCAAGACCAAGGCCCTCTCCGCCAGCCGCACCTATCCGAACCTGTCCGAGGCAGACGTCTCTCTCATCCCGAAAAGTATCGAGGACAACGGCAAGACCCTGACCCTGGCAGACGTCCAATGGGCCAGTACAGAGCAGACAGACGGCGCGGGCGGGATCGTCACCCGCTACACCGCTGCCGCCAGCTATACCGGCTCCAGCAGCTACCAGTATGCCACCGGCTATACCGTGGCGGCGGACTATAGCGGTGAAGTGGCCAAGACGGACAGCAATGTTGTGGTCTATACGGCCATTTTTGGCAGTGTGGAAGCGCCGGAGGATAACAGCAATGTTCAGCAGAATATGGATCTGTCCGCGCTTAGGCTCCCTCTCTTAGTTGGCGGCGGCGTACTTCTGGCCGTTTTGGGCGGCCTCCTGCTGTTCAAGAAAACACGTGTAAGGAGATGACCCATGAAGCAATTGAAACTGCGCGGACTTTTGGCGGCGGCCATGTTGTGCGCCATGTGTGTTGTCCAAGCCAGCGCACTGGAATATACCATGGACGCTCCGGAGGACTACCTGTTCGCCCAGCCCACCAGCAACAATACCATCTATGAGCGGGAGGACCCCAACGTGGACCGGAGCAAGAATGTCGCCCTGATCCCGCCTGCCTTTGGGAGTCCTACCAGCTACCTCCCCGGCAGTGGTGAGCCCCTTACACCAAATCTGCTTCCCGGCGCCCTGGACGTCGGCCTGGTCTCCCAGGTGGGGAGCGTCACCTATCCCGCCGTGGACACAAGCTCCGGCTGGATCGGGACGGCCTCCACCGGCTGGACGGATGTGACCAGCGACCTCTACTACTCCGGCGGCCACCTGGGGACGCTCCAGATACCGGCCATCGGCCTGAGCGTCAAGGTCTATGAGGGGACCAGCAGTTCCGTGCTGGCCAAGGGCGCGGGCCACTTCCCGGACACCAGCATTTGGGCCGGAAATGTCTGCGTCGCTGGCCACAACCGGGGCGTGAGGGACGACTTCGGGGACCTCCACACCCTGGAGCCCGGCGATACTGTCACCTGGACCACCAAGCTGGGCACCCGGACCTACACGGTAGTGTCGGTGGAAAAGGTGCTGGAGACCGACACCAGCGGCGCCGCCGCCACCACGGACAACCGCATGACGCTCTTTACCTGCGTCCGGGATCAGCGG
Organism: Intestinimonas massiliensis (ex Afouda et al. 2020); assembly: GCF_900626285.1. Taxonomy (GTDB): domain Bacteria; phylum Bacillota; class Clostridia; order Oscillospirales; family Oscillospiraceae; genus Flavonifractor; species Flavonifractor massiliensis_A. Next base: position 856,911 of record NZ_LR131147.1, read on the forward strand.
GCCTACCGCTGGCAGGTCCAGGCGGTTGCGGTATGAGCGTGCCGCGGATCAAAATTCCCGTACCATCCATCACGGAAAACCGGCAGAACAGATCACGTATTATTCTTCCAATCCCTTCCGCAAATTTGAATTAGGAGGCGCCATGAAAAAACTGTTATCCCTATTCCTTGCCTGCATCCTGGCCCTGGGTATCCTGCCCATGGGGGCCAGCGCCGCCGACAGCGTGGAGGCCGCCCTGGGGGAGGTCAACATCTACAACGGCGACTACGAGCTGGGCTACCTCTCCATCAACGGGGCGGTCAAAAAGCAGAAATATACCTATTTCCTCTACGAATCCAACAACGGAACTATGCGGGAATCCCCCGCCTACTGCGTCAATCCCACCCAGTACGGCGTGCCCCAGACCGTGGGGCCCGGCGAGAGCATCAAGTACCTGGCCGAGGAAAAGGCCAGCGACCCCAAGGTGGTGGGCATCATCTCCAACGGCTACCCTCACCGCTCCCTGGGGGAGCTGGACCTGGACAACAAGTACCAAGCCTACTACGCCACCAAGATGGCCCTCTGGTGCTACCTCATCCCCGGCTGGTCCATCAACAGCCTGAAGGTGGCCCCCGGACTCACCGGCGCGGAGCTGGACCGGGGGGAGCGCATCCTGGCCGCAGCCAAGGACATCTACCAGCGGGGCACCACCTACAACTATATGCTGGACCCCCGCATGACCGTCACGGCGGACCGCTCCGCCGCCTATCCCGTCACCATCGGCGGCCGGGAGTACAAGCAGCAGGTGTTCACCGTCTGGAGCGAGACCTGGGTGTATGACTACGACGTGGCCGTGGCCTTCTCCGACCCCTCCCAGGTGCCAGAGGGCACGAAAATCGTGGACATGGACAACAACGAGATCACCGCCGTCACCACCACCGGCGCCAACGACGGCTACGCCGGGCAGTTCAAGGTCCTCTACCCCCTGGGGGGCATCGAGGGGCGGTCCGGCAGCGTCCAGCTCTCCCTCTCCGCGCCCGTGGCCCAATACGCCGCCATGTATGCTGTCTGCCAGGAGAAGGACAAATACGGCAACCTGCAAAATTACATCTGCGACCTGGACAACAATGTGCGCCTGGACGTGGCCGCCATCAGCAGCTACGCGGACAGCCCGGAGGAGGAGCCCCCCGATACCGGCCTGAAAATTATCAAGCTGGAGGCGGGGACGAACATCCCCTTAGAGGGGGCCATCTTCTCCGTCACCGGCCCGGACGGGGAGCCCATCGGTTCTTTCTCCTCCAATTCGGACGGCGAGGTGCTGCTCCCCCTGACCCTCAGCGGCCTCTACACCGTCACCGAGGAAATCCCAAGCCGGTATCACCTGAAACCGGAGGAGGATACGCAGCAGGTCATGGTCCGCTACGGTGAGATCGCGGAAGTCACCTTCTGGAATGAGCCCTACGGCGAATTAAGGGTCATCAAGGAGGACGGAAGTACCGGCCGGGAGCTGGCCGGGGCCCGCATCCAAATCAAGCATATCGAGAGCGGCGCTACCTACACCGGCGAGACCACAACGGGAGGGTCCTATACGTTCTCCCGTATCCAGCCGGGGGCATACGAAATCGTGGAGCTCACCGCCCCGGAGGGCTGGCAGAGGGACCCCCAGACCTACACCACCAACGTCATCGCCGGGGACTGCGTGGAGTACACCCTGAAGAACGAGGCCCTGCCCGGTCTGCGGATCATCAAGTATGACCGTCTGACCCATGAGACCATGGCCGGCGTCACGTTCCGTATCTGGCGGGATGGGGAGCTGCTGGGGGACTATGAGACGGACGCCCTGGGCGAGGTCTTGCTCACCGGCTGTCAGCCCGGCACATTCCGGGTGGAGGAACGCCAGAGCGACGACGCACACATCACCGTCACCCCCCCCCAGGAGATCGAATTGAAGGCCGGGGACGGCATCAAAGAGCTGGTTTTCTTCAACGACAAAAAGCCCGGCATCCGCCTCATCAAGGTGGACAGCGGCGACCTCTCCAAACCCATCGCCAACGCCAAATTCTTATTTGAGGCGGTGGACGGGTCCTGGTCCCAGGAGCTGACCACCCTGGAGGACGGCGCCATCGACCTGTCCAAGCTCCCCACCGGCGCGGTGGTAGTAACGGAACTGGAGTGTCCGGGCTATGTCATCGACGACGCCCAGCGCGTCATCCACCTGGACCCCAACGAGAACGCGGAATTTGTGTTCACTAACAGCAAGCTGCCCTCCCTCACCCTGACGAAGATCAGCGCGGATGGTATGCCCCTGGCCGGCGTCACTTACAGCCTGACCCGCATTGAGGACGGCAGCCGGTACATGGACCAGACCACCTCGGCGGCGGGGACCATCACCTGGGAGGGCCTCAGCCCCGGCGTCTATTCCCTAAAAGAGACCGATACCGTATCAGACCACATCCTGGACCCCAAGGAGCACCATGTGGAGCTGTTCCCCGGCAAAGACAGCACCATCGTGCTGGAAAATGACCGCCGGCCCAATCTGACGGTGGTGAAACGGGACGCCGACACCGGGGCCCCCGTTGCCGATGCCGTGTTCCTGGTGGAGGCGGCGGACGGCCACAGCGTGGACGAGATCAGGACCGGGGCGGATGGGACGGCCACCCTGGAAAATTTGCTGCCCGGCGTGTACCAAATTTCCGAACAGTCGGTGCCGTCGCCCTACCTGCTGGACGCGGAGCCCCAGCTTGTCACTCTCTATCCAAACCGGGACCGGACGGCCTATTTTGAAAATCACAAGGCGCCCACCATCCAGATCATCAAGGAAAATTCCATCACCCATGAGCGGTTAAGTAACGTTCGTTTCCAGGTGTGGTACGCCAGCAGCGACACGGAGACCGGCGAGTACAACGACCTGGGCGTGTTCACCACGGACGAGAACGGCCGCATTGAACTGACTGGCCCGGACAACGGCCTGCGGGACGGCTGGTTCCGGGTGAAGGAGCTGGAGCCGCCCACTGGATTCTCCATCAAGGACAGCGACACCCAGGAGGCGTTTGTCCAGGCTGGGAAGGGCCACACGTTCCTGTTTGAAAATACCCCTCTGTCGGCTTTGGTGGTGTATAAGCGGGACAGTGTGACCGGGGCCGCCCTGCCCAACTGCCGTTTCCAGCTCAGTTACCTGGGGGGCAGCACCTCCGGCACCGGCGGCACCGTCATCGGCACCTATGTGACCTCGGAGAACGGCTCCTTCACCGTCACGGGCTTGAAGGCCGGCTATTACATCTGCGAGGAAGTGGAGAGCGACGGGGCCCATGTCATCGACAGCGCGCCCCAGTCCTTCTATATCTCCGGCGAGGATCAGGACATCGTGACCCTCTATTTTGGCAACGCGCCCAAGGGGGCCGTTTTGGTCAAGAAGGTGTCCAGCGCGGACAACAGCCCCTTGAGTGATGTAGAGTTTTTTGTGACCACTTCGGACGGGGCCGTGGTGGGCGACGCCAACGGCAGGTTCGTGACAGACAGCGCGGGGGCCTTCCTCATCGAGGACATCGACCCCGGCACCACGCTGGTCATCAAAGAGACCAGGGCCAAGGACGGGTTCCTGCTGGACGATACCCCCCAGACCGTCCAGGTAAAGGAGGGCCAGACCGTTACCGTGGAGTTCCGCAACCAGCCCCTGGGCAGCCTGGTGATCGAAAAATGGGGGCGGAACGGCACAACGACGATCCCCCTGGAGGGCGTCAAATTCGAGATCAAATACGCGGATGGCCGCTATGTGGACGCCGCCGGGGGCACCCTGTCCTCCAACGGCCTCTACTACACCGACTCTACGGGAAAGATCATCCTGTCCGGCATCACCGGCACCGTCGTTGTAACGGAGCTGGAGAGCGTACCGGGCTATTCTATCGACCCGGACAGCCAGAGCCAGACCGTCACCGTCAATCCCAACGACACCCAGACCTTAAAATTCTTCAACAACGCTGTGGGCGGCGTGGAGATCATCAAGGTCAGTTCGGCGGACAAGTCGGAGCGCATCCCCAACACCACCTTTGAAATTCGCCGGGTGTCGGATGACGCCCTGGTGGACACCGTGACCACCGGCAAGAGCGGCAGCGTCTTTGTCTCCCTTGGGGATGGCAGCTACTACGCCGTGGAGACCGAGAGCGCCGAGGGCTTCAAGCTGGACCCCTCGCCCCACTACTTCACCGTAAAGAACGGGGAGACTACGAAACTCACCGTGACCAACGCGCCCCTCTCCGGCATCCTGCTCCATAAAATTTCCACCGCGGACGGCGAGGGCATCCCCGGCGTGTCCTTCATCCTCTACGACAGCGGCCACAACCCCATCGACCAGCAGACCACGGATGACCGGGGCTATGCCTGGTTCGAGGGGCTGACCGAGAGCGGCCGCTACTATCTCCGTGAACTGGAACATGAGGGCTATATCCCGGACACCCAGCTCCGCACCGTCTACGTCAAGGCTGGGGAGACCACGCTGGTGGAGTGGGAGAATACCCCCATCACCGGGCAAATCCAAATCATCAAAAAATCCGCCGACTACAACCCCACCACCGGCCTGCCCGCCGGGACACTCCTGGAGGGGGCCGTGTTTGAGATTTATGACAAAGCCGGGAATGTAGTGGACACCATCCGCTCCGACAGCCGGGGGCTGGCCGTGTCCAAGCAGCTCCCCTTGTCCCGCTACACCATCCGGGAGGTCAAGGCGCCGGACCACTACGGCGTCAATGAGGAGGCGCTTACCGCCTACCTGGAGCATGAGGGCCAGATCGTGCGCTTTGAAGTCACCAATAAGAGCCTGTCCACCGGCGTCAACATCTCCAAGACCGGGCCAAAGGAGGTCGTCAGCGGCCAGCCGGTGCGCTACACCTTCTCCGGGATCGCCAACACCTCCAATGTCCGGCTGGAGAGCTTCTACTTCCGGGACACCCTGCCCGCTCAGGTGCGGCTGGACACGGTTGTGACCGGAACCTATAACTTCCCCGGCACATACAAGATCACCTACCGGGTGAATGGCGGGGAGTACCAGACCTTGGCGGACAACCTGTCTACGGCACAAAACTACACCCTGGCAGCGTCACCTGTGGCCCTGGGCCTTGCCGCCAACGAGCGCGTGACCGAGATTATGTTCGTGTTTGGCCAGGCCCCCGCCGGGTTTGCCCAGGTGGAAAAGTCCTACCTGCACTGCACCGCCGTGGCAAGTCTGTCCGCCGATTCCTTCGTGAATGTGGCCGACGTGGGCGGCGTCTACAACGGCCAGTGGGTGCAGGCCATCTCCCGCTGGGTGACTAAGGTATATGGCAAGCCGGTCATTCCGACCCTTCCCCGGACGGGATATTGATGGATCTGGCGCGGCGGGTCCCATTGGGACCCGCCGCGCCCACTCATACACCACTACCATTACAAAGTAAAAAGGAGAGCAAGATTATGCTGAAGATCACCGCAACCGGAAACCTGACCAACGACGTGGAGCTGAAGATGAATGAGGCCACCGGGAAGCCCTATGCCATTCTGCGGATCGCGTCGGACCGGCGCTACCGTGACGCGGATGGCAACCGGCTGACGGATTTCATCTCCATCAAGGTGCGCGGCCCCCTGGCGGAGCGGTGCGCCGCCTTTGCCTGGAAGGGCTGCAAGCTGGCCGCCTCCGGCGATTTCGAGACCATCTCCTTCGCGGACGACCCCACCCGCCAGCCCGGCTTCCTGATCAAGGCCACCGAGGTGGAATTCCTCTCTCCCCGCCGGGCGGAGGAAGCGGCCCAGGCGGAGGATAGGCCGGAGGAGGATTCCGGTCCTGTCGCGGCCTGAGAGGCGGGCCGCTGAAATGAAGAATACAGGGATCACATACAGCAGCGCGGAGCGCGTGCCTGTGCGCCTGCCGGAGATGGCCGAGCTGCTCCCCCCGCTGAGTGAGGAGCAGCTGGCCGCTTTGGAGGCGGACCTGCTGAAGAACGGCTGCTACTCCCCCGTCATCGTCAATGAGGATACCGTCGGCAGCTTGGCCAGCGGCTCATGGCCAGCCTGCGGGACGACGACGGCAGGCGGGAGGTCCTGTCCAACGGCAGGGGCCGGTATTATGTGCTGGAGTGCTGCCGGGATCAGATGCAGCTCCAGAGCATCCAGCGCCGCATCCAGAACCAGATGCGGGGCCTGGACGCCACGGCGGGTAAGGTGCGGGTGCGCATCCGTGTGCTGGAACGCCTGAAAGCCCGCCTTATGCCAGGGAAACAGAGAAAGGCGGGATGAGCACGTCGGACGGAGCAGAAAAGATTAAATGTTTATACCGGCACTTTGCGCCGCGGCATGACCCGGACGGATTTCAACTCTATTCCGCCGCCCAGGAGGTCACGGGGATCAGGCATCTGTGGGAGGAATTCCCCTATGAGGATGCCTGCGGCTGTTTCGAATTTGCGGACGGCCGCCAACTCCTGCGGTATCTGACCGCCGCCTATTTTCGGGCGGTATCCTGGGAGACTGTGCCCGGCACGACCTATGAGCGGGCTATCCTGCTGGAGGTGGATACCGGGACCCTGGAATACCGCGCCTTTGAGAAACGGCTCTATGAGACGGCCCTGCGGCGCATGGGCCTCAGAAAGACAAGGAACCCAAAATCAGAGCGAGGTGACGCGCGATAGAGACTAAGAGCACGGAGATGAACAAGGACACCTTTTGGGAACTGATTCATAAGGCCAAGGAAAAGTGCGGACAGGATATGGACGCTATGGCGGCTGAACTGAAAGACCGGCTGGTGGAAATGGGGCCGGAGCAAGCCCAGGCCTTCCACGACATCCTGCACGTATATGAAGATCTGGCCAATCGATATGGCCTTTGGGATGCGGCCAGCATCATGAAGGAGTGGTGTTCCGACGACGGCTTTATTGACTTCCGCGCATGGCTGATCGCTCAGGGCAAGGAGATTTATCTGGCCGCGCTGCGTAACCCGGATTCCCTGGCGGATATAGAGGCGTATGGGGATTGTTGCTTTGAGAGCCTGTCCTATGTGGGGGACTATGCCTATGAGCAGCTTACCGGGCAGAGCGCCTACGAAAATTCAAGCCCTGATTCCTATGAGAAGTGGAAAGCTGTCCTGATGGAGGATATTGCGTATCGGGATGACATCAGCTTCCCGCGGGCAACACGGGCACTGCCTGCCGCTTATCCCCGGCTATGCGCCAAATATGGTGGAGCTGAGAGATTCAATATAGATGGAACCGGCTGGAACACGGACCAGCCGGAAATTCGTCTGCTGTTGGAGCAGGGGAGATTATATGACGCAAAAAAGGAATTGAAAAAGAAAGGTAGAGAGGCAAGATGAGCGACGTTTGCACAATTGGGGTGGATCATGGGTACGCAGCCATGAAGTCCCCCCACTTTTCTTTTCCCACCGGAGTGGTGGAGTACGAGCATGAGCCATACACCCAGAAGGATGTGCTGGAATATGGCGGAAGGTACTATGTGGTGGGCAGTGGGCGGCAGCCTCTTCAAAAGGAAAAGACGGCCACAGAGGACTACTATCTCCTGACCCTGGCGGCCATCGCCAAGGAGCTCGAATACCGGGAGGCGGAACGGACGGCGGAGGTGCTGCTGGCCGCCGGCCTGCCCCTGACCAGCTTTGGCCGGGATAAGAAGAAATTCCGGGAGTACCTGTTCCGGGACGGAAAACCTGTGCTGTTCCGCTATGAGGGCCGGGAGTATGCCGTGACGGTCACAGACGTGTCCCTGTTCCCCCAGGGCTACGCCGCCGTGCTGACCCAGAGTGAGCTGCTGGACGAGCCCTCCGTCATCGTGGCGGACATTGGCGGTTGGACGGTGGACCTGATGCGGCTGGACAACCGCATCCCCAACGCCGCAGCCTGCCGGAGCCTGGAGCTGGGCATGATCCGCTGTCTGGACGGGATCAGCGAGAAGGTGCGGCAGATGTTCGGCATTTCCATGACGGACCCGCAGATCGAAGCTGTGCTGCGCGGCAGCGCGGGGAGCATCAACGAGCGCGTCAAGGCGGTCATCCACGCCCAGGCAAATCAGTATGTTCAGGAGCTCCTCTCCGCCATCACAGAGAGCGGACTGGACGTCCGCGCCATGCCCGCCATCTTCCTGGGCGGCGGGTCGGCGCTGCTGAAGCGGCACGTCGCGGCCACAGAGGGCCTGTGCCGGCCTTTGATCCTGGACGACGTATGCCTGAACGCCAAGGGCTATGAGCGGCTTGTGGAGCGGATGTCGGGGAGTGCGGCCCATGGGCGGTGACCGGCGCCGGCTGAACCTCTCCCTCTCCATGCAGGCGCCCCATCAGCGGGAGGCATGGAAGATCCTGCGGACCATCCCACCTGGGCAGCGGACGGACGCCGTGTGCAGGATGGTGTGCCGGGCCCAGGAGCAGGAGGCGCTGCTGGACACTGTCCGCAGGGCGATCCGGGAAGAACTGAAACACTTTGATTTTACCGCGACAGAGCGACCAGCGCGGCAGCCGGCCGGGGATGTGGACGAGAGCATCCTCGGCTTTCTGCGCACGCTCCAGGAGGGAGATGACACAGCCTGATCCGCTATTTTGATATGTTCGCGGGGATCGGCGGCTTCCGGGCCGGGCTGGACCGGGCCGGGGGCTTCCAGTGCGTCGGCCACTGCGAAATCGACAAGCGCGCGGAGGCCAGCTACCGCGCCATCCATGAGATTCGAGAGGAGGAGCGATACTATCCAGACGCCAGAACCATTGACCCCGCTGACCTGCCGGACTTCGACCTGCTGTGTGCCGGGTTCCCCTGCCAGCCATTTTCATGCGCTGGCCACCGCAGGGGCTTTGCCGACGCCAGAGGCACTCTCTTCTTTGAAATTGCCCGGTTGGCTCAGGCAAGGCGACCTGCGTATCTGCTGCTTGAAAATGTTCCCGGAATTTTGGGCCATAACCGGGGGGAGACCTTTGCGGCCATCCTCACCGCGCTGGATGACCTGGGGTACCATGTGGAATGGGCTGTGCTTAACAGCGCGGATTTCTATGTCCCCCAGGCGCGAAAGCGCCTGTTCCTTATCTGCTATCTTGATCCCCGATGCGCCGGAAAAATACTTCCTGTCTTCGGCACAGCTGGACAAGCTCTTATACAACGCCTTGGAGGACCGCAGGGGGCCCGGATCTACGACGCCAGAGGCGCCGCCTGCACCCAAACGTCCGGGGCGGGCGGAATGGGAGGAAAAACAGGACTGTACCTGATTTATCCCGAGGACAAGCCCTTTGTAGATCTGTGCGCGGAAGCGCCGCGCCGGACAGACGCCGCCCGATGCCTCACGGCACGATATGGGCAGACCACCCTGTCCAACCACAAGGCGGAACGCTCTGGCGTGCTGCTGATCCGGGAAGGGACCCGGCGGGGCTGCTGTGAAGCGGCGGAGGGAAGCGCGGTAGATCTGGCCTATCCCGGCAGCAGGACCCGAGCCGGACGTGTGAGCCGGTACGCCCACGACGTGGCCTGCGTACAGGGAATTGTGGAGCGCGGCGGCCGCATTCGCCGCCTCATGCCCAGGGAGTGCCTCCGGCTTCAGGGCTTTGATGAGGGACAGATCGACAAGATCCTGGCTATCACCTCAGACGCCCAGGCATATAAGCAGGCGGGGAACAGCGTGACCGTCAATGTGATCGAGGCTATCGGGCGCCGGCTGCTGGCTGTGGACGAGGCGCTCCGCCAGGTTGACGCGGCATGACCGGGATGAAAGATCAGTGCTTCGGCGTGGAGGTGGAGTTCACCGGCATCACAAGGAAACAGGCCGCTAAAGCCCTGGCGGAATACTTTGGGACCATGCCTCGTCACAAGGGCGGCACTTATGATACTTGGGCCGTCAGGGACCCCGAGGGTAAGGAGTGGAAGCTGGTGAGCGACAGCAGCATCTACGCGGAAAAGTGGAATGGATACAGCTATGAGGTCACCGACAGCCCAGACTATCGCGTCGAGATGGTTTCCCCCAAGCTGACCTATGGGGAACTGCCTAAGTTTCAGGAGTGTGTCAGGCAGATGCGGTATGCCAAGGGAAAGGTCAACGACTCCTGCGGCATCCATGTCCATGTGGATGCCGCCAAACACAACAGGCAGAGTTTAAAAAATCTCCTGAGCATCATGTTCTCCAAGGAGGATATCCTCTTCAAGGCGCTGCAGGTCAACCCGGACCGGGTGCGGACCTATTGCAAAAAAGTGCGGGAGCCCATGCTGCAAAAGGCCCGCCAGCTTTCCGCCGAGGAGACAACGGATCTGACGCAGTTGGAGGAGATTTGGTATGAAGGGAAGGTCAAAAACAGTGACCATTACAACTGGACGCGGTACTACGCCTTAAATCTCCACTCTGTCTTTTACCGGGGTACCGTGGAATTCCGCTGCTTCAACTCCACCCTCCACGCGGGCCGTGCGGCGGCGTATATCAACCTGTGCCTGGCCATGTCAGCCCAGGCCATCGTCCAGCGCAGCACAGTGATGCGCAGGACCCACAGCGACAATGAGTTGTTCACCTTCCGGGTGTGGCTGGTGAGGCTGGGTCTGAACGGTCCTGAATTCAAGCACACCCGCGACTATCTGCTGGCCAATCTTGAGGGGGATAGGGCCTGGCGATACGATAAGGACAGCTACAAAGTCAATCAGAAGAAGAAAAACAGAACCGCAGAGAGGTGAAAAATTGAAAGTTCAAATTGAAGATGCCACCTATACCGGCACCGGGACAGAGATCATGGACTGCCTGCGGGACCAGGCCTTTGATCCCACGGAATTCCCGGATACCGACACCTACATCTGGTTTTTGCGGAACAATGTGGTCCGCGCCGCCGGGATGGACTGTCCCCTCCCGGAGGGCGGGACGGAGTGTCAGGCGCGCGCCATGCTGGAGTACCTGGACCGGATCGGCGCGCTTGTTCTTGTGGAGGAATGAGAATGGAGAAAAAATCGGACTGTTCCCTTTATTTTGCCTACGGCAGCAACATCAACCTGGAGCAGATGGCATTCCGCTGTCCGAACGCGCGGGTAGTTGGCCCTGTTACCCTGGAAAATTATGAGCTGCTGTTCCGTGGCCATGCCAGAGGGGACGGCGTCGCCACGATTGCATTTAAGAACGGGAGTGTGGTACATGGCCTGCTGTGGGAGATCACCTCTGCCTGTGAAACGTCTCTCGACTTCTATGAGGGCTATCCACGACTGTATCAAAAAGAATCTGTGACCGTCCGTGACCGGAATGGGCAGCAGATCACCGTTATGGCCTATGTGATGACGGACAACGAGCAGTGGCAGTCGCCGGCTATGCCCTCCAGCCCCTACTACAAAGGTATCCAGGACGGCTACCGCCAGAATGGCTTGCCGGTACAAGCATTGAAGGATGCCTGGGAGCACTGTGCCAAGGAAGTGGATCAGGAGACGAGGCGCGTCAACCGTATAAGCGGTGAGCGGGCCAGGCAGCCGAAACGGAGGGGCAGCCATGAGAGGTAGGTCGCTGTGCCTGGAGGGACGAAATGCCAGGTAAGGAAATCTCGCTGACCGGGGAGCTGCATATAAGGTCCACGGGATTCCATGTGACGGTGGGCGCGCTGGAGGCACTGAAGGTGGCCGGCCTCGCCTATGGCCTATACGACCACGCGGAGGAATTTCGGGAATGCCGCGTCACCCTTCAGGGTGGAGAGCGGCCCGCGCTGGTCGTCCAGGAGGACCGCGGCCTCCATGGCAGCCCCCTCTGGGTGACGGTTCGAACTGTGACGGATGACCCAGAGCAGATCCAGAGATATATGGCCTTCCGGGAGACCTTGAAAATGGTACAGCAGTTGGACCGTCAGTGGGGGAAGGAGGCCGCCCGCCTGCCCTCCAGCCATGACCGTGTCACTTCAAAAAGAGACAGGAGGAACGTGAATGAGCGGTAACCCATATCAGTGCGGACGGTTTTCTTTATATGATACGTCGAATGGAGACATTGACCCACTCTTTGCCACAAAACTGCAGGAGGACGCTCAGGTGGGCTGTCTCAAAGGTGTATTCTTAGGGGAAAACGTTGGGGACGATGTCATGGTAACCTGGCAGCAGAAGCACAGGAGATTGGATTCCCCGTCATTTCGTTCGGAACTGCATGAACTGATCGATGAATTGCAAGGCAGCGGTATGCTGGGCAGTTTTCCCGCAATGAAAGCGTTTTGCCAGGCACATTCGGAGGCACAAATGTCCGGCCGACATACCTTCTATGCGTTCCGCATGGACAGCAGCCAATACCGATATTACCTGCGGCTCTTTCCACAAGAACAAAAATTCTATATTTTCTGCTATCGGACGGATCGGATGCGGGAAGATCGGCCCAAGCCGGATTTCAACTACTTATACAGAAAAAAGGAAAAACCCGCAGAGGAGGTGACCGAACATGAAGGTATTGGTTGTGGAGCCCCTGAAGCCCTGTTATGTGCGGGAGATCGAGGGCCTGGACGCCATGCAAAAGCTGGTGGGCGGCGACATCGAAGCGGTCTATCCCTTCGATGACCCTGTGGCTGTGGTCGTCAATGAGGAGGGCAAGCTGCTGGGCCTCCCCTACAACCGCCCCCTGCTGGATGAGCAGAACGTGCCGTATGACATTGTCTGCGGCACGTTTTTTGTGGCCGGGCTGGGGAGCGAAAGTTTTACATCTCTGACAGACGACCAGATCCGGCGTTATAAAGAGATGTTTGACAACTGCATCGTCCTCACTGTTCCGGCAAAAGCACAGACGGAGAAAAATCATACCAAGAAAGGAAACGCGCATGAGAGATAAGTACATCCAAATCGCGGAGTCAGTTACAGAGGGGCACCCGGACAAGCTGTGCGACGCCATCGCGGACAAGGTGCTGGACGCCTGCCTGGAGTACGATCCCAACGCCCGCGTGGCCTGTGAGGCCATGGCCACGGCAGGAAAAATCATTGTGGCCGGCGAGATCACCGCCAAGGCGCTCCCGGACATCCCAGCCATTGCCGCCCAGACTGTCCATGAGACCGGATATGGTTCTGACTATGAGATCGAGGTCCTTACTCACGATCAGAGCGCCGACATCGCGGAGGCTGTGGATAGCGGCAGCGCCGCCTCCCCACAGCGAGGGGCCGGAGACCAGGGGATCATGTACGGCTGCGCATGCTTGGAGACGGACGAACTGCTTCCCCTGCCCGTTGTGCTGGCGCACCGCCTGACCCGCCTGCTGGCCAATGCCCGAAAAACGGGCGCGATCCGGGGCCTGGGGCCGGACGGCAAAGCCCAGGTGTCGGTGGAGTATGTGTTCGGCCTGCCCAGCCGGATCACCAGCGTGGTGGTCTCCTGCCAGCATGAGGCGGACAAGAGCCTGGAGGAGCTGCGACGAGAGATCACGGAGCGCGTGGTCATACCCGCCCTGCGGGAACTGCCCCCGGATGAGGGGACTGAGATCCTCATCAACCCCTCTGGCCGCTTCGTCCTGGGCGGCTTTGAGGCGGACACCGGCCTGACCGGCCGCAAGCTCATGGCGGATACCTACGGCGGCCTTGTCCCCCATGGGGGCGGCGCCCTGTCCGGGAAGGACGGGACAAAGGTAGATCGCAGCGGGGCTTATATGGCCCGGTACATCGCCAAGAATATCGTGGCGGCTGGCCTGGCGGAGCGGTGTACCGTCGCACTGGCCTACGCCATCGGCAGGGCGGAGCCTGTGGCGGTGGATCTCGACACCCACGGGACCGGCGCCTACACCGACGACATACTGGAGCAGGCGGTTCGGTCTGTATTTGACCTGACCCCGGACGGGATGATCCGCGCCCTCCGACTGGACCGCCCCGGCTTTGCCCGCTTCTGCAATTACGGGCACTTCACCCATCCTGACGCCCCCTGGGAGCGGACGGACCGGGCGGAGCTCCTGGCGGAGGTCTGCCGGTTCAAGGAAGCGGGTGTGTCCAATCGTTGAAGCACATTGCTTCCTGCAGCTTTGGCAAGGACAGCGTGGCCACTGTCCTGCTGGCGTTAGAGCATGGGGAGCCGCTGGACGAGGCAGTGTACTGCGAAGTAATGTTTGACAAGGATATTTCAGGAGAGGTCCCGGAACACCGGGACTTTATTTATACCAGGGGAATCCCGGCGCTGGAGCGTATGGGAGTAAAGGTCACGGTCCTGCGCGGTGAGAAAACCTATGTGGATCTGTTCACTGGCCGGATCACCCGCGGCCCAAAGAAAGGAATGCTGCGCTCCTTCCCCATCTGTGGGCGGTGCGCCGTCCAGCGGGACTGCAAGCTGAAGCCCATCCGACGGTACCAGAAAAGCCTGCCGCCCGACACAATCCAGTACATCGGTATTGCCAAGGATGAGCAGGACCGGCTCCTGCGGCTTGGGACACGCCAGGTGTCTCTTCTGGAAAAATATAGCCGCACAGAACAGGACGCCGGGGAGCTGTGCAGAAAAGCGGGGCTTCTTTCCCCTGTCTACGCCTTCACCAACCGGGGCGGCTGCTGGTTCTGCCCCAACGCCAAACGCCGGGAGCTTCGTCACCTCTACGACCACCACCCGGAGCTGTGGGCCAGGATGCTGGAGCTGCAGGCCCTGCCGGGAAAGGTGACGGAGAAGTTCAACCGCTCTCAGCGGTTCTCCGATATCGACGCGGCGTTCCGGCGGGAGGACGCACAGATGAATCTGTTCCGAGAAGCTGCGTAAGAGAAAAAGGAGCTGAGAACGACGACCAACCAAAAATACGAGATCACAGAAATCGCCCATGAGACATACCCCTTCCTCCACCGCATCCGCGCCCTGCGGGATGTAGGCGGTGAGGTCAAGGCCGGGGACCTGGGCGGGTTTGTAGAGAGCGAGAGCAACCTGTCCTTCGAGCCGGGGGACGACGCCTGGATCTTCGATAACGCGGTCTCCTGCAACGACGGCTATGTGGATAAGGGCGCCTGCCTGCGGGGCAATGCCATCGTGTGCGGGAATGCATACGTGTCGCGGGGGACGCTTCTGGTCGGCCATGCCCGTGCCGAGGACGACGCCTATATCCGGGGCGCCATCCTGACAGGCCACGCCAGGGCCTCCGGCTTTGCTTCCATCGTCCATGACCAGAACACCGGCGGCGCCCCCGTGCTCTCCGGGCACAGCGCCGTTTACGGCAGGGTCTCCGGCGACGTGCGGCTGACTGGCGCCGCGCTGATCATCAGCGGCGAGGAGATCCAAAACGACACGCCGGACACGCTGGTCATCAGCGGCCAGGGACGTTCCATCATTCGGGACGCGTCCAGAGACGAGCTGGCGCCCCAGGCAGGACAGCCGGAGCATTCCAAAGCAAAAACCAAGGGGAGGAAGGTGGAGCGGTGAGCAATTTTTTCGAGCAGGAATTGCGAAAACTGTTTGGGGACGGGAAGATCATCCACGACCCGGTTTTCGTAGGCCGCGCCTGCGTAGGCGGCCTGGACACGGGCAGGCAGGCGCGGGCCGAATTTGTGACCATGGGCCACGCGGATCACTACGCGGCCCTGCGCCTCACCCTGCTGGACAACGACCTGGGCGTGGTGGACAAATTGACCCTGCGTCTGAAGGATGTGTGGGGCAAAAAGGAGGTCCCGAACAATCCCTACCTGAAAAGCGGCGTTGATCCCCATATCTGGGTGAATGACGGGAAAGCGGACTGGTACGCCTACCACCCGGCGCCGGCAGATTACCAGCGGCTCCGGCAGGCAGCCGGAAGCTATCTGGCCGCGTTTCGAGGCCGAACCAAAGACCAGGAACATGGTCCGAAGCTGATCTACATCTGCGCCCCTCTGTGGGGCGATGTGGAGAAAAACATCGAGTTTGCCCGGCAGAAAGCCCAGGAGGTGTTTCTGTCGGGGGATGTGCCGGTGTGCCCGCACCTCATGTTCCCGCCCTTTGCCGACCCTGATGACCCTGTCCAGGACCAGGCGGCACGGGAGATGGGCCTGCGGCTGGTGGAGCACTGTCAGCAGGTCAATGTGTACGGCACTGTGCGTACACCGGGGATGCTGGCGGAGATCCGCAGGGCGGAGGAGCTTGACATCCCGGTCAAGGCAGAGCAGCCGGGTCTCAAAAAGACAAGGGGCCGACCCAGACACGGTCAGAGCAGATAGGAGGACAAATGGCAGAAATCAAGACGGTCACCATCGACGAACTGCGTCAGATGAACGATCAGGAGGGCCTCATCCTCCAGGGCTGCGGCGGTGACCTTCAGGAGTGGGTGGACGGCATCAACGGCCTTCTGACGGAGGAGGGTATCCTGCTGGACGGCAGTCAATTTGAAAGCGTTTCCGCATTTCAGCATCAAGGGCTGACCAACCTGCTGTTCTCCTTTGATGGCGTCAAGCTGGATGTGGGCAAGCTGGCCGTATGGCGCCTGCAGACCCACGGGCAGTTCGGCGGCACCTGGCTGAGTGACTATGTCCCCAACCGCCTGGGCGGTTTTATCCAGGAGCAGCGGCCCGCCAGGCCCAAAATGGAGCTGGTGGGACAGGACGGAAATATCTTCGGCATCCTGGGCCGGGCCTCCCGGCTGTTGAAGCAGGCCGGACAGAATAAGCAGGCCGACGAGATGTTTCAGCGGGTCACCAGCTCCGGCAGCTATGAGGAAGCATTGTGTATCATCAGCGAGTATGTGGAGACGGAGCTCTCCACCGCGCCAAAGCCTCAAAAATCTGTTCAAAAGAAAGGTAGGGATACCCATGAACGATAAGTGGGAGATCATCCACGGCGACGCGCTGAAGCTGCTGGGACAGTTCGCCCCCGGCACCTTCGACGCCGTCATCACCGACCCGCCCTACGCCTCCGGGGGCCGTACCCAGGCGGAGAAGAACAAATCCACCGCCAAAAAGTATTCCAGCATGGGCGACCACGCGCCCCCGCCCTTTGACGGGGATTCCAAAGACCAGCGGTCCTGGACCCGCTGGGCGGCGGAGTGGCTGGCGGACGCCCGAAAGCTCTGCAAGTCCGGCGCCCCGGTGTGTATGTTCATCGACTGGCGGCAGCTCCCCGCCGCCAGCGACGCACTCCAGTGGGCGGGCTGGATCTGGCGGGGCACCGCTGTCTGGGACAAGGGCAACAGCCGGCCCCAGAAGGGCCGGTTCCGGCAGCAGGCGGAGTACATCGTCTGGGGCTCCAACGGCGATATGCCCATCAGCCGCCCCGTGCCCTGCCTGCCCGGCGTGTTCAAGTACGGCAATCCCCAAAACCGCATCCACCTGACGGAGAAGCCCCTCCCGCTCATGCGGGACGTGGTGAAGATCACCGAGCCGGGCGGCCATATCCTGGACCCCTTCGCCGGCAGCGGCACCACCGTGCTGGCCGCCGTGCTGGAGGGCTACACCGCCACCGGCATCGAGGTCACCGGCGAGTACGCAAGGCTGGCCAGGGAGCGGATCGCGCGGGAGCTGGAGCCGTGTGCGTGAATTGCTGGTGCTGTTTGGGAAAAGGATTGGATAAACCAGCGGAGGTGCGGTATCCTGTAGCCGATCCCGAAAAATGGAGGTGAGACAGATGAGAGTCGACATGACCTTTGACCAGCAAAAAGTGGAACAGCAGGGCTACACCTTGGACACTGTGCGGCAGGCCATCCAAAAAGACTTTGAGGCTCATGGCCTGCGCTGTGTCCAGAACGGCCCTGTGCTTACCTGTGCCGATCATGGCGGAGAGGATGACTTCGCCAATCTGTGGGCGGTCATTATGGCCCTGCTGCGGACGGAGTGGTTCCCCGCGCTGGCCTCCTCCTGTATCTGGCACGATGACGACGGCACCCAGGAGGATGTGCTGTCCCAGGCGTGGAAGGTACAGGGCCGAAAGATGGGCTGAGTATGGCAGGCAGCGGAAGCCGAAAGCAAATCACATTTGATTTGCACCAGGAGTCGCTGAAGCGGTATTATCCCCACCCGGAGCCGGTGCGGAATGAGCAATACTATAAACGGGCTTACCATGACATCCAGCAATTTATGCACATGAATGGCTTTGAACGCCGGCAGCACTCTGTGTACGTCTCCATCAACAAGGTGACAACCTTGGATATCGTCGGACTGATGGAGCAGCTGGCGGAGGCGCTTCCTTGGCTGAGCCAATGTGTCCGCGAGGTGGATATGAGCACGGTCGGGGCACGGCACAGCCTGAAGCGGACGCTCCAGGCCGCATCTGGAGCGCTGGCGGTTGAACTGGACGGGCCCGCAATACAGGCCAGAAGCAGGCCGGAACCGCAGGCAACGCCCGAACAGCAAAGGAAACGAAAGCGTGTCCGATCTCAGGAACGCTGAGTTTTCTAGCAGGCAATTCCCCTTGCGGAAACCAGGATGAACCAGTATAATAAAGGGCAAAAGAGCCTGCATTGTGCAGACCCGGACACTGTTCCGGGAATCTCTTACTGCCGGAATGGAGGTGGCTGCGGCATGGAACAGGAGTATATGCTGCGCCTGTACGATATGGATCTGCTGGCCTTCTCCCTGGCGGAGCAGGGCATTGAGGGCCTGAAAGCGCAGATCCACAGCATCAGAGAAGATGATCGGGCGCTGTTCCCCCTGGATCTGGAGCTGACGGACGACGGGCTGGTGAAATGGCTGCAGAGGCGGGTGATCCCCAAGAACCGCGCCTATGTCGCTGAGATCCTGAAAACCTTCAGTCTGAGCATCAACGACACCAGGGGCATCATTGACGTGTGCAAGGGCTTGTCCCTGAACGACAGCTATTGGGTAGTGCCCCAGGGCTTTACCGGGACGTTTGCACAGTATAATCTATATGAGAACCGCTTCTCTGAGATCCTGTCTCTGGTGGCCTACACCGGCATTGGGCAGAGCGACGCGGCCTTCACCACCTCGCCGGAGCTGACCACCAACGGGATGCTCCCCAAGGCATGGCGGTTTATCGAGGGTGAGGGCATCTATCTGTACAAGGGCGGAACCTTCGGCGCGGCCAACACCGGCAATGAGCCCTACAGCGAGTTTTACGCCAGCCAGGTCGCCCAGGCCATGGGCCTGGACGCGGTGGCCTACGAGCTGGAAAACTGGAAGGGCATCCTGGCCTCCCGCTGCAAGCTGTTTACGGATATTGACACCGCCTATATCCCTATCGGCCACATTGTGCGGGAGGGCGGGCTGAAAGCCTGCATGGAGTATTACCGGCAGCTTGGACCGGAAGCCTATGAACAAATCAAAAGTATGCTGGTGCTCGACACGGTGATCTACAATGAGGACCGGCACTTCGGAAACTTCGGCGTCCTGCGGGACAACCACACCGGGAAGGTCACCAGCGCGGCGCCTGTATTTGATAACGGGATGTCCCTGTTCAACTTTGCCATGCCGGAGGATTTCAAGGATCTGGACAGCTATGCCAGAACCAGGGGGACGCCCTATGGTATCAGCTTTGAAACGGTGTGCCGGGAGGTAATGGGGCCGGTCCAGATGGGGCAGCTCCGCAAGCTGATTGGATTCACGTTCCAAAGGCATCCCAGGCTGAACCTGCCCGACGACCGGCTGCTGGCGATTGAGCGGCATCTGCAAAAGCGGGTGCGGCAGCTTCTGGACTTAAATTCGCGGCCCTCTGGCGAGCATGAAGGGTAAACTCAGATAAGATTCTGCAAGGAGAAGCGATGATGACGGATTATTTTGTAGAGAGCCTGATCCGGCGCTTTGAAATTGAGCAAAGGAAAAATGACCGGGGAGGTGTTTACGCGCTCACCCAGCGGATGCTGGCTTACAATTCCAACAAAATTGAGGGCAGCACATTGACGGAGAAGCAGACAGCCTCCCTCTTCGACACAGGAACCCTGACCTCTGAGGACGCCATAATCCGCGCGAAGGATGTAGAGGAAATGACTGGGCATTTCCTGATGTTTAACGAGATGCTGAAAACCTACAGTCTCCCTCTCTCCCACGAACTCATTCAGCGCTACCATTATAAATTGAAAAGCGGCGTTTTCGAGGACATCGCCAATGGGTATCCAATCGGCGCGTATAAAAACAGAAGAAACATGGTTTCGAATATTGTCACAGCCCTTCCGGAGGAGGTGGAAGCCCGGATGACTGAGCTGCTGGAGTGGTACAATGCCGCTGAACAGCATACGCTTGACGGTCTGGCAAGATTTCATGCCGAGTATGAGCGGATACACCCGTTCCAGGATGGGAACGGAAGGACCGGGCGGATCATCCTCTTTAAAGAGTGTTTGAAAAACGGCATTGTCCCCTTTATCGTCAGAGATGACAGGAAGGTGGACTATTACCATGCCTTGAACGCGGCGCAGACGGAAGCAGACTATGGGCCGCTGGAACGATTCTTTGGCGAGGAGCAGGCGGAGTACCGGGCGCTGGTGGAAGGGTTTGTCCTGCCCATGGAGCGTCCGGCAGACTCAAAGGAAAAAGGCCGGGACACAGGCCGCCGTTCTGAACCAGAGAGATAACGTAGGCGGGGCAAGCTTCTCACGGCCCCTGTCCCCTGTGTTTGAGAATGGGCATAGATATCTTTCAGTATAGTAAAGTAGAAAAGCCAAGGACCATGATCGGGGAGGTGCGATGAATATGGAGCAAAAAGAAATTGAGGCATTGATCGCGGCAGGCGGCGCTATCTGTGAACTATGCGGAGGCCGGATGCTGAGGGCAGATGGCTGCACTTGGCCGGGGATCTACTGCGGAGGCAAGTATTATAGGCGTATCCGGTACGGCGATGAGAGCTCCCATTGGAGTGATGAACGCTGCCACGATTGCGGCGCAAAGCGGGGGCAGTATCACCATGCCAACTGTGATGTGGAGCAATGCCCGGTATGCGGTGGCCAACTGATCGGCTGTTCATGTGAGATTGAATATACCGCCACCCCCAAAGCAGCGCAGGAATAGCAGGAATAATTGAGGGCATGGATCAAACCCAAAAGATTTATATGGCGGAGTGCTTTGCAAGGCACTCCGCCGCTCTTTTTTATTCGGCAGGGGGACGATTCCCCCTTGCTGTGAGATAGGAGGCACGATGAAAACAGACTTTGAATCCCCTCTTACCCCTGGCTACGCAGGCTACTGTGCCGACCTGGCGCTGGATGAGGCCGCGACCCAGGGCGTTGCCCAAGCGCTGAAGCAGGCCATCGGCAGCCTGAAGGGACAACTGCTGGCGGGCCAAATCAGCAGCAACGCGGGGCTGTTCCACGCCCTGCGCAGGCTGGGCCAGCTCCAGGATATGCACAACCGCCTAACTGGCGGGGATGAGGATATTGAATACCTTTTTTCTGATGACGGCGAGTGCAGCCATTATGTAGCGGGCTTCTTGGGCGACCTGTCCGGTGTGACGGACACCCACGGTCAGCCCCTGCGTGTGGGTGATACGGTGACAATGCTCCGAGATGGAGAGCCCTACGAACAGATGATTATCCTGAACCATAAGGGGAGATCCCAGCTCTCACAGGAGCACCTGAACCGTCATGGGGCGGTTTTCCAGACCCCGTTTACAGAGGCAGGCATCATGACGGCCCAAAGATACTCCTACCCAATAATAGAACGCCGGTCCTGCCTCACAGCCTATTATCTCGCCCAGAAACAGGCCAGGGCGCCTGCCAAGCAGCCTCACAAAACAGGAAGCCAAGCTCGGTGAGGGTTGTCCGGCCCGACTGCTCCGAGGTTGCGCTCCAGACTGCGGTTGGAAAGGGCTGTTTGGGGATAGTCCGGCCTGTTCGGGAACAGGAATCGCTTTCCCGCCCGGTATGTGGTATTGTGTAGCTGTGGAAGCAGCCCAGTACAATACGGATTGAAACTGAGGGAACTGTATGGGAGTCCAACGGGCAATCAACGGACAGCTCATTACATGGGAGGTCATTGTTTATGGCTTCCTGGGTATGGAGCAGGTAGCGGCGCGCTACAAAGACCCCTGGAAAGCGGCGGTCTATTGCTGTGAGAACAACTGCGCCGAAGTCAAGATGGCCCTTTCCGAACCGGATGAGCCGCTACCGACGAATGACTAACAACATCGGCCGCGGCATCGGCTGGATGCCGCGGCCAACCGTACAAGGCCGACTTTAAAATCCTGTTTACATTCTATAAACTATCGGGTATCATGAAAGGAGAACCGCACGAGGAGGCAGGACAATGGAGCAACGATATAATAAGGAAACCGGGCTTCCCGTAGATCGCGCCTATCTGGAATGTGGGCTTCCCCCTTATTTGCAGAGGTCTCTGGATACAATGAAACGGGCCTGGGAGGCGGAGGACAACGGAGCCAACGACCTCCACGTCGACGCGTATTATTGTGAGCTCCAGGCCGATATCAACTCCGCGGAAGTGGAGGGAGAGATCAGCTCCGAGCAGGCATGGTACCTGCGGGAAACCTATTTGCGCATTCAGCGCGGAGTAATCTGATATGATAGACTTTACGAATCTTCCAAGACGGAACAAGTCCTATGGCGGCGCCAATGGCAGCAAGCGCTCTGTCATATACCAAGGTGAGCAGTATATGCTGAAGTTTCCGCCGCATCCGTCCAGGAACAGGGACATGAGCTATGCCAATAGCTGTCTCTCCGAGTATTTGGGCTGCCACATCTTTGCCCTGGCGGGCATTCCAGTACAGGAAACTCTGCTGGGAACCTATACCCATCAGGGAAAAGAAAAGATTGTAGTGGCGTGTAAGGATTTTACATCTCCGGGTGTTGTTCTACAGGACTTTGCCTCAATGAAAAACCAGGTGATTGATTCGGAGCGGAACGGATACGGGACAGAGCTGGACGATATTCTGTTCTCCATCCATGAACAGCCGGCCATAGATTCCAAGGAGCTGGAAGAACGGTTTTGGGATATGTTCATTGTAGACGCCCTAATCGGCAATTGGGATCGACACAATGGAAACTGGGGTGTCCTCTATGATACTGTGCGTGATATGGTAGCCTTGGCTCCGGTATTCGACTGCGGCAGCTGCCTGTATCCGCAGTTGGACGAGGGAAAAATGCAGGCCGTGCTCAATGATCCACGGGAAATGGACTTCCGGGTATATGAGATCCCCCTGTCTGGAATTAAGCGGCAGGACAAAAAAGTCCGGTATTTTGATTTTCTGTCCTCTCTGGAATACGAGGGCTGCAACGCGGCTTTGAAGCGAATCGGACCAAAGCTGGATATGGAGCAAATCTGCCGTTTGATTGATGAGACGCCCTGCCTTTCAGGGCTCCAGAGGAGGTTCTACAAAGAGATTCTGGCGCTCCGAAAGGAACGGATCATCGACTACTCGCTGCAGAAGCTTCAAGAGCGTGAGCGGAGTATGCTTCCAGGCCATACAAAGAAGCCGTCCAGAGATACTGAGCGTTAAAATGGCTGGAGCTGGGTGCTACCTGCAGCACCCTGATCGCCACAATTTATCGTAAGATCTGGGCCCAGGGTGTGCAACAGCGCACCCTGGGCCTTTTGTCTGCGTCAGGAAACAGAGCTGGGTCGGACGGGAAACAGCCAAGCTGAGGCCGGATGGGAAGCACGCCTCCCGCCTTTTTTGTGGAAAAGCTGTCCGTCCTTCGGAATTTCAATCAATCATACCGCTGAAGAAACAACCCCGCCCTGGCGGGGCCGGAGCCGTCGCCGCCCTCTGGCGGCGGCGGCGCAAGCATAGCGCGAATGTACATTCGCACGCTTGCAGGGGCACACCCCTGACCCCAATGCCGCCTGCAGGCGGAAGATCGGCGGCGGAGCCGCGGGAAGGAGCGTGGAGTGCGAAGTGTCGCCTCAGTGAGCTTTGGCAAGGACTCCCTCGCCATGCTCTTATTATTACTGGAGCGAAACACTCGATTGGACGAAGTGATTTTTTACAATTCGGAAATGGAATTCCAGGCCATATACGATATCCGAGACCGGATCAAGCCGGTTCTGGAGCGGCGGGGCATCCGGTTCACCGAGGTGAAGCCGGGTGTCCCGTTTTTATACAATATGCTGGACAGGCCGGTCAACTCCAAGAAGAACGGCTTCCACCTGGGCTACGGCTGGTGCGGCGGCCCCTGCCGCTGGGGGACCAAGCTCAAGACCCGCACCCTGGACAGCGTGGCCCTGGACGCGGACATTCACTATGTGGGCATCGCCACAGACGAGCAGGAGCGGCTGAAACGGCTGGAGGCCCCCAAGTGTTCACCCCTGGCCGAAGCGGGGATGACGGAGGCGGACTGTCTGGCATACTGCTATGAACGGGGATTTTTCTGGGAGGAAAACGGTATCCGGCTGTATGACATCCTGGACAGGGTGTCCTGCTGGTGCTGCAAAAATAAAAATCGCAAGGAACTGAAAGCGATCTATCAGTTTTTACCCCAATATTGGGAGAAGCTGAAGGAGCTGCAGGCTCAGATCCCCATGCCTATGAAACCATACAGCCGGAAGGGTGTCCCCTATGGCAGCGTGTTTGATTTGGAAAAGATATTTGAACAGGAGATCCAGGCGGAGAAAAACGGCAGCTCTCCCAAAAGGAAAAGGAGGCGGCATGAGCAGAGCAGATAAGCGTGGCCGGCATCATCTGCACATCGAACTGACGCCGGCGCAGTATCAGTGGCTGGCAGACCAGGCCAAACAGTGCGGCCTCTCCCGGAGGGCCTACCTCGTCCGGCTGATCGAAGGGAAGCCGGTCAAGGCCCGGCCCAGCCAGGAAATCAAGGAATTGCGGACGGAGATCCACCACATTGGAAACAACATCAACCAGATCGCCCGCAGCGTCAACGCCGGGATCGCAAGGCCGGAGGACGCCAGGCGCGGCCTGTTCCTGCTGGACCAGGTCTATGAGCTGATGTACCAGATCGCTAAAAAGTAATGGCCATCACCAAGATCCTGGCCAGGAAGGGCCGCCTGGACGTGGGCATCCGTTACGTCCTCAACGGGGACAAGACCCAGGAGCAGGTCCTCACAGCCCGCCTGAACTGTGAGCCGGGCCGGGAGGCGCGGCAGATGCTGGAGACCAAACGGGACTATGGAAAGGAGGGCGGCGTCCAGTATTACCATATCATCCAGTCCTTCCGCCCCGGCGAGATCACGCCGGAGCTGGCCCTGGAGATCGCAAAGGCATTTGCCTCAGAGCACCTGCCCGGCTGCCAGACGGTCATCGGCGTCCATGTGGACAGATCCCACGTCCATGCCCACATCCTCTTCAACTCCGTCAACGCGGACACCGGCGAAAAGTACCACAGCAATGCCCGGAGCTACTACCGGCAGATCCGGGCCATCTCAGACCGGCTGTGCCGGGAGCATGGCCTCTCTGTCATCATGCAGGGAGCACCGTCCAGGGCGGTCAGCTACATCGAGTGGCTCCGCCAGTCCAGGGACCAGGCCACCTTCCGCAGCATGCTGGAGACGGACCTGCGGGAGGCCATCCAGGACGCCAACGACCTGGGGCACTTCTTCCTGCTCATGGAGCACAAGGGCTATGAGATCCGCCATGGGAACCGGCTGGGCTTCCGTCTGCGGGGACAGGAGCGGTTCATGATCCCCGGCAGAAAAGAACCGCTGTTTACCGAGGAGGGTATCCGGGCCGCCATCCAGGGAAACCTGTCCGCCATTGAAGCCGGGCGGCGGCCTGCCGTCCTGCCCCGGCCGGCCTATCACCCCTACACGCCGCATCCCAAGTACAAGGGCTTCCTGGCCCTCTATGTCCATTACCTCTACTTATTGGGAAAGATCGGGCAGCGGCAGTATCCGCCCCGTATGACGTCCCGCCTCCGGCAGGAGGTGATAAAAGCCGAGCGATACCGGGCACAGTTTGCCTTCCTGCGTGAGAACAACATCACCGGCCCAGATGACATGACGGCCTTCCTCACCCGCACAGAGGAAGCGCTGGCCAGACTGACCAAGCAGCGCACCATCCTCAACGTGCGGAAAAAGAAGCGCCGAACGCTGTACGCGGCTCTGGCGGATGTAGAGGCCCTGGCCCCGGCCAGGGCGCTCTATGAGGACGGCCTGTCCGGGATGGAGGGGGAGTTCGCCCAATATATGGAGGCCGTCGCTGTTCTGGAGCAGTGCGGCATCCCCAGAGAGCGGCTCATGGCGGAAAAGGCGCGGTTGTACCAGCGGCTGGCGGAGCTCAACCGCCAGCTCCGCCAGGAGCGGACGAAGCTGGCCCTGTGCCGGGAGATTTTAGACCGGATACCACAGATGGAAACGGATATACAAAAAGCCGAAAATCATTTACTGGATATTCATGAGAAAGGCATTCCGTCCCGTTAGATTTTAAAACCAACCGGGAACCCAGCGCAGTGGTTCCCGGTTGGGGAGGAGGAGCAACGGAATGAATGAGCCCAGGCGCCTGCGCCGGGGCAAAGAATATGAAGTTTGCGACGACGAGGAGGTGAGAAACGATGAATATCGGAGGCGGTGAGGCCGCCGACCAGCTGGTGCGCATGATGCTCGCCGGCACAGAGGTGGCCGTCCGGCTGTCCGGCTCGGCCATGAAAAATGTGCTGGCACTCAGCCTGGCCCTGGCCAGAAGCCATAAGCGGATCTCCGGTAAGGTCAGCCTGGGGAAGATGCTGCAGGAGACCCGCGACCTGCGGCAGTTTCCCATGACCCCGGAGCAGTACCGGCAGTTTCAGAAGCTGGCAAAGCGGCAGAAGCTGTTGTACGCATCCATCCATGACCGGGACGGCCGCGGGAAGATCGTAGACGTGATCCTGCCGGTGACAGAGCTGGACCGGGCCAACCAGGTCTTTGAACGGATGCTGTACCAGGAACCGTCCCAGCGCCCGGAGCGGCAGGGCCCGAAGCAGGCGGAAAAGGACGCTCGGCCGGTACGGGAGAAGGAGCTGGAGCGGCAGGCGGACGCCCATGTCCGCCAGGAGGGGCCTGTGGCCCGGCATCGGGAGGTGAAGCCAAAAAAAGATTCTCGGTCGGAACGAGACTCGCAAGGTACAAAAACCAGCTCCTCTGCATCCAGAGAGAGCGGGAGTTCCGGGACGACGCCTGAGCGCCCCTCCGTCCTGGAGCGCCTGAAGGTCTACCGGACGCAATTGGATCAGAAGTCCGCTCCGGCCAGGCAGAAAACAAAAAACCGGCAGAAAACAAGATGATCCTGACAGCAAGCAAACAGGTATTCCTCCCCACCGGGGGCGTCGGAGAAGATCCGGCGCCCCCGGTTTTTTTCGTTTTGCCAGGAGGTGATCGCTGCTGAACCAACCCAAAAAGGACGGCGGCCTGCTGGTCTGGCTGTTCCTCTATATCCCCGTTGTCTGGGCGGCCCTGCTCCTCGCCCAATCCCTGGGCGGCGGCCAGAATCTGGCTGGCGGCCTGCCGGATATCCTGGCCCGCCTGACCGAAGCGCTGGAGCACCCCTTCCGGCTTCGCTGGACGGAGCACAGCCTGGTGTCTATCCTCGCCTGCACCGGGCTCTACGCCATGGGCATCTGCCTGTACCGATCCGAGCAGGGCCGGACACGGGACGGCGAGGAGCACGGCTCCGCTGCCTGGGCCTCCCCCAGGCAAGTCAATGCCATGTTTGCCCAGGAACAAAATAAGATCCTCACCCGCCATGTCCGCTTGGGCCTGGACACCCACAGACACAGGCGCTCCCTGAACGTGCTGGTCATCGGCGGCAGCGGCGCCGCCAAGACCCGAAG
Organism: Intestinimonas massiliensis (ex Afouda et al. 2020); assembly: GCF_900626285.1. Taxonomy (GTDB): domain Bacteria; phylum Bacillota; class Clostridia; order Oscillospirales; family Oscillospiraceae; genus Flavonifractor; species Flavonifractor massiliensis_A. The sequence continues at coordinate 884,392 of NZ_LR131147.1, forward strand.
CTATGTAAAGCCCAACATCCTGGAGGCCAACACCAACTATGTGGTCACAGACCCGAAACAGGAGGTGCTCACCGCCACCGGCGGCTGGCTGAAAAGCCAGGGCTATGACATCCGGGTGCTCAACCTGGTCAACCTGAAGCAGTCGGACGGGTATAACCCCTTCCGCTACCTGCGGGACGAAAAGGACGCCCTGCGGCTGGTCAATAACCTCATCCAGGCCACCACGCCTAAGAACAGCCATGAGTCAGACCCGTTCTGGACCAAATCCGAGACGGCGCTGCTCCAGGCCATCATCCTCATGCTGTTTCAGGAGGCCCCGGAGTATGAGCAGAACTTCTCCATGGTCATGCGGGTGCTGGAGTACGCCGAGGTGAAGGAGGAGGATGAGGAGTACGTCTCCCCCCTGGATCTCCTCTTCCAGGCCATGGAGCGGGACAATCCCACCAGCGTGGCGGTGCGGCAATATAAAGTATTTAAGCTGGCGGCGGGCAAGACGGCCAAAAGCATTTTGGTGTCCACCGCCGTCCGCCTGGCGCCCTTCAACCTGCCACAACTCCAGGCCATCACCGACCACGATGACATGGACCTCTACACCCTGGGGGAGAAGAAAACAGCCCTCTATGCCGTTATCCCGGACAACGACAATACGTTCAATTTTCTGGTATCCCTGCTCTACGCCCAGGCATTCCAGACCCTCTACTACAGCGCCGACCAGATCCACCACGGGGCCCTGCCCCGCCATGTCCACTTCGTGCTGGACGAGTTCGCCGCCATGCCCCTGCCCGGCTTTACCCGCGAACTGGCCACCATGCGCTCCCGGAACATCTCCGCCAGCACCATCATCCAGAACATGGCCCAGATCAAGGAGCTCTACAAGGACTCCTGGGAGACCATCCCCGGGAACTCGGACACCATCCTCTACCTGGGCGGCAACGAGGCCAGCACCCACAAGTATATCTCAGAGGCCCTGGGCAAGGCCACCATCGACACCAAGACCCACGGCCAGACCAAGGGCAAGTCGGGCTCCTATTCCACCAACTTCCAGATGAGCGGCCGGGAGCTGCTCAGTCCAGACGAAGTGCGGGGCCTGGACAACCGATACGCCATCCTCTTCATCCGGGGTGCCAGGCCCGTCATGGATCTGAAGTATGAGCTGACCCGGCATCCGGCCATCCGCCACACCATGGACGGCGGCGGGCCGCCCTATATTCATAAAGGCAGACAAAAGCCAGCCTTTTTAGGCACACCCCTCTTTCAGGCATTTTCCGCTGACACATCTGATGAAGAAAAGGAGAACGCTGCATGAAAAACGATCTTCGCAACCGCAAGTTTGACCGCCGCGCACGGCAGGCTTACGCACTGTTTGCCTGCCTGGTGGCGGCCCTGTCCCTTACCGTTATGCCTGCCATGGCAGCGGACGACCCGCTGACGGTGATCAGCAATCTGTCTGATTTTATCTTTTCCCTGATCCGGGCCATTGGCCTGATCCTGCTGGGCTTCGGCGTCCTCCAGTTGGGCCTGTCCCTCAAGAGCCACGACCCCTCCCAGCGGGCCAACGGTATGCTCACCATTGCCGGCGGCATTGTAATCACCTTTACTAGGGAGATCCTCACCCTTATCACCGGCTGAGGGTTCCCAAGCAAAACAACCACCCGCGGTCGCTGTCATAGGCCGCGGGTGGGAAAGGAGGTGTGGTAAATCGGAAGCGGAAACTGGATCGTAGACAACCTCAATTCCGCCCTGGGGACCTGGAATGAGAAGCTGGCGGAGATCTGGACGCTCATCAGCACCAGCCCGGAGAGTTTCAAAGGCGGCGGCGTGTGGGCGGTGATCGAGAACATCAACGGGGCGCTCCAGGCCGTGGGCTATGGCCTGCTGGTGCTCTTTTTCGCCGCCGGCGTGGTTAAGACCTGCGGCAGCTTTACCGAGCTGAAGAAGCCGGAGATGGCCTTCAAGTGCTTTGTGCGGTTTGTGCTGGCCCAGGCGGCGGTGGGCCATGGGATGGAGCTGATGACGGCCCTGTTCAGCATCGCCCAGGGCATGGTGTCCACCATCATGTCCTCCTCCGGCCTGACGGCACTGACCGCCGCCACCCTGCCCAGCGAGATGGTGACCACCATTGAAAGCGTGGGCTTTTTGGACAGCATCCCCCTGTGGGCCATCACCCTGCTGGGCTCCCTGTTCATTTGGGTGCTCTCCCTGGTGATGATCCTTACCGTCTACAGCCGGTTTTTCAAGCTCTACATGGCCACGGCCATCGCGCCCATCCCACTGGCCAGTTTCGCGGGACAGCCCTCCAGCAGCATCGGCGCGGCCTTTTTGAAAAGCTACGCCGCCATCTGTCTGGAGGGCTGTGTCATCGTATTGGCCTGTGTGATTTTCTCAGCCTTTGCCTCGGCGCCGCCCGCCATCACAGACAGCACCCTGGCGCCGGCCACCATTGTGTGGAACTACGTCGGGGAGTTGATTTTCAACATGCTGGTGCTGGTGGGGGCCATCAAGATGAGCGACCGGCTTATCCGGGAGCTGATGGGGCTGGGCTGACCTCAGAGCCACAGCCCGTCTGTGCTGACGGCGGATGCCCCATCGGCCCTGGCCTGCCGCACACGCGCGGCAAGCTCGCGCGCCGCGGCCCGCTCCGCAAGCCGCTCATCCAGCCACCCATAGACTTTCCGGGCGGCGGTCACCACCCAGGACAGGGCGGCCAGACCCACCAGGGCAAAGAAAATGCCGTCCGCCAGCGCGGTATGGGCCTGGTACCAGCCGTGGAACACGGTGAGCATCCCCAGCGCATATAGAAGCGGAATCCCCAGCCGGAGCCGGATCGCCAGCCGGAGCAGGAGGGGCAGGAGGAACAGCCCTGCCACCAGGAAAAAGTACAACATTGCCACGACCTCCCTTTTCTGGTTTGTGGCATCTTACCATACGCGGACAGCCATTGCAAGGTTTGTCTGCCGATTTCTGAAATAGGAGGAACTGTGAAATACGAAGAATTTGAACAGCAGATCCGGGAGATGATTCCCCAACCATCCGTAGCAATCACTGACGCCCTATACCGGATGGGCGTGGAGGCGCTGGAGGAAAAGCCGCAGGAGCTCCTGATCGCCTTTGAATTCATTTCCCGGCATTTTAGGCAGAACGTGCTGCAGGGAGCCTATGAAATCATCCAATACGGCTCCGCCGCACTGCCGGATGAATTGGTAGCTGCCGCCGTCCTTTTACAGGCTGGCGACACACCCGAGCACATGGCGCGGATGGCCAACGATGGGGAACTGATGTGTTTCTATTGCCCAAAAGAAAAAGGAGAGATCAGCCCCCTGGCCCTATGCTCCATCCTGGAGGACGGAAAACGATTCGACTATTACACTACAAAATTCGGGAAGTTCTCGGCCAAGGACATCCTTGCCCGTGCCAAGTCATGTGCAGAACAGTGCGGAGGATCTGTTGTAGGAGCGTTTGAATGTATCTCTCCGGAAGGAGAGGTAAGCGCGAATTTTTGTGCGGGGCAACGAGTCCTTTCCGGGCCGTGGCCCAGGATGACCACAGCTCTGTCCGATATCTTTGGGACCTGTCCTGCCGTAGCTGCCCGTATTACCCTTGATGTGGATCGCAGCCATGCTGCGGTAGAGTATAATCCGCTTTGGCAAAAAGCACGTATGGAGCATGGGCAAATCGCACGTCGAGAAAAACACCCGAAAAGCTCTTGCCAGGAGAGGTAGGTGATTATGGAGGTACGCATCAACAAAGAAGTCCGCGACTATCAGGAGAGCCTGTTCTTCGGCCTCTCCCCGCGGCAATTCATGTTTGCCCTGCTGGCCGTCGCTGTGGCGGTGGGCGTTTACTTTGGGCTTCGCTCCATTGTGGGCAACGCGGACGTGGGCTGGCTGTGTGTACTGGCCGCCTTTCCCTTTGCCGTCTGCGGCTTTTTCACCTACAACGGCATGACCTTCGAACGGTTCCTGGCAGCCGTGATCCGCTCAGAGCTGCTGTATCCCCGGCATCTTGTGTTCAAATCGGACAACTTCTACGCGAAACTGATGGAACACACGTCGATGAAGGAGGCTCTCAAGCTTGATTAGGACCCTGCAAAACACCATCAAACAGGACAAAGAATGTTATGCGGTTCCAAAAACAGTACAGGACGCCATTCCCATCCACCGCCTCTGGCCGGATGGGATTTTTCAATTCGGCTCCAAATATTCCAAAACCATTCGCTTCTCGGATATCAACTATGCCATCGCCTCAAAAGAGGACAAGACCGCCATGTTCCTGGGCTATTCCGAGCTGCTCAACGCCCTGGATACCGGCTCCACCACCAAGATCACCATCAACAACAAGCGGCTCGACCGGGAGAACTTCCGGCAGGAGATCCTGCTGCCCCGCCGGGATGACTACCTGGACGGCTACCGGGCGGAGTACAACGCCATGCTCATGGACAAGGTCACAGACTCCTCCAACAGCGTGGTGCAGGAGCGGTATGTCACCCTGTCCGTCCACCGGAAGAACATCGAGGAGGCCCGCGCCTTCTTCGACCGGGTGACCGCGGATGTGACCTCCCGCCTGAACCATCTGGACTCCCGCTGTGAAGAGCTGGACGCGCTGGACCGCCTGCGGGTGCTCCACGACTTCTACCGCGCCGGGGAGGAGTCTGAGTTCCATCTGGATCTGCGGGACTGCATGCGGAAAGGACATTCCTTCAAGGACGCCGTCTGCCCGGACAGCCTGGGCTTCAAGAAGGACCACTTCGTCATGGGAGATCAGTTCGGGCGGGTGCTGTTCCTGAAGGAGTACGCCAGCTACATCAAGGACTCTATGATCAATGAGCTGACGGCCCTGAACCGCGCCATGATGCTGTCCATCGACGTGATCCCCGTCCCCACCGACGAGGCGGTGCGGGAGATGCAGAACCGCCTGTTGGGCGTGGAGACCAACGTCACCAACTGGCAGCGCCGGCAGAACAGCAGCAACAACTTCTCCGCCGTGGTGCCCTACGATATGGAGCAGCAGCGGAAGGAGACGCGGGAGATGCTGGACGACCTGACCACCCGCGACCAGCGGATGCTGTTCGCCGTGGTGACTCTGGTGCATCTGGCGGACACCAAGGAGGAGCTGGACAGCGATACCGACGCACTCCGGTCTGTCGCCCGCAAGCACCTGTGCCAGCTCTCCACCCTGAGCTGGCAGCAGGCGGACGGCCTGTCCACCGTCCTGCCCCTGGGCCTGCGGCGGATCGACGCCCTGCGCACCCTGACCACCGAGGCCCTGGCCGTCCTCATGCCCTTCAAGGCCCAGGAGATCCGACATCAGGGCGGCGTGTACTACGGCCAGAACGCCATCAGCAGGAACCTCATCATCGCGGACCGGCGAGAGCTGCTCAACGGCAACGGCTTTGTGCTGGGTGTGTCCGGCTCCGGCAAGTCCTTCATGGCCAAGCAGGAGATCGTGGGCCTGGCCCTGAACGCCAGCGGCAGCGCGCCGAATGACATCATCGTCATTGACCCGGAGGCAGAGTACCGGCCCCTCATCGAGGGGCTGGGCGGCGAGGTCATCACCATTTCCGCCACCTCTCCCAGCCACATCAACGCCATGGACATGGAGCAGGGCTATGGGGATGGGGAGAACCCCGTGGTGCTCAAGTCGGAGTTCCTGCTCTCCCTGTGTGAGCAGTTGATGGGCGGTCGGATGCTGTCCGCCAAGGAGAAGTCCATCATTGACCGCTGCACCGCCAGCGTCTACCACAGCTATCTCAAGGGCGGCTGCCAGGGCAGGGCGCCCACCCTCCAGGATTTCCATGCCGAGCTGCTCCGCCAGTCCGAACCGGAGGCCCGCGACGTGGCCCTGGCCATCGAGCTGTTCACCGAGGGCAGCCTCAACACCTTCGCCAAGCCCACCAATGTGGACACCAGCTCCAGCATCCTCTGCTATGACATCCGGGATCTGGGCAAGCAGCTCCAGCCGGTGGGGATGCTGGTGGTGCTGGACAGCGTGTTCAACCGAATCATCCGCAACCGGAAGCTGGGCAGGGGCACCTACATCTATATCGATGAGATCTATCTGCTCTTCCAGCATGAGTACAGCGCCAACTTCCTGTTTACCCTCTGGAAGCGGGTGCGCAAGTACGGGGCCTGCTGCACCGGGATCACCCAAAATGTGGACGACCTGCTTCAATCCCATACGGCCCGCACCATGCTGGCCAACAGCGAATTTCTGGTTATGCTCAACCAGGCGGCGACGGACCGGGCGGAGCTGGCGCGGCTGCTGAACATCTCAGACAACCAGCTCTCCTACATCACCAACGTGGATTCCGGTCGCGGGCTGCTCAAGTGCGGCAGCGCCATCGTGCCCTTTATGAACAGCTTTCCCAAGAATCGGCTCTATCAGCTCATGACCACCCGCCCGTCCGAGACGATGGCGGCCTGAAAGATCAGGGGCAGGGACGCACCGGCGTCCCTGCCCCCATACGGGAGGTGACAGACCATCGGGAAAATCAAGGAGAAGCATTCCGGCCCCAAGGCCCTGAAGGAAAAAGCAGCGTCCGCGCCCAAGGAGCTCGTCCACCGGGGCCTGGAGGACGGCACGGAGCGATTGCGCCTCCAGTTCCGGGACGCCGTACAGGGCGGGCAGCGGGATGAATACGGCGGGGATCAGGTGGAGGACGCCGCCGCCAGCGGCGTCAGGCAGGTGGAGCGCAGGGGCAGAGATCTGCTGAAAAGCAGAAAAAAGGCGGACAGCCCCCAGAAGCCGGCCCAGACGTCCCCTGACGATTCCCCCCTATCGGAGAGGCCGCAAAGCACGGCGCCTGAGCGGCAGCCGGCAGGCGGCACGCGGATCAAGACACGGGAGGCTGACGGCGGAGGCGCCGCCTCTCATGGTGTGGACGCCCCGGACAGCGCCCAGGGCCGGTCCGCCGCGCCGCAAGCCGGACACAAGGGGCTCAAAACCAAGGACGCCGATATAAAACAGCAAGCCCCTGCCGCGCGAAGCACGGTTCAGAGCGGGGACGGGCTGGCCCAAAAGCAGGGGCGTTCCCTGGCGCGTCGGAATGCGGAACAGAGGCGCGTCATCAGAAACAGCGGTTCAATGCCCACTGGAGGGTGGGGCAGACACGGCGCCGCCCCATCGGGTCAGGCCCGCCACCCTGCGGACGCCAGGAGCCTTGGCAGCTCGCCGCCCGGTCAGCCATCCAAGGGGAAGCCGGCGCCGGACAGGGCTGGCATTAAGGTGCGGCCAGGACATGGGACGCCTGGAAAGGCCCCGGCCAGGGCCATCAAAAGCGCGGAGCGTATCCCTGGTGGAACAGTGAAAGCAGCGCGGCGGGCGACTCACACGGCGCGGCAGGCGGGAAGCTCTGCGCATGCAATGCAGACTGCCGCGCGCAGCGCCCAGCGGACGGCCCAGGCTGCCCGCATGGCGGCAAGATCCGCCGCCGTGACCGCCAGAACAGCGGCCAAAGCCATCGGCGCGGCAGTCAAGGGAGCGGCGACCGCCGCCCACTCCCTGGCCGCCGCCATTGCCGCCGGCGGCTGGGTAGTGATCGTCATAGTCCTGGTGATCTGCCTGGTGGGGATGCTTGCGGCCTCCCCCTTCGGCATCTTCTTTGCCGGCGACAGCAGCGCCCCGGACTCGGTCTCACCCTCCACGGCGGTGGCCCAGATCAACGGGGAGCTGGCGGATCACCTGGCCGGGCTGCAGGCGAATGGGACCTGCGACCGGGTGGAGATCCTGGGCCAGCCGCCGGCCTGGTCGGATGTGCTGGCGGTATTCGCCGCAAAGACGGCCAGCGCGGCGGGCGGTGTGGATGTGGCCGTGCTGGACCCTCAGCGGGTGGACCTTCTGCGCACGGTATTTTGGGATATGACAAAGATCACCTCCACACCGGAGACAGTGGAGATCCCGGCCAGCGGAGGCGCCCCGGCCTCCACAGAGGAGGTGCTGACCATCACCATCACGGCCAGGACGCCGGACGATATGCGGGTGTTTTACAGCTTTACGCAGGCGCAGAACGACGCACTGGATGAGCTGCTGGCCAACTCGGATATGCTCACTTCACTGGCGGGGGATCTGACCATCTCCAGCCAGGACGCCAAGGCGCTCCTGGCCAACCTTCCAGCGGGTCTGTCCCCGGAGCGCCGGGCCGTGGTGGAGACCGCCTGCAGGCTGGTGGGGAAAGTGAATTATTATTGGGGCGGGAAGTCCCTGACCATCGGCTGGAATGACGCCTGGGGCGCCCTCCGAAAGGTCACGGCGGCGGGCAGCTCCACTACCGGGACCTACCGGCCATACGGGATGGATTGCAGCGGGTATGTGGATTGGGTATTTTACAACATCACAGGCGGCGAGTACGTCATCGGCCACGGCGGAGGGGCCCACGCCCAGCACACCTACTGCACCTCCATCTCCTGGGACGAGGCCCTACCCGGCGATCTGGTATTCTATCCCGGTGATGAGCACGTTGGGATCGTGGGAGGCCGGGATGAGAACGGAGATCTTCTGATCTTACACTGCGCTTACAGCGCCAACAATGTGGTCATCACCGGGGCAGGCGGCTTTACCTCCATCGGCAGGCCGGTGTTCTATCAGGAATAGGCCGAACGGCTCCGGCTCCTGCTGCTTGCCAACGAGTGCAAAGACCTTGACGAGTTCCGCCGCCGCTTGCGAGACCTGCTGAACAAGTAAAGCGCCGGGGGTCCCCGTAGCAAGGCCACCCCCGACGCTCAAACACCGGCACGGGCGGCCAGTTCGCCGCCGCCCTGCCGCCCGTATTCTACCACCGCCGCCGGACGAATGCAACCCCCGGTGGCACAGACCCCACCGCCCAGCGAACCGCCGCAGGCCGTCCCGGCCCCGGCGACCAGAAAGGGGAGGTGAACATGACCACGCCGACAGCAAGCGAATTGCTTGTACAGCAGGCACGGGAGGCCGAACGGCTCCGGCTTTTGCTGCTCGCCAACGAGTGCAAAGACCTTGACGAGTTCCGCCGCCGCTTGCAAGACCTGCTGAACAAGTAAAGCGCCGGGGGTCCCCGTAGCAAGGCCACCCCCGACGCTCTCAACCCGGCACGGGCGGCCAGTTCGCGGGCCGCCCCACCGGGACCATTCTACCACCGCCGCCGCCCAAAATCAACCGCAGCCGGGGCCGCTCCCCCAATCCCCCCGAAAATCCACCTGTGCAGGGCCCGACGGCGGGTATTTTTTAGCCCGTTTGCCGCCATTCTATGGCCGGAAGCCGGGCGGAGCGCCCTGTTTTATAGTATAAAAGAGAGCTGTGCGAAAGCCTTCCCCCCAGGGGAGCGCAGGCTGTATATCAACCTGACATAATAGAAAGGAAGTTCGGAATGGACGAGAGATCGATGACCCTCCAGCAGATCGAGGAGTATGTGAGGTATCTGCGGACCGAGGAAAAAAGCGCCGCGACGATCAAGCAGTACCAGCGGGAGGTACAGCGGTTCTATCTCTGGCTTCCCGATGGGAAGCGGCTGGGGAAAGAGCAGGCGCTGGCCTATAAGGAGGCGCTTCAGGACAGAAAAAAGGCGGTCAGCGTCAACGCTTCGCTGGCCGCGCTCAACAGCTTTTTCCGCTTCATGGCGTGGCCGGAGCTGGCGCTCAAGCCCATGAAGACCCAGAGGCGGATCTTTTGCGAGGAGTCCCGGGAGCTGGACTACGAGGAATACCTGCGGCTGGTGGAGGCGGCGGAGCGGCTTCCCAACGACCGGCTCTGCCTGATCCTCCAGACCATCGCCAGCACGGGCATCCGAATCTCAGAGCTGCGGGCCGTCACGGTGGAGGCCGTCCGGCTCCAGAGGGCGGAGGTCCGGTCCAAGGGGAAGATCCGGACGGTGTTCCTGCCCCAAAAGCTGTGCCGGAAGCTGCTCCGCTATATCCGAACGCGCCGCCTGGCCTCCGGGCCCGTCTTCGTCACCAGGTCCGGGAAGCCGGTGGACCGGAGCAACGTCTGGGCGGAAATGAAAAAACTTTGCGCCATGGCCAACGTGGACCCGCGCAAAGTTTTCCCGCACAATCTCAGGCACCTGTTCGCCAGGCGCCATTATGACCGGCACCGAGACATCGCCAAGCTGGCTGACATCCTGGGCCACAGCAACGTGAACACGACCAGGGTATACACCATTTCCAGCGGACGGGAACACGCCGTGCAGATCGAATCACTGGGGCTGGTCGTCTGACGGCGCGAATAAATACTGCATAAGGATTCTTATGTGGTAAAAGGGTCCGGCACAGCCAAGCCAGGCACCTGAATACATCCTTTTCCAGGTACTATTATACTTCCTCCCATCCGATTCTTCAAGTGGAAATTATAAAAATCCTAGTGCATCAGCAGGTTAGTGCTTTTCGGAGCCTTTTCGACGGGAAAAAGGCAGGCCGTTCAGGGCCGACAACGCGAATTCGTTGCCGGCCCTCAGCGGCCTGCGTTCCTACGCGCCAAGTTCAGGCCCTTTTGGGCCAAAAAAACACCTTGCTCCGATGGCGGCACAGTCTTTTTCTTTTTTACTACCACATAAGAATCCTTTTGTGGTAAAAGAGGCGGTTTTGATTCGCGGAAGCGGAGCTGCCGGGTACGCTTGCCCCGCGCTGTGGGCAAAGGCGGGATGAGAGCAATGGCAAGACGGATGGATAAAGATACCTATCCCCCGGAAAAGGTGATTTTGACCCCGGAGCTGATCGACGGCTTTCTGGCTGGGATGGCGGCCAGGGGCGCCCGGAAGGACACGCTGGGCACCTACAGGAACCGCCTGGAGATGTTTTATCACTATTTGCCGGAGGACAAACGCATCCGCCGGGGCGCCGTGGACATGTGGGCGGAGGCGCTGCGCGGGCAGAACTACGCCGGGCGGACGGTAAACCAGTCGATCTCCATTGCCAACAGCCTGCTTGCCTGGGTTGGCCGCTTGGACCTGCAGGGAGAGCGCAACCCGATCCCGGACACGCAGGCCCAGCCGGAGCTCACCCGCGGCGAGTACCTGCGGCTTCTGTCCACCGCGAGGAGCCTGGGGAAGGACCGGGCCTATCTGCTGGCCAAGGTATTCGCCACCACGGGCGTCAACCTGCAGAACCTGTCGCGGCTGACCGTGGAGGCGGTCCGGGAGGACCGGGTGCAGGTCACGGACCATGGAAGCCAGCGGCCGGCGCACATCCCGGCGTGTGTCAAGGCGGAACTGCTCGCCTACGCCAGGAGGAAAGGCATCCTCCGCGGCCCTATTTTTGTCACCAGGGGCGGCGCGCCGCTTAACCGGGTCACGGCCTCCATGCTCATCAGCGGGATATGCCGCGACGCCCAGGTTCCCAGGGAAAAGGGGAACCCCCGCTGCCTGAAAAGGCTGTATCAGGCCACCCAGGCTGGTTTCGAGGCGAACATCTCGCTTCTGGTCGAGCAGGCCCACGACCAGATGATCGAGATGGAGCAGGCCGCGGTGGGCTGGAACTCTGAGAGCGCCATCGAACTCTGACCCGGTGTGGCATGCTGCATGCCGCTTCTCTCTTCCGGGTCCGCGGAATGGCGGCATTTAAGGCGGCTTTGTGTATGGTTTGGGTTTTGCGAATAAGTAAAGCCATCCGCATGACGGCTCTACCTGTTCGAGAACTAAATTAATCAAAGACCTGCTAACAAAAGTCAAGTAAAACTTTCAAAGGAAACGAGCAAAGGAAAAGGGTGCACCAAATTAAACCGCTGTGCATTTCAAAAAATGGCGGTCAGCCAGACAGTATAGAGCTGGGAAATCAGCCATGCTCCAGAGAATCCAGGTAGGCTTTCACAGAAGCGTAGTAGATGCGCAGGAACTTGTTGGCGGAGGCCATCATGTAGACACGGTAGGGCTTACCTTCAGAGCGTTTCTTGTTCATGAACTGGTAGACCGGCTCATCCATTGGAGCGCATTGCAGGAGGACCCCCATCACCAGAAAGAGCGTCCTTCGCAGTGAGGCAGATCCTCTCTTGGAAATGTTACGGCTACGGACATCCACTTGTCCAGATTGGTAAGGTGGGGCGTCAATGCCTGCAAAGGCCACCAGCGCTTTCTTGGAATGAAAACGGCGTACATCGCCAATTTCAGCTATGAGTTGGGGGCCGAGGGTTGGGCCAACACCAAACATCTCCATCACCACAGGATACTCCGGTAGAGAAACGGCCAGGGACTGCATCTCCTGCTTGAGAGCAGCTAACGCGGCGGAAGTTGCCCGGAGTTGGGAAACAGCCTGTTCTACCAAAAGTTTTGCCGTATCCGTTTTCGGCATGACACCGAAGTGTCCACATGCAGAGGCGTATATGTCCAGTGCCTTATCCTCGCTAAAATTGTAGCCGTGCTTTCTGCACCACTTCTGGTATTGGGTGGTAAAGGCCTTTTTAGACAAACCACAGACACACTCACAATGCCAAAAAGCGGCTACAAAATCCACCCACTTCTCGCTGCCATCGGCGCGGGGTGGACTGGTAAACAGGCGGTTTGCATCAGGGAAAGCGGTGTCCAGCAGGGAGATTAGGTTGTTCTTCAGCATGGTCCGTACTTTGGAATACTGCTGGTACTGCCGGTAGCAGGTCTTCAGCATGAGCCGGGTGTCCTCCTCCGGGACATATTTCGGTAGTGTGAGCCAGTGGTCAAGGCCGTAGTTGGCCAGTTTCACGGCGTCCTTCTTGTCAGTCTTGCCTCGTCTTAAACTGTTGTTCCCATAGTCATGCACCAGCATTGCATTGACTACGGAGACATAAAGTCCCGCGTCGTGGAGCAGCCAGGCCACCGGCGCGTGGTAATTACCCGTGGATTCCATCACCACACGGGTCTCACCGTCCAAACTTTTGAGCAGCCCTGCCAGTTCGTTCAGTTCATTGGCGGTGTGTCGCACTTCAAAGGGTGAAACCACCACCTCACCGAAGGGGCGCATGACGGCGATCATGCTTTTCCCTTTGGAAACATCGATGCCAACGCTGTTCATCCACATTCCTCCAATACTAAAGAATCTGCAACCGGAATCCATCTTTTCTCGTTGCCGATTCAATCTATTGGGTGACGCGAACTCCCCGGCATCCGGTGGCTCAACCTGCTGAAATCGAACGCTACAACAAGAGGATGGCTGACAGTCTTTCGTACGGACTTACAAGCCCAAGGAGTGAGTGGTCAGCCAGTTGCTCCTCTTATTGTAGCTTAGGCACGAGATGGAGGGAAAGCCGGACTGGCTGCCCGGCTTTCCTGTCCAAATTTATTGTAATAGNTGACAGTCTTTCGTACGGACTTACAAGCCCAAGGAGTGAGTGGTCAGCCAGTTGCTCCTCTTATTGTAGCTTAGGCACGAGATGGAGGGAAAGCCGGACTGGCTGCCCGGCTTTCCTGTCCAAATTTATTGTAATAGGAGTGATAGAAGTTGAGGAAAAAAAGAATCCTGAGTCTTCTGATGACGTTGGTTCTCGTAACTTCCTTGCTGCCTCATGCGGCGGCAGTGAGCGCAAGCAGATTTACCGACGTCAGTGAAGACAGTTGGTACTACGAGTATGTAGACTTTGTCACCGAGAAAGGCTACTTCGCGGGCACCAGCGCAACCACCTTCTCCCCGGACCTCACAATGACGCGGGCAATGTTTGTCACGGTGTTGGCCAGAGTGGACGATGCTGAAATTGACAACAGTGTCTCCGCCTTTGTGGATGTTCCGGCCGGTACCTGGTACACAGGTTCGGTCACTTGGGCTTCGGAGAACGGGATTGTCTCCGGTATTGGGGACAACCTCTTTGACCCGGATGGGGAGATCACCCGTGAGCAGATGTGCGTGATCATGGATCGCTTCATCGACTACTACGGGGAGAAAACAGACCAAGTTCATGAGACGGAGGGCTCTACGGCCTTGTTCCCGGACAACAGTCAGATCAGCTCTTGGGCCAGAGACGCGGTGGCAAATTGCCGCGAGTATGGCCTGATCGCTGGTTATGACGATGGGCTTTTCCATCCCCTGGACAGCTCTACCCGCGCACAGGTCGCCACCGTAATCAGCCGCCTCGCCTGGCTGGTCAAGCCGGAGGAAAACCCGAATCAGGGCGGCGGCGGAGGCGGTGGAGGCGGCGGAGGTGGTGGAGGTGGCGGCACCACCCGCTACACCTACACGCTGACCTACGATGCCAACGGCGGTGTCTTCTCGGATGGACAGACCACCCGTCAGCAGACCGCTACCTCTACCAGCTCCAGTTCCTATGCGTTTACCATTGAGAGCGTCAACCCGACTCGCGATGGCTATCGCTTCTTGGGCTGGAGCGCTTCCAACAGTGCAACTACTCCTGACTACAGTGCCGGCAGCAGCTATACGGTGGGAAGCACCCGGTCCGGCACCCTGTATGCCGTGTGGAGTGAAAACCCGCCGGTGGTTGGCAATTATACCATCACCTATTACCTCAACCCCCCGGCTGGCGATGACAGCGTAATCACCACGGTTGAGACAAATGGCGCGTTTACCACGCTGGACAGCGCTACTCTCGAGGGGTACGCACTCGCAAGCTGGAACACCGCGAAGGACGGGACCGGAACTCAGTATGCGCTGGGTACCCAATATACGGCCGCCAGCAATCTGGACCTCTACGCTCAGTGGATCGCGGATAACGACTACATCGGCCTCGCGGTTCAGGCGACTATGGAGCAGTTCAACGACATGCTTCCTATGAACAGCATCTCTGTCTCCTCCGCCGCTGCCGCGCTGGATCCGGTTTCGTTCAGCGTTGCCACGAGCGACAGCGATACCAGACCGCAGACGGTGACCGCAAGCGCGGAAGTGTCTGATGATCTGGTTGCGACTATCATTGAGCAGGCCGCCACTATGGCATGCAGCCTGATGGACAATCCTCCCTCTCAGGGCGAAGTGGACAGTGTCGTGAACGACATCATTGACGCCTTGGAAGAAGCTCTTGATATTGAGATTTCCGGCCAGACCGCGCAGAAGATTGCAGATCAAGTCTATGCTAAGGTGCTTGAGGTTGGCAAGAGCCTGTGGGAGAACTTCTATGATGCTGACGGGAACTACTATACCGGCGATGTGACTGTCAGCGTCAACGATGTATCCGCCACGATCAATGTGGATCAGGACAACCACACGACTACCTTGGAGGGCAGTAAACGCACTGCTCTGGTAAACCTCGGGACTGCCTTTGCCAAGGATCTGTACGAGGATCTGAAGGGTTATTCCACTTATACCGGCGTGGTGGAGCTGGACGGTACCGTGACCTTTACGTTCACGGACGGCAGTGTCTACGGTGCCGCAACGGATGAGTATCCCCATGTATATCCTGTCACCCTGGACCTGACTCTGGACGGCGGCGGCCTGATCGAGTACAAGTACGAGGATGGCACGGTTTCCCCCAGCTATGTGAAGCTGAACCTTACGCAGGAAATTCAGAATGCGTACAGCAGTGCAGTGAATGACGTGGTGGAGACGGCTCTGGATCAGCCGTCCGTCCAGAATGAGCTGAGCACTGCCATTGAGAACGTGATGAATGGGATCAGCGGCAACAGTACCTTCCAGACCATTATTTCCGCCTTGGAGGGCATTGGGGTCACTGAAACTGAAGCGCAGGAAGTCGTGACAAACGCTATGAATGCGTGGCAGGAGGCCAACCTGGATGTGACGGATCTGACCAGCAGTCCCATCTATCAGATTTATTGGCTGGATCAGAACGTCAGCTACAACAATGAGGACATCTATGACCTGATTGACTATGTGGCTGAGGAAGCGTCTGATTTCACGTGGGAAACCTTGGCGCAACAGGGCGGAGACTGGATGCCCTCGGCTACCTTCCGGTATGTTATGCCTGACAACCTGAGATCTACCATGGAAGCTCAGAATATCGAACTTGGTCTTGAGAGCTATCCAAATCTTGAACAATATGTCCTTGCTAAAATGTGCGAATTGTTATCGGCACGTGCTGAAGGAAGCACGGAGGCAAGTTCTGAGGCTGTTGCTCCCGACATGCACACTGAGGTCAACAACCTGCTGACTGAGACCCTAGAAGAGAGCAGCTACTTCCAGAACTACATGGACAAAGCGCTGAAGCTCAAGAGCATCGAAAGCATGGAGGACGTAGCCCTGAGCAATCTGGCCTCCCTGCTGGAGAATCAGACCTTCCTCAATTTCGTGGGAGAGCGTGGCAGTTCCTACGTGGACCGGCTGACCAATCTGATCGGCCGCCTGCCTGCCGGAGCCAGCGTGACCATCGGTGGTGAGGGCGGATTTACCGTCAGTGAGGCTGCCCTGATCGAGCTCCAGAACGCCGGCACCACTTCGGAGGCCTGTGAGGCGATTGCGAACCTGATCAACAGAAGCGATTACCTGAAGGCCCTGTCCCTCAGCGACTTCTATGGCGAGGATGGTCAGGAGATCACGGTGCAGTATAACTCCCGCACCTTTACCTTCCATCTGGTCATTGAATTGCAGTAACTTCCCAGCTTCTTTCCAAATCCCAGAGCATCCCCCTTGGCAGGGGCGGCACTCCGCCCCTGCCGGGGACCGGAGCCCTGGGACCAGGGCCAGCGTTGCCGGCCTTGGTCCGATGGCTTCGAATGGCGGGCATCGTAAAAAAGGAGAATACATCCCCATGAATGAAAAACTGCTGAAATACCTAGTACAGGAAGGGTTGCTGACCCAACTTCAGGCGGATGAGCTGTGGAAAGAGCACATCTCATCCCGCAGACCCGTCCGCGAGCTGGTACTGGAGCTGGGTGCTGTTCCGGAGGATAGAGTTATTGAAGCGCTGTCTGCTGTGTCCGGCCTTCCCACTGTACGCCTCTATGAGAACCCGATACCAATGGAGGTTCAGCAGATGGTGAGGCCGGATTTATTGCGCACCCATTTGGTACTTCCCTTCGCGCTTGACCCGGCAGACAACCGGACGCTCTTTGTTGCCACAAATGATCCGATGAATATGCGCGGCCGGGACGCTGTGGCGGCGGCCAGCCGCCGCCGGATCCGGCTGTATTTAGCCACTTCTACCGACATTCTCCGAACCATCGACCGCTATTTTGGTTCGGAGGAAATGCAGGAGGCCGCGGAACAGTATACTAGGGCCAATGAAACGGACCGCTCCCTAGAAGAGCAAATCCTTCAGGAAGATGTGAATTCTTCGCCGGTCGTGGTTCTGGTGACGTCCCTAGTGGAGCAGGCGGTTCGACAGCGCGCTTCGGATATCCATATTGAAGCCGGACCAGACCGGGTGCGGGTACGCTGCCGGGTAGATGGCATCCTGTATCAAACTGCCACTTATGATCAGCGCCTGCTCTCGGCCATTGTGGCTCGGGTGAAAATCATCAGCGGCATGGATATATCGGAAAAGAGAAAACCCCAAGACGGGCGCTTTTCCATTACGGTAGACCGCCGTGAATACGATGTCCGCGTATCTACGCTTCCCACTGTCTACGGCGAAAAATGCGTCATGCGTCTGGCCCAGAAAAAGGCCCTCAGCCGGAGCAAAAGCGCCTTGGGACTCTCCGGAGACGACTTGGAGAAATTTGATCATATTCTGAAAAAACCAAACGGCATCGTCCTAGTTACCGGACCCACGGGCTCCGGCAAATCCACGACCCTGTACACCGCCCTGAGCGAGCTGAACAGCGATACGGTCAATATCGTCACGGTCGAAGACCCGGTGGAGGCCAATATCGAGGGGGTCAATCAGGTGCAGGTGAATCCCAAGGCAGACCTGACCTTTGCCAACGCCCTGCGTTCCATCCTCCGGCAGGACCCGGACATCATCATGATCGGTGAGATTCGGGACAGCGAAACCGCATCCATCGCCGTCCAGGCGTCCATTACCGGGCACTTGGTGGTGAGCACTTTACATACCAATGATACCGCCAGTAGTATCACCCGTCTGCTGGATATGGGAATCGAGAGTTATCTGATTGCCGATGCCACCGTAGGCATCATTGCCCAGCGTTTGGTCCGCCGTCTCTGCCCAGACTGCAAAAAAGCGAGGCCCATTTTGGAGCATGAGGCGGAATATCTGGAGCTTCCGCGGGAGAAGCGAAGCACGGCTCTGCTGTGCGAACCTGTGGGCTGCCAGCGCTGCGGCGGCACTGGATACTACGACCGCATCGGTGTGTACGAGATTATGGAGATTACTCCAACTCTGCGCTCTATGATTGCCAAGCGCTGTTCCGCGGACGAACTGCGCCAGGCGGCGATCAACGAGGGAATGCACACCATGCGGGAGAGCGCAAAGCGGCTGGTTCTGGAGGGAATTACCTCTCTCAGTGAGCTCCAGCGGATCAGCATGGAGGATCAGAACGAGGTGCAGGACGAATTTGTTGTGCATGGCCTTAGTTCGGAGGTAAGCGCATGAGCCAGTTAAATGACCTGATCGGGCGCGCCGCCGCTCAGAACGCTTCCGATATCCATCTGACGGTAGGGCTTCCGCCGGTGTTCCGTATTGACGGAGCGCTGCAAAACGATGGAGAGGCGATCCTGGACGAAGAGGCAGTAGCCGCTATGGCGAAAGAACTTGCCAATCAGCGGCAGATAGAGGAACTGGAACATACAGGCGAGGTTGATTTTGCCGTTACCGTTGCCAGCTCCATACGAATGCGGTGCAATATCTTCCGTCAGCAGGGGTACACTGCCCTGGCCCTGCGCCTGCTCCCCCTGCGTATCCCAACGGCGGAGGAACTGCTGCTTCCACAGATCATCATTGAGCAGGCAGAGAAGCCTCGCGGGTTAGTGCTCATTACCGGGCCCACAGGCTCCGGGAAGAGCTCCACGCTGGCCGCCCTGCTGGACCACATCAACCGCACAGAGCGCCGCCACATCATTACACTGGAAAATCCTATCGAGTACGTCCATGAGCGCATCCAGTGCGTGATTAACCAGCGGGAGGTTGGCAGTGACACCGGAAGCTTCGCCTCCGGCCTGCGGGCCGCCCTGCGCCAGGACCCGGACGTGATTCTGGTGGGCGAGATGCGGGACCTGGAGGCGATTTCCACCGCCATTACCGCGGCGGAGACCGGACATCTGGTATTCGGCACCCTTCATACCAAGGGGGCGGCCAACACCGTGGACCGCATCGTTGACGTGTTTCCGGCAGATCAGCAGGAGCAGGTGCGTATTCAGCTGGCCGATGTGCTGGAGTGTGCCATTGGACAGACCCTTTTGCCGAAGATCGGTGGCGGGCGACGGGCGGTGTTTGAGATCATGGTTGGCACAGCAGCCGTGCGAAGTCTGATCCGGCAGAACAAATCCTTTCAGATCACCAGCACCATGCAGACGAGTAAAAAGCTGGGCATGGTCCTGTTGGACGATGCTCTGGCAGAACTGGTGCAGGCGGGCGAGGTGTCCGTGGAGGACGCCGCCTCCGCCGCAAATGATCCCCAGGCTATCCGGGCACTTCAGCCCAAACGGCATATAAATATGCCGCTTTCAAGCGGCCAGCTATGAGTTTCGCAGATTGGTATTTCAGCAAGGAGGCCCTGTCAATTGCCATCATACAGTTATACCGCAATCAGCCGCCGCGGAAAGCGGGTCAAGGAATCCGTGGAGGCCGCCTCTCTGGAGACCGCAAAGAACTCCCTTCGGGGGGCCGGCTATACCATTCTAGACATCAAAGAGCAGAACGCCCTCAACCGGGACATTGAACTGCCCTTTCTGGGAAATCCCACCGCGAAGGACATGGCTATCTTCTGCCGGCAGTTTGTCTCCATCCTCCGGGCGGGTGTGCCCATCTCCACTGTGCTGTCCATGCTGGGACAGCAGACGGAGAACAAGAAGCTGACCGCCGCCATCCGGGAGATGCAGGCCGACATTGAAAAGGGCGACACCCTGGCCGGGGCCATGCGCAAGCACAAAAAGATCTTCTCCAACATGCTGGTGAACATGGTAGCCGCTGGCGAGGAATCCGGAAATCTGGAGGACTCTTTCCACCAGATGGAGCTCTACTTTGAAAAGGCCAAGCGGACCAAGGGCGCGGTGATCCGGGCCATGATCTACCCCTGCATCCTGCTGATTGTGATGATCGTGGTGCTGATTGTGATGATGACGCGGATCATCCCCATGTTCCTGCAGACCTTTGTGGATATGAATATCGAGCTCCCCTTCCTGACCCAGTGTGTCATGGCCGTCAGCAACTGGTTCGTGGATTGGTGGTGGCTGCTGACCATTATCCTTGTGGCGCTGGTTGCGGGCGGTATCTTGTTCAACCGGACGCTGAGAGGGCGGCACTTTTTCGGGCTGATTGCCCGGAAAGCGCCGGTGTTCGGCCGCCTGACCGTCCGCTCTGCCTGCGCCACCTTCTGCCGGACGCTGTCCCTGCTTCTGGCCTCCGGCCTGACCCTGACGGAGAGCCTGGACCTGGCGGCCAGCAACATGGGCAACATCTACTTCGAAGAGGCGGCGCGCACGGTGCGCACCTTAGTCTCAGAGGGCTGGCCTCTGGCCTCCGCCCTGCAGGAGACCCGCCTGTTCCCGCCCATGGTGACCAATCTGGCCGGAATCGGGGAAGAAACCGGCGACCTGCAGGAGATGCTGGGCAAGGTGGCGGACTACTATGACGAGGAGGTGGAGGACGCCACCCAGCGCCTGCTGGCCATGATGGAGCCCGTGATCATCCTGTTTATGGCCGTCTTTGTGGTGATCATCGTCCTGTCCATCTTCCTGCCCATGCTGAATATGACCCAGGCCTATGACCAGTACCTGTAAGCTGGATGAAACCCGGTATCTCCGGCGCCGGGGGGCCGGACGGCAGGATAGGCTGCCGCCCGGCTGCACGGCGTTGCGGATATAAATACACAGACGAGATATCTTTAAGGAGTGATTTTTCATGGAACGCATGAAGAAACTCAGAGAGAAGCTGGCGGAGAAGGCCGGCTTTACCCTGGTGGAATTGATCGTGGTCATCGCCATCCTGGGCATTCTGGCCGCTATTGCTGTGCCTACATATACCGGATACATTTCCCGTGCTCGTCAGGCGAACGACCTTCAAGTTTTGAGTTCTGTGGCCACCGCTGTGGTTGGAGTCAAAGCAGCTGATGGAACAGAGGTGACCACTATTCAGGTTTCCCTTACAAGAGATTCTAACGGTGCAGGGAAAGCCGCCGTAATTAGCTATAATGGTACCGTTTCGGGTACTTCCTACTCTGGTGGGACTGCTTTGGCAGACGCTGATTTGGAGGATGTGACGGACCTTCTGGGCTACACAACTCTTTCGAGCGACTTGGCTGCAGATTTCAGCAATCAGACCGATTGGACAGTTGCTATTATGTCGGGCGGTGAGTGGACCCTCTCCACTCCCTGATCCTGATTTGTCTACAACGCCCTAAGTACGTAAAACATATTCCCCTGGGCCTATCCCCAGGGGAACACCTTAAACATCCCGACAGGAGGTATGTCCCATGCTGCAAGCGCTTTGCCTGACGTTTCTGACCCTGCTGGGCCTGTGCGTGGGCAGCTTCTGCAACGTCCTCATCTACCGCATCCCCAAGGGAGAGGAATTTGTCCGCACCCACTCTCACTGCATGACCTGTGGGCATGTGCTGGCGTGGTACGAGCTGATACCCTTGGTGAGCTGGCTGGTCCAGAAAGGGAAATGCCGCTCCTGCGGGGCTAGTCTCTCCCCTCAGTATCCCATTGTGGAGGGGATGAACGGCGGCATGTGGCTGCTCACTGGTATTCTGTTCTGGGGCGATGTTCTCCATACGGTCCTGTACTGTGCACTTTTTTCCCTGCTTCTGGTGCTGTCGGTCATTGACTGGCGCACCTTTGAGATCCCCAACGGATTGAATCTGGCGATTCTGGTTCTTGGGGCCGTCCAGCTTGCCGCCGATTGGGGGAACTGGCCGGTCTATCTGATTGGCATGTGCTCGGTCAGCCTGCTGTTTCTGGCCCTGTGGTGGCTGACCAAGGGGGCGGGCCTCGGAATGGGCGATATCAAACTGATGGCGGCGGCGGGCCTGCTTCTGGGCTGGCCGCGTATTTTGCTGTCTATGGTGGCTGGCAGTGTGGCGGGGGCGGTGATTCACCTGATCCGTATGCGGCACGGCGCCGGGCGCAAGCTGGCCTTCGGTCCCTATCTGGCGGCGGGCATCTGGTTTTCCGCCCTGTTTGGACAGCCGCTGATCGCGGCCTATCTGAACCTGCTGGGACTGTGATATGAGAGAAAAAACAAAATTGAGAGCTTGTGAAAATGGAAGAGCCATTCGTGCTCACAGCGGACGGCTGTTCCATTTTCATTATCTCGGAAGGAGAACGGCATGAAAAAGAGAATTTCCGGGCGCGCGTTTGTAATCCTGCTAGAGCGGGAGGAAATCCGAATCGCACAGATGAACTTGGGCGCGTCTGCACCCCAGATCCAGGAGACCATAGTGCTCCCCACTCCGGAAGGAGCGGTGGAGGACGGCTTTATTCTGCAGGCGGAGCCTCTGCGGGACTGCCTGCGAAGCGCACTGACTGCGCCGGAGCTGAAGCGGACGCGGAAAGTGGTGTTCAGCCTGTGCTCCACCCAAGTGCTCTCGGTGGTGACAACAATACCGGCTGTGGCGGACCGCCAGGTGGAAAAGCTGGTAAACGCGAACATGGACATCTATTTTCCCGTGGACGTGAAGGACTATCATCTGGTCTGGACCCCCATAGGCGTGGAAACGGATGAAAACGGGACAGAAGTCCGAAGCGTCCAGCTCTGGGCGGTCCCCAACGCCCTGCTGGTTCGTTATTATCACCTGGCGAATGAGCTTGGCTTCTCCGTGGAGGCCATAGATTACTGCGGCAACAGTTTCGTCAGCATGGTGGGAGCCTCTTTTGCAGATGCGGCTTCAGCCAGACAGCCGGTTATGAAGCGGCTTGCCCTACCAAAGCTCTCCACAGGAAAAAAGAAAGCTGGGCGGCGGCTGCAGAGCCGGAACCGCAGGGGCAATGAGGCGGAGCGTGTAGAAATCGCGGCCGCAACCGCGGTGCTGGAGCCCCCCGAACCAGATGGCGGGGATACGATGCTCTACCTGTTGGCCGAGCCGGACTTTCTTCTGATGACCTTCGTGCGGGATGGTCAGGTGAAGCTCCAGCGCATGATCCAACAGGGCGGAGCGTTTTCAGAAGAGTTGAGCGAAATTCAGATGGCCATGGAATTTTACGACTCCATGGCGGACAACCGGTACAGAAGCGTACAAGCGTTCCTCTATGGTTCGCTGGCCAACAACCCCGAATACGTCCAGCAGATGGAGTTCGCCGTGGGGACCTCCATCCAGATTTGGGACGGCCAGCCGGGCCCGGAGTGGTGCCTGTGCCTGGGCGCGTCCAAAGCGAAGCTGGATTTTGGCGTCCCCGCCATGAACCAGCCCAGAAGCTCTATCATCGCTTCCCAAGCGCTTCAGTACGGCCTAGTTTTGGGCGGCGGCCTTCTGCTGGCCGGTTCCTTGGTCCTGACCTTCGGATCGCGTGCGGTCTGGGACTCCACCATCAGCGGTCTGGAAGCAAATCGGGACTCCCTCCAGCTCCAAGCCGCTCAGGGCGCGGGCAACGCACAGCGGTATTACGACTATGAAACCGCCTACAACAATTACAGCAGTGATTGGGATACCCTCTTCAATTCCCTGCGCACCTATAACGATAACTTGGTGCTCATTCTGGATGAGCTGGAAACACTTCTGCCCTCTACTACCAGCGTCACGGAAATCGGGATTGCGGAAGAGGGGCTCGCGCTCCAGCTGGCCTGCCAGAGCAAAGAAGAGGCGGCCTATGTGATTTTGACCCTGCGCTACAACCTGCAATATGGCTCGCTGAATTCCGTTTCCGACCTCACCGTGGGGCCCGGCGTGTCCGCCCTCTCTGTGCTTCCCTCGCTTGCGGCACAAACCGGAGCCGGTACAGCAGACGGTCAGGATCAGGCCAACGCAGACAGTAATTCTGAGGCCGGTACAACTGAAGAAACAACCGAAGCGCCTCCTACGGAAGGAAGCCAGTATGACCTAGCCTCCCTTCTTGAAATCATGCAGCAGGCCATGCAGGGATCCGGCTCGACAGATTACATGACTATCCTCGCCTATGCGCTGGAAAACGGCCTGATCACCGAGGGCGACCTGCGCTCTGCCATTGAGAACCTGACGCCGGAACAGCTGGCTGCGTTGGAGTCTGTTTACGGTGTCAATACGGATACAACCTACACCTTGGATGAATTGCTGGAGACTGCAACCCTGGCACAGCGGGAGGCCGCTCTGCGGACCATGCTGACAGAGGATCCCATGGCGGTGTATTTGTTCGCGGAAGTCTTCCAGGAGGATATGCAGCGCCCGGCAGGAACGGAGATCTTGTTTGCCATAATCTATGACGATTTGTGGAGCAATTCGGATACATTTATGAATTTGATGAATGGCGACTTAGAAGCTGTTCAGGAGGCCGTCCCAACCATGTTGGACATCCTCACCAAGAATGAAGAAACCGTCTCCGCCACAGAAGAGCTGATTCAGACAAATCAGAGCCTGTCCGAAAAGCTCGCCTACTACTTGGCATTGGAAATGGGGCTGGATCCCAATCCCTCCACCTCACCGGGCACCGGCGAAGAAACGGGTAATACCGGTACAGGCGGTAATACCGGATCCGGCAATGCTGGAAATATCGATGTGGGCCAAATCATTGACGACATTATAAATGGTACGGTGCCAACGGATGATGAAGCTCTGAACGATGCGCTCAGTTCGCTTGCTCCTGATCTGGAGGACAGCGGCCTGACCATGGAGGACATTCTCCAGATGATACAGGACAGCCAGGGCAATGGCGGATCTTCCATCGGCGACATCATCGGGAATATCGGCGGAAACGGCGATATTTTCTCCCCTGATACCGGCGATCCGGGAGCAGGGACGGAGCCTGCGGATACCCGCACCTATGTGACCGTGACGATTGGATACAATGAGGAACTCCGCCTGGCGGAGCTGGATCGCAGGGGCCTTACCTATGAGGGCAAGATCGGACGCTTGGAGGTAGAGGAATGAGAACCTTAGTCAAATACTGGAGAGCCGTTCTGGCCATTGTCTTGGTTATGGCGGCGATTCCCGTGTTCTTTATTGGTTATCTGTCCGGCCAGGAGAATTTCAATTCTGAGAGCAACTCCCTGAATATGGAGATCCGCACGCTTCAGACCACGATAGCGGAGAATACCCGGTACGCAGACGTACAGGATGAGATCGTGGACGCCACTGCCGATATTGAGGCCAGCCGCCGGGCACTGTATCAGCATTTTCCCGTAACTCTGTTGGAAGAGGACCAGATTATGTATGTCCTATACCTGGAAAACCTCTTCGGGACGGAAATCAATTTCAGCTTTGGAAGCACAGCTCCCATCGGGATGTTGAGCGATGGGGCTACCTTGGGAGGTTTAACCCTGACGGTCAATTATGAAACGACCTATCAGGGCTTTAAGGATATGATCGAGTATCTGTCCACGGACTCCCGCATTACATCCATCCAATACTGCACACTAAACTATGACGATGCCAGTGACACTGCTACCGGAACCCTGACGCTTTTGCTTTATGTCATGAATTCCGACCTGCTGGACGGGTATCAGCCCCCGGTTATTACGGAACCGGACACCGGCAAGCCGAACCTGTTTGATTGAGGATATGGCTATGAAACGAGAGAACAAAAAACAGACCGCGGGCTTCTCACTGATTGAGGTCGTTGTGGCTATAGCGATCCTTGGGATGGTGACCATTCCATTGGGCGGCGGGCTTGTTCTCTCCCATCGGCTCAATGCCCGGAGTGAACAGATGATCCAGGCTAGGCTTGACGTTTCCAATGTGGTGGAGGCCCTCATGGCGGAGGGAATCGCGGCAGAGGAAAGGGAAAACTATACCAGCCGTTTCTCTGGCGTAACTGTGACAGTAAACGACCCTGAGACAGGTGAAGAAGCCTATCGGGTGACCGTGACCAGCAGGTCCGTGGATACCGTATCTGTGGAGACCTATATCCGGCCAGCGTCCGCGGGCGCGTCAGGAACTGGAGGCGAGTCGGGATGAAAAAGAATTCGGGCGGATATGTGCTGGTTTACGTCCTCATTGTGATTGTGCTCCTCTCTCTGCTGGCTCTCGGGGTTTGCTCCATCGCTCTGCGGAACCTTCAGACCCAGCAGGCATCCGTGGAGCAGATGCAGGAACGCTACGAAGTGGAAGGTAACATGGAGCGCTTTGTGGCAAAGCTGCAGGAACTTCAGGTTGAAGATTCGATTTACTACAGTGCCGAGGACACTGCTCATTCTGAGGCCCGTAGCCGCTTTTGGACGGAAGTTCGGGGGATGGCTAATGGTATCGTGACGCTTCAGGGAGACGCCCCCGCATGGGAGGTTGATGATTCCTGCAAATTGACTGTGCAGGCGGTCTTGGGCGATCAAGTCCTGACAGCAGTGCTGGATGTCTCCGTATCCATCAGCATAACCCCGCAATGGATACCGACACCAACTGAGGATAACCCTGATGACGGCCACTACGAGTATAGCTACTCGATTTCAAGTACCACATATACATATGACTCTTACGACATTTCCACCGGGAGCGCCGCAGGAGACGAAGGAGGCGAGGCTGCATGAAGAAGAAAAACGGCGGATTCACTCTCGTGGAACTGCTCGTGACCATGGCCTGCTCCACTCTGATTATGTTTGCCGCCATGACCTTCCTGCTGGTCTGTATGCGTTTGGATGTCTCGGCGCAGACCACAGCGTCTCAACAAGGAACTGCGCGTATCGTACTCTCGTTGCTGGAAGATGTAACAGGCACCGGCCAAGTGGAGCGCGTGGAGACAGTAGGCGATGACTGGATGCTGTTTGGCCAGAGCGGCGGCATCCTTCTGCAGTATTCCGCCAGTAATAACGCATTTCTCACCGGCGGCGGCGCCGTGCTGATGGACGGGATACAGGGCTCAGACGTGTCTCTGGACGGTTCGAAGCTCCTGACCGTATCCTTCCAAACAAACGAGGACCGGTATGAGACTTCTGTCTACTGCCGGACCTCCGTGGAAGCGGCAACCTACGGGGGGGAGAATGGCTCTTGGGTGGACGAGGCAAGAGACGAGCAGGATCCTTCCTTGGAAGAAACCTATGACGGCCGATATGCACTGCTGGAGATTCTGGCGGCTCAATATGGCAGCGAGGGTGAAATTAAAGGTGCCGAAGGTGGGCCACGATACTTTTCGGAGTGGTACATCGGCAGTTATGAGAACAATCCGGGCTGGAACAGGGATACGCCTTGGTGCGCCTGCTTCCTGTCTTGGGCGGTGGATCAGCTTAATTCCGATAATCCTAATACATTAGAGGAAGTGCCCAAGTTTTCCTCTGTGGATGATGGGGTAGAAAATTTCAAAAATGGCACATATGGCGGGTGGTTAGAAGCGGGTACAACCCCAGTCCCCGGCGACTTTATCTTTTTTGATTGGGATGAGGATGGTGACCCAGAACATGTGGGCGCCGTCTTCTTGGTGAGAGGCGGAAGAGTTTATACCATTGAGGGAAACAGCGGCGGCAAGGTAGCGGTCCACAGCTATGCTCTGGACGACCCGCAGATCATGGGCTATGGTCAGCTGAAGTGGAGCACAAATACAGCTGCAGAATGAGGCTGAAATAACAGTGCTTTGAAAGGTGAAGCTATCTCCCGGATTATTATTGAGGAATGCACATGAGTGATTTAGAACGGAGAAAGCTGTGGAGACGGGAGCTGTTCTGGACCAAGTGTATCTTGCTCACCATCCACATTACGGTGTGCTTGATATGGATATGGGGGAGCTGGTCATATGACCTGTTTTACGCACAGCAAATCGAGCCTGGGCCACGTCCGCGGGCACGCTATTATCGTGTGTTTTTTTGGCGAAGCAGATTATTTCAAATTGCGATGATGCTTCTGTTTTTTCTCCCCCTTCGAAAAAAAGGGCAGAGCATTTGGAGCTATCAAAGTATAGGTATGTCCCTAAAACGTGTATTTTTACTGCTGCCCGTAGCTGTTTCAGCTGTTCTCCTTTTTAACGGCAGTATACGAGGACTTGTTGAACCATTGGCACTACATGGTTATCGAGTATCTATCGTATTGGGAACTTTTATCATTGCCTTAATCGCGCGAGGCGTGGTTGCGCTTCTTTTTAAGCTGAAGATGTTCCCATACCTTGATTTTCCTATTAGGCTATCCGGCATATACGCCGTGCTGAGTGCTTTGATTTTGGTAGGGGCGGTTGCCGTTTCGTCATTTTTGGAAGAATTAGCAGAAACGATTCCAAACTTTATCTACCATTAACCTGCCAAGCGTTGAAGGAGGCTTTGGCCATGACCCGTACAAAAAACAAAGGCCGGATTTCTCGCGGCAAGCCCGGCTTGTTCCGATCTTCCCCCGGTTTTGCCACGGTGGTTCCCATGCTGATTTTGGCGGCATTCTGCCTGCTGGTGATTGTGGTTTGTCTGGTGCGTGTTGCCGTGTCCCTATAACGGCAGGCTTGCCATCCGGCGGATCCGGCGCAGGGGCGGCTTCTGCTTGATCTTTCTTCGGGGCTTTGCCTCGTGAAAGATATCCTTTCTCTCTGTTGCTGGACGTCTCTGGGCCAGAGCCCGGAGCGTCCAGCCATGGGCCTCATTTTCACATGGGGCTCATGGCTGGGCGAATCAAATTGATGCTGAAGCGTAAATTGCACGGTTAGATGTCTGAACTGGCGATAGGAGACAAAATCCGAACTGGAGGTGAGCGTGATGCGGGAGAGTTTGGAGCACTATTGCAGGCGAACAGAGATGGAATATCTTTTGCGGGAGTGGGACTATGGGCGGAATGGGAGCCTGACGCCGGCCACCGTCAGCTATGGAAGCCATCACAAGGTTTGGTGGCAGTGCCGGAAGGGCCACAGCTGGCAGGCGCTGGTAACCACCCGGACGAATAACCACAGCGGCTGCCCGTTTTGCGCGGGCGTCCAGCCTTATCCGGGCGAAACCGATCTTGCGGCCTGCTATCCAGAGGTGGCGGCACAGTGGCACCCCACGAAGAATGGGACGCTCACACCGGAGCAGGTGCTTCCGGGCAGCCACCGCATGGTCTGGTGGATCTGTCCGGAGGGCCATGAGTGGAAAGCCGTCATCAAGTCCAGGGTGTCCGGATGCGGCTGTCCTGTCTGCGCAAACCGTGTCAACCAGCCGGGGGAAAACGACCTGGCCTCCCTTTACCCGGATGTGGCGGCCCAATGGCACCCCACAAAAAACGGGACATTAACGCCAAAGGACGTGGTAGCCGGTTCTCATCTGCGTGTCTGGTGGCGCTGTGAGCAGGGACACGAATGGAGAGCCCAGATCTACTCCCGCACCAAGGGCGGCGTTGGGTGCCCGTTCTGCGCGGGACGCAGGGTGGTGGTTGGCGTAAACGATTTGGAGACTTTGGCGCCGGAGATCGCCGCTCAGTGGAATTATGAGAAAAATGGGCTGCTCGATCCCACGGAGCTCACCCGATACTCCAACCGCATTGTCTGGTGGCGGTGTGAAAAGGGCCATGAGTGGAAAGCCCCCGTTTCCGCCAGAACCGAGCGCCTGATCGGGTGCCCCTACTGTGCGGGGAGGCGGGTGCTGGCAGGCTTTAACGACCTGGCGACCGTTCACCCGGAGATTGCGGCCCAGTGGTATCAGCCGCTCAACGGAACCCTCACTCCGCAGATGGTGACTTCAGGGAGCAAAAAGAAGGTGTGGTGGGAGTGCGCTTACGGACATGTCTGGAAAGCGGTGATCTCATCCCGCACGGGACGCCGAAAATGCGGTTGTCCCATATGCGCGGGCCGAGTCAAGAGCGCCCACAACATAAACCTCCCGCTGAAACCGGAACCTTTTGGTAGAAATACGGGGGCGGCCAACTGCTCTGTTCTCGGCCCTGCCGGGCGGGAGAAGCCGCAGACAAATCCTCCCCCGGCGGCCTGTCCACCAAAACGCCGGGCAGGAAATGGACAGGAGACGAAAGTCAATTAAATCCTTGGGGGCCTGATATCGTCCATGAACCGAAAAAAGCACGATCCTTTTTTGATTTTCCTGATTGTCGTCACTTATCTGTGCAATATTTTTGACCTCTGGTACACCCTTGTCGCACTGGATTTTGTGCCGGCGGCGCAGGAGGTCAACCCCTTTGTCAATTACCTACTGGGGGAACACACCCTGCTGGTAGTTTTATATAAATACGCCGTACTGCCTCTTGGCCTGTACCTGCTGTACCGGTTCCGGCACAAGCGGATTGCGGTTTTGGGAATTTACCTGTGCGCGCTGTGCTTCATCGGTACGGTGGTATATCAGCTTCTGATGATGCCCCTGCACTGGTGGTAGCGCAGCAGAGGAAAGGAGATGAAAGCGCCGCATGACTGTAGATAGTCTCATTGATTTATCTCTGTTGGATTTTCTGGCGTACAAGATACGGCGGGTGGTGGAGCGGACGCCGGCTGAAGCGTTTTCCATGAAGAACTGGATGGACGCCATACAGTACATAACAGGGAGCTGTCCTCTGCTCCCGCTGGAATTTCGTGAGGAAGCAAAACAAATTCTGCTGGAAAGGCTTGATGTGACATGCAGGTAGACAGGGAACGGATTTTATGCGTCCCTCACGAGGTGCTGGACGCCATGTACATCTCAGAAGACACGATTCCCCGCAATGGCGGGGTCTGGCCGGAGTACGCCGGCACCATGCTGGTCTGCGTGGATGGGAAGGAGCGCGGCCTGATCTCCGGCCGACTGCACAATTACTGCTTTCGCGAGGCGGCGGAGTTCGCCAGTCTGGACCAGCTCCTGTTCGCCATCGAGGACTTCCTGGAGCGGATCGGCACACCGGAGCGGGACACGGCCCTTCGCCGGAAGCTCTGCACGGTGCAGTATAAGCGGAAGGGCCCGCAGGGAGAAACGGTCCGGCCCAGAGGCAGGCGGATGCCCTACCATACCCCGGAGGATTTTCACGTAAAGGGCGGCGCGCTGGCCAGCTTCTATCTCCGGATCTATGGCAGGCGGCACTCCAGCATGCAGGGGGTGATCGGCAGGGCGGCAGGCCAAGCCAGCCTGACCCCGTTCCGCAGCGAGATGGAGCTGATGACCCTGATCCGCGGGGCGCTGGAAAACCATACGGATGCGGGACGTCCGCCGCCGGTTGGAGCAGCAGCCGGAAGTTCCGAAGAGAAATAACAGCCATTGGCTGATACGATATAGATTCCGCCCAAAGGGCACAGGAACACTGCAGCAAACAGGCTGAATGTTGGAGAGGATGCTTTATTGTTAGAATTTTGCAGAAAAATAACAAAAACTGGTTGAAACGCCAAAATAGGAGGACTATACTATGGAAAAGACAGTAAAAAAACGGAAATGTACAGGAGGCTTCACCCTAGTGGAGCTCATTGTGGTCATCGCAATTCTGGCCATTCTGGCCGGCGTGGGCACGGTGGCCTATACCGGCTATATCAAGGCCGCCAATAAGGGTGTGGACAAACAGCTGATTGGCGATCTGATCTATGCGTCCACATTGGCCGATTACGCAAACCCTGGACTGTTTGAAAACAGTGTTGGGATGATCATTCTGTCCACCGATGGAAATCCGCAGGTGATGGGAAGTACCGATTCCGGAAAATTCCAATCTGCGCTCGAAGACAGCATGGGCGATCTCGACGCGTTGAGTCTGTCGTACAGCGGTTGGGGGCTGTCCGTTGACAACTTGTCTGCCCGGTTAGAAGAGATTACGGAAACATTCCAAAATGCTGGATTGTATAACGAAGAGACAGGAAAACTCGTCCCCATTGGCTATGCGGATGTAGCCGAAGAATATTGGGGTTACATGGAGGAGGTCGTCACAGGCGCTTTGGGAAGCACGGATATTCCCGAGGAAAACTTTGAGACTCTGATGGTGCTGACCTCCTATGTAGTGGCAGATCAGTCGAATGCCAGCTCTATGGGAACCGCCTGGACGAATAGTGCAAATAGTGACCAAACTGATATGGGAACGATACTCGGACAGCTGACGCAGACACAATATTCCAACAGTACCGTGGCATCGGCGAGAGTGTTTGCCAGCGAGGGTGCCGCATATGCCAGAAACATGGCCTTTGCCAGATATCTGGAAAAAAATGCGAGCTATGATGGCGTGGAAGAAGACATCGCAGCCCTCAAAGATGTGATGAATGCGAAAAACTTGACAACCCTGAGCACGGATGAGAGTTATAGAAACGCCCTGAGTACATATCTGAACACGCCCGTGAGCGGTACGCACTCTCAGGCGTACGTGGACGGCGCGGCATTTTACGCCTTTATGGACAGCCTGAATAATCAGTACGGCGGAGATAATATTAGCTTTCCTGAAAATACAAGTGAGGTTCCGACGATTGACAACATGCCGGACAATTTCTGGGAAGACGGAGCCAGCTATGTGAAGTGGGCGGCCGGCCTTGGCACAGGTCAGGACAGCGTTAAGGACATGCAAGCGGCGCTGATGAACGCATCTGGCAATGCTGTTATCATCTATGCGGATAAGACCAGCGGTACTCTGCAATTTACAGTCAGCCCAGCCGATGCCAATCCGCAGGACGGCGAGGAAGACAAAGTGGAGGTGGAAGTTGAAACCCCAACAGAAGCTATTACCGTGACAATAACCGAAGACAGCATTACAGTTAATCCTACGGAAATTAAAACAACAAAAGGAGATAGGCTCAATTACACTCGGAGTGCGCCCGCGGGTTGGACCTTTGGGACTTGTACCGTCACAAACTCTAATGAAGATGTGTTCTCTGTAACATTCACTAAGACCCGGGGTGTGCTTTTGGCCGTGGAACAGCTAGTGTCCACCACCAACACAGAGTATAGTCCAATAGGAACAGCAACACTTACGGTCACTATGACAAACATTACTACAGGCGCGGAAAAAACTCTGACCACGACAATTAGTCTGAAGGCGCTCAACTAAACTGCTTGGAAAACAGCTTAAATAAAGGAGGGGATATAACAGAAGGTAACGGCAAACCGACCAAATTGTTTACTGGCAAAGGGGGAGCAAAGCAGAAAACATGATTCACCCATATACCAAACTTTAGGAGGAATTACGATGTTAAAGAAATTTACTTCCGTACTCATGGCGACCCTTCTGGTCATGTCCTTGACGGTAATGGCAGCTTCAGCGAGCGAAACCGTTATGGATGAGGAGACCGCCGTAGCTACCGTTACATATGTGATGGATGGTACTACCTATACCGATTCGTATGCGACTTTGGAAGAAGCGTTGGAGAATGCCTATGAGGACGATACGGTAAAACTGGTGGCCCAGAACTACACGATGACATCTTCTGCCACGGTTCCGTCCAAAGTGACGCTTATTATTCCGACTGCTGCGGATGCCAACGATACGATTACCGGGAATAATGTCAGCGGCGCAGTTGCCTCTGGTACCGCCTACGCCACCTTGACCATTCCGGAAAATGTATCTCTGACTGTCAACGGCACTTTGTTGGTGGCGGGCAATCAGCAGGGCAGCGTGCCCCAGACCGGCTGTCTCACCGGGAACTACGGGAAGATGGTCGTAGACGGTGCGGTCACGCTGAACTCCGGCGCGAATCTGCACGCCCGGGGCGAGGTCTCCGGCGCCGGCACCATTACCGCCAAGAGCGGCTCCAATGTCTACCAGTTGTTCCAGATCAACGACTGGCGCGGCGGTACGGCCACCAGCAGCATCTACAGCAGCGTGTTCCCCTTCAACCTGTACAATGTGGATAACATCACCGCCAAGACTGTGTACGAGTACGGCTCCCATATGTATGGCCGCTACTATGTGGTCTACACCTTCCTGGGGAGCAGAATCGAGACAAACGAAGCGGCCATGGTTCTGGGCGCCGCCAACGATACGGGCAGCCTGTTTCGGATGACCAGCTCTGACGCCAGCGTTGTGGTGGAGAACGCCACCGATGTGACCCTGTATGGCAACGTCTCCACGGGCCCCCTGACCATCATCTTCAACACCATTTTTGGCCGGGTCAATCTGACCACGGAAAACATGACCTGCCCCATCTACAACATGAATGTTGTTGTGGAGAATGGCGGCAGCCTCACGATTACGGACTCCCTGAAGTTCCTGCCCGGCGCTTCCCTGAGCGTTTCCAGCGGCGGAGAGCTGGCGGTTGCCAGCGGTAAGTCGGCTTACTTCTACGCTGTGGACGATTACAGCAGCGACTACTATTGGCAGAACCGCGCCTCCGTGGGCGACACGGACGCGGCGCTGAACGCCACTCTGGGCTCCTCTGTTTCCGGCGTCATTGCCAGCAGCGATGATACCATGAGCAATATCACCATCGCCGGTATTTCTCCCACCGCTACCGGAACGGATATCGTGAAGGAGGCCACTCAGTCCAATACGAGCACCACGATTGTGGATGTCACCTTCTATACCTACACCGCTACTGCGGCTTCCGCCGAGTAAACATCGACTTGGACGCTCCGGGCTTCGCCCGGAGCGTCCGGCCATGGGCCCCGCTTCCTGGGGGACCCGTGGCCGGGCGGTTCATCCGGTATGTGGGCGCAGGGATAGAAGCGGCAAATGGATTCTCATAACCCAATATTTTACAGAAAAAGGAGCGACCCACATGATTGTCGATACAGAGAATTTGATTTCCATAACAGAGGCCAATCAAAATTTTTCCAGGGTAGCCCGGCTGGTGGACGAGCGCGGCTCCGCCGTGATCCTGAAAAACAACGTGCCGCGCTACCTGATTACGGACCTGCAAAGTGCGGAGGCAGCCCGCGGCGGCGAGGCGCTGGAAGTCTCCATCCACATCACAGGCAAAGGGCGCGGCTGGTAAGACCGGGGAATCAGCACATGAAAAACGAATCACAGAAACGCATTTTATATCTCTTGGAATATCTGTATCAGGAGACAGACGAGGATCATCCCGTCTCCGCCCAGGATATCATCGCCCATTGGCGAAGGAAGGGGATCGAGGCGGGCCGCAAGAGCGTCTATGGGGACATCGCCGCCCTGACGGAAGCGGGTGTGGATATCCTCTGTGACAAGAGCACCCAGAACCGCTATGCCATCGGGAACCGCCTGTTTGAGCTCCCGGAGCTGAAGCTGCTGGCAAACGCGGTGGAGTCCTCCCGGTTCATCACCGAAAAAAAGAGCGCCGCCCTGATTCAAAAGCTGGGCCAGCTCACCAGCCGGGCCCAAGCGGACCAGCTGAACCGCCCCATCTATATGGACGGGACGGCAAAGCCCAAAAATGAGACCATCTATTACAGCGTGGACGCCATCCAGACCGCAATTCAGGAGCACCGGCAGATTATCTTCCAGTATTATGAGTACACGCCCAAGAAGGAGAAGATCCTCAAGCACGGCGGCTTCCGATACAAATTCAGCCCCTACGCCCTGATCTGGGACCGGGACTTTTATTACGCCGTGGGCTGGTCCGAGAAGCACGGGAAGCTGGGCCAGTTCCGGGTGGACCGCATGGCCGGCGTAGAGCGGACGGACGAGCCCGCCGTACCCCAGGGCGATTTTGCTCCGGCGGCCTATGTACAGAAGGTGTTCGGCATGTACCCGGATGACCTTCAGACGGTGGAGCTCCTCAGCGAGAACAGCATGATGCGCAGCGTGGTGGACCGCTTTGGGGAATCCGTACATACCGAACCGGCAGACGGCGGGCACTTCCGCGCCATCGTGGAGGTGGCCCCCAGCCCGCCCTTCTTCGCCTGGGTCTTTACCTTCGGCGGGAAAATCCGAATCACCGGTCCGGAGAACGTGCTGGATGAAATGCGGGAAATGGCAGCGTGGCTGCAATAAAAATCCGGGAGGTGTTCCCAAATGGGGACACCTCCTTTTCTGCGCCTTGATAATAGAACAAATGTACGGTATAATGCGGGTAACTGTTCTCAGAAAAGAGAACAAAAGAAACGGGGTGAATTTATGGAGTGGACCTTTGGCAGTTTTATACGGGAACGGCGGAAGGAAAAGGGGCTTTCGCTTCGGGAACAGGCCGCGCGGCTCGGGCTCTCTGCCGTCTATATGAGCAACATCGAGACGGGCCGGCGGGCCGCCCCCACCCAGGAGTACCTGGACAGGATGGCGGCGGAGTTTGCACTGGACAAGGAGGAATATGAACAGTTTCTGGATCTGGCGGCGAAGTCGAAGCGCCAGCGGGTGTCCTCAGACCTGCCGGAGTACATCATGGAACGGGACATCGTCCGCGCCGCCCTGCGCACCGCGAAGGAGGTGGACGCTACGGACGAGGAATGGCAGGAGTTTATAGACCGCATTACCAGACGGGAACGAAAGTGAGGTGGGCGGAAGATGTCAAGGCTCTATTACAGTGAACAGACATTTGAAAGCATCGCCCGCCGTGTACTCACCGGTTATAACAGCAAACTCTATTATGGCCCTCCGGCCGCCATCCCGATTGAGAATCTGATCGAGGCCCACGGACTCACGCTGGAGTATCAGTATCTGCGCAAGAACGGACGTATCCTGGGCAAGACCATCTTTGACAGCGGGCTGGAGGCAATCTACGACATGGAGCGCCATGAATATACGCTGTTCCCGGTGCGGGCGGGGACGATTCTCATTGA
The DNA here is from genome assembly GCF_900626285.1 of Intestinimonas massiliensis (ex Afouda et al. 2020). Classification (GTDB taxonomy): domain Bacteria; phylum Bacillota; class Clostridia; order Oscillospirales; family Oscillospiraceae; genus Flavonifractor; species Flavonifractor massiliensis_A. The sequence goes on from NZ_LR131147.1 coordinate 920,908, forward strand.
TGCTTCTCTCTGCGAGGAAGACGCCGGAACGGGCCGTTTTCGGTTTACCTGTGCCCATGAACTGGCCCACTGGATTTTGCACAAGAAGCTCTACTTGGGCACTGGGGAAAGCGCCGCTCTGGCAGCCGCTGCGGAGGAAACGGATATGGAGGTACAGGCCAACATGCTGGGCTCCGCCCTGCTTATGCCTATGGCGCAGGTGAAGCGGTGCTTTTACCGGCTTCGGGCAGGCCGGACGGCCAGCCAGATCGTTGCGGACATGGCGGAGGTCTTCCAGGTCTCCCGTCAGGCCATGCGCATCCGCCTGCAGGGGCATAACCTGCTTTGAATGGAAATATTTTTGGGCTTTTGTTCTCAAAAAAGAGAACACACGGAGGATAGAGAATGCCTATGAAAGAGAGAGACGCCCAGGCGGTGAGATGCCCCGTCTGCCACAAGGGCAGGGTCATTGACGCCGCATCGGGAACCGATATATCGAGAATCCAACTCTATGGACCGCGACAGGCGGCAAAAGCCGAGTGGTTCACAAAATGCCCCAAGTGCGGAGAGCAGATCGGGATCGCTTTCCGAACCAACTGAATCCCTGAGCAGCAGTGGACAGGAGGCGGGAACGCCCCTGGCCCTCCCTCAAACCAATCATACTTCGTCAAGCGCATCAGCCGTTCCCCGTTGTGTGGAACGCGCTCGGAGCCTTACAAGTAGCTTTTTAGCTATGCGTAAGGCTCCGTTTTTTTGTGTCTTTTCTGCCTAGCTAAAGGGCGGAAAGGATCAAAATGCAGGGTCGCCGCTGGCTTCCATATATATCCAAATACCCGTGAGCTCCAGTCTCAGACCGCGCTTCCCCAAAAATCTGAGATTGGAGATCAAAGAGATGAAAACGAAAAGTTCGGAATCTGCAACCAAACACACAGGCTACGACCTGTCCGCCTGCGGCGGGCGGATTCGTCAGCTTCGCAAGACCTATGGCTATACTCAGGAGGGGCTGGCAGATCTGCTGGGGATCGACCGCAGTTACCTGAGCCGAATTGAGGCTGGGACGAAGGGGTGCTCCGTAGACCTGTTCATTGCCTTGGCGGATGTGTTCCACACCTCGCTGGATCATTTGATTCTGGGTGCCGCCCCCCAGGAGGGAACGCTGAAGGACGAGGTACATGCCCTGATTGGGAAGCTGGTCCAGTTGGAGAAACAGCTCTGACGTGTCTAATTGTCACTGGAAAGTGTCCATTGCTCTCTAAAAAACCATCCCGCTTTGCGTTACACTGAATCTGCCAGCCGGGGAAGCCGGCGGCGGGTACTTTGATAACTTCATACCAGCAGTACGGATCACCACACGGACAGACGCACAGTGCGCGCCACGACCCGGAGGGGAGGCTGCCTCCTCTCCGGCGAGCGATCCAGCCTGTGCGAAACAGCCCCGGCAAGGCTGTTTTTCATCCCCTGGGTTGAAAGCAGTAAAGGCCCACGGAATGTGCCCGTGAAGGTCCGCCAATCCTTGTCCGTGCTGTTCCCAACCTCATCGGGGGGCGAGCTGCAAATACGATGGGGAACAGAAAAATACTTATAAGGGGAATTTACGGATGATGACCATTGAAAACAGGCAAACAGCCCATAACGAGATTGACCATATTTTTCAGGACCTGCTCCCGGTCCACGGCATGACCGTGCGCCGGGAGCAGATCGCCCTGAGCCACCGCATGCTGGACGCCATGCTGGACAAACGGATTGCCCTGTGCGATGCGGGAACAGGGATCGGAAAGACTTACGCATACTTGGTGGCCGGAACAGTATTCCTTCGCTTCCGTGCCAGCAGCGGCCAGCCCTTCCGCCCCATCCTCATTTCTACTTCCAGTATTGCGCTTCAGAACGCAGTACGGGACGAATATGTCCCCCTGCTGTCTGGCATTCTGGTTGACGATGGCTTGGCCGATAAGCCGCTTCACGCGGTGGTGCGGAAGGGCAAATCACACTATGTCTGTGACCAACGGCTGATCCGGCGCCTGCAGCGGGTGGACTTGGAAAAGAAGAATCCGAAAGCAGCAGAGGCCCTGCTCTCCCTCCGGGATCATCTGGACATGGATATGGCGGAGCACCTCAGTGGCTATGACCGGGAACGGGTCCAGGTGCCTCAAGTCTGTGACTGCGGGCGGGAGGATTGCCGGTACCTGTGCTTCCAGCAGGTATGCGATACGGACCGCTATCTGTTTCAAATCTGCAATCACAACCTGCTGTTGGCGGATGCCATTCACCGGAGCATTGGCCGGAGGCCCCTCCTGCCAGAGTACAGTGTGCTGATCATGGACGAGGCACACAAACTGCCGGAGGCAGCACGCCAGATGTTTGGCATCACGCTCACGGGAGAGGACTTACGTGCGCTCATCCGTGCGCTTCGGGGGGAACAATACCTGCTTGCGGCGGAGACACTGGCAGAGGCAGCGGGGCCGTTGCTGCGGGAGCTGTCCCGGCCCTGGAACGGGGATCAGCCTTTTTCTCATTTCGCAAGCCTGCTGAAAAGACCGCACACAGCGCTGGAAATTATCCGGCGTCAGTTGAGGACCCTTCTATCGCGGGATACTCGGCGCCGGCTGGATCGGTTATCAGGCAAGGTTGACCTGTTCCTACAGGAGCAACCGGACCGAATCTTTTATACGACAGAAGATGATCAGGGCGGCGCTATGCTGTGCGCTACCATCTCCGACCTGACAGCCCAGCTTCGCCAGGCCCTCTGGCGCCAAGAAAAACCAATGATTCTGGCATCTGGCACCCTTGCGATAGGGGATGACTTCCGGAGGTTTAAGGAGGAAACTGGCCTCTTGACGGACAGCCGGATACAGGAATCCGTTGCCCGCTCTCCGTTCGCATACAACAAAAACTGCCTGCTGTATATTCCTCGCTGCCCGCCCCTGCAAAGCAACGGACAGTATTACGAAAACCTGACGGCAGAGATCGCAACCCTGTTGGAAGCGGCCCAGGGCCACGCACTGGTGCTGTTCAATTCCTATGCCGCCATGTCCGCTGTGCGCGAATTGCTTCGGAGGCGGGGCCTGCCCTATCCGCTGTATACTCTGGGCAGAAATGCAGTACACACGGTCAGACAGTTTCGGAGCAGGCCGGGCAGTGTACTGCTGGCCACCGGAGCGGCCTGGGAGGGCTTCGACTTCCCTGGGGACTGCGTATCCCTGCTGGTGATCCCCAAGCTTCCCTTTCCCATCCCGGACGCGCTGAAGGAGAAGGAACGGGAACAGTACCCCACCTTCCATTCTTTCCTGCGAACCGTGGTGGTGCCGGAAATGCAGATAAGGTTAAAGCAGGGCTTTGGCCGGGCGATCCGTCTGGAGACCGACACCTGCGTGGTGGCCATTCTGGATGAACGGGCCAGCCAAGGCCGCCGGTACTATGGGGACGTGAAAAACGCCCTGCCGGAGATACCGGTTACAGACAGCATCCAGGAGGTGACACGCTTCATCCGGGAAGTTAAGACAGAGCGCTACTTCCGGGAGGCGGCGGCATGATTCAGGCAAAGAATGAGCTGCAGTACAGGCTGACGGTAGAATTGCTGGAACGGCTGGCGGAGAGCGGTTACCTGTCCGATGCAGAGCTGGCGGTTGCCAAACAGCTGGCGGTCCAAAAATACCGCCCCCAAGCTGTTTGGGAATAGCGCTGGATATTCCCGCGAAGTTGTGGTAATTTCGGTGTTGACGAAAAAGATAAAAGGAGTGGAGAAGAAATGGCGCATGTGACGGTAATCCCGGCCCAGCCGGAACAGCAGGAAATCCTGCGGGTGGCGGCCTACTGCCGTGTGAGCTCTGATTCCAACGATCAGCTTCACTCCTATGCCGCACAGATCCGGGCCTACACGGAACTGATTGGCAGCCATGAGGGCTGGGATCTGGTAGATGTGTACGCTGATGAGGGCCTGACGGGGACCCGGATGGATAAGCGGGATGACTTCAACCGGATGCTGGCCGACTGCCGCAAGGGGAAGATTGACAAGGTGATCGTAAAATCCATCTCCCGGTTTGCCCGCAACACCAGGGACTGTCTGGCTGCCCTGCGGGAATTGTTCCGTCTGGGCGTTGCCGTGCAATTTGAAAAAGAGAATATTGATACGCAGACGCTCACCACCGAATTGATGGTGAGCGTTTCTGCATCTCTGGCCCAGCAGGAATCCATCTCCATCTCTCAAAACCAGCGGCAGAGCTATCGCAGGCGGATGGAACGGGGACTTTTTATCACCTGCAAGGCCCCCTATGGCTACCGGCTGACGGAAGATGGCAAGAACTTGGAGATCGTGCCCGAAGAGGCGGAGCAGGTTCGGTGGATCTTTGACCAGTACCTGAGTGGTCGAAGCGCCGCTTGGATTGCGGAACAGATGACCCGGAAAAACATCCCTACGACAGACCGCAAGCCATATTGGCAGACCACCACGGTCCTCTACCTGCTCTCAAATGAGAAGTATGTCGGGGATGCCCTGTGCCAAAAGACCTTTGCCCATGGCTTCCCCTTTGTGAAGCGGCTGAACAAGGGAGAAAAGATGCAGTACTATGTGGAAGGGAGCCATCCTGCAATCATCTCCCACGAAGTGTTCGAGCGAGCAAAGGAGCTCCGGCGCCGGAAAGCTCAGCGCGCCGCCAGTGAACGGCAGGAATATCCGCTGACCCAGAAACTGGTCTGCGGAGCCTGCGGGGCCACTTTTGTGCGGCGTAAGAATAAAGGAAGTGGACTGAATGTCTGGGTCTGCCGCAGGCACGATGACAAGGCGGACAGCTGCCCCACCGGCAGGATACGGGAGGACGCAGTTTATCGCGCCTTTGTACGGATGTACAACCGGCTGAAGCAGAATGAGAGCGTAATTTTCCAGCCTGCCTTAAGCCAGCTTGACGCCCTCATTGACACCGCACACCGGGATAATCCGGCAATTCTGGAGATCAACCAGGCCATCGCCCAAAATACGGAGCAGAACTATAAAATCAACCTATTACAGTCTAAAGGTCTGCTGGACGAAGAAACCTGCGCAGCCAGACGGAATATGATCAACGCCAAGCTAAACCAACTCCGGGTGAAGCGCAGGCGTCTTCTGGAGAACGATGATATTGATGAGGCTGCGGAGGTCTTGCGCCGCACTGCCAGCCTGATTCAGAAAGGCCCGGACGCTCTGGAGTCCTTCGATGAAACCCTATTCGATGAGCTGGTGGAACAGATCATCGTGGACGCCCGGACTCAGATCCGGTTCCGGATCAGAGGCGGGATCGAATTGCGAGAGTCCCTGGAGGTGGGACCATGATCAAACGGAAATTAGTCTATGGCTACCAAATCGTGAATGGCGAGGTCGTCCTGCAGCCGGCGGAGAGCCCCATTGTAGTGAGAGTGTTCCGCCTGTATCAGGAGGGGCTGTCCTATCAGAAAATCTCCGACCAGCTCAATCAGGAAAAGCTCCCATACAGTGCAGAGGGCCAGATATGGGACAAGCACAAAATCAAACGCTTGCTGGAAAACCCGCGCTACATTGGAGAACAGGGCTTTCCCCCCATTGTGGACCGGGCTCTGTTCCAAGAAATCCAAGCTAGGATTCAGGGTAAAACCCAAAAGGCAACGGAAAGACCGGTGCGGCCAGTGCTGGCGTTCAAACGATACTTGCGCTGCGCACACTGCGCAGGACGCCTGCTGGGCTTGGGCGGCGCCGGCCAGAGTAAAGACACATTATATCTCAAGTGCGAGGGGTGCGGACGCGTTATCCGAATATTGGACGAAGATTTTCTGCACGAGGTTTACCGCCTGGCAAAAGACCGGCATTTGGCATCCAAAGCACAGTATACCCCCTCTGAAGAAGTGGTCCGGCTTACCAATGCCATCAACCGCGGTCTGGAACAGCCCGGCGACCCTTTCCAAGTAATTGATCTGATTCTGCAAGGTATATCCGCACGCTATGACTGTTGCCCGGTGAATATGCCGCAGGAGCAGGCTGGAGGGACAGATTTGAGAGGCATTGACCGTATGGTTGAGCATATCACGATATCCCAAGACAACCGGATCGAAATTCAATTCAAGGAGGGCTCGTTATGCCAGAAGAAACACGAAGGATCAGGGTGATCCCCGCCACAAAAGAAGAGACGGGGCGGGGCGGCGAGGCGGGGGGCCGCAAGAGAGTAGCGGCCTACTGCCGGGTCAGTACCAACAGCGAAGAGCAGATCAACAGCTATGAGTCTCAGAAATCCTACTATACGGAGAAGATCGAGAAGAACCCGGATTGGGAAATGGCCGGCGTGTTCGCGGACAAGGGATTGTCCGGCACCAGCCTGAAAAAGCGGGATCAATTCAATAAAATGATTGCCGCCTGTAGGCGGGGACGGATCGACCTTATCCTGACCAAATCCCTTTCCCGCTTCGCCCGAAATACGGTGGACTGCCTGGAGACTGTCCGCATGCTGAAAGCCAACGGGATCGGCGTGTACTTTGAAAAAGAAAACATCAATACTCTGACCGAAAGCAGTGAGTTCCTGATCACGCTGTTCAGCGGCTTCGCTCAGGCGGAGTCTGAGTCCCTGAGCAAGAATGTCGCCTGGGGTAAGCAGAAGAGTGCGGAGGCAGGCAATGTCCCATTCCAATACAAAAAGACTCTGGGCTACCGCAAGGGTAAAGATGGGAAACCGGAGATCGTCCCGGAGGATGCCAAAACTATCCGCCGCATTTATCAGCGGTACCTAGACGGGTGCAGCTTGGGGCAGATCAAGCAGGAGTTGGAGGAAGACCAGGTCCCCACAGCCCAAGGCGTCCATCGATGGTCCTACCAGGTGATCCAGAACATCCTCACCAATGAGCGGTACATCGGAGATGTACTTCTGCAGAAGACTTATGTGACAGACTGTATCAGCAAGCGGGTTAAGAAGAATCAAGGGGAGCGCCCCATGTACTACATCGAGAACAATCATCCGGCCATCATCCCGCGGGAGATCTACCAAGCGGTACAGACGGAGATGACGCGCCGGTCCAGTAAGCGAAAGGTGATGCAGAAGACAGGAAAAACGGAACAGGGCAAATATTCCTATAAATATGCTCTGTCCGAGCTGCTGGTCTGCGGGGAATGCGGTACTCCCTACAAGCGGGTGACTTGGGCCAGGAACGGAAAAAAGAAGATCGTCTGGCGGTGTATCTCCCGGCTGGAATTCGGGACGAAATATTGCCACACCTCGCCCACGATAGAAGAGAGAAAGCTGCATGCGGCTATCCTGTCCGCCATGAATGAGCTGGCGGACTTTGCCCAGGTACAGCGGGACGCCATGATGCTGGCCCAAAGTGCGCAGGAGAGCCAGGGTACAGGCGGGGATAGCCTGCTGGAGCTGAGACGGCGCCTCCAGGAGCTGAGTGTTGAGCAGGAAAGCCTGTTGGAGCAGATTCTGGACAACATGGACGATGTGGAGCTGAATGCCCGTCTGAAAGAAGTGGCCGATGAAAAGCAGAAGGTAAAGAACAAAATCGAGTCCCTGCGCCAGAACGAGATCTACCAAGCGGAGCGTGAGGAAAGGCTCCAAGCAATGTGGGCCAGCATTCAGGAGCATGCCAAAGGCTTCCAAGCGTATGATGATGAGTTAACGCGGCTGGTTGTGGAAAAAATCACCGTTCTGGACAGCAATACGATCCGCATCCGGTTCCGTGATACGGATCTGGAAATGGACCGCACATTATGATAATATGGGAAAAAGACAGGAGATGCGCTCAATGGCATGTTTTATTACAGGTGACACCCACGGGGATTTTACCCGGTTCAAAGAAGACATCTTCTATGAACAGGCGGAACTGAACCGTGAAGACTACGTAATTATTTGCGGCGACTTCGGAGGGATCTGGGACCGCAGCCCCAAAGAAAATAAGACACTGGACTGGCTGGACCGGCGGCCGTTCACAACTCTGTTTGTCTCAGGCAACCATGAGAACTTCGATGCACTCCGGGAGTATCCGGTCCTAGAATGGCACGGCGGGAAGGTACAGCAGGTCCGGCCCGGCGTCCTGCACCTGATGCGGGGGCAGGTTTATGACATCAACGGCAAGCGGTTCTTTACTATGGGTGGGGCCAGCAGCCACGATATTCAGGACGGCATCCTAGAACCGGATGACCGGCTATTCAAGCAGAAATTTCGGAAGCTGAGTATGGAACGGGCCCTGTTTCGGGTAAACCATCGGTCCTGGTGGAAAGAAGAACTTCCCAGCGAGACAGAATACGAAGAGGCCCTAGCCAATCTGGACAAGGCAGGCTGGGAAGTAGACTATATCATCACCCACTGCTGTCCGACCAGTGTACAGGATGTGTTTAGCGGCGGCCTGTTTCAGAAAGACGCTCTGACAGACTTCTTCGATGAGATACGGCGTAGATGTCAGTTCAAATACTGGTTTTTCGGACACTATCATGAGAACATGGTTATAGAGAAATCATTCGTAATGCTCTACGAGCAGATCATACGGTTAAAGTAATAGAGAAAAGGCCGGACTCCGGCCTTTTCTCTATTACTTTAACCGTGGCGGTCCGGATTGATCTACCGTTTGATTTACAAGCGACAAAAACACAGGGATGGAAGATTTTCCTCCGCCCCTGTGTTCTAACGAATCAGGTATGTAGAGTGTGATGTTGGCCAGGATATACGACTCTGGCCTTTTTGTAACCTTTCCAATCCAGATGCTGGCCGCACCGGTCACAGAAGTTCATGAATTCCCGTTCCATGGTCACATGGCATCTGGGACAGACATAATAACCATTTCCATCGGGAAAGCACATAACCTCTGTTACTGGCATTTTCATACGGTAGCCGGCAAGGATGAGCAGAAGGTTGGCAAAGATAGCCGGGGAAAGGGATGTTTGCCTCGGCGTTTTAGATTTCAATCGTCCTCTGCTGCCTGCTCCCATCATTCTTTTTCCTCCGGGAACAAGTCAGCAAATTCGCAGGAATAACGGACCTTCATTTTCAACAGTTCGTTCCAGTCTGGGAATTGTTCCCCGGCCTCGTACCGTTGGATCGTACGCGGGTCACAGGAAAGTTCTTCCGCAATTTCTTCTTGGGATATGCCGGCTTTTATACGGGCCTGCTGAAGTGGATTTTCAGGATGGCCTCCGCCCACCCTTGCGGTCATCTGCTTTTTTTTTCATGGTCATAATGATTCCTCCTTCAAAATTTTTAACGGGACATGTCCCGTTTTTCATTTTAGAGGAAACATTACCCAGGCAACACGGCGCCTGTGTCGGGTTGCAAAAAAAGAGGAATTTTGTCGTCAAACATAACAAAATGGGCCGGCAGAGGCCAGCCCATTTCTCAGGTATTTTGAGTCAATGTTGGCGGATTACGGCACTCCTCCGGTGCGTTTTCCGGCAGCAGACGCTCCGCCCAGCCCGGCCCAAAAACTTCCAGATTTGAAGCGCTTTGCAGCACCCGTACTAGGCAGCGGTACGGGTCCAGCCGGTTCTCCTTCGCCGTTTCCATCATACTGAAAATCATTGCGCTCCTCCTGGCCCTATTGAGCGTGTTGGTAGGCTCAACTGCTCATACACTTCTTTACCTAGTTTTTCAGAGGCGGAGCTAAACTGTTTCCTCCGCAAAAACCGGAGCGCCTCCATAAGCTGCTCCACCTGCTTTTCATATGCGTAGATCCGCTCCCATACGCCTGAAGTTTTTATATTCCCTATGGGAGATGGACACCATTCCCGTATTACCTTCCTGTTTGTTAACGCCATTTTTTATAGGTAAATTATACCATAAATCCCTCTAAAAGTCCAGTATTTTCAATACTTTGCGCCATTCAGACCATGCTTAGTTGCATACTACGGAAATATTTGATACATCCCTGTACAGATGCCCAGTCCTGTGATATAATCCATCCAAAGATTGGTCGGAGGTGATGGATCATATAACATATAAGGTAAATTGGCTTGGTTGTGATGAGTTAGACTTGTCCACATTTAACTTAGATGACATGTATCTGCGGCTAAAAAAATTCCCCGCATCTACCGTGATTTATACGAATATGGATATGCCCTGACTAAGCGCTCCATTGACTTTCTGGAGCGCAAATATCTCAAATAGCACTCGGCATATATGGACAAAACTTACAAGCGCTGAATCCCTTGCGCCGCAAGGCTTTCAAGGCACATCTTTTTTATCCGGGGGTGACAGAAAAAAGCCGGTTTGTCTGAACAAGCCGGCTTTTCTTTTTGCCCTGGCAGTTGTAAGAGATTTGAAAGAATTTCCCCATTTTCTTTGCAAGAAAGATCAGGTATCCTAGGAGCAGACAGGAGGGGGTCCCAATGAACGAGTGCATTCTGGTGGTGGACGATGACGCTGAGATCGTCAATGCCATTGCCATTCTGCTGGAGAAAGAGGGGTACCGGGTGCTGAAGGCCTACAACGGCATGGAGGCCCTGGATCTGGCCCTGGACCCAGGTCTGCGGCTCATCCTCATGGACGTGATGATGCCGAAGCTGGACGGGCTGTCGGCGGTGCTGAAGATCCGGGAGAAGCGCAACCTGCCCATCCTGATTCTCAGCGCCAAGAGCGAGGACACTGACAAGGTGCTGGGGCTGAGCATGGGGGCAGACGACTACATCGCCAAGCCCTTCAACCCCCAGGAGCTGGTGGCCCGGGTGCGCAGCCACCTGCGGCGGTACACCCAGTTGGGGGACGTGAACGCCGCCGGCCGCACCCGTGAGATCGTCAACGGCCGGCTGCGCTATCGGCCGGAGGAGCGGGTGCTGCTGGCGGACGGCGAACCGGTGCGGCTCACCGCCACCGAACTGAAGATCGTGGACCTGCTGATGCGCAACCTGGGCCGGGTGTTCCCCGCCGAGGAGATCTACCGCCGGGTGTGGGGGGAGGAACCCTTCGCCACCGAGAACACGGTGATGGTCCACATACGGCGGATCCGGGAGAAGATCGAGCTCAACCCAAAGGAGCCGGAATATTTAAAGGTGGTGTGGGGCATTGGATACAAAATCGAGAAGCGTTAAACCGGGCCTGGCTCTTCTGGCCTTTATCCTGGGGATCACCCTGCTGCTGTACAGCGGGGCGGGGTGGCTGTACCTGCTGGTCAGCACCAGCTCCGCCACCCGGGTCAACGTGTTGGATGCCTTCCGGAGCGATTACCAGCAGACCGCCGCCTTCCGCAGTATGCTGGGCAGCGACCTCTATTCCCTGCTTCATTACGCCGTCAGCTCGGAATACTACGCCTCACCGCCTCTGGCGGAGGAAGACGTGAACCTGCTCTACCTAGTGGAAAAGGGAGATATGCTGCGGTCCTCCAATACCGCCGCCGACCTCTCCTCCCCGGATACCCTGCCGGAGGGCTATAACTTTCTGCTCCGCTTTACCGGAGGCACCGCCTCCATCTGGAAGGATGGCCGGGAGCTGGACGTCTACGGGGACGGCTTCTTCCGGGGCACGGAGGAAGACTGGTACGTGCCCGGCTACGCCAACGGCGGGACCCATGATGAGGCCGAGTACGACAGCGTGACGGTATATATCGCCGCCGCCGCAGAACCGGCAGACTATGGCACGGGCTACGGGCCCTACAGCCTGGTGCAGGACATGACCAGGGTGCGCACCTACCTCATCTGGCTGCTGCTGGTGCCTCCGGCGGCAGGGGTGGCCTTTCTGGTGTGGGCCATTCTCTGGAGGAAGCACAAGCTGCGGGCTGACCAGGCCGTCGCCTGGTTCACCGGCCACATCTGGCTGGAGGTCAAGGCGGCGCTGCTGATCCCCCTGGTCTTTCTGTGGTGCGGCTGCGCAGTGAGCCTCATAGAGCTGTTCGTACACTATAATTACGGCGGGATCGTCTGGTGTCTGGCCACCCCCCTGCCCCTGTGGTGGTCTTACTTCTGTCTCAACGACCTGCGATACAATCTTGGGCAGCTGCGGTCCCACAGCTTCTGCGCCGCCTGCGTCCGGCTCTTCCGGCGGCAGGAGCTGGGCTGGACCGTTCAGAAGCGGATGGACCGGCGGGCGGTGCTCCAGTTCGTGCTGTGCGTCCCCTTCTTCCTGGTGTGGGCGGCTCAGTTTCCCAACCTCTATCTGCGGCGGTTTTATAGCGGCCTGCTCCCCCTGCTGCTGGCAGGCCTTTTCCTGGCGGGGGCGGCCCTCATCGCCGCCCAGATCAGACTGATGACCGCCAACCGGAAAACCACGGCTGACACGGACAAGCTGCTCACCCATATCCAGGCCGCCGGAGCGGGACAGCCCACCGGGGCCCTGGTCCTGCCGGAGGATTCCGACCTGCGGCAGGCCGCCGACAGCCTGGGCCACATGGAGGACGGTCTCCGGGCCGCCCTGGCGGAGCAGATGAAAAGCGAGCGGACCAAGATCGAACTCATCGCCAACGTGTCCCACGACCTGAAAACCCCCCTCACCTCCATTGTCAGCTATGTGGAACTGCTCCAGCAGGAGGAGGGGCTGCCGGAGCATGTGCGGGACTACGTCCGCATTCTGGCAGAGAAGGCCCAGCGGCTCCAGACCATGGTGCGGGATGTGTTCGAGGTAAGCAAGGCCGCCGCCGGAAATCTGCCGGTGGCGATGGCTCCCCTGGACTACGCCAAGCTGCTGCGGCAGACCCTGGCGGACATGAGCGAGGAGATCGAGGCCGCCTCCGCCTCCCTGCGTCCCCGGCTGCCGCAGGAGCCGGTATGGATCGAAGCTGACGGGGACCGGCTGTACCGGGTGTTCCAGAACCTGATCGGCAACGCCCTGAAGTACGCCCTGGAGGGCTCCCGGATCTATCTGGACCTGAATGTGGACCAGGGACAGGCGGCGGCCGTACTGCGGAATATCTCCCGGGACGAGCTGCCCCAGGACGTGGATCTGACTGAACGGTTTGTCCGGGGAGACGCCAGCCGCACCGATGGAGGCAGCGGTCTGGGGCTGTCCATCGCCCGCACCTTTACCGAGGCCTGCGGCGGCAGCTTCACTCTCAGGACCGAAGCCGACCTGTTCACCGTGCAGGTATCCTTTCCCCTGACAGACAAGCGTCCGGCGGAGGAACCGCCGGCGGAATAAGTGCGCGGACTTCGTCACGGCCGCCCCCGGATGGGGGCGGCCGTCTTTCTTTTCGTCGATTATTGACATGTCAATATTTCTATATTAAAATGAATCCGCAAACTTTCAAAAGTGAGGCGAGGCACATGGACCCCACACCCACCAATCCTCTGGGCACGGCACCCATCGGCAGGCTGCTGCCCAAATTTGCCATACCTTCGGTCATTGCCTTTCTGGTGACCTCCCTGTACAACATCGTGGACCAGATCTTCATCGGCCAGGGCGTGGGCTATCTGGGCAACGCGGCCACCACGGTGGCCTTTCCCTTCGTCACCGCCTCCACCGCCATCGCCCTGCTCATGGGCATCGGCACGGCGGCCAATTTCAACCTGAATCTGGGGGCCGGACGGCGGGAGGCGGCCCGCCAGGTGGCGGGTACCGGTCTGGTGGTGCTGGCTGTTTTGGGGCTCTGCCTGGGGTTTGCGGCCTACTTTCTCCGGGCGCCTCTGCTCACCTTTTTTGCCGCCACCCCTGACGTATTTCCCTACGCCATGACCTATACCGGCATCATCGCCTTCGGTCTGCCTATGGTCACCTTTACCACCGGGGCCAGCAACATGATCCGGGCGGACGGCAGTCCGGCCTTCTCCATGTTCTGCACCCTGTCCGGTGCCATTCTCAACACCATTTTAGACCCCATTTTTATCTTTGGGCTAAAACAGGGGGTGGCGGGAGGCGCTCTGGCCACCGTGCTGGGCCAGGCGCTGTCCCTGGTACTGGTGCTGGGCTACCTGCTGCGCACCCGGCTGCGTACCGTGCCCCTGACCCGGGCCGATCTGCGGCCTCAGCCCCGGCTGCTCAAGTCCATCTTTGCTCTGGGCATGGCCCCCTTCTTCAACCAGATCGCCATGCTGCTGGTGCAGGTGGTGCTCAACAACACCCTGACCTATTACGGCGCACTGTCCCGGTACGGCTCCGACATCCCTCTGGCCTGCGTGGGGGTGATCTCCAAGGTCAATATCCTGGTACTGGGCTTTACCATCGGCATCTCCCAGGGATGCCAGCCTATTTTCAGCTTCAACTATGGCGCGGGCAAGTACAGCCGGGTGCGGGAGGCCTATCGGAAGGCCATCATTGTGGCTACCCTGATCTGCTGCGGGGCCTTTCTGTGCTTCCAGCTCTTTCCCCGGCAGATCGCGGGTATTTTCGACTCCTCCGGCACTGAGCTGTACTTCCAGTTCTCCGAGCGCTATTTCCGTATCTTTATGCTGATGACCTTCGTCAACGCGGTACAGCCCATTACTTCCAACTTTTTTACCTCCATCGGCAAGGCTCCCAAGGGCATCCTGATCTCCCTGACCCGGCAGGTGATCTTTTTGATCCCCCTGATCCTGGTGTTTCCCCTGATCTGGGGCATCGACGGGGTGATGTACGCCGGTCCCATCGCCGACAGCGCGGCGCTGGTAGTGGCCTTCCTGCTCACCAGGCGGGAAATGAAACGTATGCCCGCCCAGGACAGGCTGCCTGATCCCGTCCACGTACAGAGATAACCAAAAAGAGCGCCGCGGGGCGATGCCCCGCGGCGCTCCTTTTATGCCGCTTTCCGGCTATGGTACGGTAAACTCAGCAGCCGCAGTTGTTGCCGCAGCCGCAGCCGTTGTTGCTGCTCTCGCCGGAGCCGCAGCAGCAGCACAGCAGGATGATGATGAGGATGATCCACAGGCAGTTGCCGCCGCCGAAACCGCAGCCGTTGTTGCACATCATAAGAAGTACCTCCCGGTTGAAAATGGAGCGCCGGTGCCGGGGGACGGAGCGTTCCGTCCTTCGGCCCGGTCTCACTTCATATTATGCCGGGGGGGCCGGGTGGTGCATTATTCCAGCTCAAAAGCGCCGGTGTACAGCTGATAGTACAGGCCGTGCTGGTGGATCAGGTCCTCGTGGCTGCCCCGCTCCACGATGCGGCCGTGATCCAGCACCATGATGGCGTCGGAGTTGCGGACGGTGGACAGTCGGTGGGCAATGACAAATACGGTGCGGCCGCTCATCAGGGCGTCCATGCCCCGCTGGACAATGGCCTCGGTGCGGGTGTCAATGGAGGAGGTGGCCTCGTCCAGGATCATCACCGGGGGATCGGCCACGGCGGCCCGGGCGATGGCGATCAGCTGCCGCTGGCCCTGGGACAGGTTGGCGCCGTTGCCGGTGAGCATGGTGTCGTAGCCCTGGGGCAGGCGGCGGATGAAGTCGTCGGCGTTGGCCAGGGCGGCGGCGGCCTCCACCTCCTCATCGGTGGCCTCCAGGTTGCCGTAGCGGATGTTCTCCCGGACGGTGCCGGTGAACAGGTTGGTGTCCTGGAGCACGATACCCAGGGAGCGCCGCAGGTCGGGCTTGTGGATGTCGTTGATGGAGATGCCGTCGTACCGGATCTTGCCGTCGGCGATATCGTAGAACCGGTTGATCAGGTTGGTGATGGTGGTCTTGCCGGCGCCGGTGGCGCCCACGAAGGCCAGCTTCTGTCCGGGCTTGGCGAACAGGGTGATATCGTGGAGGATGGTCTTGCCCTCCTCATAGGCAAAGTCCACGTCGTCGAAGCGCACGTCGCCGGTGAGGCGCACATAGGCATAGCTGCCGTCGTCCTGAGGCACCTTCCAGGCCCAGATGTTGGTGCGCTTGTCGCTCTCGTGGAGGTTGCCGTCCTTGTCAAAGGACACGTTCACCAGGGTCACCTTGCCGTGGTCCTCCTCGGCGGGCTCATCCATCAGATCAAAGATCCGCTGGGCGCCGGCCAGAGCCATGACCACCGAGTTGAGCTGCTGGGAGATCTGGCTGATGGGGTTGGACAGGCTCTTGGACAGCTGGAGGAAGGTGGCGATGACACCCAGGGTGATGCCGGAGCCGATGCCGCTGAGGGCCAGGGCACCGCCGGCCATGGCGATAATGACGTACTGGATGTTGCCGATGTTGATGAGGATGGGCATGAGGATGTTGGCGTACTTGTTGGCCTTGTCGGCGCTCTCGAACAGGGCGTCGTTCACCTTGTCAAAGCCCTCCTGGGCCTCCTGCTCATGACAGAAGACTTTAACCACCTTCTGGCCGTTGATCATCTCTTCGATATATCCGTTCAGGTCGCCCAGCTTTACCTGCTGGCGGACAAAGTAGCGGCCGCTGCGGCCGGCCAGTACCCGGGTGACACACAGCATGACGATGATGCACAGGATGACCACGCCGGTGAGCAGCAGATCGGTGGTCAGCATGCCCACGAAGGCCACCACGATCATCATCAGGGAGTTGATGACCTGGGGGATGCTCTGGGAGAACATCTGGCGCAGGGTGTCCACGTCATTGGTGTAGACGCTCATCACGTCGCCGTGGGCGTGGGTGTCAAAGTACTTGATGGGCAGGGACTGCATATGGCCGAACAGGTCGTCCCGGATCTTCTTCTGGACGCCCTGGGAGATGGTGACCATCAGGCGGTTGTAGGCCAGGGCGCACAGGGCTCCGGTGATATACAGACAGCCCATCATGGTCAGGGCGTGGATCAATCCGTCAAACACAGGGTTTTCCATGGCCATCAGCGGGGTGATATAGTCGTCGATGAGGGAGCCCAGGAACAGGGAGCCGGACACCGAGGCAATGGCGCTGATCAGGATACACAGCAGCACCAGGATGAACCGGAAGCCGTAGCCCCGGCCCACATAGCTCATGAGCCGGCGGACGGTATGGGACTTCTTTACAGGGGACTTATTCATCGTCGCTGCCTCCCTTCGTCTGGGACTCGTAAATCTCACGGTAAATGTCGCAGCTCTTCAGCAGTTCCTCATGGGTGCCCATGGCGGCGATCTTGCCGCCGTCCATCACCAGGATCTTGTCGGCATCCTCAATGGAGGAAATACGCTGGGCGATGATGAACTTGGTGGTCTCCGGGATCTCCTCCCGGAAGGCCTTGCGGATCAGGGCGTCGGTCTTGGTGTCCACGGCGGAGGTGGAGTCGTCCAGAATGAGGATCTTGGGCTTCTTCAGCAGGGCACGGGCGATACACAGCCGCTGCTTCTGGCCGCCGGACACGTTGGAGCCGCCCTGCTCGATGTGGGTGTCGTACTTGTCGGGGAACTCCTGGATGAAGGGGTCGGCCTGGGCCAGCTTGCACACCCGGACCATCTCCTCGTCTGTGGCCTCCTTGTTGCCCCAGCGCAGGTTCTCCTTGATGGTGCCGGAGAACAGCACGTTCTTCTGGAGCACCATGGCCACCTGCTCCCGCAGGGCGTCCATGTCGTAGTCCCGCACATCCACGCCGCCCACCAGCACGCGGCCCTCGGTGGCGTCGTACAGGCGGGGGATCAGCTGGACCAGAGTGGTCTTGGAGGTACCGGTACCGCCCAGGATACCCACCGTCTCGCCGGAGTTGACGGTCAGGTTCACATCCTTCAGGCACTCCTTGGTGGGGTCCTTGGCGTAGCTGAAGCTGACGTTCTCAAAGACCACGGAGCCGTCCTTCACTTCTTCGATGGGATTGGGGCCGTTCTTCAGGTCGCTCTTCTCGTTGAGCAGCTCGGTGATACGCTCAGCAGAAGCACGGGCCAGGATGATCATGACCAGCACCATGGACAGCATCATCAGGCTCATAAGGATCATCATGATGTAGCTGAACATGCTGGTCAGCTGGCCGGTGGTCAGGTCGCCGCCCACCACCAGGTTGGCGCCGATCCAGGACACGGTGATCATACAGGCGTACACACAGATCTGCATCAGGGGCATGTTGAAGGCGATGATCTTCTCCGCCTTGGAGAAGTCCATATAGATCTCGTTGGAGACCTTGCCGAATTTCTCTTTCTCGTGGTCCTCCCGGACGAAGGACTTCACCACCCGGATGCCCAGCAGATTCTCCTGCACCACGTTGTTCAGCCAGTCGTACTTCTTAAAGACCCGCTCGAACAGGGGATGGGCCGACCGCATGATGATCAGCAGGCCCGCCGCCAGGATGGGGATGACCACCAGGAAGATCAGGGCAAGCTTGGGGTTGATGGTAAAGGTGAGCACCCAGGCACAGATGAGCATGATGGGGCAGCGCACCGCGATGCGGATGATCATCATGAAGGCCATCTGCACATTGGTCACATCGGTGGTCAGGCGGGTGATGATACCGCCGGTGGAAAATTTATCGATATTGGAAAAAGAAAACTTCTGCACGTTCCGGTACATTTCCCGGCGCAGGTTGCGGGAAAAGCCGGTGGACGCCCGGGCGGCAAACCGGCCGGACAGAGCGCCCAGCAGCAGGGCCATCAGGGCCATCACCACTACCAGAACGCCATATTGCACGATATGTGTCATGCTGCCCGCCTTCACGCCTTCGTCCAGCAGTTTGCCGGTCATCATGGGGATCAGCACGTCGAAGGCCACCTCGCCGATGACGAAGATCGGGGTGAGGATGGTATCCCGTTTAAATTCTTGAATGCAGCTTATAAGCCCTCTTCTTTTCTTCATAGGTTTCCTCCTTGGATCGCTGTGGTCTGCGCTTACATCAAGTTCTGCTTCAGTTTCTCCACCGTGGCCAGAAACTGATCCAGCTCCTGCTGGGACAGGCCCCGGGTCAGCGTCTGCTCCACATGGGAGATCCGCCTTGTGACCTCCTGGAGCAGTGCGTCCGCCTTGGGGGTGGTGGTCACCTGCTTGAGCCGGGCGTCACGGGACACCGACCGGCGTACAATGAAGCCCTCCGCCTCCAGGCGTTTCAGCAGGCGGGAGGCCGTGGAGCGGCGGATGTAAAACGCCTCTTCAATGTCCTTCTGACAGATCTCCTGGTCCCGGTTGTGACACAGAAAGCCCAGGATCTTGGCCTGCATCTCGGTAAAATCGTCCCCCTCGGGACTGCCCGTGGTGGTCTCCATCACCTTACGCCGCAAGAGGTTGGACAACGCCTTGATCTCGTATCCCACGTGGTGCTCCTGACGCATCCACTCATCTCCTTTGTTTGCGTTACTTATTAGTTTAGTTGCATTGCTAACTGTTGTCAATGCGCAACATCCACAAAACTCTCACCGCTCTTTCCTGTCCATTCTGACAGGTATAAAAAGCAGCCGCCGCGGTACACCGCGGCGGCTGTGAGACGCTGTTCTGTTACAGGCGGGGGACGGTAACGCCCGCCATGATCTGCTCCGCTTTGCTCCGGGTGAGCGCACCGCTGGTCACCGTCCGGTCCAGCAGCACCCCGCCGGTTTTCATGGGAGCGTTCAGGGAGAAGTAGGACAGGTAGACCACCTGAGCCCGCAGGAAGCTGCTCCTGGCCAGCATGGTCTGCTCCCCGCTGGTGAGCACCCCCCAGGCCACGCTCTTGGTCACAGCGGTGTCCCAGGTAAAATCGGGGGTGGTCCCGCTGTCGGTGTAGCCCAAGGCCCGGAGGATCAGGGTCATGTACTCATTGGCCGAGATCTGGCGGTCCGGCGCATAGTAGAGCTGTCCGGAAGCGCTCTCCCCCACGCCGTTCACGTAGCCCTTTTCATAGGCGTATGCCAGATAGCGGTCGCTCCACGCCGCCGTGTCCGCGAAGGGATTGACCGCCGTACTGGACAGGGCGGCCTGTTCCTCCCCGATGAGCCGCAGGAACATCACCAGGCCCATGATCCGGGTGGAGGGCACCTCCAGATCGTATCCGCTGCCGTAGGCGGTCCCGCTGCCCTGGAACAGCCCCATCCCAAACAGGGCGTCGGCCAGGGCATTGTAGTCCACACCGGAGCCGGAGGCCACGGAATAATAGCCCTCCACACTGAGCACCGCGGTGTCCGAGGTGATGGTGATGCCGACGGTGGTATTCTCTCCCGCCAGGTAGCGGTGCCGGAGGGTCAGGCTGCTGCCGGAGGCCGCCGTCTGCCCCGCCGTCACATCCACCACCGCGCTGCCCGACACGGTCAGGCTGGCGCTCCCCGCCAGCAGCATCCCGCCGGAGCCGGTGGACAGGGTCACCACATCCCCCTTCTTGAAGCGGAGGTCGGTGAGAGAGGCGGCATAGCTCTGCTCCCCGCCGGCCAGGGCCAGGTAGGTGCTGTGCTTCTGGTTCAGATCGGCCAGGGCGGACTGGTAGGTGTCCTCCGTCTTTTCCTCCACCCGCTGGGTGACCTGTTTTTCCACATCCGGGATGTAGGTATTGGTGAGATAACTTTTGGAGATCAGCGATTCGCCGGCGGCGTAGACCACCGCGCCGCTCACCAGGATGGCGGCGGCAAGCAGGACAACTGCGGGTTTCTTCATGGCACCTCCGAAATCATATAGCTCAGAGCCAGCAGGCTGTCGGCAAAATGGACGTCCTCCACCACCACATCGGGAGCAGCCAGAGACAGCTCGATATTGGTAAAGTTCCAGATCCCCTTCACACCGGAGCGCACCAGACGGTTGGCAATGCCGGGGGCCACCCGGCCGGGGACGGTAAGGACCCCGATGCTGGCGGGGTGCTGAGCCAGATACTCCTCCAGATGATCCACGTGGTGCACCGGGATGCCGGAGACCTCCCGGCCTACCAGGTCGGGCACCACGTCAAAGGCGGCGGCCAGAGCCACGCCGGAGCGGTCAAAGTGAAAGTTTTCCATCAGGGCCCGGCCCAGGTTGCCCACCCCCAGGATCACGGCGGTATGGCCCCGGTTCATCCCCAGGATATCGGCAATCTCGTCCCGCAGGGTACTCACATTATACCCGTAGCCCTGCTGCCCGAACTCGCCGAAGCAGGACAGGTCCTGCCGGATCTGGGAGGCGGTGAGCCCCAGGGAATTGCCCAGGGCGTTGGAGGAGATGCGCTCCACGCCGGCCTGGTGCAGGTCATTCAGATGCCGGTAATAGCGGGGCAGGCGGCGGATCACCGGGCTGGACACCTTTTGCTTTTTCATATCAAATCACACTCTTTCCAGAGCATAACTGCCAGTCGTTCTTATCTAGTTTACTCGAAACGGCGGGCGATGTCAACTTCCCCCGCCAATTCCCGGGGCACAGACAGGCCCGCTTCCGCATAGAATGGAGCCAAAAGGAGGAATGTCCGTTGGATACATTTGGAACCATTTTGACCCGTGTTTATACCTCCCGGGCCCAGATTCCGGTATCAGGCGCTACCGTGGCCTTTACTCAGCGGGGAACCGAAGGACACCACGAGCTGCTGGCGGTGCGGGTAACAGATGAAAATGGCCGCACCTCGCCCGTGCAGGTGAGCACTCCCGACGCCGCCGCCAGTGAATCCCCCGGCACCGCAGATCCCTTTGCCGTATGCGATATCTGGGCAGAATCCCCTGGTTACGAGCTTCTGGTGGTGGAAAACGTGCAGATCTTTCCCGGCACGGAGACGCTGCAGGAGCTGGAACTCATCCCCCTGCCCGAGCAGATGTCCGCCCTGCTCCCCGAGCATCCGGTGAACATCCCGCCCCAGAATCTGTAAGGAGGGAGACTATGCCTGAATCTCTGCCCATCACGCCCTATGTGCCCCAGTACATCACCGTCCATCTGGGTGCGCCGGGCTCCAACGCGGAAAACGTCACCGTCTCCTTCCCGGAATACGTGAAAAACGTGGCTTCCAGCGAGATCTACCCCACCTGGGAGCCTGCCGCCCTTCGGGCCAACATCCTGGCCATCATCTCTTTCGCCCTTAACCGGGTATACACCGAGTTCTACCCCAGCCGGGGCTATCCCTTCAACATCACCTCCTCCACCGCCTACGACCAGAAGTTCATCAAGGGCCGCAACATCTTTGAGAACATCAGTCAGCTGGTGGACGAGATCTTCAACTCCTACATACGGCGCATCGGGTTCGTGGAGCCTCTGGCTGCCAAGTTCTGCAACGGCACCACCGTCACCTGCGACGGACTGTCCCAGTGGGGCAGTCAGGCTCTGGCGGAGGAGGGCCGGGACTACATGTCCATCCTCCGCTCCTACTACGGCGACAATATCGAGCTGGTCACCAACGCGCCGGTGCGGGGCATCCGCTACTCCTACCCCGGCTATCCCATCCGCCGGGGGGACAGCGGCGAGGCGGTACAGCGCATCCAGGTGATGCTCAACCGCATCTCCCGGGACTACCCCGCCATCCCCAAGGTCTATCCGGTGGACGGCATTTTCGGCTCCGCCACCGAGGGGGCGGTAAAGAAATTCCAGCAGATCTTCGACCTGACTCCCGACGGTATCGTGGGCAATTCCACCTGGTACAAGATGGTGTTCCTCTACGTGGGCGTGCTGGACCTGGCGGAGCTCATCAGTCAGGGCCAGACCTACTACCCCGGCAGCAGCGGGCAGTCTCTCCCCAACGTGCTGCGGGAAGGGGACCGGGGGGAGCCGGTGAAAGTGATCCAGTATGTGCTGTCGGTAGTGGCGGAGTTCTACAACAACATCCCCGCCGTAGCCATCGACGGCATCTACGGTCCCGCCACCAAAAACGCCGTCATCGCTGTCCAGCGGATGGCCGGTCTCACCCAGGACGGCATCATGGGGCCCCGGACCTGGGCCGCCCTCTACCGGCTGTACGCCGGCATCGTGGACACCGTAGGCACCTATACCAACGTGATCCCGGAACAGTTCCGTCCCGACCTGCCTGAGAGCCAGGCCACCGGCCTGACCCAGTATCCCGGCCAGCCCATGACCCTGGGCTCCGCCGACCAGAGAGGAGCCGCCTCATGATCGCACCTCAAGAGATCCGCCTCATCGGTCAGCCCATCCGCAGCCTCCAGACCATGCTGCGGGAGCTGTCTTTCGTCTATGATTTTCTTCCCCGGCTCACCCCCGACGGCATTTTCGGGGAACAGACCCTGGAGGCCGTCATGCTGTTCCAGCGGGAGTTCTTTCCGCCGGTCACCGGCCGGGTGAATCAGGCCACCTGGGATGCCATTTCCGCTCTCTATCTCCAGGCCATAGCCCGGCGAATCCGCCCTCTCCAGGGTTATCCCGGCGGCGAGTATACCGTCAGCCCCGACCAGGACAGCGTCCACCTCTATCTGGTGCAGTCCATGTTCCGGGCTCTGGCCCGTCTGCTGGACGGGGTGGAATCCGCCCCTGTCTCCGGCCGGAACGACGCCGCCACCCAGCGCAATATCCGTTGGATCCAGCGGCTGGACGGTCGGCCGGAGACCGGTATTCTGGACCAGGACAGCTGGAACACCGTCAGCCGGCTGTACACCATGTTTGTCACCTACAGTCAGGCATAAATAAAAGGGGCGCTGCTTGGCAGCGCCTCTTTTTCAGGTCTCGTGGTCCACGACCTTCATCTTTTTCAGATTGCCGATCTTGTGGCTGCGGCGCTCCAGCTCGGAGAGCACCGCATCCAGCGGGATGTTCTGGTCGGCCATCATCACCATCAGGTGGTAGATCAGGTCGGAGATCTCCCCCACCGTCTCCTCCTGCTTGCCGTTCTTGGCAGCGATGATGGTCTCGGAGCACTCCTCCCCCACCTTCTTCAGGATCTTGTCCAGACCCTTGTCAAACAGGTAGCAGGTGTAGGACCCCTCCTGGGGGTCGCTCTTGCGTCCCAGCACCACCTGGTACAGGTCCTGCAATACGGTATCGTTCATGTGTTTTCCTCCCAAATATCGTTGAAAAAGCAGCTTCTGGCCCCGGTGTGGCAGGTGGGGCCCTCCGGCACGCACAGATAGAGCAGGGTGTCGGTATCGCAGTCGGTGACCACCTTCTTCACATGGAGGAAGTGGCCGGAGCTCTCTCCCTTGTTCCACAGCTTTTGGCGGCTGCGGGACCAGAACCAGGCGGTCTTTGTTTTCAGGGTCAGCTCCACTGCCTCCCGGTTGGTGAACCCCAGCATGAGAATATCCTTGCTCTCCGCGTCCTGAATGATGACGGGGATCAGATCCGACTTCTGAAACAGTACATTCAAATCAAAGTCCATGGTTCACCTCACGGGGATGGATCGGCTGCGGAGATAGTCCTTCACCTGGGGCACCGTCAGCTCCCCGAAGTGGAACAGAGAGGCGGCCAGAGCGGCGTCGCAGTTGGTTTTCTCAAACACCTCCGCAAAATGGTCCAGGGAGCCGCAGCCGCCGGAGGCGATGACCGGAATGGACACCGCGTCGGTAACCGCCTTGGTCATACCCAGGTCAAAGCCCGCCTTGGTGCCGTCGGCGTCCATGGAGGTGAGCAGGATCTCCCCCGCTCCCAGGGTCTCCGCTTTTTTCACCCACTCAATGAGGTCGATGCCGGTGGGTTTTCTGCCGCCCGCTACGACCACCTCCCAGGTGCCGTCACCTCTGGCCCGGGCGTCGGCGGCCAGCACCACGCACTGGGAACCGAACCGCTCCGCCGCCTCGGAGATCAGCTCCGGCCGGGCCACGGCGGCGGAGTTCACCGAAATTTTATCGGCTCCCGCCCGCAGCAGACGCTGAAAGTCCTCCACGGTGCGGATACCGCCCCCCACAGTCAGGGGCACGAACACCTGAGCGGCGGTGCGCTCCACCACGTCGGCCACGGTGTCCCGGGCGTCGCTGGTGGCGGTGATATCCAGGAACACGATCTCGTCGGCCCCCTGGTCCGAATAGTACTTGGCCAGCTCCACCGGGTCGCCGGCGTCCCGGATGTTGACGAAGTTGACCCCCTTCACCACCCGGCCGTCCCGCACGTCCAGGCAGGGAATGATACGTTTGGCTAACACTGTTTCCCAGCCTCCTTTACGGCCGCAGGCAGATCCACCGTTCCGGCGTAATAGGCCTTGCCGATGATGGCCCCATAGAGGCCCATAGCGTTCAGTTTGGACAGGTCCCCGTTGGAGGACACCCCGCCGGAGGCGGTGATCTGACAGCTCACCGCCTGCTGGAGAGCTGCCAGCCGGTCAAAAGAGGGGCCGGACAGCATACCGTCGGTGGCAATATCGGTAAAGATAATCGTCTTTACCCCGATCGTCTCCATGGACCTGGCGAAGTCCAGGTAGTCCAGGCC
Source organism: Intestinimonas massiliensis (ex Afouda et al. 2020) (assembly GCF_900626285.1). Lineage (GTDB taxonomy): Bacteria > Bacillota > Clostridia > Oscillospirales > Oscillospiraceae > Flavonifractor > Flavonifractor massiliensis_A. Next base: position 945,807 of record NZ_LR131147.1, read on the forward strand.
GGAGGACTGCTCCCACCCGGCGGTCTTGACGATGCCGTCCATGGCATCGATACCCACAGCGATACGCTCGCCGTACTTTTCCACCGCCTCTTTCACGAACTCCGGGCGGCTGACGGCGGCGGAGCCGATGACGCACCGCCACACGCCCAGGGAGAAAACTTCCTCCAGGTCGGCCATGGTGCGGATCCCGCCCCCCAGTTCCACCTTCAGGCCGGACTGCTCTGCCACCGCCCGCACGATGGAACCGTTCTGCCGCTGTCCGCTGCGGGCCCCGTCCAGATCCACCATGTGGACATACCGGGCCCCGGCGGCGTAAAAATCTTTGGCCACGGCCAGAGGATCGGAGGCCACCTGGTGGGCGGTGGCAAAGTCCCCCTTGTACAGGCGCACCGCCTGGCCGTTCTTCAAATCAATGGCCGGAAACAGGATCATGTGTTCAACCCTCCGAAATTCCGTAAGATCTGCAGGCCCACCTCGCCGCTCTTCTCCGGGTGGAACTGGCAGCCGTACACGTTGCCCTTCTGCACCGCCGCCGTCACCGGCACGCCGTACTCGGTCTGGGCGATGACGGTCCTGGGATCGTCTGCCACGGCGCAGAAGGAGTGGACGAAGTAGACATAACTTCCCGTCTCCACTCCGGCGAACAGGGGGGACGGGTTGGGAAAATACAGGCTGTTCCAGCCGATATGGGGCAGCTTCAGCTCCGTGGTGATCCTGCGGACCCGGCCGGGCACCAGGCCCAGGCCGGCGCACTCCCGCACTTCCTCTCCCTGGTCCAGCAGCAGCTGCATCCCCAGGCAGATGCCCAGGATGGGCTTTTTCTCCGCCTGGGCGATCAGCACCTGATCCAGCCCGGAGACCCGCAGCTTGTCCGCCGCGTCGGGAAAGGCCCCCACCCCGGGCAGGATGATGGCGTCGGCCAGCTCCAGCTCCTTGGGGTCGCTGGTGATGCGGGTTTGCAGGTCCAGATAATCCATGGCGTTGGTGACGCTCTTCAGGTTGCCCACACCGTAGTCCACAATGGCAGTATAGCCCATGCTCTCTCTCCTTCCGCCTTATACCGTGTGGTAAAAGACGATAATATCTTCATATCCGCCGTTCTGCAATCGGAAGCCCCCGGGGATGGTTCCCAGCCGCACAAAGCCCAGGGACTCATACAGGGCAATGGCGCCCAGGTTGCTGGCTACCACGGCGTTGAACTGGAGCAGCCGGAAGCCCAGCGCTCCGCAGGCCGCCAGGCTGTCCTCCACCAGGACCCGGCCCACGCCCCGGCCCCGCTTGTCCCGGCGCACGCCGTAGCTGGCGTTGGCGATATGGCCGCAGCGCCCCACGTTGTTGGGGTGCAGAATATACAGCCCCACCACTTCCCCGTCCAGCTCCGCCACGGCAGCACGGCTCTGGCCGGCGAAAAAGGCCGCCGCTCCCGCCCCGTCCAGCGTCTCTTCCTGGGGAAAGGCCACGCCGTCCTCCACGACCTGATTCCAGATCTCCGTCATGGCAGGCAGATCCTCCGCCCCATAGGGGCGGACCTTCAGCTCCCCTGCCATCACAGTACCCCCTTGGTGGAGGTGACCCCGGTACCGGTGATCTGAACGGCCTCCTTCACCGCCGCCCCCAGGGACTTGAACAGAGCCTCGGTGATGTGGTGGGCGTTCTTGCCGTACAGGCACTTCATATGTAAGGTCAGGCCGCTGTTCACCGCAAAGGCCCGCATGAACTCCTCGGTGAGGCAGGAATCGTAGGCCCCGATCATGGGCTGGGGCATCTCGGCGTCGAACACCAGGAAGGGCCGGTTGGAGAAGTCCAGGGCGGTGAGGCACAGGGCCTCGTCCATGGGGATATAGGCGGAGGCGAACCGGCGGATGCCCTTCCGGTCCCCCAGGGCCTGCCTCATGGCCTGGCCCAGGACGATACCCACGTCCTCCACGGTGTGGTGGCCGTCCACCTCCAGATCCCCCTTGGCGGTCACCTCCAGCCCCAGGCCGCCGTAGAAGGCGAAGGCGGTGAGCATGTGGTCGAAAAACCCGATGCCGGTGGCGATCTCCACCGGGCCGCCCTCCAGACTGAGGGTCAGGCGGATGTCGGTCTCCTTGGTGGTACGGGTCAGTTGGGCTGTTCTCATGGTCATTCTCCTTTACTCAAACCGCACCTGGATGGAGTTGGCGTGGGCGGTGAGCTTTTCGCTCTGGGCCAGGGTGATGATCTGGTCCTTGATGGGGGCCAGGCTGGCCTGGTCGTACTGGATGATGCTCATGGTCTTGAGGAAGCTGTCCACGCTGAGGGGGGAGAAGAACCGGGCGGTGCCGCTGGTGGGCAGCACGTGGTCGGGCCCGGCCAGGTAGTCCCCCAAAGGCTCCGGGGACCAGGCCCCCAGGAACACCGCCCCGGCGTTGCGGATTTTGGGCAGCAGGGCCCGGGGATCCTCTGTGACGATCTCCAGATGCTCCGGGGCGATCTCGTTGGCCAGAGCGGCGCAGTCGTCCAGGGTGTCGCACACAATGGCGCAGCCGAAGTCCCGCAGGGAGCACTCCATGATCTCGGACCGGCTCAGATACCCGGTCTGGCGGACGATCTCCCCGTCCACCGCCTGAGCCAGCTCCACGGAATCGGTGAGCAGCACGGCGGAGGCCAGCTTGTCGTGCTCGGCCTGGCTCAGCAGGTCGGCGGCCACAAACTTGGGGTTGGCCTTGCCGTCGGCGACGACCAGCACCTCGGAGGGTCCGGCCACCATGTCGATGTCCAGCTTGCCGTAGGCCTGCCGCTTGGCGGCGGCCACAAAGGCGTTGCCGGGCCCCACCAGCTTATCCACCCGGGGGATGAAGCCCGCCCCGTAGGTCAGGGCGGCCACCGCCTGGGCCCCGCCCACGGCGATGACACGGTCCACACCGGCGATTCTGGCGGCGGCCAGCACCGCGTCGTTCAGGTTCTCGGTGGGGGGCGTCACCATGACGATCTCCTCCACCCCGGCCACCTTGGCGGGCACCGCGTTCATCAGCACGCTGCTGGGATAGGCGGCGGTGCCGCCGGGGACGTAGATGCCCACACGGGTCAGGCCCCGGACGATCCGGCCCACCACGCCCCCGTCGGGGGAGGTCCACTCCATGGTATGAGTGAGCAGCTTTTCATTATAGTCCCGGATGTTGGCCGCCGCCCGCTCCAGAGCGGCGATCAGCTCCTTGGAGCAGCGATTATAGGCAGCCTCCAGCTCGGCCGGGGTGATCTCCCTGGGCTCGGCCTTGTCGAAGCGGAGGGAGTAGTCCCGCACCGCCTCGAACCCCTTCTCCCTCACGGTCTCCATGATCTCCGCCGCCGCGGCGTCGATGGCCTGGTTGGCCTGGGCGGCCCGGGCCTTCATGGCGGCCATCACCGCCCGCTCGGCGGAGCCATCCGCTTTTACGATCTGTATCATTTCCGCTTCTCCAATTCTCCCTCGCAGCGGGCAATAAAATCTGCGATCTGATCTTTATACAACTTCATGCTGGCGGTGTTGACGATAAGCCGGGCGGACACCGGGGCCACATCCTCGATGGGCACCAGGCCGTTGGCCTTCAGGGTGGCTCCCGTCTCCACGATGTCCACAATGGCGTCGGTGAGATTCAGGATGGGGGCCAGCTCCACGCTGCCCTCGATCTTGATGATGTCCACATCCATGCCCTTACTGGCGAAGAAGGCACGGGTCACCTCCGGGTACTTGGAGGCCACCCGCCGGGTCTTGTAGGTGCCGTAGAAGTCGCTGCCCTGCCTGACAGCCAGGGCGAAGCGGCACTTGCCGAAGCCCAGATCCAGCACCTCGTAAAAAGAGCCGCCCTTCTCCAGGATGGTGTCCTTGCCCACGATGCCCAGGTCGCACACCCCGTGCTCCACATAGGTGATGACGTCGGGGGCCTTGGCCAGCACCGCGTCCAGGGGGTAGTTGGGCAGGCTGTGGACCAGCCGCCGGCCCGGGTCCCGGATGGGTGTACAGTCCAGCCCGGCCCCCTCAAAGAGCTCCACGCTCTTGTCCAGCAGGCGGCCCTTGGTGATGGCGATTCTCAGACGCTCACTCATACCCGCACCGTCCTTTCTCCGTCCTTGTCAAAGACCAGCACGGCCTCCGCCCCCTTGTCCCGGGCCAGGTTCAGACTGGACTCCAGGGTGCGGCAGGGGGACAGTTCGCTGGTACCGGCGGGGCGGCCGTCCACCGCCTCCAGGGCCTGGGCCAGATAGCCCGGCTCGTAGTGGACGATGGTGCGCAGCACCGGCGGGGCCATCTCCGGCAGGGTGCGGGCCACCGCGTCCACATCCACGGCAAAGCCGGTGGCCTGGGCCTCCCGGCCGAAGACACCCACCAGGTTGTCGTACCGGCCGCCGGAGAGGACGGCGTCCCCCGCCCCCTCCACATAGCCCCGGAACACCACGCCGGTGTAGTAGTCGATCTGATGGACCATGCCCAGGTCAAAACGGACATAGGAGCCGTAGCCCGCGGCGGACAGCTCGTCATACAGGGCGGACAGATAGTCCACCGCCGGGGTCTTGCCCGCCAGCTTCTCCGCCTGGGAGAGCACCTCCACCCCGCCGAACAGCCGGCTGAGCTGCCCCAGGGCGGCGCAGGCCGGATTGCCCCGGTAGGGCTCCAGGAAGGCGTTGAGGGCGGCGAAGTTCTTCCCCTCGATGAGGGAACGCATCTCCTCGGCTTCTTCCTCCCCCAGCTCCAGCCGGCCGGCCAGCTCCCGGAAATATCCGGCGTGGCCCAGCTCCACATGGAACCTGGCGGCCCCGCAGGAGCGCAGGGCGTCTATGGCGGTGACGATGATCTCCACGTCCGCCTTCTTCCCCTTGGCCCCGATCAGCTCCACCCCGCACTGGGGGATCTCCCGGCTGCCGCCGTTGTGGGCGGGGTTGGAGCGGTACACCGTCTGGTCGTAGTACAGCCGCTGGGGCAGCGCCACCGCCTTCAGCTTGGTGGCTGCCACCCGGGCGATGGGTGTGGTGGAATCGGGCCGCATGACGCAGAACTTGCCGCTGGGATCCCACACCTTGATCATCCGCTCCTGGGGAATGGCGCTGCCCGACAGGGCAAACAGATCGTAAAATTCCGTGTCCGGGGTGGACACCTCCAAAAAGCCCCGCTGCCGGAACAGGCGGGTCAGCCGGGCCTGCACCTGCCGGCGCTCCTGGCACTCGGCAAACAGCCGGTCCCGGGTGCCCTCCGGGGTGTTGATAATGACGCTCACGGGAGTTCCCCCTTTTTTTGCTTTCACGCTTTACCACGCTACTATACTATAACATCTATTCCTTGTCAAGAGGAAAACCGGGGCCGCGTCAGCCGCGGCCCCGGTCACGGGAATGTTGGATGGGTTCACACCAGACCGGCCAGCAGCAGGCGGACCGTCAGAGCGGCGATCTCGCCCCGGGTCAGGACCCCCTGAGGGTCCAGCAGTCCGCCGGGCTTGCCGGTGAGCAGGCCGGCCGACACCGCCCAGTCGGTACCCTCCGCCGCCCAGCTGCTGACCCGGGCAGAATCGGCGAAGCCGTCCAGGGCGCCGGTAAGGCCGCCGTCATAGCCGGCCATGCGGCCCAGCATGGCGGCCAGCTGCTCCCGGGTCACCGTTCCGTCCGGGTCGAAGCGGGAGCCGTCCACCCCGCCCACGATGCCGGACCGGGCGGCCCAAGCCACCGCTTCGGCGTACCAGGCGTCCCCGGGCACGTCGGCAAAGGCGGCCGTCTGGTCCTGGACTTCCGGGCAGCCCGCCAGCCGCCACAGGAGGGTGACCGCCTGGGACCGGGTCAGGCTGCCGTCAGGCAGGAAGTTCCCCGCCCCATCGCCCCGGAACAGGCCGGCGGCGGCGCAGGTCAGCATGGGCTCCTCCGACCAGTGGCCCTCCAGGTCGCTCGGGACAGGCAGGCCGTACACCTGGCTCAGCAGATAATTCTGCAGTTCCCCGGCCAGAGCGGCCACCGTGCCCGTCTGGAAGATATCCCCCAGGCCGGCCGCCTGCACCGCCTCCCGGTAGCTCAGGCCGGTACCCCGCTCCACCAGACCCAGGTAGGCATCCGCCGCCCCGTCAAAGTCCGTCTGGGCATCCAGGAACAGCTCCAGGGCACTCAGGGCGGAGGTGGCGTAGCTGATATAGTACATGGGAGACTCGAAGGTGTGGTTCACCTGCACCCAGTTGTAGTCGGAGTTGGTACCGAACATATCCAGGCCGCCGTACTCCTCCAGCAGCCAGGTCATCAGGGCATTCATCTCTGCCCCTGTCATCTCCCCGTCGGCATAGAGGGCTGCCTGGAACTCGTCCAGCATACAGCCGGACACCACGCTGTTCAGCAGCTGCGCCAGCACATAGCCCCGGTAGACCGCCCCGCCCTGGGGAAACATCTCGTCGGCAAAGTCCAAGCTGAGCAGCTCCAGGCCCTGGGAGTCGATCTCCGCCACGTCGACACACTCAAAGCCGCCGCCCACCTGGTCGGACAGGCAGTATTCCGCGTAGTGGCCGAACTCGTGGAACAGCGATTCTACGTCATAATAGCCGCCGGACGGACAGTTGAACAGCACCGCCGAGCGATAGGCGGGCAGGCTGGTGGTAAAGCCCACGTCCAGCTTGGTGTCCAGAGGACCAATATCCGCCAGGTGGTTTTCCCGCATATAGCGGAACAGGTCGGCGTACTCGCTGGAGATCCGGTTCAGATAGGGTTCCACCAGATCCAGCTGCTCCTCCTGGGTCAGATCCGTCACATAGGGGGACAGCAGGTCTTGGGACAGGGCCTCGTTGTGCCCCATGGCCGCCGACATCTGGATCAGCAGGGGGACGATCTTCTCCTTCACCTGGGCGTAGAGCCGCCTGGCGTCATCCAGCGTGTAGTCCCGGCAGTACACCTGCTCATAGGCATAGTCGGCATAGTTGTCGTATCCCTTGCTCCGGGCGTACTGGTTGCGCACATCCACCATCTCTCCCAGGATCGATGCGGCAGCGGCGTTGCGGGCCTCGTCCAGCAGGCGCTGGATCTCTCCGATCTCCTCCACACTCAGGCTGTCGGCCTGGTTCAGCTCCCCCTGGGTCCAGCTCTGGCCCTGCCAGGTCACCTGGTAATCCTGGGCCATAGCGGTCCAGTAGTCGTTGATCAACTCCTGATCCCGGCTCATCAGTTCCTGCTGCTTCTGGTCATCTGGGGAGATCATAGCCAGCAGTTCCTCCCGATCCATCCCCATAGCCTGAGCCACTGCCTGGCCATACCGGGACTGGAGCACCTGCCGCTCCGCCTGTAAATAGGCGTTCTGGGCCTCTAGAAGTAACTGGCTCCAGTCCAGGTAATCCTGGGCGGCAGAGACCGGGTCCCGGTAGTAGGCCACAACACACACCGCATACCGGGTATTGAGCTCCTCCCACGCGGTCCCGGCCTGGTCCATCAGCTCCAGCACCCGGTTCTGGTTGTCCGGCTGGGCGCAGGCCGCCTCCAGCTCCTCCAGCAGGGCATACAGCGCTCCGGCATCCGCCGGACCGCAGGTCAGTGTGTTGAAGTCCACATCCTCCGGCCAGGCGTCAAAAACGTCGGTCTCCCGGGCCAGTGCGGTGGTGCTCAGCAGAGCGCACAGCAGGGCCGCCACGGTCAGCAGGGACAAAATACGTCTCTTCATGCCTCTCTCCTCTTCTCTTTTAAAAGCCGTCAAACAGGGTCATCTGGCTGGTATCGGGCATATTGTCCAGAGCGCCGACGGCTTTCAGCTGCTCGATGTGGGTCTTGGACACCTTGGGGCAGGCGGCGGAGAACTCCTCGATGGAGATGAACCGCTTACCCTCCCGCTGCTCCATAATGGACCAGGCGGCGGTCTCACCCAGGCCGGGGATGGAGGTGAAGGGGGGCAGCAGGGTGCCCTTCTCCATGTCCGGCAGGAAGTTCACCGCGTGGGAGCGGTACAGGTCCATGGGCTCGAAGCTGAAACCCCGGAGGTAGAACTCATACACCACTTCCAGGGTGACCAGCATATCCTCCTCCACCGGGGTGGGCTTCTCCTTGCTCTCGATCTCCTTCATCTTGGCCTTGCACACGTCCATGCCCATGCACATGCAGGTGGCGTCGAAGGCTTTGGCCCGGATGGAGAAGAAGGCGGCGTAGAAGGCCAGGGGCCGGTGGACCTTGAACCAGGCGATGCGGAAGGCCATCATGACGTAAGCTACGGCGTGGGCCTTGGGGAAGAGGTACTTGATCTTCTTGCAGGAGCCGATGTACCAGTCGGGCACGCCGGCGGCCTTCATCTCCTCTTCGGCCCCCTCGGGCAGACCTCTGCCCTTCCGCACCGCCTCCATGATCTTGAAGGAGCGCTTCTCCGGCATGCCGCAGGAGATGAGGAAGAGCATGATGTCGTCCCGGCAGCCGATGGCCTGGCCGACGGGGATGCCCTGGTCCACCACCAGGTCCCGGGCGTTGCCCAGCCACACGTCGGTGCCGTGGGAGAAGCCGGACAGGCGGAGCAGGATGTCGAACTGGTGGGGCTGGGTGTCCACCAGCATGCCCCGGGTGAATTTGGTGTTGAACTCCGGAATGGCCACGGCGCCGGTGGGGCCCAGGACGGGGTCGTTCTCAAAGCCCAGCACCTTGGAGGAGGTGAAGATGCTCATGGTGTCCTTGTCGTCCAGGGGGATCTTCTGGGGGTCCACCCCGGTCAGGTCCTGGAGCATGCGGATCATGGTGGGGTCATCGTGGCCCAGCATATCCAGCTTCAGCAGGTTGGATTCCATGGAGTGATATTCAAAGTGGGTGGTGATGATGTCGCTGTTGGGGTCGTCGGCGGGGTGCTGCACCGGGCAGAAGTCATAGATCTCCCGGTTCTGGGGGATGACCACCATGCCGCCGGGGTGCTGGCCGGTGGTGCGCTTGACCCCGCTGCACCCCAGGGACAGCCGGTTCTCCTCCGCCCGGGTGCCGTGGATGCCGTGCTCGTCCAGGTAGTGCTTTACGTAGCCGAAGGCGATCTTGTCCTTCACGGTGCCGATGGTGCCTGCCCGGAACACGTGGCTCTGGCCGAACAGCTCAAAGGTATAGCGGTGGGCGTTGGACTGGTACTCGCCGGAAAAGTTCAGGTCGATATCGGGCACCTTGTCGCCGCCAAAGCCCAGGAAGGTCTCGAAGGGGATGTTGAAGCCGTCCTTGTCGTAGGGGGTGCCGCAGACGGGACACACCGCGTCCGGCATATCGGCGCCGCAGCCGATACCCAGCTCCTTGGCCGCCTCGAAATCGGAGTGCTTGCACTTGGGGCAGCGGTAGTGTGGGGGCAGGGAGTTGACCTCGGTGATGCCCGACATGAAGGCCACCAGGGAGGAACCCACCGAACCACGGGAGCCCACCAGGTAGCCGTGGTTCAGGGAGTCCTGCACCAGCTTCTGGGCGGACATGTAAATGACGTCATACTTACATTTAATAATGTCCCCCAGCTCGGCATTGATGCGGTCCACCACGATCTTGGGGGGCTCTTCGCCATAGAGGGCTTTGGCCTTGTCCCACACCAGCCGCGTCAGCTCCTCGGCGGAGTTTTCGATCTTGGGTGCGAACAGGCCCTGGGGCAGAGGCACCACGTCCTCGCACCAGTCGGCCACCAGGTTGGTGTTGCGCACCACCACCTCGTAGGCCTTGTCCTTGCCCAGGTAGGCAAACTCGTCCAGCATCTCCTGGGTGGTCTTGAAGTAGAGGGGCAGGGGCGAGTCGGCGTCCTCAAAGCCCTTGGAGGCCAGCAGGATATGGCGGTAGATCTCGTCCTCCGGGTCCAGGAAGTGGACGTCACCGGTGGCGCACACCGGCTTGTCCAGCGCCTCACCCAGGGCCACCACGGTGCGGTTGAAGTCCCGCAGCTCCTCCTCGCTGCGCACCATGCCCTTGCGGAGCATGAAGGCGTTGTTGCACAGGGGCTGGATCTCCAGAAAATCGTACCAGGAGGCGATGCGCTTGAGCTCCTTGAAATCCTTCCGCCTGACGATGGCCTGGAACAGTTCCCCCGCCTCGCAGGCCGAGCCGATGATGAGCCCCTCCCGGTTCTGGTCGATGAGGCTCTTGGGCATGATGGGGTACCGCTTGAAGTGATCCAGGTAGGAGGCGGAAATCAGCTTGTACAGATTGCGCAGGCCCAGCTGGTTCTTGGCCAGCACGATCAGGTGCTTGGGCTGCCGTTTGGCCTTGCCGCCGGAGCGCAGCTTGCGCATGGCGGGGTTGATCTGCTGAAGGGTGCGGACCCCCTTGTCCCGCAGCATGTCAAAGAAGGGCACCAGCATGTAACCCACCGTGGCCGCGTCGTCATAGGCCCGGTGGTGGTTGAAGGCGGGCAGGTTCAGGTGCTCCGCCACGATATTCAGCTTGTACTTGCCCAGGTCGGGCAGCAGGTTCTGGGCCAGGATCAGGCTGTCGATGGAGGTATTCTCAAAGGGGCGGCCGATTTTGCGGCAGCCGGCGGCCAGGAAGCCCATGTCGAACTCGGCGTTGTGGGCGGCCAGGGGCCGGTCCCCCACAAAGTCCAGGAAGGAGTTGATGGCGTCCGCCTGGGAGGGAGCCCCCTCCAGCATCTGGTCGGTAATGCCGGTGAGCTCGGTGATCTCCCGGGTCAGGGGCCGGCCCGGGTCCACAAAGGTGGAAAACTGCTCGGCCACCTCTCCGTTGCGCAGCACCACGGCGCCGATCTCGATGATGACCTCCCGCCGGTTGTCCAGGCCGGTGGTCTCCAGATCGAAACAGACGATCTCATCCTCCAGGGCCTGGTCCTTCTCCCCGTGGATGGCCACCCGGTCGTCCACGTCGTTGATGAAGTAGGCCTCCACCCCGTAGAGGATCTTGATCTTCTTGGCGGAGTGCCAGGCGTTGGGGAAGGAGTGGGCCACCCCGTGGTCGGTGATGGCAATGGCCCGGTGGCCCCACCGCTCGGCCCGCTTCACCACGTTCTTGTCGGTGCCGATGGGAGAGTCCATCTTGGAGCCCACAGCGGTGAGGGCATCCATGGCGGACATGTTGGTATGCAGATGGAGCTCCACCCGCTTCTCCGTGGCGTCGTCCACCCGTTCCGTGCGGCCGGTCTCCATGATGGCGTAGGGCTCCAGCACCATGTCGCCGGTAAAGCGGTCGATGTTCAGCTTGCCCTGGATGAGCAGCCGCTGGCCCTTCTTCACCCCGTCCACGATGCCCTTTCCCTCGTCTCCGGGGAAGAACTTGTTGATCCGCACCGAGCCGGTATAGTCGGTGACATCGAAGGACACCACCCAGGCCCCCCGCTTCTTCAGCTCCCGGTGATCCAGGGCAAATACGTCTCCCTCCACGATCACCGTGCCCATATCCAGATCCAGGTCCCTCATGGGGGTGGGTGTCTTGCGCACCTCATGCTTGCCGTAGAGCAGCTTGCCCTTGGGGGCGCTCCCCTTGCCCCCCTTCTTCTCTGATGGCTTGGGGGACTTGAGGCCCGCAAGAGCCTTGCGGCGGATCTCCTCGGTGCGGCGGAACGCGGCGGCGGCCTCGTCCTCCACCACGGGCGGCTCCGCCGGGGCTGGCGTGGGCACGGGGGTTGGGATGGGGTCCGCCTTGGGGGCAGACAGCTCCCGCTCGGAAACGGGCTGCTCAGCCACCGCCAGCTCCACTTTCTCCACCCGGTAGGCCAGGGCCAGGCTGCGCTCGATGGTGCGGCGCAGGTCCTCTGCCGGCGGGGCGGCGCACTCCACGCTGGCTTTGATAGACCTGGTATGTTTATCAATTACCGCCCGGGTCACCAGGTAGCCGGACACCAGTCCGGACAGCTCGGCTCCCGGGTGCCAGGCGGAAAACAGTTTCAGAAATGGGATCTTTTGTGCTTCTGGCATTTGACACGCTCCTGCTTACAGTTGGTCAATGAGGGCGAACAGCTCGTCCACCAGTTGATCCTGGGGTACCTTTTTCACGATCTCCCCCTTGCGGAACAGCAGGCCCTCCCCGTTGCCGCCGGCGATGCCCACGTCGGCGGCGGAGGCCTCGCCGGGTCCGTTGACCACACACCCCATCACCGCCACGGTGATGGGCTTGTCCACGGTCTTGAGCCGCTCCTCCACCTGGCCGGCCAGGCCGATCAGGTCGATGCGGGTGCGGCCGCAGGTGGGGCAGGACACCAGGTCGGGTCCGTCCTTCCGCAGGCCGGCGGCCTTCAGGATGTCCTTGGCCGCCAGCACCTCCTCCACCGGGTCGGCGGACAGGGACACCCGCATGGTGTCCCCGATGCCCAGGGCCAGCAGGCCCCCGATGCCGATGGCGGATTTCAGGGTGCCCATGCGGATGGTGCCCGTCTCGGTGACGCCCAGATGTAAGGGATAATCGCTTTTCTCGCTCATGAGCCTGTAGGCCGCCATGGTCACCGGCACGCTGGAGGACTTGAGGGACACGCAGATGTCATGGAAGTCATACTTCTCCAGCAGGGCGATATGTCCGAAAGCCGACTCCACCAGGGCCTCCGGGGTGACGCCGCCGTATTTGGCCAGCAGGGGCTTTTCCAGGGAGCCGCCGTTGACCCCGATGCGGATAGGAAGGCCCTTGGCCTTACAGGCCTCAGCCACCGCCTTCACTCGCTCCTCCCCGCCGATGTTGCCCGGGTTGATGCGCACCGCGTCGCACCCGGCCTCAATGCAGGTGAGGGCCAGCTTGTAGTCAAAGTGGATGTCCACCACCAGGGGGATGTGGATGCGCTCCCGAATGGCCCCCACCGACCGGGCGGCCGCCTGGTCGGGCACCGCCACCCGGATGATCTGGCAGCCGGCGGTCTCCAGCCGCTTGATCTGCTCCACGGTGGCCTGTACGTCGTCGGTACGGGTATTGGTCATGGACTGTATGGTAACAGGGGCGCCCCCGCCTACGGGGACGCCTCCTACAAGAATCTGTCTTGTCATTTTGAACATGCCTCCTACAGGATATACTTGTTCACATCGCTGATGGCCACCAGAATCATCAGGGCAATCAGGCAGATGAAGCCCACCATATTCACATAGCCCAGATATTTTTGGTCGATATACTTCTTACTGAACAGGTGGTAGATCCCGTTGACGATAAGCAGGAAAATCTGTCCGCCGTCCAGAGCGGGGATGGGCAGCAGGTTCATCACCGCCAGGTTGATGGCGATAAGCGCGGTGAAGTCCAGCAGATTGACCACCGCGCCGAACATGCCCGCCGCCTCGGCGCCGGCCTGGCCCACATCGCCGGCCATGGCCACAATGCCGATGACCCCGGACATGTCGCGGAGGCCCACCGCACCGGTAAAGATGTCGCCCAGACCCATCCACACCATGCGCACATAGTCAATGGCCTGATACCAGGTGTTCTGCAGGCGGGTAGCCACTGTGTCCTCCAGATACTGACCCACGTAGATGCCCCGCTTTTCCACCTGGGCACCGGTCTCATCGGTAAGCTGGCGGTAGGGCAGATAGATCTCACCCAGATCCACCTTCTCTCCGTCCCGGAGCACCGTCACCTCCACCTGCTCCCCCGCACGCTGGAGATAGATCATGGCGTCGCTCTGGAAGTAGATCCGGTGGCCGTCGATGGTGTAGAACTGGTCCCCGGGCTGAAGGCCGGTATCCAGCACCGCCTCCGCCCCCTCCATCACGCCGGTAAACACCGGGGCGGCGGGACTGCCGACCAGAAAGAGGAGCACCAGAATGATGACCAGGCCCGTCACGAAGTTCATGAAGGCACCGGCCACCAGGATAATCAGTTTTTTCCAAAAGGGCTTGTTGTGGAAGGATCGGGGATCGTCGGAGCTCTCCTCTTCCCCCTCCATGGCGCAGAAACCGCCGACAGGGAAAACCCGGAGCGAGTAGAGGGTCTCCCCCTTCTCCCGGGAAATGATGGCCGGTCCCATGCCGATGGAAAATTCGTTCACCCGCACCCCCATGATCTTGGCGGCAATAAAGTGGCCGAATTCGTGGACCGCAATCAGCAGGCCGAAAAACAGAATAATGAGTACGATGGAAAAGATGGTCATAGGCACCTCATACCTCAGCAGTCTTCCACGGCCGCCTCCCGGGCGGCGGAGTCGGCGGCCAGCACGGCCTCCAGATCAGGCTTCTGCGCCGCGGGCACAACCGACAGCGCGTGTTCCACCCGCTCGGCGATCTCCCCAAAAGAGATCTTTCCCGCCAGGAACAGGCCCACCGCTGCCTCGTTGGCTCCGTTCAGAATGGCGGTGGCTGTGCCGCCGGTACGGGCGGCGCCCAGCGCCAGGGGCAGGCAGGGGAAAGCATCGTAGTCCGGCGCATGGAAGGTCAGGGGCGGACAGGTCAGCAGGTCCAGGGGCTTTGCCACGGCATCCGTCCGTGCGGGCCAGGTCAGGGCGTACTGGATGGGCAGACGCATGTCCGGCACCCCCAGTTGGGCCAGGATGGCGTTGTCACAGTATTCCACCAGGGAGTGTACAATACTCTCCCGGTGGATCACAATGGAAATTTTCTCCGGGGGCAGGCGGTAGAGCCGCATAGCCTCGATAAATTCCAGGCCCTTGTTCATCAGGCTGGCGGAATCCACGGTGATCTTGGCCCCCATGGACCAGTTGGGGTGCTTCAATGCCTGCTCCACCGTGGCAGAGGCGATCTTCTCCCGGTCCCAGCCCCAGAAGGGTCCGCCGGAGGCGGTGAGAATCAGCCGCTTCACCTCACCCCGGTCCCCGCAGCCCTGGAGGCACTGGAAAATGGCGGAGTGCTCCGAATCCACCGGCACAATCTCCGCCCCATAGGTATCGGCGGCCTCCATCACCAGTTCCCCGGCACACACCAGGGTCTCCTTGTTGGCCAGGGCGATGCGCTTGCCCCGGCGGATGGCCGCCAGAGTGGGCCGCAGGCCCACCATGCCCACCACTGCGGTGAGCACCGTGTCCGCCTGCTCCAGGCTGGCCGCCTCGATGAGGCCGCCCATTCCCGACCCCACCCGGACGGAGGTGTCCGCCAGCCGCACCCGCAGATCCGCAGCGGCAGCGGGATCCATCATCACCGCCAGCTCCGGCCGGAACTTCCGGCACTGCTCCTCCATCCGCTCCACATCCCGGTTGGCGGTGAGGGCGGCCACAGTCATGCCACAGGCGGCAATCACATCCAGTGACTGCCGCCCGATTGACCCGGTGGAACCCAATAACGATATACACTTGCTCATAGTCAGCCTCCCACGGCGGGCAGGATGTGGAGCAGCAGCTCCACCAGCGGCGCACAGAAAATCACGCTGTCAAACCGGTCCAGCACACCGCCGTGACCGGGGAAAATGTTGCCGAAATCCTTGATGCCGTACTCCCGCTTGATATAGGAAAAGGACAGATCTCCCAGCTGGGACACCACACTGCCCAGAGCGCCGTACAGGGCCAGCAGGAGATAGTCGACCTCCATGTGGAAACCCAGGCTGAGCGCCACCCCGTAGAGCACCGTACACACCACGGCACCCAGGAAGCCGCCCACCGCCCCTTCCACCGTCTTCTTGGGGGAGAGCTCGGGGGCCAGCTTGTGCCTGCCGAAAGCCATGCCCGCGAACAGGGCGAAGGCGTCGCTGATAAAGGCGATCACCAGAGGCAGGATCACCAGGGCCCGCCACTGATCCATCAGCCGGATGCGCAGGAAGGAGGACAGGAAAAACGGGATGATGAGGGTGAGGAAAAAGGCCCCGCCCAGCTTCTCCAGCCCGATCCGCTTGTGGCTGGCGATGGCCTCGCAGAACAGGAGCACCACATAGAGAAACAGACCGCACAGGACGGGCAGGGATTCGCCGCTGTAGTACACCCAGAAGGGGATCAGGCCCGCCATGATGATGGAATAACCGGAAATGCGGGCGTGCTTCAGAAAGCTGGTGGACCACAGGGCCTCATGCACCGCGATCATGGACAGGCCGGCGATAATGATGGGCAGGACCACCGGATAGACCGGAGAGGCCCAGTAGATCGCCAGCAGCAGCAGCGGAATGAAGATCACCGCTACCATAACTCGCTTGACCACTCACACACCTCCAAAACGGCGGGAGCGTCCCTGGTAGGCCGCCAGCGCCTTGTGCAGTTCTTCCTTGGAAAAGTCGGGCCACAGCACGTCGGTGTAGTAGAATTCAGCATAGGCCGACTGCCACAGGAGGAAGTTGGAGATCCGAAGCTCCCCGCTGGGCCGGATCACCAGATCCGGATCGGGCACGCCGGCGGAATAGAGGTAGTTGGAAAAGCTCTCTTCCGTCAGCTGTTCCGGCTCCGCCTTTCCCGCCATACAGTCGGCGGCAAAGGCCCGGGCCGCCCGGACGATCTCGTCCCGGCCGCCGTAGTTGAGGCACACGTTGACCTGCATGCCGTCGTACCGCTTGGAAATGGCGTCCGTCCGGGCGCACATCTCCCGCAGTTCCTGGGGCAGCGGAGACAGGTCCCCGAAAAAGTGGAGCTTGATCTTGTCCCGCTCCATCTTCTCAATGGATTCCAGCAGATATTTCTTCAGCAGGCCCATAATGGCGGACACTTCCTCCAGGGGCCGCTTCCAGTTTTCCGTGGAAAAGGCGTATACCGTCAGGTAATCCAGCCCGATCTTCTGGCAGTAGGTGGCGATGGTACGGAAGTTCTCCGCGCCGGCAGCATGGCCCGCCGTCCGGGGCATCCCCCGGCGCTTGGCCCAGCGGCCGTTGCCGTCCATGATAATCGCCACATGGCGGGGCAGGTGGTCAAAGTCCACCTGTGCCTCCCCGCTCTCCTTTGGTTTTAAAAATGCCATATCCGATTCCTACCCGATTTATGAATACCGGTGCGGGACGCCTGGGGCGCCCCGCACCGTTCTGCGTTTGTCTGCGCGGTCAGACCGCCATCAGCTCGGTCTCCTTCTTAGCGGTGAGCTCGTCGATCTGCTTGCAGCGCTTCTCGGTCAGATCCTGCAGCTCCTTCTCGTAGTCCTTCCGGTCATCCTCGGTGATCTCGGACTTCTTCTCCATGGCCTTGAACTTCTCCATGGCGTCCCGCCGGATGTTGCGGATGGCCACCTTGCCGTTCTCGCCGTACTTGCGCACCTGCTTGGTCAGATCCTTACGGCGCTCCTCGGTGAGCTGAGGGAAGGACAGGCGGATCACACGGCCGTCGTTCTGGGGATTGATGCCCAGGTCGGAGGTCTGGATGGCCTTCTCGATGGCCTTCAGCAGGGTGCTGTCCCAGGGCTGGATCATCAGGGACCGGGGATCGGGAGAGGAGATGGCGGCCACCTGGTTCAGGGGCGTGGGCGCGCCGTAATAGTCCACCGTGATCTTATCCAGCACGGCGGCATTGGCGCGGCCCGCCCGGACACTGGCGAAATCGCTGATGACGACATCAATGGTTTTCTGCATTTTTGCGTCGAATTCCTTGTTGACTTCCTTCATTTCACGGTTCCTCCTTGACGATGGTTCCTATTTTTTCGCCCATGACCACCCGCAGGATGTTCTCCGGGTCCTTCAGGGCAAACAGAATCACAGGGATCTTATTGTCCATGGACAGGGACGTGGCGGTGGAATCCATCACCTGCAGGTGGCGGGCCAGGATATCGTCATAGGTAATGGTGTCGAACTTCACCGCGCTGGGGTCCTTCTTGGGATCGGCGGAGTACACCCCGTCGATGTTCTTGGCCAGCAGGATGGCGTCGGCGTCAATCTCCGCCGCCCGCAGCACCGCCGCGGTGTCGGTGGAGAAGAAGGGGTTGCCGGTGCCGCAGCCGAAGATGACCACTCTCCCCTTCTCCATGTGCCGGATGGCCTTGGACCGGATATAGGGCTCCGCAATGGAGCGCATCTCGATAGCGGTCTGCACCCGCACGTCCACGCCCTTCTGCTCCAGCACATCGGCCACGGCCAGGGCGTTGATGGTGGTGGCCAGCATACCCATATGGTCGGCCCGGGTGCGCTCCATCCGGTCGCCGCCGTCCTTCACGCCGCGCCAGAAGTTGCCGCCGCCGACCACGATGCCCACCTGTACGCCCTTCTCCACGCACTTCTTGATCACATCGCAGACGTTTCCGATTACGTCAAAATCCAGCCCGCGGCTGGCATCGCCCGCCAATGCCTCACCACTAAGCTTTAACAGCACCCGCTTGTACTGCGGTTCGCTCATAATTCCAACCCCTTCTTATGGTATTTCAGTTCATCTCATTTTAATATAGTTTTCCACATTTGCCTAGTGGTTAGGCCAAAGTTTTTATAAATTATTCAAAGTCTCAGTGGTTTTTCACAGGCAGCACAGGGGCCGGCGCATCAAAAGATGCGCCGGCCCCTGCTTTTTGCGCTGTATCATCCCTGATCGGAGGGTTTGCGTGCCTGCTTCACTCTTTCCGGGCGCGGCTCAAAACAGCGTTTTCTCATTTTCCGAAAACAATTTGTCATTGATCTCGGTCAGACTGGTTTTATGCAGGATCCCGTGGCTGATAATGGCGTCCCGCTTGACCTTGGGGTAGAGCTGGGCATAGGTGGCCTGCTTCAGCAGCTGCTGGGTCTCCTCCAGGGTGGCCTCCAGCCCGATGCACAGACAGAGCAGCCGGTCCCGGGAGGGTTTCCTCCTGCCGGAAAATACCTGGTGGAGATAGACCTCGCTCATGCCGGCCTTCCGGGCCAGCGCCGCCTTGGAGATGTCTCTGCCCTGATACACGTCGTTCAAAAGAGCCGCGATGTTTTGTTCCGTAAAATAGGCCTGGTTTTCACTCAGATAGGTATCCAGGTCAGAATCATTCATCAGCTCCTGTCTGAGATCGTCGGTGGTCTTTGGCTCCATGGGGTTCCCTCCGCTTTACTTTTTTTCAGAAATCGTTTATACTAAATTTACAACAATTTGTATCTTAATACAATATGCCCGCTGCATAGTATACAAGATTTTGGAGGACGCCGTGATTTACACTTGGCTTACCGACGCGCTGCGCGCAGAGTTTGAATTGGTGGACACGCTGAAAAAGAGCCCCAGGGGCAGCGTCCGCCTGATCCGCCACAAATCCACCGGAAAAAAGTTCATCCTGCGCCAGTTTACTGGCAATCCGGAGGTCTATCAGAAGCTGCTGGACTACACCTGTCCCAACCTGCCCACCGTATACGAGGTGGCGGCAAACGAGACGGACAATCTGGTGCTGGAGGAGTACATACAGGGCGACACCCTGGGGTTCCTGCTGAAGGGTGCCCTGTTCACGCCCGAGGAGACCCGGAAGATCGTCATTCAGGTGTGCCGGGCCCTGTGGGTGCTCCACTCCATTGGTGCGGTCCACCGGGATGTGAAGCCGGAAAACATCATCCTGCGGGGGAATGAGGCGGTGCTCATCGACTTTGACGCCGCCCGGCTGCACAAACCCGAGCACGACACCGACACTCAGATCCTGGGTACCACCGGTTTTGCCGCCCCGGAGCAGTACGGCCTGTCCCAGTCCGACCTGCGCACCGATATCTACTCGGTGGGTATCCTCATCAACGTGATGCTCACCGGGGAGCACCCCTCCAAAAAGCTGGCGGAGGGCAGAATGGGCCACATCGTGGACCGGTGTACCCATGTCAACCCCCAGCGGCGGTACAAAAACGTGCTGCGGCTGATGGAGGCCCTGTAAGATGGACGGCAGGACCAGGCTCTGTCCCCACTGCGGCGTCTCCCTACCGGAGGACGCCGCTTTTTGTCCTTTCTGCGCTCAAAGCGTCCGGTCCCGTCAGTCGGTACCCGTACCCTCCTACCAGCGGCGGAAGTGGGGCAAGCGGCTGGCCGGGCTGGCGGTACTGCTGGCGGCGGTGGTGCTGCTGACAGTCGGGCTGTACGATTGTTTTACCCCCGACGTATACGACGCCTGGGGTGAACTGACCTACACTCTGGACGGCAATGACTACCACCTGGCCGTCACCTTCCGCAACGATCCCACCCCGGAGCCGGAATATACCGTGCAGGTGGAAGCAGACGGGCGCTATGACCGGGCCGCCAAGCTCTTCATCACCCACGTGGGCACCGGGGTGGACGCGGGGCAGATGTTCAATCAGCAGATCAACTCCGCCTTTGTCCGGGTGACCCAGCCGCCGGACAGCCCCTCCCCCGTCACCTGGCTCCAGCCGGAGTACCAGGACAATCCCGCCACCGACGGGCTGCTTCTCTCCGTGGTCAACTTCACCGGAGAGAGCACCGGCCCGGCGGAACTCACGTGGACCCTGAACATGAAAAACGGGGATACCATCATCCTGCGGCAGGAGCTGGACTTTCAGCCGGTGGACAGCATCCACTACTACCCGGAGGATTACCCCATGGACACCATTGAGGACCTTCAGGCCCTGGTGGACCGGATCCAGGCGGAGGTCCCCCTGCCCACGGCGGTACACCTCCATCTGCCCCCGGTAACCTATGAGGGGGGCCTCACCATCGGCAAGCGCACCATCAACCTTTACGGCTCCCTGGGTGAGAACAACAGGCGCACCACCTTCCTGGGCCCGGTGGTGTACAAGCCTGAGACGGATCCCCAGGGATTCATTGAGTACATCGACTTCCGGGGGAACGGCTCCGGCACCGGCCTGACCGTGGAGGCCGACTGCCACGTGGAGGACTGCGGCTTCTCCGGCTGGGAGGTGGGCCTGCTGGTGGGCGGGGAGGACTGGGCCGACCCGGTGGGCTGTCTCTTTGAGGACAACGGCGTGGGCTTCCGCTTCGACAGCGGCGGCAGCTACGTCAACAGCAACCTCTTTGAGGGCAACACCTTTCTCCGCAACGGCACCGCCGTGGAGCTGCTCCGGGTGCCGGGCGCCAAGACCCTCTTGTTCAACAGCTGCCGGTTCGAGGGCAATGACACAGATATCGTCAATCCTGCGAACCACCCCATCGACATCTCCTATGCTACCTTTACATGAAAGGGACGAACCCTATGGAACACAACTGCCCCCACTGCGGCGCGCCGCTGCCCGAAAACGTCTCCTTCTGCCCCCGCTGCGCCAAGAGCGTCCGGGAACACCAGGCGGTGAACGTCCCCTCCTACCTGTGGCGGAAGGGGCTGAAATGGGCGCTGGCGCTGGTGCTGGTGCTGGCCATAGCGGGCGGGCTGTACGCCCGCCTCGGCCGGGAAGCGCCCTCCGCCGGGCTCCCTGCCGGGGACACCACGGCGGTGACCCTCACCGAGGACGAGAACGGCATGGTGGCGGTGACCCCCGACCTGCTGCGGGAATACTTCCCCCTGCTGGCCGGGCTCAACTTTTCCACCACCTCCACCACCAGCGACAACATCGACGACTATCTGGTAGAGACCTTCCAGATGGCCAATCTGGTGGCCTCCCGGGGGGCCGCCGGTACCGACGAGGAGATGGGCATGTTCTACGCCCGCAGCTCGGGCACCCGGCTGTGCCTGCTGCTCTTCGACCGCAACACCCACCTGATGGGCTACTTCATCGGGGAGCCCATCCAGATCTCCGAGGGAAAATGGCAGATCGACGTGGTGTCCTGCGACTATGACTTTACAGGGCTCTACGAGGAGCAGCTGGCCGCCTTCGAGGCGGGCTGGCGGGACGACTTTTCCACCTATATTCCGCCGGAGGAGATCGAGAGCGCCGGGGCGGTGTGGTTTCTGAGCGGCTACAATACCGGCAAGGGACCGGTGCTGCGGGAGGACGACGCCCAGCTCTACCACCTGTGGGCCCTGCTCCATTCCCCAGAGCCGGAGCGCCAGTGCCGGGAAATTGAGCGGCTGGAGGAATTCCTGCCCAACGAGGGCCGGTGGCGGTGCTATCTGCTGCTGGACCAGGACTATGACCTGCTGGGCTACACCATGCTGGACTGGCAGGGCAACGGAGGCTGACCATGGAACACAAGTGCCCCTGGTGCGGCGGGGACCTGCCCCAAAACGCATCCTTCTGTCCCCACTGCGCAAAGTTTGTCCGGCCCCGGAAGGAGGCGGCAGTTCCCAGGCCCCGGCGAAAACAGGTGCTGCTGGGCCTTTTGATCCTGGCGGTGTTCCTTGCCGTAGGTGCCGGACTGTGGCAGGTCTTTTCCCCAAAGACCTATGACGGCTACGGAGAGGTCCGCTACGGGGACTGGCAGCTCCTGCTGAGCCAGGGGGCCGACCGCTTTACCCCCTCCCCCACGGTTTCAACTCAGGGAGAGCCGGAGGGCCAGTACCGGATGCCCGCCCGGCTGTTTGTCAACAGCGGGGACGGTCAGGACGCCTCTGAGGCGTTTCTGGAAGAAGTGGAGACGGTGTCGGCGGCTTTTATCGGCCAGGAGGACAGCCCCTCCCCCATGGTGTGCTCCCAGCCCGCCTACAACCCCGGGGTGCCCGAGTGCCCCCTCATCTCCCTCATCGACTATACCGGGGAGAGCCGCACGGCGGAGCTGGTGTGGACCTTCCGGATGAAAAACGGGGATACCATCCACCTCCGTCAAAGCTATGAGATTACCCCCATTACGGTGTACGACTACTACCCGGAGGAGTACCCCATGGACACCGTGGAGGAGCTCCAGGCCCTCATTGACAGCATCAGCGGCCAGGTGGAGGAGGCGGCCGTGGTGAACCTTCATCTGCCCGCCATCACCTATGCGGGGGGCCTCACCCTCCGGGACCGGAGCCTGAACCTGTACGGCTCCGCCAACGCCGACGGAAACCGCACCACTTTCACCGGCCCGGTTCAGGTTCTGGCCCCCTACAGCTCCATCACCTATTTCTATGACATGGACTTTGTGGGGGACGGCAGCGGCACCGGCCTCTCCGGCTCCGCCTCCTTCCGGGCCACCAACTGCACCTTTACCGGCTGGGACACCGGGGTCTTTGCCTACGGCACCAGCTGGGCCAATGTCATCGGCTGCGCCTTCCGGTACAACCGCATCGGCTTCCGCTTCGACAGCAGCGGGGAGTACGCCAACCACTCCATGTTCAACGACAACACCTTTCTGGGCAACGACGTGGGGGTACAGCTGGACAACGTGCCTACCGATGTGAAGCTCAATTTCCAGGGCTCGGTGTTCCTGGGCAACCGGATCAAAGTGGACAACCGCTGTGAGCAGCCCCTGGATCTGTCCCAGGCCACCTTAGACTGACATAAGGAGTGACCCCCTTGCAACAGCAGACCTGTCCCCACTGCGGCGCGCCCCTGCCGGAGGGCGCCGTCTTCTGCCCCCACTGCGCCAGAGACGTACACCCCCGGAAGGACACCAAAAGACCCGCTCCCCTGCGGAAAAAGCTGCTGGCGGGCCTGCTGGCCCTCCTCGTAGTGATCGCCGCCGGGGCGGGCATCTGGTACGCCAACCGGCCCTATGTGCCCCGGGAATACGACGGGGTAGGCGAGGTGTACTACGAGACCGGCGGCAGGACCTACCAGCTGCTGGTGGCCTGGCCCGCCGACCGGTGCGCTCCCGCCCCCGACATCTACCAGTACGGCCGGGAGGACGATCTGACCCGCTGGCCCTCCCGGTTCTATGTGAACGACGCCGCCAACGGCGCCGACGCCTGGGGGGAGTTTGAGCCCCTGGTGGAGCAGGTGACGGTGGAGGTGGTGCAGGACGAGAACGCCGGCAGCACTCTGACCGCCGAATCCCCCGCCCAGGACGAAAACTACCCCGACGCGGCCGGCACCTCCATCCTGGAGTTTGACGGGCTGTGCGGGGAGCCCCAGGTGGTGTGGAACGTTCAAATGAAAAACGGGGATGTGCTCCGGGTGCGGCAGAACATCCACGTCACCCTGATCCACACCTACACCTACGACTGGCACGACTACCCCATGGACACCCTGGAGGAGCTCCAGGCCCTGCTGGACCGGGTGGTGACGGAGGTGCAGCCGATGGACGAGCTGATTTTCAACCTGCCGCCGGTGACCTATGAGGGCACCCTGACCCTGCCCAACACCTGCACTCTCCAGGGCTGCACCGACGGCAGCGGCCGCACCGTCTTTGCCGGCAGCGTGCTGGCCACTCCAGAACAGGGCTACTGGCTCAACTACCTGTTTGACATCGACTTTGTGGGGAACGGCTCCAACGTGGGGCTGTCCGCCTCCATCAGCACCATAGCCATCGGCTGCACCTTCACCGGGTACAAGACCGGCATTCTGTCCTACGGCTCCGCCTGGACCGCCCCTGTGGAGTGTACCTTCACCGGTAACCAGGTGGGCTTCCACTTCAACAGCGTGGACGGCGGGGTCAGCCGGGCCCTATTCGACAACAACGTCTTTACCGGCAACGGCACCGCCGTGCTGCTGGAAAACGTGTCCGCCGACGGCACCATCTATTTTGACGGCTCGGTGTTCTCCGGCAACGGCACGGATATTGACAACCGCTGCGGCTACGATGTGGATACCTCCAAAGCGGTTTTTGAGTAAAAGGAGAGAGGAACATGGAACACAAATGCCCCCACTGCGGCGCGGACCTGCCGGAAAACGCCGCCTTCTGCCCCCACTGTGCCCAGGATGTCCACCCCCGGAAGGGGGCAGGAACCCCCTCCCCCCTGCGGAAAAAGCTGCTGCTGGGCCTGATCGCCCTGGTGGTGGTGATCGCCGCCGGAGTTGGAATCTGGTACGCCAACCGGCCCTACGTGCCCCAGGAATTTGACGGGGTGGGCGAGGTGTACTATGAGACCGGGGACAAGACCTACCAGCTGCTGGTAGCCTGGCCCAACGACCGGTGTATGCCCGCCCCCGACATCTACCAGCAGGGTGCGCCGGACGAGCAGTACCGCTGGCCTTCCCGGTGGTACGTCAACGACGCCGCCACCGGCCAGGACGCCTGGGAGGAGTTTGAGCCTCTGGTAGAGCAGGTCACGGTGGAGGTGGTGCAGGACGAGAACGCCGCGGACGAGCTTATCGCCGGGGAGCCCAGCCACCGGGAGGACTACTCCCCCGACGCCGCCATGGTGTCCTCCCTGGACTTCACCGGCAATTCCGGGGAGCCCCAGGTGGTGTGGACGGTACAGATGAAGAACGGGGATATGATCCGGGTGCAGCAGAACATCCACATCAGCCTCATCCTCACCCACGAGTACCACTGGGAGGACTACCCCATGGACACTCTGGAGCAGCTGCAGGGGCTGATGGACGACATCTCCGCCCAGGTCAATCCCGTGGACGAGGTGATCCTCTATCTGCCGCCGGTGACCTATGAGGGGAACCTGGAGCTGCGCCGGTCCTTTGAGTTCCACGGCAGCACCGAAGGGGACGGACGCACCACCCTGAAGGGCAGCCTCACCATGCTGGAGACGGGCAAATACTACTGGATCAACTATTTCTACGACATGGACTTCGCGGGAGACGGTGCCAACGCCGGCATCACCGCCCTGTCCAAGGTGTGGGCCATCGGCTGCTCCTTCACCGGCTACAAAACCGGCCTGCTGACCCAGGGGGGCGCCTGGGTGAACGTCACGGAGTGCACCTTCACGGACAACGAGGTGGGTCTCTTCTACAACAGCACCGGCCAGTCCGCTACCGACGACCGCTACTTCGACAACACCTTCACCCACAACGGCACCGCCGTGCTGCTGATGAACGTGCCCACCGATCTGACCCTGTACTTCGACGGCACCACCTTCTCCGGCAACGGCACCGATATCGACAACCAGTGCGAGCATCCCATTGACACTTCCAACGCCATCTTTGAATAACAGAAAAACACGGGGTACGGCAAAATGCCGTACCCCGTGTTTTCGTTTGCTCAGAAATCGTAGCGGTAGATCTTCTCCATGACCCCGCCGCCTTCGGGGGCCTTCTCCACGAACTGCCACCCCATCTTCTCATAGTAGTTGTCCAGCTTGGTGATGAGGTAGAGGCAGGGATACCGGCCCAGGGCCCGCACCGCCTCAATGCTGGCCCGCTGGAGCTGCTGGCCGATATGCAGGTTGCGGTACTCGTCCTTCACATACAGGGTGGCCATCCAGGGGGACAGGTCCTGCCGGGTCTTCAGGTCATTGAGCCACAGGGACACCACACCCACCGGCTTCCCGTCCCGGACGGCCACCAGGGTCTGGGGCACCGTGTCCTTCTGGGAGGCGTACTTGGTGCGGTAGACGATCTCCTCCAGGGTGTACCCGTCGGCCTTGGCCCACTCCAGCCACAGCCACCGGGACACCTCCTCCAAAAACTCCGGCGCGTCCGCCAGATTGACGATCCTGGTCTCGCATTCCACAACGTCAGCCCCTTTCACAGTTTGGTTAGCTGTCTTCATTATATGGGACAGCCAACCACTCCGTCAAGGGTACCTCAGCTATGCTCTGCCCGCCAGAGGGTCTGATACCCCTCCCCCGTCACCGCCACGGCCTGCTCCATCTCCTCCGGCCAGTCCTCCGTGGGACAGGCGGTACCACCCTCATACCGCACGCAGGTGCCGCAGCTGCTGCTCAGGTCCCGGGGCACCGGCATCAGGCGGGCCGGTATCCCCCGCCGGTCACAGTCCTTCTTGAACCGCATGGCGCCGAAGTGGGAGTAAAATGTGGCGATACAGACCATTTTACTTGGTCAGGGTCAGGGTGTAGGTGCCGTTCTCCTCGGCCACGGACACCTGGCAGCCCTGATGCTGGGCATAGCGGGTCACATTCTCCCGAGCGGTGGGGTTGTCCACCAGCACCTGGCAGGGCAGCTTTCCCGCCGTCACGGCCTTCCGGGTCAGGATCACAGGCTCCGGGCAGGAGAGCCCTCTCGCGTCCACTGTGTGCATGCTCATTCTCCTCTCTTTTTGCCAAAGGTGTTGCAGCAGGCGATGATTGCCACCACGGCGATGCCGATGAGCACCGCGATCTTGCCGTTGGCAGTGGGGCCCTCCCCGCTGGAGGCCAGGCCGAAGTTGTGGGCGAAGGCGGCGCCGGCCACCAGGCCGATGACGGTGATGGCGCTGTCGGTGTTGCCCTCACCGGCCAGCACCAGCTGGCGCAAGGGGCAGCCGCCCAGCAGCACGCAGCCGAAGCCCACCAGCAGCATGCCCAGGGCGTTCCACAGCCCGTCGGTGTGGGCCACGGCCTGGCCGGCCATGCCCAGCTTGAAGTAGACGTTGGGGGTGACGCCGGTGAGGATCAGGTTGCACACCAGGGCGCTGGCGAAGATGGCCACAAAGCCGGCCAGCAGCTTCCACTCCCGGAAGAGCACCACATCCCGGATGCCGCCCACCATGCAAAGCCGGGTGCGCTGGGCCAGAGCGCCCACCACCAGGCCGGCGATCAGGCTCACCGCGATGGCCGCGTGCTGGGCGCCGGGGCCGCCGCCGGCCTCGGTAAAGTGGATGAAGGCGGGGGCGGCAATGAGCAGCACCAGCAGCACCACCTGGACGACAGGCAGGATGCGGCCCTCCAGGGCGGGCAGCTGATAGGTGCGCTTCAGGGAGTAACCCTTGGTCAGGAAGAACACGCCCACCAGGATGCCGCACACAAAGCCCACCAGGCCGAACACCGCGTTCAGGTCGCCGCCCGCCAGCCGCAGGATCATGCGGAAGGGGCAGCCCAGGAACATCAGGCAGCCGATCATCACGAAAAAGCCCAGCACAAAGCGGGTGACCGGCGCACTGCCGCCCTTGGAACCGAACTCCTTCCGGGCCGTGGCCAGCAAAAAGCTGCCCAGCACCAGGCCGATGATTTCAGGGCGGATGTACTGCACGTTGGCCGCGCTGTGCAGCCCCAGGGCCCCGGCGGTGTCCCGCAGGAAGCAGGCGATGCAGAAGCCCATGTTCAGGGGATTGCCCAGCAGCACCAGCAGCGACGCGATGACGCCGATGACCAGCCCGGCCAGGATGATCCCAGTCTTCTCTCGTTTCAACTCCATAGCTCTCTCCTCCTGTCTGTTGCTTACGATGTGAGTATACCGGAGGTTTACTGTGATTTCCAATAGTAAGTATTGATATATTTAATCATTCTATTTGAAATTCCAATGATAGTGGAGTACAATGGACGGGCAAAGGGGGCAGAACTATGGACGCCATCTACTTAGACAACGCCTGCACCTCCTACCCCAAGCCGGAGGCGGTGCCCAAGGCCATGTATGACTATATGTGCCGGGTGGGCAGCAACGTGAACCGGGGCTGCTATCAGCGGGCCTACCGGGTGGAGGAGACGGTATACGAGGCCCGGCAGATGCTGTGCCGCCTCTTCGGCGGCGACGACATCCGCAACGTGGTCTTTACCAAAAACGTCACCGAGAGCCTGAACGTGCTGCTCAAGGGCTTTCTGAAGCCGGGAGATCACGTGATCGTCTCCTCCATGGAGCACAACGCGGTGATGCGCCCGCTGGTGCAGCTGGAGAAGCTGGGGGTGACCTTCACCCGGGCCCATTGCAGCGAAACCGGGGCGCTGGACCCCACCGTGCTGGAGCGCTGCCTGGAGCCCAATACAAAGGCGGTGGTGATGACCCACGCCAGCAACGTGTGCGGCACCATGCTGCCCATCGCCGCCGTGGGGGAATTCTGCGCCGCCCACGGCCTTCGGTTCTTTGTGGACGGAGCCCAGACCGGCGGGGTGTTCCCCATCCACATGGGAGACATGCACATCGACGCCCTGGCTTTCACCGGCCACAAGGGGCTGCTGGGGCCCCAGGGGATCGGCGGCTTCCTGCTGCGGGGCGGCATGGAGGGGGAGCTGGAACCGCTCCTCTCCGGCGGCACCGGCAGCGTCAGCCATCTGGAGGAGATCCCCGACTTCATGCCCGACCGCTTTGAGCCGGGCACCCCCAATCTGCCCGGCATCGTGGGGCTCCACGCCGCCCTGAACTGGCTGGAGGAAACGGGCATGGAGGCCATCCGCACCCACGAACTGGCGCTCACCCGCCGGTTCCTGGACGGCCTGCTGGAGCTGCGGTCAGCGGGCCTGCCTCTGAAGATCGTGGGCCGGGAGGACACGGAGGACCGCACCGGAGTGGTGTCCATCCAGACCACGGACCGGGACATGGCGGAGGTGGCCTGCCGCCTGGACGAGGACTACGGCATCATGACCCGGGTGGGACTCCACTGCGCCCCCTCCGCCCACAAGACCCTGGGCACCTTCCCCGCCGGCACCATCCGCTTCTCCTTCGGCTGGCACAATACGGAGGAGGAGATCGACCGGGCGTTGGAGGCCCTGGAACACATTTTGAAGGAGCAGCCCGGACTATGGACATGAAGCAGCTCCAGTCCTTCGCCGCGATGGTGGAGTACCGCAGCTTCACCAAAGCAGCGGAGAAGCTCTACATTTCCCAGCCCACCATCAGCACCCATATCCGCCTGCTGGAGGAGGAGCTCCACTCCTGCCTCGTCATTCGGGGCAAGCGCACTGTGGAGGTCACCCCCCGGGGGCAGGAGCTGTACGAGTGCGCCCGGGACATCCTCAGTCTGCGGGACAGCCTGCTGCGCCGCTGGACGGAGGAGAAGAATCCCATCATCCAGCTGGGGGCCTCCACCATCCCCTCCGCCTACATCCTGCCCGAGATCCTGCCGGAGTACGGGCGGCTCCACCCGGAGGTGTACTTCACCATCCACCAGAGCGACAGCCAGGGGGTGGCCGACGGCATTCTCAACGGCAGCTTCGACCTGGGGCTGGCGGGTATGGAGGTGGCCCACGAGCAGCTGACCTGCGTTCCCTTCTACCAGGACCGGATGGTGCTCATCACCCCGGTTACCCCCCGCTTTCTGGCTCTGAGGGAACTGCCGGAGGTGCCGCTGGACAGTCTGCTGCGGGAGCCCATCATTCTCCGGGAGCAGGGCAGCGGCAGCCGGAAGAGCGCCGAGCGCTTTCTGGACAGCATGGGCGTCCGGGAGGAGGAACTGAACGTCACCGCCCGGATCAACGACCAGGAGTCCATCAAGAACCTGGTGGCCGGCGGGCTGGGGGTGTCCATCCTGTCCGAGCGGGCCGCCCGCAATTTTGCGGAGGAAAAGCGGGTGCTCCTCTTCCAGCTGCCCGAGCGCACCTCCAAGCGGTATCTGTATCTGCTCTTCCGCAAAAATTTCGTACTGAAGTCCTATATCCAGGCCTTCTGTGACCACATCAGGAAATACTATGCCGACACCTTACGGCAGACATAAAAGCCGGAGCACCCCGATCGGGGTGCTCCGGCTTTTTACACATCAGCTCAGCGGAACCAGATGGTCATGTCATATTTAAAGGTACGGTAGTTCTGCATGCTGCACTCATAGGCGTACTCCCGGATGAGCACACCGTCCGGGTCATACTCCCCGAACACCATGGCCACGCCGCTGTTCACCACCCAGTTGTCCGAACCGTCGCAGGGCGAGCCGTTGGAAACAATGCTGGAGTAGGGCACGTCGAAGCTGCGCTCCAGGGAGAAGGTGCGGTTATTCTCATCAATGCGGTAGATGTACACCTGGCTGGTCTCGTCACCGGTTTTGTACAGGCCGGTACCCACGCTGTCCGCCACGTCCATGTCGAAGTCACGGCTGTTCAGGGACCAGTAGTTGTTGTTGAACAGCGCCAGGTAGTAAACGCCGTCCTCTTCCCCGTCGGCATAATACTCCACACAGTGCTGGCCGTACTGGGGCACAAAGTCCCCCTCCTGGGTCAGGCAGGCGTCGGCGTAGGGGGTGTCCGCCCAGAACCGCTGGTCGCCGGCCAGCCAGTCCACAGCGGGAGCGGTGTGCAGGTCCTTGATCTTGATGATGGTGGAGGTCTCACGGGAGGACACGATCAGGCTGTCCTCCTCCGGCAGGTACTGCAGGCTGTTCAGGTGGATCCAGTCCCACTCCCCCGCCTGCCAGAAGAAGTCGTCAGTGGCGCCCACACGCCGGGTCATGCTGAAATAGGGCTCCAGCAGTTCGGCGAAGTCCAGCAGCTGAGTGACTTCACCGCTCTCCAGGTCGATGGACAGCAGCCGGTCCTCCACCGTCTCCCCGCCGATCTCCTCGGCCAGGGCCAGGACCTCCCCGTCTTGGCCGAAGCCGATGTCGTGGTGCAGATCATAGCCGCTCAGGTCATAGATCTGGGTCACCTGGCCCAGGCCGTTGATCCGGGCCAGCTTGGAGGCGGAGACACAGGTCAGGATCTCGTCGTCCACAAACAGGATCCGGTCAAAGCCGTAGCCCTCCAGCACCATCTCATAGCGGAGGATGCCGTCGTTGTCGTAGAAGAATCCGTAGCCCAGATAGCCGTTGACCCGCATCATGGTGAACAGGCCGCCGGCCTGCTCCGCCTCAGAGGGACCGTCGGTGGTCTCCAGCCGGGTGGCATAGCCCGAGCTGGCCTCCGGCATATCCACCTTGAAATTCACCACCTGCCTGGTGTTGCCCCAGCTGCCGCTCATGGTCAGGGTGACATAGTTGGTCTCACCGGGCACCAGCCCGATCACCTGGAATTCGTGGATCTTGGTATGCTCCTTGCCGGAGTGGTCGGCGGCGGCGGCGGTAAAGTCCGGGATATCGTCGTCGTCCACACGTATTGTATAGCTGACCGCAGTGGCCCGCTCCGTCTCAAAATACAGATACAGCCCGTTGCTTCCGGTACCGTAGGGGTTGAGCACCGCTAAGGGTGTGGTCGCTGTCCACGATGCACCCGACGAGTTCTTCATGCTCTCCAGAGCCCCCTCC
This sequence comes from Intestinimonas massiliensis (ex Afouda et al. 2020), assembly GCF_900626285.1. Taxonomy (GTDB): domain Bacteria; phylum Bacillota; class Clostridia; order Oscillospirales; family Oscillospiraceae; genus Flavonifractor; species Flavonifractor massiliensis_A. Next base: position 977,200 of record NZ_LR131147.1, read on the forward strand.
AGCCGCGCCTGTACATCCATGTCGTAGTAGGTGAAGCCCTCCTCCTGGATATCCCGGGGCACCAGCTGGACAGCCCGCAGACCGTCCCCCAGTTCCGCCTCCGCAAAATCCACCTGCCACTCATCCATTTTGGCAATGATGTCGCCGGTCTCAAAGGTCCAGTCCGTGCGCACCGTGTGCTCCTGGGCGGTAAAGTATTTGGAGACGGCCAGCACTACCGCCGGCACGACGACAAACACCACTACCGCAGTGATGATCACGATCTTGCAGATTCTCTTCCAGTTTTTTGACGTCTTGGTTGCCATATTGATCTCCCCATTTTTATATGATTTTTACTCACCAGAAGGAGATAACTACCAGAATAATGCCCAACACGGTGAGGATGATACCGGTCAGCCGGTTGAGCAGCCGGGCATCCGCCCGAGTGGCGATCCTGGCGGCGATCTGTGCCCAGATCAGAGTGAAGATCACGCACATGACCAGCAGATCCAGCCGCGGCATATGGCTGGCCAGGGTAAAATGGCTGATGGTGCCGGTCAGTGCCGAGAACGTCATCACAAACACGCTGGTACCCACGGCGGTCTTAAGCTCATAGCCCAGCACCATCGTCAGCACCATCAGCATCATCATGCCGCCGCCGGCGCCGAAAAAGCCGCAGATCAGGCCGATGCAGGAACCGCCCACAGCCCCTTTGACGATCTGCACCGCCCGGCTGCCGCCCTGGATGGTCCGGCTGGGCGACGTGACGGGCAGGATCAAAAACCGCAGGCCCAGGATCAGGGTCATAACCACCGAAAATCCGCCCAGCGTGCTGTTGGGCACCATAGTGGACAGCCAGCTGCCCACCATGGTCATGCCCAGCACACCGCACATCATTACGATCCCGTTTTTGATATCAATAGCGCCGCTTTTGGCATAGGTACGGGCACTGACCGCACTGGCCAGTACGTCACTGCCCAAGGCAATGCCGATGGCATCGTAGGCCGGCACGCCCAGAAACGTGACCAGCATGGGGCTGATTACGGTAGCCGCGCTCATCCCCGCAAAGCCGGTACCCAGCCCCGCCCCGGCACCAGCCAGAAAACAGATCAAAACCTCAAACCAAAGCTCGTTCAAGTCCTACTTTCTCCTTTAATTGGGTTTATCTTTTATGCTAACAGATACCGACCTCTTTCTCAACAGTTTCCTTGTGGGACGACTGATAAAAATTGGAATATTATTTATCTGGCAACAAGCATAGGCTTGACAACGTCCTCCAGTGGCGCTATAATGTCCTTCACAAGTAAACAGGACAGTTGAAGCGCCCAGGAAAAAGCATTTGCTTGCCGAAGGAATAACACTCTCAGGCGTTCCGGTCAGGAACAGAGACTGTGCGTGAATGTCACTCTGGAGAAGCTCATGAACTGAGTGCCGAAGGGGCAAAGCGGCAGAATAAACGCCGCCAATCTCTCAGGCAAAAGGACAGAGGATAAACAGAACCGGCGAAGCCGCAGGCTTCGCCGGGGTAATTGTTTGTTTTCAGGCCGTGGGTGGATCCACGGCCTGTTTTTTTGAGAAAAGAGGAGAGAAAACATGTTGGAAACATTAGAAGCCTGGCTCTACCCCATCGTCTGTGAAATCAACGTCACCTTATCCAGCTATATTCTGGTCTTTCTGCTGATCGGGGTCGGTTTGTGGTATTCGATCCGCACCCGATTCATTCAGGTGCGCTGCTTCGGCGAGGGTATGCGGAAGGTCTTTGGCAATCTGTCCCTGCGGGGCGGTCGTCAGGAGCAGGGCATGAGCACCTTCCAGGCCCTGGCCACCGCCATCGCCGCCCAGGTCGGCACCGGCAATATCGTGGGCGCCTCCGGCGCCATCCTCACCGGCGGCCCGGGGGCCATCTTCTGGATGTGGGTCATCGCCTTCTTCGGCATGGCCACCATCTACGCCGAGGCTACCCTGGCCGTCAAAACCCGGGTGACGGACGATCAGGGGAACTATCACGGCGGCCCGGTCTACTACATCACCACCGCCTTTAAGGGCGCCTTCGGCAAGTTCCTGGCCGGTTTCTTCGCCGTGGCCATCATCCTGGCCCTGGGCTTCATGGGCTGCATGGTCCAGTCCAACTCCATCGGCTCCACCTTCCAGACCGCCTTCGGCGTGCCCTCCTGGGCGGTCGGCATCGTTCTGGTGATTATCTGCGCCGTCATCTTCCTGGGCGGCATGAACCGGCTGGCGGCGGTGACCGAAAAGCTGGTGCCCATCATGGCGGTGATCTTCCTGGCCGGCGGCCTGGCGGTTCTGGTGGTCCGGTACCGTTACATTCCCGACACCTTCGCCATGATCTTCCGCTATGCCTTCCAGCCCCAGGCCATCATCGGCGGCGGCTTCGGCTACGCCATCAAGACCGCCATCAGCCAGGGCGCCAAGCGGGGCCTGTTCTCCAACGAGGCCGGCATGGGCTCCACCCCCCACGCCCACGCCCAGGCCAACGTGAAGGACCCCCACGACCAGGGGGTTGTGGCCATGGTGGGCGTGTTCATCGACACCTTTGTGGTGCTCACCCTCAACGCCCTGGTCATCATCTCTACCCTGTACACCAGCGACGGCATTCTCCACACCGGCGCCATCCCGGCAGAGATCAGCAAGACCAATCTGGCCCAGACCGCCTTTGGTACCGTGTTCGGAGCGGAGGGCGGCGCCATGTTCGTGGCGGTCTGCCTGTTCTTCTTCGCTTTTTCCACGGTACTGGGCTGGAATATGTTCGGCAAGATCAACGTGATCTATCTGTTCGGTAAGAAAGCGGCTCCGGCCTACGCCGTCATCGCCCTGCTCTTCATCTTCCTGGGCACCCTCATGTCCAACGACCTGGTATGGGAGCTGACCGATATGTTCAACAACCTGATGGTCATTCCCAACGCCATCGCCCTCTTCGCCCTGACCGGCACCGTGGTGGGAATCGCCCACGGCAGGAACAGGCAAGCGGCACTCCCGCGGTAAGACTGCGTCAGCCGCATAAAAATCACGGCTTCTGATTCAGAAAATCAGGAGCCGTGATTTTTTGGGTCGGAACATCATGCCGCCATGCCAACCTACCGCTCCGTCTCCGGCAGCAGCGCCGAGGATTTGGTTATTGAGCTGTTTCCCCACACCTTCGGTCATCTACCAGAACAGCCGGTTTGCCGACTTTTTGATTGAGAACGGCGGACAGAAGATGGCCATTGAGATCGCGTTGGGGCTTCTCACAACACAAAGCTGATCTCCCAGATGCGAGCGTTATGTTCGAGACGGCCTGCTGGTGCCCGATCTGGTGGTGCCCATGAGCGAGCACCGGACCTTCAAACCTTTCAAAGAGGAGACCCTCCAGAAGTATCCCAAACAAATAGAAGTCCTTGGGGTGCGGCGGATCTACAGATTGATCTACACCGCAGGACCATCTGATCATCGGATGAAATGCGGAGGACCGCCCTACGGCGTACCTACGGCGCGGGCCAGGCGATTCTCCGGGCCAAAGTGAAGGTTGCTTTTATGAACCGGCAGTTCTATAATTTGTAAGAAGAGCGACCGATAAAATGAAGATGTTTATCAATTTTTCCAGGTGCCCTGCCGGCCTGGACAGCCGTGCCTTCGTTCCGGACGATGGTCACCTGAATGGCGCCGCCGGTCAGAGAGGGAGCACCTGATACTCCTGCTCCAGCAGATCCATCCACAGCAGCTTCCCCGCCAGAGGGCTGGACCGGCCGCACAGAAGCCTGATGGCCTCGCCGGCCTGGACAGCCGCGCACAGGCCCGCCGTGGGCGAGAGGCTCCCCTGATCCGGGTGCGCGGGGGCATCCGCGGGATAGAGCCGCTCCAGCAGATCGCTCTCCGGCAGGATCACCGCCGCCTGGGCATACCAGCCCTGAATGGCCCCATGCACCAGGGGGATACCCGCCTGGCGGCAGGATTTCGCCAGGATACGCCGGGCGGACGGGCTGTCCAGAGCGTCCAAGGCCAGATGGTGGCCGGCGATCAGACGGTCGGCATTTTCTGCCGTCAGGAAGGTGGGAACGGCCTTTACCGTGACCTGCGGATTCACCAGGGCGGCCCGCTCACATGCACACTCCGCTTTGGACCGGCCCAGACTTGCTGTGTCGGCCAGCAGCTGACGGTTGAGGTTGCTGGGTACGAACCGGTCCCCGTCGCACACCGTGATGGCTCCCACCCCGACCCGGAGCAGATGCTCCAGCAGATACCCGCCCAGTCCGCCGCAGCCGGCCAGAAACACCCGGCGCTTCTGCAGCAGCAGGCAGTCCTGCTCCGTGAGGGGACCCAGATTGCGGGCATAGCGCTCCTGCATCACACATCCACCTTTCCTGTTACGATTTTGAACTTATTTTACCGGATTTCCCTGGGAGAGACAAGCCCCGGGGTGCGGTTTTCCATACCGTCCGCCATGCTCGCAGGAGGGAAGCTTCATGCTCAATGTCAAAACTCCGGATGAGGCCCTGGAGATCATCCGTACCGCCTTTGCCCCTCTGGATCGGCCTCCGGAAACTGTGCCGCTGGCCTCTGCTCTGGGGCGGGTGCTGGCGCTGGATGTGACCGCTGATGAATGGGCGCCCGACTTCCACCGCTCCACGGTGGACGGCTATGCCGTCCGGGCCTCCGACACCTTCGGCTGTTCCGACGCCCTGCCCGCCCAGCTGATCCTGTCCGGGGAGGTCCGGATGGGAGCGGGGGCGGGGCTGACCCTGGCTCCGGGGCACTGTGCCGCCGTCCCCACGGGAGGAGAAGTGCCCCAGGGGGCGGACGCCGTGCAGATGCTGGAACTGTGCGAGAACTACGGCGACGGTACCATTGGGATACTCAAAAGCGTGGCCCCCGGCCACAACATGATCTTCCGGGGAGATGACGTCAAGCCCGGTGACAGGGTACTCCCCGCCGGCCGTCGGCTGGAGCCCCAGGACATCGGCGCCCTGGCTGCCCTGGGGGTGGTCTCGGTGCCGGTGGTGCCTCGCCTCCGGGTGGGAGTCATCTCCACCGGGGATGAGCTGGTGCCGCCGGAGTGTATCCCTGCCACCGGCCAGGTCCGGGATGTGAACGGCCCCCTGGTGTGCGCCCTGCTGGAGCAGGCCGGGGCGCTGCCCCGGTTCTACGGCATTGTCCCCGATCAGGAGGACCGGCTGACCCGGACGGTGGAGCGGGCCCTGGAATCGTGCGACGGGGTGATCCTGTCCGGGGGCAGCTCCGTGGGGGAGAAGGATGCGGCCTACCGGATCCTGTCCGCCCTGGGGGAGGTGCTGTTCCACGGCATCGCCATGAAACCGGGCAAGCCCACGCTCCTGGGCAGGACGGCATCGGGCAAAGCCATGGTGGGGCTTCCGGGGCATCCGGTGGCCGCCCTGTTCACCACCCAGATCTTTGTCCGGGCCCTGCTGGCCCGCCTGGAGGGGCGGACCCTGCGCCAGCGGCAGGTCACCGCCCAGCTCACCGAGGAGGTCTCCGCCAACCACGGCCGGGCCCAGTACAACGGTGCCATCCTCCACCAGGGTCCTGAGGGGCTGGAAGCCCTGCCCATCCGGGGCAAATCAGGGCTCATCACCGCCCTGGCCGGAGCAGACGGCTATTTCTGCATTCCCCGGGACTGCGAGGGCTTTCCCGCCGGGGCCCGGGTCCCGGTCCATCTGTTTACCGCGGACTGAACTGTTTTTTACCATTCCCTGTGGGAAGGAGACCGATATGGCCTTTCAATATCTCAACAACCGGCCTCTGGACGAGGCCAGAAATCAGTACCTGGCCCTGCTGCAGGAGGAGGGCTTTGCCCCCCGGACGGAAACCATACCCGTTCCGGCTGCCGGAGGGCGGGTCACTGCCGGGGCAGTGTACGCCCGCATCTGCGCACCCCACTACCCCGCCTGTGCCATGGACGGCATCGCCGTCACCGCGGCTGACACCTTCGGAGCCAGCGACACCACCCCGGTCTCCCTGGCCCCGGAGCAGTATGCGGTGGTGGACACCGGCGACCCTCTGCCTGAGGGGCGGGATGCCGTCATCATGGTGGAGGAGGTGGTCTTTGCCGGCGGGCGGGCGGTGATCCGCCAGGCTGCCGCCCCCTGGCAGCACGTCCGCCAGATCGGAGAGGATATCTGTGCCGGGGAGATGATTCTGGCCGGCCATACTGCGATCTCTCCTGCCGCCATCGGGGCCATGCTGGCTGCCGGGGTGCTGGAGGTGGAGGTGCTGGCCAGGCCGGTGGTGGGGATCATCCCCACCGGAGACGAGGTGGTTCCCCCCACCGCCGACCCCGGACCCGGCGACGTGATGGAATTCAACTCCTCCATTTTTTCGGCCATGCTGAACCAGTGGGGGGCGGAGCCCCGGGTTTATCCCATTGTCCCGGATCGGGCGGAGGACATCCGCGCCGCTCTGGAGGGGGCTCTGGAGCAGTGCGACATGGTTCTGCTCAACGCCGGCTCCTCTGCCGGGCGGGAGGACTACGCCGCCTGCGTCATTGGCCGGGTGGGTGAAGTATTCTGCCATGGCCTGGCCATCCAGCCTGGCAAGCCCGCCATCCTGGGTCATCAGGCGGGTAAGCCCATTCTGGGGGTGCCCGGTTACCCGGTGTCCGGCATCATTGTGATCGAGCAGCTGCTGCGCCCCCTGGTGGACCTGTGGCTGGGCCGGGAGACGGAGCTGCCCGCTCAGGCCCAGGCCGTCCTGAGCCGCCGGGTGGTGTCCAGCCTGAAATACCGGGAATTTGTCCGGGTGCGGCTGGGCCGGGTGGGAGGACGGCTGGTGGCCGCGCCCCTGGCCCGGGGCAGCGGAATGGTCTCCTCCTTCCTGAAGGCCGATGGTATCCTGGAGATCCCCCAGGGCAGCGAGGGACTGGAGGCGGGGACGGAGGTCTCCGTCCGCCTGCTCCGTCCTGCCCGGGAACTGGAACACACCCTGGTGGTCATCGGAAGCCACGACCCGCTGCTGGACGAACTGGCCGACCTGCTCCACCAGGCCGATCCCTCGGCCTATATGAGTTCCTCCCATGTGGGCTCCATGGGGGGTCTCATGGCGATCCGCCGGAGGGAAACCCATATGGCCGGCTGCCATCTCCTCAATGAGGCCGACGGCACCTACAACACCGCCATCCTGGAAAAGCAGTTCCCCAAGGGCGGCGTGTATCAGGTGGAGTGCGTGGGCCGGACCCAGGGCCTGATGGTGGCCCCCGGCAATCCCCTTGGCCTCACCGGATTCCGGGACATCAGCCGGCCCGGCATCCGCTATGTCAACCGCCAGAAGGGGTCCGGCACCCGGATCCTGGCCGACTACCTGTGCCGGAAGGAGGGGGTGGACCCCGCCGCGGTCTATGGCTATGACCGGGAGGAGTTTACCCACACCGCCGTGGCCGCCCAGATCGCCGGCGGCACCGCCGACGCGGGTATGGGGATCCTGTCTGCGGCAAAAATCTACGGCCTGGATTTCCTGCCGGTATGCGTGGAGCAGTACGATCTGATCATCCCTGATTACGCCTGGGACACCCCTATGGTCCGCCGGGTGCTGGAGATCCTGGCAAGTCCGGCCTTCCGGACCCGGCTGGAGAAGCTGGGCGGCTATACGCTGGATCAGCCGGGGCGGGTGCGCCGTGTCTACTGAGGTGCGCTATGATGTGGTGGTGCTGGGTGGCGGACTGCTGGGCTGCTTTGCCGCCCGCCATCTCACCTCCTACCGGCTGCGCTGCGCTCTGGTGGAGGCCCGGGAAGACGTGTGCACCGGCATTTCCCGGAGCAACAGCGCCATTGTCTATACCGGCTGCGACAATAAGCCCGGAACCCTGAAAGCCCGGCTGTGCGCTCAGGCCAATCGGACCTTTGAGCAGCTGTGCGCCCAGCTGTCCGTCCCCTTTGCCCGCCGGGGCTCCCTGCTGGTGAGCTATGGACCCCGGGGGGACCAGGTGGTACGGCGCAAATATGAACAGGGGCAGGAAAACGGAGTGGAGGGCCTGTCCATCCTCACCGGAACCCAGGCGGCGGCCCTGGAGCCCGGACTGGCCCCGGGAATCACCTCCGCCCTCCTTGCCCCCGGTACCGGAGTGACCGACCCCTGGGCCCTGTGCTATGCCGCCTATGAGAATGCCCGGGCCAACGGCTGCCAGGTCTATCTCAACGCCCCGGCAACTGGCCTGCGCCGGGAGGGGAACGACTGGGTGATCACCGCCGGAACCTATACCCTCCGGGCGGGGGCTGTGCTCAACTGCTGCGGCCTGGAGGCCCACCGCGTCCAGGAGCTGTGCGCCCCTCCCACCGTGCGGGTCATTCCCGACCGGGCGGACTATCTGGTTCTGGACCAGCCGGCGGGCCTCTATGTCCGCCATGTGATCTTTCAGGAGCCGGAGCAAAAGGGGAAGGGCCTGACCCTGATCCCCACCACCGACGGCAAGCTGCTCCTGGGTCCCTCGGAGCAGCCCGGCGGAGCGGGACCCCAACGGGCGGTCACGCCGGAGGGGCTGGATTTCCTCCGGCGCACGGCGGCCGGGGTGGTGCCCGGCCTGGATCTGGGTCAGGTGATCCGGGCCTTCGGGGCGGTCCGCCCCAATCCCTTTTCCGTCCGGCGGGAGGGAGCGGCCTGGGTGCCCGAGGACAAGGGCATCCACAGCTTCACCATCAGCACCCCCTGCCCCGGCCTCTGGTCCCTCATCGGCATCAAGACCCCTGGGCTCACCTGCGCCGACGCCCTGGGGGCCATGCTGGCCGGTGAGGCGGCGGCCTATGTGGGGAAAGACAGGCCCAACCCGGACTTTGATCCCTGCCGGCCTCTGCCGCTCCGGCCCCGGGATCTGGACAGCGCCGCCCGCCGGGCTCTGGTGCAGGCCCACCCCGCCTATGGTCGGGTGATCTGCCGCTGCGAGGACGTGACCGAGGGGGAGATCCTGGATGCCATCCGCCGGGGTGCGGTGACCCTGGACGGGGTCAAGCGCCGGGTGGGACCGGGGCTGGGTCGGTGCCAGGGCAGCTGGTGTACCGATCAGGTGCTGGACCTTCTGGCCCGGACGCTGGGGGTGTCCCCCGGGGAAATCACCCAAGACGGAGCGGACAGTTTCCTGCTGGGAGGTGAGAGAACGTGACCTGGGACGTACTGGTGGTGGGAGCCGGTGCAGCTGGGATGGCGGCCGCCCTTTCCGCCCAGGAGGCGGGTGCAGACTCCGTCCTCCTGGCGGACCGGAGTACCCGGCTGGGCGGCGTGCTCCCCCAGTGCCTCCACACCGGCTTCGGCATGGGCATCTTCCGCCGGGAGCTGACCGGGGCGGACTATGCCGCCCGCTGGGCGGCCATGGTCAGGGCTGCCCCCATTGCGCTCCGCCTGGATACCACGGTCCTCTCCCTCAGCCCGGACCGCCGGGCCCTGCTCTCCGGGCGGTCCGGGGTGGAGGAGATCTCCTTCAAGGCCCTGGTGCTGGCCGCCGGGTGCCGGGAGATCCCCATCGGGGCCCTGGCCCTCCCCGGTACCCGGCCGGCGGGGATCTTTACTGCCGGCCAGGCCCAGCGGATGGTCAATCTCCAGGGCCTCTCCCTGGGCCGCAGGATCGTGATCCTGGGCAGCGGGGACGTGGGCCTGATCATGGCCCGCCAGTTTGCCCTGACCGGCTGCACAGTGGAGACCGTGGTGGAGCGGCGGGATCACTGCGGCGGCCTGCCCAGAAATTATCATCAATGTATCGAGGCATACGGTATCCCCCTGCTTACACGGAGCACGGTCAGCTGTATCCACGGTGAAGGGCGCATCTGCGGGGTGACTATCCGGCAGCTGGACAGCGGCGCGGAATATTTTCAGCCCTGTGATACCCTGGTCACCGCCCTGGGCATGGTCCCCGAGCGGGAGCTGCTCCGCCCGCTGGGAGAGCAGCTGCCCCCCTGGGTGTTTCTCTGCGGCAACTGCCGGAGCATCCACCGGACAGTGGACACGGTGAGCCGCCAGGGGACGGCGGCCGGTCGGGAAGCCGCCGGATGGGCCCTGCAGTCCGGGGAAGCCGGTTGACAAACCCCTGCCAGAAGATTAGTATTTAAAGTATAAAAGCAATCCCTGGGACCGCGCCTTCCGGACCGGTCTGTCAGGGGCATAAAATAACAGGAACGGAGAGGAAACCGCAATGAAGAAACAGACTGCCGCCCTTTTGCTGTCTCTTTCCCTGCTTGCAGGATGTTTGGTCGGATGTGCACCGCAGAATGCCGCTGTAAGCGCGTCTCCTGCGGCGGCCCCGGCGGAGGGCGTCGATCTGACGATCCTCTACGAAGCGGACGAGGATATGATCAACAACTACTCCCTGCTGGCGGTCAATCCCGACGCCCCCTTTGCCGACGCCGACGGCAACCCGGTATCCGACGTGTACATCAATATGGAGGGGGCCGCCGCCCTCATCAACTGGATGCTCTCTGAGGAGGGCAAGGCAGCCATTGCGGACTACGGCTATGCCGACTACGGCGAGCACCTCTTCTATCTGACGGAGGACGGCCCCACGTCTGCCGCCGACATCCCCCAGGCCACGGATCAGACCAAGGTCATCCGCATGTCCACCACCACTTCGGTGAACGACTCCGGCCTGCTGGCCTATCTGCTGCCCCTGTTTGAGGATGCCTACGGCTACACCGTGGAGGTCACCTCTGCCGGCACCGGAAAGGCCATTGCCAACGCCCAGAACGGCAACGCCGATCTGCTGCTGGTCCACTCCAAGAGCCAGGAGGAGGCCTTTGTGGACGGCGGCTACTCCTATGTGCTGCCCGGCTTCGACAGTGAGCGGCTGACCTTTATGTACAACTACTTCGTCCTGTGCGGCCCCTCTGCCGACCCTGCCGGTGTAAAGGAGGCCGCCACTGTGAAGGACGCCTTTGCCGCCATTGCCGAAGGAAAGTATCCCTTCGTCTCCCGGGGAGACCAGTCCGGCACCCATACCAAGGAGATCTCCCTGTGGCCGGAGGACCTGGGCATCACGACGGATGCCGCCTCCGTGGAGGGCTATGCCGACTGGTACACCTACTCCAATGCGGGCATGGGGGTGTGCCTCACCATGGCGGAGGAGACGGGAGCCTACATCCTCTCGGACAAGGCCACCTTCCTCACCTTCCAGGCCAACAACGGCGCGATTGAGTAATCGAGTAACAGATGCGGCCCGGCGGCTCCGGCCGCCGCAAAAAGGGCCTGCCCCGCGGCGGGCCTTTTTTAAAGGAAGGGGGGGCGTTTCATAAAGACTGCCTTTGTCCAGGCTCTGGTCCTGATCGCCTCCGGAGACAGGCAGCTTGGGATCATTCTGGCCACCACTCTGCGCATGGCCCTGGCAAGCTCTGTCATCGCCCTGGCGGCAGGCGCCCCCCTGGGGGTGCTGCTGGGCAGCTATTCCGGCCGGGGCAAACGGGCCCTGGTAGTGGTCAACCGGACGCTGATGGGCCTTCCGCCGGTGGTGGTGGGCCTGGTGTGCTACATGCTCTTTTCCGGGGTCGGACCTCTGCGCCATCTGCGGCTGCTGTACACGGTGACAGGTATGGTCATCGCCCAGATCATTTTGCTGGTCCCCCTCATTGCCGGCAGCCTGGAGTCCCATGTGTCCACGGTGGCTCCCGATATCCGGGAGACCGCCCACGGCATGGGCCTGGGCCGGGGCCGCACCCTGCTGCTGCTCATCAACGAGAGCCAGTATCAGCTGGTCAGCGCCTATCTGCTGGGCCTGGGCCGGGCCTTTGCCGAGGTGGGAGCGGTGTCCATGGTGGGGGGCGCCATCGCCTTCAAGACCAACGTGATGACCACCGCCATCATGAACTACACCAACATGGGGGACTTTACCACCGCCCTGGCCCTGGGGATCATCCTGCTGGCCATCTCCCTGCTGCTGAATGCCGGGGTGGCCCTGCTGTACTGGGGGCTGGAACGATGAACCTTCCCCCCATCACCAAGACCTACGGCGGCCGCAGGGTGCTGGATCTGCCCGCCCTGGAACTGGCGGACGGCACCATCCACGCCGTGATCGGCGCCAACGGCAGCGGCAAGTCCACCCTGGCCCGGATCCTGGCCGGCGTGGTAAAGCCGGATCAGGGCAGCTTTCCCTGGGTCGGACAGGCGGGATATATGCCCCAGCGGTCCTATTCCTTCCGGATGAGCGTGGTGCAAAACCTGCAGCTCACCGGTGCCGGGCGGGGCCGGGCCATGGCCCAGCTGGAGACGTTCGGCCTGGCCGGGCTGGCCCGGCAGAATGCCAAGGGCCTCTCCGGCGGGGAGACGGCCCGGCTGGCGCTGGCCAGGGTGCTGATGGAGGACCACCCCCTTCTCATTCTGGATGAGCCCACCGCGGCCATGGATGTGGCCGCCGCCCTCCGGAGCGAGGAGATTCTGCTGGGGTATCAGGCCAGAACGGGGTGTACCGTGGTGCTGGTCACCCATTCCATGACCCAGGCCCGGCGGATGGCCGGACAGGTTCTCTTTCTCAAGGATGGGTGCCTGGCGGAGCAGGGGGAGACCGGACAGGTCCTCTCTCATCCCCAATGTGCTGACACACAGGCGTTTCTGGACTTCTACACTCTCTGAGCCAGGCCCGGAGATGGAATGAATTGTAATCAGGAATGAGAAGCGCAGGTATTGCAAGGCCTGCGCACGGGAGGCGAGACTATGTCATCCAAATACGGCGGGTACATGGGAAAGGTGGTCCAGGTGGATCTGGCCACCGGCACGGTCAGTCCCTATCCCTGGTCCGACCGGGATCGGGAATTGTTCATCGGCGGTAAGATCATGGCCGCCAAAATTCTCAGTGACCATCTGACGGGCACGGAGGAGCCTTTTTCCGACCGGAACCTGCTGGTCATTGCCACCGGCCCTCTGACCGGCACCGGCGCTCCCAGCTCCAGCAGGTTCAATATCTCCACCCTGTCTCCTCAGACCGGCCTGCTGGCTTCCTCCAACTGCGGAGGCAATTTCGGCTATTATCTGAAGAAAGCCGGCTATGATGCCCTGATCCTCCGGGGACAGGCCAAGGAGCACACCTGGCTGGAGATCACCAACGACAAATTTGTCTTTCACAATGCGGATGAGCTGTGGGGCAAGAAAACGTCTGCGACCCAGCAGGCCCTCTCCGCCCTGCTGACCCAGCGGGGAGGTCCGGACAAAAGCGGAAAGCTGTGCATCGGACCGGCCGGCGAAAACCGGGTGCTCTATGCCTCCATTGTCAGCAACGAGCGTCTCTCCGGCCGCACCGGCATGGGCGCCATCATGGGCTGGATGAATCTGAAAGCCATTACAGTCACGGGCAACCATGTGGTGCGGGCCTATGATCCGGAAAACATGATGCGCTGGAACCGGAAATGGTTCCGCTATCTCCGCTCTCATCCGCTCACCAGCGAGCAGCTGCCCCGGATCGGCACCGCCGGTCTGGTCAGCCAGATGCAGATGCGGCGCATCCTTGCCACGGAGAACTTCCGCTACGGCCAGAATGAATCCTTTGAGAAGGTCAACGGCGAGCGGCTGGCCGAGGACTTCAACCTGGTCAACAAGGGCTGTCTCACCTGTCCCATCCGGTGCGCCCGCACCGTGGCAGTGGACGGTCAGGAGGTAAAGGGCCCGGAGCTGGAGACCCTTGGGCTGCTGGGTGGCGGGATCCGCAACGACAACATGGAGCTGCTGCTGCGGTGGAACTATGAACTGGATGAATTGGGCATGGACTCCATCTCTGCCGCAGGCACCCTGGCCTGGGCCATGGAGGCCAACGAAAAGGGGATCTGGAACTGCGGTCTGAACTTCGGGCAGGTGGACGGCATCTCCCAGCTGTGGGAGGATATTGCCCACCGCCGGGGGATCGGCGGCGAGCTGGCCGACGGCAGCAGACGCCTGTCGGAAAAATACGGCGGCAAAGAGTTTGCCATCCAATCCAAGGGGCTGGAGCTGTCCGCCTACGAACCCCGCCACGCAGTGGGAATGGGCCTGGGCTATGCGGTGTCCAACCGGGGCGGCTGCCACCTCAACGGCGGGTATCTGGTGATTCTGGAAGGACTGGGGCTGAACATTGACGCCCAGACCCCCAAGGCCAAGGCGGATCTCACCGTCATGTTCCAGAATCTGATGGAGATGATCTCCGCCACCGGGCAGTGCCTGTTCACCTCCTACGCCTTCTTCCCCGCCCCCCTGCTGTCCAGGCCCAATGCCTGGTATACCCGGGCGGCCAACAAGCTGCTCCCCCATACGGGCATGGCCATCCGTCTGCTCAACTGGTTTCCCCGGGCGGTACATATGCACCTGTCTCCCGTATTCCACCACACCCGGGGGTTCCAGTATGCCACCGGCATGCCCATGACCTTCGGCGACTATATGAACGTAGGCAGCCGGGGCTACACCCTGGAGCGCAGCGTAAACTGCCGGTTCGGCGTCTCCGCCAAGGACGATACCCTTCCCAAGCGCCTGACGGACGAGCCCCAGCAGCCCAACGACCCCAGGAGCCGGGTGCCCCTGAAAAAAATGACCCCGGTTTATTACGCCGCCCGGGGGTGGGATTCCAACGGGGTCCCGACCCTCCGAACCTTGAAGAAACTGGGTCTGAAGGGGGATGACTGATATGGTGAGTGTCAAGCTGTTCGGCGCGCTGCGCCTGCGGTCCGGTTTGAAAGAGTATCAGCTGGAGGCCCGGAACCTGACCGAACTTTTTTCCCAGCTGGCAGAGCTGTCCGCCCATACGGGGATGGAGCAGGTCACGGTCCGGGAGCTGCGCTCCTGTATCATCTCAATCAATGGCAAACAGTGCGGGCCGCGCCATGCCCTCCGGGATGGGGATGCCGTCGTGCTGCTCACCCCGGCCAGCGGCGGCTGAGAGGAGGTTTCGAGCAATGTCCTATCGGATTACGGATAAATGCAAAGGCTGTACCCTTTGCAGCAAGAATTGTCCTGTCATGGCCATTACGGGCCAGGTAAAGCAGCTGCACACCATTGATCCGGACCGCTGTGTCAGCTGCGGCTTGTGCGGAAAGCTGTGCGCCTTCGGTGCCATTGTGGATGACCGGGGCGTGCCGGCGGTAAAGGTCCCCAAGGACCAGTGGAAGAAGCCGGAGATCGACCCGGCCCTGTGTGCCGCCTGCTCTGTCTGTGTGGAAAACTGCCCCAAAGAGTGCCTGTCCATTTCCGATCCCCGGTACCATGGAGACATTACCATGGTCGCCCTGCTCCGCACGCCGGAGGACTGTATCGGCTGCGGGATCTGCGCCGACCGGTGTCCGGTAGGGGCCATTACGCTGATCTGACAAAGTATATTCAGGAAAGGAGCGTCACGTTATGAATACCCTGTCCAAAGTCTATTGCAGAACCTTCCAGGCCATGATGAAGCTGGGACATTACTTTTTGAACTATCGGATCCCGGAGACGATGAAAGGCGCCGGAAGCATCAAGCGGCTGCCCGCCTTTATCCGGAACAAGGGCATTGACCGGATCCTGGTGGTCACCGATGCCGGCCTGATGAAGCTGGGGCTTCCGGTTCCCATGCTGGAGGCCATGAAGCAGGCGGGGATTACCTGCACGGTCTATGACGGGGTCGCTCCCAACCCCACCTCGGATAACGTGGAGGAGGGTCTGAAACTCTATCTGAAAAATGGCTGCAAGGGAATCGTGGCTATCGGCGGCGGCTCCCCCATCGACTGCGCCAAAGCCATCAGCGCCCGGATCGTCCGGCCCAATCGGTCGGTGGCCCAGCTGCAGGGCCTGCTGAAGGTCAACCACCGCCGCAAGATCCCGCCCTTTGTGGCCGTTCCCACCACCGCCGGCACCGGCTCGGAGACCACGGTGGCCGCTGTCATCACCGATGCCGCCACCCACCACAAGGCCTCCATCAATGATACCGCCATTCTCCCCCACTACGCCGTCCTGGATCCGGAACTGACCATCGGCCTGCCCCCCTTCACCACGGCCACCACCGGAATGGACGCCCTTTGCCACGCCGTGGAGGCCTACACCAACCACACCTATAACACCAAGCTGGAAAACCAGTATGCGGAGGAGGCCGTCCGCCTGATCCATGACAACCTGCTGCTGGCGTACCACGACGGCAAGAACCTGGAGGCCCGCCAGAACATGCAGATCGCCGCTTTCAAGGCCGGCCGCGCCTTTACCCGGGGCTGTGTGGGCTATGTCCATGCCATCGGCCACACGCTGGGGGGCCTGTACGGGACGCCCCACGGCCTTGCCATGTCTGTCTTGCTGCCCCATGTGATGGAGGCCTTCGGCCCGGCCGTCTATCCCCGGTTGGCCAAGCTGGCCGATCTGTGCGGGATGGGGCAGGGTACCCAGGAGGAGAAGGCCAAGCGATTTATCCAATGGATCGTCGACATGAAGAGGGAAATGGGTATTCCCGAAAAGCTGGATATGATCAAAGACGAGGATGTTCCCCAGATCATTACCTGGGCCATGAAGGAGGCCAATCCGCTTTACCCTGTTCCCGTCCTCTGGGGCCGGGAGGAGTTCCGACAGTTTATCGACAAGGTGCGCGTCTGATTTTTCCGCATTGACCGGGGGCCGGCAGCCTATGGCTGCCGGCCCCCGGCGCATCCGGACGTGACCAATAAGGGCAGGGTTGATCGGGAGAAATTGTATGTATCCTCAATAAGCGGGAGGCCATCCGACAGGCCTTTTACAACTTCTGCCTGGAGCAGTTCTGCGGCTACGGCGAGGAAAAGCTAGAAAAGCTTTGGAGTGGTTGGATTTAAACCTATGCTCTCTTGGACCCGAAGGGAGCTAGAACACTTTTTCTAATGATTTTTGCTTATTTTTGGCCGTTTCCGCTCCGATTCTCTTACTCTCCGGCCCTCTTTGAACGCGGGTTTTCCGTGTGCTCCGGGGCTGTATGTGGTGGGTTCTGTGGTCAAAAACGCTCTCCGTCCTTTGCCGGGATCCGGCAGGGACGGGGAGCGTTTTGCCTGTTTCGGATTGTCTGCATTGTACCTCTGAATGCAGACTGAAGCAAGAGACTAAACAAAAAGAGGGGTTTTGCCGTCATAGGTTAAGAAAACTTAAGGGAATGTTCAGGCGCTTCTCCCAATCCTCTGTGTTATAATTTCAGTACCGAGAGAGCAGCAAAGGAGAAACACAGCGATGAGCTCAGTTTTACATTTCAAAAACTCCTGTTATTTCGACGACGGCATGGAGCGGACCATTGCGGGAACACAATTCCGTGCCCTGATGGAGCTGTGCTTTGCCCAGGCGGACACCTTTTCCCTCCTCCGAAGCGGATGGCCCGGCGCCAGGGACGGAACCCTGGAACAGGCCCTTCGCCCCTGGCTGGTCGGGGAATATGCCTCCTACGGAATCCTGCACTGGTTTGACAGGCAGAGCCGGGAAACGTGTTATCTGTACCGGGCCACCCAGGAGACAAAGGAAATTCTGCTCCAACATATCCACCACCTGTTTGAGGCGGAAAAGAGCCTGGCCCCAGCCGGCCATCAGGCGTATCTTGAGGAGAAGTACGCTGTCTATGACCGTGCATCGGAGGAGGCCTGGGATCGTTTCTCTGCATACATGGAGGCTGAAGGACAGGGGCAGTCGGAAGAACAGCAGAATGCGGTTTTGCTGGGGCTTTACAAGAAAGCCAGGGAGGGGTGTCCGGATATCTTCTCCGAGGGGGACCATTACAGCAATATGGAGGACCCCTGCTTTTTCCGGGGAAATGAGATGTTCTTTGAGACCATCACCCATGAGCAGGAGTGCTGGGCTCAGGTGCTCAGCCCGGAATTTGAAGTGGCCCTGAGAGAGCTGGGAGAGTGGTTGGACGTGTCTGGGGATACACCCCTGCCCCTGTTCTCCCTGGCCACGGCTGAGGAAATGAAATGGTATAGGGGCACGGATGCATACTGAACAAACAGGTCCAAGGTGAGAGGAGGTGCGGCTGCCTGTGTGGATGGATGCGTTATTCCAAGGAATCATAGACCTGGCACAATCAGAGCGGGTTTCCAGACCTGTCCGAATCCTCTGTGCGTGTCTGATCTCCCTCGTGTTTCTGATCAGTATTGCCGGTTTCTGTCTGTTGGTTTTTGTAATCGATGGCCAGAGCCTCCTCAGAAGAGGGATCTTTCTGCTGATGGGACTTGCCATTCTTGCCTATTACCTGCATTTTTTGAGCATTCTTGTGAGAAAGGACGGAAAGAAGCCGTGATGAAGCCGGAAATAGAGAAGACAAGGGCCTATTACAGCAATCTCGGCCCCGAAAATATCTGTAGCTGCGGTTATTGCCGGAACTACTGCACCAGGGTCAAAGAGGCCTATCCGGAGGTGGCCCGCTATCTGGATTCCCTGGGGGTAGATATTGAAAAGCCCTTTGAGACCTCTCCGCTGGAACCGGAGGAGGACGGATACCTGGAATACTGCGTCTGCCAGTATGTCGTGTTCGGTACCTGTCCCCCGGACTACGCCCACCAGATCGGGGATGTGAAGTTTGGAATCTCCGGCCGCCATCCAGACACGAAACTGGAAGAGGAGCACTTTGTGCTGGACTTCTATCCCATCAGGCTGAAGTTCGAGCCGCCGGAACCCATATCGTAAAGTACCGAAAGCTGCCCCTTCGGCTCATTGTCGAAGGGGCGGCTCTTTCTTTGCGGAAGTGAATAACGAAACTTTCGGGAAGTAGGCGTATCATTTTTTAACACGGTCTAGACAAAGAAATAGGCGCTATAAAGCATGTTTAAAAATAGGCCTTTGAACCAACAAACCGAGAGATACGGGCTATAAACAAATCCTAATACTTAAAAAATCCAATTATCACAAGAGAAATGAAAGCATTTAACACTAATTTCTCAAATCTTTCTCACTTTAGTGCCTTCTTCAGAAGAATTTCTTCCTCCGCTTATGATGGCCAATTTTTATAAAAGTATATAACTATTTTTCAATCTTTAAGAGAGTTGTCCGCACTTGAGAGGCTAATGGTCATTTTTTTACGATTATTCGTTTCTGATTCCTAAAACGACTTAAACGGTTGAACTAAATTTTTTCTGGTTATTTCTAATAGTTTTTGACCCTTTTCGCTACATTTGGCTCACTCTTTTTCGCTCTTAATTCCACTGTTTCCGAGTGCTCCGGCGCTGTCTGTGGTCAAACATGTGGTCAAAGAGCCCTTCTTGACCAGTCGCGGCATAACTGCCGTAGCCTGTTCAGAAGGGCTCTTTTTCATATTCAGGTTTGGGGTATTGTACCTCTGCAGAGGCCAAGAAGCAAGAGGTTTTTTCGAGTCAGGCGTATCAGTTTTTAGCACGCCTATACAAAGAATACGGGCGCAAAGTTAGACCTAGGGCGGAAGGTTTTGCCATTCCTGACCCCGGATATGATCCAGAAATGCACCGAGCAATTCAAGCGGCCAGAGTTACTCACCAGCATCAATGGACAGATCGTGTCCGCCTCCGTGGAACCGGAAACCCTCTGCGCACGGCGGAAATGACCCTGGAGAATGCCTATTGCATGGTTGACGGGATCGCCAACAACGGCCGCCGTGGAAAGGAACTGGAGAGGGCTCAGGCCGAAGCGCGCAGGACCACGCTGGAGAAAAAGCCCTCCATCCGGGAGAGACTGGAGGATGCAAAGCGGGAGTGTAGGGAACGGAACGTCTCAGGAAAACCCGCTCTGTAGAAGAAGCCTGCGGAGCCGGGCGATTTATGAGCCGGAGCAAGAAATGGCGTCTGAAATGGCCGTTCTTTCCGGGTAAGAACGGCAGGCGTCAGTATAACAAGCTCTGCAAAGTCTGCGTCTATCCCTGCAAACAAAGTTTACGGGCGGTGGTGGTGTCTTTCCCGCACTATTTTCCCGTCGTTCCCAAAAGCGTAGGAATTAGAGTTCAAAATGGGCAAAGAAACCGCCTGTGGCAGCTTTTCCGTGTAGGGGCAGTATGATTCACGTATAGGCCGGCAGAGCACTTCTGCGTAGGGAAAACGCCAGACTTTCACCTTTAAACAAAATGGGAGCGCCATCACCGGATACTGTCAGGTGGTTAGGCTCCCATTTTTATATGATTAAAACACTAAATACATAAACAAATTTTGCTTTCTGTTTGGAAAATTGATTTCATGCCTTTCGATTCTTACATTGTGAGAAGAAAATAAAAATGATATAATAAATTGGAAAATAATATAAGTTTGTTTTCTGAGGAAACAGTTCCTGTCAATAGCTAGGGGTTGCTTGACCGGAGATTTAAGGCGTTTCTTGTCCATAAAGAAAAACGACGATTTCAAATCTATAGTAAGGAGGTATTTTCATGTGGTTAGATAATGCATCTAATATTGATATGTTATTCTACTCTCCATACGCAGACACTATTGTTAACTTTATAAAAGAACCTGAACTCACTCCCTTAACAATAGGATTATATGGTAGCTGGGGTGCAGGAAAGTCCTCTCTTCTACAGCTGATCCAACAAAATATGGAAAGCAATATCAAAGATGTAGTTTGTATTTCATTAAATGCTTGGCAATTCGAAGGATATGAAGATGCAAAAGTTGCCATCATGGAGTCTCTTTTAAAATCATTACAGAGTAATAAAACATTTTCTGAAAAAGCCGGAGATAAGATTCGTAGTTTATTGTCACGCATTGACTATCTGAAACTTGGAAAAAACATATTGTCTAAAGGGGCTCCGTATGTGGTCAGCGCATTAACAGGGAATCCCATTCCAATAGCTGTTAGTCTCTCTACTGAATTATCTAATACAGAGGATGTAATTTCTAAATTAGAAAACTTTAAAAATGATTATATAAAAGCTGCAAGTGATTCCGAAACACAAACAGAAAATATTCGGAAATTTAGGATTGAGTTTGAAAAAATGCTGGCTGAAGTTTCATCTGTAAAAACTCTTGTTGTTATAGTAGATGATTTAGATAGGTGTACGCCCGATCGAATAATTGATACGCTTGAGGCAATAAAACTATTCTTATCTGTAAAGAAAACCACTTTTATTGTTGCTGTAGATCAAAGAATTATCGAGTATGCAGTAAACATTAAATACCCACAGATTGATGGCTATGCTGTATCTACAGACTATATTGAAAAAATAATTCAGCTGCCTATAAAAATTCCTGAACTGTCTCCAAAAGATATAGAGAATTATTTGTTGCTTTTAATTTGTCAATTACACTTGGCAACCGAAAGTTTTGAAAAACTAATTCAGACACTGTATGATAAGAAACTTATGCTTGAAGACAAATCACTTACATATACAGTTATTGAGTCAATAATTAAAGATACAAATGGAACATTTAAAACAAATTCCAATCAAGCAGCATTGGAACAAGATGCTTCTATTATATCGAAAATCAGCTTTGCTGTTTCGAGTAGTCTAAAAGGAAACCCACGTCAGGCAAAAAGGTTCCTTAATACTTTTTTCGTTCGGAAAAATCTTGCTTCTCTTTATTTCGGAACCGATATCGATCTTTCAGTTATGGCAAAAATCTTAGCATTAGAAACAATTGATATTAAAGCATTCAGAAAACTCTACGAGTGGAATAGTGAATTTGACGGCGAGATAAAACAGTTAAAAGAAGTGGAAACATGCATAGATAATGATAAAGAACTAAATGAAACCTATAATCTCTGGAAAAATCCAAGGATTATCCGTTGGGTTAAGAGTGAACCTAAGGATCTCTTTAAAATGGATCTAAGCAAGTACTTCTATCTATCTAGAGAATCACTATCTAGTATAGAAAATATATCCGCTTCGTTTAGTGAAGCAGAACGAAAAATGCTGGCTGCAATTCAAAACAGTCTGGCAGGTCAAGAAGATGCCCGCCTTGAAGAACTTAAGGACATGGAACCCGAATCTCAACGCAAAATATGTGATGCCGTGTTGGTTCATTTTAAGTCCGATACAATAACTCTAAGCATGATTAGTAGGGTGTACAAAGAATACCCAGATTACCAATCAGATATAGTTGACGTGCTGAAAGCAAAGCCAAAATCATTTTTCGGCCCAGCATCACTACCACATATTACCCGAATGTATAGTGCAAATGCTACACAAATTAGTAGTCTACTTGAAGATTTGGAAAAAAGCAAAAAGATTTCGCAAGTAATTAAATCACAAATTACAAGTGGAAATTTTGCTGTTAAGGCTGTTGATCGGAGATAAAAATGGGAACATCTAAAGGTTATATTGCCCCGTCTACTCCTCACTGGGCACAGGCGAAACGAGGAGTATCTATGTATATTAACAATCCATCAGATGCTGTAAAAAGCGCTGCTGCATCAAAATATGCCAAGGCTATGAACACCAAAGGGTATGCCAATAACCGAGTTGCCCATATCCTTGCTGGATTCGCAAGTTTTGCATCAAATAGCAGTACCAATGGTTACGAAACTGCTCTTCGAGACATTGGAAGAGCAGATATATTAGCCATGGATCCAGAGGATGCAATAAACGAATTAACTCTTCACTTTGCTAACAATGGTGAAACCATTGACGATGCTATTGCTTTAGATTGCATTGCTGAAACTCTTTCTGTCCTTAATATTCAAAAAATTGAAGATTTACAAAATATAGAAATTAATAAATTTATTAAGGAAATGGTATGTCAATTTGCAAAGCTAAAATTTGCGCAATTATTTGATAAGCAAATTCGCAATAAATGCCCTAATATTATTCAAGCAAATCAGCGCATTGAGGAAATGCAAAACTATATTTACTATACAATGGAACTTAATTTAACAAATGAGATTCTTGCCTCAATCAATCCACATAATCTTTCAAATGAAACCATAGTTCAAGATATATTAAAAAAAGGTTTTGAACTAATGGAACTATATTATGGTGATTCATATGAAAATCTGGATTAACAAATGTATCGAGAATGAAAAAAGTACTTATTTCAATGACGCGCTTACATTTAATTTAAATGTTTCTGGAAAAGGCGGACTTATTGCGTCGAATATACGTGATGGATGGTACAGAAAACTTGGCATTCAAAGTGTGTCTCCAATCTGCGAAGATTTATATATTCTGGCATTATCTGTATTTGCAGCCGATAAAAGAATATCGCGTTCTTCTTCATCCGATGGATGGACCCGAAAGTTACATCTGTCCATTCCGGTTATTGAGCATTCTCATTGGAATTCAGTGCGTACCAACTTAGAAAAAATGCTTTCATTTCTTTCTGGCGATATATGGACAATTGATTTCAGAGAATGCGAACCTACTAATCGTTATCAGGATAATCATAAACGCACTCCACCAAAATTGGTATCTCCTGAAACATATGATGCAGTATCTCTTCTTTCGGGAGGATTAGATTCATATTGTGGTGCATATGAACTACTGTCACGAGGTAAAAATGTTATATTTGTCGGGTTTAAAGAATTCGGAAAGCTTGAACAGGTACAAAACGAAATAATACATCATTTTAATGAAAGCTTTCCAGAAACATCAAAAATGCTATTTACATTTACCGCAAAAGCATACAAGCCATTAGGAATTGAGAAGTTACCGGCAGAAAACACGAGCAGAAGTAGATCGTTCTTATTTTTAGCCGCTGCGATTTGTGTCGCTGACGCTATAGGAGTCGATACACCCGTTTACATACCTGAAAACGGATTTATTGGACTTAATCTTCCCCTAACTCCAGGGAGGAAAGGAAGCTGTAGTACTAGAACCACGCATCCCTATTTTTTGAAAATGCTGAATCAACTTCTGTTACAGTTGGAAATCAGTCACGAAATAATTAACCCATATGCTTTCATGACTAAACGTGAGATGATTCAAGCGCATAAGGATACCAAAGGGTTTCTTGATTGTGTGTCTAAGACAATATCATGCTCACACCCTTGTAATACGCGTTGGCACGGCAAATCACAACCAGAAAATTGTGGATATTGTTATCCATGCCTAATTCGGCAATCTTCGCTTCTCGATGTGGTAGTCCCAAACGAACACTACACATTTAATGCTCTTTCGTATGACTATATTTTGTCTTCAACAGATTCAAGACGTTCAGATTTAGTCGATCTTCTGACCTCTATCAGCACGGCAGTAAAATCTACGGATCAAGCGTTGCTAAAACGAATTAAACAAACAGGGCAACTGTCGAAGGAAGAGTCGTTAGCCTTTCTAAGACTATATAAAGCGACCATTAACGATCTTTTGCAACTTTTCTCAAGGGACAAGGACCTTATGCGAATGATAGGAATAGAGTATGCACCTAATTGATACACATTTTCATTTAGATTACTATAAAAATCATGAATATTGGTATGACCAAATTAACAAACTTCAGCAATACACTTTATGTGTAACAAATTCTCCTGAAGTATTCCATTCTTGCAGAAAGCTATATCCTGAAACCAAGTATGTTAAATTTGCATTGGGATATAATCCACAGCAAAGCTCTAAAGTGGATTTTTCTGAAAACACTTTTCTGCATGAATTAGCTAATACGCCATATGTTGGCGAAGTCGGTCTTGACTATTCTAAAAAGTTTGTTGCCTCAAAACAAAAGCAGAAAGATGCCTTTGAATTTATTTGTCATCAATCTGCTAAACAAAAAAAACTTCTTAGTGTTCATACCAGGATGGCTGAGGAAGATACCCTAAGAATTCTACTCCAGCAAGGAGTGAAAAAAGCTATTATTCATTGGTATACTGGAAACCTTGAAATAATGAACCATTTGTTAGATGCAGGATACTACTTTTCGGTTAATTCTAGTATGTGTGCTACAATTAATGGTAGAAAAATCATATCAAATATTCCTATAGACAGATTACTTGTTGAAAGTGATGGGCCTTTTTCAAAAATAAATTCAAAAAAATACTCTCCAACGGATTTGCAGCAAACATACGATTTGATTGGTAGTGTTATTGGGGTGAGAGAGATTTCAAAACTTATTTTTGATAATTTTAAATGTCTACTTTTAAGCTAACATTTGATCAGGAACTAATCTAAAAATCTGTAA
The DNA here is from genome assembly GCF_900626285.1 of Intestinimonas massiliensis (ex Afouda et al. 2020). GTDB lineage: Bacteria > Bacillota > Clostridia > Oscillospirales > Oscillospiraceae > Flavonifractor > Flavonifractor massiliensis_A. The sequence goes on from NZ_LR131147.1 coordinate 1,002,078, forward strand.
GTCTGTTAGGTGAAAAACAAGGGCATTAAACAGGCAATCCAGGAAACCCAATATGTGATGTTACCCTTGTTCGGTCTTAAAAAATAGTTGTCATATCTTATTGTGGCTCTAGTTCCTTTCTTACCTCTCTTCGCTTTTTTGATTCCGAAGCATATTCAAATTCTGACGAAGGGTATCGTATTCATTACCCTCCCGCTGTACCTTCTGAAGTTCCGCTTGTGGGGCGATCTTGCGAGCGGAGAGTCCAACCAGTTCCACCTTGAGCCTATCGGAGAAAGGAAGTTTGGTGAGTCCAGCCTCCTTGATGTCCCTGGCTGCCGCCTCGAATAAGATGATCTCGCTCTTAACGCCTCGCAGGAATTTTTTCTTGTCCTTTGCTGCTTTGTATTTTTCATAAACGGGTTTCAGCTTGCGGTAGGTATTGATCTACTTTCCCAGGTGGGCAAGGTCGGCGATCCGCTGTTCCGTATCCCGCAGGCTTTCCCTGAGGCGGATGGATGCGGCGGCAACGACATCGCGCCGTCCCACCAATTCCTCGTAGCTAACAATGCCGTGTTCGTTGAGGAAATTCATAGTGGCGATCGCCCGTTTCAGATTTTCAATGGTCGCCCACCGCTGGTATCCGGCACTCTGCTGAGCCTTAATATTGTTCTGAATGTCAATGAGCAGGCTGACCTTCCCGTTGCGCTGCCGGGGCCGTATGGAGGGCCTGGTACCTCCGGCAATCCGGGAGACAGTGGCTTCTTCCACGTAGTCGACACCCATGGTGTTGAGCCGGATGAACCGCTTCTAGTTCGGCGCTTTGGCGAAAACATACTTTCCTCGCTTGATTTCATATCCTTCCCTCTGCAACCGGGCAAGTAAATCTTCTAGGCTGGAGGACACGGGAGGCAGCCTGTCAATGGCGGCTTTCAGCTTTGCCTTATAGCTGGTGCCGTTCTGTGCGGCCTGATGCTCAATGTAGCTCTTGTCCTTGTCTCGGCCGGGGAAAATGACGGCCTGGCTGTGTTCTCGGCACAGCTGATCACTGGCCCAGCGTATTTCGTGATAGCTGCGTTTGTTGGAATGGTAGTGCTTGTGGTCAGTGAATCTGACCGCATTGAAAATCAGATGATTGTGGATATGTCCTTTATAAATATGGGTGATAAGTATAAACTCGTACTTACCACCCAATATTTTTTTGCCAGCTGTATCCCAATCCCCTGGGCTTCCTCGGCGGAGACTTCCCCAGGCTCAAAGGCTTGGATCAGGTGGCATCCCAGGTGCGTGCCCTTATCGATGGCATGACGGCGTGTCCATTCAAATTCAATGTCAGTGGTCTCGGCGGCGCAGCCGAAGGAGGACACCAGAAGCTTTCCATCTGTCTTATCGGGATAATTAATAGTCCCTTTCTGTATAGATTAATGAGCATATATATTTCCGAACAGCAGTTTGACATGCTGATAGAATCACTTGATCTATGACTATAAAAAGAAGGTGAAACCCCATAAAAACACGACAGCGATATGACTTTGTTAGCGCCGGGAGATCGAGACCATATTTTGTCGGGAGTATTTAACCAATTTTTGTCGGCGAACCCCAGAGCTAGTAGAATAAACAAAAAGAGTGCCAACAACCCAGCACTCATAGATTAGTTATTCTTTCGTTACTGCCGGCTCAACTGTAGGTACCCTGCCAGTTTGCAGTGAGACGGTCTCCAGTTTCTTTCCGCGGAAACTTTCACCACGCAGCTTAAACACAGTGGCATCGTCAAAGATGCGGTCCAGCGTACACAGCAAGGTAGCGTCTTCCTCGAAATCCTCACGCCAGAGAGCCGGATTCTTGTTACTGGTGAAGATCATATTGAAACTGCCTTCCTTGTTGTAGCGCCGGTCAATCAGGTCAAAGAACAGCCTGGTATTCTCCTTGTCAAAGGCACAGTGGCCAATCTCGTCAATAATCAGGCAAGAAGGGCGCACAAGACCATTTAGGCAGGAATCAGTCTTTCCAGAACGTCGGGCTGCTGTGAATCTGTCACGGAGTTCAGATGCCTTAATGAAATAGGTTTTCAACCCGTGCTGGCAGCAGGCGTATCCGAAAGCCTGAGCCAAATGCGTTTTGCCTGTGCCTGCCGGGCCAATAAAGGCCAGGTTGCGGTGAGAGTAGATAGCGTTCAAGGAGGACAAAACCTTCAGGCGTTCCACATCTTTCCCTTTGAGCAACGAAAAGTCAAAATTCTCAAAGGTCTTGGGTGCTTTTGTGGGTAGACGACTCATCTTCAATAAGGTCTGAATGGTGGTCTGCTGTTTCTTTTCGCTAAGATAGCCGAGCAGCATCTGTACCGCCTCCATTCCCGCTTCCGAGAATTCCCGGTCTTCTGCGAACAGCGCGAATTCCTCAGCGGAAAGATCCAGCTTCAAAACAGAAGCAGCGGACGCCACCTGCTCAAAGATTGTTTCTTTCATACCTGGTCCTCCTTGTCAAAATCGAATTTGGCAAAGGATAGATCCTGAGAGGGTTTTGGTAACTGAAAAATCTGCGTTTGTACAGGCGCTGTGGGAAATTCTTCTGGCTGTGCCAAGGATTCGTACTGTCCCTCACAGAAACTGTCGGTGCGGCTCCAGGTAACGGTATGTGTAGCCAGCAGTACCTTCAGATCAGCAGAATAGATGCGCAACAAATCACCGTTGCGCTCTACTCTCGCTGTTGCACCAGGATAGCTGTAGGGTACACCGAAACGCCTGCCCTCGTAATTTACAAAGCCATCAAAGGAGATTTTTCTTTCCGGACAGAGATAGAATCGGATGGCATCCTCCGGAACCATACGCAGTTGTTCTCCGCATACAGTTTCGTGAATCTTTTGAGGCGCACCATCCACAGTACGGCGGTATGTTTCGTTCTGTTTGTTGCACCATTCCAGTGCCTGCCAATTCAGGTCTGTAAGATCGCAGAATACTCGGTCAGCCAGGAAATTGTCTTTCACAAAGCGAACCAACCGCTCCACCTTGCCCTTGGTAAAGGGATGCCGTGGCTTGCAAAGTTTTGTCTCGAAGGCCAGGGCTTGCATAAAGGTTTCGTAGTCTTTCTGCCAGACTGGATGTCCCTCCAGATCCCGGTGCAGCACGACACTCTTCATATTGTCGGTTAATACAAATCTCGGAACCCCCATGTACTGGAAAGCATGGATCATCCCAATAAACAGGTTTTCCTGCCGGGCGTTGGGGAAGAACTCAATATACCGCTGGCCACAGTGGTGACAAATCATGGCAAAGCAGGCAACGCGGTAGGTCCGACTGTTGTAATCCAAGACATCCGTGAATCCCCAGTCCATCTGGTAGGCTTCACCGGGCTTTGTGACGTACCGGCGGCCACGATTTCCCTGCGGCGCAACCAACTGGCGTTTGGCCGGAATGAGGTCCTTGTGAGCGGCAATATACTCTTTTACAATGGTCGCCCCTCCTTCAAAACCAGCCTGTTTCAAACGCTCCAATACGACAGAGGAATTCTTAACGCCTTGGCGCAGCAAGCTGTCCAACAGGCCAGTATAACCGCTGAGTTTTGTGACCCTATGTCTACTGCCTTTAGTGCTGCGAGGCAAGTCTTGAAAGCCGTTTCTCTTGAGTCTGCGCAGTCTGCTACGAGATACGCCGGTTCGTCGTTCTAACTCCGCTAAGTTGATGCGTTCCAAAGAAAAGGAGTCTCCCTGTTTTGCCTTCATTTCTTCTATGGCTTGTGCTATACTTGGTGCAAAGCCATTACCATTTTGCTCTTTCATCGCTTTTCCTTTCCGCTGGGTTGTTGGCACTTTCCAGTGTACAGGATTTAAAAGAGCATCGGTAGTGGCTTTATCTTTTCCGACTAGGTATGGCTGCGAACTCCCGACACTTGAAGGTTAGTTTCGCCCGACCCGAATAANTTTTCCTTTCCGCTGGGTTGTTGGCACTTTCCAGTGTACAGGATTTAAAAGAGCATCGGTAGTGGCTTTATCTTTTCCGACTAGGTATGGCTGCGAACTCCCGACACTTGAAGGTTAGTTTCGCCCGACCCGAATAACTTTAACATGCTATCATGCTATATATAAAGAAATAAGCACTATAAAGCATATTCAAAAAAGCTCTTGAAACAGATTATCAAGAGATGAGTGAAGAAGTGGGCTATAAACGAGTTCTTATTCTTAAAAAATCCAATTATTGCAAAAAATCGAAATTTTAATACCCATTTTCCATGATTTTATGTACTTTTATTCCTTCATCAGAAGCCTTTTTGCCGCTGTTTATGATGGTCAATTTTATAAGAACATCTAACTATTTTACAATCTTTGAGAGCGTTGTACGCGCTTTGAGAAGTTTATTGGTCATCTTTTTATGATTATTCATTTCTGGCACTAAAAACGAGTAGACGGTTGAACTATTTCCGGTGCTTTTCAATCATTTTGACCATTTCTACTGCGTTCTGCGCACTCTTAGACGCTCTTAATCCAACTATTCCTGTATACTCCGACCCTGTTCGTGGTCAAACATATGGTCAAAGAGCCCTTCTTGACCAGGTGCGGCACAACTGCCGTTCCTGTTTAGAAGGGCTCCTTTTCATGTTCAGGTTTGGGGTATTGTACCTCTGCCAAAGCCAAGAAGCAAGGTGTTTTTCCGAGTCAGGCGTATCAATTTTTAACACGCCTATACAAAGAATACAGCCTGACGAGAGGCGTATCTCACCTGCACAGGAGCCAACAAAGGCCTACAGCTGTGCGTTCCACAACATGATTGTAGTGATTACCCGGATTTAGCTGAAACACCGCATCAATTCCCTTGCTTTGGTAGAAAGCATAAATCTCTCCTGTGTTCTGTTGAACACTTCTTAGAACCGGGTTTCGAGTTTTGCTCTCCTTATTTCCCAGAGAAAAGTATGTACAATCTGGCCACCGCTTTGGTTCGCGTGAGAAGATATAGTCCTTCATTCCAGGAAACCAGAGAGAGCCGGACATGCTGCCCACACGGGAAAATAGGTCTGTCTGGTAGATGGCATACAGCGCAAACAGCCCAGCCAGGGAGTACCCAGCGATTCCTCGCCAACGAGGGACTCCGTTAATCTCTTTCTCTGCCGTTGGTATAATCTCCTCGGTGATGAGTTGCAGATAGTCGTCCGCACCACCGGTGCAAGGCTCAGCATTTTTGAAAGCAGGCGGACTGTCCCAAGGTACCATGTCGTGGTTCCAGTCCAGATCACTGATTGCCACCAATGTAAACGGTGGACAGCCAGCAGCCTGCGCGGCCTCAAATACCTTCTGCCCCTCGTTGGAGAAGGTGTTGAGGTAGATAATAGGTGCGGTTACTTCAAAACTTGGGAAAATGGATATCGTTTTGCCCTTTGTTGAGAAAGTGTACATAAGTTGAATCATCCGCTTTCTATTTTGACAGATGGTGCCATACAGAATAGTCCTGTTTATTGGATAAATATAATGCTAAACTAATTTTCCAATGAAGAGAAACAACACATATCGAAACCGGATAGCTTTGTTGATATTTGCCAATAAGTCCTTGTCGGATTTTGGAATTCCAGTTATACTAGATACAATATACATCTACAAAGAGAAGATAGGAAGAGTGAAATATAATGCTGCCTCCTGGCCTCTACGAACAAGTCATCAATACTGCCCTGAACCGCGAGCTTTCGGAGATTCCTGATGCCCGTAAATCAGTTGCGCCCATTGACAAGGCAGAAGCCTCCAAGGTGCTGGCGCAGTATCTGGCAGATGTGGTGAAAAAGGGCTTGGAGAATGTGGTGGACAACGGCGGAGACATCTTTACCCAGATCGGCCTTGCCAACCAGATCGTAGACCTCATCCAGAATACAACGAAAGAAGCTGACTTTGCTGCGCTGAGCGTCGACCTGCGGGCAGAGCAGCTTCTTGCGCTTTTACAGGAGCAGGATCCACGACTGGTAGCGGGCAAGACGGCTGCCGACCTGAGCCGGCCGGAAACCTCCATCGCCCAGAGCAGCCTGTTTACCGGAGCTATCCATGAGCCCCAGATGTACACGGAGCTCAAAAAGGAGATCGTCTCTGCCGACCGTATCGATATGTTGGTGTCCTTTATCAAGTGGAGCGGCTTGCGGCTCCTGATAGATGAGCTGCGGGAGTTTACCCAGAACGGAGGCGAGCTGCGGATCATCACCACCTCCTACATGGGGGTCACCGATGTGAAAGCCATTGAGGAACTGCGCAAGTTGCCCAACACCAAAATCAAGGTCAGCTACGACACTAAGCGCACCCGCCTCCACGCCAAGACCTATATCTTTTACCGGAATACCGGCTTCACCACCGCCTATGTGGGCTCCTCCAACCTGTCCAACGCCGCTATCTCCAGCGGTTTGGAGTGGAACGTGAAGGTGACCCGCCGGGATCTGCCGGAGACCATTGATAAGATTGCCGCCACCTTCGAGAGCTACTGGAATTCCAACGAGTTTGAGTACTATTCCGAAGATCAGAAAGAGCGGCTGGCTCGGGCGTTAAAAGCGGAAAAATACTTCGACGCCAATAACGCCGAAGTCTATACCATGGATATCGTGCCCTACTCCTACCAGCAGGAGATCCTGGACAAGTTGGAGGCCGAGCGCACCGTCCGGGGCTATACCCGCAATCTGGTGGTGGCCGCCACCGGTACTGGCAAGACGGTGATCTCCGCTCTGGATTATAAGCGATTTTGTAAGCAACACCCCGGAAAGCTCTGCCGGCTACTCTTTGTGGCCCACCGGGAGGAGATTCTGCGACAGAGCCTGTACACCTTCCGGGCCGTTTTGAAGGATGCCAACTTCGGAGAGTTGTTTGTGGGCAGCTACCGGCCAGAGGGCATTGACCACCTGTTTCTGTCTATTCAAACCTTCAACTCGCAGGATTTCGCCGCCAAGACCGCCCCTGATTTTTACGACTACATCGTGGTGGACGAGTTCCACCACGCAGCAGCGCCCACCTATCAGAGGCTACTGTCCTACTACCAGCCCCAGATCCTCCTGGGCCTGACAGCTACTCCGGAGCGTATGGACGGTAAGAGCGTACTGCCCTACTTCAACAACCGGATTGCCGCGGAAATCCGTCTGCCGGAGGCCATCGACCGCAAGCTGCTGTGCCCCTTCCAGTATTTCGGCGTCACCGACACGGTGGATTTGAACACCCTGAAATGGAGTGCCGGCGGCTACGACAAAAATGAGCTTTCCAATCTCTACACCCTCAGCGGCGCCGTGGCCAACCGCCGCGCCGATCTGGTGGTATCCTCCCTTCTCAAGTATGTGACTGATATCGACGAGGTGAAAGGCCTGGGCTTCTGTGTGTCCATCGAGCATGCGGAGTTTATGTGCCGTTATTTCAATAGCAACGGCATTCCCTCCATTTTCCTGACGGGGAAATCCTCCGATGATGAGAGAAAAGCCGCCAAGGGGCGGTTGGTGAGCGGCGAGGTGCACTTCATTTTCGTGGTGGACATCTACAACGAAGGCGTTGACATCCCAGAGGTCAATACGGTGCTGTTCCTGCGGCCCACCGAGTCCCTGACCATTTTCCTCCAGCAGCTGGGTCGTGGTCTGCGGCTGGCGGAGGATAAGGAATGCCTGACCGTGCTGGATTTTATCGGCCAGGCCAACAAGCGGTATAACTTTGAGGACAAGTTTGCCGCCCTGCTGTCCAATACCACTCGCAGCGTGACCCGGGAGATCAAAGACGGGTTTGTCTCCGCGCCCAAGGGCTGCTATATCCAGCTGGAGAAGAAGGCTGCCAAGTACATCCTGGATAACATCCGTGCCTCCTACGGAAATACCGCCGGGCTGGTGTCCCGGGCGGCCAGCTTTGCGGAGGACAGCGGTTTGGATCTGACCCTGGCAAACTTTCTGGACTATTATCATTTGGACCCCAGGGCAATCTACAAGTTTTCCTCCTTCTCTCGTATCTGTGCTCGGGCAGATGTAATTGCAGATTTCAGTGAACCGCTGGAGGAGGTGCTCACGAAAGCCTTTGCCCGATTGGCCGTTGTGGACTCCCAGCGCTGGATTTGCTTTTTGTTGGATCTGCTGCCCCGCCTGGACAATGTGGACTTTGCGACGCTGGATGAGCTGGAACAGCGCATGCTCCAGATGTTCTACGTAACTATTTGGGGCAAGGCAGCAGAAAGCTGGACATCCGATGAAGTGCTGGACAACCTGTATGCCCTCTCGGACAGTCCCGTGCTGCTGGGCGAGCTTTTGGACCTGCTCCGCTATCGGTATGAGCAGATCGACTTCATTGACGAGCCGGTGGAGCTGGGCTTTGACTGCCCGCTGGACCTCCACTGCACCTATACCCGGGACCAGCTGCTGGTGGCGCTGGATTTCCTGAAACCGGCCACGGTGCGTGAGGGTGTGAAGTGGCTGCCGGAGAAACATCTGGATGTGTTCTTTGTGACGCTGAATAAGGCGGACAAGGACTACTCGCCCACCACCATGTATCACGATTACTCCATCAACGAGAACCTGTTCCACTGGCAGAGCCAGAGCACCACAGCGGCGGACTCTCCTACCGGGCAGCGATACATTCACCACTGGGAGCGTGGGAGTAAGGTGTTGCTGTTCGTCCGGGAGTTCAAAGCCGACCGGATCACCGGGGGTGCCGAGGCCTATACCTTCCTGGGCACGGCAAACTATGTGAAGCACAGCGGGAGCAGACCCATGAATATCACTTGGGAATTGGACCGGCCGATTCCGGCGAAGTTTCTGAAGAAGACCAACAAATTGGTGGTGGGATAGTACACTTACACCTTGACGTGGTCTCCGTACGGAATAGGGAATGTTTTGGCTCTGTTGCCATCTACCAACACCCAGTCGTCAGTGAATTCCAGCCGAACTGGGACCCACCCTATATTTTTCTCAAAAATAGACAAGCATTCCCCGCAATGCAACCCACCATAGAAGGTCCCATTTTCAAATATAATATCCGGTCGATCGTTAAGTTTGATTAGAATTCCAATCATAAACATCTCCTATAAGAGAGGGACTGCGATGAACCTGTTTGAGCGTATCCCAACTGATTTATTTTCCATTTTGGCCTCGCCGAATCGTGCACTGTATGCCGACGCACTTGATGTGCTTTGGGAAGCATACCGAGACAATTTAAAAATTCCAGAGAACACCTTTTACTCCATGCTTCGCAGCAAATTGGAGCAGCAGCTGGCCGATGCCACATTCGAGGGGGAGGACATTGATGAGGAAGAACTGCGGGATATTTCGGGCCGCGCCAGATTTCTAATTCGTAAATTATACAGCAAAGGTTGGTTCGAAAAAGAGCGCAGTGAGGACTTTAATGAATATATTACAGTTCCTAGCTACAGCAGCTCCCTTCTGAAGCTGTTCCATCAACTACGGGATGACAGTCCCATTCGCGGCTATTCCTATGTGTTCAGCACCTACTCCACCCTAAAAGTGGCCGATGAGAGTGGCAGCATCTATGACAAGATGGCGGCGGTTTACAATGCCTATGATAATACCCAGGCACTGCTCCAGCTGCTGCAAATGGTCTATCACAATGTAAAGCATTTCTTTCAATTGCAAATTAAGATGCAGGAAGTGAATGATGTTCTGGCCTCACATTTTGATGATTTTGGGCAGAAAGTGGTAGAGGCCTATATTCGGCCACTGAAAATCAAGGATTCGGTTCCAAAATACAGGGTTCCAATCCAGACGATCCTTACAAACTGGGCCGAAGATGATGCGCTGTTGACAGCTCTTGCCAACGCTGCGTTACAGGATCGCCGGGGCGCCGCACTGGCAGACTGTCGACGGGACCTGATGCAAAAAATTTTTGAGGTAAAGGACTGTTATGACAGCATTGAGTCGGAGTATCTGGATGAAATTGATTGCCAGGTGCGCCGGTATACCAGGGCAACGACACAGAAATTAGAAAATTTGACCAACCGTGATTTCTCCGTTCGTGGAAATCTAAACTATCTTCTGAATGCACTGGGAGGAAAACATCGAGATTCCGAGCTGGTGGACCGGATTCAGCCCGCATTTCAGATCTATGAACAATCTTTCCTTTCTGATAAGAGCCTTTGGTATCGCAAGCGCCCCGGAAAACGAACGAAGACGGCTCCGGTGCTGATCGAGGAAACGGAGCTGGATGCAGCGGCAGAGGCACAGGCGTTGGAATTGCTTCGATCAGAGTATGGCCGGTCTGCCATTGCGGCATACGTGGAAAAATGGCTGGGTGATCGCGGCATCTGCTATTCTAAAGACATGGGGCTGTCGGATGATCGGGCCTATATTATGAGTATGCTGGCCGTGCTCACTGGCCGAGATCCCGAGGCGGACTTTGTGGTCCGAGAGCTGGAAGGGACATTTACCGAAAACGCATACACCATTCCACAGCTTCAAATTACGCGCAAGGAGGGGAAGAAATGAGTTTTGAGTGGCTCAGTACAGCGACCCAAAAAGATCTTGACCGCTTTAAGTCCATTTGCAATCAACTCCTCAGCCGCACTTATGTAGTAAGAACCGTGTATCAACCAGGGGTGGGACGGGTCAATAATCCGGACTATGTGTTTCTTTCTGCCCACTTTGAGGCGATACAGGAGTATCTGGCCTTTTTGGATTGGGATCTACGCAAGGACGATTTGAACGGGTATTATTATGTTCTGAACACGGACGAGGCCAATCGTTGCAATCTGAATAAGAAAGAAACTGCTATGCTGCTGGCGATTCGTATGCTCTATGAGGAAAATCTGGAGCGACTTGGATTAGAGCAGGATGCCGTCTGTTCTGTTCGGGACCTTTTAGAAAAAGTAGTGACAGACTATGCCATCTTACCGGCAAAGCCCAACATGGATGAGGTAAAGCGGGCACTTACGGTGCTGGATAACCACTCGGTGATTCAGCGAATCGAGGGAAAATACAACCAGGGCAGTTGTAAATTCGCCATATTGCCCACGGTTTTATCTGCGGTTTCTAGTGAAAAACTGAATGCCATTGTATCGGTATTAAGAAAGGAGGAGGAAAGTGAAGAAGCTGAAGAAGATTCTGCTGATTAACTGGCTCTATTTTAGTAAAGAACTTATTGAAGTGGATGATATTAATTTCCTGACTGGAAAAAACGGAGCAGGAAAATCCACTATAATCGACGCGCTTCAAATTGTTCTTCTGGGCGAGACCAACGCCCGGAACTTCAACCAGGCAGCCAATGAAAAGTCTCAGCGGACGCTGGATGGATATCTGCGGGCTGATATGGACGAAAATAACCCAAATTCCAGACGCGGAAAAAATTACTCCACCTTTATTGCCTGCGAATTTTTGGACGATGTGGAGGGTAAGCGGTTTGTCAGCGGCGTCATCTTCGACTGCCGGAGCGACGGAAGTCGGCAGGACCGGTTTTTCCTGTATGATGGAGTACTACCAGCGGACTGCTTTATTCGCCAGGGTGAGGCCATTGATATCCCTACTCTTCGTGTGTTTTTGAAAGAGTATGGTATGCGGGGGAAGCTTTACGATACCCACAAGCAGTACCAGGAAGACCTGTTGGCCAAGTGGAATGTCCACAACGAGCAGGTCATGCGGATGATGAAGAAGGCGATCTCCTTTCGTCCCATTGTAGACATTCAAAAATTTATTACAGAGAACATCTGCGATATCCCTCAAAAGCCGGATATTGAGGCCATGCAGCAGAATGTCCGGGATTATAAGCGTCACGAGCAGTTGGCACAGCGCCAGGAGGAAAAGCTGGAGGCTTTGCAAAAGATCGGGCGGCTGTACCAGGATTGGCAGCAGGCTATCGACCGGTGGCGCATTCAATTTTTCCTGTCTCTGTGGGCAGAGAAGGAAGTGCAGCAGTCTGCCATCGAATACACAGAACGGGAACTGCAGGATGGTAAAGCCGCCTTACAGAAAACAGAGGAGGATATCCAGGCTTTTTCCCTGGAAATCGAGGAAAAAGAGAAGCGACGGCAGGAGTTAGAACTGGCAGTGGCGCAAAGCAGCGTGTTTCAGGAGGAAGAAAAGCTCCAACTGGAAAAGAAACGGCTGCTGCAGGAACAGGAAAAATTGCTGTCAGGTATGCAAATTCTGTCGCTGGAAATCCGGCAGGAGGCCAGCCGCATCCACCATTTATGCAGAGATATGGTCGCCTGGGAGACAGAAGAAGATCTGGCGCAGGTGCAGCAAGCTGCGGAGACCGCCCAAAACATATACGCCGCCCTGGAGAATACAGGAGCGCAGCTGTTTGCCCGTCCGCTCTCCCTCTTTGAGCAAGCCCAGGCCGCTGTGGCAGAGCTCACTGCGGCAATTCGAAATACTGCCCACAAGGTGGAAGACCATCTGGACACATACAGGGCCGAAGCAGATCAAAAACAGGCCGCATTAGCCAATCTGCGAAAAAACATCAAGGACTACCCTCGGGGCCTGCTCCACTTCCAAAAGCGTCTGAGCATGGAGCTGGAACAGAAGGTAGGTAAGCCAGTGGTGGTGCCAATTCTAGCCGATGTATTGGAAATGAAGGATGAGGCCTGGCGTGGTGCAGTGGAGGGCTATCTCAACACTCAGAAGTTTTATCTCCTGGTGGATCCAGCCTGCTACCCGGAGGCGCAGAAACTCTATAATCAAATCAAAGAGGAGTTTGGCCAAAATTCCTTTGGCATTGTGGATATCGGCAAACTGCGGGAAAAAGAAAAACTCCACCCCCTGGAGAATAGTTTGGCCCAAAAGGTGGAAACGGAAAATGATCTGGCCCGCAGCTATATTGACTATCTTCTGGGACGGGTGGTGTGCTGTGCGCGAGTGGAGGAGCTCCGCAGCCATAAGACGGCCATCACAGCCGAAGGTATGCTGTATCAAGGGTATGTAACCCGCCCGCTGCGCCGTGCGTGGATGGAGGACGCCTTTATTGGTCGCCGTGCCGTAGCCCTGCGGATCCAGCGTCTGGAGGCGGAACTGGATCGGGTGCAGGAGCGCATCCAATATTGGGCGCCGATACTACAGGTATTGAAACGGCAGGCAGAGCCTCTGTTTAACCATTTTTTCGTTCAGAATACGGTGCAGGAAAAGCTGAATGATTACCTGCGTAGCCTGAAAATCAAAGAAGAAATTGCGCAAACAGAGGAACGGCTTTCCCAGCTGAATTTGCTCTGGCTGGATGAGCAGCGGCAGACCATTGCAAGCCTGATTGGTGAGATCAAAATCCTGCGCGACAGGCAGCAAGACACCGTGGAGCGTCGCGGAGACCTGAAAGCACAGATCCGCCAGTTGGAAGATGAGCGCCTGCCGGGTCAGCGTCAAAAACTTATGGAGCTGGAGAGTCGGATTTCCGAGACATTTCCCCAGACGTATCAGGAACAGACCGGTCTGCCCCGCTACCATCAGGAACTTGCCCGTCTAAAACGGGCGGTAACGGTGCATAAGAACTTCAGCGATCAGCTACCGCGCACCATCAATGAGCGGGATCAAACCAGGGAGAAGCTGCTTCAGGCCAGGCAGAACTATGCCGATCAGTTTAAGCCTTGCCCCTTCCGGGTGGATGCTATGGACAACGGAGAATATGAGGCGGAGCGGCAGGTTCTGGAGGAAAGCGAGCTGCCAAAATACAGGGAGAAGATCAAGGCCGCCCGGGAAAGCGCCATGGAACAGTTCAAAAACGATTTTCTCAACAAACTGAAATCCAGCATTGAGCAGGTAGATCGGCAGGTCAAGAACCTCAACAAAGCTTTGAAACAGGCAAAGTTCGGAACAGACCAGTACCAGTTTAAAATAGACCGCAATCCAGATTACGCCGATTATTATGATATGATTATGGCACCGGAGCTGATGGAAGGGGATGGCGGCTTGTTTGCACTACCGTTCCAGCAGAAATACGGAAATCTGATGGAGACCTTGTTTAGCCAAATTGCCATGTCCGATGATACCCAAGTCAACGCCAGAAAGCAGAGTGAGCTTCAGCAGAATATCGAGCGATTTACCGATTTCAGGACCTACCTAAAATTCGATCTGGAAACTACGGATCAAAACGGTTCCAGGCAGCTGCTCTCCCAGACCTTGAATACCAAATCCGGCGGTGAGACTCAGACGCCCTTCTATATTGCGGTACTGGCGTCCTTTGCACAGCTGTACCAGGTAAACAATTCTTCCACCCTGGCCAGTAATACCGTTCGGCTGGTGGTATTTGACGAAGCATTCAATAAGATGGACAGTGACCGCATCATGGAGAGCGTCCGTCTCCTACGGAAAATGGGATTGCAGGCAATTATCTGTACGCCTCCGGACAAGCTGCCAGATATTATGCCCTTGGCGGATCGCACCCATTTGGTGATAAAAGAAAAGTATCAAATGCGTGTCAAGGCTTGGGGGAAGGAGATCATGCCGGCATGAAACAAAGTATCCTTCTGTCCCATCTGCTAGACAAATATGAAAATAGTAAGCATCTGACACATCCGGGCACCTCCTCACGCAGGGTGATGCTCCGGATTGAAAAACACGAATTCCCGGAGTATGCTTATGAAGATGCACAAATTCGGGATACATGGAACGACGTAGTAAACGACCTGGAAACACGTGGGCTGATTTCCGCACAGTGGGTCTACGGACGCCCGGTTCTTTCCAATGTGATACTGAATTTAGAACACCTTTCGGAGTGTTATCAGCTAACGGGCCGCACACATCCAAAAGAACTGGCGCAAACTGTAATGGAGCGTATGACCGCAAGGCTTTCTGGCGTTACGACAGACTGGATTCTGGCATGGCGTGATGACATCTGCCATCAGGCAAAAGAGGCCTTTCGGGTTCCGTCCTACTGCAAAAAGGATCTGGCGCCGCTGGACCAGCTATTAACTGCGTTTGTGGTGTACGATTCTTTGGCGGGGGAATCCATTACCATGCGCGCCTTCAGCGGAAAGTGTTATCAGAACACCAAAACCTTTGAGCGGGAGGTGCGGGAGACTTTCTTACGAATTGCTTCCACGTACTGTGCCGGATTGATAGAGGCCTGTGAGCAAAGCGAGATGGGTGAGCGAGAGCAGCTGGCCTACCTGGGTATATATGCCCGTCCGGAGTTGTATGAACTTGCCGGGAACTGCGTTATCCAGACCGAACAAGGAGAGATTTCTGTGGCCGCTGCGGCGCCGTATGGTTTGGCCCTGCCTAGTCCAGGTGTTGATGCCATACAGTCTTTTGATATGAACGCCATTCAAAAACTCATTTTTATTGAGAACAAGACCAATTACGATGAATTTGTGTTGTCTGAACTGCGTCCCCAGGAGCTTGTAGTTTATCATGGCGGCTTTTTAAGTCCTCAAAAACGCAAGTTTTTTAAAAAGATGGCGGCTGCACTGCAAAACCAGACCGAGACCGTATTTTGGGCGGATATTGATTTGGGCGGATTCCAAATGTTTGAACGGCTGAAGGAGATTTTTCCTACCCTGACTCCCATGCGAATGTCTGCTGAAGATGTGACAGCCCATCATGGAACCGGACTCGTGCGCTCAGAGCAATACTTGAAAACCGTTCAGATTGCCCTCGCTTGTAATCAGTATCCGCTTTTTCATATGGCTATGAAAAAAATATTAGAATATGGTGTTACAATTGAACAGGAAGTATTTTTAACAGAGTAACTAGAAGATGCCAGTGATCACAATGGAGAGTATAAAGAATGACTGAGGTAGTTGCGGCCCTAATTTGGGATCAGGATAAGTTTATGATTTGCCAACGCCCGGCACATAAGGCCAGAGGACTCCTATGGGAGTTTGTAGGGGGCAAGGTAGAGATTGGAGAAACCAAGGAACAGGCACTCATCCGAGAATGCCAGGAGGAACTGGCCATCACACTGGATGTGGGCGAAGTATTCATGGATGTGATTCATGAATACCCAGATCTGACAGTTCATCTGACGCTGTTTCATGCGACTATTCGGGAGGGTATCCCACAAAAACTGGAGCACAATGACATTCGTTGGATTGCGGTGAATGAGATTGATCAGTATGCATTTTGCCCTGCGGATGAGGAAATTTTGAGGAGGCTAAAGGATGCCTATTAAAGCCTATCACAAACTGGTGCGGGATCGTATTCCGGAGATTATCGAAGCAGATGGGAAAACCTGCGTTTTCAAAACCTTATCTGATGAGGAATACATATACCTTCTGGAGCAAAAGTTGAATGAAGAGTTAGCTGAGTACCAAGAGAGCAAATCTTTGGAGGAACTGGCCGATCTTCTGGAGGTCATACATGCTGTCGTGAAAGCCCGCGGCTGGACCCTGAAAGAGTTAGAGCGGGTTCGGGAAGATAAGGCGGCCAAACGGGGTGGATTTGAGAAAAAGATTCTGTTAAAGGAAGTGCTGTAATGAACGGAGCAACGCTCCAGGAACTAGTCGCAGAAAAAATAAAAATGCTCTATAGTGTATCTCGTGAACTGGAAGAACTGTTTCCGGGCAGGTGTTATACGCCAGACGGATACATAGTTGGAAGCATCGGAGAGGCCCTGGCGTCTAGTTATTATAATTTGGAACTATTTTCTGCTACAAAAGAAACGCACGATGCTAAAGGGCCGGATGGACGTCTGATTCAGATTAAAGCGACACAAATTGACCGTGTTTCTCTTTCTAGTGAGCCAGAGTGGTTACTTGTGCTGAAGATACATAAAGATGGGACCTTTTCCGAAGAATACAATGGGCCTGGCAAGCTTGCTTGGGCACATTGCGGGAAAATGCAGAAGAACGGCCAGCGCCAAATTTCTCTTGCTAAATTGCAGAAGCTCCAAATAGAAGTGCCTGCGAGTGATCGTCTAAAGCGAATGATGTGAGGTGAACCCTATGCCTACCTACCGCTCCGCCTCCGGCAGCAGTGCTGAAGACTTGTTCATCGAACTGTTTTCCGACACCTTCGGTGCCGAAAAGGCCGGCTATCTATACTCCCAGTACCCTTTCTCCGACATCTACCAGAACAGCCGGTTTGCCGACTTTCTAATTGAGAACGGCGGGCGGAAGGTGGCCATCGAGATCGACGACGAGGCTTCCCACAACCCCAAGCTGATCTCTCAAAATAAGTTTTACGATGACCTGCTCAAGCAGAACAGCATGATCTACCTGGGATGGGATGTGTACCGCTGGGCGGTACGGCAGATGCAGCAGCAGCCGGAGACTGTAAAGGACGAGCTACGGGTATTCCTGGGCCAGCACCCCAGCTTCAGGGAGATTGAGGACTACCTCCCCACCCAGCGGGGCAAGGCACTGGATGGATCCAAACTAAAAACACACCAGAAGGAGGCACTGGCGGCGCTGGAGGAGATGCGCTGCAACTTTGAGACCATCGCCCTGCTCTACCATGCCACCGGCACCGGCAAGACGGTGACCGCTGTCATGGACGCCAAGCGGTTTGGCAAGCGTACGCTGTTCCTGGCTCACACAGTAGAGCTGGTGGATCAGGCCACCAAGACCTTCCGGGATCTGTGGCCCAGGGCCACGGTGGGCCGCTATGTGGAGAGCATGAAGCAGGGCAACGCCTTCGTGGTCTGCGGCAGCATCCAGAGCGTGGCGCTGAACCTGGAGCGGTTCAAGCCGGATGATTTTGGCTACATCATTGTGGACGAGGCCCACCACGCCTCCGCCGATACATACCAGAAGGTTCTGTCCTACTTCACGCCGGAATTCACCCTGGGCCTGACTGCCACGCCGGAGCGGGCCGATGACAAGAACATCCTGGATATCTTCAAGAACACCGCCCACAAGCTGGACATCCAGACCGCTGTGGAGATCGGCGAACTGGTGCCGGTGCGATGCATCCGCATCCATACCAACATCGATCTGACCAAGGTGCGGTTCAACAGCGTCCAGTACAACATCCGGGATTTGGAGAGCAAGATCTATGTGCCGGAGCGGAACCAGCTCATCGTGGACACCTGGCTCCAGTATGTGAAGGACAAGCGGACCGTCATCTTTTGTGCCTCCGTCAAGCATGCCCAAGAGATTGCCGGACGGCTCCATGATGCGGGGGTGGCTGCCGAGGCCGTGTCCGGCGGAATTAAGGCCAGTGACCGCCGGGAGGTGCTGGCCCGGTTTGAAAAGGGCGAGACCAAGGTGCTGTGCGCCTGCGACCTGCTCAACGAGGGCTGGGACTGCCCGGCCACCGAGGTGCTGTTCATGGCCCGGCCCACCATGTCCAAGGTGCTCTATACTCAGCAGCTGGGCCGGGGCATGCGGCTGTCCCCTGGCAAGGAAAGCTTGATGGTGTTCGACTTTGTGGACAACGCCAGCCAGTACAATATGCCCTACTCCATGCACCGCCTGTTCCGGCTGAAGGAGTACAAGCCTGGTGCCCTGGTGCTGGGCACCAAGCAGCAGAAGACCGCCGAACAGGGCCTCTACGACCGTGGCGAGCGCCCGGACGCCCTGATCGACTGGCCGGTGGACGCCTTGGACTACGAACTGGTGGACATCTTCAACTGGCAGGAGGAGGCCGCCGGGATGATCTCCCAGATGGAATTTGTCCGCCGGGTGGACGTGCAGACGGAGACCATCGAGCGGTATGTCCGGGACGGCCTGCTGGTGCCCGATCTGGTGGTGCCCATGAGTGAGCACCGGACCTTCAAATATTTCAAAGAGGAGACCCTCCAGAAGTACGCAGAGCAGTACGGCTGGACGCTGATTGACGACTCCAACCGCAAGGATCTGTTTCTGGATATGGTACGGCAGATGGACATGAGCTACTCCTACAAGCCGGTACTGCTCAAGGCGGTACTGCTGTTCGCCGATGACAAGGGCCGGGTGAAGCTCAGCGACATCGTGACCTGCTTCCGGGAGTTCTACGAAGCCCGCCGGGCGGCTGGGCTGGTGGTGGAAAAGGCCAACAGCATCTACGCCAAGGGTGGCTACACCGATGCACAGGCCCAGCGAAATATTCTCTCCAATCCCTTCAAACGGTTCGAGGATATGCAGATGCTCCACCACACCAAAACTTTGGGTGTGATCCAAGTGGATGAATCTGTCTGGAAGAAGCTGACCCGGGAGGAGAAGCAGGAAATTGAGCGGATCTGTGATGAAAAATTAGAAGACTATTATCGGCGTTTCAAGTAGTGCAGAGAAAGGAAATGAGTGATGAAGGTCATCTGCTTCGGCGATTCCAACACCTACGGCTATGACCCCCGGAGTTATTTCGGTGGGCGCTATGATGCAGACAGCCGGTGGGTGAATATCCTGGCTGCGGAAACCGGCTGGGAGGTCCGCAATATGGGGCAGAATGGCCGGGAGATCCCATCTGCTGCTTCCTCCTTCCCTGCTGACACAGATCTGCTGATCGTCATGCTGGGAACCAACGATCTGCTCCAGGGCCGAAGCCCGAAGCAGGCTGCCGAGCGGCTGGAACGATTTCTCGCCGTCATCACCCTGGACCGAAGCAGGATCCTGCTGATCGCGCCGCCACCGGTGACCCTGGGCGAGTGGGTGCCCAGCCAGCAGCTTATTGATGACTCCCATGCGTTTGCCCAACTCTGTCAGGCTCTGACGGAGCGAATGGGGATCCGCTTTGCCGACGCTGGAATGTGGGACATCCCCCTGACCTATGACGGCGTACATTTCACGGAGCAGGGCCATAGGGCCTTTGCCGCCGGGCTTCTGGAGGAACTCAGATGAAACGAATGATCCCCTTACTGCTCTCCCTTCTATTGCTGGCCGGATGCGGCGGGAATTCCGCCGACAGCTCCTATCACCAGATCACCCAGGAAGAGACCAAAGAGATGATGGACACCCAGGAGGTCATCATTCTGGATGTACGGGAGCAGGACGAATACGACAGCGGCCACATTCCTGGCGCTGTCCTGCTGCCGGCGGGCAGTATTGATGAAACCACCGCAGCCGAGGTGATTCCGGAGAAAGACTCCACGGTGCTGGTCTACTGCCGCAGTGGGAACCGGAGCAAGACCGCTTCCTCCACACTGGCCGAACTAGGGTACACCAATATCTATGAATTCGGTGGCATAAACACCTGGCCGTATGAGACGGAAACGTAAGATAAACGCACAAAATCTACATCGCCTATACAAAGAATACGGGACTGGCCGGTTGGCCAGTCCCGCCGCTTATTTGGGTAGATAATCCTCTTTTACTCGATACCGGCTAATACCGAAACTATTGCTCCGCTCGATGACCTCCCGGGGGAGTTGGTTCAGATACTTCCGGCCAAAGTTGGTATCGCCGAAGTAACAGTCAAAATTGGTCACAGGGAGTACTACCCAGTCGCTGTCCTCTGGGCGGTTGGCCAGGTAATAAGCCACCAGAGTAGGCAGGACATTGGAAGGCATTTTCTCAGGGCGAATCTGCTCAAGTCTCTTTGTTAGTTCCGACGGCAGTTCAGGTTCTGTGCGGCGCAGAGGACCCAATTCCAGGGCATCGGCAATCATATCATCAAAGCGGATCGTCCACGCACCTTCCGTAGAGGTGGAAAGAGCCTTGGTTTGGTATTGGAGCACCTTGCTGCGCCACACTCGGTCAAACCGCTTGCTTAGCTCGCCGGCAGAGTCCGCATAGTTTTTACGGACCAATTCCGGATGCTCGGTGGCAAAACGCATAGCCTGATGGAAGTGGCGACTGAACCAGCCCCAGCTATCCTTGTCCACTAACTTGGGAAACTGTTCGTGGAGTGACGCAAAATCAGTGCGGTGCTGCCACTCTTCTTTGGGTGTACTGTCCCGCTCCGGAATGCTGCACCAGGCGCACAGACTATCGTGAGCATAATCAATCCGCTCTCTGGGATCGCCTGGTAGCAGCGCACCTTCTGAATCGTGGAAGAGAAAGCCCCGCGCCAGGATGGTCAAAATGCGATTCATACCGCTGAAATCCCGCAGGGCCTCGAAAGTAAACCGCCCCAGCCAGGTGGTGTCTTTTTTGCCAGAGGCACGGTACGCCACCGGCTCTGTATAATCTAAAAATTCCTGCCACTCATTCAGCATGGCGCACCTCCAATACATTGGGTTCTAGCGTATCCAGCAACAGATCCCACAGCAGATTCCGCTTGCCCAGGGCCTCCAGATAGCGCACAGCCACCTGTGGACGCACAATCTCATTCAACAGTTCCCGGCACCGTATAGATACCGCCTCCCGATAGTGTTGGGAGTTCCGCTTGTCGAGATATGCTTCCATCAAATTGTCAAATACCGGCGAATCGTCGGAACGATGCAACTGTCGTTGTTTTCGCTGCTCATTTTCCTGCAGAATGTCACAGAGCAAGTCGCTTAGAACCCGATATCCGCCGCTACGGAAATCAGAAAACAAGTCAAACAGTTGCTCAAACTCCGGGAGCCATGTAAGAAGGAAGTGCATTCTCTGCTCTTCTGTAAGAAACTGCCACTTGGTGTTATCCAACGCTGCCCAGATTTCCTCCAAACGTTCCGGAGGCAGTATTCCAAGCTGAGCGTACAGCTCGTCCGTATCCCAAAGTTCCTCCTGTCCTCGGGCAAAGAGAATCCGCTCTATATCACTCTTCCGTTTCTTTTCTTTTGGCTCTACCCGGCAGGCCCGGATGCGGGAGAGGCAGGCTTCATAGTCGCGCAGCAGTGCGGAGACCTGCTCCAAAATCTCCTGATCGAGATGCTCCCTCCAGTCCGATTCCTGGGCAAAGGTGAAGAGCTCATAGTCCTTTGCCGGCTTGGACTTGATGGTCGGCGTGTGCTTTCCCAGCTGGAGGGCCAGATAGGGCAGCCGCTCCAGATTGGAGTCCACCTTGTCCCAGTCAATTTTCTCAAAGAAGGCTTTGATGCGCTGCTGGTGGGTGGGCTCGTACCAGGCCCGCCGGGTCTCTTCCGATTTCTCCACCAGATTTTTATACTGCAGGAAGGGCGTCCGTTCCATCCGCCGCTCCTTCAGGTACTCGTCCAGATCCGGGCGGATCCCGCTCTTGGCGGCGTCAATTTCCAGCCCAGTCAGGATGGCCAGCACCTCCGTCTCCTCCTGAAGCCGCTTTCGCTCCTCTGCGTTGGAGTTTTCATTGTAGGCGATGATGCTGCGATCCAGAGCGGCGTTGCAGATCTGCCCCACTCGGGAGGAAAAGGTACCCCGCACCAATTCAAACCGAGCCTCCCAGTCATCTGCATTACGGATCAATGGTTCTGCTGAGGGGATCATCAGCAATGGGATATTCGCCTCGTTGGAGAGCGCGTCATCTGCGGTGTGGTGAGATGCCTCATAGTTCCGGCGAACACACTCGTTCAGAATAGGGTCGGCGATAGTCTTGATCATATCCCCGTCATAATCCGCACCGCCCAGGCGCTCCGCCGCCAGCATGGTAGAGTCCACCATGACAAGATCGGTGAGATGGTGGAAATAGTTATGCCGCAGCTGCAGCTTGTCTTTCTTGGCATCGTAGGAAGAGAGCTGCAGCTCTTCATTTCTGGCGATATGAGGGTTACGCAGTAGGGTACAGACAGTTCCACGTTGATAGGCCGCACCAGGTGCATAGAAGGCGCTGGTTTTGAATCGCAAACTTTTGGTCACTTCGTAATAGCTTTTATTCCGTGATTTCTTTGGAAGCGTCTCCAGCAGATAACTTAAAAAGTCCATGAGATCCCCGGAGAGGTAGCGGTTATCACCGGCCACGATCAGCCGGCCTACGGCGTAGTTCCTCAAAATCTGTTTTGCTCTGGCATCCAGTTCATTCTGATAGATAGGTTCGCCGATCATCCGTGGATTTTTGCGCAGAATCCTTCCCAGTAGATGCTCCCGGCTTTTACGGAAAGGCAGGATGCCCCAGCGGTTCATGCGTTTCAGAAAATATTCCTGTTGGAACTTTTTGTTGGCCCGGAAGTTGTAGTAGGCCACCTCGGTCTGTTTGGTGAGCCAGTTCCGCGTGTCCTCTTCTGGACTGTGATCCCAACCGTCAGGCAGGTCGCGGGGCCGGAACTCATCCTCTCGGATGGAAACCGTATTCAAAAACTGGTAGTTCAGCTCCGTGTGGGTTTCCGGCTTCACCTTGCTGACGTTGGTGATATATAAAGCGTGGCGGTAGCGGCGGAAGGCGTCCCAGTAGTCTGCCCAGGTCATACCGCTGTCCTTCAGCCAACCAAAGCCCTTGAACATACTCTTGGTAAGGATAATGTCTACGTCCTTGACGTTGTGCTCCTGTCCCCAGATATCCGTGATTACCTTTTGCCCGCACAAGTCCAAAAGGGTCTGGAAGTTTACCTGATGCACCATTCCCTTGACATAGGGTAAACGGATCTGGAAGGAGGTGTGGACAACGGAACCGCAGAGTGCCCGGTCGACGACTTTGGCATACTGCTTGGAAATGAGGCCCTCCCCGTCAAAGCAGGTGATAGCGACATCCGTCCGCCGCTCTACCCGATGGTATTTCCGGGTGCTGTTCTGGGTGCCGTCGTCCTCTACTGTGATGACAGAGACATTCCTGGCCGTCACAACTGGATTATCTACCACAATAACACGGTGGGGCCTGTCAATGCCGATCCCGTCCAGCCGCACACCGCTGGAGAGCATTAACCCGTTGTAGGCGTAGAGCTTACTGAGCTGACAGTCGCCAATGGTCATGTCCATCTGGATGCGGCGGCGTACCTGGTGGTACACATCCTCCCGGAGAAAGGACAGCTTGCTCTGGCGGCTCATGCTGTTCGAACGCTCAAAGGCGAGATAGCGATGCATCCCCGAGCCGAAATCCAGGCACACGCCCTCCGGACGGAACATATCCCGTGCTTTCTCCTTACGGATCTGCTGTCGAGGCAGCGTGCTGCTGCGGTCGAAAATTCCGGAGAAGTCCATATAGAAAATGACATCGGCAAGACCATCGATCAAATGGTCGTCTGTCGGTTCTGAAAAGTCGTCTCCTTGAAGAACACACATGATCTGAAAGAACAGTGCGTTGCCATCCTGCTCGTGCAGAGCAGAAAAGCTCTTGCATTTTTCCGTTGCTGACCGGTCAAGGGCAAAGTGCCATTGCCCGTTTTCCCGGGCAGCATAGCTCATCACTGCCCGGGCGGATACTTCAAAAATACGGTATTTGCTCTGGGCCATTTTCTCACCTCCGGATACACCCATTCTATCACAGAGAAGAAAAAAGGCAATACAAACACTGCTCCCACAAATTTTGCAGGAGCAGTTTATTTCTCTGACTAGAAAGGGGTAAAGCAATTATGAAAATCTCGAGCATTCAGTCCTATGATGACCTGCCGCTGTTTCTCAACGTGAATCTGGTGGCACAGGTGCTGGGCGTGTCCATCTCCACCGCCTACGAGGTGATGCACGAACCCGGCTTCCCGGTACTGCGTGTGGGCAGCCGCATGGTGGTACCCAAGGAAAAGTTCATTCAGTGGGCGGAGGAGCAAGCAGGAGGTGCGAAATGAAAAAGCAAAGCTGGACCAAGCGTGATCCCATCAAAAACTATTTCCCGCTGCCCAACGAGCTCTACGATCTGAATCTGTCCCGGGGCGCCATTGTGGTCTACGGTTTCCTGCTGCGCTGCGAAAACCGGAAGACCTATCAGTGTCTGCTCAGCTACCGGGAGATCGCAGAACGTGTGGGCATGTGCGTGAGCACGGTGCGCAAGTATGTGGCGGAGCTGGAAGAACGGCTGCTCATCCGTACGGAGCGTACGACCATCACCACCCAAGACGGCCGCAAACGAAACGGCTGCCTGCGCTATCATGTCCTGCCCATCCAGATGTCCATCAACCAGTACTATGAGCGGCAGCTGGACAGAGCCGATCTGATTCTGGAGCAGTACAGGGCGGAGCGGAGTGCAGCTGCGCTGGATAGAAAGGAGGGTACATCCAAATGTTGATGCAGGAGCTGGACCGTATGATCCAGGAAGAGCCTTACCTGTCTGCCATGGCCACGGCGGACAAGCGGAAGTACATCGTCAGTAAGTGGAACGCCAGTCACGGGGAACCCATCGACGAAGATGCCGTGGCACTGTTCCTCTGTGATGAGCGCCGTGGAGAGCTCACCGAGGAGCAGAGGGCCTTTGCGAAAGAGCGCCGAGCGGAGTTTGAGCACTGCAATCAAATCGCGGTGTACCGGCTGCTCCAATGCGGCGAGATGATGCGCCGGCATCTGGTGTCCGGCCCGGCGGAATACTGCCGAATCTTCCTGCCCCAGTGCACCGTCCCATGCGACAGGAGAATCCCCCTGTGTGGCGGCCTGTGAGGCGCTGTGTGCCCTCCTTCGGGGCAGGGCAGGGCCCTGCCCCACCGAGGGTTTTCGGGGCGGATTTGGGCCGTTTTCGAGGGACGGAAGGAAGAGCAGGAGAAAGCCCTGACGCCTTTCTGCGTCCGGGCAGCCACAACCACCCGCAGTGCGGGCGGTTCCGGGAATTGGGACCGACGCTTTTTCAAAGAGCCGAATGTGGGTTTGACGCTGATTTGAAAGGGTTGGCCTCAAAAGCCCGGAATTACAAGGTATTGAATGACGCTATTATGGAAAAGGAGGTAGTTTTACCATGGAAGAGCGGAAAAACCGGCATACCATCTGGCTGACCGATTCTGCCTGGGATACTGTGGAAACACACTATCAGAAGGACAACTGCTCCACCAGGAATGAGTACATCGAAAAGGCCGTCCGGTTCTACGCAGGCTACCAGGATGCGGAACAGGCGGACGCCTATCTGCCCCGTGTCCTGGCTCAGGTGCTGGAAGGAAAGCTGGGAGCCTTCGGGAAACGGGTGGGCCGTATGCTGTTCAAGCTGTCGGTGGATGAGGCGGTCATGTCAAATCTGGTGGCGTTCTATTTCAGCCCCGATGAAGATGGCCTGAAAAAGCTGCGTGTCCTCTGCATCAATGATGTAAAGGAGACCAACGGAGAGATTGACTTCCAGGATGCTCTCCGGTTCCAGTGTGGTGCAAACGAATGATTGGTCTCATTCAAAAATCCGGCTACATCAAGCCGGGGGGCGGCGGCGGAAGCTACGCCCGGTACATCGCCACACGGGACGGCGTGGAGTTGATAGAAGCGCCGGCAGGTGAAGGTTATCTGGCGTACATCGCGGAGCGCCCCCGTTCCCATGGGTTGTTTTCCGCAAGGGGTGTCGCCGATCTGGAACAGTCCATGGAGGTGCTCAACAGGCACACCGGCCCGGTGTGGACCTTCGTCTATTCCCTTCGGCGGGCAGACGCGGCCCGTCTGGGCTATGAGAATAGCGAAAGCTGGCGCAGGTTGGTGCTAGCGCATCAGACGGAGTTGGCGGAGGCGATGAAAATTCCGCCGAAGGACTTCCGCTGGCGGGCTGCCTTCCACGATGAGAAGCACCACCCCCACATCCACATGATGGTCTGGTCAGACGACCCGAAGCAGGGCTACCTGACCGAGAAAGGGATTGAGCAGATGCGCTCTCAGCTGTCCAATGACATCTTTCAGGACGAACTGCTGTCCCTCTATCAACAGAAGGATCTCTCCTATCAGCAGGTGCGGGACGCGGCCATGGAATCCATGGCCCGTCTCGTCCGGGAGATGAAGTCCAACCTGTGTGACAGTCCGGTTATCGCGGAACAGATGGAGACGCTGGCCGGACTGCTGGGAGAATGCACAGGCAAGAAGGTCTACGGTTATCTGAGGAAACCGGTGAAGGAACAGGTGGACGCCATCGTGGATGAACTGGAGAAGGTTCCGGAAGTGGCGGAGTGCTACGAGCAGTGGAACCGGCTGAGGGATGAGCTGGAGTGCTACTACAAAGACACCCCCAGAGAACATAAACCGCTGTCCCAGCAAAAAGAATTCAAGGCCATCAAGAATATGGTGATCCGGGAGGCGGAGAATCTGCGCCTGGGCGTACCCACTTTTGAGGATAAGGAGATGAAGGACGAGACGAATGAGGAGCAGGAGGTGGTATGGCGGAGTTCCCGGTGGGACCTGGCGGCGGCTTATCGAAACGCCAAGGAAATTCTGGACGAGCACGAAAACCCGGAGAAAGAGAAAGCGGTGCAAGTGGGTGTGCTGGAACAGCTCTGGGATGCCGGCTTCACCGTGGCTGCCCATCAGCTGGGTAAGTGTTGGCGGGATGGAATGGGTGTGCTCCCGGACGATGAGCGGGCGGAGCTGTGGTTCCGCCGTGCCGCTGAGTCCGGCCACGACTTTTCCCAGTACGCCCTGGGCAAGCTGCTCCAGGGGCAGAAGCGGATGGACGAAGCGGTGACCTGGTATGAAAGAGCGGCAGACCAGGGCAATCAGTATGCCGCCTACCGGCTGGGCAAGCTGTATCTCCAGGGGGAGCAGGTGCCCAAGGATGTGCCCAGGGCGGTGGAATATCTGATAACAGCCGCAGAGCTGGGCAACCAGTATGCCCAGTATACGCTGGGTAAGCTGTACCTCGCCGGTGAGGAGGTGGAACAGGACCGGGAGCAAGCGTACAGCTGGTTCCGGCAGGCGGCGGTGCAGGGAAATGAATACGCTCAATTCTTCCTGGACCATGCGGACGTGCCCCACCGGCCGAACGCCCTCCTGGCCGCCACAAAGCTGCTCCACCACATGGGCCAGATTTTTCGGGACAACTCCGTGCCGCCGGCGGCCCCGGCAGAGACGCAGATGGACCACAGACGCCGACAGGAACTCCAGGAAAAGCGGATCGCCCTGGGGCATAAGGCGGATGACCATGAGGAGCAGCAGCACGGCGGCTGGAACATGGGCGGCATGTAGCGTATCAAAATTTAACATGCAGATACAAAGAAAAAAGGCTCTCCGCACCGGGGAAATCTTTCTGAAAAAGTTTCGGATAAGGGGTGGATATCGGGACCGGGTTAGGGTATTGTGTGTTGCTGATAAGGAGGCGGCACACATGGGCTACTACATGAGCGAGTTGTACCGGCGCTACTTCCGGGCACCGGACTTCAGTGAACTGAAAGAAGAAATTGAACATACCCGCCAGGAAGTGCGGGACTGGCTGGACCAGACGCAGCGGCGGGAGCTGATGCGCCTGGTGGATGCGCAGGACCAGCTGAAAGCGAACCTAGCTCAGGCCAGCTTCGAGGCCGGGTTCCGGCTGGCCATGGGGCTGCTCCGGGAGGTAGAGGCGGAGCGTATCCGGCTCGAACTGGAAGAGGAGGGTTGAACGTGAAGAACATGCAGCTTCCCATTCAGAAGTGTCAATACTGCGGGAGCGAGGACATCGGTCTGGGCTGGCAGCACGGCGAGGCGCTGGTGACCTTCAAAAAGCATGGCCTGCTGGGCAACCGGCTGCAATACCTGATCTGCCGCCGCTGCGGCGCTGTGCTCTACCAGCGGGTGGCGGAGCCCCACCGGTTTCCCCCAGCCAGGTAGCACACAGAGATACGAGATAGGAGGTGAATCGAGATGGCAAAGAGACGGCCGTCGGGAGACGGCATGGTGCGCAAGCGGGAAGACGGCCGCTGGGAGGGCCGTATCGTCATTGGACATAAGGAGAGCGGCGCGCCCATCTTCCGCTATGTGTCCGCCAAGACACAGAAAGAGCTGTTAAAAAAGCTGCACCAGAGCATGGAAGAATACCGGGATGTGGATCTAAGCGAAAACAGCAAACTGCCTCTGGGCCAATGGTTGGACCGCTGGCTGGAGGAGTATGCCGCCCCCTCGGTGCGTCCCTCCACCCTGGAGGGATACCGGGGATATGTGGAGCGCAACATCAAGCCCCACCTGGGGGACAAGCCCGTGGGGAAGCTCACCCGGGAGGATGTCCGCAGGCTGTACCGAGAGCTCCAGAAAAACGGACGGCAGGAGTGTCATCCGGAGCACGGATACAAGCTGTCAGGCGGCACCATCCGCCGGATCCACGGGGTACTCCACCAGGCCATGGACGCGGCGGTGCGGGAAAACCTGATCGCCCGGAACCCAACGGAGGGCATCACCCTGCCCAAAAAGAAAACTGCCCCCAAGCAGATCCTCAACGACGCTCAGCTGGAGCGGTTTATGGAGGTAATCCAGGCGGACAGCGTCTGGCATGACTTCTTCTATACCGAGCTGACCACCGGCCTGCGGCAGGGGGAGATCTGCGGCCTCCTGTGGAGCGATTTTGATGAGACCCACGGAACCCTCTCTGTCCGCAGGACGCTCCATGTTCAGAAGGGCGGAGTTCTGGTCACTGGTGAGACCAAGACGGGTACGGGAAAGCGGACCATCACCCTGCCGCCCAGCACAGCCCAGCTTCTGGCCCAGCGCAAGAAACAGTCCTACTCCCAATGGATCTTCCCCAACCCTCTCCGGCCGGAGCAGCCCGCTAATCCCAACACCGTATACAGTCACTTGAAAACGCTGCTGAAAAAGGCCGGACTGCCCAGCATCCGCTTTCACGATCTCCGTCACACTTTTGCCACCCATGCCCTGGCCAGCGGTGTGGATGCCAAAACGCTCTCCGGCATCCTGGGTCATACCCAGGCCTCCTTCACCCTGGACACGTATACCCATGTGACCGGCGATATGCAGAAGCGGGCCAGTGAGATCGTGGGCGGATTTCTGGAACACATCATGGTGAGGTGAGCAAATGCCAGGCAAGAGAAAGAAGGGCGAAGGCACCGTCCGCCTGCGGAAGGACGGCCGCTGGGAGGGCCGGGTGGTGGTGGGCTACGACGAGGCGGGCAAACCAAAGACGAAAAATGTGCTGGCCAAAACCAAGAAGGAGTGCGTGGTCAGGCTGAAGGAGCTGAAAAATACCTGCCAGGTGGTTCGTCCCGTCCAGGTTCAGACCGGCATGCCCTTCGGAGACTGGCTGGACTTCTGGTATCAGAACTACTCTAGGCCCAGACTCCGCCCCAGTACCCAGCTCAACTACGAGTGCTGGATCTACCAACGCCTGATTCCCGGCCTGGGAGAGATCCCGCTGAACCAGCTGACCCAGGCGGAGCTCCAGCAGTTCTTCCGGCAGATGAAGGAGAGCGGACGGAAGGCCAATGTGGAGCAGCGGGGCTCCGATATGGCGGACCGTTCGGTACGCAGCTGCCACGCTGTCTGCCAGATGGCCCTGGACAAGGCGGTGGAGGAGAAGCTGATCCACGCCAACCCGGCGGTGGGCTGCAAGCTCCCACCTCTGAAGGGAAAAGAGATGAAGATCCTGACCCAGGAGGAGATTCAACGTTTCCTCATCCAGGCCAAGGCTGAGGGGATGTATGAGCTCTTCCTGCTGGAGCTGACCACCGGTATGCGCCGGGGCGAACTGCTGGCCCTCCGGTGGGAGGACCTGGACTTCGCCACCGGGAAACTGCGTATCGACAAGCAGGTCTGTCCCGTAGGCGGCAAACTGGCCATCAGCGAACCCAAAACCAGGGCGGCCAACCGAACCGTCATTCTGCCGCCCGCCATGGTGGAGCTGCTGGCGGAGTATAAAAGGGGCGTCTTCTCTGAATTGATGTTCCCCTCCCGCATCAAGCCGGACCAACCCATCGACCCCGGCTATGTCCGCAAGCGGCTCCAGGTGATTCTGGAGCGGGCAGGGTGCAAACGGGTCAGATTTCACGACTTGCGCCACACTTTCGCCACCCTGTCCCTGGAAAACGGTATGGATGTGAAGACCCTCTCCACCATCATCGGCCACGTCTCCTCGGCGACCACGCTGAACACCTATACCCACATCACCGATGAGATGCGCCGGAAAGCTGCCCTGAACATCGATCAGGGGATCGCAAAGGCGGAGGTGCAGCCGGAGCCGGAGCGGCAGGCGGCTGTCGGGCAGGAGCAGCAAACCTTTGTACCCATAGAGTTGCCCCGCCGCAGGCCGGGCACCGGGTGTGTCAGCCAGATCAACGAACACCTCTGGGAGGGCCGCTACTCCCCGGTGTGGCCGGACGGCAAAAAGCGGCCCCGCAACGTCTATGCCCATACCCGGGAGGAGTGTGAGGAAAAGCTCAAAGGGCTGATCCTGGAGATGAAGGCGGAGATCGCCGCCCTTCGCTCCGGGGCGAGCACGGAGTATCCCGACGGGGTGAATCCCAGGAAGAAGGCCATTGCCGTCTACCTGCGGGAACATCCGGACGTGACCAACAAGGCCAGGATCGCCAGGGAACTGCACATGAACCGCTCCACGGTGCGCCGGTACTATGATGAAGTCCGGGCGGAGGCTCAAAGGCAGAATTAAAGTAAACAGGGAACACCTCAAAAGCAAGGTGTTCCCTGTTTTGGTGACAATCGATTGTGCGCAAGGCCCGTTCAAGTGTGGGAATCTTCCCATGTTTGCAGAACTTTTCGCTGCTCCGGCGTATGGAACCAATGCTCTCCATTGTCCATGATCGTAAGTTGTGCCCCGTGATGCCGGGTAAATTCCTCCACTGTTTGGCGGGAAGTCATGTTATCCTGTCTGGCATACAGAATACAGATGGGGCATTGCCAGTCATGGATAGGGTGCTCCCGCACATAGCAAAGATAGGCCCATGACAGCTTTTGTCCAAAGGAGGTTGCGACCTCCCCCTTCTCTGAAAGCTCCCGCTCCGTCACGTTGGCCCATCGCATCATATCCAGGATCAGGCGCTCCATGTCCAGAATAGGGGACACCAGCAGGGCTTTTGCCGGTGCGTCCAAAGCGAGCATGGCAAAATAAGCGCCGATACTGTTGGCCCGGAGGGAGATGGAATCCCAGCGAACTTTGACCCAATCCATCACCGACTGCAGTTCTGGTACCACCGTCCAGGGGTTCAGTTCCTCGTTCCACCCCTGACGCGCTCCGTGTCCCGGAAGATCAATGCCCAGAACCTGAGCGCCTTTCGGGCAGACGATTTTGGCAAAGGCCTCCGCCTCCTCCTTGTACCCCATCTGACCATGAAGAAACAGCCATAGTCGTTCCGCGTGTTCACCATATAAAACGGCCGGAATTTGGCCGATCAGAAACTGTTGTGTTTTCATCGTTTCATCCCTTTCGGCGGGTGTATCTGAACATGAAATATCATCGAATGCTCACAGTATAACAGAGCTCCTGCCGAATGTATATGAAAAAGCCTTGAGAACAAGCTCAAAGAGTTGATCCTGGAGATGAAGGCGGAGATCGCCGCCCTCCGCTCCGGGGTGAGCACGGAGTATCCCGACGAGATAAATCCCAGGAAGAAGGCTATCGCCGCCTACCTTCGGGAACATCCGGATGTGACCAACAAGGCCAGGATTGCCAGGGAACTGCACCTGAACCGCTCTACGGTGCGCCGGTACTATGATGAAGTCCGGGCGGAGGCTCAACAACAGAGGTGATAAAATCGTACCGGGACGGTGGTTGTGTCAAATTCCAGATTGTAGCTCAATGGCTGTCATGGTATGATAATACTTACCCTTTCAGAAACGCGTCCCAGAGTGGATGGACAGGATGGAGAAGGATATGAGAGAAGTTGATCCCAAAAGCACACCCCGGGCCCTGGCCTTTGAGCTGTGGAGCAAGGCTCCCATGCCTATGGTAACCCTGATGAAGACCCTGGATGTGACCCCGTTGGTGCGCCTCAGCCGAAAACGGAACTATAAATTCAATATGCTCCTGTGCTGGTGTATCGGAGTAGCTGCTGCCCAGACGGAGGACTTCTACCTGCTTCCTGTGGGAGACAAGCTGATGCGGTACGATAAGCTGGCTGTCAATACGGTGGTGGCCACCCGGGACGGAGGCATTGCCACCTGTGACCTTCCCGTTTCCACTGACCTGGATCAGTTTGACCGGGACTACCGAAGCCTCACCGGGCAGGTTTACGAGAGCGGAGAGAGCTATGAGCTGGGCGAGGACTATATGGTTATCGGAACCTCCGCTCTGGCGGGGTATGAGATCGACGGTGCGGTGAATATCTACGCCGGATGCTACAATAACCCATTTCTCATCTGGGGCAAATACCGGAAAAAGTGGCTGCGCGCCACCTTGCCGGTATCCTTCCAGTTTCATCACACCCAGATGGACGGCATCCCTGCCGCAGCCTTTTTGGAGCGGCTGCAGGGAGAAATCCGGCAAGCGGGGAGGAAAAACCGATGACGGAACAAATCAGATGCAGCTGGGCCAACCCAAAGAATCCCCTTTATATTCGCTACCACGACGAGGAGTGGGGCGTCCCGGTTCACGACGACCACAAGTTGTTTGAAATGCTGATCCTGGAGAGCTTCCAGGCCGGACTCTCCTGGGAGTGCATCCTCAACAAGCGGGAGGCCTTCCGACAGGCCTTTGACGGCTTTGACCTGGAGAAGGTCTGCGGCTACGGCCAGGAGAAGCTGGAGAGGCTGATGCAGGAGCCTGGCATTGTCCGCAATAAACTGAAAATCCGTGCCGCCGTAAACAACGCCCGGATTTTCCGAACCATCCAGCAGGAGTGGGGCAGCTTTGACCGCTACCTCTGGCACTGGACAGAAGGGAACACCGCCTATGAGACAGGCAAGGTAAGCTCCGAGCTTTCAGATATGGTTTCCAGAGACCTGAAGCGCCGGCGCATGAAGTTCGTGGGGACAGTCATTATCTATTCCTATCTCCAGGCAGTAGGGGTCATCAATTCTCACGAGGAGGCCTGCTTTTGCAGGCACATCAAATCATAGTTTGGCTGCCGGGGCAGTTGTTTTGAGGGACAGGCAGCGGGCCTGCAGCAAATGCTGCAAGTCCGCTGCCTGAATCATAGAATGATTTTGTTGTAGTTTTTGAGTGAAAAATCGTAGTACATAGATGAAGCCGGAAAGGAGGCGGTGAGATGACAGACGATGAAAAAATCATTGAACTGTTTTTTGCGCGTGACCAACAGGGTATACAGGAATTGGACTCAAAATATGGAAAAGCCTGTCACAGTTTTTCGTATCACATTGTGAATGACAGGAATGATGCCGAGGAATGTGTGAACGAGGCCTATTTCGGTGCATGGAACGCCATTCCTCCGGCAAACCCCGACCCGCTGCTATCCTATCTTTTGAAAATCGTCCGGAACATTTCCCTCAAACTGTATTGGAGAAAGGAAGCAGCTAAACGAAGCGGTCACTACAAAATTGCTTTAGAGGAAATCGAGGGCTATATCGCAGACCCAAAAACCGTGGAAGATGAAATCGAAGCCAAAGAGTTAGCCCGTATCATCGAAGAGTTTTTGGACACGCTGACCGTCCAAAACCGCGTGATCTTCATGCGCCGCTATTGGTTTGCCGACAGCTACAAGGACATAGCCGAGTTTGTAGGGCTGACCGAGAAAAATATCTCCGTTCGGCTGACCCGTATCCGCGAGAAGATGAAGAAATACTTGATAGAACGGGAGGTGTTTGTATGAACGCAAAGACGTTTTCCGACGCCATGAGCGAACTTGATACGAAATATGTTGATGAAGCTCTTTTTTATGATAAATCACAAATATCGAAGGTAAGGCCTCGAAAGTTGGGCATCCTGATTGCTGCCGTCATAGCTTTATTAGCTCTTTGCGGTTTTGTAGTGTGTGAACTCGGATTATCTGACCTGTGGATCCAGAAGCCATCTACTGATCCAGTCCAAACTGTTCAAAGTGCGATTGAAGGACAAGCCGATAAGGAATATACAATTTGTGTGCGCGTGGATGAAATTAAAGTGGACGAAAGCGAAACAGAGCGTGTGATCGAAAGGTACTCCGGCAGCGACCTTGCAGAAGCAAGAGGATGGACAGACGAATATCTCGCAGAGCATTTTGTCGTGGTATGGGCGAAATACTATGTAGAGTACGACCACACAAAGACATTTTTGGATGACGGTTATACAGAACAGTATTTTTACCTAACCCAAGATACAAAATCTGGTGAATGGACAATTTCTGATAATACATCCCCTAATATAAAGACAGAATAGACTTCCGGTTTGTAGGGTAGACATCCACTTCTTTTGTCCATGAGAAGAAAGGTGTTGCAGCAAGAGCTGTCCCAAGAGGAACGCCGGACGCGCAGCCACCAGCTGACTGTCCGGGATGCGGCCTTTGAAGGTGTCGTGTTGTTTACATGGTTATCTTGTGACCCTCTCAAATCCTGAGCTGCAGAAAACAAAAGACGTGCACTCCCGAAAAAGGGGTGCCCGTCAAGTGGTCAAA
Source organism: Intestinimonas massiliensis (ex Afouda et al. 2020) (assembly GCF_900626285.1). GTDB lineage: Bacteria > Bacillota > Clostridia > Oscillospirales > Oscillospiraceae > Flavonifractor > Flavonifractor massiliensis_A. The sequence goes on from NZ_LR131147.1 coordinate 1,036,960, forward strand.
CGGAAAACCTGACTGTGGTATTTATGTGGTCAATTTTTGAGGCCACTTTTTTAACCCAAAATTTCGTAACAAAAAACAAGAAAAATCCGCTATTTTCTCACGAAAATAGCGGATTTTTGGTCCGAGTGGCGGGATTTGAACCCACGGCCTCTTGGACCCGAACCAAGCGCGATACCAAGCTTCGCCACACCCGGATGAACTTTTCTGCCTCTTCCTGCCCCGCTTTTCCAGTCAGGTGCAGAATCAGCACGTATTATTATACTGATGCCCCTTCCTTTTGTCAAGGGGAGAAATGGGCGGCTATCCGCCCATTTCCAACCCCGCCACCACCTCCCGCACACAGGTCAGGAAGTGGGCGGTGAGCGGCGAGGGTGCCTTCCCGCTCCGGGTCGCTAAACCGATATCCCGGAACCGGGGATGCTCCAGAGGAATGGCGGAAAAGCGGCGGTTGCTATTTCGCAGCACCAGCTCCGGCATGATACTCACGCCCAGCCCCTGCTCCACCATGGACAAAATGGCAAAATCATCATTCACGTTGTACTGCAGATTGGGTCGGATCCCCTCCTCCTGGAAAATGCGGCTGATCTCCACATCCCGCTCCTCCAGAATACGGATATAGGGGTCCTGAGCAAAGCGCTCCACAGGGTAGCTGTCAGCATTCGCCAGAGGATGGTCGGGAGGCAGCACCGCCAGCAGTCTATCCCGCCGCAGCGGAATGGTATCCAGCCCCTCCCCCGCCGGAAGCCGCAGGAAGCCGCAGTCCACCTGCCCCCGGCGCACCAGGTCCTCCACCTCCGCAAACTCCCAGCTGCTGACCAGCTCGAAATGGATGCCGGGATAGCGGTCCAGAAAGGCCTTCATAATGGCTGGCAGCCAGTGGATGGACACGCTGGTGAAGGTCCCAACCCGCAGGGTACCACGGGTCATGCCGTGGAGCTCCGCCACCTGCTCCTCCAGCTCCTTGGCTGCATTGCACACCGCCTGGATGTATGGCAGCAGCGCTTCCCCGTTGGAGCTGAGAGTCACCCCGCTCCGGCTGCGGGTCAGCAGCTCCATATCCCACTCCCGCTCCAGCTCCGCGATGGTCCGGCTCACCGCCGACTGGGTATAACCCATGGCCTCCGCCGCCCGGGTGATCCCTCCCAGCTCCACCGTTTTCAGCAATGCTTGATACTTTGTCAGATTCATAGTATCATTCCTTTTCATCATGTAAATCATGAAAAAGATTCGTTTGCTTCATATCGCTTTCTATTGTATACTATAGCCAGAAGGAAAGCAAGAGCGCCGGAAAGAAAGGAGCGATCGTCATGAAGAAGAACATCACCATGGAGACCAGCCGGAGAATTGCCGGATATGAGCTGCTGCGGAAGGGAATTCCCGCCGGGCTGGTGAAGGAGTACTGGGTCGGAAGTCCCTGGCGAGCGCTCCGGGACTGTGTCCGGGGCGTGTAACAGCAACCTGCCTCACGGGTTGGGGAGAGCATAACGAAGGGGGGTACCGCCGTCAGGCGGTACCCCCCTTCCAATCTGTTCAGATCAATTACTTGCGGTAGCAGATCTCGTGGCGCTTAGGACCAGTAGAGACAATGGTGATGGGCGCCTCGATCTCCTTCTCGATGAAGTCCACGTAGTCCCGGGCCGCCTGGGGCAGGGCGTTGTAATCGGTAATACCCCGGATGTCGCACTTCCAGCCCGGCAGGGTCTGATACACCGGCTTGGCACGGTCCAGCAGGGCGGGCACAGGGAAGTCGCGGGTCACCTGGCCGTCGATCTCATAGCCGGTGCACACCTTGATCTCATCCAGATAGCCCAGGCAGTCGATGGCGGTGAGGGCCACCTGGGTGGTACCCTGCACCATGCAGCCGTAGCGGGTAGCCACCGCATCGAACCAGCCCACGCGGCGGGGACGGCCGGTAGTGGCGCCGTACTCGCCGGCGTCGCCGCCGCGATGACGCAGTTCCTCCGCCTCATCGCCGAAGAGCTCGCTGACAAAGGCACCGGCGCCCACGGCGGACGAATAGGCCTTGGTCACGGTCACGATATCGCTGATGGACGTGGGAGGCACACCGCCGCCCACGGTACCGAAGCCGGCCAGGGTATGGGAAGAGGTGGTCATGGGGCAGATGCCCAGGTTGGGATCCTTCATGGAGCCCAGCTGGCCCTCCAGCAGCACCTGCTTGCCGGACTTCAGGGCCCGGTGGACAAACGTCACGCCATCCCCCACATAGGGCTCCAGGATCTTGCGGTAGCCCATCAGCTCTTCAAAGAGGGCATCAGGATCCAGCAGAGGCTTGTGATAGAGGTGCTCCAGCAGCACATTCTTCAGCTCACAGATGTGGGCCAGCTGGCCCTTGAGCCGGTCCTCATGCCACAGATCGGCCACCTGAATGCCGATCTTGGAGTATTTATCGGAATAGAAGGGGGCAATGCCGGACTTGGTGGAGCCATAGGCCGCGCCGGCCAGCCGCTCCTCCTCATAGGAATCCAGCAGCACATGATAGCTCATCAGCAGCTGAGCCCGCTGATCTACAATGATGTGGGGCGCAGGAACCCCGCCGTCCTCCAGATGCTTCAGCTCCGCGGCAAACTTGTTCACATCCAGAGCCACGCCATTGCCGATGATATTGGTGATATGGGGGTAGAACACACCGGAGGGGAGCTGATGCAGAGCAAACTTCCCGTAATCACAGATGATGGTGTGCCCGGCATTGGCACCGCCCTGAAAACGGATGACCACATCAGACTGCTCGGCCAGCAGATCGGTGATCTTGCCCTTGCCCTCATCGCCCCAGTTTGCGCCGACGATTGCCTTTACCATACGATTTCCTCCTGCCGCGGGGATTCGCGCATTGGCCTTTTCCCGCCGGCAAACTGTTGAGCCGATATCATGAGCCTGCCCAACGTGGGATATTATATTCCTATTTTTTTCTTTGGACAAGGTGGCAGCCGCAAAAAATTATATGAATTTCTCTCTTTTCTTCCGTTCTTTTTTCCCTGTGCGTTTTGGCGGAAGCACCGGCATGCCCCCCGGCAGCTGCCACTTCTCCTCCCGGCTCAGAACGCAGCGCCGCCCTTCCGCCTGCTCCGCCGCCTCCCACCGCACCCGGAGCACCCCCTCTTCCCTGGACACCTCCGCCGTCAGGCCGGCGCTCCACGGTTCGAAGGGCCGGGACCTGCTCCGGGCCGTCTGGGCCGCAGCGCAGGCACGCTGGTAAAGGAGCCCCTCCCACCGTTCCCGCCACATCCGCTCCAGACGCCGGTAGTAGCGCTCCACCCGCCGGGGCGCGGTCACGGGCAGCGTCAGCTTCGGCACCGAAAAGGACAGCACCGGCTCTCCCTCCCACAACAAGGTCCGGATACCTGAAGCCACAGGTCCCTCCTTCTTTATTTTTTCCATTACACTCTCCCCCTTATATGGAATAATTTTCTATTTAGTTTATGCATTTTTTCTAAAAGCGGTGAAAAAATGGTTTACTTCCATACTTCACTTTGGTAAAATATAAGACGATCATATCGCAATTTTAAGTGGGAGGTCTGACGGCCTATGACAAAAAATGAAAAGCGTGAACACGGCGATCTGCTCTATCAGGCGATCCTTACTCTAAAGGATCTGGACGAGTGCAAGAAGTTCTTCTCCGACCTGTGCACCGTGGCGGAGCTGCGGGCCATGGAGCAGCGGTTCGAAGTGGCCATGCTCTTATCCGACGGCATGATCTACAATGATATTTTAGAACGCACCGGCGCCTCCAGCGCCACCATCAGCCGGGTCAACCGCTCCCTGCAGTACGGAGCAGACGGTTATCAGGCTGTCCTGCCCCGGATCAAGGAGATGCAGGGCGACGATGGCGTATGAGTATTTAGCCCAGTGCTATGACCAATTTACAGAGGATGTGGACTACAGCCGGTGGGCGGACTATGTGGAAAAGCACTTCGCCCGCAGCAAGCTGCCCATCCGCACGGTGCTGGATCTGGCCTGCGGCACCGGGAGCCTGACCAGGCTTCTGGCCCAGCGGGGCTATGAGATGATCGGCGCCGACCTCTCAGAGGAGATGCTGGCCCAGGCGGCGGAAAAATGCCGGGGCGTGGGGGATCCGGAGCCCATCTTTCTCCATCAGGCGATGGAGGAGCTGGACCTCTACGGCACCATCGACGCCTGCGTCTGCTGTCTGGACAGCGTCAACTATGTCACCCGGTCCGGGAAACTGGCCCGGGCGTTTCAGCGTGTGCACACCTTTTTGATGCCCGGCGGCCTGTTCCTGTTCGACATCAATACCCCGGACAAGCTGCGGGGCCTGGACGGGCAGATGTTCCTGGATGAGAATGAAAACGCCTACTGCGTCTGGCGGGCGGATTACTCCCCCCGGCGGCGGGTGTGTACCTACGGCATGGACATCTTCCAGCGGACCGAGGGCAACCTGTGGCAGCGCTGGGAGGAAGTCCACGAGGAATTTGCCTACGAGCCGGAGGAACTGGAGGACCTGCTGCGGCAGGCCGGTTTCCGGCAGATCAAGCAATACGGCGAACTGCGTATGCGTGCTCCCCGGCAGGGGGAAGGCCGCATCTTCTTCGCCGCACGAAAGGATACCTAAGCATTATGACAGATACAATCATTCGCGCACTGACCAAAAACGCGCCGGTAAAGGCCTCCGTCATCTCCGCCCGCGGTATGGTGGAGCGGGCCCGGCAGATCCACAAGACCCTGCCGGTAGCCACCGCCGCCCTGGGCCGCAGCCTGATGGCAGTTTCCATGATGGGCAACCAGCTGAAGGAGGAGAATGGCTCCGTGACCCTCCGCATCAAAGGCGGCGGACCTCTTGGCTCCATCACGGTGGTGTCCGACAGCAAGGGCAACGCCCGGGGCTATGTGACCAACCCCCTGGTTGATCTGCCCCTGAAGGGGCCGGCCAAGCTGGACGTGGGGGCCGCTGTGGGCCGGGACGGCTCCCTGACGGTCATCAAGGATCTGTGCATGAAGGAGCCCTATGTGGGCACCGTTCCCCTGGTTTCCGGCGAGATCGCCGAGGACATCACCTCCTATTTCGCCGAGAGCGAGCAGATTCCCACGGCCTGCGCCCTGGGGGTGCTGGTGGATGTGGACCAGAGCGTTCTCTGTGCCGGCGGCTACCTGATCCAGCTGCTGCCCGGGGCGGATGACAAGGTGATCACCGCCGTGGAAAACGGCATCCAGCGGGTGGGGCCGGTGACCGAGGCCATGCGGAACGGCGCCGACGCCCGGACCCTGCTGGAGCAGGTGCTCTCCGATTTCGAGCTGGAGATCCTGTCGGAGGAGCCGGTGGAGTACCGCTGTTACTGCTCCCGGGACCGGGTCAGCCGGGCTCTCATCAGCATGGGCCGCCAGGAACTGGAGGACCTGATCCGGGAACAGGGCAAGGCGGAGCTGACCTGCCAGTTCTGCGACAAGGTCTATACCTATTCCAAGGAGGATCTGGAGGCCCTTCTGGCCTCCCTCGACGCTCAGTAACAACAACCGTGCCGTCCCCGGATTCCGTGCCTGGGGACGGCACGGAAAATAATCGAAAAAAATTTGCCGAAACGGTTGACAACCCCGGCAGCTTCTAGTATAATAACCTTCGCTGCTTGACCGAAAGCAGACTTGATAACGGGAGCATAGCTCAGCTGGGAGAGCGCATGCCTTACAAGCATGATGTCACAGGTTCGAGCCCTGTTGTTCCCACCACTCCCTTTCTGGGAGCTCCCGTACCCCCTACCGTATGGCGCGGTAGTTCAGTTGGTTAGAACGCCGGCCTGTCACGCCGGAGGTCGAGGGTTCAAGTCCCTTCCGCGTCGCCATTTGCCTCTGTAGCTCAGTTGGTAGAGCAGGGGACTGAAAATCCCCGTGTCGCTGGTTCGATTCCGGCCGGAGGCACCATCCTTCCGGCGAATATGTCCCACATATTCGCCGGAAGGTTCCCTTATTTTTCTGGTATCCCGTGTGTGTGGTCCGCATAGAATGGATCACGACATGCAGGTGTAGCTCATCTGGTAGAGCGCCACCTTGCCAAGGTGGAGGTAGCGAGTTCGAGCCTCGTCACCTGCTCCAAAAATGATCACAAGACTTCTTGTGATCCATAAGGCGACATAGCCAAGTGGTAAGGCAGAGCTCTGCAAAAGCTCCACCCCCAGTTCGAGTCTGGGTGTCGCCTCCAAAAAAGAAACACCAGCCAATAGGCTGGTGTTTCTTTTTTGCGCAAAAGCTGTGACGTCTGCGTCTGAATCCGTAGTATAAGAGCGAGGAAGAAAGGAGGGCGGCAAATGGAGGACCTCAAGATCATTGATTTGTTTTTCCTGCGCTCAGAGACGGCCGTTACGGAGCTGGAGAAGAAGTACGGAACAATTTGCAAAAAACTGGCGTTCCATATTTTAAACAACAAAGAGGACGCAGAAGAGTGTGTAAACGACGCCTACCTGGCCGTATGGAACAACATCCCGCCTAATCGGCCAGACCCGCTGCGGGCCTACCTCTGCCGGATCGTACGGAATCTCTCCATCAAGAAATATAAAGCGAACACTGCGGAAAAGCGCAACAGCTTTTATGACATATCATTGGAGGAGCTGGCCGAGTGCATCCCGGCCCGCGAGACGGTAGAGGACCTGTGGGATGCAAAAGAGCTGGGCAAACAGCTGGACGCCTTTCTCGGTACGCTGGATCAAAGGAGCCGCATTCTGTTCCTGCGGCGGTACTGGTTTTCTGATTCATTGGCCGAGCTGGCATCAGAATTTCACATCACGGAGCACAACGCTGCCGTCCGGCTGTCACGGATCCGGGCAAAACTGCGGAACTATTTGTCAAAGGAGGGTATTCAGAGATGACACGGGAACAGCTATCGGATGCCTTGGGAGAAATCAACCCCCGCTATGTGGATGAGGCGTTGACGGGTGCGGACCGGCGCGCCGCAAGGCCCAGGGGTCTTCTCCGGGCAGGTCTGGCCGCGGCGGTGATCGCGGGTCTGCTGATACTCACGACGGGCGCGGTATTTATCCTCAAGCCGGTTCTGCAAACCTACTTTGGCAAGTCCGCAGCCTATGTCTACCAGAAGAACAGTCAGATCCTGAACCTGAGCCAGACCGTGGACGGATGGACCATGACCCTTACCGACTGCATCGGCGACGACAACCGCCTGTATGTGGGAATAGAGGTCACGGCCCCTAAGGGGATCGCGCTGAACGAGCAGGGGTATCCACTCCCCTACGGGATTGAGGAGATCGACATTGACGTCAGCGACGGCGCCCGACATCCCGGGGCATGGTACATCAATCAGGTCCCGGATGACAGTGAGACGGACAACCATCTTCGCTTTGTCCTCTGGATGAATTGTCAGGAGTCTCTGGATGGGAAGACCATTTCCTTGGTCCTGGGCAGGATCAGCCATGGCAATGGGGTCTGCGACTTCGACGGAAGCTGGACCTTCCGGGATATCAAGCTGGACCTGGCAGATCAGAGCATCCGGCTGGAGCCGCAGGTGACTGTCCCGGTACTGGATACCACTGCTACCCTGACAGAGCTGACTGTTTCCCCTGTTTCCATCACGCTTTGCTTCCAGGGCGAGGGGCTGATCGGACAGTGCCAGCGCTATCCCAACGGTACAAACATCACAGATCCCACCATTGTTCTTTATGACCACGAGGGCAACGTCATGCAGCTGGAAACCCGGCACGCCCCCTTCGGCAGCCGGGCAGGCAGCGGCGACAACAACACAACGGGAGAACTGCGGATCGTGCAGGGCTACGAAACCTTTATTGATCTGGAGGCACTGGACCATATCGAAATCTGCGGGGTCTCCATTCCGGTAAGGCAGTAGCCGTCCAGCCGCAGCATTGTGACACCGCAAAAAGGAACACCAGCCTTAAGGCTGGTGTTCCTTTTTGTCTGTCCGCGGGCTTACTTGCTGCCTGTGTTAATGAAGGGGGCCAGGGCGTCGGCCACGCCGCTGATGGGCATGGTCTGAAGCACCACCCGGCCGGGACCGGTGATCACCGTGTTGAACAGCCCCTCGCCGCCGAAGAGCACGTTCTTCACGCCCTTGATCATCTGGATCTCCATGGAGCAGGTGGCGTCCATCATAGCCAGGTTTCCGCTGTCCACCACCAGGCTCTGCCCCGCCCGGAGCTCATACTCCACCACGGAGCCGTCCAGCTCCACAAAGGCCATGCCGCTGCCGGAGAGCTTCTGCATGATGAAGCCCTCACCGCCGAAGAAGCCGGCCCCCAGCTTCTTCTGGAAGAAGACCGACAGCTCCACGCTGCGCTCCGACGCCAGGAAGCCCCGCTTCTGCACCACCACCGGGTGGGCGGGGTCAATCTGGACCGCCCGGATGGCCCCGGGGAAGCTGGAGGCAAAGGCGATCATGCCCGGGCCGCCCTGAGCCGTATACGTATTCTGAAAGAGAGAGTCACCGGAGAACATCCGTCCAAAGGCCTTGCCCAGGCCGCCGGCCCCGGTCTCCATCTTCATGTTGGGGCTCATCCACACCATGGAGCCCCGCTCCGTGATCATGGATTCCCCGCCCTCCAGCTGGCAGATCACCACCGGCATAGGCTCGCCTTGGATTTCGTACTTCATATGTTACCCTCCTTTTATCTGGATAGATTTAGTATATTCCGGTTTTCGAAGGGATTCAACCTCTCCCTCCCCATCTTTACAAAATCTTAAGAGCTGTGTTATCATGGTAAAAACTGCATGGGAGGCACACGTCAATGACACAGCTGACACGGGAGCAGGCCCTGGACCTGCTGAAAGAATACAATCACGAACCGTTCCATCTTCGCCACGCCCTTACGGTGGAGGCGGTAATGGACTGGTACGCCCATGAGCTGGGCTACGGGGACCAGGCGGCGTTCTGGGCCATGGCCGGCCTGCTCCACGATCTGGACTTTGAGCAGTACCCTGACGAGCACTGCGTCAAGGTACGGGAGATCATGGAGTCCAGGGATCTGGACCCCGCCCTCATTCACGCGGTGGTGAGCCACGGCTGGGGCATGACCGGCGGAGACGTTCAGCCGGAGCACGAGATGGAGAAGGTCCTCTTCGCCGCCGACGAGCTCACCGGTCTGATCGGAGCGGCTGCCCTGATGCGCCCCTCCAAGAGCGTGCAGGACATGGAGCTGTCCAGCCTGAAGAAAAAATACAAGGACAAGCGCTTTGCCGCCGGCTGCTCCCGCGAGACCATCGCCCAGGGCGCCGAAATGCTGGGCTGGGAGCTGAACGACCTGCTGGACCGCACCCTCCAGGCCATGAAGGCCAAGGAGGCGGACATCGAGGCCCAGTGCGCTGCTCTGTAATCGTTCTCTGCTGATAAAAATCGCGGTCTGCCGGAAACGGCAGACCGCGATTTTTATTTTTATCTGTTGGCCGCTTCGGCATCGATGCCCGCCCGCTCCTGGGCAATGTTCAGGGCATGGTCGCCGATACGCTCAAAATCGGTGAGCAGCTCGGAGAAGATGATGCAGGCCTCGTCGGAGCATATACCCTTCCGCATCCGCTCCATCTGGTGCTTCCGGTAACTCTCCGTCATGTCGTCCATCCGCTGCTCCAGCGCGGAGACCTTGGTCAGCCATTCCGTAGGCTGGATGTTCTCCTGCTCCAGCAGGTCCATGGCGTCCAGGCAGACACCCTCCATGGTCTTGAGCTCCTTCTGGGCCTCCTCGGAGAAGTGAATGTTCTTTTCATGCATCATCTGGGTATACTCGCAGATGTTCATGGCGTGGTCGCCGATGCGCTCGATGTTGCCGGTGATCTTGAAGTAGGCGCTGACCGCGGTGGAATCCTTCTCATTGGTCTCAAACACGATTACCTTGGAAATGTATTGAGAGATCTCTTTATTCAGATAATCAATATATTCCTCCGTGGCGGAAGCCGCCTCCAGATGCTTGGGGTCCCGGTCCAGCACCGCCTGGAAGCCCAGGGCGATGTTGTCCTTGGCCATGGACAGCATCCGGTTCAGTTCCTGCCGCAGCTGGGTGATATACATGGCGGAGAAACCGATGGGGTGCTCCTGCTTGGTGTGGATGGGGCCGGGCACCAGGTAGGCCAGGTGCATCCCCTCTTCCCCGCTCTCGCTACGGTCGGGCAGGATCTTCATGGCGATCTTCACCAGATAGTTGCCCAGAGGCAGCAGCAGCAGGGTGGTCACCACATTGAACAGGGTGTGCATATTGGCGATCTGAGCCGCCGGATTGTCGGGGGTCAAACCCTGCATCCACTGGGTCAGAGGCGTCAGAATGCAGATCGTGGTAAAGAGCGCCGTACCGATCAGGTTGAACATCAGGTGGATCACGGTGGTGCGCTTGGCGTTGCGGCTGGTGCCCACCGAGGCCAGCACCGCGGTGATGCAGGTGCCGATGTTCTGTCCGAACAGGACGAACACCGCATTGTCCAGGCCGATCACCCCGCTGACCGCCAGGGCCTGCAGGATACCCACCGAGGCGGAGGAGGACTGGATCAGGGCGGTAAAGACGGCGCCGGCCAGGATGCCCACCAGGGGGTTGGAGAAGGTGCTGACCAGATTGACAAAGGCGGGCCACTCCCGCAGGGGGGACATGGAGGAGCTCATCATCTCCATACCGATAAACAGCACGCCCAGGCCGGCCAGGATGTTGCCGTAGTGGTGGATCTGGGGCTTTTTCAAAAAGACCACCATGGCCACGCCCACGAAGGCGAACAGCGGCGCCAGCGCCCCCACGTCCAGGGCAATCAGCTGGCCGGTGATGGTGGTACCGATGTTGGCGCCCATGATGATCCACACCGCCTGGCGCAGGGTCATCATGCCGGAATTAACGAAGCCCACCACCATGACGGTAGTGGCGGAGGAGGACTGGATGACGGCGGTGATGCCGGCGCCCACCAGCACACCTAAAAACCGGTTGGAGGTAAGCCGCTCCAGAATACTCTTCATCCGGTTGCCGGCCGCGGCCTCCAGGCCGGAGCTCATCATCTGCATACCATAGAGAAACAGTGCCAGGCCGCCCAGCAGCCCCAAGACAATGCTCGAAATTTCCACTTTTTTCCCCTCGTTTTACACTCTTTTTTCTATCTCTTTACATTTTCCAGCAGTAGTATACCCAATGTAAAGTACTCCGTCAATGGCTTTTACGATAACTTTACAAAACACCGGCCCTCTCATTTTATCCAGCTATTTTCTTTTTAGGGGGAATTTTCTCAGCCAGCGGCTTTTTTCCGTTCTCACGTTGCCTTTTCCAAACTTTTAGGCTATACTACCCTATACCCAACAATAAAACGAAAAAGGAGCGCACGTATGGAATATTCGTCCGCAAAACGCCCCAGAGTTCCAAAGAGCAAGGCCGGCAAGCTGCTGCTCAATCTGGTGGTCACCGCCGTCATCGGGTTTCTGTACTTCTATATCGCCCTGCCCCCTATCAACCTGCAATCCGGGGACTTTTACACCTTCGTGGGCATCCTGTGCGTGGTGTACGTGCTGTGCGCCCTGGTCACCTCCGGCATGCAGACCGTCACCTCCGGCGGCGGGCCCAGAGAGTTCCTGCTTTTCATCAAGAAGCAGTGCCTGCCGGCAGGCATCCTGTTCCTGGCCCTCATTCTGGTGGCGGTGGTGGGCTCCGTCATCTCCCTGCCCATCTTCCGGGCGGCAGACTACCGGGACCTGCTGACGGTGGAGGACGGCCAGTTCGCCCAGGACATCAGCCAGATCTCCTTCAATGAGATCCCCACCCTGGACAAGGACTCGGCCAACTACCTGGGGGACCGGCAGATGGGCACCCTCAGCGACATGGTCAGCCAGTTTGAGTACTCCAACGACTCCACCCAGATCAACTATCAGGGCCGGCCCGTCCGGGTGGCCCCCATCGACTACGCCGACATCATCAAGTGGTTCACCAACCGGGGCAACGGCCTGCCCGCCTACGTCATCGTGGACATGGTCACCCAGGAGGCCCAGGTGGTGCGCCTCACCGAGGGGATGAAGTACTCCTTCTCCGAGCCCCTCAACCGCAACATCGAGCGTCACCTCCGCTTCCAGTATCCCACCTATATCTTCGGCACCCCCCAGTTTGAGATTGACGAGGAGGGCCACCCCTGGTGGATCGCCCCCCGCATCGTCAAGACCATCGGCCTGTTCGGCGGCCAGGACATCCATGGCGCCGTGCTGGTGGACGCCATCACCGGCGAGAGCACCTACTATGAGCTGACCGATATCCCCACCTGGGTGGACAACGTGTTCACCCCTGAGCTCATCATGGAGCAGTACGACTACCACGGCACCCTGATCAACGGCTTCATCAACTCCATCTTCGGCCAGCGGGACGTGACGGTGACCACCGCCGACTCCAACTATATCGCCCTGAACGACGACGTGTATATGTATACCGGCGTCACCTCCGCCAACGCCGACCAGTCCAACCTGGGCTTCCTGCTGTCCAACCAGCGCACCAAGGAGACCAAGTTCTACTCCGCCCCCGGCGCCACCGAGGCCGCCGCCATGTCCTCCGCCCAGAGCGTGGTCCAGGATCTGGGCTATATCGCCACCTTCCCCCTGCTGCTCAACATCAACAGCCAGCCCACCTATTTCATTCCCCTGAAGGGCAAGGACAATCTGGTGAAGATGTACGCAATGGTCAATGTGGCCCAGTACCAGATAGCCGCCACCGGCACCACCGTCTCCCAGTGCGAGCAGGAGTATATCCGTATGCTGCAGGAGGGGGGCATCACCCAGGCGGAAGAAGTGCCCCAGACCGTGGCCAGCGGCGTCATTGACGACATCCGCTCCGCCGTCATGGACGGCAACTCCTTCTACTTCATCCGGCTGGAGGGGACGGACACCTATTACAGCCTGTCCGCCGCCCAGAACCCCATCGCCGTCATCCTCAATGTGGGAGACACCGTCACCATCCAGCACGCCGCCCCGGTGGAGGGGGGCGACAACTCCATTCTGGAGGGCTCCTCCGTCACCCTGGACACCCCCGCACCGGAGTCCACGCCGGAGCCCCAGTCCTCCCCCCAGGTCACCCTGCCGGTGATCCAGGAACCGATCCTCTCCGAATAGGTCAACGGCCCTGCCGCAGAAAGCGGCAGGGCCGTTTTTTATTTTCTCCTGCCCGGCAGCAGGGCCAGGGCCTGGGGAGAGAGCAGCAGCAGGGCGCACAGGTTGGGCAGGGCCATCAGGCCGTTGAACAGGTCGGTGAGCTGCCACACCACCGTTACGTCGGCGGTGCTGCTCCACACCACCGCCCCCAGGAAAGCCAGGCGGTATCCCCCCCGCCAGCGGTCGGTGCCGGTGAGGGCGGACAGGCTCCGCTCCCCGTAATAGCTGCACCCCAGCAGGGAGGTAAAGGCAAACAGCAGCAGGCACACCGCCACAAAGGCCTCCCCAAAGGGCCCCAGGACGGTGGAAAAAGCGGCGGCGGACAGCGGGGCCCCCAGCATACTGTCGGTGACAGTTCCGGCGCGGAGGGCGGCCAGAGCCGCCTCCTCCTGATACACGCCGGAGGTGAGGATCACCAGGGCGGTGACGGTACACACCACCAGGGTGGCGAAGAACACCTCAAACATCCCCCACAGTCCCTCGTCGGCTGGGTTTTCCACATCAGAGGCGGCGTGGGCCATGGCGGAGGTGCCCATGCCCGCCTCGTTGGTGAATACCCCCCGGGCCACCCCGTAGCGCATGGCGGCAGCGATCCCGTAGCCCGCCCCGCCCCCCAGGGCGGCCCTGGGGCAGAGAGCGCAGGTCACGATCCGTTCCAGCGCACCGGGCAGGGCCGCCCGGTGGCAAAAGAGCACCACCGCGCCGCCCCCCAGAAACAGCAGGGCCATACAGGGCACCAGCTTCTCGCTGACCTTGCCGATGCGGCCGATGCCCCCCAGAATCACCGCCCCGGTGAGCAGGGCGGTGACTACCCCCACCGCCAGCCGGTCCCAGCCGAAGGCGGCCTCCAGGGAGGCGGCGATGGAGTTGGACTGGACCAGGTTGCCTCCCGCCAGGGAAGCGGCGGCGCAGCTCAGGGAGAACCAGGCCGCCAGGAAGGGGCTGCCCAGGCCGTGGGCGATGTAGCACATGGGTCCCCCCTGCCACAGGCCATCCCTCCCCCGCTCCCGCCAGCGCACCGCCAGGGTCTTTTCCACAAAGCTGGTCATCATGCCCAGAAAGGCGGACACCCACATCCAGAACACCGCCCCCGGTCCGCCGAAGAAGATGGCGGTGGCCACCCCGGCGATAGAGCCGGTGCCGATGGTGGAGGCCAGGGCGGTGGACATGGCCTGGAGCCGGGTCAGTCCCCGGCCCGTGCCCTTCCCCCCTCTCCGCAGCAGCCCGCCCAGGGTGCCCCCCAGCCAATACTTCACACCGAAAATCTGAAAGAATCCAGTTCTGACTGAAAAATACAGGCCGCTGAGCAGAAACAGGCCCAGCAGCCAGGGGTTCCAGATATGATCACCCAGCCGTTCCAGCATGACCACGCCCCCACCTCCCCTCTTTCCAGAGGTATGCGGCGGGGGCGTGGGTCATGCCTGATACAATTTTATGTCAACGGCAGGCGGGCGGTAAAGGTCACCCGGCCATCTTCCATGGCGGCGGTCAGCTTGCCTTTATGCCGCTGGACGATGGCCCGGGCGGTGGACAGGCCGATGCCGTATCCGCCCGTCTCCCGGGATCGGGATGGGTCCGCCCGGTAGAACCGGTCGAACAGCCGGGGCAGCTGGGCCGGGTCCAGCCCAGCGCAGGGATTGGAGAGGGTCAGCACCGCCCAGCGGCCCTGCTGGGTCAGGGTCAGGCGGATGGTACCGCCGGCGTCACAGTATTTCACCGCGTTGTCCAGCAGCAGCGTGTGCAGCCGCTTCAGATTCTCGGTAACCCCCCGTACCACCAGGCCGGGGGTGATGTCGCTCTCCAGGGTCTTGCCGAAGGACTGGGCCAGGGGACCGTAGTCCTCCACCTGGGCGGCGGCGATGCGGCTCAGCTCCACCGGCTCGGCCTCCGCCTCCGGCAGGGCCTCCTCGCTGCGGGCCAGCTCCACCAGGTGGCCGATGAGCCGGTCCAGCCGCCCCACCTGCACCTGGGTGCTCTTCAGCCAGCGGTTCTCCCCCACCGTGGCCTCCAGCAGGCCGGTATTGGCCGAGATGACGGCCAGGGGGGTCTTGAGCTCGTGAGAGGCGTCGGTAACAAACCGGCGCTGCTTCTCCAGATTCTCCGCAAAGGGCCGCACCACCCGCCGGGAGAGGAGAAAGAGCAGCAGGAACACGATGGCCACGCAGGCCAGGGAGGCCAGCAGGGTGAGCCGCAGCACGTTGCTGGCGGCCTGGAGCTGGAGGAAGCAGTCCAGCACCACGATGGTCTGTCCGCCGCCGGCCTCGTCAAAAATGCCGAAGCGGTAGTACCCGCTGTAGCCGGAGGTGCGGCCGGAGTCCAGGATCTCCTCCACCTGCTCCACCATCATTTTCCGGTCCAGGGCGGCGATGTGGTCGGTCTCCACCTCCGACACCTCCCGCTGGCCGGTGAGCCGCACCACAAAGTAGCGGGTTTCAAAAGGGGTCTCCATGGTGACCTGAAAGCCGGGAAAGGCCCTGGGGTCCGCCGCCTCCTCCGGCTCGGGGAATTTTCCCGCGTTCTGGTGGAGGACACCGATGACCTCATCCGCCCGGCTGGTGGTAATCATGTGGTAACCCAGGTTGATGACCAGGCAGAGGGCCGCCAGGGTGCCCGCCAGGGAGGCCAGGGCGATGAGGAGGAACCGGCGGCGCAGACTGCGGATCATGTCCCGGCCTCCAGCATATACCCTCGCCCCCGGCTGGCGGCGATGCGCACGCTGGTGTGCAGGCTCTCCAGCTTGCGGCGCAGATAGGAGATGTAGGACCAGACCACGCTTAATTCCGCCTCACTTTCATAGCCCCAGATCCGCTCCATCAGCTCCTCGGTGGACAGGAACCGGCCCTGCTGCCGCATGAGCAGCTCCAGCAGCTGGTACTCCCGGTTGCCCAGCCGCACCGAACCGCCGTTGGAGGACGCCTCAAAGGTGGTCCGGTCCAGGGTCAGGTCCCCCACCGTCAGCTGGTCCGGGGTGAACGAGCCGCTGCGCCGGGTCAGGGCCCGCACCCGGGCCACGAACTCTCCCATGGCGAAGGGCTTGGACAGGTAGTCGTCCGCCCCGGCGTTCAGGCCGCGGATGCGGTCGGTCACCTCCCCCTTGGCGGTGAGCAGCAGCACTGGGGTGGACACCCCCTTCTCCCGCAGCTGATGGAGCACCTCCAGCCCGTCCCGGCGGGGCATCATGATATCCAATACCAGGCAGTCGTAGTTCTCCGCCAGACCGTAGTCCAGGGCGTCCTGCCCGTTGTCCACCACATCCACGGAGTAATGCTCCCGCTTCAGCATGGCCTCCAGGGCCTGGGCCAGGTCCCGCTCGTCATCGGCCACCAAGATCCGCATATGCACCAGTCTCCTTTTGTTGTTGTCTGGCGCAAGTTTAGCGGGTGGTTATGCCCTGGGTATGGATGCTTTTTTAACAATTTGAAAATTTTCTCAGGCCTCCCCGCCCAGATCCAGAGCGCAGGTCAGGGTGCCGTCATCCATCTGGACAAAGCTGAGGGCGATCTCATCGGTGCCGGACAGCAGGGTTACCGCCGCGGTGCCGTCCTCCCCCTCCGTCACGTCGGTGACCGAACCCTCGCTGAATTCCAGGGCGACGGTGCTGGTCACTTCCCCGTCCAGATCCAGCACGGACACCTCCACGGTGCCCGTCCCGGGCAGGCTTGCCACCGTCAGGGTGCCGTCCTCCGCCGTCAGGTACTCCGCCTCGGTGTCCCCGGCGGTAAAGCGTATGGTGGTGTCGGCCAGGGCAGCCCCCGCCTCATCCTGGAAGGAGGCCGTCATGGTCAGGGTGGCCTCCGGCTCCGCGGTGTCCGCCGGGCTCTCGGTCACCTCCTCCTGCACCGGGGTGTTGGTGGGATCGGGGCTGGGACTTGCGGTCTCCTCCGGCTCCTGCTCCGACGAGCAGGCTGCCATGGTCAGCAGAAGAGCCATGCCCAGGCCCAGGGTGATCCATTTATTGCATTTCATAGAGATTACCTCCAAAACGTAAGTTCGGGGCCTCGCCCCTTGGGGCTATCATACGCTCCCAACTCAAAAGCAGCTTTAAGCCGTCCTTTTAAGTTGCTTTAAAGTCCCGCACCTATAATGTGGGTAATGCCCGTCCGGCCACCGGCCCGGCGGACACGGAAGTAAGGAGGGATCTGATTTGATTGAGATCGACCATCTCACCAAACGCTACGGCAGCCACACCGCAGTGTCAGACCTGTGTCTGACAGTGGAGCCGGGGCAGATCTACGGATTCCTGGGGCCAAACGGCGCCGGGAAGTCCACCACCATGAATATCATGACCGGCTGCCTGGCCGCCACCGAGGGCACTGTGCGTATCGGCGGCCACGATATTTTTGAGGAACCGGCCCAGGCCAAGGCCCTCATCGGCTACCTGCCGGAGCAGCCGCCCCTCTACCTGGACATGACCCCCCTGGAATATCTGGCCTTCGTGGCCCAGGCCAAGGGGGTGAGCCGGGAGGATCGGAAGCGGCAGCTGCATCGGGCCATGGAGGTCACCCAGATCGAGGGGGTGCAGAACCGGCTCATCAAGAACCTGTCCAAGGGCTACAAACAGCGGGTGGGCATTGCCCAGGCCCTGCTGGGAGACCCCAAGGTGGTGATCCTGGACGAGCCCACCGTAGGCCTGGACCCCATCCAGATCATCGAGATCCGGGACCTGATCCGGGAGCTGGGCAAGGAGCACACTGTCATTCTCAGCAGCCACATTCTGTCTGAGGTGCGGGCGGTGTGCCAGCAGATCATGATCATCTCCCGGGGCAAGCTGGTGGCCAGCGACACCCCGGACAATCTGGAAAAGCTGTTCGCCGGTACCGCCACCCTGGAACTCACCGTCAAGGGCAGCGAAGCTCAGGCCAGGGCGGTCCTGGGGGCCCTGCCCGGGGTGAGTTCCCTCACCTGCCGCCCGGGGGAGGAGGAGGGCCGCACGGCGGTCTCCCTGGAGACCGACCCGCCGGCGGATCTCAGCGAGGCCGCCTTCCGGGCCTGCGCGGCGGCTGATCTGCCCATCCTGCGGATGGATATGCGCCGGGCCAGCCTGGAGGACGTGTTCCTGGAGCTCACCGCCGCCGACCAGCCGGCGGCTCCCGCCCCTGAGGCGAAGGGGCCTGAGGACGGGCCTTCCGGCCAGCCCGAGGACGAGGAGGATGAGGAATCTTGACCGCTATTTATCAACGGGAGCTGCGCTCCTATTTCCACGGCATGACCGGGTACGTGTTCATCGCCTTCCTGCTGCTGTTCGCCGGCATCTACACCATGTTCTACAACCTGAGCAGCGGCTACCCCAACTTTGAATACGTGCTCCAGGCCATGACCATCATCTATCTGATCGCCATTCCCATTCTGACCATGCGGGTCATCGCCGAGGAGCGGCGGCAGAAAACCGACCAGCTGCTCTACACCCTGCCCATCGGC
Organism: Intestinimonas massiliensis (ex Afouda et al. 2020); assembly: GCF_900626285.1. GTDB lineage: Bacteria > Bacillota > Clostridia > Oscillospirales > Oscillospiraceae > Flavonifractor > Flavonifractor massiliensis_A. The sequence continues at coordinate 1,055,450 of NZ_LR131147.1, forward strand.
ATGACCCGGGTGGTGCTTGGCAAGTACCTGGCCATGGTGACGGTGGTGGCCGCCCCCTGCGTGGTGATGGCCTTCTACCCCCTGCTGCTGTCCACGTTCGGCACGGTCTCCTTCCCCACCGCCTACGGCGCCCTGGTGGGCTTCTTCCTGCTGTCCGCCGCCCTGGCCGCCATCGGCCTGCTCATCTCCTCCCTGACGGAAAACCAGGCGGTGGCCGCCGGGCTGTGCTTCGCCGTCATGCTGCTGCTGTACTTCATGTCCTCCCTGTCCTCCTTCGTGCCCAGCTCCGCCGGCGCCTCCCTGGGTGCCCTGCTGGTCACCATCCTGGTGATCGCCATTCTGGTCCGCATCTTTACCCGATCCACCCCGGCGGCGGTCATCACCGGCCTGGTGGGGGAAGGCATCCTCCTGGCCGCCTATCTGACGGCCTCCGATTCCTTTTCCGGCCTCTTCGGCCGGGTGGTGGACGGCCTGTCCGTCTTTGCCCGGTTCAGCACCTTTGTGGACGGCATGTTTGACTGGACTGCGGTCATTTATTATCTCTCCATCATCGCTGTAGCCCTCTTCCTGGCGGTGCAGTCCATGGAGAAGCGGAGGTGGAGCTGATGAAGTGGAAAAAACCGGACGGGGCCTCTCTGAAGCGCTCCTTCCACACCCGGACCTTCCGGGCGGGCGGCTACAGCCTGGCGGCGGCGGCTGTGGTCATCGCCATCGCCGTGGCCATCAACCTGGTGGTGGGCGCCCTGCCCGCCGACTGGACCAAGATCGACCTGACCAGCAGCGGGCTATACTCCCTGTCCTCCCAGACCCAGCAGATAATCTCCGGTCTGGAGGATGAGGTCACCGTGTACTGGATCGTCCAGAGCGGCTCGGAGGATGACACCATCGGGGAGCTGCTGGACCGATATGAGGATCTGTCCAAAAACCTGAAGGTAGAAGAAAAGGACCCGGTGGTCTACCCCAACTTCGCCCAGCAGTACACCAGTGAGAGCCTGTCCAACAACTCCCTGATTGTGGTCTGCGGGGACCGCAGCCGCTATATCAGCAACTATGACATCTATGTCACCGACTATGAGTCCTACTACACCAGCGGCACCGCCTCCACCCAGTTCGACGGGGAGAGCCAGCTAACCTCCGCCGTGGACTATGTGACCAACGAGGATCTGCCTGTGGTGTACACCCTCACCGGCCACGGGGAGAGCGACCTGCCCTCCAGTCTGTCCGGCGGCGCCGAGGAGGAAAACCTGCTGCTGGAGGACCTGAGCCTGCTCACTGAGGAGGCGGTGCCTGAGGACGCCGACGCCCTCATCATCTACGCCCCCCAGAGCGACATCTCGGAGGACGAGAAGGATATGATCCTCACCTACCTCCAGGGGGGCGGCAAGCTGCTGCTGGTCACCGACTACTCCGACACCGAGATGCCCAACCTGGCGGCGGTAATGGAGTACTACGGCACCTCCCTGGTGGACGGCATTGTCATGGAGGGGGACAGCAGCCACCATATGCGGGGCTCCAGCTACTACCTGCTGCCCGACATCGGCAGTCATGACATCACCTCCCCCCTGGCCGACGGCGGCTACTACGTGCTCATGCCGGTGGCCCAGGGCATTTCCGTGTCCGACCAGCTGCGGGACGGGCTCACTGTCACCCAGCTGCTCACCACCACCTCTTCCTCCTACTCCAAGACGGACGGCTACGACCTGACCACCTACGACAAGGAGGACGGAGACATCGACGGGCCCTTCGCCCTGGGCGTGGCCATCTCCGAGGAGGTGGAGGACGGCACCACCGGCGTGGTGTGGCTCACCACCAGCCATATGTTCGACGAGGAGACCGATATGCTGGTGTCCGGTGCCAACACCGACCTGTTCCTCAACGCCCTGGACTGGATGTGCCAGCGGGAGAGCGCCATCTCCATCCGGGCCAAGGATCTGTCCGCCGAGTACCTGACGGTGCCCTCGGCCGACGCCTCCACCTGGAGCCTGATCCTGGTGGTTACCCTGCCGGCGGTCTTCCTGATCGCGGGCGCCTATGTGACCATCGTAAGGAGGAAGCGCTGATGAAACGTGGAAGCAAACTGCTGCTGCTGTGCATGGCCCTGGTGGTCCTGGGTGCCTGCTACGTGGCGGTGCGGCAGCTCACCGCCGACCCGGAGGAGGACGAGGGCATCGCCCTGGCAGGGCCGGAGACCCCTTCCCAGCTGTCCTGGACCGACGACAGCGGCACCCTCACCCTGGAACACGAGGGGGACGAGGGGTGGATCTGCGCCGACGACACCGCCTTTCCCCTGGACCAGACCGTGCCGGAGGACATGACCGCCGCCCTGGCGGCAGTCACCGCCAGCCGGCAGATCGACACGCCGGAATCCCTGGCCGACTACGGCCTGGACGAGCCGGCTCTCACCGTCACCGCCCTGGACGAGGACGGTACGGAGTACAGCTACGCCTTCGGCAACACCAACGAGCTGACGGGAGAGTATTATATGCTGTACAACGGAGACCAGGACACCGTCTACCTGGTGGACTCCGCTCTCCACGACGCCTTCAATCTGGACCTGTACGACATGGTGCAGATGGAGGATCTGCCCGAGTTCGGCTCGGTCACCGCCCTGTCGGTGGAGCAGCCTGACGGAAGCCTCTCCCTCATTTACGAGGAGGACAGCACCGGCCTGTGCTACGACACCAGCAAGCACTGGTTCCTGGAGCAGGGGGATTCCCTTCTGGCCCTGGATTCCAGCAAGGTCAGCACCCTGACCGGCGCCGTCACCGGGCTGTTCTGGGATTCCTGCGTCACCTATGACGTGGACGACCAGGAGCTCACCGCCTGGGGGCTGGACGACAGCGCGGCCATCGTCACCGCTGTCTACACCGCCGCCATTGACGAGGGGGAGGACACCGCCGAGCCGGAGACCTTCGTGCTCCGGCTGGGCAGCACCAGCGATGAGGGCACCTACGCCATGCTGGAGGGCTCCTCCATGGTGTACCTGATCAGCGCGGACACTGCCGACACCCTGCGCTACGCCTCCTACTCCTCCCTGCGGCCCGACAATCTCTGCTCCATGGACTGGGATACGGTGGACCGGCTGGACATCACCCTGGACGGCACCACCTACACCATCTCCTTTGACGAGACCGAGACCGAGGTGGACGGTGAGACCGAGACCACCACCCGCTACACCTGGGACGGCCAGGAGCTGGACAGCACCGATGTGGAGAGCATGCTCTCCACCGTCAACAGCCTGACCGCCGCGGGGGATGCCTCCGGCTCCGCCGATGACAGTCCCCTGGTCACCTTCACCTTCCACCGCAACACCAACGACTTCAGCCAGCTGACCCTGACCCTGTATCCCTGGGACACCGGCTCCTGCCTGGCCGTCTTTACCGGCGAGAGCGGCCGGCTGGTGGACCGCAGCGCGGTCACCGACCTGACCGAGCAAATTCAGGCCCTGTTTGCCCAATAAGAAAAAAACGTCCGCCCCGGACCAAAAGTCCGGGGCGGACGTTTTCGTATGTTCCGTGATTCAGTTGCCGTTGAACTCGTGGAAGAAGCGGTCGTGGATGACCTGCACCGCACGGTCAGCCTCCGGCAGGTCCACCAGAACGGAGACCTTGATCTCACTGGTGGAGATCATGTTGATGTTGATGCCGGCGTTGTACAGGGCCTCGAACATCTTGGCGGCCACACCGGGATTATGCACCATGCCGGCGCCCACGATGGACACCTTGGCGATGGAATCGGTCACGTCGATGTGGTCAAAGCCCAGGGCGGTCTTGTGGTCCTCCAGAGCCTGCTTGGCCCGTTCCATATCCTGCTTGCCCACGGTGAAGCTGATGTCCTTGGTGTTGTGGCGGCCGATGGACTGCAGGATGATGTCCACGTTTACGTTCTCCTTCGCCAGCAGGGAGAAGATCTTAAAGGCAACGCCCGGCTCATCGGGCAGACCCACCACAGCCAGACGGGCCACATTCTTATCGCAGGCTACCCCGCTGATATGCATTTTTTCCATGGTCTTTGCAACCTCCTTGACTTTCGTACCCGGTTTGCCGGAAAAGCTGGAGAGCACCTCCAGACTGATGCCGTATCGCTTGGCCATCTCCACCGAGCGGTTGTGGAGCACCTGGGCCCCCAGCGTGGCCAGCTCCAGCATCTCGTCGTAGGTGATCTCCTCCAGCTGGAAGGCCTCCGGCACCACCCGGGGGTCGGCGGTAAAGACGCCGTCCACGTCGGTGTAGATCTGACACAGATCGGCGTGGAGTACGGCCGCCAGCGCTACCGCGGAGGTGTCCGAGCCGCCCCGGCCCAGGGTGGTGATGTCCTCGTATTTATTGATGCCCTGGAAGCCGGTGACGATAACGATGGCCTTCTTGTCCAGCTCAGCCAGCACCCGCTCGGTGTTCACCCGCTTGATGCGGGCGTCACCGTAGGTGGAGTTGGTGCGGAAGCCGGCCTGCCAGCCGGTCAGAGAGATCACAGGATAGCCCATGGCCTCAATGGCCATGGCGCACAGGGAACAGGAGATCTGCTCACCGGTGGACAGGAGCATATCCATCTCCCGCTTGGAGCCGTGGGGATTGATCTCCGCGGCCTTGGCGATCAGGTCGTCGGTGGTGTCCCCCTGGGCGGAGAGCACCGCCACAACGCTGTGGCCCCGGCGATAAGTCTCAGTAATGATGCGGGCCACGTTGCGGATGCGGTCCGCGTCCGCGACAGAGCTGCCGCCGAACTTTTGCACGATGAGTCCCATTGGTGTTTGTACCCCCTAAATCACAGGAAAATCTATACTGCCGCCCGCTGCCTTATCCTATGCGGCGGCGGTCATACCGGTCAATCCAGCACCCGGAAAACCGAGCAGGGCTTCAGCCCCGCCAGGCGCTGGTCCAGCGCACCCCGGGTCATGGGCTCGGTCACAAGGGCGAACTCCCCCTCCGGGGCGCCCGACCGGGCCAGCAGGGCACGGTCCGGGAACACGGCCTTGGCCTGCTCCGCCGTCCCCTCCACCCGGATATACCAGGCGCTCTCCAGGTCGGCGGGAGAGACGGTCACGTCCTCGCCGCCCTCGGACCAGAACATCCGCTTCTTCTCGTCCCGGTGCTTGGCCGCGTCGATCACGTCGGCTACCACCGCCGAGGCGGTGGGCAGCTTGCCGGCGCCCCGCCCGTAAAACATGACCTCGCCGATGGCGTTGCCCTTCACCGTAATGGCGTTGAACACATCCTCCACGCCGGCCAGCGGGTCCTCCTGATCCACCAGGTGGGGCGCCACATAGGCGCACACCTTGCCGTCCGCCCGGCGCATGGCCCGGCCCAACAGCTTGATCTTCTTCCCGCAGGACTCCGCGTAGGCTACATCCGCCAGGGTCACGCCGGTGATGCCCTCGGTGGGCACCTGCCGGGGATAGACGTGCCGGCCGAAGGCCAGGGAGGCCAGAATGCAGATCTTGCGGCAGGCGTCATGGCCCTCGATGTCGGCGGTGGGGTCCTGCTCGGCGTAGCCGTTGGCCTGAGCCTCCTTCAGGGCGGCGTCAAAGCTCAGTCCCGCCCGGATCATCCGGGTCAGGATATAGTTGGTGGTGCCGTTGAGGATGCCGCACAGCTCCTCGATCTCATTGGCCGCCAGGCACTGGTTCAGGGGCCGGATAATGGGGATGCCGCCCCCCACACTGGCCTCGAACAGATAGCTGACCCCCTTCTCCTGGGCCAGCCGCAGCAGCTCGCAGCCGTGCTCGGCCACCAGCTCCTTGTTGGAGGTGACCACGCTCTTGCCTGCCATCAGCGCCCGTCGGGTGAAGTCCAGGGCCACCTTGGCGCCTCCGATGGTCTCCACCACGATGCTGACCTCCGGATCGTTCTCAATGATGCTGAAGTCGTGCACCACCTTGTCGGCAAAGGGGCTGTCGGGGAAATCCCGCACGTCCAGAATATATTTCAGGCGGATCAGATCGTCCACCTTCCGGTCGATATGGGGACCGTTGGTGGCCAGCACTTCCGCCACGCCGGACCCTACCACGCCAAAGCCCAGGATCGCCACGTTCACCATGGTATTGCTCTCCTTTCTGTCTTACGGGCCTCAGCCCGCCAAAATCTCACAGCGCAGGACGGCCTGCTGGTTCTGCACCTGCTCCAGCAGTTCCTCCAGAGAGATCTGAAGGCCCGACGTCTCCGCCCCGATGGTCACCGCCGCGCAGCCATTCACCGGAATGGCCTGGTTGATGGTGAGAATATTCCCGCCGGTCTGGGCAAAAATACGCAGGACAGAAGACAATCCCCCCGGCTCATCCTTCAGCAGGATCTGGAAGGTGACGATCCGGCCGTGGAGCATGTCGTTGAAGGGCTGCACCGCGTCCTTGTACTTGTAAAAAGCGCTTCGGCTGATACCCACCCGCCGGGCCGCCAGGTTCACTGTATCCACCTCGCCGGTCTCCAGCAGGCGTTTGGCCTCCGCCACCTTCAGAAAGACCTCAGGCAGGGCACTGGCCTCCACAATAAAATAGTTGGGTGTCTTTCCCATGGATAACCTCCGGACTGTCCTTATTAGGAAGTCATTTGTCTGTGTCTTGTGGTCTATTGTAGCACACCCTCCCCGCTGCCGCAAGGGTCCCTTTCTCCTTTGCCTGCTGATTTCAGGCCAGTCCCCTCCTCCATTTTTCGTCATTTTATACATATCCAGTTTTTTGGGGGGTGGCCGCGGCGGAAAACAGACATCTGCGATTCCTGCTCCGGCTGACTTACGCCGCGCTGCTGGCCGGCGGGCTATGGCTGGCGGGCCGGGTGCTGCTGCCCTGGCTGCTCCCCTTTCTGGCGGCCCTGGGCCTGTCGGCCCTGCTGGAACCCTGCGTCCGCTTTCTGATCCGGCGGCTGCGCATGGGCCGCCGGTGGGCCGCCGGGCTATGTACGGCGGCCCTGGCGGGCGGACTGGCGGCAGCGGCGGGTCTGCTGCTCTGGCGGGGCTGGTATGAACTGACAGTACTGCTGGGCCGGCTGCCCCAGCTGATGTCCGGCCTGCCGGAGCTGGCCGGGGAGCTGGAAAGCTGGCTCTACCGCTTTCTGGTGGCCCTCCCCCTGCCTGCCCAGGAGCCGGTAAAAGCGGCTCTGGATCATCTGATGGAACAGGGGGCGGGACTGCCCGCCCGGCTGTATGAGCGGCTCACCACCCTGCTTGGGAATGCGGCCTCCGCCCTGCCCGCTCTGGCGCTCTTCCTGATAACCACCCTGCTGGCCACCTATCTGATGAGCGCCTGCCGGCCGGAGCTTCTGGCCCTGGCAAAGGAGCGCATCCCCAGGTCCTGGCAGCGGGAACTGAGCCAGCTGGGCGGCGGCCTGAAACAGGCCCTGGGCGGCTGGCTGAAGGCACAGCTGATTCTCATGCTCATCACCTTCGGGGAGCTGGCCGCCGGCCTTTTCCTGCTGCGGGTGGAGCTGGCCCTCCTGCTGGCCGGGCTGGTGGCTTTGCTGGACGCCCTGCCGGTGTTCGGCGCAGCTGTGGTACTGGTCCCGTGGGCCCTGGGGGCTCTGCTCGGCGGCCGCATCCTGCTGGGAGTTGGACTGCTGGTGCTGTGCGGGATCGTCACCCTGATGCGCAGTCTGCTGGAGCCCAGGCTGGTGGGTCAGCGGGTGGGGCTCCACCCCCTGGCCGCCCTGGCCGGGATGTACGTGGGTTTCCAGGCTTTCGGCGTGGCGGGTATGATCCTGGCCCCTCTCGCCCTCGTTCTGGCAAAGCAGCTCTGGACCTGCGGCGTTCCACAGCGGCTCTGGTCACAGATTTAAAAAGCGGTTCCCTGGAGCAGCTGCTCCAGGGAACCGCTTTCCTCTATGCTTACCCGCCGGCCGGCACATAGGGCTCTTCCGACGGGCCCGACGTCGGGGACGCGCTGGGCGTCTGGGTGGGGTCTGTAGTCGGCTGCGTGGTCTCGCCGCCCGGGGTCTCTACGGGCGGCAGATTATAGTCGGGATAGGTGGTCTCATCCGCCGGGTCGAAGCCGGGCCACTGCTCCTGTGTGGGCCAGGTGGAGGGATCATACCGGTTGAAGGAATAGGGATCGTACTCCGCCGGCGGGGCCACAGCCTGGGTGGTGTGGACCGTGCAGGTGCCCTGAGCCTCCAGGAAGCTGTACAGGTAGCTGCTGTCCCGGGCGACGGCACCTCCCACACTCTCCCGGGCATAGTCCAGGATGCCGATGGTCTTGACCGTGCCCTCGGTGATGCCCAGGGCCGCATTGGCCTCCCGGGGACAGTACTCCCCGGCCAGATGGTACAGGCCGGAGATGGCCGTCCCATCGGAGCCCAGCACCGGGCAGGCGGTACACACCTCTACCTCCTTGTGCAGGCCGCAGCGCTCGGTGGGGATGTCATCCTCAAACAGCGTGACGCTGATGACCCGGCTACCCCGGGGATCGGCGGCACAGGCCTCGGTGGCCAGCAGGCCGCTGTCCTGACAGATCTGCACCGTCTTGGTGCCGCCGGGCTGGGTGAAGTTTTTGTTCTCCAGTCCCTCGTGGATGGGCGCCATCACCTTTTTCCACATGCTGACCGCCGGGTTGGGGCTGCTCTGCACCCGCTCTGGGTTCTTGTAGCCCACCCAGACTGCGGCGGTGTAGTAGGGCGTATAGCCCACGAACCACTTGTCGTTGCTGGAGGTGGTGGTACCGGTCTTGCCGGCCACCGTCATACCGGAGAGCTGGGCTCCGGTACCGGTAGCGCCGCTGTACTTGCCGTTGACCACGTTCTTCAGCAGCTCATTCACATACCAGGTGGTCTTGGTGGACAGAACGGCCTCCGGCTCGTCATCGGTGTTGTCCAGAAGGACCTCCTCTTTGCCGTCCACCTCGCGGGTGACCTTGGTGTAGGTCTTGGGCTCGATATACAGGCCGTCCCGGGGGAATACCGAGTAGGCGGCCGCCATGTCCATGACGCTGACGCCGCTGGTCAGACCGCCCAGGGCCAGCTGGCTGGTGCCGTAGTCGTTCTTGACCTCGCCGCCGGCCACCAGCTCCTCCACCAGATCGATATGGAAGTTATCCTGCATGAACTGGAAGGAGGTCTCCACACCCAGCGCTTCCAGCGTCCGTACCGCCACCGGGTTGGAGGAGACGGCGATGGCCGGGGCCAGGTTCATCAGGCCCTTATAGTGGGAGTAGGAGTTGACGGGCCAGGCCTTGCCGCTGTAGACCTGCACCGGGTAGTCGTCAAAGGCGGAGGCAGGGGTGATGATTCCGTACTCCAAAGCCGGGGCATACACCGACAGGGGCTTGATGGAGGAGCCGGGCTGCCGGGTGGTGCCGCTGGCCATATTGAGCAGCAGGTTGCCCTCCTTCTCACCCAAAGCGCCCGCCAGGCCCACCACGTTGCCGTCCGGGTCAATGATGACGATGGCCGACTGGATCTCCTGACCGCTCTTTGACACCAGATCCAGGCTGCTGCGGTCGTAATAGACAGATTCCACCACCGACTGGACCTTCGGGTCCACACAGGCGTAAATCTTCAGGCCGCCGGAGAGCACCATGTCCTCCGCCACCTGCTCGGAGTACCCGTATTTCTCGATCAGATCCTCAATGACGTCGGAGATGACCTGCTCGTCGTACCAGTTGTAGATGGTGGAGGGCTTCTGCTCGTCCTGTCCCCGGACAAAGTTCAGCTCTTCCGCCACCGCCTCATCATACTCCTCCTGGCTGATCATCCCCAGGTCCAGCATCTTCCACAGCACCAGTTCCTGCCGCTGCTTGTTCCGCTCCCGGCCGGTGGTGACCTCCCCGTCGGCGTTGGTCATGCGCACGGTGGAATAGGGGCCGTAAATCGTGGGGTTGTTGGTAATGGAGATGAGGCTGGCGCTCTCGGCCAGGGTCAGTTCCGACACGTCCTTGCCGAAGTAGTTCTCCGCAGCGGTGGCCACACCGTTGCAGCCGTCGCCCAGATAGATATAGTTGAGATACCACTCCAGGATCTGATCCTTGGAGTAGGTGGCGTCAAAGTCCAGGGCCCGGAAAATCTCCAGGATCTTCCGCTTCACCGTCACGTCGTCATACTGGGTGAAGTTCTTGATGAACTGCTGGGTGATGGTGGAACCGCCCTGGATGTCCCCGCCGGTGAACATGAGCAGCACGCCCTTCAGGGTGCGCTTCCAGCTGACGCCATTGTGCTTGTAGAAGTTCTCATCCTCAATGGCGATGGTAGCCTGCTGCAGGGACTTCGGGATCTGATCCAAAGTCACCAGCTTCCGATTCTCGCTGCCGTGAAGGGACAGGTGCTCCGCATATTCCCCGGTCTCCGAATCCTTATAATAAATGGTGCTGGTCTCGTTCATGACGATATTGGCGTCCACATGGGCCTGGGGCAGGATCACCGTGCGGATATAATTGGCCGCGAAGCAGGCCAGGATCACCGAAGTGATCACGCCGATCAACAGAATGGTCCCCACTACCTTCCCGATAGTGGAACATACCACGGCGGCCGTGGAGGGCCGCTTCCGCCGTCGCTCGGGACGTGGGTTCTGATTGCTGGTTGCTGACAAAATGACACCTCCGTTATTCAGGTGGAACAGTCAAAGGGTACAAATTAACAGGATATATTATAACACATTCCGCCTCATTGTCCACCCTACGCGCTTCCTGTTTTTCCACATTTTGTTGCAGGTAAAAATTTGGCTCGTCTCACTCTTGCATTTTTGGGCCGCGCAGGATACAATAATAGACGAAGAAAAGGAAGGTATGGTGCCCGATATGAGTGAAGAATTTGGCCCCGATTTCATCACCGTTACCGATGAGGACGGCAATGAATTTGAGCTGGAGCATCTGGACACACTGGAGTACAACGGACAGACCTACATGGCCTTCTTCCCCGCCGTCCAGGGCGAGGAGGGCGACAAGGTCCAGGACGTGGACCTTGTCGATGAGGAGTACGGTCTGATCATTCTCAAGGCGATCACCGTGGACGGTGAGGAGCAGCTCTCCACTCTGGACAGCGAGGAGGAGCTGGAACTGGTCTACCAGCAGTTTATGGAAGCGCTGTTCGCCGACGAAGAGGACAACTGAAACACGATTCCTGCTCGGTGCGTGACGGGTTTTATTTAAACCCACATCTCTGAAACGGGATGCCCCACTCATGGCGTGGACTGCAGGCCTCCCGGCGCCCCCCGAGGGCGGCTGGAAGTTGGAAGCAACGAAGCGCCATGGAGGCAACCCACCTGCCATTTTGTGCAGGTTTTAAATGGATCCGCACGGCCACAGCGGGGCCCCCACGAAACTTAGTTTCGTGGGGTTTTTTCTTTTTAAAACTGAACAAAGTGTAAAAACTGTTTTTAGACTTGAAAGCGGGGAAAAATTCCGATATAATAGTTCACTGTCTATAGGTTCCCCTGCTTCGGCAGGAACATTTATCGAGAGGACTGAAGCTATCAATGAGCGCATCCAGAGAAAAAAAGCAGCGCCAGGGCGACCTTGCTCAGGGCCTGACCCAGAAGCAGCGCCAGGAGCTGAAGGAGCAGCAGGCAGCCAAGCGCAAGGCTGTTCTTTACACCGTCATCGGCGTGATTGTCGCCGTGCTGGTGGTGATTCTGCTGGTGTGGCATTCCGGCATGTTCCAGCGCCGCGCCACCGCCCTGAGCGTGGACGGACGGAATTACAACGTCAACGATGTGGAATACTATTTCCGCAGCGCACTGGTAAATGAGTATTATATGGGGTACTACACCACCGGCTCCCCTGCCTTTGATCCCTCCGGCGACCTGCGCACCCAGTATGTGGACGCGGACCAGACCCAGAGCTACTATGACTACTTCCTGGAGCAGGCTACCTCCCAGCTGACCCAGGTGGCTGCTCTGGAGAATGCCGCCGCGGACGAGGGCTATACCCTCAGCGACGAGGACAAGGCCTCTGTGGAGACGGAGATCGACTCCACGAGAACCTCCGCCGAGCAAAACGGCTATCCCAACCTGGAGAGCTATCTGAAGGCCAACTATGGCAAGTATATGACCGTGGGCGCCTACCGGACCTGCCTGGAGCGGGCCGCCCTGGTCAGCAGCTACCAGGCCGCCTACTCCGACAAGCAGGAGGTCACCGACCAGGATCTGGACACCTACTATGAGGAGAATGCCGACACCCTGGACAGCTACGACTACCGCTATATCTTCATCGACGGCTCCGCCCCTGAGACCACCGATGCCGACGGCAACACTGTGGAGGCCACCGACGAGGAGAAGGCCACCGCCATGCAGGCCGCCGAAGCCAAGGCCAACGAGTTTGCCGACGCGGTGAAGGCCGCTGACGACAAGGAGGCCGCTTTCATTGAGCTGGCTCCCGACTATGTGTCCGAGAGCAGCAAGGACTCCTATGCCGACGATCCCGACCGCTCCCTGAGCACCGGCGTGGTGGGCAGCAGCCTGTCCTCCACCTACGGCAGCTGGCTCAAGGACGCCAGCCGCACCGCCGGCGACGTGACCGTGGTGGAGGGCTCCGAGAGCTACTATGTGGTGCTCTTCCTGGACCGCTACCGCAATGAGGATCCCACCGCCGATATCCGGGAGATCTTCGTGAAGGCTGAGCTGACCCAGGAGGACGACACCTCCACCGAGGATGTGGACGAGTCCACCGTGCCCACCCAGGAGGCTCTGGACGCCGCCAAGACCGAGGCCGAGGACCTGCTGAGCCAGTGGGAGTCCAGCGACAAGACCGCCGAGTCCTTCGGCGCCCTGGCCGAGGCCAACTCTGACGACAGCACCGCCTCCAACGGCGGTCTGAGCGAGGCGGTCACCCGGGGCAGCCAGTTCGACGAACTGGACGCCTGGATCTTTGATGAGGCCCGCCAGAGCGGCGACACCACCGTGCTGGAGGACACCACCGACGGCGCTCAGGGCTGGCGTGTGGTCTACTTCCAGGACTGGAACAACCCGGTGTGGAAGAACACCGCCGACAGCTCCATCCGCAGCCAGCGGGTCAGCGACTGGCTCACCAGTCTGACCGAGGGCCTGGAGGCCACCCAGGGCAGCGGTATCAAGTACGTGAACGAATAAAATTTGCACGAGCAGGGCCTGCCGCATAGCGCGGCAGGCCCTTTTCAAAAGGAGTATGTATGGACGAGCGATTTTTGAGAACGGAGATGCTGCTTGGGGCCGCCGCCATGGAAAAACTGGCCGCCAGCCACGTAGCGGTGTTCGGTCTGGGGGGAGTGGGCAGCTGGTGCGCTGAGGCCCTGGCCCGCTCCGGAGTTGGGGCCCTCACCCTGGTGGACCACGACGAGGTGGGGCTTACCAATCTGAACCGGCAGGTGGAGGCCACCGTATCTACCCTGGGAAAACCCAAGGCACAGGCAATGGCTGACCGCATCGCCGACATCAATCCGGATTGCCATACCACGGTGCGTGTGGAAAAATATGAGGCGGACAACCGGGAATCCTTCTTCGCCGTCCGGTACGACTATGTGGTGGACTGCATCGACCTAGTATCCTGCAAACTGGACCTGATTGAGACGGCCCTGAGCCGCGGCATTCCCATTCTCTCCGCCCTGGGCACCGGCAACAAGCTGGACCCCTCCCAGTTCCGCATCGGGGACATCTCCAAGACCGAGGGCTGCCCTCTGGCCCGGGTGGTGCGCAAGGAGCTGCGCGCCAGGGGCATCCAGCACCACCGGGTGCTGTGGTCTCCGGAGCTGCCCCGTCAGGCGGAGCAGCGGGAGGCGCCCCCGCCCGGCCGCCGTTCCGTCCCCGGCAGCGTGGCCTGGGTGCCTCCGGTGGCCGGCCTGATGATGGCGGGGGACGTGATCTGCTCCCTCACTGGCATAAATAAATAAGAGTATAAAAACATCCCTCCGCCGGCAGACTAAGGCCAACGGAGGGATGCTTTTTGAAACGACCGGAATACGGATGGCTCCGTCCCGCCCTGGCCGGGGCGGCGGCGGGGCTGGTCAACGGCTTCTTCGGGGGAGGCGGAGGCATGGTCCTGGTGCCGCTGCTGGCGGGGTGGTGCGGGCTGGGCCAGCGAAAGGCCTTTGCCACCTCGGTGGCTGTCATTCTCCCCCTGTGCGTCCTGTCCGCCGCCATCTACCTGTTCCGGGGCGGCGTGGAGCTGCTGCCCGCCCTGCCCTACCTGGCGGGGGGCCTGCTGGGAGGGCTGCTGGGGGGAAAGCTGTTCAAGGGCCTGAACATGACTTGGCTGCGGAGGGGTTTCGCCCTGCTCATCCTCTACGGCGGCGGAAAGGCCCTGCTGGGATGACCGGCTGGCTCCTTCCCCTGCTGGCCGGCGCCGTCACCGGCATTCTGTCCGGCTTCGGCGTAGGGGGCGGCACCCTGCTGCTCATCTACCTCACCGCCTTCGCCGGCCTGCCCCAGAACCAGGCCCAGGGCATCAACCTGCTCTACTTTCTCCCCGCCGCCGCCGCGTCCCTCCCCGCCCACGCCAAAAACGGGTTTCTGGAAAAGTCCGTCCTCCTCCCTGCCATCGCCGCCGGACTGGCCTGCGCCGCCCTGGGGGCCTGGGGCGCCACCGGCCTGGACACTGGGCTGCTGCGGCGGTGCTTCGGCGGGTTCCTTATCCTGATCGGCCTGCGGGAGCTGTTTGCCCGGCCAAAAGAGCGCTGAGGGCGGCATAGGTTTCCCCGGCGCTGCCGTCCCCCGCCCCCACCAGGTAGTTGGTCTCCCCCGTTTTTATCAGCAGCCAGGGACCGGTGCGGGGATCCAGGCAGACGGTGAGCGCCCCGTACTCGTCACAGCGCCAGCGGCCCTTGTCCACCGTGTCCATGGCGGTCCCCGCCACCCGACGGATGTCCGGCAGCTCCGCCAGCAGCTCCGCCGATTGGATGTCCGCCAGGGGGATCTCATAGCGGCTGCCGGAGTGGGCGGCCACCAGGACGGTGTCCGTCAGGGTGAGGGTCACCGGGGCCCGCTCCTCCCCCATAAGCCACACTCCCACCAGGGGCATCAGGAGCAATAGGGCAGCGACCGCTGCCATAAGTCCTTTACCCACCGGCCTGGCCAAATTAACAGTGGTGTTCAGTCCCACCCGGGCATTGATGACCAGTCGGCTGTCGTTTGGGTCATAGTAGAACATCCCCCACAACCACTTGTCATCCTCATCCACATAATAGTCTCGGCCGCTGTCCGCGGTAAGCTTCTCCTGGAGCCTCCGCAGCTGAAATTCCAACCCGACCATGGCCGTCACCATGACCGCAGACAGGGTAAGCGTCAGGATAAGCCCCGCCAAAGGGTGGTCAAAGGTAAGCAGCATAATCCAACTGAACAAGGCCATGAACCAGGTGCCCCACAGCCAGCACCGCCGCCAGGCCCGGCGGCGGATGCGGGTCAGGGCGGCGGTCAGGTCCTCATTCCCGTCCACCACCTCCGCCTTCCGGCGGAAGGCAAAGCGCCAGCACAGCCAGAACAGCACCACGCAGCCGGGGTTGATGAACAAAATCAGCCCTTCCAGAAATTTTCCCCAACCCAAAGCCAACCACACCGGCAGGGCACTTACCACCAGTGGCGGTACAAAGGCCCCGGTAGGCAGTCTCTTCTCCTCTGGCTGGGCCGCCATCTTTAAATCGGCCACCACCCTCTTCTGCCTTGGGTTTCCCCAAGCCCTTTCCCGTTTCAGAACCTTCAGCGCCCGGTTACATTTTACGTAGGGCACCACGGGCAGGACAATGCACAAATCCGTCCACACCAGAAACAGGGTAAGAGCTAAGCCGAAGGATCCCGGCAAAAGTATCAGCACCGCTGCCAGAGCCACCAGGGCCAGACACGTCCAGCCCAGTTCCCCCTTGAAGCGCTTCAGGATAGCCAGGGTATCCGGATGGGTGCGGCCCTCATAGGGCAAGGTCACTCCCACGGCGATGTTCTTCTTGAATTTGGCCTCGTTTTTCAGAATGAAGTACATGAGCGGCGCCAGCCAGATGGTGCTCAGCCACAGGATCATCCTGGCGATCATACGCTCCCCTCCTCGTCATACAGCCCGGCGCACAGGGCCAGGACCTCCTCCCGGCTCAGTCCCGCCAGCCGCAGCTCCGACAGGTTCACCCGCAGCGCCCGCAGGGTGGCCTGCTCCGGTCCCCGCCGCCCCGGCCGGGGACACACCACTGTGCCGCTGCGCCGGTCGGTCCGGAGATAACCCTCCTGCTTGAGCAGCTGATAGGCTTTGCTCACTGTCATGGTGTTCACGCCGCTCTCCTCCGCCAGGGCCCGGACGGTGGGCAGCCGCTCCCCGGGCGGCAGCCGCCCGCCGGCGATCCCCACCACGATCTGATCCCGGATCTGCTGGTAGATGGGAATGTCGCTGCCGAAATCCAGATGCAGCAGCAAGGTCCTCACCCCCCTGTATCATTTGTATTATATATTATGATACAAAATTTCCAGAGTCAGGACCCCCGGCTAAGCCGGGGGCTTGAGTAAGCCCTAGAAGGGCACAATACGGACAACGCCCCTAAAGGGGCCGCGAATGGGTCGGCCAACTGCATTGCTGACTCATGGCCGGCCCCTGAAGGGGCTATTTTTATGCCTTGGGATTCTTGCTACCCGTAAACGGGTCGATAAATTCCTTGATGCTGATCTGGTCTGCAATCCGGTCCTCCTCTAATTGATGCCGGATGTACTCCTGTATCTGCTTCTTATTGCGCCCCACTGTATCCACATAATACCCTCTTGCCCAGAAATGCCGGTCTCCGTACTTGTATTTTAAATTCGCATGCCGGTCGAATATCATGAGACTGCTTTTCCCTTTGAGATACCCCATGATTTGTGATACACTGTACCTGGGCGGTATGCTGATTAGCATGTGAATATGATCCGGACACGCTTCTGCTTCTATAATTTCCACACCTTTTTGCTCACACAATTTCCGCAGAATTTGTCCGATATCCTTCTTGATTTGTCCATATATCGCTAGCCGTCTATATTTGGGCGCGAATACGATATGGTATTGACATCTCCATGTCGTATGTTGCAAACTCCCTATATCTTTTTCTTTCATCGAAAAAACCTCCTGGTTCTTTGGTGTTGCAGTTGGCCGACCGCAACTTCCATTCTACCAGAAGGTTTTTTCACTATATAATTCTTTTTACTCTCCCCAGCATAGCTGGGGGTTGTCGTTGCGCTGAAGCGGTAACAAAGCAAGGGCCGGAGGTCCATCTCCGGCCCCTGCGCCTACCGCCCGGCCCGCTTGAAGGTCAGATAGCCCTCCAGAATCAGGGTGGCAGCCACGGCGTCCACTGTTTTCTTGTGGTTTTTCATCTTCTTCCCCGAGGCGTGGAGAATGTTGTGGGCCTCCACGGTGGTACGCCGTTCATCCCACAGCACCGGCTTCAGGCCGCAGGCCTCCTCCACCCGGGCGGCAAAGGCCTTGTACAGCTCCGCCCGGGGACCCTCGGTGCCGTCCATATTCCGGGGAAAGCCCATCACCAGCTCGTCCACCTGGTGCTCCCCCACCAACCGGGCCAGCTCAGCCGCCACCACGTCCGCTTTGCGGCTGTGGATCACCGTGGTGTACCCGGCCAGCAGGCCGGTAGGGTCGGAAATAGCCACGCCTGTCCGGGCGTCGCCGTAGTCGATGGCCATAATACGCAACAAAATCACTCCTATTACAATAAATTTGGACAGGAAAGCCGGGCAGCCAGTCCGGCTTTCCCTCCATCTCGTGCCTAAGCTACAATAAGAGGAGCAACTGGCTGACCACTCACTCCTTGGGCTTGTAAGTCCGTACGAAAGACTGTCAGCCATCCTCTTGTTGTAGCGTTCGATTTCAGCAGGTTGAGCCACCGGATGCCGGGGAGTTCGCGTCACCCAATAGATTGAATCGGCAACGAGAAAAGATGGATTCCGGTTGCAGATTCTTTAGTATTGGAGGAATGTGGATGAACAGCGTTGGCATCGATGTTTCCAAAGGGAAAAGCATGATCGCCGTCATGCGCCCCTTCGGTGAGGTGGTGGTTTCACCCTTTGAAGTGCGACACACCGCCAATGAACTGAACGAACTGGCAGGGCTGCTCAAAAGTTTGGACGGTGAGACCCGTGTGGTGATGGAATCCACGGGTAATTACCACGCGCCGGTGGCCTGGCTGCTCCACGACGCGGGACTTTATGTCTCCGTAGTCAATGCAATGCTGGTGCATGACTATGGGAACAACAGTTTAAGACGAGGCAAGACTGACAAGAAGGACGCCGTGAAACTGGCCAACTACGGCCTTGACCACTGGCTCACACTACCGAAATATGTCCCGGAGGAGGACACCCGGCTCATGCTGAAGACCTGCTACCGGCAGTACCAGCAGTATTCCAAAGTACGGACCATGCTGAAGAACAACCTAATCTCCCTGCTGGACACCGCTTTCCCTGATGAAAACCGCCTGTTTACCAGTCCGCCCCGCGGAGATGGCGGCGCGAAGTGGGTGGATTTTGTAGCCGCTTTTTGGCATTGGGAGGGTGGCTGTGGTTTGTCGAAAAAGGCCTTTACCACCCAATACCAGAAGTGGTGCAGAAAGCACGGCTACAATTTTAGCGAGGATAAGGCACTGGACATATACGCCTCTGCATGTGGACACTTCGGTGTCATGCCGAAAACGGCTACGGCAAAACTTTTGGTAGAACAGGCTGTTTCCCAACTCCGGGCAACTTCCGCCGCGTTAGCTGCTCTCAAGCAGGAGATGCAGTCCCTGGCCGTTTCTCTACCGGAGTATCCTGTGGTGATGGAGATGTTTGGTGTTGGCCCAACCCTCGGCCCCCAACTCATAGCTGAAATTGGCGATGTACGCCGTTTTCATTCCAAGAAAGCGCTGGTGGCCTTTGCAGGCATTGACGCCCCACCTTACCAATCTGGACAAGTGGATGTCCGTAGCCGTAACATTTCCAAGAGAGGATCTGCCTCACTGCGAAGGACGCTCTTTCTGGTGATGGGGGTCCTCCTGCAATGCGCTCCAATGGATGAGCCGGTCTACCAGTTCATGAACAAGAAACGCTCTGAAGGTAAGCCCTACCGTGTCTACATGATGGCCTCCGCCAACAAGTTCCTGCGCATCTACTACGCTTCTGTGAAAGCCTACCTGGATTCTCTGGAGCATGGCTGATTTCCCAGCTCTATACTGTCTGGCTGACCGCCATTTTTTGAAATGCACAGCGGTTTAATTTGGTGCACCCTTTTCCTTTGCTCGTTTCCTTTGAAAGTTTTACTTGACTTTTGTTAGCAGGTCTTCCGNCATGGCTGATTTCCCAGCTCTATACTGTCTGGCTGACCGCCATTTTTTGAAATGCACAGCGGTTTAATTTGGTGCACCCTTTTCCTTTGCTCGTTTCCTTTGAAAGTTTTACTTGACTTTTGTTAGCAGGTCTTCCGGTACACTATACCGAAGAAAGGATAAAAAAACAAGAGGAAAGTGCTTGACTTCCATCCACCGCTGTGGTATAGTTCAGTTACCTATGAAAAAGGGCTCTTTTTTTGTGCGCATTTTTACGGTGTGATGACGTACAAAACCCTTTCCCTTCCCCGTGAGGACATAGGGAGGCAATGTGCCGGATCCGCACCGTAACGTGAAAAAAGGGCGTCTTTTGACGCCTGCGCGTTGCTGGATTCGGCCAAAGGCCGGGTTCAGCTTTTTTGCTGTCCACGGCAAAGAATGAAGGAGGTGCCGAACATGGCGAAAGCCGGCAACCGGGTGAAGATCACCCTGCGCTGCTCCGAGTGCAAGCAGCGGAACTACAACACCAACAAGAACAAGAAGAACACTCCCGACCGTCTGGAACTGAACAAGTACTGCCCCTTCTGCAGGAAGCACACGGTTCACAACGAAACCAAGTAATGAGTGCTGCTATGGCTCAGAAGAAAGAAGGGTTAAACGGAATGTCTGAAAACGAGAAGCTCGAGCAGGCCGCCGAAAACGCTGCCCCCGCTCCCGAAAAGCCCGCCAAGACTGAGAAGAAGAAGGACGTCAAGGCTGAGAAAAAGTCCAAGCCCGGCTTCTTCGCCCGGATCGGCAAGTGGTTCAAGGAGATGAAGAGCGAGCTGAAGAAGGTCCAGTGGCCCACCAGAAAGCAGACCATCAACAACACCGTGATCGTCATTGTCTGCTGCATCATCGTGGGTATCTGCATCTGGGTGTTCGACGCCCTCGCCGGCTCCGTGATTACCGCCCTGCTGGATCTGTTCGGTAAGGGTTAAGGTGCTGAAATGGCTGATAACGCGAAGTGGTATGTGGTGCATACCTATTCCGGTTATGAGAACACGGTAGCCGCCAGCATCGAGAAGGCTGTGGAAAACCGCGGCCTGCGGGATCTGATCCAGGAGGTCAGTATCCCTCTGGAGACCGTCACCGAGATCACGGACAACGGTCCCAAAACAGTGGAACGCAAGGTGTTCCCCGGCTATGTGTTGGTCAAGATGGTCATGACGGACGATACCTGGCACCTGGTGCGCAACATCCGCGGCGCCACCGGGTTCGTGGGTTCGGGTAACAAGGCCATCCCGCTCACCGATGATGAGATCGCCGCCCTGGGCGTGGAAAAGCGCGAGGTTGTGGTGGGCTACCAGGTGGGTGACAACGTCAAAATCACCGACGGCGCTCTGGAATCCTTCCTGGGCACCGTGGAGGAGATCGACCTGGACCGCAGCAAGGTCCGTGTGGTGGTCTCCATGTTCGGCCGCGAGACTCCCGTGGAGCTGGAGCTGGATCAGGTGGAGCCTGTCCAGGACTAAAGCCCCGGGCCGCCGGCCCTTTCCCCCGCACGTGGGAGGGACTGCACAGCAGTTCCGCTTCCAACCACATTTATCGTAGGAGGTGCTGTTTCAAATGGCACAGAAAATTACTGGTTATGTGAAACTTCAGATTCCCGCGGGCAAGGCCACTCCCGCGCCCCCCGTCGGTCCCGCCCTTGGTCAGCACGGTATCAACATCGCCGCCTTCACCAAGGAGTTCAACGAGCGCACCAAGAACGACGTGGGCCTGATCATCCCCGTGGTGATCACCGTCTACGCCGACCGCTCCTTCACCTTTATCACCAAGACCCCTCCCGCCGCCGTCCTCATCAAGAAGGCCTGCAACATCGAGTCCGGCTCCGGTGTGCCCAACAAGACCAAGGTGGCCACCATCAGCAAGGAAGATGTGCGCAAGATCGCCGAGACCAAGATGCCCGACCTGAACGCGGCCAGCATCGAGGCCGCTATGAGCATGATCGCCGGCACTGCCCGTTCCATGGGCATCGTGGTGGGCGACTAAGCCGAAGGAGGGAAATAGAGCATGTTTAGAGGCAAGAAATATCAGGAGAGCGCCAAGCTGATCGACAAGAGCGCTCTGTACGATACCGCTGAGGCGATGGAGCTGGTGGTCAAGACCGCTCCCGCCAAGTTCGACGAGACCGTCGAGCTGCACGTGAAGCTGGGCGTTGATTCCCGTCACGCCGACCAGCAGGTCCGCGGCGCCATCGTGCTGCCCCACGGCACCGGCAAGACCCAGCGCGTGCTGGTCTTCGCCAAGGGCGACAAGGCTGAGGCCGCCAAGGCCGCCGGCGCTGACTTCGTGGGCGAGATGGACATGGTGGAGAAGATCCAGAAGGAGAACTGGTTCGACTACGACGTGGTCGTGGCTTCTCCCGACATGATGGGCGTTGTGGGCCGTCTGGGTAAGATTCTGGGCCCCAAGGGCCTGATGCCCTCCCCCAAGGCCGGCACCGTCACCCCCGACGTGGCCAAGGCCGTTACCGAGATCAAAGCCGGTAAGGTGGAGTACCGTCTGGACAAGACCAACATCATCCACTGCCCCATTGGCAAGGTCTCCTTCGGCGCTGAGAAGCTGACCGAGAACTTCAACGCTCTCATGGGCGCCATTGTCAAGGCCAAGCCCTCCGCTGCCAAGGGTCAGTACATTCGCTCCTGCGTTTGTGCTTCCACCATGGGCCCCGGCGTGAAGATCAACAGCGCCAAGCTCATGTAATTGATCCGGAGATCGTTGGCTCCGGTACCAAAAAGTTGTCATTTCCGGACAGGTCATGCTTGACATGGCCTGTCCGGGATGATATACTATCAGTCGTGTTCAAAGACAGCAGGCGGCGCAAGCCATAAGTCCTGCCGAGAATGCAGCCACAACGGAATGATTTCTTTGTGCTGTTTTCGCTGCTTTGAATGCGGAAACAGCTTTTTTGTTGCGTGACTGCATCGGAAAAGTTGAACTCAAATTCAACGGAGGTGAATTCCAAATGCCTAACGCAAAGGTTCTCAGCGAGAAGCAGGCCATTGTGGCCGATCTGACCGAGAAGCTCAAGACCGCCAGCAGCGGCGTGCTTGTTGATTACAAGGGCATCACCGTGGCTCAGGATACCGCTCTGCGCGCCGAGTGCCGCAAGAACGAGCTGGACTACGCCGTGGTGAAGAACACCCTGGTGCGCTTCGCCATCAACAACGTGGGCCTGAACGAGATGGATGACGTGCTCAACGGCACCACTTCCATGGCTCTGTCCCACGGCGACCCCATCGCCCCCATGCGGGTGATCAACAAGTTCGCCAAGCAGTTCAACGGCGAGAAGTTCGTTATCAAGGCCGGCTTCATGGACGGCAAGGTCCTGTCCATGGACGAGATCATGGCTCTGGCCGAGCTGCCCTCCAAGGAGGTTCTGCAGGCTCAGGTTCTGGGCACCATGCTGGCCCCCATCACCAGCCTGGCCATCGTCATCAAGGCCATCTGCGAGCAGAAGGGCGGCTCTGTCGAGGCCGCCGAGGCTCCCGCGGAAGCGGCTGCCGAGTAATTCGACGCAACTGATTTTTACAATTATTTATTTAGGAGGTTACCTATCATGGCTTCTGAGAAAATCACTGCCCTCATCGAAGAGGTTAAGGGTCTGACTGTTCTGGAGCTCTCCGAGCTCGTGCACGCTCTGGAGGACGAGTTCGGCGTCTCCGCCGCTGCTATGGCCGCTCCCGCCGCTGGCGGCGCTGCTGCTCCCGCTGCTGAGGAGAAGACCGAGTTCGACGTCGTTCTGGCTGAGATCGGCTCCGAGAAGATCAAGGTCATCAAGGCTGTCCGTGAGATCACCGGCCTGGGCCTGGCTGAGGCCAAGGCTACCGTCGAGGCTGCCCCCAAGGCCATCAAGGAGGGCGTCTCCAAGGAGGAGGCCGAGGAGCTGAAGAAGAAGCTGGAGGAAGTCGGCGCCAAGGTGGAGCTGAAGTAATCCAAGCGATTTCCGCTCATCAGAGAGGCCGGTTGTCGAAAGACAACCGGCCTCTTTTTCATGTCACAGCATCTCACAAAAAACGGGAGCGGCCGGGCCGCTCCCGTTTGTTTCAGCTCAGCTCGAACATCCCGTGGTAGAGCTGGTAGTACTCCCCCTTCTGGGCCAGCAGGTCGTCGTGACTGCCCCGCTCCACCACCTGTCCGTGCTCCAGTACCAGGATGGCATCGGCGTTGCGGACGGTGGACAGCCGGTGGGCGATGACGAACACCGTCCGGCCCTCCATCAGCTGGTCCATCCCCTTCTCAATCAGGGCCTCGGTACGGGTGTCGATGGAGGAAGTGGCCTCATCCAGGATGAGCACCGGCGGATCGGCCACCGCCGCCCGGGCGATGGCCAGCAGCTGCCGCTGGCCCTGGGACAGGTTGGCGCCGTCTGCCGTCACCATGGTGTCATAGCCCTGGGGCAGGCGGCGGATGAAGGAGTCGGCGTTGGCGATCTTTGCCGCCTTCTCCACCTCCTCCTGGGTGGCGTCCAGCTTGCCGAAGCGGATATTGTCGGCGATGGTGCCGGTAAACAGGTGGGTATCCTGGAGCACCATGCCCAGGCTGTGCCGCAGGGCGCTCTTTTTGATGTCCTTTACGTCGATGCCGTCATAGGTCAGTGTGCCCGCCTGCACGTCGTAGAACCGGTTGATCAGGTTGGTGATGGTCGTCTTGCCCGCACCGGTGGAGCCCACGAAGGCGATCTTCTGTCCGGGTTTGGCGAAGAGGCTGATGTCCTTCAGGATCGGCCGGTCGTCCTCATAGCCGAAGCTCACGTGCTCAAACCGCACGTCGCCCCGCAGCGGGGTGCGGCTGCCGTCCGGCCGCTGCCAGGCCCAGCCGCCCTGCTCCAGAGACACCAGATCCACATTTCCCTGGTCCACCTCGGGGGGCTGGTCCAGCACCTCAAAGACCCGCTCGGCACCCGCCAGCGCGGCCAGCATGAAGTTGCTCTGCTGGGTGAACTGATTGATGGGCACGGTGGACTGGCGGACGAACACCAGATAGCTGGCCAGGCTGCCCACATCGGTCATGCCCTTCATGGCCATGATGCCTCCCAGGACGGCCACCACCGCGTAGTTGAGGTAAGACAGGCTGACCACCGCGGGGATCATGGTGGCGGCGTAACCCTGGGCACCGGTGCCCGCCTTCCGCAGGGCCTCGTTCTTTTCCCGGAAGGAGCGCATGGCCGCCTCCTCGTGGTTGAACACCTTGACTACCTTCTGGCCGCCCATCATCTCCTCGATATAGCCGTCCAGCTCCCCCAGGCAGGCCTGCTGTTTGTTGTAGTAGGCCTTGCTCCGCTTTCCGCTGAAGCGGATATAGAGAAACATGACCACATAGCACGCCAGCATGACCAGGGTGAGCTGCCAGTTGAGGATGAACAGCAGGGCCATGGTACCCACCACCTGGATAAAGCTCTGGATCATCATGGCAAAGCTGTTATTCAGGGCGTCGGAGATGGTATCCACGTCGTTGGTGAAGTAGCTCATCACCTCGCCGTGGCGGTGGGTGTCAAAGAAGTGCAGGGGCAGGGTCTGGAGATGGGCAAACAGATCCCGGCGGATGTCGTAGAGCACCTTCTGGGCCGCCTTCACCATGGTCTGGGTGTAGCCGTAGGCGGAGAGTACTCCCACAATGTAGATCCCGGCTGTGAGGATCACGCCGAAAACCAGGTCATTCCAGCTGCCGGCGGCCAGGCTGTTCACCACCGGCCGGATCATGTAGGTACCCAGCAGGTTGGCGATGGCGCTGATGCTCACCAGCACCGCCACCACCAGCAGCAGGAACTTGTGCCGTCCCAGATAGGACAGGAAGGTGCGCAGGGTGTAGCGCAGGTGCTTAGGCTTCTTGGCGCTGAGCTGTCTGGCTGCCATGCTCCTCCCCTCCTTTCATCTGGGATGCGTAGATCTCCTGGTAAATGGGATCGGACGCCAGCAGCTGGGCGTGGGTCCCGGTGGCGTGGATCCTGCCGTCCTCCAGGATGACAATGAGGTCGGTGTTCATCACCGAGGTGATCCGCTGGGCAATGATGATCTTGGTCACGCCGGTGAGGGCCGCCAGAGCGGAGCGGATCTTGGCCTCGGTGGCGGTATCCACCGCCGAGGTGGAGTCGTCAAAGATCAGGATCTTGGGCTTTTTCAGCAGGGCCCGGGCGATGCAAAGGCGCTGCTTCTGACCGCCGGAGACGTTGACGCCCCCCTGACCCAGGTCGGTATCCAGGCCCTTGGGCATCCGCTCCAGAAATTCGTCGGCGCAGGCAGCCCGGCAGGCGACCCAGATCTCTTCATCGCTGGCCTCCGGGGCACCCCACCGGAGGTTCTCCCGCACGGTGCCGGAAAAGAGCTCGTTCTTCTGGAGCACGATGGACACCGCATCCCGCAGGACGGTCAGGTCATAATCCCGCACGTCCACGCCCCCCACCTTCACCGCGCCCTCGCTGGCGTCGTACAGGCGGGGAATGAGCTGTACCAGGGTGGTCTTGGCCGAGCCGGTGCCCCCCAGGATGCCCACCGTCTGGCCGGCCCTGATGTGCAGGTCCACATCGGCCAGGGCGTACTCCTTGGCCTTGGCGTGATACTTAAAGGATACCCTGTCAAAGTCCACGCTGCCGTCAGCCACCCGGGTCACCGGCTTTGCCGGAGAGGTGAGGGCAGGCTCCTCATCCAGCACCTCCACGATGCGGTGGGCGCTGGCCAGGGAGCGGGTGAGCAGCAGGAACACGTTGGAGATCATCATCAGGGAGTTCATCACCTGGAGCACGTAGCTGAGGAAGCCGGTCAGCTCCCCCACCAGCAGCTTGCCCTGGAGAATCATGCCGCCGCCGAACCAGAAAATGAGCACCACGCTGGTGTACATCACCAGCTGGAAGGCAGGCAGGTTGAGCACGGCGAAGTGGAAGGTGCGCTCACTGGTGGACAGCAGCTCCCCATTGACATCCCGGAACTTGTCCTCCTCATACTCGCCGCGCACGAAGGCCTTCACCGCCCGGATGGCGGTCAGGTTCTCCTGCACCACATTGTTCAGGCCGTCCATGGCCTTCTGCAGGCGGCTGTACATGGGGGCCACCTTCCGCACCACCGCGAACAGGATCACACCCAGCACCGGGGCACACACCACAAATACCAGGGCCAGCCGGGGATTCATCCAGAAGGAGAGGCCCAGGCCCATGGCCAGCATCACCGGACTGCGCACCAGAGGCCGCAGGCCACCGTTGACGGCGTTCTGCAGTACCGTCACATCGGTGGTCATGCGGGTGACCAGGGAGGAGGTCTCAAACCGGTCCAGATTGGAGAAGGCATAGCCCTGGACCTTTTCAAACTCCGCCTCCCGCACCTGAGCGCCCCAGCCGTAGGCCGCCCGGGCGGCAAACCGGGCATACAGCAGGCCTGTGATCAGAGCAAGGCCCGCGCACACCGCCATCTGCACACCCTTGTAAAGGATGTAGGGGACGTCCCCGTTGGCTACGCCCACATCGATCAGGTCCGCCATAAAGACCGGAATCACCAATTCAAATATGGTCTCGATCAAAACCAGCAGCCCGCCGATAAACATGTCCTTCCGATAGGGACCCAGATAGCGGAACAGACACTTCAGATCCTTCATGTTCCGGACTCCCCTCCCTCTTTCAGGTTCCGGTAAGCCCGCCCCAGATAGTCGGCAAACTGCGCCCGCTCCTGGTCGGTAAAGCCGGCGAGCATCTGCTGCTCCATCTCTCCGCAGAAGCCCTCCCAGGCTCCATAGGCCGCCCAACCCCGGTCGGTGATCTGGATCCGCTCGCACCGGCGGTTCTCCTCGTCAGCCTCCCGGGTTACAAAGCCGCCCTTCTGCATGGAATCCAGCATGCGGGAAATGGCTGCCGGATCGATCTCGCAGTATTCCGCCAGCTGCCGCTGCCGGCTGGCGCCATTGCGGATCAGATAGCCCAGCACCTTGGGCTGGCCGGCTCCCAGGCCAAGCTCGCCCAGGTGGGGCCGCAGAGCGTTGCGCTGGGCGTGAAACGCCCGATAGAGCAGCATATGAAAGGTGCGCTCCATACCCTCATCCTCCTTTGTTGACATGTCAATTATAGCTGCTTCCCCTGCCTTGTCAAGTCTTTCTGTCCGCCTTTCCTTTTTCCCTTGCAAGCAGGTGCGGAACGTGGGATAATGAAAAAAACCGCACAGGAGAAAAAAGGAGGTCCCCGCCATGGAGCCCACAAAAGCCTATCGTCCGGAAAATCTGCACTATCTGAAGATGCTGGCCCGGCAATATCCCAACGTACAGGCCGCCAGCACCGAAATCATCAACCTCCACGCCATCCAGAACCTGCCCAAGGGCACCGAGCACTTCATCTCCGACGTCCATGGGGAATATGAGGCCTTTCTCCACATCCTGAACTCCGCCTCCGGTGTGGTGCGGGAAAAGCTGGACGACCTGTTCGCCACCACCGTCTCCAAGGCCGACCTGGACCAGCTGGCCACCCTGATCTACTACCCTCAGGAGAAGCTGGAGGAGATCGAGCGGGAGACCGCCGACATGCGGGAGTGGTACCGCATCACCTTCCACCGGCTCATTGAGGTATGCCGCCTGGTCAGCTCCAAGTACACCCGTTCCAAGGTCCGCAAGGCCATGCCGCCGGAGTACGCCTACATCATCGATGAAATGATCCACACCCACTACGAGGACAACGACAAGCGGGACTACTACGAGAACATCATCTCCACCATCATCGACATCGACCGGGCCTCCAACTTCCTGGTACAGCTGTGCGAGCTGATCAAGCGTCTGGCGGTGGATCACCTCCACCTGGTGGGGGACATCTTCGACCGGGGCCCCCGGGCCGACATCATTCTGGATTCCCTGATGGACTACCACAGCGTAGATATCCAGTGGGGCAACCACGACGTGCTGTGGATGGGGGCGGCCTCCGGCTCCCGCACCCTGGTGGCCACGGTGCTGGTCAACTCCCTGCGCTACAACAACCTGGAGGTCATCGAAACCGGCTACGGCATCTCCCTGCGGCCCCTGTCGGTCTTTGCCAACGAGGTCTACAAGGACTGCGATACCCACCGCTTCGAGGTCAAGCTCAGCGGCGCCGATGCCGCCCACTACACCGAAAAGGACAAGCTGCTCTCCGCCCGGATGTACAAGGCCATCACCATCATTCTCTTCAAGCTGGAGGGCCAGAAGATCCTGCGCAACCCCTGCTTCAACATGTCCGACCGGCTGCTGCTGGACAAGATCGACTACGAAAACAAGTGCATCACCATCGGGGATGTGACCTATCCCCTGGAGGACACCGACTTCCCCACCGTGGACCCCAAGAATCCCTACACCCTGACGCCGGAAGAGGACGCCCTCATCAACCAGCTCACCAGCTCCTTCCTCCACAGCGAAAAGCTCCAGAGGCATGTCCGCTTCCTCTACTCCAAGGGCAGCCTGTACAAGATCTATAACGGCAACCTGCTCTTCCACGGCTGCATCCCCATGACGGAGGACGGGAAGCTGCTCACCTTCTCCATCGGCGGCAAGGAACTGTCCGGCAAGGCGTTTCTGGACTACGCCGACCTGACCGCCCGCCGGGCCTACTACAGCAAGCCCGGCTCGGAGGAGCGGGAGTTCGGCATGGACTTCCTGTGGTTCCTGTGGGCGGGCCGGAACAGCCCCATCTTCGGCCGGGACCGGATGACCACCTTCGAGCGGCGGCTCATCGCCGACGAGTCCACCTGGGTCGAGCCCAAGAATCCCTACTACCGGTTCTACAACGACCCGGCGGTGTGCGACGCCCTGCTGAAGGAGTTCGGCCTGGAGGGTCCCCACTGCCACATCGTCAACGGCCACGTGCCCGTGAAGTCCAAGAAGGGGGAGAGCCCCATGAAGGCGGGCGGCAAGCTGCTGGTCATCGACGGCGGGTTCTGCAAGGCCTACCAGAAGACCACCGGCATCGCCGGCTACACTCTGATCTATAACTCCGCCTGCTTCCGCCTGGTGTCCCACGAGCCCTTCGTGGGCCGGGCCAACGCCATCCGGGAAAACCAGGACATCGCCTCCACCTCCGTGGTGTTCGAGCGGCTGGAGTCCCGGATGAAGATCTCCGGCACCGACGTGGGCCGTCAGCTCCAGGAGCAGATCAACGACCTGATGGATCTGCTCTGCGCCTTCCGCAGCGGCGAAATCGTGGAGGACCACAAGGACTGAGCCCCAAAATCCCATTTCATGAAAAGCGAGGAAACCCATGAACCAGCGAGAAATCGGCGAACTGCGCCGCCGGCTGAAGCCGGAAAAGAATGCCATCAGCAAGATCTACGGTTGTTATGTCAACTCCAATAAGCAGGTCATCTCCTACCTGGACACCTCCCTGGGGATCATGCCCCAGGACGAGGCGGAGAAGTACCTGACCCTCCTGCGGCGCACCCTCACCGGCCAGCTGCAGAAGAACCTCATCGACATCGTTTTTTCCACCCGCCAGGTGGCGGACAGCGAGGAGCACAAGCTGCTCTCCGCCCTGCGGCAGACCGGGCTGAAGGACGAAACCCTCCGGCAGCGCTTTTATGATACGGTGATCCAGGCCCTGGACATGGACGACCGGAACTACCTGATTTTGCTGGCCCACGACACCTACGACGTTCCCTACCGGGGAAAGGACGGCGAGGATCAGGCCGACGCCTCCGACCAGGTGTACTCCTACATTCTGTGCGCCGTCTGTCCGGTGAAGGACAGTAAGCCGGAGCTGGGCTATTTCCCGGGAGAGAACGAGTTCCACAGCCGCTCCGCCGGGCAGGTGGTGGCGCCGCCGGAGCTGGGCTTCCTCTTCCCCGCCTTTGACAACCGTGCCGCCAACATCTACAACGCCCTGTACTACACCAAGCAGACCGACCTGATCCACCAGGAGTTCATCGACGCCCTCTTCCGCACCGAGCCCCCCATGTCCGCCGATGAGCAGAAGGCCACCTTCCACACCGCCCTGGCGGAATCCCTGGAAGGGGAATGCTCCATGGACGTGGTGCGGACGGTCCACCAGCAGCTGCGGGACCGGCTGATCCTCCACAAGGAGAGCCGGGACCCGGAACCGCCGGAGATCGCCCCCAAAGAGGTGGACACCATCCTGCTGAGCTGCGGCGTGGAGGAGGAAAAGGTGAAGGCTTTCCACAAGAGCTGTGCCGCCCAGTTTGGCGAGGATACCCCCCTCAACCCCAACAACCTGATCAACAGCGGCCGTTTTGAGATCAAAACGGAGCACGCCTCCCTGGTCATCGACCCGGACTACAGCTACCTGGTGGAGACCCGGAAGATCAATGGCCGCACCTTCCTGCTCCTGCCGGTGGACGACGGCATGGAGGTCAACGGCCTGGCGGTGGATGTACGGACCGTCCAGAATGGCTCTGTCAGCCCGGCTTCCCCCGCACCCTGAAACCGCCCACTCAAGCCCGGCCCCTTGGCCGGGTTTTTCTTTCCCATCAGTTAGTTTATGCTAATCCACGGATACGAAAAGGCCCGTCCCCCACGGGGACGGGCTTACGTTCTGTCAGCGGCTCTCCTCCGGAAGCTGGGCAGCGGTCCGCTCCCCCAGCAGGGTCTGGATATGCCGCCCAACCTGCTTGTTGAAAGTGCGGGCGATGAACCCCACCAGCAGGGCGGAGACAAAGGTCCCCTCCCGCACGCCGGTCAGCGCATGGTAGAGGATCAGCCCCAGCACCGCCGCCGTGGCCGCCATGGTCACATCCACCGCCACCTTGGTCTTGCCGAAGTCGGTATTCCAGGTGGTGGAGATGGCCTTGACGGTGCATTCGCCGGGCAGCATGACCACATTGGCCGCCATCTCCATGAACACGCCGAAGCCCAGCACCAGGCAGCCCACCAGCAGGAACACCGCCTTGGTGGGATAGCTCTGGGGGTGGACAAAGCTCAGCAGCGACATGGACAGATCAATGAAGTAGGAAAAGCCCAGAGACACCGGGATCTGGAGCCAGAACTGCTTGGGAAACTTCTTCCGCAGGATGGCCAGCTGGAGCACGATGAGCAGCAGGCTGAAATACAGGGTGAACATGCCCAGCGAGGGGGTAAAGCCAATGCTCAGGGTGTAGGGGATGCTGGAAATGGGGGACGTGCCCAGGTCGCCCTTGGTGATGAGGGCGATGCCCAGGGAGTTGACGAACAGCCCCACGATGAAAAAGAGATACCGGCGAACCAATTCCGCTTTGCTCATTGCAGCGCCTCCTTGTCTTCCGTCAGAGAGAGGCAGACCTGCAGCAGGCCCGCCTTCAGGGCGTCCCGCTGGCTTTGATCCAGGCTGTCCAGTACCTGCTCCTCCATCCGCCCCATGGCGGCCCGGACCAGCTTCTGCTTCTCCCAGCCCTCCGCCGTCAGGTAGACATAGAGAGAGCGCCGGTCACCGTCCTGGCTGCGGCGCTCGATCAGTCCCTTTTCCTCCATCCGGCCCAGCAGGCCGGTGAGGGTGGCAGGGTCGATCTGGCACCCCGCCGCAATCTGCTTCTGGATGCTGCCGTCATGGAGCCCCAGATAGTCCAATACCTTGGGCTGACCCGTTGTCAGCCCCGCCTTGCTCAGTTCGCCCATAACCGCCCGCTGAAACAGGCCCTGGGCGGCCATGAGCAAATAGTGAAAGCTTTGATCCATGGTTTCCTCCCGCACATTATTGATATACAAATTATTTGTATCCAAATTATATTACAGGAAGATCCGCCCTTTGTCAAGGCTTTCTTACAGAGATTGGATGCGGGTACACAACCGCTCCAGCAGAGCGGAGTCGTGGCTGACGATGAGCAGTCCCAGATTGCGGCGCTCCGCCTCCGCCAGGATCAGCTTCCAGATCTGGGCCTGGGTGATGGGGTCCAGCATGGCGGTGATCTCATCGCACAGCAGGTATTTTACCCCGGGCGCCAGGGCCCGGGCGATGCAGAACCGCTGCAGCTCCCCGCCGGACAGCTCGGTGGGATACCGCTCCAGCCAGCCGGGCTGGATGTGGAGCGCTTCCAGCAGCTCCTCCGCCACCGGGCCGGCCTCGGACACCGAATCCCTCAGCTTCAGCAGCGGGTCCACCGCCGTCTCCGGATGCTGCCAGATCATCTGTACCGGGCACAGGCCCCGGTACGTGTCCAGCGGCCGGCCGTCCAGCAGGACCGCTCCCCCGTCCGGCTTCTCGTAGCCCGCCAGCAGTTTACATAAAGTTGTCTTGCCCCGGCCGCTGGGCCCTGCCAGACCCACCCGCTCGCCGGGTTCCACGGCGAGGTCGATTTCCTCCAGCACCCGCCCCTTCCGGCGGTAGCCGAAGGACAGCTTTTTCCCTTCCAGGCTCACGGGTTCTCCCCTCCTTCCGGATACAGGCAGCGGACCCGGCCGCCGTTCACGGTCCGCACCGGGATCTCCCCGGCGCAGGCCTCCGTCCGGCGGGGGCACCGGGGGGCAAAGGGACAGCCGCTCCCCTCTTCCCCCGGCCAGGGCTGGGTGCCCGGGATGGGGGTAAAGCCGTTGGAAGGCAGGGCGTTCCACAGGGCGTTGGTATAGGGGTGGCGCAGCCGCCCGGCGGAAAAGTCAGCGGCGGCTGCCTCCTCCACTGTCTCACCGGCGTAGAACACCGCTACCCGGTCGGCGATGGTGAGGGCCAGCTCCAGGTCGTGGGTAATGAGAAGCACCCCCGCCCCCTGATCGGCGATCTCCCGGAAGTGGGACAGGATGCGCTTGGCGGCCCGGGCATCCAGGCCGGGGGTGGGCTCGTCGGCAATGAGCAGTTTGGGAGACTGGACGGCGGCGGTGGCGATGAGCACCCGGCGGGCCATACCGCCGGACAGTTCGAAGGGATAGCGCTCCTCCGTGTCCGCCCCCAGGCCGTACCGCTCCAGCACCGCCCGGCTCCGAGCTCTGGCCTGGGCGTCCCGGCGGCCGCCCCGCAGCTGGGGTCCCACCTTCATCAGCGGGTCCAGATAGGTCACGCCCTGGGGCACCAGCACGATTTCCTTTCCCCGGAGCTGTTCCGCCCGGCGGGGGGTGAGGGGCTCTCCCCGGTAGGTGATCTCTCCCTCCATATGGCTGTTGTAGGGCAGGATGCCCAGGATGCCGTGGGCCAGCAGGCTCTTGCCCGAGCCGCTGGAGCCCACCACCGCCGCCACCTGGCCCGCTTCGATGGTGAGCGAGAGGTCCCGGATCACCGGCAGCACCCGCCGGTGGGTGCCGTTCTGATACTGGGTAAAGGAGATGGACAGGTCCTTCACCGCTAAGATAGGTTCCATTTCCATCCCTCCTATTCGTGGACGCTGGCCGGATCCAGCAGACGGCGCAGCTGGTCCCCCAGCAGGGCGAAGAGCAGCACCACAGCCACCAGGGCCAGGCCGGGAAATACCGCCAGCCACCACTTGCCGGTGGTCAGATAGCCCATGCTCTCCGACAGGATGACCCCGATGGCGGGCTGCTCCGGCGGCAGGCCGAAGCCCAGGAAGGTGACGCTGGCCTCGTGGAGGATGGCGTGGGGAAACAGCAGCACCAGTCCGGTGAGGAACTGGGGCAGCAGATGGGGGATCATATGGCGGCGGAGGATGGCAGCCCTGGACAGGCCCAGTTTGCCCGCCACCAGTACGTAAGGGGCTCCCTTGATCTGGAGCACCTCGCCCCGCACCACCCGGGCCAGGGAGGTCCAGTGGCTGAGGGCCACACCCGCCACCACGCCGGTAAAGCCCTTGCCGAAGGCCAGGGAGATGAGCATGACCAGCAGGATGTGGGGGATGCCCATGACCAGGTCGATGACCCAGGAGATGGCGCTGTCCACCCAGCCTCCCAGCAGAGCCGAGCCCGCCCCCAGCAGCAGGGCGATGACGGCGCTGACGGCGGCGGTGAGCAGGCCGATGCGGATGCTGAGGGACAGGCCCGTCAGGGTGCGGGCCAGCATGTCCCGGCCCATCCAGTCGGTGCCGAAGAGGAACTGGCCGCAGGGGGCCAGATTCTTGCGGGAAAAGTCGGTGACCATGGCCCGGTCGGACAGGGCCATCCCCGCCGCCGTCACGGCGCACAGCAGGGCCAGGGCAAAGAGCAGCAGAACCAGGGCGGTCTGCCTGCGGTTGAAGCGTTTCATGCCTTGGCCGCCCCCCTTCTGATCTTGGGGTCCACCACACCGTAGAGCAGGTCGGCGATGAGGTTGCCGCCGAAGACGATGGCGGCGCTCACCACCGTGATGCCCAGCAGCAGGGGCAGATCGGAGCCCAGCCCGGCGGTAACGGCGGCCTGACCCAAACCGGGGTAGGAGAACACCTGCTCCACCAGCACCGAGCCGCCGAAGATCTCGCTGATGGAGGCAAACTGCAGGGTGATGGCGGGGAGCGCCACGTTGCGCAGGCCGTGGCGGAGGACGATGGAGGCTTTGGATTCCCCCCTGGCCCGGGCGAAGAGCACGTAGTCGGACTCCAGGATGTCGATCATCTTCTCCCGGGTGTGGAGGGCGATGTTGGCCACCCCGGTGATGCTCAGGGTAAGGGCGGGGAGGATGGCGTGGTACAGCCGGTCGGTCAGGGTAACGCTGGCGGCGTCCACCCCGATGGGCACCGACAGACCGATGGGCAGCACCCCCAGCCAGACAGCAAAGATGATGAGCAGCACCAGGGCCAGCCAGAAGGTGGGGGTGCTGGAGATGAGCAGGCAGTAGCCCCGGATCACCTTATCCCCCAGGCTGCCCCGGTTGGCCCCGGCGATCACCCCCAGGATGAGGCCCAGCACGCCGGAGAGCACCCAGGCGAAGGCCATGAGCCACAGGGAGTTCTGCAGCCGCTGGCCGATCACCTGGCTCACCGGCTGGCGGTAGAGCAGGGAGGTGCCCATGTCCCCCCGGACAAAGTCCCCCAGCCAGCCCAGATACCGCTGGACCGGCGGGTCGTTCACCCCCCAGTATTCCTCCAGCTTGGCCACCTGCTCCTGACTCATGGTGCCCAGAGCCGCCTGGCCCACGTTGGTCTGGAGCGGGTCCAGGGGGGATGCGGACATGAGCAGGAAGGCCGCCAGGCTGACGCCCAGCAGCAGCAGGGCCATGCGGA
The DNA here is from genome assembly GCF_900626285.1 of Intestinimonas massiliensis (ex Afouda et al. 2020). Taxonomy (GTDB): domain Bacteria; phylum Bacillota; class Clostridia; order Oscillospirales; family Oscillospiraceae; genus Flavonifractor; species Flavonifractor massiliensis_A. Next base: position 1,090,629 of record NZ_LR131147.1, read on the forward strand.
TCAGCTTTTTGCCTGTGAAAATCAGGCGGTGTTTCAAGAGGACTCCTTCTTTCCGGTTGGGTTATCCGTTCCAACTCCACTGGTCCACGTTATTGACGATGGACCAGCCGTGGCCGTGGGGGTGGATCTTCTGCTCCGCCACCTGGAGGCCGTCCCGCACCCAGTACAGGTGGTCCACATTCACCAGCCACACCCAGGGGATGTCCCCCTCCTGGGTGACGCCGGTGGTGCCGTCCCACTGGGCCTTCTGCCACAGCTCATAGGACTTCTCCAGGTCGGAGCAAGCCAGGGCCTGATCCATATAAGAATCCACCGTGGCGTTGGCATAGGGAGAGTACTGGGTGGAACCGGTGTCCCCGATGGTGTGGTAAATATTGTACAGCTCCATGGGGGTGTGAGCGCCCCAGCCCCAGATCAAAGGCTCGGTCTGGGCCCGGTCATAGGCGGTGTCCCAGCCCACCCCCTCGATGGTGCAGGAGATGCCCAGCTCCCCCAGCTGGTTGGCGAAGTCGGCACACAGGGCCTGACGCACGGAGTCGCTGGTGGGATAGAGCAGATTCAGCTGAGCCTTCACCCCGTCCTTCTCCCGGACGCCGCCGGTCCCCATGGTCCACCCGGCCTGATCCAGCAGAGCGGCGGCCCCTTCGGGGTCATAGGACACCTCCGAAGCGGGATTGTACCAGGGCAGCTGGTCGCACACGCTGTAGGCCGGAGTGCCGTAACCGTTGAGCACGTTGTCGATCATCTCCTGCCGGTCGATGCCGATATTGATGGCCCGGCGGACCAGCACGTCCCCGGTGAGGGTGCCCTCGATCACCGGCAGGTTGAAGCCCCGGTTGTCCACGCTCTGATAGGAGACCAGGGAGTAGCCCGACACGGTCTGGTCGGAGTAGGTGGCGGAGGTGTAGGCCACGTCGGCCTGGCCGGCCTGGACCGCCAGGAAGGCGGCGTCCTCCTCCATGAAGAGGATGGTCACCTGCTTCATCTTGGGGGCCTCACCGTAGTAGTCCGGGTTGGCCTCCAGGATCACCTGCTGGCCCCGGTCCCATTGTTTCAGGATGTAGCGGCCGGAGCCGATGGGATTGGAGCCGTAGGTAGCCGGGTCATAGGCATGCTCGGGCACGATGCCCACGATGGCCATAGTATAGGGCCAGATGGAGAAGGGGGTGGCCATGTGGAACACCACGGTGGTGTCGTCAGTGGCCTCGGCGTAGTCCAGCATGGTGAAGTCATTCACCGAGCTGGATGCCTTCACGGTGTTGTAGGTAAAGGCCACGTCGGAGGCGGTCAGGGGCTCGCCGTCGGTAAAGTTTACATCATCCCGGATGGTCACCGTCCAGGTCAGGCCGTCCTCGCTGGTCTGCACGTCGGTGGCCAGATCGTAGCCGATGGTCAGGTCGGTGTTGGTCACCGTCAGGGTGGACTGGATCAGGGGCTCATGGACGTGCTCCCCGGCGCCCCAGCCGTAGGCCGGGTCGAAGCCCGCCTCCGGCTCGGAGGTGGTGCCCATGGCAATGACCACGCTGTCCTTGTCGCCGGAGGCGGCCGTCTGGACAGGGGCGGGATCGCCGCCGCAGCCGGTGAGCAGCCCCAGGGCCAGCAGGGCGGAAAGAGACAGGGAAAGAATGCGCTTCATAGGTGCTCCTCTCTGGTTACAGCTGCTTATACACTTCTTCCAGCACGGTCTGGATGGGCAGGCCGTTGGCCCGGGCCAGAGCGGCCGCCGATTCATACTCCGGCGTCACGTGGCTGGTGCCAAAGCCCCGGGCGGTCTTGACAGCTACCGTTCCCCAGCGGGTCTCCACCGTTTGGGAGCCGGGGGTGAGAAAGTATTTTCCGCACCGGCGGACCCGCAGGCCGTTGGTGGTGGTCTGGGTCAGCACCGCCCGGGCCAGCTCCCCCTCCTTGTCCACATTGCACAGCACGGTGAGCACATGGCCGGGCCGGCCCTTCTTCATGGTGCCGGGGACGGTGTACACGTCCAGGGCACCCAGCTCCAGCAGGCGGGCAGCGGCAAAGGCAAGGGCCTCGGGGGTCATGTCGTCGATGTTGCACACCAGCTCGCAGATCTCCCCGTTGGCGCCGCTGCCGTCCTCTCCCAGAATAGCCCGGACGCAGTTGGCCCGGCCCTCAAAGACCTTGGTGCCCACACCGCACCCCACGGCGCCCACCGTCATGGGAGGCATGGGGCCGAAAGACTGGGCAAAGTGGGTGAGCAGGGCCGCCCCGGTGGGGGTGCACAGCTCCCCCATCACCTCCCCGCCGTACACCGGCACGCCGGTGAGCAGGTTGGCGGTAGCGGGGGCGGGCACCGGCATGATGCCGTGGGCGCAGCGCACCGTACCGCTTCCCACGTGGACGGGAGACACCACCACCCGGTCCGGGTGGAGCAGGTAGAGGGCGTAGCACACGCCGGTGACGTCGGCCACCGCGTCCAGGGCCCCCACCTCGTGGTAGTGGACGTCCCCCACCGGGCAGCCGTGGGCCTTGGCCTCCGCCCGGGCGATGGCGTCGTACACCCCACGGGCGTTGGCCTTCACCTCCTCCGGCAGGTCCAGGGAATCAATGATCTCCGCGATGTGGCCGGGGGTGGCGTGGTGGTGATGGTGGTGCTCATGGTCGTGGTCGTGAGGATGGTCGTGGTGATGGTCATGGTCATGGTCATGGTCATGGTCATGGTCATGCTCATGGTCATGCTCATGGTCATGCTCATGGTCATGCTCATGGTCATGCTCATGGTCATGGTCATGGTCATGGTCATGATCGTGGTCATGGTCATGGCCGTGATCATGGTCGTGCTCCAGCTCCTCCTGACCGTGGACGGTGACCTTCATGTGGGTGCCGGAAATGCCGCCGGAGGTCCCCTTCACCGCCTCCAGCCGGACACCGGGCAGGCCCAGGCCGTTCATGGTGTTGAGGAAACCCTCCTTGTCCTCCAGCAGCTCGTACAGGGCGGACATGAGCATATCCCCTGCCGCCCCCATGTGACATTCGATATAAAGCGTTTTCACTGCAATCCCTCCATCTGATTGATCATGCTGGCCAGATAGCCGGCGCCGAAGCCGTTGTCGATATTCACCACGCTGCACCCGGAGGCGCAGGAGTTGAGCATGGCCAGCAGGGCGGACAGGCCGCCGAAGCTGGCGCCGTAGCCCACGCTGGTGGGCACCGCCACCACCGGGCAGTCCACCAGGCCGCCGATGACCGAGGCCAGGGCACCCTCCATACCCGCCACCGCCACCACGCACCGGGCGCTCATCAGGGGTCCCAGGTTGCTCAGCAGCCGGTGGAGGCCCGCCACTCCCACGTCGTACAGCCGAGTGACCTTATTGCCCATGATCTCGGCAGTGAGGGCGGCCTCCTCCGCCACCGGCATATCGCTGGTGCCGCCGGTGGCCACCACGATGTGGCCCAGCTCCGTCCGCTCCCCGGGGAAGGCGATCCCCAGCTTGGGAATGGGCCGGTAGTCCAGGGGCACCGACTGCTCCACCACCTTGGCGGCCTCCTCTCCCATGCGGGTAATGAGGATATTTTTACAGCCCCGCTCCCCCATGACGGCGGCGATGCCGGCGATCTGCTCCGGGGTCTTGCCCGCCCCGTAGATCACCTCCGCCGCTCCCTGGCGCACTGAGCGGTGGAAATCCACCTTGGCGTAGCCCAGGTCCTCAAAGGGCTTCTGCTTCAGCTCCAGCAGGGCGTCCTCCGGGGAGGTCTCCCCCGACTTGACCGCCCGCAGCAGCTGCAGAATGTCGTGCTTGTTGTCCATCCTTTTACCTCCCCGCCAGGTCCAGCAGAACGGCGGAGAAGTCCGCCTTCAGGGCCCGGTTGATCTCATCATGCAGTTCGGCGGCCCGCTCCATCTGGTCCGCCGGCACCTGGATGCGGGCGGCGTCTCCCAGCAGCCGCACCCGGAAGTCGGTAAAGCCCAGCTTGAACAGGGCGGCCTCGCTCCGCTCCACCTTGGCCAGGGCCTCCGCCGTGATGGCGGTGCCGGTGGGTACCCGGGTGGCCAGGCAGGCGTAGGCCGGCTTGTCCCAGGTGAACAGCCCCGCCTCTTTGGACAGCTGCCGCACCTGGTCCTTGGTCAGGCCGCACTCCCGCAGGGGGGAGCGGACCTCCAGCTCCTTCAGCGCCTGCATGCCCGGCCGGTCCCCCGCGTCGTCCGAAGCGTTGGTGCCGTCCAGCAGCACCGAATAGCCGTCGGCCGCCGCCCGCTTCCACAGGTTGGTGAACAGTGCCTTTTTGCAGTAATAGCACCGCCGGGGACCGTTGGCCGCCGCCTCCGGTACCGCCAGCACGTCCGCCTCCACCACCGTCAGGGGGACGTTCAGTTCGGCGGCCAGCTTCTGGGCGTCGGCCAGCTCGAAGGCGGGCTGGAACACCGTGTGCACATAATAGGCCCGCACCTCCCGGCCGTACTGTCTGGCCGCCCACAGCACCAGGGCGGAATCCGTCCCGCCGGAGAAGGCCACCGCCGCCCGGGGATTCTGGTCAAAAAACTCCTTCAGCGTCATCCTATCGCTCCTTCGCAAAAAAAGAAGGCATACCGATCTGGTATGCCTTCTGGCATCATTCCCGTCGTTCCTCGCGGGATCGTACACATATCATAAAAAATTTGCACATGGGGATCTTCGGATCCCCTCCCCAGCTTCCAGCTGGGAATTTTATTATACCAGCTTGTCCGACCCCTGACAAGTCCTGTTTTTCTTCCAAAAGCGGTTGCAAAAAGCGGATGCCTTGGATATGATAAGAACTGTATATCGCCTGCGAAGGAGGGGAATTTCCCTTGTATATCACCTACGACATGGTACGTCAGTCGGAAGAGATCCGCACTTATATCACCCAGGCAGACCAGTCCCTGTCCGCCCTGGGCTTCACCGAGCACAGCTTCGCCCACGTGACCCGCTGCGCCCAGCTGGCCGCTCAGATCCTGGAAAAGCTGGGATACAGCAAAGACGAGCAGGAGCTGGCCCGCATCGCCGGGTTCATGCACGACATCGGCAACGTGGTCAACCGCCACGACCACGCCGAAACCGGCGCGGTGATGGCCTTCCGCATCCTGGACAAGATGGGCATGTCCCCCGCCGGGGTGGCTGCCGTCATTACCGCCATCGGTCACCACGACGACCCCACCGCCTTCCCCGTCAATCCGGTGGCCGCCGCCCTGATCCTGGCCGACAAGACCGATGTGCGCCGCAGCCGGGTGCGCAACAAGGACCACAAGAGTTTCGACATCCATGACCGGGTGAATTACGCCGCCGAGCGCTCCGAACTGAACCTGGACCCGGACCAGCACACCATCACCCTCTCCCTGTCCATCAACACCGAGTTCTGCGCCGTGATGGACTATTTTGAGATCTTCCTGGAGCGGATGCTGCTGTGCCGCCGGGCGGCCGATCACCTGAAGCTCACTTTCAAGCTGGACATCAACGGTCTGACCCTCTTATAATGAATACAACTCCCCTCCCCGCCGGGAGTTCTTACCGTAAAACCCCATATATAGCACAACCCCCCGGCCATCCAACGTGACCGGGGGGCTACTTTTCGACCTGGGGTTCAATCACTTTTGCTACCTCATACTTTCTGCAGATTTACCGTTCCCTGGATTCGGATCACTTGAAACTGCCATGGATCTCTTGTTTCTCACAACGCATTGGCACTGGGTTCCGTCTTCAGCAAACTTCGCGTCAGAGGTTTCCTTGTTGTGCACTTCACTTCATTGAACTGGTTGGGAATACGTGGGAAACTGGAGTTTCAGGTTTACCGACCGCCATGGTTCGGTATGGAAAGATTCGAGATGGGATTCCTCTTCACCCTTTTGAGTATCCAGATCTGGCGTTCCTCTAGCAAGCTACCCTCAGGCTTCACCTCCTGAGCTTGGGAATTTGCCGCTCAGTAAGGTCGGCTCATCGGCTTCCTTGTCTGAGTCTGGAGATCCTTTTCCTCGATCGGGTTCCGAGACTTCCTAGTACATCGGGAACACCTCTTTCTCTTTCTTTCTGGCTATATTGTACTACTGGTTCTGGCATTTGTCAATATGCTTTTGTGCGAATTTACTTATTTTTTCTTTTGACAGGAAGTCTTGCCCTTCGCCCCGCTTTGGTATAAAATAAAAAAAGCGGGGCTTTTTCGGGCCCTATATTCCGTTGAAAGGAGGCAGCTTATGAGCGACTGTCTGTTCTGTAAGATCGCGGCGGGTGAGATCCCGTCCAATAAGGTCTATGAGGATGATCTGGTCTATGCCTTTTACGACATCGACCCCCAGGCGCCCACCCACTTCCTGGTGATTCCCAAGGCCCATATCGGCTCCTGCGGGGAGATCACGGCGGAGAACTCCGCCGTGATGGCCCATGCCTTTGAGGTCATCTCCCAGGTGACCCGTGAGATGGGCATTACCGACTTCCGGGTGGTGTCCAACTGCGGGCCCCAGGCGGGGCAGAGCGTGCCCCACCTCCATTTCCATGTCCTGGCCGGCCGGGACATGACCTGGCCTCCCGGCTGATGAAGCGGCATACGGTTTCGTTCAGGCCCCTCCCATGCCTGGCGTGGGGAGGGGCCTGGGTCTGTCTGTCGGGGCTGGCCCTGGTGCGGCTGTGGGCCCTGCTGTACGGACGGCTGCCCAGCCTGGCTATCCCCGCCCTGGCAGTTATCCTGACCGGGGCGGTACTGCTGGCAGGGTGGCGGCTGGATGTGCCCAGGCGCTTTCTTCTCCCCTTCGGCCCCACCTGGAAGACCGCCCTGCTGGCCGTCGTCGCCTTTGTGCCCGGCATGGCCCTGGACACCAGCTACGAGCTGTTCAATGTGGGGAGCATGGCCATCGGCACTCTCCCCTTCCGGCTGCTGTGCGGTATCGGCAGCGGGCTGTTCTTCTCCTGCGTGGTGCTGGCCCTGGTGTGGGCGGGGAAAACCTTCGGCAGGATTTCCATGCCCCGGGGGAGCACCTTCCTGGCCATCGTGCTGGTGGTCAACGTCATCACCGCCCTCTACTGTACCGGCACCGCCACGGTGTACTACTGGGACACCAACATCTACTGGAGCTCCAGCACCATGCTGGCGGAGCAAAGCCTGGGTCTGGCCCAGCTGCGGCTGGTGGCGGAGAGCGTCATCACCCAGGAGTACAACTACCTGCTCTCCTTCCCTCTGTCCCTGGTGATGCGGGTGCTGGGCACCAACCGGTACGTGTTCCTGTTCGCCGCGGTGAATCTGTACGTGCTGCCCGCCCTGCTGGGGATGCTGGTGCTGGGCCGCCGGAGCCGCCACGGCGGCATCCTGCTGTGCTGCGCCACTCCCATGCTGCTGTACACCGCCCTCACCGGCTTTGTGGATGTGGCCGCCGCCGGTGCGGGGATCTGGGCCTTCCTCATCTATACGGATGAATCCCGGCCCCAGGCCGCCCGGGGCATTCTCACCGGCGGGCTGCTCACCCTGGTGTTCCTGCTGCGGCGGTACTTCTTCTTCTTCACCGTGTCCTTCGGCGTGGCCGCCTTCCTGGCCCTGCTGGTACGGCGGACCCAGTGGAGATCCTTCCTCACCATGGCGGTGACCGGCGTGGGCTTCAGCCTGTTCTTCGGCCAGAGCTTTGTGGTGAGCCAGGTGCTGTCGGCCAACTACTCCGACACCTACTCCGCCTACGACCAGGGCCGGTGGATCGACCTGGTGATGCTGTGCCGCTATTACGGCTACCTCATGATGGCGGTGGCCCTGGTGTGCGTGATCTTCCTGCTGATCCGGTCCAAAAGCCGGTACGGCGCCCTGCTGTGCCTGTGCCAGCCGGTGCTCTGCCTCTGGCTCTTCACCCGGATCCAGTCCCACGGGCAGCAGCACCTGCTGCTCTACCTGCCCGCCTTCTGCTTCGCCCTGGCGGGAGGCATGGAGCTTCTGCCGGAACGCCGGAGAGTCCGGTGGGTGCCCTGGGTATTGGCCCTGTGCACGTTGGGCAGTTCCTTCCTGCCCCGGCCTCAGCCCTCCCACCCCTCGGAGATCGCGGTGCCGGATCCCCTGCCCGCCTTCACCTATGTGCCCGGACAGCGCACCGATCTGGCCCAGCTGGTGGCTCTGCGGGTGTACGTGGACAGCCTGTCGGCGGAGGAGCCCAAGACCGCCGCGGTGATCGCCTCCTCCTTTACCTTTAATTCCAGCATCTACGACAACACTTTGCGGTCCCTGAACATTCCCGCCTCCGGCGGGCCCGCCACCTCTGTCATCTATTTCGCCACGGTGGACAAGCGGGACGGCTTCTCCTGGAACGCCCTCACCGCCGACTACCTCATCGTGGCCGATCCGGTACAGACCCACCTGGGGGCGGACAACCAGCACATCCTCACCGTGCTGGCCCAGCCGGTGCTGGACGGCACGGGGATCGGCACCGCCTACCGGCGGCTGGATCAGTCCTTCCCTCTGGAGGACGGGGTGACGGTCTACGTCTATGAGCGGACCCGGGACATCACTCAGGCGGAGTATCAGAGCATTTCCGACACACTGACAGCCCTCTATCCCGACTACGCCGGCCTGTACCAAGTGCCCGCCGGCCTTTTCTCCTGACAAGCAGACAGCGCCTGCCCCCAAGGGGGCAGGCGCTGTCTTTATGCTCCGAACAAAACCAGCAGCAGGCCATAGATCACGCTGGCCGAGATGCCGTATACCAGTACCGGCCCGGCGATGACGAACAGCTTGGCCCCCACGCCCATCACCAGACCCTCACTGCGGAACTCCAGGGCGGGGGACACCACCGCGTTGGCAAAGCCGGTGATGGGCACCAGGGTGCCCGCCCCGGCATGCTTGGCCAGCTTGTCGAACCAGCCCAGGCCGGTGAACAGGGCGGACAGAAAGATCAGGGTCACCGACACCGCCGTCCCGGCCTGGTCCTGATCCAGCCCCCATCCGGCGTACAGATTCAGCAGGCCCTGCCCCAGCACGGAGATGGCCCCGCCCACCAGAAAAGCCCACAGCAGATTCTTGCCCATGGGGGATGGTTTAGCCTTGGCGTTCACAAGGCGCTCATATTCCTGATTGGTCATGTGCACATCTCTCCTTTTCCTTCATCTTTTCCCCACCGGAAGTATTTATACACGCCAATTTTCCGGGTCCGGTAAAGCGGACCGATCAAGCTGTAAAAATGCTTCTGAAGTGTTGCCAAAGCTTTTAGTTGGGAGTACAATGTGAACCGCGTCTCTCGACCGCCCGGACAGGCGGTCAGCAGATTCTATGTACAAGGAGGAATATGTAACATGAAGAAGCGGATTGCAGGGGCATTCCTCGCCCTTGTAATGATTTTGTCACTTCTGCCCGTCAGCGCGCTTGCTGTGGATGGGGAACGGACTGCCATTCCCACAGAACGCATGAGCACGCAGACCGTGAACGGTGTGACCGCTCAGGTCAAGGACGGAGCGGTAGACTACACGGTAAGCAGGAGCGACACCAGTGACTGGGCCCAGGATTCCGGCGTGGGCAGCGTACAGACGTACACCTACGTGGGGCTGTACATCACTGCCCCGAAAGGTGCCGTCTCCCTCAAGTTCAACGACGAGGGCAACCCGGACGCCATGAAGGTCCCCGATGAAGGCTCCTTTACCGGCGGCAAGTTCCAGCAGTGGTTCCCCATCGCCTACGAAAAGGGCGGCGACTACGGTCTGTTTTACGGCGGCCGTGCGTATGAGATGCTTCTTGACTGGTACGACGGGGATAACCAGCTGATCTCCAGCGAATACGTAAACGTCACCCGCAGCCTGGCCGACGGTCTGGCCGTGGCTCAGGTGGGAGATTACACCTACGAGACCCTGGCCGACGCAGTGGACGCGGCTCAGGACAATGATACCGTGGAGCTTCTGAAAACAACGGAAGGTTCCGGCGTAAAGGTCCTGGGCAACGGCAGACACATTACCATTGATCTGAACGGGTTTACGTATACCGTCAAGGATCCCACCGTGGGCTCCTCCGGAACCGAGACCAACGCCTTCCAGCTGCTGAAAGGCACGGACGTGACCTTTAAGAACGGCACCATCAAGCCGGGCACCGCGTCCGCCAAAATCCTGTTCCAGAACTACTGCAATCTGACCCTGGACAATGTGACCGTGGACTGCAGCGGTATGCCCACCTGCCAGTACGCCTGCAGCAACAACTGCGGCGACGTCCTGATCAAGGACAGCACCATCCTCGCAGCGCCCGGACAGAATGCCTTTGACCTCTACTACTGGCCTAACGGTGGCTATGGTGAGGGTGTATCTGTCACCGTGGAGGGGGACAGCCAGATCTCCGGCAACATCGAATACGGCAGCGACGGCTCGGCCACCGGAAAGGCGGAGATCGCGGACAAGGCTGTCCTCACCATTAAGGGCGGCACCTTTACCGGCGCGATTTCTACTTATAACCTGGGGACATCCGTTGAACCGAACATCACCGTCACCGGCGGCAGCTTCAGCACCGACATCAGCGCCTATGTGCCCGCTGGCATGGAGATGGTGGCAAACGGCGACGGCTCCTTCGGCGTGCAGATCGACACTGATATGGCGGCGGCCTCCGTTGGCGGCGTGGGCTACACCACCCTGAGCGACGCCATAGACGCCGCCGGTACCGGCGACACCGTTACCCTTCTGAAGGATCTGTCTCTGGATAGCACTCTTACCCTGAACAAAGCCATCACCCTCACCGCCGCTGACGGTGTTACCGTCACCGCCTATGACGGGGGTGAGTCTTTCGTCCTCTCCAACGGCGCCGCCCTGGACGGCCTGACCCTCAATCTGGGCGTCAAGGCCATGAACCAGATGATCCTGATGCAGAGCAACAGCACTGTGCGCAACTGTACCATTACCGGTCAGTATCAGCTGGGTGACGGCGAGACCAGCCGCGCCATCGTGGGACAGGCTGGCGCTACCGGCCTGACCATCACCGGCAACACCTTCCGGAATCTGCGCCAGCCCGCCTACATCAATGACTGCACCGGCACAATTTCTGGCAACTATGTGAATGTCACCCGTGGCTGGGTCATCTGCGGCAATTCCGATATGACCATCACCGGCAACACCTTTGGGGAGAACGCGGTGGATATCGCCATCATCCCCAACGGCGGTACCAACAACTACACCGGTAAGACCATCTCTCTCAGCACCGCCAACAGCGGCGCCAACGTACAGAACCAGCCCGCCCTGGCTGAGGCTGAGGGCGGCGTTCTGGTGGTGGGCCGCTCCGAGGGCTACACGCTGGACAAGGCCTTTGCCGAGGCCAAGAGCGGCGATACCGTAAAGCTGGAGGCCCCTGTGACCTCCGCCACGGCCATCACCGTACCCGCCGGGGTCACTCTGGACGGCAACGGCAAGACCATTACCTGCACCGCTGCCATCGCCAACGGCGCCTTCCTGAACGCCGGCGGCAGCAATGTCACCATCCGGAACGTAACCGTCAACACCGACGGCAATGTGAAGCACGGCGTGCAGTTCTACTGCGTAGAGGGCGGCAAGCTCAGCGGTGTCACCGTCAACGGCGGCAGCTATGCCTCCGTTATCATCAACGGTTCCACCAACATCACGCTGGAAAACTGCACCCTGAACCCCGATGACGGCTCCTACGCCAATGTGGAGTACGGCATGGGCAGCGGCGTGACCACCATTCCCTCCGTGACGGTGAGCAACGTCACCGGTGACAGCGGCAAGGCCCTCCTCTATACGGACCAGGACACGCTGGACCGCATCAAGGATGTTCTGGGCGGCGGCTCCGACAATCAGGACGCCATTGACAAGGTAAAGGACAGCGTCACCAACACCGGAAGCAGCAGTGTGACCATCGACCTGCCCGGCAGCGGCGATATTACTGTGGATCCCCCCTACCAGGGCGGCGGCGGCAGTGTCACCACCTACTCCGTCACCGTGGAGAGCGTCTCCAACGGCACCGTGGCCGTCTCCTCCAAGAGCGCCTCCAAAAACAGCACCGTCACCATCACTGTTACTCCCGCCAGCGGCTATGCGCTGAGCACCCTAACCGTCACTGACAAGGACGGCAAGGCTGTGGAGCTGACCAAGGTGAACGATACCAAGTACACCTTCAAGATGCCTGCCTCCAAGGTCACTGTGAAGGCCGTCTTTGCCAAGACCAGCACCCTGCCCTTCACCGACGTGGCCGCCGATGCCTGGTACTATGACGCCGTGACCTACGTGTATGAGCAGGGCATGATGACCGGCACCAACGACGGCACCACCTTCAGCCCCGCCATGAACCTGACCCGGGGCATGATGGCCCAGGTGCTGTACAACCTGGAGAAGGGCACCGCCGGTACCGCCGGCACCTTCACTGACGTGGCCGCCGATGCCTGGTACGCCGACGCGGTGAACTGGGCCGCCGCCAACGGCATCGTGGGCGGCTACGGCAACGGTACCTTCGGCCCCGAGGATTCCATCACCCGGGAGCAGATGGCCGTCCTGCTGTACAACTACGCCAAGTTCAAGGGCAGCGACATGACTGCCTCCGCCGACCTGTCCGCCTTCTCCGACGGCAGCCAGGTGTCCGGCTGGGCGGAGTACGCCATGAGGTGGGCTGTGGCCAAGGGCCTGATCCAGGGCTCCAACAACAGCCTGAATCCTCTGGGCACCGCCAGCCGCGCTGAGGTGGCCCAGGTCCTGATGAACTGCTTCAAAAAATAAGTAAGTCCCTCTCCGCAGTCAGGACCCCCGGCTAAGCCGGGGGCTTGAGTAAGCCCTAGAAGGGCACAATACGGACAACGCCCCTAAAGGGGCCGCGAATGGGTCGGCCAACTGCATTGCTGACTCATGGCCGGCCCCTGAAGGGGCTATTTTTATGCCTTGGGATTCTTGCTACCCGTAAACGGGTCGATAAATTCCTTGATGCTGATCTGGTCTGCAATCCGGTCCTCCTCTAATTGATGCCGGATGTACTCCTGTATCTGCTTCTTATTGCGCCCCACTGTATCCACATAATACCCTCTTGCCCAGAAATGCCGGTCTCCGTACTTGTATTTTAAATTCGCATGCCGGTCGAATATCATGAGACTGCTTTTCCCTTTGAGATACCCCATGATTTGTGATACACTGTACCTGGGCGGTATGCTGATTAGCATGTGAATATGATCCGGACACGCTTCTGCTTCTATAATTTCCACACCTTTTTGCTCACACAATTTCCGCAGAATTTGTCCGATATCCTTCTTGATTTGTCCATATATCGCTAGCCGTCTATATTTGGGCGCGAATACGATATGGTATTGACATCTCCATGTCGTATGTTGCAAACTCCCTATATCTTTTTCTTTCATCGAAAAAACCTCCTGGTTCTTTGGTGTTGCAGTTGGCCGACCGCAACTTCCATTCTACCAGAAGGTTTTTTCACTATATAATTCTTTTTACTCTCCCCAGCATAGCTGGGGGTTGTCGTTGCGCTGAAGCGGTAACAAAGCAAAAGCGGCGTCCCGCACTCAGGTGCGGGACGCCGCTTCTTTTTATGTCTTTATTCTGCGGTCTGCTCCAGCCGCTCCCGGAGCACCTGGTTCACCACCGCCGGGGCCGCCTGGCCCTTCAGCTGGCGCATGACCTGTCCCACCAGGAAGCCGAAGGCCTTCTCCTTGCCGGACTTGAAGTCGGCCACGGATTTTTCGTTGGCGGCCAGCACCTGGTCCACCACCGATTGCACCAGTCCGGCGTCGGACACCTGCTCCAGGCCGTGCTCCTTCACATAGGCGTCCACGTCGCCGTCGGTCTCAAAGACAGCCTCAAAGACTTTGACGGCGGTGTTCCGGTTGACCTTGCCCTCCTTCACCAGGGCGATGAGCCTGGCCAGAGTGGGGGGCGTCAGGGCCATGTCCTTGGCCTCCATGCCGTGGGCGGACAGCTGGCCCAGCACCTCGCCCATGATCCAGTTGGCCCCCTGCTTGGGGTCGGCTCCCAGGTCCACCAGTGCCTCAAAGAAGTCGGCCAGCGCCTTCTGGGAGGTGATCATCTGGGCGTCGTAGGTGGGCAGGCCCCAGTCCGTCTGATAGCGGGCCCGCTTGGATTCGGCCAGCTCGGGCAGGGAATCTTTCAGGTGATCCAGGTATTCCTGGCTCAGCTCCACCGGGGGCAGGTCCGGGTCGGGAAAATAGCGGTAGTCCTGGGCGTTCTCCTTGGAACGCATGGCGTAGGTGGCGTCCTTGTTCTCGTCCCACCGGCGGGTCTCCTGCACCACCCGCTTGCCCTCCTCCAGCAGCTCGATCTGCCGCCTGGCCTCATAGACGATGGCCCGGGAGATGGCCTTGAAGGAGTTCAGGTTCTTCATCTCGGTTCGGGTTCCGAATTCGGCGGAGCCCGCCGGACGCACCGACAGGTTCACGTCGCACCGGAGGGAGCCCTCCTGCATCTTGCAGTCGGACACGCCCAGGTACTGCAGGGTCTCCTTCAGCTTCTCCAGGTAGGCGATGACCTCCTCGGCGGAGCGGAAGTCGGGCTCGGTGACGATCTCGATGAGGGGCACGCCGCAGCGGTTGTAGTCCGCCATGGTTTGGTCCAGCCAGGGGTCGTGGACCAGCTTGCCCGCGTCCTCCTCCATGTGCAGCTCGTGGATGCGGATGGTCTTGCCGTTCCCGATGTCCACCGCCCCGTCCCGGGCGATGGGCAGGTAGAGCTGGGAGATCTGGTAAGCCTTGGGCAGGTCGGGATAGAAGTAGTTCTTCCGGTCGAACCGGCTGACCGGAGTGATGGCGCAGTTGAGGGCCAGGCCCGCCGTGGCCGCCAGCTCCACCACCTTCTCATTGAGCACCGGCAGGGTGCCGGGCATGCCCATGCACACCGGGCAGCAGTGGGTGTTGGGGGCGCCGCCGAATTCGGTGGTGCAGGAGCAGAAGATCTTGGTCTTGGTGGCCAGCTCCACATGGGTCTCCAGGCCGATGACAGTTTCCCAGGTCATTGCTCATCCCCTCCTTTCGGGCTCTGGCGGTGATAGTCGGTATCCAGCTGGAAACCGTAGGCGGCGTCCAGCACGGCGGCGTCCCCCAGGGCGGGGCCGATGAGCTGGGCCCCGATGGGCATGCCCTTGGCGTCAAAGCCGCAGGGCATGGACAGGCCGGGCAGCCCCGCCAGGTTCACCGACACGGTGTAGATGTCGCTGAGGTACATCTTCAGCGGATCACTGAGGCTCTCCCCCAGCCTGGGGGCGGTGGTGGGAGCCACCGGGGTGAGCAGCAGGTCGTATTTGGTAAAGGCCTGGTCAAAGGCGGCCTTGATCACCGCCTTGGTCTGGAGGGCCTTTTTATAGTAGGCGTCGTAATAGCCGGAGGACAGCACAAAGGTGCCCAGCAGGATGCGCCGCTTCACCTCAGTGCCGAAGCCCTGGGTGCGGGTTTTGGTGTACAGCTCCCCCAGGTCCTCGTAGTCCTGGGCCCGCCAGCCGTACTTCACACCGTCGAACCGGGACAGGTTGGAGGAGGCCTCGGCGCAGGCGATGATATAGTAGGCGGGCACCACGTACTCCATGACCGGGAGGGAGAACTCCTCCACCGTGGCTCCCCGGGCCTTCAGCACCTGGGCGGCGGCCAGCACGGCGGAGCGCACCTCGCTGTCCAGGCCCTCGCCGAAGCAGTCGGCGGGCAGACCGATCTTCTTGCCCCGCAGGTCGCCGGTGAGGGAGGCCAGCAGGCCTCCGGCGGGGGCGTCCAGGCTGGTGGAGTCCCGGAAGTCCTTCCCCATCATCACGTCCAGCACCGCCGCGCAGTCGGCGGCGGACCGGGCGATGGGACCCATCTGGTCCAGGGAGGAGGCGTAGGCGATAAGGCCGTACCGGGACACGGTGCCGTAGGTGGGCTTCATGCCGGTGACCCCGCAGTAGGCGGCGGGCTGGCGGATGGAGCCGCCGGTGTCCGAGCCGATGGCGTACCACACCTCACCGGCAGCCACCGCCGCCGCGGCGCCGCCGGAGGAGCCGCCGGGGGCACGGGTCAGGTCCCAGGGGTTTTTCACCGCGCCGAAGCAGGAGGTCTCGGAGGTGGAGCCCATGGCGAACTCGTCCATGTTCAGCTTGCCCAGGCTCACCGCCCCGGCGGCGCTCAGCCGCTCCACCACCGTGGCGTCGTAGCAGGGGGTAAAATCCCCCAGAATCCTGGAGGCGCAGGTGGTGCGCACCCCCTTGGTGCAGATGTTGTCCTTGTAGGCCATGGGCACTCCCGCCAGCGGGGAGGCAGACAGCTCCGCCGCCGGGAAAGCGGGTCCGTCCACGGTGACAAAGGCGTTGTTGCCCGGCTGGGCAACGTGGATGCGGGCGAGGGCAGCTTCCACGGCTTCCTGCCGGGTCACCTCGCCGGAGCGGAGTTTTTCCCCCAGCTCCAGGGCGGTCAGTTCATACAGTTCCATTTCCCTCACCTCACTCCACCGTCTTGGGCACCAGGAAGGCCCCGTCCTTCACCGCCGGGCCGTTGGCCAGCAGTTCCTCCCGGTCCCCGGAGGGCACCACTTCATCAGGCCGGGTCACATTTTTCAGGGGGAAGATGTGGCTCATGGGCTCTACGGCGGAGGTGTCCAGGCCGTTGAGTACGTCCATATAGGCCACGATGCCCTCCAACTGGGCGGTCATAGCTGTCTTTTCCTCCTGGGGCAGCTGGAGGCGGGAGAGCTGGGAGATATAGTCCACCATTTCTTCAGTGATCTTCATCGGTTTTCCTCCTTACGGTTCCAGACGGGTGCGGTCTCTGGGGAACAGGCAGGCCCGGCGGATGTTGTCCAGCCCGCTTTCCCCACCGGCCATGCCGGCCGGCAGGGGACCCCAAAGCGATTTCATATGCTCGGGGCAAATGAATTGCCCCTGCGCCAAGATTTTGCCTCCGGCAAAATGCTTGGACGGCGCTTACGCGCCGGGAGCTGTGCGGTCAAACCGTTTTTACGGCTCAAGGCGGGTGCGGTCTCTGGGGAACAGGCAGGCCCGGCGGATGTTGTCCAGCCCGCACAGCTGCATGGTCAGCCGCTCCAGGCCGATACCCAGCCCGCCGTGGGGGGGCATGCCGTACTTGTGGATCATGAGATAGCTCTCAAATTCCGCCGGGTCCATACCCCGGGCCTCCATCTTGGCCACCTGAGCGGCGTAATCGTGGATGCGCTGGCCGCCGGTGGTCACCTCCAGCCCCCGGAAGAGCAGGTCGAAGGACAGGGTGAATTTGGGGTCGGCGGGGTCGTCCATGGCGTAGAAGGGCCGCTTCTTGCTGGGGTAGTGGGTGACGAACACGAAGTCGCTCCCCCACTCCTCCCTGGCGTACCGGCCGATGGCGTGCTCCTCCTCCGGCTCCAGGTCGTAGGGGTCCCGGATCTGGTAGCCGTACTTCTCCGCCGCCAGCCGCTTGACCTCGTCAAACCGGACGGCGGGGATCTTTTCCACATCGGGCAGCTCCACGCCCAGCAGAGCCAGGTCGGCGGCGTACTCCCGCCTGAGCAATTCCATCAGGTACCGCAGGAAGCCCTGCTCCATCTCCATCACGTCGGTGAAGGAGTCGATATAGCCCATCTCAAAGTCCAGGGAGGTGTACTCGTTCAGGTGGCGCTGGGTGGCGTGCTTCTCCGCCCGGAACACCGGGGCAACCTCGTATACCCGCTCGAACACCCCCACCATGGTCTGCTTGTAGAACTGGGGGGATTGGGCCAGGAAGGCCTTCTTGCCAAAATAGTCCAGGCGGAAGATGTTGGCGCCCCCCTCCGCACCGGCGTGGACGATCTTGGGGGTGTGGATCTCGGTGAACTCCTGGCTCTGGAGGTAGTCCCGGAAGGCCCGGCAGATGCCCGCCTGGATGCGGAACACCGCCTGCTGGCGGGGCATGCGGAGCACCACCGGCCGCAGGCCCAGCTCGGTGTCCAGGTGCAGGTCCAGCTTCCGCTTGGCCAGGGGCACCGGCATGGGGGCCGCCGGACGGGAGAGAACGGTGATCTGCGCGTCGGCCAGCTCTTTGCCCCCGGGCGCCCGGGGTTCGATGCGCCACATGCCGGAGGCGGTGACAGCGCAGCCCTCCACGGCGCCGTCCAGGTCCGCCTTGTCGGTACATACGCACTGAACCAGCCCTTTCCGGGTGCGCAGGGTGAGGAAGGTGATGCCGCCCATGTCCCGCAGGGCATGGACCGCGCCGTGCAGTGTGACGGCCTGGTTATTCCGGCCCCCCACCGCTGTTTGGATTTGTTTTGTCAGGAATACCATACCGTTCACAACCTTTCTTGGATAAAAAGAATAAAAAAAGTCCCGAAGCTGCCTTTGTACAGCTTCGGGACGGAAAAACTCCGCGGTACCACCCGTAGGTTGCCCCATCGTCCTTGATGGAGCCGCTTGGCGCCCTTAACGCGGGTCACTCGTGCGTCTCTACCCCCTTGCGGGCTCAAGGCGCCGGCTCAAACGTGTTGCGCCATCCCATCCTGCCGGACCGGGCTCTCAGTCGGTGACCCGGATTCTCTGGCGGCCCTCACGGGCGGCGATCGTCTTCATTGCCTTTGTTGTGGGTAGTATATGCGTTTTTTTCAAAAATTGCAACTGTTATTTTTGACAGAATCCATCCGTTGTATCCCGGGCCCGCTTATGGTACAATGTCAAAAAAGTCCAAAACGGAGGTGAGAGATCGTGAAGGATTGGGACGCGCTGTACCAGGCGTGCATGAACTGCCGGAACTGCGACCTGGCCGACACCCGGCACAATGTGGTCTTCGGCGAGGGGGCCCGGGACGCGGAGGTCATGTTCGTCGGCGAAGGCCCCGGTGAGCAGGAGGACCTGACCGGCCGGCCCTTCGTGGGCCGGGCGGGGCAGCTGCTGGACGATATGCTGACTATGATCGACCTGAAACGGGAAAACGTATTTATCGGCAATATGGTCAAGTGCCGGCCCCCGGGAAACCGGGACCCGCTGAACATCGAGCAGGAGGCCTGCATCGGCTATCTGCGCAACCAGGTGGCTTTGATCCGCCCCAAGATCATCATCTGCCTGGGCCGGATCGCCGCCATGAAGCTGATGCGGGAGGACTTCAAGATCACCCGGGAGCACGGCCAGTGGATGGAGAAGGCCGGGGTGTGGATGATGGCCATGTACCACCCCTCCGCCCTGCTGCGGGACCCCCACAAGCGGCCGGAGGCTTTTGTGGATCTGAAGGCCCTTCAGCACAAGATCCGGGAGATCTGCGTGCGCACTTATTCGGACTGAACAAAAACGGACCGCCCCAAGGGTTAAGCCCCATAGGTACACAATGTGAACCTATGGGGCTTAACGCCGTGTATGGGAGAAATTAGGGCTTGTGGAGCACCACAGGCCCTAATTCTATTGGGCAGGGAAACCATCAGCTTTCGCAAAGCGGTAAGTTTTCTGCCCGCGGACTGCGGTGTATGGTCTGCAAAAATTGATTATAACGCATTTGCTGGAGAAAAATATTTCGGTGGCTTTTCAAACTGACCTGTGGTATGTTGTCTTGCTGCAAGGAGGTAGGACACATGAACGACACTCTGAATCAACTCTACAACAGATTTTACACGCCTCTGCCCATGGCCGAGTGTGAGCAGGAAATTGAAGATTGCCATCGGCAACTCATTGAGCGATTGGAAAAGGCGGAGAGAAAATTGGTGCTACAGATCATAGATGCCCAGAATCTCATCACTGAGGAACGCTCCCTGGACAGTTTTCTCTGTGGGTTTAAACTGGCGTGGGAACTGGCATACGAACTGAATCACTTTGAAATGGACAGGCATCGCTTTCCGTCGGAAGGAACGGAAAAGGATGCCTGATTTTTATGAAAATTGGAGTTTGCTGCTGTTGAAAGTGTTGCAACTCTCTTGCCTCTGGTGACTGGTTTGTTTTTCCTGTTGCATCAACCGAGGTGCCTGCCCAATTGGTAAGCCTTCTGTGGGTAAGATGAGTGATTCGTCGTGGAAGTGGTTTCGCAGCCATATGCGGCTGCTGCTGGAGCAGCCGCACACGGAGAGGTATCGACTGAGAATGCTGGAGGGTAAACTATTCAGCATCGTTTTGAAGTCAACGGTATTGAATACAATTTTGACAATCTCGGTGGTATTAACCTGTTGGTTAACACTAAACAACTAATCAGGACTTCCGCTGATGGCGTGCCGTGACTACAATAGTTCCGAAAGAAGGTGCCGCCATGTTTTCCAATCAACAGCTTCTCACATTTTTCCTGATTCTTACTATGGAACTGAGCCTTGCTTCCTGCGGAGCGGAGGGTACAACACAGCCCACCCCGGAAATGCCCGAACTCCGGCACAGGTGCAGGAAACACCGGAGCCTGCACCTGTGCCATCCTCGGAACCAGAGCTGGAGGTCACGGAGGGAACAGAGACCTATCGAGGCATCCAAATGGGTAATGTACTCCATGCCCGGAGGAGGACATTCATTATCACATCTATGTCCCGGACGGCTATAACGGCAGCAAAGCGTATGCTCTGTTCCTCACACTTCCCGGTTATGAGGGCCTGTACTTCCAGGGCATGGGGCGAAGCCTATATAGCGAGAACTTTGCTTTTGAGGCACTGAATTATAACGACCACATGATTGTAGCTGTTCCACAGCTCAGCGGACTGGGGGGAGACTTCAACTGAGCAGACGATCGCCCTGACGGAGTATCTACTGGGTCATTACAACATCGACCAGGAGCGGGTGTAGGGTCATCTGAAAACTCCCGCTGCAAAGCGGCCTTGCCAAGTTTGTCGTTTTGTTCATGGTATGCCATGATAAAAACAACGCGGGCATCCAATACATATTCATGCTCAGCGCACCAGGTGCAATAATATTTGGCAGCCCGGTGACCGTGACCTATATCCAATCCGTCGTTTATACGGCGAGAGTCTTGAAAGCAGGCAGCCATAGCAAGGGCATCTGCGTCTTGTCCTGACAGATTTTCCCGTTGTGCGAAAAGCAGGCAGAAGAGCAGTACCCGGGCACAGTGTTCTTTTGTGTGCTGCTGACTATGTTGGAGGGAAAACCCCACCTGCTCTGTCAAAAAACGGGACCATATTTTGTAACGCTCTCGAACCAACGCCGGTATGTTCATCTTTCACACACCTCCCGGAGGGAGGAGAGAATGTCGCTCAGTGCTCCGTCCAGACCAAAGGCCTTGTGTTTGATGTTGTCTGCAATGTAGATCTCGCCCATATTGATGGTAACATAGGTGGCGTTGGGCTCCTGATCCACCAAACGCATCAGCGGAGCTTTGATGAGCTGATTGCGCCATCCGATTCCCAACTCCAACACGACCAGCTTTTTTTCGTGATATTGGTTCAGAAAACTCTGGAATCTCTGCGTGGCGCCGTGGTCCGGAACCATATTTGGCCCTGCTGCCATATGAACCTCCATGGGGCCGTTGCAGCGGGGACAACGGGGCACCAAATCAGAGGGGATTCTGCCGTCCTGTTCCGCAGACACCATCCGCTCTGTCAACTCCAAAGTTGGATATAGGGTATCATGGCAGGGACGGGCGCACTGCATAGTCAGCCAGGTTCCCTCGATTTCATAAATCTTCTCCGACTCAAATCCGCTGCGTTCAAAGTGACATTCTCCGTTGGAGGTAAGGACAAAATAGTCCCTGCTGCCCACAATGGCTTTCAGGTCCTGCATGACCTGTGTGGGCTGATACTGTCCGCAGTAGTGGTGGATGAGCCTGCTCCAGAAGGCCCACTTTACTTCTTCTGAGGGCCAGCGGGCTCCCATCCCATGCAGCAGGCACCGAAGGCCGTACTTGTCCTTAAAGTCGCCGAACAAATCCTCAAATGCCTGGTTATCTGCAAAGAGGTGCAGTCCCTCGGTGATGGACAGGCCATTGCTGGCTCCCATCAAGATGGCATCCGCTTTTTGGATTTTCTCTGCGACTGGTCTTAGATCATACATACCGAATCTCCCTTTCCGGACATGTGTGCTGCCGCATCCTGTAAGACTGCGGCAATATCCTCTTTGATGGCCCAACCCTTTTGCGATAATTCTTGGGGCAGAAGCGCGTCTTTTGGGTTGACCGTGATGTAATACGCCTGGGGGAGAGAATAAGTCAGGCTCCAAAAGGGTTCCTGGATGAACATGGGGGTCATGCGCCCCACCCCCAATTCCAGGAAGAGAATTTTTTTGTCCTGATTGGCGATCAGGAACTCATTGATCTTTCTGTATTCTTCCTTGTACTTCTTACCCTCCAAAAAGGTATAACCCCGCACCCAAGGCTCCATTTCCGCACCGCATTTGGGACACCGGGGGATCAATTCTGTTGGGATACAGAGATTTTCGTCAATTGCGTCGTTCATTTCATAAACCATCTCTTTGTTCCAGTAGATCTCGTCGTGGCAGCGGCGGCTGCACTGGTAATAGCGGGAGTCCCCTTGGATGGCGCTCAGCTTGTCTTCCGGTACCACGCGGGTAAACTGAAAGTCCTGGTTGGTGGTCATAATGTGGTAATTCCTGCCCTGGAGCAGCGTCATCAGGTCATAGTAGGGCTGGCCTGTAGGACATTCATACTCCATGTAACCCATTCGGGCCAGGAACGCCCAGTGTGCCTCCGGGGACGGATAACGGTAGTAAAAGCCATTGAATGCGCCAATAAATCCATATTTTCGGTGAAAATCTCCCAAGTATTGCTCAAATATCGCATCGTTTTGATAAAAGAAGTTGAAGCCGCAGGAAGCGGACATACCCGCCGCAGCGCCCACCAAAATTGCGTCGGCCTCAGCAATTTTTTCCAGCAAGACCTGAACATTTTGGCGGTGGACGGCGGAATCTATGGATGTGTTACGGTTCAGCAGCATAGTTGACATGGTACCTCCGACCTGTTATTATAATAATTACATGTCGCAAGCATATCATGTTATTTTATAAATTACAAGTAGGCAACGAAAAATTTTTTGAGGTGAGAGCATGAAATACTCTACCAAGTTGAGCGACGCACTTCATATATTAGCCTTTCTCAATATGGGAGCCGGACAGCGGATCACAAGTGCCAGAATCGCAGAAAGTGTAAAAACGAACCCGGCCTATATCCGGCAGCTGATGGTTGCATTGAAGAGTGCCGGTATTATCACCAGCTCACAAGGACAGGCCAAGGCGGAGTTGACCAGGCAACCGGGCGAGATCACCGTGTTGGATGTCTACCGGGCGATTGAGGGGAATAAGCCCCTGCTCCACTGGGATATTGATACCAATCCGGAATGTGGTGTGGGGATCTATGTGCAGCTGAGCATTGCGGACTTTTACCAGGAGATCCAGAGGGCTGCCGAACAAAAAATGCAGGCCATTAGCCTGCAGGACATCATAGACCGGTACGATAAGAAACTGAATGAACTGGAACAAAAGTCGGAGCGAGAACTTACCCCATGAGGAGATGTTGACAACGAACACGCAGAAAAAGATCGGATTGGTGGTGGAAGGCGGCGGGATGAAGTGTGCCTATAATGCCGGAATTCTGGATGCCTTTCTGGACGAAGGGATTACATTTGATTATTGCATCGGCGTATCCGGTGGATCAGGCAATCTGGCTTCCTATCTGGCGGGGCAAAGAGGCCGGAATCTTCGCTTTTTTACGGAGCACATTCATTCACCCAAATACTTCGGGCTGAGAAGTCTGCTGAAAACCGGAGATCTGTTTGGATTGAAGTACATCTATGGTGAATTGACCCGCAGAGAAGGGGAAGATCCTCTGGATTTTCCCGCTCTGATGAAAAATCCGGCGGAGTACGAGATTGTGGTCACAAACGCGTTGACAGGATTGCCGGAGTACTATGGGCGGGAAATGATGGCGCAGGACGATTACCGCCTGATCATGGCCTCCAGTGCCATCCCGGTTGCTTGTCATCCGGTGAAACTCAACGGGGTGCCCTACTTTGACGGAGGCCTTACCGATGCCATCCCGGTTCGCCGCGCCCTGGAGCAGGGTTGTGATAAGCTGGTGGTCATTCTCTCCAAGAACCGGGACTATGTACGAAAGCCTCAGGGTATGCGCACGCTGTATCGGCGGGCCTGCCGCAGTTATCCCAACATTGTGGATGCCATTGATCGCCGTCATGTGGTGTACAACGACAACCTGAAAGATGTGTTTTATCTGGAGAGGGAGGGGACTGCCTTTGTCTTTGCTGCCAGTGAGCCCATCCATGTGGGGACTTACTCCATGAAAGAGGATGCGGAACGAAACCTGTATGATTTGGGGCTGCGAGATTTTGCCGCATGGAAAAACGATTTATTGGAATTTCTGAGTATTTGACCATAAATGAGCATTAGCAGAAGAAAGGTATGTGAAACAAACGATGGAACCAATGGAACTTTTGACAAGCAGTACGCCGTACAGCGTCTATAACTTTCATCTTCCTCAGAGTCTGAAGAAAAATGCCGAGCAGCTGTGCTGGGAGTATAACCAGCTGCCGCCCGGGCAGGAGGAGCGGCGCAGAGAGATTTTGGAAAAGCTGTTTGGTACATGTAATCCGAAAACCTTTGTGATGCCTGGCTTTCGCTGCGATTATGGATTCAATATCCATACGCACGGACTGGCGTTTATCAATTATAACTGTGTGATTCTGGATACTTCCCCGGTGCATATCGGTGCTAACGCCTTTATTGCCCCCGGCGTATGTATCAGTTGTGTGGGCCACGCCATGTATGCCCAACAACGGGCAGAGGCGATTACCACGTCAGCTCCCATTACCCTGGAGGACGACGTGTGGATCGGTGCCAATGCTGTGATATGCGGAGGGGTCATCATCGGGAAGGGCTCTATTATTGGCGCTGGGAGTGTGGTGACCCGGGACATTCCTGCGGGCGTTGTTGCTGCGGGAACACCCTGCCGGCCCTTAAGACCTGTTACGGAGGCAGACAAGATCGACTTGCATACCGTTTCCTTTTAAAAAACGCCGGAATGATTTGAACGATTGTCAAACCATTCCGGCGTCTCTTGTTGTTTTGGAGAACTCTTGGAAAGCCTCTTGCTCAAGGGATATATTTCATGCCCCACTGGGAGATGGCGTAGAAGATGGGCAGCAGATCCGTGCCCTTTTCCGTCAGGGAATACTCCACTCGGGGCGGGATCTCATTATATTGCTCCCGGTGTACCAGACCATCCCCCTCCAGCTCCTTCAATGCGTTGGTGAGCATGGTGTTGGTGATCGGTTTGAGCATCTTCTTCAGTTCGCCAAACCGCATGGGAGACTGGATGCACAGCTCATAGATGATCTGGAGTTTCCATTTTCCCTGGAGCATCTGGACCACTGGTGTGACCGGGCAGTTTCCGTTTTCAGTCAGGATAACGCTGCCCACTCGTTTTTGAAATTCCTCATAGGTCATGGATTGATTCATAACGCAGCCCTCTCCGTCGGTATGGTTTTTCGTACCAAGTACAAATAATCTGCGTACTTGCACCGTTATTTCTTCTAAGTATAATAATTATATCGGCATCAAAATGGGATGTCAATGATAGAACTAATTGAAAGTGAGGCGCTGATTTATGAAAGAACTGAACATTATGGAGGCCACTGTCTATACCTCCCCCAATCCCCTGACCCTGATCTGTTCCCAGAATGAGGACGGCACCACGAACCTGGCCCCCATCTGCTTCGTGTCCTACCTGTCCTTCAACCCGCCCATGGTCGGCTTTGCCGCCGGCAAGCAGTCCCATACCGGCAAGCGGGTGCGGGAAACCGGCAAGGTGATCGTGACCGTTCCGGGGGAGAGCCTGGCCAAGGCCGTGGTGGCCTGCGGCAGTTCCACCGGTGCCACCTGCCATAAGGTAGAGGAAAACCACATTGAGATGACCTCGGTAGAGGGCAGCGACATTCAGATTCCCGCGGATACCCGCCTTGCTATGGTAGCTACTTTGCAGCAGGCTGTAGAGGTGGGCGACCATATCCTGCATATCTGCCAGGTGGATAAGTTCCTGGGTGATGAGAGCAAACAGGGCCTCTATGCCTGGAATGGCTTTGGAAAAGTAGCCCCTGCGGTAGAAGGCTAAGAAAGAAAAGAACTGGGGGAGATTCCAATGGCGGTGTGCATCAAATCCCAGATTCAAAACATGAATCTGGTCATTGGCTGTACCATCGGCTGCAGCTACTGTTATGCCAGAAATAATGTACGACGGTTCCATATGATTGATGACTTTGAGAAGCCGGAGTACTTCCCCGGAAAATTGCGGCTTATGGAGAAAGCTCGACCCCAGATTTTTCTACTCACTGGAATGAGTGACTTTTCC
Organism: Intestinimonas massiliensis (ex Afouda et al. 2020); assembly: GCF_900626285.1. Classification (GTDB taxonomy): domain Bacteria; phylum Bacillota; class Clostridia; order Oscillospirales; family Oscillospiraceae; genus Flavonifractor; species Flavonifractor massiliensis_A. Next base: position 1,116,766 of record NZ_LR131147.1, read on the forward strand.
GGCTGGAGAGCAGAGTGGCGGGATGAGGTATTTGCCAAAATGGAGCGCAATCCCCAACACCAGTATCTGTTCCTGACCAAGCGGCCGGAGGAGATCGATTTCTCTACCCATCTGGATAACGCCTGGTTCGGCGTGACCGTTACCTCTTGCAGGGAAAAGAACCGGATTCCGGCACTGCGGGAGCATATCCGCGGCGGACATTATCACGCCACCTTTGAGCCCATGTTTGACGACATCGGGCCAGTGGATCTCACAGGGATCGAGTGGGTGGTCATCGGAACCGAGACTGGACGCCGAAAAGGAAAATCCATATCTAAGCCGGAGTGGGTGTGGAACCTGACAGACCAAGCCCATGCTCTGGGCATCCCGGTCTTTATGAAGGAAGACCTGCTTCCCATTATGGGAGAGGAGCAGATGATACAGGAATTACCCACCGCATTTCATAAGGTACTGGAGGAACAAGCCAAATGGCAGAAATGATGGAAAACGGTATCCTGATTCGGAATGTAGAGACAAAAAACATCATGACCAAATCCAATCTGCCCGTGGGAGGCTACTCTGTAAACCCCTATGTGGGCTGTACCCATGGCTGTAAGTACTGCTACGCCTCCTTTATGAAGCGCTTTACCGGACACACCGAGCCCTGGGGTACCTTTCTGGATGTCAAACACTGGCTGGAGATCAAAAATCCCCAAAAATACCGGGGACAGCGGATAGTCATTGGCTCGGTGACCGACGGCTATCTCCCCCAGGAGGAGCAGTTTCAAAACACCCGCAAGCTGTTGGAGCAGCTGAAGGACAGCGGGGCGGAGATCCTCATCTGCACCAAGTCCGACCTGGTGGTGCGGGATATTGACTTGCTCCGGGAGATGGGAAAGGTAACCGTTTCCTGGTCCATCAACACGCTGGATGAGGATTTTCGCAGGGATATGGACAAGGCGGTGAGCATTGAGCGGCGGCTCCATGCCATGAAGCAGATCTACGACGCAGGCATCCGCACCGTCTGCTTTATCGCGCCGGTATTTCCCGGGATTACGGATTTCGAGGCCATTTTCCATCGGGTGAAGAATCAGTGCGACCTGGTCTGGCTGGAGAATCTGAATCTGCGGGGCGGATTCAAGCAGGAGATTTTAGACTACATCCAGGAAAAGCATCCGCATTTAACAACCCTGTACCAGGCTATCTACCAAAAGGGTGACCGGAGCTATTTCCGGGGCCTTGAGCAGCAGGCAGAACAGCTGGCGATGGAAAACGGCTGTCCTTTTGTGGACAACGAACTGCCCTATGGCCGGGCGGAGCCGGGCCATCCGGTAATCGTGGACTACTTCTACCACGAGGAAGTCCGCGGCTCGGAAAATACCGGGAGAAGAAGCCGAAACAAATAGAACTGCCGAAGAAGAGCACCTATGTGGTTTTCGATGACAAGAACATCCCGGCCTGTGTTTGATACAGGCCGGGATGTTCCATTTTCCCATATTACGGAATGCCGGGTAATGCACGATTCTCTTCTTGTAAAAGCCTATTCAAACTTTCTGTCATAGAGCAGCGCGGCGATCAGGACCACAAAGCAGGAGCCGGCGTTATGGACCAGCGCTCCTGTGGTGGGCGTCAGCACTTCCATCAGGGATAAGATGATAGCCACGAAATTGATGCACATGGACAGGCTGATGCTGAATTGGATGGTTTTGACCGTTGCATTGGATAGGCGCTTCAGATATGGAATCTTGGAGATATCATCGCTCATCAAAGCTACATCGGCAGCGTCCACGGCGATGTCGCTGCCCATACCTCCCATGGCAACGCTGACATCCGCGGTTTTCAGCGCGGGCGCATCGTTTACGCCGTCGCCGATCATGCATACATTACGATGTTCTCTCTGCAAGGCTTCAATCGCCTGCACCTTTTCCTCGGGCAGCAACTCCGCCCGCACTTCCGAAATACCTACCTGCCGGGCAAAATAATCCGCCGTTCTTTGATGGTCGCCGGTCAGCAGAACCGTACGGGTGTGCATATCTGCCAAGCGGGCGACCATATCCTTGCCTTCCGGGCGCAGCACGTCGGAAAGGGCGATCACACCGATGCAATTCTGCCCATCCGCCACAAGAACGGAGGCCTTTCCCTGGGCGCGCAGCTGCTCCAATACGGATCTTACGGCAGCGCCCGTGGACACCCCGTTTTCCCGCAAAAATGCCTCGCTGCCGCAGAGCAGCTTGCGCCCCTGGATCTCCGCGAAAATGCCCCTGCCCGCAGTCATTTTGAACGAGGCGGACTCCATAACGGGCACTTCTTTTGCCCTGGCACAGGCTACAATGGCCTTTCCCAGCGGATGTTCGCTTTTCGCTTCGGCGGAGGCGGTTAGAGAGAGCAGCGCGATCTCGCTCATGGCTTTATCGAACACAACAATGTCGCTGACGTCCAACCGGCCATAGGTCAGGGTCCCGGTCTTATCAAACGCGATGGTATCCACTTTGCCCATCTTTTCCAGGGCCTCGCCGGACTTAATGATGACGCCGTGCTTGGTCGCCTGGCCAATGGCCGCCATAATGGCGGTGGGCGTTGCCAGCACGAGGGCGCAGGGACAGAACACCACCAGCACCGTGACGGCGGTAATGATATTTTTGGTAAATAGGTATGCCAAAATGGCAATGAGCAGTGCCACCGGCACCAGCCAGCTTGCCACCTTGTCCGCAATGCGCTGCATGGGGGCTTGCTTGTTTTCCGCCTCCTGGACCATACGGATCAGTTTTTGCAGAGAACTGTTTTCACCCACCTTGGTTGCGGTCATGTCAATGGAGCCAAAACGATTGATGGTACCGCAAAAGACCTCGTCTCCCACACTTTTATCCACCGGCAGGGATTCCCCGGTCATGATGGACTGGTCCACGGAGGTCTCGCCATGGATAATGGTTCCGTCCACAGGAATGGTTTCTCCGGGGAGAATCCGTAGGGTGTCGCCTTGCCGGATCTCCTCGGCGGGGATCATTTCTTCTGTCCCATTGTTGATCCGGCGGCCCTTTGTGGGTGCCAGGCGGATCAGCTGATTCAATCCCTTTTTTGCCCGGTTTGTGGTAGCTTCCTCCAAAAGGGCGCCGATGGCCATAATGAAGGCCACCTCACCGGCAGCAAATAGATCTCCGATGGCAATGGCGGCAAACATAGCGATGGAGATCAGGAGTGCGGAAGAGATTTTGCTGATGCCGGGATTATAGATGATCCTCCAGATCGCCAGATACAAAAGGGGGATGCCGCTGATGAGGACTGTGACCCATGCGGGATCAAAGGGCAAGACGCTCAGCTGCATCGGCGTGCCGCCAAATTCCTCTGCCAGATGGGGCACAAGATCAATCAACAAAAAAACGCCTGCCACAATGGTCATAGGCAGCCCGGCAAGCAGGTCATTTATCTTCTTTAACATCGTTTTTCCTCCCATCTGTACGGCATTCCGACTGGCATGTAGTCTCTTGACGGATGCCGGATATTTCCGTACAATAAATGCAATAGCGAACACTTTGTTCTCTTTGATTGTATGAAAGCATGTTAAAAAAAACAATAGACCATTCCTTTCAGGTGTTTGCTACGGAACATTTTGCGGGATTTGTACGGAGGAGGATCAGATGGACCGGCGTCAGCAGAAAACCAGGACGGCTATTTTTTCGGCGTTTACGTCCCTCCTGGCGGAAAAATCATACAGCAAGATTACGGTGCAGGAAATCATCGACGCTGCCAATGTGGGGCGCACCACTTTTTACGCCCACTTTGAAACCAAAGATGATCTGCTGAAAGAGTTATGCGAAGAGCTGTTTGGGCATATCATCGGCAGCGCCATGGACTGTACCCATACCCACGGGCTGTACTCAGACGGGAGCGCCCCGGAATCGGTATTTTGTCACTTGTTGCAGCACTTACAGGAAAATGACAAGAATATCATTGCGTTGCTTTCCTGTGAGAGCAGCGAAATGTTCCTGCGCTTTTTCAAGGACAGCTTGAATGAGCTGGTACGATCCCAATTCATCAATCAGAACCGAAAAGCGAATACCGACATTCCGGAGGACTTTTTGATCAACCATATCTCCGGCAGCTTTGTGGAAATGGTACTGTGGTGGATCAAAGGACACAGGAAACAGACACCAGAGGATCTGGACCGCTATTTTCGTGCTGTCATTGAACCGATCATATGAAAAGACCGCGGCCTGATTTCGAAATGGAATCAGGCCGTGGCTGCTTTTTCTCTTATAAATTCTGCACCCGCAGAGCACGGATGGCGTTCAGGATCGCCAGAATCATGACGCCTACATCGGCGAAAACGGCAAGCCACATATTGGCTACGCCGAAGGCCACCAGGATCAGGCAGGCCAGTTTCACTGCGATGGAGAACACAATGTTCTGGTAGACGATGCCCAGACACTTGCGGGAGATTTTAATTGCTTTGGAAATCTGCAGTGGGTCATCATCCATCAGAACCACATCGGCGGCTTCGATGGCGGCATCGGAGCCCATGGCTCCCATGGCGATGCCGATATCCGCCCGGCGCAGCACCGGGGCGTCGTTGATGCCGTCGCCCACAAAGGCCAGCTTTTCCCGCTCCGGCTTCGCCTGCAAAAGCGCCTCCACCTTTTCCACCTTGTCCGCCGGAAGCAGTTCGCTGTAAACCTCGTCCAGTCCCAGGGAGGCGGCCACCTGATCGGCCACCTTTTTGGCGTCGCCAGTGAGCATCACCGTCTTGCGGACACCGGCGGCCTTGAGCTGCCGGATGGCCTCCTTGCTGTGGGGTTTAACAATGTCTGCGATGACGATATGTCCGGCGTATTTGCCGTTGATGGCCATGTGGATGATGGTACCCACGCTGTGGCAGGAGATGTAGGCAATGCCCAGGCGATCCATCAGCTTGTCGTTGCCGGCCGCGACCTCCACGCCGTCCACCTTTGCGATGACGCCGTTGCCGCTGATCTCCTGAATCTCGGTGACCCGGGAACGGTCGATTTCCTTGCCGTAGGCCCGCTGGAGGCTCTTGCTGATGGGATGGGAGGAGGCGCTTTCAGCCAGCGCCGCGTATTCCACCAGCTTTTCGTCGCTGAGGTCACTGTGGTGGATGCCGTTGACCTCGAAAACGCCCTGGGTCAGTGTGCCGGTCTTATCAAAGACCAGGGTTTTGACTTGAGACAGCGTTTCCAGATAGTTGGAGCCTTTGACCAGTACACCGGCCCGGCTGGCTCCGCCGATGCCCGCGAAGAAACTGAGGGGGATGCTGATGACCAGGGCACAGGGACAGCTGGCCACCAGGAAGGTCAGGGCACGGTAGATCCAGATCTCCCAGGCAGGAGCCAGCCCCATTCCTACCATCTGAACCAGCGGGGGCAGAATAGCCAGAGCCAGCGCCGCATAGCACACCGCCGGGGTATAAATGCGGGCAAACCGGGAGATGAAATCCTCCGACTTGGATTTGCGGGAGGAGGCGTTCTCCACCAGATCGAGGATCTTGGAGACGGTGGATTCCCCAAACTCCTTGCTGGTTTGAATCTTGAGAACGCCGGTCATGTTGATGCAGCCGCTGATGACCTCGTCGCCGGTTTTGGCATCTCGGGGCAGAGATTCCCCGGTCAGAGCCGCCGTGTTCAGGGTGGAAGTACCTTCTACGATCACACCGTCAATGGGCACCTTCTCACCGGGCTGGACAATGATGATGCTCCCCACATCCACTTCATCGGGATCCACCTTTTCCAGCTTGCCGTCCCGTTCCACATTGGCGTAATCGGGACGGATGTCCATCAGATCGCTGATATTGCGGCGGCTTCTGCCCACGGCATAGCTCTGGAACCACTCGCCCACCTGATAGAACAGCATGACGGCGATAACCTCCAGGTACTCGCCGTTTTCATAGACGGCCAAGGCCAGCGCGCCCAAAGTGGCCACAGCCATCAGAAAGTTTTCGTCAAATATCTGCCGGTTGCAGATCCCCTTGGACGCCTTTTTCAGAATGTCGTATCCGATAATCAGATAGTCTATCAGATGGACGGCCAGGCGGATCCACCGGCCAGCTGCTCCCAGCTGGTCGAATGCTTCGGCTCCCAGCGTCTGCAGTCCCAGCAGCAATACGGTGGCGATCAGAATACGCCACAGCATAACCTTCTGCTTTCTGGTCATACCGCTGCTTTTCTTCTGCCCCATGAGCAGCAGAACCACGGATAAAATTGTGACAACGACCAAGAGGCCGCTTTCCAGCAGTTCCTGCATGGTAATACTCCTTTCTGCGATTGCTTCCTCGTGTTCTTGTTCGGGATGAAAAAGCGCCCGAAAGCCTGCGCTGTTCGGGCGCTTTTATGAGCGATTACAGGAAAATCTCGCAGTCAGGCTCCACCTTTTTGCAGGCCTTCCGCACACCGTCCATGACCTGAGCAGCGTCCTGGCCCTCGGCAAACTCCACGATCATCTTCTGGGTCATAAAGTTCACGGTAGCAGCGGCGACACCGGCAGTCTTGCGGGCGGCCTCTTCCATCAGGTTGGCGCAGTTGGCGCAGTCCACTTCGATCTTGTAAGTCTTTTTCATCACAAAAAACTCCTCTCAAAATTTCATTTTTAAGATTAATCACTTGTTTAATCGTTATGGGTGCAGTATAATTTCTGCCAAGAGAGAAGTCAACACCACTGAGAGACTCCCTGCCAAACAGGCGAAAAGTATTTCCAAACGAGCGAAAAAGGAGAGCGTCTATGAAATATCCCTCGCTGCCCCATGCCCATGATGTGCAAGCCGATCTGGAACCGATCGAATCCGGGCTGCGCCAGGCAGAGCGATTTGAAACGGTTGCGGAGCTGTTCAAGCAGCTCAGCGATACCACAAGACTGCGCATCTTTTGGCTTTTGTGCCATACAGAGCAATGTGTCATCAATATCTCCGCACTGATGGAGATGTCCAGCCCAGCCGTTTCCCATCATCTGCGCGTACTCCGCAGTTGCGGTCTGATTGTGAACCGCAGGGAAGGCAAAGAAGTCTATTACCGGGCGGCAGACAACCCGCAGGTGCAGCTGTTGCACAAAACTATAGAACAGGTGATGGCAATCGCCTGTCCGGAGTGAAAGGGGCCCCGCCATGAAACAGAAATACCACGGGATTCTATCATCCATTCACCGTGACACCGGGGAAAACCCTCCTGAGATCCTGGAGCTTTACCCCGGCATCGAGCTGTCGTTCCTCTCTGCGTCCGGAAAAGACGCTTTCCACGTCTGCCACGTACCGTTGCCGCAGATGCTGGAGATCAACTACTGTATCTCCGGCAGAATGGGATGGGACATGGGCAACGGCAACCGGATTTATCTGGGACCAGGCGATTTTTCCTTGAATACGATGGATGTCTGTGGGGATTCCGCCATTACCCTTCCGAATGGTTCTTACGAAGGGATTGTTGTTTATATCAACCTGGAGCGGCTATCGACACAGCCGCCCGCACCCTTGGCTGGTTCAACTGTTACCGGGGAGGCTCTACGGGAGAAATATTGTAAGGACGGTACCTGCACAGCTCTGGCGGGGAATGAGACCATACAGCAAATCTTTTCGGGGTTGTATGTGCCTCCCAAAGAAATGCGGCTGACTTGGCAGAAAATCAAGGTGCTGGAGCTTCTTCTTGTTCTGAGGCAGATGGAAGCCAGAAAGGAAAAGCATCTTACGGAATACCGGGCAGAGCAGGTGGAGATCATCCGTCAGATCCATGACCAGCTGACGGACCATCTGGAACAGCGGTTTTCCATTGAATCCCTATCCAAGCAATATCTGATGAACCCCACGACCCTGAAGCAGCTCTTCAAGGCCGTCTATGGGACATCCATCGCCGCCCATATCCGGGAGCATCGGATGGCATACGCCGCCCGGCTGCTTCGAACGTCTGAACAGAGCATTGCGGAGATTGCCCAAAAAGTCGGGTACGACAGCCAAAGCCGCTTTTCTTCTGTATTCAAGGAGCAATATCATATGCGGCCTAAGGAATACCGACGAAATCGCAGCTCAGAATCAATCTGAAACATTAGGAGGGTACCAACATGAAATTTGATGTCAGTAGCTTGCGGTGGACCAGGGAGCCGCGAAGCAGCGCCATTACCCGGGACCGAATCGAAATTGTCACCCAGCCCCACACGGATTTGTGGCAAAGAACCTATTATCATTTCCGAAATGACAATGCCCCGGTCCTGCAAATGACCACCGATGAGAAGTTCTTCTCCTTTGTGGTAAAAACCGAATTTGCCGAAAGCCACCATCGTTTTGACCAGTGCGGTGTGGTCGTGTATCTGGACAGTGAAAACTGGCTGAAAGGCTCCGTTGAGTATGAGAACGAGAAGTTCCAGCACCTGGGCAGTGTGGTGACCAATCACGGGTACTCAGACTGGGCAACCACAGAGATCCCGGCCAGCGTCAAATCCATGTGGTATCGTCTAAGCCGGAGAGAGGACGATTTTTGTATCGAATGTTCCGAGGATGGGAGCGTGTTCCGGCAGATGCGCATCTGCCACCTGCATGAAGCAAAGGGGAAAATCCACTTCGGCATCTACGCCTGCAGCCCGGAGGATTCTTTCTTCCGTGCGGTATTCACCAACATGGAATGGACGGAGTGCAAGTGGCTGGCCCATGATGGTCAGGCACCGGACGAGGTACTTTGACAAAAATACGGCCAGCTTGCAAAATAACGAAAAAGATAAGGACCCGGCGGCGTTTCCCTTACATTGAGGAAACGCCGCCGGGGTTCTGTATAGGGGAGATGCTGGCCTCGTCCCGATAAAATGATAAGAAACACTGATCCATTCAGGCGTCACTCCGCAGATGAGGCGAAAAATGCCTCTCGGCCCTGAAACTCGCTTTTTATGATCTCAAACATTTCCTCCGGCATTTCCGGCAGCCATTTTAAAGCCAGAGTTTGATGATCCGTGTCAGCCTGCTTTTGAAAAATTCCATGTGAAACTGGATAAAGCGGCCTTAAAAGTACTTTTGAGCAAGCTCTGTGTCATAAGAAATGATTTTATAATTGTCATCATACCCCAGCTTAAAATAGGTCTGATAGAAAATCTGGTTTTGCTCAGTGTGGCGGAACAGTTTCAAATGGTCGTTGTTGTTGATGCCGGTCGTATGTTCCTTCTGATATAATTCCGCTGTCTATGGAGGCGGCCGAGTAGGAAATCGAAACTTGCCACCAACAGCTCATTGAGCGGTTGGACAAGCCGGAGCGTAAACTGGCGCTTCGTATCATGGATGCACAGGGCCTGATTGCGGAGGAACGCTCCGTGGACAGTTTCCTTTGCGGGTTTAAATTGGCGTGGGAACTGACATACGAACTGAATCACTTTGAAATGGACAGGCACCCATCTCCGGAAGAAGAAGCGGAGATGGATGCCTGATTCTATCTACTCAATCACAATAGCTTCCCCCAACCGATACCGGCACAATCCAAAGCCTGTTTCAGATCGCTCCAGGATGGTCTCCGGAATCTGCTTGAGATACTTCCTCCCAAAGCTGGTAGTGCCGAAGTACGCATCAAAGTTAGCCACCGGAAGCACTACCCAGTCGGAGTCCTCCGGCTTGTTGGCAAAGTAGTAGGCTGCCAGCGTCTCCACCATCTCCACGGGAACGCCCTTAGGCGTGAGGCTGTGGAGCTGTTCGACCAGCGCAGGTGGCAGTTCCGGCTTCTCGCTGCGGAGCGGCCCCAGTTCCAAGGCCTGGGCCAGAAAACTGTCAAACCGCAGGCCCCACTGTCCCTTGGTGGTGGGAGCAAACAGGGGGATCTGCATCTGGACCACCTTGTCCCGCCAGGCATGGTCAAAGCCTTTCTCAATGGCGGCGCACTTCTTTTGGGCGCTGCTGGATGCCTGCTCAGGATTTTTCCGCACGAAATCCACCACTTGATGCACATGCCTGTGAAACCATCCGCTGCCGTTTTCGTCCACAAGGCCGGGAAACTCTGAATGAAGTTCCCCAAAATCACTGCCAAACTGCCACGCCTCCCGGGGCGTGGCTTTTTTGCTGTCCGGCACACTGCACCAGGCGCATAAGCCCCGCTTGGCATAGTTGATGCGTTCCCGGGGCGCTTCGGCTGGGCTGCCATTCTCGTTATGAAACAGAAACCCTCTTGCCAGGATGGTCAACACCCGGTTGAGCCCCTCGAAATCCAGAATGGTGTCGAAGGTGAAGCGGCCCAGATAGGTGGTGTCCTGCTTGTTCCGGGCGGTGTAGTTTACCACACCGGTATAGTCCTGCAATTCCTTCCACTCATTCAGCATGGTTCACCTCCAGAACATGTTCCTCAATGTGATCCAGCAGCAGATCCCACAGCAGGTTTCGCTTACCCAGGGCCACCACATAGGGCACCGCCAGGCTGGGCCGGACGATCTTATTCAACAGCTTGCGGCAGGCCCTGGACACCACGGCCCGCTCGTTGCCGCTGAAGGGGGCGGACAGATAGGCCTCCATCATCTTCTGGAAGGCCGGGGAGTCCACCGAGCGGCGGAGCTGCTTCCGTTCCCGGGCTGTCTCCAGATCGTCGATATCACAGACCAGATCTCCCAGCATACGGAACCCGCCGTGGCGGAAGTCGGTCAGCAAATCGTAGTAGTCCGCACCCTCCGGCAACCACTCCCGCAGGAATGCTTCTCTCTGTTCTTCTGTCATCAGGTGCCACTGCTGATCCACAATCGCCTTTCTCAAAGTAGAAATACGCTCCGATGAAAGCTGCTGGAAGAAGGCATACAGTTCGTCGCTGTCGTAGACTTCTTCCTGTCCCCTGGCGTAGAGAATGCGGTCAATGTCCGTTTTCCGCTGTTGTCCCTTGGCGGGGGCGCGGCAGGCCCGGATGCGGGAGAGGCAGTGCTCGTAGTCCCACAGCAAGGCAGAAACAGAAGAAAGAATGTTCTCATCCAGCCGCTTCTTCCAACTTCGTTCCTGGGCAAAGACAAACAACTCACTGTCCTTCGCCGGTTTCTCCTGGACCTTCGGCGTGTTGCGCTCCAACTGGCGGGCCAGCCAGGGCAAACGCTCCACTGGGGAGTCCACCGTGTCCCAGTCGATTCCGGAAAAGAAGGAATCCAGACGCTCCCGGTGGGTGGGCTCGTACCAGGCGCGGCGGCGCTCCTCCGCACGCTCCAACAGATATTTGTACTGCAGGAAGGGAGTGCGTTTCACCTTTCGTCCGCCCAGAAATTCATCCAGGTTGGGCCGCACACCGGTCTTGGCCGCGTCGATCTCCAGTCCGCTGTAAATGGCCAGAGACTCCAAGTCCCGGCGGCACCGCTTGCGCTCCTCCGGGTCAGCGTGGTCGTTGTAGGCGATGACGCTGCGATCCAGGGCAGCGTTGCAGATCTGTCCAATGCGGGCGGCAAAGGTGTTCTCTACCGTCTGAAAACGAGCCTGCCATTCTTTGGTGTCGGACTTGGGTGCGGATAAGGATGGAATTTTCAGCAGGGGCAGGTTGGCGTTGTTGGAGAGCTGCTGATGGACATCGTAGTCATAGTTCCGCTTGACGCAGCGGTTCAGGATAGGATCGGCAATGGTCTTGATGAGGTCGCCGTCGTAGTCCGCGCCTCCCAGCCGCTCCGCTGCCAAACTGTCAGCGGACACCATGACCACATCGGTGAGGTGGTCCAGGTAATGCTGGCGCAGTGCGTCTCCCCCTGGATACACGGACAGCTGCAATTCCTCGTTCCAGGCGATATGGGGATTGCGGAGCAGAGTGCAGCTGTCCTCATGGTCATAGGCCGCGCCGGGCGCAAAGAAGCTGTCCTCCGCAAAGAAATCTCCCATCACCTGATTGCAGAAGTCCCGCTCACCGGGCAACTGGAACACACGGGGCGTGATCAGCTGCCGTAGCAGCTCCAGCAGGTCACCCGACAGAAAGCGGTTGTCCCCCGGCACCAGCAGTCGCCCAACGGCGTAGCCTCGGAGGATCTTTCGGGCCTGGCCATCCAGCTGTTCCGCGTAGATAGGCTCGCGGATGAACTTCGGGTTCTTCTCCAGCACCCGGGCCATGATATGCGCCCGGCTTCCCCTGGGCTGACTCAGGCCCCGGCGAAAGTATTCCTGCTGATATGCCTCATTGGCACGAAAGTTATAGTAGGCCGTCTCGGTGGCCTTGGTCAGCCACTGCCGTGGATCATCCTCCGGACTGTGCTCCCAGCCCTCCGGCAGGTCGGCAGGACGGAACTCCTCCGGCTGAATGGAGAGGGTGGAAAGAAACTGGTAGTTGAGTTCTACAAACTTCTCCGGCTCCGTCTTATTAAGGTTAGTGATGTACAGGGCGTGGTTGTACTCCCGGAAGGCGTCCCAGTAGTCCTCCCAGGTCATGCCGTTCTCCTGCAGCCAGCCGTAGGCCTTGAACTGACTGCGGGTGAGGATGATGTCCACACTGCGGACGGGGTGAGCCTTGCCCCAGATGTCCACGATGGTCTGGGTGCCGCTGCGCTTCAAAAAGTCCTTGAAATCCACCTGATGGAGCATCCCTTTGATGTAGGGCATACGAATCTGGAAGGAGGTGTGAGTGTGGCTGCCGCAGCAAGCCTTGTCCACTACCTCCGCATACTCTTTGGAGATGAGGCCCACGCCGTCAAAGCAGGTGATGTCCAAATCCTGATAATCTTCAGACAGGCGAAACTTTCCTGGCTGGTCGAGCTCCCGCAGAGTGAGGATAGGAACATGCCCTACCCTCGTGGTTGGATTGTCTACGACGATGACCCTGTGATTTTTGTCAATGCGGATGTCGTCCACCCGGGTTCCGCTGGAGAACATGAGACCGTTGTAGGCGTAGAGTTTACTGAGCTGGTAGCGGCCCAGTTCCATGTTCAGCATGATCCGCTGGCGCATGGGCTCGTACAGTTCCGCCCGGATGAAGGAGAGGCGGGACTGGCGGCTCATGCTGGCGGAGCGCTCAAAAGCCACATAGCGGCAGGGACCGCCGCCGAAGTCCAGGGTGATCCCCTCGGGACGGAACATATCTCTGGCCTTCTCCCGGCGGGCCCGCTGCATCCTTCCGGTTCCGCTCCGGTCAAAGATCCCGGCGAAGTCCATATAGAACAGCACATCGGAGAGAGCCGTGACTTTCTCCTCGCCACGCTCCCGCCAGCTGTTTCCGTGGAGCTGGTACATCAGCTGGTGGAACATGGCGCAGCTGTCCTGCTCGTGCTTGGCGCCCGGCACCTTGCAGTGCTCGGTGGCGCTGCGGCTCAGAGCAAAGGTGTAAACGCCGTCTTGCTCCGCGGCATAACTCATTACCGCCCGGGCAGAGAGCTCGTAGATCTGATAGGTCGCCATTGGCTCACCTCCGTTTGCTCTATTCTACCACAAACCATTTCAAAATCAAAATGAATACTACTCCCACTTCTTTTGAGGTGGGAGCTTTTTGTATTCAAATTCTTGAAATGGAGGTACTAAACATGAACAACAAAATGAACCATCCCCTGATCACAGTTGACGGCAGAACCCTGATGGATCGTCCGCTGGAACCGCCCAATTTTGTGGTGGATACCCTGATCTCTCAGGGTCTGCACATCCTGGCTGGTTCCCCGAAGGTGGGCAAGTCCTGGCTTGCTCTGTGGCTGGCGGTGACAGTTGCCAAGGGAGAACCGGTCTGGAACATGAGCACCAAGCAGGGCACCACACTCTATCTCTGTCTGGAGGATTCCGTCCTCCGCATCCAGAATCGACTCTTTGAAATCACTGAGGATGCACCAGACAGCGTCCACTTCTGTACCGAGTGCGCCCACATCGGCCAAGGGTTGGAGGAACAGGTGGACGCATTTATCGCCGCACACCCCGACACAGTGCTGGTCATCATTGACACCCTGCAGATGGTCCGTCCGGTCCACGACGCCACCTATGCCAACGACTACCGGGATCTGTCCGTGCTCAAGCGGCTGGCGGACAAGCACGGCATTGCCATCCTGCTCATCCACCATCTGCGGAAAGAAAAGGCGGAGGATGTGTTCCACCGGATCTCCGGGACCACTGCTATCAGTGGTGCGGTGGATTCCAGCTTCACACTGGTGGAAGAAAAGCGGGGCAGCGACAGGGCCAGACTGACCTGCGTGGGCCGGGACATCGAATACCGGGAGTTGGAGCTTCGACGCAGCGAGGAAAATGTGTGGGAGTTGGTTTCGGACAGCAGAGAAGAACCCGTGCTGCGTGAGGATCGGATCGTCGTTCTCCTCTATGCGTTCATGAGCAGCAGAACAATATTTATCGGCACTCCCACGGAACTCTCCGAAAAGATCGACCCTGATAAGTCCGAAGGGATAACGCCCAAAAAGATTTCAAGGATGATCCTGCAAAGCGTTGAGGCCCTAAGAAAAAACGGCATTAAGGCAACGGTGCGCCGCAGCAACGGGAAACGAGTGATTGAGCTGCGTCGTGCCGATAGTGTCGATTTGGAGGGTGCCGGAGAAATCGTCCCTATCGACCCTGTCGGGGCGCTGTGCGGCGATTTGCGGGCGATTTCCGGGTGCGGCGAGTAAACTCCCGCAAGGCAAAAGAAACGCCGTGTTGGGCCGCTTGTGGCCGAAGGTGGAGCGCGGGTGTTCGGCGCGGGAGAATCACCTCCTTGGAGGTGGCCAGCATCGCGTTTGTCTGGTCAACGGCACAGCCGCCGCCCGCCTTCCGCTTGTTTGCGGGGCGCTGCCCCACACCCCATTTTTACGAAAGACTGGAGGAAACGACATGAAAAAAGATATCAAGTTCAGTACCCGGATGGCATCTGCAGACCGGGAGGCCATCAAGGAATTGGCGAAACGCTCCGGAATGTCCATGAGCGACTATGTGACAGCCTGCTGTCTGGGAAAGCAGGTTGTGGTCATCGATGGACTGAAAGAAGTGCTCAAGGAGCTGAAGTCAATCGGCAGAAATCTGAATCAACTCGTCACCCTGGCACATATGGGACGCATCACGGTAGTCAATCTGGACAGCGTACGCCAGGCATTCTCTGAACTCTGCGCCGCTGTCCGGTTGATTCTGGAACGAAAGCGGTGGTAAAAAATGGCAATCATCAGCTTCACTAACTACAAGCGAGGACAGACCACCGGATGCATGGGAGCCGTGATGCGGTACACCATGCAGAACAAAAAAACTGAGTTTGAGGGGCAGCAGTTGGTCACAGGCATCAACTGCCAGCCGGAATCTGTCTATGCGGACTTCATGACCACCAAGCGGCTGCATCACAAAACCGACGGCGTGCTGTTCTACCACATGGTGCAGAGCTTCCCGAAAGGCGAAGCAGTCGATCCGCTCACCGCTCATGCAGCGGCATTGAAGCTGGCTGAGTACTATGAGGGATATGAAGTCCTGGTCTGCACCCATACAGACCGGGAACACATTCATTCCCACTTTCTCATCAACTCCGTCAACTTCGATACTGGGAAGAAACTGCACATCGCAAAGGAGCAGCTCCAGGAACTGCGGCAGCGCAACGATCAAGTCTGCATGGAGTTTTCGCTCCCTGTGTTCAAGCCCACGAACAGGAAAGAGAAGACCAAGACCATGTCCATCGGCGAGTATCACACGGCCGCCCGTGGTCAGAGTAAGAAGCTGCAACTCATGAATATCATCAACGACTGTATGCGCCACGCCTCCAGCCGTGAGGAGTTTATTGCGCTGATGGAGAGCGAGGGCTGCAAGGTGCGCTGGGAAACCTCCCGGCGGAACATCACCTACACCACACCCAGCGGCTGGCAGTGCCGTGACCGCCTGCTGTTCGGGGAGAAATATCTGAAGGAGAATATGGAATATGAATTCAGGATCAGAGAAGAAATTATCTATGGACGAGCTGTTGGAAAAGAACCGTCCCGCGCAGATGGTACAGACCACGCCGCAGCCTCCGGCGCAGGAGCTGACACTGCCTCCCGAAGTGCATCCTACGAAAGCAGAATGGGAGGATCTGCAGAGCGACCTCTACACACTGGGGTACCACACCGAGAGACAGACTGGCTATCTGAAGAAGATCAGCGAATTGCTGGTGCAGCTCCCGACCCAGACGCAGATGGACGAGCTGCTGAAAGCGGTGAAGCATCTGGAGCAGATGAGCGAACAGGCTGGGAAGCGGAACGAGAAGCGTTTTTCTCTGCCCGGCATCAGACTGCCCAGACTGAGTCTGCCGGACATTCCATGGACCAGTCTGCTGTTGGGACTGGCGGCCCTGGCGCTGACTGGGCTGGTGCTGTGGGTGGTGTGGTCCAGCTTGGACACGCTCTGGAGCGCGGCCAGGGGCCTGCTCCCGTGAGGGACGCCACCGCCATGCACCACCACGCAGACAGCAAAGCCCTTCGAAAGGAGCGGCAAAAGAAAATTGTCCTCGGTCACAAGGAGGACGATCACGAAGAAGAACCAACTTGGCAGCAGACCATGTGACGGTCTGCTTTTTTGTTGCCCGAATTGGTTTCGGGAGAAAGGAGCGCCATGAAAAAGGCATATGAGGAATACCGTGACACCGGCATGCTGGGCGGATACGATCCCCACGGAGCACTGCTGCGGGAAACGGAAAGCGGAGAGGTGCTGACCAGCTTTCGTGACACCTGCTACCAGCACCAGGACGATCACAACATCAATCAAAGGGAGATGCTCATTGGAGGGAAGGTATTTCATGTGACCTCCGTGTTCCCGATGGAGGCCACAGCGACCCCCACAGACAAGCTGCTCTCGCTCATTGACACAGACCTAAAGAAGGAAGCCCACGGCGCGTAAGGTTTCCGTGGACTTGTGCAGGCCGGTGGGGTATACTGTCCGTACCCCATACCGGCTTGCCCCAGTAAAAGGAGGTTACAGAGATATGGCAAGCCAAAAATATAATATCTTATACGGAAGACTCAGTCAGGAGGATGAGCGGCAGAGGGATGACCGGCAGAAAGAGTCCAATTCCATCCACAATCAGAAACTCTTCCTGGAGCAGTACGCAGCGGATCATGGGTTTGAAAACACGCTGTTCCTGGCGGACGATGGCTACTCCGGTACAAACTTTGACCGTCCAGCCTGGAAGAAGATCATAGAAATGGTGGAACGGGACGAGGTGGAGACCATCATCGTCAAGGATCTCAGCCGCCTGGGACGAGAATACCTTCAGGTGGGACAGTACACGGAGATCTACTTTCCGGAAAAGGGTGTCCGCTTTATCGCGGTCAATGATGGCGTGGATTCCCTGGTGGAGAGCAGCAACGACTTTAATCCTATCCGTAACTGGGCCAACGAACTCCACGCCAAGGACACCAGTAAGAAAGTACGCGCCATCAAGAAGATGCAGGCGGAGCGCGGAGAGCGGCTGGGCGGCAAACCGCCCTACGGCTACAAGAAAAAGGACAAGGACTCCAAGGAGATCATCCCCGATGAGGAAACCGCTCCCATCGTGCGTCGTATCTTTGACCTGTGCGCCGCAGGGAAGGGACCGAACCAGATCGCCAGAATCCTGACCCAAGAGCAGGTGCTGAATCCGACCAACCAGTACTACCAGGCTACCGGAGCTGCCTGTACCAATCTGGATACCACCCGTCCCTACACCTGGTCCGGCAGAACCGTGGCTAAGATCCTGGAAAACAAGGTCTACATCGGGCACACGCTCAACATGAAGAAAACAACGCTCTCCTATAAAAACAAAAAGCAAATCCAGAAACCAGAGAGCGAGCAGATCCTTGTGGAGAACACCCATGAGCCACTCATCTCCATGGAGGTCTGGGAGATCGTGCAGGATGTGCGGGAGCACAAACGGCGGCCGCCCAAGCACATGGAGGAACCCAATCTGTTCTCTGGACTGGTCTACTGTGCCGACTGCGGAAAATACATGGTGCTCTGCCGGACCGAGAAAATGCGGGAGGATCAGTATTATTTCCGGTGCTCAACCTACAGTAAGCGCGGGAAAACCGCCTGCTCACCCCACCAGATCCGGGAGGCGGACCTGAAAGCCATCGTGCTGGACGACCTGCGCAGGGTCACGCACTTCGCACGGATGAAGGAGCGGCAATTCGCCCAGTACATCAACCAGAGGAACACCGCAGAACTGCGCCGAGAAATCAACCGTCTGCAGAAGGAACTGGATTCTATGCGGCGGAGATACGATGAGTTGTCCGCGCTGTTCAAGCGTCTCTACGAGGACAATGTTCTGGGGCGGGTGACCAATGAACAATTCCGCATGCTCTCCGCAGACTACAACGCTGAGCAAAAAAATCTGTCTGTCGCCATTCCGGCCAAGGAGGAACAGTTGGAGAAACTGAAAGCCTCAGCCGCCAATGTGGACGCCTTCATTGAGAAGGCCAAACGGTACACTACCATCGACGAACTGACGCCGGAACTGCTGCGGCTCTTCATCCAGCGGATTGAGGTGGGAGAACGGAGCCAAAAGTATTCCCGCTCTGCAGGACAAAGTATCAGGATCGTGTACAGGGACATCGGCAGAGTGGACAGCCCTATGCAGGAAGGTGAGCACATACCGCATATCACAAAGCAGATTACAGATATTGAAGAAATCAAGCGATTGCTGGCATAAAACACAACAGGCGGACAGCTTCCGCTGTCCGCCTGTGTGCCTGACAATTCACAAGGTTCAGAAAATGTACCTATGGGAACTATCAGAACGGGCGGTCCGTTTTTGTATGTTCCTTACTTCCCGGTTACCTCCAGGAAGGTCATCAGCACCTTGCAGGCCTGCTCACGGGTGGCATTGTCGGCGGGGGCAAACAGGTTGCCGCCAATGCCGTTGATGATGCCGGCCTTCTGCATGGCGGCCACTCCGTCGGCGGCCCAGTCGGAAACGCTGTCGGCGTCCGCGAAGGCGGAGCCGGCGCCCGTCTCGGGCAGCTTCACGCCGGTGCTCTCCGCATAGCGGTACAGCATGGTGGCCATCTGCTCACGGGTAATGAGGGCGGTGGGGGCAAAGGTGTCGGCGGAGGTGCCGTTGACCACGCCGTTCTCCACGGCCCACACCACATAGGGCTCGTACCAGCTGCCGTGCTCCACGTCGGTGAAGGAGCTGGCGTCCTTGCTCAGGTCCTCGGCCTTCACACCGGCGGCGCCAGCCAGGAGCTTGACGAACTCGGCCCGGGTAATGCTGCGGGTGGGGGCAAACAGGTTGCCGCCTACGCCGTCCACAATGCCCTGCTCATACAGCCCGTAGATGTAGGGGGCGGACCAGCTGCCGGCGTCCACGTCGGAGAACTGGAAGGCCTGCTCCGCGAACACGGCCTGGATGGTGTGGCCGGAGGTCACGTTCTCAAAGGTGTAGCTGCTCACAGCACCCACGCTCTTGCCGTCCACCAGCACGTCCTTGACGGCGTAGCCCGCGTCGGCGGTGATGGTGAAGGTCTGGTTCTTGCCCTTCTCCACCGTCACGGTCTGGGGGGCGATCTTACCGCCCTCACTCTGCTTGACGGTGATGGTGTACCGGCTGGCGGAGGTGCTGCCGCCGCCGCTGGTGCTGCCGCCGCCGGAGGCGGTCACAGTGATCTGGCAGGAGGCCTGGAGCACACCGCTCACATCAGCGGCCTTGATGGTCACAGTGCCGGCGGAGACAGCGGTCACCTTGCCCTCGCTGACGGTAGCCACGGAGGTGTTGGTGCTGTCCCACTTCAGGTTGTCGTTCTTGGTGCCGTCAGCGTCCAGACGGGCCACCAGATCCAGGGTCTCGCCAGCCTTCATCTCGGCGGATACCTGAGGTACGATGTACGCATCCGCAGTCACGCCGCTGGTGCCGCCTGCGGTGGCAGTGACCTTGACCGCAGAGGTGGCCGTGGCCCCGTCCTTGACCGTGACAACACAGGTGTTGCCGTCAGGCACGATGCTCAGGTTCTGATCGTCGGTACTCCAGATAACCGTGGGATAGGTGGCGGATTCCGGCTCCACGGTAGCCTCCAGGGTGACCTCGCCGCCCGCCATAATGGCAACGCCGTCCTTACTCGTCACACCGGCAGGAACCAGGGTGATGCCGGTCACTTCCACATCGTCATTTTTCTCCACCGTGATCTCACAGGTGGCTTCCTTGCCGCCCTCGAAGGTCTTGGCGGTGATGGTGGCGGTACCAACGGACACGCCCTTGACCACACCGTCCTCCACGGTGGCTACGGCGGGATTGCTGGAGGTCCAGATGACCTGCTGATAATCCGCGTCGGCAGGGGTGATGGTGGCGTTCAGGGTGACGGTCTCCCGCTCCCGGATGGTGGCCTCGGTCTGATCCAGCTCAATACCCGTGACGCCCTTGATGGACTTGACCACAATGGCGTGGGAGTCGGTGATGGATTCGCCGCCTTTGCTGGCGGTGACCGTGATGGTGCAGACGCCGTCGCCCACGGCGGTGATCTTGCCGTTCTGGTCCACGGTGGCCACGTCCTCGTTATCGGAGGCATAGCTCAGGGTGATGCCGGCGGCCTCAGCCGCAGACTGATCCTTGTAGAGGGTGTCGTTCTCCAGAGAGACACTGGCGGTCACTTCGGTGGCCGGCATCTCGCTCTCCTGGTCGCTGTCTTCCAGGATGTAGTTGTCCACGGTCAGGGTGACAGCCTGGAGCCCGGCGGGCAGGTCGTCGGCGGTGAGGGCCACAGCCTGCTCGCAGCCGGCGATCTTGGTGTCGCAGTCGGAGCCCAGGTAGAAGGTCCAGCTGCCGTCGTCCAGGACAAAGCAGCCCTTGCTCTCGTCCCAGGAGGCCAGGTCCTTCAGCTTGACGGTGATGGTGACCTGTTGGCTCTCGCCGGCCTTCAAGAACACCTTGTCAAAGCCGGCCAGCTGCTTGTCGGCGCGGTTCAGCTCAGCGGCGTTGGGGCCTACGGCGTAGAGCTGGACCACTTCGCTGGCGTCCACATCGCTGGTGTTCTTCACCGTTACGGTGGCGGTAAGGGTACCGTCGTTATTGTCGGCGATGCTGTAGTCGGAGTAGGCAAACGTACCATAGCTCAGGCCGTAGCCGAAGGGGTAGTCCACGTCGCCCACAAAGTACATATAGGTGCGGCCGTAGCTGCCGCCGTTGTCCAGGTCGATATCCTGAGGATCGCTGGCGGTGGGATAGATGCTGTAGTCGTGCTGCAGCTCGCCCAGCTGGCTCTCATCGGCATACCAGGTGGTATTCAGGCGGCCGGAGGGGCTCACCTTGCCGAACAGCACATTGGCCAGGGCAGCGCCCTGCTTCTCGCCCAGGTAGGAGGCCCACAGTACGGCGTCCGCCTTCTTCTCGCCCTGAGTGGCCCAATCCACGTTCACGATGGACTGGGTGTGCATGGCCACCACCAGGTTGGAGCAGTTATTGACCAGCTGCTCGCCCACTTCGGCCTGGCCACGGGGCAGATCCAGGGATTCACGGTCATTGCCCTCGCCGGCGTCGGCGCCGCCGGTCAGCATGGTGATCCGGGTAGCGGGGATGTAGACGGTCAGGACCTTGTCCTGGGACATCATTTCCATCTGCTCGGCGGTAGGCGCCCCCACCTGACCGTCGGTCTCGCTCAGCACGATGCTCTCCACCTGGATGGAAGTGCCGTTGGCCTCATTGTACTCCGCCACGGCGTCCTGGATTCCCTTCACGAAGGAGACGCTGATGCCGTTCTCGTCCCGCCACACGTTGTCGGACTTGTAGTCGGAGTACAGCAGCTCCTCGATGTACTGGCCCACCACCACGATCTTGTCATAGTCGCCGATGTTGGCGGGCAGGAAGTCGTCGTTGTTCTCCAGCAGCACGATGGCCTCGTCAGCCACATCCTCCGCCAGATCCTGGTTCTGCTCGATAAAAGCGGACACGGAGTCATAGCCGTCGGTATAGGCGTCGGAGTTATCGAACTCGCCGGTGGCAAAACGGCTGGTGAAGATGTCCAGCAGGGCCTGGTCGATGGTGTCCATGGTGAGGACGCCCTCGTTCAGCGCCGCCTCCAGGTTGGCCGCCGTCATGGTCCGGCCGCCCAGGTCCAGGTTCACGCCGGCGTTCAGGGCCGCGGCCGCGGCCTCGGCGGCGTTGGTGACGTTCAGGTTCTCCTCGCCGTTGAAGTCCTCATCGCCGCCGTCCAGAACGGGGAAGGCTTCACTGTCGCCCTTCTGGCTGTTGCCGCCATTGGCGCCGTACTGGCTGTTGAGGTTCCCCACGCCGCCGTTGTCGGAGACCACCCAGCCGTCAAAGCCCCAGGTCAGCCGCAGGGTGTTGGTCAGCAGGTCATAGCTGCCATGGCAGGGGATGCCGTTGATGGCGTTGTAGGCGGGCATGATGGCCTGCACGCCGCTGTCCATGACCATGGAGCTGAAGTGGCGCAGGTAGTACTCCCGCAGCTCGGATTCGCTCATGTTGGAGGAACCGCCGCTGCGGGTCTCTTCCGCGTTGTTGGCGGCGAAGTGCTTGGCCGTGGCAACGGCCTTCAGCCCGTCCTCGTCGTCATACTCACCCTGGAAGCCCTGGATGAACGACCCGGCCAGCTGGGCGGAGATCACGCCGTCCTCACCGAAGCTGTCGCCTGTCCGGCCCCAGCGGGGATCCCGGGCCAGGTTCACGCTGGGTCCCCAGTAGGTCAGGCCCTTCCTGGAGGTGTTGTAGAAGGCTCTGGCCTCGTCGCCGATGGCGTCGGCCATCTCACCGATCAGGTCGCTGTTCCAGGTGGCGCCCTGAGCCAGGGTGGAGGGGAAGGAGGAGGCGCCGCCCTTGGCGTCTCCCGCGGCCCCGTACCACAGGGTGATGTTGGCGATGCCGTTCAGGTTCTCGCCGGGGTACCAGTACTCCGCCACACCCAGCCGGGGAATGGCCGGAGAGCCGTGGCTGACCAGCTGGCCCAGCTTTTCCTCCACCGTCATGTGGGAGATCAGGTCCGCCGCCCGGGCCTCATCGCTCAGGCTGGTATCCCAATAGGCGTATCCCTTTACCTCGTCGGAAATCTGGCTCTCGTCCACGTCCACCTTGGCAAATGCCGTCGGTGCCAGAAGTGCGGCTGTCAGCAAAAAGCAGGCAGCCCGTTTCCATGTTTTTGACATTTTCCAACCCTCTTTCCGTTTTTTGTTCCAGAGCAACAAATTTCGATACCGCGCGCTGGAATCTCTGGTGTAGTTTTACTATACTCGCCATTCTGAAATGAATAAAAGTATGATTTTTTATCATACTTTTTTCCCGCCCGCTTTCCCTGTTTTCCCAGTCCTTCCTTTACTTAACGCACTTATAATCTGGACCGGTTTCAACTCGCCCTTGCACCCCTCCGCTCCGAGCATATATAATCAACAAGTAGTACAAACCAGCGGACAAAATGCAGAGGAGGAGCATCGGCATGGAAAAGCGCGCGACAAGCAAAGATGTGGCCCGTCTGGCCGGCGTCTCCCAGGCCACGGTGTCCTACGTGCTGAACAACAAGAAGGGACAGACCATCTCTCAGGAGACCAGGGAGCGGGTGCTGCGGGCGGCCCGCCTGCTGGACTACATGCCCACCCACGTGGCGCGGGCCCTGCAGGCCTCCCGCACCAACTGCATCGCCGTCTCAGTCAACAAGAACGTGATGCTCCCCCGCTACGGGCAGGTGCTGGAGGGGGCCCGCAGCGTGCTGGACCGGGAGGGCTACCGGCTGCTGCTGTGTACCGACGCTCTCTCCCCCAGCGGCTACCCGGACTACCTCAACCGCTGCATCCTCCACCGGGCGGACGGGATCCTGTACGTGGGTGCAGACGGGCAGGAGCCCCTGCCCTCGGCACTGGAGTACATTCTGGAGCATGACATCCCCTTTGTGGCCTACGACAGCTGCCAGTCCGATCCCCGCCTGTCCAGCGTGAATCTGGACTACTACTCCGGCACCAAAAACGCGGTAAGCTGCTTTCTCTCCCTGGGAGGCAAACACCTGGCCTACCTCCGGCCCTGCGGGGAGATCGACACCCCCCAGGAGCTCCAGCGGGAGGCAGGCGTGCGGGACGCGGTGGCCGACTGCCCCGGCGCTACGCTGGAGATTTTTGACGACTTTTTCCCCGGTGACGCCCGGCTGGATGAAAACTTCTCCTTCAACTTTCTCCAGGAGCTGGGCTCCTCCGCCCGGAATTTCTTCTCCTCGGTGGTCTCCCGCACAGCGGCGGGGACCCGGTTTGTGTGCAGCTGGGGGGCCTGGGCCCAGCCTCTGTGCAGTTTTCTTCCCCCCTATGACGGCTTCGCCCCTTCGGTGCTCTCCCTGGCCCAGTCCGGCTCCTTTCCCTATGGGAACCAGGACCCCAGGATCCTATCCTGCGACCTGCTCAACTACACCGCCGGAGAGTCCTGCGCCAAACTGCTGATCCGGCAGCTGTACACCAACGGCGGCGCGGAAAAGCAGCTGCTGTGCCCCAGGGTGTTCCGTCCCGGCGTTTCCTCCCCCTTCTGAGGACCGGACGTCCATTTGCATAACAAAACAGCGGGCCGCCTTGTCAGGCGGCCCGCTGTTTATGCTCTTTTCCCATTGCTCTGCCGTTTGATGACCTTCATGCGGACGAACTCCTCCCGCTCCTTCTCCTCCAGGGCGTCGGTGATGGAGCGGATGGTGCTGTCCAGATCGGGCAGCACGATGTTCTGCAGGGCGTTGGCCCGCTTCTGGGCCTTCTTGATGGCCTGGGCCAGGCGGTAGATGGAAGTCTCCACCTCCGCCAGAGAGCGGGTCAGCTCCTTTACCTTGTGGAACTTCAGGTAGCAGTCATCCAGCAGGGAGGAGGTACCGGCGAAGCCATATTCCGGCCGTGGAGCGGGTGATTCTCCCGGAATATGGGGCAGCTCCACCCCCATCACTGAGCGGTAGCGGATCTCCAGGGAGTTGTCCACATCCACCGCCTCGGCGATGCGGTCACAGATGCCCAGGCGGATGTTGGCCGCCTGGAGGGAGGCGTAGGCCTGGGTGAACACGGTATCGATCTGCCCCTGCAGGTCCTTGGCAGTGTCCATCAGGGCCATCAGCTCCCGGATCAGGATGTTCCGCTTCCGGTCCATCAGCTCGTAGCCGGTCTGGGCCAGGCTGCGGGAGCGCTTGGCGGCCATCAGGTTTCCCTTGGTGGGCAGCAGATTGGCCATATCCTCTCCTCCTTACGCCGACCAAGAGCCGCCGGTCCCCAGGCTCTCCCAGGCGCCCTCCACATAGTGGGCGTCCAGGGTCTTGGGGTCCACCCGGTCCAGCTCTCCCCGGGGCAGGATGGTGAGCAGCTTCCAGCCCAGGTCCAGGGTCTGGTCCATGGTGCGCTCCTCCCCCTGGTCCTGGTGGATAAAGTGCCGCTCGAAGGCCTCGCCGAACTGGAGGTACCGCTTGTCGGTGTCGCTGAGCTCGTCCTCGCCGATGACGCTGGCCAGGCTGCGGGCGTCCTGCACCTTGGAGTAGGAGGCGAACAGCTGGTTGGACAGGTCCGGGTGGTCGGCACGGGTGAAGCCCTCCCCGATGCCGTCCTTCATCAGCCGGGACAGGGAGGGCAGGATGGCCACCGGGGGATAGATCCCCTTCTGCTCCATGGTGCGGTCCAGCACGATCTGCCCCTCGGTGATGTACCCTGTCAGGTCGGGGATGGGGTGGGTGATGTCGTCGTTGGGCATGGTGAGCACCGGCACCTGGGTGACGGACCCCTTCCGGCCCCGGATCATGCCCGCCCGCTCATAGAGGGAGGCCAGGTCGGAGTACAGATAGGCGGGGAAGCCCTTCCGGGAGGGGATCTCCCCCTTGGAGGAGGAGAACTCCCGCACCGCCTCACAGTAGGAGGTCATGTCGGTCATGATGACCAGCACATGGTAGCCGTGGTCGAAGGCCAGGTACTCCGCGGCGGTGAGGGCGCAGCGGGGGGTGAGGATGCGCTCGATGATGGGGTCGGAGGCCAGGTTGAGGAACATGACCACCCGCTGGAGGGCACCCGCCTCCTCAAAGTTCCGGCGGAAGAACTCCGCCGTGTCGTTCTTTACCCCCATGGCGGCGAAGATGATGGCAAAGTCCTCCTCCTGCTCCGCCACCCTGGCCTGCCGGACGATCTGGGCGGCCAGCTCGTTGTGCTTCATGCCGGAGCCGGAGAAGATGGGCAGCTTCTGCCCCCGGATCAGGGTGGCGCAGCCGTCGATGGCGGAGATGCCGGTGTAGATGCAGTCCCGTGGGTACTGCCGGGACACCGGGTTGATGGCGGAGCCGTTCACGTCCCGGCGCACCTCGGGAAAGATCTCCCCCAGGCCGTCGATGGGACGCCCGGCCCCGTCGAACACCCGGCCCAGCATCTCCCGGGACAGGGCGATGTCCATGGGCTTGCCGGTAAAGTGGGTGCGGGCGTTTTCCAGGGAAATGCCCCGGGTGCCCTCAAAGACCTGGAGCACCACCCGGTCCCCGTCGATGAGGATGACCCGGCCGTACCGCCGCTCCCCGCCGTCCAGGGTGATCTCCGCCATCTCGTCGTAGGCCACGCCCTTTACCCCCTCCAGGACGATGAGGGAGCCGGACAGCTCCGAAAGGCCGATATATTCCAGTCTCATAGTATCAGCTCCTTGTGGGGTGTCAGCTGTTGGCCCGGCTGACCTGGTCCAGGGCCTCCCGGATCTGCCGCCGGTAGTCCCCGAACTTGCTCTGGTCGTCGTTGGGCACCTCATACTTCATCTTGGTCAGCTGGTCAAAGATGCCGGTGGCCTTCAGCTGGGACAGGGGGATGGACCGGGCCACCAGGGCACGGGCCCCGTCGTACAGCTCCAGAATGAGCTGCATCATTTTCAGCTGTTTGTCCATGGGCACGTAGGTGTCAATGGCGTGGTAGGCGTTCTGCTGGAGGAAGCCCACCCGGACCAGCCGGGCAGTCTCGATGATCAGCTTCTGGTCCTCCGGCAGGATGTCCGCGCCGATGAGCTTGACGATCTCCATCAGCTTGGCCTCCTCCTGGAGCAGGTTGGAGATCCGCAGGCGGCAGGGAACGAAGTCCGGCCCCACGTTTTTCTCATACCAGTCCTTCAGGTCGTCGGCATACTCGGAGTAGGAGGTGAGCCAGTTGATGGAGGGGAAATGGCGGGCGTAGGCCAGGGCCCGGTCCAGGCCCCAGAAGGTGCGCACGTACCGCTTGGTGTTCTGGGTCACCGGCTCGGAGAAGTCGCCCCCCTGGGGGGAGACGGCGCCGATGACGGTGACGCTGCCCTCATTGCCGCCCAGGGTCTTCACGTACCCCGCCCGCTCGTAGAATTCCGCCAGGCGGGAGGCCAGGTAGGCCGGGAAGCCCTCCTCGGCGGGCATCTCTTCCAGCCGGCCGGAGATCTCCCGCAGGGCCTCCGCCCACCGGGAGGTGGAGTCGGCCATCAGGGCCACGTGGTAGCCCATGTCCCGGTAGTACTCCGCCATGGTCATGCCGGTGTACACCGACGCCTCCCGGGCGGCCACCGGCATGTTGGAGGTGTTGGCGATGAGGATGGTGCGCTCCATCAGGGGCCGGTGGGTCCTGGGGTCCTGGAGCTCGGAGAACTCCTCCAGGGCCTGGGTCATCTCGTTGCCCCGCTCGCCGCAGCCCAGGTAGACGATGATATCCGCGTCCGACCACTTGGCCAGCTGGTGCTGGGTCATGGTCTTGCCCGCCCCGAAGGGGCCGGGGATGGCGGCGGCGCCCCCCTTTCCGATGGGGAACAGGGTGTCGATGACCCGCTGTCCGGTGATCAGGGGCCGGGAGATGGGCAGCCGCTGGGCCATGGGCCGGGGGGTGCGGATGGGCCAGCGCTGGGACAGCGCCAGCTTATGGACGCCCCCCCGGTTGTCGGTAATCTCCGCCAGGGGCTCCTCCACCGTGTACTCCCCCGGCTGGGCCGT
This sequence comes from Intestinimonas massiliensis (ex Afouda et al. 2020), assembly GCF_900626285.1. GTDB lineage: Bacteria > Bacillota > Clostridia > Oscillospirales > Oscillospiraceae > Flavonifractor > Flavonifractor massiliensis_A. The sequence continues at coordinate 1,144,453 of NZ_LR131147.1, forward strand.
CCAGGTCACCCGGCCGGTCAGTCCGGCGGGGATCAGGCAGCGGTGGGTGATGGCGGCGGTCTCCGGGCAGGAGGCGTATTCCGTGCCGGGGGCCACCTGGTCCCCCACCTTCACGGAGAGGGTCACCTGCCACTTCTTCTCCCGGTCCAGGGAGGGGATGTTCAGGCCCCGGCTGATAAAGGGGCCGCTCTTCTCCTGGATCACCTCCAGGGGGCGGGCGATGCCGTCAAAGATATTGTGGAGCAGACCGGGCCCCAGTTCGATGGACATAGGGGCTCCCTGGGAGGTGACCGGCTGGCCGGGCATGAGCCCGGTGGTGTCCTCGTAGACCTGGACGGTGGTGGTGCCGCCGTCCACCCGGACCACCTCGCCGATGAGCCCCTCCTCGCCCACATTGACCATGTCCATCATGGCCAGGCCCCGGCCGCCGGTGACGGTGACCACCGGGCCGTTGATGCCGTGGATGGTATAGCGTTCTTGGTTCATGGGTTTCCCATCCTTTCTCATTCGTCGGACAGGGACAGGCCGAAGAGCTCGGCAAAGTGGCCGGAGAGCTCCTGAGCGGCGCTGTCAAAGGAGGAGTCCACCCGCAGGCCCAGACTGGGAGAGAGGGCCACCAGGCCCCCCATGCGGAATTCCCCGGACCGGAAGTCCAGCTTCCGCCCTCCGGCCGCCCGGGTCAGGGCGGGGATCCAGCCCTTGTCCTCCTCCCGCAGGCAAATCTGTACGTCCTCCGCCCCGGGCAGCCGCCCCAGCGCGTCGGTCAGCAGCTCCTCCAGCCGCTTTCCATACGCCTCCGTGCGGGTGAAGGCGGCGATGCGGGCCCGCACCAGGGCAAAGGTCTCCTTGGCCATCTCCTCCCGCCGGAGGGAGAGGGCCCGCTGGTTCTCCAGCATCCGGCGGGACACGCTGCGCCCCGCCTCGGCCTTGATCCGGGCTACCTCGCCGTGGATATACCGGTATGCCTCCCGGAGCACCTGGTCCTCCGCCTTGCGGAGGGCATTGTCCCGCTGGTGCTCCGCCTGATCCATGGCCCGCCTGGTCTCCTCTGAGGCCTCGGCCAGGATCTTGGCGGTAAAGCGGTCCAGTTTTTCTGTCATATCGGGCATGAAAGGGTCCTCCTTTCCGGGGTCACAGCTTGACGCCGATGGCCTCCCGGATGTAGCGGGTGATGGAATCAGGCGCCCGGCCGGCGCTGTGGCGGTCGGGGATCTCCACCACCAGGGGCCGCTGGGCGGTCAGCTTCATGGGGTCGATCAGGTCCCGGCACTGGGCGGCCAGCTTCTCGGTGATGAGAAGCACCCCGATCTCCCGGTCGGCCGCGGCAGCCTGGATGGCGTCCCGCACCTGGGAGGGCTCCCGCACCACCACCCCCTCGATCCCGGCCAGCCGCAGGCCCACCTGGGTGTCGGTGGAGTCGGTGATCACAAAGTACTTCATACGAACAAAAGGAGCAGGGCCACGATCAGGCCGTACAGGGCCACGCCTTCCGCCAGGCCCACGAAGATCAGGGCCTTGCCGAAGGCCTTGTCGTTCTCCGAGATGGCGCCCAGAGCGGCGGAGGCGGAGGAGGCCACGGCGATGCCGCCGCCGATGCCGCTGAGACCCACGGCCAGGGCGGCGCCCACGTACTTCAGGCCCTCCGCCAGGCCGGCGCCGGAGGCGGCAGCCGCGGCGGCGGTCTCAGCGGTCCCCGCGGCGGAGGCGCTGCCGCCGATGCCCACCACGCTGGCCAGGATCAGGCAGGCGAAGAAGGACAGCACATTGATGCCCAGGGCCCGCTTGGCCCGCCGGCCGGTATAATTGCGGATGCCGATGAGGAACAGGGGGGAGAGCACCGCCAGGGCGGCGAAGCACAGAACGATGAATTTCAGCATGATAGTTGACCTCCTTGGAATCAGTCGGTATGGCTGGTATAGTCGATCTTGCGGGGGGCGAAGGGGATGCCGCCGTCATCGTAGAAGCGGCCGAACAGCTCGTAGAACTCCAGACGGAGCACCTGGATGCCCACCAGCAGGCCTTCAAAGGCCATGACGAAGGCGTTGCCCGCCACCAGGATCAGGATGCCCACCGGGCCCCCTACCCCGCCGGCCAGGCCCGCCAGCATGTGGACCACCAGCATCAGGCCCACGTGGGTGATGGCGTAGGCTCCGATCCGCATGAAGGACAGGGTGTTGGTCAGGTAGCTCAGCAGGGTCTCAAAGAGCTCGAACAGCCCGGTGCCCAGCACCTCTCCCAGGGAGAAGTGCCGCCACGACGGATCTTTGGCCAGCAGCCGGGACAATGGCTCCCGGAACAGCATGAGCACCAGGGGCAGGACCAGCACCGGCAGCACATAGGCGGGTGTCAGCAGATTCACCCCGAAGACGGCGGTGGACAGGGCGGCGATCAGCACCCCGGCGTAGAACACCATGCCCGCCGCTCCGTTGGGTCCGAAGAAGATCTTTTCAAAATTCCGCTGTCTGACGCCGTTGACGATATTCACCGCCATCACCAGCAGAAGCATGAAAATGCCCAGGGCGATGGACAGCACCAGCAGCAGCAGCACGTTGCTCACCACGCCCATACCGGCCAGGTTGGTCTGCTCCATGATCTTGAAGCCGGGCAGGATGTCCTCGAACCCGAATACCGAGCCGTAGACGCAGCCGAACAGGGCACCCGACAGGCCGCAGCAGGTGATGATGCCCCCCAGCCACATGCCCTTCACCTTGCTGAGCACCAGGCCCAGCAGGGCCAGGCACAGGCCCTGGCCCAGGTCGCCGAACATGATGCCGAAGAACAGGCAGTAGGTGATGGCCATAAAGAGGGAGGGGTCGGTCTCGTTGTAGGCCGGCAGGCCGTACATCTCCAGAAAGGGCTGGAACACCCGGCCCAGGAAGGGATTTTTCAGCTTGGTGGGCGGCTTGAAGCCCTCCACGTCGTCGGCCACGTCGATGACGCAGGACAGCTCGCTGAACTTCGCCATCTTCTCCCGCAGGCCGTCCAGGGCGTCCTCCGGCACCCAGCCCACCAGATAAAAGCTGTCCCGGCTGCGGCAGGCGTACCGCCGCAGGTCCCGGCACTCGCTGTGGTAGCGCAGGTAGGCGTAGTCGGACAAAAGCCGCCCCTTCTCCTGCTCCCGGAGGGCCTTCAGCTCCTCCGCCGCCCGGGCGGCCTCCTTTTTCTTCGCCTCCGCCTGGGCGGTCAGTTCGGCAGTGGCCTGATCCACCGTGCCGTGGGGCTGTACCTCCAGATTCACACGGGTGAAGTGGAGGGAGGAAAAGAGCATGTCCACCCGGTTCCTGGCATCCTTGGTGGTAAAGTACACCCCGTATACCCGTCTGGGCCCCACGGTGGTGGGCACGAAGAGGATGTCCTCCTCCTGGTTCAGGGTCTCCTGAAAGCTGTCGTAGGTCTCCCTCGGCAGATAGCCGTACCGGAACCGGGCGTACTCCAGGCCCCACAGCTCGTCCAGATCGGTGCCGATGCCCCGGAGGTACTCCAGCTGCTCCACCACGGCGGCCGATTCCGCCGCCTGGCGCTCCAGCTCCTCCTTCCGGCGGGTCAGCTCCAGCACCCTGGCCTCCAGCCCGTCGAAGTAGGCGGACAGTTCCTTCCGGGGCAGCTTGTCCGGGAAGGGGGCGTACGCCAGCTCCACCCCCGCCTCCCGGGCCACCTCTTCCGCCCGCCGCAGCAGCTGGGCATAGGGATTGGCGCCCTCCATGGGCAGCACGCCCTTTACCCCGCCCATCAGCCGCAGGGCACTCTCCGGGTGGAACTGCTGGTCCACGACGCAGGTGCTCACCACCTGGTCGAACTGGTCCAGCGGCCCTGCCAGGGTGAGCAGCTTCATGGGAACGACCGACATGGCCTCATCTCCTTCTCTCGTGATCTCCCGGCTCTCAGGCGCCTACCAGTTCCGCCAGAGCCGCGTGATAGGGTGCGCCGTATTTCACGGATTCGATGACATTGACCAGCACCATCATCTCCATCTCCTTCAGGTCCAGATAGGCCATGGCGGTGTAGATGGAGGGAGGCGCACACAGCAGCTGATGCCTGTTGAAGGTATACATGGCCCGGCGGTAGTATTCCTCCGCGTCCAGGGCCTCCACCCCCTCAAAGCAGTCCCGGTATGGGGTCTGCTTCAGCAGCGCAAAGACCGCCCCGGCATCCGGCGCGGCGCACAGCTGGCGGGTCAGCTCCGGCTTGAGCCGGTAATGGAAGGGAAACAGAATGGTCAGATACTTGTCCTGTGGCGTGTCGGGGAAATAGGTCTTCAGCCGCAGGATATGGATGATATTCAGCAGGTCCACCTGGCCGCCCAGAGCCTGGAGCAGCACCTTCCGGGCGGGACCGTGGTAGTTCTGATTGGCCATACGGAACATATGGGAAAAGTAAGCGGTGCGCAGCAGGCACTCCGCCGTGGTGTAGTCGGGCAGCGGCCCTCCCGGCTCCGGCCGCAGGTGGAGGAGCACGGGATAGTAGATGCTCCCCTTGACGGCGGAGAGCAGCTGGTCGTAGCTGGCGCACTCCCGCAGGGCCTTGTAGTCCACCTTCCCCAGCACCACGATGCTGGAGGCGGGGGGCATTCCCATGCCGTATTTCCCCACCTTCAGCCGCCGCAGGGCATTGAGAATGGCGGTGCGCTCGGCGATGCGGATGCGGAAGCCCATCAGGGGCCTGTCCTCCCGGGGCACATAGTGGGCCAGACTGAGATACTCCAGCCGCAGTTCCTCCCGCAGGGCGGTCTCCAGCTCCACCCGGCCCACATAGCTCCAGCTGCCCGGCTCGCACTTGGCCAGGGCCCGGCTCCAGCCGGGATACTGCCGCAGGGCATCCAGGATCTCCGCCTCGCTCTTCAGGCCCGCCAGCCGGGCAAAGTCCTCCGTCCGCAGGCGCTTGCCGTACAGGGCCCGGACCTTGGCCGACAGGGCGCCGTAGCGCATATCGTCCCCTGTCATGGCTTTACTCCCGCGATCAGGGAAAAGAGCGTCTCCACCCACTGATCCCGGTTCTTCTCATAGGCGGCCTCCACCCGCTCCATGGCCTGGCGCTGCTTCTCGTCCAGCTTGGCCATGTCCTCCTCGGCTCCGGCCCGCTCGGTCTCCTCCACCAGCTCCACCCGATGGCGGGCCCGCTGCATATAGTTCTCCCGCAGGTCGGCGATCTCCCGCTCCAGGCCCGCCTGGAGCTGCTCCTGCCGCTGCTTGCCCTCCTCGGCCAGAGCCTTGGCGTTGTGCTCCGCCGCCACGATCTGATTTACCATATCCAGATACTCCACGGATACCCCTCCCCAGAGCCGCCTTTTTCGCGGATACACTTATTGATGATATGTCATCATAGCACTTCACCAGGCTCGTTTCTACGGGAAAATAGACAAATATCTCCCCTTGTCAACCCCACATTTTATGTCATATTATGCAAGAACCCGCAGTTGGAAGTGCACTATTGTAATTCTTCCCGGGGACGTATATAATAGTGGTTAATCATCTTTTCCATCTATTTTTTATGGAAACTATCTTGATTGGAGGAACACAAATCATGAAGCTGCTCCAGCTTTTGGAAAATGATTGCACGTTGACCCCCGACCAGCTTGCATCCATGGCCGATATGTCCGTGGAGGACGTAAAGGCCGCCATCAAGCGGTATGAGGAGGAGAAGATCATCCTGGGCTACAAGGCCATCGTGGACTGGGACCGCACCGACCGGGAGGCGGTCACCGCCCTCATCGAGGTAAAGGTCACCCCCCAGCGGGGCGAGGGCTTTGACCGCGTGGCCGAGCGGATCTACCAGTACGACGAGGTGGAGAGCGTCTATCTGATGAGCGGCGCTTACGACCTGACCGTGATCATTTCCGGCCGCTCCCTGAAGGAAGTGGCTCAGTTCGTGGGTGAACGCCTGTCCACCCTGGAGGATGTGACGGGTACCGCCACCCATTTCATCCTGCATAAATATAAAGAAAAGCACCTGATCTTTGAAAAGCAGGAGAAGCAGCCGAAGGAGTGGATTTTCTCATGAATTATGACGAGATACTGTGTAAGCGCATCCAGGAGGTCAAGCCCTCCGGGATCCGACGCTTTTTCGATATTCTGGAGGAGATGAAGGACGCCATCTCCCTGGGCATCGGCGAGCCCGACTTCGTCACCCCCTGGCACATCCGGGACGCCGGCATCTACTCCCTGGAGAAGGGCTTTACCAAATACACCGGCAACGCCGGCATGGCCGAGCTGCGCCGGGAGATCGCCGCCTATCTGGAGCGGCGCTTCGACCTGCACTATGACTTTGCCCACCAGATCATCGTCACCGTGGGCGGCAGCGAGGCCATCGACCTGTCCCTGCGCTGCCTGCTCAACCCCGGCGACGAGGTCATCGTCCCCGTGCCCTCCTTCGTATGCTACGGGCCCCTGGCCTCCATGGCCGGCGGCACCCCGGTGTATGTGGAGCTGAAGGCGGAGAACGAGTTCCGCCTCACCCCCGAGCAGCTGAAGGCCGCCATCACCCCCCGCACCAAGGTGCTGGTGCTCCCCTTCCCCTCCAACCCCACCGGCGGCATCATGGAGCGCGCCGACCTGGAGGCCCTGGCCGACGTGCTCCGGGGCACCGACATCATGGTGGTGTCCGACGAGATCTACGCCGAGCTGACCTACGGCCAGCACCACGTGTCCATGGCCAATCTGCCCGATATGTATGAGCGCACCATCGTGGTCAACGGCTTCTCCAAGAGCCACGCCATGACCGGCTGGCGCATGGGCTATGTCTGCGGCCCCGCTCCCATCATCCAGCAGATGCTCAAGCTCCACCAGTTCGGCATCATGTCCGCCCCCACCACCAGCCAGTACGCCGCCATCGAGGCCATGCGCAACGGCGACAAGGACATCGAACATATGCGGGACGAGTACGACGGACGCCGCCGCTACCTGGTGGAGGGCCTGCGCCGCATCGGCCTGCCCTGCTTCGAGCCCAAGGGCGCCTTCTACGTATTCCCCGACATCCGGAGCACCGGCCTCACCTCCGACGAGTTCTGCGAGCGGTTCCTGATGGAAGAGAAGGTGGCCGTCATCTCCGGCTCTGCCTTCGGCCCCGGCGGCGAGGGCTTCGTCCGCTGCTGCTACGCCACCTCTATGAAAGACATTGCCGAGGCCCTGACCCGGCTGGATAATTTCCTGACCAACCTGAAGAAAAAGCAGGAGCGGGAACAGGAAGGATAAAGGAGGATCGCATATGTATATCACCTGTCTGGACATGGAGGGCGTCCTGGTCCCCGAGATCTGGATCGCCTTCTCCGAAGCCACCGGCATCCCCGAGCTCAAGCGCACCACCCGGGACGAGCCCGACTACAACAAGCTGATGAATTTCCGCCTGGATATCCTGAAGGAGCACCACCTGGGTCTGAAGGAGATCCAGGACGTGATCGCCACCATCGACCCTCTGCCCGGCGCCAAGGAATTTCTGGACGAGCTGCGCACCTTCAGCCAGGTGATCATCCTCAGTGATACCTTTGAGCAGTTCGCCCAGCCCCTGATGAAGAAGCTGGGCTGGCCCACCCTGTTCTGCAACACCCTGGAGGTGGCCCCCGACGGCACCATCACCGGCTTCAGAATGCGCTGCCCCCAGTCCAAGCTGACCACCGTGAAGGCCCTCCAGTCCATCGGCTACGACACCATCGCCTCCGGGGACAGCTACAACGACCTGGGCATGATCCAGGCCAGCAAGGCGGGCTTCCTGTTCAAGAGCACCGCCCAGATCAAGGCCGACCACCCGGAGCTGCCCGCCTACGAGGAATTTTCCGACCTGCTGGCCGCCATCCGCAAGGCCATGGACTGACATATTAGGAAGCGAGTGAGAGAATATGACTCACGCATTTGACCATCTCCCCTTCCGCCCCGCCGACATCCTGCTGCCTCAGAACTGTGAGTACGGCAAGTGGTCGGTGGTGGCCTGCGACCAGTACACCTCCCAGCCGGAGTACTGGCAGCGGGTGGAGGAGTATGTGGGCTCCGCCCCCTCCTCCCTGCGGCTCATCCTGCCGGAGAGCTGCCTGGACGGCCCCAATGTGGAGACCGACATCATGGAGGTCAACAACACCATGACCCGCTACCTGCGGGAGGACCGGTTCAAGGAGTTTCCCCACGCCCTCATCTATGTGGAGCGGCGGCTGGACGACGGCAAGGTCCGCCGGGGCCTGGTGGGCATGGTGGACCTGGAGCAGTACGACTACGAACCGGGCTCCGACGCCTCCATCCGGGCCACCGAGGGCACCGTCCTCTCCCGCATCCCGCCCCGGGTGGCGGTGCGGAAGAACGCCCCCCTGGAGCTGCCCCACGTGATGCTGCTGGCCGACGACCCGGAGAAAACCGTCATCGAGCCCCTGACGGACCGGAAGGGCAAGATGGAGCCGGTATACGACTTCGACCTGATGGAGCGGGGCGGCCATATCTCCGGCTGGAAGCTGGACGCTGAGAGCATGGAGCTGGTGGCCCAGGCCCTGTCCGCCCTGGCGGACCCCACAGCCTTCCGGAAGAAGTACGGCGTGGACGACGGGGCCGTCATGCTCTTCGCCGTGGGGGACGGCAACCACTCCCTGGCCACCGCCAAGGAGTGCTATGAGCGGCAGAAGAAGCTGAATCCGCCGGAGAAGTGGGACAGCCTGCCCGCCCGGTTCGCCCTGTGCGAGCTGGTGAACCTCCACGACAGTTCCCTGGAGTTTGAGGCCATCCACCGGGTGCTCTTCGGGGTGGAGCCGGTGGAGCTGGTGATGAGCCTGTGCGCCGCCTTCCCCGGCGCCCACTCCGGCGAGGGGGAGGGACACGTGCTCCGCTATGTCCACGCGGGCGGCGAGGGTGCGGTGACCATTCCCCACCCCAAGGCCCAGCTGGAGGTGGGCACCCTCCAGCCCTTCCTGGACCAGTACGTAAAATCCCACGGTGTGCGCATCGACTACATCCACGGGGCGGACGTGGCCCGGCAGCTGGCCAAACAGCCGGGCAACCTGGCCTTCCTGCTCCCCGCCATGGGGAAGGACCAGCTCTTCCCCACCGTCATCCGGGACGGGGTGCTCCCCCGCAAGACCTTCTCCATGGGCCACGCCCATGACAAGCGCTTCTATCTGGAGGCGCGGAAGATCCGATAAAAAGGAGGCCGGGCCATGGCAGCGACGGAGGTCTTCGCCTACGCCAAACTGAATCTCTCCCTGGACGTGCTGGACAAGCGCCCTGACGGCTACCACGACATGAAGATGGTGATGCAGACCGTCACCCTCAGGGACCGGCTTGCTCTGGAGGCCGGCACGGGGGCGCCCCTGCAGATGCGCAGCAATCTGGGATTTCTCCCCGCCGACGAGCACAATCTGGCCGCCGCCGCCGCCCTGGCCCTGTGCCGGGAGACGGAAACCGACCCCGGCGGGCTGTCCATCCGGCTGGAGAAAACTATCCCGGTGTGCGCCGGTATGGCCGGGGGCAGCGCCGACGCCGCCGCCGTGCTGCGGGGGCTGAACGGGCTGCTGGGGCTGCGCCTGTCCCAGGCCCGGCTGGAGGAGATCGGCGCCCTGGTGGGCTCCGATGTGCCCTACTGCGTAGGGGGCGGCACCGCTCTGGCCGAAGGCCGGGGCGAGGTCCTTACCCCCCTGCCCCCCCTGCCCCACTGCCATGTGGTGCTGTGCAAGCCCGCCTTCTCGGTATCCACTCCGGAGCTGTTCAAGGCCCTGGACGGCTGCCGCATCCGCCGCAGGCCGGACACCGCCGGGCTGATAGGCGCCCTGACGGCCGGAGATCTGCCGGGTGTGGCCCGGCGGATGTACAACGTCTTTGAGGACGTGCTCCCCCAGCGGCGATACCAGGAGATCTGCGCCATCAAGAACAGCCTGATCCAGCACGGGGCTCTGGGGGCCTCCATGAGCGGCACCGGCCCCACCGTGTTCGGCCTGTTTGACCGGCAGTCTGCGGCGGAAGCCGCCTGGGCCGCCCTGCGGCCCCTGTATCAGGAGACCTTTCTGGTGGAGACAGCTGGCACGCTGATGGAAAAAGAGGTATAAAACCCGAAATCACCGTCCAAAATGGAAGCAAATCCAATTTGGACGGTGATTTTTTACATGAAACAGGTTTCTCAGACACATACCCTTCGCCGGTGGGAACTGGCCCTGCTGCTGGGGGTGGCCCTGGCCGCCCTGCTGGGGGTGTGGCTGGACAGCAGCCAGAGCGCCCTGGCCGACCAGGTGATCCGTCTCCACGTGCTGGCCAACTCCGACTCGGAGGGGGACCAGGCCCTGAAGCTGGAGGTGCGGGACAGCGTGCTGGCCGCCGCGGAGGAATACTTCCAGCCCGGCGCCACACGGGATGAGACCGAGGCGGTTCTGCGGGACCACCTGGAGGAGCTGGCCGCCGCCGGAGCGGAGGCGGTGGGAGCGGCGGGATACGACTACCCGGTCACCGCCTCCCTGGAGGAAAACTGCTGGTTTCCCACCAAGGCGTATACCGACTTCGCCCTCCCCGCCGGGGAGTACACCGCCCTGCGCATCGTCATCGGGGAGGGGGGCGGCCACAACTGGTGGTGCGTGGTGTTCCCGCCCCTGTGCCTGGGCTCGGTGACCGAGTCCGCCGCCCAGACCGCCCTCAGCGCCGGGCTGAGCGAGGATCAGATATCCCTTATCACCGGTGAGGACGAGGGCTATGTGGTCAAATTCCGGGCCATGGAGCTTTGGGAGGATTTTCAGCACTGGATATCAGGCCAATAAGAAAGCGGAGCGTGCACAGCACGCTCCGCTTTTCTGTTATCCGATACCGTGGTAGCAGATGCCCAGCACCCACACCGCCGCGGCTACCAGCACATAGGCGCGGGCCACGAAATCGAAGGCCCGCCCGGGCCGCTTTCCGCCCAGAGCCAGCTCGTCCTTTACCGCGCCGGGACCCAGCACGAAGTAGAGACACACCGCCACCAGCATGGCGCCGAAGGGAGAGACATAGATGGTGATGAGATCCATCCAGCCGCCCATACCGGGGAGGGATTCCACAAACAGTCCCGCCCCGAAGGTGACCGCCCCCACCACCAGCAGGGACAATCCCCGGGACAGCCTGGCGGTGGAGCTGAGAGCCTCGCCGCAGGCCTCCAGCATATTCATCAGGGAGGTGATGCCGGCAAAGAACACCGACAGGAAGAAGAGCACCGCGAAGATCTGCCCGCCGGGCATCTGCTCAAAGACCTGGGGCAGGGTGACAAACATGAGAGCGGGTCCGCTGGTGGGGTCAATGCCGAAGGCGAACACCGCCGGGATGATGGCAAAGCCGGCCAGCAGGGCGGCCAGGGTGTCCAGCACCGCAGTCATTCCCGCGTGGCGCAGGATGTTTTCGCTCTTCTTCATATAGCTGCCGTAGATCAGCATGCCCGCCCCGTTGATGGACAGGGAGAAGAAGGCCTGTCCCATGGCCATGACCCAGGTCTCCGGGTCCAGCAGCCGGGACCAGTCGGGCTGGAGCAGGTAGAGGTAGCCCTCCGCCGCCCCGGGCAGAAAAGCCACCCGGACAGCGATGATCAGGAAGAGGATAAAGAAGGCGGGCATCATCACCTTGCTCAGCTTTTCAATGCCGCCGGCCACCCCCAGGACCAGGATGATCACCGTCAGCACCACCGCCGCCAGGTGCCAGGGGATGGAGCCGAAATCCACCGCCAGGGCGTCAAAGAAGCCCTGGGCGTCGCCGTTCAGGATGGAGCCGGTGACCGAGCCGGCGGTGTACCGCAGCACCCAGCCCACCACCACTGAGTAGCCGATGGCGATGCCCAGCACCCCCAGCAGGGGGATAACCCCCAGCAGCTTGCCGCCCCGCTTGCCCTTTTTGCGGAGCACATAGTCCAGGGAGCCCATGGCCCCGGTGCCGGTGAGCCGCCCCAGGGCGAACTCCCCGGTGAGGCCCACGTAGCTGAACAGGGCCACGAATAAAAAGTAGGGGATCAGAAAGGCGCCGCCGCCGTACTGCCCGATGCGGTAGGGGAACAGCCAGATGTTCCCCATGCCCACGGCGGAGCCCACAGCCGCCAGGACAAAGCCCAGGGAGCTGGTAAATTTGCCGCCTGTCTTACGCTCTTCCATCCGTATCCTCCTCATTGAGCCGGACCAGGTGGAGGTGATCCTCCCACCGGCCGTTGATCTTCAAATAGTGTTTGGACAATCCCTCTTCCGCATACCCCGCCTTTTCCGCCGCCCGGCGGGAGGCCAGGTTGCGGGGCATGATGCTGGCCTCGATCCGGTGGAGGCCCAGGGTACGGAACCCCCAGCCGGTGGCCGCCTCAATGGCCTCGGCCCCGCAGCCCCGGTTCCACAGGGTGTGGTCTATTTTATAGGAGAGGAAGCAGGATTGAAAGGCCCCACGGACAATCTCGTTGAGCCCCACCAGGCCCACGGCCTTCCCCGGGTGCCGGGGCTGGACCAGCAGAAAGCGGAAGCTGCGCCCGTTCTCCGCCTGCTCCACGTCCCACTCCAGCCGCTCCTTTTGACCGTCTGTGGTAAAAAAGTCCTCCGGCTGGACCGGGTCAAAGGGTGCAAAGGCCAGCCGGTTCCGGCGATAAAAGGCGGCTGCGGATTCCGCCAGCGCCGGGTTGGCCGCCAGATAATAGAAACGGGCCGAGCGAAAGACATACCGCACCATCACACTCTCTCCTCTCCCCTCAAAAGCCGGTTTTTTGATTATAACACAGTTGTCTCCGCTTTGCACCCCTTTCTCCGCAAAGGGGAATCCTGCCGGATTTGGGGGGTTGACAGTCCGGGAAGGACAGCGCTATACTGAGCAAGGCAGAGGCAACTCTGCCTGTTTTGTTATACCTTTTTTGTGTCGGGGACCGGTGGCGTCCCCGGAAAACTCAACAGGAAAAAGGGAAGATCGTGCATGGTTGAAGAAGAGAAGAGAGCGCATCCCGGCACCCAACCCCATCCCCGCAGACACCACCGGCGCCAGCCGCCTCTGCTGTGGCTGCTGATCGCCCTTTGCGCTGTGGTGGTGATCGTTCTGCTGGCCGTCCTGCTGCCCCGGGGCGGAACACCCGGCGACACGCCGTCCGGTTCAGATTCTCCCGCCGCCGTGGAGGACACCCAGCCGCCGGTGATCTCCGGCACCAAGGATCTGACGGTGGCCGTGGGTGAGAGCGTCGCCTACCGCACCGGCGTCACCGTCACCGACAACGTGGACGAGACGGTGCAGCTCCAGGTGGATTCCAGCGGGGTCAACCTGTCCGAACCCGGCACCTATCAGGTCATCTACTGGGCGGAGGACGCCGCAGGCAACCGGGCGGAAGTGCCTGTCACCGTAACCGTGGTGGAAACCGTCACCGTAGACGACGCGGACACCGGCGCCACTGAGGACGTGGTGGAGGCCGGGGATTCCAAGATCACCCTGGAGGCCGTCAACGCCCTGGCTGACGACATTCTGGCCGACATCACCAACTCCGGCATGAGCCAGCGGGAAAAGGCCCTGGCCATCTACAACTACGTACACAACCACATCAAATACACCGGTACCTCGGACAAATCCAGCTGGCTGGTGGGGGCCTACATCGGCTTCACCCGGGGCAGCGGCGACTGCTACAACTACTTCGCCTGCTCCAAGGCCCTGCTCACCCGGGCGGGCATCCCCAATGTGGACCTGACGCGGGTGGGCGGCAACTCCCGCCACTACTGGCAGCTGGTGGACGTAGGCAACGGTTACTACCACTTCGACGCCTGCCCTCACCCCAACAGCTACCCCCTGTACTCCTTCCTGCTCACCGAGGCGGAGGTCCAGGCCTACACCAAGCAGTGCAGCAGCGTCCGGAAGAATTACTATGTCTATGACTATGATTCCTGCCCGGTGAGCGTGGTACAGGGCTCCGCACCGGCGCCCTCCACGCCCAAGCCGTCGGCCACGCCCACGCCTACTCCCACGCCGACGCCTACGCCCACACCTACCCCCACGCCTGAGGCCACCCCCACCCNCCGACCCACCGCCAAACGACCACCCGGCCCATGCGCACAACCAACGCACCCACCCAGAGGACACCCCGCCCCCTGGAGACACCGTAGACCCCCACGCCGGAGCAGACCCCGGAGGCCAGCCCTTCCGCCATGCCTTCGGACAGTCCCGCCCCGGAGAGCAGCCCCAGCGCCGCTCCCACCCCGCCGGCAGAGACCGGCACATCTGAAAGCCCGGCCCAGTCGCCGGAGAATCCGGAGGAGACCGCAAGTGCAGCGTAATGTTTTGGAATATCTGGAGGCCACCGCCCCCCGCCTGCCCGATAAGGTGGCGTTCAGCAACGGCACCGACAGCCTGACCTTCTCTCAGCTGTCCCGGGCGGCCAGAGGCATCGGCACCTGCCTGGCCGGGCAGGGTCTGAGCCACGAGCCGGTGGTGGTATTCATGGAGAAGCACCCCCGGTCCATCGCCGCCTTCTTCGGCGTGGTCTATTCCGGCTGCTTCTACGTACCTATTGATGAAGAGATGCCTGCCTACCGGGTGGAGCTGATCTTCCAGACCCTGAAGCCCCGGGCGGTGATCTGTGACGAAAAGACCCGCAGCCAGGTGGAGGCCCTGGGGTATGACGGCATCCTGCTGGACTATGAGGATGCGGCAGCGACCGAACCGGACGGCGGGGTGCTGGCCGCCATCCGGGCGGCCCAGCTGGACACCGACCCCCTGTACATCGTGTTCACCTCCGGCTCCACCGGCGTGCCCAAGGGCGTGGTGGCCTGCCACCGGTCGGTGATCGACTACATCGAGCAGCTGTCCGCCACCCTGGGCTTCTCGGAGGAGACAGTGTTCGGCAACCAGACCCCCCTGTACTTCGACGCCTGCCTGAAGGAACTCTATCCCACCCTGAAGTTCGGCGCCACCACCTACCTGATTCCCAAGAGCCTGTTCATGTTCCCCATCAAGCTGGTGGACTACCTCAACGAGCACAAGATCAACACCGTGTGCTGGGTGGTATCCGCCCTCACCATGATCTCCGGCTTCCGGGTACTGGAGAAGCATGTACCCGAATATCTCCACACCATCGCCTTCGGCAGCGAGGTCTTCCCCATCCGGCAGTTCCAGCTGTGGCGGAAGGCCCTGCCCAACGCCAAATTCACCAATCTGTACGGCCCCACTGAGGCCACGGGCATGAGCTGCTACTACCACGTGGACCGGGACTTCGGCCTGGACGAGGTCATCCCCATCGGCCAGCCCTTCCCCAACACCGGCATCCTGCTGCTCACCGAGGACAACAGGCTGGCCGCCCCCGGGGAGCTGGGCGAGATCTGCATCAAGGGCACCTGCCTCACCATGGGCTACTACCGGATGCCGGAAAAGACGGCGGAGTGCTTTGTGCAGAACCCCCTGAACGACGCCTATCCTGAGCTGATCTACCGCACCGGCGACCTGGGCCGGTACAATGAGCGGGGCGAGCTGGTGTTCGTCTCCCGGAAGGATTTTCAGATCAAGCACATGGGGCACCGCATCGAGCTCCAGGAGATCGAAGTGGTGGCCGCCATGCACCCGGAGGTGTCTCAGGCCTGCGCGGTGTACGACAAGGAGAAGGACAAGATCCGGCTCTACTACGCCGGCACGGCGGAGAGTGCCGACCTCACCGCCTTTTTGAAGGAAAAGCTGCCCCGGTACATGCTGCCCAATAAAATGGAACGTCTGGAGCGGATGCCCCTGACCCCCAACGGCAAGGTGGACCGGAAGGCTTTGGCCGCTAAATAAGAAGAGACAAAGGAGAATTTGTATCATGGAAGAACTGCTGGACATTCTGAAGGAACTCCACCCCGACGTGGACTTCGAGCACTGCGACAAGCTGATCGACGACAAGATCCTGGACTCCATCGACATCGTGTCCCTGGTGGCCGAGATCAACGACGCCTTTGACGTGGCGGTACCCGCCGAGGAGATCGTGCCGGAGAACTTCAACTCCGCTCAGGCCCTGTGGGCCATGATCCAGCGTCTGGACGAGGCATAAGCCGGTCAGATGAGTTTTGCGTCCGCACAGTTTCTGGCCTTCTTCGCGGTACTCTTCGTCCTGTATTACCTGATCCCCAAGCGGCACCAGTGGAAGCTGCTGCTCATCGGCAGCCTGTTCTTCTACTTCTTCGCCGGCTGGTACTGCCTCATCTACATCGGGGTCACCGCCGTCACCACCTATCTGGCGGCCCGGAAGGTGGGGGATCTCCAGCGGGAACAGGACCAGTGGCTGAAAGAGCACCGGGACGAGCTGGACAAGACCCAGCGCAAGGCCTACAAGGCCGCCGGCAAGAAGATCCGCTGGCGGTGGACCCTGGCCTGCCTGCTGCTGAACTTCGGCATCCTGGCGGTGGTGAAGTACACCGACTTCGTGCTGGGCAACGTCAACGGCATCCTGGCCGCAGCCGGGTCCGCCACCCAGCTGCCCATGGCCGACCTGGTGCTGCCCATGGGCATTTCCTTCTACACCTTCCAGTCCATGGGCTACCTCATCGACGTGTACTGGGGCAAGTATCCCCCGGAGCGCAATCTGGGCAAGTTCGCCCTGTTCGTCACCTTCTTCCCCCAGCTGATCCAGGGCCCTATCAGCCGCTTCGGCGACCTGAGCCAGACCCTGTATGAAGAACACAGCTGGGACTCCCGGCAGATCGCCATGGGCGGCATGCGGGTGGTGTGGGGCTTTGCCAAGAAGCTCATCGTGGCCGACCGGCTGGCCATCCCCCTGCGGGAGCTGGTGTCCGCCCCCGATCAGTACACCGGCGTGTACGTGCTGGCGGTGATGTTCCTCTACGCCGTGCAGCTGTACGCCGACTTCACCGGCGGCATCGACATCACCATCGGCACCGCCCAGATGCTGGGGGTCAAGGTCACCGAGAACTTTGAGCGGCCCTTCTTCTCCAAGAACATCGCGGAGTACTGGCGCCGGTGGCACATCACCATGGGCACCTGGTTCCGGGACTATGTGTTCTACCCTCTGTCGGTGAGCAAGACGGTGCTGAAGCTCCACCAGAAGGCCAGAGCCAGGCTGGGCGAGCCGGGCAAGCGGGTATCGGTGTACCTGTGCACCATGCTGCTGTGGTTCGTCACCGGCGTGTGGCACGGCGCCAGCTGGAACTTCATCGTCTGGGGCCTGCTCAACGGCGTGGTCATCCTGGTGTCCCAGGAGTGCGAGCCCCTGTACGCCAAGTTCCACGGGAAATTCCCCGGCCTGAAGGGCACCTTCGGCTACCGTCTCTTCGAGGTGGGCCGCACCTTCGTGCTCATGAGCGCCATCCGGGTGCTGGACGTGTACCGGGACGTGCCCCTCACCTTCAGGCAGGTGGGCACCATCTTCACCTCCTTCCACCCCTCGGTGCTGTGGAACGGCTCCTTCCTGGAGCTGGGGATCAGCGGAGCGGACTGGGCGGTGGCAGTCATCGGCACCCTGGCCATGCTGGTGTGTTCCCTGCTGGGCCGGAAGGAGCCCATGCGGGAGCAGCTGGTCCGCCGCAACCCCAACCTGGCCTGGAGCGGCTGCGTGGTGCTGGTGCTGTGCATGGCCATCTTCGGCATCTACGGCATCGGCTTTGACGCCACCCAGTTCATTTACAACCAATTCTGAGGAGGCCGGAGATGAAAAAGAAACTGATCTTTACCGGCGTCCTCTGGTGCGTGATTCTGGCGGTGGCCCTGTGGCTGCTCAACGCCCTGTTCATGCCCAAGTACATGAGTGAGATCCCCGAGGGGGCCCTCATCGCCGAGTATTACAACGAGACTGCCGACCACGACGTGGTGTTCATCGGGGACTGTGAGGTATATGAGAACTTCTCCCCCGACACCCTGTGGCAGGAGTACGGCATCACCAGTTATATCCGGGGCTCCGCCCAGCAGCTGATCTGGCAGTCCTACTACCTGATGGAGGAGACCCTGAAGTACGAGACCCCCAAGGTCATGGTGTTCAACGTGCTGAGTATGCAGTACGGCGAGCCCCAGAGCGAGGCCTACAACCGGCTGAATCTGGACGGCATGAAGCTGTCCACCCAGAAGCTGGCGGCGGTGGAGGCCTCCATGACCGAGGAGGAGAGCATGCTCTCCTACCTCTTCCCCCTGCTGCGCTATCATTCCCGCTGGAACGAGCTGAAAGCGGAGGATGTGGAGTACATGTTCCACCGGGACCCGGTGTCCGACAGCGGCTACCTGATGAACGTGGAGGTCCGCCCGGCGGAGAACGTGCCCGAGGGCAAGCCCCTGGCAGACTACCAGTTCGCCGACATCTGCTACGAAAATCTGGACAAGATGGTGGAGCTGTGTCAGTCCCACGGTGTGGAGCTGGTGCTGGTGAAGGCCCCCAGCCTGTACCCCTACTGGTATGACGAGTGGGAGGCGCAGATGGAGGACTACGCCGCCCAGCACGATCTCCAGTACGTCAACTGTCTGGAGATCATCGACCAGGCGGGGCTGGACTTCAACACCGACACCTATGACCACGGCCTGCACCTGAACCTGTACGGAGCGGAGAAGCTGTCCCACTGGTTCGGGGAATGGCTCACCGAGCACTGTCCCCAGGTGGAGGACCGCCGGGGGCAGGAGCCCTATGAAAGCATCTGGGCGGAAAAGAGCGAGACCTACGCCCAGCGGAAGACCGAGCTGGAGGCGGCGTGGGCCGCCGAACAAAAGGAGGATACCGCACAATGAACAAGAAACTGCTTGCCCTGGCCCTGGCTCTGGGCCTGACCCTGTCCCTCACCGCCTGCGGCGGCGGCAATGACGCCCCGGCCGGCGGCGACACCCCCGCCCCCCAGAACAGCACCCCGGCCGGCGGCGAGACCACTGCCGACACCTTCGTCTTTACCACCGCCGACGGCAAAGAGGTGGCGGTGAACGAGGACATGGCCGACGTGCTGGCCGCCCTGGGGGAAGAGCAGAGCTACTTTGAGGCCGAGTCCTGCGCCTTCGAGGGTCTGGACAAGACCTACACCTACCCCGGCTTCGTCATCACCACCCGGCCCGGCGGGGACAAGGATTATGTCAACTCCATCCGTCTCACCGACGACAGCGTATCCACCCGGGAGGGTGTGTACATCGGCAGCAGCGAGCAGGACGTGACCACCGCCTACGGCGAGGACGGCGGCAGCACCGAGGGGATGCTGAGCTACACCGCCGGTGACGTGACCCTCAACTTCATTCTGGAGGACGGCGTGGTCACCTCCATCGAGTACCTCCCCGCCTGATTCTTTTTCTTGGTTCTTTTTCTTGAAAGAAAAAGAACCAAAAAGAACTTCCACAGGGCCATGCTTTTTTCTGGAGAAAAAGCGACGAAAACCACTTCCGCAGGGCGGGCAGGTGTTGACCTGCCCGCCTGTTTTTTGTACAATAGAGATACAACAAAAGGAGCCGTCCATTCGTGGGCGGCTCCGCCATTGCCAAGGGAGTATGGAACGAGATTATGCTGAACCGAGAGGAAGAACTGCGCTTCTGCAAGGCCCGCCGGGCGGCCATCGAGCTGGATTTTCAGAACCTGAACCCGGAGCAGCGCCAGGCTGTACTGGCTACCGAGGGGCCCCTGCTGCTGCTGGCCGGCGCCGGCAGCGGCAAGACCACGGTACTCATCCACCGCATCGCCAATCTGATGAAGTATGGCCGGGGCTCCGACTTTGACCAGGCCCCCGACTGGGTGACAGAGGCCGACCTGGCCTTTCTGGAGGACTACGTGTCCCACCCCGACCCGTCCAAGAAGGCCCAGCAGGAGCGGCTGTGCGCCATGGACCCGGCGGTGCCCTGGTCCATCATCGCCATCACCTTCACCAATAAGGCCGCCGGTGAGCTGAAGGCCCGGCTGGAAAACCTGCTGGGTCCCTCCGCCAACGACATCTGGGCCTCCACCTTCCACTCCGCCTGCGTGCGTATCCTGCGGCGGGACATCGACCGGCTGGGCTTTGACCGCTCCTTCACCATCTATGACACCGCCGATTCGGAGCGGGTCATCAAGGACGTGGTGAAGGACTTCAACCTGGACGACAAGACCTTCTCCGCCCGCACCGTGCTGGGCTATATCTCCCGTGCCAAGGACGCCATGCAGTCCGGGGCGGACTACCTGGCCCAGTGCGAGAAATCGGGGGATTTCCGGCTGGTGAAGATCGCCAGGATTTATGTGGAATACGAGCGGCGGCTGAAGGACGCCAACGCCCTGGATTTTGACGACATCATCCTGGACACCGTGCGGCTGCTCCAGCAGTTTGAGGACGTGCGGGACTACTATCAGAAGAAATTCCGGTACGTGCTCATCGACGAGTACCAGGACACCAATAACCTGCAGTACCTGCTGGCCTCCACCCTGGCGGGGGGCTATGAAAATATCTGCGTGGTGGGCGATGACGACCAGTCCATCTACCGCTTCCGGGGCGCCACCATCGAGAACATTCTCTCCTTTGAGAGCCAGTACAAGGGGGCCCGGGTGATCCGGCTGGAGCAGAACTACCGCTCCACCAAGAACATTCTGGAGGCCTCCAACGCGGTGATCCGCAACAACGAGGGCCGCAAGGGCAAGGAGCTGTGGACCAGGCACGAGGCCGGAGACAAGGTCCAGTGCTACACCGCCATGAACGAGCACGAGGAGGCCCAGTACGTGGCCGCCCAGATCCTGGCCGACTACTCCGCCGGCCGGGCCTGGAAGGACCACGCGGTGCTCTACCGGATGAACGCCCAGTCCAACCAGATCGAGCAGGCCTTCAAGCGCAACGGCATCCCCTACCGCATCATCGGCGGCATCCGCTTCTTCGACCGGGCGGAGGTAAAGGACATGCTGTCCTACCTGTGTGTGGTCAACAACCCCGGGGACGACCTGCGGCTGAGCCGCATCATCAACAATCCCCCCCGGGGCATCGGGGCCTCCACCATCGACCGGGCCCAGAACATCGCCCAGCGGGAGGGGCTCTCCCTGTGGGCGGTGGTGAGCCAGCCCCGAAAGTGGCCGGAGCTCCAGAAGGCCGCCCCCAAGCTGGGGCAGTTTGCCGAGATGATCGGCGACCTGCAGAAGCTGTCCACCGAGCTGTCCCTCCCCGACTTCTACGAGGAGGTGATCCAGCGCACCGGCTACGCCGTCATGCTGGAGCAGAAGCACACCATCGAGGACCGCACCCGGCTGGAGAACGTCCGCGAGGTGCTCTCCTCCATCCAGAACTACCTGGACAACACCCTGGAGGAGCCCTCCCTGGCCGGCTTCCTGGACGAGATCGCCCTGTACACCGATATCGACAGCCACGACCCCAGCGAGGACTGCGTGGTGATGATGACCATGCACTCCGCCAAGGGGTTGGAGTTCCCGGTGGTCTTCGTGGTGGGCGTGGAAGAGGGCATCTTCCCCGGCATCCGGGCTATCGGGGAGCCGGAGGAGATGGAGGAGGAGCGGCGGCTGTGCTATGTGGCCATGACCCGCGCCAAGGAGAAGCTGTATATGACCTGCGCCTCCCAGCGGATGCTCTTCGGCCGCACCAACTCCAACCGGCCCTCCCGCTTTTTGGGCGAGATCCCGCCGGAGTACGTGGAAAAGTCCGGCCGCCTGCCCTACTCGGAGCGGCAGCACGAGGAGCGGCCCCAGAAGGCCCAGCGGCCCCGGCGCGTCTATGACCGGGGATTCTCCATGGGCACGTCCTCCTATACCGGAACCGCTGCCGCCGCCCCGGCTCCCGACTGGAAGAGCCCGGCGGCCGGCGCACCCGCACCCGCTGCCGGCCCCGACTTCCGGGCCGGGGACCCGGTGGTCCACAAGGCCTTCGGCAAGGGTCTCATCACCAAGCTGACCCCCATGGGGGGCGACGCCCTGGTGGAGATCGCCTTCGACAGCGTGGGCACCAAGAAGCTGATGCTGAAATCCGCCGCCCAGTATATGAAAAAGGGCGAATAAAAAGGAACGGGCAAAGCCCGTCCCTTACAGAAGTTCCGTAAACGACTTGATATACCGGTGGCAGAAGCCGCGCATCTCGTCCTCATAGTGGGCGTAAAATGGATCGTACACCCCCACCACTGTCAGCCCCGCCTCCTTGGCGGTGCGGCACACCCCGGGGGAATCCTCGTAGAGGGTGCAGGCTTCCGCCTTTTCCCCCAGCCGCTCCAGGGCCAGGGTGAAGGCCCGGGGGTCCCGCTTCTCCACCCCCAGCTCCTGGACGTAGATCACCGGCTGGAAGTAGTCCGTCAGGCCCAGCCGGTCCATGGCGGCCTGACAGAATTCCGGCACGCAGGCGGTGAGGAGGACCATCCGCTCTCCCGCCTGCCGGCATTTGTCCAGGTATTCTTTGGTCCCCGGCTTCAGGGGCACCTGGTGGGAATAGGCCTCCCGGCCCAGAGAAGTCCATTCGGCCATGATCTCATCCGGGCTCTCGCTCAGATGATAGTAGTCCTTGGTGAACCGGGCGGCAATGGGGAAAATGGAGTGGCCCACCGTCTCGCTGTACTCCCGGGTGGCCGTCAGGCCCCGGCGGGCCAGGAAGGTGTCGTCCACCTCCACCCACACCCCGTTGGAGTCCACCAGGGTGCCGTCAAAGTCAAATAAGTTCATAGGTAAAACCTCCATGGAAAATGGACCGCCTCTTCCGCGTAGTCGATGCCGATGCGTGTTCCGGTGTGGAAGGGGGGCCGCGGGGAGCCGTCGTCCATCAGAAACAGCTCCTCCCCCGTCAGGTCCAGACCGTTTTGGGCCCTTGTCAGGCCCAGGGCCATGCACACCTTCCCCGGCCCGTCCATAAAATGCTTTTTTTGATAGGAGGTGAGCTCTTCAGGCTCCTTCCCAAACCTGCGGCGGGCCATCTCGGCCGCCCCCTCCAGGGGGGCCAGTCCCCGCAGGAGCACCGCGCTGGGCTCTCCCTCCCGCTCGGTGACAAAGTTGAGGCAGTGATACATCCCGTAGATCAGGTAGATGTAGGCGGTACCCGGCGGGGCAAACAGGGTCTCCGTCCGGGCGGTACGCTTGTATCCGTAGGCGTGGCAGGCCTTGTCCACGCGCCCCACATAGGCCTCGGTCTCGGTGATCCGCCCGGACAGGGTCATACCGTCCACCCGGCGCACCAGGACTTTCCCCAGCAGGTCCTGGGCCACTTTTACGGTGTCCCGGTCAAAAAAGTCCCGACCCAGCTTTTCCACGGTCCCATCCCCCTTTCAGCAGGCACTATTTTATCTTATCATAGCCAAAGGAGAGGTACAACCATGAGCCAACAAAAAGAAAAATCCGGCCTGGCCAAGTTTGCCACCCCATTGATTATCCTGGCCACCATCATCTGGGGCAGTTCCTTCGTGGTGATGAAAAACAGCGTGGATGTGCTGCCCACCTTCTGGCTGCTGGCCATCCGGTTCAGCGCCTCCGCCATCGTACTGGCCATTGTGTTCTTCCCCCGGTGGAAGGTGTGCGACAAGCAGTACCTGATCGGCGGCACCGTCATGGGCTTCTGTCTGTTCGTGGCCTACGCCTTCCAGACCTACGGCCTGGAGCGCACCACCCCCGGCAAGAACGCCTTCTTCACCGCCGTCTACTGCGTCATCGTCCCCTTCCTCTACTGGGCCATCGCCCGCCGCCGGCCGGATAAGTTCAACGTGCTGGCCGCCTTCCTGTGCATCGGCGGCATCGCCCTGGTGTCCATCACCGGCAGCAACGCCTCCGCCTTCAACCTTGGTGACGTGCTCACCCTCATCGGCGGCTTCTTCTTCGCCTGCCACATCGTGGCGGTGGCCAAGTACTCCGAGGGCCGGGACATCTTCATCCTCACCACCCTCCAGTTCGCCTCCTTCGCCGTGTTCTCCTGGATCGGCGTGCTGGTCACCCGGACCCCCGTATCCCCGGAGGTCTTTGACTCCAACATGATCCTGGGCCTGGCCTATCTGGTGATCTTCTCCTCCTGCGGCGCCCTGCTGTTCCAGAACATCGGCCAGAAATACACCGCTCCCGCCACCGCTGCCGTCCTGCTCTCTCTGGAGGCTCCCTTCGGTGTGCTCTTCTCCATCCTGCTCACCGACGAGCGGCCTACCGCCCTCATGTTCCTGGGCTTCGCCCTCATCTTCCTGGCGGTGGTATGCTCCGAAACCAAGTTCTCCTTCCTCCGAAAAAAAGGGGTTGACAAAGGCTGAGCGGATGATTATAATGCATTACAACAGTTCCATAAAGTAAACCAGTGAGGAAGAGGAGTACCCGGCTGTTCCCGATGCAAAGAGAGTCCTGGATGGTGGGATCAGGGCGTGAGGGAACCGGCGAATGGACTTCCGAGGGCGGCTTGAACGGGCAACCAAGTAGATGCCGACGGGATCCCACCCGTTATCCATCGGGCACGCATGATGGTGCGTGAAGCGAGTGGACGTCTTTGGACGTCAATTTGGGTGGTATCGCAGAAGTTTAACGCTTTTGTCCCATAACTGGGGCAAAAGCGTTTTTTATCTTCTGCACCATCTGCCCCCCAAATTCATTTTATGGAGGAACTTCCTATGAAAAAGCTGAACAAGGTTCTGTCTCTCACCGCCGCCGCCGCTCTCACCCTGAGCCTGACCGCCTGCTCCGGCGGAACCCAGGGCAATGCCCAGACCCCCGCCGGCAATTCCGGCACCCCCGCCGCCGCCGGCGACGGCGCCACCTACAAGGTGGCGGTGATCAAGCAGATGGACCATGCCTCCCTGGACGAGATCGCCAACGCCATCACCGCCCGGCTGGACGAGATCGCCGCCGAGAACGGGGTCACCATCGAGTACGAGGTCACCTCCGGTCAGGGCGACCAGAGCGTACTGCGGCAGCTGTCCGACCAGGCCATCGCCGACGGCGTGGACGCCATCATCCCCATCGCCACCCTGGCCGCCCAGGTGGCCGCCGTCTCCGCCGAGGAGAGCAAGACCCCGGTGGTCTTCGCCGCCATCTCCGACCCCGCCGCCGCCGACCTCACCGGCATCGACTATGTCACCGGCACCAGCGACGCCCTGGACACCAGCAAGATCATGGACATGATCTTCGCCCAGGACCCCGACGCCTCCAAGATCGGCCTGCTCTACTCCCTGTCCGAGGCCAACTCCACCACCCCCATCGCCGACGCCAAGGCCTACCTGGATGAGAAGGGAATCAGCTACGTGGAGGCCACCGCCAACACCAACGACGAGGTCATCGCCGCCGCCAGCTCCCTCATCGCCGCCGGGGTGGACGCCATCTTCACCCCCACCGACAACATCATCATGTCCGCCGAGCTGGCCATCTATGAGGACCTGATCGCCGCCGGCATCCCCCACTACACCGGGGCCGACTCCTTCGTCCGCAACGGCGCCTATGCCACCTGCGGCGTCAACTACACCGACCTGGGTGCCCAGACCGCCGACCTGGCCTATGAGGCCATGACCAGCGGCATGTCCGACATGGAGGACTTCTACCAGGTGGCCGGCGGCATCATCACCGTCAACACCGAGACTGCCCAGGGCCTGGGCCTGGACTACTCCGTCTTTGACGCCATGGGCACCGTGGTCCCCGTCACCACCACCGAGGACTGATTCCAATACGGCTCTACCGCCAACCCCCGGCTTTTGCCGGGGGATTTGGCTTGAAAGGAGAATCCCACCATGCTCTATATCGTCCAAACCGCCCTGGAGCTGGGCTTCCAGTACGCCCTGGTGGCCATGGCCCTGTTCCTCAGCTTCCGGATCCTGGACATCGCCGATATGACCACCGACGGCTGCTTCACCCTGGGCTGCGCCGTGTCGGTGACGCTCACCGCCGCCGGCCATCCCTTCCTGGCCATCCCCGCCGCCATGATCTCCGGGGCCTGCGCCGGCTTCGTCACCGCCTTCCTCCAGACCAAGCTGGGGGTACCCTCCATCCTGGCTGGCATCATCACCAACACCGGGCTGTACAGCGTCAACCTGATGGCCATGGGGTGGACGTCCAACCAGTCCCTGCTGCGGCAGGATACCATTTTCTCCCTGTTCCGGGACACCGGTATCGGGGGCAGCTGGTACGCCATCCTCCTGTCCGGGGCCATCACCGTGGTGATGGGGCTGATCCTGGTGGCCTTCCTGGGCACCCGCCTGGGCCTGTCCATCCGGGCCACCGGGGACAACCGGGACATGGTGCGTGCCTCCTCCATCAACCCCACCTTCACCATTACCGTGGGGCTGTGCCTGGCCAACGCCATGACCGCCCTGTCCGGGGCGGTGGTGGGTCAGGCCCAGAAAACCGTGGACATCAACGCCGGCACCGGCATCGTGGTCATCGGCCTGGCCTGCCTCATCATCGGGGAGACCCTGGTGGGCCGGGGCTCCATGCTCCGGGGCGCCATTTCCGTCATTGTGGGCAGCATCCTCTACCGGGTGGTGTACGCCCTGGTGCTCAACCTGTTCAGCAAATATATCGGCGTTCTGAAACTGGTCACCGCCATCGTGGTGGCCCTGGCCATCGCCGCCCCCACCCTGAAAAAGTGGGCCGCCTTCCAGCGGCAGAAGCGGGCCGCTCTGGCCCAATCCAGAAAGGAGACGAAGTGAGATGCTGGAGCTGCGCAATGTCTCCAAAACCTTCAACCCCGGCACCGTCAACGAGAAAAAGGCGCTGGACAACGTGAGCGTCACCCTGGAGGACGGGGATTTCGTCACCATCGTGGGCTCCAACGGCGCGGGCAAGTCCACCCTGTTCAACGCCGTGGCCGGGGACTTCTACGTGGATCAGGGGTCCATCCTGCTGGACGGCCGCAACATCACCTACCAGCCCGCCTACCGCCGCAGCCGCCAGATCGGCCGGCTGTTCCAGGACCCCATGCGGGGCACCGCCCCCCACATGACCATCGAGGAGAACCTGGCCCTGGCCTACCTGCGCACCGCCAAGCACCAGAAGGCCTATTTCAGCCGGGTGTCCAAGGCGGACAAGGAGTTCTTCCGGGCCCAGCTGGCCAAGCTGGGCATGGGTCTGGAGGACCGGATGCGCCAGCCGGTGGGGCTGCTCTCCGGCGGCCAGCGGCAGGCCCTCACCCTGCTGATGGCCACCATGGTCCCCCCCAAGCTGCTGCTGCTGGACGAGCACACCGCCGCCCTTGACCCGGGTACGGCGGAGAAGGTGCTCCGCCTCACCCGGGAGATCGTGGCTCAGAGCCATTTGACGTGCATGATGATCACCCACAACATGAAAAACGCCCTGGAGTTGGGCAACCGCACCTTCATGATGGATTCCGGCCGGGTCGTGCTGGACCTGAAGGGGCAGGAGCGGCAGGGTCTTACGGTGGAGGATCTGCTGGAGCGCTTTAAGGCTGGTGCAGGCAAGGTCCTGGATAATGACCGCATTCTGCTCTCCAACGACTGACTTTTTTCCGTGCCCGCCCACAAAACGGCGGGCACGGAAAAAATGCGGTTTACTCAGAAAAAAGCATTGACATTCCCGGCACGATATGCTATTATATTCTGGCTGACATGCTTTGAAGTTCAGCGCCCATGCGGGTGTAGTTCAATGGTAGAATCCCAGCCTTCCAAGCTGGTCGCGTGGGTTCGATTCCCATCACCCGCTCCATACGCGCCTGTAGCTCAGGTGGATAGAGCAACTGCCTTCTAAGCAGTGGGTCAGGGGTTCGAGTCCCTTCAGGCGTGCCAGTCATTCAGGGTCTTACCTTTGGATGAAGTTCCAGCGTTGCTGGCAGCAGGCACCCCTGACGCGAATCAGGCTTCGCCTCCGGCTTGCCTTCTTCGGAAGGGACTTTGGCCGGCGCACTTGCCCCCGGCAAGTCCGCTGATCGTCCAAACTTCGGTCGTGCCAGTCTTTCAGTTCCTATATGGTGGGTGTAGTTCAGTTGGTAGAGCATCGGATTGTGGTTCCGAGTGTCGCGGGTTCGAGTCCCGTCACCCACCCCATAAAAACTCAAGGCGGAAGGGCCGGAGCGTCCGCTCCGGCCCGCTGCTTTTACCAGCGACATTGGGGTGTAGCCAAGTGGTAAGGCACGGGACTTTGACTCCCGCATTCGCTGGTTCGAGCCCAGCCATCCCAGCCATATGACTCGTTAGCTCAGTCGGCAGAGCAACTGCCTTTTAAGCAGTGGGTCCGGGGTTCGAATCCCCGACGGGTCACCAATAACAAAGCCCTGTATCCTCAACGGATACAGGGCTTTTTCTTTATATCCCAGTGGTTTACAGCTATACTGTGTGCGTAAAAAATGCATTTGGTGACCTTCAAAAAGTGCGCTATACAGTTAGAAAATGCACACGGATTTACACACGGCTATTGATCGTCTGATTCACTTTTTTCTGCATTGCCATCCAGGGAATCCGGAACCACTTTGTTTCCCCCTTCATCAACTGCGGTTTTGGCGGCGGCCAGGCCTTTAATGAGGACGGCTGGCACGTCAACGCCGAGCGCCACCATATTCTCCACAATGCTGGTAAGCTCATTGATAATGTAAATAGCCAGAACAAACCAACCGATAAGCTGAAGGAACGACAGATCCAAACCCAGCACGATCCCAACATCATTAAACACAGATGAAACGCCGAAAGCCAAAGCAACGAGTACCCAGTAGGATACCTTTTTGATAACGCCTTTTGCCCCCTTTGCGCTGGACATGGTTCCTGTGGCTCTAGCCTTGAGGATTCCATAGATGTAATCCACAACATTCAGTGCAAAGAAAAATGCAAACAGAGGCCAGTGTGTGCCAAAGGCGTAGGAGAGCCCCGTCAGGACAGCTCCCCATATCAGGTTAGCCTTATCCGCAAACGCGGCAAAGATGTTTTCCATACCCATTCCCTCACTTTCCCCGCACATAGGCGGCCATGCTCTTGATCAGAGCATGAACGTTGCTGCTGGAGTAGGCGTCTCCCTTCCAGTAATCCACAGCGGTTAGGATACCGGCAGCGGCCAGGGTATCCACGGCAGTCTCCAGCTCCGTCTGCTCCGGATCGCAGCCATCGCACAGGTCCAGAATCGCCTCCCAGCCGCCTGGGGTGGCCCGGATGGTCTTGGGGCAGTCCTTGCCGTTCCAGTGGTTGTGCTGCACCACCTTGTCCAGCGGGATGCCATGCTCCGCCATCAGCAGGCGCACCAGAGATGCCGCGTTTGCCTTGGCCCGCTCAAAGTCCCCGTCCTCATTGACGCAGATCTCGATCCCGATGCTGGTGGTGTTTCCGGGGCCATTGTCGCCATCCCCGGCATGATAGGCAGGCTCGCTGTCCGGCAGGTGCTGGACAATGGAGTGATCGTCAACGGTAAAGTGGTAGCTGATGTACTTCCCGGCCGCATCGTCACTCTTGAGCCAGGCCGCATGGGCGGCGGCATCCGCGCCCTTGGCGTCGTTGCCTGTCTCATGGATGGTGATCGCGTCATCCGGATTCGTCCCGCCGGGCCGGTTTTTCCGGCCCTTGGGGATGTAGTCCACCTGGATGGCTATGCCGGTATCCGTGACCCGCTGGATGGCCTCCACAGGCTCCAGATGTTCCATAGACACCCATCCCTTGTCGGTCTGCCCCCAGCCGTCCTGAACAGTCAGGATCTCCACCACAGTGCCGCAGGAATAGGCCCCCGCCTTGTCGTGGCTTGTCCCAGGGCCGCTGCGGATATTCAGGCCGATGGACGGCGTCACGCGATATTTTCCCATACTTTCCTCACTTTCCGGCGGCTCAGGTGCCGCCTCTTTTTTTACCCACACACAGATCCAGTTGTGGGGCCGCTTTCCTCCCTGGATCTGATCTCCGTCAAAGTCGCACTGGCTGGAGGTGCCGCTGTCCAGCATCATGGCCGAGCCGCATCCCCGGTCGGCCAGCTCGTCCCGGAGCTGCTCCGGCGTCATAGCGGAATTGGTGCAGTACAGCAGCAGTGAGCTGCCCACGATGCCCATGGCGCTCCTGGGCCGGGCTCCGCCCTGTGCTCTGTCATACGGGATATCCTTCAGCGGCACCCCGTCCACGATCAGCGGCGACGTGCATATGTAATTATCAAATTCCTGCCAGGCTGTGGTCTGCGCGAGATCCAGCGGCGTGTTCCAGCCATAGCCCGCCAGATCTCCCCAAGGGGTGGCGGACAGCAGCTTGCCGTCTGCCTTCAATCCCCGGCAGGGTGTTCCGTCACCGTTCCACATGCCGCCGTTCAAAATATGGTCTGCGCCGGTCTCCGCTTTGACCTGATCCAGCGTCGTGCGGCAATTGGTCACCACAATGGACAGCCGCTCGATACGAGTCAGAGGGATAGATGCGATTTTCTTCATAATGTCACCTCACCAGCTAAATATCTTTAAGCATATGGCAATTAGCCGCTCCCCGGGACATCCGTGAGCCGAATTAACAGGTTTGCAGCGTCTGGCTGTGCCGGAAGAATGCCTAAATATCCCCCTATCCACCCTGTAATTCCGGCCTGATTGTCTAGATAAATCGCTATTTTTGCATCGGCCCATACAATCGTGCTAGAATCCGGGCCTAAAGTGTACCCGGAAACTGCAGCAGAGTATGTCATTGATGAAGCCGACGGAAGAGTCATGTCAAAAAAGGCGTTATCTGGGTTTTGAGCTATAAGCGCCAAAATCTCCGGCGCATCTGGGAGCGGCAGTGCATACTCTTTGATGCCGGATTCGATCATTGAAAGCACAGCGAGCACAACAGGTGCGCCATAGGAAGCAAGGTTGATGTGGACTGGATTTTTAGCTCCTGCGGTGTAGAGCATCCCGTTTTTTCCAATCCTGACGGGCTGTGTGTCTCCGGCCTGGGCTGGGCCTGCTTTTACGCCACCCAGCGCAACCGATGTGGCGGTGGGCAAAGTGTAACTGTTTGATGCGGCTACACCGGTGTCTACATACCGCTCGCTCTCAAAGTCCCACACCCACCAGTTGCCGTCCTGGATTTTCGGCCCGTTAACCACAGCGGTTTCTACGGTTTGAGCCGCGTCCATCACCTGATCCACCCATGCCTGCTGCGGCTCAGGCGGTTCGGGAGATGGGCCGCCCAGGGAGTCAGCGATAAACGTGCGCCAGATGGCTGATTTTACCACAACGTCGCCAATGCGGTATTGCAGCTCGGCCTGTCCGTAAATGCCTGGCTTTGCCGTATCCGCAGCCGACACAAGCCACGTCACCGCGGACCCGGAGACCACGATATCAACGGGATATGGTTCAGTCTCCCCAGGCCGCTGGGCGAGCAGCGCAACGGTGCCATCCGCGCCAAACTCGCTATGCCAGTCTGTAATGTCAAAAATAACTTGCCGTACCGCATTTTCTCCTTCCCGTCCCAAAGAGAGAACGATGCCCGGAGATGCTGTAATTGTTTTCATTTTTATCACCTCAAAAACAGCCCATAGATATGCCACAGGTTGACGATCCCGTACACCAATGCAAGCGATGCCAGCGCCCGACGGGCATTCAGCCGTTGCAGGATCCAAGCCAGTATCGGTATAATGGTTAATTTGTAGATTACCATGACCGTAGGATCTTGCATGATCGGGTTGGCCTCTGAATATCCGAGGGACAGAGCGTAGAGCGTGAAGCATAAGTCAAGTAAGTTAAGCGAAACAAGCGCTCTCATAACTCCCCCAACGTGTTATCTGCACCCAAAATATCGTTGAGCACATCTTCTGCTGCAACACCGTACACTCTTAGCCCTATCCGCTCCATTTCAGTCTGTTCCTGTCGGAACTTGCGAAGAAGCTCCATGTCTGCGTGGATGGAAATGTGAACCGTCGTCTCCCAGAGTTCTCCGGCCCGCACGATACCGTAGCTTCCGGCTTTATAAACATTCCCGTCGTCTCCGCGCACAAGAAAGTCGCTGCCGTATGCCACTGCCGAAATACCACGCCGGTTCAAATGCTGCTGCGCAGCCTTCAATATCCCATCCCCAGGGAAACTGTGACGCCGCTCCATCACACAGATGCACAGATCTCCAGGGAAAACCAGATCCACCATGCCGGGCCGGTATCCGCTATGGAAAATCAGGATGTCGTGGGCCTTGCGCACCTCCTCCCGATAGGCATCGTCCGGGGCACATCCTGCCCACAGACGCTCGGCAATGTTTACCACAACTCCCTCCTCGCCCGCCGCCTCCATCCGGGCGATCTCGGCAAACGCCGCCGGTGCGTCCAGCAGTTTATATTCCATTGCTCACCCCTCCCAGTCTGACAGCGGGTGCAGCGTGATGGTCTCCGCAAACTCCGCCCCGCTCAAGATCGTCCGCGCCGCCGCGCAGTCCGTGTACACGTCCAGCGGGACATCCGTGTCCCCACAGCTGCCGTATTTGGCATTAAACTTGGGATCAAGGGTAATTTGCCCGTCCGCCGGAGTCAGCAGCACAAGGGCGGTCTCGCTGCTCATCATGCAGCACTCCAGCAGCCTTGAAACTTCCGCACCTACGATCAGGGTGGTAAACGCACCGCTGCCCAGCTGATGGTCCACTGTGGCCCCGGCGTAGGCCCCCGTCCCTGTGATGGTCATTGTCTGGGTCTCCGCCGCATAGCTCCACCAGGTCCCGGGCCCGGCGATTTTCGGGTTCAGGCTGTCCCCGTCCTCCACCGTCATGTCCTCCAGGTTATAAGCCGCAGACGATGCCCGGGCATAGGGCAGTGTCATTCCAGCTCTGGCATTGATCAAAAAATAGTTGGTCCCGAGCAGAGAAACCGTGTACGTCAGGGTCTCGCCGTCCGGCTTTTTGAAAACGGCCTGATAGCCGCTTCCACCTTCTGAAATCGACAGTTCGATCCCGATCTCAGCGAAAGCGTCGATCAGCAGCAGGGAGCCATCCTCCACATCCTTGGTGGGAATATCCTCGCAGAGGTATATCCCCTTTTTCCCAATGTAGTCCAACTGCTCATCCATCATGGACACAAAGTTGTTGTAGGCCGCCTCCGTCACCGTCACGCCCGCGAACAGGGACCAGAAAAACGCCTGGGTGTACGCTCGTTCCATTGGATTTTGCATGGAAAAGCTCCGCTGGAGCCGCCGGAACAGGAGGTATTTGTACTGCCCCGAAGTGTACGGCATCAGACCACCCCCCCATGCTTGCGCGCCGTTGTCTCGTAGCGCTTAATCGCGTGCTTGAACTCCCCCAGGGAGAGGTCAGGGAACAAAGTCTCGGTGAAGTAAAGCTCGGCGTAGGCCGACTGCCACAGCAGGAAGTTGGACAACCGCTGGTACCCGCCGGTCCTGACAATCAGATCCGGCTCCGGGAGGTCCTGATACAGGGCCGCCGTGATCTCCTCCTCCGTCCTGGCCCCACGGGCCACCGCGTCCGCGATCTCCATGCGGCCGGAGTAGTTACAGCACAGATTAAGGGTCAGGCCGGTGCAGTGGGCTGTCTCCCGCTGGATGGTATCCATCTTTGCCAGGCTCTCAGCAGGCACCCGCTGTCTGGTGCCTGAGATGACCACCCGGATGTTGTTCTCCGCAAACTCCGGCCACCGCTCGAAGTAGTGGTTTGCCATGGCAAAGAGGCTGTCCACCTCAGCCTTCGGACGCGCCCAGTTCTCCCAGCTGAAACAATAGACAGACAGCGTCGGGATTCTAAGGTCCACACACCAGTGCATCATGTCCTCCACCTTGTTCAGGCCCTGCTCATGGCCGGCGGAGCGCTCCAGCCCCCTGCGCTCCGCCCACCGGCCGTTGCCATCCGCGATGACGGCCACGTGCTTCAGCACGTTCATACAGTCACCTCCCCGGTGGCCGGGAACACCGCCGTCACCACGCCGCTGTCTGCGGCATTGCTGACGCCGGACGCCCCGGCGGCCGTAAACAAATTGGCCGTCACACCCTGCATGGTGTAGCCCACTTTGGCCGTCAGGGTGATAGTGGCGGTGTAGGCCGTGCTGGCGGCAAACGCCCCGCCGCTGATCTCCGGGGCCCACGCCACCGACCCGGAGTACTGCTCGTTGTCGATCTCCATCACTGGCGCCGCACCCGCCGCCGGCGGCGTCAGCCCCGTGATGGCTGCCTCCGTAACCGGCACAGGCTCACACGCCTCCAGGCCGAACAGCGCAATGGTCAGATCACGGTCAGGGGCATTGACGGCATTAATGGTAACCGTGACAGATCCCGCTGTCTTTTTCTCCTGGTTCGGCTCCGTGACGGCGGTATCCACGATGCTCAGCGCCGCCGCCACCACCGCCTGGGTGTTGACGGCCGGTGAATCCGGCATCAGGCCGATCTGGAGCCCGCCGTCCCCGATCTTGTACCCGGTGCACACCAGCTCGTAGGTGGTCCCTTGGACGTCCGGGTCCCAGCCCTCCAGATCAAATTCGACAGGCAGGCCAACCACAAATTCCCCAGACTGTATGTCAGAGATTGCCTCCGCCATCTCGGGGACAGGAATAGGGGCGCTTCCGCCAGTCTTACCACGGATAGAATTTGCAATGGCCGTCAGGGTGGTGTCCTTGATCATATACTCAGCCATCAGAAACTCGCCTCCTCAGCTGCAGGAACCGCCTCTGATACCCAGGCCCCATCCCGCGCCCTTAAAAAGTCGCCGTCCACATTAGGCTCCGGCAACGGGTCGGGATCAGGGACCATTTCCAATGATAAATAGGTCATCGAATTCTTAAGGCTCAAGAAAACGCTTATACCGCCGTTAAGATAGAATCGGCCAGAAAGTTGATAGGTATTCGCCATCTCAATTGCCGCCCCGGAAAAGTATCCCTGCACGGGAAGCGGAATCCCATCGGCTAAAAATACAATTTTTATTATGGCTCCGCCTGCCATAGCCGCCGCTTTGATCTGCTCTCCGACCGATTCCGGTATCATTTCCGAAGCACTCGCAGCACTCAGGATCACGCCATGAGACACCAGGTCTATGACCGGGACAGATGGAGATATGGCCGCCGCCGGAAACCTCCGGATGTTTCCGTTAATCTCCATGATGAAATGATCACCGTCACCGATTTCCTCCACAATGGGCTTTTCGCCCAGTTTCGTCGTCGCCATGCCTGCTCACCTCCCTAATATGCCGTATTCGTTTCCGCTGAAATCCAGGATGCGAAAAAAATCCGTTTTCCAGAGCTGCCCGTCTATGGATGTCATCACCAGGTCCTCCGACACAGCCAGAAACCTCCCTTCCCCGGAAATAATCAAGGAAGCCGATACAACATCAGGCACATCCACCAGGGACCAGGTAAACCCATCATTAGTCACCAACAGCTGATTACCGGACACCTTCAGCACAAGAGCATTTCCGTCCGTCATAATCTGCTCATTGGGTCCGGATATGGATATATCCTCAAATTTCTGGACTGTCCAGGACTGGCTCGGATCATAATTCGATACCGCGACCTGGATATAAGCTGGCATACCCACAGCGCTTGACTGTACACAGCAAAGCCATTTTTTCAGGACTTTCGAATAGATAAGTTCAAGCCCTTTTGTGTTATCTGCATCCACAAAATCGAGCCGCTTTTGCAGCGCAGTCCATGATACGCCATCATCAGAAACGGATACATATCCTTTGTAGGTTACTGCAACAAATTTCCCGTTCCCGTATGATACACCAAGGTATCCATCCCCCGCCTGGAGAACCGGCGTATTGTGCTGCGTCCAGGCCACCCCGTCTTTTGATGTCCAGAAATGCAGATACCCGGACGAGGCCGCGTTCCCGCCAGGGAAGCTGACAAACAAGCCCTTTCCATATGTCAGGTATCCTCGCGATCCGTATACACCAGATTCATTTTCGATTTCGGACCATACTTTCCCATCCGTGGAATACGCAATTTTATTTATTCCGACCGCCAAGAATATCCCATTTCCGCACGCAATCCCGAGATAGTCATCAGCCCCATGGTACCCTACCGTCCACCTGAGGCCGTCTTCCGAGGTGCAGAATATGGCCTGGTCTGCCATAGCGCCTTTTTCGCACGCAAGGACAACATATATCCCATTCATGCGGCACCACGCAGCCATCCAATAATTGCCCAGATTGGTAAGCGCCCCTGTCTGGAGCCTCTCCGCTTTGCAGTTCACCCCCAGCTTGTTCCGCAGCGCCTCGTAGCTGCTCACCCCCGTCCCGCCACGGGCAACGCCCAGGGTACCGGAGGTAATATCCGTGGCCGTGTGCTTGTGGCTGGCCGCAGCGGCACCCGTCTGAGCTGCCGTCACCTTGTGGGGGTTGCTCCGGTCGGCCAGGTGCGAGATGAGAGTCACCACCGCCCGGGCGATCTTGCCCATGGCGGTACTCAGTTTCTCTCCGCTGGACAGAGCTGCCGTGGTGGCAGGCGTTGTATAGGTGGGCGTCTGGTCGTTGGTGGACACGTTGGGGACGTTGCCCAGACCCACCTGCTCCTTGCTCACCTGGTGCGGGTTGTCCCGCCGGGCAACAAAATCATCAAACTCTGCTTTGCTGACATAAACCAGGCTCTCGGAGATGGAGGCGGTGACGTTCTGGGCATCCCCGATGTAGACCAGCACATCCATTTGGGTCTCCAAGACCTTATCCGCGCTGGCCGGAATGTAGTCGGCCTGACTCTCCTGGGTGTACTCATAGGCGTAGAGCAGGGTACGCTCCGGGGCGTCCGGGTCTTTTGCCAACACCCCCAGCTCCGTGGCCCGGAACCCGGCCTCCACCTCCCCGTTGGAAAACACATAGGTCAGTGTGACAAAGATGTCGCCGATCTCATACTTGGAGATCTCCGCCGTCAGCAGCGGATTGGACAGGGCGGCGGCGCTCTCCCCGGCGTCCGCCCCGTTGCCCAGTTGTATGGCCGCAAACTCAATGGTCGCCTCCCCGGCGATGGTGCGCAGCAGCAGATCCATCCCGCTGGGCGTCAGTTTCAATGCCATGGTTTCAATCCTCCTCGTCTATGATGCGGTTGCCGGCCTCATCGGCCAGCAGGTCCCCGTTCTCGTCCACTAGGTAGGTCACATCCAGCGCGGGCGGGATCTCACAGTCCACAGTCAGACTCCGCCCCAGCCGCACCGCGAAGCCGGTGTAGAGCCGATGCTCCCGGCGGAGCATCAGCAGCACCAGCAGGGCCATGCCCAGGTGGGCGGGCTTGATCTCGTTGACGGCGGCCCGGATGGCGTCCACATCCGGCGGCAGGCCGGAATCCGGGACGATGCGGATCAAAAAGGAATAGGCCCCATGATCCTCCACAATCTCCACCGTGCCATCCACAAACGCCAGCACGACGGAGCGGATCAGCTCCGCCGTGGGCGTCCCCTGCCCTCTCAGCTTGGACAGGACGCGGGTGCGCCGGGCAGCGTCCGTCTTGTCCGGCTCCACCGGGATGCCATAGGCGGTCTCCCACAGCTCCAGCCCCCATCCGGAGGCCGTCTGGGGCCACAGCTGGGCCATGGTAAACTCTACATCCTGCCGCAGCCGGGCCACCGCCAGCCCCAGCACCCGCTGGAGCTCGGCAAAGGGCAGGAATCTGTACAGCTCCGGCAGCTGGGCCATCAGGTCGATCTGCTCCATCAGACCGTCACCTCCACGCTCCCCAGCACCGGCGCCTGCCCGGCCGACACCTGGATGTCCTCCGCTCCGCCGTTGACGGTGAGGCTGGTGGCATCCTCCACCCCGTCGATGGTGAGCAGCAGAGCCAGCAGCCGGTTATAGATCAGTGTGTACGGTCTGTCCTCCTCTGGGGTATAGTAAATCTGCGCGTAGTTCTGCTTCACCAGGCCGGCCAGATACTCCCGCAGCCGGGCCTCCATCTCCGTGCGCACCGTCTCGGCCGATACGGCGGAGCGGAGCACCACCGTGGCCGTCACGGAGATCTCAAGCGTCTCCGGGGCGGCGGCCTCCGGGGCAGCGCCCACAGGCCGCTGAGCGTCCAGCAGCTCCTGGACCTCCTCCACGATCTCCCCGGCGGCAGGCTCCATGTTGCTGTCCACCAGGTAGACCTTCACCGTGTCCGGCCCGTTGGCCAGCTCCACCACCTTGGCCTCCCCCACGCCGGGGATCTCCATGGCCCAGGCCCGGTACTGCCAGCCGTTTGCCCCGTTGATGGGCTTCTGGCGGCGCTCGGCGATGCGCTGGCACAGGGCGGCGTCGCTTTCCGTGTCGGTGCCGCCGGAGGCCTCCCCGTTGACGTAGGAGGCGAGGCCGGGTACATTGACGTACATACTGGTGATGGCCCCGGCCAAAATGTTGTACGCCGCACCCTCCTCCGCCGCCTCCAGGCGGCCGACAGCGGTGCCCTCCGCCGGGATGGTCATCGCAGCCTCCAGGGCAAACCGCAGGCCGGTGGCGGTCAAGAAGACGGCGCCCTGCGGGATCACGGTGCCCGGGTCCCCCGTCAGGGTAATGTCACACACCGCCCGGGTGCCCGGGCGGCGGGTGATGTTGAAATAGGTCTCTCCCACCAGGTCGATGTATCCGCCGGAGGTTTCATCAATAAACAGCATGGACGTGACGGCGGGCAGGGCCTTGTAGACCTGGCTGATCTGCCCGGCCACAGGACCGATGGTGGCGTCGGCGTAGCTCCCGGCCATGGCGGACAGGCCGGTGTCCGGGGAGATCTCCCCCAGCAGCTCCGCCTTGATCTGCGCCTGGGTGCGATCGTCAAACATAGAACTCCTCCTTGCCGTAGATGCTGGAAAACTCCACCTCCATGTGGAGGGTGGAGCCGTCAAAGGTCACATTGGACACCGAGCAGGCGGTGATGTACGGGGACACCAGCAGGGCATCCTGGACGTAGCGCACCGCCTCGCTGCGCTTGGTCTCCGCCTGGTAAGGCTGACCCACCAGGCTCTCCAGCTCGCAGCCATAGGACCAGTCAAAGGCGCTCCAGCGGTACCGGGCGGTGGCCACAGCCCGCCAGGCCCAGCTTTTCACCGCCTCCAGGCCGGTGACGGTCACGGGATTGCCGCTCTCCCACCGGGGCGTGCCGGCGTCGTAGTCCATAGCCACGTCTGTGTACAGGGGCAGCTGCTCCGTCCGCCCGCTCCCGGGCGTGGGAAACAGGGGAAACAGGCTCATGCTCTCACCATCCTCGCTATGAGATAATAGTCCTGGCCGTCCTGACTCAGCAGCACCACCCGGTCGCCCTTCCGCAGCAGGTTGAGCTCCCCGTGGTCCTCCTGCCATTTGTAGTCCAGGCCCACCGCCAGGTACAGGTCCTCCGGCTCCAGCTGGAGGCCGCCGCAGCTGACCCGCAGTCTGCCCCGCCCGGCCTCCATCACCGTACCGATGAAAAATGCGGAGGGGCTACCCACCAGCCCGGCGGCCCGCCCCATGCTCTCGGCAATCCGGCCCATGTTTTCCTCAAAGGTACGCATCAGATCTCACTCCCCGCGTTGGTGTCGTCCAGCAGATTGCGGAAATTCAGGGTGACCTTGCAGAAATACTGCTTGTTCTTCCAGGTGTGGGTGTCGGCATCGATCCAGAAGAGGCCGGACACCCCGCTGCCGGTATCCCGCAAGATCACCGCCTCCCCGGCGATGAGCCGGGGATCTCCCAAAGTCTCCACGGTGAGCCGCTGCTGAAGGCCGTGAGCGGCCAGCCAGGCCTTTGCCTCCTCCTGGGCGTCCTCCCCGTCCCGCTGGATAATCACGTGCTCCAGGCGGCCGTTGAGGGCGGTGGAAGCGCTGTCCTCAACCCGGCGCACCAGGGCGCCGGTGTCGCTGCGGATGGCCACCGCGTTCTGCAAGTCGGTGATGTCCCAGGTGTTGGTCACCCCCATGGTGGAGGCAATGGTGATGGAGGCGGAGGTGGGCCGCTCCACCACCTCCAGCTGCCCGTCCCCGGTGAAGCGGACCAGGTAACGTTTCCCGGTCCGCTCCCCCGCCTTGGCGTACAGGGTACGGATGATCTTGTCCAGAGCCACTCCGGCAAACTTCCGGCTTACCGGCACCCCGGTGGACGCCAGCCGGGCCACCGGGATACCGTAGTCCCGGGCTATGGCGGCCACCGCCTCCTCTGGGGTCGCGCCGGTGAACTTATACCACCCCTCGTTGCCCACCAGGTACCGCCCCCGGTCCAAGGCGGACAGATCCACCAGCGCATCCTGGGAGGTGGCGGTGGCCGTAAGCAGCGGCCCGGTAAATCGGGTCTCGCCGTCCAGCCGCAGGGTCAGCACCGCCCCCTCCTCCAGGGCGGGTGGCTCCACACTGCCGTCCCTGGGCACCGCCATAGATGCGGACAGCTCCCGGGCCGTCTGGTCCACGCTTCCGCTCCAGCTGAGCTCCTTGATCAGCTGTGTCGTGTCCCGGTCGGTAGCGCCTCCCGGGGCCGTCAGAATCAGGTCATAGTCCATAGTCTCACCTCATGGCCGCCTGCTCTTTGACCAGCTGCATCTTCCACCGGGCGGCGTCCGGATCATAGGCCGTCGTGGTCCGGTTGGCCACCGCCACGCTGGCGCTGGCCGCCATGGCCGCCGGCAGGTCATCCACCGGCGGGATGGTGATGGTCTGGCCCGGATAGATGAGATTGGGATTTTTGATGACCCCGCTGTTGGCCGCCGCCAGCCTGGCGGCATAGGAGCCGCTGCCGTAATATTTCTGAGCGATCCCCCACAGGGTGTCCCCCGCCCGGATGGTGTAGGTGCGGGTTACGGCGGCGCCGGTGGCGGTGCTTCTGGCGGTCTCCGCACCCCCGCCGGACACCGCCAGCACCGGGGTCTCCGGCTTGCGGTACTGTCTCAGGATGAGGGTGGCATAGAGGTCGTTGGTGCCGTCCCGCTCGCCGTAGGAGATACTCTCCAGCAGCACCTGGGCGTTGGTAGGCGTGCCGGACACCAGCCAGCGTACCACCGTGCCGGCGTCGCTCCACCGCTCCAGCTGTTCCAGATAGATGTATGGGTTGGCCACCGCGCCCGGATTGCAAAAAGAATAGAGCCGGGCGGGGAGCAGCACGTCGGACAGGGTGCAGCTGCCCATCAGCGCGCCGCCGGGGAGGTTGATCTCCCCCAACCGGTCCAGCTGGATGGTCTCCACCCGGTTGGCGTGCTCCCAGGTGTAGGAGGCGGGGGTCACCGGCAGCACCAGCTCCTTTCCCGCCCCCTCCTCCAGGAACGACATGATCCGTCTCATGTTTTCACCCTCCCCGCCGCCAGCTTGACCTCCAGCGCATCGGCCAGCCGCTGGGCGATCTCCTCCGCGCTTACCCCGGCACCGAAGCTGTTGCCGGTAATGGTGATCTGGATAGGCGTTCTGCTCCGGTCGTCCTCCCGGGCCTCCCGGGCGGTGAGCACCCGCTCTCCCTGGTGGAGAACGGCGGCATATCCGTCATAGGGCACCCTGGCCAGACCGTAGGCATAGCCCCGGTCATGGTAGTTGCTACGGCCGGTAGTGGGGGTTTCGTCCCTGTCATAGCCACGGTTATGATAATTGCTGCGGCCGGAGGAGGTCGTGCCGGTGCCAACCAGCTCAAGCAGGCCGGCGGCAAGGCCCTTGCTGTACTCCTGGCTTTTTCGGTAACCTGCGTCCCAATAGGCCTGGTTGGAAGATGCGTCCTCCCGGATACCGGTGGCCAGGGCCATCTCGGACTCCAGGACCAGCTGGGCACCCTCGGATGCGTTGTACTCGTTCATACCTGCCACCTTGGCCTCCATCAGCATACGGCCAGCCTCGGCCATGCCCTCGTCGGTGCCGCTCTCAATGGCAGCTTTGTACTCGTCGGAGTTGATGACAGCATCCATGGCGTCCCGGATGTACTGCTCCTTGCTGTTCTCCAGCTCGGCCTGCCAGGCGCCCATTGCCCGATTGGCCTCCTGGATCATGGCGCCGCTCTCTCCGCTGAGGTAGTCAATCTCCGCCTGGATGCCCTGCTTCCGGGTCTCGTTGTAGCCCTGGCCGTAAGCGTTGTCCATCTCAGTCTGGGCGTCAGCCAGGGTGGAAGTCAGGCCGGAATATGTCTGGGACATCTGGTCCATTGCCCCGGCGTACTGGTCCAGGCCCTTCTGGATGATATCAACCGCCTCCTGGCCCCCAATACTGCCCTTGGAAATCATCTCGTAGATGTCCCCCTGGGTCTTATCCAGGGCCTCGGACAGCATCTCCAGGACGTTGATACCTCGATCCTGGAATGCATTCATGTCCTCTCGACTAAACATGTCGCTTGACTGCATCCGGCTCATCACCTGGGCCATGTAGGTCATACCTGAGGCGTCGGTGCCCACGGCGCTGCCCGCGTTGCCGAGGCCCTCCAGCAGCTCCAGCATCCGGTCTGGATCGTCCCCGAACCCGGTGGCCAGGGACCGGCTCATCTGGGTCAGGTCACCATACTCCATGGGGGTGTCGGCCGCCATGGTGCGCAGGTCCTCCAGGTAGGTATCTCCCACGCCCTTCCCCAGCAGCTGGTTGAAGGCGATGGCGTCCAGCTCCCGCTGGGCGGCGGTGGCGCTGCCGGAGGTGATGGATTCGGACATCTCATCCAGTTGTCCCTGGGTCGCCTCCTGCACGTAGGACTTGAATGCCTCATCCCGCTGTTCGTAGACCTGGCTGGCGCCGGTGAGCAGCCCGATCCCGGCGCCGGCGGCCGCGCCCACGGCAGTGCCGATGCCGGGCAAAATCATTGTTCCGATAGCCGCTCCGCTGCCGGCGCCGCTGAGGGCGCTGGAGAACAGGGAGCCCATATCGCTGCCCAGGCCGGAGCTGACCAGGGTGTTGGCCCACTGTCCTGCGGCCTCTCCCAGCATATCGTACAGCCCGGCCTGGCCCAGAGCGGAGAGCATCCCCATCCTTCCGGAGCCGCCCGCCCGGTTTTCCGCCCGGCTGATAGCTCCGGTGGCTTTTTCCATGTCTCTGGTGGTCTGGCGCACCTGCCGGCCTACCAGGTCATACTGCTGGCGGATGTTTTCCAGGTTCTCCTCCGCCTTCTTCCAGTCCGCCTCGGCCGCCTGCCGCTCCGCTTCGGTGGCGGCATCTCCCAGAGACTCAAAGGCTTTCTGTGCCTGCTGGGCCTCCCGTTTCGCCCCGGTCAGATCCACGCGCATCTGCACCCGGGTGGCATTGAGACGGTCCAGCTCCTCCTGTAAGTACTTGACATCCGACCGAAAATTGGTCACAGAGCTCTTCATG
Source organism: Intestinimonas massiliensis (ex Afouda et al. 2020) (assembly GCF_900626285.1). Taxonomy (GTDB): domain Bacteria; phylum Bacillota; class Clostridia; order Oscillospirales; family Oscillospiraceae; genus Flavonifractor; species Flavonifractor massiliensis_A. Next base: position 1,187,258 of record NZ_LR131147.1, read on the forward strand.
GCTACGATAGCTGCGGACAAGTTGTCCTGCACGCTCATGGCGATGCTGGCATCTGCGGGCATTTAGGTTCCCTCCTCTCTCCGCCTGTTATGGTCGAGCAGCATGGCACAGATCACGGCCCGCTCCCCGGGACTGCGGCGGAAGTAGTCGCCGGGGAAGATGCCGTGGCGGATCAGCAGCAGCTGAGCCGCCGCCAGATCCGTGTCATGGGTCAGTTTTTTTCCAGGTCCTCCATGGCCGCTCCGATGGCGGCGTCCTGCAGGTCCTCCTGATCCATGGAGATCACAGCGCCCGGACCGTAGCCGTTGAGCAGGTCGCAGCGGCGGACGAGGGCCCGGATCTCACCGCCCCGGAACAAATCCTTGATGGCGTCCACCGGAGTGGGCCTGCCCATGTGATCCCGGTACCAGGCCGGATCCCGGAAGTTGGGATCCACCACCGAGGCCAGCAGGTAATTGATATTGGCGTCCTCGATGCCCCGCAGCTGCTCCAGCTTGTTGTAGGACAGCTCCCGGAGGGTGATCGTCAGGCCCAGCCGGGGGACCATGACCTGCTGCGTCTCCGGCTCCCCCACCTGAATGTCCAGCAGCGCCCGCACGGCGCTCTTTTCCTTGTCCATCGGAAATCCTCCTTATTCCACCGGGATGGCGTCCAGCAGCTGATAGCGGGTGAAGGTAAAGGGCACCGTCACCTTGCCGCTGGTGGCCGCCTGCCAGTCCGCCAGGGTCACGTCGGTGAACTGCACGCCGTAATAGGCGATACGCTCCGCCCCGGCGCTGGCGGGGTCCGCCAGCTTGGACACAATGGTACACTCCGGGATATCCCCGTCCTGGGCCCCCTGCATCCGCTGGATCATGCCGGAATCAGCCTTGTAAAGCATCAGGGAGCCGGTGCCCTTGCCGCTCACAGGCTTCTGGGCCTCCATAAACTGGCCGCACAAATTGATGGTATCGCTGCTGATCTCCAGCTTGCCCTGGCAGCCGTAGCACTCAGCCAGCCGCTCGGCATCCACCCACACGGAGCCATAGGTGCCGTTGGGGATCTTCCGTGCGGTCATACCGGATCTTGCCATATGTTTCTCCTCCCTTACAGGTTGTTGAAGAGGACCTCAAAGTCCTCCATAGCGTCCACCAGCCGGCCGCCGCAGCGGATGAACACCCAGCTGCCGGTCTGGTACTCCAGGATCTGCTGCTCCGTCATGGCGCTGGTGTCCACGCTCTGACTGTTGAGCCACTGAAGCTGCCGGTCGTAGTCCACCTCCGCAAAGCTCTCCCCGGGGGAGAGCACGCCCGCGCTCTCCAGATAAGAGAAATACTCACTGATGGCGGTCACCAGCAGCTGCTTGTTGTCGTAAGTGTTTGGATAGCGGCCCAGGTACTGGCTCTCGATGGTGGTGCGCAGATAATAGGAGATGAGATCCATCCCCTCCACGATCTTGATCTTGCTCCAGTCCTCCTTCCCCTCCGGGGGGATGGTGGTCAGGGAGTTGACCGCCCGGGCGATCTTGGCCTGGAGGCCGTCATGGACCAGGATCAGCTTTCCGGCCTGGATGGCCTCCGTCTGCTCCGCCGTGGTGCGGGCGGTGACGGCGGTGAGCTCGGGCAGCGCCGCGTTGCTGGCGCTCATGCCCATGGGAATGCCGGCCAGGATGCCGGCGATGCGGCCACAGTACTCCGCAGAGGTCACCGCTCCGTCCTTGTCCGTCATGCCGCTCTCGTCCAGCTCGATGATGCCCATGTTGTCACTGCCGGCGGTTTTCCACGGCTTTACCAACTTCACGGTGCGGTACAACTCCCGCTGGGCCTTGACCCACTCCACCAGCTTGGCCAGCTCCTGGTCGGTCACGTCGGGCGGGCCGGCCAGATAGTCGATGGAGTATGCCTCAATGGACTTGAGCCCGCCCTCCAGGGCGGTGGTATCATCGGTGCCGGTGGCGATGACCACCAGATACACCAGGCTGGGGCTTCCCCGGTCGCTGCCCTGGAAGCACAGCTTTACATAGGTCTTGTTGGCCTCCCCCAGCTCGGAGGGGATCAGCGCGTCGCTGCTCAGGGCGTGGACGCCCTGAGCCTTTTCATCCCGCACAAACAGGGCCACATAGCCCTTTTTGGCCCTGTTGGCCACCGTGGCCGCCGCCTTTTCAAAGGCGATCTTCAGGGTGGGCAGGGTATTGGTCGTTGCCAATCAAATCACCTCAAACTTTCATATCTTTGCCGTTGACCTGGAACTGCTCCATCAGCGGCGCGTTCTCTTCCGGGTCTTCCGCTCCCGGAGGCACCTCAAACCAGGAGGCGGAGAAGGTCACAAAGGCGGAGCCTACCTCCATGCCATCCCCCTTCGCCGTCAGGGACACCCAGCCTCCCTCCACCTGGAGCGATGGGGCGCCGAAGGCCAGCAGCACCGCCTCCTGATCCGCCCGCAGCGCCTCCGTGGAGCTGATGTCATACTCGTCTGTGGCGCAGAACAGCTCCACGGATGCCTCCATAGTCCATTCCACCAGGAACAGGTTGGCGGGCACATGGCTGGACTGGGTCACGTACAGATAGCTGCTGGGCCGCTTGTGGTCCACCGGGCAGAAGTCCCGGTAGATCATCCGCTCCGGCCACAGCTTGGCCACCACACTGGCGATGGCATCACAGACTGCCGTGCTTGTGATCATGTTCCGCCCTCCAGTCTCCGGGCAACCTGGGCAGCCAGGGCCTGCACCTCGGATTGCCCCATCTGCTCCATCCGCCCCCGCACGGCGGCGTAGAAGTGCCGCCCGGGCACCGCCGGGGTGTTGATTCTGGGCCGGTAATGATAGCCGTCCCTGGGCTGCTGGCTGGGTGTGCGGTGCCTGTGGCCGTTTTCAATGGCGTTTGTCACATAGCCCACGGCATACCGTTTGCCGTGGGCTGTCACTTTGTAGGTGTCGGCCTTAGGCCGCACCGCCACATAACCGTTTTTCGAGCCGAGGTACCGCTCCTGCCAGCTCTGGACAGTTCCGGTGCCCCGGATCTCACCCCGGACACCGGAGAGCAGCTTCTTTCCCAGATCCTCCAGCAGATCCCGTTTCATAGTGGGGAACTCCTGCAGCAGTTCGTCCCAGCTGTCCAGGACCCGGTCCAGATCGCTCATCTCAATGCTTTGCATACCATCACCTCTTACACATCCCGGCTGAAGTCCATCTCATACTCGTGCTTGTACGGATCCAGCACGTGGCGCGCCTGCACGTTGTACACCGCTTTGGCAGGCCCCTCTGTAACAGTGACCAGAGCGCCTTCAGACAGCTCTATCACCTTAGGGGTCACCAGTACCAGGCCTCTCCGGGCCTTGGCATAGGTGTCCTCCTGCTCATAGCGGACGTATTTTTCCGTCAGGATGCCGGGGAATGTAACCGGCGGCTGTTCCGCCTTTTCCGGTCGGTTTCCGGTCCCCACCCGGGTGGTGTAGCTCTGGGCGGTGCAGACCACCGGCTCCACCAGCGCCGCCCCCACGTCCAGGTGATTGCGGTCCCGGTGGGTGATGGAGGTGAGGAACAGGTGCTGTCCCCGCCAGCGCAGGGCGTTGTGGAGGGTGAGCTTCTGCCGCCGGATCACGATGGCGGCGTCCCTGGCCCCCACGCCCACTTTGCTGAACAGGTTGGTCTTGGCGGTCTGCTCCACCTGAGCCCATGCCCGGCGGAGCGTGACCCACTCCCATATGCCGGTGGCTGTCTCCCGCAGCTCCAGCACCTCCAGAGGCTGGTCCAGCCTGCCCGCTCCGATGTAGGCCATGGGTCAGGCCTCCTCTCTCGGCTCTGTCAGCTTGAGTTGAGTGATGAGCCGCCGGAAGGCTGGGTTGTCCTGGATGGCACCCGTCACCTCGGCATCTCTCAAATCAAAATCCCTGAGCACCATGAAGTTGACCGCCAGGTCATACTGGGCCCGCCGGGTGGAACCTTCCGGGGGCTGGGCGATCCCAGCCCCCTCCAGGTAGCCAACGGCGGCGTCATACAGGGTCTCCAGGGTGAGCAGCTCATCCGGGGTCGGCTCCTCAATGCGGCAGTAGGCCAGCAGCCCGGCCCGCCGCTCCTCCGTCAGGGCCATATCACACCACCAGAGTCCAGCCGTTTGCAGCAGGCAAGTACATGGTGTTGGCAGCAACTACTACGCCGCAGACTACGGCTGCTGCCGCATCGTGCTGGAACTTCACCGCCATGTAGCGGCCGCTGAGGGCGCTGGGGCGATAGCTCACCACCGCCGTCTGAGGAGCGGTACCCACCGTATCGGTAAAGGTAGCCGTCTCCACCTCCTCCGCCTCGCCGCCGCTGCTGTCGTCGGAGGCCAGCATTGTCACCGTCAGGCTCTTATTGGCCCCCAGAGGAGCGACGGAGACCAGAAACACGATCTCCTCTACCCCGGAAACGTCGATGTAGTCGGAAGTCTTCTCTGTGGAGGCCGCCACGCTCTGAGGAGCAAAGGCGGTATGGAATACCAGTTCTTCGTTGATCCGATTCATCTCAAACCCTCCTTACTTGCGGTCCGCCAGCGCCACAAAGGGGCTGCGGGGCTTGGTGCTGTTCTTGATGGTCAGGGGCTTGCTCACCTTGGGGGCGCCGTTGCAACGGTACACAACCCGGAAGCAGTTCTGATCGGTGAGGAATTCCACATGGATGGACCAGTCCTGCTTGACGGTACCCTTGGTCAGGAGGATGTACATAAAGGGATCCACCAGCATAATGTCACCAGCAGTACCCAGGGGGGAGCAGCTGTCTTCGAAGAGCACCGGCTTGTTGAGCACCCGCTGGGTATCGAAGTTGCCCAGGCCTCCCTCGGGGTTCCACAGGAACTTGGCCGCCTCGCCGCTCTGGATGGCCAGGCTGGGCAGCTGTTCCTCCACATCGGGGTGCATCAGCCACACCAGCCGGTCCCGGTTCCGGGGCATGGCCCGCGCCTGCATCTTGATGGCGTTGGCTCCCAGGAAAGTGCCGGCCGTCTGGCTCTGCTCCTTGGCCACAGTGATCAGGGCCTTGGAATGGGTCAGACCCAGGGGCTTGCCTACGCCGTCGCCGCAGATGACACTCTCGGTGAGCAGCCGGTCCCCGGCCAGGGTGAAGGAAGAACTGGCAAAGCTGGTCATAAAGGCCGCATCCTCCAGCATTTCATCGGTACAGTAGAGGAAGCCCATCATCTTCTCCAGATCCATCTTCATCTCCCGGAACTGGGGCTTGCTGGCAGCCACCGCGGCCCCTTCACTGGCCCAGTACATCTGGACCCCGCCGAACACCGACTTGGACACGTCGGTCTCGTCAGCGCTTACCCACCGCATGGCGTTGGCAGAGCTTGAGCAGGTGTAGCGGTCCAGCCGGTTGAGCAGGGGGCTCTGCTGAACGGCGCTCTCCATGATCATGCCGGCAAAGTCGGTCTGAAGGGCAAAGCCGCCATCGGCACCGCTGCCCTCATTGGAGCCCAGGACAGCGTTATTCACCTGCTGGAGCCGCTTGTCCTCCACGTGATTCTTCCGGAATTTGTAGATGGCCATCAGCTGTTCACCCACAGAGGCAAAGGGCTTGTCCTCATTCTTTCCCGCGATCTTGGCAGTGGGATTGTGCAGCGCGCCATCATAAACCGGCTCCGCCGCCTCCCGGCTGGCCTTTGCCAGTTTCTCCAGGCCGGCGATCTGGGTGTTGATAGCCTCCATCTGGTCCGAAATAGCGCTGGCCTCCGTGATCTTGCCATCGGTCACCAGGCCCTCGGCCTCCGTGAGCAGCTGGGCCTTTTTAGCCCGGAGCTCGGTGATCTTCTCCATGAAATCCATACTGTTCTCCTTTCAAATCTCAAAATTCAGCAAGCGCCCTGAGCCGTGCCAGAGTGCGTCTGCCCTGTTCCTTCCGGGCCTCTTCCGCCCGCAGGCCCGCAACATGGGTCTGATACTGTTCCCGCATGGCCGCCGTCAGCCGGATGCGTCCGGATGCCGCCGCCACAAAAGCTGCCGGGTCCTCCGCCTCCATGGGGAGCCCCACAATTTCGTCAATGAGACCGTACTCCAGGGCCTGGGAGGGTGTGATCCAAATATCCTTGTCCATAAGGGTAACCAGCTCTTCCCGGGTCTTGGCGCTGCTCCGGGCGGTGTAGACCTCCAGGATGCAGTCTCTGGCGTTGCGGAGGGCCTCCGCCGCCCGGCGCATATCCCGGAAATCTCCTTCCGCCCCTCCGCTGGGATTGTGGTAGCATAGCAGGGCCCCAGGCTCACTCTGGATGGTGCGGCAACCGGTGGCCGCCAGGGTGGCGGCACTGGCCCCGTAGCCCTGGAACAAAGCCGTGGTATTGCCCTGGTAGCGCCGGAGCATGGACCGGATCTCCAGCCCCACCGACATGTCCCCACCGGGGGAATTGATCAGCAGCGTCACATCCTCCCCATCGGCTGCATCCAGGGCGGCGGCAATGTCCATGGGGGCGGTAATGTCCCTCCATCCCCACCAGCGCAGCACATCGGCGGAGTCGTTATCCCACAGCTCCCCCCGCAGCGCGATATCAGCCATTTCCATCCTCTCCTCTCAATACGGACTCCAGGGAGCCCAAATTTTTCGTGACCAGGAACGCTTTCCCAAGCCCGCCGGGGATTGGGTTCAGCTCCTCCTTGGCCCGCGCGTCGTCCGGGCACATGACCGAGTGCTCGATGAGCTTCACATAGAAGTCCGCCCGGGTGGTGGGATCCGCCCGGAGCAGTGCCTCCACATTTCCGTGGATGTACGCCCCAGTCTGGCGCAGTAGGGAGCCTATGAGCTTATAGCTGTCCTCGCTCTCCCACTGGACCACATAGGGCAGCAGGGTGTCAGTGACGTAGTTGAGCCGCTGCTGAGCGTTGCTGTCGTAGCTCTCCTTGCCGGTCTGGAGCATGTGCTTGGGGATGCCGGAGAACCGGCTGATCTCCTCCACGGTGAAGCCCCGGCTCTCAATGAACTGTGCATCACTCTGACTGAGGCCCAGAGGTGTGTACTTCATGCTGTGATCCAGCACCGCCACAGCGAAGGCGTCGTCAGAGGCGAAGGTGCGGAACTCCTGTTTCACCCGCTGTCTTGTCTCCGGATTGGCGTCGGTATCCACCTCCACGATACCGGAGAGACGGGCGCCGTTCTGGTAGAACTTTTTGTTGTATCGCTGGGCCATGGCGTCCACGGAAATGGCCTCTCGGGCCAGATCCAGCATGCCCCGCCCCCGAATACCGTCGTAGGTCTCGAAGTACAGGAAGGACAGTTCCGAATTGGCAAAGGTCTTATGAAGTCCTTCCAGGCTGTAGTCATACCAGTAGGTCCCGGTGTTGGCGTCCTTGCGGATGGTGCAGCAGTCAGTGGGCAGCGGGATCCGGGCGATCACATGCCCGGCGCCGTCCTTCCGGTTCCACACCGCGCCGAACCCCCACCAAAATGCGTTGGACATGACGATCTTCCGCAACATGAATGGGGACATATAATCATTGGCCCGCACTTTAAGAACCCTGTTGAGGGATTGGTCATCTATCGCAACACGCGCGTCTCCGTCCTTCCGGTACAGGCCAAAGGGAATTAGGCCGAAGGAGTTCGTCAGGATCCGGTGGGCCGCCGACACCGGCGAAAGATGCTCGGCATTTGCCCGGCTGGCCTCTATGGCCTCCTCCCCGGAAAAGACCCGCTGAAACCAGTGGCTGAGCTGCTCCCATGGCAGAGGCGTCTCATCTACGGAGGCCCGAGGCCTCATCGCCTGATTCAGGATCATTTCCGGCCACCCCCTCTGGACCTGGCCACCACCACGGCGTAGGCGGTCAGGCAGACACCTGCTGTCGCCAGAGCTGCCGGCCGGCCGCCCAGGTCAAGGGCAGCCCGGACGAAGCACCCCCCGCCAGCCAGCAGGAGCAGATCGTCCAGATAGAGGCCCAGCGCCCTGACCGCCCGCCTTAATTTTTCTTTCAAATCAAATCCCCCAATCTTCCGAAAGTACATGCTCATTGATATCTGGCCCCTGGGGCAGCTTCACCATTGCCGTGGCCATGGCGATGATCCAGGCCACCGTCATGTCGATGCGGCCGATGCTGCGGTTTTTCATGGGCTTCAGGTTCTCGTTGCCGTCCACATGGCAGCGCACGTTGCCGAAGCACCACCGGGCGGCCGTATTGTGCTCATGGAGCAGTTCATGGGAGCGCAGCAGCCGCTCCACCTCCTTCATAGCGGGAGACAGCTCTTTGATGGTCTGGGGGATCTCCACCACGTTGACGCCCCGGTCCATGAGCCGCTGGGTGAGCGTGCGGCTGAGATAGGGGTCCACCCCAAGGGTGTCCAGGTCAAACACGCCGGCGCACCAGGCCACCGTCTCCTCGATCATGGAGAAGTCCACCATGTCCCCGGGGCACAGGGTGAGAAACTCCGCCCTGGCCCAGTCCCGATACGGCACATGGTCCCGCTGCTCGGCCTCCACCACCCCGTCCTCCGGCCGCCAGGCCCAGAACAAGGTCACCCAGTTGTCCAACCCCTCCTGGGGCGGGAACAGCAGTGTCAGCGCCGTCAGGTCGGTGGTGGTGGACAGATCCAGCCCGCCGAAGCACTTCTTTCCCACCAGGCAGTCCCGGACGGCCTGCCGCCGCGCTGTCACCTTCAGGCCTTGCCACTCCTCCCGGTTCCACTGGGTCTTGTCATACAGGCCCAATGGGAGCCATCCCACGGCATGGGTGGCGATCCACTGGTTGAGCCGCAGCCACCGGAAGAGCCGCTCAGCGCTCTCGCTCTGTCGTGCGGCTCTGGCCTCTCTGCGGAAATCCCGCAGCTTCAGGTTATGGCCCAGGCCCGGGTTACAGGCGTACCACACCGCCTCGTCGTAGATGTCCAGATCGGCGATCTTGTCCGGATCATCCCCGGTGAGAACGGAGATGCCGTACATGATGGGGCACCATGCCGGATCGTCGGTATCCAGCTCCCGCTCAGGCTCTCCCCGCCGCCAAGCTAGGAGCCTCCGGCACTTCTCATGGATCTCCCAGCCGATGCTCTTCCGGTCCGGGTCGTCACCGGCGGTGGTGAGGACGATCACCGCCTGCTGCCGCCGGGCGGCGTCTGAGCCTGCGGTGAGCACGTCCCACAGCCGCCGGTTGGGCTGGGTGTGGAGCTCGTCAAAGATGATGGCACTGAAGGAGTATCCGTGCTTGCTCACGGCGTCGGCGGAATATACCTTCAGTATGCCGCCGTACTTGGTGTGGATCTCCCGCTTGGAGTCCACCGCCCAGGCGATAGGGTCGTGCTCGGGCTCGCCCAGGCAGGTGTGCTCCACCATGTACTTGGCCGCCTCGTAGACCTGGGCGGCGTTCTCCTTGTCGGAGGAGAAGATGCCCACCTTGGGCCGCTTCTCCCCGTCCCACAGCAGATGATAGAGCCCCAGCCCGGCGGAGAACTCCGTCTTTCCGTTCTTCTTGGGCAACTCGTCGTAGAGGAACCGCCGGTACCGGCTCCATCCGCCGTCCTCGTCCTGCTCCTGGATGCCGTAAAAACTGTGAATGGCGTCCAATTCCCAGTCCAGCAGCTGGAAAGGCTCTCCCGCCCACTCGTTTGAGCCAAAGCACAGCAGGGAAAAGAAGTCCAGCACATCCTGCACCGCCTGCTCACTGTATCGCAGCACGGCTCCATCATCCGGGGCACACACCTGCACCGGCCCCAGCTGGAGCAACTCAGGCACGGTGCATCCGCTCCTCCATCATCCGCTCAAAGGGGTTTTTCTCCTTGGGCTTGGCCCCCTCCGGCAGCACCAAACGGCACCGGCTTGTGATGGTCATACCCATATCGTTGGCGCAGGCCCTGGCCTGCTTGAAGCAGGTATCCTGGATCTTGGTCCACTTCTCCGCCAGGGCGGCGTTATTGGCCGTCAAGGCCTCCCCCGCCATCTCGCAGGCATGGGCATACTGGGCCTGAGCCACCACATAACGCCCCAGGGTATCCCGATCCAACTGGGCCGCCCCCATATCGGCGGCCAGCAGCTCCTTGGCCAGAGCCCGGAACTCCTTCCGGTACTCCTGAGGCAGCCACTTAGGTACCCGCATGGTCTTGGGCTTGGGCAGATTCACTTCCTGGTCCGCCCGCTGGACCTTTTCGCTTTTGCTCAGGTGCTTCCGGCCGTTTCCCTCCAGCACGGCCAGGCGTTGTCTCGGTCCGGGCATACACTCCCCCCTTTCTCCCGTTTATGTGACTGATCCGCCCCACTCCGCCACCCGGGTTCTGGCTGTCTCAAAATAACCCCGATCCAGTTCAAAACCTACAAAGCGCCGGCCGGAATTCAGACAGGCCATGGCTGTGGAACCGCTTCCCATACAGTTGTCCAGCACGAGATCTCCCGGGTCGGTGTAAGTCCGCACCAGATACTCCAGCAGCGCCACCGGCTTCTGGGTGGGATGAAAGCGACGTTCCTTCCGGTTGGGAAAGCGGAGTACGGAGCGCGGATAGTTGGTAAAACGCTGCACACTTTCCTTGCCCATGGGGCGATAGACACCGCCCTTGCGTTCTCCACGCCGCACCACCGGGCGTTCCAGCGGGACCAACCCTTGGGGGTGATATTTGGGCAAACGATGGTAAAAGACCAGCATCAACTCGTGGGAGCGCATAGGCATCCGGTTTGCATTGGCATAGCCCACGGGGGAGTTCTTTTCCCATACCAGGTCATACCGGAAGAACTTCCGAGCGCTGTTGATGAGATCGGTAGCAAAAGGCTGAGCTGCAAAGAGCACCAGTGCCCCCCGTGGCTTTAGCACCCGCTGGTAATGTTCCCACAGGGGCTGAAACGGTATCACCGTATCCCACGCGCAGTTGGTGGTTCCGTAGGGCAGGTCACACAGGACCAGATCCACACTTCCGGTGTCCACACGGCTCATGCCAACCAAACAGTCACAGTTGTGCAGTCGAATTTGACGGTTGCGATCGATGTTGATTCCTCCTCTCGATGCCCAGCCAAACGGCCCTATTTCTCCGTGGGGAGAAAATCCCACACGGAGGGGGGCGCACGGTCTTACGCTCTCGGTCTCAAAACTTTTTCTGGGTGGGGGAGGGTTTGGCAAGCCAAGGGCTTGCCGCGGGCGCAGGCGGGCATGACGGGCCCGCGGGTGTGCGCCCAAGCCTCCCTCCGATTACGGCTTCATAGGCTTGCATTTTCCCGCCGTTTTTTCGTTTGTTCCAGCGCTGTTTTTCGGTCGTGGCAGTGCTTGCACAGGCTCTGGAGATTGTCCCGGTCGATAAACTTGGTCCAGTCTCCCTGGTGTGGATCCACGTGATCCACCACAGTGGCCCGGGTGCGGATACCACGCTTGGCGCACTCCCGGCACCAGGGCTCCCGTAAGAGTTGGGTGGGCCGCAGTTCATCAGTCCAGACAGGCAGGTTGTACCAAGCGTGGTACTCCGCCGAGGCCCGGCGGTCCGCTCGCTTGGTTTTGTGCTTGGGACAGTATCCCTCCCGAGTGAGTTCCGGGCATCCTGGATGCCGGCACGGTCGGAGCGGCTTCATGGCCACGGGCTATCACCTCCGGGCAAAACAAAAAGCCAGAACCCGACCACATCCCACGCTGGGATCATGTCGGGCTCTGGCTCTCAAAGCACTGGCCTCTGTCGATGTCTACCGTCACGGTGCGCTTGCAGTTGCGGCAGTAGACAATTAAGTTTTGCGCCGCCGTATCCATCTCCACCCGGAGCAGACGCTTGCGGCAGCCAGGGCAGATCAACCATCCGTCCTTTACGATAAGTTTACCACATTCGCGAGTTGGTTTCAACTTTTTCACTCACTTTCTATGGGCTTTTTTACTTGTCGCACCCTGTTTCCAGACCGAATAAAGACGCGAAGGCTATTCTCTTCTCCGTCTGGACGGTGGCCTGGTTCCTTTCCTCTCCTTTCCTTTCTTCGGCTTAATATATTTAATAGTGATGAATTCCCCATACTGGTTGCGGACGGGCGGCGGCGCGCTGAGGATGATCGCGCCCGGCGGCGCTGCCAGAGTCAGGGTATCCTTTACCAGCTCACTCTCCACCGTCGGCTTTCTCAGGCCCAGCGATGAGACCCAGCACTTTTTCCCTGGTTCCGGCCGTCCCACCTCCCGGGCCTCTTTGGTCAGATACTTGGCCAGAGCCTCGTACCCCTGCCAGTCATCCAGTTGCTCCATTTTGACATTTCCATACGGCCAAAGGGATTTTAGCACCTCAAGGTCTGCCCCGGTGCCATTGATGACAAGATGGTGATGCAACCGGCCGCCCTCGGCACTGAGTTGCTCAGTAACGTACACATAGCGCAGCTCCTGGCCCCTGGCTTTCCGGTGGGCCCGCAGCCAGGACAAAAACTTGCGGATCAGCTTGATAGCCTCCGTCTTGGAGAGCGGCAGATGGGTGTCGTCGTAAGTAAGCTCGATCACCAGATCCCGGCGGCTGAAATTGGCGGCCAGCAGCAGCTCCAGCTTCTGCCAGGCCCGGCGGTTGTTCAGCGCCATCTGAGCAGCGCTGGAGATCTCCCGCAGTGCGGCCCGCTCTTCCGACGTGCTGCGCGGCGTGGGTGTGGAGTAGAGCACCGCCATCACCAGCCGCCCGGCGGTGACAATTTTCAATCGCTTCGCCATCAATCCACCTTTTGGAACCGGTCCATATAGTGTCCGGTCCATTCTCTTTCCGGCTGCCGTAGGGAAAGCATCTTCTCCCGCACCAGCTTATCCATAACCCGTCCTATGGTGGGCTGGCCGTCCATCTGGGCCAATCGCTCCAGGTTTTTTGCGGTCTGGGCGGTTACCAGCATGGTGACCCGCCTCAAATTTTTACTTTTCACCCTGTTCCCCTCCCTTATCCTCAACGAAAAATCTCCGACGAAATGTTGCACAATGATGATAACGCTCATCCCAGTACCAGCCTCCGGGATGTCTGCAAGCTCCCATAGTATCGTTGTGCCAAAAACAGTTATCACAGGTACGCATACATTCCTCGATACGGACGACATCTCCCATTCTATCCACCAATATCCTTTGGTACAGGCCCGCCCAACTTATCCAGTCCCTTGCCCACCTGACGCCACACCTCAATGGGATACACTTCATCTCCGCTATAGATATTTCTGAGGATGGTATCGGTGATTCCTTTGCCGCAGGCCTTGGCCAGAGGGGCAAAGCATCCAAGCCCATTTGCCTTCCGGTGGGCCTGGAGCCGGGTCAGGATCTCTCTCTTCTCCCTTGCCTCCGGGCTTGGCCCGGGCGGTGGCTCCGGCTCCCGCAGTTCCGGCGTCCATGCCCTGGGCAGCGGCAGCTCCACCACCTCGTAGGGCAGGCCGTCCTCCAGGAGGAGCAGCCCGTCCAAGATACCGGATATGATCTCATCCCGGAGCTGGTCCTTATCCGCCCTGGGCATGACCGGTACCCGCACCACCATCACAGGCACCATGGAGCTCTCTTCCATTTCCAAATTCATCATCAGCACCCTTTCCCTTTTCATAACTGTGCCAAGTGGGCATGCTATCATCGGAGGTGTTTTGTATGGAACCCACGTATAGCGACAGATACGCCAACTTGGTCAATGATCCCGTCATGGAGGCCTACTTCTCCCAGCTGCCTGGCTATATCCAGGCTCAGATCCGTGCCCGCAAGCAGCAGCCCGCGACCCTGGAGGAACTCCAGCGTGTGGCGGATGAGGTGAAGAAACTGTTTTAAACACAAGTATTGAGGTGATACTATGGCCAAACAAGGCATGGCCCGTCCCGATCGGACCCATACCCAGCCCCGCAATGACCAGGCCCCCGTTCCCCAGATCCAAGGCAACGCCAGGCACGGGAAGGAAAAAGCGAACCCCATCATCGCCGGTACTTCCGGCCCTCACATGAAGGTCTACCACACTGACACCAAGGATTGACGTCGGGCAGGCGCCGCCCCATCGGGCGGCGCCTTTTCTATGCTCCGGCCCTCTGCCGGGCGCCCCGTATCTCCTACTACTACCCCACGTTGGTACGCAGGCCTTCAGATCAACAGGGCGCCCGGGAAGCAAAAGGAGGCCCGGGCGGGTGAGCGATCCCGCCCGGCAGAAGGCCGGAGCGCAATCAATCACACTTTATTACCCCTCACCCACTTTCTCCTCCTGCATAAATTCCGCCAGCTTTGACAGAAAAAGCAACGTCTCCGGGTCATCGGTTTTTATGGGCTTTCCACATATGGGGCAGGGATCTCCCGTTTTCAGCAGAATCGGTTCCTTACTCATGCCGCACCCTCTTTCTTTAGCTGAAGAACCGGCAAGCCCTTTTTGTCCCGCTTACTGCCTCCGTCCAGCCAGGCCAGCCACGGCTCCAGAATACCGGCGTACTTTACACTTGGCTTGACGGCTTCGTCGACATCGTTACGATAGCCGTGGATCTGCATAATTTGATTTCCGCTCATCTCAATGGTCACCAAAGGTTTACCAGGTTTCTTTCGGTCGCGGAGAAACAGGATTGTGGTGGTCCCCTTGATATGGCGATCCGCGTAGCCGCCCACACAGTGGTGCAAAGCCTTCCCCTCTGCTGTAATTTCCATGGCTGACATCGGTGGACGGATCAGCCAGCGGTCAGTGCTGAAGGTATAACGGCTGACAAGGGTCTTCAGCCGCTTTAGGTACCGCTCCGACGTTTTCTTCTCACGGACCGCTCCGGCAGGCCCCATCATGCTCATGTGCTTGGCGTGTAGTTCTTTCGGCATCAGCCAGATGGGATTGGTCAAGTCATAGCCCAGCAGCGCAGCGTCCTCCAGGTAGTCCACCCATTCGGTGAGCAAGGTGCTGAGTGTCATCCGCTTCTGGCCTTTCCGTGTTTTTTCCTTCCGGATATAGGAAAGTAAACGTGCAGGCACCACCTTGTACCGGGCCATTTTGACCACCAGACGTCCCATCACGCTGGACGCCTCTTTGCGCAGCTCCTCCAGGTCGGCAAAAGTGATTTTCAGCCCTGCCCGGCGCAGCCGCTTGTACCATACCACCATGTCCAGCCTGTACTCAAAATAGGTTTTTTGAGCCAGCCAGTCTTTCAGCTCCGTGCGGCTCAGACCAAACGCTTTTTGGGGATCCGGCTCCGCCCATCGGAAAGCAGCTTTATTCCACACTTTGTGCAGGATCAGGTCATCCACCGCCTTCTCAAGGCCCAGCTTCACCAGCATCTCCACCTGCCTCGGCCACTGGGTGCAAAGGGTAAGATAACGCATCAGCGTTGTTGTACGAGGAGGCTCTTTTTTCTCCCCCAAATAAGCCTCGGTCTGACAGTAGCGGAAGGGGCTGCTCTGCAATTCGTCTATATTGATCACGGTATATCCCATACCCTCAGCGGAGCACCAGCCGAAGGGCTCCCCTATGGGAAGGGGCAACTTGGTGGGTGGAGCATCCAACGACACATAGCCCGTCCATGGATATCCGTTAAAGAGGCGGCTAGCCTTTTCAGCCAGGCCAGGGAGAAAACGATAGACCCGCAGGAGACCCACCTGTGGGCGGGCAGTCAACGACTCCACATCTTTGTAAGACTTCCTGCTCTCATAGGCCATGGCCCACAGAGCACCCTCCCTTGCCCGCAGAACCACCACCCGATAATAGGCGTACAGGTTATCCCGTTTCCCGGTGCGCCCCAGTTCTTTCACTTTTGCCTTCTTCCCACAGATGGGACAGGCAACCAGTTTCGGCTTTGGGGGAAGCTGCCCGCTCATAGCACCTATGTAGCATGCGTGTCCTTCCCAGGATTCCGGTTCCCGGTGGTGAGGCGCCTCCATCACCTCTTTCCAGGCATCATCCGTATCAGAAACATGGATATGCTGCCCACAGCAGGTAGTCCAGATTTCCCGGGTCTTCCGGCAGCGGAACAGGTAGGCTGGATAGATGTCGTTGATGCGCTCCAGATCTTCTTCCCGCAAACGCGGAGCATGCTTTGCCAGCCAAGTGGCCCGCGTGGCTTCTGATTGCATCTCACTCGCCTCCCTCAGAAGAAGTCGGTCAGATCCAGCAGGATGCCCTTTTGATCCGCCTCGGGTTCCTCCGGCTCAAGCTGGATGGTCATGGTGAAGTTGACCCTGGCCCCGTCAAAGTAGAATGCTGCCGCCCGTCGATAAGCCTCCAGATCAGAGAGGGAGCTGCCCACCCCCTTGGCCACCGCTGCCATACAGTCCGGGAAGGAGCCACCCTGAGCCACCGCTTGGGCGAACTCCTCATTCTGGCGGCAGAACTCCAACAGAGCATCCCGGACAGCGGACTTCATGGCGGACTCCTTCTGGCCTTTGACCTTGTCGTATTCTTCCTTAAGGCGGGTTTCCGCCTGCTCATACCAAGTATTCATTCCGCACACCTCCCAATGGCATCTGCCAAGGCCCGCAGGGCCTTTTCCATGCCCTGGGCGGCGGTCTTGTCCACTCTGCCCCGGGCCTTGATCAGCAGGCCCCGCAGCTTGTTGGCCAGCTCCTGGCCCTGGTTGAACAACACCTCAAACTGGGCCAGTTCCTTATCCCCTGCCATGGCGGCCTTCTTCTCCGCTTTGGACTGTTCCTCCAGTTTCCGGCGGACCTCGGCCAGGGCCACTTCTGCATCCTGCCGCTGCTCCTCCGCCTTCTTTTTGGCCTCCTTGGCCTTATCCAGCTTAGCCTGCATCTCGGCGATGGCGTCGGCCCTGGCCTTGTCGATGGCAGACTGATCCACCACCGTCTCCACGGCCACTTCAACCGGCTTCTCCTTCAGTTCGGCCAGTTCCGCCTCCAGACGGGCAACGGCCTGCATGGCCTGCTCCCGATCCTCGTTGGCTCCAGACAAACGGATATTGAGGAACTTCATATCCTCCGCCATCTTGTCCCGGGCCTGTTCCGCAGCCCGCTGATCCGCTGCGGCGTGTTCGGCGGCGGCCTTTGCCTCATCCCGCTCTTTGATGGCCTGCTCCAGCTGGCGAGTACTCATGTCGATGACATTATGATCCGCCATGAACTGATCTCGTTCTTCCGGTGGCAAAGCCAAAAGCGCCAATGCTTTGGAGGCCCCCAAATCGGAAAGCGCGTTCGTATTTGACCACTCCCGTGCCAAGCGCATAAAGTTCTGAGCTGTGCGCGGAGAAAACTCCACTTTTTCGGTGAGCCATGGCAACCACTCGCCATGGGAGAGCATGTCTTTTGCCTCGATCAGGCACCGGCCAATGGTAAGGATTGCCTCTCCCCCGGCCCGCTTGGCGTCTAAAAGTTCCCCCGTAATCACCTCAATGGTACGACCCTCGGCAGCCTTGGTCATAGACTGGGCAACAATCCGACCTAAATTAGCCTTCATGCTTGATGCCCTCCTTTTCCAGCAGCTCCGCCACCCAGGCCCGGTAATCCCGGGCGGCTGAGCAGAAGGGACTCCACTGCTGGACCGCCATCCGGGCCCAGGAGCTCTCCGGTACCTTGTCGGTGCGGCGGATCACGGTATCGTAGACCGGCACATGTCCCTCCTCCCGGAGGTAGGCCACCGAATCCTCCACCACCGGGCTGCGGTGCCACTGATTGACCAGAATCCCGGCCACCCGCAGTTCCGGATGGAGGGAGCGCAGGCTGGCGATCTGATCCACCAGATCACCCACGCCGGTGACCGAGCAGGCGTCGGACAGCACGGGGATAATGACGGCGTCGCTGGCCAGGATGGCGGACACACAGGCGGCGGACAGGTTGGGCGGACAGTCTATGACCATCACGTCATAGGCCTCGTCCTCCTCCATGGCCTCCCGCATATCCCGCACAGCACGGTAGCACCGCCCCCGGTCCCCCCCGGCGGCCTCCAGATCCAGAGCCCACAGGTCCTCCGCCGCCGGGAGCACGTCCAGCCCGGGTACATCGGTATGTATCGCCAGCTCGTCGTAGCAGATCGCGTACCCCCGCAGCAGAGCGCCCAGGCCGGCGTACTCGCCGGGAGGCAGCAGAATCTGGGTGGCGTTGGCCTGCCCGTCGGCGTCCACCAGCAGCACCCGCAGGCCGCAGCTGGTGGCCAGCACATAGGCCAGATTGACAGCGGTGGTGGTCTTCCCCACCCCGCCCTTTCGATTCACGATTGCAAAGGTTTTCATGCTCAAAATCCTCCTTTTGCTTATTCCGGCTTTGCCTGCCCGTCGGCACCACCGGTCTGATTTTGTTCGGTCGGCCTGAAAGGGTCATCTGGATCGTCGGCATAGATCCCCTCCCAGAAGCTGTCTGCAAAGCTGACCTGCTTGTACTGCCTGGGCCGTTTAAAGGGAGTCACCTTGGGCGCCGCCTGATCCACCACGGACTGGCGGAACCGCTGATAGGCCCCGTCAAAGGCGAGGTACATCCGCCCCCGCTCTCCGTCCTTGTTCTTGGCCAGCTTGAGCACCCGGCGGCTCTCGTTGGGCTTGGACGGGTCCTCCAGGTAGAGCAGCAGGATGGCGTCGGCGTCCTGCTCGATCTGCCCGGATTCCCGCAGGTCGCTCATGGTGGGCTCGATATACTTGCTCTCGTCCCTGGTCTTTTCCGACCGTGTCAGCTGGGACAGGGCCACCACCAGCACACCGTTTCCGTGGGCCATCTGCTGAAACGTCCGGCTGATGGCGGACACCTGCTCGGTGCGGTTGGCCTTCCTGGTCTCCGGCTCCACGATCTGGAGATAGTCCACATAGACGATCTGGTACCGGTTGGCCAGGGCATCTGCACGGATGTCACTGGCAGTCATGCCGGAGGCGTCGACCAGCTCCAGCTGGTGCTTGATAATCTTGGGAGCCGCGTCGGCCGCCTGGGCCCACTCCTCCTCCGTGAGGGAACCCCGCTTGATGGCAGCCATCTCAATCCCCGCCATGTTGGAGATCAGCCGGTCGGCCAGCTTATAACGGCTGGTCTCCAGAGAGTAAAATCCCACCCGCTTGGCCTCGCTCTGATGGTAGGCGAAGGACACCGCCAGGGCGGTCTTACCGGCAGAGGGGTAGCCCCCCAGCACCACCATGTCCCCCAGGTCCGCAAAGAGCTGCTCGTCCAGCTTGGACAGGCCCCAGGTCATGTACCGGTGGGGCGTGGTGTGCCGCTGCCAGAAGGACTGGAGCATCTGCTCCATGTTCATCCTCCGCACGTCCTGCCGCTCCACGGTGAGGGCCTGTAGCTTGTCCAGCCCCCGGCGAAGCTCCTCCATATCCCGGGCCTCGGCCAATTCCTGGGCAATCCCCCGGCCCTGAACCACCCGGGCCTGCTCCTGCATCCGGGGCACATACTCCCAGATGTTCGCGGCGGTGGGGGTGTCCTCCATGATCTGGATCAGCAGCTTACTCCAGTCCTCTCCCCCGCCCAGCCGGTCCCGGACGGTCACCGGGTCCACCGGCCTGCCGCTGACGAACTGGGCCCGGATGGCCAGGAAAATCTGCCGGTAGGTATCATCCAGGAAGTCCCGCTCCGACACCTTGCTGAGCACCGGTCCGATCAGCTTGTCCTCAATGAGCAGCGCACCCAGCACGGCCTCCTGGTTGGAGAGGCGGTCGTTGGCCTCCAGGCTCACCATGTGGGCACCTCCTCACGCTGCACCACCTGTACAGCCGGAGAGCCAGACGCCGGCAGCTGGGACGGCACGTCCTCCCACCGGCGCTTGCGCAGCCACCGGCAGGCGTAGGGGATGCCGATGCCTCTTTGCCACTCCTCGCTGGCCATCTGCCGGACCAGCGCCCGGGCCATTCGGTCAATGAGGGCATCATCCGGCCGGAGCTTGTCCCACTCCGCCACTGCTCCCATCCTGTCCTCCCCTCTCGGGTAGTAGTTCCAGAATGCCTCGAACCGTTCCGGCTTCCAGGTCGGCTCCGACTTTGGACTCCGCTGTCGCTTTTTTCGCACGGGCTTGTCCCCTTGGGGGACTATAGGGGGTATATTATCTAACTGGTCAGTAACTGTTTCCTTATTACATTTCCCCGTCTGGTGAAATGGTTGTCCCGATTCGGTGAAATGCATTTCACCAGATGGTGAAATGGGCGCTTCCGGTGCTTCCAGCTCCGGCGGCTCCATATCACCTTCCGGTGAAATGGGAACTGAGAGGAGTCCATACACCTCCAGCACACTGTCCGTCAGGGCGTACCACACGGTCCGGTCCGTCTTGTCCTGGCTGAAGTTACCGGTGAGCAGTACTCCCTCCTCCCTCAGCTTGGCCACGATTCGCTCCACCTGCCGGCGGGTCCAGAACGGGAACAGCTTGGCCAAAGCCTCCAGAGTGTTGTATGTCCAAGTACGTCCCTCGTGAAAGTGCCGCCCGTTGGCCTGGTTCTTGGCAATCCAGAAGGCCATGGCGTGGAGGAAGATGGCTCCATTCACTCCATGGTGTTGAGCCAGCTCGGCATTGAAATGATATTCCGTCATGGCTCACCGTCCTCTCGCAGCCTGACCCACCGCAAGATATAATGCTTGCATAGCCCTGCCATGGTCACGGTGGAGCCGCAGCCTCTCAAGTATGTATGTCCCTGGAAGCTTTCCATACGCCCAACATAATACCGCTCGCTGCGGGCCTGCGTCTTGGGGATCATGTGCAGGACGATCAACTCGCCGTCAAATGGCCCCAGCTGGGCCCTCCGCCGCAGATCCAGCGGCTGCCACTGATTGGTGCTCCACATTTTGATCCCTCCCCTTGCAAATTCAGGCCTTTTGTGTTATCATAATTATGGTTTTCATGCACGAAACCATTGTTTGGTCCTGCTGTCTGTGCCCGCAGACAGCGGGGCCTCTTTTTATGCCTTCGCACCGGGCCCACCCTCCTTCTTGTCGGGAGAAAGCCCGGCCATGTCCAGCATCCGCCAGACGGCCAGCAGAGGCAGCTGGCATGGTTCCCCGTTGATGACCTTGCTCAGGGTCCTTGGGTTGATCCCCAGAGCCTTGGCCTGCTGGGCAAAGGTGATCCGATGGACGGCCTTATAGATCAGCAAGCCATCTGACAGGGCTTTGTGCCTGTCCGCGATCTTGGCCGCCTCGCGCTGGGCGGCGGTCAGGGCAACTCTCGGCATATTGTTCCTCCTTCCTGTCGGGCGCACCGCAGCTCCATAATGCTTTCCATGAGGCCCTGCAACTTCTCCTGAATGGAATCAAACTCCGACCTTTCGGTAGGATCAACAATGTTATCCTCTGCGATCCTAAGTAATCGCCGGAGGCTGTTGGCAGCCATAAAGGCATCAAAGCGATTGTCCAGTTTCACGCTGGCCTCCAGAACGGACTTGGGCTGGATCTCCGGCACCACACGGTTATACAGGTTATTTGTGGAATGGACATGCCGGACGATCAGGCTCAGATCGTTGTACAGAATGGACATCAGCTCCACCACATCATTGGATGGAATCCGCTGGCCGGTCTCATATGCCCTCAGGCTCTCCACGCTGATGCCCAGCCGCTCCGCTGCCGCTTCCTGCGTCAGTCCGGCAGCCTTACGATAGGTTTTGTAAGTATTCCGGTTCTCCTCCGGCATGGTTATTCCCTCCTCATTGGGGTAAAATGGTTATAAGATCAGCTGGCCTCCCGCTCTTCCGGCCTGGCCCGGCCATAGAGGGCGTCAAATGGCTGTATCTTGCTCCCCTCCACCGCCAGTGGTAAAATGTGGGCGGTAGGGAGGAGGTGAAATTATGCGTCAGTTGAGCACCAACGAATTGGATCAAATCGAGAGAGCCGTATTGGAACAGCTTAATGCTAGCGACGAAGGCCAGGGGGCGGAAGCGATGGCTAACGCCGTCACAAAACTGTCTGCCAGGGTATGCCGGCTCATGCTCCAGGAATACCAGCGTGCAGCTTCTGATCCAGAGCATCAGCAATCTGATTCATAACCTGATTATTCAGGTCCGCCTGCGGCGTTTGTAGCTCCATTACAAACGCCGCAATTTCATCTGGGGTCCCAATAATCCGCATTTCCATCCCCGCTCACCTTCTTTCTCAGCTCGCCGCATAGTTTCCATCCTTGGATATTTCCCGGCCATAGAGGGCGTCGATAGTGCAGTGAAGCAGATCAGCCAATGCCGGGAGTTTGTCCGCATTGGGCTTTGCCATACCCAGCTCCCACTTCCGCACAGCAACAACCGAAACGCCCAGACGATCCGCTAACTGTACCCTGGTCAACCCCATGGCCTCTCTAAGTTCCTTGATCCTCATACAGCCTCACCTCCTTTGGGGCTTGTTCATATTTCTTCCATGTGATAGAATAAAACCACAGGTTTCCGGCGATAGGCTACGCCGAGCCGAGCCCTTTAGAGGGAAGGCGTAACGACTGGACACGGAGCATCCCACCGGGATGAAGGCACAGTCTGAACTCATAGGTAACTATGAGAGGCGGGCAGAAATGACCCGTCCCTGCTTGTAGCAGAGTAACAATTTGGATGTCCATCGGTATTTCTGGCATGTCTAAGGCCCTTTGTGACTACGAAGGCATTGGCTCTGCCCTGCGCGAAGCTAATAGCCTCATGGAAGGTATTTCCGAGGCTACTTCTGGTTTCACCCGTTCCCTCAACTTTATGCCTACTGACGACGAGGTGAATTATCGCCCTGCTGCCTGGCAACAGGCGGTTTGCACTCCGTAAATTCGGCGGACACCTACCCGACCGGCAACCTGTGGTTTCATTCTGGCATAATCATAATCCGTAAATTTATGTTTGTCAATTCAATATCCTTAAATTTATGTTTTTTGTCATTCTGTCAAATTCTTTATATAAGGGTGTGTTTTCCCTTGGACATTGATATTTTTGTGCAAAATGTAAAGGCCATCTGCAAAGCCAAGGGTACAAACCCAACTGCTGCCTGCGAAGCAAGCGGCGCTGGCCGTAATTTTATGGACAACATAAAAAAGGGGAGCATCCCCTCTGTGGCCAAGGTACAGATGCTAGCTGACTACCTTGGGGTGACCACCAGCGAGCTGCTGGGCGAGGCTTCTGGTAGTTCTTCTGCCGGCATCCGTATTCCCGTACTTGGCACCATCCCGGCCGGCATCCCACTGGAGGCCATTGAGGACATTCTGGACTGGGAGGAGATCCCGGCGGCCTGGGGCTCCGGCGACCGGCAGTATTTTGGTCTTCGGGTCAAAGGGGACAGCATGTACCCCCGCTATCTGGAGGGAGACACTGTCATCCTCCGCAAAGAAACGACCTGCGAGAGCGGCGACGACTGCGCCGTCTTAGTCAACGGCGAAGAGGCCACCCTCAAGCAGGTCATGATAAAAGGGGACGGCAGCCTGGAGCTGCGCCCCACCAATCCGGTTTATCCTCCGCGCATCTACTCCCCCGGCGAGATCGAATCCCTTCCCGTCCAGATCATCGGCGTGGTGGTAGAACTGCGGCGGAAGATAAAATAAAAAAGTGTCCAAGTTGGACACAAAAAGAGAGAGGATGGAGGATTTAGCATGGATTTTATTGACCAACTAAAGCAGTTTTCAAAGCGTGTGGAGAGTATGAAAGATTCAATTTCCACAGAAGAAGCCACAAAAACGGCCATTATCATGCCCTTTTTCTCCATGCTCGGGTATGATGTTTTCAATCCTCAGGAATTTGTCCCGGAGTTTACTGCAGATGTGGGAATTAAGAAAGGTGAGAAAGTTGACTATGCCATCATCAAAGATGGCGATCCGGTAATCCTCATAGAGTGCAAGTCGATATCTGAAAACCTGGATAGGCACGACTCTCAGTTGTTCCGTTATTTTGGAACAACTACCGCAAAGTTCGCTATCCTTACAAATGGCATTGTATATCGTTTCTATACGGATCTGGATAACCCAAACAAAATGGATGATGACCCCTTCCTGACTATCAATATTCTTGATATCCGGGAAAATCAGGTTCCTGAACTCAAAAAATTCTGTAAGTCTGTTTTTGATATTGACTCCATTTTTAGCACCGCATCTGAGCTAAAATATGTTCACGAATTCAAGTCAGTTTTCACCGAGCAGCTCAATAACCCCTCTGACGATCTTCTCCGCTTTTTCCTCCAGGATTGCTACTCCGCCCCGAAAACGCAAAGTGTTTTGGAAAAATTCCGTCCCATTTTAAAAAAAGCACTCAACGATCTTATCAGTGAAATGATGAATGATAAGATCAAAACTGCCTTGGGAGGCAGCGGGGGCAACGTCTCTATCAGTGACAGCAAAACAGCTGAAGAACCTGCTACCACTGTTACAGAGCAGCCGGAAGATGAGAAAAAGGCCCCCAACATTGTCACAACCGAAGAAGAGTTGGAGGCCTTTTTCATTATCAAGAATCTTTTGTCTGATATTGTAGATATCCATGACATTACCTATAAGGATACCGAATCGTATATCAACATCCTGTATAAAGCGAACACCAGGAAGTGGATCTGTCGGCTTCGCCTAACCGAGAATCTCAAAACACTAATTATCCCAGATGAGAACAAAAAAGACATCAAGTACCCTCTCGCAGATATCTATGACCTCAAAGGCTATCACGACCAGCTTGCAGAAGTTCTCCAGCGATACATATAATTGCATTTGACAAGTGGTGGCCTGTGAAAGATCACCCCCGGACATGGTCTGAAACATAAAAAGAGCCGGGGCTTTCGCCCCGGCCATGCTAAAAACACCTCCACCCAGGTATTTAGGATAATTGAAAGGTGTGATAATCTTGGAGCCAAATGAGCTAAAGGAAAAAGCACTTGATGATCTATCTGCTTTTTTAGACTCTCTCGATCCAAAGCGGTGTCGCGTTTTATCCTACTGGATCAGTGACTATGTTCGTTTTCTCCGTAAAGAAGATGAATTTGACCCTAAAAAGCTGGTTCGTTATAAGCGGGGTTCTATTGTAAAAGTTCATCTCGGTTACCGAATCGGAAGTGAAGAAGGTGGCCTGCATTATGCTGTTGTGTTGGATGTGAAAAATGCACTGTCCTCTAACACCGTCACCATTATACCCCTCACTTCAATTAAAGAAAGCACTGATTTGGACAATTTGCACTTTACTAAGATTAGTCTTGGAGACGAGATTTATCTGACCTTGAGCGAAAAGCTGACCGCTGCGACCGCTGATATAAAAGCAATTCAGGATGCCTTGTCTGCAAAACTTGACAAAATAGAGGCGAATCCATTTGATCCTTCCGCACCTGACTATAAGATCCGCCTGGCAGAACGACGCACGGAGATTATGGTATTGCGAGAACAACTGGAAATTTGGAAACGCAAGGCATTAAATGTGATGCGGCTCGAGAAAGAAATTGGGAAAATGAAACGTGGCAGCATAGCGCTAGTCGGGCAGATCACTACAGTCAGTAAAATTCGCATTTACGATCCCCTTTATCCATCTGATTCTCTGGCAAGCATCCATCTCTCTGATGCTGCATTGGACAAACTGGACCAAAAAGTGAAAGAGCTTTATACTTACGAAAAGAAATAATTGGGTGTACGAGGACATGCAACAAACTTGACAATTTGCATATCCTGTGATAGGATGATTAAGCAAACAGAGCCGTTTACCGGCGCTGTAAAAGACTTAGCCGCTTGCCGGCACTTGAAAAATCATCCGAAAGGGCCGCCCATTTTGGGCGGCCCTTTCACATGTTTATGAACCTGTACAGTCTTGGAACCCTTTCACCTTATCGTATGCAGCAGCACAAAAAGCATTTTACTCTCCATGCAAAGAGAAGGAGATTGGAAATGAAAGCAAAGCTGAAGAATCCGACGCCGGTGCAGCTTCCATCCGGCTCCTGGCGCTGTCAGGTGATGGTCAATGGCCAGCGGATCAGTGTGGTAGATCAGGATCCCGCTGTGGCTCACGCCAAGGCCCTGGCTCTGAAGGCAGGGATTATCCATAAGAATAAATCCCCTCAGGCCATGACCGTAGGGGATGCCATTGATCGCTATATAGAAAGCAAGGACAGCGTCCTCTCCCCTGCCACCGTAGCTGGGTACAAGCGGCTGCGGGAACACGCCCTCCAGGAGCTGATGGGTATCCGCCTGTCCATGCTGACGCAGGAAGCCGTCCAACGGGCCGTGAACAAGATGGCCAAGGACAAGTCGCCAAAGAGCGTGAGAAACGCCCACGGCCTCCTCAGCGCTGCTCTGGCCGTCTATCGGCCCGACATGGTGCTGCGCACCACACTGCCGCAGAAGAAGCGCTATGAGGCAGCCGTGCCGTCTGGAGAGGATGTGCAGGCCATCATGGCAGCCGCCAGGAGCACAAAGGAGGAGTTGCCCATCCTGCTGGCCGTCTGGCTTGGCCT
This sequence comes from Intestinimonas massiliensis (ex Afouda et al. 2020), assembly GCF_900626285.1. Lineage (GTDB taxonomy): Bacteria > Bacillota > Clostridia > Oscillospirales > Oscillospiraceae > Flavonifractor > Flavonifractor massiliensis_A. Next base: position 1,213,367 of record NZ_LR131147.1, read on the forward strand.
CCGGATGTCGGAGATCCTGGGCTTGAAGGGTGAGGATGTAGACGGAAACGTCCTCCATATCCGCCGGGCACTGGTGGACGAGGGCGAGAAGGGCACAAAGACCTATGGCTCCCAGCGGGATCTGCCGCTCCCGGACTATATCAGGAGCCTGATGGATCCCAAGCCAGGCGAACACCTTGTGAAGCTCACCAGGCGTTCTCTGTACTGCCGGTTCCAGGCCGTGTGCAAAAAAGCCGGTGTGCAGCACTACCGCTTCCACGATCTGCGGCATATCAATGCCTCGGTCATGCTGGCTCTGGGCGTCCCAAACAAGTACGCCCAGGAGCGCATGGGGCATGCCACTGACAACATGCTCAAGACCGTCTATCAGCACACAATGAGCGCCGAGAGTGCTGAAGCTGCCCAGCAGGTAGACGCCTATTTCAGCAACATTTTGCACACGATTTTACACACAGATTCCGAGGATACCTAGAGCCACAGCCGATTAAGCGAAATAATATGCCGGGTTCGAATCCCCGACGGGTCACCATAAAATCAAAACGGTATAGATGCCACTGGCGAAAAGCCAGTGGCATCAACCGTTTCCGGGCTTTTTTAGCCCGAAAATCCATGGATTCTTCCATAGATGCCAACCGCTGTTTCCCCCTAACTGATGGGATTCGAACCCCCATTTTTCAGCAGCTGGCAAAGACAAAACCATGCGGCGCCCTTTTTGAAGGAATCATTTTCAAAAAGGGCGCCGTTTTTCATATGCAAATATTTCACGAAATTGAGGGCGCCGTTTTGTTGGTCTTGATGATCATCAAAGCAGCGCCCTTTTTTTGTTCCCCCCAAAAACCAAAAAGGGCGCCAGCCCAAGGAGGTCGGAAAATGAACAAGGAATTGTATTTTAACGAACTGGGGATTGTCTTGGGACAGTCTGGGTTCACCACGCAACCGGAACAGGATGGCCACCTCCCTGTGGAGTATGAAGGCCGACGATTGTGCCGGGTTAATGCAGGCGGTAGCGTTTTCTACAACCAGGATGATGTGACTACTCTGGACCGAGAGGCGGCCTGCAGAAGGGTCACGGATTCGGCCGCAATTGTCCAGGAATACATGACATTGTTGGAGCGAGCGTCTATCCTCAACGCGGCTGGGCTACACGAGCCGTACAGGGCACTGATCGAATTCAATGGTACAGTACTGGCTGGACGGCAGACAGACCACGGCGCTAAATTTGTCACCTGGGATTGGGATTTTAACCACTCCGGTCTCAACCAAGGCCATTACTACGAAGGAGACTATTCTGGAGCAAAGCAGGACTTTGCGGTCCGGTCAGGGCTTGTTCCCTATGAACGGCAGTTTACGCCTGAGCAGCTCATAGAGATCTATCAGCAGTGCTCCTATGTGGCATTCAGCTGTGAGCTATCCAGAGAACAGGAGAAGGCTATTCAAGAAATCCAAGACAGGATCCAGGAGCTGGTGCCGGACTATAGGGAACGGTTCATGCAAAGCCTGGACGAATACGATAGCCCTGGCCTGGAACCGACTATGTGACGCTGATGGCCGCAAGTTCAGAACAGATAAGGAGGTGATGGAAATGCAGTAGATATTTCTCCCACGGTGTGGTATGTTGTGTGCTTACCAGAGGAAGGAGGTGAAACCGATGAACCAACACGCAGCGAGAACAAGTGAAAACGGAGTCCTGTTGAGGCCCGCTTCCCTTGAGGAGGCGGGCCTTTTCTATTCGGAACTGGACGCGGAACAGGACAAGGCATTGGGGACGGTAGGACATATCCGTATGGATTTCGGCCACAACGGGAAGGAGTTCTGGCATACCTGGTGGCCCCACAACGAGGATCAGCTCAACACCCCGGAGTTTAAGGATGAACTGCAAACCATCGTGGATACCCTTCGGACGGATGGGCCGCTGAAAGATCTGACGGCGATGCGCAGCTTCTGTGCCCAGAACGGCGGAGCCATCACCAGAGATGGGCGCAGCTTCGGCTACGTGGTGGAGACAGGCCGCTACCGCTACTGTCTGCGCTGCACCCCCAGTCCCGGCGATTACCAGGGATACCTGTACTGCTATGATAAGCAGCAGCAGAAGCTGGCCCATCAGGTAAAGCTGGTAGGCCGGGTGACCTATGCAGATGGTACCAAGCAGGAGTTTACTGACCCACAGCAGTATCTCCGAACCATCAGAGAGGAACTGCCGTACCGCAATACGACAGGATTCCGGTATGAAACCCTTACCGAGAGCCCGCAGGTCAAAAAGGCTGTGGATGATATCATCCTGGGTTTTGCCGGCGAGGAAAATCCCAAGCAGGTGTGCGATTATGGCCTGACGGAGAAGGGGGCACAGATGCTTCGGGATGCAGCAGACCCATCCCTCCCCCACACCTACGCCTGGTTTGTGCTGACAGACTACAACACCGCCCAGGAGCAGCTTCTCTGTGAGCTGACATTGGAGGAGGCGATCCAGATCTACCAGAACTGTGACACCCTGGAGAAACGCCTCGGCGTCACCAAGGATTCCATCGCAACTGTGGATATCGTCCACATGGCAGGTGGGGATCAGAGATTCTTTACAGACTATCAGAAGCTGGAAAGCTTCAAAACGGATCCGGTCATTTACGAGGCGGTAGATCAGCTGCATCAGGAGCTGGTACAGAGCAGCTCCGCACAAAATATGAATATGGGGGGTATGTAAAGTGACTGTGGAAAAGGAATGGCTGGACTTCCTGCGGGATCAATATCCCAAGGGGAGCCGTATCCGGCTTATCGAGATGAAAGGCGATCCGTACCCGATTGCCCCTGGCAGTATGGGCACACTGGAAGACATCGATGATGCCGGACAGTTCCACGTCAAGTGGGATAACGGCAGCGGGCTTGCCTTAATTTTCGGCGAGGACCGCTTCAGGGTTCTGCCTCTGGAGCCTCAGACACTGAAGTTCTACATGCCTCTCACAGCCCAACTCTATGGCCGCGATGACTGGGGCGATATGGAGGAGTACGGCAATGAGCTGGATGGACGGGAGCTTCGGAAGTTTGCGGGTAATATCCGGGACGCACTGTTGGAAAACCGGACGTCAGAGGAGGATGCCCGGGGCCTGATGCACTGGTATGATAAGCAGGATGGTGTAGAGGCAAAGGTACAGTCAGTGGTATTTGAGGTGGAAGACCGGGATGGACAGCTCTGGGGCGTGGCGGAGTGCAAGGTAATTGGTGAACTTCTGCCGGAGGAAAAAGAAGCCCTGGCTGAATACATTTCAGGCCAAGCCTCAGATGGCTGGGGCGAGGGCTTCGAGCAGCGCCCCATCGAACTGGATGAAGGGGAACTCTATGTCAGCCTCTGGAATTCGAGCGACTGGAGTATTCAGACAGAGACGGAGAGATTCTCGCCGGACGCACAATCCCGCCTGCCGGACCTGTGCTGGACGGTGCTGCCCAGCGACGGAACCCTGATCTGTATCAAACGGGGCGAGAGCGGATACTACGTGAGCGACTGGAATACGGACAGCCCGGAGCAAAACCGCTGCCTGGCCGATTACAACAACAAAAAGCGTGGTATTACACCCGCTCAGGAGCAGGCCATGCTCACCGGAAGTATGTGTGGGTGGAATGTGCCGGGAGCAGACCCCAAATGTTACGAATCACAGCAGCATGGTGGAATGACCATCGGCTAAAAAGGAGATGGAACCGATATGACACTTGAAATTACCGATATCTTTGGCAACCGCGTACAACTGCAGCCAAGAGTGGAACTCTACTCCGTCCGCGACTTCATGGGCCAGGAACTGCCCGGCCTGGCCATTGCTCTGGATGAGATCGTGGACGAGCCCTATGGCATGGAACCCTATGCAACCCTTACGGTCTCCTTCGGGGAATTCATCGGGCTGAAAAACAGCGCCTACATCGACACCAACAACTGCCGCTTCGCGCAGCAGCTTCTGAACCAGGGAATCGCGGTGGATACCGGGCTGCGGAAATACAGCGGCTTCTGCGAATACCCGCTCTGGGGCTTCAAGCAGGAATTTCTGGAGGAGATCGGCGGTGAAAACTACGCCGAGTATTCCCGGTGTTATGACGCATACATGAAGGCGGTCGAGGAGCGGCTCAGCGCCGAGGAGAACTTTGACCCCACGGAACACACCCAGGGCGGAATGACCATGCAGTGATCATCCCGCCCCATTATTTTGCCCGAGCGAGGAGTGATTGCTTTGAAGAAAACCTTTTCTGTATATGTAAGCCCGCTGGAAATGGACAGCCCGCTGGGCAGGCTGACGGATCTGCCCATGGAACAGGAAAAGCTGAACGGCCTCCTGCTGGAGCTGAATACCGGTCAGCCGCTCTATGTGGAGATCTCGGACTACTGCGGCCGGGACTACCTGGCAGGGCATCTGCCGGAGGATATGAAGCTGACGGAGCTGAATCTGCTGGCCTGTAAGCTGGCAGACCTGACACCCTGGCAAAACGCCTCCTTTGAGGGCCTTGTCCGCATGGATCTGGACAAGGGGATGGAGGAGCTGCCCCTGAACCGTCTGATCGACCTGGCCAACAGTGTGGATTGCTGCCATGTGGTTGCAGAGGCCGGGAATGATGAACAGCTGGGCCATTTCTATGTGGACAACGACTTCCCAGTCCTGCCGGCCGGACTGCCGGAGGAGGTATACGAACTGCTGGATTATGGGGCCATCGGCCGCAAGGCCAGGATGGAAGAGGGCGGCGTCTTTACCTCCAGGGGATACGTGGTGCAGCACAGTGATCTGGATGTGAGCTATTCCCAGAGCCAGGGCGGTCCGAGCATGGAGGTGGGACTATGAGGGCCAGCCTCTTCGATGCCCTGGACGGTATGGAGATGGGCAAGTCTGAGCATGACTGGCTGGAGCAGCGGTTCGGAAGCATGACCGTGAAAGAGAGACTGTTGTTTCAGGGCGCTATGCAGCTGGAGCATCCGCAGACCGTTGAGGAGACCCTCCGGGTTCTGATCGGACTGGATCAATACCGACTCCTCTATGGTGCGGATGATGATGTAGCCCTGGGGCGATTCGTTATGGAGCATATTCACATCCCTACTCGCCCAGCACGAGGTTATCTTGACCCGGAGATTGTTGGGACTGCCTATCGGGAAAGCGGAGACGGATGTTTTCTGGAGGGCCACTATGTGGAACGCATCAGCCCCGGCCACTCGCTCCCCGAATTGGAACCAGATGCCGTACTGCCCGCGACTGGCGACTATGCCATCCGGATTAAGTTGGCCAGCCGGAGCAACCTGGAAGGTGTCTGGGTGGGCTTCCCTGACACGGGAGAATACATGGACACCGCTCACCCGGATGAACTGCTCCTGGGGCTGGACGCCCTGGATGCGGAGACCCTGGAGCAGTGCATTGCGGTGGATGTGGACTGTGCCCTGCCCCAGCTCACAAATATCCTCTCCCAGTATGACTCCGCCGGAGAACTGGTGCGGCACGCCATTGACTTCGGCTATGTCTGGGCGGAACAGGGCCAGGGGGAAGCCCACTGGTTGGAGAAATGGCAGGCAGTGCTGGAGCTGGAGGACTGCCACCGGCTGGACCAGGCTCTGGACCTCTCCCAGAATCTCCACTGCTATGAATTCATCCCCCGCGGCGTGGACTTCGCTCAATACGGTGCGGAGTTGGCGCGCAAGGAGGGCATACTCGGGCAGGACCCGTTGCTCAACCAGTGCTTTGACACCGTAGCATACGCCCAGCATCATATGGCGAAGTTTGGCCTGTCTGCCACAGACCACGGCTATGTTGCCTGGAATGGGCAAGAACTCAACTACGAGTACAGTAAGCCGGAGCATGGACCGGCAATGACCATGTAACCAATCTCATATCACATACAGGGGCCGTTTTTCCGATAGGGACAAGCGGCCCCGTTTTTTGTGCCCTTTTTCGGGAAAACAGGCCCGGAAAAGGAGGAAAACCATGAATCGGGAAGCGAGAGTGCTGTCCTACCTGAAAGGGGTCTGCCTTGGACGGGACCGCTGTATGGGAGGAAAAGAACTGGGGCGGACTCTGAATCTCAACGGCACAGAACTGAGGAAAGCAGTCAATCGTCTGCGGCAGGAGTGCAAGCCCATTGCCAGTGACCGGAACGGTTACTTCTATGCCCAGACCGCAGGGGAAGTTTATGCAACCATCCGAAATCTGAAGAAAATGCGAGCCGGGCTGGATGCGGCGATTCAGGGCTTGGAGCAAGCCCTGGACGGTTTTCCGGCGGGGAGGTGAGAGCGTATCGCCAGGTCCTTTATTCCCTGGGTGGGAGGAAAGGGCAAGCTCCTCTGGCTGATCCGAAAGTTGGCGCCGCCCTGGTATCCCCGTTTCATCGACGTGTTTGGCGGGAGCGGGACGGTAACCCTTGACCGGCCTATCCGCAAGGGCTGTCTGGAGGTCTACAACGACTACAACAGCAACCTGACCAATCTGTTTTGCTGTGTCAAGAACCGGACGATGGCCCTGCTGAAGGAGCTGGGTTTTCTCCCCCTCAACTCCAGGGACGATTTTGAGGTGCTTCATAAATTTTTCTCAAAGGATGAGTTTACCGACGACTACCTGGAGGAGGAGCTGGAGCTGACCCAGGTATATCTGAAACCGCCGGAACGGGAGATGATCCGGAAGCTGCTGCTGGAGCGTTCCCCGCGGGGGGACGTCCGGCGGGCGGCGGACTACTTCAAGCTGATCCGCTATAGCTTCAGCGGGGGCGGAAAGGCGTTTGCCGGAAAGCCGTGCGATATCCGCCGCTTCTTCCATCTGATCTGGGAGTGCTCCCGCAGACTGGCCAATGTTGTGGTTGAGAACAAGGACTTTGAGAGCCTGATCCGGCAGTATGACCGGGAGAATGCGTTTTTCTACTGTGACCCGCCCTATTACCAGGCGGAAGACTGCTACCCAGTGGATTTTCCGGTGGAAGATCATCAGCGGCTCCACGACGTACTGATGAAGTGCAAAGGGCGCGTGATGGTGTCCTACAACTTCTGCCCGTTCATTCTGAAGCTCTACAAGGAGTTCTACATCTTCTACACCACCCGTCCCAACAGTATGTCCCAGACGGCAGACAGCGTGTATGAGGAACTGATCATCACCAACTATGACCCGCGCAAATGGAAGCGTGACGGTCAGCAATTTACCCTGTTCCCCTTTGGCGATTCAGAAGGGGAGGAGAGGGATTATAAGCTGATTCACGAACCGGATGCGGCATAGACGATTTTAAGACAGGAGGTATTTGCTATGCAGTTTGTAATCTATCCGGACTTAGATAAACCCGGCTTGATACTCTCTCCCCTTATCAAGGTACTGTCCGGCCTGGTTGGAAGCGAAAAACTGATTTGTGATGTCCAAAAGGGCTGCGTCCTGCTCAGCCGAGACAAGCTCTCGGTGAAAGAAGCTCTACAAATGATTGACCTATTCCAGGAAAAAATCGATTCCATGATGCTCCAGTTGGTGGACGCCAGCAATGAAATTGCACGCACCGCTGACGTTTCGGATCCGCTGGACCATGTGGATGAGGATGTCCTGAATGACCTTCTGAACTGCGGCGCCAACCCGGACGGCCTGCGCATGCTGTTGGCACAGGAGGATGAAGAAATTGAAGAATGACACCTATCTCTACACCCACGGCCTGGATACCGCCCGGCGGGAAGGCGATATCGCCCTCTGGCGGGCCAGCTATCAGGCCAACATTGCCTGCAAAAAGGCCATTGAGGAGAGTATCCGGCAGGGCTTTGACGGAATGCACCTCAAAGCAGACTGTGCCAAGGAAGTGGTAAAGGAGTTCGGCTTCAAGCGGGTGAACTGGGTGCTGGCCAACACCATCCAGGAAAAGAACTGGGACGGCCGTTTCGGAACGGACAACAAACGGTGGGCGCAGCGTACCTTCATTCCAGACGATGTGGGCCACAGGGTAGGTTTTATTGTGGAGTCCCACCCTGCTGTACTGGATGGCTTTGTGACCCAGTTCCGCAGGGCCTATCAGGAGCTGAACCTCTTTGGCCCGGAGCACTGTCTGGCCAATTCCCGGTCCGAGCTGGACTATCAGGGAAAGGTGCTGGTACTGAGTCCTGATACTTTGCGGGAGACCTGCTGGTCTCAGGAAAACCAGCTTTGGTATGCCCATGACGGGTTTGGCTGCAGCCCCCACGCCATCGGACGCTCTATCCGCTGTACCTGCCTGGGCGACGGTGAGACGACCCGCTGGAACCGTGCCGAGTTTGTGGGGGTGCTGGATGAGAAATTCCTGCCGGAGTGGGCCAGTGTGAAGCTGGAGCAGCTCTTGGCACACCAATCGCAGCAACATACATCCGGCATGAATGGGATGAATATGGAGGGATAATGTGAAGGTTTTTTATTACACCATCGACGATATGTCCCTGCGGCGGAAAGGGCTGTTCCGCAAGGGGTGGACCATTCAGCATTTTGACACCCTGGAGGAGGCAATCCGCTCTTATCGAGAGATTCCCCTCTCGAAGGACAAGCGCCTTGGGCTGACAGACAGCATGCATATCCTGGAGCTCGTCCGGTGTGTACCGCTCTTTCCCTTCGATACAGCGGGCGAAGATATCCTGGCCTCCGACTACCGGCAGTACCCTCTCTGGGCGGACCTGCCGGAAGCAAAGTCTGCCACGCAGGACTGTATCAAACAGTTCAACCTGAGATATCAGTTCTGCTCCGACGCCATCACGCCGCTCCCGCGTTCAAACCGGCTTTCCAAGCACCTGCGGGATAAGTATTTGTGGCTGAGCATCAACCGTGACCCGGATTCCGCCATTCGCTGGATCTATATTGGCGGCACGGGCTGGGTCCCCCTAGAGGAATGGAAACGCCACGCTTCCAGCCATCCCCTGGTACTCAAATTCCGGGCGGATGGGCTGACAGAGCGCGGCGATTATTGTTATCTGGAGATCGAGCCCTGGGAGTACGATCTGTTGGTTCGCCGCACCCTGGAGCGGCTTGACCAAAATACATCAACGACAGGAGGAAGAAAGAAATGAGTACCAACAACGCAGCTACCCCCATGGAACTGGAGGTGAGGATCTACCCCTATCGCGGGGAAGGCCCCACCGTGGCCACCGCATCTGTGACCCTGAACAACTGCTTTGTCGTCCGGAATGTGCGGATCATGGAGGGCAAAAACGGACTCTTCGTCTCCATGCCCAGCAGAAAGCTGCTGAGAACGTACCGGGATGTCTGCTTCCCCTGCACCAAGGAATTCAAGCAGCAGTTTGACCGGCAGGTGCTGGACGCCTACACCCAGACCCAGGCTCAGAACATGTAGAAAAAGCAGGAAAACAATGACCCTGCCATGACGATGTAAGGAGGAACACAAGATGAAACGAGCTTTATCCCTTTCCATTCTGGCGCTTACTTTGGCAACGATGCTGTGCCCCGCGGCCCTGGCAGCGGAACCGATGGGCGCCGGTGCCTCCGCCCAGGTGTGCTATCCCACTTCTATCACCCGGAGCGAGGACGGCACGGAGCTGAAGAAGATCTATGACCTGGGGCCGGAGGATGACCCGGCGGGCATCCCCCGCTCTGACTTTGAGCAGGATGGCTTCCACTATACCCTGACCGACCTGCTGAAGCAGGAGCTCCCGGAGAACGAAAGCCGCCAGCATACGGAGACCGTCTCCCTGCCCAGCAAGAACAAGGATATGGAATCCGTGCTGGCGCTGCTGCCCACGGAGAAGGAATTTATCACCGACGACGGCCTGTCCGGCACCCTCAGCCTGGACCTTTCCACCGTTCGGGTGGAGGTGGCCGGTTACGGCAGCTCCACCAAAGAGGTCTCTGCCACCAGAACCTACCCCAACCTGGTCAACCAGGACACCCAGTACATCCCCAAGAGCATCCAGGAGGACGGCCGCACCCTGACCCTCCAGACCATCAACTGGCAGACGGACAACACCGCCAGTATGGACGGCTACGCTCTGGGGGACCGCTTCACCGCTGTGGCCACCTACACCGGCACCGCCACCAGCAGTTATGTGAAGGGTTACACGGTGACGGCAGACTACACTGGCACGGTCAGCCGGATCGCCCTGAACAAAGTGCGCTATGTGGCCATCTTTGAGGGAACGCCGCTGGAGCCCATCCTGCCGGCAGAAACGGAGGAGCCCACCTCTGCCCAGTTCAACTGGCTGCCCATTGCGGTGCCCTTTGGCGTTGTGGCTCTGGCCGGTGTAGGGATCGGGGCGGCTTTGTTTATGAGACGCCGCCAAGAGACAAGAGAGGAGGATGACCAGTGAAAAAACTGATTACCACCTGCCTGACCATCTGCCTGTCCGCGGCCCTGGCCCTGCCTGCCAGCGCCCTGGACTGCGTCAGCGCAAGCTACATATCCCTCGCTCCGCCGCAAGCGGCAGAGCTTGCTCATTCCGCTGCGCTTCCTTTTCCCACAAAGTCGTACAACTTTGTGGGAGCCCTGTTTGATGCCCCCGGAGACCCGGACTATGGTTCTCCCACCTCTATCGAGGTGATCTACACGGCAGACGGCGGGGCGATGAAGAATGAGGATGTGAGCAAGAATGCGGCGATGATCCCGCCTATCTTCGGCAGCCCCAGCGCGGACACCCTTGGGACGGGCACCTATCTGACCCCCAATCTGGCCCCCGGCGGCATGGCTGTTGGGACGATCACCGGCGGCAATATGCCTGTTATCTTCCCGCCTGCCTCAGATGCAGCAAGCGGCAGCTCCGGCGGAGCCAGCACTGCCGCCGGGTATACCTATGTGACCAGCGACCTCTACTATTCCGGCGGCTATCTGGCTACGCTGAAGATCCCTTCCATTGGGGTGAACGTAAAGGTATACGAGGGTACCGGCAGCACCCCCTTGGCCAAAGGCGCCGGGCATTTTACGGATACCAGCATCTGGGACGGCAATGTGGCAATTGCAGGCCACAACAGGGGTGTGACTAACCACTTCGGTAAGATCCATACGCTGTCCGGAGGGGATGTGATTACCCTGACCACCAAGCTGGGAACCCGTACCTACGAAGTGACCAGTGTCAGCAAAATCCCGGAGACGGACACCAGCGGCTTGGCCGCTACCACAGGGAACCAGATCACCCTGTATACCTGTGTCGCAAACCAGCCCGCCTATCGCTGGATGGTGCGGGCAGTAGAAATCTAGGAGGATGGAAATGAAACGACTGCTTTCTATGCTGTTGGCCCTGGTGCTTGCCCTGGGCCTGCTGCCGGCCGGCGCCTTTGCCGCCTCATCGGAAGAAGAAGCTCTGGGCGAGGTCAACATCTTTAACGGCGGCTACCGCATGAACTACCTGGCCATGAATGGCCAGGTACAGTCTCAGAATTATGTCTATTACCTGTTTGACACCGGCAACGGCACCAAGGAAATCCCCGCGTACTGTGTCTCTCCTAACCAGTATGGAGTACAGAAAGTGGTGGGAGAAGGAGAAAGCGTCCGCTACCTGGCAGAGGAAAAAAGCAGCGACCCCAAGGTGGTGGGCATTGTGGCCAGCGGCTACCCCACCCGCCCCTTGTCTGAGCTGGGCCTGGAAAACAAATACCAGGGCTTTTACGCTACCAAGATGGCGCTGTGGAGCTACCTTATCAGCGACTGGGATATCAACAAGCTCACGGTAAATCCCAACCTGTCCGGGGACGAGGCAGAGCGGGCCAAGAAGATCCTGGCGGCAGCCAAGGACATCTATGCCCAGGGCACCGCCTGGAACGACATGAAGAGCCCGGAGGTAACCTGCACGCCGGATCGTGACACGGCTTACGAGGTCACCATTGACGGCAAGCAGTACAAGCAGCAGGAGTTCACCGTCTGGAGCAAAACCTGGGTAAACAACTATGCCATCAACATCGCCTTCACTGACCCCGCAAGTGTCCCCGCCGGCACCCGTATTGTGGACGAGAATAACCAGGACATCACGTCCATCAAGGCGGAGTGGATGAACAACGGCCACGGCGGGACCTTCAAGGTGCTGTATCCGGTGGAGAGCATCCAGGGCCAGGCGGGCAGCATCCAGCTCTCCCTGGACTGTGAGGTGTACGCTTATGCTGTGTTCTTTGCCACTTGTCTGGAGAAAGATGAGTACGGTAACCTGCAGAACTATGTAGTGGATACCGACCCCACCACAACGCTGAACTTCAACGCCATCAGCAGCTATGCGGATACGCCGGAGAAAGATCCTCCGGATACGGGCCTCCGCATCCTGAAGTACGAGACCGGGACGGAGATCCCCCTCAGCGGCGCCCGTTTTGAGGTCATTGGGCCGGACGGCGATTCCCTTGGCATATTTATTACCCAGGATGACGGACGCATTGAAATCCCCCTGACCATTTGCGGCAATTACACCGTCATTGAACGGGACGCGCCTGCAAACCATATCATCAGCGAGCAGCCTGCTCAGAATGTCACCGTGGTCTACGATGAAGTAGCCGAGGTGGCATTTTTTAATGACCCGTATGGCTCCCTCCGCATTGAGAAGCGGTCTGACACCGGCGAGTATCTGCCCGGCGCGGTAATTACCATCGAGCACATTGAGTCCGGCCTGACCTTCACCCAGGAGACTGGACCCGCCGGCGTGGCAGTGTTCGACGAGATCCCCCTGGGCGCCTACCGAATCCAGGAGAAGACCGCTCCCACGGGATGGCTGAGGGATGACACCGTCTACACCGCCACCGTGGTGGCCGGGGAGACAACTACCCTTCCCATTATCAACAAGGAGCTCCCGGGCCTGCGCATTGTAAAGTATGACCGCAAAAACTATGTGGTCATGTCCGACGTCTATTTCGCCATCTACCGGGACGGCGACTACCTGGGCAACTTCAAGACCGATGAATTCGGGGAGATCCTGCTCACTGACCTGGAGCCCGGCACCTACCGGGCCTTCGAGGTGGACACCGGAAACGAAGGCTATGTTCTGGATACCACGCCCCAGGAGGTTGAACTCCACGCCGGTGACGGCATCAAGGAGCTGGTCTTTTTCAATGACATGAAGCCAGGGATGCGGTTGATCAAGGTGGACTCCGCCGACCCCTCCAAGGTGATTGCCAACGCAGTCTTTGAAATCGAGGCAGTAGATGGGAGCTTTGGGCCGGAGGAGTTTATCACCGACGAGAACGGGGAGATTGACCTGTCTCATTTGCCTGCCGGGGTCTTTCAGGTAACCGAGAAGGCATGTGAGGGGTACGTCATCGACGATGCTCAGCGCATCATCAATCTGAAGCCCAATGAGGATGCGCAGTTTATTTTCACCAATACGATCAAGCCCTCCCTTCAGCTGATCAAGCTCAGCGCAGACGGTTCTCGGCTGGCGGGTGTTACCTTCCGCATCGCAAAGATTGAAGATGGCAGCCATTACCTTGACCGCACCACCAATGATCGGGGTGAGGTCTTAATCTCGGACCTGGAGCCTGGGGTATACTCCGTAAAAGAGCAGTCCACTTTGGAAAACCACATTTTGGATCCCAAGGAGTATCATGTGGAACTGTTCCCCGGGCGGACCAGCACGATCACCCTGACCAATGAAAAACGCCCCAATTTGATCATCCATAAGCGGGACGCGGACAGCGGACAGCCGGTCCCCCATACCGTCTTCCTCGTGAAGGGCGCAGACGGCCATTCCATTGCCGAGGCGGAAACCGATGAAAACGGCATCGCCGTGGTGGAAAATCTGCTGCCCGGCGTGGTAGAGGTCGTCGAAAAGTCGGTGCCGGAGCCCTATCTGCTGGCGGAGGAATCCCAGCTGGTTACGCTCTATCCCAACAGAGATCGGGACGTATACTTTGAGAATCATAAGCGGCCCACCATCGAGATCATCAAGGAAAACGAGATCACCCATGATCCGCTCTCCAATGTCCCCGTGCAGGTCTGGTACGCCAGCAACAACACATCCACCGGAGAGTACAACGACCTGGGCGTGTTTTACACGGATGAAGAGGGACGCATCGTTCTCAGTGATCCGGATATTTCCCTTCGGGATGGCTGGTTCCGGATCGAGGAACTGGAGGCGCCGAAGGGGTTCAGCCTGACGGAATCCAGCAAGCAGGAGGTATTCATCGCGGCCGGCGAGGGACACACCTTCCGCATCTATAACCGTCCCAACTCCGCTATCGTCGTGTGGAAGTACGACAGCGTCCACCCGGAGCAGGCCATTGAGGGCGCGGTGTTCCAGGTGCGGTATCTCTCGGGTAACACCAGCGGCACCGGCGGCACGGTCATCGGCACCTACCGCACCTCGGCCAACGGCTCCTTCACTGTCACGGGCTGTAAACCGGGCACTTATATCATCGAGGAGCTCTCCAGCGATGGCTCCCACGTCATCGACACCCCGCCCCAGACAGTCTATCTGTCCGGCGAGGAGCAGGAGGTCGTACAGGTTTATTTCGGCAATAGCCCCAAGGGCTCCTTGCTCATTAAAAAGATTTCCAGTGCGGATAACAGCCCCATTTCCGATGTGCAGTTCTTCGTGACCGAGAGTGATGGCACTGTGGTCGGCAACAGTAATGGCTACTTCACCACCGATTCGGCAGGCACCATCCTCATTGATAACATCGATCCCGGCACCACACTGGT
>NZ_LR131147.1:1228210-2199080 GCF_900626285.1 Intestinimonas massiliensis (ex Afouda et al. 2020)
AGCCCCATTTCCGATGTGCAGTTCTTCGTGACCGAGAGTGATGGCACTGTGGTCGGCAACAGTAATGGCTACTTCACCACCGATTCGGCAGGCACCATCCTCATTGATAACATCGATCCCGGCACCACACTGGTCGCAAAGGAGGTCAAAGCAAAAGAGGGCTTCCTCCTGGACGACACCCCCCAGACCGCCCAGATCAAGGCCGGCCAGACCGTGACATTGGAATTTCGTAATAAACCGATGGGCAATCTGATCATCCACAAACTGTCCAGCACCAATCAGACACCGCTTGAGGGCGTACAGTTCAAGATCACCTATGCGGATGGAAGTTATCTGCCCGATGAGGGCGGCAAGCTCTCCAGCAATGGCTTGTATTGGACGGACTCCGAGGGACAGATCGTTCTCTCCAATATCACAGGCACCATCGTAGCGACTGAGGTACAGAGCGTGTCAGGCTACACCATTGACCCCAATACCCAGTCACAGACAGTGGTGGTCAACCCGGACGACACCCAGGAGCTGTGGTTCTACAACGACCCTGTGGGCGGTGTGGAGATCATCAAGGTAGACGAGGCGGACCAGACCCAGCGTCTGGCTAACGCCACCTTCGAGATCCGCAAGATGGATGATGCCCTGGTAGATACTGTGACCGTCGATCAGAATGGCCGGGTCTTCCTTCCCCTGGAGGACGGCGCTTATTATGCGTTGGAGGTCACAGCGCCGGAAGGTTATAAGCTGGATGACACCCCCCACTACTTCGAGGTAAAGGACGGTAAGACCATCAAGCTGACGATCACCAACCGGGCACTCTCAGGTATTCTCATCCATAAGACAGACGAAAGCACAGGAGAAGGCATCTACGGGGTGAGCTTCCTGCTCTACGACAGCAGCAACACCCCCATAGGCCAGTACACCTCGGACGATCGGGGCTATGTCTATATCGAGGATCTGGAGGCGGGCCGCTACTATCTGCGGGAGCTGGAGAACGAGGGCTATGTCCCGGATACCCAGAAGAAAACCGTCTATGTGAAGTCCGGGGAGACCACCGAGGTGGAATGGGAAAACACGCCCATTACCGGACAGATTCAGATCACCAAGACCTCGGCAGACTATAACAGCATGAATGGCTGGCCCGCCGGGACGCCCATTCCCAACACCGTTTTTGAGATCTACAATTACCGGACCGGGAAGCTGGTAGACACCATCAAGACGGACCGGAACGGCGTGGCGGTCTCCAGGCCCCTGCCCCTGGGTCGGTACAAAATCGTGGAAGCCCAGGCAGCGGAATTTTATGGACTGGACAAGACTCCTATCGAGGTGGAGCTGGAGTTTGCCGGCCAGATCGTCAAGACTGCCATGACCAACAAGAGCCTCTATACCAATGTCAGCATCAAGAAGACAGGGTACGTGGAGGTTATGCCCGGCCAATCCATCCGCTATGACTTCAGCGGCATCGCCAACAACTCCACCACCAGCCTGACCTCCTTCTACTGGCGGGATACCCTGCCCACTCAGGCGGTACGGCTGGATAAGATCATCACCGGAACCTACAATGCAAACGGCAGTTACAAGGTGGTCTACCAGACCAACCTGAGCGGCGGCACCTGGCGCACCATGTATGATAACCTGCTCACCAGTCAGAACTACACGCTGGATGCCTCCCCCGCCGCGCTGGGATTGGCCTCCAATGAGTATGTGACGGCGTTCATGGTGTCCTTCGGAGTGGTGCCCGCCAACTTCCGGCAGGTGGAGGCCCCGCGGGTCTACTGCAATGTCGTCTCCCAGCTTGCCGGCGGAACGCAGTTCACCAATCAGGCGGACGTGGGCGGCGTCTATGACGGACAGTGGATCATGGCCACCAGTCGGTGGGTCACTAAGGTCTACAAGCCCTCCCAGCCTCTGCCCCGAACCGGATATTGAGAACCCACCCAACGGGGCCATCCGCAAGGATGGCCCCACCACTTTTTTGGAGGTGTTGTAAGTGAAAGAGATCAAACGGTATGCCAGGCCTATGCTCATCGTGCTTCTGCTGGTGCTGCTCTTCACCATCCCGGCCATGGCCACCGGCGGCAATGTGGCCGGCGCAGTGCAGCAGACCTGGAAGGATGCCGCTACCCAAATCAAGACCGTGGTGGACAGCGTTGTCTTTCCGGCCCTGACCATGATCCTGGCTATCGCATTCTTTGTCAAACTGGGTATGTGCTATTTTGACTATCGGGAACGAGGGCGCTTTGAATGGACGGGCCCGGCCATCCTGTTCGTCTGTCTCATCTTCGTGCTTCTGGCCCCCAAGTACATTTGGGGCATTGTGGGCATCTGATCGCCCCGGAAACGGAGATGGAGGTGAGACAAAGGCGTGTTTATATGGGACTTTGTGGCCAATCCCGTCATGGACGCTCTGGTGGATTGGTTTTACAGCCAGGTTGTAGGCTTCCTGGGGGCGTTCTTCGCCCAGATGGGCAATATGGGGGTGGAGCTGTTTGAACTGGAGTGGGTTCAGGCCGTGGTTCAGTTTTTCTCCCAGCTGGGCTGGGCCCTGTATGGGGTCAGCCTGGTGGTGGCCGGCTTTGAATGCGGGATTGAGTATGCTTCCGGAGGACGTGGGAATTTCCAGCAGGTGGCTCTGAATGCCATCAAAGGATTTCTGGCGGTCAGCCTGTTTACCATCGTCCCGCTTCGCCTCTATACCCTATCAGTATCTCTTCAAGGCACCTTCACCACCGGGATTTCCCACCTGGGAATCGGTGAGCTGGGTGCCTCCGTTCTGGAGGGGATGGATATTGATTCGCTGATGGATCTGGCCGTGGAGACGAACTGGGGGATCGGCACAAACCCCATTATGATCCTCTTCTGCATGATCCTGATGGCATACGCCGTGATCAAGGTGTTCTTCGCCAACCTCAAGCGGGGCGGCATCCTGCTCATCCAGATCGCTGTGGGGAGCCTGTACATGTTCTCCATCCCCCGTGGCTACACAGATGGCTTTACCCAGTGGATGAAGCAGGTCATTGGCCTGTGCCTGACTGCCTTTTTGCAGGCAACCATATTGGTGGCCGGGCTGATGGTATTCAGCGAACACCCCCTGCTTGGGCTGGGGCTGATGCTCTCCGCGGGAGAGGTGCCCAGGATTGCAGGTACCTTTGGCTTGGACACCACCACCAGAGCCAACATCATGTCCGCGGTCTATACGGCACAGGCGGCGGTGAACACGACAAGGACCATTGTGCAGGCGGTGACGAAGTAGAAACAATCTATGGATATTATGCTTGCATTGCCTGCAGCTTCTTTGTTGGGTTTTATGAATGGCTTTATGCCTTGCATTTGGGTATGCTTGCTTTGCAATGACAGAGAAAGGAGGTCAGAAAATGGCGGAAGAAACCAGAAACCTCTGCGCCCAGATTCCGGCAAGCCTGCATGCCCAGGTGCGTAAGCAGCAGGAGGCGTCCGGCAAGACTCTGGGCCAGTACATGACAGAGCTCATCACGGCCTACTACGAATACGAAAAAGGAGGCGCCTGCAATATGGCAAATGTAAAAACAGTGGCTTTCCAAATCCCGACGGAGCTGATGGAGCAGCTCAAGGCCTATCTCGAGAAATACAACATGACTCAGAAGGCATTCTTTCTGGACTGCATCCACCGGGCGCTGGCAGAAGATGCCGCGCAAAAGCCGGAGGCGTAAATATGGAGATGCCCCCGCCGCACAGCACAGCGGCGGGGGCATCCTTTTATGACACTGGAACCCGAAAGAGGTGATTGACATGAACAAAGAAGAGTTCTGGAACACCATTGAAGCTGCCCGACAGGCTGTTCCTGACGGGAGCCAATCCATGATTGCGGAGCAAATAGTCCGAGACCTGGTACAGAAACCGCCGGAGGACATCCTGGACTGGAACCTGTACTTCTATGAATACCGTGATGCGGCATGCCGCAATGACCTCCGGGCCGCCGGCATAGCCCTTGGTGTACCGCCCGACTCGGATGCCTTTCTTGATTTCCGAGCCTGGCTGATTGCACAGGGTAAGGAGACTTACATGGCGGCCATAGGCAATCCGGATACGCTGGCAGAACGGCCGACCATTGGTGCGGATATGAGCTTCGAGGAGTTGGCCAACTGTGCTGTGGACGCATACGCGGAGTTGCTGTCAGCTGCGCCAGAGAAAGAATCTTGCAGGCTGTATGATAAGTTGGATCATCATCAGCTTGGCGATCAGGCTTTAGCCGAACTTCGCGGCGAACTGCCGCAGCGTCAGGATATGGCCGATGCCCGATTGCCATTGGACTACTCCACGCAGTTCCCGAAGATCTGGGCGCGGATGACGTCCCGCTCACCTGAGATCTGCGCATTGGAGGAGAAGTTCGATTATTTCATTCCGCTGCGGGATGTCGTGTATGCGGCGGTCTACCGGGATTCCAGCTGCATGGAATACCGCTTTCTGGACACACCGCGCAATATCGCCAATTTCATTGGAAGCCATTCTGCGGCAGACCAGATTGTCCTGACTGACACGTTGGACCGGCTGGTTCTGGATACCCGGGGTTATTTTATTCACACCTGCCCGGATCGGGAAATGCTGGCAAAAGTAATGCACTTTCTGCTGCCGATCCAGCACGGAGAGGTGCCGCCGGAGCCAGTTCCATGTGAGTGTCTGACCAAACGCCAGGAGGAAACCCATGGTGACATGACCATAACACCTACATATTGAGTGGAACAGCAGAGGTGATGAAATGTTTATCTACCCTGAAAACCTGAGAGCCAAGCCCATGCTCTGGCTGTGGGAGCTGCGGGATATCGGCATCATCGGCGTGAGTTTTCTGCTCTCTGTTCTGGCGCTCAGTCAGGGCATTGGTATGATTCCGCTGGTGATCACGGTCCTGTACGCCTTCCTCTCCATCCGTTTGGAGGGATCCAGCATATTGGACTTTCTCCGCCGGGCAGCGTGCTTTCTGTTTTTGCAGCAGCAGCGTTATGATTGGAGGCTTGATCCATGATGAACCGAAAAGAAAAGCTGGCAATCCGCCAGCATCAGTCCACCCGGCAGCTCATGGGGATCCAGCGGATTACGCCCCACGGAGTGACGACAGCCCGCGGCGAGCTGGTGTTCTTCCTCATTCGGCCGGACAACCTTACCGTCCTTTCGGAGGATGGCATCCGCGTGCGTGTCACAGCCCTGGCCAATCTGCTCCGGGCGGAATCGGCGGTGGAGCTGCTGGCCCTGGACTCCAGAGAGTCCTTCCAGCGCAACAAGGAATTCTACCAGGCAAGGCTGGAGCAGGAGACCATCCCGGCTCTGCGCACTCTGCTGCAGCAGGATATCCAGCATCTGGAGGCGATCCAGTCCGCCTCCGCCTCATCACGGGAATTTCTGCTGGTCATGCGGATGGAGGAAAAAGAAGCTGCGGACGAGCGCGGGCTGCGGCAGCTGGAAAAGGCTCTATGTGACCACGGGGTCCGTGTCCAGCTGGTGGAAGAACAGGACGTGAAGCGGCTGCTGGCAGTCTACTACCAGCATGACGTGACCACAGACTACTTCGAGGACGTGGACGGAGAAAGGGCGGTGACCGGGAATGGCTAAGAAACAGCAGAAGAAAAAAGTGGGCACAAAGCAGCCACCACTCCCTCGGCCCAAAGAATTCCTGGACCTCATTGCGCCTGCCGCCGTACAGTTCAACACAGATTCCTTTGTCCTGGGCGGCACCTACCGCTCTGTGATGGTTCTGCGCAGCTATCCCCCCACGACGGAGCAGCTGGCCCTCCTGAGTCAGCTGGGAGAGCTGGGGGGTGTGACGCTGCACCTGGCCGCCCGTCAAGTCACACCCGCGGAGGAGAATGCCATTCTCCACACAGCCACCAACAAGAGCCGGATGGAACGTGGCAACCTGAACAACATGAAGCAGAGCGTCACGGCGGAGGCCAAGCTCCAGGATGTGGCCACCCTCATCAATACCCTGCGCCGGGAACAGGAGCCGCTGATCCACTGTTCGGTCTTCCTTGAGCTGAGTGCGGCTACAGCGGAACAGCTGCGCACCCTGCGGGATCAGGTCAATGCCATGCTGCTCCGCGCCAAGCTGGGGGCGGACCCTCTGTTTCTGCGGCAGAGGGATGGCTTCCTCTCCTCCAATCCGGCGGGCCATAACGTCTTTGGTGCCTTTGCAGAGCGCGTCCTGCCCGCCTCCAGTGTGGCCAACCTCTACCCCATGAGCTATTCAGGCAAGACGGACCCCTGCGGCTTCTACCTGGGTAATGAAAAATATGGCTCCAATATCATCGTGGACCTGGATCGGAGAACCGGCGACAAGACCAACGCCAGCGCCCTGATCCTGGGCAACAGCGGGCAGGGCAAGAGCTACCTGCTGAAATTCCTGCTGTGTAATGTGCTGGAGTCCGGCAAGTCCGTTATCTCCCTGGATTCGGAGCACGAGATGGAGGATCTGTGCGGCAACCTGGGGGGCAGCTTCGTGGATCTGCTCAGCGGCAGGATCCGCATCAATCTGCTGGAACCCAGGCACTGGGACGATGGCAGCGAGCCGGATGACCCTGACGCGCCCGACGCCTTCAGGGGTACCCTGCTGGCCCAACACATCTCCTTTCTGCGGGACATCTTCCGTGTCTACAAGGATTTTGACACCCCCCACATCGACACCCTTGAGTTGATGGTGGAGCGGCTCTACCGAAAGTGGGGCATCAGCGACGCCACCGACTTCTCCCGGATGACTTCTACCGACTACCCCGTCCTGGCCGACCTCTACGACACCATTGAGGAGGCCTATCAGAATTATGAGCACGAGGAGGATTTGAAGCTCTACCCGCGGGCAATGCTCCGGGATCTCATGTTGGGGCTCCACTCCATGTGCAAGGGGGCGGACGCCCGGTTCTTCAACGGCTACACCAATATCTCTTCGTCCAGGTTCCTGGTGTTCTGTATCAAGGGCCTGGAGAATGCGGCTCAGAACCTGAGAGACACCCTGCTGTTCAGTGTGCTGGCCTATATGTCCGACCAGCTGCTCACCGCCGGTAACACGGTGGCCGCCGTCGATGAGCTGTACCTGTGGCTTACCAATCCGGTGGCAGTCACCTACATCCGCAACTGTCTCAAGCGGGTGCGCAAAAAGGAGTCCAGTATGATTCTGGCCAGTCAGAACCTGGAGGACTTTGACCAGCCGGGTATCCGGGAGCTGACCCGCCCCCTCTTCGCCATCCCCACCCACCAGTTCATCTTCTATGCCGGCTCCTCCGACAAGCGGTTCTATATGGAAAACCTCCAGCTGGAGGAAAACGAGTACGAGCTGGTGCGGCAACCCCAGAAGGGCGTCTGCCTCTACAAATGCGGCAGCGACCGGCACCTGCTGGCCGTCCATGCGCCGCCTCATAAAGAGAAACTTTTTGGATCGGCAGGTGGTCGCTGATGGCAGCTCCCATTGCGGCTATCGCCAAGGTCGCTGCCGCGGTCCTGTCGGATGAGAGAGGACGCAAAGCGGTCGGGTGGATTGTGGTGGCGATTCTGGCGCCCGTCATCCTGCTTGTCGCTGCCTTCTGCTCCATCCTGGGCGGCTCGGCAGATCACAATAACAGTGTGCTCCAATTGTGCTTCTCCGGCGGTGCTCTGCCGGCCAGTATGCCGGCGGAGTATCGTGTCTATGTGGAAGACATGCAGCACAGCTTTGCGCTTCTGGACGGATACATGGAGACGGTCAACAATATGACCGAGGGTGAAAACGGCCTTGACTCCATACGGGTCAAGGCCATCTTTTATGCTCTGTATTTCGGCGACGAGGTACCCAGCAGCCGGGCCCATCAACAATTCGTGGATTGCTTTGTGACCTATGAGGAGCGCACCCGGACTGTGACCACCACAGACAAGGAGGGCAATGAGGTGGAAACCGAGGAGAGCTATACCGTGGCCATCCCCATCACAGACCTGGAAACCGTGTGGGCAAACATCCAGGCAGCCACCGGGCTCACCGTTACGGAGGAGCACCGCAGCAATGCCGACAGCATTTACAACCTGGTGCACTACGGCTTCTCCACCGGAACAGAGGACTGGATCCCAGGCGCGGAGGTGCCCTTCATCGGGGCGGATGGCTTCTGCTCTCCTATCGGCTCCGGCTGGGAGAGCCGTGTCACTTCTGAGTTCGGTTACCGCAGGGATCCCTTCACCGGCGAGACCAGGGGCCACACTGGAATTGACATTGCCGTTCCCACCGGCACGCCTGTCCGTGCGGCTCTGCCCGGCGTGGTCACCACCGCTACCTACAACGCCGGCGGCTACGGCTACTATGTGATGATCGACCACGGCAACGGCATGGTGACCCTGTATGCCCACTGCTCCAAACTGGTGGCCAGGGTGGGCAGCACCGTGCAGGCCGGCGACATTGTGTCCCTGTCCGGCTCTACCGGACGCTCCACCGGCCCCCATCTGCACTTCGAGGTGCGCATCAACGGTCAGCGCGTCAATCCAAGATCCTATCTGCCTACGAGCTAAGTCCAATGGTATGAAGTCAAGAGAGTGATGCAAGGAAATTTTAAGCAAAACAGAGGAAAAAGAAGGGCGTGAGCAGGAAAAAGGCAGTACCAACCAAAGCCCTGCCCCAGAGAAATTTTGAAACAGGGCCTTAACGTCAGAGCGGCAAGCGGTGCGCTTAGCCCTCCGGTGGGATATACAGGCGGTTGTCCTTCAGCAGCCGAAAGACCAACCGAACCAGTTTTCTGGCAGTTAAAGCGAGTGCGCGTTTATGCTGGTACTTGTTGACCTCATGGAATTTGAGGTCATAGTAGCGCCGGAATTCGGAGTCGCATCTTCTCACAGAGTTGGCGGCTTCCAGCAGGTAGTAACGGAGATAGCGGTTACCGGACTTAATCATTTGGGAATGTTCGGCTACAAATTCACCGGACTGGTCTTTGTTCCAGACAAGGCCGGCAAACTTGGCAACCGAGGCTTGAGAGTTGAAACGGTGGATGTCTCCAATCTCAGCGATAATACCAGCGGAGTAGACCTTGCCAATGCCAGGGATGGAAGTCAGGGTGTTTGGGATAATTTCAAACTGCTGTTCAATGGCTTTGTCCAAAACCTTGACCTGTTTTTCCAAAGCCCGCATAGAGGCAATGGAAACGGACATGGCCTGGTTCACAGAGTGATTCACTGTACTGGGCAAGCGATAAGAGCCCCTTGCAGCGGCTCGAATAGCCTTGGCTTTGGCTGCTGGATCGGCAAAGTTTCTGCCCTTTTCATCCAGAAATGCAGTCAGCTTGTCCAGATCAGCGTTTGCCAAGTCGTCCACGGTATCAAACTGTTCCATGAGTGCAATCGTGGTGGCGCTGGTATTTTGAATGTCCTTGTCCTGAGCCATACCAGAGCATTTGAGAAATAGGTAGTTAGCAAACCGCTGCTTTTCCCGGCTCAGGTTTTGAATGACATCAAATCTGGCTCGGGTAAGGGTTCTGAGCGCCTGGTAGCGATAGTCGTCCATATAGACCTCCTTTGCGATCCTGCCAAAACGGAGATGATCGGCAATCACAAAGGCGTCCACGAAGTCGTTCTTGGGCAGGTCAGGATAGGCTTCCTTGAACTTTTTGACCTGCTTGGGATTGAGTACGTGGATTTTTCTCTGAAACCGGCCAAGACTGCCATCTTCCCGGAGGGCATACACAAGGTTGTCCCCGTAAATGGAAGTGGCCTCCAGGCCAATTACCACATCGCTGAGCCGCATGGAGCCAAGCGCCGACACAATTCTTTCTGACAACAGTTTAGCACCGCCAAGGTTGTTCTGCACAGAAAAACTGGAGTGTTTGCTGCCGTCCGGGTTCATCAGGTAGGCGACATTGCTTCTGCTGCTCACATCAATGCCAACGAATAGTGGATTCACAATTTTCACCTCCCTGCACGGAGATTTCAGGCCAGCAGGTTTCGAGATACCCATGATAACCGGAGCGTCTGCAACCTCGCGTATCAGAATCATTCCGGAGAAGGCCGATGCGATATCCCTCACTGCTGAAAGGGCGACCCTGCATCCGGCAAACAGCCAATGAGTTTGCAGCTAACTCCCGGTTCAGGGGAACTGACTTAGCGTGAAGTAGCCTTGCGGCTCAACTGGAGGTAACAGAACTTGACCCTGCTGTCCTACAACTATTGTATCACGGGCATCTCAAAACCTGCTGATACCTGATTTATTAACTTTCAAACTTATTGTATGAACTTATTATACGAGGAGGTAATTCAGATGAAAAACAATGAGATCACCGTACTGAAAGTGGAGCCCGGAAAGGCTCCGGAGACCGTTACCATCCCCAATACGTTGGAGGCTGCCCAGAAGATGGTGGGTGGGTATATTGAGATCATCAGTCTGGATGATGTCTGCCTGGTCTGCAACGAGGATGGAAAACTCACCGGCCTGGAGGGCAACCGCCGGCTGGGGNTTACCATCCCCAATACGTTGGAGGCTGCCCAGAAGATGGTGGGTGGGTATATTGAGATCATCAGTCTGGATGATGTCTGCCTGGTCTGCAACGAGGATGGAAAACTCACCGGCCTGGAGGGCAACCGCCGTCTGGGGAACGACATCATCACCGGCACCTTTTTCCTGACGGGGTGTACGGACGATGGCGACTTCTGCTCTCTCACCCCGGAGCAGATGGAGCACTTCACCCAGCGGTTTGCGCAGCCGGAAACCTTCCAGCCCGGCGAAGTGGAAAACGCCTTCCGCTTTGAGTTCTACTCTATGTGAGGTGTGCCCTATGGAAAAGATTGAATTGAAAGTAACCATGGAACCGGAGCGGCTGGATGCTCTCCGGTATTTTTTGTCCGCCAGGGAAAAAAGCACACCTGAGAAGGAACTTCAGTGTGCATTGGATCAGCTCTATGAAAAGTATGTTCCGGCGGAGATGCGGGAGTACCTGGACAGCAAGTGCAAACCGTCCGCTTCCCGCCCCAGACCCCGGCGAGGCTTGAAGCCGAATCAAGAGCATCATTCCCCGCAGACTGAGCAGCTGCATGACGGCGCACTTCAGAAAATGGGAGGCAGAACCAGTGAAGAAACGTAAGTTCACAAGCCAGAACACATACCGACGCGGCCGCCTGCTGGACACACAGCAGATCAAAGTCATCCGGTACAGTTACGCATAGCAAGCAAAAAACTGCACGGCGGCGGAACAGGAGGTGTCCCATTGAGCGATTCTGTTGAAATTGTGACCTGGATTCACGAGTATGAGCTCAAGGCATGAACCAGGCAGATCAACGCTGGGAGCGATGGCTCAACAAACTGGATAGAAAAGAACTAACGCCTGACTCTGAGCCTTCGGTTGTTGTACGGCGGCCACCGCTGGTTGCTCCCGTGTGGGCCGCTGTGAGGCGCTGTGTGCCCGCCTTTGACCGCAAGGGGTATCCCTGCCCCTCCAGGCTGTCAGGCCCTCGCTTTGGGCCGGTTTCAGGGGCAGATTTGACTCTGGACCGGAGCTTTCGGGCTGTTCGATTTTAGTACTAGGATAAAGGGAGGTGGTCGCAAGCGCCCGCCTCCCGCCCACAAAGCCCCGCAGTGCGGGGCTTTTCTGGGTTTCAGGCTAGGTGCACCTTTTCACGCCTTTTCCGCTTTCTAGGTGCACCTTGGCGTAAAAAAACTCGCTGTACCAAGCGGTTGCGGCGATTTCAAGGAGGAGGTTGAGAATATGAGCGAACAGAGAATACAAAGAACCGTTGTGTGGGTGGATGCCGCACTTCTCGCCCGCGCAGACGGCTGGTTGGAGGCAGATAACTGTAAGAATCGCAGTGAATTTATCAGCAAGGCCCTGCGGTTCTACATGGGCTACCTGTCCACGGAGGACACCTCAGCGTATCTCTCCCGCGCTCTGGTAGACACGCTGCGAGGTATGCTGGCGGACAACGAAAACCGTCTGCGCAGCTTGCTGTTCAAGCTGTGCGTGGAGATCAACATGATGGGACACACCGTGGCCGCTCACTTCCGCGCAGACCCCATCAATCGCCGGGAGCTGCGGGCCTACGCGGTGGACGAGGTATTGCACACCAACGGTCAGATCAGCTTCGATGACGCCCTGGATCTCCAGCGGCAAATTGACTCTGACGAATGAGCCGCGTCCGTTTCATGTCCCCCTACCTGAAGGGCGGACAAAATGCAGCCAAGCTGTCCAACCGTGTCCGTTACATCGCGGCCCGTCCCGGCGTAGAGGTGCTGCCCGATGAGCAGAGAGATCTCCCGGCGACCAAAAAGCAGGAAGCCTATATCCAGCGCATCCTCCGGGACTTCCCCGGTGCGGAGGAGCTGCTGGAGTATGAAGACTACCGGAAGGAACCGACCAGAGGCCATGCAGACAGCTTCATTCAGCAAGCCTGCGAGGACTTCGTGGAGCCTATGAGCCGGGTGGAAAACTACCTGGACTACGTGGCCCACCGCCCTGGTGTGCAGACAAAGGGCGAGCACGGACTTTGGAACGGTGACGGCAAGGTGCGCAATCTCTCCCAGGCGGTCCGGGAGGTGGCGGAACACACCGGCAATGTGTGGACGCCGGTGGTGGCGATCCGCCGGGAGGATGCGGAGCGGCTGGGTTACGATACGGCTGAGAGCTGGCGCGCCCTGGTGTGTGCCTGCCTCCCGGAGATCGCCAGGGGCTATAAGATCCCGCTGGATCACCTACGCTGGTACGCAGCCTTCCACCGGAAAGAACACAGCGCCCACATCCATCTGGTGCTCTTCTCCACTGACCCTAAAGAGGGCTACCTGACCAGGCAAGGCATCGAGCAGGTCAAGTCAGCTTTCGGCCGGCGCATTTTTGAGCAGGACCTGCTCCACGTCTACGAGCAGAAGACGGAGTACCGGAATACCCTTGGCCGGGATGCGGAGCAGGCCATGGCGGAGCTGACCGCGAACCTGGAACACGGCCACTGCGAAAACAAGGTGCTGGAGCGGCTAGTCGTGGAACTGGCCGACCGGCTCCAAAACACCACCGGCAAAAAGGTGTATGGCTATCTGCCGCCTAAGACCAAGACGGTGGTGGATGCCATCGTGGACGAGCTGGCAAAGGATGAGCGGGTTGCCGCCGCCTATGATCTGTGGAACCAGATGCGGGAGGAGGTGTGCCGCACCTACACGGAGCATCCGCCCCAGCGGGTGCCGCTGTCCCGGCAGAAGGAGTTCAAATCCGTGCGCAATATGGTCATCCGGGAGGTGCTCCAGTTAGGCCGGAATGAGCTTTCCCAACATAGTGCGCCACAGCAAGGCGCATCTACTTCCAGTCAGCACACGTCAAATCGGCAGCCCCTGACGCGGCCCCAGGTGGCCGGATGTGTACTCAACCTGTTTCACAACATAGGGCGTATCTTCCGGGAGCAGTCTGCGGATGATGCTGTACAGCACGGTCTGCACATAGACAGGAAGCGCCGCCGGATGCTTCAGGAAAAGCGCATGGCCCTGGGCCACAAGGCCGACGACCACGAGGAGGCTATGCGGCTGAAATAGCCCTAAGAAAGGGTGCTCAGAAACCCGATGGGGTGAATGATATGGCTGCCCTTGGCGTCCAGATCCAACGCCGGGTCCAGCAGCTGGATGCCTCGCCGGATGCCGGTGTAGCCGTACTTGGCCCGAATGCGATCCACCGCCTGCTCCAGATCCTCCCGCTTCCGGCGCTTGACGTCCTCGGGAAAGAGGGAGAGCTGAGGTGCTTCCTCCGCCGGGGACAGTCCGCAGGCCCGGACGGACAGGCTGCGCACCGGCCGGGAGGGGCGGTTGGTGCAGAACAAATGGAAGGCCGCGTCAAACAGGTCGGTGGAGTTGCTGGCCGGGGCCGTCAGCTTCTCCTGCCGCTCATAGCGAAGAAGGGTGTTGTCCCGGATCCCCAGCTGGACGGTGGAGCACAGACACCGCTGTTCTCTCAGACGGGCAGCCACGCTTTCGCACAGAGCGTAGAGGGTGATCTTCACGTCGTCATCGCTGACCAGATCCCGAGGGGCGGTGGTGCTGTTGCCCACCGACTTCACCGGCGGCATGGCGTAATAGGTGGATACCCCGGAGCGATCCAGGCCGTTGGCAAACTGCCACAGCATCACTCCCACCTTGCCCAAAACCGCATGGAGGAAGTCGGGGCTGGACTGGGCCAGTGCTCCAATGGTATAGACGCCATACCGGCCCAGCTTCCGGGTGGTGGCAGGTCCCACATACAGCAGGTCGCTCACCGGCAGGGCCCACACCAGCTCCCGGTAGTTCTCACTGGTAATGACCGTGGTGGCATCTGGCTTCCGATAGTCGCTGCCCAGCTTGGCAAAGACCTTGTTGAAGGAGACTCCCACCGACACCGTCAGGCCCAGCTCTCCCTTGATCCGCCTCCGCAGGGTGTCCGCGATTTGCTTCCCATCTCCGAACAGGCTGGCGCTGCCACCCACGTCCAGCCAGCTCTCGTCCAATCCAAAGGGCTCCACCTGGTCGGTGTACTGGAGGTAGAGCTCCCGCACCTGATGGGAGAGCTCCAGATAGCGATCATACCGGGGCGGCACTACTACCAGACCAGGACAGCGTCTCCTGGCCTCCCAGATAGCTTGCCCGGTGGCCACGCCAAAGGCTTTGGCCTCATAGCTCTTGGCCAGGACGATGCCATGGCGCAGGGCGGGATCCCCGCACACCGCCACCGGCTTTCCCCGCAGAGCGGCGTTGTCCAGGCACTCTACACTGGCATAAAAGTTGTTCAGATCGCTGTGCAGAATCACCCGCTCCACCGCACCACATCCCGTACATTTGTTCTAATACCAGTATAGTGTGACACAGGCCCAAATATCCACGAGTAAGTTTTGGCAGTTTTGTGGTAGAATAACGTGGCGAGGTGAGT
Source organism: Intestinimonas massiliensis (ex Afouda et al. 2020) (assembly GCF_900626285.1). GTDB lineage: Bacteria > Bacillota > Clostridia > Oscillospirales > Oscillospiraceae > Flavonifractor > Flavonifractor massiliensis_A. Next base: position 1,243,033 of record NZ_LR131147.1, read on the forward strand.
GCTATGTGCGGCAGATACAGCCTGTCCCCCCAGGAGAGCCGGGAGATCATGGATATCCTGCGGCAGGTGCAGGACAAGTTCAGAACCGGAGAGATCTTTCCCACCGATTCGGTGCCTGTGCTGATGGAGGTAGGGGAGGAGCTGGCTCCGGAGGTTATGGTGTGGGGTTATCCGGGGGTGGGCGGAAAAGGCAGGGCCATCATCAACGCCCGCAGTGAGACCGCCCTGGAGCGGCCCATGTTCCGCCAGTCTGTGCAGGGGCGGCGGTGCGTATTTCTCACCACAGGCTTTTACGAGTGGGGACATGGGGGCGGGCAGAAGCGGAAGTATCGGTTCCAGCTGCCGGGCCCGGATCGGGCCCTCTATCTGGCGGGACTTTGGAACGACTATGCAGGGCAGCGCCGGTGTGTGATCCTCACCACAGCGGCCAATCGCTCCATGGCGGAGATCCATGACCGGATGCCGCTGGTACTGAGAAGGGAGCAGGTGGAGGAATGGGTACACAATCCCCAGGCCGCCGGAGAGCTGCTCCACCAGATACCGCCGGAGCTGACCCACGTGGAGGCGGAAGCCTCCCAACAACTCTCACTCTTTTAACGATCAGATGCAAAAGGACGCCGTGGGCAGATGCTCACGGCGTTCTCTGTTTTCAGGAGGGAAATATGGGAACCTACATTCACTTTACCGACGAGCAGAAGGAGCGGGCCAACACCGTGGATCTGGTGGAGCTGCTGCGGCAGCACGGCGAAAAGCTGCTCCGCTCCGGGCGGGAGTATCGTCTGGAGAACGACCACAGCATTACCGTCCGGGGCAGCGAGTGGTATGACCACGACAGCCGCCAGGGCGGACATGCAGTCAGCTTTGTCCAACACTACTACGGCATGTCCTACCAGGAGGCTATGGAGTTCCTGCTGAAAGGCACCTATCCTGTTGTCGGTATTCGGGTCGGGCGAAACTAACCTTCAAGTGTCGGGAGTTCGCAGCCATACCTAGTCGGAAAAGATAAAGCCACTACCGATGCTCTTTTAAATCCTGTACACTGGAAAGTGCCAACAACCCAGCGGAAAGGAAAAGCGATGAAAGAGCAAAATGGTAATGGCTTTGCACCAAGTATAGCACAAGCCATAGAAGAAATGAAGGCAAAACAGGGAGACTCCTTTTCTTTGGAACGCATCAACTTAGCGGAGTTAGAACGACGAACCGGCGTATCTCGTAGCAGACTGCGCAGACTCAAGAGAAACGGCTTTCAAGACTTGCCTCGCAGCACTAAAGGCAGTAGACATAGGGTCACAAAACTCAGCGGTTATACTGGCCTGTTGGACAGCTTGCTGCGCCAAGGCGTTAAGAATTCCTCTGTCGTATTGGAGCGTTTGAAACAGGCTGGTTTTGAAGGAGGGGCGACCATTGTAAAAGAGTATATTGCCGCTCACAAGGACCTCATTCCGGCCAAACGCCAGTTGGTTGCGCCGCAGGGAAATCGTGGCCGCCGGTACGTCACAAAGCCCGGTGAAGCCTACCAGATGGACTGGGGATTCACGGATGTCTTGGATTACAACAGTCGGACCTACCGCGTTGCCTGCTTTGCCATGATTTGTCACCACTGTGGCCAGCGGTATATTGAGTTCTTCCCCAACGCCCGGCAGGAAAACCTGTTTATTGGGATGATCCATGCTTTCCAGTACATGGGGGTTCCGAGATTTGTATTAACCGACAATATGAAGAGTGTCGTGCTGCACCGGGATCTGGAGGGACATCCAGTCTGGCAGAAAGACTACGAAACCTTTATGCAAGCCCTGGCCTTCGAGACAAAACTTTGCAAGCCACGGCATCCCTTTACCAAGGGCAAGGTGGAGCGGTTGGTTCGCTTTGTGAAAGACAATTTCCTGGCTGACCGAGTATTCTGCGATCTTACAGACCTGAATTGGCAGGCACTGGAATGGTGCAACAAACAGAACGAAACATACCGCCGTACTGTGGATGGTGCGCCTCAAAAGATTCACGAAACTGTATGCGGAGAACAACTGCGTATGGTTCCGGAGGATGCCATCCGATTCTATCTCTGTCCGGAAAGAAAAATCTCCTTTGATGGCTTTGTAAATTACGAGGGCAGGCGTTTCGGTGTACCCTACAGCTATCCTGGTGCAACAGCGAGAGTAGAGCGCAACGGTGATTTGTTGCGCATCTATTCTGCTGATCTGAAGGTACTGCTGGCTACACATACCGTTACCTGGAGCCGCACCGACAGTTTCTGTGAGGGACAGTACGAATCCTTGGCACAGCCAGAAGAATTTCCCACAGCGCCTGTACAAACGCAGATTTTTCAGTTACCAAAACCCTCTCAGGATCTATCCTTTGCCAAATTCGATTTTGACAAGGAGGACCAGGTATGAAAGAAACAATCTTTGAGCAGGTGGCGTCCGCTGCTTCTGTTTTGAAGCTGGATCTTTCCGCTGAGGAATTCGCGCTGTTCGCAGAAGACCGGGAATTCTCGGAAGCGGGAATGGAGGCGGTACAGATGCTGCTCGGCTATCTTAGCGAAAAGAAACAGCAGACCACCATTCAGACCTTATTGAAGATGAGTCGTCTACCCACAAAAGCACCCAAGACCTTTGAGAATTTTGACTTTTCGTTGCTCAAAGGGAAAGATGTGGAACGCCTGAAGGTTTTGTCCTCCTTGAACGCTATCTACTCTCACCGCAACCTGGCCTTTATTGGCCCGGCAGGCACAGGCAAAACGCATTTGGCTCAGGCTTTCGGATACGCCTGCTGCCAGCACGGGTTGAAAACCTATTTCATTAAGGCATCTGAACTCCGTGACAGATTCACAGCAGCCCGACGTTCTGGAAAGACTGATTCCTGCCTAAATGGTCTTGTGCGCCCTTCTTGCCTGATTATTGACGAGATTGGCCACTGTGCCTTTGACAAGGAGAATACCAGGCTGTTCTTTGACCTGATTGACCGGCGCTACAACAAGGAAGGCAGTTTCAATATGATCTTCACCAGTAACAAGAATCCGGCTCTCTGGCGTGAGGATTTCGAGGAAGACGCTACCTTGCTGTGTACGCTGGACCGCATCTTTGACGATGCCACTGTGTTTAAGCTGCGTGGTGAAAGTTTCCGCGGAAAGAAACTGGAGACCGTCTCACTGCAAACTGGCAGGGTACCTACAGTTGAGCCGGCAGTAACGAAAGAATAACTAATCTATGAGTGCTGGGTTGTTGGCACTCTTTTTGTTTATTCTACTAGCTCTGGGGTTCGCCGACAAAAATTGGTTAAATACTCCCGACAAAATATGGTCTCGATCTCCCGGCGCTAACANGTAACGAAAGAATAACTAATCTATGAGTGCTGGGTTGTTGGCACTCTTTTTGTTTATTCTACTAGCTCTGGGGTTCGCCGACAAAAATTGGTTAAATACTCCCGACAAAATATGGTCTCGATCTCCCGGCGCTAACATCGGCAACCGGGAAATGGAGCCGCCCAAGCCCTTTGCGCTGCCCCCGTACCACCAGAATATGCGCCGGGTGTACGCCTACCTCATGAAGCAGCGGCAGATCGACGGCGCCATCATCACCCACTTTGCCAGGAAGGGCCTGCTCTATGAGGATACCCAGTACCACAACTGTGTCTTTGTGGGCACAGACGAGGGTGGCGTCCCCCGACATGCCCACAAGCGGAGCACCAATAGCTGGGGCAAGTCCTTCAAGGTCAATGTGGAGGGCAGCCGCCCCCAGTACAGCTTCCACCATGTGGGGAGAGACAACCTGCTCTATGTGTTTGAGGCGCCCATCGACATGCTGTCGTTTCTGACCCTGTACCCGGATGACTGGCAGGCCCACAGCTATGTAGCCCTGTGCGGCACCGGAGGGCAGGCCATGCATTGGATGCTGGAGCAGAATCAGCACCTGCGGGACGTGGTGCTCTGTCTGGATAACGACGGGCCGGGACAGTCCGCCGCAAAGCGGCTCCAGATAGAATTGCAGGAAGGAGGATACCACAGCGGTATCCTCCTTCCCGTATATAAAGACTGGAACGAAGACCTGGTGTCTGGTGCGCTTACATCATCCCCGGCCATGACTGCGGTTCAGAGCTTATGAGCCGGAACCATGACAGCCTCCGCCAAGGGAGAAGTATGCCATTCTCCTGGACCGGGGGTCGGTTCACCGTGGACCACCCAGAAGGTCACACTAGAAGAGGGCTCAAATACAGAGAACGAGAAAGGAGACCGAACCATGATAGACGAAAACTGGATGCTGATTGGACTGCTGGCACTGGTATTTGGAGCTCTGGTTGCGATAGCTGCCCTCTCCAACCGGGGCAGCCTGAACAGCATCAAGAACAAGACGGTGGGTGACGGCCAGTACGGAACTGCCCGCTGGGCCACCGAGAAGGAGATCCGCAAGAGCTACCGGCGGATACCCTTCCGGCCGGCCCTGTGGAGAAAGGGAGAGCAGCTCCCAGAGGCCCAGGGCCTGGTGCTGGGCTGTGTTGGGAAAAAGGACAGGCTGGCCGCTCTGGTGGATTGTGACGACATCCACTGCCTGATGATCGGCGCCTCCGGCGTGGGCAAGACGGCCTACTTTCTGTACCCCAACATGGAATATGCCTGTGCCAGCGGCATGAGCTTTCTGGCTCTGGATACCAAGGGAGATCTGGCCAGAAACTACGGCGCCATTGCCACCAAATACTACGGCTACCAGGTGGCGGTGGTGGATCTGCGCAACCCCACCCGCTCGGATGGCTACAACCTGCTCACCCTCATCAACCACTACATGGACGTGTGCCGACAGAAGCCGGACAATCTGGCAGCCCGGGCCAGGTCCGAGAAGTACGCCAAGATTTTATCCAAGACCATCATCAATCCCGAGGGGGAGAGCTTTGCCCAGAACCAGTATTTCTACGACGCCGCCGAGGGCGTACTCACCGCGATCATCCTGCTGCTGGCCGAATACCTTCCACCCAAGGAGATCGACGGAGCACTCCGGGAACGGAGGCACATCGTATCCGTGTTCAAGCTGGTGCAGGAACTGCTGGCTCCCAGCATGGTGCCGGGGAGAAACGAGTTTCAATTCCTCATGGACCACCTGCCGGAGGAACACAAGGCCAAGTGGTTCTCTGGTTCCGCCCTTAACGCCGCGGAACAGTCCATGGCCTCCGTCATGTCCACCGTCCTGGCCCGGCTCAACACCTTCCTGGACAGCGAGCTGGAGCAGGTGCTGTGCTTTGACAGCGCCATGGACGCAGAGAGTTTTGCCTCCCAAAAGTCCGCCATTTTTCTAATCCTGCCCGAGGAGGACACCACCAAGAACTTCATGGCCGGGCTGATGATCCAGACACTGAGCCGGGAGCTGTTCTCCGTGGCGGACGAGCACAACGGAAAGCTGCAGAACCGGGTGGTGTTTTTCTGCGACGAGTTGGGTACGATGCCCACCTTTGACATCCTGCCCCTCTTCTCCGCCGGCCGCTCCCGACGGCTCACCCTGGTGCCCATCATTCAGTCCCTGGCACAGCTGGAGAAGAACTACGGAAAAGAGGGTGCGGAGATCATCCAAGACAACGTGCAGGACACCATCTTCGGCGGCTTTGCCCCCAACAGCAAAACCGCCGAGGCGCTGTCCAAAGCCCTTGGCAACCGCACGGTTATGAGCGGAACCATCTCCAGAGGCAAGAGCGAGTCCGGGCAGTCTTTGCAGATGATCCAACGTCCCCTCATGACGCCGGACGAGCTCAAATCACTTCCAAAAGGTCACTTCATCGTCATGAAAACCGGCACCCACCCTATGCGCACCCGGCTGCGGTTGTTCCTGGAATGGGGCATCACCTTTGGAAAGCCATACCAGGTTTCGGAAAAGGCTGCCCGGAAGGTGTACTATGCAGACAAAAAGGAATTCTTACATGCAGTTCTACCAGAATTTCCAGTTATGGAACAAAACATACAACAGAAGGACTACCGGATCAGAAAGGGGAAAACATGAGTTATTTTAATGACATTTATGGAGACGCTGAGCTGAGCAGCAAAGCAAAACTGGTGCTGCTTTATCTCCACGACCGTGCCAACCAGAAGGGCGAAAGCTGGTACGCTATCAATACCATTGCTAAAGACCTGTGCCTTTCCCGCTCCTCGGTCAAGCGGGCAATGAGCGAACTGATCCGGCGGGGAAAAATCAAGAAGCGGGCCAGGTTCAGAGAAAATGGCGGAAACACATCCAACCTGTATTCCTTAATCGTATGAGTGGTCCCTCCCTCCGTATTCAACCAGTTCCTTCTCACTTTTGAATCGTCTATTTCTCTAGACTTTTGGCGCACATTCCAGTATTGTGTGTTTGCGAACTATAACAATAGTGAAAGGAGAATAAGCCATGGCACAACTGCCTGTTACAAAATGTCAGTATTGTGGATCCGAAGATATCGGTGAGGGCTGGCAGCACGGTGATGCTCTGGTAACCTTCAAGTTTCATGGAATGCTTGGTAACCGTTTGAAGTATCTCATCTGTCGGAAATGCGGTGCTGTACTGTACCAGTGTGTGGCTGAACCCCACCGCTTCCCGCCCGCAAAATAGTATAAGATCCTTGTTTCTATATGTATGGTCAAAAAACAGTGAAAAAGAACAGCGGTTAACCTACCGCTGTCCCTTTAAACAACATAGTTCGCTTGCTTGAGCAAGACCTCAACAACGTCAATAATCCTTTTTCGATCTTCGGCAGATATATTTTCCATCTGCTCTTCCAGTTTGGAATCCTTGGTCCGATAACCCTCATGAAGTACATCACACAAAACCATATCTGAAGTGGCAGACAAGGCGTTGCATATGTCTATGAACGTTTCGAGAGCTGGTATCTTCTCTCCACGTTCAATCGCTCCAATATAATTAATACTTAGCCCAGTAGCCTCCGCCAGATCCTCTTGGCGCAGTTCTCGATGATGACGGAACTTTCGTATGTTTTTTCCAATGGACTCAAGTCCCATCGTGATACCTCCTATAAGCATTGCAGTATCACTGATAGTATAGAGCCAGAAAACAATACACCATCTATTCGGATTTAATCAATACTATTAGAGCTGATTGTTTGCAAAAAATAATATAATAATAAATATACTTCGATGTAGCAAATCTTTAGGCTAACCAAAACTGATTGAAAAAGTATTCGGATTCAATGTCCATACCACCTTATTTAGAAATGAGCATAGTTTACTGTCATGCCAGTGCCACTAGGGTTTCCGTCCCAAACCGCTAAAACAAAATCAGAATGCTCACATCGAGATTGTTTTTATTATACATGATAATGTGAAAACCGAAAAGGAGGTCTTGGCTATTGTAGAGGAGCTCAAGCGTCTTTATCCCGACGCTCTGTGTTCCCTGCCTTACCCCAAGCCCTATGAATTATTATTTTCCGTTCGTCTGGCCACCCAGTGTACGGACGAGCGGGTCAACCAGGAGACGCCTGCCCTCTACGCTCGTTTTCCCACTCTGGAATCTCTGGCTCAGGCCGATATAAACAAAGTAGAGACCTATATCCACTCCACCGGCTTTTCCGGGCCAAAGCCAGAGACATTGTAGCGGCCGCCCAGATGATATTGGAGCAGTATGACGGCAAAGTGCCCGACACGATGGAGGATCTTTTAAAGCTGCCTGATGTAGGCAGAAAGACCGCCTACCTGATCCTGGGCAACGTATATTATAAGCCTGGAGTGTGGTGGCAGACACCACTGCATTCGGATTACCGGCCGTCTGGGGCTTACCAGCGGCACCATGGATCCTGGTGAAAGTGGAACAGCAGCTGCGCCAGGTTCTCCCTCCAGAGGAATCCAACGACTTCTGCCATTGGGTGGTGCTCCATGGCCGGGCTGTATGCATGGCCCGCAAACCGGATTGTCCCAACTGTACACTGCGTCCCTGATGCTCTCTATTTACGTAGCACCAAGTAGAAACCATATAATTTTCCAGCATAGATTCTATGCAATCTATGCATAGCGTGCCCTCTGTCTTGACGAGTCCGATTGAATTATTATAAGATTCAAATGAAATATCTCAAATCTGACAAAAAGGCGGGGTTATCATGATCGACGGCAAACGTGTGGTCGAAACATTTCTGGACTACGTCCAAATTGACAGTGAAACACACCATGAGCATGAAATGACCGCCCGGCTTGTGGCGGATCTGAAGGCACTCGGCCTTGCAGTGACAACCGATGAGGCGGGAAAAGCTGCTGACTCCGACGGTGCCAACGTCTATTGCCATATTGACGGGGATCCCTCCAGTGACTGTATTCTGTTCAGTTCCCATATGGATACTGTGACGCCGGGAAAGGGAATCCGCCCACAGATTAGAGACGGCTACATCTACAGCGATGGCACCACTGTTTTGGGGGCTGATGACAAGTCAGGAGTCGCCGCTATTATGGAAGCTCTGCGTGCCTTGCTGGAGAGCGGGGTTCCCCACCGCCCCATTGATATTCTCTTTACCATTCGGGAAGAGGGTGGGCTGAACGGCTCGGCAAATGTGGACTACAGCCGTCTGAAAGCCAAATACGGCGTGGTTCTGGACGCCAGCAACGATGTAGGAAAAATCGTCTCCAGCGCACCAGGTCAAATCCGGATTTATGCAGATATTTACGGTAAGCGGGCCCATGCCGGCTCTGATCCGGAGAAGGGCGTCAGTGCAATCCAGGCCGCAGCCGTGGCGGTAAGCAACATGAAGCTGCAGCGCATTGATGAGGAGACCACTGCCAACATCGGCACACTCTCCTGCGTGGGGGAGACAAACGTGGTGCAGGATCATGTGGTCTTTGCCGCTGAGACCCGCAGCAAGAACCAGGAAAAGCTGGAAGCCCAGGCTGCCCATATGGTCTCCTGTCTGCAGGCCGCCTGCGATACCTTTGGCGCGCGGCTGGAATACCGGCTTCACCACAGCTACCGCAGCTATTCTCTGCCGGAAAACCATCCCCATGTCCAGCGTATGATGCAGGCATGCAGGCAGGTAGGTTGTGACCCATGGCTGACCTATACCGGCGGCGGGACTGATGGAAACCATTTCAACGCCCACGGCATTGAAACCGCAGTTCTGGCCTGCGGCATGGAATACGAGCATACCACCGGAGAGCGGGTTTCCATCCAGAATCTACAAGACGCCGCAAAAGTCGTATATACTTTGATGCTACCGGACGAGCACTGATCGAAAAGAGCTTTCACATAAAAGCAGACAGCCTCGGACGGATTTACCCGTCCGAGGCTGCAGTTTTTATTTTCTCAGGCCAGCCCAGGCATAGAGCCATTTTTTCCGATAGAACCGCACCATGGATATCGAGGCCCGTGCCACCCAGTCCATGGCCATCGCGATCCACACCGCGTTCAGCCCCAGATCAAAGCCGTGCAGTAAAATCAGCGCCACGGAAACCCGAACACCCCACATGCCGATGAGAGAGACATAGAAGGGCCATTTCGTATCACCGGCTCCCCGCAGCACCCCCGCCAAAACAGTTCCAATTGCCTGGAATGGCTCTGCAAAGGCTTCGATCCGCAGAACCGTAGCACCCATAGCAATGACCTGTTCATCCCGAGTAAATACCCCCATGATCTGGGGAGCAAACAGAAACATACCAATGCTCAACAGGGTAATGGACAGCACCGCCAACTTGACACAGCCTGTCCCATACCGGATTGCCTGTTCTTCCCGCTTGGCACCCAATGCCTGTGACACCAGCGTAGTTCCCGCAGTGGCAAAGCCGAACATAGGCAGGTAGCACAGCGACTCTCCCGTGTTGGCCAGTTGATTGGCAGACAGTGCGGCAGTTCCGGCACTGGTAATCAAAGCGGTCATTACGATTTGCCCGGAGGAAATGGTAACCCGCTCCACCGCCGTGGGAAAAGCCAACCTGGCTGCCTGCTGGATAATTATCCGGCTCGGCCGATAATCATCTCGGAGCCGAATTGCCAGTTCACTCCGGGTTCGGAACAGGGTTATCAGCATACAGGTACCGGAAAAGGCAATCCCCAGCGTCGTCGCAATTGCCGCACCCCATACGCCGAGACCGGCTCCGGGCATGGTCACATTCATACCCAGAATTTGAAGTTGCCGCGTGGGATAAATCAGCAGAAAGTTGCCGCAGATGTTGATCAGATTGGTCAGAATATTGAAGAACATGGGGGTTCTTGTATCCCCGGAAACCCGCAGCAAATTGGCACATATGACCAGCGCCGCCTGAAACAGATAGGCGCTGCCAATGGTGGTGTAATATTGCTGGGAAAGCGGAATTACCTGTTGATCTGCACCCATCCACCGGGCCAGATTGGGCCCCAATACCGCCACCGCCGCCAATGTCAGTATGGCACCTACCACAAAGACAGACAAAACTGCCTGCCGAATAACACAGCGGGCTTTTTCCAGGTTTCCTTCTCCAATACTACGCCCCACAATGGCCGCAAAGCCCAGCGAAATGGCCATCAACAGCCCGTTGATCATCCAAACGGTAGACTGACTCACTCCAATGGCCGCCGTTGCGTCAATACCCACCGTGCCGACCATTGCAATATCTACATAGTTAACCGCAGTCTGAAGCAACTGCTCAATAATGGTGGGCCATGCCAGAAATAAAATAATCTGATAGGGCGACCTGCCGGTATCCAGCAGATCGGGCAGGCTCTTCATAATCGCGTTCCACCTCTGCTCCGCAAAAGTTATCCCAATATCCCCGCCAAAACGTGGATAATCTGCGGAAATATAGAGATTACCAGTACCATGCGTACGATCTGCAGCACAATCAAGTCAGGATTGTGAATGTCCAGATCGCTGGAAATAAGGGCCATATCGCTGGCGCCTGCAGGTGTGGCAATCAGCATGGACTCCCGCCGGGTGAAACCGCAAAAGCGGTGCAATACTCCACCCAGCAGGAAACAATTGCACGCATAGACCAGTACCAGCAGCAAAACAGGGATAATCAATACACGCATGCCCAGCAGATCTTCCAGTCCCAAACTGGCGCCGATATACGCACCGGAAAGTACCTGAGCTACGCGCTTGAGCCACATGGGAATGGACGCCCGCCCAAAGATCAACTTAAGTGCGATCACGCCAAGCATAGCAAACAGCAGCGTTCCTACCGGTATTCCGGATTTTTTCCCGATCACTCCGCACACCACTGCCACTACCATCGTCAATACAACCAGCTTCCAACTGCTGTCCTTTGCAATGACCCGCGCCGCTCCTGATCGCTCCTCCGCAGGCTCGTCCCGGGTTACCCGCATAATGATAGAGGGAAAAATACCAATGCCCGCTACCAACCGCATAAACTGCGCTACCGCTACATCGCCAGCGTTGGCACCCATATCTGCTGCAATGATGGGCACATCGCTCATCCCGCCTGGTACCGCGCAGAAGAAAGCAGTTAGCCAATCTACACCGCTTAACGTGTGGATCACTACCCCCATGACCATGTTCAGCACAAACATACTTCCCAGTAGCAGTGCAGCCGGTTTGAACAGGTAGGGCATCCGCTTTAGATCGCTTTTTTCCACGGTGGCCCCTATAAAAGCTCCGGCGGTAATTTGAGCCGCCATTCTGGCTTCAGGTGGCATATAGGATAAGCCCGTTCCGATATTCAGTGCTGTCACCCCTACCAAGGCGCCTACCATCATGCCGCCAGGTACTTTTAGTTTGAAGAAAAGAAGTCCCACTGCGACCCCTACCGCCAGAGTAATCAGTAATCGTACCACGCTAACCCGCTCCCTTAACCTTCCATTGATGTGCGGCCGCACATTTCTTGACTTTAGTCTAATGGAAAGCCACTTGCGATGCAAGTCGGGCCATTTTGGGAGGGCACACGCTATCTCCTCAATAAAAATGTAAAAGTTTCATTTTATTTGTCGGTTTTAATCGCTATGTGCACGAAATAATTTTGCATTATTTTTTCTTATGATCCTTCATAAAAAGATTCCATGGCACTTTACCCACAACAACGGATGTTTTGCCCCTGTGGCAGACGGTTCCTATTCAAACGCCGCTCCAATCTCTGGAGCTTAAGGAGAGAGCAATGTGGACAGCCAAGACTATCAAATATTACTGGATCTCAATGAACTAAAAAGCATCACCAAAGTGGCCCAGAAATATTATCTATCCCAACCTGCACTGACCAAGCGGATTCAGCGGATTGAAGATGAACTGGGATGCTCCATCCTGACCCGCCACAAAAAGGGCGTCACCTTTACCGCCATTGGTGAGCAGGTGCTTCCCTACTGCAGAGATCTGCTTCGCACCCAGCAAGAAATGGTAAGCTGCATCAACAATCGGCAAGGGCTGGTGGGTGGCGCACTCTCTATTCTCTGTTCCAATTCCTATTCCTATCACCGGTTGCCACTGGCTTTGAAAAACTACTGCACCGCCTATCCACTGGTCAGCATTTCTGTTACGGTGGGGCGCAGCGGTGTCCTCTATCAGCAATTTTTACAGCGAGAAGACTGTGTCGCTATTCTCCGTGGGGAGCGCGCCTGGGGCGATGGGCGACTTTCCCTGGCCTCAGAACCGTTGTGTCTGGCCTGCAGTTATGAAAACGCCGACCGTCCTCTCCACTCCTACCCCTTCATCTTTTACCATACAGATGATCGGGCCTCTCTCTCTCAGATCGAACGTTGGACACTGGAGCGGGAAATTCCTTTTTACAACGCGAAATATTCCATCAACCACATTGACAGCTGCAAAGAACTCGCTCTTTTGGGAATGGGTTGGAGTATTCTGCCCCGCACCTGCCTGGATGGTTTTGACGGTTTTATTCGGAATCTCTATTTTTCCGATGGCACACCGCTGACACGAGACACCTTTTTGCTCTACCACAGCTCTTACTATCATCAACTGGAACAGATTCGTCTGTTCGTGGACACACTTGTCTCAACGGATCACTCCTATTCCTCCCCATCCAAAGGGCAAAGATAGCAGGTTCCGTCGCCATAAATCCTTCGATATTCCGCCCTGCTGATGTTGGATGCCAGCATGATGCCTCTGTATAAAATCTTCAGAGAATTTTAGAATAATCAATGTCGTGCCTCACTTCAAAGTGAGGAATATTCTCCTGAACAAATTTAGGCATCTCGCGCATGGCTACTTCAATAAATTTATGGGTAGCCTGCGACATCGTTTTGCCTCTCTTATACAGAAGTCCCATCTTGCGCACGGTGGGCGTTTCTTCCATAGAGCAAAAAATGGGCTCCGGCGTAAACTGCTCCTCATAGGTTATAGACACCGGCGCCAATGCAAAGCCCTTACCTTGATGCGCCAGGCGATAGGCTGTGGTTGTGTTGATTACTTCCATAGAAATCTCCGGTTGAATCTTATAAGTCTCAAACAGCCGTCGGGAAAGGTAGTATGTCCCCTGTGACGGAGTAGCAGAAAAAAATGGAAGCTGTTCCAACAATCCTGCCGGTACGTACTGCAAAACCCCGTGTTGGTTGGGCGGAAGTTCAATTCCCTTAAAAATTACGCTTTCCCGGCTGACCACTTCCGTCATCTCTTCGTCACACAGGGGAACAAATTCCAGACCTTCTGTCAAGATCGGCAGTGTGCAGACGAAAAAGATATCAATAGCCTCTTTTCGCAGCATCTGCTCCAGGCTCAACCCGTTTCCTTCCACAAGTTGCACTTCAATCCCGGGATTTTCCTCATGATAGGCCGGCAATATCCGGGGCAGCCAGGTGTGACAGCGGGTAGAGGGCATCCCCAAGATCAACCGATCCTTTTTATCGGCCGCGATCTCCTCCATCTCTTGATCCAGCTTGGCTTTCATGGACAAGATTTTTCTCATTCCCGCCAGATATCGCTCCCCGGCATAGGTCAATCGGATGGGTGAACAGGATCGATCGAACAGCTTTACGCCCAGTTCTTCCTCCATATTTTTAATGCATCGGGTCAGGGCTGGCTGGGAGATAAAACATTTCTCAGCGGCTTTTGAAAAACTCTTGAATTCCGCTACCATCATCATGTAATGAACCTTGTTGAAATCCAAACAATCATCTCCCAAAGCCTTTTAATTTTGTTCTTTCATTATGTTTAAACAAACCCTATAACAAAGTAGTCATAATCATTATATCCAAAAAGCATTGGACGTATTGCATATTTTTCCGTATCCTATTGGCAGGATAATTATATGCATAATCCAAATTCTTGTCAACAAAAACGCACACCTCCCCTTTTATCCCCACATTTTGAAAGGAGCAAACCTATGAGGAAGCCAGATGTCGCCTACATAAATGGGAAAGTTTACACCATGGATCCCGGCTTTACCGTTGTCTCAGCTTTTTGCACGTCGGGAGATCGCTTTGTGGCTGCTGGATCAGACGATGAAATTCGCGCCCTGTGCACCCCTAAAACCAAGCTGGTGGATCTGAAGGGAAAAACCGTACTTCCCGGTCTGATTGACTCCCACCTTCATATCAACAATACCGGTGCTATGAAAATGGAGCTCAATATTGTAGGCATGCAACGTGAGGACATTATTGCAGCAGTGGGTAAGGCCTATGAGCAAGCCAAACCTGGAGAATGGATTGTGGGTCGTGGCTGGCTGAATGACGAGTGGCCAGACGCCTCTTTCCCCTCCAAAGAAGAACTGGATGCTGTTGCGCCAGACGCCCCTGTCTATCTGAAGCGGGCCTGTGGACATGCCGCCTGGGTTAACAGCAAAGCCTTTGAGGTGGTTAGAATTCACGACGATACCCCCGATCCGATCGGCGGAGAATATCTGCGCAAACCAGACGGCACTCTGCTGGGGGTGGTCACGGATCAAGCTCAGGACCCCTTTAACAAAGCTATTCCACCGTATAACAAGGAGCAGCTTCAACGTATCGTCCTTTTGGCACAGGAAGGCTTCTTTGCTGCCGGCCTGACTACTGTACACGACGCCGGAACTGCAGAGGAATGGATCCAAGCCTGGGAGGAACTCTACCAGCGCGAGGAACTGAAGCTGCGCATCTACGCCAGCATGCGTGTGGTGGGCCGTCCTAACTATCAGGAACTGACTGACGGCTCCCTGGAGTTTTTCAAAAAGGGTCTCCGCATCGGCATGTATGGAAACCGGCTGACGGCCCGTTCCTACAAGATCTCCGGTGACGGCTCTTTGGGTGCCCGCAGCGCGTGGATGTTGGAAGATTATAACGATCAGTCCGGCCACAAGGGAAACGGCAAGTGGACAGACGAGCAGTTGTATACCATCCTGTATGAGGCCCATAAAGCCGGATTCCAGATCTGGGTTCACGCCATAGGCGACGCCGCCAACCGGCAGTGCCTGAACATTTATGAGCGGCTGCTCCAGGAAATTCCCAATACCGATGCCCGTCTGCGTATCGAGCACGCGCAGATTCTCTCCCAGGAGGACATTCCCCGCTTCAAGCAGTTGGGCGTCATTCCTACTCATCAGACCGTATTCCTGCGCACAGACAAAAAAGTGGCGGATGACCGTCTGGGATCTCAGCGGATCAAGGGAGCTTACGCCTGGCGCACCCTAATTGACCAGGGCAATGTGGTTCCCAATGGCACGGACTCCCCCGTGGAAAGCTATAATCCCTTCCTGAGCATGTACTGCGCTGTTACCCGCAAGGATGAGCACGGCGAACCCGAGGGCGGCTGGTATCCAGAAGAGGCTATGACAAGAGAGGAAGCCCTTCGCTCTTATACCACCTGGGGTGCATATGCAGGCTTTGAAGAGCGGTTGAAGGGCAGCATTGAGCCGGGAAAACTGGCTGATTTCATTTTGATTGACCGGGACTATATGACCTGCCCGGCAGAGGAAATCAAGGATATTCAGGTCTTGCAGACCGTTTTGGGCGGCGAGACCGTGTATCAAAAAGGTTAGAGAGGAAGCAGTCGCACCACGTAAAAAGAAAGGAGATTGGAGTATGGGCTCGGCACAAAAGGAAAAAAAGAGTCTATTTTTCCGCTTTATTAATGGCGTAGAGGTCATAGGAAACAAACTTCCACACCCCTTTTATCTCTTCAGTATCCTGATCGTCGTTGCAATCGTTCTCTCCGTCATTTTTGCCGGAGTATCGGTTTCCTATCAGAGCGCCTCCAGTTCCGGCAGCTCGGAGGAGATGGTTACGGCAACCGTAAAGAATCTGCTGAATAAAGAGACCATTACTTATGTTACGGAAAATATGTACAGCATCTACTATAACTTCTCCCCCATGATGATGATGGGTCTGCTGATGCTGTCCATCGGTCTTGCCGAGCAGGTGGGCCTGTTTGGCGCCTTTATTAAACGCACCATCGCCGGTGTCCGTCCTGCTTTCGTATTTGCCATCGTCTCTTTCATCGCCATCAACGCCAATACCGCCTCCAACGCCGGTATCCTGGGCTGTACCGCTGTGGCCGCTGCGGTGTTTGCATCCATGGGCTATAACCCCTGGCTTGGCATCATCCTGGCCTATGCCGCCGGCAACGCCGGTATGTCCGCCAACGTGTTCGTGGGCAACCTGGACGTGCTGCTCAGCGGCATCAACGAATCTGTCTGCTCCTCTCTGGGAATTGACACTTCCACGGTACACGTGCTACAGAACTGGTTCTTCATGGGCGCTTGCGCCATCGCACTGACTTTTGTCTACACCTTTGTCACCACCAAGTTTGTCCGTGGCTTCATTGGCGAGCCCAAGGATCTGAGCCTGGTGCAGATGGAAGGCTCCGACCGGGAGCTCACTCCCATTGAGCACAAAGGTCTGCGCAACGCCGGTATTGCTGCCATTATCTACATCGCTCTGATCGTGATCGCCTGCATTCCCCAGAACTCCTTCTTCCGGGCGGATGACGGCAGCATCGTTCCCAACTCTCCCCTGCTTAAGAGCGTACTGACCCTGTTGTTCCTGTTCTTCCTGATCACCGCCATTGTTTATGGCCGTACCACCAAGAGCATCGCCAACTGGAATGACGTACCCAAATTCCTGGCCGGCAGCATCAGCTCCATGGTCAACTTTATGGTCATCGCTCTGCCTGCTTCCGTATTTATTTATCTGTTCAACGCCTCCAACATCCCCACTGTCCTAGGTGCCGCCGGAGCGGAGTGGATTAAGGGCTCCGGCATCAACGGGTTCGGTCTACTGGTCTTTATCGTGTTCTTCTCCACCTTCCTGAACCTGTTTATGACCTCCGGCTCCTCCAAGTGGATGATTCTGGCTCCCATCCTCATCCCCATGTTCTATGCCATCGGCTTTAGCCCCGCCCTGACCACTGTGGCCTACCGTATCGGCGACTCCTCCACCAACGCCATCGCCCCCATCTCTTCCGACGTGGCGCTCATCGTAGGTCTGCTGATCAAGTACAACACTGACAAAGACAAGAAGCCCGGTATGGGCACCGTGTTCGCCGGCTGTATGCCTTACGCCATCGCCACAATGATCACAGAGCTGATTATTCTTGCTGTATTCTGGATATTCAAGCTGCCCCTTGGTCCCGGAGTCAACATGTTTGTCAGCTAAAGATAAGGAGATATATCATGAGCTTTATGCCCCTCTTTACCATTCACGGCGCTACCAACCGGGAGCGCGGGTTGGATTACGGCAGACAGTGCAAAGAGTTGATCCACGGTGTACTTGATCGCTATATCACGTTTTTCAACAGCGGACACGCCGCTGTAAGCTGGGACAGCGCCCGGACGATTTCTCAGTCCTTCCTACCCTTTATCCGCGCCTACTCCCCTGAACTTCTAGAAGAGCTGGAGGGTATGGCGGAGGGAGCTGGCGTCAGCTTCGACGATCTGCTGACGTTGAATTCCCGCTCTGAGGCCATGACCCTGATTCAGCGCCCCGCCTTTGATGAGGAAGAGCTGGACGGCTGTTCCAGTGTGGCTGTCCTCCCCGACGCCATGGCAGATCAGCACACTGTCCTGGCTCAGAACTGGGATACCTATACCTGGCAGGAATATGGCACCATTATTCTGCAGGTTCTGAAAGAGGACGGAGCGGACATGATGATTGTCACCGAAGCCGGTCAGTTGGCCCGCTACGGTCTCAATCAGGCCGGTATTGCGCTGGGTGTAAACAGCCTGCACAAAACCTACAACACCAAAGTGTTCGGAGTGCCCTCCGTATTCATTCGGAGAAAATTCCTGGAGCAGGATCGCTATGTTGACGCTGTCAATCAGATCTTTGGCGCAGAATCCATGCTCCCCATGTATTATGTGGCCGCCTATGTCGGCGGTGACGCCATGGGGTTCGAGAAGGTGGAGCAGGGCCAGATGGTTCTCTATCCGGAAAACGGCCTGATCGCCCACAGCAACCACCTCAAGCATCCAAAACAGGGATATCAGGTAGATTCCCTGGGCGGCACGCTCTATCGTGACCGTCGGATTCTGACGCACTTGCTTCCCAAGGTTGGCTCAATTACCCGCCAGGATATCATTACCGCATTCCAGGATCACTTTGGGTTCCCCTTCTGCGTATGCCGTCATGGTGACGAGCGCAAGAAGGAGTTGGACAGGATCAGCACCCTTGGCTGCATCATTATGGACGCCACGGATAAACGAATCTGGGTCTGTAAGGGCACCCCCTGTTCTGGCCAATTCCGGGAATATGCCTGGGAGCGCCCCGGTAAGCTGGCCCAGTGGAACGGTATCGTCATGTGGTAAACACCCTCTGCCTCCTCTCATTTCCTAAAAGCGGCGGAACCGAAGTTCAAGCTTCGGTTCCGCCGCTTTTTTACCAACTGATTGGGAGAATGAGGACTCCTACTTTCGGGATATTTTGTGCCCCTTTCCGTCCGGAGAGCCATGCTCTCCGGCACTCTTGTGTCCACTGTTTCCGCCCGCTCGTTTCCCCGTGTGGGTCAGCGTGTGGGTCAGCAAAATGGTTCCTCTCAAAATCTCCACTACAATAAGCAAAGCACCATGCTTTACTCATAAAAGATTCTTCAGTGTATTTAACTGTTCCAGAAGGGGAGCTGGAACCCTAGGCTCAAATTTCTGATAAAACGCACTGATTTCTTTGGCTTCCTCCTTCCAGAGGGTGGTATCCACAGAGAGCAGGCTCTTAAGAGTTTCCAGGCTCACACCGGAACCCTCCAGATCAATATCCTCGGGCTTGGGCTCAAAGCCGATGGGAGTATCCACTGCCTCGATCTCATCGAAACAACGATGCATGATCCACTCCAGCACCCGCAGGTTGTCGCCGAAGCCCGGCCACAGAAAGTGCCCCGCGTCGTCGGTGCGGAACCAGTTGACGTTGAAGATCTTGGGGGCCTTGTCGCCCAGCACTTTGCCCATATCCAGCCAGTGCCGCCAGTAGTCGGCCATGTGGTATCCACAGAAGGGAAGCATAGCCATAGGATCCCGGCGCACCACGCCCACGTCTCCGGTGGCGGCAGCGGTTGTCTCAGAGGCCATAATGGAGCCCACGAACACACCGTGTTCCCAATCCCGGCTCTGGTACACCAGAGGAGCGGTTTTGGCCCGGCGGCCGCCGAATACCAGCGCGGAGATGGGAACGCCGGCGGGATTTTCAAACTCGGGAGAGATACAGGGGCAGTTCTTGGCGGGAGCGGTGAACCGGCTGTTGGGGTGCGCACCCTTCTCGGTGGAAGTCCTTCCGTCCCAGGGACGGCCCCTCCAGTCCACAGCGTTGGCGGGCGGATTCTTATCCAGCCCCTCCCACCACACGGTGTTGTCGTCCAAGTTATGCGCCACATTGGTGAAGATGGTGTCCTTCCGGGTGGCCTGCAGTGCGTTGGGGTTGGATTTTTCGTTGGTGCCGGGGGCCACGCCGAAGAAGCCGTACTCCGGGTTCATGGCCCACAGACGGCCGTCGGGACCAACCCGCAGCCAGGCGATGTCATCGCCCACGCACCACACCTTCCATCCCCTCTTCCGGTAGTGCTCCGGAGGAATGAGCATGGCCAGGTTGGTCTTACCGCAGGCAGAGGGAAAGGCGGCGGCCAGGTAACGCACCTCGCCCTGGGGATTCTCCACGCCCAGGATCAGCATGTGCTCGGCCATCCAGCCCTGATTTCTGCCCAGATAGGAGGCGATGCGCAGGGCAAAGCACTTCTTGCCCAGCAGTACATTGCCGCCGTAGCCGGAGTTGACGGACATGATGGTGTTGTCCTCGGGGAAGTGGACGATGTAGCGCTTCTCAGGATCGTTGTCTGCAGTGGCGTGGAGGCCCTTGACGAAATCATCCTCCAGCCGGTGGGCCGCAGCCCGACCTACTCGGGTCATGATGGCCATATTGAGCACCACGTAAATAGAGTCGGTCAGCTCGATACCGTATTTGGCGAAGGGAGAGCCAACCACACCCATGGAGTAGGGAATGACGTACATGGTGCGGTCCTTCATGGCTCCGGTATACAGTCTCCTCAGCCTGGCGTACATTTCCTCCGGGTCCATCCAGTTGTTGGTAGGACCGGCGTCCTCCTGTTTTCTGCAGCAGATGAAGGTGCGGTCCTCCACACGAGCCACGTCGTTGGCGGCGGTGCGGTGAAGATAGCAGCCGGGCAGCTTATCCTGATTCAGCTTCTCCAGTTCACCGGTGACGCAGGCCTGGGCCCGCAGCTCCTCCAGCTGGGTATCGCTTCCGTCGATCCATACGATATGCTCAGGCTGCGTCATGGCGGCCATTTCGTCGATCCAGTCCAGTACAGCTTGATTGTTTGTCAGTGCCAATTTGATCCACTCCTTCTCATTTCGGAAAATTCAGAAAGAAAAATGGCTGTTACAGAACAAACGCAGTAACAACCATTTTTTCCTTTATAAGACGTTGCGAATGACGTCCAGAATGGTACCGTCCCGGTATTCCACCAGCCCGACCACCTTGTCGCCATAGTGAGGTGTTTCAGGTTTCCCCGTCAGGTTGTAGGCCATGTCTCTCAGCTCTTCTATTTCGTACACAGGCAATCCCTGCTCGATCAGCCGCTGTTTCAGCTTCGGATTCTGGGGATTGACCGCGATGCCCCGTTCTGTTACGACGACATCCACGCTTTCACCCGGCGTGGAGATGGTGACGACGCGGTCTACGACGATAGGAACCCGCTTCCGGATGAGGGGCGCCACCACAATGGCCAGATTGGCGCCGGCCGCCGTATCGGGGTGTCCGCCCAGAGCTCCCATGATCACTCCGTCGGAAGCTGTGAGGACGTTTACATTGAAATTCGTATCCACCTCGGTGGCCGAGAGGATCATCACGTCCAGGGAGTTGGTTACATTGCCCTTGGCCTGGGGATCGGCGTACATCTCCGCATCCATCTCAATGTGTCTGGGATTGTCGCGGATGGAGGCCACTGCGTCGGCATCAAATGTCTGCACATCCAGGAGCGCGTCAAAGTAGCCTTCCTCCAGCATTTCTGTCATTGTGGAGGTAATGCCGCCGGAAGCGAAGGAGCCTTTGATGCCGTGCTCCTTCATGTAGTCTTTCAGATACCGGGCCACGGCCAGGGAGATGCCGCCGCTGCCGGCCTGATAGGAGAAGCCGTTTCGCACAAGACCCGTGGCGATGATGACCTGACTGGCGTACTCCGCAATGGCCAGCTCGATGGGATTCTTGGTCTTGCGGGTGGCACCCTGGCTGATCAGCTGCGGGTCGCCGATCTGCTCTACCTGGACGACGCAGTCGACCATGGTCTGAGGAATACTGATGGGGTTGGCGGGATAGGGAACCAGGTTGTCGGTAATGGCGACGACTTTCCGGGCAAAACGGGCGTCCACTTTGGCGTAGCCCATGGATCCAAAGGCCGATTTGCCCAGACAGCCGTTCATATTTCCCATGTTGTCGCAGCAGGACGCGCCGATAAACGCCACATCGATTTTCCGCTCGCCGGATTCAATGGAGCGGGCCCGGCCGCCGTGGGTCTTGAACACGACAGGTTTGGGAAGGATGCATTCCCTGGAAATGGCCTCCGCCAATTCCCCGCGCATGCCGCTGGTCTCGATCCCGGTCACCACGCCTGATTTGATGTAGTCAATCAGACAGCTGTGGGATTTGCTGAGGGAGGATGCGCATACCGTAAGGTCCCGGAATCCCATCGCTGCGATCTCTGCCATGACCAGAGGGAGAACCAGGTCTCCGTTGCGCAGGTGGTGGTGGAAGGAGATCGTCATCCCGTCCTTTAAGCCCACCTTCTCAATGGCGGCACGCAGGCTGGGCGCCAGCTTTCCGGTGGAAACAGGGATCTGCTCCGAAATGTATTTGTTGCGCCGCTTGCCCGGCTCCATATAAGGACGCAGCTTGCCGATGCCTTCTACCTCGGTTGGGATACGGCGCTTGATCCGGTTAGGAACAAATTCCATGTTACGACACCTCCTCACCGATTTGCAGCAGTACGCGCTGTGCCTTGGCAACCACGGGAGCATCCACCATTTTCCCGTCTACCGTAAAGACACCGACGCCTGCTTGCTCCGCTGCGCGCATGGCTTCGATCACGCGCCGCGCGTGAGCCACCTCTGCTTCGCTGGGGGTATAAATGCGGTGGACCACGGCCAGCTGACTGGGATGGATGCAGGATTTCCCGCTGAAGCCAAGTGCCTTGGCGTTGTTGACCTCCGCCTCAAATCCGGCTTCGTCCTCCAGATCGCTCCAGACGGTGTCGATGGCGCTGATCCCGGCCTCCGCAGCTACGACGGGCAGATACATGCGGGCGAACTGAAGCTCCTGTGCGGATTTGCTGCGGCTGGTCCCCATGGAACGGGTATAATCCTCTGCACCGAAGGAGAGAGAAATCACCCGAGGGCTGGCCTTTACAGTTTCCCTGGCGTTCAGAACGCCTTTGGCGGTTTCGATGGAGCATTGGATCTTTACGCTGCCGTGGGGGATCTGGTGCTCCTCCTCCACTTCATCCAGGAGCTGCGCCAGACACCGCACATCCTCCGGCGATTCGCACATGGCAAGGCGCAGATTACGCACACCCGCCGGTACTACAGCCCGCACATCCGCCTCGCCAAACGGGGTCTTTAAGGCGTTAATTCGGGCAAATACAAGACTTTTTCCAAAATCCAGCTGTTCCATGGCGGAACAGAGCAGATCCCGGGCGCTGTCCTTTTCTGCAAACGCCACCGCATCCTCCAGATCAAAGAGAATGGCGTCGGGGTGGAACACCGGTGCATTGAGAAACATTTTCGGCTGACTGGCCGGGCAGAACAGCATCGTGCGCATCCTATTCATGGTTTGCCCTCCTTGCCCGGTCCACAGCCGTTTTCAGTCTGGCCCGGATCACAAAATCCAGGCTACCGAAGTCTTGGATTTCTACAGCCGCGTTCTTTACCCCGAGTTCTTCCAGACATGCCTGGGCACATGCCCGGATAGCGTTACCAAACATACTCTCCTGTTTGCTATGCAATTGGAGTGCAATCCCACCAGTATCTCTCAGCGAAACCACTACAACACAGTCCTGCGGCTTTTCAAAGCCGGCACGTCCTGTCATCTTTCTTCCCCTCACTTTTAAACGCTATACTTTATACGAGATGTAGGTCCCTTCGCACGGGCAGCCTTTACAGATGTAGGCAGTTTTCCCATTTAAGTCGTAAACCGACGAGGATATCGTCTTCCACACCTTATCTTCATCATAATCCCCATGGGGCACATGACTGCAGACCGCTTCAATACAGTTACCTTCCGGATATGTATCAGGAGCGCCAGGAAATGTCTCATGATCTTTCAGACACTGTTGAATCCGGTAAATGTCCAGTTGTCCGCTGCATTTCTCCAACCGTCTGCGCAGCACCTCATCCCGAAACTTTGTGCCCTGGTTGGTGCAAAACGCATGCCCGGCCACCATATGGTTTGCATGGGTTACGATATTGTTTTCTGGAAACACCTTAAAGACCCCGCCCGGAGTGGCCTCCAGATCCACACCTACTCCCTCGGCACTAGCCAGCATAAAGTTGCAGGACACCCCTCTTTTGTTGTTTCGTACGTTTTCACATACTTCTTCAAAAGAGCGGCTGTTCAGTGCTTTCCGACGAACAAAGGTAACGGGGGCGCCTACTTCACCTGTATCAAAAACGGAGGTAAGGTTATTGGCACACAAGCCAATGCCAAAATTGTTCATCCCATTTCGCACCAACTGTCCCGCCTCTGTCACCCCGACGATATGCAGTCCTGCACCGTTGTCAATAGAGACAACTACTGCATGCCGTTCAACCCAGGGGCGGTAGTCCCAGTTCTGCATCAGATAGGTCGATTGCCCATCTGCAGATGCGGCAGGCAAAACTACCCCTGTGGTACATTCCTGTGCTTTATGTTTCAGGATTTCATAACGGCAGTTTAGTGCCAATATTTCCTCTAATTTGGTACCGCTTCCATCGGCAATTCCTCTGGCTTCCTCCAGTTCATCCAAGAAGTCCCGCTCTAGCAGATCTAGATACAGGCTGCTTTTGGTCGTGATAGAGTTCCAGTCCATCTGCAGTGTTTTGGAAAAATGCCGCTGATAGCCTTCAATTCCCCGGTAGATCAGCTCTTTTGCCTGTTCCCCGTATTGTATGCCTCTGGTGTATGGGTCTGCCGAGTTGATGGAAATACACTTGAATGTCTCTTCCGCCATATGCCTATCCTCTTTTCCGACTTATCTTTGCCTTCAGTGTGGGCCACAACAGCATGATCGCCGCCACTATCAGCAGCACTATTGCAATAGGTCTGGTAAACAGCGACGTTACATCCCCCTGGAAGGCCACAATGGCTGTACGGAAATTTAACTCCACCGTTGGGCCCAGCACATAGCCCAGCGTTAGAGGCGCCAGAGGAATTCCTACTCGGTTAAAAATATACCCCAGCACGCCCATAACACAAAACACCCAAATATCGAATATTCGGTTGTTTGCCGTGAGCGCTCCAATCAAACACATGAGCAGGATTACAGGGAACATATAGTTCATTGGTGTGGAGAGGATTTTGATAAAGTGGCGGATAAAGATAATATAGAGCACATACATTGCCACACAGGCCAAAATATAGGCAAAGTAAATGGTACCTACCACTTCAGGATTGTGGTCAAAAAGCATGGCGCCGGGAGCCAGTCCGTGCACAATCAGGCCGCTCATCAGCATTGCAGTAATGGTATCTCCCGGGATTCCCAGTGTCATCATGGGAATCAGCGCACCGCCGCACACCGCATTATTTGCGGATTCTGGCGCCACAATGCCCTCTGCACAGCCTGTTCCAAACTTCTCCGGTGTCTTGGAGGAATTTTTAGCCTGGTTGTACGCCACCAACGCAGCGGTACTCTGCCCTACGCCAGGCAAAATACCGATCAGCGTCCCAATGATAGAGGAAATGCTGATCGTCCTCCACAGGCCTTTAAAGGAACCTTTCTGAGGAATCACCGTGCGGCGCTCATCACTTTGAACCTCATGCATAGGCTGACCCAGATTTTTTAACTGTACCAAGATTTCACCTAGGGCAAACAAGCCCATCAGCACAGTCATTTCGGTAAAGCCGGAACTTAGGCGCCAATACCCGAAGGTAAACCGCTCTACAAAAGACAGCTTATCCAGCCCCACCATTGCCAGAATCATGCCCAGAATTGCGCTGATCAAGCCCTTGATCATATCCTCGCTGCAGAGAGATACCACTACGGCCAGGCCCATGATTCCTAATGCAAAATACTCCCAGGAACCAAACATCAAGCCAAATCGCGCCAGCTTTGTCGCCACCAGAATCATAACAATACCGCTGAAAATGCCGCCGATCAGGCTGGCCGTTGCTCCATAGCTCAAAGCACGATATGGGTGACCGTTTCTCGCCATAGGCGCGCCATCAAAGCAAGTAACAATTGCAGCGGCATTACCCGGAATATTCAGCATGATAGAGGCAATCAAGCCGCCGGAAACACCGCCTACATAGATGCCGATCAGCATCGCGATGCCCTGAGTGGGCGGCATGGAAAAGGTAAAGGGAAGCATGAGAGAAACGCCTAGTGCTCCAGTCAGGCCGGGAATCGCGCCAAAAATAATGCCGCCGAATGTGCCTGCCAGGAGATACAGTAGGGTAAGCGGATTTGTGACCACATCCGCCATTCCGTGCAGAATAAGTTCAAACGCAGACAAGTGTGTTCCCCCTTCCTGAGGATATTTGTCAGTACTCTCACTTCATGGGGCAGGCCTGTATTTACAGGTCTGCCCCATTGAGGCTTACCCGTTCAGTTTGGCATAGATATCGCCGTACACGCCGTAATAGTACTCGCCGTACTCATGCATTTCTTCATTGGTCATCCAGGAAGGGCTCTGTCCCATAGCAATCAGCTGCTCCTGGGTGGCGGGGTCTGCAACACACTCCTCCAGCTTTTCCGTCAGCACATCTACAATCTCCTGAGGCGTATCCGGGTGAATATCCCAGCAGCGGGTCAGACCAACCGTCACATCATATCCGCACTCTTTCAGTGTGGGGACATCAGGCCAAAAATCCAGGCGTTCATCTGCGCCGACAGCCAGAACTTTCAGCTCACCGGCATCCACGCTGGATTTTGCACCGGAGGCATAGGATTGATAGACCACCGCATGGCCACCCAAAACGGCTGCGCGGCTCTTGGAGGCATCATCGTAAGGGACATAATTAAAAGAAACCCCAGCAATATCCCACAGATTCTGGGCATCCATTTCATTTTTTCCTCCCGCGCCCACACAGGCCCAGTTGATACTGCTGTCCTCCTTCGCAGCAGCAAACAGGTCCTCAATCGTGTTATACGGTGAATCCGCGGCTACGCAGATGCAAAGCGGATCATATACAAAATTCCCCAGATAAATAAAGTCCTCATAATAGGGCTCGTTTAGCTGACCGCTGACCAAGGAAGCTGCCATAACCTCAGGAGAATGCATAAAGAGCGTATAGCCGTCGGTGTAGTCGCCCTTCATATACTCGATAGCAGCCGCTGAATCACCCGTCGTATTCTGGATCGTTACTGTCCACCCAAACATTTCCTGCAAGCGAGTGGCAATCGTGCGCGCTGTCAGGTCGTGTTCCCCGCCAGCGGAGAAGGGCACAATTACGGTAATAGCCTTTTTAGGGTACCCATCTGCAGCTGAACTGCCGTCACCGCTGGATTCGGCCGTTTTCGAACAACCGGCGGCGCTGAGAAACAGGGCTGCGGCTAAGCTAAGGGCCAAGAGTTGCTTCTTCATTGTAATTCTCCTTTTCATTCAGATATAGTGGTTTTCTATCCGCAGCGTTTACGCTGCGCTCTCTCATGTGATCAGGCCCAGAAACCCTCCGGGAGCCGTACTCCCAGCAGAGAGCCGAAAAGATACTGCACAACAAAAACGGTAATAGCAGTAATTATGAGCCATATGATGATCTCTTTGCGCAGCACCTTGCCTTTTACTGTGCCGCCCCTTGCTTCTATTGTAAAGAAGGCCAGCAATGCAAACAGGAACAAAGCGGAACTGATCATAAAACCAAGATAATTCATTAGGAGCAAATAGAGCACAATGATACCCAGCGTTACACATACCCGTTTGGAAAGAATAGTTGCTGCCGCCTCCTGAGAACGCTTTCTGACGCTGCGGATAATCAAAAGCAGGGATAACAATGCCAAAATTCCAACCCAAAGCAGAACATAAGTATCTGCCCGTGCTAGAAAGTAGCTAGCTTTGGTATCTTGCATAATAAACGCATAGACAAAGCTGATGATGCTAAACGTCAAAAGAATCAGGCCCAAAATTAAGTCTTGTACCCACGCTTTCACAAAACCATCTCCCCTGCTATAAGGACATTACATACCGGGCGATTTCCTCTCCTGTTGCGAGCCAGATGTTTTTCCTTTTGATCTGCTCCAGCACTGTGTTCACCATAAACATGCGCCCCGGCGAGCCAATGGTTTGCGGTGTAAGAGAAAGCACATAGCAGTAGCCCATATCGTAGTCCGCATTCAACTCCCGTAGCCAGTTGTCCAAAACATCATCGTAAATTGCGATACGCGCGTTTCCCGCCGGGAAGCTATCTCCCCAGGCCAGGTAAGGGAAATCAATCAGTTCCCACCTGGTGGGGATTTCAATCATATCCGCATATGCCCCTGACCCAGGAATTCGATATGGAATATCATGGTCAAAAAAGGAATTGTCATACAGGAATCCGGCCTGTTGAATCAGCGTAAGGGTCTCTTCCGTACACCCTCCCTCCGGCAGGCGAAAGCCAACAGGCATCTTGCCAATCGTCTGTTCGATCGCTTTTGCTCCCTGGTTTAATACACTTTGTTGCTGTTCCTTAGACAGTCCACCAAAGTCCTCATGCCGATACCCATGCAGTGCAATCTCATGCCCTGCCTCCGCAATCTCCTTTAGCTGTTCTGGATAGGTCTCGGCAAAAATTCCGGGCGCAAAAAAGGTGGCTTTTACCTGAAATCGATCCAGTGCCTCCAGAATTCGATTTATACCACGTCGAGGCCCGTATTCGCCCATTGAGCGATGCTTGGGTGTATCGTATTTTTCCGGGTCCATTCCAAGCCAGATAAATTCCGCATCCAGCATGATACAAATCATCGCCGCCGCTTGGTGCCCGTGCGGCCATACAATTTCTTTTTTCACGTGATCACCTCCTACCGTATCTGTATTAATAGTGTGTTTTCCACCAATTTGCAATTTCGATGCCAGTCGCAAACCAGACATCGCCCTTCGCCAGCATTACATCCAGTAATTCTTCCAACATCTGCGCTCTGCCCGGAATCCCAATAATCTGTGGGTGAAGCATGAACGTCATGCAGCCACCTTCAGCATAGTAACCCTCAAATTCGTGCTTCCAGTTTGATAATACACCGCGGTAGCTTGAAATTCTGTCCTGTCCTTTAGGCTGAGGTGGTTGAAAGCTGTAAACGAATGCGGGATAGTCATCCAATTCCCAACGAGCAGGTATTTCAATAAAATCTGACTTTTTACCCTGGAAACACATACGATAGGGCCTGTCATCCCCGCGCATCGAACTGGAATATTGAAATCCTAATTGTTCATGCCAAATCTGTGGTGCATCCATTTGAAAATCGCTGGAAGTCGCCACAAACCCTACAGCCTGTTTACCGATAATCCGGTCAAAGGTCTCCTGAGACCTCCGGATTACATCCATCCACGCTTGCGTGGGACGATCGGTATACATATGTTCCTCGTGGTCGTAACCATGGAAACCAATTTCATGTCCGCAAGCATCAATACGCCGTAACATATCGGGGTAGCGCTCCGCAATCTGACCTGGTACGAAATACGAACAGGGAATCTTCTTCCTATCAGCCAGCTCGAGCAGTCGATCCACCGCCCTCATGGGGCCATAACGGCCATAGGAGACCCTCCGCGGAGATGGATGCGCCGGATCACGATTGTATAGAGATTCTCCATCTACATGGATGGTAAGCAGCACCGCACATTTTGCATGATTAGGCCAGAGAATGTGAGAATTGCTCAATTTTATACACCCTCCATATTTTTGTTCAAAGATTGGTCTCGATTATACTTCCGGTTCCTCCACTTGAACGGCAAGCCATATACATGTAATCTTTTGGGCATTTTTAGCCTACTACTTTTGCACCGTACTGTCCAATACCAGTTCTCAGATATAACATATAACAAAAAAGGTATACCTTTTAGACATAGGAAAGATTTTTATAAAACTTTGTGTATTGTGTAGAATTTCACATATTATACAATAATTTTTGTTTTATTTTATAAATTGTGCTACACTATGTATAGTTTCCTAAACTGTAATCTCTGTTCCTTTGTTTGCCCTGTTTCCTATTGGTCAGATTTTCCTGCTTAGCAAGGGGTATTATATGATTTATTCTAAATATCATTATGTCGCAAAAGTCGCTTCACTCCGCAGCATTTCCAAAGCCGCGCAGGAGCTTTATATTTCCCAGCCAGCGCTCACTAGAGTTATCAGCAACTTGGAAAAGGAATTGGGCGTTACACTCTTCAATCGCTCTGTAATTCCTCTTCAGCTTACCTACGCCGGGGAGCGCTATTTGGAGGAAGCAAAACGGGTCTTAAGTATTGACGAATCACTAAGAAAAGAATTGCAGGAAATTTCTGAGGTAAAGCGAGGAAATCTGTCAATTGGAGCCAATTACGCCGCAAGCGCTTTATGGCTGCCACACATACTTCCTGTTTTTAGGAAAGAATATCCGGGTATAAAAATCAGTATTTCTCAGCAGACATCCCCTTTGTTTGAAAGCGACCTGTTGAAAGGCAATATTGATCTGGCTTTTACCACCCAGTCCGCTCCTTCAAAGAATCTCTCCTACACCTACATCTCTTCCGCCAGGCTTTTGGCATTCATTCCGCGTAACAGTCCTGTTTTACGAGGGCGGGATATCACATACAATAGTCTTGATAACATCCTGACTGTTACTCCAGAAGAACTGTGTGGCCAAGAATTCGTCCTCCTTCACCCCACAGACGGATTAGGCTATACTATTTCAAAGATGATGGAGGAAAACAGAATTCATCCCAGTCATGTGCTATATGTACCCAATATCGTAGCTTGCTATCGTTTGGCAGCATCCGGACTAGGAATCACATTTTCAACTCCATACTCTACACGATATACTCTCCCCAATGCCGTCCCTGTGATTGCTCAGCTTTCTACTGGCGCAGCTTATGAAAAAAACGCCATTGCTTACCCAAAAGAAAAGGTTTTATCCACAGTTGAAAAAAGATTTATTTCCATTGCACAGCAAAAAATTGCAAAACACCCCTTACTTCAGCCGCTTAGTGGAAGTCAATGGAACCAGTTGTGTTCCACCTCGCCTAGGCCAAATGATTTTTATGAATTCTCGTAAAGTAAATTCTTTGCTATCCAAATTCTATTGAATTCACACATACTGGCTATTACTACTTGCCCTTCGTGAACGTTAGTCAACAAAGCGCATCATAAAATTGGTGGGCAAACTGCTCATCGCAGTCGAAAACACAGCCTACATTCACAGGCGGGGTATGAAGTAGAACGGCAACAACCTCTACACCATCCTGTCGATACAGACAGCGATGAATGATTGCTGCCAACAACAGCAACTTCACCTGGAAACAAAAAGCGCCCGTGTGCTCCGCTGTGAGCTGCTGTATACCCCTTGTTTGAGGCCAGAGCACCCCCCTGTCCCAACCAAGGCTTTCAAAGCGGATTTGGGTCGCTGTCGGCCTGTTGAAAACACAAGCCGAGGGCAAAAGAAAAATTGGGACAACCTCAAAAACTACATCTTCTCGCAGTACAGGGAGCACCTGCGCCTCCGGGGCTTACACGGTTGAGGGAGCCGTTTTACCCACCCATGGGTGGGGCAAGCAGAGCATTTGGCTTGCCCCAAGCGGCTGCCAAACGCATGTTTGCGGGCAGAAGCCCGCACCCACTTTCCGCTGACCGGCAGCTGCACCTCACTTACACGCCGCAAAGCTTGCGCCCCAGAAAACAATATAAGGGCGGAGCGGGATTCCTGTAATTGATAACTTTCTCTTAACTCTGACCTTTTGGTATGGCTATCCACAAAAATGTTTGGTATGTTGTCGTTCCCGATAAGGAGCGGCAGCATACCAAATTTTTATGCGGAGGTGAGGAAGTATGGCAACACGAACCAGAAATCAGGTGGTGGCCTTCCGGGTAACCCCAACCGAGAGAAGGCAGATTAACGCCAGGGTCAGACGCTCCGGCCTGAGCCAACAGGAGTACCTGCTGAAGTCCGCACTGAATGAGCCTATCTATGTAATGGAAGAGCTCAAGCCCATTCTGGCGGAGCTGCGCGCTTGGGGTAAGAATCTGAACCAACTGACCACACTGGCACACCAAGGGCGAGTGCAGACCACCTACCTGCAGGAGTTTACCGCAGCTCTGGGCAATGCCTGTGAGGCGATCAGCACACTGACAGAGAAAGGCCCGGTGATTCACCATGGCAACCTGTAGTTTCATCAAAGAACGCAAACAGACGGCAGGGAGCATGGAGCGGGTAATCCAGTATGTGTCCCAGCCAAAGAAAACTATGGACGAGGAGGGCAACCGCTACCTGACGGGTGTCAACTGTGTTGCAGATGTGGCCATGCAGAGCTTCATGGCCACTAAACACCTCTACGGAAAAGACACAGGCACCTTCTTCTACCAGTACACCCAGTCCTTCTCCCCGGAAGAAGAGCTCACTCCCGCCCAGGCCCATGAGATCGGTCTGAAATTGGCGGAGCGATTCTTCCCCGGCTGTGAGGTCCTGGTGGCCACTCATGTGGATCGGCAGCACCTTCACTCCCATCTGGTGGTTAACTCGGTTTATCCGGATACCGGAAAGAAGCTCCACTTCACTCCCAGAACGCTGGAAGAGATGCGGAAGGTTAGTGATCAGATCTGTATGGAGCACGGCTTGACCACTCTAAAGCCGTACCGGCAGGATCACCGTACAAAGGGGCTAAGGACCGGGGAATACCGGGCGGCCATGCGGGGAGAGAGCTGGAAGTTCCAGCTCATCTCCACCGTGGAGGCAGTCATGCGGCAAGCTGGCAGCCGGGAGGAGTTCATACAGGAGATGAACCAGCGCGGCTACCAGGTACGCTGGGAAGAAAATCGGAAGTGCATTACCTACACCACATCTACCGGAATGAAGTGCAGAGACGATAAGCTGCACGAGCTAAAATTCAGAAAGGAGAACATGGAGCATGAGTTTGGAATACGAGCCCAAGCCAAGCAGCACAACGGTGCTTTGGCAGCCCTCAAGCAACGGGCGGTATCACCCAATCTGACGGAGCAACAGCCCAATGTACTGTATACCATGCCGGTGCAGACGGTGGAGCAGCTGGAGAATGTCCTCCAGCATACCCTGGCCCTCCAGAAAACGATTTAGGCATCCATGGCCACTCTGGCCACGAAGGAGAGCCTGGAGCCGCTGGCCACCTCAGAACTGCTCCAGCAGTGGCTGGAGCAGACGCAGGCATTCAACCAGGAAACCTACCGGGCGATGGAACGCATACTCTCGGACATGAAGGAAACAACCAGACAGGCTGGGAGGCAGAGAGGCGAATTTACCAGAGTCATAACAACCTTTCAGAAGGACACTCAGGAGGCAATTGCCTCGCTCCGGAGATGGATCCCCTTCATCATCATGAGTTCGGCAGCGGCGGCAGTTCCGGTGTACATTCTCATGTGGCAAACGCTGACATAACAACCGAAGTGCTCCGCCTGCTGTCCAGCCTGGAGGGAGATACCGATGACTTTGTCCTGGATACCACCATTAGGCATGGCCATGGAGACCAAAAGGCACTGGCCAGGGAGCAACAAAAAAGATCGCGCTGGGACATAAGCCGGATGACCACGATCAAGGGCAGTAGATGATTTAGTGCAGCGTATCAAAAATTATATCGCTAATCAAAGAATAAGGACTGCACACCAAAAAGTAATTGTTACTGCTCTGATAACTCTGCTCATTCCCTATGGCTATCCATTGGGAAAGCTGGTATTGTGTATTGCTGCAAAGGAGGCGACACACATGGCAAAGAAACGAGCTAACGGAGAGGGCAATATCAGAAAGCGGAAAGATGGCCGCTGGGAGGGCCGGTATACGGCTGGGTACGATCCCAAAAGCGGCAAACGGATCATTAAGAATGTGCTGGGTAAAACTCAAGGAGAAGTCAAGGAAAAGCTCAAGACCGCTATAGCGGAAAGCCAAGGTCTAGACGTCAGTAATGCGGCGGACGAGTATACCGTGGCGACCTGGCTCCGCACCTGGTATGAACTCTACGCCAAACCCAATGTGCGTACCGCCACAGCAAATCGGTATTAGCTTATTATTGAGGCCTACACCATCCCTCGCACCGGTAATATCAAGCTAAAGAAGTTGACCACCCGTCACCTGCAAAAGCTCTACAAAGAGTTACTGCAAGACGGCAGAATACATGTTAGAAAGACTTAGAAAGACACAGGTAAAGGGACTTAGCACCACAACGGTTCATAGCGTCCGTCTGATGCTCCATGCAGCCTTGGAACTGGCGGTCAAGAAGCGGCTCATCCCCAGAAATCCCGCCGAGGACTGTATTGCCCCGAAGCCCCCAAAAATAGAGATGCAGATTCTGCCCGCTGAAGATATGCACGCCTATCTGGAGGCTGCCAAGGCCCGAGCTCGCCTTCTCATGTTCTATCTGGAATTGGTCAGCGGCCTGCGAAAAGGTGAACTGGCGACCCTGCGGTGGGATGACGTGGACATCCAAGGTAAGACCATCTCGGTCAGCAAGCAGTATATCCGAAACCCGGATGGCTCCCTGGAGCTCACCCGCCCCAAGACGGAAAACTCCGTCCGCTTGGTATCTATTCCACAGACAGCGGTGGAACCGCTGGTCCAGGAGCATAACAAGCATCCGGACAGTCTCTACCTGTTTCCGTCTCCTATCACCGGGGAATGGAACAGGTCATGTAAGACAGAGAGAAAAAGCCGGGCAGGAAGCACAAACTTCCTGCCCGGCACTGTTTAGATCTTTCCAGCCCTTTCCGCGTGTGGGTCACGGTGTGGGGCAGAAGGTTGACACACATTTTGACCCACACCAAAAAATCAAAATTCGCGACAAAAAGTCCTTGAAAGTCAAAGTTCTCAAGGCTTTTTGAAATTGGACTCCAATCTGGATATTTTCAGATCCTGCGAACGGTTCCGAAAGTGCACCCAACCGGCCTTCTGGCTGGCGGCGCTTTTGCGCCGTACAAACGTTTTGGCCGAAGGCCAAAACCTTGGCGCAGGGCAACTTTATTTCGCCTGAGCATGTAAAATCTCTCTCGGTATCCATAAAAATAACCACACCTGACGGTGTGGTTATTTTTATGGAACATCGCAACACTATAGATACCAGCTTTCAGACTTGCATTTAAAACCAAACTACTGTAATGGGGATGAAAAGAAATGCTTTTGAATGCGACCGAAATGAAACCCAAGTCGCATTCCAGTCGTATTTAATTATGTGTACTCGAACCAAAATCATTTGCAAACCATTTTGCACCGCGGTTTTTTCCCTTACAATATACGCGATTTTCCTGCCGAAGTTCACGCATGAGAACCTGTAACTGATTCCGGCTTTGCCCGGGTAACACCTGTTGTAATTCCTTGAATGGCGTTCCGTACTCGCCGCTTTCGCGGATGTGCTTCAGTAGCAGTTCCTTGTTTGTTTCACGATCCAAACCAACGATCCGCGTATGTACACCGGATTTTCCAACTGCGGCATATAGGCTGCGCACCAAAACATATCTGTTGCGGCCGATATGCTCTACTAATCCCAGATTCTCCAAACGTTTTAAGTTCTGCCTGAGATTCTGAGGAATGCTTTCTGCATGATACATTGCGTTAATTACCAAAAAATCGCCAGTGGTCAACGACTCCATCCGCTCATCGCCTATGCGGTTAATGAGCGATAACATTTTTTCGTCCAGCACCATACCGTTTAGAGTTAATTTTACGAAATCTTGATCTGTGCCTGTGAAATCAGGCAGTTGTTTTGCCTCCTTAATGCTCCACTCATACATCAAGTTCATACCCTGACCAGAGCGCTCAACCAGACCACAAAGCGCTAAAATTTCAGCAATACGGCGGTTTCGTGGCGATTGCCGGTCCAGGATATTTTCAATCGTAATTCCATTTGGAAAGCCTCCTGGACTCTCTACTACAAGCCGATCTTGGTACTGCCGGATAAACACGCTCCCCCCCATTTGATAATTCCGGTGACTCACTGCATTCAAGATCGCCTCACGAACAACGCGTTCGTTAAATGTTGGAATATCATAAACAAAAAAACCTTCCTGATAGTGTTGCTTATCGTTACGC
Source organism: Intestinimonas massiliensis (ex Afouda et al. 2020) (assembly GCF_900626285.1). GTDB lineage: Bacteria > Bacillota > Clostridia > Oscillospirales > Oscillospiraceae > Flavonifractor > Flavonifractor massiliensis_A. The sequence goes on from NZ_LR131147.1 coordinate 1,278,721, forward strand.
AGATTAATAAGCTCCCACAAACGGTTATAGCAAGAAAAAAATCCTACCCGAAATTCCTCTCTCTGATTTGCTGGGCCAGAGGCATTTGACGAGCGGTACTCAAAAACGATTTCAGCTTGTGGCAAAAACTTTCCGAGCGCTGTTCGTTTACCAAATAACGCCAGTGCCGCATATGTAATTCTGTCCTCATCAATAACGGCTTCACAGTCTCGCAAAAGCTGTTCTTGCGAAAGACTCATTATCCGACGGTTACCGCTCTTTTCAGCCCATTTGTTACGAAACTCGTCTACAGCAGACGGATCTAAATCATCAAGAGTTGCCCCGACGCAAATAGTGCCAGAAAAATCGATCCCTGCCTCCGCATAAATACGTCGCCGAATGGTTTCTGGCATAGGAATCAGACTATCTCCTTCGTACCACCAGGCAACGCCATCAGCCTGCACAGGCAGGCCAACTGGTCGACCTGCTATCTCAAATACTAAAACACGCTTACCCTCGTGTTCATAAACTTGAAAGTCAACCATAATGTGCAGCTTATCGATCAAACCCTTACGTGTGCGTTCGGGCTGTTCAAATGCTTGGCTGCCCACAACTTGTCTAGGGCGTTTATCTGAAATACCAAAGACAAGTTTTCCCCCGCCACAGTTTGAAAGCGCACAGCAGCAACGAAGTGCTTCTCCAAAATCAAAACGGTTCTTTGCCTCCTTAAACTGAATCCCTTCACCCTCCTGAGCTTCCATCAATTCTCCAAGCGTCATAGGGGTATACACTTTGGCCTCGTCTCCTTATGTATTGGTTTATTTGAATGCTATCCTATTATTATGACTTTTATTATAGCAAGGTTTTGTTCTTTCTACAATCGATTTCTGTCCGGCATTTCCAGACCTTTTCCTTACCTCGAGGTCAGATGTACAACTGCAGGTTTCTTTTGCACCTTGACCATACATGACCTCCCAAGTCCCGAGAAATTCCAATGTCGATCAGGCACGAAGCCAGTTTTTTATCACGTCTGCTGCCCTTATTGCATCGGTGCGGGCCTTCGTCATATCAGTAAGGCTGATATAATCGCGCTGATCCACACTCATGATGGCTACCGGCACATCCTGAACCGTGATAAATGTTGTTTTCTTAGATTGGCTTATACTTTTCCCACCACTTCTCCTTGACTGCTATATGAAACAAATGCTACTCTATGCTAAGATATCATTGCTGAGGTGCCCTGTCAATTCTCGAAACAGCCCTTGGCAACCGGCCAGTACATCCCGCCAAGCGGTGTCGAAGTCATTAGTGTACCAGGGGGCGGCTACCTCCTGATCCGGGTGGCCGGCGTATTCCATCAGGAGGTGCATCTTGTCGTTGAAGTCGCCGCCGCAGATGCGATACATGTTGCGGAGGTTGGCCTGATCCATTCCAATGAGCAGGTCGTACTCCTCGTAGTCGCGGTTGCGGAGCTGCCGGGCGGCATGGCCGCCGCAGGCGATATCGTGCTCCGCCAGCTTTCGCCGAGCTGGCGGGTAGACCGGATTGCCTAGCTCCTCCCGGCTGGTGGCCTCCGAGGCGATCTGGAACCGGTCCTCCAGTCCCGCCTTTTTCACCAAGTCCTTCATCACATACTCGGCCATCGGGCTCCGACAAATATTGCCATGACACACAAAAAGGATCTTCTTCATGCTCCAGACACCCCACTGATACTATGTTGCTCTCAGTATAACAGGTATTGTCCGGTTCGTCGAGTTCTTCCCGCAGCCATGCTCCGGCTTGGATCTGTTCCAGCAGCTCCACCTTTGTCCAGTGGTGCCCCAGAGCGGCCCGGAGATACCAGATGCGCTCGTCAAAGCTCTCACAGCCTTCTAGGATGGCCATATTTTGTGTCCAGCCCAGCTTCAGGGCCAGCGCCCTCAGCTCTGAATTGTCGGCATAGGCGCGGTAAAATTCCCGCATCCGCCGCAGGTTTCGCGGGGAGAATCCTCTATCCCCAGGGTAGTTTGCCTGGAGATACTCGGCGGCCATGACCGCCGTGCCCTTCTCCGGGTGGGCACAGACGATCTTGCCGATCTCAAAGTACAGCTCCATCTGCGGGAACTCCGCCCCCATGAGCTGATCCAGTATCCCATACATGGCGCTGTAATCGGTTGGCTTTCTGACGTTCATTGAGCTCTCCTTTCTGGCGCCCCGCGCCTGCTTTGATCGCAAAAGGGAGCACGGCGTCTGATGCACCGTGCTCCCTTTTGTGGTCAACTACATAAGTGTTTGGAAGATGTCGCTCTCCAGAGTCACCACATCTTCCAGTGGAATCTCTGTCCCGTCTGTCAAAACCAGGCTCCGCTCCAGTTCTCTGAGCTTTTTCAGTCGGCCGGTGGTGGTCAGGTAAGCCCCGCCGTCCTTCTTTTCGTCCCGCTGGAACCAAGTGACGGTGAGCTCCGGCCGTTCGTCCATGTACTCCAGCAGCACGGCCTGCCTCCGGTCCAACTCTGCCTTGGTGTCCTCATCCAACTCTATCTTCTGCTCCGTCAGCCGGGCGGTCTCGGCAATGGCGGCCCCGTGGCCGCTCAGGGCGGCAAAGGGACTGAAAATCGCGGCCCGGTCGCGGATGGGCATCCGGGGGTGCCGCTTGGAGGTGGGATGCGGGAGGTTTATGATGTCGTCGTATGGCCCACTCATGCCTGATGCCCTCCGATCGTTTGGTTGCGCTCTTTGGCCGTGGCGCCATCCTCCAGGTTCATCCCCTTGAGGATGGCGTTCTTGCCGTACCGCTTCTTGATGCCCAGCATGGCCTCCTGGAGCTTCCGCTCCCGGGCATGGGCAGCCTCGCCCGCCTGTTCCTGTTGTTCCCTGACGGAGTAGTCGGTGAACAGATCCATCTGCTCCGCCTCGTGCCCATTGGGGGCCTCCGCCTCATCCAGCAGCTTATTGGCGCTGATGCTCAGACGGCGGATGAGCAGGTTCTTATCCACAATCCTGTCATAGAGGGTGGCTGCTGCCTTTTGCAGATCATTGGCTGACGAGGTGTAGGTGAAGTTCTCCGTGCCCACTGCGTGCTTGGGGATGCTCCGTCCGTAGCGGTCAGTGGTCACCGGGCCGTGGTAGTTCTGACGGCGGCCTGGGTCGTCCAGGTTCTCCCGGTCATAGCCCACAGTGAGCACCAGCTGGTTGGTCACCAGCCGCTTGTCTACCAGATCCAGCGCCAGGGCATCCGCCATCTCCCGTACCACCAGACGGGCCTTGTCAAAGTCATAGGGGCACTGAAGCACCTGGCCGGAGACGATGCTCTTGTTCTCCGGCTTGTACGCCTTCACGTCCGCGATGGTGCAGGGCTCCCAGCCCCAGGCGTGGTCGATCAAAATCTCCGCGTTGACCCCAAACAGCTTGTAGAGCAGCTCCTCATTGTGGTAATCTGTAGGCTTGCCAATGGAGCACCGGGCGATGTCCCCCATGGTGTACAGGCCGTTGGCCTCCAGCTTGCCCGCGTAGCCCTTGCCCACCCGCCAGAAGTCCGTCAGGGGCCGGTGCGCCCAGAGCAGGCGACGGTAGCTCTCCTCCGTGAGCTTGGCGATGCGGACGCCGTGCCGGTCGGCCCGGATATGCTTGGACACGATATCCATGGCCACCTTGGCCAGATATAGATTGCTCCCCATCCCCGCAGCAGCGGTAATGCCGGTGGTGTTCAGAATATCCAGGAGGATGGTCTGGGTCAGCTCCCGGGCCGTCATTCTGTAGGTGTCCAGGTAGTTGGTCACGTCCATGAACACCTCGTCGATGCTGTAGGGGAAGATATCCTCCGGCGCGATGTATTTCAGATAGATGCTGTAGATTCTCGTGCTCCAGTCAATATAGTGGGCCATCCGGGGCGGGGCCACCAGGTAGTCCAGAGCCAGAGATGGGTTCTCCTGCACCGACCGGTCGTGCCAAGAGGCGCCGGTGAGTCGTCGGCCCGGGGCCTGCCGCTGTCGCCGGAGATTGACCTCTTTCACCTTCTGCACTACCTCAAAGAGCCGGGCCCGGCCGGAGATGCCGTAGGCTTTGAGGGAGGGGGACACCGCCAGGCAGATGGTCTTGTCCGTCCGCCGCTTGTCCGCCACCACCAGGTTGGTGGTCATGGGGTCCAGCCCCCGCTCCACGCACTCCACCGAGGCGTAAAAGCTCTTCAAATCGCAGCAAATGTAACACTTCTCCTTCACGCCCCAGTCACTCCTATTACAATAAATTTGGACAGGAAAACCGGGCAGCCAGTTCGGCTTTCCCTCCATCTCGTGCCTAAGCTACAATAAGAGGAGCAACTGGCTGACCAATCACTCCTTGGGCTTATATGTCCGTGCGAAAGACTGTTAGCCATCCTCTTGTTGTAGCGTTCGATTTAAGCAGGTTGAGCCACCGAATGTCGGAGAGTTCGCGTCACATAATAGATTGAATCGGCAGCGAGAAAAGATGGATTCCGGTTGCAGATCCTTGGTATTGGAGGAACGCGAATGAACTGTGTTGGCATTGATGTTTCCAAAGGGAAAAGCATGATCGCCGTCATGCGGCCCTTCGGAGAAGTGGTGGTTTCACCCTTTGAAGTGCGCCACACCGCCAGTGAACTGAGCAAGCTGGCAGGGTTGCTCAAAAGCCTGGACGGTGAGACCCGTGTGGTGATGGAATCCACGGGTAATTACCACGCGCCGGTGGCCTGGCTGCTCCACGACGCGGGGCTTTATGTCTCCGTAGTCAATGCAATGCTGGTGCATGACTACGGGAACAACAGTTTAAGACGTGGCAAGACCGACAAGAAGGATGCCGTGAAGCTGGCCAACTACGGCCTTGACCACTGGCTCACACTGCCGAGATATGTCCCGGAAGAGGACACCCGGCTCATGCTGAAGACCTGCTACCGGCAGTACCAGCAGTATTCCAAAGTACAGACCATGCTGAAGAATAACTTAATCTCCCTGCTGGACACTACTTTTCCAGATGCAAACCGCCTGTTTACCAGTCCGCCCCGCACCGATGGCAGTGAGAAATGGGTAGACTTTGTGGCTGCTTTTTGGCATTGCGAGTGCGTCTGTGGCCTGTCTGAGAAGGCCTTTGCCGCCAAGTACCAGAAGTGGTGCAGAAAGCACGGCTACCATTTCAGCGAAGATAAGGCGCTGGACATTTATGCCTCCGCCTGTGGACATTTCGGAGTTATGCCGAAAACGGATACAGCAAAACTTTTGGTAGAACAGGCCATTTTCCAACTCCGGGCAACTTCTGCCGCATTAGCTGCTCTCAAGCAGGAGATGCAGTCCCTGGCGGCTTCTCTGCCGGAGTATCCTGTGGTGATGGAGATGTTTGGTGTTGGTCCAACCCTCGGACCTCAACTCATGGCTGAAATCGGCGATGTGCGCCGATTCCACTCCAAGAAGGCTTTGGTCGCCTTTGCGGGCATTGACGCCCCACCTTACCAATCCGGACAAATGGATGTCCGTAGCCGCAGCATCTCCAAGCGTGGTTCCGCTGCTTTACGCCGGACATTATTCCTTGTGATGGGCGTTTATCTGCAAAGCGCCCCTATGGGCGAACCTGTATACCAATTCATGGACAAAAAACGTTCCGAGGGAAAGCCTTACCGGGTCTACATGATGGCGTCTGCTAACAAGTTCCTGCGTATTTATTACGCCTCGGTAACTGCTTACGGGAACGCATATCCCCGCCCCTGGGCGGTGAACAGCAGCCCCAGAATGCCGCCTACCAGGCCGAAGACCACCGGCGGGGCAAAAAGGCACGGATCACCAGACAGAAAAAGAGCTGCATCGCGGAGGCCGAGCCTGTGCCAACAGGGATACCATGGCGGGATCCCGTACCTGGATGTTCCCCAGGCGGTTCCCGGTACCCAGAATGGCGGGGAAAATGGGCAGCACCGGAAAGGCCAGTCACACGGTGCTTTGCAGGACGGGCATCCTGGTTGGCTGCGAGAATACCCTCATGGTCCACATCCGCCGCCTGCGGGAGAAGGAGGAGGCGGATCCCTCCCGTCCGCAGTTTCTGCTGACGGGGCGGGGCTGGGCTATCGGCTCCGGCGGGAGGGTACCGCGGCGGGAAGGCTGCCGTCCTTGGGCAGCACGCAGGACTGGATGATGTCGGCAATCATCTCTACCTCATCCGCGCAGTCCTGCCGCAGCCACTCCTTAACGATGGCGGCAATGCCCTCCACATAGTAGGCGATATAATAGGGACGGTGGGAGGCTGGGATCTCGAACCGCTCCAGGACGGGGCCGATGATGCGCTGCTTCAGGTCCCCGTACCGGGCATAGGCCTGCATGCTGCCTGGGTTCCGGAATGCCGCACGGTAGATCTTTTTGTTGTCCTTGATAAAGCGGAGATAGGGGAGAAGATACTCCCGGGTGACCAGAACCAGCTTTTCCCGCTCCCGGCTGCCCATATTGCCCAGAATCTCTTCTTCCTGCTGGGGGAAATAGGAGAGAAAGCGCTGGTTGATCATCTCCAGGGTCTCATTCACCAGGTCGGCGATGGTCTCGTAGTGCAGGTAGAAGGTGGACCGGTTTACGCCGGCCCGGTGACAGATCTCCTTCACCGTAATATATTCCAGATCCTTCTCCTCCAGCAGCGCGATAAGCGCCTCGTTCATCCGCAGGGCGGTATTGAAGTATTTGCTTTCGGACTTGTTCATCTGCCGCCCTCCTCGTGTTTATTCTGCCGATTCGCTGATCTCCCGGGCCAGCTGCATGATCTCAAAGGCGTACTTTTCCTTGCCGGTCCGGAGAAGCTTTTTGTAGATGGGGTAGTTCAGGCCCACTCCGACAATGCCCAGGATGCCCAGAAGGATCCCGGCACCCGTCATCAGCATGCCGCCTTCTCCGATCACCTGCATGGAGAGGCACATCCCCAGGCCGAGGATCAGAGCCGCCCCAATGCCGAAACCATAGGCGAAAACTGTGGCCGGGCGCTTCGCTTTCCAGTCCAGCTTTCGCAGGGCGACCACCTTGGAGGTATCCTTGGGGGCATATTCGTTGGCAACGGCTTCCGCAAAAATTTTATCTGTGTTCATGGTACTATTCTCCTCTTATAATCATTGATTCTCTGCAGCTGCTGATATGATCATAGAGGATGTAAGGCCAAAAGAAAACGACACGGTTTGTGATTCGTGCTGAGTTCAAACTTTTATACTTTTTTCCTTGTCAGACAAACTCCGACGATTGCCGCAATCAGGACAATGGGTGCCAACCTGACAAACAGCCATTCAAACGCGTGGGAGACCGTGCCTGCGACGGCAATTTCCGGGTCACTGAAATCCCAACCCAGGTAAGGACTGTTGACGACCACTAAGGCCGCGGAAACTGCCACGATAACCACGCATAATGAAATCAGCGACCAATGAAGGATTTTTCTTCTCAGTGCCTTCCTTCGTGCGAACTGCAAATTGATGATTTCCAGCTTTTCGGAGAGCACTTTTACGGTATCTGCCTCCGATTCCATTACAGTCTCTCCCAGCAACGTGCTAACGGGCGTCTCAAGCGCTTCCGACAGGGAGATCAGCAGATCGGAATCCGGGACTGACAATCCCTGCTCCCATTTTGAGATGGTTTGCCGCACCACATTCAGCTTTATGGCAAGCTCTTGTTGGGAAAGCCCCTTTGATTTTCTAAGCGCTTTTATGTTTTCGTTTAACATGTGGGCTCACTCCTATTACAATAAATTTGGACAGGAAAGCCGGGCAGCCAGTCCGGCTTTCCCTCCATCTCGTGCCTAAGCTACAATAAGAGGAGCAACTGGCTGACCACTCACTCCTTGGGCTTGTAAGTCCGTACGAAAGACTGTCAGCCATCCTCTTGTTGTAGCGTTCGATTTCAGCAGGTTGAGCCACCGGATGCCGGGGAGTTCGCGTCACCCAATAGATTGAATCGGCAACGAGAAAAGATGGATTCCGGTTGCAGATTCTTTAGTATTGGAGGAATGTGGATGAACAGCGTTGGCATCGATGTTTCCAAAGGGAAAAGCATGATCGCCGTCATGCGCCCCTTCGGTGAGGTGGTGGTTTCACCCTTTGAAGTGCGACACACCGCCAATGAACTGAACGAACTGGCAGGGCTGCTCAAAAGTTTGGACGGTGAGACCCGTGTGGTGATGGAATCCACGGGTAATTACCACGCGCCGGTGGCCTGGCTGCTCCACGACGCGGGACTTTATGTCTCCGTAGTCAATGCAATGCTGGTGCATGACTATGGGAACAACAGTTTAAGACGAGGCAAGACTGACAAGAAGGACGCCGTGAAACTGGCCAACTACGGCCTTGACCACTGGCTCACACTACCGAAATATGTCCCGGAGGAGGACACCCGGCTCATGCTGAAGACCTGCTACCGGCAGTACCAGCAGTATTCCAAAGTACGGACCATGCTGAAGAACAACCTAATCTCCCTGCTGGACACCGCTTTCCCTGATGCAAACCGCCTGTTTACCAGTCCACCCCGCGCCGATGGCAGCGAGAAGTGGGTGGATTTTGTAGCCGCTTTTTGGCATTGTGAGTGTGTCTGTGGTTTGTCTAAAAAGGCCTTTACCACCCAATACCAGAAGTGGTGCAGAAAGCACGGCTACAATTTTAGCGAGGATAAGGCACTGGACATATACGCCTCTGCATGTGGACACTTCGGTGTCATGCCGAAAACGGATACGGCAAAACTTTTGGTAGAACAGGCTGTTTCCCAACTCCGGGCAACTTCCGCCGCGTTAGCTGCTCTCAAGCAGGAGATGCAGTCCCTGGCCGTTTCTCTACCGGAGTATCCTGTGGTGATGGAGATGTTTGGTGTTGGCCCAACCCTCGGCCCCCAACTCATAGCTGAAATTGGCGATGTACGCCGTTTTCATTCCAAGAAAGCGCTGGTGGCCTTTGCAGGCATTGACGCCCCACCTTACCAATCTGGACAAGTGGATGTCCGTAGCCGTAACATTTCCAAGAGAGGATCTGCCTCACTGCGAAGGACGCTCTTTCTGGTGATGGGGGTCCTCCTGCAATGCGCTCCAATGGATGAGCCGGTCTACCAGTTCATGAACAAGAAACGCTCTGAAGGTAAGCCCTACCGTGTCTACATGATGGCCTCCGCCAACAAGTTCCTGCGCATCTACTACGCTTCTGTGAAAGCCTACCTGGATTCTCTGGAGCATGGCTGATTTCCCAGCTCTATACTGTCTGGCTGACCGCCATTTTTTGAAATGCACAGCGGTTTAATTTGGTGCACCCTTTTCCTTTGCTCGTTTCCTTTGAAAGTTTTACTTGACTTTTGTTAGCAGGTCTNGGAGCATGGCTGATTTCCCAGCTCTATACTGTCTGGCTGACCGCCATTTTTTGAAATGCACAGCGGTTTAATTTGGTGCACCCTTTTCCTTTGCTCGTTTCCTTTGAAAGTTTTACTTGACTTTTGTTAGCAGGTCTTTCGCACTTAGTATGTCATGGGTACCGTCCAATTATCGGGTCCAGCCCAGCACGGCATCCAGTTCCTCCTGCTCTGCCTCCGGGAAATTCCTCCAGATCTGTTCATCGATCAGGGCCTTGGACTCCGCCGGAGCCACAGAGTAGGCGGATGAGACGTGGTCATAGCCCCACAGGGTCTCCGGGGTGGAATAGACGGAGATGTGCCAGCCGTACTCCTGCCCCCGCTTGTTCCGCCTCCGTCGGAAGTCCCGGATGAGCAAGTAGCCGCCCATCTGCAGGTCAGTCACCGTGCCCTCGAAGTTCTTCTCCCCGCCTTTGCCGAATCCGGCCTGCCGCTTGAGTTCAAAGGAGAAGCACACTCGTCTTTGGTCAGGAACTGGTCCATGATCCGCTTCTGCCGCATGGTGGCCAGCTCCTCGTCCCAGCGGCTGTCGAAGTCGTAGCCGTCCCTCCGCCAGTTGGCGAAGTGGGGAAACCACGCTCTGGAGATGAAGCCCGCCTTGCCGCCGAAGAACTTGCCGTAGGCCGCCCTGCCGCTGCGGGCGATCAGCCGCCGCCACTCCCAGGGATCCTGTTCCTCGTCCCCCGTCCACCAATAGAGGTCGGAGGTGTTCTCCTCCGCGGAGAAGCTGTCTACCTCGTTTTTGAACAGGGGCAGGAAGCCCACCTCGTCAATCAAGCCGATGAGCTCCTCCCAGCTCTGGGTGCGGCTGGGGTCATCCCAGTCCAGCCCCCGCATGATCCACTCGCCGTCCTCGATCGCCATCGTACCGCCTCCCCGGAGTTTTTCAAGCCAATTATAGCACATTCGTTCTATCTACTCCATAGTGGTGAGATATTTTCTTGGACAGAAGGCCGCAAAGGAAAAGGCGGCGGATCAAAACGCCGCCCTTTCCCTTACGGCCTTCTCTATAAAATCTGCACGATTTGCTCCCACAAGAGGATGTGCTTGGTATCAATGGCTTTGTTTCCGTGGTAGTGCCCGAACAGCCAGTAGTGGTATTGCACCCGGTCTTTGACCTCCTGGAGGAAGTCCGTCAGGTGGTCCGCCACATTGTGCCGGGAGAACTGGAGAGCAATGCTGGTGGGGGCGCAGTGAGTGAGGATGTAGTCCACCGCCCAGCCGTGGGCGTCCAGGTTTCGTCTGGCCTCTGCATATTCCTCCTCCGAGGGTAACTCCTCCCTCCACCAGGACAGGTGATCGATGCGGAATCGGGCGTGCTCCTTCCGCTTCAATGTCAGGTATTTTCGCTCAAAGTTGGGATCTTCCAGGCTGAGGATGCCGTCCTCAATGTCGTGGGAGGCCGCCCCGCCCATGGTGAAGAAGGTGCGGCCGGCCAGCTCAAATACCTGCCCCCGCATCAGGTGGAGCACGTGGGGCCGGATGGGCTGCACCCTGCCGCCGTGCCAGTTCTCTATCGGGTATTTCACAAGGGCATCGTAGTTTTCATGGTTTCCCGAGACGAAGGCCACCGTGAAGGGCAGCCCTTTCAGCCAGTCCAGCGCCTCGTCATCCCGTTCATCTCCGAACCACACGCCGCCGAAGTCTCCCAGCTGGAGCACCACATCCTCCTTGGTGAGCTCTTGGCCCTCCGGGAAGTATTCCGGGCGGAACCGCTCAAAATTCCCGTGGGTGTCGCCTGTAGCGAAGATCTTCATGCAAGCTTCCTCCTTTTTGGCTGTGCCACATACTGCTCGATCTCCCGGCCATCCCGGAAGGTCACCCGGATCTTCTCCCGGGAGAGCACCGTCACCTTCTCCAGCAGCTGGTGGATGACCTCCTCGTCCCACTCTGTCATCGCCGCCGTCATGTGTTCCATGGCGGCCGACACCACCCGCAGACGGTTCTGGAGCCGGCCCTGCTCCTGGCAGGCCCCCTCCAGCTGTGCCTTCCGTTCTTTGAGACGGGCGGTGGACTCGGACAGCTTCCGGAACCGCTCCGTGTAGTCCTCTGCCGGGTTGGCTGACGCCTCGGCCAGCAGGCTGTTGAAACGGCTGCTCAGTTCCTCCAGGGCCCGGTCAATGTCCGCCAGGCTCATGCTCTCACCCAACATCGGAGCAAGCTCCCACTCCATGACGGCGGTGAGCTGCCGGGCCTGGGTGTCGCGATCCAGCATGATGGCGTTGACGGCGGCCAGGATGGCCTGCTGGAGCGGTTCCTCGTCCAGGGTGGGAGACTGGGTGCAGAACTTCTTCCCGTAGTCCAGGCGGCTGACACACCGCCATACGGGGCGCTTGACTCCGCGCTGGGTCCACACGCACCGCCGGTAGGCCGTCCCGCACTCCCCGCAGAACAGCAGGTTGCTGAGGACATGCTTACCGCTGTACTTCCCCCGGCCGGTGGGGGTGCTCTTTCGCGTGGCGCCCGCCTTGGCGTTCCGCCGGGCCATCTCCAGCTGGACGGCGTCGAAGATCTCCCGGCTGACGATGCCCTCATGGTGGTTTTGAATCAGGTATTTGGGGAGCTGTCCGGTGTTGGGGATCACCTTCTTGCTGATGCAGTCCTGGATGAAGGTCTTCTGGAGCAGGACGTCCCCGCAGTATTTCTCGTTGGTCAGGATGCTCCTGATATGGGAGCCCATCCACTCTACTTTTCCGGAGACCGTGGGAATTCTCTGGCCCTCCAGGGCCACTTTGATCTCCCGGATGCTGTCCCCGGCCAAGTAGCGGTCATAGATGAAGCGGACGGTCTCCGCCTGCTCCGGCACAATCCTGGGCTTGCCATCCGGGCCCTTCTCATAGCCCAGCAGCTGCTTGTACTGCATGGCGACATGGCCGGATTTCATGGCCTGACGCTTGCCCCAGCGCACCCGGCTGCTGGTGCTCTCGCTCTCGGCCTGGGCGAAGGCCCCGTGTAGGGTGATGAGGAACTCGCTCTCCGGGTAGATGGAGTTGATGTTCTGTTCCTCGAAGATGACTGGTATACCCAGGCTCCGCAGCTCCCGGGTGAAGTTGAGGGTATCCACGGTATTGCGGGCGAAGCGGGAGACGGATTTAGCCAGAATCATGTCGATCTTTCCCTGCCTGCACTGGCGGATCATCCGCAGGAACTCCTTCCGCTTACAGGTGGAGGTGCCGGTGATGCCCTCGTCCGCGAACACCCCGGCCATGGTCCAGCCCGGTTCCTTCATGATCTTCTCGGTATAGTAGGAGAGCTGGTTTTCATAACTGGAGAGCTGCTCCTCGCTGTCCGTAGACACACGGCAGTAGGCGGCCACCCGCAAGTGGCGCTTTTTCTCCTGTTCCTGGGGAGTCTCCACTTTGGCTGGGATGATAATGACGTTGGGCGCAGTATCGTTCATGTACCTTTTCCCCCTTCCAAGGTCTGGTTATTTTTCAGCAGGACGGTAACCGCCCCGTTGCTGACAGTGATACGGCGGACGCTCTCGTGGAGCAGTTCCTGCTCCAACTCCACCATGGGAGCCCGCTCCTGGAACAGCATCCGGAGGCCTAGGGTTTCATACTCCTCCGGCCCGATGGCGTTCAGCTGGAAGGCTGCCAACTGAAAGGCCAAACTTTTGGCCTGTGTCTCATCCACCGGCGGGCGGTGCAGGAGCTCGTCCAGCCCCCGGCGCAGATTCTCTGTCTCCGGCGGCGATCCAGCCACCGGGGCCGGACAGGTGATACGCTCCGGATGCTGGATCAGTCGGTTCAGGAGGCCCAACACCTGCCGCTCCACCCATGCCGGTGGGCTGCCGCCGCACAGTTTCCGCAGTTCCTTCTGGGCCGGCGTCTTTTTGCAGGGGGAGAATTTTTCTTGCCTTTGAGCCTGAACCATGTTGAACCGGGCCTCCGGGATGATGGACGGGAATCCACCTTCGCCGGTGTACCGGCTGTCCGCTAGGATACGGGCTGCCATGTTCTTGTTCCAGGGCTTGTCCCCGTCATAGGAGATGCCTCTCTCCCGGAGCTTGTCTACCAAGGCATTGTAGCTGGCACCGGCCAGGTAGCTGTCGTAGAGCCAGCGCACCGTCTCCGCCTCTGCCGGGTGGAGCACGATTTCGCCCAGCTCCATTTTGTAGCCGAAGGGCCGTTTCCGGTTGCTCCCCATCACCGCACCGTCCGTTCTATGGGCTCTGTCAGCTCCAGGCCATTGACCAGCCGGAACCGCAGACGGTCATTGCTCTCCACGATAATCTTGTCCACGAGCTCGCGGAACAGCTCCCCATCGAAGGCGTCCAGGAAGTCCGGCCCAGCCTCCAGGGCTTCGATCAACTCCTGGGTCTGCTGGATCGTCTGATCTTCCTCGGCCTCCAGGAACCGTTCCTTTTCCAGCTTCGCGGCGCGGAGTTGTTCCGCCAGCTCGTTTTGGCGGGATATAAAAATGTCAGGGCCAACAAGCCCTTGCTGCTTGAGCTGGGCCAACAGTCGATCCTGACGGGTGATGTCTGCAATTTTCTGGTTGAGTGCCACGATGTCCAGGCTCCAGAGCAGCTTGCCCTTCCGGGCGTTCTGGAGATCTGCGAGCAGTTGGGTGAGGATAGGCCCTCCCTGGTGACGGAGCTTATAGTACAGGTGGAACACTGCTGATACTACCGCTTCCTCAGCAATGGGCAGGAGGTCGCACAACTCCGTGGATTCTTCATGCCCACGACATGCCATGTACCATTTCCTGTTTATACATTTAGGGCGAAGCGCCTTCCCACAGCAGCCACAATATAGCCAGCCATTGGCAAGGGGACGTTGGCCTGCGATTCCGGGCACCTGGCTGTCCCCGCGCCTCCGACGCAATTCCTGTGCTTTATTAAACACCTCTTGGGAAATCGCTGCCTCGTTAATCCCTTCCACAAAGTACATGGGCTTTTGGCCATGGTTATACTTTATTTTGCGTGGCAGGGTATCCGTCGTATACCGTTTCCGCAGAAAGGCGTTGCCGCTGTACCGCTCATTGGTGAGGATGTAGTCAATCCGCTGTGGCTTCCAGAGTTTTCCTTTAGAGAACAGGTTCAGCGCCGCTGCGATATCCCCCGCCGTCTTACCGGACAGGTACGCTTCGTAGATATACCGGATGATTGGCACCTGCTCGGGGATCAGCTCCAGCTTCCCTTTGACCAGGCGGTATCCGAAGGGTGCGGTGCAGGTGTTGTACTTTCCCGCCCTCATCCTCATGTCGATGCTCCACCGGAGGTTGTCTGAGATGTTTTCGCTCTCCTTCTGGTCCATCATGGCGAAGATGGCGGTAAGAAACTCACCGGCCAACTCTGAGGTGTCGATGCCCTGCTCCTCGAAGCATACCCCCACCCCTAGGGCCTTCAGTTCCCGGACGGTCTCCAGGCACTCCTTGGCGTTCCGGGCGAACCGGGAGGAGGACTTCACCAGGATCTTGTCCACCCGACCCCGCCGGCAGTCCGCCAGCAGCCGTTGGAAGTCGTCCCGCTTTTCCGCCGAGGTGCCGGTGATACCCTTGTCCGCGTACACGTCCACAAACTCCCACTCCGGGTTGTCGGTGATGAGCTCCGTGTAGTGGGCGTTCTGGGCGGCAAAGGAGTTGAGCTGATCCTCTGACCTGGAGCTCACCCTGGCGTAGGCCGCCACACGCAGCTTGCGATCCCTGACCGGGGTGCTGGGCGCGATGGTGATTACCCGGGGCGTGCTGTTCAATGCCAGGGAACCACTGGTTTTCTTTTGCTCGTCCACGAAATTGCCTCCTGTCAGCAACACACAATACCAGCACCGCCACAAAATATCCATATCCAAACGCAACAAAAATCAGGGGGAAAATATGACGTCCGCCCCGGTCTCTACACGGAGCCGGGCGGCGATCCTCCCGGCCTCCTTCCGACTAACAAGGCCGGCGCTCTGAAGGTGGCGAAGGAGAATTATCAGCCCGATATAATTGATATTCTGGTTCATAACCAACCCTCGTTTCAGAGGGAGGCCACCCCCAATAGGCAGGGAGCGGCCTCCGCTTCCTATTTTGGATTTCCAAAGGCAATCATTCCGCACCTGTATTCGACACTACTCCCCCAGGTGTCAGGGCGGCAGCAGACGGACTGCGCTGGCGCGCATCACGGGAATCTCACCCCTCCGAGGATCTCTCCGAGCTGCCCCCATTGCTTGATCCCGGTATCACCCGGGGCTGTGGCTGGACAGGAGTATCATTATCAGATTGCTGACGAGGGTCGGGCTGGGTAAACCAGCCGCAATGCGAAACAGCCCGCCACAGGCTGCTTTGTGGACGTATGGGCACCGCTCTGCACCTTCCTTGGCCGTCTTTGATGCGGGCTCACGGTCCGCACAGGTGGTCTTGGCGCATCCTCCAGCGTCGCTTTAGCCCTCCTTACAGAGGGGCTCTCATCAGTGGACGTATCCCGCTGCCGGATATTCTATTTGCAAGGATCAGGACGGAAATCGGTAGATCACCGATACTCCCAATACAGGGCAAACTGTGCCAGGATGCTGTTCATGACCTGAAGATCATCTCCAGACAAGGTTTTACGAACCTTCATCAATAATACTTGTTGCTTAGAGGATAGTGTGCGGCTCTCCATGTGAAACCAGTCTGGCAAATGGATCCCTCCACCAAAACGTCCACGCACAACTTGGATTGGATAGTAGCACGAGAGAATCACCAGGTCTGCACGGATTGTCCGCTCGGAAACGCCAAGTTCTGCCGAGAGATTTATGGCGGTCTCATGGCGCCTTTTGCATAGCAGATGCAGAATTTCGCTTCTCCGCTCTGACGGGGTCATCTCTCTCACCGCCTCGTCTTGCCCTGTGATTAGAAGTATAAAGGTTAAAGCGGAAGACCAATTTCCGGTTTAAAAATTTTTATGATCTGATAATGCAATTTCGGCATTATGCCAGATTAAAAGCCATTCTTTTATGCAATATGACAGGCTCGTTTGGAATACAAAGAAAACTGCCCATGTCGGAAGAGCCATATGGCCGTTCCAACATGGGCAGCTCCTGCCTGTAAATAAATTCCCGTCAAACGGTTATGCAAAAGATCTTTGCCGTTGAACTACTATCTCTCCACCATTCCATACTTGACCTTTACGCGGTCCAGCTTCTCCAGCATGGGCTCTGCCCCAAACCAGAGAAAAAGCCAAGTGGCAGCCGCCTGGATACAGTCGAAGGGGAGTCCGGAGATGTAGTAGGTCAGCAGGACCTTTTCATTGAGCTCTCCCACCCAGGTGAGGGCGGATGCCGGATTCATAATTCCGCCGTAGATCAGTATGGCGGCCAGTGCGCCAAACACGCATAGTGCACCCCGGTTGCGCCGCAGCAGCCCCTTTCGGAACAGGATGCCTGCCAGGAAGCCGATGATCCCCATGGAAAACATCTGCCAGGGGGTCAGTGGCCCCTGCCCGAAGAGCACGTTGGAGGCCAGCATGGTCATTGCACCCACCAGGAAGCCAGTTTCACCACCGAAAGCCACGCCGGCGATAATGGTCACCGCCATCACCGGCTTGAACTGCGGCAGCATGAAAAGCGCCGCCCGCCCTGCAATTCCAATGGCACACAGAACCGCTATGATCACCAGTTCCCTGGCCTGCGGCTTCCGGCCCTCAAAAATCAGGAAAAAGGGGAGCATACACTCCAGCAGAACCAGTAGAGAGATAAAGTAATACTTCTTATTGTCCAGATAAAACACACCGATATACAGGGTCAGAGGGATCATCAGCAGCACTAGTACAGCCGCCACAACGGTTCGCTTGGCCAGCTTCCGCTTGGCCTTGGGTACCTGTAAGGCATAATCCTTTCGGTGGGATCTCCGGGTGATGCAGGTAGCAAACAGAAAGAGCGAGAGAATAAAGAGTGCGTATAGAATCATTTGATGGTTTGCCAGTTCTGTCATGCCGTCGGCAGTAATCAGTTGGGTCAGATCCGTAACGTTCATAAACGACAGGAACAGGAGGAAAGACACCGTTCCTGTCAGCACTGCCCCCAGCTTGCGCCACCAGGGCAGCGGTTTAGGCTTGTAGTCTGCGCTGGCTTCCTCTGGTTCCGGGAGCGGCTCCCCGCTGTCCGGAAGCTCTGGCGCCGGCGGTAGATTTCCCCCGCATGCCTGTATGACGTCCTCCGCAGTTACCGCCTCCGGAAGCAGGCCGCGGGCCATGCGGTTGGCTGAGGTGGTATAGAAGCTATTACCGGAGAAAAAGGCCCGCGGTGGGGCTTCCGTCACAATGGAGCCGTCAAAAAACAGAGCGCAACGGTGGGCATACCGGGCGCAGAACTCAATGTCGTGGCTGACCATGAGCAGGGTCACACCCTGACGCAAGAGGCTTTGCAGGATCTCGGCAAACACCTGCTTGAACTCTGCATCCAGCCCCTTGGTCGGCTCATCCATCAACAGGATCTCCGGCCCCAGCAGGAGCACTTTTGCCAGAGCCGCCCGCTGCTGTTCACCGCCGGACAGATCATAGGGGTGCCGATCCAGTAATCCCTCCAGGCGGCACAGCCGCACCGCCCAGGCCACCCGCTCCTCCTGCGCCTTCCCCGAGAAATTCCGGCCCTTGAGAATCTCAAAGAGATCCTCTCGAACGGTTTTCTTCACAAAAAGCGCCTGGGGATTCTGCGGCAACACGCCCACGCTCCCCGCCAGCCTCACCTCGCCTCGGTAGGGCTTCTGGAGTCCGGACAACAGCTTCAGGCTGGTGGTCTTTCCCGTTCCGTTGCCGCCCAGCAGGGCCAGAAACTCGCCCCGCCTCACGGTGAGGCTCAACCCCTTCACCACGTCCGGCAGCTCTTTTTCGTATTTGAACCACAGGCCTTCCGCCGTGATGGCCGGTTCATTCGGATATGTGCGGCGCGGCTCAGACGGCAGCTCCATCAGGGGGTGTCCATCCGCGAACTTCGTCAGCCAATCCCGGCCCTCCCGCACCGTGACCGGGCAGTGTCCGCCCGCATCCGGCGCGGATGCCCAGATCCGCATCGGGGTTGGCATGGCCAGGAACATTGAGTGTCCCGCCCCGCGCAGGATCGCCCCCACCTCCGCGGGACTCCCTGTGCAGAGCAGCCGCCCGCGGTCCATGACCGCCACACGGCTGGCCAACAGGAAGGCGTCCTCCAGCCGGTGCTCCGTCAACACGACCGTCGTCCCCAGCTCCCGGTTGATTTTCCCCAGCGTCGCCAAAAAGTCTGCCGCTGCAATGGGATCAAGCTGACTGGTCGGTTCGTCCAGAATGAGCACACTGGGCTGCATCGCCATGATAGACGCCAAATTCAGGAGCTGTTTCTGCCCGCCGGACAGCTCTGTGACATTCTTGTAGAACCATGTCTGAATGCCGAAAAAGGAGGCCATCTCGGCCACCCGGCGCCGGATGGTGGGCGTATCATATCCCAGGCTCTCCAAGCCGAAGGCCAGCTCATGCCACACCTTGTCGGTGACAATCTGGTTCTCCGGGCTCTGCTGCACAAAGCCGATTCTTGCGCTCTGCTCGCGCTGATCCAGCTCCTCCAGCGGCCGTCCCTCAAAGCGGATGTGACCCATCCGGCGGCCATGGGGGGCCAGTACGGTCTTGAGCTGACGCAGCAACGTGGATTTCCCACAGCCTGACGGGCCGCACAACACCAGGAATTCCCCCCGCTCCACGGTCAGCGTTAAATCGTCCAGCGTCTTCTCCGCCTGCTCCGGGTAATAGAAGGAAAAGTGTTCAATTTCAATACTTGGCTTCTTCTGCTCAGACACGCATCCGTCCTCCCTGCTGTAATAATCTTGTCTGTACGCTCACGGCCTCCGCCCGGGCCATGCGCCCGCGAGAGGACAGCTCGTGGGTCAGGTAGCGCGGTTCAATCTGCTCCAGAACTGACAGGATGGCGGGGTCTGTCCAGGGGCGATGCTGATCAATCTGGAGGATGTGCTGATAGCTCACTCCAAACCGCTCCATATAGTCCTCCGGCAGCCCCGCTGGCAGTGAACCAGTGTGCGCCTTCACATAGGCCCCACTCAGGGACTGGTGTAGATGGACGCCCCGCACCCACTTTGCCAGGCTGCCATGCCGGTTCAGCATACGCCGGATGTAGTCTGCTCCCTCTGCCTCAGTTTTCAACTCAGTACAAGCATTCATCAGATGTCCGGTGTCCAGCAGAATCCCTTTCCCCGCAAAGCGGATTCCCTCCAGCAGCCGGGCCGTCTCCTCCGGTTCCGTAAAGGTAAAGCCTGGCCACCACTGATTTTCCACCAGGAATTCAAACGGCCATCTCTCCTCGCCAAGAATGAGGTTCACCACCTCTACCGCCGCGTCAATGACCTCCTGGTTGGTGTGCAGCCAGCGGTAGGTATATCCCTCCTCCAGCGATACGTCCGACACATGGAAGACCACATAACGGGCGCCCAGGTTCACCGCCCGCCGTAAATCCGCGCGGTATTGCTCCAGCAGCGTATCTGGCCCCAGCCCGCCATAGAAGCTGGCCGTAACCTCCAGTGAGCCGAATTTTTGTTTCAGTGCCGCCCGGTCATCTCGATAGAAGTCCAGCCAGTCCGGGTAAAAAATCAGGTGGTACCCAAGAATAAGCTCGGCAGGCAAATCCTTTGGCAGATCCTCTCCGCCCCAGACGCCCTCGATGCCGTCGCAGCCCAGCCGTTCCAATTCCTGGCCTAGATCACGCCAACTGTTGTACTCCCCAAGAGTCCCGGAGTACAGAGGCAGGCTCATCATTTGATACATGGCTTCACCTCATTTCGGGCGTCCAGTCTGCTCCAGGTACGGTCCGCGTGGATATTCAGGAACACCGGCGTCAGGCATAATGCCAAATAGACCGCCTGTAGGCAGACTGTCAGCGGCGCCGCAGGCGCTCCCTTGGCCGTCGGGTAGTATCTCCAGGAAAAGCCGCCCACCGCCGCTCCGCAGCAGAGGAAGAACCCGCAATAGAGCAGCCATCCCAGCGCCATCTTGTCCCGGTCATCAAAGCGGTAAATGGAGAAGGCCGTCCGCCCCGGAAGCCCATACCCCCGGCTCTTCATGCTGTCAGCTGTCTCAATTGCATTTTCCAGGCTCCAGGTAAGCATGATGGAGAAAATCGTGACAGCGTTTCGAATCCGCCGGATAACCCCACCATCGGAGACATCCCGTCCGATGCATCGCTGCGCCTCCGACACAACGTGGAATTGGGCCTGGAACTTTGGGACAAACCGCAGTGCCATGCTCAGCACCAGCGAGAGAGCCGGTATGAGCCTTCCAAACAGGTAGACAAATTTGTCCGAGGTCATCACCGCTGTGTAACAGGAAAACCATGTCACCACTGCGGCCAGCATGGCTGCCGCCGCTAATCCATACAGGATACTCTCCAATGTGAGCGGATTTCCCGAAGGCAGGTATGTAAGCAGGGTCGCCCCCTCATGGTTGAAGGCCGGGTTGATCAGGGCGGCCATCGCCATCATGGGGAGCATAAAGACAAGCGAGAAGCGTATCGCCTTCCGCCCCCTCAGATAGACCGCATAGGCCAGCGCCGACCCAAGGGAAATGCCGAGGCTGACCGGGTGCATGAAAAACATTGTAAAGGCTATCACCATTCCAAAATACAGAAAATTTATTATTGGGTGATAGCTGGAAAAGGTATCTCTATTTCGGATAAGGCATCCCCTCTAAACACCGGGTACGGCAGTCAGCCGTACCCGGTGTGCATTTCTGTTGCGAGGCATTCCCGGTATGCACGCTACTCGGCCTACTCTGCCCGCGGCTCCTGTTCATGCCTCGCTATCTCGCCGGCAATCTCTTGAAAGCGGCCAGCAAGATAGCCATAGTTGTCCCTTTGGTGCGGTATCAGGCATTTGCTGCAATCCTTAACGCCGTTCTCCAAATGGTGAAGCATCTCCGCACGTTCTGCCCAGCATATACATCGGACGATAGCGGAACAGGCGGCTGAGTTCCATCCCTTCCGCATGGAGCGGCAGGGATAGCGTTCCCACGCCTTATTGGAGGAGAAAGAAAACGTCCTGCCTTCCCGGTATTGCAGTTGCTACACTCCCTGCAGTAGTGCAGGAATCGTCCCGCAACCACGCACTCGTTCAGATAGGTTCTTACAGGAACGGCAACTGCATTTGCCTCTACCGTATACGGCATGAGCATTATCCCTCTGAAAGAATTTCAGATCACTCTCCAGTCGAATAAAAACCGCCCACATCCACACCCAGGTCGCAGGTGTAGACCCACTCTATTACATCCCCCTCTTTGAGCTGATAGCGTGAGCAGCCATAATTGGGGAACCACCCGTTCACTTTATACATCCAGCCGGACAGCTCGCCGCAGTCAAACTCATAGAGGTTGTTAATCCCCTCAATATAAGCGGAGTTATACATGGGGGTGTCCTCGAACTCCATGTGGATGCCAGCCTTCCGCATCTCGCGCTGGAGCACATTGAACACACTCTCCCCCTCGTAGAACGTAACAGTCGTCGTAGGGAATATGACTCCGTCTTCCGGTACCAGCTCCACCTTCTCTGGATCCAGCCAGTCCATGTTGTCCAGAATGGTGTCACAGCGGACAGAGAGCGTACAGGTATGGGTCACATCGGAGAACTCCACATCCTGCGGCTCCACCGGCAGAGGCTTTCCTTCCGGCACTGGATCCGTAAGATACTTGTCCTTTCCAGTCTCCGGATTGATCTCCATGCCGTTGGCCTCTGAGTACGCCTTGTCGCCCTTTTCCACACCGGCGGAGGAGCCGCCCGCCAGCTCGGCCGCGGCCTCCACCTTCTCCCGGGCAGTCATGCCGCCCTCCGCACCGCCCGGGCGGGCATCCAGCCCACCGGGTGTTGGGGATGGCGCAAGGGCATCAGTCTCCTGGGGGGTCTCGGACGGCACCGGACTACCGCTCACCGTCGGCGGGGGGCTTTCCGCCTCCCCGCCAGGTGTCACGATAGGCGCTATGGATTCCTCCGGACCGGAGGCGGGCGGCGCGGCCTCCAGCACTGCGCTGCTCTCCTGCTCCTGCACCGTCCAGCCCTGAAGACCTGGCGCGTTGCCGCCATACCAGAACGCCCCTGCCAGGACCGCGATCACGGCCACAGCGGCAATGATTTTCCCTTTTGTCAGCTTCATTCGGCCGCCTCACTGTCTTCCCACGGCGTGTACAGGCAGTAGGCCGGGCACAGGTCGCCCATATAGATCCACACGTTCTCTCCCATGTCGACGGGCTCGGAGAATGTCAGATTGGGGATCATCAGCTTGAGAGTGGTGCGCTTACGGCCCTTGATATTTTCCCCTTCAGGTGAGGGCTCCTTCCGGAACGCCTCCACCCGCTGGGCCAGGTCGTTGATGCCCAGCTCCCGGGAGAGCTTTGGAAGTATCTCCTCCTCCTTACAGTAAGCCACATGATCCGGATTCTTGAACCAAGCTACGTTCATCATACTGTTTCGTCCCCTTTCTGTAATCGTCAGAGCAGCTCAGCGCTACTCAGAAGGTTGAAAAGCATCTGAGCAACCTCTGCTCGGGTCACAGCGTCCTGGGGCCGGACGTTCAACTCCGTTTGGCTCAGGATCCCCTCCTGGTAGCAGAAGGCCAGCTGGGCCCTGGCCCACTCCGCGGAGCTCATATAGTCCGGGAACTGCGCCAGCATATTCCGCACAGCTGCGGTATCCATCTCCGTCTCGAGTCCGCACAGCTCCGCCGCGCGGGACACCATGACGGCCGCCTCCTGCCGGGTGATAGTCCCGTCCGGGCTGAACCGGCCCTCGCCCACGCCGTTGATAAGGCCGTATGTGCTGGCCGCGCCCACATAGGGGGAATACCAGGCAGTGGAGGCCACGTCCACGAAGGCGCCGGTGTCCGCTGGTGTCAGCCCCAGGGCCCGTACCACGATGGTTGCAAACTCTGCCCGGGTCATGCTTCCATCCGGGTCAAAATTTCCGTCGGACTTGCCGTCAATGATGCCTCGGGCGGCCAAGGCCTCGATGGCGGTGATCTGGTCACTGAAGGCGATGTCCGGGAAGGTCTTACCCGGTGACGTGATAGGCTGGGCGGTCACGGCGGGATCCTTGCCCTCCAAGCCCTGTCCCTGCCCGCTCATCTCTGTCTCCACGGCGTCGGGGATGGAGAGGGCGTCGGACATGCGGTAGAGGCTGCTGCGCCCCTCCGCCGCCCGCTGGGCGGCCACCAGGCCGTAGAAGCCCTGCTCCGTCGCCATCTGGTTGGACCCGGAGCCGGACTGGGTGTGCAGGAAGCCCTCCCCCTGCCGGTAGAAGGTCATCAAATTGTCCAGCATGGTGTTTCCGTTCTTTACAAACCGAGGATCATCCAGTTCGATGCCCAGCTCACACAGAGCCACGATCATCTGCACACAACTCTCGGAGTTAGCCGTCCCCCAGGACGCAAAACCGCCATCGTCGCTCTGCTGTTCCGACATGCACGTCAGTGCTTCCTTAGTAGCCCGCGCTACCTCCGGCTGATCTTGATACTTGGCCAGTGCCTGCAGAGCCATACCGGTGATGTCTGGATCGGATATTCCATCGCCAGAACTGGCTGCCTCTGTTCCTCCGAACAGGCTCCACCCTCCATCGGGCAGCTGGCACTCCAAAATGCGGTCGATATACATTTGACGGGTCGCCTGTACATTTGCCTCCGGGTTCTCCGGCATGGGATAGCCTGCGCTATCCAGTGCAATCAACGCCCAAATTGGGCCGTTAAGCCCCTGCCAAATCGTTTTTTCGTAGTCGCCCAGCGGTTTGGTCAGGTCATATCCAGCCACATTTCTGGCATCTTTCCCGATTGAGCTGAGAGCAACTATCACACGGGAATACTCCGTATATTTCTTATCGTGCAGCTTGCCGTCGCAGGCCGTTACATAGGCCTCCACAGTGGCATAGTAGTCCTGATAATAGCTGTCCGGTACATCGTACCCACTTCGGGCCAGCCCCAGCACAGCCCATTCACCGCCGATAGACCCTACCTGCGGGTTCTGAACGGTGCGGTACATATATTCTGCGGTATCCTGCACCGCCTCGTTCAAGGTCTCTTTGGATACGGCCGCCTGCGCTCCCGTCAACATACCCGTGGTCAGGGACAGGGCAAGCACAAATGCGAATCCACGCTGTTTCCATTTCTTCATATGACCGCGTCTCCTCCTGTTTTTCTTTCGGAAGGCCCTGCAGGTTCCCTCCAGGCACTGAGCCAATAGCTCCACAAATGCTTCATGGCCAGCTTGCTAAGGACAGGTATGCCCATCAGCTCCATGGCCCTTTTATTGGTACATCGCTTTTTTTGAAACAGCTTCTTAAGCTCTGGTGTGATTTCTTCTTCTCCCGGCGGCCGCCAGCTTTCTTTGACAGACTTGCACATGCGTTCTACCAGTTCTGACTCCCGCTCCGTCAAGGGAGAACCAATCCGTTCGCAATACGCCCTGAATCTGTCTGCGGACACCCGCTCCGGCCAGTCTGGCGGCCACCGCTTTTGCTCTTCCAGCCTTTTTCGAAATCCTTTGGCTGCCCAGCACGCTTTATTGGTACTTCCAAAGCGCCGTTTCAAATAAACCTGACGTATTAGGCTGAGCTGATACAGCCGTGGCTTATGGCCTGGATGATCCATTGTCCCAACCACGGCCTCCAAAAGCGCCTCATCCGTATAGCTCTCATAAATCTGCCGGCCGATATTCCCTTCGGGATTAAATACCCGCCAGATGTCCGGATCCACCGTTTGTCTTGAACTTTCTTGTTCTTCCCGGCTTTCCACGTCCAGTTCTGAGAGCCACTGGCGGTATCCCCGCAGCTCTTTTTCCGTCAGCTTTTGCTCTTTGAGCATGATACCGCTCACCTCAACAAGTAAAAGGCACGCCCTCCCCTTGGGTGAGCGTGCCTTACATTTGTATATCCCACCCATTTCTTCACAATCAGGTCTTGCCGACTAGACGGCGGGGGCAGGCCCGTACCGGTTTCCCGGAGTTTCACCTGACTGCATCTCTGTTTAATTGTGGGCTGGGCCGCCCGGCAGACCAAATTCGGTCTGCCGGGCTCCTGCTCAAGTAAGAAGGTGCTCCCTCCATCCTTACTGGGTGGATAGGGGGAGCACCCATGCGGCTCGGCCTGGGTTTACAGACCGGAGCCGAACGGGGGTTTCATAGTTTCTTCCGGCATCTCAGGCGTTCTTTGCCTTACTCTCCAGAAGGCGCATCAAAATGGTGGCAACCTCAGCGCGGCTGGCCTGGCCCTGCGGGTCTAAACACTTTCCATCCTTTCCGGTAATCAGCTTCTCCGCATAGGCCCACTCCATAGCCCGGGTTGCCCAAGCGGAGGTATCCGTACCGTCGGCAAAATCCTGCAGATTGGCCGTTTTGCTTACATCCCAGCCCTTGAGCTTCGCATAGCGATACAGGATGGAGGCAATCTGCTCACGGGTCACGCTGCCCTCCGGGTCAAAGCCCGCACCTGTGCCGCTGACGATATCAGTCTGGCTGGCCCAATCCACAGCCTCGGTGTACCACGCATCCGGCTTCACATCCGGGAAACCGGATGTGCCAGCCGCCGCAGGCTCGCCCTCCAGCCGCCACAGCGCCGTAACCAGCATGGCGCGGGTCATGGTGCCGTTGGGAGAGAAGGTGGTGGCGCTGGTGCCGTTAAAGAGCTCGTTGGTATAGGCATAGGCCACTGCGTCGTAGAACCAGTCTCCCTCACGCACGTCGGTGAAGGGGAGCTGCACCGGCTGTTCCGGCGGTACTGCAACAAAGGTGCCCAATTGGGTCGTGCTGACCTTTACCCAAAGCCCGCCGTTCCGGCTCAGGCAGACGCCAGCCAACTTCTCTACCGCGCCGCCTCCGCTGATCTGGTATACGGTGCAGGCCTGGCCCGCCTGGAATGCACCGGCATTCACGGGCAGAAGCAGGGTAATGGACCGGCCGCCAAAGCTGGTGATGGACTTGTTGCCGGAGGTAAGGGACACCTCCACCACAGAGGCACCGCTCATCTGCTCTTCCGTAACGTCCGCCCTGCCGTTCAGCAGAGCCTCTGCCTGGGAGATGGTGCGCCGTGCCATATTGACGGTCAGATCCTTCCCGCCTGCCCCACTCAGGATTCTGGCAAGGGTGAGATTTGGCATGGACAGCTCGCCCAGCGGCGTCCGTACAGCCAGATCCGCGTTCGTCTCGTCAAGGGCGTTGTCCAGGGTGCATCGGGGCAATTCCACAGAGATAGCGGACGCCTGTTCCGCCCCCGTCGGGGCGATGACCAGCACGCTGGCCTCGGCCTCGAGAGCCTCGTCCAGGAGCTTGTTGAGATCCGCCGCAGTCACTGCCGCAGAAGCGTTTCCGCTATTATCCACAGACGCTTTGGGCTCCAGGACAACTTCAACGCCGTCCTGCTCTGGCAGTGTCAGGCTACCGTCAATGACAGGCAGCTCATTCTGCCCGACCGCACCAGACTCTATCAGCCACAGCCGCAGGGCCTCATACCGCCCTGCGTCCTCTGCTGTAATGTACTCCCGCTGCTTGCTGTTCAGCTTCTCATATGCGTCTGCGGCTTTCCGCACCTGACGGATCAGGCTACTGGTCGGGACTTTGTTCTTGTTAACCGCCGGCAGCTCCTTTAGGAGCTTTTTGGCTGCGTCGATCTTCTCATAGAACTCGATTTTCTCCTCGGCGGCCTCCAGCTTATTCAAGAGGGTCTGGCTGATCTCAGCCTTCGCCTTTTGGGTCAGCGCGTCATAGGCCGCCCGCGCCGCCGACACCTTAGATGCCTGGGTCTTGTAGTTGGCATAGGTAATCTCCGGCACTGCCTTGATCATCCCAATGACCGCTTCCGCGCTGTTGCCGTTCACCACGGTAATGGTATACTTGGTACCCTCGTAGTCAATGGCCTCCGTGCTCTGGTTGTTCATAGAAGGCCACGATGGGTCGCCTACGCCGATGTAAAGGATGTCGCCGGGCTTGACTGTGATGCTCTCCGTGCGCTTGTAGAAGGCAGAGTCGCGGTTGTAGCGGTTCAGGAAGGTCTTAACCATGTAGTTCTTGTTGACCGCGGTGGGCGTCACGGTGACCCGCGCACTGTTCCCGGTAATGCTCAGGGTATACTCCAAGGTATCGCCGTCAAAACGGGGGGCGAGACTCCCGCCGCTAATGTGCAGGTCCTCCAGACTAGTGTCCGAATTGCCCCAGAGACTCCCCACATCTTCGCCCAGGTTCTGGGTGAACACGATGTTCAGGTAGTCGCCGTCTGCCAGCTCGTAGGTGCCGCGGCCTCCGACCCGGAAGGACTGGAAACCTTCGTTGACAAACCAGTCGTTGAGGGTGCCCATCCAGCCGGCACCCCGGGAACCGTCGAACTCGGCCAAGCTGGGCTCGCTGTTGTCCCGCCGGCCATTTCCGTTTTTATCCATATAGATGCCGGACAGGTAGGTGATATCATAGCCTCCGGTATCGCTGGCCCCGGTACCCCACCAGGAGTAGCCGTCCAGGGCCAGGGCCTTGAGTACGATGGTCATCATGGTGTCCTCGGCGCACAAGTCATACCAGCCAGACGCCAGGGTGCCGGTGAAGTCTCCGCCCCAGTAGGTGTTATTCTCAATGCTGATATACACCTCGCCTACCACGGGGCCAAAGTCCGGGATCTCCGTGCCACGCTGGAAGGTGGCGCGGATGCTGTGGCTCGCATCCACATCGTAGAAGGTATAGGAAGCGCTTCCGTCCGAACGGATGTACAGCTCGTCCAGATCGACCGTCTTTCCGTCTACGCGCAGAGTGGCGATCTCGTAACCGTTGTCCGGCGTGATGTGGAAGATCTGATCTTCGCCGGCATCCACTTCGACAGAGCCAAACGGATCAATATCTCCATTGCCGCCAGCCGTCGCCGTGATGGTAAAGGTCTGCGCTGTGGTCTCTGCCAGGACGATGAAGGTGCTCAGGTGGTTCACGCTGATGCTGACCACCCGGCCACTGTCAGAAACGCGGCATGTGCCGGTAAGAATCTCATGGCTACCGTTATCGCTGATAACCAGCACTTTGTACTCTCTACTCAGGGTAAAGCTGTTGTCCACGGGGATGGTGAGGGTAAGGTCGTGACCACCGAAAGAGGTAAGTTCTGTGCTGCCCACCCTGACCGACACTTCCACCGCCACGCTACCGGCGAGGTTCGTCCCATCGGGAACTATGTCCTCCATTGCGCTGTGACTCTTCTCCTCCACATGGATGGACAGCTTCTCCCCGTCAGTCTCTTTTTGGGCAATGGAGCCCAGGACATTTGCGGGGAGGGTGACGGTTCCCCTGGACGTCTGGATCTCCACACCGGCATTGGCCTCCGAGATGGTCTGGGCCGCGCCCGCGGGCAGTTCCACGCTGACCGAGGAAATGCTGCTGCTGTCCGCCGTGGGAATGATGGTGATGGTATCCGCCGCTGATGCAGTCACCGCTTCTACCGCTTTCTGCACCGCCGCTTCGTCGATGACCGCGGTCTGAGTATTGCCATTTATTGTCACC
This sequence comes from Intestinimonas massiliensis (ex Afouda et al. 2020), assembly GCF_900626285.1. Classification (GTDB taxonomy): domain Bacteria; phylum Bacillota; class Clostridia; order Oscillospirales; family Oscillospiraceae; genus Flavonifractor; species Flavonifractor massiliensis_A. The sequence goes on from NZ_LR131147.1 coordinate 1,307,467, forward strand.
TCCTGCACGATCACAGGGGAGGGCTTCTCAAAGGTGACGGATATGGCGTGGTCCTCGGTGACGTTCTCAAAGGTGTAGGTGTAGGATTTGCTGTCCGCGCTGGTGACCAGGGCGTTGGCGGCTGTGGTCGGGGCGGCAGATTCCGCCTCCGTCCGCTCCGCGCCGCAGTCCGGGCACACATAGACGGAAATTGTCTCCGTGGAGGCCGCCGCGTCCAGCTCCCAGCTGTGGGGGGCCAGAGAGGACAGCTCCTCCAGGCCGCAGGCGGCGCATACGTTCCAGTGCACCCCGCTGCTGTGGGCTGTCTCTGTGAAGGCGTGCTGTGCGTAATCGCCATAGGACTGGCCGCAGAGGTCGCAGCTCGCCAGGGCCGTGCAGGTGGCTGTGCCGCCGCTGTGGCTGCACGCCGCCGTGCCGCCCGTCTCCGGGCTGTAGCCGCACACCTGGCAGGCGCTCCCCTCTGCATGGGGCTCCGCTGTCCCGTCCGTCTGGGGCAGACCGGCGCCCACGCTCATCAGGAGCATCGGGTGGATTCCCACAACACTGACCAGTTCCCCGCCCGTGCTGCCGGGGTTTATATCCGGCTGGCTCTCATCACTGGCCGGGGCTTCGGCGGATTCCGGAATTTTGGTCTGCTCCTCTGCCGGGGGCTCGTTTTCGTTGGCAGAGTCTTCTCCGGTTTCCTCTCCGGGGGCAGGTACTTCAGGATCGGATTCTCCTTCTGGAGGAATTGTGTCGGGATCTTGCCCCTCGGTCTCCTCCGGCTGTTGTCCGTCGGCATCGGGCATCTCCGGTTCGGCCCCGGGCGCTTCGGTTTCCTCGCCGGTAGTGGGTTTCTGAGTGGCGCCTCCCTGCTCCGGGAACTCCAGCTCCGGTGGAGCGGGCTCCTCCGTCTGCTCGAACACATGGGGTTCTGCGCTACTTTTGGCGCCGCAGATCTGGCACACCTGCCAATGGCTCGTCTCGTCCATCTGCCACGCGCCGCCGTACTGATGCGGAACCGTTCTGGTTTCCGCGCCCTGCTCCAGCACTTCGCCGCAGGCACCGCAGATCGTATCTCCAGTGTATCCAGGCTCTGTGCAGGTGGCCGCTCGCTGGCCGATGACGACGTTCTCACCCACATGGATGCCGTCGGCGCAGGCCTCCGGCTCCACGTCCTCAACGGGAACTGTGGGTAGCTGGTATTCGGGCGGTTCTAGTTTCTGCGCCACGGTTGCACCGCCGGCCCAGACGGATTTCCCGTCCACGAGGATGTCCTCAATCTGGTAGCCCTCGTTTGGCGTGACGGTAAAGGACTGCTTCGCCCCATCCGGCACCGTGACATCACCGACGGGAGAGATGGTGCCACCGGCATCTGCCGAGGCGTGGATGGTGTGGTCGGTATCAGTACCGTCCGTCGGACCGTCAAACACGTCGCTCATGTCATAGAGGGGTTTCTTGTTGTTCTTGTAGCGGTCGTAAGCCACCAGGGCATAGGCTGCCTGCTCGGTGGACATTTGGTCGATGGGACCATCAGAGGTGTGGCTGAATCCGCCATCCGTCTTCCGGTAGCCCAGCAGGTCCGCCAGAACGCTGATGCTGCCCTTGGCAAAGCTCCCCGCATCCTTCTTGAGCGCAGCTAGGGCCACAATGACCTGCGCGCTGGACTCCGAACTGCCGTATCCGCCGGTGCTGTTCTGCGAGGTGGACAGGAAATCCAAAGCTTTTTTTACAGCGCTCTGCAGATCTTCATGGCTGTGCGCTGTGCCCAGACGGTTGAACTCACCTGCGTCGAGATAGTAGGGTGCCAGCGCCTGGAGTGCCATGGCGCAGACGTCCACGCCGCCCAGTTGGCTTCCGGAGCCGTCATTCTCCTGGTCCGGGTTATAGATGGGCCAGTTGCCGTTGGACTGCTGCTTGTCAATCAGCAGGTCAATCCATGCGGCCCGGGCCGTGTTGCCCGCTTCATCCCGGTAATAATCGCCGGAATTCAAGGCAATGAGAGCCCAGATGGTGCCGTTGTTGCCCTGCTCAGAGACCTGATAGGTGTAGCTGCTGCCTTCGGCGGCCTCGTCCAGCAACGGCTTCACCAGATTGTAGGTTTTACCGTCACTGACCTGGAACTGTGTGGCGTCCATGCCCAAAGCGGTTAGGGTTACTACGACACGGGCGTACTCTGTGTGCATGGTTCCATTCTTGGAGGTGTCCAGTATGCCGTCATGGGTCTCCACATAATCCGCCAGGTTGGCCAGATATGCCGCCCGGACGTCTTCGGACAGGGTGCCGGCCCGGGCCTGGGCCAGGACGGCCCACTCGCCTTTTGTGGAGCCGACAATCGGATTTTTGACGTTCTGCTCCAAATATTCCAGAACGCCGTTCATGACCTCCCGGTAGCCGGAGGTGCCCTGTCCGCCGCCCTGGAGGATCTCCAGCGCGGCCTCGGCAGCCTCCAACACGTTCAGGTTGGACACCATGTCCTTGCCGCTGAACTTGCCGGCATAGTCCGTGTACGCCTGCCGGGCAGCGGTGATGGCCGCCTCGCTCTCCAGCGTAACCGTGCCGATTCCGGCGATCCGTTCTACCACAGGCAGGGCGGCCTCCGCATTGAGGAGGGTGTTGTAGGAATCCGGCGCGGTTGCAACCAGGGCTTTTTGCGCATCCGTCAGGTTCTCATATGCCGTCCTGGCGGCTACAATGGCATCCTTGCTCCCGGCGCTGACTTTTTCCCCAATCGCTTCCACCAGATCGTTAAACGCCTGTACTGCGGCCACGTCGTCCGGCGATATGCTCCCGCCCAGGGCCTCCACCGCCTCGTTGAGACGGGCGACCTCCGCTGCCTTCAGATAAAGTTGGCCGCTGATACCCAATGCCTCGTAAGCCGTTTTTGCAGCTTCAACTTTTGAACGGTGCGCCTCAGGATTCTCCGTAATTTCTACGGCAGTGGGAAGGTCGGCGATCTGAGTTTTTACGCTGTCAATAGCCGCAAAGAACTGGATCTGCTCCGCCGCTGCTGTCAGTTTAGCAGCAGAAACCTGTGATTTGTCCGGCAGTGCATTATAATCCGCTTGTAGCGCACTGACCGTCTGTTGGAAGCTTTTATAGTTGCTATATGTGATTTCTGACTTATCCGGCAGGTCGTCGATCCTGGCCTGGATTCCCTTCGCTCCGCTCTCGCAGACCTGGATGGTGTACCAGGTGCCGGTATAGCGGAGCGTGTTGCCGGACTGGTTGTTCATGGACGGCCACTTGTATTCGCCCACACCGATGTAAATGGTGTCTCCTGGCTGGACCGGTAGATTTTCACCACGGCGATAGTACTCCACATTGTTGGCCGTGGTTTTGTTATTGATAAATGTCTTGACCAGGAAATTTTTGTTTGCCGCTGTAGGTGTGACCGACACATCTCCGCCGTCCAGGGTCAGGGCATAACTGGTGGTCTCCCCGTCGAAGGATGGCGACAGCGTACCGCCGGTGACCTCTAGTTCCTTGAGGCTGGTGTCTCCGTTGCCCCAGGTTCCGCCCAGATCGTCTCCGTACCCGTCCATCGTGAACATCACGCGGATCTCGTCTCCGTCAACCAGGCGGTAATCGCGATCCGTATTTGAAACAGCATAGGAAGAAAATCCGTAGTTGGTGAACCAATCGTTGAGCACGCCCATCCAGCCGGAACTCACACTGCCGTCAAATGCCGCAAGTTTGGCTTCGCCATTGTCCCACTGCCCATTCTGATTTACATCTTTATAGATGTTTTCGATGTAAGTGACGCTCGTGTCATTCCCGTTGTTCCAACCATAACCGTTCTCGGACAGGGCTTCCAACACAGCAGTCATCATAGTGGTATCACTGTAAAGCTCGACCTCCGCCTCTACAAAGGCGCCGCCATTTTGATAGAAAGAGCCGTCCGCGTAAGTGGTGTTCTCAACGGTCACATGCACACTGCCGAACTCTCCGCTGGAAACGCGCGTCTCAACGGCTTTCATCGCATTGAGGGCATCGCTCAAGGCTGTTTCTATTGCTTCGGCGTTCTCCGCCGCATTGATCTTGGACACGCCCTCGTCATACGCAGATGTCAGTGTCTTCCAGTTTGTATCGCTGTAATCAGACCGCTTATAGCCATTGAACGCCTCTGACAGTTGATCCAGCGCACTGCTGCGCAGACTTTCCACCGATGTTTTGCCTCGGATATAAAATGTGATCGTCACATCGTTCCTCGGCATGAACGCTGATGTGGAGTCAGCGAAGTAGAAAGGGGCAACCCCTTCCCAACCCTTGTTGTATCCGCCTTTCGGATCGGTTGGGGGCCTATCCAGCCTCAATTCGCTCAGTGTCGCCCCCGTGGACTCCACACGATAGATCTCATAGTCCAGTTCATTCAATGCAGTGCCGGTTTCCGTACGGATATATACCCACCACTCATCATTGGGCGAGAGTTCAATGACGTTCGCATATCGAAAGCCTTTGTTTTTAAGGGCCAAAAAGCTCTTGAATGGGTCACTGGATCCCTCCTGCCCAATGAACTCAAAGGTCAGCGTAAAGGTCTTTTCCGGCAGGTTGCTTCCGTCCTCACCATAGGCTTCTACCAGAGCCTCCCACTGTGCCTGTTCCTGGCCGGTGAGCTGTGATTTCTGGTAGCCGGTCATTCCGGCATAGTGGGAACTCGCCTCCTGCATGGTGGAGATGTCGCTCTGCAGGAAGAGTCCCTCCCCGATCTGTGCCACTGTTGGGAGCTTCGCCAGGTATTTCCGCATGGCAGAGACAGATTCCTCATTGGATTTCTCCGCGTTCTCCACCAGGCTCTCGATTTGGGTCAGCGCATTTGAGAGCGCGTCTTCGGCCGCTTTAAGGCTTGTCGCGTCCTCGATGGCCTGCACTCCCGCATCATGGGCCGCCTGGACCTGGGCGTAGACGGCTTCTCCCAACTCAGTGGCGTTGCATCCGGCCAGCACCGCAGCCAGAAGGCTCTTGCGCGCTTCCTTCGCCGCCGCAAGTTCTTCCTCATTCAGAGGGGTGACCGTCACTGTGGTCCGGGCGGGCGCGTTCAGCGATGCGTACTGGTGCTGGGCGCCGCTGGCCGTCTGGTCAAATATCACGGATTCCGGATTCGCCGCAACCAGCACATATTGGCCCGCCTCATTGAGATGCGTGGTCACCGTCCCGCTTGCGTCGGTGATCCCCTCCAGAAGCTGGTACTCCCCGGACGGCGCTCCTCTCTCATCCAGCTTCACTGCCAGCAGGCGGGCGCCGTTGAACGGCGCAGAGCGGCCGTCGTAGCTTCCCACCCAGCCTCCAGTTCGGGTCACCTTCAGCGTAAGCGCCTCGCCCTCTGCCACGGTCTCCGCATGGTCTTCAAACGACAGCAGGCCCCAGAAGTCTGTCGTGTTGACATACGCCGTTACGCCCATGGCGCTGTATTCCCTGTCCATGGGAGCGGGGGCGAACAGGATCACAACTTCATCGCCGTCCCGGAGCTTTATGTCGCCCCACTTCGCTCGATTTACGGCCACTCCGTCGAGCTGTGTCGGATTTAATCCGGCATCCCGGAGCTGAATGCCGTTGACGAAGACCGCGACCGTGGTTTGGCGGTTTGACGTGAGCGAGGAATTGCCTTTCACCTGCAGCTGGAGCCCGGCTGACGCGACCAGTCCGGCAACGGTGCGGCCCGCACCGCTCAGGGAGACGTCAGGGTTCTCATAGATGCCTTCCGAGGGCGGGAGTCCCAGCTCCGCTCCGTCTGGGCTGGCGAGGTCGTAGGCAACCTGGCTGTCGGCCACGCGGAGGGAGACAGAAATTGTTTCCTTCGCGCTCTCCAGCCCCTCGTAGTAGGCCGACCACAGCGCCGCCGCATGTCTCTGATATCCATTCAGGACAGAAGCGGACACCGACGTCCCTACCAGACCGTGCTGCTGATAGTAGGATTGGGCTTCCTGGTAGGCCGTCTGGAACGCGGTAAAGCTCTCCTCTGTATAGCCGCTCTCATGTTCCAAAGCGCCCGCGAACTGAGCGAGCATACCGGCAAGCGACCGCTGATAGATCGACGCGCTGGTCACCTCATCGCCGCCGTTGTAAACAGCGTCCAGATCGCCGGCGGCAGCCAGCAACTCCTCCGCGTACTGCTCCACAGTGTCCTGATGCTCAGCCTTGTTCTCCGTTGTGGGGTTCCCATCCTGGTCATAGAGGGAAGCGAGGTAAGCTTTGCCCTTCTCATAGACTGTCTTATACGCAGTCCAGGTCTCCGGCGTATAGTCCTCCTGCCGGTACCCTCGGCTTTCCACCTCCTGGATGGCTTCATACAGGACAGTGGCGTTGACCTGGTTAGCAGGGATCAGGTTGGCGATGGCCGCATTCAATGAAGCTGTGGCACCATTCACATCCTCCTGTGTTGCAGTTATATTATCTAAAATCTCCTTTGCTGTTTTTAGTGCCGTCTGAAAGTCCTGCCAAAAGCCGTCACTGCTCGTTGTCTTCCCGTTGTAATAATCCTCAGCCTGATAGTAATCACTACTACTTATTAAGCCAGCCCTAGCAATGACACGTTGAAGCTCATCTTTATTTGCTCCTTCGACTTCTTGCGATGCCTCTGGCCATTCCAAAATAAGGACACCAATTATAGTATTAATTTTACCCCGTCTAGTAGCATATAGGTAGTATCCAAGCTTGTCTGTGTCTGTTCTTAGTCCATCTAAAATTTCTTCAGACAGATTGGATGAAATACTGCTTTGATAAAGGGCCTCACCTTTCGAGTAATTTTCCGAATCAGGTGCCACGTTAATCAAGTTTGTCGCACCTATAGCTGCTGGTTTCTTACCCATAACTGGCACGACAGTCGTAATTGCGCAGCTTGCCGCATCCGAAAACTCAATCGCATTATATTGTACAGTATCTACTACAAGGCGGTATAAATTATAATCATTTCCTTCAATTGTTATAGTTCCAATTTGCTCCAAAGCATCTGGGTCCGATACGGTCATGGTCTCGGCGGCAAAAGCAGTTGTCGGTAAAAACCCAAGCAGGATTGTCAAAATCAAAATAAATGAGATGAGCGAGCGTCCAAAAGGACGCTCGCTCACTTTTCCTATTTTATCCATATCCATTTTTTATTGGCAAATCAGCACAGTAATATACGGGGCCTCTTCTCCGGTCTGCGTGATGATCTGTAACATGTCTCCGGCTGCCATTGTAAACACATGCCCATCCGCAGCATCGCTAATCGTCTCGCCATTGAGCAACACACGCTCCATATCGGAGTACAGACGGTACTTGCCAGCGGCCACTACCTGGCTCCCCCCGTTGCTCGTATTCACCTCGTTCTCTCCTGTCGCTGCATCGGCAATAAACAGATCCTCCGTGATGCTGGCAGAGCCGCTCCCTGTCACCGCGTAGATGCCGCAAACCTCAGCGGAGGTCTCACCGAAGATACCGGGTGTGGGGATGGTGGTGTTATCCGTGCTGCTCATCAGTGCGGATGTATATACCCGGATATAACCGATCCTTATAAGCCCCGCAGGTGTGCCGTCCGGCTTTACCGCCCACGCAATGTCGAAGCCATCCCCACCCTGCGTGGTGGCCGCGGCGGTGTAGGGATTGATCGCCGTACCATAATTGCCGCCATTCACATGGATATCCGCATAGCCAAACTGATAGTCCGCGGTGGTATCCGTGTCCTTTACCAGTGTAACGCCGGTATAAGTCACGCTGGCGCCGTTAAAGGCGGAAGCGCCGACGGTCTGATCGCTGGAGACGGCGGACGTCTTCCACACGCCGCCGTAGTTCGCCGTGGTGGGGAACCACGCAGCGGCGCCAGCCTTGAACGTCCCGGTGAGTGGGAAGGAAACGCCGGGATTGCGCCCGTTCGGATCCGTGATGCTGTACTGAATATCGCTCCCGCTCAGGGTATAGGTGATGTTCACATCGCGAAGCGTATTGGGGTCATAGTACAAACTTCCGGCCAGCTCATACCAGGTCTTTCCATCTTCGGAGACCTGGACAGAGGCCGCCTCAGGGTTGCCGTTGAAGGCGTTGCCGTAGACGATAAAGTCCACGCCATAGGGATTGCTCGCGTCATCTTCAATATAGGCCTGGTTCCCTTCGCTGTCCCGCAGGGCATACTGGACGTAGCCGCCGCCGGCACCCAAGGAGACGCCGGTAGAAGAGAACCCGCCTAGAACCTTGGGGGTGCTGCCGGCCGTCGTGCTGCCGTCGGTATAAGGGCTGCCCCACATCGTGCCCCGGGCATACTGGCCCAGCGGCAGATACCCCTGCAAGACTCCGGTGATGGCGCCGCCGGCCATCTGTCCCTCCGGCGCAGCAAAGGTCAGCGTGTAGACGTTGTTGCTCTGGGCCGCATTCGCCAGCCTAATCACAATGCTGCCCCCGCTGTTGTTGGTCACCAAATACTTGGTGCCGCCCTCCGTTTCCTCCACAGGCGCAGACAGGGTGCCGCCAGTAACGGTGATTCCGTTCTCCTCGGCGCTGTCTACATAGAGGTAGAAGCTGGAGGGATAGTAGCCGTCTTCACTCGACACGATATCTCCTGTGTGATAAGCTTCGGAATCTACGGTTTCACTATCCCATACCACCGACAAAGGGCCTGCAGTATCAACGCTGATGCGGTCATGGTCATTGTCCATTACCGCTCCCGCACTGACCGTCAGCAAGCTGAATGCCATAGCCAGGGTCAGCAGCATCGCTGTAAATTTTCTGGTTTTCATACGTAAACCTCCTTCAAGTCTCTCCGTTGGATCGTTTCCCTTGTACTCCTGTTTACAACTCTTTTTGACTCTCACCGCCTCCTTCCGCTGAGAAGTCGCATTTTAATCAACCGTCAATGCGGCCGCCGCCGCGCTCCCGGAAAAAGCGCAGGGGCCGCCGCACCGATTGTCCCGTTCCCGCTGATCCTCTCCGCCCAAACACCAATACTGTTCCTGTGCAGTTGCCGCCCCGCATTGCTCCACGTCTCTCCGCTGTTGGTGGCTCGGCCGGCCTTGCCGACGTCCTGGCCTACTCCGCTCACGGAATATCGCTTTTGGTACTGGGTTATTCAATTGTCAGCCGCGTACCGGCCATATGCGACAGGCGATAGCCCGCTGAATGCTCAAAGAGAGATCGTCATAGGGGTTTCCCTATGACGGAAGAAGGGGATCCCCTTCTTCCTCCGGATTGCTCGCTGCTGTTCTGTTGCTCTGTGCACTCCCGCTCTCCGCCTGGCAACGGAACTCCTCCTTGAAAATCTGCCGCTTGGAGGTGGGCTTCTGCTTCTTCGGCGAGGGCAGTCCTGCTGACGTGATCACATTCTGCCAGCCGCCAAAGCGCGCCGCCTCGCTCCGGACATAATCCAGCAGCGCTTCGTCGCTGGCGTCACCATGCGCCTGGGCAAACTGGACGTTTCGCTGACGAAGCGCCTCCTTGGTCCGCCCAATGAGCTTTCTGCTGAGCTGCTGGTTGCCGATGAAATGCTTACCGTTCACAAAACAGCCTCCTGACTTGTGGCACAATCCGGCTACCCCGCAAACCTCTTGGGGCAATCGAAACAAAAAGACGGACGCATACCGATACGTCCGTCTTTCTCCTGAGCTTGCGAATAAAAAACGGACGCAAAATATGCGTCCGCTTCTGCTCCCATTTCGGGTAGAAGGGGCCACTTATTCAGTGCCCTCCTCACATTTGGCATTTATCTCAGAGCAACCCCAATGAATTGGGGGTAAGCTCCTAGTAGGTCTTCTGACTAATGTGTCCCGACGGGCTTAAAGCCCGCCTGCGCATATCCGCCGCCTTCCCAGCTAAGCCATTACGACCGCCAGTGACCTGCTTTCGCAGAAAACAGATATACTCCACAATCACAGCTATTGAATTGCACGTCCCCGTAGCTTTCGCCACGGCTCCTGCTGCAAAACATGTCCAGGAATTTCACCTGATTCCCTTGTTCAGAAACAAGGATGCGTGTCCGCTCCCTGACGGGAGTCGGGTCGCGCATTTGCCACAAAAGCCGGATTCATATTAAATTTTACAGGAAGGTGCATCCCACTCTGCCCATGCAGAACTCAGAAGCCATCCCCTTCAAAGAACTATCTTTTGTTAAACTTGCACTTTACAAATGGCTTTCTTTTGAGTTCATTATACAACTTTCCGCTCAAAATGCAAGGGGTAAACAGGAAAATTTTTCAAACACTATTTCGCGATCCTGATAATCGCCTTTTCGCCGAGCGCTGCGGTATAATAAAAAGCACATGGCCCACCCCTGCGCCGGGTTCAGGCCATGTGCTTCTCTTGTTCCGGCTGGAAAAACACATAATATTACCCACGATATTATGCGCCCTTTTCTTCCAGCCGATTGCTCCAAAATGACGCGAGACCTGCAGAAGAGTCCCGTGTCCCGTGTGGAGCAGCACGAAATAGGAGGGACAAGTGAATTCGGCAACAAAAAAACTGTATCCTGAAGGATACAGCAACAAATTCCACAGGTTCCTACTGTGGTTGAAACTGCACCCTCCCAGGTCCGGGGAGGCTTTTTTGTGCGTTATACACAGGCAGGTCTTCTGACTCAGACGTTCAAACGCACCTCTCCGTCTTCCCGGAACAAACATCCCAGTGACATAGCAGAGAGGCACTCCGCCAACACAGCAACGGCTTTGTGCGGGATTCTCACCCGGCTTCCCTTTTCACCCACCACAATTGGATGGACACCTGTGTACCAACTATATTCACTTGTTTTTTTATTTTATCAGGGTGCACTCGGAATGTCAAGATGGAACAAAAGAAAGTATGTGTAACAAAATCGTTGGCAAGGGGTGCTGGTACCAAAATTGGAGCCAGTAGAAAGTGTTGTTCAAGGTGAATGGCCTCGGCGTAAACCGGGCCAAGCGCACTCAGCCAGCACAGTCATTCTGTGGTGTGCATCTCGGACAGCGGGAAGAATTTGGTCAGGCAATACTTCGCGGCTGGATGGAGGTCACCAGCAGACAGTAAATGCGGTGGGATATAGATTTCACTCATCTGTTTGTTGGTTTGCTTTGCAGATATGGGAGCCGTTATTGTGTATAGCTTAGAGGGGGCCCCGTGGGCCGTCCAATCCCGCAGAACACGCCGCAGATGGCCGGTGCGGTGCAAGGCGAGCAAAGCCGCAAGGTTGTTGGCCCCGGCCACGCTCCAGCAGGTGCGGTTGTGCTTCATCCGGTTCCCAATAATGGTAAAGATGTTGCTCTCCATGCTCCCACACCGGGCGGGCTGCTGGCCCTCGTTGGGCAGCGGGGGTTTTCTTCCACTCCGTTGGTAGTATGGAATAAGGGATTTCCGGTAGTTGTTGAAGTAGGTAAACAGCTTCCGCCGCTTCTCTTGTTCGTCGGGATCCAGTGTGCTCTCAATAGATGCCTCCACCACAGCAATCGCTTCTTTGACTTTACGTGCATGAAATAGCTCCAGGATGGTTTCCTGGAGGTCTGGGTCATTCACACAGGTACGCACAGCCCGGTTCCGGTGGAACAAATCGAGCTGGTAGGTACATCCAGGCACCATATTCCGTTGCAGCCAGGTTCCGCCGTCGCTGTTAAAGACCCGTCGCTTCACGCAGTCCACAGCATAGAAGTCGGCCACTACACCCTCGGCGTGGCGGCGGAAGTGTTCCGCCTGTTCCATGCTGGCGTATGAAACCTTGTTGGCAAGGCTTCGCCGCCCGCTGGCGTCCTCGTAAATCCCGGAGTAGGCAATAGACACCTTCATCTCTTTGCTGGGGCCGTGTTCCAGCCGGTCTTTCCCTTGCAGAGCAAGGTACACGCCGTCCATCTCCTCATACAGTACCGGCGTTTCATAGGTCCCAGACCCACACTCGGCCTTTGCCGCCGCCGCCAGGCTGTCCACTCGGGCTTGCTCCCAGCTCCCAGCGTTCTGGACAATGCGCCAGACGCTCTCGTGGCTCAGGCTCAGCCCGGTCAGATCGTTGAGTGTGGCGGCTGCCGTCCGGTGACTCACCGCACAGGCCGCTTCCACCGCCATCATACACACAGTATCGCTGAAAAGGCCTACCGTGTCAAGGCCCATGCTCCTGTCCAGCAGGTATACCGTTGCCCTGGGCTGCTCCGCGGCCCCGGACAGCAGGTAGACATGGCGCTGGTACCCCACCTCGCCCATCACTGTTTTGAGCGTGGTGGGCCGGTAGCCCTTGTCCCGGTACATCCCACGGTCCCGCTGCCGAGCGAGCGTCCGATCCGCCTCCTCTATGCACTGGCGCATGATATTGCGGCCGAGGGAGAGAACGGCTTCGTACACCGCTTTCTCCAGTGTGGCGATGTCTACAAACTTCTCGCCCCACTGAAAAATCTGCTTGCCTTGTGTCTCTAACTTTGTTACCATTACCTTGGGACTCCTTTGCAGTAGGTGTTTGTTCTCAACTCACAATTCTACTGACTTTGGAGCCCCAAGGGAAGCGATGTTTTCACCGTTTCCCTTTTTCTTTTGCCTACGATAATTTTACACTAACAAAAGAAACGTGCGCCATCCGGCTCAAGCCGGACGGCGCATTTTTTATACAGTCTTCCGTGGATCCTGTGCCGGACACTTCAATAAAAACGAATCTAACGTTACTAAAGAGTCTTCTTTAACACTATAATATCGTCCCGCAGATAGTCCAGAAACACTGCCATGGCGGCTGAGACCGCCACATTCTTTTGCAGCAGATATCCGACATGGAGTGAGTCGGAGATCTCCTCTACCGGCATGGCAACAATCTCACCCATCCCGCTGTGGAAGGCATCGGCGTTGCTGTTGGTCAGGTCCGGACCTATGCTGAACGCATCGGTAAACCGAACCAGCGCCACCTTGCTGCACCGGTCGGAGACGTGAACGGTCTTTTCCGCAATCTGATGGAACACAACTTCTTCGGTGTATTCAGAGCGATCCGCCTCCTGGTCATAGGTTACGAAGGGGTATTGGAGCAGTTCGGCCATGCTGACCTTGTCCCGCTTCGCAAGAGGGTGACTTCTACGCAGGAAGGCATACGTTGGCAAGCGTTCTAACTCGGTGAAAGTCACATGGTTTATCTCAAAGGTCTTTTCCAGTGCTGGAATGTACTGGTCGTGCAGGGCCACCACCCCCACATCACTTTTTCCAGCAGCCACGTCACTAATAATGGTATAGGTTGGGCACTCCCGGATGGCGATATCATAGCTGTTCCAGGAGAGCTGCTCCATAAATCTCTGGAATGCCCGGACGGCAAAGGGAAGCCGCTGGGTCGAAACCGCGAACCGTGTAGGCGCATATCTCCGGTGGCGATAACGCCGTTCCAGGGCGCGGCTCTGCTCCACAATTTCGCGGGCATAGCGCAGGAAGTCCTCCCCGTCGGGGGTGGGCTGGATACCGCGGTTACTCCGCAGGAAGAGTTGAGTTCCAAGCTCGGCCTCCAGCTCCTTGATTGCGGAGGACAGGGTGGACTGAGAGATGTAAAGGGCCTTGGCGGCCGCAGAAAACGAACCGTGCTCCGCCACTGCAACCACATATTTTAGATTTTGAAGCGTCACAGAGGTCACCTCCCAATGGGCGTTTAATCCCTCATATAGGAAAAGTTCTCAATCAGTTCCCGGGTATAGGGGTGGGTAGGGGCATTCAGTACGGCCTCTGTCTCCCCTTGTTCCAGCAGCTTTCCCCGGTACATGATGCCAATCCGGCTGCTCGCGTGGCGCAGCAGATCGAGGTCGTGGGAGATGAGAAGATACGATACTCCGGTTCGGAGCTGAACCTGGTGTAGCAGATCCATGATCTGGGCCTGTACCGACACATCCAGCATAGAAGTGGGCTCATCCAGTACAATAAACTCAGGCTGGAGCAGCATGATGCGTGCCAGCACAATGCGCTGGATCTGGCCGCCGCTGACTTGGGAGGCCCGGCGCTCCAGCAGCTCCGGCTGAATGCCATAGGGCTCAATATGGGCGCGAATTATTTCATCCATATCCTGCTTGCCGGGCAGATCGTGGAGCAGAAAGGGCTCCCGCAGACTGTCCAGCACTGTCATCCGCGGATTTAGCGAAGTGTCCGGGTGCTGAAAAAGCATCTGAATGCGCCGGCGGTAGGGGAGCATCTTTCGCTGAGGAATGTACAAGAGGTCCGTCCCGTCATAGAGAACTGTCCCGGAGGAGGCCGGGAGAAGCCGGGTAATCATCCGACCCAAAGTGGATTTGCCACAACCGGACTCCCCCATCAGCCCATAAGTTTGTCCGGGCCCGATGGCGAGGGAAACATCGTCCACCGCCTTGTGGGTGCGTCCGCGAAGGCGGTTGGAGTGAAAACTTTTTGAGAGGTGCTGGACTTCAAGCGTAGCGATGGCAACACACGCTCCCTTCTCCACAGGGGATGGATTTCGGCTCTGTATGCCGGCAACGAGCCTCCGCGTAAGGGCACCGGGGATGGAATACGCAGCCGGAGGGCTGGTCGGTAAAGGCGGGAGAAAAGCCCGCCATAGGCTTCATGCCCAGGTGGGGCAGCGAGGCGATAAGCCCCTGGGTATAGGGGTGCCTAGGGTGCTCAAACAGTTCCCGCGCCGCGTTGGTCTCCAGGACACGGCCGCAGTACATGACAACGATACGCTCGCAGAATTTGCGGGCCAGCAGAAGGTCGTGGGTAATGACGATAAAGCCGACGCGGTACTGGTCCCGTACCATACAGAAGGTGTCGTAAACCTGATTGCGCACCACTGCATCCAGTCCCTTGGTGGGCTCATCTGCGATCAGCCATTGCGGACGTGCAGCCACAGCGATGGCTGTCAGTACACGCTGGCGCATGCCACCGGAGAGCTCGAAGGGGTAGGCACCTGCAATCTGCTTCGGGTCGGAAAAGGCCATCTGCCTGAGAAGCTCCAGCGTGAGTCTCCGGCAGTCTGGGGTACTTTTTCCAGCCAGACGGAAGACCTCCTCGATCTGGCGTCCCACCCGCACGCTGGGATTCAATGAGGTGGCCGGGTTCTGAGCCACCAGAGCAATCTCTCTGCCGCGGACTGTGCACAGCTCCCGCTCGGACAGGGCAGTGAGCTCCCGCTCTCCCAAAAAGATCTGTCCGGTGACAGAGGCGTTGGACTGAAGCAGTCCGAGAATAGACAGGCCCAGCACAGACTTGCCGCTGCCCGTCTCTCCAATGATGCCGGTGACCTGTCGCTCCGAAAATGCGAGGGAGACATGGTTGACGGCGGGAATATCACCCGAACGGGTAGCAAAGCGGACGCAGAGGTCCTTTGTATACAGTTCCATGTGCGTCCTCCCTTTACAGCATGCGGGCCGCGCCGTCATCGTGGTCAAGGCAGTCCCGGAGATAATCAGCAATCAAGTTGATGCTCAGGCAGAACAGAGTCAGGCAGGCCGCAGGGGCCAGTAGAACAAGAAAATCCTTCACATAGTAGAGCTTGGCGTCGTTAATCATGATCCCCCAGTCCGCTGCGGGTGCCCGCAGGCCCAGGCCCAGGTAGCTCATGGCGGCCACGGTGAGCACCGTAGAGCCGATCCGTGTGGCGATTAGAACCAGCAGAGGGAGCAAGATATTGGGCAGGATATGGCGCCGCATGATATAGAAGCTCCCGCCGCCCATGGCCCGTGCGCCCTCGATATAGTGCAGCTCGCGGATCTCCAGAACTTGATTGCGCACAATACGGGAGAATCCAGCCCAGGAGCTGACCACAATGGCGATCAGCAGACTGCGCATACCGGGGCCCAGCAGTCCCAGGATGGCGACCACAAAAGCGGCGCTGGGGATTCCTTGGAAGATATTGACCACAGCCTGAATCAGTTGATCTATCCATCCCCCCAGATAACCGGACACCAGGCCGATAGTCATGCCCAGCAACAGAGTGCATCCGGTGGCGAAGAAAGCGATGAACACAGAAGAGCGGCTGCCGTAGATAAGCCGGCTCAGCAGATCACGGCCGATATGGTCGGTACCCAGCCAGTGTTCAGTGGAGGGGGCGGCAAGGCCGTTGGCCATATCCACCGCGTTGGGGTCGCAGGGTGCCAGAAAATCAGCAAAGACCCCTACCAGCAGGAAAAGAACAAGCACAGTTAGTGAAAGGATGAACAAGACTTTTTTACCACGCATGCTCAGCCCCCCAATCGAATCTGCGGGTTCAGCCAGGCGCAGATCAGGTCGGCCAGCAGGCAGACCAGAACAAAGACAACACCGGTAAAAAGCACATAGCCCTGTATGGCGATATAGTCCCGATTATTGATGGCGGTGAGGGCGTAGCTTCCGATTCCTGGGACGGAAAATACGCTCTCCGTGATCATGGAGCCTCCCAGAAGACCGCCGAAGGTATTGGCGATATAAGTAATGGAGGGAACTAGAGAATTTCGCAGTGCATGACGGGAAATGAGCTGGCCCCTCCGCAGGCCCTTGGCCTGGGCGGTCAGAATGTAATTCTTGCTAAGCTCCCCCAGAATGGAAGAGCGAAGCAGCCGGATAACCACACAGGCCGAGCCGATGGAAATAGCAAGACAGGGCATGAGGAAGCAGGACAGTGTCTCCGCGCCGCTGGTGGGCAAGATACGCAGCTTTTGGGCGAACAGCCAGATCATAAAATAGGCTAGGCAGAAACCAGGAATAGACATCAGAAACACCAGTAAAACTCGCCCGAGCAGGTCAATGAATTTGTCCCGGAACAGTGTAAGCAGCAGGCCGCCAGCAAGCCCCACCACAGTAATGACCAGCAACGCCATTCCGCTCAGCAGGAGGGTGTTGGGCAGCAGCCGGAGAATCTCACCCAGCACCGGCTTGTCGTCAATATAGGATTCCCCTAGATCACCGTGGGCTGCGTTCCAGATCCAGCGCCCGTATTGCACCAAAATGGGATCATCTAACCCCATTTCCGCCCGGAGCTCCTGGATTTCCTCCTCAGTGGGGATATAGTTGGGATCGGCGCTGGCCCGATTGGTAGCGGGGTCTCCCCGTGCAACCAGCCCCAGACCGAAGGCCAGAAAGGTGATGCCGACCAGAATGGGAATTGTCCACAATATTTTTTTTGCGGTATAGCGCAGGGTTTGATTCAATGAAATTCCTCCCTTGAAAAACACCGCGCCAAAGCACAGCTTTGGCGCGGTGTGGCGGTTACTGCGCGTTCACCCAGGAAAGATGACTCAGATCCAAATGGTCACTGAAATCCTCGTAGCCTGTAATCTGCTCCTGATTGTAGATGAGGTTGCTGGTGTCGTAGAACAGAGGAATAACAGGCAACTCAGTGTTGGCAATCTCCTGGAGCTCCACGGCCAACTCATGGAAACGGTCGTCGTCCAGGGTGGTCTTCATCTCGGCCAGCAGCTCGTCCACGTGGGGGTTGCTGTAGGCCAAATGCTGGGATTTATTGTAAGACCCTTCGCTGCTCATATAGATATCCAGGAAGTGGTAGGCATTGAGGTTGGACATACCATGAGTCATGAAGTTTGCCCCCAGTTCACCGGCCTTGGACATCTCAGAGTAAGTAGAGGAGTCAATCACATTCACGGTGGCATCGATACCGATCTGGGAAAGCTGGGACTGGATATACTCCATCATCTCCTTATAAGGGCCGCGGTCCAGATACAGAGAGCGGGTATACATATCCAACGGAAGGCGCTCGTCCCCCAGCACCTCACGGGCCAGCTCCTTGGCCTTGTCCATATCATACTCTACGGGCAGTTCTACCCAGTCGGGGCACATACGGTTAATCAGGTTCTGCGTTGGCATGGCATAGCCGCCCCAGAGCTGGTCCACAATAAGCTGACGGTCAATGGCCAGACTTACCGCCTGACGCAAACGCATGTCGGAAAATTTGGTGCCCTCACCCTTAAGAAGCATTATATGGGTAATATTGGAGGTCTGCACCGCCATGGCAAAGCGGTCATCCTTGAGAAGCTCGTCCCCCAGGGCGGCAGGCATAGCCCCGAGGTCCAGCACCCCCATGACCTCCTCGCTGTCCAAGGCGGCATAGCGGGCCTGAGGGTCAGTGATGATGCGCACGCGGATATTCTTTGTTTTGGCGGGCTCTCCCCAGTAGCCGTCAAAAGCAGTGATATCAACGTACTCATCCTCTTTGATATCCTTGATAATATAGGGGCCAGTGCCGACAGGCTGCTCAGTGAAGTACCCGGTTTCCGTGTCCCAGGAG
This sequence comes from Intestinimonas massiliensis (ex Afouda et al. 2020), assembly GCF_900626285.1. Classification (GTDB taxonomy): domain Bacteria; phylum Bacillota; class Clostridia; order Oscillospirales; family Oscillospiraceae; genus Flavonifractor; species Flavonifractor massiliensis_A. The sequence continues at coordinate 1,325,549 of NZ_LR131147.1, forward strand.
CCGGGGTAGAAAATACAGCTTGCAGTGTCCTTCATGTTAAATAACAGCCGGGGGATGGGGTCGGTAAAGCTGACATTGACGGTGTAGTCGTCGACCTTCTCACAGCCAATGAGGCCGGGGTAGAGCTCGTCCACCTTGAATGTAGTATACTGGGAATAGCCGCTCTCCATGAGCTTGTAACGGTTGAAGTTCTCCACCACGATATCAGCGTTGAAGTCCTCTCCATTCTGGAACTTAACGCCCTGCCGAAGGTGGAACGTCCAAACAGTGGCGTCTTCGTTGCGCTCCCAGCTCTCAGCCAGCACCCCCATGGGGTTTCCGCTCTCATCCACGGAGATCAGCGGTTCCCATGCACCCAGGAGCTTGTGGGAGAAATAGACATCCTCCAGACCAGGGGCCAGAGTACGGGCACCAGCCAAAACGATCATATCGTCTGCGGTGTGACCGGCGGATGCGGGTTCCGCGCTGGGGGAGGGGGCAGTTGAGGGGCTCTCTTGGGTGGCGGGGCTGCCGCAGGCCACCAGAGACAGGGCAAGTGCCGCGCTCAGCAGCGCAGCAGTCAGGCGTTTTTTCAGATTCATAGAATCCTCCTTCTTTCGGTCCAACTTATATCTGGAAACGCGCAAGTCCTGCGGATGCAGAAAATGTGCCGGTTCCACGGCCGTCTTCCAGAGTCAGACCCCATAAGAGGAAAAAAAGCAGACCATTAAAGGTCCGCTTCGCACAAACAGCGTTTCCGGGTTTCCAGCGGAAATCACCTGTCCCATTTGTGTCGAGAGGCCTTGACCGGAAGCATCAACATACTTCATCAAGCAGGTTTCCTGGCTCACAGATCGCCGCACTGACACGCCTTCTCGTGTAATTTACACAATGGCATATGTGAAAGTGCTCCCTGTTCACAGTGACCGGATCGCTCGGGACTTCCACCCGATTCCCTTTTCTCCGCTGAAACGCACAAACAAAGCGGACACTTGACGAAAAACAATATTTTATTGTGGATATTATCATAGCAATCTTTCCCACGGAAGTCAAGCAGATCCCCCAGGGAAGCCGCAGGCACGGGCAGATCTGCTATCGGAAAAACCAATATTCAATAAGGGAAAATGGAAATAGTGGAAGATGTCTCCGCTGTGATATAATTAAAAATTACAGACAACATGCAAGGGAGGCGCAGAAAGTCAAGATGTTGCGTATTGCGTTTTACGGAAAAGGTGGGATCGGGAAGTCCACCGTGGCCGCCCATCTCTCCGCGGCCTTTGCCCGAACGGGGAAACGGGTGCTTCACATCGGCTGTGACCCCAAGGCGGACTCTACCCGCTGCCTGACGTCGGGACGAATCCCAACTGTGCTGGAGACTCTGGGGAGGTCGGAGGAGCTTCTAGCCCGGGAGCAGCTTGTCTTTCCCGGGGCGTTCGGCGTCTCCTGTGTGGAGGCAGGAGGTCCCCAGGCCGGCGCGGGGTGCGCCGGCCTGGGCATCACCGCCATGGCGGACGAGCTCAACCGGCTCGGCATTCTGGAGGAGCCCTGGGACGTGGTGGTGTACGATGTCCTGGGCGATGTGGTATGCGGAGGGTTCGCAGTGCCCATGCGAAAACATTTTGTAGACCGGGTATACCTGATCACCTCTGCCGATTTCATGGCGCTCTACGCCGCCAACAACATCATGCGCGGAGTCGCCCGCTATTCCGGCGCCGCTCCCCTGTTGGGCGGGCTGATCCAAAACCGCAGCCACGGAGCGGGAGAGGATGCCTTGGTACGCTCCTTCGCAGAGCAATCCGGGACCAGAGTCGTCGGTATCCTGCCGGAAGACCGCCAGCTCCGAAGAGCGGATTATCTGCATACCACCGTACACCATCTGGAACCGGACGGGGCGGCGGCCATGCGCTTTCTGGAACTGGCCCAGCGGCTCTGGGATACCCAGCCCACCAGCCCCCGGCCACTGGGGGACGAGGCACTGGAGGCATTCTGCCGCCGGGCAGCAGAACAGGAGGTGGAGGGGCTTGCGTGACGCCTGCCGTGTGGAAGTCTATTCGGCGGAGGGGGGCGGGAAGCACTTTATGACCCTTCCGGAACGCATTTGGCAAAGGGGAGACCTTCTTCTGGCGGCTGCCGGTTCTCTGGCCTGTGTGCGGGCGCTTTACCTGCGCGCGGCAGAGCTGGGGAAACTCCACCAATTCCTGCCCTGCCCGCTGACGAGGGCGGACTACGCCGCCGGCCAGGCAGCGGAGCATCTGGCAGCCAGGCTTCGGGAGGCCGCACGCCGCCCCGGCGTAGGCGGGGTCGTGCTCTACGCCTCCTGTGCCGAGGTGCTGACGCAATGCGATCTGGAACAGGTTGCGGAGCAGGCTGGCCTTCCCGTCCGGATTCTGCTGCGGGGGCCTCTGGTGGCCCGCACCCGGAATGCCGTGGCAGAGTTGGAGCAAATTCTGTCCACCTTTCCCCCGCCTGTGGGGGAAATTCCCCGGGGCAGCGCGCCGCTGCCCGTTCTGCCGCCGGATTTCAGCGGAGTGGCGTCCCTTCTCCAGAGCTGGGACGCCTACCCCTTTCTGTTGACTGCCGGAGGATGCACCGGATGTCTGACACTGGGGGACGACGCCACCGCCGGACTGCGTCTGGAACATTCACGGTTTGATGATCTGGAGCTGGCCGCGGGCTGCGAGGCAGCGGCAGTCAACGGAATTGCGAGAGGCTTTGCGCACAGCGGCCGCGCTTTCTGCGGCCTTATGGGGAGTGCAATTCCCGAACTGCTCGGCATGGACTATACCGGGATACAGGAGAGTCTGGCCGAGCGGGGGGTCCCGGTACTCAGGTTCCCCTGCACCGGATTTGAGTCCGCACCAGTGGGCGTGGACCGGGCCCTGCGGAATCTGGCCACTTGGAGGCGCCCGGAGGGGCGTGACAACCAGAGGATCTCTATTCTGGGCTATTCCGATCTCGCGCTGGGCTCCAGACAGCCGCTGCGCCTCGGGGCGGAGGCTTTGACCACCCGGGGGTATCAGGTCTGTGTCTGGGGGGAGGAAGGTTTTGGGGGCGGAGAGCTCCGGTCTGCGCCGGCCCTGAACTGGGTGGTGACGGCCGAAGGATTGGGGGCGGCACGGCAAATGGAGGCCGACTATGGAATCCCCTATTTCTGCGGCCTGCCGCTGGAACGCTATGGACTGGAGCGATGGCTGTCCCGTTTCTCCACGGCGGCAAAGGGGGCCCCGCCAGAGAAGCCGGTGGAACATGAAACAGGGAACCGCACCCTTCTCCTGATCGGAGCGCCCATTGCAACGGAAGGACTGGCCTGGGCGATCCGGGGGGAATATCCGAATTGCCGGATCCTCCGCGCCTTCTATGCCCCCTACCGGACTTTAAAGGAGCTTTACCGGCCCTTTCTCACCGCAGATACGCTTCTGTTTGGCGATCCGGCGGAGCTGGCCGCTTGGGCGACGCCCGATGTCCTGCTGGCAGATCCCCTCTTTTTCCCCTCCCTGCGGCCGTGGTTTCCACGGGCGGAGCTTCTGGCCTGTCCAGAGCCCGGAGTGTGCGGCAGGGGTGGACTGCCCGCACGGTGGCTGGAGGATGTGGCGTGTGTGATGTCGGCTATTGGAAAAAGTCATACCTGGTAATGGAAAAATGCACTTCTCCCGGTGGTTGCCGGATGGCGGCCGACGTGCTATACTGTAATCACAAAGTTCAATATAGAAAAGGCATTGGAGCATTTCATGGAAACCGGTGAAAGTCCGGTACGGTGCCGCCACTGTGAGATGGAGCATCCCCCACAATGACACTGAGCCGACAGGCTTGGGAAGTCGGGGTGATGCGGAGAAGTCGAGTCAGGATACTTAAATGCTCCGGGACACCTGGTATCTAACGAGCCATTAGATGAGGGTGCCGCGGGTTGCTCTGCGCTTTTTGCGGTACGCTTCTTTTGGAACACCTTCTCTTGTTCAGATACAGGAGAAGGTGTTTATTTTTGCCGGGGAGCAGGACCGGGACGTCCGCCCTGGCCTCAGGCCCCCTGGACAGAGAATTTAAATTGGAACAGGAAAGGAATGGTACTTATGAAACGACATTTACACCGCCTCGGGGCGGCCGCCGTGTCCGGCGCGCTTCTGGCCTCCCTGCTGACTGCCTGTGGAGGGGGGATCACCGCGGAGACCCCGTCTGTTGTACCGGAATCCCCCGCACAGCAGACGGAGCAGGCTGTGGCGGAAACCCGCACCGTGACGGATGCGGCGGGCAACGTGGTGGAGGTTCCGGCGGAGCTCAGCCGCATCGCGGTTACCCCGCTGCCCTGGTCCTCCGTGATCTATGCCATCGACGGCACCTCTGAGCACATGGTCTCCATCAACCCCGGCGCCATGACCGCCTATACCAACTGTTTTTTCTCCAAGCTGGACAGCGGTTATGCGGAGCTGGACACCACCAGCATCGGCTCCGACTTCTCCATCAACATGGAGGAAATGGTCAGCCGAGGCGTCCAGGCTGTGGTGATCTGGGACTATCAGACCGAGGAAGCGGAACAGCTCAAGGCGCTGGGCATCACGCCGTTTATGGTGAAGAACGAGACCATCGAGGATCTCCAGGCCAGCTTTACCGCCATTGGTCAGATGTTGGGCAAGGAGGAGCGGGCCGAGCAGTTCAACACACTTTATACCGAGGCGTATGAATATCTGCAGTCCTTCCAGGAGCAGGTGAATGCCGCGGACAAGCCCAAGGTGCTCTATCTGCGCAATGCCGAGCTGAAGCTGCAGGGCAACGACATGTTTATCGCGGAGGCCCTGGAGCTGGCAGGTGCAGACAATGTGGCCGCCGATCTGTCCAGCATCACCATGGAGGAGATCCTGGCCATTGACCCTGATATCATTCTGATGAGCAATTTCGACTCCTTTACACCGGCGGATCTGTACGAGAACAGGCTGGATGGACAGGACTGGAGCCAGGTATCCGCCGTACTCAATCACCGCGTCTATAAGACCCCCATGGGTATCTACCGCTGGGACGCCCCGGGCGTGGAGACTCCGTTGATGATGCGCTGGCTGGCCCAACTGATTCAGCCGGAAATTTTTGCCGAGATCGATATCGAGCAGGACACCAGGGCCTTTTTCCAGGACTATTTCGGCTACAGCCTGACGGATGAAGACCTGGCCCAGATCTTTGCCGCCGATGCCAATGCGGACAGCCAGTAACCCAGCCCCGGCCCTGGAGCAAACACCCCGCCGGCCCTGCTCCTTTCCGGTTCTGTTTCTGGGATGTCTGGCCGCGCTGCTCATCCTGACCATCCTGGCCATCGGAGTAGGGCGCTATGCCATCTCCCCGGCGACCGTGGTGCGGGTGCTCCTCTCCAGATTCCTGCCCATCCCGGCCACCTGGGAGGGACAGGCGGAGAGCGTCATTTTTACCCTGCGTCTGCCCCGCATACTGGCTGCCCTGCTGGTGGGGAGCGCCCTCTCCCTCTCTGGAGCGGCCTACCAGGGGGTCTTTAAAAACCCCCTGGTGGCGCCCGACATGCTGGGCGTTTCGGCTGGCGCCTGTGTGGGTGCCTCGGTTGGAATCCTGATGAACGCCGGCGGAGTGGGAATTCAGGCCGGAGCGCTCCTGGGCGGCCTGGCTGCCGTGCTGCTGGCCATCGCCATCCCAAAGGTCATCAAGAATCAATCCATGATGACCCTGGTGCTGGCAGGCGTGATTATCAGCGGGCTGATGAACGCTATTCTGGGCCTGCTGAAATATCTGGCCGACCCGGAGACGCAGCTCGCCTCCATCACGCACTGGCAGCTTGGCAGCCTGGCGACTGCAGTGTGGCGGGATGTGTTCACCATGGGACCACCGATTTTGGCTGCAATCATAATTCTCCTGCTGATGCGGTGGCGGATCAACATCCTCTCTCTGGGCGAGAATGAGGCCAAGTCGCTTGGCATGGATATTCGGCGTGCCCGTGGGATCATCATTTTCTGTGCCACGATGCTCACCGCCTGTGCCGTCTGCACCAGCGGAACGATCGGCTGGATCGGGCTGGTAATCCCCCATTTTGGGCGGATGATGGTGGGGCCGGACAACCGCAAGCTGATCCCCCTATCCGCGGTACTGGGGGCTGCGTTCCTTCTGCTGATTGATACCCTGGCTCGGGTGCTCACCAGCGCGGAGCTCCCATTGAGCATCCTGACCGGACTTATCGGGGCCCCTTTTTATTTCTATCTCCTGTTGAAACAAAGGATGAAGCTGTCATGATTCTGGAAGTAGAACATCTGTCCTTCGCCTACCGGCCGGAACGCCCCCTGTTTTATGACGTGAGCTTCGCCTTTGAGCAGGGACAGGTTCTCTCTATTCTGGGGGCAAACGGAGCGGGCAAGTCTACCCTCCTCAACTGTATTGCAAATCTGCTGCTCCCTCAGCAGGGGGAAATCCGTCTCCACGGGACGCCTCTCTCTCGGCTGGAACTGCGGGAGATTTCCAGAATCATCGGCTATGTTCCCCAGAGCCACACCCCCGCTTATGATTATACAGTACGGGATTTTGTAGTCATGGGCCGGGCCCCTCACCTGGGAACCTTCCAGCAGCCTGGACGTGCGGACTATGACCTGGTGGACGCCACGCTGGAGGAGATGGGCCTGCTCCCGCTGGCCAACCGGCCCTATACGGAGCTCAGCGGCGGGGAACGCCAGCAGGTAACCATCGCCCGGGTAATCGTTCAGCAGCCGGAGCTGATCCTGCTGGACGAGCCCACCAACCATCTGGATTACGGCAATCAGCTCCGGGCACTCTCCATGGTGCGCGCCCTGGTGAAGCGGGGCTTCGGCGTCATTATGACCAGCCACAATCCCGACCATGTGCTTCTGCTGGGCGGGCAGGTTGGTATTCTGGGGAATGACGGCCGTTTTCTGGTCGGCAATGCAGAGGAGGTTATGACGGAGGAGCGGCTTCGTGCGCTCTACCGCAGCGACCTCTACTTAACCTATGTGGAGCGGGTGGGGAGAAAAGTCTGTATCCCCGGCCGCTTGAAATCGGATGAATAGGAGGGTAAGATGGAGTCGATCGAGGTTTTGGAGGAGGGGAAGCTTCTCTCCTTCCGATTCGATGAGATGCTGAACTATCACGGCCCCGGTTTCCCGGGTGGCGTGGCCCACGGATTTAAGGTCATGCAGAGGGCGTTTCCGCTGCTGGACGACGGGAACCTGCTGGAGCGCAGGGAGATCTCGTTCGTGACGGCTTTTCCAGGGCCGGGGGCGCGGGATGCCTTTGAGCTAGTCACCCGCTGCCTTACGGACGGCAGGTATGTGGTGGACAAGGAGCTCCCCGAGGCGGCGAACGAGCTGGAGAGTCCCGGCGGGCGCTATTACTTCCGGTTGAGCTACCGCGGGCGTTCCGTCGCAGTCACGCTCCGCCCCGGCTACGTGCGGGAGGAATTCATTCAACTGGCCCGCAAGAAGGGGCGCACGGAGGCGGAGGAGCGTGTGCTTGCCGGAATGAAACGCGACATGGCCGCCCGCCTGATGGCGGCCAAAGCGGAGGATATTTATCGAGCTGAGCGGCTTTAAGTGAAGTCGAACGTAAAAACATGCGCCATGGAGATTCCCGAAAGGGCCTATGGCGCATGTTTTTACTTCGTAATTTAATGGGACACACCGTAAAAGGATGCTACAGGCAGATATGTAAACGGAGCGCAGAGCAGGATTGGAATGTCACCTTAGTGAAGGTAAGAGCCCTATCTGTTGTCATCTCGCTTCTCTTGATGCCGTTCGGCCTGCATCAGCAGACAAAGACAATCGTTTTTCGTTTAAGCTCAGGGACATCTACCAAGACGGATTCCACCCCAAAAACCGTCCGGATCAGATCCGGTTCCAAAATGGTTTCCGGTGTTCCCTCGGCCACAACTGCGCCACGGCTCATAACATAGAGGTAATCACAATAGTCGATAGCTAAGTTGAGATCGTGCATAGCCGCAAAGACCTCGATACCCAGGCTCTTTACAACCCGGAGGATCTGGAGCTGATATTGAATATCCAGATGGTTAGTAGGCTCATCCAGGATCAAAGCCTCCGGCTGCTGGGTGAGGGCCCGCGCCATCAAAACCCGCTGGCGTTCGCCGCCGGAGAGCGTGTTGAATTTGCGGTTGGCCATTCCCTCCATTCCAACCAGCTCCAGCGCCTTCCAGGCTAATGCATAGTCCTCGTCGTTGTCTGTCTCCATCAGCTTCTTGTGGGGGGTACGTCCCATGAGGACAACCTCCTCTACCCGAAAGTCAAAGTTCAGCGTACTCATTTGTGTCATAACTCCCAGGCGGCGGGCGGATTCCTTCAAGGAGACTTCTTCCAAAGCCTTCCCATCCAGCAGCACAGTCCCGGAATGGGGCTTGAGCACTCGGTAAATCGTCTTGAGCGTAGTGGATTTCCCGCTACCGTTTGGTCCCACAATACCAACAAACCGCTTGGACTTTACCTCTGCACTGACATCATGAATAATGGTCTTTCCCCCGATCGCCACCGATAGATTTCGTACTTCCAGATCCATTTACTCATCTCCAAATCCATAGGATTTCGTCAGCATCAGCCAAACAAAGAAAGGGCCGCCAATCATGGCCGTGACAATACCGATGGGAAGCTCCTCGTTCCCCAACACCATACGGGCTGCCACATCACACCAGATCAAAAAAATAGATCCGACTATCGTTGATAACACCAATACCCTGCGGTGATCGGAACCTACAAGCATACGCACAACATGGGGGATAATCAGCCCAACAAAGCCGATTGTTCCTGATACAGCTACTGCAACACCGGTGATTGCGGAGGAAAATACCAGATAGACCTTTCGGATGGTTGCCACCTGAATGCCGAGGGTCAGGGCGGACTCGTCTCCGATTAGAAGCGTGTTGAGTACACGGAATTGGGTAAGGAAAAAAGCGACGCCAAGCAGCACGACAACAAAAGGAATGCCAAGCAAATTCCAGGAGGCCGAGGTCATTCCCCCCATTGTCCAGAACGTGACAGAGCGGATACCTTCGGCATCGCTCGCCGTATAGATAACAAAATTGGTAAAGGCGGAGCAGATCGCACTGACAGCCATACCGGCTAACAACAGTTTAATGGTGTTCCCCTTGGATTTTCCGGAAAACGCCACGGTAAAGACAAATAGCGCGGTGACCAGGGAGCCCAGGAACGCACCCACGGACACACCATAATTCCCAAACCAGGAGAAAGCCCCCAGGAGGATCGCCAGTGTGGCACCCAGTGAAGCGCCGGAGGAAAGCCCCAATACATAAGGATCCGCCAGTGGATTGCGGACTACCGCCTGCATCACCACACCAGAGACAGACAGACCTGCCCCCACCACCATTGCCATCAAGACGCGTGGAAACCGGATATTCCAAATGATATCTGCGGTTGTACTCTGGAGGAGTTCGGCATACTGGGCGGGCTCACTCCGGAAAATACGGCAGACCAGAATGCGCGCCACATCAGGAATGGCGATATCCACAGGGCCGAACGTAATGGAACTCAGGACGGATAATAGCAACAGGACCAGCAGTACCACGACCCATAGGGTCAATGGAAAGCGTCGGCGGCCGGCATTTAGGCTGGTATTTGCAATAGATGGCTTTACCTTGGTCATATTCATTCCCCTTTTTCCGCGGTTCGGCGTTTGCTTGGAACGGTTCGGGCGGCCCACCCTCTGCGTGTGGGCCGCCCGAACCAGCCTCTGCATCTACAGCCCTATGGGATGGCAAATGCAATTCTGAGAGTTATTCTGTAAAAAGTTCGGGATAAAACCCCTCGGCCAATGTTTCAATTGCCTCTATGGTGCGGGGCCCTCCGCAATAGAAAGCTGCATGATCCAGCACCACAAAGCGATCATTCTGAACAGCCTGAAGGCTCTGGAGGACCGGATTGGCCTTGATCGCATCGATTTTTTCCTGGGCAGGTGAGGAGGAGAGATCCAGTATGACCAGGACATCGGGGTCCAAACTCAACAGGACCTCCATGCTCTGCTGTCCATTATCGTTGGCCTGAATACCACCGGCCAACTCGGTCAGATTGGTATTGAAGTCCGTACCCCCCCGGCCCAGGAACTCATTCTCATAGACATACTGTACGGTGACAACTTGAACACGCTCGGACTCCGGGATAGTGGATACCTTCTCCTGGATGTCAGCAATTCGGTCCTTCATATCCTGAATCATGGCTTGGGCCTTATCTTCGATATCAAAAATCTGGCCAAGCTTCTCGATATCATCGTAAAGGAAATCTACGGTGCGATTGCCAAGCCCACTGACGGTGTTGTTCATCAGGTAGGTATGCACTCCTCGTTCATGCCAGTCGTTAACTGCACCAAGCGCATCCTCTGCAAAGAGAGACCCCCAGCCTACAATCAAATCTGGCTTCTGATCCAGCACAACCTCTTTTGAGGGATAGCCGGACTCCGCAATAAAGGGAATGGAGTTGTACTCATCAGCCATCCGTTCATAAACAGGGCTGAAGCGGTGGGCAGTCGCCACAATTTTATCCGTCAGGCCCAATGCAATCAGCAGTTCGGTGTTGGCCTGAGAGATGCTGACAACCCGCTCAGGGCAGGCTTCAAAAGTCTGTTCCACGATTTCGCCGTTCTGATCATAGGTCTCCACCGTGACCGGATAGTGGTTGTCTGCCTCTACGCCGTTGGATTCAACCGGAGTTTGAGAAGTTGCAGGAGAAGTTTCTTCTCCTACAGGCTGCCCGCCGCAGGAAACCAGGCCGAGCATCATGCTCAGCGCCAGCAACAGCGCTGTCAGTCTCGTTTCCATGTTACTACTCCTTTCGGTCATTCAGAGAAGAGTTCCGGGTAAAAACCACATGCCAGGGATTCGATCGCATCGATGGTTTCATAGTTACCGCCATAGAAGTCGACGTAATCCAGCGAAACAAAACGGTCATTTTTGACGGCGTTAACTTCGCTGAGGGATGGATTACTCTTGAGCGCATCGATTTTTTCCTGTGCGGGAGAGTCGGTCCGGTTAATAATCACAAGGACATCCGGGTTCAGTGCAATCAGGTTTTCGATGCTCTGCTTTCCAAAAGCCTCGTCCAGGCAGATGCCACCTGCCTTCTCAATGAGGTCATACGTAAAATCCGTATCCTTACGCCCAAAGAATTCATTTTCATAGACCATCTGAACGGTAAGAACGGTTACCTTGTCCGTATCCTCCAATGTGGACACTTTGTCGGCAATAGCCTGCTCCCGCGTCTTCATATCGGAGATCATTGCCTGGGCCTTATCTTCAATTCCGAAAATTTCCCCCAGCTTCTCAATGTCGTTGTAGAGGCGTGACACCGTGCGCCGCCCCTCTACGCCGGAGGCGCTGTTATCTACGATGTAAGTGGCGATTCCCCGCTCGTTCCAGTCCTGCACACTGCCGAGAGTATCCTCAGTAAACGTGCTCCCCCAGCCGATGATTAGATCCGGCTTTGCATCCAGAACCACTTCCTTGGAGGGACTATCATTGTCTGCAATGAATGGCAGGGCCTCGAACTCGTCCCGGTACTTCTCATTGACATCTCCAACACTTCTACAGGCCCCCACAATCCGGTCTCCCAGTCCCAGTGCTAACAGAAGCTGGATTGCCTGAGGCTGATTGCACACGACCCGTTCCGGTGCTTTTTCAAAGGTTTCGGCGTAGAGCGTGCCGTTTTCGTCGTAAACCTGCACAGTAACAGGATAATTTCCCTCTACTGGCTGCCCGGTCTCCACAGGCGCGGAGGTCTCCGGTGGGAGTGTGGTCTGGGCCGATGGCGCCCCGCAGGACGCCAAGCTGATGGTCATTACGAAAGTCATCAGCAGAGACACCCATTTCCCTTGTTTCATATGTGTTCCTTCCTTTCCTGTTCAGATGCGATACTCTATGTCCACCGCAAGCTGCGGCTGACAACATTTCAGTCGTACTTCCAAGGATACCTGGGCGCAGGCATAAAAATACTCTGCCCCCTGGACATGGGGCAGAGTATTTGTCAGCAATAACAGTCTACAGCAACCTGCGTCCATCCCATCTCTCAGAGGTACGGAAACGGCAAACAGACCATGTGCAATATCCCGACTTGACCCATCCGCCGTTTCCTATGGCGGTACCTAATCCAGCGCCTTCCCAAGGCAATGGGATGCCCCAGTGGCAAAATGCTGTTTCGTTGGTCACACGGTTGCTGAGTACAGTTCCAGATTCTCACTGGAGAGCCATTTGATACAGCTCTTCGCGCTAAAAGTGCGATGTTCCTGCGCACGACCTTTGTCCTATTCTATTTTATGAGTACTTCTCCGTGCCTTCCATCGCCCGGATTGTGATGCTATTATAGCACCTCTGGACGAATTTTGTAAAGCGAGACTTTTTTGTCGGCTAGGCTGAACGGGCCTTTTCTTTCCGGCCGGGCTGTGCTATAATCCCCTCATATACGTTTTCAGCAAGTGGCCAGACTCCGTCTGGTTAGAGGGAATCGGGTGCAACTCCCGAGCGATCCGGTCACTGTAAGCGGGGAGCGTGCTGCAGATCGCCATTGCATGTTTCACATGTGAGAAGGCGCAGCACGTGACGAGCCGCAAGCCAGGAAACCTGCTTGCTGAATTTGTGGGGACGCTTCCGGTGAAAGCTGCTCCACAGGCCGCCGGCCCTGCCGGTGCGCCTGTCTGCAAGCCGGCTCCGCGTCAGAATACGCGGGGCCGGCGATTTTGCTTTTTCCGGGCAGAGAGGAGAAATGCGCATGCGACAGCCTTTTTTTGAAGATCTGATGACCGCAATGTACCCCTCCGGCCTGCTGCACACCTTTGGTGTAAACGGGAAGATCTCCGGCAGCGTGGGGGCGGTGGGGGAAATGCAGGAGGTGCTTCCGCTCCTCCACAGCCCGCGGGGCTGTGGGTTTCACTACCGCTATTCCGCCCGGCGTCGGCACCAGCCCTTTTACAGCGTGCTGACCTCCAATCTGGAGGAGCGGGACATCATCTGCGGCGGGGAGGAGAAGCTCCGCCAGGCCATACGGGACGCCTGGAGCCGCTACCGCCCCGGGCTCATCATGGTGATCCCCTCCCCGATCAGCGACATTCTGAACGAAGATGTGCGCTCCGTATGCGCCGAGCTGCGGCGGGAGGGTATTTCGGTAGTGGGCGTCCAGTCGGAGCTCTTCTCCCACCGGGACAAAAACTACACCCGGAACCGTCTGAAAGAGCTGGCCCACCAGACCATCACCGGCGACAACCGGCTGGAGATGGAGCTAAAGGGCTGCGGCTTCACCGAGGCGCTCTACGCCCTGGTGGAGCAGGTGATGGAGCCGTCCGCTCAGATCCCGCACAGCATCAACATCGAGACGGTGGGCTGGGGGAGCGAGGGAAAGGCCGCCCTGCGGGAGCTGGAGGTCTTTTTGAACGGCTGCGGGATTCAGGTGAACACGTGGATCCCCAGCGCCCCCCTCTCCTCTCTGGTACACGCCCCGGCCGCGGAACTGAATCTGGTCAAGCGGGTTCGCTGGGCCAGACGCATGCGGGAGAAATTCGGAACCGCATACCTTCACATCGGCGGCGCGGGACGCTACGCCGGACTGGATGGAATCTGCACCTTTTACCGGGACATTGGACAGGCCCTCCGCATGGAGGCGGCGGTGGAGCCCGTCGTCCTGGCGGCGCGGGCCCAGGCCCTGGAGGAGACGGCGGAGGCCCGCCGCCGCCTGGGGCAGGCCCGGGCGGTTCTCGTCAGCCGCAGCATCCAGCAGGCTCCCTTCGAGCTCAAATCCTATGTGCGGGACTATGGCCTGTCGGTCTCCCATCTCTGTGTCATCCTGACCCCGGAGAGCCGTAAAAACCTGAATGTCACCCCCGCGCTGGAGGACAGCCTGCTGGCCCGGGTACGGGAGGCCGCCGCCCTCTACAGCCCGGAGACACAGCTCCTCCTGAACCCGGCAGAGGAGACGCTGCGCGGAATCTTCGCAGAGGCGGATGTGGTGGTGGGCACCGGCGACTTCACCTTGGAGGGGATGGGCGCGCCGCTGATCCCCGCGGTCAACGAAACCACCTCCCTCTCCTTTCCCTCCTATGTCCGCACGGTGCGTAGGATGTGCCGCCGCCTGGAGCACGGGACGGAGCGCAGCAGTCTTCTGCTGGGGAAAATGCCCTTCCAAAGCCGCCATTACCCACTGTACTGTAATCAGTCTAATCTGGCCGCCAAGGAAATGTGGTCCAGAATGTGGCTCAATCGAAAGGGGGATTCCGTATGAGGCCGGCCAGCGGCTGCAAGCTCTTTGGAGCTTATCAGGCTTTGGGTGGAATTCAGGACGGCGTTGTTCTGCTCCACTCCGTGGTGGGCTGCAATTTTGGCTCCATGTCTCTCCACGTTGCCCAGGATATGCGGGATATCCGGCAGACCTGCACCGTCATCAGCGACAGCGACGTGGTGTTCAGCGGCGAGGCCTCCCTGGAGCGGGCCGTCCGCTCCGCGCTGGAGCTCTTCCAACCGTCCGTCCTGTTCGTGGTCAGCGGCTGTGTGAGTGAGATGATTGGGGACGATATCCCCGCCGTCTTAGCCCGCATCCCCCATGAGGCGCCGCTGCTCCATGTGGAGGCGGCAGGCTTCCGTGGGGATGCGGCTCGCGGGCTGGAGGCTGGATGGCTGGCACTGCTCCCGCTGATGAAGCCCCCGGTCCCCCGGCCTTATCCCCGGCCCTATCCCCGTTCTGATCCCCGTCCCCTGGTTAATCTGATCGGGCTCGGGATGGATGACCCCCACGCCGCCGACGATGTTGAGGCCCTCCGGGCTATGCTCGCCCCCCAGGCCGCACTGGGCGCCGTGCTCTCCCGCTGTACGCTGGAGGAAGTGCGCCGCGCCCCCTATGCCGATGTGAACCTGGTGCTCCGTGGAAAGGGGCGTGAGCTGGCGCAAGCCATGAAGGAGTACTTCGGCATACCGTGGGAGGAACTTGATTACCCCTATGGCGCCGCCGGCGCGGACGATCTCTGGAGTCGGCTGGAGCGCCGCTTCGGTCTGGATTATCATCAGGCCCGGGCGGAGCTGGACCGTCAGATTGCAGAGGGAGCCGGAAAAGCCTACCGCTATTTACAGGCCCTCTACGGCATGCCAGCTGCGATCCTCGCCTCGGGGCCGCGGGCCGACGGTCTGCGGCGCTTTCTGGAGCAGGAGCTGGGGATGGAGGTGGTGTGCTTTGCCCGCCGGGAGGAGCTCTCCGACCAGGAGGACTTCTACCGGGAGCTGCGCGGCTCCGAGGCGGCGCTTCTGTTTGGCTCCTCCTTTGAGCAGGACGGTGCCGACGAGCTGGAAATTCCGCTGATCCGCGTGGATTACCCGGTGTTTGATGAGGTCTGTCTGACCCCCCGCCCCCACCTGGGCGGGCAGGGAACCCTCCATCTTCTGGAGGACATCTTCCGCGGCATCATGAACGGCCGCACCTTAAAGGGGGCGCTCTATCAGTGAAACGCATCTGCGTCTATGGAAAAGGGGGCATCGGGAAGTCCACCGCCGTGTCCAACCTGGCGGCGGCCATGGCCCAGGCCGGGAAACGGGTGGCGGTAGTGGGCTGCGACCCCAAGGCGGACTCCACCCGGGGCCTGATGGGGCGGCGCATCCCCACCGTTCTCGACCAGCTCAAGACCGGCGCCTCCGGGGAGATCGCCTTCACGGACAGCCGGGGCGTCCGCTGCATCGAGGCGGGCGGGCCGGAGCCGGGCACCGGCTGCGCCGGGCGGGGCATTATCGTGGCCATGGAGGAGATCCGCAGCCGCGGCCTGCTGGATGACCGGGATGTGGTGCTCTACGACGTGCTGGGGGACGTGGTCTGCGGCGGGTTCAGCATGCCGCTGCGGGAGCAGGTGGCCGACGAGGTGTATCTCGTCACCACCAGCGACTTCATGGCCCTCTACGCCGCAAACAACATCTGCCGGGGCATCCGCAAATACGCCCAGAGCGGCGGAATACGCCTGGCCGGGATCATCCACAACGGGCGCAGCAGCGTGGACAACGACGGCCTGCTCCAAGCCTTTGCGACGGAGCTGGGCACCACGGTGGCGGGAAAAATTCCCATGAGTCCCCTCATCGGCCAGGCCGAGCTGGAGCGCCAAACCGTGGTGGACAGCGCGCCGGACAGCGCGCCCGCCCAGGCGTTCCGCGCCCTGGCGTCCGTCCTCCTGGACAACCGCGGCGGCTGCATCCCGGAGCCGATGAGCGACGACGGGCTGGAAGCGCTCTGCCGGAAGGCGGCCCCGCTTTGATTCCGGCTGAGCACCCCTGCCTCTCCGCCCAGGCCCACTTCCGCTATGGCCGGATTCATCTGCCCGTGGCCCCCAGGTGCAACATCCGGTGCGGCTACTGCGACCGCCGCTATGACTGCGCCAACGAGTCCCGGCCCGGCGTCACTTCGGAGGTCATCTCCCCCGAGGCTGCCCTGGACCGCGTGGAGCGCGCCCTGCGCCTGGACAGCCGTCTGCGGGTGGCGGGGGTGGCGGGGCCCGGCGAGCCCCTGGCCAACCCCGCCACCCTGGAGACCCTCCGACTGGTTCGTTCCCGCTTTCCCGGACTCCTGCTCTGCCTGAGCACCAACGGGCTGGTTCTGTCTGATGCTTTGCCCGAACTGCTGGACTGCGGGGTTTCCACCCTGACGGTCACTGTCAATACCCGCTCCGTCGTCTGTGCCGGGCACGTCTACCGGACGGTGGGCGGCAGCGCGGATGCCGGAGCCATGGCAGCCTTTCTCTCCGCTCAACAGGAGGGCGTGGCCAAGGCCGCAGAAGCCGGACTTACGGTGAAAATCAACACCGTCGTCATCCCCGGCGTCAACACCGGGGAGATTGAGGGAATCGCCTGTTGGGCCGCCCGTGCGGGAGCCGCCGTCATGAACCTCATGCCGCTCATTCCCCAGGCCGATTTTCGGGGCTGTGAGCCCCCCAGCCGGGCGCTCCTGGAGGCGCTGCGCGCCAGGGCCCGTGTCCACATCCCCCAGTTCACCCACTGCAGACAGTGCAGGGCGGACGCAGTGGGTGTACCCGGAGAATAGACTGCTGCTTTTGATTGATAAAGCCTTGAAAGCGGCCATCTTGTAAGCACCTGCACAGATGTACAGGTTTTGAATAGCAGAAACTCGTGATCGCTATCAAATCGGATTAAGTCCGAGACAGCTCATCAGTCAGTTCAGCTTGTCCTACCTTTATTCGGTAACAGTTCGAGGTAATCCCCCCGCTCTCCCGAAATCTTGCCTGTTTCTCCACCCGGCCCTGGCGGATTAGCTCCGCCAGGGCCCGCTTTATGGTCGAACGGGAGAGGCTCAGATCTTTTGCCATGGTGCCTATGGCGTACCAGCTCTCGCCGTCTTTGTTTGCTCGGTCATGTAGGTAGACCAGCACCTGCTTGGCCCTGGCGTTCAGCTCCGGGTCATTGTAAATCTCATTGAAGTAGCTCATTTCTGTTTCTGTTCCTTTCCCATATGATAATTGACTGTCCCTGTCCGGAGGGGAAACGCCCGATAGATGGCGCTGGTCAGCTCCGCCTTGCTGGCGTAGTAGACCTTCCGGGCTGCCCGCTGGGGCACCTGGTAGGGCTCCCCAAAAGTGATCCCCCACTCCAGGAACAGCCGCAGGCGGGTCTGCATGGGATGGGTCCCGGTTTTCATGACGATGAAGTGTCCCTTGGGGATGGACTTGAGCTCATCCGGGGTCATGAGAGGCCGTTCAATCATCTGGAGGCTCTGGCTGGTATCGTTCTTCCCCCGGGAGATGGAACCACTCATCACGGTGCGGCTGCCCAGGGCCTTGGACAGCACCTCAGCGGTCTGGCTATTAGGGGCGAAGCCGCCGAAGATGGTGTCCTGGCAGTTATCCGTCAGGATCTCCGCCCCCTCCTTGCCGTAGTTCTTCTCCAACTGAGCCAGGGACTGGATGATGGGCACCAGGGTCAGCCGCCTGGAGCGGCCGGCTGAAAACAGGGGCAGGATGTCGAAGGCGGGCATGGTGCCCAGCTCGTCACAGAAAAATACCACCCGGTTGGGCAGCTTCCCGTCGTGCTCATCCGCCACGGAGAACAACTCCCGGCTCAGGGTCTGGATCATCAGCCCAGCCATGAAATTTTTCGTGGCATCTTCCTCTGGTAAAATCAGAAATATCGCAGATCTCTTCGAGGCAAAGCTCTCGGCGTCTATGGCGCTATCGAAGCAGAGCACCTGCTCCAGCTCCGAGTCCAGGAAGGTATTTAGCCGGGAGAGCACGGTGGACATGACGGAGGCCATGGACTGCTCGGCGGCGGTGAGGGCGGAGCCGGAGAACCACTTGGCCTTGTGCTCCTCCGGCAGGCGGTCCATGAGGAGCTGGAACTCGTTCTTGCCCGGCAGGATGCTGGGGGCTATCAGTTCCTGCACCAGCTTGAACACGGACACGATGTGCCGCCGCTCCCGCAGCTCACCATGGATCCTTTTGGGCGGCAAATATTCCGCCAGTAAGAGGGTCACAGCGGTAAGCACGCCCTCAGCTGCATCATAAAAATATTGATTTTGTGCGAAATTCTCCCCGTCTGGGTTGATGATAGTCTTTGAGAGAATCTTAGCATATTTTTCCGCCTTGGCCCGGGCAGCCAGGTTGGTGGGATCTTTCCAGCAGACATCCATGTAGTGGTTGATCAGGGTGAGCAGATTGTAGCCGTCGGAGCGGGTAGGGTTCCGAAGATCCACCACCGATACCTGGTAGCCGTAGCAGTCCCGGGCTATGGCGCCGTAGTTCCGGGCCAGATCTCCCTTGGTGTCACTTGAGAAAAAACTCATACCGCTGGCACAGGCGTACTCGATATTGGGGTACAGGAAATATGCGGTCTTGCCCACGCCGGAGGCGCCGATCATGAGGCAATGGACATCATCACAGTCCACTAGGGCCCGGATCCCACCGTGCTTCCACAGCTTCTCTGGGATGAGCGGATGGACTGTCTTCCCAAGCAAACGGAACTCCAGCGGAGCCGGGAGCTTTCCCACACAGCCCAGCACCAACCCCTGTGCGTCCGGGAGCTGCTCCCCCTTCCGCCACAGCGCGGGCTGGAAGGGTACGGAGTGGAAGGTCTTCCTCACCTCCGCCGGTGTGGCCCAGCGGGCGGTTCCGTGCTGGCCGTCGCCCACGTCCTTGCTCTTGATGCTGTCCAGGCTGCCCCGGCTGGAGAAGGCGGCGATGGCCGCCAGGGCTCCGAATACTGCTGCCAACAGGAGAATCAGCGTCCAGGTATCGTTACTCACGTGTATATCTCCCTCTTTCTGGTCATTCTCTGTGTTTGATCTATCTTCCAGTGTGACCTTCTTTGGTGGGCCAGGATGAACCGGGGCCCGGTCCAGCGGCAGGGCGCACCACCCCCTTGGCGGGCATGGTACGATTTCGGCACGGGGATGGGGCTACATGCTCTGCCCCATAGTCATGGCAGGGCCAGCCATGGTCTGCCCCTGCACCAGATCGTCGTTCCAGTCCTTATGCACAGGGAGCAGGATGCCGCTGTGGTATCCTGCTTCCTGCAACTCTTCCTGGATGCGCTTGGCCGCCGTCTGTCCGGGCTCGTCGTGATCCAGGCAGAGCACCACATCCCGGAGGCGGGTGTTCTGCTCCAGCATCCAATGCATGGCCTGGCCGCCGGTACCGCACAGGGCCACATAGCTGTGCTCCTGCCATCTGTCCGGGTACAGCGTGAGGAAGCTCAGCAGATCAATCGGGGCCTCAAACACATAGAGCAGGCCGTCCTGCCCCACGTGGTGGAAGCTGTGCTGGGGCCTGCTGCCTTCCACGTTGACCTTGAAAGACTTGCCCTGGCTGTTGGTGCTCCTCTTGTGGGCATGGCGGGGAACACCATGCTCGTCCGTGCCCACAAAGATGCAGTTGTGGTATTGAGCATCCTCGTACAGCAGGCCGGACCGGGCGAAGTGGGTGACCACCTCCCGGCTAACGCGGCGCTGTTTCATCAGGTAGGCGTACACACGGCGCATATCGGCGTTGGGCGGAGGCAGGGCGAAGGGCTTAGGCGGCTCCTCCCGCTTTGGCTCTGCGGCGGGATATGTCGCGCCCAATTCATTCCCCAACAGGAGCTCCATGGCCTCCTGGTAGCTTGTTCCGTAAAAGTGCTGGACAAAACTGACCGCGTGGCCGCCCCGCCGGGCAATATGGTCGTACCATTCGCTGCCCCGGACAGTAATATGACGGATCCTGGCCAGCCGGGACTCCCGCCCAGCGCGGAGCAGCTTCTCCCCCCGCCGCCGCAGGAACTCCTCCAGATCAACGGAGTTGGCCTGCTCCTTCTGTTCAGAGGTAAAGTGGATATAGGTTCCCGTGAGAAATCACCTCGGTTTTGGTTGCTGTCTTTCCCTGGATTGTGTAAAATAAAAGAAACAGAATTTGACTGTGCCAGGAGGCTGACCATGAACAAGCAGGATGAGATTTTAACTGTCAGCCCAGAGCAGACCTACCACGCCATCCGCGGCTCCATTGTGACTGCCCAGCACTCCGTAGCCAAAGCGGTCAACTCCGCCATGGTGACCGCCTATTGGGAGATCGGAGAGCAGATCTACAAAGCGTGTGGAGAAAATGACCGGGCGGAGTACGGAATCAGGCTCTTAGAATACCTCTCCGCAAAACTGACTGCTGAATTCGGAAAAGGCTTCAGTGTGCAGGAGCTCCGAAATATGCGCCAGTTCTATTGCACGTTTCCGATTCGCTCCACACTGTGGAGCGAATTGAGCTGGTCCCACTACCGCCTGTTGATGCGTGTATCAGACGAGAAGGCACGCGCATTCTATGCGGAGGAGTGTGCCAAATCGGCCTGGAGTGTGCGTCAGCTGGAGCGCCAGATCAACACCATGTATTACCAGTGGATCCTGGCCAGCCAGGACAAGGCGTCCGTCGCTGCGGAGATTCAGCGCAGAGAACCCAAGCCTGAGTACGAGAAGATCGTCAAGGATCCCTATGTCATGGAATTCCTTCAGATTCAGCCGGATACCCATGTCTACGAGAGTGATCTGGAGCAGGCCCTTATTGATCACCTCCAGCAGTTTCTCCTGGAACTGGGCCGCGGCTTTTCCTTCGTCTCCCGCCAGAAACGGTTTACTCTGGACGGGCAGAGTTTCTTTATTGATCTGGTGTTTTACAATTACATCCTCAAGTGCTTTGTGCTGATTGACCTGAAAACAGATACCCTGACCCACCAGGACATCGGCCAGATGCAGATGTATGTGAACTACTACACCCGTGAGATGATGAATGAAGGGGACAATCCGCCCATTGGCATTGTGCTGTGTGCGGAGAAAAACGACGCGGTGGTACGCTATACGCTGCCGGAAAACAACACCCAGATCTTCACCTCCAAGTACAAAACCTATCTGCCCACGGAGGATGAGTTGAAGCGGGAGCTTCGACTCGACTCCTTTCACAAGTTGGATGAATAGTTGAAGTTGGGGCTTGGACTGATCCGAGCCCCACTAGTTCATCCGCAGTTCCTCATGGTCATCCGCCTTATGTCCTAGGGCCATACGCTTCTCCCGGAGCATCCGGCGGCGCTTCTTGTCAATGTGCAGGCCAGTCTGGATGGCATCGGAGGCGGACTGCTCTCGGAAGATGCGGCCCATGTTGTGGAATAGCTGAAGGACACATTGGGCGGTATCCGCGTGGGATACCGCCCAATGTGTCTGTGTACGCTGGTGGTGCGTGACCTTCTGCTGTGGGTGATATGCCCCATGCGGCATACCGGATTGTGCAGGCGGTGTGCCAGATGGGGTAAACCCGTGTACCACCTCATCTGTTGTAGGCGGCTCACATCGCCCCAGCCGGAGCATCTCCCGTATGATCATGTTGCGCACGGCCTTGAACTCTTTCTGTTTGGAAAGGGGCAGGCGCTCCGGCAACTGCTCGGAGCAGGTGCGGCACACCTCCTCCCGCATCTGGTTCCACAGGTCATAGGCGGCCGCCACACGCTCGTCCTTTGCCAGCTCATCCACGATTGCGTCCACCAGTGCCTTGGCTACGGGCGGCAGGTAGCTGTACACCTTTTTGCCCTTGGTGTTCTGCAAGCGACGGGATAGTTCCAGAATCAGCCGCTCCAAATTTTCGTTTTGGAGCTGACCCTGTTCCATCTGCGCAATCAGCTCTGCCATGGCGCGCTCCGCATCCCGGCTCAGGGTATTCCGGTACTCGGTTTTCTGTTCGTAGACGTGGAGCAGATCCTGTTGGAAGATCCGCCGGCCGAAGGCGGACTTCACCTGCTGGATGCCCTGCTTGGTGAGGTAGCCCTCCTTGGGATCGGAGGAGAACACCACCATGTGGATATGGACGCTGTCCTCCTTGCGGTGGAAGGCGGCGTACCAGCGCAGGTATTCCAGCGGGATCTTGTACCCCCTGGCGATCTCCGGCACGCAGGCACACACCAGCTGCCGCCAGCTCTCCACGTCGTTGTAGCCCAGCCGCTCCGCGTCCTCCCGACGGATGGCCACCACCGGCGTCCACACGCTGCCGGTGTGCTCCGCCACCTCCCGGACGGCCTGGGAGAGATTGCGTACCTTGCCCCCGGCACACCACAGGCCGTGCTCACCATCCATCTGCACGCCGGGGCGGTGGGACACGTAGTCCAGGTAGTTCTCCATCCGGCTCATGGGCTCCGCGAAGTCCTCCTGCACTTGGCGAATGAAAGTATCGGCGTTTGCCTGGGTGGGTGCGTTCTGGTAGTCCTCGTATTCCAGCAGCTCCTCCGCACCGGGGAAGTCACGGAGGAGGCGCTGGATATAAGCCTGCTGCTTTTTCGTAGCAGGCTGGCCTTGTTGTTCACCCCTGAGTACTTCCACGCCGGGGCGGGTGGCGATGTAGCGGGCCCGGTTGGATAGCTTGGCTGTGTCCCTTCCGCCCTTCAGGTAGGGGGACATGAACCGGACGCGGCTCATTCGCCATCAGGAAAGATCTGGCGCTGGAGGTCTAGAGCGTCATCAAAACGGATCTTCCCGTTGGTGCGCAGCACCTCGTCCACCGCGTAGGCCCGCAGCTCCCGGCGGTTCACCGGATCTGCCCGGAAGTGGGCGGCCACGGTGTGGCCCATCATGTTGACCTCCACACACAGCTTGAACAGCAGAGTGCGCAGCCGGTTCTCGTTGTCCGCCAGCGTGCCCCGCAATGTGTCCACCAGAGCGCGGGAGAGATATTCCGAGGTGTCCTCCGTGGCCAGGTAGCCCNCCATCATGTTGACCTCCACACACAGCTTGAACAGCAGAGTGCGCAGCCGGTTCTCGTTGTCCGCCAGCGTGCCCCGCAATGTGTCCACCAGAGCGCGGGAGAGATATTCCGAGGTGTCCTCCGTGGCCAGGTAGCCCATGTAGAACCGCAGGGCCTTTTCGGCAAATTCCCCACGGCTTTTGCAGTTGTCCTCCTCCAGCCAGCCGTCCATCCGGCGGACAATGCCCGGCTTGAGCCAGAGGGTGATTTTCAGCCTGTTTTCCTCGTCCATGCTTCCTCCTTGTTCACCACGGCGGTGCAAAAGGGCCTCAACCGCCTGCAACGCCGTGTTTTTTCAAACGCACCACCGCTCTAAAACCCGGAACGGGCCTTTACCGACGGCGGTACCCAAATCCGGGAAAAGCCCCGCACTGCGGGGCTTTGTGGCCTGAGCGCCGGGGCTCACCACGGCGCTCCTTTATCCTCGTACTAAAATCGAACGCCCCAAACCGGGGCGAAACTGGCCCCAACGGGGCGGTTTCCCGTCTGGGCGGGGCCCCTGGCCCGCCCTCCTTCTGAAACCGGCACACAGGGCGCACACGGGGCCGACGGCGTGCTCACAGCTGGGCCAGGCTGGGGGCCTGGCGGGGCTGCGGTTCCTCCACCAGATACCGGGCCCGGAAATCTGCCAGCGCCATGCCGGTCTGTTCCAGGCAGTAGGCGTCCATCTTCTCCAGCAGCGCGGCCTGCTCCTGCTTGGCCAGCGGATACCGGAAGGCGAACTCATTGCCGTCTCCGCACACCAGGATGACGTCTAGTGCGGAGCACGGCCGGCTGGCGTTCAGGTCATAGGCGGCGTACACGTTGAGCCAGTCGTCGTTTTCCGCGGTCGCTACGTGGGTGCCAAAGACCGCGTCCGGGTCAAAGGTCACCGGCATATAGAACTGGAGCAGCCCACCGCACTCGGACAGATCCTCCGCGAAGCCAACCTCCCCCATGGGCAGCCGGTGTGTCCCGACCGTGAGCTCCGGCGGCTCGGCTTCCTCCGTTGTCAGCAGATGACTGTACTGCTGCGCCAGAGAACGGTCGGTGCGCCGCTGACAGCATGCCTCCATCTCCCCGCGCAGGACGTCTCGCTCCGCCCTGTTAAGCGGATACAGGAACGGATGCGCCTTCTTTCCAAAATTCCGGCAGAGGGTTATTTCTATGTGGTCCGCCACATCCTGAAGCGCAAAATCATAGGCAGTATGGAGGTTCAGCCAGTCACACAGTGAACTGGTATCCAGCTCCGAGCCAAACACCTCCTGCTGAACTTCTTTGCTGACACAGTCGAGCTGGAAATCCAGCGTGTGGCCGATACGCAGGATCTCCTCCGGGAACACCAAATCCCCCTGCCGCAGATCCCTGCGGTGGGTCAGTACGGGAACACTCACAGGCTCATCCCTCCCAGTACAGGCCCATTCTGCTCCGGCACGCTGTTTACCTGGGCCTGCTGTTCCGCCAGGCAGTCCAGGATCTCCTGGGCCTGCGTGTCCAGAAGGACGTCCTGTTTTGCCGCCCACGCCAGGTAGCCGTCCAGCTTCATACCCCGCTCCAGCAGGGCTTCCGCCGCCGCCTGCGCCTGCGCCCGCAGACACACGTTCATCGCCTCATAGTCCTCCGGCTGCACCCGCAGGCTGTCCCTTAGCAGATGTGCTACCCTCTGCTCGTCGTATGCAGCGAGCAGAGGGCGCAGCAGGGGGGCGGCCTGGTCACCCGGCTGGAGGCCCTTTTGGCGCAGCTCCGTGAGCATGGGCAGATCATGGGCATAGGCGGCGCCGCACAGCAGCCTGGAGGGTGCGGCGGCAACCTGCTCCGGCGTGGCCCAGCGGATAAGCTCTCTGGCCATGGCGCGGTTCTGCCCGAAGGCGTACCGGAGCACCTCACCGGGCAGGGCGGGGGACGGATTGGCCACCTTGTCCATTGTCTGATCCAGCATCATCTGCACCCGCTGGAGATCCCCGGTGTCCACCGCCCGTTTGCAGGCATCCAACCAGACGTCCTCCGGGTAGGGTGACTTTGTCCCAAGCATCAGTCTGGCCATCCGTTTGCCCACTGGGCCTGGCCTGCCTGCCGCTGCGGCCAGCAGGCTGCCCCGCTCTTCCGGCTTCGTGATCTGAACTGCCAGGGAGGAAAACGCATAGAGCTCCCCATCCCGGATGGCCAGCACCGCCCGGTCCGCCGTGCTCATGCGCAGGGGGCGGGCGCCCACCTCGTCCATATAGGCGGTGATGCTGCCGGTCATACGGCGCAGGAGCTGCTCCGTATTCGTCATCTGTGCCTCCTGCCGCATCCGCTGTTCCAGCAGCGCATCCATGAGTACCCGTTGCTCCTTCGGACTGAGATGGAGCACCACGCCCTCCGCTTTCGTGCTGTCTTCCATCTGCCGGTATCTGGCATAGGCACCTTGCTCACCGTGAAACGCCTTGGTAATGGCGGAGGAGATGAGGAACATCCGGTCCATGTCGGAGCCGCTCTCGCCCAGGGTCTTGCCCGTGGCGAAGCTTTTGATCACAGGCTTGCCGTCCTCCCCGTACCACTTCAGGTACACATCCAGGTAAATCCCCTCGCTGTCCCCGTAGTCCGTAGTGCAGAAGAGATCCGCATTCCTGGGGATCACCCTTCTGTCCTCCCAGTCGGCGTCCAGCAGAAAATACTCGTCCGGCAGATAGCCCATGCCCTCCAACCGGTGCTTCAGCTCCTCATAGACCTCCTGTCCAGTGCGGCCGCTCAGTTCAATGGTCTCCATCTGTCGCTTCCTCCTTCTGCATCTGTGTAGCCTTGGATGCCGCCGGCCGCCGACGCCTGTCCCGGTCCGGCCGGCACCGGGCGTCCAGGTAGGCCCGGGTCTCCGCCGGTACATAGGCCTCGTACAGCTCCTCCAGCGCCCGCTGGAGCTCCTTCTGGGGTGTGCGCTTGTTCTTAGCGGCCAGAAAATACCGGAGCGCGTCCAGCCGCTCCGGTTCCATGCTCACCGTCAGTTCTGTTTTTTCCATAGTCAGCTCATGCCTCCCATCGCCTGCATTGTGTTTTTCGGAACCTCGGATGAAACTGCAGGCTGCCCGCATAGGGTGTTCCACCGGGCCTCTGCTTCACGCAGATACCGCTCCGCCAGCTCAGGGTGTTCCCCCAGCAGAGGGCGGATGTGTGGGAAGCCGTAGTGTTCCTCTGAAACGCTGCGGTCATAGCTCCCCAGCACATAGTGGAGAGGGACGTCGTCCATCGGGAAAAAACGTCCCTGTACGGAGCAGGTTTTGCGTTCCGGGTCAATGGACTGGATGACGCCGCCACGGAGGGCAAAGTCTCCAGGACCGCCATAGGGTTCTGTGGCGGCAAAGAGCACCGTGTCTCCCACGGACAGCTCCCTGGACAGCAAAGCGTCCCGCATCTGGTCGATCAGTGACTCGCGGCTTGTGGAGAGCAGCTTGGTCTCCGGAGCCAGCAGGGCCTGTGCCTGCCGGTAAAGTGACGCCGCCTGCTGCTCCGTCACCCCCGGCCTCCATGTACCATCTGTCCGGGTGATCCGTTCGTTGTCCGGCAGCCCCGCCGCCGTTTCATAGGCGGCAATAAGGCAAGCCGTATTCTGGATTGAGTTCATATTCTCTCACTCCTCGTATGATGTGGTTGGCAGGTAGTATCTGGGGTTTGTTCTCTGTCCGCTGACCCGCACCTCGAAGTGGAGGTGGGGGCCGGTGGATCGGCCGGTGCTGCCGGACAGAGATACGATGTCGCCGGCCTCCACCGTTTGGCCCACCCGCACCAGCAGTTGAGAGTTGTGGGCGTAGAGAGTGGACAGGCCGTTACCATGGTCGATCATCACATAGTAGCCGTAGCTGCTGTGGTACTGGGCGGCGGTGACGGTGCCGGGCAGGGCGGCCCGGACGGGGGTGCCGGTGGGTACCGCCAAATCCATGCCGGTATGACCCCGGGTCTCCCCGGTGAAGGGGTCCCTCCGGTAGCCAAACTCCGAGGTGACCCGGCTCTCCCAGCCCGCCCCAATGGGGGAGCAGAAGCCGTCCGCCCCGATGAAGGGCACGTCGGTGCCGGGGATCCAGCCCTCCGTTCCAGTAGATGCACCGTACTTCACGACATTGTAAACGCTGTCCGCGTTGGCCTGCTGTTCCGGTGTGGCTTCCGCTCCGGTAAGATGCCGGATGTTTTGCCAGACCTGCTGGAAATCTGAGATTGAGACGGCCACGGTATAGGTCTCATGGGTCTCCACCTCATTCCCCTCCTCATCCACAGTGGTCACCGTGCGGGTGCGCTCCTCATAGGTGACAAAGCAATCCACAAAGGCCTGCCCGGCGTGGGCCGCCGGGTCATCCGCGCCGAAGTACAGAGCGAAGAACACCGCCTTGACTCGGACATCATCCAGGCCGTCCCCGTCCTCCATCTGCCCCTCTACGGTCTGCATGGCGGCATCCAGCAGGACAAAGCTGTCCCGCATCTCCTGGATGTATGCCTGATACTCCTCCGGGGTGCCCTCCGGGACGGCCCCGCCGTGAAAGCACAGATCCGCCACAGTGCGGTTGTGTTCCGCCCCACCTGAGAAGGTGGTGCAGAAGAAGGCCAGAAGGAGAATGATGGGAGAGAGTACGGCTATCAGCACCCACCCCACGGCCTTCCGGCTCTTTTCATTGGCGAGAATAGATGCAGCAGCCTTGAGCACCAGGGCTGGAGCGGCCATTATCCTCCGCCTCCTGTGATCAGTGCATGCTTGTGGGGCGGGGCGTGGACGTCCAGCAGGTTGCGGTCCGCACCGGATTTGAACAGGCAGACACCGTTATTGGGGGAACTGATCAGGTCGTACTCGGCACTTTCCAGTTGCAGGTTGTCCATGTAGAACTTCTTGTCCACCTTGCCGCCATGGAAGAGAAACTGGTGGGTGGGGATGGCAAACAGGGGGCGGGTCAGCTCCCGCACGCCCTGGATATCGAAATCCTCCAGGTTTTGCGACGCCAGGATCAGGGCGGAATTGCGCTTGCGCACCCGCTTGAGGCAGTTACGGATGTACTCAATGGTGGTCAGGTTGGACAGCCAGAGGTAGAGCTCGTCCAGGGCGGCCACGGTGTTGCCTTTGGTAAGGAGCTGGTCGCTGAGGTAGGACAGCAGGTTGAACAGCAGGGCGTCCTTGACGGAGGAGTTGGCATGGATCAGGTCCTTGACGCCAAACACCAGAAACCTAGTGCTGGTGATGTTCGTGCGGCCGTTGAAGTAGACGCTCTCCGCCCCCCGGCACATGGAGTGGAGCCCCAGCAGGAGCTCCCGCAGCAGCTCCCTGGGATACAGAGGGCTGTCCTCCTGGTCATAGTGCTCGTAGGCGTCCTCCAGGACGGCGTACAGATCCTCCGCAATGGGCCAGTCCTCCGGCCCCATGGCAGAGAAGTCCGCCTTGTCCGAAATGCCCCATTTCCGGTACAGCTGCTCCAGCATCAGCTCCAGGGTATCCACCTGTTGATGGGTGAAGGGCTTGTAGGCCCGGAAAAAGTCCTTGAGGAAGGAGATGTGCTGGGACAGGGAAGATTTCTGCCGGAATGCCTCTGGCGCGTCTGGATTGTCCTCTCCATCCACATCCCACCGCTTGGCCTCCAAAAAGTTAATACGGAACTGCCCGCCCATGAGGTCTGCGTAACAGCCACCCAGTTTGCCACAGAGCCAGGTCAGCTCCTGCTCCGGGTCCAGGCAGATCACCGTCTTGCCGCTCTCCAGCAGATTGCAGATGAGCAGCTTGAGCAGGTAGCTCTTGCCCTCGCCGGAGTTGCCCAGGATGAGCACGCTGGAGTTGGTCTTGTCCGGTGTGCGGCGGTCCAGGTCCAGCAGGATATCCGCACCATAGTGGTCATTGCCGATGTAGAACCCATGGGGATCGCTGCGGCCGGAGTAGTTGATGGGGTACAGGTTGGCGGTGGAGCTGGCGGGCAGCACCCGCTCAAACTGGGCGCCCAGGGCGTTCCGCCCCGCCGGGTTGGCGGAGAGGAAGCCCTCCCGCTGGCGGAGGAGCAGGGGGTCTGCACTGAGCTTGGCCCGGGTGAGCTCGGCGCCCACCTCATCCCGCAGCAGCCGCAGCTCCTCGGGGCTTTTGGCGGCCAGCTCCAGGAACACGGCGCAGTGGATGAGGGGCTCCCGGTTCTTCCGGGCGCTGGCAATGATGGCGGCCACATCCTGAAGGTTGGCCTCCGCCGTGACACTCCGCTTCAGGTTGTCCTGATTGCTCCGATCCAGCCGGTTCTTGTTGACGGCCTTGTGGTAGATGGCGTCCTCCTCCGCCGCTGTCACTTGGCGGGCGTAGAGGTGGAGGGTGACGCCGGCCCGGTTGCAGATGTGGGAGAGCAGGGCCAGCTCCTCGGTGACGGCGGGGTAACCCCGGAGGGCCAGGACACAGCGGTACAGGCCGCCCAGCACGTAGGAGTCCGTGTTGAACTTCACGGCTGCTGGGGCGATCAGGTCCAGGAAGTCCTTGGGCTGGTGCGTCTCCACCGGTTTTTCCACCGGCTTTTTCCGCTTTTTCTGTGCTTTAGCCATGATCGGTCACCCACCTCTCTCCATCCACTTGCTCAAAGTGCTCGGTGACCACGTCCTGCTGGTAGTACACCGCCAGGATGCGCTTCACGTCCTGTTCCCCGGCCAGGCAAACGTGAAAGCCGTGATCCTGGATCTGCTTCTCCAATCGCCGGGGCAGCTCCCGATCCTCTGCGGCCTTGCTGTCCAGCCGGCAGACCAGGACGAACTCCCGGGAGGCGGCGGTGGAGGACTGGCGTGCGTCCAAGTGCTCCATATCCTGCCGGAGCAGCTCCCGCAGGGCGGGAGACGGTTCCTCCTCCAGCCTCCTCTGGTAATACTGCTTGTTTTTCAGAAATGACTCCCTGGAGTCCAGGGCCAGCAGCTCCAGGGATGCCATCCCCTGGAGAAGCCCGGTGAGGGCCCGCACCCGGCCCCGGATACCCTTCGGGGACAGGATGGACAGGTTGTCCGGCCGGAGCAGGTAGAAGAGCAGTTCGTCCCTGCCGCACACCGCGCCGTGCTCCGTCAGGCGGGTGACACCCATGAGCTGCCGGGTAGTCTGCCGCTGACGCAGGAACTGCTGTTCCTTTCTATTCATTGTTCTGCCCCCATTCATAGTATTGCTGCTGCAGGAACAGGAAGCAGGCCGCCCGCCGCAGGAAGTCCAGGACGCTGGAGCCCTCCACCTGGATGGCGAGGAAGGCGTACAGCACGGTACCCACCAGGGGCAGCATGGTCCCCGTCTGGGCCAGCGCCAATACAGAGAGCAGAAAGGCCACCCCGATAATGGCCACGTCCCGCAGCTGCCACAGCCACAGGGTGGCCTTGGCCTTCAGGTTGTCTGGGTAGATGAACACGAAAACACCTCCAAAACAGGAAGGGACCCAGCCTGTCCGGCCGGATCCCTTCCTGCAGTTTATCCTTCTGTACTGCTTTCTTCCGTATCCTCGTCACATCCATCTGTTTCCCCCTCGGTCTCTGCAACGGCTTCCTCCGGGAGGCGGCCCTCCTGCTCCACGTGCCCCTCGTTGGCGGTATCCCCTGCAGCCTTACATTCCTCCTGGGCCTCCGCCAGGGCCCTGTGGATGCAGTCCAGGAAGAAGGCGTTCTGCTTGATGCCCTTCTCCTGCAGGTAGTCCTTAAATCGCTCGAACAGCTCGCCGGGCACCTGGAATGCCACCGTTCTCTTGTCTCCGCTCATCGTAGTTTCCTCCTTCTGATTGTCGTAAAATGTTTGGATCAACCAGGCCATATACTGGCCCAGTGTTTTTCCGGATACCTCCTGCTCCTCCCGCACCCGGGCGTGAAGCCCGGCGGGGATGGGTGCACAGAGGTTCTTCACATTTTCTTCCATGGATTGGCCCCCCTTCTGTTTGGTAACGCAAGTATATCGATCCCGGCGGTAAATAGCCATCACCAACAGCAACAAAGATTTTGCCGGAAAGCAAGCATAAGCAACAATGTCAGCCCCCCTCCGCCGCCCGGGCGATGCCCGCCATGATATACTCCACGCATGGCACTGGGACACTATTACCCAAGGCCTTGTACCGGGCGGAGTCCGAGGCGCCGGGCAGGTCTGTCCACCCATCCGGGAACCCCTGAAGCCGCTCACACTCCAGTGGAGTGAGACGCCGGATCAGGAAAACCGCCAGTGTATCACGGCTTGGCTGGCAGATCAGATCGGTGGCATCCTTCCCCTGACGGGCACTCTGGGTGGAGGCGGTATCGTCCTCTCTGAATTTGTCCACCCGCTGGCGGCGAAAAATGGCGTGCCGGTCCGCACTGGTCAGGGTATAGGCCACATCATTTTGGATGCCAATGCCGTTGCCGCCATTGCGGGGCTGCCGGTCAATGGCATTGCCGCAGATACACATAGTCGGCTCCGGCTGGAGGGCCAGAGGCAGGTTGTTGCCTCCGGTACCAGCCCTGGCGGATAGTGTGGGCACGATCGGATGCGGCCCAGTGTATCGGCTGTCAATGCCGTGGTTCTCAAAAACCAGGGGCTGATGCCCGTGCTGTTGTGCCCGCAGGGTTCCGGTCTTATCTTCAGTGCAGTCCATGACGCTGCCGCCCTGGTCGTTGAGGCAGAGCACGGAGGGCATGCGGTTGCCGCTCTGGCCGGCCTTCAGGGTGGGCGCTGCACGCTCCGAGTATCCAATACTGCCCGCGCTGGCCCCCGCCCCGGCGGAAAACCCGGCTGTAATATCCCGGGTATCCGCCAGGCCGCACTCATCCCAGGCGGCCAGCCCCGCCTGCACCAGGAGGGCCGCATGGAGCTGGGGCGGGAGAGGCTTGCCCCGCTCCTTCGCCCTGCGCAGAATGCCCAGGCAGGCTCTCCTGGTCAAATAGTATTTTCGGGGCGGATTGTCCTGCAAAATCAGCGACAAGGAACACCCTGCGTCTCCGCTGGGGGGTGCCGGGCCAGTATTGAGCGTCGAAGACCTTCCACGCCAGGGAGAATGCAGCTCCCACTCGTAATTTCCCAGCAGGTTGCCAGCCCCAGGGGTGAGGTCGAGTGAAAGGTATGGAATTGTCTGCAATTCCGGCGATCTGTTCCAGGACGAACCGGAAGTCCTCCCCTTTAGGGAAGCCGCTGCTGAACACGCCGGGGACATTCTCCCAGCAGAACCATCTGGGGCGAACAGACTTGCCTGTCCGCCCTCGTCGTATATCCGCATCCCGCATCTCCTTTGTCACCCGGATCTGCTCCAGGAACAGCCCGGACCGTGCGCCGGCCAGTCCGGCGCGGGTACAGGATGCCACGGATAAGTCCTGACAGGGTGAGCCGCCGCAGATAATGTCCACCGGCGGCAGCTTCGCCCCGTCCAGCCTGGTGATATCCCCCATATGGAGCGTCTCCGGGAAATGATGTTTCGTGACTTGAATGGGGAAGGGCTCAATCTCGCTGGCCCACAGTGGGGTGATCCCCTGCCGTATGGCGGCCAGCGGAAAGCCGCCGATGCCGTCAAACAAGCTTCCGAGGGTAAGGGTCATTTTACCGCCTGGACAATGGTGCGGGTGGTATTGACGGCAGCCTGGGCGGTGTAGACGGCGCTCATGATATTGGCTCTGGTGGTGGTGTCCAGGCCGAAGGCCCCGGCGATGCGGGGCACCTCTCCGGCGGCCAGCATGAGGCCAAGCCCCAGGAGGGCTTTGTCGCTGAACACCATAAGCCCCGCCACCAGAATGGTGGCCTGGAGGAAGGCGCTGAGACACAGGCCAATGACCTGCTTGCACCACTGGGTGAAGCCGTCCGTATAGCCCCGGGGGATGGAGAACATGTACAGGGAGCCCACCGCGATCTGGATGAGCAGGATGCCGCCCCGTTTCAAGTTTGAGAAGAACACCTTGATTACCGCATAGGCCATGAAGATCATGGCGAAGAGGAGCATGATGGGGTTGGTACCCAGGCCCCATTTGGCCTGGGCCGCGATATCCGTCAGGCCAGCCCCCTCAAGGCCTGTGAGGATTTCATTGCCCAGCTCCCCGATGCTCTTTCCCGCCCCTGTGATTTCCATGGCGAAGGTACCCTGGAGGGAGACGGAGAGGGCGTACAGCCGAACGGGCACAGTGGTGAACAGGCTGACGGCAAAGAAGCCCTTGAGGGCGTTGAGGGCGGGCTGCTGGAGATTGCCCCGGCCAGATGCGTACTCAATGCCGCACTCAAAGGCAGATACCACCACGCTGACGGCAAAGAGGGCCCAGCCCAGTTGGGAGAAGAAGCGCACCACTGACCGCACCCAGGAGAGGTCAAACAGCTCCACCCCCATGTTTCCCATCTGGGCGAAGAAGGCGCCCAGGAAGCCCACCATCTGGCTGTAAAACCAGTCCAGGATGGACTCCATCACCGGATTGGCCACAAAGTCCCAAATAAACACTCGCCTTCACCGCCTCAGATGCCTACGATATTCCAGATGTAATTGGGGGCCAGCAGCACGAAGATCAGGCAGACGAACAGGATGGCCGCCCCCGTCCACTCAAACTGGCCGTGCTTGCGATAGTCGAAGAAGCACAGTGCCACCTTGACAAAGAATGCAATCCCCAGCACCATGGTGAGGGCGGGGAACACCACAGTATCCACCACGGTCTTAATCTGGCCGGCGGCATCCGTCCAGGTCTGCTCCACGGCGTCCGCCACATTGCCGGCGGAGGAGGCGAAGGCCGGGACCATGCACAGGGCGGCCACCGTCAGGGCCAGGAGCAGCACCCGGATGCCCTTTTTTCTGATACTCATTCTGACACCTCCATAAAATTGGAGGGTCGCCCGACTGGGGCGGCCCTTCTAACGATAGTTTGCTGGAATCAATAGCCGGTGCGGGGCAGGGGCTCGGCGGGCTTGTAGACCTTGGTCACCCACCGGGAGGTGGCCATAATCCACTGGCCGTTGTACACGCCGCCCACATCCGCCTGGTTGACGAATTGGCTGCCACCGGTAAGCCAGGCGTAGACGGTGGCATAGACCTGGGGCGCCTCCACCTGCCGGAAGTTGGCGGGCACCACGCCGAAGGACACCATGAATTCGGTGACGTACTCGTTGGAGGCCAGGCCCAGGGCGGCCCTGGAGGCGTCCAATACATAGTTCTGCTGGGTGCTCAGGTTGTCCGCCAAGGTGCGCCAAGTGCCGCCACTCAGGTTGGTCTTGTAGACCACCTTATAATTGCCCGGCACGTTGTAGGTGCCAGTGACAATCTTGTCCAGCCGCACCGCCTGGCCGGGCAGAGTGTCTCGCCAATAGAACGATGTAAGGCTGGTGGTGGAGTTGTTGCCGATGCCTCCGAAATCGTAGCGGATCTGTTGGCCGGGCATGACCTCCACATAGCCGGTTTTTTGGATGCTTACATTGGTGTAGAGGCCCTTGTTGGTCATGGCTGCCTTTACGATCTGCCCTTCAAACTCAATCTCCACCTCGATGGGGGTCTTGTCCAGGCCGTAAAAGTCTGCGGCCTTGGATTCCACGATTTTGTAGCGGCCCAGGGGGAGAGGCCGGGAGGATGCAACGCCGTTCTTGTCCGTCTCAACCGTATCGACCAAGTTGCCGGTCCGGGCGTTGTAGATCTCAAACTCTGTGCCGGGGATGGGGGTGCCGGCGGGCCAGCCGTTGACACTGTTGTAGTCCGCGGAGGTCTTTGTTATCTGGATCTGTCCAGTGATGGGGGTGTTCTCCCACTCCACCTCGGTGGTCTCCCCAGACTCCACATAGACGGTCTTTTTCTCCGTGTCAGGAACATAGCCCTCATTCTCTAACTCTCTGAGATAATACCGCCCGGCCTCCAGACCCTCGATCAGTACATACCCCTCGTTATCCGAAGTGTACTGGCCAACGGGGGTGTTGGTGCTGTCATAGAGGATAAACGGCACCCCATAGATGCCCTCGCCGGTGGCGCTGTCCGTCTTGTGGATGAGGATGGCGCTGACCGGCGTATTCTCCACCTGGAGGGTGGTTGTCTCCCCGTTCTCCACCTCGAAATAGTGGGGCGTATCGTCCATGTGGAAGCCTTCCGCGCTCTCGGTTTCCACGGCATAGTACGATCCATTCTCCAGGGACAGGAACACCCGGCCGTTTCGGTCTGTTGTCACGGTACCCACCAGGGCGTCGTCCATACGGCGGATTTCAAATGTAGTGTTGGGAATCCGCTCCTTGGTGTCATCCGCGTTGACCTTGATCAGCTCCAAGCCGCCCACAGGGTCGTTATACACCGTGATGGTCTGGGTGTCGTTGGGGTTGATGACCACCGTTTGGGTACGGGTCTCCTCATGGATGGTGTAGCCCTCGATGGTCTTGGTTTCCGTGATGATGAATGTCCCCACCAAACCGTCAATGATGATCTGGCCGTTTTCGTCAGTGCGGTAGAGGCCCATGCTGGAGGTCATGCCGCCGTTGTCGTCCACCACCGTGCCGTCCGCCTCGGTGATGGTAAACTCTACCCCCTCCAGGGGCTCATGGGTGACGGAATCCAGCTTGTTGATGACAAGGCCGCCCTTGGGGGTGTTGGTGATGACCACCGTTTGGGTATCTACACCCTCCCCGATGACTACATTGGTGGAGGGGGCGTCCATGACGTACCCATGGGGCGCCTTGATCTCCGTGAGCACGTATGCGCCGGGGGCCAGGTTGGTGATGCGGATCTCACCGCTGCTGTCGGTGGTGAAAATACCGTTCTGGGTGAGGGTGGAATCGCCAATTACCCCGTCCAGTCCCACCTCGCAGCCGGCGGCCGTCGTCACTCGGAACTGGGCCCCGGCGAGAGGCTGGCCCGTGGCGCTGTCCCGTTTCTGGATGATCAGCTCACCCTTCGGCTGATTCTTAAAAGTGAGGCTGACCGTCCGGCCCTCTTTGATCTGCACGGTCTGGGCCTGGGTATCGATGAGGTAGCCCGGAGGGG
Organism: Intestinimonas massiliensis (ex Afouda et al. 2020); assembly: GCF_900626285.1. GTDB lineage: Bacteria > Bacillota > Clostridia > Oscillospirales > Oscillospiraceae > Flavonifractor > Flavonifractor massiliensis_A. Next base: position 1,361,617 of record NZ_LR131147.1, read on the forward strand.
CCTGGGTTTCCGTCACCACCACGCTCTTTCCGGGCTGGAGGCCGGAGATCAGGATCTCACCATTTTCGTCCGTCCGGTAGATGCCGTTGGAGTCCCCAATGAGGGTGCCGTCCGCATAGGTGACCTTGAACTCTGCGTCAGGCAGGGTCACGCTGGGGTTGGCCGAGCACACCTTGCGGATCAGGAGGTTCCCGTCCGGCATGTTTTCAAAGCGGACAGTGATGACACTCTGCTCCCCGTTGTCTGCCAGGTAGACGGTCTCGGAGGACTGGATGATGCTGTACCCGTCCGCCGGATCCACCTCCTCCACGATGTACGATCCTGGCTTCAGGCCCGTCCAGATGGCCATGCCGTTGGAGCCGGTCACCTTCTGTCCAATCACGGTGCCGCCGGTACCGGAGGCGCCTCCCAGGTAGCGGAGCTGGAAGGTGGCCCCGCCCAGGGCCTCGCCAGTGACGCTGTCCGTCTTGTGTACCACGATGGCGTTGAGGGGGACGTTCTCAAATGTCAGAGACTTGTTTCCGCCGCCCTCAATATAGACCTCCTGGGTGGCAGGCTCCTTGATGGTGAAGCCGGGGGCGGGTTCCAGCTCCGTCACCCGGTACCAGCCGTCCCGCAGGCCCTCCAACACGATCTGGCCGCTGGCGTCAGTGAAGTAGATCCCCAGGTTGTTGAGCTCGCCGGTGTCGGTGCCATTGCTGCCGTACCAGAGCTGGAATTTGGCCCCCCGGATGGGGCTGCCGGTGATGCTGTCTACCTTCTGGATGGTAAGGGTGGGCTTTTTGTGGTTCTCGAAATAGACGGTGTGGTTCCGGTTGGGATAGAGGGTGACCAACTGGGGCTCCGCATCCATGAGATAAGGGGAGGGAACCGATTTTTCTGAAATTTGATACACCCCGGGCAGCAGATTTTCCAGGGTGGCCGTTCCGTCTGCCCCGGTCTTGATTTCATCCACGCTGTGGCCGTCCGCCGCTTCCACCAGGAATACGGTATCCGGCACGGGCTCCCCGGTGTCGGCATCCCGCTTCACCACCGTCAGGTTGGGGCGGATGTCGTTCTCTAGGATGATCGTGGAGGTCTTGCCGGGGAACAGCTCCACATGGCGTTCCACCGGGTCGCTGATGTGGTCTGAGGTGGTGTCCAGCTCCTTGACCGAATACACCCCCGGCTCCAGGCCGGAGATCAGGATCTCTCCATTTTCATCAGTGGTACGGTCCAGATACCGGCTGCCGTCCTCGATTTTGGCGATGCGGAAAGTCACCCCAGCCAGCCGGGAACCGTCCGCACTCAGCTTGATGAGGTGCAGGGAGGGCTGGACGGAGTTGGTGAACACAAACCGGGCTGTCTGGTTGGCCTCCAGTTGGATGATGCGCTGGGCCTCATCAATGATGTAGCCGGGGCAGTCCAGTTCCGTCACCACATAAGCTCCGGTGGGCAGTTCAGACAGGTCGATTTCGCCGTTTTGGTCGGTAACAAATTCCGCCGGGCCAAAGCTGCCGTCCACCGCCTCAATGCGGAACTTGGCGTTGGGGATCACCTTGGAGGGGTTGGCGCTGTCCACCTTGACCAGCCAGATCCCGGGCTTCTGGTCGTTAAAAAAGTAGAGCTCCTTAATACTGTCTCCGGCCTTCAGTTCAATTTCCTGCGGGGTGGAATCCGCCAGATGTCCACTGTCCCCAGTGTCCACCTCTTGGACGCGGTAGGTGCCCGGCCGGCAGTCCGTGAGCAGGATTTCTCCCAAAGCGTCTGTCTCATAGTCCCCCAGCAACTCCCCATCCCGCCAAATACGGAAGGTGACGCCGGGCATGGTCTCATGGCTCTCTCGGTCGTACTTGATAATCTTCAGGCCGGGCAGGGCCTCGTTCTTCAGGGTGTAGGTGACGCAGTCTCCTGCCACCACAGTGGTGGTATAGGTCTGGGAATCCCGCTCCCACCCCTCTGGAGCGGACAGTTCCCGGATTTCGTATGCCCCCGGCTTCAGCTCCGTGAAGGTATAGGAACCGCCGGTGCCGGTGGTACCGGTATAGGTCGCGCCGCTCTCAATGTGCTTGATCTGAATCCGTGCCCCGGCCAGGCTGGCCCCGGTGGAAGCGTCGATCTTCTCGATACGCAGGTCGCCGTAGGGTTCATTTTCAAAGTCCACCTCGGCGGTTTCCCCGTACTTCACGGTGACCTGTTTGACCGGCTCCTCGTCCAGCAGATGATACTCCGGGGGTACCCGCTCATAGATGGTGTAATTGCCCACTTCTGTGAGAGGGATGGTGATGGAACCGGACTCCGGCGTGGTGTAGACGCCGATGGTGTCCCCGTCCGGGCCCACCACCTCGAAGGTGGCACCGGAGAGGGTGACAGTAGTGCCCGCCTCATACTTGGTGATCTTGAGGGCGGTTTCGCTGGGAGGGGGCGTAGGCTCGTCTGGGTCATCCGGCTCGTCGGTATCCGAATAGTTAGAGATGGCGTTTCGCAGCAGGCTGACCTTGGGATCCGTGTCGCAGAGGTAACTCTGGAGGTTGCCGTACTGGTCAACCTCCTGGCAAAGCGCGTAAAATACGACATACTGGTACACATCGGCTGAGAGGGAGAGCTGGACACTGCCGCTCTGGCCCGCTACGCAGTCCTCTGGGTAGAGCACCTTGAAGGTCCCCTTGTAGCCGTCTCCGGTATTGGAGACCTTGACCTGGGTAATATCCTGGTTGTTCTCATCCACAATACGGGCGCCCTCCGGTACGTCCGTCCCATCCTGGAACGATACATTAACAGCCTGTCCGTCCACCCAGGTCGGAGAAGTGACAGTAAATACCTGCTGGCGATAGGCGGCCCCATCAATGGTGACGGGGTAGGCTGCCTCCTGATCTGGGGAGGTGGTGAGCTGGGGCTCTGCCACACTGGTCCATGTGGTACCCTGAGTATAGATTTTGACCGCGGCATTGAGAATGCTTTCCCCAATCTCCCTCTCCGGGCCGGTAAGTCCGGGGGCTACGGTGACGTCGCTGATGTCCCACTCGGGGATCAGGTAACACCACAGGGCAATCTTGCCGGCGTAAAATGCCTGGTACTTGTTGGTCAGACCCAACTCCGCCAGGGAGCGGTGGGGGTACATGTTGGCCACCAGGCCCACCACTTTAGAGTCTGACGCTTTCTCCTCCGCCAGATAGCGGATGCTCTCCCCTTCAGGAACCGTCTGTGGTACGCCGTACTGGTCTGGCGTTACACAATAGGCTGGGATTTCCTGCGTCTCCCCGACGCTGTTGCGGTAGAGAAAGTAGGTATACGACTGGGTCTGCACCCTGCCGTTGACGGCCAGATAATTCATGGAGTAGCCGCCGCTGTAAATGTTGACCTCACCCAGGGCCTCCTCCGGGGTGGAGGCGGCACCCGCCGGCAGGATCAGCAGGGACAGGGCCACCGCCAGGGTGAGCATCAGGCTGATGATTCGTTTCATTTGCAAACTTCCCTCCTAAGCAAAAAGCGGGAGGCTTGCCGCCTCCCGCCGGTTTGTCTGGGACGCTGTTAGGTCACGTCCCTCTGATATTATATTCGGTATAGAGATATTTCCCGTCGTGGTACACATCCCAGGCTTCCACCTCGAACCGGGCCCCCGGCGCGGAGCAGAATACTTGGGTAAGCTGGTCTTCCTGCCAGGGCCAGAACATCTGCACCGCGTTCTGTGCAGAGATGCCCAGGTGCAGGTTGAGAGCGGGGGCACCATCCGCCCACAGCTCTGGACAGTTCACTGCGGCGTTGTAGATGGTGTACTCCATCCGCCGGGTCTCATAGAGGTTTCGAATGTGCAGGTTGTCCCCATATTCACTTTGAAACCGACGCACCTCCGCCTTCGGCAACTCCAGCTCCGGGAAGCGCGTCTGGTCATAGGCGGGCAGGGGTTCCGGCTCCTCCCACAGACGCAGATCCGTGATCTCATAGGTGGTGCCGTCATCGCAGAGCACCTTGTCCCCCTCCTTCAGCCGGAGGGGCTCGTCCGACTGGGGGACGATGACCACCCCGGAGGGGGCGGACACTGCACTTTCCTCTGTGTAAGGAGAGCTGGTGTCTACCAGGACACGGTTGGCGCCCTGGTCATACGCCACGCCGAAGTCTACCGCCCGGCCGACGTCCCGGAGCTGCACATAGTTGTGACCATTGATGACATACGCTTCCAGATCCACCTGCTTGCCGTCTACATAGAAGGTCTGGGTGCTTGGGGCTGCAGTGAGGGCAGCCACCCCCGCCGACGCGGGCCCCACCAGTGCTGCGCCTATCAAGGTACCTGCCAATACCGCCGGAATAAGCTGTTTCCTTTTCATACGGTTGACCTCCTTCTTTCCTCTGCTGTCCTTGTGTTCCTTACAGCAACAACATACCGGAAATCTGGGGAAAAGTCTATAGCAAAGGGGGGGCCCGGTGGAGAAAATGAGCCCGCAAAACAAAGCAGGTTACACAACCTCCGCCGCCTGCACCTGCCAGCGGTAGGTCCTCTGGTTACGCACGCAGGTGTAGAGAGTGAGCTTGTTCTCGTTGGAAGGGGCGGTGCCGCTGGTATCCGTCTCCTTGACCTTCTGCACACTGGTGACCTCATAGGTGCGGACACCCAGCTTGGTGGTCCAGGTGATGGTATCTCCCCGCTCCAGGGTGTGGAGATCTCCAAAGTCGTCCCGCACCCCCCGGTTGTGTCCGGCGATGGCGCAGTTTCCATCCCAGATGCTGGTGCCTTTGAAATGTCCCGCGCCCTTCATGAGCGTGGAGCTGTCTGTACCCTCATAGACCCGCACACTCAGGCCGATGGCGGGGATTTTTAAGGTACCCAGGTATCCGCCGGAGTAGTAGAGGTCCGAGGCCACCGGGGTATAGCCCAAGGTGCCGCCAGATTCCGTCTCCTGCTCCGGTTCCGCGGGGACGGCGGTGAAGGTGTCCACAGAAGGCGGGAACACAACGGGCATCCCGCTGCCGTTGACGGCGCCCACTGCCATACCCTCCGGGGCCAGATTGGGGGTAAGCCAGGTTCCGGTGTTCAGAGTGTCTGCGCTGGCGCTGCCGAAGCCCGGCGGGATGAGGGCGGCATTCTTGCTGATGTCCTCGTTTTTCAGGGCCCCGCCGTCTGCCGTGTGTACCACCTCCACCGAGGTGGGCTTGCCGTAGTCCGGCCCCTCCGGCGCGTCAATGGCGTAATCTAAAGCACCCGCCGGGGTAGCCAGGGCCGCCGCCAGGCAGGCGGCCAGGCACAGGGTGGCCAGCTTCTTCACTCCGAATCCTCCTTGTTCTCCCGGCGCCGCTTGACGAACAGGCAGGCTCCAATCACGCCGCCCACAGCAAAGACCACGCCCAGCGGGAGCAGGATGGCCGCCCAGTTGAACTGGGCCAGGCCATCCCCAGACTCCTCCATGGGTACGGCGGGCTCCAGGGGCTCCCCCTCAAAAATTGCAACGTAACGCACCCGGTTCAGGGCGATGCGGCTGACGGTGCCGGTGTAGTCCGCCGTGACAGTATAGCCGGTGACATAACTGCTGGTGGCGGTGCCGGTGTAGGTGGCCACGGCGGTGTAACAGTCCCCCAGGTTGTAACCGGCCACGCTGGCGGTGTTGTCCGTCCGCCAGTCAATATTCTGGAGGGTGAGGTTGCGCCCGTCCTCCTCAATGCTCTTGGGGATGCTGGCGGTATCCTGGCTGGCCAGGTTGGGATAGGAGCGGGTGGCGGACACCTCCCGGGTGGAGCTGCCGTAGCCCGCCGCTTCCACCTGGACAGTGTCCAGCTGGAGGGACAGGGTGCCGGACAGTCCGTCCTCCGTGACGAACTCCTTCTCCTGGGGCAGCAGGGCCAGGACGGATTCCATATCCTTGCTTTTACTCTCCAACGATACCGTCTCCGTGTGCGGACGGCTCTCATGCTCCGGCAGCTCCTGCTGGAGCAGGTCTGTCAGGGTGTAGTGGAAGCCGTCCTGCTCGAAGTCCGACCGGGGGATACCGGCAGGGTCCTGCTCCGGGGACAGGTCATAGACCTTGCGGATCTCCGTGCCGTCCTCACTGCGGGTGACAGAGGTTGGATAGCAGACCTGCACCTCGGTGACCGCGGGGAATGGCTCCGCCGCCAGGGCGGTTGGGAGCAGCGCCGCGGCTATCAACAGGCCGGCGGCGCATCTCAGAATGGTGCGTTTCACGATGGGGTTCCTCCTTCACATTTTGTCATATTTTGCTCCAGCCGCTCCAGAGTGCGCCGGGCCAGGAGGCGGAACTCCCAGGGCTCCAGCTCCAGGGGGCGGTAGTCGCCTTTGTCCGTGATGCCGTCCGCCCGCACCTTGAGCACCAGGGGCAGCACGGCAGGGTGCTCCTCGAGCACCGTGGGGGCCAGCCAGCCCTTCCCGGCCAGGTACACCCACCGGAGAGCGGAGGCCGGATTGCCGGGGACGTCGGGCCAGAGGTATTTCCCCACCAGCTTCTTGCGGCGCTGCTTCTTGTTGACGGGGATGGGGGCCAGGATCTTGCCCTCAATTTGGTAGCGAAGGCCAAGATCCTCTACACAGGCGCGGAATGCCTGGCAGGCCTCTGGAGTGTCCGCCCATTGAGGCAGCGGCTCCCCCAACTCTGAGGCCAGCACATCTTCCCCCTCTGGATCATCTGGGAAGAGGGGCACGTTCTTCACCAGCTCCAGCACATGGAAGCCGTCCGTCAGGCCCAGCACCTTCCGCTTGGTGATGGGCATGCCCCGGTAGTGCGCCAGGGCCTCCCCCAGCTCCGGGCGCTGCCGGATCGTCCAGCCTTTCTGTAGGAAGCCGCCCCGGCCCAGCCGCAGATCATCCATGGTGTAATAGGCCAAGCTCATTCGGCATCCTCCTCCCGGGTCAGCAGGGCGCCCAACCCGAACAAATCCACGCCGCAATGCTCCAGCATATCCAGGAACTCCGCGTCATAGGTTCGGAATACCTCGGACGCTCTTTTGCACGGCATACCGCTGGCTGACCGGCTGTCCAGAGCCAAGCGGACAACCATGCCGATGTTCAGATCGTAGAGCAGCCGGATGGCATCCAGCCGCTCCCTTGCAGTGCCCCCCTGCCGGGTAAGCACGATGCAGCCGTGCTCTGTATGCAGGGCCAGCCGCTCCGCGTCCTCCAGTCCGGAGAGCTGGAGGGCGGCCCGGGGGATGGCCAGGGTCTTCTTGCTTGTGTCATGGCAGATGGTAAATTTCATCTTCTGTTTTCACCTCGTATTCTTAGTCCTGCGGCCAGTCCCACACCCGAGGCAGCCGCCCGGTAGGGGCGGACAGGATCCGCAGCTCCGGCCAGTCGCTGGACACCAGTCCGGGGTTATCCAGCAGGGAGAGCTGGCGGTTGAGCATGGGGCTTGGGTCAAAGTTGGTCATGAGCAGCTCGTGGTACCTGGAGTCCTCCTGCCGAGCCATGGGGTTGGGGCGGTCAAAGCCCACAATATAAAAGTCCGGGGCGAAGAGGTCCAGAATGTCCGGATGGCTGTTATAGGACAGGACGATGTGGCTGTCCCGCGCCGCCGGGGCGCACAGGCAATCGTGGAGCCGGACGTGATCCCGGAGGGCAAAGGAGGGCGCGTACATCCTCTCCGCCTCCAGATAGGGCGGGTCCGCATAGATCACCGCACCCGTCCGGACGTACTGCCGAACCACATCGCAGCAGTCCTTGTTCTCCACCACCACGCCCTGGAGTGCGTCCGAGGCGCGTCGGAGCAGGCCAAGGAAGCGGCGCAGCTCCACGCTGCGCCCGCCGAAGCTGTTCCCGGTGGCGCTGTAGCTGTACCGGATGCTCAGATAATAGGCCGCAGCCCGCTGTACGTCCGGCAGGTTGGCCCGGCCCATCAGGAGCTTCTTCACCTCCTGCCTGTCCATGGGCGGGAAGTACTCCTCCGCGATCTGGAGCTCCTCCTCCAGGAAGTCGTTGGGGTCATACCCGTGGTTGAGGAAGCGGAGCACCACCTCGAAGTCCGCCCGGGCGTGGAGGGGCAGGAAGTCCAGCTCCCTGAGCAGCGCCAGGGGCCGGTCCCGGGCACAGCGGAACAGGTTGACCAGATCCACATCCACGTCGTTATACACCCGGAGCGGGGCATACCCGGCGCCCAAGCCCAGGGTCACCGCGCCGCTGCCGCCGCAGACCTCCAGCAGACGGGGCGCCCTCCTGGGGAGCAGCTGGAAAATATAGGGGAGCAGGAACAGCTTCCCGCCTACCCAGGGGAAGAAGGGTTTAGCGATCCGCCTCACCTCCCCCGGGTAGACGGAAGGCCCCCGTGGCCCTCTCCAAGCTACGGATGGCCTTCTCCACGCCGTCCCGCATTCGCCGGAGATGCCCGATTGTGGCAATCACCTCCCAGGCGTTGGCGGGGTAGAAGTAGCCGGTGCGGTCGCTGCAGATAGGCGCCCCGTCCACCCGCAGGTTATGGACCAGCTTCCGCAGCTCTGCCTCATGGATGCGGAACCTCTTTTTCATCTGTTTGCCACTGATGGCGTTTTCCCGGCCGGGGCAGTGCTTCTTCAGGTACTCCAGCAGTTGCTTCTCTTTGGCTTTCATGACGTCCTCCTTTTCCGGGCCGTCCTCCCGAAAAAGGGCACAAAAAACAGGGGCCGCTGTCCCCTTCGGGAAAACGGCCCCTGTTTCGTTTTGATATAGATTTGATCTGGGGTTACATCTGCTGCATCTGTTGGGGCGCCTGGGATTGCGTCTGCTGCCTAGCAATGTATGCACATCCGTCCTCTGTCAAGGTATAGCCCTTCTTCCGCAGCAAATCCAGTCCGTACCGTTCCAGATCAATGCAGCCTGACAGGGCCCGATCCACACATCCCAACCGCACGCGCAGATCCATCCACGCCATGTCTTGGAGCTGATCCGCCCGCACCACCTGGTAGCGGTTCAGGTTCTGCGCCAAATCCAGGGCAGCGGGCAGGGTGGCGCAGTGCTCATACTCCAGTATCCAGAGATAGGCCTGGAGGAACCCCTTCTGCCCCTGGTTCTGTTCCTGGAGGATAAATCCCAGGTTCTGACCGTCATAGATGAGATCCTCCAGCCGTCCCCTATATGCATCCTCCAGGCCGGTGATCCCCGGCAGGCTGCACCGGGCCTCCAGCAGGGTGCACTCCCGGATGGTCTGCACACCCAGAGCGTCCAGGGCCAGCCGGATCTCCCCCGGCCTCACGTCCATGATGTCGTTGTAGTCCGGCAGCGCCAGCCACACCCCCTCCGGCACCGCGGAGGAGGCCAGCTTCAGCCGCAGGCTCCAGCTGTAGTCCGGCCCAGGCAGGTTGACCCCGTCGTAGAAGCCCGTCACCCCCTTTCGCGGATATACCACATAGCAGCCCCCTGCGAACCGGCCGGGGTGCTGTGCCTCATACTGCCTGCCCAGCTTGTCCAGGTCGATGTAGTCCCGCAGCGCCAGGAGCCTGGCGTTGGTCTCCTCCAGGTAATACAGGCCCAGATCCTCATAACTCTGGATGCCGCCCAACACCTCATACTCGTCCAGGCTGGCCAGCAGGCTGACCACCTCTGTACTGTCCTGGGCGGGATGGCGCTGGATGGCCGCGTCCAAGGCGATCCCCTCCCGCGCGGTCAACACCTCCAGCCGCTCCCGCAGCCAGTCCTGCTCCTCCGGCCTGCCGGGGAGCTGTAAAAGTCCTGCTTTATCCATGGGCGTTTCACCTCATTTCCATCTGTACGCCGCCCCGGGTGGGCTGGGGCGGCAGCGGTTTCTGCACCGGCTGGCCATCCGCCCGGGTCAGCAGACCGTAGTCTGTCAGCTCGCCCCCGTACTGCTGGATCAGCGCCTCGCCGTAGCCGTAGAGGTTCAGGTACCAGCACAGCAGGTCGGCATTCTCCTCCCCCATGGAGCGGCGCAGCTCCCCGCGGGCCACGTCCTCTGGAGAGGCGGCTGCCCAATTCAGATTGTAGGCGTCCAGCCGTTCCGTCAACGCCATGGCATCCTCCAGGCTCGAAATGGACGACACCTCCAGCACCGCCTTGTACTTGATCAGGGCCAGAGAGTCCCGCTCCGCCAGCACCATCAGCCGGATGGCCAGGCAGTTCAGGGTATCCAGCCGCTCCGGCGTGGCCCACGCTGCCGGAAGCTGGGGTACCCGGCTGTGGAAGGCGGTGACGGCGCAGTTGGGGAGGCCCACGGCCTCCATCCGCTCCCGCACCTCCACCAGCTCCTGTCCGGCGGGGAGGGTGAGCTCCGCCCGTTCCTCCCCGAGCCGGAGCTCCAGCCGAAAGAAGCCAGTCGGGGCCTCCGGCGCGATGCGGAGTTCCTGGCCCTCTGTGGGCTTCCAGTTCCCATCCGGTACCACATACCCCTGCCTGGTGAAGACCCCGCCCGCCGACTGACGGATCCGGCGGCCCAGGAGCTGGAAGTCCAGCAGTTCAAATACCTTGTCCGGCACATCCTTCACCTCGGGGATGGAACCGTTTGCCGCGTAAACCCGGCCCAACGAGGCGTCATCCGTGGCCTCGGGCGCCACCTGGCAGTGCTTTGCCTGCTCAGACAGGGTAATGAGGGCGTCTGGTTCCATGGGCCTGCCGTCCTGCAGCTTGACTAGCCCCTCGAATGCGGTGCGCTGCCGGCTGTCCAGACTGGTCAGCCGCTCCGCCAGGGCATTGAGCGCGGGGAAGCCCTCGCCAGATTGCAGGCCAGGGAACAGGACGGGGAATTCCCCATAGTCCTCCATCTCCCATTCCACTCTGGTGTCCGGTGCGAGCCGCAGCCGTTCCCAGGCATCCAGGACAGCATACGGGTCTGCTGGAAGCTCCAGTGTCACATAAGTATCCTTGTCCGGATTGCACAGGGATACTGTAAAGGCCTTATCCACGGCTCATACCCCCCATCGTCATGCCCTGGGCCTGCGTCAGCCCGAACTGCTCTGCCTCCGTCTGGATGCTCCAGCCCTCCGGCTGCCACATGTGGACGTAAAGCTCCCCGCCGTCCACACGGATTGCCTGCTGCTCCAGGCCCTCGCCAACGCCGTCCGCGGCCTGGCCGGTGAGATAGTCCTTCAGCCCGGTCAGCTCCTCCGGAGAGAGCTGGCCGACGACCTGGCACTCCGCCACGCCCCACAGCCTGCCGTCTCTGGCCTCTGCCGTAAACACGGCGGAGCGCACCTTGACGTCCAGGAACTCCTTGTCGCACCAGAGCATGAGGCCCCGCTCCGCCTCCTCCGGCACCCGGTTCCGTACCATGAAGCCCAGGATCCTGTCCTCATAGTCCAGAAGCGTTCTGCCGTCCCATTCTTCACCCGTCTCATCCCAATCTCCCCACTCATTCCGGGCATAGAAGCTGGCGGTGAGGGGCATGTACAGCTTGAGCTGGGTGGACTCAGGCGGGTGGACGGAGAACATCTCCTCCCCAAGGGTCAGGACGCACTCACCTCCGTCGCTCTGCCGGACGTGGAACCGGCCCGAGTCATCGATGTGCTCCAGAGTACCAGCCTCCTCCAGCGTGTTTCTGGGATCATCCAGCTCCCATGTTTGGATCCGGCTGCCCGCGGGGAACTGATTCCGCAGGAAATCCAGCCACTCCTTCGATACACCCTGCATGATGATCTGTCTCCCTTCATTTTGCCTCAAGTGTCATTCGGATAGAAAAGGCCGGCTTCCAAAGCGGAAGCCGGCCTTCAACGGAGTCCCTGTGCATGCTCTGTTTCCTCTGATGGTTCATAGTTCTTTCCCGTCCTTTCTTCTGGTAAGCACACAACATACCACAGTGTGCCCGTAATATCCAGCATTTTTTACATCTGCGGCTGCATGGGCGCCTGACTCTGACTCCGCTCCAGCCACAGCGGATAATAGGCCACCTCTGTGATACCCAGATCCGCATTACAGGTGATATGGGCGGCCACGGCGGGGCAGGCTGACGAGATCTGGAACAACGCCTCGGTGAGCTCTGAGCCCAGGCCGTCCAGGATACAGCGGGGCCCGCCGGGCTTTTCGGCAAACTCCGGTTGATCCATGGTGAGGCGGGCCATGGCCTGGGTGGCGGATATGCCTGTTTCCCGGCCGTATGTGATGGCCCGCTTCAAGGCATGCTGCGGATTGAAGCGCCCAAAGTCCATGGTGTAAAACCGCTGTTCCTGCCCGGACTCCACAATGGTGCAGGTCGCAATCCGGCTGGGCTCCTCCGGCCGCTCCGGGCCAAAGAAGCCCATAAGCCGGCCCTCCTTGGCCAGGCCGGACACCTCTGCCGGTGTGCGCCCGGCCTGAAAGTAGACGGCAGCGGCGAACAGCTCGCTGGGCAGAGCGGCGTTTTGGTGCTGGATGACCTCATAGGCGCCCTGGAGGGTTTCCTCACCGAAATTCCGCGCCACCACTCGCAGGGCGGTGAGCATATCGATGTACTCCGTCTCCGCACACTCCCGGTCAAAGCGGTACAGCGCCTCGGTGGTGACGGGGTCCGGCCTGGGAACCAGTTCATTGATCTGCCGGATAAACTCTTTTTTCTGTATATTCTCTCCCCCTCGGTTCACATGGATAGCCCGCCCAGGGATGGCCCCTGGCTGGGGTGATCCTTGTCGGCCAGCAGTTGTACCAGAGTTTTCAAATCCTCCGGTGCAATCCGCTCAACCGCCTGGCACAGCCGGTTGAGGCCATTGATGGACAGGCGTTCCGCCGGAATGCTGCTGATGACCTCGCCGGGCAGGGTGCTGTCTACTATCCAAAAGTGGGGGCTGTCCCGGATGCCGGTGCGGCACAGGAGACGTTCCAGCCTTTCCGGGCTGTCCGGCAGAACCAGCAGTGTGCTCTGCCCCTCGCCGTAGGATGCCTCCAGGAGTATGACGAACTCCCGGTCAAGATAGTCCGGAAAGGGGCCGCCCTCCTTGTAGAACTTCTCCAGCTCCATACCGTTATCATAAACCACGCCATAGGGTGTGATAGTGCCATGCTTGTTGAGGATCAACTTCAAGGCCGCTGCTCTGCCATCCACCTGTTCCAGCTCCTCCTCACTGGCACAGCCGCCCTCCAGCGTCATGTAATGCTGGCGGCCTACAGCGTCCAAATCCGAAAAGTCCGTGATCACCGTGGCCTGCTGGCAGCAGAAGGTAAGATTGATGAAGTCCGTCATATCAAACGTACCCAGCCTGACCGCCATAGCCTGGAACTGGGCGGCCTCATAGTCGTCAAAGCTGTCCAGCCGCCGGGCCAGGTAGTCCAGCTCGTCCAGATTGGCGCCCACCTTCTCCAGGCGTTTGAGGATGGGGAAGCCGCTCTCCAGCTCGTCCACCCGGCAGTCCCGTTTCAGGGGGGCTCCCAGCTCCATAGCGGCCAGGCATTCCAGGGTGCGCTCATATTCCATGCCGGGGATGGGGAAGGGGATGGTCACCTGGCCATACTCCGGGTGCGCCGCGTTGCTCAGGACACAGCGCAGCACCGGCTGTCTGTTCTGTGTGGTCACATCTGCTGCCCTCCTATCTCCGGCCCCTGGCGGGGCACGTAATCCTCCAGCGGCCTGGGGTTCTCCTCCCCATACAGGTCATAGGTCATATCGTCCGCCGCCTTGCGCACCGCCGGGTCATCCGTCAGGGTCTCGAAGCGGAAGCCGGTCACATCCCTTGTGGGCAGCTCCTCCCGGATGGTCCGGAGGTAATCCTGTGGGGCTGTGAACTCCATGCGCTCGCCATTGGCAAAGGAAACCCGGCCCACCGGCCTGTCCAGTCCCAGTGTTCTGTCCGCCTGGTCATCTGAGTAGAACAGGCCGGCCTCCTCACGGGCGGCCGGCCGCAGGGGAAAGCGATTGTTACATGGATTCATCTGTGTGAATCTCCTCCTTAGTTTCTTGCTCTGCCCACCTGTCCGTGGCATTGAGCCGCCGCATCTCCGAGCGCAGGCACTTCCCATCCTTCCCCCAGCAGAGGAAGCCGTTGGCAGGGTAGGGGCAGCCCACACAGAGGGGGGAGCGGGTGCATACTGGCCTGGGCGGCGGTTCCGCCGGGTGCTCCGGGGCATAAATCTTACGGGCACTGAAATGGAATAAAATCTGGGCATAGAAAAAGGCGGCGCCTGATTTGGCGCCGCCCTCACATGGACGGTTCAAGATTTACTCCCTCTTTCTATATCAGATGTTGCGCTACCGCCGGCGGTTAGCCTCGCCCTGGGACAGGGCGGCCTTTCCACTCCAGTGGAAGTAAACGATCCTTCTTTGGCGCAAAGGTGAGGGGGGCTGTCCAAGGACAGCCCCCCTCCTGTATGCTTCCGTCTCAGATTTTAGATGGCCCGCACTCCGCGATCCAACTGTCCAGGTTCAGGCTTTCCGCCATGAGAAGGGCCAGCTTGTGCATCGCCGCCCGGTCTTGGGCATCCTCCAGCCTGGCCGTCGTCTCAAACAGGCCCCAGAGCAGTTCGGCAATCATCTTGCCGTCGTAAGGCTTCAGCAGTTCGCTGTTGGGCAGAGCGTCCTCGCTGCTCCCGCTGCGCAGAAGCTGCCGTTCTCTTTCAATCAGCTCCAGGCTGGCCTGCAGGCTCTCCCGGGGCACTTCCCAGGCTTTGGCAATCAGCTTCACGCCTGCCTCCATGGGAGCCTCATCCCCGATCTTGTCCGGCCCGCCCAGCGCCAGGGCATTGATTGCCTCCTCAGTTATCTGCTGAAGCAGCTTCTCCGGCGCGGGATGCTTCTCAATCTGTTTCATACGTGTGTCCTCCTCGTTATTTTTTGGTGGGCTTCTGACCACAACAATACCCGCTTTTGCGGGATAAAGCTATCACCATACGTAACGAAAAAAATGCCGCAAACCAAGCGATACCAACAATTTCTGTATAGAAAAAGCGGCGCCTGATTTGGCACCGCCCTCATATGGACTGTCCAAGCTTCTGACTTTCGCTCTGCATCTGATCCTGGGTTCTTTCCGGCAGCTGGGCTGTGATCTGATCCAGGAGGCGCCGGCATTGGAACTCCTGCTGGTAGGAGGCGGGCCCTCTCCATAGAGGAAGCCCTGCACCGCCTGGCGCAGCCCCTCCAGCTGCTCCCGGTCAAAGACCCGTTCCCTGGCCACCAGCCCGGAGCGGAGGGCGAAGTCCTCCCTGGCGCCCTGATAGTCCTCCATGTAGTAGTGGCCGTTGTTGACCCCGCTCCGGTCATAGTCCCGGGCCCAGGTGACGAACTGGGCCCCCAGCAGCGTCTCTGTCCCGGCCAGCACTGTGCCGTTGAACTCTGCCAGCACCCGGTAACCGTCCGCCAGGCCATCCGCCTTCAGAGGTGGGGCATTCTCCAGAAGCGTCATGTACTCCATCACCGTCCCCGCCGCCTCCGTGGCCTGAGCCAGGGCGGCCTTTGCCCTGCTGGTGTCTACCCAGGTGGGGTCATACCGGACGGCGCCGCTCTCCGTGACCCGGCACAGGATGCGTCCGTTCCACTCCACCGGGAGCAGGCCGTCCTCCTCCAGCGGCCGGGGCAGTAGCTCCCGCCGCCGCAGGGCGTAGGACAGTTCCTCGAAATAGGTTTTGGGGGGCATGTTCGTATTCCTCCTTTGGGGGCTCAGCGCCCTTTTTCGATCACCGTTCTGCGCCCCTGCCCGGGAATTTCACCATACCATCTTCTCTACAAAAATCTATTCAGCAAAGCAGACGCAAAGGTGTGCGCCCTTTTTGAACTTCCTGTGCAGCAAAAAAGCGCCGGTCTGATGGTTGCGAAACCAACAAACCGACGCTCTACTTTTTGTATATATTTTTTCCTCCATTTGGCGGCCTTCAGGGCTGAAAAAGGGCGCAGGGGAGGGGTAACCGGTATCTTATGGAGCGATCCGGGGTTCAATGTCCTTCTGTGGCTCCACAAGCCTCGAAAATATCTTTTTTTCAGAACACAAATTTCAGGGAAATAAAAAAGCCACACCCTCTGATACTCTAAGCATTCCGCTTAAAATATCCAGATTGGTGTGGCTTTATGGAGCTGCTATCCGGATTTGAACCGGAGACCTCAGTCTTCCCAAAAATGTAAAAAACAGAGAATTGCCAGCAGATCCGCACTCCCGCCGGGACTCAGATTTCGCTGGATCAGGTGCTGATCCAGGGCCTCAACTTCGGCCAGGGAACATGAGCCATTCCTCAGCAGATTCCCTGCCGCCCGACGGACATATGCCAGCCCCTCTTCCCCGCCCCGTCTTAACAGGTTGGTATCCTCGACTTCCCCCATGATCTGAAGCAACATTTCCACCAGCTCACGGTTCCAGGAACCCGTATCCAGCCTGCACTGCCGGAATTTCTTCAGCATACTGATTTCTCTGGCATATCCGTTAGCTGCAGAAGCTCTAGCCCCCTTCTGCCCGGCTTGTCCACCTGCAATTCGACCCGCCAGATTTCCCAGATGCCAGGCATCTTTTTCCGTTCCTCCCTGTGCGGCAAGGATTCCAGCCGCCGCAGACAGGATTCCCAAAGAAAATATAGCCCCCTTGTGGGTATTGGCCCCCGAGGTTATGCGGTACATCTCCTCCTCCGCCTGCATCCCTAGTATCTGAAGAGAAGGCAAACCCTCCTCCGGTAAGACCTCAGCATGCTCCAAGCCCCAGCGGGCACAGCGGGCAAAATAGGGCCTCAGTACACAGGCGCTGTCCAAAAAGCTAAAAAAATCCATGTCTCGATGAGCACCATTGTTGTTCCGATCCACCAAACCCGGCTTTGGTGTCACCGCCACCTCATGAAGAAGCGCCCGCTGGGCCATCATGCCGATAGACTCTGCCTGCCGCTCCACATACCAGGCCCACAGCACTTCTGTCGTATAGGCCCACATCTCCTCCACCGTATGCCGCCTGCTTCTGGCACAACCCACAGCCGGATTTCCGCACAGAAAGCATCTGCGCTCTGGCACACCCAGTTCCGCCCGACTCACCTTCTGCCCAAGCCCATATAGAACGTCAATATCCCACAGCCTGGCCGCCCTGCTCTCTTCCTCCAATAAAATCATGGATCGTTTGACTGTGACAGGGTCTCCTCCGCAGCAATAGCACGCGGTAAGTCCCGCCGCCGCTTCCAGCCGTTCCTCTCGCCAGTCCAACGACAGGCCGGTTAAAACAGCGGCAATCTTTCTCCGCCCTTCGTCGAAAAACAGGTCTGTCATAGGTGTGCGTTTCACGGGGCCGGCAATGTTCATCGTCAGGCATACCACGCATGCGCAGCCTGGCCGCTGCAGGAGGCTGTGCTGTAAATCCGCCCTGCGCTCCCGCAGCAGCAGCATATCCTCCAGTCCGATCTCCTCACCCGCCATCCAGTTCATCCTGCTTCCGCCCCTTCCTCTTCTAAAAGCCGAATCCAGTCCCACATACACTGAGTCAGGTACATGTTCTTTCTCCAGCAGATATAGCTGTGGTGGGAACTTTTTACTCCCTTCAGAAAATACACATTTCCCCGTCGCTCCAAAAAAGGATCGTTACCAAACAGCGGATAGGGCGAGAGGGTTACCGCCCCACTGGACAGGGCAATCCGCTTCGCCGTATCAAAGGAATTTACCTCTGCCAAAATTTTGGGAGACATACCGTATTGCTCAAACAGTGACCGAATGAACTGCCCGATATGATGTTCCTTTTCCAGCAGGACAAAGGCCTCATCCTTGGCGTCCAACAGGGAAATCGTAGCGGCATTGGGGTGCTGTTGAGCCAGCCTGGTGGTCTGGTCACACAGCAGCACCAACTTATTTTTCGCAAACAACCGGTACTCCAGCGGCGCACGCTTCTTTTCATACCGGGCCAGCACCACATCAATAGAGCCATCCAGCAGCATTTCTTCCAGCAGCGCCGACCCTCGCTCCTCAATGCAGAGCTTGGCATGGGGATGTAATTGGAAAAAGCGGGGCAGGATCCGGGGCAGCAGATACATACCCTCCTGGGCCGAAAGCCCAAAGCGGATGACCTCCTCCTGCCGGCCTGTCAGCTCGGACAATTCATTTTTCAAGTCCTGTTCCAGCATCATGATCTGGCGCCCTGTTTCCACATACCGTTTGCCAGCGGCGGTAAGGGTCAGCGGAGTGCTGCCCCGATGGAAAATCGCTGCGCCTAAATTCTGCTCCTCCTGCTTGATTGCCTGACTCAGTGCCGGCTGAGAGATGTGCTGGGCACGGGCCGCCGCAGTCATATTTCCCTCCTGGCAGACAGAGAGGATATACTGCAGATTTTTCATGTTCATTTCCATCACCCTATAACTCTACTGTTATAACACTTTTAATCTAAATAATATTTTACTTATTGTCAATCCCCTTGTACAATAGAATTGCGAAGGAAAGCTTGCAATGAGGGAGTGTTTCTTGTCATGGTCATCAAATCAGCGGCGGTTGCGGGTACACTGGAATCCAGCGATGCCCAGGTTTCCGTAGAGCCTGGGGAGGGTACCCTGGATATTTCCATTCAGAGCAGTGTGCTCAACCAGTATGGAAAGCAAATTCTTCACACAGTTCGGGACGTTTTATCCAATCTGGAGGTAACGGACGCAAAGGTATCTGTGGTGGATATGGGTGCACTGGACTGCACCATCCGGGCCCGAGTGGAATGTGCGGTTTTCCGAAGCTGTCAGATTGACAGCGGGTTCCCCTGGGGAGGTGCGTTAAAATGATTGCTCGTCCTGCACCGGAACGGTTTCGCCTCAGACGAACCATGATGTTTCTAAGCGCCCAGAAGCCCGGCCTGATCAAAGACGCCTATATCTATGGTGCGGACAGCCTGATTCTGGATCTGGAGGATGCTGTGGCGGAGAATCAAAAAGATGCCGCCCGGTTTTCCCTCTATCACACGCTAAAAACCATCGACTATGGCAGCACAGAGGTTTTGGTGCGAATCAACGGTTTGGATACCCCTCACTGGCAAGAGGATATCCGGGTCAGCGTAGCGGGAGGCGCGGATGGAATCCGTATTGCAAAATGCGAATCCGCCGCCGACATCCACCAGGTAGAGCATGCAGTCGAACAGGCAGAGGCCGAATTTGGTGTGCAGAAGGGTCGCACTCTTCTTATGGCCGCTCTGGAGAGTCCAAAGGGTGTACTTAATTCCTATGAAATTTGCTGTTCCTCCAGCCGCATGCTGGGTGTGGCCCTCTCCGGCGGCGATTTTCGGAAATGTATGCAGGTCTCCCCTACCCGGGACGGAATCGAAATGGCGACGGCCCGAGGCCACATTGTGTTGACCGCCCGGGCTGCCGGCGTACAGTGTTTTGATACGGTATTTACCGACCTGGACGATATGGAAGGCTTCCGCCGAGAGGTCATCCAGAATCATCAAATGGGTTTCGATGGAAAGAGCGTCATCAATCCCAAGCAGATTCCCATTGTCCACGAACTCTTTGCCCCCACCCAGAAGGAAATCACCGCTGCGGAACGCATTGTCCGGGCGGTGCAGGAGCAGGCGGCCCAGGGAATCGGCGTATTTACCATTGACGGAAAGATGATCGACATCGCCTTCCTGCCCGGCGCTGCCCGCACCATTGCGCTGGCAAAAGCCTGCGGCATATATAAAGGAGACCTCTGATATGATCAATTTTATAGGTAGGGACATTCCCGATTTTCTGTTGAAAAACGGCAGGGAGGCCTATCAGGGCAAGAACTATAAAGACGGAACTTTCCTGACCAAGGTCGGCCCCCGTACGGTACGCCGGGAGGCCCCCGTGGACACCAAGGTTGTTCCCTCCCTGAAGGAGGCCCTTCAGCAGTGTAACGCCCATAGCGGTATGACCGTCTCCTTCCATCACCACCTGAGAGACGGTGACTATGTGGTCAACCTGGCCATGGCCTCCATTTTTGAAGAACTGGGTCTGAAGGATATTACCATCGCCGCTACCTCTCTGGGCAGCGCCCACGACCCGGTGGCGGAATACATCCGCCAGGGAAAAGTGGTGGGCATACAGACCAGCGGAATCAGAGGCAAGGTGGGTGAAGTGGTCTCCCAAGGGCTGCTGCAGACACCGGCCATTATCCGCAGCCACGGTGGACGCCCCCGAGCCATTGAATGTGGGGAGGTTCATATCGACATTGCCATTCTGGCGGCCCCCACAGCGGACTGCATGGGCAACTGCCGGGGAATCGGCGGCAAGAGCGACTGTGGCTCTCTTGGCTACGCGATGGCTGACGCCCAGTACGCCGACTATGTCATTGTGGTAACCGATACCCTGGTGGACTTCCCCAACTATCCTCCCAGTGTCAAGGCCATTGATGTAGACTGCGTGGTTGTGGTGGATTCCATCGGAAACCCCAAGAAAATTGCCAGCGCGGCTGCCCGGATGACAGAAAACCCCCGGGATCTGATGATGGCGCAAAACGCTGCACAAATTATGGCGGCTACCCCCTATTTTAAGGACGGGTTTTCCTTCCAGACCGGCGTAGGCGGCCCTACCCTGGCCGTCAACCGTTTTCTGGCACCCCAGATGCAGGCCCGGAATATCCACATGGGCTGGGCCATCGGCGGGATCTGTACCTCCATGGTAGATATGCTGAAACAGGGGCTGGTGGATCAAATTATCGACGTTCAGGACTTTGATCTGGGCGCTGTGCAGAGCATCCACCGTACCCCGGGACACTTTGAAATGAGCGCCAGCCAATACGCCAACCCCGCCAACAAGGGCGCTTTCGTCAATTGCCTGGATTTTGTCATTCTGGCCGCCCTTGAAGTGGACATCCACTTCAATGTAAACGTACTGACAGGTTCCGATGGCGTGCTGCGGGGCGCCCCAGGCGGCCACCCGGACACCGCTGCAGGAAGCAAATGCTGTATCATTGTCACCCCGCTGCTCCGAGGGCGTATGGCAACGATATGCGAACAGGTGGTTACGGTGACCACCCCCGGAGACTGTGTGGACGTAGTGGTCACAGACTACGGTATCGCGGTCAATCCTCTGCGCCCTGACCTTGTGGCCTGTCTGGACGCGGCAGGTATCCCCCATGTCCCCATCCAGTGGCTGTGTGAAAAGGCCTATCAGATTGTGGACAGACCAGAGCCCCTCCACTGGGAGGACGACGTGGTGGCCATTGTAGAGGCCAGGGACGGCACCATCCTGGACGTGGTACGCAAGCTGAAGCCCTATTCCTTTGATTGAACCTCGGAAAGGAGATCACTATGGAGGATATCGTACTTTCCAGTCTGGAGCGAACAGACACCGACTCTGTGGCGCACTGGAAAAAGCTGTTGGAGCGGGAAGGAATTCACGAGGATCCCCATCTGGACTATACCGTGGTAGCCTATGACCGCCACGGAGATATGGTAGCCACCGGTTCCTGCTTTCGCAATACTCTGCGCTGCTTTGCGGTAGATTCCGCCCACCGGGGAGAGGGACTCCTCAACTGCATCGTCTCCCACCTGGTGGACTACCAGTACCGTCATGGGATCTGCCATCTCTTCCTCCACACAAAATGCTGCAATGCGCCTCTGTTTCACGAGTTGGGCTTTTACGAAATTGCCCGGGTAGAGGGGCAGGTGGTCTTGATGGAAAATCAACGGGACGGCTTTTCGCACTACCTGAACAGCCTCACCAGAGGACGGGGAACACAGGCTGCCATCGTTATGAACGCCAACCCGTTTACTGCAGGACACCGCCGTTTAGTGGAGACAGCCTGCAGAGAAAACGACACCCTCCACTTGTTTCTTGTCTCGGAAGATCTATCGCAGTTCTCTTTTGAGACCCGAAAGCAATTGGTGGAATCTGGTACCCGCGACCTGACAAATATCATATACCATGAAACCGAGAGCTATTTGATTTCAGCTGCGGTATTCCCATCCTACTTCTTCCCCAGCAACCAGGAACTCACCTCAATTCAGGCTACGCTGGACTGCACAGTATTTCTCAAAATCGCCCATGCCCTGGATATTACCTCCCGCTATGTGGGCGAAGAGCCCTTCAGCAAAACCACGGCAGTCTACAATCAAGTCCTCAGCACACTGCTTCCTCCAGGAGGCGTGGCCTATCGTGAAATCCCCCGGCTTACCGCAGACGATACCGTCATCAGCGCCTCTACTGTCCGTCGCCTGATTGCGGAAAAAAAGCCTCCGGCCGATCTGCTGGTCAAATTACTCCCTCCTACCACTTATCAGTATTTACTGGGAGCCCGTCTGATTAAATAAGGCTATCAATACCCGCCAGCGTGTGATCACCTCTGGCGGGTATTGATATGCACTTCAGGGTATGCTGCTTTGACACGTACACACTATAATATGCTCAGAATCAATTTCAGCCAAGGAGATTGTCATACGTATTATCATTTCTCGCGCCAAAAAGATGAGAGAACACAGAATGCTTTGCACCGGAGGAAATGCTCGTTTTTCATCGGAGGCGAAACGACTGAAAGCCATACTGCAATCCAGTCGTTCCGAAAGATGAAGCAGCTCTGGAACTGTAACGATTCCATCGCAGCCTCAAATGTGAAACGGCTGGCAGAAATGGATCTGCGTTGCCGCCTGACCCCTGCCCTTCTGGCTTATTAGGAAATCCAGTATCGCTATATGGCTCCCCATGTATTTACCGCCCCACAGTTGGATTATGTACGGGAACACCTACACATCCTCTCCGGCTTTTATGGTCTGCTGCAGCCCTTTGACGGTGTGCGGCCCTACCGTCTGGAGATGCAGGCTTAAACTGGCGGTGGGTCAGTGTCGGGATCTATACGCTTTCTGTGGCGATAAACAGGCAGTAGCTCTATACCGGGAGGGCGCCTGGATCTTAAACCTGGCTTCCAAGAAATATAGCCGTGCCGTCATTCCCCATCTTCCCTTCTCCGTTCCCTTGATCACCTGTGTATTTGGCACTTTAGATATACTTCCTTAATAAAAGTACTGATACATTAACCTACCAACAGTTCTATGAAGTTTGCTCAGCTACTGATGCCGAAAGAATGATGTCCCTTGGACTCGAGAAATTTGTTAAAATAGAATAGCAATATTTTAAGACAAATTAATCAATGCGGTAGTAATTAGTTATGAAATAAAATTGAGCCATGACCAGCGGAATTAATTTTGCTGGTCATGGCTCAATTTTTGTATGTTGCTGCGGATTTTGCTGAACATCCCATGTCCAAGTATTTTGGAGGCGTTCCAATTCACGAACCGACCATGACTGTTTAAATTAAAATGTTCCAATGCCCAGCATGGTTGACCTAAAGGCGGAGGGATACACCAAGAACCTTTTCATAATAGCCAAGCGCAAGCAGAAAATGAAATGTAATTTTATCCCCATCATCTATGAGGAAAGTGCTATGAGCTTTAATAGCGATGACTACGGTTCACGGATTAGGAGTTTGCGGAAAAATCGTGGGCTTACACAGGAACAGCTGGCAGAGAAAATGAATGTCAGCACTCCCTACATAGCAAAAATCGAAAATGGGAAACAAACCGGCCCGGTCGAACTGGCTGTAGAATTCGCAGAATTCTTTGAGGTTCCTCTGGATTATCTCCTGGTGGGAAAAGGAGATTTTGCAGAGGAACAGAAGCGCAGACTGCGGATGGCCATCTCTCTTCTGTCCAAATTGGAGGCATCCCTCTAAAAACTTTCCATTTTGGGTTGGTAAACTTTCCATTCTGTTTCTGTTGGAAGAATAAGCTCGGAGTTACAATCTTCGTGAGATCAAAACATCTCATGGAAGCTTGAAAAACACCGCCCCATCGGCGGTCATATCCAGCAACTTGAATACATTAGCTGACGGAGAGAGCGTCAGGCCGAGTGCGCGAAGACCACCTGTGCGGAGTATTCTGCATCAAAGGACGGCCATATAAGGTGCAGAGCGATACCCACTCAGGCCAGGACAGCTTTGGCACGCTGTTTCGCCACGACCTCGTCAGCCTACAATGATACTTCTGTTTACGCAGCTCGGAGAGATCCTCGGAGGGGTGAGAGTCCCATGATGTGCGCCAGCACAGTTTAAGTTGCCGCCCCGCCTGGGGAAGTAGTGTCGAATACAGGCAAATAAAGCTATTGTCAAAGAACAGAAGGCCGCTCCAGACTTGGAGCCTATGCGTGCTCTTCTGACTTTTGGGGGCGGCCTTCTGTTTTCTTTGATAGTAGAGATATGGGAATCGGTCATAGTCTTTTATCTACCTCCTTTTCAAAATATCTGAAACATCCACCATCCTTTCATTGCCTCCATACACCCCCTTCTCCAAGGCTCCCTGATTGGTTCTCATATTTCTGCTATCAAAAGCAGCATAGGAAAGTGAGGGATCATGATGGAAAATATTGATTTGTGCGGTGTCATCCAACTACTCCGTTCGTTGGTAGCGCAGAAGAAAGCAACGGAAAAAGAGGCCCGGAAGATATTGTCCCGAATTGCCGCACAGACCGGTGCGGACATTATCCTTTCTTTCTGAAATCGCATTCTTTTCAATCGCTATTTCAAAGGTGTTGTGGTATTGTTTGTGTTGCAAAAAAGGAGGTGAACTGACATGGCGGAAAAGCTGATGACCAACGGCAGCATGGCGCTTCGGGAAAAGCAATACCGGGTCATTACCATCGAGGCAAACGAAAAGCCCCAAAATGCCAAATTGCGGGTTGCGGCATACGCCCGTGTCAGCTCCGCCTCTGATGACCAGCTAAACTCCTTCGCCGCTCAGAACCATCACTACAGTGACCTGATCTCCAGCAAGGATAACTGGAGAATGGTAGATATATACGCAGATGAGGGTATCACAGGGACATCTGCTGAAAAGCGCGAGGACTTTCAGCGACTTCTGGCGGACTGCCGTAGAGGACTGATCGACAGGGTGTTGGTAAAATCCATCTCCCGATTTGCCCGCAATACCAAGGAATGCCTGGAAACCATCAGAGAGCTAAAATCACTCGGCGTCGGCGTCTACTTCGAAAAAGAGAACATTGACACTGCGAAGATGTCCGGCGAAATGATGACTGCGCTCTTCGCATCCTTTGCCCAGGCCGAGAGCGAATCCATCTCCGACAATATGCGGTGGGGCATTCAAAAACGAATGCAGGCTGGGACATACATACCCGCAAACTTGCCATACGGATATACTCTACAGAACCACTCCATACACATTGTGAAGGAACAAGCTGTTATCGTACAGCGGATATTCAGTGAGTACCTTTCTGGCAAAAGTACAGAGCGGATAGCATTTGACCTGCGAGAAAATGGTATCCCGTGTAAATCGGGTGAAGTCGCATGGGATTCAACTGCCATTCGATATATTATCTCGAATGAAAAGTACATTGGCAATTCTGTATGGCAAAAATACTTCTCAACAGACACGCTCCCATATAAGTGCCGGCTGAACCGAGGACAGAAGGTTTCGTACTACGCATACGGGACACACGAAGGAATCGTATCCAAAGAAGACTTTGAGAGAGCAAATGCTTTAATGAAATCTCGCGCACAGAAGATTACATTAACGAAAAAGAGTCCGTATGCGTTCCGGAAAAAGATAGTTTGCGGTGACTGCCAGTCACTATTTCGTCGCAAGGTGGTGCGCGGAATTATATACTGGGTATGCATAGGACACGACAAGAAAAGACACGGCATAAAATGCAGCATCACACCAATTACAGAGGATGAAATAACAAGTGCTTTCATCCGTCTATACTATAAGCTCAAGCACCATAGTAAACCACTCCTCATGGGAATGATCACCTCGCTCCAAGCTATCCGCAACCGCCGGATGCTCTGGAGTATGGATGTCATTGAACTTAACAAGCAAATATCAGATCTTACCAGTCAGAATCAAATGTTGGCCACACTGAAACAGCAGGGCCTCATTGATCCTGATATTTTTATATCCCAGAGCAATGAGTTGACCGAGCGGCTCCGCGCTGTAAAGCTGAAAAAGGAGCGTCTTCTGGCGGTCGATGGCGACAACACCATCGACCAAACGCGGGATCTGATGGAAATCTTGGATGATGGCCCGGACTTCCTTGACAGCTTTGACACAGAACTGTTCGGTGAGCTCGTTGAAAAGGTTATCGTGGAAAGCAATGAGCGCATCCGCTTCCGCCTGAAAAACGGGCTGGAGTTGGCAGAAACCATAGAGAGGACGGTGCACTGATGGGCAATCGGAAGCAGCCGTTTGGCTACAGGGTGGTTATGGGAGAAATTGCCCTCCATCCGCAGGAATCAAAGCTGGTAGAGTACATCTTCCGACAATACCTTACGGGAGCTACCCACAACACCTTGGTAGAGGAGCTTCGGGAACAGTCAATTCCCTATGACGTGGGAAAGGTCTGGAACAAAAACATGGTCGCCCGAATTCTGGAAGACAGCCGTTATACGGGAGAGCGCGGCTATCCGCCGGTCATTGATCAAGAAGCCCTGGAGAAAGCACTGGAAAAGCGAAGCGCAAAGCAGACGGCAGCTCCCAAAACGGACACGCAGAAGTTCCTCCGCCGCTTCAGCGGGCGGCCATCGACAGCGCACATGGAGCGGCAGGTGCTGGATCTGCTCAACAACCTAATCGTATCGCCGGAACAGCTCCGGCTTCCGGCAACAGCGCCGCCTGATCGATCCACCGAACTGAACCTGCAGCGTGAGCTGGACAGGGTGATGGAATGTCAGCCAATCGACGAGGATGCCGCAAAGGCGTTGATCCTGTCCATCGCTGCGGCTCAGTACAGCGCCATCGACTCCCGCGAATACGAAACGGTTCGTCTGCGCAGAGCGTTTTCCGGGCGTCAGCCCATGACTGCATTGGATGCAGAACTGCTTCAAAGCTCAGTATCCGCCATCCATTGTCATAACGATGGAAGCCTGAATATCCAGCTGAAAAACGGTCAAGTAATTGGAAAGACCTGCTAACAAAAGTCAAGTAAAACTTTCAAAGGAAACGAGCAAAGGAAAAGGGTGCACCAAATTAAACCGCTGTGCATTTCAAAAAATGGCGGTCAGCCAGACAGTATAGAGCTGGGAAATCAGCCATGCTCCAGAGAATCCAGGTAGGCTTTCACAGAAGCGTAGTAGATGCGCAGGAACTTGTTGGCGGAGGCCATCATGTAGACACGGTAGGGCTTACCTTCAGAGCGTTTCTTGTTCATGAACTGGTAGACCGGCTCATCCATTGGAGCGCATTGCAGGAGGACCCCCATCACCAGAAAGAGCGTCCTTCGCAGTGAGGCAGATCCTCTCTTGGAAATGTTACGGCTACGGACATCCACTTGTCCAGATTGGTAAGGTGGGGCGTCAATGCCTGCAAAGGCCACCAGCGCTTTCTTGGAATGAAAACGGCGTACATCGCCAATTTCAGCTATGAGTTGGGGGCCGAGGGTTGGGCCAACACCAAACATCTCCATCACCACAGGATACTCCGGTAGAGAAACGGCCAGGGACTGCATCTCCTGCTTGAGAGCAGCTAACGCGGCGGAAGTTGCCCGGAGTTGGGAAACAGCCTGTTCTACCAAAAGTTTTGCCGTGTCCGTTTTCGGCATGACACCGAAGTGTCCACATGCAGAGGCGTATATGTCCAGGGCCTTAACCTCGCTAAAATTGTAGCCGTGCTTTCTGCACCACTTCTGGTATTGGGTGGTAAAGGCCTTTTTAGACAAACCACAGACACACTCACAATGCCAAAAAGCGGCTACAAAATCCACCCACTGCTCGCTGCCATCGGCGCGGGGTGGACTGGTAAACAGTCGGTTTGCATCAGGGAAAGCGGTGTCCAGCAGGGAGATTAGGTTGTTCTTCAGCATGGTCCGTACTTTGGAATACTGCTGGTACTGCCGGTAGCAGGTCTTCAGCATGAGCCGGGTGTCCTCCTCCGGGACATATTTCGGTAGTGTGAGCCAGTGGTCAAGGCCGTAGTTGGCCAGTTTCACGGCGTCCTTCTTGTCAGTCTTGCCTCGTCTTAAACTGTTGTTCCCATAGTCATGCACCAGCATTGCATTGACTACGGAGACATAAAGTCCCGCGTCGTGGAGCAGCCAGGCCACCGGCGCGTGGTAATTACCCGTGGATTCCATCACCACACGGGTCTCACCGTCCAAACTTTTGAGCAGCCCTGCCAGTTCGTTCAGTTCATTGGCGGTGTGTCGCACTTCAAAGGGTGAAACCACCACCTCACCGAAGGGGCGCATGACGGCGATCATGCTTTTCCCTTTGGAAACATCGATGCCAACGCTGTTCATCCACATTCCTCCAATACTAAAGAATCTGCAACCGGAATCCATCTTTTCTCGTTGCCGATTCAATCTATTGGGTGACGCGAACTCCCCGGCATCCGGTGGCTCAACCTGCTGAAATCGAACGCTACAACAAGAGGATGGCTGACAGTCTTTCGTACGGACTTACAAGCCCAAGGAGTGAGTGGTCAGCCAGTTGCTCCTCTTATTGTAGCTTAGGCACGAGATGGAGGGAAAGCCGGACTGGCTGCCCGGCTTTCCTGTCCAAATTTATTGTAATAGNTGACAGTCTTTCGTACGGACTTACAAGCCCAAGGAGTGAGTGGTCAGCCAGTTGCTCCTCTTATTGTAGCTTAGGCACGAGATGGAGGGAAAGCCGGACTGGCTGCCCGGCTTTCCTGTCCAAATTTATTGTAATAGGAGTGAAACAGCATGAGAGAAAGCCCGCCCAAAGTCATCACCATACCCGCAAAGCCAGAGGTCGCAAGCCGGCAGGCGGTCCAACGCCAGCTTCGCGTGGCTGCCTACTGCCGGGTATCCACCGATGACGAGGAGCAGCTCACCAGCTATGAGGCGCAGCAGAACTACTACACTGACAAAATCATGACCAACCGGGAGTGGACCATGGCCGGGATCTTCGCAGATGAGGGCATCACAGGGACATCGGCTCGGAAGCGGCCCGAATTCCTGAAGATGATCCGGCTGTGCAAGCAGAAGAAGATCGACATCATCCTGACCAAATCCATCTCCCGCTTCGCCAGAAATACGGTGGACTGCCTGAATTACATCCGGGCCCTGCGAGAATTGGGTATTGCGGTCATCTTCGAAAAGGAGAACATCAACACGCTGGAAGCCGACAGCGAGATCCTCATCACCATGCTTGGAGCCTTCGCTCAGGCGGAAAGCGAGAGCATCAGCGCCAATGTCCGCTGGGGCAAGCGGCAGGCAATGCGCGAGGGAAAAACAATCATACAGTATAACCGGCTGTACGCCTATGAAAAAGGCGAGAACGGCAAGCCGAAAATCATCCAGGAGCAAGCAGAAGTGGTTCGTTCGATCTATGACCAGTATTTGAGCGGAGCCAGCCTTCGGATGATCAAAGACAGGCTGGAAGCGGAGCAGATCCCCAATGTGACCGGCGGCTCCCAATGGACGATCACGGCGATCCGAAGCATCCTGACCAATGAGAAGTATTGCGGAGATGTCCTCCTCCAGAAGACCTACATCAGCGACTGCATCAGCCGCAAGGTCATCCGCAACACGGGGCAGCTTCCCATGTATCTGGTCCAGAACCATCATGAGGGCATCGTGGAACGCAAAACCTTCGATGCAGTACAGGCAGAGATGGCGCGGCGCAGCGCCGGGAAAAGCCCGTCCAAAAAGAATGCCCCCACCGGGATGACATCCTATGCCAGCAAATACGCCTTGTCGGAGCGCCTTGTCTGCGGCGAATGCGGCACCCTGTACCGCCGCTGCACCTGGTCCAAGCAAGGCAGGAAGCGCATCGTGTGGCGCTGTGTCAGCCGGTTGGACTACGGCACCAAGTACTGCCACAACTCACCAACACTGGACGAGGAACCGCTCCAGAGGTCAATCCTCGCCGCAATCAACTCCGTCATGAGCCAAAAGAGTACGCTGATCCGGCAGATCACCTCTGCTATGGAGATGGAGCTGGCTCCGGTTCCAGGAGAGAGCATGAGCCTTGCCGATATTGAAAGGCGGTTGGGTGAGCTGAACGACCAGACCCGTGAGCTGGTGGCAGAATCCGCCCGAGCGGAGGATGCCACCGCCTGCACCGCCCAGCTGAGAGCTATCATGAATGAGGCTGCCGCACTGAAAGAAAAGCGAGCCCTGATCGAAGAACAGCGTCAGAGCAACGCTCAGGCTGTACGGCGCATTGAAGATGCGGCTGCCGCGATGGCTCAGGCGTCCACCCACATCAGCGAATGGGATGAAGCTCTCATCCGGCAGCTGGTGGATACGGTCAAGGTCAACTCAGCGGAGAAAATCACGGTCTTCCTCCGCGGCGGCGTTCAGGTGGAGCAGGATATGATATAATAGTCAAAAGAAGGTGAACCGAAATGATCTATGCAACCGGCGATACCCATGGCAACTTCCAGCGGTTTGCACCCGAACACTTCCCCGAGCAGGCCGGAATGACCAAGGAAGACTACATGATCATCTGCGGAGATTTTGGCGGCGTATGGGACGGTGGCAAGAAGGAGGAGCGCAATCTGGACTGGCTGGAGGATCTGCCCTTTACCACGCTGTTCATCAGCGGCAACCATGAAAACTTCGACCTGCTGAGAAAATACCCGACAGAGGAATGGAACGGCGGAAAGATCCAGCGAATCCGGCCTCATGTGATCCACCTGATGCGCGGGCAGGTCTTTGATCTGCAAGGGTACTCCTTCTTCGCCATGGGTGGTGCCAGAAGCCATGATATCGAGGACGGTATCCTGAACCCCAAAGCACCCGATTTCGAAGAACAATACTGGGCCCTTCGCAGAATGGGCGCCCGATTCCGGGTCAACCACCACTCCTGGTGGAAACAAGAGCTTCCCGATAAATCCGAGTATGAGGAAGCCCGGCACAGCTTGGAAAGCATTCACTATGAGATGGACTATGTGATCACACACTGCGCCCCAAGCAGCATCGTGGACATATTGGGAAACGGTGGATATGTTCACGACCAGCTGACCGGCTTCGTGGAGGAAGTCAAAGAACGGGCCAAGTTCCACTACTGGCTGTTTGGACATTACCACGACAACAAAATCATCGACGACCGCTTCGTCCTGCTCTGGGAGCAAATGGTACAAGTGGTGTGAACAGGCCAAAGAGAAACGCAGGAGGCGCCTCCTGTGCTTCTCTTTGGCCTGTTTCAAAATAAGGCAGGTTCTGCCGGAAAGGAGAAGCTATGAACATCCGCAAAAACATCGATTATTCCGCCATGTTTGCGGCTCTGGACGCTGCGCTGAGCGCCGAGATGCCCCAGATGCAACTCTGCTGCGAACTGGGCCGCATCGTCTGTTCCCGGCCGGAGAAAGGCGCGGCAGTGGCCGCAGCCGAATATCTGCATAGCCGTTTCCCCGATGCTTCCGGCTTCTCCCCGCGCAACCTTCGCCGGATGCGGGAGTTCTATCGGATGTATGAGGACACCCCCGAGTTGCTGACCCTGGCCATGGAGATCAGTTGGACGCAGAATGTAGTCATTCTGGAAGCAGACATGGAGCCGGAGGAGCGGCGCTGGTATCTTCGTGCCGCTGGTCGTTTCGGCTGGTCAAAGGCAGAACTCCAGAGAAAAATCGATTCTGCCGCCCATCTGGAAATCCAACTCGACGAATCTGAGATTCAGTGCTATACTGAGTGTAATAGTAATGAGTTGGAGTGTACGGAGCATGATCAGGATACTTTTTCTCTGCCACGGCAATATTTGCAGAAGCCCGATGGCCGAGTTTATCATGAAGGATCTGGTGAAGAAAGCCGGTCTGGAGCAGAGCATTCAAATCGAGTCAGCAGCCACCAGCACCGAGGAGATTGGCAATCCGGTGTATCCGTCGGCTCGCCGCAAGCTGTCCGAGCATGGCATCGATTGCTCCGGCAAGAGAGCCCGCCAGCTGCTGAACAGCGACTACGAGAAATACGACCTCCTGATTGGCATGGATCATGCCAACCTGCGGAGTATGTACCGCATCTGCGGCGGCGATTTTGCCGACAAGATGCACCTGCTGATGGACTTTACCAACCGTCCCGGCGAGGTAGCCGATCCGTGGTACACCGGCGATTTCGATACGACTTGGCGGGATGTGGAGGAAGGCTGCCAGGGACTTCTTCAAAAAATCATCCACAAGGGGGTGTAAGTGCGTGGACAAACTGGTTGTCAGGGGAACCGAGATCAGTGTACAATGGAATTCCAGTCGGGATGACTTTATCAGCTTGTGAACGAGGGTCGACTTTTGGAACAGTTTTTTTGGACTGTCCTAAAAGTCGGCCCTTGTTTTATTCTCAAAGCCTTGCTATTCAAGGTTTTTGTTGTGATAAGTTGTTCGTAAGAATCTGAACATTAAAATCCAAACAGCTGAAAATGACGGCAGAAGCAGCAGAAAATCCGGAATTTGAACCCCTCTTTCCAGAAACAGAACTTTTACTGTTTCCTGAAAAATGCGTCCTCATATTGCTCTGGCGTTTGAAGGTTCAGAGTGGTATGCGGGCGTTTTTGATTATAGAAAGCAATGTATTCGTCGATCTTCTTTCGCAGTTCAGCTTCGGAGTGGTAATTATTGCGGTAAAACTCCTCCTTCTTGAACACAGCGAAGAAGGATTCCATCACGGCGTTGTCATGGGGCGTTCCCGCATTGGAAAACGACTGCGTGATCTTTAACTTTTTCAGCAGCTGACGGAACGCATGGGAAGTGTATTGACTACCCTGGTCGCTGTGGAATATCAAATTTTCTCCCGGCGTTCGGGCATCGTAGGCCATCCTGAGCGTTGCTGTAATCAGCTGTGTACTATTACGTGTGGATACTTTATGGGCAATTACTTTTCTGGAATATAAATCAACAATGGCGCAGAGGTAATAATATCGATCCTTCAGTTTCATGCAGGTAACATCGCTGACCCAAACACAGTTTGGAGCCTCTGCATGAAACTGCCGCTGTAAAATGTTAGCCTTCCGCTCGTAGCTGTTGGATTTTTTCCATTGTCGTTTAGAGGTGGTCGATACGCTGCTCAACCCCATCTCGCTCATAAGTTCCCGTACCAATGTTGTGCCAGCTCGATAACCTCGCTCATGAAGCACGTTACAGATCTTCTCGCTCCCGAATGTCTGTCTGCATTCCTCAAAGATTTCCCGAATTGCCGTTCGCAATTCTTCCCTATGTTTGGCATAAGAACTGTTATCCCGTTTGTTCCGCTTGATGTGATTGTAAAAGGTTCCCCTCGGAACATCTAAGGCTTCGCAAAGAACATGGACACTAAACTGGCCATAAAATGGTTCCAATACGGCAAGCTTCTCCTGTGTTGTCGCGTTGGCGATCGCAGGGATAGATTTTAGAACCGCAATGATTTGCTCTTGCTTTTCGCAGCGGCGGAGAAGGCTGTCAAAGTCTTTCGGAGTAACAGTGCGGGAACTGTCCTTGGATTCAACAGGCCGATAGGTCTGAATCCATGTGTAAAAGGTACTTCTGGAAATCTGGTGCTCCTGGCAGATCTCAGAAACAGTCTTGCCGTTGTAATATAGGCTAACCAATGTTTGAACAAGGGTCGAATTTTGGAACAGATTTTTTGGACTGTTCCCAAAGCCGGCCCTTGTTTTATCCTCAAAGCCTTGCTATTCAAGAGTTTTGCCGTGACAAGCTGCTCGTAAGAATCTGGACATTCAAGTCCAAACAGTCGAAATTGGCGGCAGAAGCAGCGGAAAATCGAAGATCCGAACCCCTCTTTCCAGAAACAGAACTTTTATTGTTTCCTGAAAAATGCGTCCTCATATTGCTCTGGCGTTTGAAGGTTCAGAGTGGTATGCGGGCGTTTTTGATTATAGAAAGCAATGTATTCGTCAATCTTCTTTCGCAATTCAGCTTCAGAGCGGTAATTATTGCGATAAAACTCCTCCTTCTTGAACACAGCAAAGAAGGATTCCATCACGGCGTTGTCGTGCGGCGTTCCCGCGTTGGAAAACGACTGTGTGATCCTTAATTTTTTCAGCAGCTGACGGAACGCATGGGAAGTATATTGACTACCCTGTTCGCTGTGGAATATCAGATTTTCTCCCGGTGTTCGGGTCTCGTAGGCCATCCTGAGCGTTGCTGTAATCAGCTGTGTACTATTACGTGTGGATACTTTATGGGCAATTACTTTTCTGGAATATAAATCAACAATGGCGCAGAGGTAATAATATCGATCCTTCAGTTTCATGCAGGTAACATCGCTGACCCAAACACAGTTTGGAGCCTCTGCATGAAACTGCCGCTGTAAAATGTTAGCCTTCCGCTCGTAGCTGTTGGATTTTTTCCACTGTCGTTTAGAGGTGGTCGATACGCTGCTCAACCCCATCTCGCTCATAAGTTCCCGTACCAATGTTGTGCCAGCTCGATAACCTCGCTCATGAAGCACNAGGTAATAATATCGATCCTTCAGTTTCATGCAGGTAACATCGCTGACCCAAACACAGTTTGGAGCCTCTGCATGAAACTGCCGCTGTAAAATGTTAGCCTTCCGCTCGTAGCTGTTGGATTTTTTCCACTGTCGTTTAGAGGTGGTCGATACGCTGCTCAACCCCATCTCGCTCATAAGTTCCCGTACCAATGTTGTGCCAGCTCGATAACCTCGCTCATGAAGCACGGCACAGATCTTCTCGCCCCCGAATGTCTGTCTGCTTTCCTCAAAGATTTCCCGAATTGCCGTTCGCAATTCTTCCCGATGTTTGGCATAGGAACTGTTATCCCGTTTGTTCCGCTTGATGTGATTGTAAAAGGTTCCCCTCGGAACATCTAAGGCTTCGCAAAGAATATGGACACTAAACTGGCCATAGAACGGCTCCAATATCGCAAGCTTCTCCTGAGTTGTAGCGTTGGCAATCGCAGGGATAGATTTTAGAACCGCAATGATTTGCTCTTGCTTTTCGCAGCTGCGAAGAAGGCTGTCGAAATCTTTGGGGGTAACTTTACGGGCGCTGTTCTTGGATTCAACAGGCCGATAAGCCTGAATCCAACTGTAAAAAGTGCTTCTGGAAATCTGGTGCTCATGGCAAATTTCAGCAACAGGCTTCCCGTTGTAATATAGGTTAACCAATGTTCGCTTTTCTTCCTCACTGTAACGCATCCTATACGATCTCCTTTCACTTTATATGACTTTTTATGATGATTTAAGTGTATAAGGAGCCCATAAATACGACAAGGTAAAGTTTAAATGTGAGAGGGACACGGCACAGTAAAGGTGCAAAAGAAACCTGCATTTGTACATTTGACCTTGAGGTCGGGAAGAGGTTTGAAAATGCCGGACAGAAATCGATTGTAGAAAGAATAAAACCTTGCTATAATGAAAGTCATAATAATGGAAATAGTATTCCAATAAACCGATAATAAGGAGGCGAGGCCGAATTGTATACCCCTATGACGCTTGAAGAATTGATGGAAGCTCAGGAGGGCGAAGGGATTCAGTTTAAGGAAGCAAAGAACCGGTTTGATTTTGGAGAGGCACTTCGTTGCTGCTGTGCGCTTTCAAACTGTGGCGGGGGAAAACTTGTCTTTGGTATTTCGGATAAGCGTCCTCGACAAGTTGTCGGCAGCCAAGCATTTGAACAGCCCGAACGCACACGTAAGGGTTTAATCGATAAGCTGCACATTATGGTTGACTTTCAAGTTTATGAACATGAGGGTAAGCGTGTTTTAGTATTTGAGATAGCAGGTCGACCAGTTGGCCTGCCTGTGCAAGCTGATGGCGTTGCCTGGTGGTACGAAGGAGATAGTCTGATTCCTATGCCAGAAACCATTCGGCGACATATCTATGCGGAGGCAGGGATCGATTTTTCTGGCAGTATTTGCGTTGGGGCAACTCTTGATGATTTAGATCCGTCTGCTGTAGACGAGTTTCGCAACAAATGGGCTGAAAAAAGCAGCAATCGTCGGATCATGAGTCTTTCGCAAGAACAGCTTTTGCGAGACTGTGAAGCCGTTATTGACGAGGACGGAATTACATATGCGGCACTGGCGCTATTTGGTAAACGAGCAGCGCTCGGAAAGTTTTTGCCACAAGCTGAAATCGTTTTTGAGTACCGCTCGTCAAATGCTTCTGGCCCAGCAAATCAGAGAGAGGAATTTCGGGTAGGATTTTTTTCTTGCTATAACCGTTTGTGGGAGCTTATTAATCTACGTAACGATAAGCAACACTATCAGGAAGGTTTTTTTGTTTACGATATTCCCACATTTAACGAACGAGTTGTTCGTGAGGCGATCTTGAATGCAGTAAGTCACCGGAATTATCAAATGGGTGGGAGCGTGTTTATCCGACAGTATCAAGATCGGCTTGTAGTAGAGAGTCCAGGAGGCTTTCCGAATGGAATCACGATTGAAAATATCCTGGACCGGCAATCGCCACGAAACCGCCGTATTGCTGAAATTTTAGCGCTTTGTGGTCTGGTTGAGCGCTCTGGTCAGGGAATGAACTTGATGTATGAGTGGAGCATTAAAGAGGCAAAACAACTGCCTGATTTCACAGGTACAGATCAAGATTTTGTGAAATTAACTCTAAACGGTCTGGTGCTGGACGAAAAAATGTTATCGCTCATCAACCGCATAGGCGATGAGCGGATGGAGTCGTTGACTACTGGCGATTTCTTGGTAATTAACGCAATGTATCATGCAGAAAGCATTCCTCAGAATCTCAGGCAGAACTTAAAACGTTTGGAAAATTTGGGATTAGTAGAGCATATCGGTCGCAGCAAATATGTTCTGGCGCGCAGCCTATATGCCGCAGTTGGGAAATCCGGTGTACATACGCGGATTGTTGGTTTGGATCGTGAAACAAACAAAGAGCTGCTGCTAAAGCACATCCGTGAAAATGGTGAGCACGGTACGCCACTCAGAGAATTGCAACAGGTACTACCTGGGCAAAGCCATAATCAACTACAGGTTCTTATGCGGGAGCTTCAGCGTGAAGAACGTGTATATTGCAAGGGTAAAACTCGCGGCGCAAAATGGTTTGCAAATGATTTTGGTTCGAGCACGGATGATTAAATGCGACTGAAATGCGACTGAGGTCTCATTTCAGTCGCATTCAAAAGCATTTCTTTTTATTCAAATTACAATAGTTTGGTTTTAAATGCAGGCCTGAAAGCTGGCATCTATAGTGTTGCGATGTTCCAAAAAGAAGGACACGCTCAGGCGTGTCCTTCTTTTTGGTTTTCACAGAATGTCGATGTACTCGCCGCTGAGAGCCTTGTTCATGCTGCGCACGGCGCAGAATTTGCCGCACATGGAGCAGCTGTCCTCGTGCTCCGGCGCCCGGTCCGCCCGGATGCTCTTGGCCGTCTCCGGGTCGATGGAGCACTCCCACTGCTTCTCCCAGTCGAAGGTCCGCCGGGCGTCCGCCATGGCGTCGTCCAGGTCCCGGGCGTGGGGGATCTTCTTGGCGATGTCCGCCGCGTGGGCCGCGATCTTGGAGGCCACTATGCCCTGCTTCACGTCCTCCACATTGGGCAGGGCCAGGTGCTCCGCCGGGGTCACATAGCACAGGAAGGCCGCGCCGGAGGCCGCCGCAATGGCCCCGCCGATGGCGGAGGTGATGTGGTCGTAGCCCGGGGCAATGTCGGTGACGATGGGGCCCAGCACGTAGAAGGGCGCCCCCATGCAGATGCTCTGCTGCATCTTCATGTTGGCCTCGATCTGGTCCAGGGGCACGTGGCCGGGGCCCTCCACCATCACCTGCACGTCCCTGGCCCAGGCCCGGCGGGTCAGCTCGCCCAGGCGCACCAGCTCCTCGATCTGGCACACGTCGCTGGCGTCGGCCAGGCAGCCGGGACGGCAGGCATCTCCCAGGGAGATGGTCACGTCGTACTCCCGGCAGATGTCCAGGATCTCATCAAAATACTCGTAGAAGGGGTTCTCCTCCCCCGTCATGCTCATCCAGGCAAAGACCAGGGAGCCGCCCCGGGAGACAATGTTCATCTTCCGCTTGTGGGTTTTGATCTGGTCGATGGTCTTGCGGGTGATGCCGCAGTGGAGGGTGACGAAGTCCACGCCGTCCTGGGCGTGGAGGCGGATCACGTCGATGAAGTCCCGGGCCGTCAGGGTAGCCAGGTCCCGCTGGTAGTGGATGACGCTGTCGTAGACGGGCACGGTGCCGATCATGGCGGGGCACTCCCGGGTCAGCTTCTGCCGGAAGGGCTGGGTATTGCCGTGGGAGGACAGGTCCATGATGGCCTCTGCCCCCATGTGGACCGCGGCCATGACCTTCTCCATCTCCACGTCATAGTCCTTGCAGTCCCGGGACACCCCCAGGTTCACGTTGATCTTGGTGCGCAGCATGGAGCCCACACCGTTGGGGTCCAGGCAGGTGTGGAGCCGGTTGGCGCAGATGGCCACCTGACCCCGGGCCACCAGGTCCCGGATCTCCTCCTCGGTGCGGTACTCCTTGGCGGCCACCGCCTTCATTTCGGGGGTGATGATCCCCTTTCGGGCCGCTTCCATCTGTGTGGCATACTCTCTCATGGTGATTCTTCCTTTCAGACTGATTGTTTTTCTTCGGCGAAAGTGCCGCTCAAAGCGAAGTTGTGGGCCATGGGTCCGCTGCCCTTCCCCAGATCCAGCATGGCCGCCAGAGCGCCGGAGATGTACTCCTTGGCTCTCTGGATGGACTCCTCCAGGGAGAAACCCTTGGCCAGATTGGACGCGATGGCGGAGGACAGGGTACAGCCGGTGCCGTGGGTGTTGGGATTGCGGATCCGCTTTCCCGGGAACCATTGAATGTGGCCGCCGGCGTACAGCAGGTCGTCGGCGTCGCTGACGCTGTGGCCCCCCTTCACCAGCACGGCGCAGCCGTGGGCCCGGGCGATGGCTTCGGCCGCCGCCTCCATGTCCCCCCTGCCCCGGATGGTCAGCCCGGACAGCGCCTCCGCCTCCGGGATGTTGGGGGTGACCAGGTCGGCCAGGGGCAGCAGCTCCCCCTTCAGGACGGAGACGGCCTCCGTCTCCATCAGGGCCGAGCCGCTGGTGGCCACCATCACCGGGTCCACCACGATGCGCTCCGCCTTCCAGTCCGTCAGGGCCCGGGCGATGACCTGGATCAGGGCCCCGCCGGACACCATGCCGATCTTCACCGCGTCGGGCCGGATGTCGGAAAAGATCATGTCCAGCTGCTGCCGGAGAAAATCCGGCGGCACCTCCAGGATCCCGGTGACGCCGGTGGTGTTCTGGGCGGTCAGCGCCGTAATAGCGCTCATGCCGTACACCCCGTTCATGGTCATGGTCTTCAGATCAGCCTGAATTCCGGCGCCTCCGCTGCAGTCGCTGCCTGCAATGGTCAATGCTGTTTTCATGGGATTGCCTCCTTCTCGGTTCAGCATTGTTTTGTTAAGCGGCATAAGGTGGTGCCCCCAATGTGCCGCTGGATACGTTATTCCTTCCTCAGCCCGTCAAAGGCCTGCCGCAGTCCCTCCGCCGCGGCCCTGGGGTCGTCCGCCTTCATGATGGCGGAGACCACGCAGATGCCCCCGATGGGGATGCCCTTCAGCACCCCCAGATTGTCCCGGTTCAGTCCGCCGATGGCGTTCACCGGGATGGGCACCGCTTTGCAGATCTCCCCCAGGGTTTCGGTGGAGGTGAGGACGGTGACCACCTTGGTGGTGGTGGGGTAGATGGCCCCCACCCCCAGGTAGTCCGCCCCCTGCCGCCAGGCCTCCAGGGCCTGGGGCACCGTCTTGGCGGTGGCCCCCACGATCCTGTCCGGGCCCAGGAGCTTTCTGGCCAGCTCCACCGGCATATCGGTCTGACCCACGTGGACCCCGTCGGTCTCCGCCGCCAGGGCCACGTCCACCCGGTCGTCCACCACCAGAGGCACCTGATAGCGCCGGGCGAGGGCGTGGACTTCCCGGGCCAGATGGATGTATGCCCGGGTGGAGCGCTCCTTCTCCCGCAGCTGCAGGAAGGTCACGCCCCCCTGGAGGGCCCGCTCCACCTTCTCCAGAAAGACCTCCTCCGGCAGGCCGGTGCTGTCGGTCACCAGGTACAGGGTGGTATCAAGCTTCTTCATGGTAAAATTCCTCCGTCCGTTCACAGGTCTGGATGGTATCCCCGTCCAGGGTGGAGAGCCGGTCCATCAGATTCACCAGAAAGGTGCCGCTCCCCTTTGGGGTGGCCGCCTTCTCCCCCGCCGTTCCCAGGGTGACGCAGGCCGCCTCCGCCGCCGCCATGGGCTCCGCCGCCGTCAGGAAGCAGGCGCACAGGGCACCCAGCATACAGCCCGTTCCGGTGACGCTGCCCAGCTGGGGGGTGCCGTTGCGGACGGCCCTGGTCCGGCTCCCGTCGGTCACCAGGTCGGTCTCCCCGCTGGCCAGCACCACGCAGCCGTACCGGCGGGCCAGCGCCCCGGCGGCTTTTGCCGCTGCCGCCGGGGTCAGGGACCTGTCCCCGTCCACGCCGGAGGCGGTGTACTCCGGCCGGACCAGGGCGTTGATCTCGGCGTAATTGCCCTTGAGCACGGCGGGCGGGTATTGCTCCAGCAGCCGCCGGACATAGTCCCGGCGCATCCGGGAGCAGGCCACCCCCACCGCGTCCAGCACCACGGGCACCCCCTTTTCCCGGGCCGTCCCGGCGGCGCGGAGCATGGCCTCCATCCGCACGTCGGTGATGTTGCCCAGGTTGAGCAGCAGGGCCGCCGCCGTGGCGGTGATCTCCGCCACCTCCCGGGGGTGCTCCGCCATGATGGGCCGGGCCCCCAGGGCCAGCACGGCGTTGGCGCACTGGGTGATGGAGATGGGATTGGTGATGGCGTGGATCAGGGGGGCCTCCCGCCGCAGGGCCCGGAGCATGGGGTCGAACCGGTTACTCACGGGCCGCCGCCCCCTTCCTCCGGGTCTGGAGCAGGTAGTAGACCAGGGCGATGGCCGCGAACAGGAGCACCGCCCCCCAGGCCGCCCAGTTCCACAGGGGTCCGGCGGTGGGGAACACCATGCCGGTGAGGATCTTGATGACCAGGTAGACGATCATCCCCAGGGCGGCGATGGCGGCGGCGTTGGACAGGGGGCTGCTCCCCTCCTCAAAGCTCCGGTCGGAGAGCATCCGCTGGAACCGGGGCAGCACCCCGGCCCGGGCCAGCTGCCGCAGGAACACGAAGGCCACCGAGCCGCCGATGAGGGTGCCGCACAGGAAGGAGGGCACGTAGAACAGCCAGCTCAGCCCCTCCCGGTGCACCAGCAGGGTCATCACCGGGTAGGAGACGATGGCGCCGATGATGCCGGTGCCCGCCACCTCCCCCAGGACGGCGCAGATCAGCTTCCCCCTGGAGGCCCGGTAGAGCACCCCGGACAGGAAGGCGCCGAACACCGCCCCGGTGAGGGCCAGGGGCGGTATGCCCATGGCGCTCATGCGGATGATGCCGATGAGGGCGGCGCACAGCAGGGCGTACCAGGGGCCCATCAGCACGGCGCACACGATGTTGATCAGGTGGGCGGTGGGGCACATCCCCTCCACCCGCAGGATGGGGGAGATCACCACGCCGATGGCCACCATCATGGCCAGAAACACCATGCGGAGGATCTTTTTGGAATGGTTCATGGTCTGTTCCTCTTTTCCGGGGAAATGTCGGCACAGAAAAAGCGGGGACTACCCCTTCGGATAATCCCCGCGGCAAAGCGAATCCATCTGTTTCCCTACGTTGGCATTACCCAAATCAGGTTATCGGTCTAAGGTCACACCTTACTCTCAGCCTGTCACACAAGCTCCCGTTTTTTCAATTGTCTACCGCATTATAGCCCCGCTATCGGGAAAATGCAACCATTTTTTACTCGGCTTCCGGCCAAGGCAGATCCACCACCGTGGGCGTGTGGCCCACCGCGGGGAGAAACTTCTCCAGGAAATCGGTCCGCTTCAGCCGGATGGTGGAGGTGGAGAAGCAGGGGTGGCCGCTGATGTACTCCCCCGCCAGCAGCTCCCGGTCCATCACCAGACGCACCTTGCCCTCCGGGTCGTGCATCAGCTCAAAGGCGCTGGCAGAGCCGGGGGCGGCCCCCAGCAGCTGCTTCATCTGCTCCGGGCTGGCAAAGGACAGCCGGGCGCAGCCCAGCTGCTTGCTCAGGTCCTTGGTCTTGAAGGGCTTGTCCCCCGGCATCATCAGCAGGTAGAAGTCGGTCTGCTGCCGGTTGGTCAGCAGCAGGTTCTTGCAGATGGGCACACCCAGCACCGCCTCCACTGCCTTGCAGTCCTCCATGGTGTTGGCATAGTCGTGGTCGCACCGGAGGTAGGGGATGTTCAGCTTGCCCAGGAAGGCATACACCGCCATCTCATTGGGGTCCCGGTCCTCCGCCGGAGGGCCGGAATAGATCTCAGGATTCACATACATGGCTCACACCCCGGCCAGAGCCTGATCCACATCCTCCAGGATGTCGTTGATATCCTCAATGCCCACGCTGAGCCGCACCAGGTCGGGGGATACCCCGGCAGCCGCCAGCTCCTCGTCGGTCATCTGCCGGTGGGTGGTAGAGGCGGGGTGGAGGGTGCAGGTCTTGGCGTCGGCCACGTGGGTGGCGATGGAGGCCAGCTTCAGCCCCGCCATGAACTTGGAGGCCGCCTCACGACCGCCCTTCACGCCGAAGGACACCACGCCGCAGGTGCCGTTGGGCATATACTTCATGGCCCGCTCGTAGTAGGGGTCACCCTTCAGGCTGGGATAGCGCACCCAGGCCACCTTTGGGTGGTCCTTCAGGAACTTGGCCACCGCCAGGCCGTTCTCGCAGTGCTTGGCCATCCGCAGGGGCAGGGTTTCAAGGCCGATGTTCAGGTAGTAGCAGTTCTGGGGGGAGGGAATGGACCCCAGGTCCCGCATGAGCTGGGCGGTGGTCTTGGTGATGTAGGCCCCCTCCAGGCCGAATTTCTCGGTGTAGGTGATGCCGTGGTAGCTCTCGTCGGGGGTGGTCAGGCCGGGGAACTTGTCGGCGTGGGCGTTCCAGTCGAACTTGCCGGAGTCCACGATGGCGCCCCCCACCGCGTTGGCGTGGCCGTCCATGTACTTGGTGGTGGAGTGGGTGACGATGTCGGCCCCCCACTCGAAGGGGCGGCAGTTCACCGGGGTGGCGAAGGTGTTGTCCACGATCAGGGGCACCCCGTGGGCGTGGGCGGCCCTGGCGAACTTCTCGATGTCCAGCACCGTCAGGGCCGGGTTGGCGATGGTCTCCCCGAACACCGCCCGGGTCTCAGGCCGGAAGGCGGCCTCCAGCTCGGCCTCGGTGCAGTCGGGGTCCACGAAGGTGAAGTGGATGCCCATGCGCTTCATGGTGACGGCGAACAGGTTGAAGGTGCCGCCGTAGATGGAGGAGGAGCACACCACGTGCTCCCCGCAGGAGACGATGTTGAAGATGGCATAGAAGGAGGCCGCCTGGCCGGAGGAGGTGAGCATGGCGGCGGTGCCCCCCTCCAGGGCGCAGATCTTGGCCGCCACGTGGTCGTTGGTGGGGTTCTGCAGGCGGGTATAGAAATAGCCGCTGGCCTCCAGATCGAACAGGGCGCCCATGGCCTCGCCGGAGGTATAGCGGAAGGTGGTGGACTGGATGATGGGAATATTGCGGGGCTCCCCGTTGCCGGGGGTATAGCCCGCGTGGAGACATTGGGTGCTGATGCGGTGCTGGCTCATGGGTGGGTCTTCCTTTCTGTTTCTTACTTTGCCATAATGAAGTATGTTACACCCGGTCCGGGAGGTTGTCAAGGGCGGACACCCCCGATTTCCTCAGGCCATAAACTTCTGATAAGCCCGGAGGGCCAGGAGGATGCCCTGCTCCACCGTGGTGGTATCCTTGGGTGACAAGGACGTGCCAGAAGTACCCTGGAGAATGCCATTGGCATTCAACGCTGCCACAGCATCCACAGCCCAATCGGACACTTGGCCAACGTCCGCATAGCCCTCCAGGCTGCCTCCTTCGATAAGGGTCTTTTGGCCTGTCTCCTTTTCCAGATACTGAATCGTACGACAAAGCAGCGCTGCCACCTGTTCCCGGTTAATATAACCATTAGGGCTGAAGCGGCTGCCGTCATCCAGGCCGTTCACCAGTCCAATCGCGGCGGCCTTGCGTACCCACAGGTCATCCGTATCGGTAAAGGTACCCTCCGCCGCCGGGGTAATCGTCTGTCCGGTCACCTTCTCCACCAGGTTGGCCATCAACTCTGCAAAGCGCCGCCGGGTGATGCGGAACGTGAAATAGCTGTTGTTGCTCTCCGTCACAACTCCCGCCACCTGCGCCTGCTTTACTTCTTCCGCCGCCCAAGAGCTGG
This sequence comes from Intestinimonas massiliensis (ex Afouda et al. 2020), assembly GCF_900626285.1. Classification (GTDB taxonomy): domain Bacteria; phylum Bacillota; class Clostridia; order Oscillospirales; family Oscillospiraceae; genus Flavonifractor; species Flavonifractor massiliensis_A. The sequence continues at coordinate 1,405,579 of NZ_LR131147.1, forward strand.
GGTAGTTTTTCAGGCGGGGATCAAAAATCAAATCCATTTTATTGTTGACTACATCGCCCCAAGCTACTCCATCGGAAAATTCTATGATATTAACGTAATATGCGCTATAGGATAGCGGCAACGGCCCATAAACCATCTCGCCCTGGCGATCCATTAAATAGCTCTCCCCGTCCGGTAAAGCGACTTGCGCCAGCCCCTGCTGAAAGCCTCTGATGACCTGAACGTCTTGTGGAAGGGTCAATTCCGTCTGTCCTTGCGCATTGATGAATTTCCACTGGTCGTTTTCCAGTTCTTTTACGGGAATCGGCCACTCTGGACAAGTGAGAACCTCTTCATAAATGGGGCCCGTAAGTTCCTGAACGGAGAGGTCTACCAGCCCCTTTGGGATCGGAACATCCAGCGGTATAGGCTTGTCCTTATATGGATAATAGATGGCGCCGCACACACCATCGGAAAAATCACCGGTAAGATTAAACTGCTCCTGCGGCTGAATCAGGATCGTCCCGTTCTCATCTGCCAGTCCTTCTTCGTCGGAATCCGTAGACAGGAGAAACAACGGATGCTCGTCACTGGTGCGCACGCCATCTGTATAGGCATCCTGATAGGAAATATTGTGATATGTGCAGGGGATAATCTCGTTTCCCTTCAAATCGATCACGCCGTCATAATCACCCAAGTTGACAATGACCGTGTTGCCACGGGGATCATACATGTAGTCGTACTGAGGGGCCACAATCCATGCGCCGGTCTTATCGATCAGGCCGTACTTTCCCATTAAATCGCGCGCAACCGCTACACCCCTGTGAAACGGCCCTACATCAGAAAATTGTTCGCAGGTAAACACCGTTTTTCCCTCGGTGTCGATGAACCTCAATAACCTATCTTCAAAGTTATAAATAGGCGCAACGCCCTCATGAAATTCGCCGCCGTTAATTTCAGAGGGAAGGGGCAACACGAGAGCGCCAGTTTGATCTACATAACCGTAGACACTCTCAGTCTTCACAAAGGCCCACCCCTCAGAGAAGGCACCCGCTGTCCGGCAACGCTCGAAAGGGAACAGCCACTCTCCCCATTGATTGCTGTAATTCATATATACAAGACTTGGGTACTCATACCCGTCAATTTCGATACCGCCTTCTACTCTGAGCAGAGGTAGGGCGCTGTTTCTTGTTGAAAAATCATCATAGGCAACACCATATAATAGATCAGCCCTGATATCCACTTGGACATAATCTACTTCACTGCCTACTGCTTTTGCCGAAGGGAAAATCGAGCAAGTGGCTAAAAGAAGTGCAGCCAGGGCAAATAGCGGTATCCTTTTGTTGAATTTCATCATATTCCTCCCTGTCTGTGTGACCCGTTGCGGCTATTCCAACCTCAGCGGCCTGTTTGTATGATGGCTTCTTCCTGCGCATCCGGTCAGTCCGTCTGATCCAGGCGGGCGTCCAGCTCCTCCTCCGGCGGCGGGGCCTCCTGCCCGTTGGAGAGCAGCAGATCGGAGGGGGTCAGCTGCTGGGTGGGCCGGTAGGGGATCTCGTCCCCCTCTACGGTGACGTACACCGACTCCACCCCCTCCACCTGGCACAGGGTCAGGGTGAGGCAGGCGTCAGCCACGGTCAGGTCCACCCCGGTCAGGCCGCCGTACTGCTCCGACAGGTCCAGATGGAGGCAGCCCTCCTCCAGCAGCTCCCAGCTCAGCAGACGCACCCCGTCGGGGAAGGGCGAGGTCAGGTTCTGTGTGGCAGGGCCCTGGAACAGGGCCTGCAGCAGGCCGGTCACCGGCTGGGTGCCCTCCGGCTGCTCCCAGGTCTCATACCCCACCGCCATGGCGGCGTTCTGATCCTCCAGGGCGGAAAAGTAGACCTTATAGTCCTCCGCCGTCCTATCTCCGGCCGTACCGGTGCAGCCGCTCAGGCTCAGCAGTCCGGTGAGGGTCAGGACCAGGATCCGTTTCTTCATGACCGCTCGCCCCCCTTCTCCCGCCAGCGGGCGAAGCGCACCTCAAAGCAGGTGCCCTCCGGCTCCCGCCGCCGGGCGGTGATGGTGCCCCCGTGCTGCCGCACGGTGTCCCGGACGATGGACAGGCCCAGGCCGGTGCCGCCGGCGGCCCGGGAACGGGCCTTGTCCACCCGATAGAACCGGTCAAAGATCTTGGGCAGATCGGCCTCCGGGATGCCCACGCCGGTGTCCTCCACCCGCAGGCACACCACGTCTCCCTCGGTGAACAGGGTGACGGTGACGGTGCCCCCGGGCAGGTTGTATTTGACGGCGTTCTCCATCAGGTTGAAGGCGATCTGATACAGGTCGTCCTCGGTGCAGCGGATGATACAGCCCTCCTGGAGGCGGAGCTCCAGCTTCACCTCCGCCGCCTGGGCCAGAGGGATGAGCATATGCTCCACCCGGCGCACCACCGTGCCCACGTCCACCGGCACGGTCTGGATCTCGTGGGCGGTGTCCAGCCGGGTGAGGGTGAGCAGCTTCTCCGTGATGCGGGTGAGCCGCTCGGCCTCCTCCCCGATGTCGGTGAGAAACTCCCGGGCAGTGTCGCCGTCCATGTGGTCGGCCTGGAGGATGGAGTCGGTAAGCAGCCGGATGGAGGCCAGGGGGGTCTTCAGCTCATGGGAGGCGTCGGACACAAACCGCCGGCGCACCTCCTCGGTGGTCTGGAGCCGGCCGGTGAGCTCGTTGAACTCATCGGCCAGACGGCTGAGCTCGTCGCCCCCCCGCATATCCACCCGGTGGCTGTATTCGCCTTCCCGGACGGTGTGGATGGCCCCCAGCAGCTGGGCGATCCGACGGGTCAGAGCCTTGGAGAACACCACGCCCATCGCCAGGGTCACCAGGCCGATCACGATGGAAATGGTGCGCAGGTTATTCTGGATGCCCTGGAGCATGGCCCCCTGCTCGGCGTCGTACTCGTAGAGATAGACCGCCCCCTGGGTCATGGAGCGGTAGGTGACAGGCACTGCCGCCCAGCTGTAAAAGACGCCGCCGGAATAGTCGCCCCGGAACACATTATTGCCCTTCAGGGCAGTCACTGCCTCCCAGAACAGGGCATACTGCCCCACGGTGTCCGTCCGCTGGGTCCCCTCCTGGATATCACACAGCACCCGGCCGGAGGGGTCGATGACCACCACCCGGGTCACCCCCAGGCTGCTCAGCAGCAGGTTCACCGTACGGGTGGCCCCCTCCGCCGTCAGAGGCTCCGGCCCGGTGGCCAGGGCTGAGGCCAGCACTGAGGCCTGGTTCTGCATGGAGGTCTGCTTGGAGCGGTAGGCCAGATTCTGGGATACCAGCACCGGATAGGTGTTCAGCAGCACCACCACCGCGGCCACGATCACCAGGTAGGTCAGGGCATACTTGGTCTGGAGGGAGCGCCAGAAGGGTACCCGCCGGCCCTGTTCCTCCCGCTTATCCATTTTTCAGATAGTAGCCCACGCCCCACTTGGTCAGGATATACTGGGGGTTGGCCGGGTCCAGCTCCAGCTTTTCCCGCAGGCGGCGGACATGGACATCCACCGTCCGGTAGTCGCCGGCGTATTCATAGCCCCACACCACGTTGAGCAGGTTCTCCCGGCTGTATACCCGGCCAGGGTTGCGCATGAGCAGCTCCATCAGGTCGAACTCCTTGGCGGTGAGGTCCACGCTCTTTCCGTCCTTCCACGCCGCCCGGGCGTCCGGGTCCAGCACGATGTGGCCTATGGTCAGCTTGCTCCCCGCACCGCTCTGCTGGGCGGCCATACCCGCCCGGCGCAGCAGGGCACGCACCCGGGCCTTCAGCTCCAGGATGTTGAAGGGTTTTGTGATGTAGTCGTCCGCTCCGCACTCAAAACCGATGATCTTGTCAGTGTCCTCGCTGCGGGCGGTGAGCATGATGATGGGCACGTTGGAGAATTCCCGGATGCGCATGCAGGCCTGGAGACCGTCGATCTTGGGCATCATCAGATCCAGGATGATCAGGTCGAAGCCGCCGCTCCGGGCCAGCTCCACCGCCTGCTCCCCGTCATAACCGGCCTCCACCTGGTAGCCCTCGCTCTCCAGGTTGAACTTGATGCCCTTGACCAGCACCTTTTCGTCGTCTACCACCAATATTTTCAAGGCGTGTCCTCCTTTTTCACTGTGAAACCGTTACCTGGTCGATCAGCCCGGCCAGAATTCCTTCCCCGATGCCGTCCACACGGGTCAGATCCTCCGGGATACGGAAGGGACCGTTGGCCTCCCGATAGGCGATGATGGCCTGGGCCCGTTTCTCCCCGATCCCCGGCAGGGTCATCAGCTCCTCCGCTGTGGCGGTGTTCAGATCCACCTTTCCCGCCGGGGTACTGGCCGCAGGCGGATCAGCCTCCCCATCCGTGGTCCCGGCAGGCGGGGGAGTGAGTACGATGGGGCTCTCCTGGGTCAGCGTGCGCTCCACCTCCACCTGCACCGGCCGGGCCTGCGTGGAACCCCGGAGAAACCAGCCGCCGGTAAAGGCCAGAAACATGGCCGCCAGGAGGATGGATATAAATTCCAGCCTGGAAATCTTCATGAATTTGTAACCCCCTCCCCCGTTGCGTCCCGGTATGGGGTCTGGTATAATGAAACATACAGAATTATTATATCATACTTAAATGGAGTTTCCTATGAAAAAGTCAAGACTGCTCGCTCTCTTTTTGACCCTGATCCTGGCTCTCTCCCTGGCCGCTCCCTTTGCCTCCGCGGCAGAGGGGGGCAGCGGCAGCGCCATTCTGGACGGCATGACGGTGGACGCCAAGGCCGCTGTTCTGGTGGACCCGGATACCGATGAGATCCTCTACGAGCTCAACGCCCACGACAAGATGTACCCCGCCTCCATCACCAAGGTGATGACCTGCCTGCTCACCCTGGAGGCGGTGGACCGGGGAGAGCTGTCCCTGGAGCAGACTGTCACCGCCAGCCAGGCCATCCACACCGGCATTGGAGACAACGCTTCCACCGCCGACATCAAGGTGGGTGAGGAGATCCGTATCATCGACCTGCTGTACGCCGCCCTCATTCCCTCGGCCAACGAGGCCTGCAACGTGATGGCGGAGGCGGTCAGCGGCGATATCACCACCTTTGTGGACCTGATGAACAGCCGGGCGGCGGAGCTGGGCATGACGGGCACCCACTTCGCCAACACCCACGGCTACCACGACGACAACCACTACACCACCGCATACGACGTGTACCTGATGAGCAAGGAGGCCATGAAGCACGAGACCTTCCGCACCATCGTCTCCTCCCTCAACTACACCATGCCCGCCACCAACATGCACCCGGAGGAGCGTATCGTCCGCTCCACCAACGCCCTGATCTCCAACTGGAACATCCGTGGCTACCTGTACCAGTATGCCACCGGCGTCAAGACCGGCCATACGCCGGAGGCAGGCTACTGCCTGTCCGCCTCCGCCACCAAGGAGGACCGGAACCTGATGTCGGTAGTCATGGGCTGTGAGCGGGTGCCGGGCACCACCGGCAGCGAGGGCTTTACCTACTTCAGCGAGACCATCCGGCTGCTGGACTGGGGTTTTAACAACTTCACCCGGCAGACCATGCTGGACGGTACCAAGCGGGACATTCCCGAGGTGGAGGTCACCCTGGGCAAGAACACCAACTACGTCACCCTGGAGCCCCAGGGCGAGGTGACCGCCCTGCTGCCCAAGGACGTGTCTGCAGAGAACTTTGAGTACGACTACACCCTCAACGCCGAGAGCGTGGAGGCCCCCGTGGAGCAGGGTCAGCAGCTGGGCACCATCTCGGTGTCCTTCAACGACAAGGTGTACGGCACCCTGCCTCTGGTGGCCAGCATCAGCGTGGAGCGGGACCCCTGGCTCTACCGGCTGGACCGGCTGCAGAAGTTCTTTGACCAGCTGTGGGTGAAGATCCTGCTGGTGGTCATTCTGGTGGTGGTCGCCTTCCTGCTGCTGCGCCGGCTGTTTTTCCGGGGCCGCAGGAATCGCTACGGCAGCTATGGCGGCGGCCGGGGCGGCCGCTACACCGGTTCCCGTCATCACCGCAGATAAGTAAAAGCGTGCCCCCTCACATGTGAGGGGGCACGCTTTTGCTGTTTTATTGATTCTCTGCCAGCAGGTCTTCCAGCAGCTCTACTGCGTCATACACCATCCGGTCGCAGTGAGACTTGCGGTCCTCCCCCCGGTCCTTGGCCAGGGCCAGCAGCTTGGCACACTCCAGGACCTGGTTCTTGTTCCGGAACCGGCTGAGCAGCTCCAGAGCCGCCTCGTTGCCCTGCCCGGCCATGCCCAGCACCATCAGGGCGCCGGTCACCGCGCCGCAGGTGCCGCCGTGCTTCATACCGCCGCCGAAGTGGGCGCCCAGCTTGTAGGCCTCCTCCTCGGTCAGGCCGCATTCCCGGCAGAAGGGCACCAGCACCGACTGGCAGCAGTTGTAGTGGATATCCGTCCTGGCCCGCAGGGCCTTTGTCTGTTCCATTCTGTTCATGTTGCGTCGTCAACTTCCTTTTCAAAAATCAGATCAATCTGCACGATCTCCCCGTGAGAGATATGGGTGGGTACCCAGCCGGCATACCGCCACCCCTGGACCGCATAGCGGTCGATCAGCTCCCGATGTTCCTTGAATTTGGTGGCCGCTACTCCTTCACCGACTACATTGACATATTGATATCGGTACATAGGTATCCTCCTCTTCAATTGAACATATCTCCGTGGTCAGAAAAAAGCCTGCGCACCCGCTCCAGCAGCGGGGCGTGCTCCGGCTGTTTCAGGCCGGGGTCAGCGCGCAGCAGCTCCTCCGCCGCCCCCTGGGCCTCCTTCAGCACCCGCATATCTGCCGCCAGATCGGCAATGGCCAGCTGGGGCAGACCGTGCTGCCGGGAGCCGAAAAAGTCTCCGGGTCCTCTCAGCCGCAGATCTTCCTCGGCTATTTTAAACCCGTCGTTGGTTTTTGACAAGACCCGCAAACGCTCCCGGCTGTCCGGATTGCGGGTGGAGGTGACCAGCACGCAGTAGGACTGGTGTTTTCCCCGGCCCACCCGGCCCCGGAGCTGGTGGAGCTGACTCAGGCCGAACCGGTCGGCGTTCTCCACCACCATCAGGGCTGCGTTGGGCACATCCACCCCCACCTCGATGACGGTGGTGGACACCAGAATGTCCAGGTCCCCCCGGGCGAAGGCGGTCATCACCGCCTCCTTCTCCCGGCTCTTCAGCTTGCCGTGGACCAGACCCACCCGCAGGTCGGGGAACACTTCGGTCTGGAGACTCTGGGCATAGGTGACGGCGGCCTTCACATCCCCCTCCCGGTCCTCCTCCTCTTCCACGGCGGGACACACCATGTAGGCCTGCCGGCCCTCCCCCACCAGTTTGCGGACAAAGTTATACATCCGCTGCCGCTTGTCCTCCCCCACCACGTAGGTCTCCACCGGACTGCGTCCGGGGGGCAGCTCGTCCACCACCGACACATCCAGGTCCCCGTAGATCACCAGGGACAGGGTGCGGGGGATGGGTGTGGCCGACATGACCAGCACATGGGGAGGGGTACCGGCCTTGGCCGCCAGGGCGGCCCGCTGGGCCACGCCGAACCGGTGCTGCTCGTCGGTGACCACCAGCCCCAGGCTGGCAAAGCGCACCCCCTCGCTGATGAGGGCGTGGGTGCCGATGACCAGGTCCAGCTCCCCCGCCTCCAGGGCGGCGTACAGCCCCTTCCGGGCCCTGCCCTTCACCGAGCCGGTGAGCAGGCCCACACGCAGCCCTGCCGGCTCCAGCATAGGCGCCAGAGAGCGGAAGTGCTGTTCTGCCAGCAGCTCGGTGGGGGCCATCAGGGCACACTGATACCCGTTTTTGGCCGTCGCCCAGGCGCCGTAGGCCGCCAGCATGGTCTTGCCCGAGCCCACGTCCCCCTGGACCAGGCGGTTCATGGGCAGGCCGGAGGACAGGTCGGCGGCCATCTCCGCCATCACCCGACGCTGGGCGCCGGTGAGGGTGAAAGGCAGCAGGTCCAGAAATTTCTCCGCCTCCGGGATGGAGAAGGCAATGCCCGCCTCCCTGTCCCGCCGGTGGCGGAGCAGGGCCATGCCGCAGGTGAGGAAGAACAGCTCCTCAAAGATCAGCCGGCGGCGGGCCACCTCCAGGGCGGTCTCGTCGGCGGGAAAGTGGATGTTCCTGCAGGCGAACTCCGCCGTAGCCAGGGCGTGGTCCTGCCGCAGGTCGTGGGGCAGAGGCTCCTCCACCTGTCCGGCACAGTCCTCCACGCACCGCTGGACCAGCCCAACCAGCAGGTTGTTGGAGATCCCGTGGGTCAGGGGATACACCGGCAGGATGCGGCCGGTAAACCTGACCCGGTCGGCCCGCTCGCACACCGGGTTGGTCATCTGCCGCCGGTTGGGCGTGCCCTCCACCTTGCCGAAGCAGATATAGGTCTCCCCCGTCCGGAAGGCGTCCTTCAGATAGCTCTGGTTGAAGAAGGTGGCGGTCAGGCTGTCGGCGTCGTCTACCAGACGCACCCGCACCAGCTCCAGCCCCCTGCGGATATAGGAGAACACAGGCGGCTCCGCCACCGTCAGGGTGAGGCACACCGGCACCCCCTCCGGCGCGGAGGCGATGGTGGACATCTGCCGCCGGTCCTCATAGCTTCTGGGGTAATAGCGCAGCAGATCCTCCACTGTGCGCAGGCACAGCCGTTCCAGGCCCTTTGCCCGGGCCGGACCTACTCCCGACAGTTCCAACAGACTGGTGGTCAGCTTCAATGGTGCCTCACCTCCTTCCTTTCCGCATCAGTGTAGCATATTTCCCATTTCCCGGCAAGCGTCCCCCTCTCCGAAGAAAAGGAGGCCCGGCGCGGAACAAATCGTTCCGCGCCGGGCCTCCTCCGTTTGCCCTTACCTGCCCTGACTGCGGCAGAACCGCATCAGGATGGCGGCGATCTCCGCCCGGGTGGCGGTGCCGGCAGGATCCAGCACGCCGCCGCCCTTTCCGCTCATCAGGCCCGCACCGCAGGCCCACTGGATGGCGGGAATGGCGTACTCGCTGATCATGTGGGCGTCGGTGTAGGAGAGGATGTTGGTGTCCTCGCCCACGCTGACATCGTAGCCCTTGTACTGAGCGTAGCGGTACAGGATGGCCGCCATCTGCTCCCGGGTGATGGGATCCTCCGGCCCGAACTTCCGGCCGCCATACCCCTCTACGATGCCCTGCTCCGCCGCCCAATTCACCCCGTCGGCGTACCAGGCGCCGGTGGCCACGTCGGTGAAGCCGCCGTCGGCGGTGACCGCCGGACTGCCCTCCAGCCGGTAGAGGATGGTGGCCACCATGCCCCGGCTGGTGACGGTCTCAGGCTCAAAGGTGGTGCCGCTGGTGCCGGTCATCAGCCCCTGCTCCACACTGTAGTGGATGCCGTCGTGATACCAGGCGTCCAGATCCAGGTCGGTGTAGACCCACAGGGGACAGCCGGTGTCCCGGGGGCAGTCCGCCGGGTCGTTCCGGTCAGTGAACGCCGCCCGGACGGTGACGGCCCGGGCCGGCATGGTGAAGGTGCGGCTGCCGTCGGCCTTTTCCGTCAGAGTGATCAGTTTGCCGGTGCTGTCGGTGACGGTGAGGCTGCTCAGTTCGTAGCCCTCCTCCGGCGTCACCGTCAGGGTGATGACGGCCCCCGCGCCGGCGGAGGTCCGGCTGGCTTTCACCGCGCCGTGCTCGGCGGACTCCACCGTGATCCGGTAGGCCGAGCTGCCTCCGCCGCCTCCGCCGCTGTAGCTCCAGTGGGCATAGATAGTGCCGTTTCCGGTGAACAGGGTGTCGGTGGTCACCGGGTCGCCTCCCTCCGCCGCCGTATACCAGCCGGCGAAGGTATAGCTGCTCCGGGTGGGTGTGGGCAGGCTGGTCAGTTTCCCGCCGGTGGTGACTCCGGAGGCGGGGTCCACCGTGCCGCCGGCGGCGTCAAAGGTGATGGTGTACTCGGTGGGCACGGCCTGGGTCACAGTAACGGTTGCCACGTCCGTGGTGGCGCTGGCCGTCTTGCCCTCCTTGGTGTTGGTCACCACACAGTAGTAGTAGGTGGTACCAGCCGCGGTCACGTCCGGGGTATAGCTGGAAGCGGTGGCCTTCTCAATCGCCGTGCCGCCGGTGCCGTCCTCCCTGTCGCTGCGGTACCACTGGTAGCTCAGGGTGCCGCCGTCAGTCACGCTGGCCTCCACGGTCAGCTCTGCCGCTTGGTCGCCCACGGTGTAGGCGGCGTCGGCGGGCTGGGTGTCGATGACAGGGGTCTGGGCGTCCACCGGGACGGGCTCCTCGGTGACGGTGATCTTGGCCGCCCGGGTGATGTTCTCGGCGGTCTTCTGGCCGGTGGCGGCCTCGTTGGTGTTGGTCACCACGCAGTAGTAGTAGAATGTGCCCGCCTGGTCTGTGGCCGGGGTGCAGGTATTGCCGGTGGCCTCGGGAATGGCGGTGCCGCCGGTGCCGTCAGCGCTGTCGCTGCGGTACCACTGATAGCTCAGGGTGCCGTTGTCGGTGACACTGGCCTTCACCCTCAGCTCTGTCGCCTTGTCGCCTACGGTGTAGGTGGCGTCGGCGGGCTGGGTGTCGATGACGGGGGTCTGGGCGTCCACGGTTGCGGGCTTCTCCGTGACGGTGACCTTGGCCACCCGGGTGGTATTTTCGGCGGTCTTCTGGCCGGTGGCGGACTCGTTGGTGTTGGTCACGACGCAGTAGTAGTAGAACGTGCCCGCCTGGTCTGTGGCCGGAGTGCAGATTTCGCCGGTGCCGTTGGGAATGGCCGTGCCGCCGGTGCCGTCGGCGCTGTCGCTGCGGTACCACTGGTAGCTCAGGGTGCCGCCGTCGGTGACGCTGGCCTTCACCCTCAGCTCTGCCTCCTGGTCGCCTACGGTGTAGGCGGCGTCGGCGGGCTGGGTGTCGATGACGGGGGTCTGGGCGTCCACCAGAGCGGGCTTCTCCGTGACGGTGACCTTGGCCACCCGGGTGGTATTTTCGGCGGTCTTCTGGCCGGTGGCATCCTCGTTGGTGTTGGTCACCACGCAGTAGTAGTAGAACGTACCCGCCTGGTCTGTGGCCGGGGTGCAGGTTTCGCCGGTGGCCCCGGGAATGGCCGTGCCACCGGTGCCGTCGGCGCTGTCGCTGCGGTACCACTGGTAGCTCAGGGTGCCGTTGTCGGTGACGCTGGCCTTCACCCTCAGGGCATCCGCCTGGTCGCCTACGGTGTAAGCGGCGTCGGCGGGCTGGGTGTCGATGACGGGGACCTGGGCGTCCACCAGAGCGGGCTTCTCCGTGACGGTGATCTTGGCCACCCGGGTGGTATTTTCGGCGGTCTTCTGGCCGGTGGCGGCCTCGTTGGTGTTGGTCACCACGCAGTAGTAGTAGAACGTACCCGCCTGGTCTGTGGCCGGAGTGCAGGTTTCGCCGGTGGCCTCGGGAATGGCCGTGCCGCCGGTGCCGTCGGCGCTGTCGCTGCGGTACCACTGGTAGCTCAGGGTGCCGCCGTCGGTGACGCTGGCCTTCACCCTCAGCTCTGCCTCCTGGTCGCCTACGGTGTAAGCGGCGTCGGCGGGTTCGGTGTCGATGACAGGGGTCTGGGCGTTCACGGTTGCGGGCTTCTCCGTGACAGTTACCTTGGCCACCCGGGTGGTATTTTCGGCGGTCTTCTGGCCGGTGGCGGACTCGTTGGTGTTGGTCACGATGCAGTAGTAGTAGAACGTACCCGCCTGGTCTGTGGCCGGAGTGCAGATTTCGCCGGTGGCCTCGGGAATGGCCGTGCCGCCGGTGCCGTCGGCGCTGTCGCTGCGGTACCACTGGTAGCTCAGGGTGCCGTTGTCGGTGACGCTGGCCTTCACCCTCAGCTCTGCCTCCTGGTCGCCTACGGTGTAAGCGGCGTCGGCGGGCTGGGTGTCGATGACGGGGACCTGGGCGTCGCCCGCCTGGGTCACCAGGAGGATTGCGTGCTCCGAGGTGACGGAGGCGACCCTGGAACCGGTCACGCTTTCGTTGGTGTTGGTCACCACGCAGAAGTAATGGATCTCCCCTGTCAGTCCGGGGTACCAGGGATCGAAGGTGGGCCCGGTCTGCTCCAGGATCGGCACCGGCTCTTCAGTCTGGCCGGGGATATACCCATACCACTGATAGGAGAGGGTGCCGCCGTCGGTGACGCCGGCCGCCACGGTCAGCAGATCCGGCGACCACTCATACCAGTCGTCCACAATGTAGCTGGCGCCCTGGGGCTGCACGGTGATGACGGGCTCCTGGGCGGCGGTGCCGTTGGGGTCCACCACCCGGATCCTGGCCGTGGCCGAGGGGCTCCAGTTCCTCTGGCTGCCCAGAACGTCGGCGTTGTGGTTGATGGCGATGCACAGGTAGCAGGTGGTGACCGCCTGGCCCGTAGGCGGCGTGTACCGGGACCCGATGGCGCCCGGGATGATCTCCAGGCCGAACATCTCCTGGAATTCCTGGAAGTCCGCGTCCTCCTCCAGCCAATCCGAGTCGGCGCTGAGGACGCCCAGGGTGGAGCCGGTCATGTCATCCCATGGGGTCTCACAGGTGTACCACTGGTAGGCGATTTCGCCGCCGTCGCTGGACCGGGCCTCCACCGTCAGGGGGTCCGCCGCCTCGTTCAGCTCATAGGTGGCGCTCTCCGGCTCGGTCAAGAAATAGGGGTAGTCGGCGTCCTGGAGCATGGAGTCGTCCAGCTCCACGGTGAGCTGGTAGGTCCTGTCGCCCAGGGTGACGGTGACCTGGCTGATCATGTCGTCAAAGGGCACCCACTGGCTGCCGCCGCTGCCCAGCTCCGTGTTGTTGATGGTGACCGTCCCCTGGGCGGCGTAGGCGGTGACCAGGATGCCCCGGCGGGTCACGCCGGTGATGGTGTGGCAGTAGGCGTCCTGGGCCTCGTCATAGACGAAATCGCTCATCCGCAGGGACAGGCCGTCAAAGATCAGGGTGTCCTGGCCGTTGGCGGGGTACACCGCCAACCGGCTGCCGGTCTGGGAGAAGGCCACGGAGGCGGTGGTCTCCGTCTCGCCGGCCAGCTGGCCGCCGTCAAAGACCACCTGCCGGGCCTCCAGCAGATTGTCCTTACCGTCCAGCAGGACGGCCAGCAGCGGTGTGGCCGCCGCACTCTGGAGGCCGTTGTTGCGGAGGGTCACCTCGGCTTCGGTGCCGCTGTCGCCGGTCCCCTGCTCCACATTCAGGGTAAACTGCTTCCCGGTACGGGACAGGGCCCCGTCCAGCCGGAGAGCGCCGCCGTTGTCGGCGCTGTTGTACTCAGGCAGGCGGACGGTCTCGGTCTGGGTGCCCACCCGGCCCTGGGTCCAGGCATCGGCGTACAGCATCACGCCGCTGTCGGGGATCTCCTGCAGGCCCAGGGTATTCTGCACGTAGCTGCCCAGATCACAGGTCAGGATCAGGGTCATGCTGCCTGCGTCCACCCGGCTCAGGGCCCCGTCTCCCGAGATGGTGACGGTGTTGCCGCTGAGGCTTACGCCGGTCTGGGGGGTCAGGGACAGGGAGGCCGGCTGGGTATACTGTTCATCCATCCACAGCTCCAGCTTGACCGCCCGGCCCTTGCCGTCGAGGATGGCGCCGGAGGCGTTGTAGAGGGTGACGGCGATGGTGCGCAGGCCCGCCTCCTCCTTCATCACCTCCAGCCGGGAGATGCCGATGTCGGGATAGTCCAGGTAGACGGTGCCGCTGTCCAGGGTGGGCTGCCCGTCGGCGGAGATGGTGTAGGTCACGTTTTCCACCGTGGTCCCCACCTGGTGATAGAGGGTGACGGCAGCGCTCTCGTTGGGCAGGAGGGCGGCCACGGAGCCGCTCTCCCCGGTGTTCAGGGTGACGGTCACATTGCTCAGGCCGGTGAGGCCGGTGTTGCGGACCAGGAACTGGATGGGGACGGTCAGGCCCGCGGTCAGCTCGCCGTAGTCCACATAGAGCTCCTCCACCTCCAGGCCGTAAGTATCGAAGGCGGCGGTGGCGGTGTAGAGCCTGACCTCCTCGCCGGGCACGGTGACGCCGCTCTCCTCATCCACCACGGGGTGGGCGTCGTCGTACCAGGTGGCCTGGATGACCCCCTTCACCTGACCGGGGCCGCTGACGTAGGCGTCGAAGTGGTCGGCCAGGGTCCGGCTGTCCAGCTCCGCCAGCTCCTGGGGCGCGGACAGGCAGTAGCCGCCCGCTCCGTCGGAGCAGAGGGTGGAGGCCCTGAGGAGGGTGTGGTCCGTCAGGCCGCTGTCGCCGCTGACGGTCTCGCTCCACACCACGGTCAGATCGTCCAGGCCGCGGTTGGAAGCGTTCAAAGCCGCCAGCCGGAAGTCGCCGCTGACGCTCATCGCGCCGCTGCGGACCATGGCGGTCAGGGAGCTGGGGAAGCTGGCGGAGGGGTTGCCCGCCCTGTCCACGGCCAGCAGGCGGATGTCGCCCACGTCGTCCCGGACGGTGTGCCAGGCCATGACGAACCGGCAGTCGCCGGAGCCGAAATCGGCCGCCGTCACCTGGGGATTCTCGTCCAGGTAAGTGTCCCGGGTGGCGTTGATGGGCATACCGGCCTTGCCGGTGCTGTCCACCACGCAGTAGCCCACCTCATACTCGGTGGTGTCGCCGCTGCCGCCGCGGTCCAGGGTGTAGACGGCCATGGCGGTGCCGTCGGACAGCATGGCGGCCTGCAGGCCCATGACGGCGCCGGTGGTGCCGTTGTAGAGCAGCTCCGGCGCGCTCCAGGTCTTGGTCTCGCTGTCGTAGCGGCTGAACATGATGTAATCCTGGATCCCGAAGTTCATCGGACTGTCGTTGTCCAGGATGGGGGTATAGGCGCTGCGCCAGAAGACCACGGCGCTGCCGGTACCGTTGGAGGCCACCGCCGGGGCCAGGTCGGGGCTGGCGTTGTCGGTCAGGCGGGTGGAGGTCCACCCGGTGCCGTCATAGACGGATACCACGATCTCCGTGCCGTTGAGCAGCAGGGTCTGCTCCGCGTCGCTCACCGGGTCGCCGGCGTCCTTGCCCTCCAGGTAGGCGCCCATGCGCACCCAGGCCGCCGCCGCGAAGCCGGCGCTGCCGGCCACCACGGCGTTGCTGTCGCCGTGGCCCGCAAAGCCGGCGGGGCCGGGGATCTCCTGGGAGGGCGCGTAGCTGCCGCCGCTGAGGGTGCTGAAGTGGGTCCGGCTCTCATAGACGCTGGGGTTGGGGTTTTCGCTTGTATAGCCGTCGTTCACATAGACCAGCACCTGTCCGTCGTCGCTCACGTCGGGATAGGAGGCCGGGTTGGCGTTGGTCTGGAGGGCGGCCAGGCCGTTTTCCTCGTCCAGGCTCATCAGGCTCAGCCGGTCCTGGCTGCCCCAGGTACGGGCATAGGCCTCCAGGTAGTCCCGGCTCTGCAGGGCGGCGGTCGCCGAGGCCAGATACAGGCCGCTGTCCGCCGACTGCTGGGACAGGCCGGAGTCGGCGCTTCCCCAGTAGCCCTCGATCTCGTTCCAGTCGTTGAAGTTCTTGGAGACCCCGGCGCCGCCGGCGACCAGCACGGCCTCATATTCCAGCAGCACCAGTTTGGCCACGAACTTGATGCCCGCCCGGCCGGAGATCTCCAGGCGCTGGCCGTTCAGCTGCCGCTGCCCCTCGTCCAGCAGGTAGGTGCGGGAGAGGAACCGGTTCTGGCTGTCCAGGCTCAGCTCGCCGAAGACGCCGAACTTCAGCGCCACGATGGACAGGTCGAAGCCCACGCCGCCGAAGGCGCTGGCATAGGCGTTGAGCCGCAGGTTGGTCAGGTAGTCGTTGACCCCGGTGGCCGAGGAATCGGCCCAGGTCAGGGTGTTGCCGCTGGTGTCCTGCTGCTGGCCGTACCGGGCGGCGGCCTGGAAGTCCAGCTGGATGGCGCCGCCCACGCCGAAGGAGGCGGTGACGGGGACGGGGCCCACCATGGCGTTGATATTGAAGGTGTAGCCCACGCCGGCTCCCGCGGTGAAGCCGCCGCCCAGGGTGAAGGCCTCCCACTCCCCGGTCTCGCGGTTGTAGCGGATCTGGGCCTCATACCAGCCCTCCAGCTGGAGGTTGATGTCCAGGTCGCCGAAGTTGCCCTGGGCCCGGTTGTTCCGGGCGGTCCGGGCGGGATTGTAGGTGCCCCGGGCCATGTCGGCCAGCTGGCCGGTGCCGGGCACCCCCAGGCCGCCGCTCTGGGAGAGGAAGTCGGCGTTGATGGCCACGCCGTCGGAGGAGTAGTCCCCCTCGTCCAGGCCCAGGGTGTCATAGCCGGTCCAGATCAGGGCGTTGAACACGGTGGGGTCCTGGCTGGGGGTGATGATCATTTTGAATATGCTGCTGTCCACCGGGCCGGAGAGGTCGTCCAGGTTGCCCGCCAGCAGCTTGACGATGTTGTCCCCGTCCACCCCGCCGAA
Source organism: Intestinimonas massiliensis (ex Afouda et al. 2020) (assembly GCF_900626285.1). Classification (GTDB taxonomy): domain Bacteria; phylum Bacillota; class Clostridia; order Oscillospirales; family Oscillospiraceae; genus Flavonifractor; species Flavonifractor massiliensis_A. The sequence continues at coordinate 1,421,933 of NZ_LR131147.1, forward strand.
GCTCACGTCCAGCAGGCCGCTGGAGTCCTTCATCTCCACCAGCATACCGGTGACCTCCCCCGCCTGGTCCACCGGGGTCACCCGGGTCAGGTCGATGATCCGGAAGGGCATGGCCCGCTCGTGGAGCAGGGTGCCGTCCATGCTCAGGCGGGTCTTGAGGCCCCCATCCTCTCGGTCGGGAATCCAGCCGGAGTCGGTGATGGTCTCTTCGTTCAGGGTCATGGTATTCCGGGCCACGGGGATGGAGGAGAAGGGATACTGGCTCGCGCTCCAGGTCTGGCCGTCGGGCACATAGCCCATCTCGTCGGCCATCTGCAGCACGTAGTTCTCCGCCCCCTCCATGCTCTCCCCCCACAGGTACATGGTGGTGGAAAGGGTGGCCTCCTGGAAGGTGCTGTTGGGGCCCACCATGCCGGTGGACTTGCGCACGTCGATCTTACCGGTGTCGGGCTCGGTGCCGGGCGCCTTGGCATAGGCTACGGTCTGCTCAGCCACAAAGGGCTCCCCGGCCTGGCCCTCGGGCACCTCCTCCAGAAGGATCACGTCCTCAGAGGTGCGCATCCGCTGGTCCAGGCTCATGCTGCCGTTCACCGTCCGGAACAGGGGGTAATATTTGTCGCCGTCAATGCCGCTGATCTCCAGCACGTACTCCAGCCGGTCCAGGGAGGTGGGCTGGTTCCGGGAGCTCTCTCCCATTTCAAAGGACCAGAACTGGGTGGAGTCGTAGTAGATGGTCAGCTTGCCGGTCTCGTCGGTGGTGTAGGTCTGACCCACGCTGCCGGCGTCCAGGCTTTCGGCGTCGGGACCCATCTCGGCGCTCTCGCAGTAGCCGCCGTTTTTGTACACGCCGCCCCGGATGGTCACCTGGGAACCGGCCAAGGGGGAGCCGTCGGGCTTGAGGAGGGTCAGCTCCACCTTGCCCGCCGGACGCAGGATCACCGTATTGATGGGATAGAGCTCCAGCCGGGTGGCGTTCCCCTCGCCGGAGCGCAGCTCCTCCTTGGGAATGGTGCCCAGGTACACCTCTCCCTCATACTCGGAGCGGAAGGAGACGTCGTCGATGATGGTGCGGGTCGTATACAGGGCCAGCACGCCGTCCTCGTTGGTCTCCCCCCGCACCAGGCCCCCGGCGTCCAGGGTGGTCGTGGCCGCCGGCAGCACCTGGAACAGGAACAATTTGTTCTGAAGGGAGGTGAAACGAACCGAGGCTTGGGCCTGTTCGCCGGTGGCGGAATGGGTGGCGGAGACCCGGCCGTAATATCCACCCAGCTTCTCCTCCTCACTGTCCGGCGTCACCAGCAGGACGGTATCGGGCAGGTATTCGGTGAAGGAGAAGTTCTCGATGTTCTCATAGAGCCCGCCCTGCTTGTAGTTCAGGTCGATGCCCGGCTCCTCCGGATAGAGCTTCGACACCTTCCACTGGAAGGTATCCCGGATGGAATCCCAGTTGTACTCCTCATAATTGATGCTGACCTCCGCCTGGAGCATCAGCTGCTCCCGCAGCGCCAGGATGGAGTCGGTGTCGGTGGGGGGCTGGTCGGCCAGATCCTCATTGGAGACCACCAGGTCGCTGGAAGAAAGGTCGTTGCCCTCCCCGTCCACCAGATGAAGGGCGTCGGCATTGAAGACGTACAGGTAGATGGAATCGGTGGTGGACGTCTCACGGTCGTATGTGCCGCTCTGATCGGTGACGGTGAGCACCGCCTGATAGATGTCCCGCAGGTGGCCCTCATCTACCGGCTCCACATTGAACCGCTTGGAGCCATTGGGGACGTATATCATGGTGCTTTCGTCGAACCCCTCGCCGTTTATCTGGATCTCTTCGCTGGCCACGGAAGTGACCGTTCCGTCCTCCTCGATCCGGGTCAGGTCCAGGGTGGCTGTCTGGCGCATCGGATAGAAGTTGTTCAGCTGGAAGGACACCTCCAGCTGGCCGGCGCCGTCGGAGGTCTCATCCAGGATCGTATCGTTCTTCGGCGGCAGGATCTCCGCCTGGACCGGCTTGGGGCGCACGATGATCCAGGCCAGGGCGGACAGGGAGATGTCACCGCTCTCCCCGTTCGGGTGGGGCATGGATACCCGCACCGTGTAGGCGGGCGTATCGCCGTCGGACAGGTTGCTGAACCCGTAATCGATTTCCGCGCTGTTGCTGTCCTGATCGGCGGTCACCCGCCTGGACCACTGCACGTTTTCCAGCTCCTCCAGGGTCTCATAGTACCCGCTGAACAACTCGATCGTGTACTCGAACTGGGCGTCGGGGGCCATCAGCTTGGCGTTGGAGCTCCACAGCACCGTGGCGGGCCCGCCCTGCCGGATGATGATGGTGGAGGCGTTGGAGGGGATCACCAGGGCCAGGGAATCCCCCGTCGTGACGGTATACGTCTCGGAATAGCCTCTCTCATCGTCGCTGGGATCCTCCGGCGTGCCGTTGTCCGCGTTGAAGTAGAACTGCACCTGGCCCACCTTCCTGCCTGTCAGCACCACGGTGCCGGTATAGTCCGAATTGGTGGTGACGGCGGCGATGTCCTCGTCGGTGCTGCCCCAGGATCCGCTGACGTAGGTAGGCGGGTTGCCGGTGCTGTTCGTTATGGTGGCCGTCAGGGTGGGGCGGTAGTCTTCGCCCAGCGAGAGGGTATAGTTGGCGGGGTCGGACTCCGGATCCACCGTGACGAACTCCGCCGAGACCTTCGCGGCGATGTTGATCTGTTTGTACGACCACACGGCGTCCACCCATTGGGGATTGTCCCGGGTGCCCTCGTTGGCCTGGACGTAGGCGTAATAGACCTGGGCCTTGCTCTGCAGGTCCACGGGATAGGGCGCGATGGAGAAGGGCTCGCCTTCGGAGGCCGGCATATAGACCTGGATGGTCTCCTTGGGGGTGCCGTAGGTCCCGTAGGCGTCCTGCTCATAGAGCAGCACCCGGAAGGGGGCCTCGCCGCTGCCGCTGGTGTCGTAGTTGGCGTAGAGGGTGCCGTATTGCCCCGACCGGTCGGCGTCCAGGGCAAAGACGATCTGGCCGTTCTCATAGCTGGCCGAGAGGCCGTTGACGCCGCCCCGCATGCGGATGCTCTCGATGGCGGCGCCCTCCACCGGCTTGCCGCTGATGTCCACCGGATTGCCGAAGAAGTCGGTCACGCCGGAGCCGGAGCCGTCGCCGAAGGAGACGGTCAGGCTGGTGCTGTCCACGCCCTGCACCGGATACCACAGCACCAGGTCGTTGCCCACGGTATTCATGCACAGCTGGTCGGCGGTGAACTCCGCGCCGTTGACGGTGATGACCGTGCCGTCGGCCACCTTCACCAGCTCGCTGAAGCGCAGGGTCACCGGGACCCGCTGGCCGGGGTAGTAGGTCCCCTCCGGCGCGGTGACGCTGTGCAGCACCGGCTGGGTGCTGTCGTCGAGCAGCTCCACCACGCAGTTCTGCACGGTGCCGGTGCCGCTGTGGGGATAGGCGGGAGCGTAGCCGTGGGAAAACGGGTCCTCAAAGAACAGGCCATAGGGGATGGCGTCGGCTGCGGTGCTCCAGCCCTGGAACCGGAATGCCGACGGGCTGTTGTCTTCCATCTCCTCCGCCAGGGGTATCTCCTCCCACTCCAGGACCATCTCCCCATTTACAAGCCGGTGGGTATAGTCCTTGCTGGTGTCCGAGCTGTTCAAAGGCAGATACCAGTAGTCCTTACTGATGTCCGGCGGAAAGTTGAAATTGGGTATGGTGGTAAATTTGATGCCGGTGTCGGTGGTCTGGACCAGTTCACCGGAGACCTGGAATTTCACCGCATTGACCTCGTTGATGGCCACCGGATTCCCCGATGCGTCCTGGAGGCTGCTCTGCATCAGCTGGCGCAGGGAATCTATCTGGCGGACCCGGGTGCCGTCCCCGTCCAGGAAGGAGAATCTCACCTGTGACCACTCGTCACCGTTGGGGGTCCCGTCGTTCCGAATGGTCATCGGGGTGGACATAGATCCTGTATCCGAAATCTCTCCCGGCAAGCTGGCAGATGAGGTCAGCATGACGGTGTGGTGGTCGGTATAGTCGCTGCCGTTCCAGAACACCAGACCGCCGGTGGAGTTGGAGAAGTGGAGGGCCCCGGCCAGATTGCCGTAGAAGCCGGGCTCCACAGCGGCATAGCCGTCGCGGACAGCGCAGACCTGGATCCTCACACTGTTGGATCCGCCGGTCTCGGTGACTGGCAGTTCGCATTTCCATGTGGCGGTGGGATTGTCCCGGGTCAGCTTCACGGAGATGGTGCCGGCCGTGGGAACGGTGACCGATACTTCCACATATTCCAGGAAGTCTCCCAGACTGCCCGGGTCCAGCGTGAGATCGAAGCTGACGGTCTCACCGCTCTGGGCGTTGTGGTGGATGGAGAAGTAACCGGAATAGCCGTAGTTATACCCCGAGTCCAGCGGGATCTCCTTAAGCGAGGAGACATCCACCGTCTTCCCTCTCAAAAAACTCACCGGCGCGCCCGCAGCCGCCTGGAGCTCAAGCCCCTGGGTCTGGAGCTGGTCCAGCAGGCTGTTGAGGGATTGCAGGGATTCCTCCGAGAAGGTGGTACCGGAGAAGTAGGTCTCCTGGATGCGCTGGAGCTCCCGCTCGATCTCCAGGATGGTCTTCAGGTCCCCCAGGGCGATGGGGGTGCCGTCCACATAGCCCACCCGGCTCAGGTCGGTGTCCGGGTCGGACAACAGGTCCTCCATCTCGTCCAGGGTGTACTCCTTCCCGTCCAGGGAGAGGGTATAGTCGGTTTTCAGCCGGCCCTTTTCGTCCAGCAGGCCCAGCTGCTCCAGCATGGCGCGGGCCTCCTCGGTGGTGCCGCCGGTCATGGCCGCCAGCTCATCCAGAAGCGCCTGGTTTTCCGCCGGGGTGTTGTGCAGCAGGTCGCCCACGGACGCCCAGGCTGTGCCGGGCAGCAGGGACAGGGCCATGCACACCAGGATCAGCAGGCTCAGCAGTCGTTTCTTCACGGGTCTACCTCCTTCTTTCACGCGTCAGTCCATCTGCATGGAATCCAGCAGCTCGTTGACGGAGGCCCGGACACAGTGGGTCCCGTTGTCCCAGACCACCTCGCTGCCCTCCAGCCGGGCCGTGCCGAACAGTCCGGGCGTGGCCAGCCGGCCGAACCGGATGGCCCGCACCCGGTGCTTCATGTCCACAATGGCCTCGCTGCCGTTGCGAAAGCTGAGCTTCAGCTGGTAACCGGGCAGTACGCTGAGTCTTACCGCCGCTCCCTCCATGTCCTCGCCTCCCTTTCCAAAAATAAAAGCACAGCGTTTCTGCTTTTATCATACAGAAACGCTGTGCGGTACACATCCCCCAAAGGGGGGATTTTCCGGGATTACTTCAGCAGATCCACCAGATGGCTCCGCCGGTCGATGTTGGTTTTGTTGAAAATGCTGCGGATGTGGCTTTTCACCGTCTCCTCCGAGATATAGAGCCTGGCGGCGATCTCCTTGTTGCGCATCCCCGACGCCGCCAGCCGGGCCACCTCCCGCTCCCGCTCGGTGAGGGCCCCCATCTGCTCGGGGTACTTCTCCAGCATGGAGAAGATGCGGCTCTCCTCCGCCTTGGTGTAGTGGATGTCCAGGGCCTTGATCTCCCCGATGGCCCGGGCGTGCTTCTTCTTGATGGAGGGGAACAGGAAGAGCACGGACAGATACCGCCGGAAGCAGGCCAGGAAGGTGTAGTTGTGGTCCTGCTCGGCCAGGGTGAGGGACCGGTCCAGCCACTCCGCCGCCCGGGTGGGCAGGGCGATGGCCAGATAGCACAGGGCCAGGCCCACGCACATGAAGTTGCGGGTGGACAGGGAGATGAGCCGGCTGTCCAGGGACAGGGATGCCTCCACGCTGGCGATGGCCCGCTTGTACTCCTTCCGCAGGATCAGGTCGGTGATCCGGTTGGTCTTCACCATGAAATTGGTGAAGGTCAGGTCGTTGAGCATGTCCGCCGGGCCTCTGGTCCACTCGGCGGACCGGTCGGGCTCCATCATCAGGCCCAGGAGATAGCCGCGCACCGTCTCCGCCATCAGGGTGTTGATGGCGGTATGCTGGAGGAAGGGGTAGGCCAGGGCCTTGTTCTCCAGATACTCGATGGCCTTCTGCAGGGAGATCATGTCCGACTGGTAGATGGCGTTGATACCCAGCAGCAGCGCCGCCCCGTAGGTGACGGTGGCGTTCTCCCACCGCTCCGACAGCAGAGCCGCCTTGTGGGCGTAGATGTCCGATTCGTCAAATTTTCCCTGGACGCTGAGGGCCTCCCCCAGGTAGAGCTCACAGGCCCCCGCGCCGTGGTGGTCGGTCAGGCGGTCGTACACCTCCAGCATATCCGTCAGCTCCTCCGCCGTCTCCATCATCTTCCCCGGCGTCCGGTAGAACAGATACCACATGGAGGGGGTGCCGAACAGGAAGGGCTCCCGCTTGGTGAAGATCCGGGAGGGGGCGGTCATCAGCTTCTCCGCCTCCAGGTACTCCGCTTTCATCCCCGGAAGGTCCGGGAAGGCCCGGAAGGCGGCCACCATATGCCACTCCCCCATGAGCTGGGGGTCTCCCGCGGCGGCCACGATGGCCCGGCACCGCTCCAGCTCCCGCTCGAAGCCCCCGAAGTCGGTGCCGGCGAAGAGGGTCAGGCACAGCCGCAGCATGGACAGGGGGTGCCGCTCCAGCACATCGGCGGGGCAGCGGCCCAGCACCGTCTGGGCCAGGGCGGTATAGCTGACGTCCCCGAACTTCTCGTTGAGCAGGCCGGTCAGGCCGCAGGAGAGAACCTCCTCATCATTGCCGGCCTGGAAAAAGCACTCCACCGCCTTCTTGTCGCTGCCCGCCCGGCGGTAGATCTCCCCGGCGGTCTCATAGACCCGGCTGCGGAACTCCGCCGGCTCGGCGGACAGCATCCCCAGCAGGAAGTGGCGCAGCAGCTCATGGGGGTAGGAGGCCCGCTCCCGCTGGTCGTGGTGCATCAGGGGGATGCGCACCAGCAGGCTCTCCAGCTCCTCCTCCCGGCCGGGGGCTACCTGGGGCAGCTGCTCCGCCCGGATGCAGTCGAACACCGCCACCCGGAGCAGCAGCTCCCGCTCCTCCGGGGAGAGCCGCCGCCAGAAGAACTCCTCCAGCAGGGCATCCATGTCCCGGAACTCCGGCAGTCCGCCCCCCTCCCGGCACAGGTGCTCAAAGTACAGGGCCACCGCCGCCGCCCACCCCTCGGTGTTGCGGTAGATGGACTCCACCTGCTGCCTGGACAGCTCCAGGCCCAGCTGGCGGCCGTACTGCCCGATGTCCTTCCGGCTCAGCAGCAGGTCTCGGGAGGAAAAGCGGCACACGCCGGTGGTGTGCTCGAACACCGCCCGCAGACGCCCGAAATTCTGGGAGATGAGAATGACCCGCAGCCCGTCCCGCCGCCGGTCCGCCAGGGCCTGGAGCAGGGGCATGGGCCAGTTGTCCCCGATCAGCTGAAAGTTGTCCAGGATCAGATAGCAGGGCTCCGGCACGGAGAGCCCCGCCAGGATGTCCGCCGCCTCGCTCACATTGCTGCGGTTGAGAAAGCCCAGCCGCCGCAGCGCCACACCCGCGTCGGCGTCCAGCTGCCCGATCTGCCGGATGAACCAGTCCAGGCTGGTGTCCTGGAGAAAGCTCACCGCGATGAACCAGTGGATCTGCTCCGGCGGGACCTGCCGCATGGCCCAGCGGACGGCGGTGGTCTTGCCATACCCCGCCGGGGCCTCCATCATGGACAGTCCGCATTCGTGGAGCCCGGACAGCTTCCGGGCCGTCTCCTCCGAAAAATAGAGCTGTTCCAATTCGCCGCCCTCTTTCCTCAAATGTTACCTGTGTTAATTATAAGTTTGGAAAACAATTTTGTCACCCTCCAAAGGGGAAATTTTCTTCCCGCCCCCCTCCCGTGAAAAGCACCACAAAGGGGCGGGCAGGGACCGGCGTTTCCTGTGCTTCCTGCCGAGCTTTGCAATTTTATAGAAAAACGATTGCAAAAACTTTAGCGTACAGATATAATGGACACAATCAATATATCACGGATATTTGTCCCGGTACAAAGGCGTCCCGGGGCGCGGCGGGGGCGGGCGCCCATCCGCCGCCTTTTGTTCCATTTTGACAGGTTATGACAAATGCAATTCAGAAAGGACGGACAGCATGGCGGAATGTAAGTTCAACAAGGTCCTGGTGGCAAACCGGGGCGAAATCGCCATCCGGGTGTTCCGGGCCTGCTACGACCTGGGCCTGCACACGGTGGCCATGTACTCCAACGAGGACACCTTCGCCCTCTTCCGCACCAAGGCGGACGAGGCCTACCTCATCGGCGAGAACAAGTCCCCCCTGGGAGCCTACCTGGACATTCCCTCCATCATTGACCTGGCCAAGCGCCGGAATGTGGACGCCATCCACCCCGGCTACGGCTTTTTGAGCGAGAACGCCGACTTCGCCAAGGCCTGTGAGGACGCGGGGATCACCTTCATCGGCCCCTCCTCCAGGATTCTGGCCCAGATGGGGGACAAGCTCACCGCCAAGGCCATCGCCAAGGCCTGCGGCGTGCCCACCATCCCCGGCTCGGCGGAACCCCTGAAGAGCGGGGAGGAGGCCCTGGAAAAGGCCCAGGCCTACGGCTTCCCCATCATCCTGAAGGCGGCGGGCGGCGGCGGCGGCCGGGGTATGCGCCGGTGCGACAGGCCGGAGGAGGTCATTCCCGCCTTCAATCTGGTGAAGAGCGAGGCCAAGAAGGCCTTCGGCAACGAGGACATCTTTATTGAAAAGTACCTGGTGGAGCCCAAGCACATTGAGGTCCAGATTTTAGGGGACAAGCACGGCAACGTGGTCCACCTGTTTGAGCGGGACTGCTCTCTCCAGCGTCGGTACCAGAAGGTGGTGGAGTTCGCCCCGGCCTTCAGCGTGCCCGAGGCCACCCGGCAGAAGCTGTATGAGGACGCCGTCAAGGTGGCAAAGCACGTGGGCTACGTGTCTGCCGGCACGGTGGAGTTCCTGGTGGACAAGAACGGAGACCACTACTTTATCGAGATGAACCCCCGCATCCAGGTGGAGCACACCGTCACCGAGATGGTCACCGGCATCGACCTGGTGCGGGCCCAGATCCTCATCGCCGAGGGGCACCCCCTGTCCACCCCCGCCATCGGCATCACCTCCCAGGACTCCGTTCATATGAACGGCTACGCCCTCCAGTGCCGGGTGACCACCGAGGACCCGGCCAACAACTTCGCCCCCGACACCGGCAAGATCACCGCCTACCGCTCCGGCGGCGGCTTCGGCGTCCGTCTGGACGGCGGCAACGCCTACACCGGCGCCGAGATCTCCCCCTACTACGACTCCCTGCTGGTGAAGGTCACCTCCTGGGACAACACCTTCGAGGGGGTGTGCCGCAAGGCCATGCGGGCCATCAGCGAGGAGCACGTGAGAGGCGTCAAGACCAACATCCCCTTCATCACCAACATCCTGGCCCACCCCACCTTCCAGGCGGGCAAGTGCCACACCAAGTTCATCGACGAGACCCCCGAGCTCTTCGACATCGACACCGGCCGGGATCGGGCCACCAAGGTGCTCAAGTATATCGCCCAGATCCAGGTGGACAACCCCTCCGCCGAGCGGCTCCAGCTGGACATCCCCCGGTTCCCCCCCTACGAGCACACGCCCCCCAGGTGTACCGGCCTGAAGCAGCTGCTGGATGAGAAGGGCCCCGAGGCGGTGCGGGACTGGGTGCTGGGTCAGAAGAAGCTGCTCATCACCGACACCACCATGCGGGACGCCCACCAGTCCCTGCTGTCCACCCGGGTGCGCACCCGGGATATGCTCAAGTGCGCCGAGGGCACCGCCGAGATCCTCAACGACTGCTTCTCCCTGGAGATGTGGGGGGGCGCCACCTTCGACGTGGCCTACCGCTTCCTCCACGAGTCCCCCTGGGAGCGGCTGCGGCTGCTGCGGGAGAAGATCCCCAACATCCCCTTCCAGATGCTCTTCCGGGGCGCCAACGCGGTGGGCTACACCAACTACCCCGACAACCTGATCCGGGCCTTCGTGAAGGAGGCCGCCAAGCACGGCATCGACGTGTTCCGCATCTTCGACTCCCTGAACTGGATCCCCGGCATGGAGATCGCCATGGACGAGGTGCTCAATCAGGGCAAGCTGTGCGAGGCCACCATCTGCTACACCGGCGACATCCTGGACCCCAAGCGGGACAAGTACACCCTGAAATACTACGTGGACATGGCCAGGGAACTGGAGAAGCGGGGGGCCCACCTGCTGTGCATCAAGGATATGTCCGGCCTGCTGAAGCCCTACGCCGCCAAGAAGCTGGTGTCCGCTCTGAAGGGGGAGATCGGCATTCCCATCCATCTCCACACCCACGACACCTCCGGCAACCAGGTGGCCGCCTACCTGATGGCCGCCGAGGCGGGGGTGGACATCGTGGACTGCGCCATCGACTCCATGTCCTCCATGACCAGCCAGCCCTCCCTGAACGCGGTGGTGGCCGCCCTGAAGGGCCAGGAGCGGGACACCGGCCTGGACGGCGACAAGCTGCAGAAGCTGTCCGACTACTGGGCCGACGTCCGCCTGCGCTACGCCAAGTTTGAGGCGGGCATCAAGAACCCCTCCACCGACATCTACCGCTACGAGATGCCCGGCGGCCAGTACACCAACCTGAAGAGCCAGGTGGAGAGCATCGGCCTGGGCCACCAGTTCGAGGCGGTGAAGGAGATGTACAAGACCGTCAACCACATGCTGGGCGACATCGTGAAGGTGACCCCCTCCTCCAAGATGGTGGGCGACCTGGCCATCTTCATGGTGCAGAACGACCTGACCCCCGAGAACATCGTGGAGCGGGGGGAGGCCCTCACCTTCCCCGACAGCGTGGTCAGCTACTTCAAGGGCATGATGGGCCAGCCCGCCTGGGGCTTCCCGGAGGATCTCCAGCGGGTGGTCCTGAAGGGGGAAGAGCCCATCACCTGCCGCCCCGGCGAGCTGCTGCCCCCGGTGGACTTCGAGAAGGCCCGGGAGGAGGTCCGCAAGTTCTACGACGACGCCACCGACCACAACGTGCTGTCCTGGTGCCTCTACCCCAAGGTGGTGGAGGACTTCTACCGCCACCGGCAGGAGTACGGCTATATCATGCGCATGGGCAGCCACGTGTTCTTCAACGGCATGGCCCTGGGCGAGACCAACAAGATCAACATTGAGGACGGCAAGACCCTGGTCATCAAGTACCTGGGTCTGGGCGACCTGAACGAGGACGGCACCCGCACCGTCCAGTTCGAGCTCAACGGTATGCGCCGGGAGGTGGCGGTGCCCGACAAGAGCGCCACCGCCCAGGTCCACAGGACCACCCTGGCCGACCCCTCCGACAAGAGCCAGGTGGGGGCCTCCATCCCCGGCATGGTGTCCAAGATCAACGTCAAGCCCGGCGATGCCGTGGAGGAGAACCAGGTGCTGGCCGTCATCGAGGCCATGAAGATGGAGACCTCCGTGGTGGCCCGGATGAAGGGCACCGTGGATCAGGTGCTCATCAAAGAGGGCGGCGCGGTCAAGGCTGGCGAGCTGCTCATCACCATCAAATAACACCAGGGGCCGGTCTGACGACCGGCCCCTCTTTTCTGAAGAAAGGCGGTTCACGCTATGGAAACCATTCTCCACCTGCTCCCCCTGACCCCGGACCAGCAGGCGGCCTTCCGGGCCGCGGCGCCGGAGGCGGAGCACCTGTTCCTCCCCACTCACGACCGGCGGGGCGCCGTGGACATCCCCCCGGACTGGCGGCAGCGGGTCACCATTCTGATGGGCTTCGTGCCGCCTCAGGATCTCAAGACCTTCCCCCGCCTGAAGTGGGTCCAGAGCTGGAACGCCGGAGTGGACCCCTACCTGGTCCCCGGCGTGCTGCCGGAGGGCGTAGTGCTCACCTGCGCTGCCGGGGCCTACGGCCCCGCCGTGTCCGAGCATATGCTGGCCACGCTGCTGGCCATCTATAAGGACCTGCCCCGCTACCGGGACCAACAGCATGAACATCTCTGGCGGGACCTGGGCCCGGTCCGCTCCCTCCACGGCAAAACCGTGCTGGTGGGAGGTACCGGCGATATCAGCCGCCACTTCGCCCGGCTGTGCCGGGCCCTGGGGGCGGCGACGATCTGGGGCCTCCACCGCTCAGACAAGCCGGTGGAGGATTTTGACCGCACCTTCCCCATGTCGGAGATCGACGGGCTGCTCCCCCAGGCCGACGTGGTGGCCCTGGCCCTCCCCCACAATGCCGACACCGCCGGTCTGATGGACCGCCGGCGGCTGCTGCTGATGAAGCCGGACGCCGTCCTCCTCAACGCCGGCCGGGGCTCCGCCGTGGACTGCGCCGCCCTGGCGGAGGTGCTGTCCGGCGGCCACCTGCTGGGAGCCGGGATGGACGTCACCAGCCCGGAGCCCCTGCCCCCGGACCATCCCCTGTGGGACGCCCCCCGGGCTCTCATCACCCCCCACACCGCCGGGGGCTACGACCACATGGCCCTCACTCTGGACAACCTCTGCGCCCTGTTCCTGGACAACCTGGACCGCTGGCTGAACGGCCGGCCCCTCCGCAGCCGGATGAAGTAAACACCCTATTGACATACCTCGATTTCCTAGGTATACTATGCCTAGAGAATCGAGGTATATTTTTTTGTGGAAAGGAGGACGTTCCATGAAAGCGGACAAATCCCTGCTCAACGGCAGCGCCACTCTGCTGGTGCTCTCCCTTCTGTCGGGGGAGGACAAGTACGGCTATCAGATGATCGCCGAGCTGGAGGAGAAGAGCGACCACACCTTTTCCATGAAGGAGGGCACGCTCTACCCCATCCTCCACACCCTGGAGAAGGAGGGGGCGGTAAACTCCTACGAGAAGGAGGCCCCCACCGGCCGCACCCGGAAGTATTACCACATCACCAAAAAGGGCCTGCGCCTGCTGGGGGAGAAGAAGGAGGAGTGGACCACCTTCTCCCAGGCGGTGAACGCGGTACTGGCCGGGTCCGCCCCGGCCATGGCGTGATGGAGGCCCCCTCCACTCCCCGGTCCTCCATCGGGGAATTCTGCAAAGCGGTGTGCTCCTTCGTCCGCTTCTGGCCGGACCACGATGCCATTACCGCCGAGCTCACCGCCCACATGGAAGATCACCGGGACGCTCTGCTGGAGCGGGACCCCGCGCTGTCCCCGGAGGAGGCGGAGGAGCGGGCGGTGGCCGCCATGGGGGACCCGGAGGCCCTGGGCCGGGAACTGGACAAGAGCCACAACCCCCTGCCCGGCTGGTTTCAGATCTTGTTCCGGGTGTCGGTGCGGACCGGTCTGGTCCTTCTGCTGCTTTTTTACTTTCTGCCCATAGGAGTTAACGCCCTGGGGATTGCCCTGAACCCGCCCCTCTACAACGACGACACCGGCGTCATTGTGGAACACTACGACCAGGTGGAGGTGCTGGCAGATTACCGGCCGGAAAACACGGCCTGCTATCTGGAGCACTACACCTTCTCGGCAGAGCGGGTGCTGGTCACCCCCCGGGAACACTCCGTGACCGGGGAGCCCGCCCTGCGGGTAAGTGTCCTGCTCAAAGCCGTCCACCCCAATCCCAGCCTGCGCTCCCCCCGGATTTCCGGCTGGCTGTGGGCGGAGGACAACCTGGGCAACCGCTATCCCGGTATAAACCAATTTGAAGCCGCGGAACAGCTGCATGACCTGTACCCGGAACAGGCTCCCGCCCCTGTCCTCAGCACCACCATGGGCGGGACCTCTCTCCAAACGCCTTTCGTGACCTATTACGATGTGTACATCACCGACGTGGACCCGGAGGCCGCGCAGCTCACCCTCCGCTTTGACCGGTACGGGGAGATCCAGCTCTCCTTTCCCCTGTCCCTGAAAGGAGGCGGAGCAGATGTCTAGAGTTCCCGCCACCCCTACCGTCCGCCGCCGGCGGCTGGTGATTGATCTGCTGCTCTTTCTGGTGCTGCTGGCCCTGTTGGCCTTCCTGTTTCTGTCCAACCAAACGCCCTATCTGACCGAAAAGCAGGCTCTGGCCGGCACACAGGTCATCTATCTCTATGGTCCCGGCGATGTTCTGGCCCGAACAGAAACGGAAGATACCGTCACCTACCTGCTTCAGGACGGGGACAGCTATGCCCTCTGCGGCCTCACCCGCCGTAACGGCCCGCTCTGGTCTGCCGGCGGTCTGGCCTCCGTCGTCAGGGACCGGACCTATCCCATGACCGCTCTGCCCACCGCCCAGTATCTGCTGGTGATCGTCAACGACCCGGACATTGCGGAGGTGGATGTGCTCTGTTACGATCGCTTCAGCGGCGGATTTCATAGTCTGAACCTGCCCCAGGTCACAGCCGGGGACTGCTACCTGTTCCAATACCCAGATCAGCAAACCCCCTACAAATTCAGTTCCGGAGACTTTCTTCTCCGGGGCTATGACGCCGAGGGGGCCCTGCGCTATGAGACCGCCGCTCCCGACCACTGGACGGAGCAGTGGGGCCTGACCATACCGGAAGCGAGGTGAGCTTATGGAGGAAGGTTTTAACAGCTACTGCGACAAGGTGTGCTCGGTGATCCGCTGGAAGCCCGCCCGGGAGGCGGCCCGGCGGGAGCTGCTGGACCACCTGGAGGACCATGCCGACACTCTGAAGGGCCGGGGCGTTCCCTCCGGCGAGGCCAGGCAGCAGGCAGTAAAGGCCATGGGAGACCCCTACGAGATCGGCCACCAGCTGGACCGCTGCCACAGCCCCCTGGTCCCCCGGCTGTCCCGAATTTTCATCCTGCTGGCTCTGGTCGTCCTGGTTCTGAGCCTGGTCATCGGATTCCGGAACGACACCGGCATCTTTGCCCTGTCCGGTCTGTTTGCCCAGACTGCCTCCCTGCCCTATAACGGCGACGGCACGGTGGAGATCTCCGGCGCCGCTGCCGGCGGAGGAAAGCTGGCGGGCTACACCCTCACACCCTCCAGCGAGGCTGGGCTGGTGCTGATCTCTGAGGATGAAACGGACCGGGAATACCAGCTCCAGTGTCCGGTATCTGTCAGCTACCGCCCCTGGCAGCTGCCTATGCTTGGCAGTGGTGCCGACGCCGTCTGGACGGACGACACCGGTGCTTCCGGCTGTGCGAACTTTTCTTTTAAAAGCCATTTTAAGCCTTTGTTCGGCGCTAGCGCCTGGCTGCAGATCTTTGATCCCACCCCCGGCGCACAGCAGTTTACCGTCACGCTCAGTTCCACAGAAGAGACCGTCACCATCTACATCACCCTACAGGAGGAGGTGCCCGCAGCATGAGCCGGTTCCGCTATGTGATCCTCCCCCGTATTCTGCTGGTCCTCAGCACCCTGGCTCTGCTGGCGGCCTTGTTCCTGCTGTGGCTCTCCCTGGAGCGCCCCCTGCCCACCATCGCCCTGGCCTGCCGCCAGGCCGGCCCCGCCAACTGCTTTACCGGCGGGGAGATGCTCGCCTCCGGCCCCATCCGCCTCAATCAGGCCGAGCCGGACGTCGACGCCTGGGCGGTGCTCCGCTCCGGAGACAAATATGCCGCAACAACCTTAAAGCGCACAGCCGGTGTGCTGTGGACAGTGCCCCAATTCAGTCTGTTTGTATTCTCCCCGGAGGAGGGCCAGACACTCTTACCCTGTCCCATCGCTTTGTTCCACTATTTCTCCTACGCGGATGGGAGCACGGGCTCCCCATATGTAGAGCAGGAAATCCTGTGGGAGATGCTTCCTCTCGCCATCTGCACCGATCCCTCTGTGGTAAAGCTGGAGGGGGAGTTCCTGTGGCTGGGCGATTGGGAAGACCCCCGGGAGGCCCTGGCCCAGCGTGGGGTATCCCTCTCTTTGTCCCCCGCCGGGAACGGTGTGTGGGCGGGAGAGCCCGCACTGATTCCCAATGTCCCAGATAACCCCAACGACAGCGCCACCTACAGCACTTACTCCATCTGGCTCCGGGGCTACGACGCCGCCGGCAATCTGATCTGCTCTTTCCCCTCTCAAACGATGGAATGAGGTGAGCCCATGGAGGAAGGATTTAACAGCTACTGCGACAAGGTGTGCTCGGTGATCCGCTGGAAGCCCGCCCGGGAGGCGGCCCGGCGGGAGCTGCTGGACCACCTGGAGGACCATGCCGACACTCTGAAGGGCCGGGGCGTTCCCTCCGGCGAGGCCAGGCAGCAGGCAGTAAAGGCCATGGGAGACCCCTACGAGATCGGCCACCAGCTGGACCGCTGCCACAGCCCCCTGGTCCCCCGGCTGTCCCGAATTTTCATCCTGCTGGCTCTGGTCGTCCTGGTTCTGNGGAAGCCCGCCCGGGAGGCGGCCCGGCGGGAGCTGCTGGACCACCTGGAGGACCATGCCGACACTCTGAAGGGCCGGGGCGTTCCCTCCGGCGAGGCCAGGCAGCAGGCAGTAAAGGCCATGGGAGACCCCTACGAGATCGGCCACCAGCTGGACCGCTGCCACAGCCCCCTGGTCCCCCGGCTGTCCCGAATTTTCATCCTGCTGGCTCTGGTCGTCCTGGTTCTGGGCCTGGTCATCGGGTTCTGGAATGACACCGGCATCTTTACCCTGTCCGGTCTGTTTCCCCAGACTGCCTCCCTGCCCTATAACGGCGACGGCACGGTGGAGATCTCCGGCACCGCTGCCGGCGGGGGAAAGCTGGCAGGCTACACCCTCACACCCTCCAGCGAGGCTGGGCTGGTGCTGATTTCGGAGGATGAAATTGACCGGGAATACCAGCTCCAGTGTCCGGTCACCATCACCCACTATCAGCCCTGGCGTCCGCCTATGGCGGCCTACCAGGCCTATGCCGTCTGGACAGATGACACCGGAGCTTCCGGCTACGCCTATTTCTCCTCCTACCATAAGGACGCTCTACTGGGCTCCACTGCCTGGCTGCGCATCGTGGACCCCACCCCCGGCGCCCGGAAGTTTACCGTCACCCTCAGCTCTACCGAGGAATCCGTCACCATCTACATCACCTTACAGGAGGAGGTACCCCCATCATGAGCCGGTTCCGCTATGTGATCCTCCCCCGCCTGCTGCTGGCCCTCAGCGCGCTGGCTCTGCTGGCGGCTCTGTTCCTGCTGTGGCTCTCCCTGGGGCGGCCCCTGCCCGCCATTTCCCTGGCCTGCCGCCAGGCCGCCTCATCCAACTGCTTCACCGGCGGTCAGTTGCTGGCCTCTGGTGCCGTCCGCATGGAGGAGGCCGAGCCGGAGTCCGACGCATGGGCGGTGCTCCACTCCGGAGACAAGTATGCCATGGTGGAGCTCAACCGTACCGCCGGCCTGCTGTGGTCGGTACGGGATTTTCTGGTTGTGGATGCTTCTCAGTTCAGCGCTCAGGACATCTTTTCCCTTCCGACGGTGATTTCGTATTTTTACTATGAAACAGAAACGCCCCAGCCCCTTCCCCTCCCGCCCGATCTGCCGGTGCGGGGCTACGAGCAGATCCCTTTGGCCATCTGTACCAACCCCTCTGTGGTGCGGGTGGAAGGTGAGCTGCTGTGGCTGGGCCACTGGGAAGATCCCCAGGAGGCTCTGGCGGAACGGGGCGCGCCCATCACCTGGTCGTCTGCGGGCAACGGCGTGTGGGTGGGTGAGCCTGTGCGCGCCGACCTGCCCGCCAAGCCCGACGGCAACGGCCACAGCGGCACCCTGTCCGTCTGGTGTCGGGGCTACGACGCCGCCGGCAATCTGGTCTGTTCCTACGATCCTACGGCGTAGCCCTCCTTCGACAGCATACTGTTCCAGTTTATGGTATGCTCTCCACAAAGGAGGATATGCCATGCGACAGCTGATTCCCGCTCTGCTGCTGCTCACCCTGCTGGTGCCCGCCGCCGCGGCGGTGGAAGCCCCCGTCACCCGGGCCCAGTTTGTCTCCGCCCTGTGGACGTGGGCGGGCGCTCTGCCCGCCGCGGGAACGCAGCCCTTTTCCGATGTACCGGAAGGCGCACCCTGGGAACCGGCCGTGTGCTGGGCCCACGACCAGGGTCTGATCCAGGGCACCGGCGGCCTGCTCTTCACTCCCGACCGGCCCATTACCCGGGAGGAGGCTGCCATCCTGCTCCGGCGGTATGCCGCCAGCACGGGCCGGGATGTGTCCTTTCCCGAGATCGCCCGCTGCAATAACTATGAGGAGATCTCCCCCTGGGCGGACGATTCCCTCTACTGGGCCGCCGGCACCGGGCTGATGGACTGGTCGGAGACCGGCCGGCTGGATCCCCAGGGCACCCTGACCCAAACCCAGCTCACCACAATTCTCACCCGGTTCTCCCCATAACGCCGAAAAGGCGGCCCGCGCTGCGGGCCGCCTTTTATCGTACCATTTTCTCCATCTGGTCCCAGGTGGGGCCCAGGGCCTCGATGTCCCCCCAGGTGGCGAATCTCGCCTCCAGCATGGCCCAGGTGACGTACCAGTACACGTACTCGATTTCCACGTGGGCGGGCAGGATGCTCTCGATGATAGCCGTCATTTCCTCAAATCCATCGGGAATTCCGGGCACATCAGGGAAGCGCACGATCACCTTTCCCGGGGTACCGGTCTCCTCTGCTACAGCATTGACCCCGCACCCCTTCAGGTTGTCGTTGATGGCTGCCAGGGTAAAACTGTCTCCGCTGATGCGCAGCAGGGCGGCCAGGGCCGCTCTGCGCATTTCCAGGTCATCGGTCACCGGCTTCCGGGTCAGCAGGGCCTCGATGCTTTCCAGTCCCCGGCCCTGGGCGGTGGAAATCAGCATCTCCCGCTGGATCTCCTCCAGAGTGTCCGAAACGCCGTCCAGGGCCGTCCCCTGGGCGTCCAGCTCCCCGCCGTTGGCGGTGCCGTCCAGATCATAAACCCGCAAGGGCCGCAGCAGCTGCCGCAGGTACTCCCCGTAGCCGCTCATACCGCCGCCTCCAGTTCCGAGACAGTGATGCTCTGCAAGCGGGGCAGCACGTCGTCCTCCACCGCCACGTCGGCGGCGGGGGAATCAATGACGTAGTTTTTTACCCCGTCCACAGCGAAGGTCAGCGCCCCCAGCCTGGCCCGGAGTACGTTCTGCCCCAGCAGCCGCCCGTCGAACCAGCTCCGGACGGCCTGTTCCACCGCCTGGCGCACCGTCTCCCCGTCCCGGTTGTCCTCCGCGGCAACCCGAATGGTCACTGCTACATTTTTGACCTCCGGGGCCCGCACCTGGACGTCCACAGCGATCTCCCGCCGCTGCTCAAAGTAGCTCTGCAATTCCTCCAGCAGTTCCCCGTCGGGCACCCCCGCCGGGGTGGACACCACCACGTCCACGCTGCCCACCCCTCTGGGCCGGGGCACCGCCACGGCGGCCGCCACCTGAGGGAAGGACATGGCCTCCTGCTCGTAATAGGCGGCGTTGGCCCCGTTGGGCATCCGCCGGAAGGTCTCCAGCACCCGGCTTCTCAGAGCCTCGTCGCTCTCGGCGTCCAGTCCGCCGGAAAAGCCCTCAGGGTTGGTGCAGCGGCTGACCCCCACCGGGGCCACCGCCATGGCCCGGATAGCGTCCGCCGCCACATTGCCGGACGCGCCCGGCTCAATGGCCCGGGCGGGTACCTCCACCGCCGTCTCCCCGGCACGGATGGTCCCCTCCCGGGTGGTCTCAAAACGCACGCCCCCGGCGGTCATGCACACCGTCCCCGCCTGGATAACCAGGTCAGTGTCCGCGGCAGAATCGGTCTCAAACCGGATAACGCCCTCCGCCGCTGCTGCCTCTCTCCGGGTCAGGCCCCGCAGCTGGGCGTGCAGGTCCAGATAGTCCTCCACGGCAGTCTGCGGGAAACACTGCCGGTTCACCCAGTCTGCCTGCACGTACAGGGCGTAGATCTGTTCCGCCACGGCGTACAGCCGCACCGCCATATCTCCGCCGCCGTTCAGGGTCAGACCTGTTTCCTTTTGGAACAGGTCCACCATCTGCTCATAGATTTCGTCTGCCGTCATGTTCTCACCATCCTCCCAGCTCCATGGTCAGCGTCAGATCCTCGCCCCGCCAGTCCAGGTGGAGCCTGAGCGTGCCGTTCTCCCCCAGCTCCGCCGCCGTCACGATCAGCTCCGGCTCGTCGGCCAGGGCCTGGGCAGCGTACTGCCTGGCCATGCTCTCCCGCTGGGTGGGCTTGCACCGGCTCAGCTGATACAGCTCGCTGCCCAGCTCCGGCAGGGGCGGAAAGCTCCCCTTGGGGATGGACAGCTTCCACATGACCCGCTGCAAAAGCTCCTGACTGCCCTCCGCCCGGCGGAGCCCGCCGTTTCCGTCCATGACATAGTCGCCATCCCGCACCATCAGTTCCATCCGCTCACCCCATTACCATCACCGGCTGCCCGTTAACTGTCAGCGTGCCGGTAATATCCACCGTCCCGTCCTTTTTCAGGCGCAGCACAGCCTTACCGCTGTGAAGGAGGATCTCCCCCTCCTCCAGCTCCCACTTGTCCTGGCAGCGCTCACCCAGCACGCAGGGCACTTCTCCCTGCTCGCCGGTCTTGATCACCAGTACTTGCTCTCCCCGGCGGGGCCGCCACACGTACCCGCCGGGGGCGAACACCGGCACCTGCCGCCGCTCGCCGTCCAGACAGACCCCCACCGGGTCGCCGGGCAGGGTGACCTGCCCCACGGCGGCGGCGGTCGCCGGCTCCGGCCTCCGTCGGCTCCGCTCCGCGATCCACATTTTCATCCTTCCTCTCTATTGCAGCGCCTCAGGCACCCCCAGGGTCAGCCTGGTGTGGAGCCCATTCCCGTCCAGTCCGCAGGTCATCTCCGCCACCCGCCAGACGCCCCGTCCCACCGGGTACCTTGGCGCCAGCGTCACCAGATCCCCCGGCCAGGCCAGGAAAGCTCCGGGCAGCTCCAGCTCCATCTGCCGCAGTTCCTCCCGGCTCCGGGCAAGCTGGTAATCTCCCGAATAGCGCATGGCCTGATAGGTGCTTTTTCCCGGCATGGTGAGCACCCTCCGGCACAGACCGCCCCGCCGGACAAAGTCGGCATTTTCCACTTTCTGCACCGCCTCGGTGGTACGGTCCCTCACCAGCACCTGGGACAGGACCCCGTAGCGCTGATCCCGCAGGGTGAGGGCGGTAATAGCCCCGTTTTCGCCGATCCGCAGGGTTTCCTGATCCGGCCACGGTCCGACTTCCAGCCTGCCCAGCCGGTCAAACCGGGGCGTGACCCCGCCGTAGTAGCGGCAGAACTCATAGACCACCTGCCACTCGCTGCTGCCGGTCTCCACCACAAACCCGGGCACTGCCGGCAGATTCACACCCGGCAGGGCCTGGATGCCGTAGGGTGTCACATGGTCCCGCAGGATATCCTGCCAGGTGGCCACCTGGTACTCCATCCCCAGCGCCTCATTGTCCAGCAGCCGGGCGGCCATGCTCCGGCCGGAGACCGTGAGAAATCCACCGCTTCCGTTCCAGCCCCGTTCGCACTCGTCCACCACGCCGGTGAATACCGTCTCCCCGTTTTCCACCGCCGTAAAGGTGACCGCCTCGCCCAGCAGATCCTCCCCCTCCGGCTTCCACAGGCAGGTAAGCAAAAAGCTGTCGCAGGGCGTGCCCCGCCCATATTGAAACTGCCATGCGGTGACATCTGGCAGTTGGATTTCCCTGCCGTCCCAGCAGGTCAGTTTCCCCTCCATCTCACGCCACCCGCACTTTCTGCCCCACCAGGATCAGGTTGGGGTTTTTGATCTGGGGATTGAGGGCCACCAGGGCGGTGAGGCTCATCCCATACCTTTGGGCGATACCCCACATGGTGTCCCCCCGCACCACCGTGTACCACTGTTCCTGACCGGCGGCCGGGACGCTCTCCTGCTGCCCGCTGCTGCCGCTGACGGAGGCGGTGACTTTGGTGCCGGTGCTGTGCCCGTCGTAACTCTCCCAGAAGGTGAAGTGGTAGCGCACATAGTCCGCCCTAGGCTCCTGGGTGAGGGAGAGTTCCACGAAATAGGCGTTGGAGGTCTGCCACACCGGGTGGACCAGCAGGCCCGGCCCGTCGGAGTAGAACACCGTGGCCAGCTGCTTGAACAGCTCATAGGCGTTCTCCCCCACAAATTCTCCCTCGCCCTCCATGATCCGCTGCTCCGGTCCCAGATCCTGGAGGACATACCGTCCAAAGGGCACCTTGTCAGCCCCCATAGTCCGCCTGAATCCAATGGAATACACCCTGGGATTGTGGGGCCAGACGAAGTCCTTATATCGCATTGCCGCCAATCTCACAGCAGTTGAAACCCCCCGTCAAATCTTCTGGCGTCCCGGCGCACCAGCCGGTCCAGCCCGGCGGCGTCCCAGCCGCCGGGCTGGACCTTCTCTCCCGGTTTCTGCAGGGTCACCACCCGGCTCTCCGGCCGGGCGGCGGGCAGCTCTGTCAGGCTCCGGCGCAGTTCCCGGTAGATCCAGTCCGCTCCGGGCGCGGTACTCCGCACCGCCCCCGCCGCTTCCGGCCGGCGGGCATAGCCTTCCGCGGTCACTTCCTCAAAGAGCAGCCCGACAGCCGCGGTGTCCCCATCCGCCGTCTCACCGTCCGAGGTTTCTTCCGCCTGGCGGCCGCTCTCCGCTGTTCCGACCGCCGTGCCATCCGGGCCCGCCGGTTCCTCCGTATCTGCAACGGGGAGCGTGGTCTCCTCCCAGGCCTTCCGCCAGTCGTTTTCCGCCCGGCGTTCTTCCCGTTCCTCCTGCTCCCGCAGAATGCTTGCAATGTAATCGGTCAAACCCGCTCACCCCGCTTCATCCGCTCATAGCGCTCCTGATCAAAGGAGGCGTTCTGCGCCGCCGCCGTCTCCCCTGCGGGCATACCGCACACCGGGCAGCGGTCCTCCTCCGCCTCTGCCCGGCAATGGGGACACAGCCGCTCCAGCGCCTCCTCCCGATCCAGCATCAGGTTGAGGGCGCACCACAGGTAATCTCTCGCCTTCATTTTTTGTGCCCGTTCCTCCGTCGGAAGGGCCTGAAAGGTCCGGAGCACACGCCAGCGAAGGCGCTCATCAGGCGCGTGCTCCAGGCTTTTTTTAGGGCCAGAACATCCTCCGCCCCATCCTCCGGGGATGGATTTTCCGTCCGATCCAGCTCATTCCACCGCCGGGCCAGCTCCCCGATCTCCCGGGCGCTCAGCCCTTCCAGCACTGCCCGGCCGGAGGGAAATACCGGCTTTCCCTTCCGTTCCAGGGCCCGGGCCAGCAGGCAGGCGTTGGCGCACAGGGCCCGCTCTCCCTCATTTTGAGCCAGCTCACCGGCTTCCCGGCCCGCCTCCAGTACCTCCAGGGCGGAGAGGAGCCGCAGCTCCCTTCCGTCCTCCAGCCTCAGCCGCTCCCTCCGGCTGAGGATGGACTGCCGCTGGGCCGTCATACCGCCGTCTCGATCCGCCTGGAGGCCACCACGGTGATCTTCTCCACCACCATGGCCCCCAGGGCGCCGGTCTCACCGATGGAGCTCCACTGGCAGCCGGAGTAGATGATCTTCCGGTCCGGCTTGCAGATTACCAGGCTGAAATCCTCCAGATCGTGGAAGTTGATCCCGTCCCGAATGGCCTCGTCGGTGGCGTACAGCCGGGTCAGCTCAATGACGTGGCTGCGCTGGCCGGGGATGGTGGCCACCGGCTCGTCCTCGCCGAAGGCCTCCACATTCTGACTGGTCCGGGTGGACTTGGCGGAGTAGCTCTGGACCACCGCCACCTTTTTCCCGTCGATCTCCAGATAAATGTCGCTGCTGGTGGGAAATCCTGCGACTTTCATAGGCATCCTCCTTTACACCGTGATGTGGGCGCTGAGCCAGATCTGGTTCAGGCCGTGGGCCACCGTGAAGGAGAAGTCCACCAGGCACACCGTGGGATTTTCCGTGTCCGCCTGCACCGTGACATTTTCGTAGCCGGTGATGATCTCCCGGCTCAGCTTGTTCTCCAGCTCCAGGATCACCTGGGAGCGGATAGCCCCTCTGGTCTGCTCCGTGTTCTTGGTCCTGCGAAACTTGGAGCGCAGGGAATCCCGGACTGTGGGGATCACATCATCCACGATCCGGATGGTGGTCAGCTCCCGCCAGGTGGCGTCAGGCGCTTCCCCGCTCTTGGTGCGGCTCGTGACGGCCCGCACCACACTGACGATGCCGCTCACCCGCTCCAGGGGGGTGACGCCGCCCCGCACCAGGGTGTCGATCTCGTTGTCGGTATACTGGGCGTCCAGACCGCCCAGGCCCTTCAGCTCCGCCCCTCCCAGGGGCACGGCGGGGTCGGTCTCCCCGGCGATGGCTCCCGCCACGGCGGCGGCCAGCAGGCAGGAGGCGTCCCCGGGAGCCAGCAGCACTACCCGTTCGCTGTTGATCTGGCCCGCCCGCTGCACCAGGTTGTCCACACTCTCTCCCGCGCCGCCGCATACCACGGCGATGCGCTCCCGCCGGGCCTCAGAGGCGGCGCACACGCTGTCCCGCAGCTTCTGCTGCACCGCCGCGTCTGTGCTGTCGCACACCACCAGGGCCACATCCTCTTCCGCCTCCAGCAGAGCGAAGGCGGCCCCATAGCCCTCCGCGTTGGCCACCGGAACCGCCCGCACCTGGGCCGCACCGTTGAGCAGCAGCAGGCGCACCAGCTCCGTCAGATTTTCCCCCTGGCCGAAGGTGGTCACCGCGTCCTCGTAGCGGTTGAGGACATACAGGGTCCCCGCCTCGCCCTTGGTGCACACCGCTACCAGACCTGCGGTCTGTCCGCCGCCGGTGCTGCTGACCACGGTGGAGGCGTCATAATCGGAATACACCCCCGGTCTCTCATGGGTCGTCATACTCAAATCCGGCTCTCTCCTCTCACAATAAAGTCCAGGAAGGTGCCGCCCTCCTCCGCCACAGCGTAGAGGTAGCCCTGACACAGGGCCTCCACCGTCCGGTGGTACAGGCCGGCCCCCTGGTCAAACTCGGTCTCTCCGCAGGAGAGCTCCAGCAGCCGCAGCCCCGGAGGGCCCTCCCGCCGCAGGGCCTCCGCCATCCGGTCAAAGGCGGACTGGATGGCCGCCGCGCCCCCGTTTTGGGGCGCATACAGGTCCAGACCGAAGGTCAGTACGATCTTTTTCCCGTACAGCTCCTGCCACTGGCCGCTCTCCTCGTCGTACCGCTCTCCCAGATAGTCCTGAAAGCCCCCCGGCCCCCCCTGACAGGCCCGGAGGGACACGGCGGCCACCGCCCCCTTCCGGCGGAGCCGTCCGCTGTCCGGGTAAGCGCACACCGCATCGATGCCCTGGCCGTTCAGGTATTCGGCCATCCGCTCCCGGACCTCTCCAAACTCCAAACTCACGTTCCCGTCCTCTCCTCCCGCCCATCGCAGGGGCCGATGCCCTCATCGGCCCGTCGCTTTTTCATGCATCCTCATCCCGGATCACCAGTAAGCCCCACCAATAGGCCAGCTCGTCGCCCAGCCAGACGGGCTGAGCGGCGCGGATGGAGAACTTTTTCTCTCCCCACGCCACATAGCCGTCACCCAGAGCGTCCAGGGAGACCTCCGGGCCGCCCAGATAGATCCACTGATCCTGCCGCACCAGTCCCAGGGGGGTGGGGAGGGTCTGGTACCCCTCCCCACGGCGCTCCAGGGCAGGCTGGAGGAAGGCCCGGCATACCGTACCCGTCTCAGCGTTCTCCTTGTATACCGTTACCTTCTGACCGTATTTCTCCAAAATCCTGCTCCATGCGCCTGTCATCCCTGGACCCCCCGGAACACAAATCCGCTGTCCTGCAAATAGGGCCCCAGCACCGTCTCGGCCTGGAGGCGGAGGGCGCGGGCCCGCTGGGCGCCGTCTCCGTTCTCCTCCTGGATGGAGACCTCACCGGCGGTGAACTTCAGGGGCGCGGTTCCCATCCCGTTGGCCGCCATGGCTGACAGCGCCAGCCAGGCGCAGCCCAGCACATAGGCCTGCCCGCAGTCCTCCGGGGTCACGCCGTCCCGCAGCCGGCCGGCCGCCTCAGCCTCCGCCGCCTGACACAGGGCGGTGAGGACCTCCAGATCCTCATCCGCCACTCTGCCCAGCTTCCGGGCCATGGCTACGATCTCCTCGCTTCTCATTTCAGCTTCAGCACCTTGGCCGCCTCGGTAAAGAGCTTGGCAAAGCCGGAGATGGAGGTGATGGCAGCCCGCTCCAGCTGGCGGTCGATGAGCTTGTCATACTCCACCATCACGTCGGAGCCCTGCACCATCTCCAGGGCATACCGCTTGTCCAGGCCGATGAGCTTGCCGCTCTCCAGGGCGGAGGTGCGCAGCAGGGTGGCCCCCAGGGGGGTGGCCAGCTTGCCGGTGCCCTGGAAGTTGAGGCCGGTAAGGGGATTCTGGAACTCGTCCATCTTGAGCATCTGGCGCATCATGTCGCCGGACACCAGCAGGGTGTTCATCTCGTAGGGCTCGAACTGGGCCCAGAAGTCCACCAGCTCATCGTAGGTCAGGGTACCGGCGGTACCGCCGATGGTGCCGTCGCCCACGGTAAACTCCTGTGCGGGGTTCTTGTTGCCGTCGCCGTTAAGGAGCACGTCGATGGCGTCCTCCAGGTGCATCCGGTTGATATGTGCGCCGATCTGCCGCAGGGTGACGGAGAACAGGTCCAGCTTCTGATAGCGGATGGCCTCGTAGGAGGCCACCAGCATCCGGCCCCGCTTGTGGAGCTTCACCAGGTTCTCCTGGGTCTTGACCTGGGTCTGGGGGATCTCGGCGCCCTCCTCCACCCGGCGCAGGGCCTTCTGGTCGTCCTCGGGGACGGAGGCGATGGAGCGGTAGTCCATGCCATCGAACCGGGTGACGGCGGCTGTGATGTGGGGGAGCAGGTCGCTCTCCTCCATGCCCTGGCGCACCGACCGGGCGATGTACTCGGGGAACAGCACGGCGGACTGGCTGGTGGAGAAGAACTTTTCCACCACGTCGCTGCCCGCGCCCTTCACCTTGATGTCAAAGCGCTTGAGCTGCCGCTGGTAGGCGTCCAGGCCCTCCAGCGCGGTGCCCTTGTACTGCTCGGAGGGGTCCTCCCGCTCCAGCACCTGGGTAAAGGTGCGGCCCGCCTCGTTGTACATGCCCTTTTCCAGCTTGAGATTGTCGAACCGATAGCTCATATACTTATCCTCCCTTTCTTACAGACAGATCACGGCGCTGTCGGTCTCCACCCGCACCACCAGGTACTCGGTGCCGGCAGAGGTGTCCAGCTTCATGCCGCCGGAGCCGTCGGCGGACAGCTTGCACCAACCGGCGGTAATGCTGCCGCCGCTGACAGGCACCTTTACCAGGCCGCCCAGCTGCACGGCGGCGTAGCCGTCCTCAGCGGACAGGGTCATACCGCAGATCTTGTTGCCCGCGGCGCAGGCGCCCACCGTACCGTCGGCGGTGACCTTGACCACCTGACCGGCAGCCACGCCCTCCGCACATGCGAAGGTGGCCACCATCTCGCCAATACCCTCAAAGGAAATCTTGCTCATACTCCTGCTCCTTTCTTTTGCTTCCCTGTTTTAAATCAGAAACGCTCCGTCTCTCTGTTCCAGTTCCAGGCCCTCTGAGCCCTTCAGCTGGGTCTCCGGGCCCCAGGCCTTGTCCACCTGCCGCTGGAAGGCTGCCCGCAGCCCCTCCAGCTCCGGCTCCTCCAGCCGTCCGGCAATGGCCTTCAGGGTATCATGTTCCAGGCCCAGCTCCGCCAGGCCTCCCAGCCGGACCACCTCGTCCTTCAGCTTCCGGAGGTATTTCCGGCCCAGCTCTGCCTCCCGTTCCAGCTGCTCCATATCCTGTCTCACGCTCTTCATCACCCCCGCCTCTTTTTGTGCCGGTACCGCCACGAAAGACCACTCATAGGCGTCGGTGGCCCCCACCAGGTCGGCCCAGCACAGCTTTCCGTCATAGGTCATGCCCTTCTCGTGGGGGCACCGGCTCTTGTCCCGGATATTCTCCCCACAGATGGAACACCGGGCCTCCGCCACAGCGCAGCCCACGCTGACCTCCTTCTTGATCCCGCCCTCGATCTCGGCGATCAGGTCCCGGTTGCCCTCCGTGCGCAGCATGTAGGCGTAGCCCTTCAGGTAGCACAGCGGCTCTCCCGCCTCGGTCAGGACCCCTTCATCCCGCACCAGCTCGGTGCGGTAGATGCGGGCAGCCTGCCCCCGGGCGCTCCACTGGTGGTCAAAGATGCCGCTTTTGCCCACGAACAGCCTGGCCAGCTCCTCCAGGGTCTCCACCGGGAACCGCTCGCCGTCCCGGTCCACCTGGTTGTCGCACAGCCGCACCGCAAAGGCGTATACCTCCTCCGCCGTCAGGGTTTTTCGGCTCATGGCGTTGATGAGCCCCAGCTCGGTTTCGTCCAGGGCCAGTTCCTGATCCAGCCCTGCCTGTTTGGAAATTTTCATTCCCGCTCTCCCTTCTCCCGTGCGTCGTTGTCCATCCGCAGGCTTCTGGTCTGCTGCCGGTAGAGCTGTGCTCTGGCCTCCTCCACCAGATCCTGCAGGTTGATGTCCTGCCAATCCACTTCCACCTTGCTGTCGTAGCCGTGCAGCCTGAGCCACAGCTCGCAGATCCGCTCCACCACCGGCTCCAGGGAGCGGCGGATGGCGGTGATCTCACTGGTCATCATGTCGGCCTGCTGGGTGCTCATCCGCTCGGTGGAGGACCAGGACAGGCCCAGCAGGAAGGGCGGGATGCCGGTACGGGCCACCAGCTGCTCCAGGATCTGCCGCACCGGCACCTCGCTGTCCAGCACCTGGTTGTCCGCCCCGATGACCTTGATGTCCACATCCCCCACCGCCACGAAGTCCCGCACGGAGCCGTCCTTGCCCGCCTGCATGGCGGCGGACCACTCCCGGGCGATCTGCCGGCTGCGCTCCATCACCAGGCTCTGGTCCATGGGTGTGTCCCCGGGCTTGTACACCACGGCGAAGCGGACGTTGCCCATCCGCTCCCAGTTCATTCCGGTGGCCTGGTAGATCTTCAGCAGGATCCCGGTGAGGAAGGGCATGGACCGGAGCATACTCACCCCGTAGGGGCTGTCCGTCTCCGGCTGGAAGGGGGTGAACAGCAGCAGGTCCTGCCTGGGCAGTTCCCGCATGGTGCCATTCCCGTCTCTCCCCCAGATGGCGAACTTCATGGGGGAATCCCCCTCCTTGATCTCGATGTCCGCCACGTTGCCGCACAGCAGAGCGGCGATGTCGGTGCGCCTGCGGTCCGGGACGATCTCCCCCACCGCCCGGCCGCAGGTGAGCATGGAATCCAGATAGCAGTCCAGGAAGGACTGGATGCCCCGCTGTCCTCTGCCTGTATCCACATGCTGAAGGAACCAGTCCAGCCCCTCCTGGGCCTTTTGGTCCCGGCAGATCACCTTCACCCCGCCGCTGAGGCGGATGAGCTTCCAGATGGCGGCGTCCACGATGGGCACCGCCTCCCGGATGGCCCGGTAAATGGCGATCTCCCCATGTCCCAGGGGGACGTATCCGTCCAGCACGCCGAAGGGGTGCCTGCCCCCTTCCCGGATCTGGACGGCCAGGCCGCCCCCGCCGCTTTCCTTTTTTTGAAACAATCCCATACCCACACTCCTTTTAAAACCTGTCCCGCTCCACACATAATCCCATCCAAAGTCCGCCTCCCCGCTCTCCCGCCACCGAAGATGCGAAATAGCGGATATCGTCCATGGCATGGTCGTGGATCTTCTTCACCCGGTCCCCCACCGCCTTCTCGTCCCAGCAGTAGAGGGAGAACTCCCGGATGGCGTCGGTGCAGGGGGCGCAGATCACCAGTTCTCCCTTCCGCAGCAGTTCGGCGGTGGTACGGATGCCGGCCAGTACATCGTTGTCCGCCTTTTCCACCGTCCATCCCCTCCGGCGGAGCAGCTCGATAAAGCTGGCGGCGGAGGGATCCACCACGATCTTCTGGATGTGCCTGCCCCCCGCCAGCTTTTCCAGCTCGTCGGCGTACTCTCCGTCGGTCTTCTGCCGTTTTTCCGCCCTGGAATCGTAGTAGTACTCCTTCACCCGATACCACACCCCGTCCCGTTTCCCCCACAGGCCAAAGGAGGCGGGGTTGACCGTGCCGTAATCGCAGGAGATGCGCCACTGCTCCATCTCCCCCTCCGGAGCCGGTTTGACGAAGCTCTCGTCGAAGAAGTCGTACACCCGCCCCTCGGCGGCCACCCACTCACCCAGCACGAACCTGCGGTAAAAGGTGCCGCTGAAGCTGCGGGCGTACCGGCGGATGACCCTGGGGGACAGGGCGGGGTTGTCCTCCATGGTAAAGTGGAGGTAGAGGGCGTTGCGCTCCTCTGCTTTCTGGACCCACTCCTTGTAGAACCAGTGCTCCGGCCCCTCCGGGTTGCAGGAGAACCACAGCCGGCTCCCCTCCACGGAGCATCGGGCGCAGGCCTGCTCCACGAAGGACCGGGGCATAAGGGCCGCCTCATCCAGCAGCACTCCCGCCAGGGTGATGCCCTGGATGAGGGCGGCGCTCCCCTCGTCCTTTCCGCCGAAGAGGTAGAAGGTGTTCTCCCCGCCGCCGAAGCGGACGATGATCTTGTTCTGGGACACCTTCTCCTCCCACTGGAAGCCCAGCTCCTTCAGTACCGGGGCCAGGGTGTTCAGCAGGTTGCGCCGCAGGGCGGTAACCGTCTTGCCGCACAGGCCGAAGGTCTGTCCCCGGTAGGTACGCATGGCCCAGCAGAAAAAGGACAGTCCCATGCACAACGTCTTTCCGCTGCGCACCGCTCCGTCACAGATGATCGCTTCCCGGCCTCTGGTCCGGGGCGCGCACCACCAGGTGAGCACCTGTTTCTGCTTGGGGGAAAAGGTCCGGAACCTCATGTCTCCTCTTTTCCTTCCGCCTTGCCCTCCCAGGCCCGGAAAAAGTCCACAGCCTTCTGCTCCTCCTGGCCGGCAGACAGGTCCACCAGCAGTTTGAGCACTGCCACCCGGTCCACCAGCTTCACTTCGGAGCCTCCCTTTTCGCTGCGCCGGAACTCAGTCAGAGGGGTCAGATCCAGTTCGTCCAGTTCCTCCAGAGGCATTCCGTCCAAAAAGGCCAGCTTGACCGCGTCGTTGACCCGGCACTGAGCCAGCTTTTCGATCTGCCTGAGCAGCCGTGCCCGTTCATTTTTCAATTCTCTCACTCCTCATCCCTGGTGTCCCGGCGCAAAAGATTGACCGTTTGCATACACCTAAGAGGCATCCGACTGATTTTGGGCATAAAAAAACCGCCTCCGGCACGTTTGTGCCGGAGGCGGTTTTTATGATGTTTACACTTCCATGATAACAGGCAGGATCATGGGATTGCGCTTGGTCTTTTTGTAGAGGAAGCCGGAAATAGCGCTCTTGATCTCCGACTTGATCGCGGCCCAGTCGTTCATGCTGTCCCGCTGGCAATTCTCCAGAGCGTTGACAGCCACCTTCCGCAGCTCCTCCATCAGGCCCTCGGACTCCTTCACATAGACAAAGCCTCTGGTGATGATGTCGGGGCCGGAGACCACGGACCCGTCCTCGCCGGACATGGACACCACTACCACGATCATGCCGTCCTCGGCCAGGTGCTTCCGGTCCCGGAGCACCACACTGCCCACGTCACCCACGCCGTAGCCGTCCACGAACACCCGGCCGGCGGGTACGGTGCCGTTGATCTTGGCGGAGTTGGGGGTAAGCTCGATGACCTTGCCGATATCGCTGATGATGATGTTCTTGGGATCCATCCCCATCTGCTGGGCCAGCTTGGCGTGGATCTTGAGCATCCGCTGCTCCCCGTGAACAGGGATAAAGAACTTGGGCTTCACCAAGGCGTGGATGATCTTCAGTTCCTCCTGGCAGGCGTGGCCCGACACATGGAGGGACCGCTCCCGCTCGTTGAGCACCTCGGCGTCCTTCCGGTAGAGCTCATTGATGACGCTGCCGATGGAGTTCTCATTGCCGGGGATGGCAGAGGCGGAGATGATGACCCGGTCGCCGGCCTGGATATCCACCTGCCGGTGGGTGTTGAAG
Source organism: Intestinimonas massiliensis (ex Afouda et al. 2020) (assembly GCF_900626285.1). Classification (GTDB taxonomy): domain Bacteria; phylum Bacillota; class Clostridia; order Oscillospirales; family Oscillospiraceae; genus Flavonifractor; species Flavonifractor massiliensis_A. The sequence goes on from NZ_LR131147.1 coordinate 1,453,854, forward strand.
GCCATGCGGGTAAGGGCGGACATGGTCTCGCCCTGGCTGCCGGTGGTGATGATGCACACCTTGTTTTTGGGCAGGCTCTTGATGTGGGCCAGGTCCACCAGTACGCCGTCTGGGATGTTCATATACCCCAGCTCGGTGGACACCTTCATGGCGTTCTCCATGGAGCGGCCGGTGACGGCCACCTTCCGCCCGTAGCGGGCGGCCACATCAATGATCTGCTGGATGCGGTCCACATTGGAGGCGAAGGTGGTGACGATGATCCGCTGCTCGCAGCCCCGGAACAGGGCGTCAAAGGAATCGCCCACGCTGCGCTCGCTCTTGGTGAAGCCGGGGCGCTCCACATTGGTGGAATCGGCCAGCAGGGCCAGAACGCCCTCCTTGCCCAGCTGTCCCAGCCGGCCCAGGTCGATCATGCCTCCCTGGATGGGGGTGGGGTCGATCTTGAAGTCGCCGGTGTGGACCACGGTGCCCACGGCGCACTTGATGGCAAAGCCGCAGGCGTCGGCGATAGAGTGGTTCACATGGATAAACTCCACGGAGAACTTGCCAGCCTTCACCGTCTCTCCCGCCTCGCAGGTGATGAGCTTGGTCTTGCTCAGCAGCCGGTGCTCCTCCAGTTTGAGCTTCACCAGCCCCGCGGTCATCCTGGTGGCGTAGATAGGCGCGTTCACATCCCGCAGAAGGTAGGGGATGGACCCGATATGGTCCTCGTGCCCATGGGTGAGGAAAATCCCCCGGATGCGATCCTTGTTTTTGATGAGGTAGGTGAAGTCGGGGATGACCACATCGATGCCGTACATATCGTCATCGGGGAATCCCATGCCCACGTCCACCAGGATCATGTCTCCGCCATACTCGTAAACGGTCAGGTTCTTCCCGATCTCGTTGAGGCCGCCCAGAGAAATTATTTTCAATTTTTCAGCCATAAAAGTCTTGCTACACTCCTTTAAAATACAGAAAATGTAAATTCTATCCGGACATATCGAAGATGCGGGCACACAAAAGAAAGGCGGTGGGTCCCCGCTCTTTCCGGCCCTGCCTCGTCGGAAAAAGGGATGACCAACCATCGCCTGGCGTACCGTATCCATGCTATGTCTCTGCCTTATCAAAGCGCACGGCGGCGCATAAAGCCATAATGATGATGATAGTATACCACACCGCAGGGGAAAAGTATACCTTTATTTTCTGCCGCCCGAAGGATAGGATTTTCCGCTCCGTCGTGTTACAATGGGAAAAAACAATACCCAGGAGGTTTTTATATGGACGAGTTTCATATTCGCCCGGGGCGCTACCGCCATTTTAAGGGCAACGAATATTGGGTGCTCTATACTGCCCGTCACTCGGAGACGTTGGAGCCGCTGGTCGTATACCAGGCGCTCTACGGGGAGCGCGGGATCTGGGTGCGCCCCGCTGCTATGTGGGGCGAGCATGTGGAGCGGGACGGCTATTCCGGCCCGCGATTCACTTACGTGGGGGAATAGAAAATGAATATTCAGATTTTTGGGAAGAGCAAATGTTTTGACACCAAAAAGGCGGAGCGCTGGTTCAAGGAGCGCCGCATCAAATTCCAGTCCATCGACCTGGTGAAATACGGCATCAGCCCCGGGGAGCTGAAAAGCGTGATGAACGCCGTAGGGCTGGAGGCCCTCATCGACCAGAAGCACCCCGATGCGGCCCTGCTGAACTATCTGGCCTACGATGCCGACAAGGCGGAAAAGCTGCTGGACAACCCCAAGCTCATCAAGACCCCCATTGTCCGCAACGGCAAGCAAGCCACCGTGGGCTACTGCCCGGAGGTCTGGGAGAGCTGGAAATAGGGGCCGGTGATCTCACCGGCCCCTGCCCTTACTTCTTCTTCCGATACAGCTCCGCCACGGCGCTCAGCTGCTGTCCCAGCATCTCTCTGGCCCAGTCCGGGCCTTTGATCTCCACGCCGTCTCCCAGGCCGAAGACCCAGCCCAAAAACTGGGGGCTGACCACCGCTGGAATGGTGACGGTGAAAAAATCATCTCCGTCAGGCACCAGAATGACCTCCCGGCCGAAGCGGTCCAGCACCACTCCCACCAGGCTGTTTCTGCACCGCAGGGTCACCTGTCCTTCCCGTCCGGAGAACATACCGAAGTGCTTCTGGGCATAGGATGCAATGTCAAAGTCACTGCCCACTCCCTCCAGGGGCAGACAGGTCACCGCCAGCTCGGCCATCTTGTCTACCCGATAGTGGCGCATCTCCCTGGAGCGGTGGTCATAACCTGCCAAATAGTAGTTCTCATTGTCCCAGATGAGCCCGGCGGGAGACACATCATACCGTTTTCCCTCCCGGCGGAACACCCGCTCCTTGCGGACGTTGTACTCAAAGTATTTGAAGCTGACGCTTCTGCGGTTGGCGATGGCGGTGTGGAGCTTGTCGATGGTGTAATAGACGCTCTCATTCATGGTCTTGGCCCGCCGGTCCACATAGACCTGCCGCTGGAGCTGTCTGGCCTGGTGCCTGCTGGCCAGGGATTCCAGCTTTCCGATCAGGTCATTGCTCTTCCGCTGGGAGATGAAGCGGGAGGATTGGACCGCGTCCACCAGCAGTTTGAGCTCGGCCAGCTGGAAGGGCCGCTCACCCAGGAACCACCCCGGGTCCTTTCCCTTCCGGTTCTGGACGTCCAGCCCAAAGACCCGCAGGGCCTCCATATCGTCATAGATGCTCTTCCGCTCCGCCTTGATGTCCCACTCCTCCAGAGCCTGGATCAGCTCCGGCACCGTCATGGGGTGGTCCTCGTCGGTACGCTCCCACAGGATCTTGCACAGGCAGAGCAGCTTCAGCTTCTGGTTGGTACTTCTGGGCATGGTTTATTCCCCCTATCCTGTTTTCAGGATAATCCTTCCAATGTCCAATAAACAGGACTTTTCTTAACCATACCATACTTTTCTCAGAAATGCGAGGTTTTTGTGCATGGCAGACCGGCAAACGGCGTTTCTTGTGTCCGCGCCTCTGTGCCCGCTGTATGAGCGGCCCGATCCCCGATCCCAGCGGGTGGACGAGGTGCTGTGCGGCTGGCCCGTCACCCTCCTTCAGGCGGAGGAGGACGGCTGGTGCCGGGTACGCACTCACTATGGCTATGAGGGCTTCACCCTGTGCAGCGGCCTGATCCCGGCGGAATCCCGGACCGGCCGGTCCCTTCTGGTGGTGACCGGTCTGTTTGCCGATGTGCTGACCGGGCCGGAGGCAGAGCACCCTGTGGTCCGCACCCTGCCCCGGGGGGCGCTGGTATCCCCCCGGGGCGCCGGAGGGGAGGGCTGGCAGCCGGTTATCCTGCCCGACGGCACCGGGGGCTGGATCAAAGCCGGCCTTCTGGCTCCCTATCTGCAATGCCCGCCCGCTCTGCCGGAGGAGGCGCTCCGGGCCCGGGTAACTGCGGCAGCCCGCTCCTATCTGGGGGTACCCTACCGCTGGGGCGGCAAATCCCCCCAGGGGATCGACTGCTCCGGCCTCACCTTCATGTCCTGGTTTTTCAGCGGAGTGTGCCTCTACCGGGATGCCAGGCTGGTCCCCGGCTTTCCCGCTCACGCCATTTCCCCGGACCGGCTGGCCCCCGCCGACCTGCTCTATTTTCCCGGTCACATTGCCCTCTACCTGGGAAACGGTCAGTACATCCACTCTACCGCCCGGGCGGGCAGCGACGGGGTGGTGATCAACAGTCTGGACCCCTCCGCCTCTGATTACCGGCCCGACCTGGCGGAAAAGCTGCTGGCAGTGGGCAGCGTGTTCCCCCTCACACGGTAGCAGAGCGCAAAAAGGCCCTCTGACGCGGCAGCCGCGTCAGAGGGCCTTTCTTACTCTATGGACGCTTAGTAGAGCAGGTTGCACTCGGTCTCCGGATTGAACAGGTGGATGAGTTCGGGGCGGAAGGTGAAGGTGATCTCCGTGCCGTAGGGGATGCCGGCCCGGTGCTCCTCCGGCAGGTCCACGGTGGGCACACGCAGAACCACGTCCTTGCCCGCGGCGTTGACGTGGAGGTAGACCTCGCTTCCCATCATCTCGGACACGTCCACCTTGCTGGCAATGGTATGAGGGCCGGCGTTGGGGGCGAAGGAGATGTGCTCGGGGCGGACGCCCACGATCACGTCCATGTCACCGGCGCCCTTCTTTTCCAGGATGGCCTGGGCCTTACCGGACAGTTCCATCACGGCCTCACCCACGGTGATCCGGTACTTGCCGTCCTGCTTGGACAGCTTGCCGTCAAAGAAGTTCATCTGAGGCGTGCCGATGAAACCGGCCACGAACAGGTTGGAGGGGCGGTCGAACACCTCCTGGGGGGTACCGATCTGCTGAATGAAGCCGTCCTTCATGATGACGATGCGGTCGCCCAGGGTCATAGCCTCGGTCTGGTCATGGGTGACGTAGATAAAGGTGGTGTTGATCCGCTGGCGCAGCTTGATGATCTCGGCACGCATCTGATTGCGCAGCTTGGCATCCAGGTTGGACAAAGGTTCATCCATCAGGAACACCTGGGGATCGCGGACGATGGCGCGGCCGATGGCCACGCGCTGCCGCTGGCCGCCGGACAGAGCCTTGGGCTTGCGGTCCAGGTACTGGGTGATGTCCAGGATGGCAGCAGCCTCCCGCACCTTTCTGTCGATCTCATCGGCGGGCATCTTGCGCAGCTTCAGAGCGAAGGCCATATTCTCATACACGGTCATATGGGGATACAGGGCGTAGCTCTGGAACACCATGGCGATGTCCCGGTCCTTGGGCTCCACATCGTTCATCCGCTTGCCGCCGATGATCAGGTCGCCCTCAGAGATATTCTCCAGGCCGGCCACCATCCGCAGGGTGGTGGACTTGCCGCAGCCGGAGGGCCCGACCAGCACGATGAATTCCTTGTCCGCAATCTCCAGGTTGAAGTCATGGACGGCGGTCACTTTGTTGTCATAGATCTTCTTGATGCCCTTCAGAGATACCGTTGCCATACTCATTGGCCGTAAGGGCAATGCCTCCGCAAATACCCTCTCGCCCGCGGGGAGTGGCTACCCCGGGGACTTTACGGCAGGTCTCCACACTGCCGCACCGCCGGCCGGCGGTTTTTCCTCCTTTTTGACAGCTCTCCCGGTCCTATGGAAATGGAGTAGGGCCGGGAGGCCTGATTTGGGGGTTGCGCTCAGCGGCTGACCAGCTTGCCGCGGAAAAAGACGTCTTTCACTTCCAGATCCTGATCCAGGACCACCACGTTGGCCCGCTTGCCCGGCTCCAGGCTGCCCGCCCGGCTGTAAATACCGATGGCCTTGGCCGGATTCACCGCGGCCGCCCGTACAGCGTCCTCCAGCGGGATACCGAAGGAGACCGCCGTTTTCATGCAGCGCATGAGATCGGTGACCGAACCGGCCAGGGTGCCGTCGGCCAGGGTGGCGTGCTTACCCTTCACGGTCACGTCCTGACCGCCCAGAGTATAGGCGCCGTCCGGCATGCCTGCTGCCCGCATGGTGTCGGAGATGAGGATGACCCGCTTGGCGCCGAACATCTTGAACACTGCCCGCACCACCGCGGGGTGGATGTGGACGCCGTCACAGATGAGCTCCACATTGCACAGGGGGGTATCCAGAGCGGCCCCCACCACGCCGGGTGCCCGGTGGCCGAAGGGGGGCATGGCGTTGAACAGGTGGGTCACCTGCCGGGCGCCCAGCCGGAAGGCCTCCATGGCGGTGTCATAGTCGGCGGTGGTGTGGGCGAGAGACACGGTGACCTCGCTCTCCACAGCCTCAATGAATTCCATGGCGCCCGGCTCCTCGGGAGCCAGGGACACCAGCTTCACCAGGCCATGGGAGGCGGCAATGAGACGGCGGAGCATAGCCACGTCGGGGGCGTGGAGCCAGTCGCCGTTCTGGGCGCCCTTCTTGGCCATGGAGAGGAAGGGTCCCTCCAGGTTGATGCCGCACAGGGCGGCGCCGGGCTTGTCGGCCGCCTTGTGGGCGGCGGCCACCTGGCACACGCGGGTGAGCTGCTCCTCCAGCAGGGTCATGCCGGCGGGGCAGATCTGGGTCACGCCCCGGGAGAGCTCATACTCGGCCATGACCTGTAATCCCTCCGGGTCCCCGTCGGAGAAATCGTGCCCCTTGCAGCCGTGGAAGTGCAGGTCAGTGAGGCCGGGGATCACATAGCAGCCGGTGGCATCGTAGGTCTGGCCGTCGGCGCTGGAGTTGGAGAGGAGGCGGCCGTCAAAGCACACATCCCGCCGGACGAACCCCTCCTGAAGATCGAATACCTGACCGCCTGTTATCCGCATACGGTTACACCTGCTTCCACCAGTTTGTGGAGGGCGGCCTTGTCGCCCACCAGGGTCACATCGGGGTGCAGCTGCAGGATAGAGGCAGGCACCTCCTTGGTCACAGGACCGGCAAAGGCCTTGCACACGGCGTCGGCCTTGTCCTCGCCGCTGACCACCATCAGGATCCGCCGGGCATTCATGATGTTCTTGATGCCCATGCTCAGGGCGTGGCGGGGCACCTCGTCCCGGCTCTCAAAGAAGCGCTTGTTGGCCTCAATGGTGCTCTCGGTCAGGGTGACCACGTGGGTCTCCAGGCCGAAATCGTCGCCGGGCTCATTGAACGCGATGTGGCCGTTGTGGCCCATGCCCAGCAGCTGCAGGTCGATGCCGCCCAGATCCCGGATCAGCTTGTTGTAGGCCGCGCACTCCGCCTCGGGATCCTTGGCCAGGCCGTTGAGCACGTGGGTATTTTCCGGCTTGATGTCGATATGGTCGAACAGATTGGTCTGCATGAAGTAGCGGTAGCTCTGCTCATGGTGGGGCGACAGGCCCAGATACTCGTCCAGGTTGACGGAGCGGACCTCAGCGAAGGTCAGGTCGCCCTTGCTGTACCACTCTACCAACTGCTTATAGGTGCCCACGGGGGTGCCGCCGGTAGCCAGGCCCAGTACGCAGTCGGGCTTGTAGATCACCTGGGCGGAGATGATGTTGGCCGCCCGGCGGCTCATGGCATTGTAATCTTCCGATTGATAAATACGCATACCGATCTTCTCCTATTTTCAGCAGTACTTGGCAATGGCGGCGGCGATCATGGCGGCGGCCTGGTCCACGATGGCGGCGTCGCTGTCGATGAGGCCGGGCATGGGCTTGCGGACGGAGCCGCAGTTCACGCCGCTCTTGGCCAGGATGGCCTTCTGCACGGCGTACAGATTGCCGTGAGCGGAGCACATCTTGTAGATGATGCGGTCGATGTCGTTCTGGATCTGGCGGGCGGGCTCCATCTCGCCCTTCCGGAAGTGCTCATAGATCTTCAGGAAGAGTTCGGGCATGACGGCGTAGGTGCCGCCGATGCCGGCGCAGGCGCCCATGGCCAGGCCGGAGATGTACTGCTCGTCGGGGCCGTTGAACACGATGACCCCGGCGTCCCGCCACATCTGGATATCCTGGACGGGCATGGAGGAGTTCTTCACGCCGATGACCCGGGGGTTCTTCTTCATCTCAGCCAGCAGGGACGGTGTGAGGGCCACACCGGCCAGCTGGGGGATGTTGTAGATGACGAAGTCGGTGTTGGGCGCGGCGGCGGAGATGTCGTTCCAGTAGCCGGCAATGCCGTACTCGGGCAGGTGGAAGTAGATGGGGGGAATGGCGGCGATGGCGTCCACACCCAGGCTCTCGGCGTGGGCGGCCAGCTCCTGGCTGTCGGCGGTGTTGTTGCACGCCACGTGGGCAATGACCACCACCTTGCCCTTGGCCTCTGCCATCACGTTTTCCAGCACGATCTTGCGCTCGGCCACGCTCTGGTAGATGCACTCGCCGGAGGAGCCGCCCACATACAGGCCGTTGACGCCCTTGCCGATCAGGTGGCGGGTCAGGGCCCGCACACCTTCGGGGGAGATGTTGCCAGCCTCGTCATAGCAGGCATAGAAAGCGGGGATAACGCCCTGATACTTTTTCAGATCGCTCATTTTAGATTCCTCCTCTCAAAAAATTTAAAACAACATACATGGATGGGATCAGGCCGAAGGCGGCGGACAGTTTGCTCTGCGGGCTGGCGGAAGCAATCGTTCCAGGCGTTGACATCCGGTCTCAGATGTGCTTATCCGACAGCACCTCAGCCACCATCTCACGGCGCAGGCGGCAGCCCTTCTGGTCCCGGCGGCATACCTCCCCGAAGAGCACGTCCACCAGATAAAGCTGGGCGATGCGGGCAGCCACGGAGCCGCTCTGCAAGGGTCCCTCCCGGGAACCGCACTGGAGCACGATGTCGGCAAAGGCCGCGCCCGGCGACTTGGGAAAGCGGGTAATGAGGATGATCCTGGCCTTTCTGTCCCGGATGATGCGCAGATTTTTCAGCAGCTCCTTGGTGGAACCGGAGTAGGAAAAGTAGATCACCGCGTCCCCCGGGGTCAGCTGGACCGCAGCGATGGCCTGGAGGTGGGAATCCACCACCGGAACAAAGTTCATCTGGATGGTGCTGAACAGGTGGGCGCACTCCTGTGCCAGAATCATGGAGCCGCCCTGTCCCATACACAGCACCCGCCCGGCGGAGATCACCATGTCCGCTGCCCGGCGGATGGCCTCCGGCTGGAGCAGCTCCAGGGTCTGGGTCATAGCTTCCAGATCGGTGTCATACACCTTGCGGGCTATCTCCTGCACGCTGTCCGCGGGCAGCACTTCGTCCCCCTGGGCGGGGAGCTCAGAACGCCCGGCGGTGGCGTTGGCAATGGCCAGCTTAAAGGCGCTGTAGCCCTTATACCCCAGCCTCCGGCAGAAACGGGAGATAGTGGCCTCCGCCACCCCCGCCTCCTCCGCCAGCTCGGAGATGGACATGAACTGGGTGCGCTGCTGGTGGATCACCGCGTAGTCGGCCACCTTTTTCTCGGCGCTGGTCAGTTCATAATATTCAGTATTGATCTTTTCAAATACATTGCCCAAGGGCATGGCAGCCCCCTCATTTCTGTTCCAGTATCTGCCCCAGCATCTGGTCGCACATGATAAGCATACGAGGCAGGTGGAAGGGGCCCTTGAAGGTGGAGCCCTTGCAGGCGGGCATGGTGGGCTTGCCGTCCCGGCGGAGATAGCCGTACCAGTCGCCGTACTCGGGGTCGGAGAAGTGCTCTTTGCAGTAGTCCAGGGTGCGCTCGAACCAGGTCAGATATTTCTCGTCCCCGGTGTCGCGGTAGATCATCATGGAGGCAATCAGAATCTCATCGTGGGGCCACCACAGCTTCATGTCGTGCTCATAGGCCTCCGGGGGGCGGCCCAGGCAGTCGATAAAGTAGAGCAGTCCGCCATACTCATAGTCCCAGCCGGCGCTGATGGCCTGGTCGAAGATCTTCACGGCGGTGGCGTGCTGGTCCTTGTCCCCCTTGCGGTTGGCATCCTCCATCAGGAACCAGGAGCACTCGATGTCGTGGCCGGGGTTCACCACCCGGCCCTCGGTAACATCGCCCCAGAACTCGCCGTTGGGACCCACACTCTCCAGGGTGCAGCCCAGTTCCGGCTTATAGTGGTAGCGGAAGATCTCGTCCACGCACTGGGCAGCCCGCTGGTTGTACAGCTTCTCCTGCTCCGGGTCCACCCGGCGCAGCACGGAGGTGATGTTCAGATAGATCATGGGGTTGGCCAGGGCGCGGCCGGACCGGGTCTCCGGGATGGTCTTGGGGCCCAGGCCGGTGGGATCCTGGATCAGGCCATGGTTCAGGTTCCAGATCAGTTCATAGGCGGCCCGGGCACGCTCCAGGCACGCCTTCTCGCCGGTGACGCCGTAATACTCGGCGTTGGCGATGGCATAGAAGCCCTCGGAGAAGCAGTAGCGGCGCTGACGCAGGGGCTTGCCGTCACCGGTGACGGTGAAGTACATCCGGTTGCCCGCATCCCGGTTGATGCAGTACTTTTCCATAAAGTCCAGGCAGCTGCGGCTGGCATTCAGCCACTCCTCCTTTACTCCGTACACGTGGCAAAGGTAGGCAAAGGTCCAGGCACAGCGGCCCTGCATCCACACGCTCTTATCGGTGGAAAACACCTTTCCCTCCCGATCCAGGCAGGTGTACACACCACCATGTACCAGATCCATACCGTTTTTCAGCCAGAACGACACACTTCGCTCCAGCTCCTCCCGGATCCATTGCCGATGCCCCTGCAGGCGAGCAGCCATATCCATTTGTAATCAACCCCACCTTTCTTCTCATTCTCTTATTAAAATATGAGTCCCACTAACTGTTTTCATCATACCCGCCGGTACAGGTCCAGTCAAGGGAAAAAAGAAAATAATTTTCAGAGCGCTGAAAATATGCTTGACAGATTTAAAAAAACTGATAGCCTATAGACGAGGAAAGTTGTTTGTTTCAGACAGAAGGAGGACTGGTCATGACTTATCTCGGAATCGAAGTTCCTATCAAGTACGTGCCGGAACTGGACCCCGGCTTTCTGCCTCTCGGAAAATTCTTCACCGCTTTTCTGAAGGACGCCAAAAAGCCCCTGGGCCTTGCTGTAGAGCGGGCGGGCGGCGAAGTAGCGGTTTATCACACTTTTATTCACGGTACTCCCGATATGGCCCAGGCCGACCGGTACTATGTGGACCGGCTCATCAAAACCTTGCTGTGGTATATGGGCGGCTTCAAGGTCTGCATCTCCGGCGACAAAGAGATCTATGAGGCCATGAAGTCCACCTACTGCGCGGGCGGTGCCCGTGCCTTTGATGCCGACTTCATGTCCAACGTGTATGAGAAGCCCTTTGAGGTGGTGTACTGCGACGCCCTGCCCGCTGAGTACAGCAATCCCCAGGCTGTGGGCCGTCATCTGGGCGGCTGCCGCATCGGCTTTGACGCCGGCGGCTCCGACCGGAAGGTATCCGCCGTCATCGACGGCGAGCCGGTATTCTCCGAGGAAGTGGTGTGGCACCCCAAGGTCACCGCCGATCCGGAGTACCACTACGAGGGGATCGTCTCCGCCCTGAAGTCCGCCGCCGCCCACATGCCCCGTGTGGACGCTGTGGGCGTGTCCTCTGCCGGTATTTATATTGAGAACCGCACCATGGTGGCCTCCCTGTTCCTGAAGGTCCCCAAGGAGGACTTTGACGCCAAGGTGAAGGATATCTACATCCGTGCCATTACCGACACCTTCGGTGACGTACCCTATGTGGTGGCCAACGACGGCGATGTGTCCGCTCTGGCCGGCGCCATGAGCCTGGAGGAGAACAACATCCTGGGCATCGCCATGGGCACCAGCGAAGCGGTGGGCTATGTGGACGAAAACGGCAACATCACCGGCTGGCTCAGCGAGCTGGCCTTTGCCCCCGTGGACGGAAATCCCAACGCCATGGAGGACGAATGGTCCGGCGACATCGGCTGCGGCGTGAAGTATTTCTCCCAGGATGCCGTTATCAAGCTGGCTCCTGCCGCCGGCATCAATCTGTCCCCCGACCTCTCCCCCGCCGAAAAGCTGAAAGAGGTCCAGAAGATCATGGAGCAGCCCAACTCCCCTGCGGAGGCCATCTTCCGCTCCATCGGCGTGTACCTGGGCCACTCCCTGGCGCTGTATCACCACTTCTACGGCTTCAAGCACGTACTGCTGCTGGGCCGGGTCATGTCTGGCAAGGGCGGCGACATCATTCTGGATACCTGCAAGCAGGTGCTGGCCGATGAGTATCCCGAGATCGCCGGCAAGATCAACCCCACCCTGCCCGACGAGAAGGCCCGCCGGGTGGGCCAGTCCGTGGCCGCCGCCTCCCTGCCCGAGCTGAAGAAGTAAATGCGCCGTCACATCGTCTGTCTGGGGGATTCCAACACCTACGGCTCCCGTCCGGAGGGCCCCCTGTTCCGCTTCAGTGAGGAGGAGCGGTGGACCTGCTTGCTGCAAACGCTCCTGGGCCGGGACTATCTGGTCCTGGAAGAGGGCCTGCCCGGCCGCACCACGGTCTTTGAGGATCCGGTGGAGGAGGGTATGTCTGCCCTGCCCTACCTGTACCCCTGCCTGAACAGCCATGCGCCGGTGGATCTTCTGGTGGTGATGCTGGGGAGCAACGACACCAAGGAGCGGTTGAGTGCCAACGCCTGTGCCATTGGAAAAGGGCTGACCCGTCTGGTGCGCAGGGCCCAGGCCATCGACTGCTGGCGGCCGGATGGAAGGCCCAACATTCTGATTGTCGCCCCGCTGGTCCTTTCAAAGGAAGTGGAGCGCTCCCCGGTGGCCCAGGAGATGGGCGCCGGATGTGTGGAAAAGTCTCTGCGGGTGCCCGGTCAGTTCCGTGCCGTCGCCAAAGCGCTGGGGTGCCACTTTCTGGACGCCAACAAGCTGGGGCTGGCCTGCAATCCGGTGGATCATATACATCTGACCCTGGAAAGCCACCGGGTCCTGGCGGAGCACCTGGCCCGGCTGATCCCCAGTCTGTTTTGATTTGTAAGGAAAAGAGACCGTCCCATGACGGTCTCTTTTCTGTTCTCTCCGGGGAAGGCAGAAGCGCAAAAATTACCGCCGCCCTTGACATATATAGATTACCGATATATAATTCTATATATAGATTATCTATATATAGGAGGCCGCCTATGGAAATGGACAGAAGCCTGGTCAGCGGCAGTATGGCGCTGCTGGTCATGAAGCTGCTGGAGGGCAGCGATATGTATGGCTATCAGATGATCGAGACCCTGAAGCAGCGGTCTGACGACACCTTTCACCTGAAGGCGGGGACCCTGTACCCTCTGCTCCACTCTCTGGAGGAGAAGGGGCTGGTCTCCGCCTACGAGCGGGAGGCCGCCGCGGGCAAGCCCAGGCGCTACTACCACCTGACAGAGGAGGGCCGCGCCGCCCTGGCGGAGAAGGAGGCGGCCTGGAACCAATACGCCCGGGCGGTGACCCGGGTGCTGAAGGGAGGGGTCTGCTGTGGAGAAGCCTGATACCATCCGCAGTTATCTGGAGGCGGTGGCGGAGCAGATCCGCTGGCGGCGGGCCCGGCCTGTGGTGACCTGGGAACTGGAGCGCCACCTGGAGGACCAACGGGACGCCTTCGCCGCCGAGGGCCATGAGAACGCCGAGGCGATGGCGGTGGCAGAAATGGGGGACCCTGTATCCGTGGGAGCGGAGCTGGACCGGATGCACCGGCCCAGGCCCCAATGGGGTCTGCTGGCCCTGGCCATCCTGCTGGCCCTGGCCGGGACCGTCCTCCGGGTGTGGCTGACGGCGGACTGGGATACCTATTATATGGATGTCAACCCTTATAAGGCGGCCCTGGCCTTTCTCCTGGGCGGCGGAGCCCTGCTGGCGGGGTACTTTCTGGACTACGGCAAGCTGGGCCGCCGGGGCGGCTGGATCTACCTGGGCGCGCTGGTCGTCAGCTTCCTGTTGCTGGTGGCATCTCCCAAGACGCTCAACGGTGTCCGCTATTATCTCCGCTATGCGGTTCTCCTCTATCCGCTGGCCTATGTCCTCTGGGTGTACGCCTGCCGGAAAAAGGGGTGGCTCGGCCTGCTGGCCGCTATGGCAGGTGTTTTGCCCCTGCTGTGGTTCTGCCAATACGCCCCTTCCACGCTCGGCGCCTTCCTGCTGCTGTCCACAGGTACTTTGGTGCTGCTTGTCGCGGCCTGGCAGGACTGGTTTGGCCTTGGGCGGCAGAAAACCCTGTGGGTGACGGCGGCCTGTACCGGGGCGGCGGGGATCGCCGGGGTCCGGTATATCTTCCGGAACGCCTATACCTCCACCCGGCTGGCAGCATTCCTCCACCCGGAGCAGTTTCTGGACGGTGCCGGCTATCACACCTTCCAGATCCGCAGTGCCGTCTCGGGGGCCAGATGGCTGGGCCAGGGCAGCTGGAACCCGGAAAATCCCTATCCGCTGACCGTGTCGGGGAGTGACAGCGACACCTTCCTCACCACCCTGATCCACCGGCTGGGCTGGCTGCCCTTCCTGGCGGTTGTGCTGGCCTTCGCCGCTCTGGCGGTGTGGATCCTGCTGCGCTGTCTGCGGCAGAGCAGCCAGCTGGGAAAGGCGGTGGTGCTGGCCGCCCTGCTCCCTCTGTGCATCCAATCCCTGTTTAGCACTGCCTGGAACCTGGGCTTCACCCTGCTCAGCAGCCCCTTCCCCCTGATCACCGGCAATACCAGTACGGTGCTGGATCTGTTCCTCATCGGGCTGTGCCTGTCGGTCTTCCGGGAGGAGCGCATCGCCCGGGATTCCGCCTATGATTATCATAAGGTGCGCCTTCCCAGATACCGCATTAAAATTATGATCCAAAAAGTCTGATCAACAAAAAGAAAGGCACGACATATGTCGTGCCTTTCTTTTCCTGCATCCATAAAAAAACAACCACACCTGACGGTGTGGTTGTTTTTTGGTGCGCGAGGCGGGACTTGAACCCGCACGTGCGTAATGCACACTAGAACCTGAATCTAGCGAGTCTGCCAATTCCACCACTCGCGCGTATTCTGTTTTGCGCTCTGTTTCAGCGCGAGATTTATATTACCATGCCTCACTCCGGTTGTCAACAGTTTTTTTGCTCTTTCCCCAAATTTTTTCACATTGCTTCCCGGAATTAAGGTTGACAAACGCTTCCTGGACCGCTATAATAATCAAGCAGTCTTTTTTAGGGCTGTTTTCGCGGATGTGCTGGAACTGGTAGACTGGCTAGCTTGAGGTGCTAGTGGCCCATGGCCGTACGGGTTCGAGTCCCGTCATCCGCACCATATGCGCGAGTGGTGGAATTGGCAGACTCGCTAGATTCAGGTTCTAGTGTGCATTACGCACGTGCGGGTTCAAGTCCCGCCTCGCGCACCACAAAGCCTTGAAACCATAGGGTTTCAAGGCTTTTCTACTTTTACCCGGGAGGCGGTATTTTATGGTCGGTATCATCGACGTAGGCGGCGGGATGCGGGGCATCTACACCGCCGGAGTATATGACTATCTGATGGATCACCACATCCAGGTGGACTACTGTCTGGGCGTCTCCGCCGGGAGCGCCAATCTGGTCTCCTATCTGGCCGGTCAGCGGGGCCGCAACCGCCGGTTTTACACCGATTACGCCAACCGGCGGGAGTACATGAGCCTGCACAACTTTGTGACCACAGGCTCCTATCTGGACGTGGATTACATCTATTCCACCCTCAGCGATTCCCATGGGGAGGACCCCATTGACTATGCCGCGTTTGAGGCCAATCCCAGCCAGTATGTGGCGGTGGCCACCGACGCCCGGACGGGCCTGGCCCGCTACTTCACCCGGGCGGACGTCCATCCGGACGATTTCTCGGTAGTCAAGGCCTCCTGCTGCCTGCCCATTGCCTGCCGTCCCTACCGGATCGACGGCATTCCCTACTTTGACGGCGGCGTGGCCGACCCGGTGCCCTACCGCAAGGCTCTGGCCGACGGCTGCGACAAAATCGTCGTGCTGCTCACCCGTCCCCGGGACTTCCGCCGTCCCCCCCTCAGCCACCCCGGTATCGCCCGGCTGGCCATGCACACCTACCCCAAGGCCCTGGAGGCCCTGCTCCAGCGCCACCTGAAATACAATGAGGCGGTGGACGAGGTCATCGAACTGGAGAAACAGGGCAAGGCTCTGCTGCTGGCCCCTGCCGACATCGACGGCATCAGCACCCTCAAGCGCAACGGTCTGGCCATGGACCGTCTGTACGGCTACGGCTATCAGGACGGCGCCAAGCTGGAGGCGTTCCTGAACCGCTGAAAGGAGAGGCACCATGTTTGACGTCAGCCAGATCCCCCATTACCGGGAAAACAACCGTCTGGAGGCCAAGCTGGCCACCGGCGGCCTGCCTCACAGCATCTGGGAGACCTACTCCGCCTTTGCCAACTCCTACGGCGGGGTGATCCTGCTGGGCGTGGAGGAGCTGCCCGACCATTCTCTCCGGGTCCAGGGCCTGCTGGACCCTCAGGAGCTGGTGGAGCAGTTTGAGACCCTGCTTTCCGATCCCAAGGTGGTCAGCGTCAACCTGTTGCGTGAGGACGACATCCAGATCCTCACCGTGGATGGGAAGGACATTGTGGCCATCTGCGTACCCATGGCGGAGCAGGACCAGCTGCCGGTGTACATCGGCGGTGACCTGGTGCGGGGCTCCTACCGCCGCAGCGGGGACGGGGATTACCACTGCACCCAGGCGGAGCTGAACGCCATGCTCTCCGGCCGTTCCCACTGAACCCGATAAAAAAACAGCCGCTCTTTCCCGGGGGAGCCGTCAGGCCCCCATTCCGGAAAGAGCGGCTATTTTTCTGCCCGCCAGGTGCTGGAACAGGGCGATCATCCGGCCCACCCCGATGACCGCCAGCACCGTGCCGATGCCCACGCCCACCAGATGGCCCGCAAGCACCAGCCCCAGCGTAATGGTGATCGTGATGTTGAACAGGTCAAAGCAGTTTTTGGTAAAGCCCACCGGTTTGCCGATGCAGTCGGCGATGGTCTGCACGATACCGTCTCCCGGGTTGGGCACCAGGCGCATGGAGAGGGACATGGAGGCCCCCACGCCGGTGCAGACAATGGCCAGGACCAGGACCAGCAGGCGCAGGGGAAACTGGTCCTGCCAGCTGTCGGAGGAGAAGCTGGGCAGGAAGCCGCCGAACAGATTCAGGAACCGGGTAAAGATCAGGCTGAGGGGGATCTGAAGCAGATCCATCAGCAAAACAAGTTTTCCATTTCTCCGCACGCCGTGAAGAATCAGCTCCACCGCCACAAAAACGCAGTAGAGAAACAAGGTGGTATTGCCGAAATTCAGCTGATAGATCTGGGAGACGCTGTAGGAGACGGAGATGATGGGAGATACGCCCAGGCCCGCCTTGGTATTCAGCGTCAGCCCCATGGCCAGGATGAGCAGTCCCAGGATGTAAAAGAGGGCTCTGCAGACAGTCTGTTTTTTCACAAAATCGGTCTTCTTTCTATTCCGGTATCAACGATCTCTTTTATTATAATCCCCGTCCCGGAAATTTCAAGAAGGCCCCTCACCGCAGAAAAGCCCGCCGGCAGAGCCGGCGGGCTTTCGTCTTGCTTACAGGTTGGCATCCAGCACGGTGGTGTAGGCGGAAGCAGGCATGACACCCACCTTCCGGTCGAACTCCTTGCCGTCCTTCAGGAACACCACGGTGGGGATGCTCATGACGCCGAAGCGCATGGCCAGGTCGGGCTCGTCGTCCACGTTCACCTTACCCACCAGGGCCTTGCCCTCGTACTTGCCCGCCAGATCCTCCATCACGGGGGCCAGCATCTTGCAGGGGCCGCACCAGGAGGCCCAGAAGTCCACCATAGAGATGCCGTTGGCCGTCGCCTTGTCAAAACCGTCCTTGGTCAGATGAATGATCGCCATAATCAAATCTTCCTTTCTCTGTGTATGTGTATTGATTGTGTTAACTCAAATGGTCGATATATTCCGCCGCCCGGTGGCCCGCCACCAGGCCCTCCCCCACGGCCTTGGAGACCTGGAGGGGCAGCCCGGTGCAGTCGCCGGCGGCAAATACGCCGGGGATGCTGGTGGCCATGTTCCGGTCCACCTTGATATAGTTTCCCTCCAGCTCCAGCCCGGGGAGCAGGTCCGCCGGGGCCATGGAGGGCCGGAGGATAAACACGCCTTCGCAGGGGAGAACGGCGCTTCCGGCCCGGAGGCCCTCCACCTTCTGTCCCCCCATAATCTCCACCTTGCCCGCCTTGACTGCCGGAATATCCGGCCGCAGGCCGTCGGGCTCATTGGGGCTGACATAGGTGACCTTGCAGCCGATCTCCTTCAGCCAGTTGGCCTCCTGGGGGGCGTCGGCCGCCAGGCCCACCACTGCGATCTCCTTGCCCCGGTAGAGCATCCCGTCGCAGGTGGCGCAGTAGCTCACCCCCGTCCCCAGGTGCTCCTCCTCGCCGGGGTACTTGGCGGAGCGGACCACGCCGGTGGCCAGAACCACCGCCCGGACCTGCTCCATGTCGCTGCCGATGCTCAGATAGAATGTGCCGTTCATGGGCATGATATTCAGCACCCGGCCCTCCTTCCGCTCCACTCCCATCTGTCGGGCGTGGGCGTTGAAGCGGTCCAGCAGGTCTGCGCCGGTCACATCATAAAAGCCCAGGTAATTGTCGATCCGCCGGGTTTTATGGAGAGGATTATCCCGGTCGTCGCCGCTGATCACCAGCACCGACTTGCCCCGGGCCCGTACCTGCACCGCCGCCGACAGCCCCGCCGGGCCGCCGCCGATCACCGCAACATCGTACACTGGTACTCCTCCTCCCTGTCGTCAAAGAGGGCCGCCACCACCGCCGCCGCCTCAGGATCGGCCACTTCATAGTAGACCTCGTTTCCCGACCTGGCCGCCCGCACGATCCCCGCGGCCTTCAGCCGCATGAGATGCTGGGAGATGCAGGACTGGGACTGGCCGGTGTTGGCCTCCATGCAGCCCACGTTGCGGCAGCCGCTCTGCAGCAGCCCCCGGACGATCCGCAGCCGCAGGGGGTGAGAGAGGGCCTTCAGCAGCTCCGCCTTTCTGGCATAACAGGCTTCCATCTCTGTCATCGTCTCACCTCATTTGCTGTTTCTAATATTATTATATTCAAATATTCTAATATGTCAACCCCCTTTCAAAAAATTTTTTCTTCCCCCGGCCCGCCCCCTTCTGCTCTTGCATTTTTTTCATATTAGAGGTAAAATATTGGTTCGTATCAAGATAGAAGGAGTGAACAGGATGCCAGAAGAATTGAAGCCCACCATGACGCAGAACTTTATCCATGATTTTATTGATGAGGACATCGCCCAGGGTGGTCAGTTCCAAGGCATGACCGTCCACACCCGGTTCCCGCCGGAGCCCAACGGCTACCTGCACATCGGTCACGCCAAGGCCATTTTCATTGATTTCGGCACGGCGGAGAAGTACGGCGGGCTGTGCAACCTGCGGATGGACGACACCAACCCCACCAAGGAGGACGTGGAGTACGTGGAGGCCATCCAGGAGGATATCCACTGGCTGGGTTACGACTGGGGCGACCGCTTTTTCTACGCCTCGGATTATTTTGAGAAGATGTATGAGTACGCCGTGGAGCTCATCAAGAAGGGGCTGGCCTACGTGTGCGAGCTGACCCCGGAGGAGTTCAAGGAGTACCGCGGCGACGTGAATACCCCCGCCCGCTCTCCCTGGCGGGACCGGCCCATTGAGGAATCCCTGGATCTGTTCGCCCGGATGCGGGCGGGCGAGTTCCCCAACGGCAAGTATACGCTCCGGGCCAAGATCGACCTGGAGAGCGGCAACTTCAACATGCGGGACCCGGTGATCTACCGGATCAACCACATGCACCACCACCGTCAGGGGGACAAGTGGTGCATCTACCCCATGTACGACTTTGCCCACCCCATTGAGGACGCCCTGGAGGGGATCACCCACTCCCTGTGCTCCCTGGAGTTTGAGGATCACCGGCCCCTGTACGACTGGGTCATCGCCAACTGCCCCGTGCCCGCCAAGCCCCGGCAGATCGAGTTTGCCCGGCTGGGCATCAACTACACCGTCATGAGCAAGCGGAAGCTGCGCCAGCTGGTGGAGGAGCACCGGGTGTCCGGCTGGGACGACCCCCGGATGCCCACCCTGTGCGGCCTGCGCCGCCGGGGCTACACCCCCCGCTCCATCCGCAACTTCTCCGAGCGCAACGGTGTCAGCAAGGCTGCCTCCACGGTGGAGTTTGCCTTCCTGGAGCACTGCCTGCGGGAGGACCTGAACGACGTGGCCCAGCGGCGGATGGCGGTGCTCCGTCCCGTCAAGCTGGTCATCACCAACTACCCCGAGGGGCAGAGCGAGACCTTCACTGTGGAGAACAACCCCAACCGGCCGGAGGACGGCACCCGTGAGGTCACCTTCTCCCGGGAGGTCTATGTGGAGGCCGAGGACTTTCTGGAGACCCCGGTGCCCAAGTACAAGCGGCTCTATCCCGACGGTCCCGAGTGCCGTCTGAAGGGCGCCTATCTCATCAAATGCACCGGCTGCAAGAAGGATGAGGACGGCAACGTGACGGAGATCTATGCCACCTATGATCCGGAGAGCCGGGGCGGCGATCCCGCCGACGGCCGCAAGGTGAAGGGCGCCACCATCCACTGGGTGGACGCCGCCACCGCCGTGGACGCTGAGATCCGCCTCTATGACAACCTGTTCTCCGACGCCGAGCCTGACGCCGGCGACAAGAACTTCCTGGACTGCCTGAACCCCAACTCTCTGGAGGTACTCACCGGCGCCAAGGTGGAGCGCTGCCTGGCCGATGCCCAGGCCCCCGCTTCCTTCCAGTTCCTGCGCCAGGGCTACTTCTGCGTGGACAACAAGGATTCCCGGCCCGGCCATCTGGTGTTCAACCGGTCCGTGAGCCTGAAGGATTCCTTCAAATTCTGATCCTATCAAAATAGCGGGCGGCCCCAGGCCGCCCGCTCTGTTTTATCGGGAGGTTACGATCATGAAGTATCTGTTCCGCAACGACTACTCCTTCGGCGCTCATCCCAAGGTGATGGACGCGGTGTGCGCCGTCAATCTGGAGGGCAACTGGGGCTATGGCGACGACAAGTACACCGCCAAGGCCAAGGACCGCATCCGGGAAGTGTGCGGCTGCCCCGACGCCATGGTGGAATTCCTCATCGGCGGCACCCAGACCAACGTGGTGGCCTGTTCCTTCCTGCTCAAGCCCTGGGAGGCGGCCATCTGCCCCGATTCCGGCCACCTGAACGGCCACGAGGTGGGCGCCTTCGAGGCCACCGGCCACAAGATCATCACCGTCCCCGTGGGAGGCGACGGCAAGATCACCCCGGACATGCTGCCCCCGGTGCTGGAGTGGCACCAGGACCCCCACCTGACCAAGCCCGGTCTGGTGTACATCTCCAACGCCACCGAGAACGGCGCGGTATACACCAAGGCGGAGCTCACCGCGCTCTCGGAGTTCTGCCATCAGAACGGCCTGCTTCTCTTCGTGGACGGCGCCCGGCTGGGGGCCGCCCTCACCTCCCCCGCCAACGACCTGACCCTGCCGGAGTTCGCCCACCTGGTGGACGCCTTCTACATCGGCGGCACCAAGAACGGCGCCATGTTCGGCGAGGCCCTGGTCATCACCCGGCCCGAGCTCACCGACGGGTTCTTCCGCATGAAGAAGCGGATGGGCGCCGTGATGGAGAAGGGCTGGATCCAGGGGGTCACCTTCCTCACCCTGTTTGAGGACGACCTGTACTTCAAGATGGCCCGCCAGGGCAACGAGATGGCCGCCCGGCTCCAGGACGGTCTGAAGGCCAAGGGCTGGACGCTGTGGGTGGAATCTCCCACCAACCAGGTGTTCGCCGTCATCCCCAACGAGGTGAAGCCCCAGGTGGACGAGGTGTGCGACTGCGAGGTGTGGTGTCCCTACGACGCCGCCCATACGGTGATTCGTTTCGTCACCTGCTTCCACACCACTCAGGAGGATGTGGACGGGCTGCTCTCCGCCCTGCCCAATCTGTAATCAGGCAGCAGACAAGGCCCCCGATGCGCAAGCATCGGGGGCCTTGTTTCGTTTCCCCGTTCAGGACCCTTGGGGCAGTTCCTCCAGCAGGGCCGCGGCGGCATAGGCGGCCGCTCCCCGGCACAGGAGCCCGTCCTCCAGCTCCGTTCCCGCCTCTTCCTGCTGTTCCACAGCCTGGGAGACCGCCTGCTCCGCCAGTGCGCCGCCGTCCTCCGCGCCCCGGTACCGGGCGGCGGCGGCCAGCAGTTCCTCTGTCTCCTCTGCCGTAATGGGGTCATCCGGACGGAAGGTCTCCTCGCCCTCTGGCAGCAGGCCCGCCGACCAGGCGGCGGTCACCGGCTCCACATACCACAGGCCCTCCTCCAGGTCGGTGTAGGGCGGGGTCTCCTCCCCCGCCTCCAGGCCCAGGCCCCGGGTGAGCATGGCCAGCACCGCCGCCCGGCTGGCGGGCGCCTCCCCCAGGAAGTCGCCGGTGCCGCCGCCGCTGAGGGCTCCCAGGGAGGTGAGGTACTCCACCGCATCCTCATACCAGGTCCCTTCGATGTCGGCGTAGCTGGCGTACTTCTCCCGCTCCGTCCGGCCGTCAGACAGACCCAGGGTTCGGAAGGCAAAGCTGTAATAGTCGGTGTCCAGAATGGCGGCGGACACCGTAAACTGGTTCTCCATGGCCTGGATCAGCTCCTGGGCGTAGGCCTGGTCCTCCTCCCCCAGCCAGGTGATCTCCCCGTCGGAGGCATCGTAGATCATCCGGTCGGTGAGGAAGCTGCCGTCCTTCAGCAGCGCCGCGTGGGTGCAGTCGGACAGCACGTCCCGGCCGGTGAGCAGCCGGGAGTCGTAGTCAAAGCCGAACAGGTTGAGCAGGGTGGGCAGGATGTCCTGGGTGCAGCAGAAATCGTCCACCACAATGGGCTGGGCCAGTCCGCCGGTCCAGCAGAGAAAGCTGTTCCGGTACTGCCAGAAGGGCTCTGCCACCGCATCCCCGGCCAGCTCCTCATAGTCCTCCTCCGGCAGGCCGTAGGGAGCGTGGTCGCCGGTGAGCACCACCACCGTGCGGTCGGCGATCCCCGCCTCCTCCAGCCGCTCCAGCAGGTACTCCATGGCCTTCTCCAGCTCCAGCTGGCAGGCGTAGTAGGCCCGCAGCTCCTCGGAGCCCTCCAGGTCCGCCACCAGGTCCTGATTCCGGGCACTGATGTGGTTGTCGGTAAAGTTGTAGTCGGCGTGGCCGGAGTAGGTCATGTAGTAGGCGTGGAAGGGCTCCTGCCCCAGGTACTCGTCCACCGTCTTTTCCATCATCTCCAGGTCGGAGGTGGGGGTGTCCTGCTCCATATCCAGGCCGAAGTTGATGGCTTCAAAGGTGTAGCCCATGTTGGTGTGGGTGTTGACCCGGTCGTAGAAGGTGCCGATGTTGTTGTGGTAGGCCCTGGCCTCCACCCCCTCCTGGGCGGCGAAAATGTTGCCCAGACAGAAGGGCAGGTAGTTGTCCTTGGACACCGCAAAGCTCATCTTGCTCAGGTCCGGCATCAGCCCCATGCACAGGCCGTACTCCCCATTGGTGGTCAGGTTGGGGAAGCTGTTGTAGAAGTTGCGGAACACGATGCCCTCATTGGACATGCGGTAAAGGGCGGGGGTGAGGTCCGGGTCGATGAGGTAGGGGGAGAAGGCCTCGGCACACACCACGATCAGGTTATAGCCTTCGAACAGCCCCGTATAGCTGTTCTTCGCCGTCCCCCGGAGGGAGGCGAAATAGTCGTTCAGACTGCGCAGGCTCTCGTCCTCCGTGGCCTCATCCAGCGCGTCGAAGTCCATACCGTCCAGAACGTTGGTGGGCCCCTTCCCTCCGGCGGTGAGATCCAGCCCGGCGGACACCCGGATGCCGCCGCTGCCCAGCAGGGTCTGCTTGGCGTCCAGCGCCCCGGCAGTCAGCAGGCCCAGCTGCTGGGCCCGCCGGTCGATGGTGGCCGAGCTGCTGGCAAACACCCCCTCCGGCGTACCCGGCCCCGTCCCCATCAGGGGCAGGGTGAGGATCAGAACCGCCGGAATAGCTGCCGCCGCCCCCACAAGGATCAGCTGCTCCCGCCAAGGCCGCCCGGCGATGGGCAGCCGCTTTTTCCGCCGCAGCACGTAAAAGGCCGCCATGGGCAGGGCCATCACCAGCAGACGGGGCAGGCAGCGCCAGATGGCCGCCGCCGCGATGGACCAGAAGGCGGTGACCGCCTCGCCCCCCATGGCGGCGTAGGCCAGGGACAGATAGGAGCCGAAAATATCCCAGTAGACCAGCTGGATGCCGTAATAGGCGTAAGCCAGGGGAAACAGCACCGCACCCACCTTGCCGCCCACCCGGCCCGGCAGGCCGCAGGCGGCGGTGCCCAGTGCGGCGGCGGCCAGGCAGAAGCCGGCCGCCGGCCAGAAGCGGAAATTGTCCGGCGCCGCCAACTGAACCACCGCCTCCCACAGCAGGAAGGCGGTGGCCCAAATCAGATAATATGCACCGATCTCTTTGCCTTGCGATCCGTTCATCAAAATGCCTCGTATATGAATGCGCCGTTTCCGGTAAAGAAAATGAGCACCATGGCCAGCATCAGGACATATACCGCCACGCTCACCACCAGCTTCACTATCCGCAGGGGCAGCGGCAGGGGCGGCGCGGTCTTTCTCCGGCCCCTTCCCGTCTCCGGCGCCGCCATCAGCACCGTCCAGTCCGCCAGCTGTCTGGCGGGCGCCGCCCCCAGGAGTGCCAGCAGCGGAATCACCCAGCTGCCGCCGATGGGGTCGGCCTCAGCCGCCAGGGCCGCGGCTGCCAAAGCGGCCAGCAGCAGGGCGGGAAGCAGCAGGATATTCCTGTCCGCCCTTTTGACACCCCTCAGGACGCCCCACAGAGCCAGCAGCAGCAGGCCCAGGGCATAGCTCTGCAAAAGGGGATGCATCACGCTGTCGATGATCTTGTCCCGGATGGGGATGCCCCGGTCCAGCCGGGCCCAGCTGTAGTCGTAGGACGCAAACTGGGTCCGGATCTTCCCGGCCAGCTGCCGGAGAGAGCCCGTCCCCCCCAGCGCCGCCCCCGCCATGGGACCGGCGCCGGTGAGGGCCCATAAAAGGCCCCCCGCCGCCAGCCATACGATCAGGAAGGCCGCCGCCAGGGTCACCGCCCGCACCCCCAGGGTCCGGTCTCTCTTCCGCCCGGGCAGGGTAAGCAGCAGCCAGAGGACCGCCGCCCCCAGCGGAATGGGCAGTCCGGGACACAAAACCTGACACAGGCCCCAGGCGGCCCCCGCCAGTCCGTGGTTCAGCAGGGTCCGGGCGAAGGGCCGGCACAGCAGCAGCCACACCCCCGCCAGCAGCAGGGCGGTGTACAGGGGCAGCACGGTCAGCACCCCGGCGGAAAAGAGCAGGGTGGGACAGAAGGCCAGCAGCCCTCCGGCGATCAGTCCCGTCAGCCGGGAGCCGGACAGCTTCTCCCCGATAAGCGCGGTGAGCAGGCAGCTCACACCGCCCCACACCCCGTTGGGGATCTGCACCGCCGCCAGGGTGGGGCCGAACAGGCGGATCAGGATGCTCTGGTATACCGCCGGAGCCGCAGCCCCGGCCTCGCCGGCGCTGCGGACCAGCTCCCGCCACTGTCCCGCGCCCGCCCGGGAGAGCTCCAGGGCCAGGTTCCACCCGGCCAGGTACTCCTCATGGGGCCACACCGTCCACTTCAGGGCGAACACCACCCGCAGGGCCGCCGCCCCCACAAAGAGGAGCTCCAGCCACAGCCGTCCCCCCTTGGGGGCCAGCAGCCGGGCCAGCAGAGCCAGGCAGAAGATCCCCGCCAGGGCCGCCGTGGTATAGACCGGGCGGATGGTCCCCGCCTCCCGGCAGATCCCCGCCGCCGCCAGCAGCAGAAGGAGGGCCGCAGGCAGGAGAAGGAGCAGCCCCAGCCGTCCGGCGGGGCCCTCCAGCTCCCGCCGCAGGGTCAGCTTCCCCTCCGGCAGGGCCAATTTTTTCTCTTCCTCCATGTCAGTCCTCCTCCGCCAGCCAGGGGTCGATGTAGTCGGTGAACCAGGGGGCGCCGGTGTCGTAGTCCAGGTGCCCGGTGTCAAAGAAGTACTGGTCCTCCACCACCCGGGTCATGTCCAGTGTCTCGATCCCCAGCCGCTCCAGCTGCTGGTTGGCGTAGTCCATCACATTCTGGGCGGCGGGATAGATCTCCAGCTTGCCGTTCCAGGGCATCCAGATGGCCCGCAGCCGGACGCCGTGGTCCTCACACCAGGCGGCCAGCCGGTCCAGGGCGGCGAAGTTCTCGGCGCAGTCCACCTCCGGGGTGGTCTCCCCGAACCGCTCCACCAGGCTCTCCCAGCTCTCCATCAGGTCCTCGTCGGACAGGGCGCCCCGGTAGACCGCCCGCTGCTGGTGGCTGGAGTCCACCTTGGTGAAGGGCTCTCCGTTGAGCAGGTTGGTCACCCCGTCGGTGACCAGCTGCTCCAGCCGGTCCCGCTGGAAATAGAGGTAGGGCTCGTACCACTTCCGGTGCCAGGGATAGGTGGCGTTGGTGGGCAGGGTGTCCAGGAAGGACAGGTTGTTGAGGCCCAGCACCAGATCCTCGGTGACGGTGAGCTCACCCTTCTCCAGCATCTCGGTGATGTCCTTCACCGTGCCGTAGTCCATGCCGATGTTGGCGTAGCCCACGCTGCCCTCCCTCCCCTCGATGTAGGAGGCGGTGACGGCGCTGCTGCCGAAGATGGCCTTCTCAAAGGTCATGTCCGGGTGCTGAAGCCGGATCAGCTCATAGTCGTTGCGCCAGATGCAGGTCATTCTGCTCACCGGGTCGGTGAGATTCAGGACCGTCTCTCCCCCCACCAGCACCGCCGCCAGCAGCAGGAGGAAGGCATATCGTTTCAGCCAGTTTTTCATAGGCGGAACAGTCCTTTCACCACTTCCGCCATCTGGCCCAGATCCATGGAGAAGGACAGGGCATTGATGCCGAAGGCAAAATTGACCGCCAGGCAGCGCAGCCGGAACACACCCTCCGGCATCCGCCGCCGGTCAGCGGTGGTCAGGTTCAGCAGGTTCTCCAGGGCCAGCAGGCCGCCCATAAAGGCGCCGCAGACCAGATTTTTCATGCTGAACCCATGCCACATACTCATGACCAGCATAGTGCACATCCCGATGGCGGCGGAGGCGGGGCGGCTGAGCCGCTTGCCGTTGACCACCACGAAGATGTGCTCCCGGATCCAGTCGCTGAGGGTGACGTGCCACTTCCGCCAGAACTGGGTGAAGCTGGCGGCGGTGAGGGGATTCTTGAAGTTCTCAGCCACGGAAAAGCCGGTGAAGGAGGCCACAGCGATGGCGATATCGCTGTAGCCGGACAGGTCGAAATAGAGGGTGAAGTAGCTGACCACGATGAGGGCCAGGCTCACCGGCAGGCACAGCCGGGCCGCCAGCAGCCGGTCCAGCACCAGCCCCAGCAGGGTCACCAGCACCATCTTTTTGAACATGCCCCGGATGATCCGCTTCACCGCCTGGGTGGTCACCTGGGCGGTCACCGGCCTGGGGGCCAGATAGTCCCGCTCGAAATCCCGGTACCGCAGAATGGGTCCGGAGGTGAGCACCGGGAAGAACAGCAGGAAGTTGGCGTAGGCCACCAGGGGGATGTCCTTGTCTGCGTAGTAGACATAAAACACCGCGTCGATGGCCTTGAGCATATTGTAGGCAAAGCCCACCAGGGTAAAGATGGCCGGCAGGAAGGGGAGCATCAGGGCGAACCGGGCATAAAAGAAGGGGGCGGCGCACAGGGCGCAGAACAGGACGAACAGGGTCCTGCGCAGGGTCTGTCCCTTGGCGGCCTTCAGTACCCGGAGCATCAGATAGGTGACCAGGGTGTAGGCCAGATAAAACACCGCCAGCTGCCAGGAGACGAAGAACAGCAGTCCCAGGTCAAAGAGCAGCAAAAAGGGGGTCAGCCGCCGTTGGGGGCTGACCCTGTGCAGGATGGCGGCAGCAGCGCCGTAGAGCAGTGTGGAACCCAGGATCCAGACCAGGGTGTCTGCCTGCAAATACCACATGATCCCTTACTTCTCCGCCAGCTTGCGCTCCACCACCGCGGCGATCTCATCCACCGTGTTCATGGGGTAGAGGATGATGTCCTTCTGGGTGATCTCCACGTGATAGGTGTCCTCCAGGAACAGGATGATCTCGGTGGCTCCCAGGGAATCCACAAAGCCGTAGTCGAACAGATGGACGTCGTCCCCGAAGTCCGGGTCGTCCGCCGGGATCTCAAAGTGCTCCATAATGTAGGACCGCAGGGTGTCCTTGACCGAATTTTCCATGGTGATTCTCCTCACTTTACCAATTTTTTATCGTACAGGGTTCCAACCGGCCCCATACCGGCCCGCTGCCAGTAGCGGTGGGCGGCGGGGTTGTTCTGCAGCACCTGCAGCTGCATGGTGGGGATCTCCCGCTCCCGCAGCCAGTCCTCCGCCATGTGGGTCAGCGCCAGGGCCAGGCCCTGCCGCCGCAGATCGGGGACCACATACAGGTCGTTGAGGTAGCCCACGCTGCCGCAGCCCTCGCACAGGTACTCGTTGGCCAGCCGCAGGATGGAGCAGAACACGAACCCGCCCAGGGTCCCGTCCTCCCTCTGGGCCACCGCCGTCAGGATCAGGCGGGAGCGGATGCGCAGGCGGAGCACCTGCTCCAGGGTATCCTGCCGCAGCTCATAGGGCATGCCGAAGGACTGCAATTCCCGGTGGTAGTCCTGATACAGTGCCAGCAGGGCGGGCAGGTCCTCCTCCGTGGCCTCCCGCAGGGTCCAACCGCTCATGGGGCCTGCCTCCCCTCCACCAGCTGCCGATGGAGCAGCACCCGGTCGATCTTCCGGTTGGGGGTCAGGGGGAGGGTCGCAAAGACCTCCAGCCGCTTGGGCAGCATATATTTGGGGATCAGCTTCCCCAGGGCCAGGTTCACCTTCCGCAGCTGGAGGGGGGATTTGCTCTCCACCGCCAGGATGATCTCCTGATTGGCCTGGTCGAACAGGGCGCACACCTTATCCACCCCCTCCAGGGTGGCGGCGGCGGTCTCGATGTCCCCCAGCTCGATGCGGTTGCCCCGCAGCTTGAACTGGTGGTCCCGCCGTCCGCAGAACAGGATGTTGCCCTCATTGTCCCACTTGCCCAGGTCGCCGGTGCGGTACATGACCTCCGGGTAGTCCGGGTTCAGGGGGTTGCGGACGAAGGCCTTGGCGGTCTGCTCGGGCGCATTCCAGTAGCCCAGGGCCACACCGCTGCCCAGCACGCAGATCTCCCCCTCTTCCCCAACGGCGGCGGGGGTATTGTCCTCTTTCAGCAGCAGCACCCGGGCGCCCCGCCAGGGCTTGCCGATGGGCAGGGGATCGGCGTCGTCAAAGTCCCGGTCCACGATGTAGCAGGTGCAGTCCACCGTGATCTCGGTGGGGCCGTACAGGTTGGCATACACGCAGTGGGGCAGGGCGCGGCGCCAGATGTTCAGCTGCCGGTTGGGCATGACCTCTCCGGCAAACACCACAGTCTTCAGGTCGGGCAGCTTCCGGCCCTCCAGGGCCCCGGAGTTGGCCACCGAGATCATCACCGTGGGCACCCAGAACACGCAGGTGACCTTTTTCTCCTCCATCAGATCCATCAGCTTGTAGGGGTACATGAACAGGATCTCCGGGATGATCACCAGCCTGGCCCCCGTCATCAGGCAGCCGTACAGATCGAACACGCTGTTGTCAAAGTGGAACCCGGACTGGAGGCCGATCACCGAATCCTCGGTGAGGCCGAAGGTGTCCACCACCGCCTTGGCGTACTCCAGCACCCCCCGGTGGGGGACGGTGACCCCCTTGGGCACCCCGGTGGAGCCGGAGGTGTACATGATATAGCAGGGATCGGTGTCGATGACGGCATCCAGGGCGGCCATCACCCGCCGGTGGTCGGCCTCCCCGGCGGTCAGGTCCGTGTAGAGCACCGCTTTGCTCTCCCCCAGCTCCAGCCCCGCCAGGCGGGCCATACTCTCCCCGTCGGCCACCACCAGGGCGGGCTTCAGATTCTCCAGGGTGCGGCCCAGCCGCTCCATGGGGATGGCGTAGTCCACCGGGGCATAGGGGCATCCGGCGTACAGGGCGGCCAGGAAGGTGACCACGCTCTCCCGGCTTTTGGGCAGGTAGACCAGCACCGGCCGGTTGGGCCGAAGGCCCAGCTCCAGCATGGCGGTGGCCGCCCGCTCCACCGCCTCCTCCAGCTCCTTCCAGGTCAGGGTGCCCCATTCATCTTCCACCGCCACCCGCTCCGGGAAGCGGGCGGCGGTCTGTGCCAGCCATCTGGCCGCGGAATTCAGCATGATCCATTCTCCTCCGTCAGGGTGGCCTTCAGGCGCACCCGGTCGATCTTGTCGTTGGCGGTGTGGGGCAGCTTGTCCATACACACCAGCTTCCCCGGCAGCATATACTGGGGGATATACTGCCTGAGCTGGAGATTCAGCTTCCGCAGGGACATGCCCTGCCCGCCCTCCACAAAGAGGACGATGCGCTCCGCCGGCGCGTCAAAGATGGCGCAGGCGTTCTCCACTCCGGGGATGCACATGGCTCCCGCCTCGATCTCACCCAGCTCGATGCGGTTGCCCTTCAGTTTGATCTGGCTGTCCTTCCGGCCCAGGAATCGGATGAGCCCATCCTCTCCCCACTGGGCCAGGTCGCCGGTGCGGTACATCCGCTCCGGGAAGGCGGGGCTCAGGGGGTCCAGGCAGAAGGCCCTGGCGGTCTGCTCCGGGTTGTTCCAGTAGCCCAGGGCCACCCCGCTGCCCAGCACGCACAGCTCCCCGGTCTCCCCGGGGGCGGCCTCCCGGCCGTCGTCCGTCAGGATGTGGACCCGCATATTCTCGCAGGCCTTGCCGATGGGCAAAGGCTCGTGGTTTTCGAAGGGCCGGTCCACCTTATAGTAGCAGCATACGTCGGTGATCTCGGTGGGGCCGTACAGGTTGGCGTAGGAACAGTGAGGCAGCGCCGCCCGCCAGATGTTCAGCTGGGTGTTGGGCATGACCTCCCCGCAGAAGGCCACATTTTTCAGCCGGGGCAGGGGGTGCCCCTCCAGGGCCCCGGCGTTGGCCACGTTGATCATCACCGTGGGCACCCAGAAGATGGAGGTGACCTGGTGCTCCTCCAGATACTCCGGCAGCTTGAGGGGGAAGAGGAACAGGGTCTCCGGGGTGAGGAGCAGCTTGCCGCCGCACCGGAGGGTGCCGTAGATGTCGAAGGTGGAGTTGTCGAAATAGAAGGGGGCCTGGTTGGCCATGACGGTACTCTCGTCAAAGGCGAAGGTGTTCACCACCCAGTCGGCGTAGTCCAGGATGCCCCGGTGGGGGATGGTCACCCCCTTGGGAGTGCCGGTGGAGCCGGAGGTGTACATCACATAGATGGGGTCGGTGTCGATGACGGCGGAGACAGCCGCCTCCACCGCTTTCTCGTCCGCCGCCGTCTGTTCCAGCTCAGAGAGAAGCACCGCTTTGGTGTCCCCCAGCCTGACCCCTTCCAGGTTGGGACGCAGGGCCTCGTTGGTGACCACATAGGCCGGATGGAGGCTCTCCACGATCTTCTCCAGCCTGGCCATGGGGATGTGGGCGTCCACCGGGGCATAGGGCCGGCCGGCGCACATGGCCCCGAAAAATACCGCCAGGGCGTCGATGCTCTTGGGCAGGTAGACCACCACCGGCCGCCGGTCCCCCAGCAGGGCGGTGCCGATGGCCCGGGCCCGCTCCAGCATCCCGCCGTAAGTCAGGCTGCCCTCTTCTTCCTCTACATAGACCCGCTCCGGCCAGCGCTTGGCCGCTTTCTCCAGCAGGCGGATGGCAGAATTGCTCATAGACTCGCACCTTCTATCTTGAGATTCTCAGTCTTGCTCCCAGAAGTGGAGCACCAGGGTGTCCGGGTCTCCCCGCTTGGTCAGGGTGGTCCGATCCCCGTGTTGGGTCATGGTCCAGCCCTCGGAGGGGGTGGATACAGTACCCTCCACCTCCACTTCCATCAGACCGCCTGTGGCAAAGTCGATGGTCAGGCTGTCCCCGTCCCAGGTCAGATCTGCGGGCAGGTTGACCTGCCGCAGGTAGGTCCCCTCCCGCTGGCCCTTCCAGACGGTGACCTCCTTGTCCAGGGACAGGTACAGGCTGTTGCCCTCCTGCCGCCACACCGAGGCGTCGGTCACATAGTCGGAGGCGGAACAGCCCTCCCCGAAGGTGAGCTTCACGCCCACGGCGCTCTGGTAGTCCTCGTCATACAGGGCCAGGTCGGTGCGCAGGGCGGAGGCGGACAGGCGGACCGCACCGTTTTCCCCGTCCACCGCGGCGGATACCGCCGTGTTGAGGGCGGCGGCGGAGGCGCAGGCCAGCTGATCCTCCCGGATGCAGGTGTAGCCGTAGGTATCCAGGAAGTCGGACATGACCCCGACTGCTTTTCTGGCCTCGGTGTCGTCCCGGTAGATCCAGTCGCAGTGGTAATAGAGGAACATGGGGTTGCCGTACCGGGCGGCGATGGCCTGCCAGTCGTCCCCCTTGTAGAACAGGGTGGAGGCGTTGAGCATCAGCATGGTGGGCTCTCCCCCGTCCTCCAGGAAGAAGGGCAGGGCCAGCACGTTCTCCGCCGACACCTGCGGGGTGGCGGAGGAGTGGGGCAGCTCGGTGCCCGAGTTCCACAGCATGCCGCTGTTGTACTGGGCCAGATAGGTCTGGGCAGGGCCGTACACGCTGGAATGCCAGGTGTGCTGGTTGTTGCCCACCCGGGTCAGGTCCACCCCGTAGGAGGCCAGGGCCTCCATGTGGCGGTCAAACTCCCGCTGCTCGTACCCCGCCGAGGCGTACCAGTGGGTGAGGGTGTGGACCCCCAGGTAGTAGTTCTTCTCCTTCATCCAGTCCACCTGCTCCTGGAGCTGCTCCCGGAAGGGGAAGTACTCCGAGTCGATGGGGCAGGGCAGGCCGTACTCCAGCTGGCCGCAGATCAGGTCCAGGGCCCCGTCCCCGTTGACGTCGTAAAACACCGGCTTGCAGTTGTTGCCGAATTTCAGGTGGCTGTTGCCCTTGTAGTTCTGTTCATTTCCCTCGAAATAGCCGGTGAAGGTGTAGCCGCTCCCCTGCCGCACCAGCTTGGCCACATAGCCGTGGAAGGTGCCCAGGGCGATGTCCAGGGTGCCGTCCCCGTTCAGGTCCACGGCGCAGGGGGCCGCCCAGTCGGCGATCTCCTCGGGCAGGTCAATGGTCTGTTTCGTGCCGAAGCCGCCGCCGGACTTGCCTTTGTAGAGGGCCAGGCCGCCGCCGGCGGAGCCCACCAGCAGGTCGGCAACGCCGTCGCTATCCATGTCTGCGGTTTCCGGGAAGGTCTGCACCTCCCCCATGCCCGGGTCCAGCAGCAGCCGGGGGGCCTCAAAGGTCAGCCCGCCCAGGCCCCGGAGCCAGTACACCTTGCCGTCTCCCGCGCCGGTGACCACATCGGGGGTGCCGTCCCCGTCCACGTCCAGAATGGCGGGGGCAGAGTGGCCGCCGGACACGCTGAGATTGGCTCCGGTACCGTCTGTCAGCATCACCGGGGTGTCCACGGTGAACCGCTGGTCGTTGTCCAGCAGCTCATAGCAGTAGAACTGGCCGTCGCCGCTGCCGCACAGCAGCTCGTCGGTCCCGTCCCCATCCACGTCACCGATGGTGGGATAGGCCCGCTCGGTATAGCCGCCGTCGTCGCTGAAATAGCTGACGGTGTTCTCCACCCACACCTGGCTGAGCCAGTCGTTGTCGCACACCACATGGGTGCCGGAGGAGTAGATCCCCTCGTACTCGTCCAGGTCATAGTCCAGGCCGCTGTCGCTCTTGTTCACCAGATAGGTGACGCTCTCCGCCCGCAGCAGCCACCAGTAGGGGTCCCGCACCAAGGTGTAGGAGGGGATCTGTCCCGCCTCCTCCGCCAGCTGGGCAAACTGACCCGCCGAGTCCTCCCGGATGGCGGTGATCTCCTCATAGTGGATCTCCCAGGCGGCGGGGTTGGTGCCGAAGGGGCCGTAGACCCGCTCCACGGCATAGCCGTACTCCTCCATGGACCGATAGGCCAGCAGCTTGCCGTAGAACAGCCGGTCGGCGCTGTTGGTGGTGTTGGCAAAGGGCTCCTGCCCTTCCTCACTGGCCGTCAGGGTGGGGGAATTGATGGAGTAGCGGTTGGGCAGCATGGGGTTGGTGAGCAGCACCTGTCCCTCCCCCACGTCGTTGAAGGTGTAGAGGGCCAGCTCCCCCGCCATGGCGATGGCCCGGGCGGTGGTGACGGTAAAGCCGCAGCCGTAGTCCTCCCCGGCCAGGGTCTCGGCGTTCTTGTAGCTGGGATAGAGGGCGGCGAAGTCCCGGATCAGCCCCTGGAAGCCGGAGAGGTTTTCCTCCACCTCCGGCCAGGTCAGCTCAGCGGGCAGCCCGTCCAGGGCGGTTCCCCCGGAGATACCCAGAAACTCCGCCGGGAACCGGTCCCAGAAGCAGTTGTCCAGCACCAGCAGGCCGCCGTTTTCCACATAGTCCATCAGCGCCCGCCTGGTCTGATCCCAGTTTTCCCCGTCCAGCAGGTCGGGATCGGCGATCACCAGGTCGCAGCCGCTGAAATCGTCCGCTGTCCCCAGTTCCCGGGCGGTCACATTGGCCAGGGAGCTGTACTCCAGGTGGCTCAGGGTATCCTGCCAGCCGCCGGAGGTCCCGGCGTGGAGCACCCCAGCGGTCAGGTCGGCCTGCTGGGTGATATTCAGTCCTTCCGGCGCCCCGCCGGGAGTCTCTCCCTGACGGCGGCAGCCGGAGGTCCCCAGTGCCATCAGCGCCGCCAGCGCTCCCGCGGCTATCCGGACGCCCCAGTTCCTTCTCATGATCCGGCTCCTTTCCTCGCATGTACTCTAAACAATTAAAATATCACAAGATACCCTTTTTTTCAATAGTTCCTGTCTTATCAGAAGGAATACCGGCCGTCGCCCTTCCGGGTCAGGGCGCTCTGGTAGAAGGCAGCGCAGGCTCCGGCCAGGTAGTCCGGATCCTTACTTCCGGCGGTCTCCACGGCGGAGTGCATGGCCAGCTGGGCCATGCCGATATCCACCATGGGGATGCTCACCTGCTGGCCCAGCAGATTGCCCAGGGTGGAGCCGCCCGGCTCGTCGGCCCGGTTGGCAAAGGTCTGCACCGGCACCCCCGCCTTTTGGCAGACCGCCCGGAACACTCCTGCGGTCAGGGAGTTTGTGGTATACTTCTGATTGGCGGAGTATTTGACCACCACACCCCCGTTGGGGTACACCCGGTTGGCCGGGTCGGACTTCTCGGTAAAGTTGGGGTGGACGGCGTGGCCGTTGTCGGCGCTGAGGAGCATACTGCCCGCCAGGGCCATCCTCTGCTCCTGCCCGTCCATGCTCAGGCAGCAGGCGATCCGCTCCAGCACATCCGGCAGGAAGGTGCTCAGGGCGCCCTGCCGGGTACCGCTGCCCACCTCTTCGTTGTCAAAGAGGCAGTAGATCTGGCCTGTTTTCTCCTGACCTCCGGCGGAGATCAGGCCCTCCAGGCAGGCCCAGGCGCAGCCCAGGTCGTCGATGCGGGGGGCCTGAAACAGCTCCCCTTCCGCGCCCAGCACCACCGGCTTCTGCCGGGGGCAGAGCACCAGATCCCAGGCCAGCAGGGCCTCTTTTTCCACACCCAGCTCCTCCGCCAGCAGCTCGGTGAGGGAGCGGCTCCCGGTCAGGCCGTACAGGGGCTGCATATCCCGCTGGGGGTTGTACTCATGGCCCTTGTTCACGTCCCGCTGCATATGGATGGCCAGGCTGGGAATGGTGAGCAGATCCCGGTCCAGATACACCAGCCTGCTCTCCGCGCCGCCCCCGGTGCGCACCAGCACCCGGCCGGCCACCGTCAGGGGCCGGTCCAGCCAGGAGGCACAGTTCATCCCACCGTATCCCTCCACCGCCAGCCGCAGATAGGTCTTGTCCCCCTCCAGCCTGTCGTTCTTCACCGCGAAGGTGGGAGAATCGCTGTGGGCAGCGGTGAGAAGCCAGCGCTCCGGCTTCTGCCAGGGCAGCCGGAAGGCGATGAGGCTGCTCTGATTCCGGGTGACGTAGTAGCCCTGACCCGGGGTCAGCTCCCACTTTTCATGCTCCTCCAGAGGAAGGAATCCCGCCCCCTCCAGCAGTTTCGCGGCATACGCCGCCGCGTGGTAAGGGCTGGGGCTGCGCTCTATAAAGTCCATCAGTGCCTGTACACTCATAGCACATATCTCCTTTCGTGAATGGCCCCCTCATTGTATCACGCCGGGGGTCCTGTGGCAATCTTCCCGCATTTTTTCAGTTTCAGCGGAGCATTCTGACCCGCTCAAGCGTATTAAGGGTGAAGGAGGGAGGAAGATGACGGAATCCAACCGGTTGGAAGCTGTGATCCGAACCTATGAAAACACCCTGTACCGCGCGGCTCTGGCCATTCTGGGGGACCCCCATGAGGCGGAGGACGTGGTACAGGAGGCCTTCCTGCGCCTGTGGGAAAAGGCCCCGGAATTTGAAAGCCCCGCCCATGAGCGAGCCTGGCTTCTGAAAGTGGCCGTCAACGGCTGCAAAAGCCGCCTGCGCTCCCCCTGGCACCGGCGCACCGCCCCGCTGCTGGACAGCTACCCCGCCGCCGATCCGGAGGAGCAGGCGGTGCTGGAGGTGATCCAGTCCCTGCCCCCCAAGGACCGGACGGTGCTCCACCTCTATTATTATGAGGGCTATCAGACCGCCGAGATCGCGGCCATGACCGGCTGGCGGGAGGGCACCGTCCGCTCCCGGCTGGCCCGGGCCCGGGACAGGCTGCGCCAGCTGCTGAAAGGAGAATGGGAATGAACCGCTATCGGAATTATATGGACCGCATCACCGCCCCCGCCGGGCTCCATGAAAAGCTGCTGGCCGGGGAACCACCCCGCCGCCGGAAGGCCCGGTACGCCCCCGCCCTGGGTCTGGCAGCCGCCTGCTGCCTGCTGGCGGTGGTGGGCCTGTGGCAGCCCTGGACGGACACACCGGCTCAGGAGGTCTCCCCCACCGCCGGCGTGGCTGCCACACCCGGCACAGTGGAGAGCGCCCCGCCGGAGCAGGACACGGAACACACCCTGACTGTGGGAGGCGACCCCTTCCAGGGTCAGCCCCACACCTTTTTCGGTATCCCCACCCTCTCTTTCCCCGACTGCACCGATTCCGAAGCAATCATGGTGGATTACGCCCCCCGGGAGGGCTGGTTTTCCGAGCCCATGACCGCCCAGGACATTCTGGGTATCTTCGGCGGAGGGGAGGAGATTCCCTGGAACCTGTACTGGTATGATTTCGGTCTGGACGGCACGGTGATCTACAACGCCGACGGCACGGTGTATAACGCCTCCATCCGGGGTGTCCGGGATACGGAATCCTTCACCCTCACCCTCTGGCCCGGCCAGTACCCCCAGAGGAGCACGGTCTACATCGACGCCGCCGTCCAGGAAGTGGACGGTGTGGAAGTCACCAGTTCCATGGTCTACGCCGACGAAAACGGCGACCGCCGGTATGAGATCACCTGTCAGGCCACCTTCCAGGTGGGAGATCTGGGCATGGACTTCGTCTACACCGGGGAGGACGGGGACAGAGCCACCAT
Source organism: Intestinimonas massiliensis (ex Afouda et al. 2020) (assembly GCF_900626285.1). Taxonomy (GTDB): domain Bacteria; phylum Bacillota; class Clostridia; order Oscillospirales; family Oscillospiraceae; genus Flavonifractor; species Flavonifractor massiliensis_A. The sequence goes on from NZ_LR131147.1 coordinate 1,490,868, forward strand.
GCTGCCCTGTGTGTTCCTGTGGAACGCCCTCCAGGCGGACGGAACCATCACCACCGAACATCTGGCTCCCGATTCCATCCCGGAGCAGCGCGATGAGGAATTGACCCAGGAGGAGGCCTATGAGGAGGATCTGGCGGTTTTCCTCCCCGACCCGGAGGCGCTGCCCCTGGGCTTCCGGTTTGGGAACGCCCACCGGAGGCTGTACCAGGACCGGGATTCTCTCAGCATTATGTTTACCCACAGCTACGGCTACCTCTATGTCCAGGTCATGCGCTTCCCCGCTTACGCCAGCCTTCCGGCCCCCGACTTCCAGCCCGGCGAGGTCACCTCCTCCGCCCTGGAGGCGTGGGGCAGCTACGGGGACGACGGGCTGTGGGACACCTCCGCCTGGCAGTACGACACCTTTACCCTCCACTACCCCCAGGCAGACGGCTCCACCGTGGTGGTGAGCTGGAGCGCAAAGGGGATCTCCCCTGCCGACCTGGCCGGGCTGGTCAACGGCAACACCATGGCCCTGCCGGAGAAGGATGGGCTCCTGGCATTTCCTCTGGAATAACGAAAGAAGCGGGAGCCGCAGGGCTCCCGCTTCTTCTTATGGCACCAGGAACAGGGAAATGATCACGGTAATCATGCCGCACACCCCGATGGCCAGGCCGCTCATGGCCCCCTCGGTCTCTCCCAGCTCCAGGGCCTTGGAGGTGCCCACCGCGTGGGAGCAGGCGCCGATGGCCAGACCGGCGGCCACCGGGTCCTTGACCCGGAACACCTTGATGAGCAAAGGTGCGAAGATACTGCCCAGGATACCGGTGATGATGACCGCCACCACGGTGATGGCCTGGATCCCTCCCAGGCTCTGGGACACGCTGATGGCGATGGGGGTGGTCACCGACTTGGGCAGCAGGGAGGCGGTGACCGCCTGATCCAGCCGGAACAGGCGGCACAGGCCGTAGATGCTGCCCATGGAGGTGAGGGACCCGGCGGTGCAGCCCACCAGAATGGGCAGCCAGTTTTCCTTCAGCAGCTGGATGCGGGTGTAGATGGACACCGCCAAGCAGGCGGTGGCGGGGGCCAGAAACATATTGATGATGGCGCCGCCCTGGTCATAGGCCTCATAGGGGATCCGGCAGATCAGCAGCACGGCGGACACCAGCACGATGGCGATAAGCAGGGGGTTGCACAGCTCCAGTCCGGTCTTTTTCCGGATCTGCACACCGATCAGGAAGGCCAGGATACTGAGGGAGATGCCAAAGAAAGGGGACGCAAAGAGTTCAGACATGATGTTTCCTCCGATTCATCAGGGCACGGGTCAGGCGCACGGTGTAAGCGGTTACCACGAAGGTAAGTACGGTGCTGATCACGCATACCGCCAGCAGGGGCAGCAGGTTGCTGGCCAGCACGTCAAAGTAGTTGATGACGCTCACCCCGGCGGGGATAAAGAAGAAGGCCATATTGGACAGCAGGAAGTCGGACTTTTCCCGGATGTGATCCACCCGCAGAATCCGCACCATCAGCAGGGCCAGCAGCAGAATCATTCCGATGACACTGGCGGGAAACGCGATGGGAAGCAGTGCCTCAATAATCAAGCTGATCCAGCAGATGGAAAAAATGATGGCAATTTGGATGATGATTTTCACTGATTTTCCGCCTCCGGGGGTATAAAATTCAATTTCCGATTCTAAAGCCATCGCTCCCATTTGTCAAACCAAGATTAACCGCTTTTTCGCCGCCGCTATGGTGCAATTTGCGCAAAAAGGCGCGCCGCGAAATTTGGTGAACGCCGATAAGGAAGTATCAAAGACATACTAACTTAACGGCTGACAAACAGGGTTGCTAAAATGAACCGGCGTGTTATTTCGCAATGAAATGGCACGCCGGTTTTCTACGCATTTCAAACTGCGTTTTCAAGGGTAAGAATGGCAAGATACCGCCGGCTATCCAAGCACGCTAGAAAGGCCCGGTAACATCGGGTTTTCTACCCTCTAAGTGCGTAGGCATAAACGTCATAATAGTAGCGGGCGCAAGTAGATTTCTGCTTGCGCCCGCTTGGTTACCATACAGCAAAGACGGAGGAAGCCGTCAAGGGCGCGAAGCGTTCATCTCGACCCTTGACGGCTTCCTTTGGCTTTGCTATTTCTTTACCACGATGGCTTCCACCAATTTTGCCTGTAAGCGGTGCTTCATGTACTCGTCAATGCCGATGTGCGGCAAACCATCTTTGTCATAGAGAGTTCGCATACAAATCTTGTTGATGTAGCGGTCGTAGTACCGCAAGATGCGCTCCAATGCTAATGGATCACCGGCGCGGGCCGCTTCGATCACGTCCATGGGCAAAAGCACTCTGCCGTTAAAAGTTGGTTGCTTCATGTTAGTTTCTCACTCCTATTACAATAAATTTGGACAGGAAAGCCGGGCAGCCAGTCCGGCTTTCCCTCCATCTCGTGCCTAAGCTACAATAAGAGGAGCAACTGGCTGACCACTCACTCCTTGGGCTTGTAAGTCCGTACGAAAGACTGTCAGCCATCCTCTTGTTGTAGCGTTCGATTTCAGCAGGTTGAGCCACCGGATGCCGGGGAGTTCGCGTCACCCAATAGATTGAATCGGCAACGAGAAAAGATGGATTCCGGTTGCAGATTCTTTAGTATTGGAGGAATGTGGATGAACAGCGTTGGCATCGATGTTTCCAAAGGGAAAAGCATGATCGCCGTCATGCGCCCCTTCGGTGAGGTGGTGGTTTCACCCTTTGAAGTGCGACACACCGCCAATGAACTGAACGAACTGGCAGGGCTGCTCAAAAGTTTGGACGGTGAGACCCGTGTGGTGATGGAATCCACGGGTAATTACCACGCGCCGGTGGCCTGGCTGCTCCACGACGCGGGACTTTATGTCTCCGTAGTCAATGCAATGCTGGTGCATGACTATGGGAACAACAGTTTAAGACGAGGCAAGACTGACAAGAAGGACGCCGTGAAACTGGCCAACTACGGCCGTGAACACTGGCGCACGGTACCGAAATATGTCCCGGAGGAGGACACCCGGCTCATGCTGAAGACCTGCTACCGGCAGTACCAGCAGTATTCCAAAGTACGGACCATGCTGAAGAACAACCTAATCTCCCTGCTGGACACCGCTTTCCCTGATGCAAACCGCCTGTTTACCAGTCCACCCCGCGCCGATGGCAGCGAGAAGTGGGTGGATTTTGTAGCCGCTTTTTGGCATTGTGAGTGTGTCTGTGGTTTGTCTAAAAAGGCCTTTACCACCCAATACCAGAAGTGGTGCAGAAAGCACGGCTACAATTTTAGCGAGGATAAGGCACTGGACATATACGCCTCTGCATGTGGACACTTCGGTGTCATGCCGAAAACGGATACGGCAAAACTTTTGGTAGAACAGGCTGTTTCCCAACTCCGGGCAACTTCCGCCGCGTTAGCTGCTCTCAAGCAGGAGATGCAGTCCCTGGCCGTTTCTCTACCGGAGTATCCTGTGGTGATGGAGATGTTTGGTGTTGGCCCAACCCTCGGCCCCCAACTCATAGCTGAAATTGGCGATGTACGCCGTTTTCATTCCAAGAAAGCGCTGGTGGCCTTTGCAGGCATTGACGCCCCACCTTACCAATCTGGACAAGTGGATGTCCGTAGCCGTAACATTTCCAAGAGAGGATCTGCCTCACTGCGAAGGACGCTCTTTCTGGTGATGGGGGTCCTCCTGCAATGCGCTCCAATGGATGAGCCGGTCTACCAGTTCATGAACAAGAAACGCTCTGAAGGTAAGCCCTACCGTGTCTACATGATGGCCTCCGCCAACAAGTTCCTGCGCATCTACTACGCTTCTGTGAAAGCCTACCTGGATTCTCTGGAGCATGGCTGATTTCCCAGCTCTATACTGTCTGGCTGACCGCCATTTTTTGAAATGCACAGCGGTTTAATTTGGTGCACCCTTTTCCTTTGCTCGTTTCCTTTGAAAGTTTTACTTGACTTTTGTTAGCAGGTCTNGGAGCATGGCTGATTTCCCAGCTCTATACTGTCTGGCTGACCGCCATTTTTTGAAATGCACAGCGGTTTAATTTGGTGCACCCTTTTCCTTTGCTCGTTTCCTTTGAAAGTTTTACTTGACTTTTGTTAGCAGGTCTTTGGATTTCAAGTCTTTTCGCAGTTCGTTCAATGTCTTTGTCCTGTGGCGTTGGACGGCGCTGCGGGACATACCAACAAAATCACCCACTTCTCTGTCTGGAAGTTCCAGCGCATAATGTAGAATTAAAATCTGCTGCTCACATTCCGGCAAACTTACAAAAGCGTCTGCCACTAATTCGCTCTGAATATACAGAACATAGCCAAACGCCGAAAATGCAAACCTGTTGCTGGGGTATTCGTCTACGGTATAAAGTTTATCCATTTCGTGTTGGGACAAGGCGCTTAACTGGATTGCTCGTTTCCGCTGGCGGTTTAGTTCCCGGAAGTAGCTGATGGCCTCATGGCGGAGAACGGTTTTGCAGAAAGCGTCGAACTGGTGCCGTGCTCCATATTCATCAAACACAAACATTATCTTCTCACCCCCGATCTGCGGGAGAGTGAGAAGTTGAGGTTGGGGCTACCGCCCCTTGCATTTATGTTGTTGCGGCAGTTCCGGCCCGCACCGAAAGACCGCAATAACAACTCGGTAAAAGCGAATGTGATATGCTGATTATTTACATCGTATAGTACATCTTTTAGCCTAAACCTCTCCCATGCCGAGAACAGGCTTTTTTTGAGAAGCTATGTGTTTGGTGCATTAGCATGGCGGTTTCCTCCATAACCGCCGTTCCTGTGCAGGGCAAACGAAAGCGGCGGCCTTGATTTCTCAAAGCCGCCGCTGGTCGTATGGGCGTGTCAAATGGCTGCTAGGCGACAGCTTTTTTCTTTTGCCGTCGTTCGGCAGATTCTTTGATATTTATAAGCTCTTGTATACTATCCTAACCCCAATGTAGGGAACGTGAAATAGTAGCCATACATTTGGCAGGTCATAGATACGCTTGTCTAGTAATGGGGGAACAACTTACAGCGAAAAGACACTTTTTAACGCTTTCCCTAAGAGTTCGATTTTGCCTATCTTTTCCAAATCTTTTCGTAGCTTTTCTTCACTGCCATTTTTCCCGGCAACAACCTTAATGATTTTTGTTCCCGGGATAGTGCTTTTTTTCATTTGCAGCATCTCCTTTCTCCCTCATTATAAAATCCATGGCTATCAGTGCAAAATAAGTCCGAGTATTCAGACCATCTTTATTTGGATGTGATATAATGGATATTAATAGAGCAAGAGGTGAGAATTATGGAAACATACGGTATCACGATTCGTAAGATTAGATTAAGCAAAGGTTTTTCCCATAAAGAAATATATACTGGCATTTTGAGTAAGTCCTTTGCCATTGATTTCGAGAAAGGGATGTATGACATCAAGTTCAATCTCATGTTGAGAATTTTGGATAGGCTAATGATTTCTGTAGATGAGCTTCTTCTGATACATAGCCAGTACAAAACAACACCTTGTCAAGAACCTTTGCTAAATGTTAATCTTGAGCGAATAAAAAACGATCCATTATATTCTGCTGATATAGAGAAGAAGTTATATGATGAAATGACGGCAAATAAAACCTCATCAAGCAAATTACAACACGCAGAAATAGTAGCATTAAGATCTGTATATGGAAATCCTGATTATCAAAATTCATCCGAGTATCAAGCAGCTAAAAGCTACATTCAGAAATATCTATTTGATGTGGAAACCTGGTCATTATCTGAATTTCGTATATTTTCAGATATGAGCTTTATATTTGAGAATGGTGATGTGAAAACCTCACTTTTTCTTACCGCGTGGGATACTTTGGAAAAATACAGAGCACATCCAGATTATCAAGTATATCTATCTCATTTGCTAGTGAATAATCTTTATCAACTGATTTGCAGCAGGCAATATACCATTGCGAAAAGAGCAATCGATAAACTGCAAGAATTAACGATCGATCCCAATATGCTATCTTGGAAAGTTCCGATGCTCTATTATGACGGTTTGTTAAACTACGTAACAGGCAATCCGCAATCAGGTCTATCAAAGATCAAAAAGGCAAAGCAGATTTATCATCTATGTGGCAATGACTTTATGGTTGAGCAAATGGAAATTGGCCTAAAACATCTGCAAAATCCATAGAAAGAAGCAATGAACTAATCTATACAAAGTTCTCATTTTGCGGGCAGATTCCGTCCTTTCCAGCGTATTATTGGCGAAGCAAAAAACAAGGGTTTGGGAAGCTCCCAACAAGCAAAAATCTCCGCTCCGGCAGCAGGCCAGAAACGGAGATTTTGCGGAAGTGTGGCCACACTTCCTATGCTTGCTCTGTTGTGACTTCCCCGGAAAGGACGGGAACGGAATGGAAAGGAAACGAAGCACCAAAGAGAGCGATTATCTCCCAAAACGGGGAAATCCGCTGCAAGAAACCGTCTGTTATAAGCTCGGCGGGACGGTCTATGAAGTACATACTTCCTGCGGTGGGACGGAGCCACTTTATGACAAAATGGTGCGGCTTATTCGTTCGGAAGCCATTGCCACATCTGCTGACAAAGAGGACAAACCGCAGTATAATAAGGACAGCAACCTGTTTGTCGGGCGTTCATTACAGGAGGAATGAACCATGACAGCAAACACCAATTATCCCGACAACATTACCGCTTTATACGCCCGCCTGTCCCAAGAGGACGCGCTGGACGGCGAGAGCAACAGCATAGCCAATCAAAAGAAAATCCTTTTGAAGTACGCAACCGACAATGGTTTCCCTAATCCAACTTTCTTCATTGACGATGGTGTGTCCGGGGTAACATTTGACCGTCCGGGCTGGAATGAGATGATCCGGCTGGCCGAAGCAGGAAAGGTTAGAACCGTCATTGTCAAGGATATGTCCCGCATGGGCCGGGACTATCTGAAAGTGGGCTACTATACCGAGAGTTTCTTTGCCGAGCGCGATATTCGGTATATCGCCATCAATGACGGCGTGGACAGCGACAAGGGGGACAACGATTTTACCCCTTTCCGTAATCTGTTCAATGACTTCTACGCCCGCGATACCAGCAAGAAAATCCGGGCTGTTATGCGAGCCAAAGGAAACGCCGGGGAACATCTTTGCACCAATCCGCCCTACGGGTATATGAAAGACCCGGCGGACAAAAAGAAATGGATTGTGGACGAGGAAGCCGCCGAAATCGTCAAACGGATTTTTGACCTGTGCATTGCAGGGAAAGGCCCCATGCAGATTGCCAAGCTGCTGACCGCTCAACACGTTCTGACGGTTAAAGCTCACTATGCCCAACGGGACGGAAAGCCGCTGCCGGAGAAGCCGTACCAATGGAGTCCAAAGTCTGTCGCGGGGATATTGGAGCGGCCAGAGTACACCGGCTGTACGGTGAATTTCAAGACCTATTCCAAATCCCACAAGCTGAAAAAGCGGCTGCATAACGCCCCAGAGAATCAGCGGATTTTCCCCAATACCCAGCCCGCCATTATCGAAGAACAAGTCTTTGCACGGGTACAGGAGTTGCGGGAGAACAAACGCCGCCCGGCCAAGCAAGCCGAACGGCAAGGGTTGTTTTCTGGCCTGCTGTACTGCGCCGACTGTGGAAGCAAGCTGCATTTCGCCACAGGTAAAAACATGACACCGCAGCAAGACTGCTATCGTTGTTCCCGGTATAAGAGTAATACGGGTGATTGTACCATGCACTTTATCCGGGAAGAAACGCTGAAACTGTTTGTGTTGCAGCGGATTTTCGATGTGACGGCACTGTTCTTTGACGATGCCATGGCATTTGAGGAAGCCGCAAGAAAGCAGCGTTTTCAAGAAGCGGAAAAAGAGGCCAAGAAACGCAGGCGTGAAATTGCCCAAGCGGAAAAGCGTATTGCCGAACTTGACCGCATTTTCAAGCGCATCTATGAGGACGACATCAGCGGGGCGATCAGCCATGAACGGTTCTTGAAACTCTCCGCCGACTATGAGGCGGAACAAAGAGAACTAACGGAGCAGGTCAAGACATGGCGGGAAGCGGTAGAAACCTTTGAACAGGATCAAGCCGATTTTGCCAGCTTTGCAGCCATTGTTCGGAAGTATGTGGGTATCCGGGAACTGACGCCCACCATTGTCAATGAGTTTGTAAAGAAGATCATCGTCCATGCGCCGGATAAGTCCAGCGGCCACCGCAGGCAGAAGATTGAACTGGTCTGGAACTTCATCGGAGAAGTCAACCTGCCGGGCGACGATCAGACCGTGGAACGGCAAAGAAAAGGCAGGACGGCATGACCTTTCCGCCATGCCGCCCTGCGACAATCAAATTACTTCCTTATGGGGGCGTACCTTTCGCGGCGCGCCCTGCTGTTTTTTGTTGCTTACGTCTCGTCCTCAATGAGGCCGTAGTCTCCATCGTTGCGCTTATATACCACGGAGAACCGTCCGTCCTGATCCACATCCTTGAAGGCGAAGAAGGTGTGGCCTACCAGTTCCATCTGAAGCACCGCCTCGTCCACCGTCATGGGCTTGATGGGGAACTTCTTGCTGCGGACGATCTTGTACTCCTCCTCGTCGGTCTCAGGAGCGAAGGAAGAGATCTCCTCGGCATCCACGCTGCGGGTGAAGGCGTCCTGACGCAGGCGCTTCTCCAGACGGGTCTTATTTCTGCGCAGCCGGCGCTCCACGGAGGAGACGGCGGCGTCGATGGTGGCAAACATGTCGGAGGTGCTCTCCGCCACACGGATGATGGTGCCGCCGGAGCGGATGGTCAGCTCCACGTTGTTACGGCCCTTCTCTACGCTGAAGACGATGGCGGCCTCCGCGTCCGCCTTAAAATAACGGTCTAACTTGCCCACCTTTTTCTCCGCGTAGGCGTGGACCTTGTTAGGCAGATTGACTTTCTTGTCGGTAAACACGAACTTCATAGTTTTCAGCTCCTTCCGCCCTCCGGGGAGGGCCTTGCTGGAACCGGCTCTCACCGGTTCCCTGCTTTGATTATACCACGAAGTTCGCCAAATGCCACAACTAATTTGAAAATTTTCTGCGCAATTTCACCAATAGCACTTAGCCGCAGCTATGGCCGTGGCCGCCGCAGTGGTGTCCCTCGCCATGGCTGCCGCAGTCATGTCCCTCACCGTGGTCATGGTGGTGGGCGCACACCGTGTCGGGGTCATAGTTCAGGCTGCCGCCCAGCAGGGCGTTCACCTGAGCGTCGGCGTCGCCGGAAGCACCGGGGAACAGCTGGATCCCCGCCTGAGCCAGAGCGTTGCGGGCACCGCCGCCGATACCGCCGCAGATCAGGGCATTCACCCCGTGGGCGTGGAGGAAACCGGCCAGAGCCCCGTGGCCGCTGCCGTTGGTGTCCACCACCTGAGCGGATACCACCTTCCCGTCCTGCACCTCATAGATCTTGAACTGCTCCGTGTGTCCGAAGTGCTGAAATACCTGTCCATTCTCATAAGTTACCGCGATCTTCATTTCAGTTACCTCCTGCATCGTTTTTTCTCTGATTGCAGCTCCCGCATCCGCAGCGCCGCCTGCCGCAGTCCCGCCGGGCGCAGTCCCGACCGGCACACTCCTCTGCCTGGGCACATAGCATGTAGTCGCCGCCTGAAATCACCAGCCGCCGCCCCTCTACAAGGGCCAGGGCCAGTTTCCGCCTGGCCTGGTCGTAGACCTGCTGCACCGTGGAGCGGGCCACTCCCATCTGCCGGGCGCACTCCTCCTGGGTACAGCCCAGCAGGTCGATCAGCCGGATGGCCTCATATTCCTCCAGCGCCATTCCCACCGGCTCGGAGCGCTCTCCCTCCAGCGGGCCGAAGCTGCTGCACCGCGGCAGGGCGCAGATCCGTCTGCATTTCTTTGGCCGGGGCATGCTCATCTCCTCCATTTCTGGCTTATGCCATTTATTTTAGCACGTTTCCGGCATATGTCAATAATTAGTTTTCACGCAATTTCACCATTTACTTTTCACTTGTTCCAACTCTTTCGTCCGCAATGATTTCGTTCAGTCTGCCCATTGTATCTGAAGATCATCTGTACTATACTCTCACACGGTCAGACGCAAGGAGGTACAGCTTATGGTCTTTGATCTGAAAATCAATTCTATTTCCGAGCTGGCCGATCTTCAGCAGCTTGCTTTCCATGCGGATAAGCCGGTGTATATTGCCAACAAGGACGGCACCATCCGGGTAGACGCCCGTTCTTTCCTGGGCCTGTTCGCGCTGGACTACTCCAAGCCCATGAAGGTGGTCACCGATTCTCTGTATGTGGTGCGTATGCTGGAGATCAAGCGGCGCGCTCAGGATGCGTCCATGGCTCACGCCTGAGCCGGAAACATAAAAATCCCCCGGCACAGCTCCGCTGTGCCGGGGGATTGCTTTGTTACCGCTTCAGCGCAACGACAACCCCCAGCTATGCTGGGGAGAGTAAAAAGAATTATATAGTGAAAAAACCTTCTGGTAGAATGGAAGTTGCGGTCGGCCAACTGCAACACCAAAGAACCAGGAGGTTTTTTCGATGAAAGAAAAAGATATAGGGAGTTTGCAACATACGACATGGAGATGTCAATACCATATCGTATTCGCGCCCAAATATAGACGGCTAGCGATATATGGACAAATCAAGAAGGATATCGGACAAATTCTGCGGAAATTGTGTGAGCAAAAAGGTGTGGAAATTATAGAAGCAGAAGCGTGTCCGGATCATATTCACATGCTAATCAGCATACCGCCCAGGTACAGTGTATCACAAATCATGGGGTATCTCAAAGGGAAAAGCAGTCTCATGATATTCGACCGGCATGCGAATTTAAAATACAAGTACGGAGACCGGCATTTCTGGGCAAGAGGGTATTATGTGGATACAGTGGGGCGCAATAAGAAGCAGATACAGGAGTACATCCGGCATCAATTAGAGGAGGACCGGATTGCAGACCAGATCAGCATCAAGGAATTTATCGACCCGTTTACGGGTAGCAAGAATCCCAAGGCATAAAAATAGCCCCTTCAGGGGCCGGCCATGAGTCAGCAATGCAGTTGGCCGACCCATTCNGAGGAGGACGGGATTGCAGACCAGATCAGCATCAAGGAATTTATCGACCCGTTTACGGGTAGCAAGAATCCCAAGGCATAAAAATAGCCCCTTCAGGGGCCGGCCATGAGTCAGCAATGCAGTTGGCCGACCCATTCACGGCCCCTTTAGGGGCGTTGTCCGTATTGTGCCCTTCTAGGGCTTACTCAAGCCCCCGGCTTAGCCGGGGGTCCTGACTATTCGGTCATCAGTTCCCGCAGCAGCGGTTCGAACTGGACGCCATCCAAAACAGGAGTGCCCAGCTCCAGGGTATAGGCCACACAGCGCTGCACGAAATCCGCACCTCTCTGGGCGGCCCGTTCCAGGCTTTCACCCCGCAGCAGGGAACCCAGCACCACGCTGGCAAACAGATCGCCTGTCCCGGGGAAATGCTCCGGTTCCTGATGGGCCATAGCAAATCCTGTGCACCCGGCAGCCCGGTCAAAGAACCCGGCACCGATCTGTCCCGGTTCCAGGCTGACTCCGGTCAACACCACGGAACGCCTTCCGTCCATACTCAGCCGCTCCAGCCAGCGGCGGATCTCCTGTTCGTCACCGGGGAGATTCTCATACGCCTCTCCCAGCAGCAGGGCAGCCTCCGTCAGGTTGGGGGTGATCACGTCCGCCTGTGCTGCCAGCTGCCCCATCCGACGGCACATTTCCGGCGTATAGGTGCGGTAGGGCTTTCCGTGGTCTCCCATCACCGGATCCACCAGGATCAGGGTCTCCCTGGTGCGGAACCGGCGGTAAAAGTCCTCGATCAGGTCGATCTGCCCCTCAGAGCCCAGGAATCCGCTGTATATCGCGTCAAAAGTCACGCCCAATTCCGCCCAATGGCTGGCTGTTCCGGCCATCTGTCCGGTCATGTCCAGGAAGGTGGCTTTCTCACTGGCCGGAAAGGCGGTGTGGGCAGACAGGTAGGCAGTGGGCAGGGGGCAGCACTGCCCGCCCATAGCGGCCAGCACCGGCAGAACAACCGTCATAGAACAGCGTCCAAATCCTGAGATATCCTGAATTGCCGCAATCCTCGGCGCACGCGCCATATTGCTCCCTCCTCACGATGACGTCAACAGTCTTTATTATACCTGCATCGCTCCGGAAGTGCAATTGACAATTTTCCTGTCCGATGCTAAACTGAATACATTCTGCGGGCGTGGTGGAATTGGCAGACTCGACGGATTTAGGTGCTGTCACCTCAGTGAAGAATTACCGTTCCTTTTCCGGTGCCCGCGATCTTTAAAACTAAATATGCGCCTGTGATGGAATTGGTAGACATGCGAGATTTAGGTTCTCGTGCAGCGATGCGTGTGGGTTCGAGTCCCTTCAGGCGCACCAGCAGAAAGCTACATTTTAGCCTTGTAAATGAGGTTAAAATGTGGCTTTTACTTTAAGAAACCAAACGGTTTTGCTATAATCAAAATTACAAATATAGTAAGAAAAGGAAAATAAGTATGAGACTTTTAGTTTCTGAAATTTTTAGAGTGTATAAAAAAGCCCCTCTACAGATTTTATCTATTTGGCTTATGGATTTATTTGAGGCGCTTATTATAGTGGCTAATCCTTATGTGATCGGGAAGTGCATTGATGGACTTCTTCAGCAGGACATTGTTTGGCTAATTGTTCTTATTGTATTAGAAGTTTTATTTGGGATCTCAAGGACACTAAACAAATTGCTTGATACTCGTGTATATAGTCGAATCGTTAAAGAAGAAAGTATTTCTTATTACTCCCGTATTTCTGGTACAAGCGCAGTTGATTCTTTAATCAATGCACGCTTAGACTTGGTAAATGATATCCCCAATTTTTTAGAAATAAATCTTTTCCAGATTCTCAATATGACTCTGGGAATTATTATTTCTCTAATTTTCTTATATTCTGAGTCTAAAACTTGCGTCTTCTGGGCGGCAATTAGTACAGTTATATTTATCCCATGGATTACATATCCGTTCCAGTCCAAAATGACTTGTAACTATAAAAAATATAAAACTATGGATGAAAAACGTATCGATGCAATATCCAGCAGAAATATTAAGACATATAGCGATTTTATTCATGAAATTTTAAACATAGGAGTACAAAATTCTGATTTAGATGCAAGAATTTTTATTTTGACGCACTTACTTCACATCGGACTTTTAGTCACCGCAATATGGTCAATTTTCAGCGCAGAAAACTTTACTGCTGGATTATTATTTTCAACTATTAATTATGTTAAGATGCTAAATAGTCATACTGCTGAAGTGAATGATAATATAATATTGCTGAAAGATTTAAAAGAAACCGCCGAGCGGCTAAAAGAATAATATGAGATGGATATGCTTTTTCAGAAAAGCTAATGCTCATTTTCTAATTGAGCTTCTCCATCACCAGTTTATCTATTTCTTGCTCTATTATTAAAAAATGTTTCTGTAACGATAAAATGTGGGCGTCGAGGACCGGTTTCCTCAACGCCCACATTTTTTGCAGTTTCACAAGTTTCTCCATCTCTTTAACTTGGCTATCCCGAGCTGCCGTGAGGTACTCCCATACCATGGTATCCAGCTTTTCCTCGTGGATGCGGTGGGAGCTGCAATAGTTTTTTCCACTCCGGTGGTAGCCCTTGCAGACGTACTCTACACGCCGCTTGCCGTTCCAGTACCGGATCATGGGGATGAATACATTACCGCACTCCTGGCACCGGAGCAGCCCGGCATAGCGGTGCTTGGAGCGGTTTCCGTTGGCTGGCCGGGCCTGCTCGTTCAGCCTTTGCTGAGCCTGCTTCCATACATCCGGTTCCACGATGACCGGGAAGAAGTTTTCGTGGCGATACCATTCCGTCTGCTCCAATCGCTTTACCTTGCCACCCTGGGTCTCCGACCGATGGTTGATCAGTACTCCAGTATAGGCCTCTTCTCTCAGCACATTTTTTACACTGACATATGTCCAGAGATAGCGATTGTCTCTGGTTTTATACGCGGCCCGCACTTCTCGTCCGCACTGTTCATTCCTCAGCTGTGCCGGTGTCTTTCGGCCCAAATCATTGAGCCTGCGGGCGATCTCTTTCTGTCCAAAGCCCTGTAAGTACAGAGAATAGATCATCCGGACGGTTTCTGCCGCCTCTGGGTGGCGCTTGACCATGTTGGTGTTGCGATCTTTCCAGTAGCCAAAAGGAGGGGTAATCACGATGCCCTCCCGCTGCTTTTGCCGGTAACCGGACCGGATCTTTTTCCCGATATCCCTGGCGTAGTAGTCGTTCATCAGGCCACGGACGCCGATGACCAAATCATCCTCATCCGAGGCGGTGTCCAGTCCTTCTGTGACAGAGATCACCCGAACCCCACGTTCCCGCATGTAATCGATAAACAGGGCCGTCTGCGTCCTGTGCCGCCCCAGGCGGGAGAGATCCTTGACGAGGACAGCGTCCAGCCTGCCGGCATCCACAGCCGCCGTGAGCTCGTCCAGCCCACGGCGGCTAAAGTTCATACCGCTGGCATTATCATCAGTGGACTGTCCTATAATCTGGTGGCCCTGCCGTTCTGCAAAGGCTCGGCAGAGCTTCTGCTGATTCATCAGGGAATTCATCTCGCAGTCGTCATCATTGGATAATCTGGAATAGATCCACACCCTCATGCGATCCCTCCGTCTTCCCAGAATTTGTTCATAATGCTGTGCCCCAACCGATCAAAGTCATAGCTCTGAGAGAGATAACACTCGGTTTGTTCTCCGTTCTCATAGGTGTCCAGGTGATCGCGGAAGGGAGCCTTCAGACAAATATTCAGCGAGAGTTTTCCATCTTCCTCATGCACATAGATCTTGTCCACCAGTAGGCGCAGATGGGCTTCGGACAGATGCTCATCTTTCAGGATGTCATCCATCATACTGATGTCTCTCTTCAGCTTGGCCTGGCCTGCCGGCTGCGCAGAGTTTCCTCAATGTTTTGCAGTTCTTCAATCTGCTTTTGGGCCGCTGCGATCTCGGCTTCCCGTTTCTGGATCATCCGGTCATAGCGCTCGGCGTTGGCTTTGTCCCGAATCCGTTCCATCAAGATGGCCTCCATTTCTTCCTCCAGCATGGCGATTCGCTCCTGCTGCTTTTTGATCTGTGCGGTAGCGGCACTGGCCTTGGGCTGCCATTGGTCAATCAGCTGGTCCATCGCCTGAAAATTGGCCTCATACATTTTCTTGGTTTGGATCAGCTCCTTGGTGATGAGCTCATCCAGGATACGCTCATCCACCGTGTGGGAGGAGCAGTATTCCTTTCCGTACCTGTGATAGGTGTCACAGTGATACTCCACCCGCTCTTCGCCTTTTAAATGGATTCGTTTTCCCACAAAGGTGCGGCCGCAGCCCTCACGGCGCAGGAGGCCTCCATACCGCAGGATACTCTGATTGGTTCCGGCCCGGACATTTTGTTTCTTCCTCTCTGCCAGCAACACCTGAGCCCGCTCCCAAATTTCTCTGGATACAATGGGAGGGAAGAAGTTCTCGTGCCGGAATTGCTCCTTGGGTTCCGTGAATCGGAAGGTCTTGTTGATCTTATTACGCTCGCTTTTATGGCAGATCAGCGTACCGATGTAACTCTCGTCTTGCAGAATGCGGCCCACCATCCTCCCATCCCAGAGGTACTTTTTTATGATACCGTCCTGGGTATTTGGAGCGTGCTTATTCAGCAGTCCCAGCTGCGTCAGCGCCGGGGTTTTCCGCTTTTGCTCATTGAGCATTTTGGCGATTGCCCTGAGGCCATGACCTCCGATATAGGCTGTGAAAATCATCCGGACCGTTTCAGCAGCTTCCTCTACAACCACTACCTGCTTGGTGTTCTTGTCTTTGAAGTATCCAAAGGGCGGAATCATGACAATGCCCTCTTTTTGCTTCTGACGATATCCCGTGCGGACTCGCCGGCTGCCGTCCCGAGCATAGAAGTCATTGACCAGTCCCTTGAATCCAATGATGAGATCATCCGCCTCATTAAAGGTTTCAATATTTTCCGTGTCGGAGAGCACTCGAACCTTGTGTTCCCGCAGATAGTCGATAAACAGAGCGGTCTGGGTGCGGTGCCGTCCCAGACGGGAGAGGTCTTTCACCACGATGGCCTCGATCAGTCCGGCCTCCACTGCCTCATAGATTTTATCGATTCCGGCACGATTGAAGTGCATGCCGCTGACATTGTCATCGAAGGATTCGCCCACCACTTCGTGTCCATTGGTAATGGCGTAGTGGTAGATGATATTCCGCTGGTTGCTGAGGGAATTGAGTTCCTTGTCCTCATCTCTGGAGAGACGATAGTAGAGCCAGACTTTCACTCACGGTACCTCCTCTCTGGTAGAGTTGATTTTGCAAACAGAACATATCACAGACATCTGTGAATAGCCATGAAAAGATCTCAGTTATGATTCGATTCTACCAAACCGACAACCTGTTGTTCTTCTGCTTGTACGAAAGGGTTATCTACGGCAAGGTAATCATGAATCAGCATTTTCAGAAATGCGTCAAATTGAGTGTCACTCCCCACATAGGAGTACATAACACTGGATAGTTCAGACTTTGGGTTTCTCTTTCCCATAGGCTCCTTTCCGCCCGATTCGGGCTGCGTTAAAATACAGAGACTACATACTCTGCTGCCAGTTTTGTTCTTCTGCACGATCGTCCTCCTTGTGGCCGAGGGCGATTTTCTTTTGTCGCTCCTGGCGAAGCGTTTTCCAGTCGGTGTGCTGGTGTATGGTGGTAGCATCTCTTACGGGATCAGCATCTTGACCACGCTCCAGAGAGCGGCCAAGCCGGACCAGATCACCTGCAAGACTACCATGCCCACCAGGGTACCCAGCAAAATCAGAGCCAGCCATACCATAACCGACATCGCCGTACCCAGGCTGGGCGGAGAAATAGAAAACTCTTTCTTCTTCCCAGCCTGTCGCAGCAGTGCCTGTATCTCTGCCACATCCCGCGCCAGTTCCTCCATCTGCGTCTGGGTGGGACACGGTTCCCTCCGGCTGGAAACCTCCCGCAGAAGGGCTGTGTGAGCCGCTGTGTGCCGCTCCAGCTCGTCCAGCCGTTGGAGCAGTTCCTGCCACTCCTCCTTGCTGGGACAGTTCTGCGGCATCATAGACTGCGGAGCGTTCCTCCGTTTCAATTCCTCCATGGACAATCGCTGCCCGGATTCTGAACTCATGTTCCATGACCTCCTTGGTGTACTTTTTCTCGTGGAGCCGGTCATCCCGACACTTCATTCCCTTGGGTGTGGTGTAGGTGATGTTCTTTCTGCTATCCGTCCACCGCACCTGATACCCCTCGCTCTCCATCAGGGAAATGAATTCCTCCTTGCTGG
Organism: Intestinimonas massiliensis (ex Afouda et al. 2020); assembly: GCF_900626285.1. Classification (GTDB taxonomy): domain Bacteria; phylum Bacillota; class Clostridia; order Oscillospirales; family Oscillospiraceae; genus Flavonifractor; species Flavonifractor massiliensis_A. Next base: position 1,508,260 of record NZ_LR131147.1, read on the forward strand.
CAGCGCACCTCATACACTGGTCAATGGTGTTCATGAGGCGGAACTTCCAACTTTCACCCTTCGCGGCGGATCGGTACTCTCTGGTGCCCATCCGCTTTTGTTTTACCTGCTTCTGCGGCGGCGGAAGGATCTCCAAGCCATGGGCAACGCATATTTCATCGTTGGCCATCCGGTGGGCCTGCAGGTCGGCGGCACTCTGGTGGAGCTTCTTACCATCCTGGAAGCTCACACTGTTCACCACCAGGTGATTGTGGAGGTGACCTGTGTCCACATGGGTGGCAACCAACACTTCGAAGTTGGGAAACTCCCGCTGGGCCAACTTCAGCCCTATCGCGTGAATCTCCTGTGGGGACAGGTCATCCTGCTTGTCAAAGGACTGCACGAAGTGGTAGTACTGACGGCCTTCTGTTTTATGGAAGTGTTCTTTTGTGAGCTGCATCTCGGAGCAGACACTTTGGGCGGTGCAGTTCCAGCCGGAGACCAGCCGACGATCTTTCCATGTGGTTTTCTCCCCCTGCTGGACGTATCTCAGCACACCGCCCAGAGCACCTCTGCCGCCGCCACGATTTTTGATTGCGGTGAAGGTTGCCATCTCGTCGACACCTCCTCCATATCATTCGCTTCCAGCCTGATTGGCTGAAAGCTCACTCATTCCAGGGTGTCTCCTCTCCCCACAAAAGCGGTCCACCACTTTTGTGGGGGCCCCACTTACCTCCCGCAGAAGCTCCCGGAGCTGTTCATAAATCTTTCCGTAATTCTCTGCCAGCGCGTCACCCTTCACAACTGTTACCCGTCCCATGTTGGCCAGGGTGGTGAGCTGATTCAGATTACGCCCCTGGGCTTTCAGCTCAGACAGCACCTGCTCCAGTCCTTCTACCCGCACGATCTCTTTTCCCAACCCGCTGTAGCATAGGTAGTCGGTGACCGTCAGGCCAGCGGCTTTGGCCCGTTCCTGAATGGCTTTTTTGACTCTGGGCGTCACTCGAAGGGTGATGATTTCCGTCTTTTTTACTCTCTGCATTGCTCCTCCTTTTCCCCCTCAGGGGCCGGGCACGGGGCAGCGCCCCGAACCTGTGCATGGCGTATAGCCGGGCGCGATGCTTGCCCTCCCCGAAGGGAGGAATCCGCATCCACGGCCCCCGCCATGCCCCCTCCATCCGGCTGCTCAACAACGGCAGGGTCGATGGGGACGATATCTGTGGCAGCGGAATCATCGACACCATCGACCCTACAAAGGCAGATAAGCCGCTCACCATTACTTTTTCTGAAGGTCACTGAAATGCCGCTGCGCCTTAGAGTGTCAACGTTTTTCCGGATTTGGTGAGAGAAACTGTTGGGAGAAAAGCCCTCGATGCCGACAGGGTCGATCTTTTCCAGCAGCGCTCTGGAAGTAGCACAGATTACTGGCTGCTCCTGTAGCAGTGCAGAGAGAAGAAGACGGATCCGTCCTCCAGGCTGCCCTGCTTGCTTACAGTCATCTGAGAGCAGGTTCCAGATGTGAGTTTCATTGCCGAACTCCAGGGACAGCTCCCGGTAGGCGATGTCCCTGCCAGTGCAGTAGAGGGTGGCGGTGTTCTCTCTGCGTTTACTCTTGCGGAGTACAAAGTTAGAATCCGTCGCGCCGCTTAAGCCTGTGGTGCCGGAGATCATGTTCATGGGATCATCGTCGTTCATCTTCCGCAGATGGTGGATCAGCAGTACCGCGATGCGGTGCCGGTCTGCCAGTGCTTTGAGAACACCAATGTCCCGATAGTCGTTGGCGTAGGGGTTTGCCTCATTCCCAGTGGATCGGATACGCTGGAGCGTGTCGATGACCACTAGGCCAGTGGCAGGATGCTCTTGGAGAAACTGCTCCATCTGATTTACTAACCCATTGTGGAGCTGTTCGGACATCACAGCGAAGTGCAGCGTCGATGGCGCATCTTCGGTGAGATCAAAGAGCCTGCTTTGAATACGCTGAAAGCTGTCTTCCAGACAGAGATAGAGAACTTCGCACGGGCGAGTGGAAAAGTTCCAGAGTGGTTTCCCTTGAGCTACCTGGAGGCACAGCCACAGCGCCAGCCAGGACTTGCCGATCTTCGGTGCTCCCGCCAGCAGGTGCAGCCCAGGAGGCAGCAGCTCCTCCACAAGAAAGGAAATCGGTTCATAGGCAATGGTCTGCAAGGTATCGGCGTCAATGGTATGTAATCTTGTCATAAAGTCTCCTCCTCCCGGTATATGGTGCAGCACGGTCATATTGAATACCTGATTAATTTATGATATAATCATCGGGTACAAGCACAGTATAACAGATCCAAATCCTGTTTCAAGGGCTTGGAGCACGGTTTCAACTCCACAAACGCAAGATGGGTAAAAGCTGAAAACTCTATCGGGTACAGAGGGAGTGTGGCAGATCATGTACTACATGAATCATGACGCCGTGGATTATTTCCGGGTGGACTTCACACCAGACGAGAGTATTGTAGGAGGAAAACATTATCCGCTGGGAACATTTGCAGCAGAGGCGCTGGAGTGCGGGTGGAAGGCATCCGCAAACATCCGCCAGCCGCTGGAGCATTTCCAGGAAGAATTTCAGATTTTCCTGTCTGCCAGAGATCCCTCCAGCGCGGCTATGGCTCTCCATGCCATGGAGCAGCTGTGGCGGGCACTGGGGGAGTTGCCTCTCTACAATAAGCTGCTGCCAGGATACAAGCGAATGATCGCGCTGATTCCCTATCTCCGCGAGCACCCGGATGTGGTGAACGAGATGCTGACACCGGGGACACCCCGCCATGAAGGGTACACCCGTTGGATGGAGAAATTGGAGCGGCTGGAAGATGAACTGCGTGCCTTCGTAAAAAATTCTGAGTGGATGCTGACAGAGTTCTTTCAGGATCTCCCCACCAGGCGGCGGCAGGACTATATCCATGCCTATGCCGGTTACCGAACCGTCATGGAGGATGCACTCCGCCAGAAGAAGGAGCTGGAGGACGAAGGCGAAACATGGCAGGAAGGGGCCGTGGATCTGGACACGATCACATTTGAGTACCCTGTAAATCTCTCCCTGGTTCCCGTCATGGAATTAAAGTCCGGCCGATTGACGATGGCGGAACAGATGACCTTTGAAAGCCTCACCAGCTTTTTGTACATGGATCTGTACAAGGGGATAGCCGCCGGGAATTTGCCCCGGCGCTGCGCCCACTGCCATCGGTGGTTTTTGGCGGTGGGCGGATATGACACCTGCTACTGTGACCGAGTGGTACCGGGTACTGGCGGCAAGACCTGTCGGAAGGTAGGGGCCCATGCGCGGGAGAAGGAGAAGCAGAAGTCAGAGACTGCCGTCCGGGAGTACAGCCGGATCTACAACCGGCTGAAGGCTCGGAAACGCCGAGGGCGGCTTACCACGGATCAGTGGAACCGCCAGGTGGCTCAGGCACAGGAACTGAAGGACGCCTTCCTGGCCCGTCAGATTCCCCGGGCAGAGTATATTCAGAGACTGAATGAACTATAAAAAAGAAAGCCTGTCCCAAGATTGGCAGGCTTTCTTCCCGAAGACATATACAAGGTATTGTTTTACCCGATTAATCAAAGCGGACATCCGTCCCGGTCTTATCGTACCGAAACGGATGTCCGCTTCCATAGTGATTCAGTTCATTTGATAGTTCCCAGCCCAATTTGAATCCACAGAGAAAGCTGTCTATGGCGCGTTCCTCTGCAATCAGATTTTGGACATCCATGATCCGCAATACCAATTTTCTCTCTGGTTTTTCCAGCCGCTCAATGAGCTGCTGGTGGCAATCCTCTATCTCCTGTTCGGCCTTCTCCATGGGCAGAGGCGTGTAAAATCTGTCATACAGTAGTTTCAGGGTGTCGTTCATATGTCTTGCCTCCTGTCACCAAAACACCATAGCACACAAACAGCAGAATATCCAGCTAAAAACAGATATTCTACTGTACCAAAAAATTTGATCAATTGTTGATAAAAAATTCATAAAGGGGAAACAAGTGACAGCCAATGTCCGTAGTGTTTTGTTGACGAAGAACTTTTTTAAATAGATCCCCACTTTGAAGGTATTTACATCCGACTTACAATACGATACAATGAAAGCCAATATGAGGCGCTGGTGGTGGAGGTACATTCTCTGGACTGGCGCCTCATATTTTCATACTTTTGAATTTAGGAGGTGAACATCATGAATATTGAAAAGCTATATCTGTATTACTATGGCTTGACTACAAGGCTGCAGGAAGCAGAGCGGGCATTGGATAAGCTCGATAAGCAGCTGGCCCAAGGCAGCATCTTGCCTTCAACATTTATGAAATGTGAGCATCATCATCTTACTTATATTCAAAAAATATCTTATGAAAGAGTTTGTATAAAGCGTGAAATCTTACGCCGATGCGGTTGAGGTGAAGCTAATCGTATCTCTTTGCAGCAGGTTTCTTTTATGCTTAGAATACACACCATTTGTCTCTAAGATAGCTTCACCTTTAGGTTCCGTTGCCTTCATGGCGTGCGGGTTCAAGTCCCGCCGCCCGCACCATTGTCGGAGCAAGCTCTGTATCGCTTGCTCCGCTCCGACTTTTTTGTGAAAGTCTAACGTGCTCATGCCGCCGCTCCTCCTTTCCAAATCACAACCGCTTGCGCTGAGTTGTGATTTGGTCTCGGGTGCAAACCTGGAAACCCTGGCATCTATAGGTTTTGATGTCCCATTAAAAGCGATGGCTCTTTATAGACATAGGGAGATAACAGTAACAGCTTGTTCTTCGTACAGACGACGAGTATATAACTGGGCCTACCGTAATAATGGGAAGGTGTCAAAGTAATTCTCAGTGATATAGGTTGAATCTAGGGTTATCGTAGATGGTATCTTAAACTCTACACAATCAATTTATATTGCTTTCTTCTAGCCAGCACTCCTACGGCTGCCTTTTTTCTGTACTCTTCCCACCCATAGCAGGCTTTGCTTTTATTCTTATCTGGCCTTCTATACAGCAGAAACCCGGCCCATGATTGATCCCGGAACTGGGCTCTGCAGACAGATCAAGCGGTAGTTTCCCTACTTAGGGAAGCACCGCTTTGTTTGTAAGTCATTTAATCATTCGACCGTGTCACTTTGATACATGCCTCTGAAATCATGTAGTTGAATGTATCAAGCACGGTTTTGCTGGTCTTTCCTCAACTGATCGACATGCAGACATATTAAAGAGTAAGGGATTCCCGAATACCTGTCATCGTCCGAAATTCAGCGGTCGCGTTCTCCAGGTGGAACATCCCCAACTTTTTGCCTGTTGTCTCATTATACACCTGTTGCAAGAAAGGGGCCGCCGATATAGCGGCGTTAGCAATCTTGTAGTCTTTTTCAAAAACAGCCTTTCCGTAATAGCGCAAGAACACACGATCCTTGCAGACACAAAACTCAACAAAAGGATTTGCTTCCATCTGTCGATAGACATCTTTGAACGTACCAACGCCAAAGTAAAGGGTATCTCCGATCAGCATATGAAGACCAATCGGCCGGCATTTAGGCTTTCCCTCAGTCACAGTAGTCAGATAAACAACGGGTACATCTTTTAAAAACTGTTCTACTCTTTCAATATCTTTCATAACTTTTCTCCTTAGAATCAAGGGCAGAGTATCACTTTGCGGATATCGTTATGCATACGCCATCTTCTGATGATGAACATAAAGCTTAAAGCTCAATCTGCCCAGCGGGGATTTTTGAAGATTGCCCGGCCCACGCCAATGAGATCGGCGCAGCCCTCCTCCAGAAGGGCCTCGGCTTGGACCGGGGTGGTAACTCCTCCTGTCAGAAGGACGGGGAGGTGAACCGCCTGCTTCACAGGAACAGACAGATCCCGGAAATACCCGGGCTCCCCGTGACCGGGTCGGATAAAGCCGTTCATGCCACCGGTGAGATGGAACAGATCCACGCCGCTGTGTTCCAGCAGCCGACAGGCCTCCACACAGTCTTCGACGGTACTCCCTCCAGCCTCATAGTCACAGCCGCCCAGCCGAAGGGCAATGGGGAAGTCCTCGCCCACAGCCTGCCGGACTGCCTGGATGACCTCCCGGTGAAACCGGATGCGGTTTTCCACTGACTGAGGACCGTATGCATCGGTTCTCTGATTGGCCAGCGGGGAGAAAAATTGATTGAGGAGATAACCGTGGGCGGAGTGGATCTCTACCCCGTCAAAGCCTGCCTTCTTTGCCCGAAGGGCCGCCTGGGCAAACCATTCCGTGACCTGCCGGATCTGCTGGAGCGTCATCTCCGCAGGCAGTTCTTCCCGCTGCTTTGGGTGGTAGAGCGCGCTGGGGCCAACGGGAGTCTGCCCGGTGGTCTTGGACAGCGCGGCCGATCCCGCATGGCTGAGCTGAGCAAAGACTTTGACTCCCTCCTGATGGATACAGTCGGTGAGACGCTGAAGGGAAGAAATCACATCGTCAGATGCGATGGAGGTCTGACCGGGATGGGCCTTTCCTTGAAGGTGGATATAGCTATGTTCCGTAATAATCAGACCAATTTTGCTGTACTTGGCCCGCTCCCGGTAGTAGTCGCATACCGCATCGGTTACATAGCCGTTCTCGTCCGCCTTTGCGGTTGCCATAGGGGGCATCACCAGCCGGTTGGCCAGGGTCAGGTTCCGGATCGTAATGGGATCAGATATGTGGGTCATAAGAAACGTCCTCCATAGAAGAAATTATGTTATTGTATAGGCGTTGCGGCTGGTTTTTCTCCATTCCGCCAAGCCAAAGGCCAGCGCCAGAACAAAGGCGCAGGCATCACCTACCGGCCCGGCCCATAACGCACCTTCCACACCCAAAAAGCGGGGCAGAATCAACAGGGCTGGAAGTAAAAAGAGTACTTGTCGGGACAGGGAGATCAAAGTGGCCTGAAGCGGCTTTCCTACTGCCTGGAAAAAGGTACCCGTGCAAAGCTGGAATCCGTTCAAGAGGATCAACAGCAGGAAAATCTTCAGACTTTTGACCGCAAATTCGCGATACAAATCAGACTCCGAGCCGAAAATGCTGACGATTTGATCGGGAAACAGCTGAAACAGCAGAGTGCCTGCACCCATGACAATTGTGGAACAGACAATGGCCAAAAGGTAGGTTTTCTGGACCCGTGCTGTCTTTCCGGCACCATAGTTATACCCGATGATGGGCTGAGAGCCCACAGAAATCCCAATGACGATGCCGGTAATAATCTGATTGACTTTCATGGTAATGCCCAGAGTGGTCATGGGAATTTCGGCACCGTACTTGGAGACCGCGCCGTATTTGACGAGCACATTGTTCATTACTGTAATTACGATGGTGGCCGCCAGTTGAAGAAAGAAGCTGGAAATTCCAAGGCTGCACACTCTGCCGCATAGCTTCCACCGGGGGAGCAGGCAGTCAGGCGTCAGGGTGATGCACCGGAATCTTCTCAGGTAAAGCAGGGTCATGACACAGGAGACGATCTGCCCCAGAACTGTTGCAATGGCGGCTCCCCTTACCCCCATGTGAAAGACAAAAATAAATAGTGGGTCCAGAATCGTATTCAAAATTGCTCCGCTCAGCGTGGACAGCATGGCGTAGACCGGGCTTCCATCGGCACGGACAATGGAGTTAAACCCCATGCTGAACATATAAAAGGGGAATCCCAATACGATGATGTACCCATACTCCAGAGAGTAGGACATGGTGGCGTCGGTGGCGCCGAACAGGACACAGAGCGGTTTTAGAAATGCCAGAGACAGTATGGTCAGAAGAATACTGACTCCCACCGTCAGAGTAATGGTGTTGCCTACGCCCTGTGCGGCCCTCTGTCGGTCCTCCTGTCCCAAGCGCAGACTGAAGTAGGCCGTGGTGCCGTCTCCAATCATCAGGCCAAGGGCCAGAGCAATCACGGTGAGGGGCAAAATCACGTTGGTTGCGCCGTTTCCCAAATAGCCTACGCCGCGTCCGATAAAAATCTGATCTACAATGTTATACAGGGTACTGACCACCATAGAAATGATACTTGGAACAGCAAAGGTTCTAAGCAGCTTTCCAACCGGTTCATAACCCAGAGGATTTGTTTCCGCCTGCATGATTTTTCTTCCTCCGTTTTGGTTTTGATTCGGCGGGAAAATCCCCGCAATAGGCAATCTTAATCTTTCCCATAATAGGAAAGTCAAGAGGAAACTTTTTTAATCAAAGAGGGCACCGGGAAAACTCCCGGTGCCCTCTTAGGTCAAATTTGTTCCTGCAACTCCAGTAATGGCCCCTTCAGATCAAAGTTAGCAGAAGTCAGATTGGTGATAATGACCTGGCTTGCCTTGGGATGTTGGACAAAGTACTCAGAAATCAGTGCATCCACATGCCCCATTGCCTGTGCGGGTTCTTGCTGACAGATATAGTCCCCCTCGGGCAGCACTTCCAGGTTGGTAATCCCATCTTTCTGCTGGAGAACCTCCAGAAAGATATCGGTATCCATGCGGTCTCCCTGCCGCCGGGCGATCAGACCAATGGGAAAGGTAAAGGCGGGCAGCAAGCCCAGGGATTGTCCGCGGAGAAAGATTTTTGTGGAACTCTGCTTAAACGCCAACTCTCCGCCAGAGGAGGTGAAGGGTTCCCGCAAAATAAGCCGCCGGCGCATGTGCCGTCGATAGACACCCTCCTGCTGCTGATAGCGTTGGTTTTCTTCAATCCGGCGGAGCGCCTCCTCCATCTGCTGCATGGTGTTGCGGAGGTGGGCAAGCTTTTCCAGGGCCTTTTGCTGCCCATCCTGAAGCAGATGCCGGATATCCAATGTCTGATCGGGCTGCCGGTATCGTTCCGAATCCTTTAGGGAAATATTCAGCTCCAGACACATCAGAATCATGTCCATCTCCACCAGCTGCTCCAAAGCATAATACCGGTAACCTGTCTCCGGATCGGTATAGGCGGGAATCAGCGCTCCAATCCGCTCATAGTATCGCAGCGATTTGGGATTTACATTACGAAGCTTGGCAAAATCGCTGATGGAAAGATAGCCCTGCATCTGCACTTCCTCCTTGGTTGCCCCTTGACTTTCCTATAATGGGAAGGTTTATTTTGTTATTATACAGCAAGTCGTCAAGGATTTCCAGAGACAGGAGAGAACCGTATGATTTATGAGACCAAAGGCACCTGCGCCAAAGAAATTAAATTGGAAGTGGACCACGGCACCATCCGGTCGGTGGAATTTGTGCTGGGCTGCCCCGGCTTTACCCAGGCGCTCAGCCGCCTGCTGGTGGGGATGCGTGTGGAGGATGCGATTGCGCAGCTGAAAGGAATCCAGTGCCTGGATAAAGGGACTTCCTGTCCGGACCAGTTGGCCCTGGCCCTGGCACTGTCGCAATATCAGAAATCGGAGGAAAAACAGCTTTGAAAGTAAAGAATTTTCCCATTACAACGCTCACTATTAAAAAATAGGCGTCTGGAAAGTTCCCTCATGGTATCCACACAGGCAATGTAAAGGCAAACGGAACAGGAATGACAAAGGAGAATATAAATGGCCGAAACAATCAACGAAACCAACAGTCAGGGAAGCGCACAGGAAATTTCTCAGCAGAGACAGATCCGCCGGGAAAAGTTGGTCAAGCTTCAGGAAGAGGGCTGTGATCCCTTTCAGATCACTCGCTACCAGGTGGACAACGATTCCGCCAATATCAAGGAGAACTTCGATACGCTGGAGGGACAGAAGGTCTCTCTGGCCGGTCGCCTCATGTCCAAACGTGGCATGGGCAGGGTCTCCTTCTGCGATCTGCAGGATAAGTCCGGCCGCATCCAGCTCTACGCCCGGAAGGACGAGATGGAGGAAGAGGAGTACAACCGTTTTAAGAGGTATGACATCGGTGACATCGTGGGCGTCAAGGGTGAGGTGTTCCGCACTCAGCGGGGCGAGATGTCCGTGCGGGTGCAGAAGGTAACGCTGCTCTCCAAGTCCCTGCTGCCTTTGCCTGAGAAGTTCCACGGACTGACCAACACCGAGCTTCGTTACCGTCAGCGCTACGTGGATCTGATCGTCAACCCGGAAGTAAAACGCAACTTTATGATCCGCTCCCAGTTCATCCAGCATGTGCGCAGCTTCATGAATGCCCGGGGTTTTATGGAGGTGGAGACCCCCGTGCTCAACACCATTTCCGGCGGCGCCACCGCCCGGCCCTTCATCACCCACCACAACACCCTGGACATCGACATGTACATGCGTATCGCCACCGAGCTACCTCTGAAGCGGCTGATCGTGGGCGGTATGGACCGGGTGTATGAGATCGGCCGCATCTTCCGCAACGAGGGCATGGACCCCAAACACAATCCCGAGTTCACCACCATCGAGCTCTATCAGGCCTACGCCGACTTCAACGACATGATGGATCTGTTCGAGGACCTGCTGTCCTCCGCCGCCCAGAAGATCCTGGGCACCTACCAGGTGGAGTGGCAGGGGGAGAAGATCGACCTGACTCCCGGCTGGCCCCGTATGCCCATGCACGAAGCGGTAAAGAAGTACTGCGGCATTGACTTTATGTCAATCACTACCGACGAGGAGGCGGTCGCCGCCGCCAAGTCCATCGGCGTAGAGCTGCCCGAGACCGCCGACAAGACCTGGGGCAACGCCCTGTATGAGTGCTTTGATCAGAAGGTGGAGGAGAAGCTCATTCAGCCCACCTTTATCACCATGCACCCCGTGGATGTGTCACCCCTGGCCAAGCGCTCCCCCAAAGATCCCCGGCTCACCGAGCGTTTCGAACTGTTCATCTGCCACAGCGAGATGGGCAACGCCTTCTCCGAGCTCAATGACCCCATCGACCAGCGTCAGCGCTTCCAGAAGCAGGTGGAGCTGCGGGACAAGGGTGACGAAGAGGCCGGCATGATGGACGAGGACTTCCTCACCGCTCGGAGTATGGCATGCCTCCGACAGGCGGCCTGGGCATCGGCATTGACCGCTGTGTCATGATGCTCACCAATTCCGATACGATTCGTGAGGTCATATTGTTCCCCACCATGAAGCCTATTCACAAGGAGTAACACCTTAAAGCATCCGGATTTACTAGGTTCGGATGCAATCCATACTCCAGATAGTCAATGATATTCTTGCTTGCAAGCTGCGCCATCTTAATGCGGGTCTCCACGGTAGCGGTGGCCATATGGGCACCCAGGACCACATTAGTCATTCCCTTCAATGCATTTGGGATATCGGGCTCGTGTTCAAAAACATCAAGGCCGGCCCCTGCGATCAGCTTCTTCTCCAGGGCCTCCACAAGCTCTGCCTCCTTGACGATGGGACCCCGGCCCACATTGATAAAATACGCTGACCGCTTCATCTGTTCAAACTGCTCCATACCCAGCAGCTGGCGGGTCTCCCCGGTCAGAGGAAGACAGACCACCACCACATCGGATTCCCGGAGCAGTCGCTCCATGGACGGAACGTAGACCGCTCCATACTCCGCCTCCACATCCGCGGGAAGCCGGTGGCGGTTGTGATAGCTGACCTCCATCAAAAAGGCCCGTGCGCGGCGGGCAACCGCCTTGCCGATCCGTCCCATGCCCAGGATTCCCAACCGCTTGCCGTCCAGGCCATGTCCCAGGTTAGCGATAGGTCCCCAAAGCAAGTCCGGGCACAGGCGCAGCTTGTGGTCGGTCTCCGCGATGCGGCGAACCACTGCCAGCATCAGGCCCACTGCGAATTCGGCCGTGGCCTCGGTGACCACGTCGGGCAGGTTACACACCAAAATCCCTCGCTCGCTCAGGGCGCTCAGGTTGATATTGTCGTATCCCACACTGTGGGTACTTATAACTTTGATCCGTTCCATCCGGTCAATCGCCTGAGCATCGATCGGAAAACCGCAGGCGATCAGCGCGTCATACTGGGGCAGCACACCCAATATCTCCTCACGCTTTGGGAGCCGTGAGGGATAGTAAACGTCATATCGCTCAAACAGCTCAGAAAGTCCCTCCCGCAGGATTGGATAAGGGACCATCACTTTCCGTTTCGCCATACTGATACCTCCCTGGCGGAGCCTGCAAAGCTCCGGACCGCGCAAACCATTCGCGCGGTCCGGAGCAGCAGGCTATTTTATTTCATACTCAGGCTGCAAGCCATCCGATGGAGACGCACTGACCGTCCCCATACCAGGTCACGTTCCGGCCCAGTCCTTCAAACAGGGCCCGCGCCGGCACATAGTATACCCCGTTCACCTCCGCAACAGGCACGGTGGCGGTCCGGCCCTCCAGAGTGACTTCCGCCTGGCCGTCTGCCACAGACGTCTGGGCACCGATCCCATTTGCCGTATCATTCAGCGGAACATAAATCTTGCCCGGCTCCACCACAACGTCGCTGTTAAAGGTCATAGGAAGGCCGTTCCAGACCACGGTAGGCTGGGACAGATCCTTAGTATAGACCACCTGGCCGCCGGAAACGGTCATCAGGGCCTGGATGTCCTTGATATCCTCCTCTGGACAGGTCATATAATCCCGGTCGATCACCACAAAGTCTGCCACCTTACCGGCCTCCAGGGAGCCCTTCCACTCCTCGCTGTACTCGGCATAGGCCGCCCAGATGGTAAAGGACCGCAGGGCCTCCTCACGGGTCATGCACTGCTGGGCATACCAGCCCTCGGAGGGATTGCCCAGCCGATCTTTCCGGGTTACGGCGGCATACAGGCCGAAATAGGGATTGGTATACTCTGTAGGCGCATCGGAGCCGCCCGGAATGATCCCGCCTCTGTCCAGGATCTCACGCCACGCGTAGGCGTACTGGATGCGCTCATGGCCCACACGGTCCTCCGCCATATTCATATCGGAGGTGGCATGGGTGGGCTGCATGCTGGCGATGACCCCCAGCTCCATGGCCCGTTCCACCAGGTCCTGGCTGGCGATCTGGAAGTGCTCGATCCGCATACGGGGGTCCTCTCTGGGGTTTTCCTCCATGACCTTTTCGTAAATACGCAGCGCCTGATCGATGGCTGCGTCTCCGATGGAGTGGGTGGCAACCTGATAGCCGGCGTCATAGGCGCACTTGACCATTTCGTACATGGCCTCGTCGGTATGCTGTTCCTCTCTCACCGTCGGAGATGTGGGCTATCTGGTCGGGTTTTGCGAGCAGAGCTATTTTGTCAAGGTGTTCCGCAAATATACCGGCATCACACCCAGGCAGTACCGGCAGCAGGCATTATCCTCCTGGCCGCCATAAGGATCAGGGCGGGCCGCTTATTCCTGTTCCCGGCCGCTCTCCCTAACGGTCCCGGAAACCACCGATACATAAAAAAGACAGGCGTATGGAGCAGCCGGGCAGGCTATTCCATACGCCTATCTTTTTCTGGTTTTTTCAGGCCGGCGCCCCGGTCATTTCTCCTCAAAGCCGTGGGGGTGGTCCTTGTGCCAGGCCCAGGCGGTGGCCACGATGGTGGACAGGTCGTTGTACCTGGGCTTCCACCCCAGCACCTTCACCGCCTTCTCCGAGGAGGCGATGAGCTGGGCCGGATCCCCCGCCCGCCGGGGGGCCATATTGGCGGGGATGGGGTGGCCGGTCACCTCCCGGGCCACCTCGATGACCTCGTTGACGGTAAAGCCCACGCCGTTGCCCAGGTTGAACACGTTGTTCTCCCCGCCCTTCATCAGGTAGTCCAGGGCCAGGATATGGGCCTGGGCCAGATCGGTGACGTGGATGTAATCCCGGATGCAGGTGCCGTCCTTGGTGGGGTAGTCGTTACCGAACACGCTGACTGCCTCCCGCTGGCCCAGCGGCACCTGGAGGATAATGGGGATCAGGTGGGTCTCCGGGTCGTGGGCCTCACCGATCTTTCCCGAAACGTGGGCGCCGCAGGCGTTGAAGTACCGCAGGGCCACATATTTCAGTCCGTGGGCCCGGGACACCCAGCCCATCATGTGCTCCATGGCCAGCTTGGTCTGGCCGTAGCAGTTGGTGGGGATGGTCTTGTCGTCCTCCAGGATGGGCACCCGCTCGGGCTCCCCGTAGGTGGCGGCGGTGGAGGAGAACACGATCTTATCCACCCCGTGGGCCACCATGGACTGGAGGAGCACCATGGTGCCGTAGAGGTTGTTGTCATAGTACTTCAGGGGGTCGGACATGGATTCCCCCACCTGGGAGGAGGCGGCGAAGTGGATAACGCCGTCGATCTTTTCCGCCTGGAACAGGGTATCCAGGGCACCCCGGNGCACCATGGTGCCGTAGAGGTTGTTGTCATAGTACTTCAGGGGGTCGGACATGGATTCCCCCACCTGGGAGGAGGCGGCGAAGTGGATAACGCCGTCGATCTTTTCCGCCTGGAACAGGGTATCCAGGGCACCCCGGTCCCGGATATCCAGCTGATAGAACTTGGCCTTGGGGTGGACGGCAGCCCGGAAGCCGGTCTGCAGATTGTCGGCCACCACCACCTCACGGCCCGCGTCGATCAGTTCATACACCGTGTGGGAGCCGATATATCCGGCTCCGCCCAATACCAGAATTGCCATTTCAGATCTACTCCTTTCACAGCAAGCCGCGGGTCACACCGCCGCTCAGTTCTTTTTGAGCCAGAGGAAGCCATAGCCGGGGAGGGTCAGGCTCCCGCCCTCCAGCTCCTGCCCGCTCACCAGATCGGTCAGCCGGCCCGCCGGGCAGGCGGCGGTCTGGGGCTGCTCGGAGAAGTTGAACAGGGCGATCAGCTCCTCCTCCCCATACCGGCGGCGGATGGCCAGAACAGAGCCGTTCCAGGCATCCAGCAGGGTGACCTCCGCGTCGGCCCGGAACACCTGCTCCTTCCCCCGGATGGTCTCCAGCCGCCGCAGGCCCTGGAAAATCCGGCCGGGAACGGTGCTCTCGTCCCGGCACAGCGCCGCCTGGTCCCACTGGAACTTGCCCCGGTGGAGGTAGCGGCTGTCGTCGAACTTGGCCGGGTCCCCGTGGTAGTTGTAGTCATTCAGCCGGCCCACCTCGTCGCCGCTGTACAGGACGGGGATGCCGCTCTGGGAGAACATCCAGGCGTGGAGCATCAGGTCGCAGCGGATGCCCCGCTCCAGGGCGTCGGGGTCGCCGCTGACCAGGGCGCTCTCCACGCCGCACAGGGAGGCAGTGGTGCCGCACAGCCGGGCGTCCCCCAGCCGGGGGTCGTCGTTGTACAGCTCGCCCCGGGACCAGCTGCCCGGCCACCGGCCGGTGAACCAGTCGTTGAGGTATTTCTTGTGGGGGACCTCCTTCTGTCCCTGCTGCCGGAACAGCCAGGGATAGTCCAGGCCCCAGCCGATGTCGTCATGGCAGCGCAGGTAGTTCTGGAACAGATAGGTCCTGGGGAGGGCGCAGACCTGCTCCATCTGGTGGCGGAGCAGCCCCACGTCCCGGGTGGCCACCGTGTTCCAGGTGGTACACATGGTGGTCACATTGTAGAGCATATCACACTCGGGCCGCTCCGGCGTGCCGAAATAGGGGGCCACCTTGGAGGGCTCCATGACCACCTCGCCCAGCAGCAGCACCCCGGGGCAGACCACCTGGCAGGCCAGATGGATCAGGCGCACCAGGGTATGTACCTGGGGCAGATTGCGGCAGCTGGTGCCCAGCTGCTTCCAGATGTAGGGCACCGCGTCCAGCCGGATCACGTCCATGCCCCGGTTGGCCAGATAGAGCAGGTTCCCCGTCATGTCGTTGAGCACCATGGGATTGCCGTAGTTCAGGTCCCACTGGAAGGGGTAGAAGGAGGTCATGACGTACTGGCCGCAGTCCCGGAGATAGGTGAAGTTTCCCGGGGCGGTGGTGGGAAATACCTGGGGAACCGTCTGTTCAAACTGGGCGGGAATGCTCCAGTTGTCGTAGAAAAAGTAGCGGCTGCGGGCCACCGGGTCTCCCGCTCGGGCGGCCTTGGCCCAGGGGTGCTCCTCGCTGGTGTGGTTGAGCACGAAGTCCAGGCACAGGGCGATGCCCTTTTCCCGGCAGGCGTCGGCCAGGTTCTCCAGATCCTCCATGGTGCCCAGATCGGGGCGCACCTTCCGGAAATCGGATACCGCATAGCCGCCGTCGCTCTTTCCCGCCGGAGAATCCAGCAGGGGCATCAGGTGGAGGTAGTTGACGCCGCACTCCTCCAGATAGGGCAGCTTCTCCCGCACCCCGTTCAGGGTCCCGGCAAAGCAGGAGGGATAGAGCATCATGCCCAGCATCTTGCTGGACCGGCACCAGTCCGGATCGGCCAGCCGCTGCTCGTCCTGCCGCCGCAGCGCAGGCTTCCGCTGAGCCAGGGAATCCTCCAGCATTCTGAGGAAATAGGAGAATGCCTCCTCATTTTCCCCGTAAAGGGAGAAGTAGAGCCATCTCATCTCCTCCAGGCAGGGCGCAAGCCGCGCCTCAAACAACTCTTCTTGCTTCACTGTACAGTCTCTTCCTTTCTGAAGGCCGCCCTGCCGGCAGCCTTCATCAGGCCGGCAGGGAGCTTCCCCTTCCCCGGCTGAATTTAGATTGGCGTATCAGGATACCGTATCGGAATCCTCCTCCTGAGGCATCTCCTTCGGTGCGGGGCAGTAGTCCCGCAGCAGGGTGCGCAGGAAGAAGTTGGACAGCAGACAGGGCGCGGAAAAGCCCAGCAGCAGCATATAGATCAGGCTGATGGGCAGCTCCAGGATCCCGAACAACAGCAGGCCGTACCCCACTGCCGCGGCCACAATGGGCCGGAGGGGCCTGCCCAGCCCCAGCGCCAGGGCCAGCCGGAGAGCGGGCCGCAGCTTCATACCCATGCTCAGAGCGCCGTACAGGCAGCCCGAGGTGAGCAGGGTCACCAGCAGGATCGTGGAGCACACCAGAAACGGCGCAAACATCACCAGGTTTTGGGTGGCCTGCAGCAGATAAAAATAGGCGCCGAAGCCGGAGGCCGCCAGCGGGAGGG
The DNA here is from genome assembly GCF_900626285.1 of Intestinimonas massiliensis (ex Afouda et al. 2020). Classification (GTDB taxonomy): domain Bacteria; phylum Bacillota; class Clostridia; order Oscillospirales; family Oscillospiraceae; genus Flavonifractor; species Flavonifractor massiliensis_A. The sequence goes on from NZ_LR131147.1 coordinate 1,525,093, forward strand.
CAGTGAGGAAAAAGGCGCCGTAGGCCTGCTTCCAATAGGTGCGGAAGGCGGTGCGGTAGTCGTAAAAGCACAGCACCGGCTGATCCAGCATCATTTTGCGGATCACCTGATTCATGGCAAAAATCGCCGGAGGAATGGTGACCACCGGAATGCAGGAGACCACAAACAGCAAATTCAAAAGGAAGATGGTGCCCGCCTCCAGCTGGATGATCTGCAGCAGCCGGGCCGGGCCGGTCTTTTCCGGCTCGTCCTTGGGGATACCCGGGCCGGGAACATTATAGTCTTTGCGGAAAAACAAAGGGACCCCTTCCTTCCACGTCCTTATCAGCGTGAACATATCATACCATATCCCGCAATTCAATAGCAATAAACTGACAGCGTAGGTAATTTGATGATATATCCCGTTTGGCAGGGCGTTTTATCATCTTTTTACCGAGGCTATCATTTTTTTGCTATTGCGAAGGGATATCGCCCATGCTATTCTAGGTCTCAAAGAGGGCTGCTTTGAAATTTGCCGGCCAATCCGCCGGAAAGTGTCATCAATAAATTACCCATTCAAAAAAATGGAGGTCAAGGAGTCATGGCAAGCATTACGTTCAAGCACGTCAATAAAACCTACCCCGGCAACGTGACCGTTGTCCCCGATCTGAATCTGGAGATCAAGGACAAGGAATTCGTCATTCTGGTCGGTCCCTCCGGCTGCGGCAAGTCCACCACCCTGCGGATGATCGCCGGCCTGGAGGACATCACCGACGGCGAGCTGTACATCGGCGACCGTCTGGTAAACGACGTGGCGCCCAAGGACCGTGACATCGCCATGGTCTTTCAGAACTACGCCCTCTATCCCCACATGACGGTCTACAAGAACATCGCCTTCGGCCTGATCCAGCAGAAGGTGCCCAAGGACGAGATCGACCGCCGGGTCCACGAGGCGGCCCGGGCCCTGGATCTGGAGCACCTGCTCAACCGCAAGCCCAAGGCTCTCTCCGGCGGCCAGCGGCAGCGTGTGTCCCTGGGCCGCGCCATGGTGCGCAACCCCGCCGTGTTCCTGCTGGATGAGCCCCTGTCCAACCTGGACGCCAAACTGCGCACCGCCATGCGCTCCGAGATCAGCCGCCTGCACAAGCGGCTCCAGACCACCTTCGTCTACGTCACCCACGACCAGACCGAGGCCATGACCATGGGCGACCGCATCGTGGTGATGAAAGACGGCGTGATCCAGCAGAACGACGCCCCTCAGGTGCTCTACGACTACCCCTGCAACCTGTTTGTGGCCGGCTTTATCGGCTCGCCCCAGATGAACTTCCTGGACGCCGTCATCGCCAAGAAGGGGGACGGGTATGCGGCCCAGGTATGCGGCACTGCCGTGGCCCTGCCCGCCCGGATGAACGAAGCGGTGGCCCCCTACGTGGGCAAGACCGTGGTGCTGGGCATCCGCCCCGAGGATGTGATTGCGGCGGACGCCGGCCAGCCGGCCGGTCCGGAGAGCCTGACCTCCACCGTGGAGATCGCCGAGCTCATGGGCGCCGAGATCAGCCTGCACGTGGACTGCCAGGGCAACCGGATGGTGATCCGCACGGAGCCCACCTTCAAGGGCCGTGAGGGCGACACTGCCATTCTGACCTTCAAGAACGAGAAGATCCACCTCTTCGACAAGGAGACCGAGCAGGCCATCGCCCACTGAGCACGGAGACAGACCCATCGGCCAAAGGGACAGGAGGCGGCTTCGCCCCTGTCCCTTTTTGGGAGGAACACCACATGATTTCCAATCCAGCAAAAGCGCGGGAGATCCGTCCCGCCCCGCCCGACCCGGCACTGAACGGCCTGCTGACCCTCTCCTCGGCCCGGGTCCTCACCCTGCCCTCCGGCAGCTGCCACAGGGGATACGCCGGGGATCTGTGCTGCTGTCTCCTTGCCGCGGTTGAGGGAGCCGTAACCGTCTCCTCCTACACCGGGAACGACGTTCTGTCCCCGGGCCAGGCGCTGGCCCTCTGGCAGTGCGGGGAGTTTTCCGTACAGTCGGTGGGGGAAGGCGTATGTATGCTGGTACAGCTCCAGGGGGAGCTGCCCGGCCGGCTTCTGGCCGGCCGTCTGGCTGACGGAACCGCCTGCTTTCCCAAGGGCGCGGCGGCAGTGCGGGAGGCGGTGCTGGCCCTGTCCGTTCTGGAGGACGAGCATGCGCCGGTAAGCGGAACCCCCGCCTCCGCCTACGCCTATACCATGCTGGCCAACCTGATCAGCGGGCCCTCTTCCGGCGGAGAACGGGGAGGGGAAGAATCCCTCTCCCCGCTTGTGGAGGCGGCGGTGGGCATCATCCAGGAGGAATTTCCCTTCCTGGAGGGGCTGGACGAGCTGGCGGAGCGGCTGGAGGTGTCCAAGGCTCACCTGATCCGCACCTTTACCCGGCAGACCGGTGTCTCCCCCGGGCGCTACATTACCCACCTGCGGATCGAGTATGCCAAGCTCCTGCTCCGGGGCGAGGATCCCTCCATCACCTATGTGGCGGAGGCCTCCGGCTTTGCCAACGCCAACTATTTCGCCAAGGTGTTCCGCCGGGAAACCGGCATGTCACCCAGCGAATACATGGAAACAGCCCCCCGGCAGGACCGGAAGGAACCGCCGAAGCGGGCTCCCTTCCCGTGGTAGGAGGAGATACACAGCACATTTTGATATATTGGATTCCTCAGTTTTTGAAGTCTGCTCTGTCTCATTTGGAGCCAGTTATCTCATCTTCCTAATGGATTCCAGCTCGTTTCGTCTTATTGCACAAAAAATGTACTGCTATAATTAGTAATTTAACGAAAATGTTTTAAATATGCCCAAATGTCGTTTAATATGCGCGCAAGGCGTATTATACGATATTTGGGCATATTTTTACGGTACACTTTCATTTACAGTTTAGACATAATCATTATATTATGAATATAATTTTACGGCACCTTTTTCTGGTGCCGATGGAAGCGCGGAACAAGCAAAAGAGGAGGAGAGATGTCATGAAAAAGGTACCACGCATACTGGCCCTGCTTCTGGCAGCAGCGCTGATGCTGCCGCTCTCCGGATGCGGCTCGTCAGACGGCAAGACCCATCTGACGTTCCAGATCTGGGATGTGGCCCAGCGGGACGGTATGCAGGCCATGTGTGATGCTTATACCGCCAATGTGAACCCGGATGTGGTGATCGAGGTCCAGGTCACCAGCTGGAGCGAGTACTGGACCAAGCTGGAGGCCGCAGCCGAAAGCAACACCCTGCCGGATCTGTTCTGGATGCACACCGATCAGATCCTGTATTACTCCGAGTTCGGGATGCTGGCCGATGTCACCGACCTGTTCCCCTATGAGGAGCACTACAGCGATATCTCCATCAGCAACGCCCAGGGCTCCGACGGCAGGATGTACGGCGTGCCCAAGGACAAGGACAATGTCTGCCTGGTCTATAACAAGGAGATGTTTGATGCCGCCGGGGTGGCCTATCCCGACGAGACCTGGACGTGGGACGACCTGGTCTCCGCCTCCCAGGCCATCTATGACGCCACCGGCAATTACGGCTACATGGCCTACAACGACGAGCAGCTGGGCTATCACAACTTTGTCTATCAGAACGGCGGCTGCATCCTGACCGAGGACAAGACCAAGGGCGGCTTTGACCAGGAGGCCACACGGGACGCCGTGAAGTTCTATGTAGACCTGCAGAGCTACGACTGGTGCCCCAACCAGGCCTACTTTGCCGAGACCACTCCCGGCACCGCCTTCTTCTCCGAAAAGGGCGCCATGTTCCTGGAGGGCAGCTGGAACCTGCTGGCTGAGATGACCAACTACCCCGACATGGTGGGCAAGTGGGACGTGGCGGTGCTGCCTGCCGCTCCCGATCCCGTCAGCGGTGACGGCCGGGCCACCATCTCCAACGGCCTGACCTACGCCACCGGCGCCCACGGCAAAAATCTGGACATCGCCCTTGACGTGCTGAAGTACTTCGCCGGCGAGGATGCCCAGCGGATTCAGGGCGAGTCCGGTGCCGCCATCCCCGCCTATGAGGGGCTGGAGGAAACCTGGATCAGCGCCTTCGACCAGTTTGATTACCAGCTGGATCTGGAGGCCATTATGAGCCAGTTTGACTACTGCGTGCAGTACGTCAACAACTCCGCCCGTCCCAAGTGGAAGAGCGGCGTGGTGGATATCATGACCAGCATTTACAACGGCTCGGTGGACATTGATACCGGCCTGGATGAGATCCAGAATCTGATCAATACCGAGACCGCCAAAAAGCTGGCCGATTCCTGAGAGGAGGGGTGACACATGGGAAAGAAAGCAATGAGGCTTTCTGCCGCCGCCCGGCGGGAGGAGCACTGGGGCTATCTGATGATCGCCCCCACCATTATCGGCCTGGTGGTGCTGAACCTGTGGCCGTTCGTCCAGACCATCTACACCAGCTTCTGTGAGCACCTGGGGTTCGGCCACTACAAGTTCATCGGCATCGGCAACTATGTGGAGATGTTCCAGAGTCCGGAAGTGTGGCGGGCCACCTGGAATACCATTCTGTTCTGTATCCTCACCGTGCCGGTGGGACTGTTCCTGTCCCTGCTGGTGGCCATGATGCTCAACGCCAAGATCAAGGGCAAGGGCATTTTCCGCACCATCTTCTTCCTGCCCATGGTGTGCGCCCCCGCCGCCATCACCATGGTGTGGCGCTGGATCTTCAACAGCGACTACGGCATTCTCAACCAGCTGCTGGGCGCCCACATCAACTGGATCACCGATTCCCACTTCGTGATGATCGCCTGCGCCATCGTGGCCATCTGGAGCAACATCGGCTATGACGCGGTGCTGCTGCTGGCCGGCCTGCAGAACATCTCCAAGACCTACTATGAGGCCGCTGAGATCGACGGCACCAGCAAGATCAATCAGTTCTTCCAGATCACCCTGCCCATGGTCTCCCCCACCCTGTTCGTGGTGATGATCATGCGTCTGATGTCCTCCATCAAGGTCTACGACCTGATCTACATGATGGTGGAGGATACCAACCCGGCCCTGACCTCGGTACAAAGCCTGATGTACCTGTTCTACCGGGAGACCTTCGTAGCCGGCAGCCGCGGCTACGGCGCCGCCATCGTGGTGTGGACCGTGGTGCTCATCGGCGCCATCACCGTCATCCAGTTCATTGGCCAGAAAAAGTGGGTCAATTATGACGTGTAAGGGAGGGGAATACCGATGAAACAAAGCTCTATGCGCAATACAAAACGGCTTACCACCATCCTTACTTACGTATTTCTGATCCTGGGCGCCGTTATTATGATCTTCCCCTTCGTGTGGATGATCCTGACCAGCTTCAAGACCCAGACGGAGAGCATGCAGATCCCGCCGGTGATCTTCCCATCCCACTGGAATCTGGACAACTTCGCGGATGCCATCGCCTCCCTGCCCTTTGTCAACATGTACATCAACACCGCGCTGATGGTCCTCTTCCGGGTGATCTGTGCCGTGGTGTTCAGCTCCATGGCGGGCTACGCCTTCGCCAAGCTGCAGTTCCGGGGCAAAAACATCCTCTTCGGCCTGATTCTGGTGCAGATGTCCCTGCCCTCCCAGATCTTTATTCTGCCCCAGTATCAGATGGTGGCAAAGATGGGCATGGCCAACACCGTGTTCGCCCTGGTATTCCCGGGCATCGTCTCCGCCTTCGGCACCTTCTTCCTGCGGCAGACCTACATGGGCATCCCCACTGAGATCGGCGAGGCCGCCTGTCTGGACGGATGCAACCAGTTCCAGACGTTCGTCAAGGTCATGTTCCCCCTGACCGGCACCTCGGTGGCCGCCCTGACCATCTTCACCGCCGTGTTCGCTTACGGCGACCTGATGTGGCCTCTGGTGGTCAACTCCGACCTGAAGATGATGACCCTGTCCTCCGGCCTTGCCACCCTGCGGGGCCAGTTCTCCACCAATTTCCCCGTCCTGATGGCAGGCAGCCTGCTGGCCATGCTGCCCATGGTGATCCTGTACATGATCTTCCAGCGCCAGTTCATCGAAGGCATTGCCAACACCGGCGGGAAATAATCTGTCAGCTCCCGTTTATGCGACAGCCTCTGCACTGGCCTCTGACCAACCTGCCGGGGCTGTCGCATTTTTATGAATTTTCGGATCTGCCCTTGAAACTAACCCAAATATCGCTTAGAATGGTTGGGCTGTATGAAATTCCGCTGTATACGGGACACTACAGATCTTTCTTTGCGAGGAGTCTTCTATGATTATCCAAGATAATGAAAAGCGGCTCTTTACTTTACAGACCCGCAGCACCACCTATCAGATCAAAGCAGACCAAAACGGGGTCCTGCTCCATACCTACTACGGACCGAAGCTCTCGGGCGGCGATCTGTCCCGGCTGATCCGATTTGCCGACCGGGGCTTCTCTCCCAATCCAAACGAGGCGGGAAACGACCGCACCTATTCCCTGGACACCCTGCCCCAGGAGTACTCCGGATCGGGTGCGGGAGATTTTCGTCTGCCCTCTCTGGAGCTGGAGCTGTCCGACGGCAGCTATGTGGCGGACCTCCGGTACATAGACGCCAAGCTGCAGAGCGGGAAGTACACGCTGGAAGCCATGCCCGCCTTCTTCGGTTCCGCTGAAGACGCAGATACGCTGATCATCACCCTGGAGGACGCGGCCGCCCATGTCCGGGTGGAGCTGCTCTACGGTGTGTTCGAGGCATACGATCTCATCACCCGGGCGGCCCGCATCGTGAACTGCGGGGATACACCGGTCCGTCTGCACCGGGCCGCCTCCCTGTGCCTGGATTTTCCCAGCGCCGACCTGGACTTTATCACCTTTGACGGCGGCCATGTAAAGGAGCGGGGCCTGAACCGGACCCGCCTGCGCCCCGGGGTCCAGTCAGTGGGCAGCATCCGCGGGATCTCCAGCCACCAGCACAACCCCTTTGTGATGCTGTGTGAACCCGGCGCCGACGAGGAGCACGGGACCTGCTACGGTGCCGCCCTGCTGTACAGCGGCAACTTTGAGGCGGCTGTGGAGCGGTGTCAGTTTGAGGACGCCCGGCTGACCATGGGCATCCACCCCTTCCACTTCTGCTGGACTCTGGAGCCCGGCCAGACGTTCACCACGCCGGAGGCGGCGCTGCTCTGTTCCCCCAGCGGCTTTGGTGAGATGAGCCGGCAGTTCCACCGGGCCATCCGGGCCCATCTGCTCCGGGATGTCTGGCAGGACCGCCGCAAGCCCATTCTGGTCAACAGCTGGGAGGCCTTCTATTTTGACTACGATCATGATCGGCTGCTCCGGTTTGCCAGGGAAGCTGCCGCCCTGGGCATGGAACTGTTTGTGCTGGACGACGGCTGGTTCGGCCACCGGAACGACGACTGCAGCAGTCTGGGCGACTGGTGGGTCAACAAGGAAAAGCTCCCCGGGGGCCTGGGCGCCCTGTCGAAGGAGATCAACGCTCTGGGCATGGAGTTTGGCCTGTGGATCGAGCCGGAGATGGTCAGCGAAGACAGCTGCCTCTATCAGGCGCACCCGGACTGGGTGCTGAATCCCGCCGGCCGGCCCTATACCCGGGGCCGCTGCCAGCTGGTACTGGACTATACCCGGGAAGAGGTCCGGGAATATATCTTCCAGGCCCTGCAGAAGCTGCTGGACAACGCCAATATCTCCTATCTGAAATGGGATATGAACCGTGCGCTGACCCAGGTCTGGTCCGTCGCCCTTCCCAGTGGCCGGCAGGGCGAGGTCTACCACCGCTATGTGCTGGGTGTCTACGCTCTGCTGGAGCGGGTCCGGCAGGCCAACCCCCACACTTTGATTGAGGGCTGCTCCGGCGGCGGCGGCCGGTTCGACATGGGTATGCTGTACTACACGCCCCAGATCTGGTGCAGCGACAACACCGACGCCATCGACCGGCTGTCCATCCAGTACGGCACCTCCTTCGCCTATCCCCCCGCCACCATGGGGGCCCACGTCTCCGCCGTGCCCAACGAGCAGACCGGCCGCAGCGTCCCCCTGGAGACCCGGGGTACCGTGGCCCTGTCCGGCACCTTCGGCTACGAGATGGATCTGGGCACCTTGTCTGAGGAGGAGAAGACCCTGGTGGTCCGGCAGATCCAGGCCTACAAGGAGAGCTATGAGCTGATCCAGACCGGAGACTATTACCGGCTGACCCCGCCCTCTCCCGACGGAGCGCCTACCGCCTGGCTCCACGTGTCCTCCGACCGCCGGTCGGCGCTGCTCAGTGTGGTGTCCGGGCAGGTCCATGCCGGCCCGCCCTTCCGGCGGGTGAAGCTGCGGGGTCTGGACCCCGCGCTCCGGTACCGGCTGACCGGCGACGATACCCCGTGGCCCGGCGATGTACTGATGCAGGCCGGCTATCCGCTCCCCATGCTGGGCGAGTATCAGAGCCTCCGTCTCTGGCTGAAGGCAGAATAAGCAAAAGAGCTGGCCACTGATTCTGCGGCCAGCTCTCTGTCTTTCCGGTATTCTGTTCAGGCATGGTGCTTTCTGTTCTGGGCACGCCACTTCTGGGGCGGAATGCCGTAGTGCTTTTTGAAGGCGCGGGAGAAGTGGAACTGATTGGAGTACCCGCACCGGACGGCGATCTCACTGATGGCGGCATTGCTGCTGCACATCAGCTCCGCAGCCTTGGCCAACCGTACCCGGATCACGAATTTCTGAGGCGGACAGCCCACGTTTTCCTTAAAGAGCTTGCTGAAATAGCTGCGGTTGAGGCGGCAGGCGTCGGCCACCTCCTCCACCGTCAGGTTCCGCTGATAATTCTGCTCGATATAATTGACCGCCTCCTGGATGTAGAAGTCCTTGAGCTGGTTCTCCTGGGCGCTCACCCGGGTGGAGGAGGACTGCATCAGGGCGTCCACAAACAGATACAGGTAGCCGATCAGGTGGAGGGCGGATGCCTCAGAATGCTCAGCAATGTAGAGCATAAGGTCACGGACCTGGGCACTCTTGGTCTCGTCGTCCGCCCGGTAAATGGGCTGGGCCGCGGTCAGGCCGGCATAGCGCAGGGACTCCGAGGCCCGCAGGCCGTCAAATTCCAGCCAGACATATTTCCAGGGGTCGTTCTCATCAGCAAAATAGGTGTTGATCAGGCCGGGACAGATCAGGAAGCCCTGCCCGGCCCGCAGTTCGTAGCGGCGGGTGGTCACTCCATCCTCAGCGGTGGCATCCAGAGAGCCCCGTCCGGATATGACATAGTGGAACAGGTAATGGTTCCGGATAAAGGGTCCGAAGGAATGCAGAGGGCTGCACTGCTCATAACCATACTGATAGATCCTCAGGTCCAGAAAATTCTCGTTGGGAAAGATAGAAAAAGAGAAATCTCCCATCCGGCTTCCCTCCCGACCATGTCAAGATATCTGTTTTTAGTATAGCATAAATACAGCGGAAAGGCACATGATTTCTTAGCAGAGTATTTCGCACCGTTTCCCGTGGGAAACAGGGGCAGGAAAGGAGAGCGGTCCATGCCCAGGCTCTATTATAAAGAAGCGCAGCGGCGCGCACAGAAGGAGTTCCGTGCCTGTACCTCCCGGGGTGAATATCCCTATCTTCCCGTTCTGGATGACTTTATATCCAGAGACCGTCTGAACCGGGGAATGGATCTGGGAACGCTCCAGATCCCTCTGGAGTTCGTGGTGGGGACCTGTACCGACATCCGGACCAACGCCTTCGCCCGGAATTTTATGCCGCTGCTGGATGAGGACTCGGAATTTGCCGCCAAGTGGCAGGCGCTCTGTCAGGCCCACGTGGAGGAGGGGATCCGCGACCCCATCAAGGTGTACGAGTATATGAACCGCTACTATGTCCAGGAGGGCAACAAGCGGGTCAGCGTACTGAAATTCTTCGGCGGCGGCATGGTCAGCGCCGCGGTGACGTGCATCCTGCCCGAGCACAACGAGACCCCGGACGTGGAGCTCTACTATGAGCTGCTGGGCTTCCGCCAGCTCAGCCGGATCAACTACCTGGAGTTTTCCAAGCCGGGCAGCTATCTGAAGCTGCAGCAGCTGCTGGGGAAGGCGCCGGACCAGTCGTGGAGCGAGGATGAGCGCCGGGATTTCTCCGCGGCCTATTATTCCTTCCGTCAGGCCTACGAGGCCCGCGGCGGAAATCGTCTGTCCTCCACGGTGGGAGACGCCATGCTGGCTGTGATCCAGGTCTACGGCTATCCCGCCATCCACGGCAAGACCCCCTCCGAGATTTCCCAGCTGGTGTCCAATGCCTGGGAGGAGATCGTCCTGCAGCAGGAGAAGGACCCCATTGACGTGAAGCTGGCGCCGGAGGAGAAGAAGCCCGGCCTGCTGTCCAAGGTGTTCTCCGTGGGCGAGAAGGGCGCCATGCGGGTAGCCTTCATCCACGACAAGACCCCCACGGAATCGGGCTGGACCAACAGTCACGAGCAGGGCCGGCTCTATGTACAGCGGGTATTCGGCGACGCCATCCAGACCACCGCCTACTTCAACGCCTTGGACTCCGATCCGCTGGCCGTCATCCGGCAGGCCATTGATGACGGCAACACCGTCATCTTCACCACCTCTCCCCGGCTGCTGCCCGCCTCCCTCCGGGCCGCGGTGGAGCAGCCCAAGGTCACCATTCTGAACTGTTCCCTGAACAAATCTCACCGGTATATCCGCACCTACTATGCCCGGATGTATGAGGCCAAGTTTATCATCGGGGCCATCGCAGGCAGCCTGGCCGGTGTGGACAGCGTGGGCTACTTGTGTGACTACCCCATCTACGGGCAGATCGCCGGCATCAATGCTTTCGCCTTAGGCGTGCAGATGGTGAATCCCCGCACCAAGGTCTATCTGGAGTGGTCTACGGTAGGCGGTGCGGAAGCCGCCATCCGCAGGCTCACCGACCGGGACATCCGGCTCATCTCTTCCCGGGACCTGACCCGGAAGGGGGACCGGAGCTGGACCAGCTTCGGTCTGTCCCTGATCTCCGGGGAGGACCGGGTGGTTCTGGCCGCTCCTGTATGGCAGTGGGGCGTCTACTATGAGGCCATGCTCCGACGGATCCAGGACAAATCCTTCCAGACCGAGTACGAAGAGAGCGGCAAAGCCCTGAACTATTACTGGGGCATGCCCTCCGGCGTGGTGGCCCTCCACTGCACCGACAAGGTGCCCCCCAGCACCCAGAAGCTGGCGGGGCTGCTGCAGGACTGCATCCAGGCCGACCTCTACTACCCCTTCCGCGGCAAGCTCTACGCCCAGGGCGGGAAGGTACTGGAGGGAGACCTGACCCCGGAGCAGATCATCTGCATGGACTGGCTGGCGGAAAATATCGTGGGTTCCATTCCGGAGTACGACGAGCTGAGCGAGACAGGAAAGGCCACTGTAGACCTGGTAGGAGTAGAGGCTGTTTCAAAAGATAAGCGGGGATAATATGAAGATCTTGGCCGTCGCTGACGTGACTGCGAAATATTACTTTGACTACTACACGCCGGACAAACTGAACGGGATTGATCTGATTCTGTCCTGCGGGGACCTTCACCGGGAATATCTGGAGTTCCTGGTCACCATGTCCAACCGCCCGGTGCTCTATGTCCACGGCAACCACGACGAGTGCTATGACCAATTCCCGCCGGAGGGCTGCACCTGTATCGACGACATGATCTATGTCTATCAGGGGATCCGCATCCTCGGCCTGGGCGGGTCCCACCGCTACCGGGACGGAAAGTATATGTACACCGAGGCCCAGATGCGCCGGCGCATCCAGCGCCTGTGGTTTCAGCTGCGCAAATACAACGGATTTGATATTCTGGTCACCCATGCCCCTGCCCGGCATATCAATGACTTTGAGAACATTTCCCACCGGGGGTTCTCCTGTTTTGTGGACCTGTTGGAGAAGTATCAGCCAAAATACTTTCTCCACGGCCACATCCACCAGACCTACGGGATCCACATCCCGCAGAAAACGAAGTGGGGGGAGACCACCATCATCAACAGTTATGACCACTGCGAGTTTACCTTCTGAACAAAACAGCAGGGCCGCACAGGAAGTTCCTGTGCGGCCCTGCTGTTTTACGACGCGGCTTTTACCACCACCAGATACATCTTGAACCGGGTAACCGCCTGCACGGCGTGGGGGATCCCGGCAGGCATGATAATGGCCTCGCCGGCATTGACGGTGTGGGGAATACCATCAATCGTGATCTGAGCGGTTCCCTCCAGGACAGCGGCCATGGCGTCGCCGCCGGCGGCGTGGGTGCTGATTCCCTCGCCTTCGTCAAAGGCAAACAGGGTGATGCCTGCGCCGGGCTGCTGGGCCAGGGTCAGGCTGACCACCTTTCCAGGCTGGTAATCCACCTGCCCGCTTAGGGCAAAAACCTGTGCATGAGGGATATTTTTGATCAGTGGTTCCATAACAGTCTCCTCCTTGTTATCTTAGGAAAGGGTGATCTGCAGCAGCTTGCAGCCATCCGGAGCGGCCACCGCGTGGGTCGTCCGGGCGGGCACCGCCAGACAGTCTCCGGCATAAAGGGTATGCACAGCATGTTCTATCGATACGGACAGGCCGCCCTCCAGCACGTAATAGAGCGTATCGCCGAAATAGCATTCCTCACTGACGCTCTCCCCGTCTCCAAAAGCCAAAAGGGTCATCTGGCAGTGTTCCGACTTGCTCATGGCCATGCTGACCACCCGGCCCGGCTGGACGGCAATCAGCTGCGCCAGCTTTTCCGGCTGCTGTGTGGGCAGATTACGCAGCAATACCATAGGTCCGACCTCCTTTCCAGCTCTGCTTGCAGTTAGTATATCCCATCCCGCAGGTAAATTCCGTTGCAGCTGCAACAAAACCCGATTTCCGCTCCGTAAACAGCGGGGCCGCCGCAGGCGATGAATTTTTCGCCCGCTCGTCTTGCATCTCAGTCAGCCGCTGATTATAATAAGATTTACCAAACGGATCCCATTCCGCATCTCTGCGCTCTCACCGGCAGCGTGCCGGGTGGAGCCCGGAAATCTTTTTAAGCAGGTCCAGGCTTATGAAACAACATGCAGAAATCTCACGGGAAGACATCTTTCAAACGCTGCCGGTCCCCACTGCGCTGCGGATGATGGTGGTCCCCTCCATCACCAGTCAGCTCATCGTCCTGATCTACAACATGGCGGACACCTTCTATGTGGGGCAGACAGACAACCCCTACATGGTGGCAGGCACCTCCCTGATCCTGCCGGTATTCAATATCACCCTCTGTCTGGCCGGACTGGCGGGGATCGGCGGTGGGTCCCTGATCTCCAGGCTGCTGGGACGCGGTCAGGAGGAGGAGGCCAGGCGGGCCGGCACCTTCTCCCTGTACCTGGGCGCGCTGATCGCGGCCGTCTTTTCCCTGGGGATGCTCCTGTTTATGGACCCCATCCTGAACCTGTTGGGGGCCGGTGAGAACACCTATACATACGCCAGGCAGTACGCCATGTGCGTGATCGTCACCGGCGGGATCCCCACGGTGCTCTCCAATGTGCTGGCCAATCTGATCCGGAGCGTAGGCCGCTCCAAGGAGGCCGGCATCGGCATCATTCTGGGCGGAATCCTCAATATCGGCCTGGACCCGCTTTTCATGTTTGTCCTGATGCCGGACGGTCGGGAGGTGCTGGGCGCCGGTATGGCCACCTGTCTGTCCAACTGCGTGGCCTGCCTGTTCTTCCTGACGGTACTCATCCGCATGGGGAAAGGGTCCATCATCACCTTCAACCCCAGGGTGGGGCTGCCTCAGAAGGAGAGCATTTTTACGGTTTTTGCCGTGGGCATCCCGTCTGCCATCGCCTCTTTCCTGTTCGACATGGACTATGTGATCATCGACAAGCTGATGGTCTCCTACCACGATCTGGCGCTGGCGGCCGTCGGCATCGTGCTGAAGGTGGAGCGGTTCCCGCTGAACGTGGGCATCGGCATCTGCCAGGGCATGCTGCCCCTGGTGGCATACAACTGCGCCGCCAAAAACAAGGAGCGGATGGACGCCACCATCCGCCTGGCCCGGACGCTGGGCCTGGTGATCGCCGGGGTCAGCGTGGTGCTGTATGAGCTGTTCGCGGTCCAGTTCACCCACCTGTTTATCTCGGACGCCCAGACGGTGGAGATGGCCGCCCAGTTCCTGCGCATCCGGGTGCTGGCCACGCCCCTGATGTTCCTCAGCTTCTTCACGGTCTACCTGTTCCAGGCCTTCGGAAAGGGCCGGATCTCCCTCTTCCTGGGTGTCACCCGGTGGCTGGTCTTCAATATCCCCATGCTCTTCCTGCTGAATGCCATCTTCGGGATGTACGGGATCGTCTGGTCCCAGGCCATCGCGGATACTCTGACCGTGGCCCTGTCCTTCTTCATGTACTTCCGGTACAGGCCCCGGTTCTGAGCCCTCCTCTGTACACTGCCGGCAGCCGCCCGCCCAGTTTGGACAGCAGCTCATTGGTGATGGTGCCGCACCTGGCCGCCACCTCTCCGGCGGCGATCTCCTCCCCGCCGTCCCTGCCGATGAGCGTGGCCACGTCCCCCGCCTGCACCTGGGGCAGGCCGGTGACATCCACCAGCAGCTGGTCCATGCACATCCGCCCCGCCATGGGGCAGCGGCGGCCACGGATCAGCACCTCGCCTCCGCTCTGGGAGAGGGTTCGAAGCAGGCCGTCGGCATAGCCGATGGACACCACCGCCAGGCGGGTGTCCCGCCCGCACCGGAAGGCCAGGCCGTAGCCCGCCCCCTGCCCGGCGGGCAGGGAGCGCAGGGAGACCACCCGGGCCCGCAGGCTGAGCACCGGCCGCAGCTCCCGCCACGCCCCCTCCGCCGGTCCGGCGCTGGGCACGCCGTACAGGGCGATCCCCGCCCGTCCGTAGGCCATGTGGGTCTGGGGCGGTCCATCCAAAATACCGTAGCTGGCCTGGATATGGACGGCGCCGGGGTCATACCCGGCGGTCCTCATCCAGGCCAGTGCTGTTTGGAAGCGTTCCAGTTGGCTCCGGGTATAGGCTCTGTCCTCTTCTGCCGGGCTGTCGGACACGCACAGGTGGGAAAAAGTGCCCTGAAACCGGAGGTACGGCAGGCGGCGCACCCGTCCGATGGCCTGCACATCCTCCGCCGGAACGCCCAGCCGGTGCATTCCGGTGTCCAGCGCCAGGTGGACCGCCAGGGGCAGCCTTTGGGCGGCCAGAGCCCGGGCGTGGGTCTCGTCGGCCACGGTCTGGGTCAGGTCCCACCGGGCCAGCGCTTCCGCCGCCTCCGGCGGCGTATAGCCCAGCACCAGGATGGTGCCCCCGATCCCCCCGCGGCGCAGGGCAGCTCCCTCCGCCAGACAGGCCACCGCGAAGGCGTCCACCCCCTGCTCCGCCAGGGCTTTTGCCGCCGCCACCGCCCCGTGTCCGTAGGCGTCGGCCTTCACCACCGCCATCAGGCGGCAGGTTTTCCCCAGTTTATTCTGCAGCAGCCGGGTGTTGTGGACCAGGGCGTCCAGATCGATCTCCCGCCAGGCCCGGCCGGTCTTTCCTTCCTCACGCTCCATACGGTTCCTTCCTCTCCAGAATCCTGGGCGGCTGGGCCACCACGGTGCAGCCCGCCGGCACGTCTTTGCTCACCACCGCGCCCGCCCCGATCCGGGCGCCGGCGCCGATGCGGATGGCCCCCACCAGTACCGCCCCCGCCCCGATNTACGTGCGCTCGTCACGGTACTAATGTAATGATTTGCTACACAACTATGACGACATGTTCTATATGTATTTTTTTTTTTTATAAGAAGCCGACACCCCCGGAATTCTGAAGGGATATGTCGGCAACGTCAGATGGATGTGTAAAAGAGACGCCCCCCCCCGCCCCGATCCAGCAGCCGTTGCCCACCACGGGGGCCTTCCGGTCCACCTCGCCGATGGTCACGTTCTGGTAGATGCGGCAGTTGGCCCCGATCACCGCGTACCGGGAGATGAACACCCCGTGGAGGCCGTGGGGCAGGACGGGCTCCCCCTGGATGTCCGCCCCCGGCCCCACATAGCCCCCGTGGCGGTGGGCGGAGCGGTTGAGCAGAAAGGTGAGGATGTCCCGTGCCGCCCTGCTTTTGACCTTCTTCCGCAGCCAGTAGAGCCGCCAGAACCAGCCCAGGCCGTCCCCCTTGGACCAGTCGGTCAGCTTTTCCCGCAGGCTCATATCCTCACCCCTCCCTGCTCCAGCAGCTCCAGATACTCCTCCAGGGTGAGCCCCAATTGGGTCATAATGGCTCCGTGGGGGGCGCCCACATAGCGGAAGTGCCAGGGCTCGTGGGCGATGCCGGTGATATGCTCCTTTCCGGCGGGATAGCGGAGAATGAACCCGTACTTCCCCGCCTGCTCCTTGAACGCCCCGCACACGCCGGTATCCGGGAAGTCTGGCCGGATAAAGTCGATGTGGGGCGCGGCCAGGCCCAGGTCGATGGCCAGGCCGGTCTGGTGCTCACTGCATCCGGGGAGGGCCACGTACTGCCGGGTAAACGCCTCTCCTTCTTTCTCCATGGTGTCGTCCCAGATCCGCTGCTGCTCCTCTCGGCTGCGCCAGCCGGAGACGGGCACGATCTGCCCCTCCCCTCCCACCGCCCGGATGCAGGCCGCCAGCATCCGGGCCGCCTGCCGCTCCAGCAGCACCTGGGACCAGCGCTCATCCACCGCCGCCAACTCCGGTTCCGCCCCCTCCGGCATGGGGTGGGCGGCATTCACCAGCAGCAGGGGGTCCACACCCTTCACCTGTACCCTCACTGTGCCAGCCCCCCTTCGATGATCCGGGTGATGAGGTCGGTAAAGTCCAGCCCCGCCGCCTCCATCATTTTGGGATACCGGCTGTGGGCGGTAAAGCCGGGGATGGTGTTCACCTCATTGAACACGATCTCCCCCGCCGGGGTGAGGAACAGGTCCACCCGGGCAAACACCCTGCAATCCAGGGCCCGGTAGACCGTCTTTGCCGTCTCCTTGATCTGCTCCGCCTGCTCGGGAGAGATCCGGGCGGGGCAGTGGATGGCGGAGGTTTTCAGGGTGTACTTCTCCTCAAAGTCGAAGAACCCCTGGCTCAGCTGGATCTCGTCCACCTCGCCCACCGTCAGTTCCCGGCTGCCCAGCACGGCGCAGCCCACCTCGAAGCCAGGGACGGCCTCCTCCAGCAGCAGCTCCCGGTCGTTGGCAAAGGCCTCCTCCACCGCCCGGGGCAGTCCCTCCGGCCCGGTCACCCGGGAAATACCGAAGGAGGACCCGGCCCGCACCGGCTTGACAAACAGGGGAAAACCCAGCTCCTCTGCCGCAGCCTGGATCTTCCCCAGATCCGCGTCTCTGGAGAACACCGCGCTGCGGGGGACCTGCACCCCTGCCAGGGCGGCCAGCTTGTGGGAGCGGTCCTTGTCCATGCACAGCGCCCCGGACAGGGCGCCGCAGCCGATCACCGGCACCCCCGCCAGCTCCAGCAGGCCCTGGAGGGTGCCGTCCTCCCCGTTCTTGCCGTGGAGCACCGGGAAGGCCCCGTCAAAGGGCAGGCTCCGGCCGGAGCCGTCCAGCAGCAGCAGCTTTTTCTCCCCCCGGTCCGGGGAGAGGGCGCAGGGCAGGCAGCCGGCCTTCCACCAGGTGTCGTCCTCCAGCTTTTCCAGGGGGCCGGTGTAGTACCGCCAGGCCCCCTCCCGGGTGATGCCCACCAGCAGGGGCCGGTACTTTTCCCGATCCATGTGACTGATCACGCCGCAGGCGGACTGCAGGGATACCCCGTATTCGCTGGAGCAGCCGCCGAAAAAGAACAGAATGGTTTTCATTTCTCTTTCCTCCCCAAAAGGCAAAGCGCCCTGTTTTGATACCCGTATGGTATCAAAACAGGGCGCTTTTTGTTTTTCCTTTCCCTTTCGGGGCGGTTGCAATATTCTGTTGGAAAGCTTGTGATTTTCTTACACCCTGCCCTCCGCCGGCAGGATGACGGTAAAGATCACCTGCTCATCGGCGCTTCTGGCATGGATGGTGCCGCCGTGGGCCTCCACGATCTCCCTGGCGATGGCCAGGCCCAGACCGGCGTTGCCGCTCCGGGTCCCTCTGGAGCTGTCCAGCCGGAAGAACCGCTCAAACATCCGCTCCAGCTTTTCCGGCGGGATGGTGCGGCCGGCGTTGCGGAAGGTGAGGACGATCCGCTCCCCCTCCTGCTGCCCCGCCACATGGAGGACGCTGTTGGGGTAGGCGTAGTGGCAGGCGTTGTTCAGCAGGTTGTCAAAGACCCGGGCCATCTTGTCCGGGTCGCACACCGCCCGGAGTTTCAGGGGCAGGTCCAGCTCACAGGTCATCCCGTTCTCCCGCAGCACCGGCCCGAACTCGCTGACCACCTGCTCCAGCATCCGCTTCAGATCCACGTCCCGGAGCTCCAGCTCCAGCTGGCTGAGATTGAACCGGGTGATGTCGAAGAACTCGTTGATCAGGTCCTCCAGCCGCTCCGCCTTGTCCAGCACCACGCCGGTATACCTGGCCCGGGTCTCGGCGGACAGGTCCGGCTCGTCCCGCAGCAGGGTCAGGTAGCCGATGACGCTGGTCAGGGGGGTCTTCAGGTCGTGGGCCAGGTAGACCACCAGGTCGTTCTTCCGCTGCTCGGCCTCCCTGGCGGCCTGGGCGTCCCGGAGGGCCCGCTCCCGCACCAGGTTCAGCTGGTCCTCCAGGTTTTTCAGGTTGGCGGGCAGGCGGATGGGCGCCTGGTCCGGCTGGGCCAGCTGCTCCGCCCCGGCCAGCACCATCTGGGTATCCCGCACCAGGCGGCCGATGAACAGATAGCTGATGGCCACCCAGCCCACCAGCACCGTGGCCATGCATACAAAGACGATGTAGTCCCGCACCCAGCGCATCAAATGATACAGGGGGCTGCTCTCATACCAGGTGACGCCGGAACACACCAGGAACCCCAGCAGGGCCAGCAGCAGCACCGCCACCACCCAGCCCGCCAGGATCAGCAGGTACAGTCCCCAGGTCCGCCGGGCGGCCCGCCGGACCTCCTCCTCATTCCTATACAACGGTGTACCCCACCCCCCAGACGGTCTTGATGAATTTGGGTTTCTTGCTGTTCTCGTGCATCTTCTCCCGCAAACGGGCGATGTGGCTCATAACGGTGTTGTTGCTGTCCATGAACTTCTCCCCCCACACCGCTTCGAACAGCTCCTCGCTGGACACCACCTTGCCCTGGTGGGCACACAGATACCACAGGATGGAGAATTCCAGGGGGGTCAGAGCCAGCTCCTCCCCGAAGAGCACGCACTTGTGGGTGGTTTGGGAGATCTGCAGGCCCCGGATGTCGTATTCCGTAATCTCCCCCGCACCGCCGGAGCCGTTGTATTTCAGGTACCGCCGCAGCTGGGTCTTGACCCGGGCTACCAGCTCCAGGGGGTTGAAGGGCTTGGTGATGTAGTCGTCCGCCCCCAGGGTCAGGCCGGTGATCTTGTCCATGTCCTCCACCTTGGCAGTGAGCATGAGGATGGGGAACAGATGGTCCTGCCGGATCTTCTGGCAGAGGGTGAAGCCGTCCATGTCGGGCAGCATCACGTCCAGAATGGCCAGGTCCAGCTTCCGCCCCGCCACACAGGCAAGGGCGTCGGCGCCGTTGTCAAATTTGTGGACGGTGTAGCCCTCGTTTGTCAGGTAGACCTCCACCAGATTGGCGATGGCCGCCTCGTCGTCCACAACCAGAATGTCGATTCCCATGGTTTCCCCCCAAGCCCCAGATTTCTTGCTCTATTATAGCGATTTTTCCCCCGCCGCACAAGGCAAATCAGAGGAAACGGCCCCTGCCCGCCCGGGCAGGGGCCGTTATGCTTATGCCGTGGTCTTGCTGGCGCAGAGAGGGACTCCGCTGTCCGACAGCAGGAAGAGGGCCACCCGGTCATAGGCGGGACGCCCCGCCGTATCCAGCTCCAGCACGTTGAGGCCTGTCTCCCAGCCGTCGGAATCCACTACCTGGACTTTCACCATGCGCCCGTCCCGGTAGAAGGCGGCCGCCAGATAGGCCCCTTCCTCCGCACTGTGCGTCCACACCAGGCCGGCCCGCAGAATTCCGTCGGAGCCAGACACGCACCCGGCCAGGGTGTCGGCATTCAGGGGCAGGCTGTCCCACTCCGCCGGATAGCTCTGGAGGGGGAAGGTAAACAGGGGGCCAAGCTCCGGCTGGAGGTCGGAATAGATTTCAATGACCCCGGCCTCCCGGTTGCAGCGCAGGCCCAGCCCATCGGCGGAGCTGGTCGGGGCAAAGGAGAACTCCCCCACCGTGGCCCTGGCCCCGGTGGCCAGGTTACAGCGGTTCAGACGGTAGGCTTCCCTTGAAGCCATGGAGAGGTAATACAGTTGGCCATCCACCCAACGGACACCATTGGAGGAACTTCGGTCTCTGTCCAGACCACTCACCACCGGCACTCCGGGGTCTTCCCCCAGGGTTTCGGTGCGATAGATTTCCTGATAGCCGCCCAGATAGTAATAGGCCCCATTCCAGCGGTGCACAGGCTGCGATGTATTGTTGAGCCACCAGCCCTCGATGTAATCATTGGGACAGGTTATACTGGTTGTATCCCACACCCGGTTCATGCTCTCATCGGAGCGGAGGAAATAGAAGTGACGGCCGCCTCCCTCCACGTTGGGTGCCGGGTCGTCATGGGTCACATCCACGTGATACCAGTTCCCGTCAATCTCCACCAGGTTCCAGGCGTGGTTCATCGGTGTGCTGGTGAGCTTCACCGCGTTGATGCCCGCCTGCTTCAAGAGCATCTGATAGGCCAGGGCGTAGCCGTTACACACCGCCTTCCCGTTGACCAGGGCGCCGTAAGCGCTATAAACCGCTTTGTCCGTGGGCGTGCCATTTACCAGGGTATCCCAGTCATAGGCCACCGTGTCCATCAGGTAGTCATGGAGCACCAGGGCCGTCTCCGCCTGGCTCATGCCCGGCTCCACCAGGGACAGGGCCTCCGCTATAGCCTGGTTCATCCGCACTTCGGCGTCAGCGGGCAGATTTTCCAGATAGTAGGGCTCAATACTTACTACGGTGCTCCCGATAAGCCACCAGGTCACATTGCTCCCCACATAGAAAAGCTCCGGGTTGTCGTTGACCACCTGCTCATAGAGGGCTGGGATTTCCGCGCGTGAAATCTGGAACTCAGACACGTCAATCTTTTCCTGCTTTGCCAGCAGGCCCTGGTAGATACACTGATAGGCCGCTTCGCTGGAAAGCAGGCCCACTTCACCGGGGACGGTCTGGGCTCCGTCCAGGCTGCCGCACTGGAACAGGTTGACCTCTTCATACTCCTCCACCGGCTCGTCCCCGGCGGCCCAGGCCGTACAGCTCAGCACTGCCAGCAGCAGAAACAACATGACAACCACTTTTCTTCTCACAGGATCCCCTCCCTTGTCTCTCCATATTTTAACAGGCCAAAAGGGCCTATGCAAGACGCATAGGCCCTTTTGGCGTGCAGTTTGTTACATTTTTACTTGGCCACGTTCTGACCGAAGTTCATCAGGATCTGGGCCACCTCAGCGCGGCTGGCGGTGCCCAGAGGATTGAGGGCGTTGTTGGAGCCGTTGATCAGCTTCTCGCCTACAGCCCACTTCATGGCCTGCTCCGCCCAATCGGAGACCTTCTCATCGTCCGCGAAAGCGGTCAGGTCGCCGGAGGCGGTCACGTCATAGCCCTTGAACTTGGCGTAGTTGTACAGCAGGACGGCCATCTGCTCCCGGGTGATGGAATCCTCGGGACCGAACTTGCCGTTGCCATAGCCGTTCACGATACCGTTGGCGGCAGCCCAGTTCACAGCGTCGGCATACCAGGCGTCGGCAGCCACGTCGGTGAAGGTGCCTTCAGCGGGAGCGGTGCCCTTCTCCAGGTTGTACAGGATCTGGGCCATCATGCCCCGGGTCAGGTTCATGGCGGGGCTGAAGGTGGTGCCGTCGTTGGTGCCGTTCATCATGCCCTGCTCGTACACGTAGGCAACAGCCTCATTGTACCAGGCATCGGCGGCCACATCGGTGAAGGGCAGGGTGTCCTCCGCAGCAAAGGCAGCCTTCACAGTGACCTTGGAGGCAGGCATCTTGAAGGTGTACTTGGTGTCGTTCACCTTGGTCAGCTCAATCTCCTTGCCGTCCTTGTCGGTGACGGTCAGGGTGCTCAGAGCATAGCCGCTGTTGGGCGCAACCGTGATGGTGACGGTAACACCCGCGGAAGCGCTCTTGGAGGAGACGGTCACGGTGCCGTTGTCAGTCTTCTCCACAGTGACGGAATAGGTGGTCACGCCACCGCTGCCACCGCCGGAGGGAGCGTTGGGCGTAGCCTTGACGGAAGTCTCGGCGCTGTCGCCCACAGAGTTGACGGCCTTCACCTTGAAGGTGTACTCGGTGCCATTCTCCAGACCGGTGAAGCTGTAAGAAGCAGTGGCGGCATCCAGGGTGATGACGGTCTCGTCATTGCACTGGACGGTATAGCCGGTAATGGGCGCGCCGCCGTTGTCGGATACGCTCCAGGAAACGGTCACCTGGCCGCTGCCGGTGGAGGTGCTGACGGTGGGCGCGGCGGGAGCGGTAGCGGCGACGGAGACCTCGTCGGACAGGATCTCGCCGGTGTAGCTTTCCTTGGCCACCAGCTTGGCGGTAACGGTGTGGCCCTTATCGTCGGTGGTCACAGTGTACTCAGTGCCGGTAGCGCCGGAGATGACCTGGCCGTCCCGCAGCCACACGATGTCGTAGCTGTCCTCAGCGGCGTCAGCCACGGTGGCGGTGATCTTGCCGTCCGCCTGGGCCAGGGTGACGGTACCGGCCAGAGCGGTCTTGCCCACCACGACGGGGGCGCTGGTGATGCTGCCGGTATAGTCGCCGGAGGCGGTCACAGTCACGGTGATGGACTGATCGGCGCTGTCGGCGGGAACAGTAAAGGTGCCGGTGGTCTCACCCTCGGCGGCCACGCCGCCCACAAACCACTGGTAGCTCAGGGGGGCGCTGCTGGGTGTGACGGAAGCGTTGGCGGTCAGCACAGTGCCCTCGGCAATGGCGGCCGGCTCGGCGGTAATGGTCACAGTGCCGGTAATGGCCTGCTGGGCCACGGCAACAGGCTCGCTGCTCAGGGTGACACCCTGGTAGTTGCCGTCCGCTGCCGCAACGGCCTCGGCATAGATCTCCTTGTTGGACAGGTCGCTTGTCACCACAAAGCTGGCCTTGCCCTGGGCGGCGGTGATCTCCGCATGATCGGGATCCCCGTCCACCTTGTAGTACCAGTGCCAGACATACTCGCCGGAAGCCACATCAGCCAGCTTGGCGGTGAGCACGCCGCCCACCTGGGCATCGCCCACGATGGTGGGGGTCTTCTCAGCCAGGGAGGCCTTGGCAATCTCGAAGGTGCAGGTGCTGTTGGTGCCGGTGTAGTTGCCCTTACCGGTGACGGTAACAGTAGCGGTACCGGCATTGATGTTGTCGGCATAGGACAGGGTGTAGTCGGTGTCCTTCACCAGAGCGGTCTCGCCGTCCTTCACGGTGACGTCAGGCTCAAAGGCCTTGCCGGTAAAGGTGGCGGAGTAATCCTCGGGCAGAGTGACAACGGCGTCCTTGATGTCCTTGGGGTTGATCTTGAAGGTGGCGCTGACGCCGCTGCCGGCGTACTTCTCGCTCACCAGAGTGGCGTGCACCACATAGGTGCCGGCCTGGGTGGGCTTGGTCTCGGAGCGGGCATAGGTGGTGCCCTCCGCGCCCTCGTACTCAAACTTCCAGTCGGGGTTGGGATCGACGCCGTGCTCCTTCTCCACCTGAACGGCAGAGGGATCGCCCACGACAGTACCGTAGGTCACATCGGCGGGAGCGGTAACGGTGACGCCCACGGGGAACTTCACGGTAACGATGACCTTGGCAGTCAGAGCGGTCAGCTTGCTGCCGTCCAGGTTATCGGTACCCACGGTGCCGGTGAAGGTGTAGGTCTTGTCGGTATTTCCAGCAAAGCCGTCGCTGGTGGTCCAGGTGATGGTGACCTCCTCGGTCAGGCCGTCGCCGAAGGTGGCAGTAGCCTTGGTCACAGGGATCTGGCCCTTCACGGCGTCGATGCTGTCCACGGCGGAGGCCAGGACGGTGACATCAGCCACACTGGTCACATCCAGGGAGGTGATCTCAGCCTTGGTGATGTTCACGGTGATGCCGGTGGGCTGGGTCAAGGTGTAGTTGGCGTTGTCAATGGTGAGTTCGCCCAGGGTCACAGCCAGGTTGCTGCCCGCGTTGGCGGATTCAATGGTACCGGTGGCGGGAACGGTGGCCTTCACCGTATCGCCCTCCAGCACACCCACCAGGGTGCCGCCGGTGATGGCCACGGTGGTGGTCTTGTCGTAGGCACGGTCGGTAGCGGTCACGCCGGTGATGGTGATGGCCTTGGGGGCCACGGTCACTTCAGCGCCGGTGTAGTCCACATTGTAGGCCTTGTCTGCGGAAGTGAAGTTGAGCACGTAGCTGCTCTTGCCGGCGTCGGGACGGGCATCAGCGCTCTTCACGGAGAAGGTGCCCTCCACCTTCTGGCCGTTGATGCTGGCGGAGCCGCCGGAAATGGTCACGATCTGGCCCCAGGTGTCGCCGTAAACGGGGTTCTCCTTCACGGTCACGGTGGGCCAGGTGATCTCGATGTCCTTCACGGTGATGGTGGTGGATGCCTTCACCTCAGTACCGTTCACAGTGGCGGTCAGGGTGTAGGTCTTATCTTTGGCGGCACCGGCGTTGACGGTCACAACACCGCCGGCGGCGCTCACCTTCTCGTCGGCGGTAGCGAAGGTCCAGTCGATAGCGGCGTTCTTCATCTCGGCGCCGTACTGATCCAGAACCTTGGCGGAGTAAGTATACTCATTCTTACCCTCGACAGGGATGATCAGGGTATCAGCAGCACCCACCTTGGCGCCGTCGCGGTTCAGCTCCACGGAGGCAGCGGTGGATTCCGCACGGATGACGCTGAATTCAGCGGTGCCGAAAACGGAGCCGCTGGTGGCCTTCACGGTCACCTTGCCGGCCTGAGCGGCGGCAGCCACGGTGATCTTGCCAGAAGCATCAATGGTAACGCCCTCGGGGGCAGCGGTCAGTTCCCACTTCACGTCAGCGCCCTTAATCTCGGCGCCATACTGGTCCTTCACCACGGCGGAAGCCTGGACGGTAACCGCCTCGGCGTTCAGGGCGGGCGCGGTCACGGAGGTCTCGGGCACGGTCACGGTGACGGAAGCGGCCTTGGAGGCCTCCCGGGCCACGGAAACGGTCATCTCATCGGAGACGGAGCCAGCGGTAGCCTTTACCTTGACGGTTACGGCACCGGCAGCTGCGGCTTCCTTGGTGACGGTCAGGGTGCCGTCCGCCATGGTGATGCCGGTGCTCTCGGGAGCGATGCTCCAGGTCACGGTTTCACCCTTCATCTCGGTGCCGTACTGGTCGGTGACAACGGCGGTGTATTTCTCGGTCACGTCAGCACCGGTGGGAACGGTGATGCTGTCCTTACCGCTGATCTCCACCTTGGAAGCCACGGGGGTCTCACGGGTAACCTTGATGGTAACAGCATTGGAGGTCTTGCCCGCCAGCTGAGCGGTCACCTTGATGGTGCCCTCCGCGGCCTTGGCAGGAACGGTGATGGTATTGCCGGACAGCGTAGCGCCGGTGCCGCCGGCGTCCAGCTGATAGGTCACGCCATCAGTGGGGTAATCCTCTCCGTCGGTATCCTTCGCCTCAGGCTTCAGGGTAACGGTCTGGTCCTCCGCACCGTTCACGACCACGGCGGTGGGATCAGCGCTGAGGGTCACGGTGTCAATCGTCTGCTTATCGCTTCCAATATAAGTCAAGTCGATATTCAGAGTATCCGCAGCATCTTTGTTATAGATGTAGTTTGTGCCAGTCTTATCAGACAGCAACGCACCGCTGGCATTGGCCAGAGCCTCGGGCGTCTTATAAAACAGGGAGAGGAAACTGCCCTCAGATTTATCGGTCTCAATCTTAAAGCTGCCCTTGGCCAGTTCTCCACTGAGTTTAAAGTAGAAGGAGAACAGAGCTGTATCATTGAGTTCCGACTCGTTTTTGTAGTCGGGATCAGTGGGGTACATGCTAACGCTAAGTGCACTTCTCCCACCGTTTTCAAGGCCGGAAATAAGTAAACCATAAGCGGTATCCGCCGCGTCCATCAGTTCAACCTGGATAGACGGCTTTGCTTTGGTAACGTCAACCTCTGCATGGCTATTGGCGTTGACAGGTGTAATAGCCGCATTGTCAAAAGAAAAGAGAACGTTGACAGCATTCAGGCCGTTGGATGTAATTTTGAAGGACAGCTTATAGATATCCCCTTCCACCTGCTCCATACTGGTAGTAAGGGCAGGTTTCTCCACAGCCGCCGCGGGAACAGCAACCATCCCCACCAGCATTGCCAGTGTCAGGAGCATTGCCGCCGCTTTTCTTAAATGACGCACGATGATATACCTCCTTCAGTTGTCACGCTTCTGTTATATTGACCTGATTGTAATTGCTCAGCAGAATGGACAAGTCCAGAATGGTCACCTGACCATCTCCATTAATGTCCGGGCCAGCAGATACACTCTGTCCGTATTCACCCAGCAGAACAGACAGATCCCGGATGGTCACCTGACCATCTACCTCGATGTCGCCGCCCAGCAGGTCCTTAGCGGGCACACTCAGCTCATCTTCCACCGTCAAAGTGGTCTTAATATAGGACAGATAACCGGGCATGGTGATGGTCAGCTTGTAGCTGCCGGGAGCCACACCATCCAGAGCATAGGCGCCGCTGGCATCAGTGGTGGCCGTATAGGTACCGCTGGCGCCGGTCAGCGTCACAGCAGCGCCGGAATGATCGGTACGGCCCTGCAGGCTCACCTTTCCGCTGACCGTAACACCCTGTCCCTTCAGGGTGCCCAGCACCACCGGGGAATCCGCTCCCGCAAACTCGCCGCCCAACAGCACCACGCAGTCGGGGGTGCTCTTGGGGATAAAGTCAAAGCTGATCCCGTCGGCACCGGCGGCCTTCTGGTCAATGTACATGATGGTGTCCTCGCTGACGCTGTAATCAGTCGGCGTTCCCTTTACCACCAACAGGGCATATTGTTTGCCGGATGCGGTTCCATCATAGCTGGCGGTGTACTTGCCGGTCTGCTCGCTGTAAGTCACTGTACCGTTGGTACTCGTCGTGTACTCATCGTCTGCCGCCAGTGCAGAGCAGGTCAGAGCCACGGTGAGCAGCCCCAGACACAGCCCCAGTCTGAGCCATTTTTTCATTTCCTTCCCTCCTTATACGAATCCGCCATACATGGTCAAAAGACGTACAACCTCGTCCATGGTCTCAGCCTCCACGCTGCCGGCGGGATCCCAGCCGTATGCCGGGTCGATCACCACCGCCAGATTGCGGGCCTGATCCCACTCCACCTGGTAGCCCAGCGCTTCGGTGACGAAACGCACCGGCACCATGGTGCGGAACTCGTTGCTGCCGGACGGGGTAAACTCAGCCGGGACATCCAGCTTTTTTTCCACTCCGTCCAGGGTGTAGGTCAGTTCACCCACCTTCATGCGGATGGTGTGGCCGCCCTTGGTGATGACGGCGGTCTGGGTGTCGTTCTCCCAGTCCACCTTCGCCCCCATCCGCTCGGCCACAAAGCGCACCGGCACGAAGGTCCGGTTGTCGTGGGCATAGGCGGTCACATTGGGCTCGCCGGAATAGATGGCGGTAACGCCGCCCTCCACCACCGCCGCATGGCCGCCGATCTTCAGGAAAATGCCCGCCTGGAGCAGCTGCTCCGCCGTGGGCTCCGGCTCACCGGGCTGAGGCACATCCACCGTGCCGCTGCTGCCGGTCTCAGCGGAATACTTGAATTCCACTTCCAGCGGAGCGGCAATCCCGGCGTCCAGCACCGCGCCGCCCTCCGGCAGGTACTCCTGCCAGGGCGTCCCGCCGTCCTTTACCGCCAGCTTGAGCACCACCGGCTGTTCCCCTACCTTTTTAAAACGGAAGGTAAACAGGTCCAGCCCGCTCTCCCCTACGATGGCTACGCCGGTTTCAGGCGCTCCGTCCGTCGCCACACTCATGCCCGGGGTCACATAGCCGGTAAAGTCGATCAGGTGCTTCTCCCTATCAATGGAAGTGCCGATGGTAGCCATCCAGCCGTCGTCCTGCTTTGCCGCGAAGTCGAAAAAGACGTCCGTCTCTTTTCCGCTGGCATCCACCGGAACCACCGTGGCCGGATCATACCACAGTACAAACTGGAACGCGTTAAAGGTGGCGTTGTAGATCCGCATATCCACGGTAAAGCAGCCGTTGGCGTCCGGCTTGCCGCCCTCAAACACCACCCGGGCCGTTCCCGATCCCGCAGCCAGCGCCCCCGGCGCCAGCCCCAGGATCAGGCATACCGCCAGGATCCAGCCAAAAATTCGTTTTCTCATTCAGCCCCTCCTTCCATAGTGCAGCCAACCGTCTCCCGGGCCGCCCGTCCCTCCCGGATCGCCCGTTTGAGCCTGCTCAGCGTCACGGAGGTCATCCCCAGCAGGGACGCCACATGTTTGCCGCTGACCCGCTCGATCAGCCCGGGATAGTACTTCAGGAACCACTGGTACCGTTCCATTGCTGTATATTGATAAATCAGCGCCTTCATAGACCAGTGATACCGCAAGGCATTTGTCAGAAGCTCATTATAGATCCGCAGCAGCTGGGGGTTGTCCCGCAGAAGCTCCATCAGATCGAAAACAGGGATCGCCAACAGCTCGCAGTCCGTCAGCGCCTCAATGCTGACGAAGGACGGCTCTCCAAATTTAATGCAGGAGACCGCCGGGGCCCCGCACTGGAACGCAAAGCAATCCGTAATATCCCGGCCTTTGGCGTCCAAAAAGAACCCCCGAAGTACGCCGCTGACCAGGAAATAGGTCCAGGTCTGTACTTCTCCCTCCTGTACAATTACCTCTCCCTTTTTCGCAAATTTTTGCTTTGTTTTGCCCGCAAGCTGCCGGATCAGTTCCTTATCGGACACATGATATACGTCCGCATAGAATTCATCCGCCCGCATGGCCTCAGCTCCTTTATCGTGTGTTGCATTAATTCATTATACTGGCTAAACACGCTTTGAGCATTATCCTAGATTAATTTATCCGGCAAAATAAAAAATTTTTACATAATATGCAAGTTGCATAGTATTCAGTTTTTTGTCACATAATATACAAGATTATTATACCTCTCTTATGTGCTTTTGCAAATAT
Organism: Intestinimonas massiliensis (ex Afouda et al. 2020); assembly: GCF_900626285.1. Classification (GTDB taxonomy): domain Bacteria; phylum Bacillota; class Clostridia; order Oscillospirales; family Oscillospiraceae; genus Flavonifractor; species Flavonifractor massiliensis_A. Next base: position 1,554,262 of record NZ_LR131147.1, read on the forward strand.
TATTTTAGGTTATTTTTCAATTGGGCGCACGCCCCGGATGGCAGGCCGGCAAGAGGGTGTTACGCCGCAGAACCGGCGGAACTGACCTGCGCAGGCGCAGTCCTGCCTGGCAGTTCAATTTCTCACGGTGCCTGTAAATAAAAATGAGCCTATGGCTCCCAAAAGAAAAGCACCTGCTTTCGCAGGTGCTTTTCATGGTGGAGGCGGGGGGAGTCGAACCCCCGTCCGAAAACGCTTCCGCTGGAACTTCTCCGGGCGCAGACGGTCATTTACATTCCCTCGCCCTGGCGTAGGCCGTCAAACTACAGGGTCCGGTAGCTTCATTGTTCATGGTGCGCTCAAAGCTTTGCGCACACACGTGCACCACTAAACGACGCCCCATCCCGGACCGTGGTCCTTCCGGGTGGGACGGTCACGGCTTAAGCCGCGACAAGCTCAACGTTATCGTTGTTCTTTAATTTATAAGTTGCCTGTTTTTAGGATGTCAGGCGCATCCGCCCGCTATTCCAGCCTCTACGTCCCCGTCGAAACCAGTACGCCCCCTCGTCGTCGCAAAGTCCGCTCTGCTCGGGACGCCCAGGCGTGGGCATCCCTCCCTGCGCTCCCTTGCTCCTCCTCTTCCCGGCGGACCCGCTGTGCTGGGCTCCGCCGGGATCGGGAGGGTACAGTACCTGTCTGGGAACAACGATCACGGTCTGTTGACCGAGCTTAACATTTCTCAGGCGCGGGATAGTCCACACCGAAGGTCTCCACGGTGACGGACTTCATCCGCTGATCCTCATAGGGCCGGTCCATCCGGTCCCGCTTGGCGTTCACGATGGCGTCAGCCACGTCCATGCCCTCGATCACCTTGCCGAAGGCGGCGTACTCGCCGTCCAGGTGGGGCGCCTTCTCCACCATGATGAAGAACTGGCTGCCGGCGGAGTTGGGGTGCATGGCACGGGCCATGGACAGCACGCCCCGGTCGTGCTTCAGGTCGTTCTTCACGCCATTGTGGGCAAACTCGCCCTTGATGGAGTAGCCCGGACCGCCCATGCCGGTGCCCTGGGGGCAGCCGCCCTGGATCATGAAGCCGGGGATCACCCGGTGGAAGATCAGGCCGTTGTAGAAGCCGGACTTCACCAGGCTGATAAAGTTGTTGACGGAATTGGGGGCCACATCGGGGTAGAGCTCAGCCACCATCTTTCCGCCGTTTTCCATTTCAAAGGTCACGATAGGATTCTGCGCCATGTGAGATCCTTCCTTTCTGTTCCATCAATAGCCGCCCCGGCGGTGGGTCTTCATGGCCCGGTCCATTTCCCGCTTGGCATCCTTTGCGGCGGCGGCGTCCCGCTTGTCATAGAGCTTTTTGCCCTTGGCAAGGCCCACCTCCAGCTTCACCCGGGGGCCCCGGAAATAGACGGACAGGGGGACCAGGGCATAGCCGTCCTGCTTCACCTTGGCAAACAGCTTCAAAATCTCCCGCTTGTGCATCAGCAGCCGGCGGGGCCGCAGGGGGTCCTTGTTGAAGATGTTCCCCTTTTCATAGGGGCTGATGTGCATGCCGTGGACACGCATCTCGCCGTCCTTGACGATGCAGAAGGAATCCTTCAGGTTGACGTGGCCCTGCCGGATGGACTTGACCTCGGTGCCCGCCAGCTCGATGCCCGCCTCGTACTTATCCTCGATGAAATAGTCGTGGTAGGCCTTGCTGTTCTTGGCCACGATCTTGATGCCCTTTCCCTCCATGGGTCCGCCTCCCTTCCGGGATAAAGTCCTTGAGTTTTTATTATACCACGCCTGTCAATAGCTCAGACAGGGAAATAGGTCCGGATCCCATCCAGGGCGTTTTTCTCCAGCACCTGGCGGCCGTGTTCGGCCAGACAGGCGTCCAGATGGGGCCGGTCGTCCTCGCACCGCCCGAACTCGGACAGGAAGGCGGCCGTCTCCCGCCGGTCACCGGGCAGGGAGAGCCACCAGCGCTCCCCCCACCAGAACAGCACCGTATCCGGGCAGGGGCTGGGGATACAGCGGGCGGCGGCGGCCAGATCCTCCAGGCGCTCAAAGGAAAACCAGCTCCGCTCCGGGACCCGCACATGGGCAAAGACCAGCACGCCGCAGCTCTCCGGGTAGGCCTCGATCTCGATTCCGCCCTCCAGCGTGATGCCCGCCTCCCGGAAGGCGGACCGGGTCAGCTCCAGAGCCCGCTCCAGGGTGAGTTCAGATGGGGTGAGGCCGTACTGCTTCAGGTCGGCGGGGGTGATGTAGAGCGCCACGCTGGCACTGCCGATGGATTGGATGGTCATAGCGTTCCTCCTTAGGGTCATGGTCACATTATACCGGACAGGTCCCGCCGGGGATAGCTGTAATCCTTGGAGAGATTGGAAAAGGAGAGACTGGAACCAGGCCGGGAAATGTGGTATACTATGGACATTCATACGCAGCCCGGGCGGAAGGCCCGGACGGGAAGGGAGCACGGACCATGGAGCTGTGGGAAAAAACGGTGGAAAGCAAGACCCTGTTTGAGGGGAAAATCGTCACGGTCAAGCTGGATCAGGCCCAGCTGGTCAACGGCGCGGTGGTGCGCCGGGAGGTGGTGGAGCACCCCGGCGGGGTGTGCATCCTGCCCCTGTTTGACGACGGGACGGTGAGCATCGTGCGCCAGTTCCGCTATCCCTTCCAGGAGGTAGTCACCGAGCTGCCCGCCGGCAAGCTGGAGAAGGGGGAGGCCCACCGGCCCGCCGCCCTGCGGGAGCTGGAGGAGGAGGTGGGGGTCACCTGCGGCAGACTGACCTACCTGGGCTGCCTGTACCTCTCCCCCGGTTTTTCCACCGAGGTGCTGCACATGTATCTGGCCCAGGATCTGAAGCAGGGCCAGTGTCATCCGGATGAGGACGAATTTCTGGAAAGCGAGCGCATCCCCTTTGACCAGCTGTTCCAAAAGGTCATGTCCGGTGAGATCACAGATGCCAAGACCGTGGCGCTGGTACTGAAAACCAAGCAGCTGCTGGGTCTGTAAACAGAGACAGGAGGCAGAGATGAGCAAGCGCATTTTGATCGTTGAGGACGAGAAGAACATCGTGGACATCCTCAGCTTCAACCTGAGCAAGGAGGGCTACGAGACCCTGGAGGCCTACGACGGCCAGGCCGGGCTTCAGCTGGCCCTGGAGCAGGATCCGGACCTCATTCTGCTGGATCTGATGCTGCCCAAGATGGACGGTTTCGACGTATGCCGCAATCTCCGCCAGGCGGGCCGGAGCACGCCCGTCATCATGCTCACCGCCCGTGAGGAGGAGACCGACAAGGTCCTGGGGCTGGAGCTGGGGGCGGACGATTACATCACCAAACCCTTTTCCATGCGGGAACTGCTGGCCCGGGTAAAGGCCAACATCCGCCGCAACGAGATGGCCGCCGCCGCGGCACCCGCCGGTGCGGTCAAGCCCGCCGGCCAGCGGCTGGAGCTGGGCCGGATCACCATTGATCCCGATCTGATGGTGGTCTACAAGGACGGCCGGCCCCTGGAGCTGACCCAGCGGGAGTATGAACTCATCCGCTTCCTGGCCTCCCAGCCGGGGAAGGTCTTTTCCCGGGAGGCGCTGATGGAGCACGTGTGGAACTACGAGGGCTATGTGGGCGACGTGCGGGCTGTTGACGTGGCGGTGCGCCGCCTGCGCGAGAAGGTGGAGGACGACCCGGCCGCCCCCCAGTTCGTGGTAACAAGACGTGGCCTGGGCTATTATTTCAATGCCTGAGTTCCTGCTCCACACCCGACGAAAGGAGGTGCCCGCCATCCCATGTTCCGCAGCCTGCATATGAAGCTGATGCTCATCATGACCCTGCTCATCATTCTGCTGATGACGGTGGTGGGCGCGTTCCTCATCAATTCGGTATCCAATTACTATACCCAGGACTTCTACGCCCAGATGTCGGAGGCTTTTCAGGACCAGGATTTCTGGTCCGATCTGAACACCCCCGTTCAGGGCGAGGAGGACAGCGTCTCCAACATCGTTCAGATTCTGGACAACTACTACAGCGTGCTGGGGGTGGACAACCGCAGCCGGAAGTATTACGTGCTGGACGGCAACGACGGCCGGCTGCTGGCCTGCTCCAACAAGCAGGAGAGCGGCACTCAGCTGGACATGGATTCCAGCAACCTGATGCAGGTGCTGGCCGGTGCGGACAAGAGCGACAACAGTGATCCCACCTCCTCCTACATGGATGTGGCGGTGGCGGTCCAGCGGGGCGCCAACCGGTACATCATCTATGTCCGGGACGACGGCACCAACGCCGCCGCCCTGAACAGCGAGCTGATGACCCTCATCGTGGAGGCGCTGGTATTCGGCCTGATCATCTCGGTGCTTCTCTCCTTCCTGCTGTCCAAGGCCCTCATCACCCCCATTGAGCGGCTGACCGAGGGTGCCGAGCGGGTGGCTGACGGGGACTTTTCCCAGAAGCTGGAGGTGGCCTCCCGGGACGAGATCGGCGTGCTCACCGGCACCTTCAACGACATGGCCGGTCAGCTGCGCACCACTCTGGAGGCGGTGGAGAACGAGCGCAACAAGCTGGGCACGCTGTTCCTCCACATGACCGACGGCGTGGTGGCCTTTTCCCGGGACGGCTCGGTGATCCAGTCCAACCCCGCCGCCGAGGACATGCTGGGCCGGGCCATTCCCATCGGCGGCAGCGAGAATTACGACACGCTGTTCTCCGACATCGCCCCCCTCCAGGGTGTGCTGGCGGTGGAACCGCCGGGCTATCTGGACGGCACCCGGACGGTGGGCGGGCGCAGCCTGGAGCTGCTGCTCACCCCCTTCGACCAGGAGCGGCTGGGCGGCGTGCTGGTGGTCATCCACGACGTCACCGAGCAGCACAAGACCGAGGAGATGCGCCGGGAGTTCGTGGCCAACGTGTCCCACGAGCTGCGCACCCCCCTGACCAACATCCGCTCCTATGCGGAGACCCTGGTGGACAACGCCGGGGAACTGCCTGCCGACACGGAGAAAAATTTCCTGGGGGTCATCCTCAACGAATCCGACCGGATGACCCACATCGTACAGGACCTGCTCACCCTCTCCCGGTTCGATTCCGGCCGGTCGGAGCTGAAGCTGGCCCCCTTCTCCTTCCCCCAGGCGGTGCGTGACGTGTACAACGCCGTGCTGATGGAGGCCCAGCGCCACGGCCACACCGTCACCCTGGATATGCCGGACGGCCTGCCCGACATTGTGGGCGACCGGGAGCGCATCCTGCAGGTGATGATGAACGTGGTGTCCAACTCCATCAAGTACACCCCCGACGGGGGCAAGATCCGCATTTCCGCCGGTCAATGGCCGGGCAAGGTGTGGATGGAAGTGGCGGACAACGGCATCGGCATCCCCCAGGAGGACCGGGGCCGGATCTTTGAGCGGTTTTACCGGGTGGACAAGGCCCGTTCCCGGGAATCGGGGGGCACAGGCCTGGGTCTCTCTATCGCCAAGGAGATCATCGACCGGCATGAGGGCACCATCGAGCTGCTGGACCGGCCCGGTCCCGGCCTGACGGTGCGCATCACGCTGCTGACGGAGGGGCCGCGCCATGGACGGGAATAAGCGGGCACGCCGCCGTCGCCGGCGGGGGGTGGAGACCCTCAAAAGCATCCTCATCGTGCTGCTGTCTCTGTCGGCCATCTACCTGACCCTGCTGGCCCTGGACTACAGCAAGGTATCCTGGACGCCGCTGCAGGGGGTGCTCTCCCTGTTTCACTCCCAGTCGGACCAGGCCTCGGCGGACACCATCCCCTCCGGCCAGTCCTCCATCTCCCCCAAGCCGGTGCGCATTGCCGTGTGCGACGGTGCCGACCGTTTTGCCTCCCAATACGATACCCAGCAGACCGACCAGCTGTTTGATGCGCTGAACATCCTGCTCACCGAGGCCCTGGGCAGCGCCGCCTCCCCCGAGCGGGTATCGGAGAGCGACTGGCGCCAGGCGCTTCAGGCTCCCGGCGTGTGGTTCGACTTTCTGGGGGCGGTGCCCCTGGATGCGCTTTATACCTGGCTGGGTGACGGCGGCACCAACTCCGCCCTGATCCACTCCGCCCGGCGGATGGCGGTGGCTCTGGATCCGGACGGCCAGGTGCGCCTGTATTATCATAATGAATCTGACGGCCTGTATTATGCCTGCGCCACCACTGTGGTCTACAGCGGGCATATGGACCTTCTGGTCTCCGGCTACGGCGGCAACGGCGTTTCCTTTGTCTTTGAGCACCGGTCGGACAGCGCATACGAAGAGCTGGACCCCTACGTGCTCCTCTCTGCCGATGCCCTGCAGCCGCCGGTCTATCATGTCACCAACCCGCTGGGGGAGATCGACGACTCCATCGTGACCGCCTTGCAGCAGGCGGTCTCCTTCCAGCCCCAGAGCAATTCCGTCTATCCGGTGGCCAACGGCATCCGGATCCGGGAGGGCCGGGAGACCCTGGAAATCAGCCGGAACGGCACGGTGGTCTATCACGCGGGAGACGGAGACGCCCTCCGCTATCCCATCGCCGGCGGGGAGGACGCCAGCCCGTTTGCCCTGGCCGAGACCACCTGGCGCCTGGCGGCGGACACCGTGGGCCGCTGGTGCGGGAACGCCCGGCTGTATCTCATGGGCGTGGAGGCGCAGGCGGACGGCAGCACGCTGGTGTCCTACGGCTACACCCTCAGCGGAGCGGAGGTGGCGCTGCCCGACGGGGCCTGCGCCGCCCGCTTCCTTGTGCGGAACGGGCAGATCACGGACTACACCCTGACCTTCCGCAGCTATGAGCAGACCGGGCAGACCAGCCTGGTGCTGCGGGAGCGGCAGGCCGCCGCCGCTCTGGAGGCTCTGGATCCGGAGGGCCGGGAGCTGGTCCTGTGCTACAGCGATACCGGCGGGGATTCGGTCCAGGCCGGCTGGATCGCCAGATAAGCGGGAGGAATTATGGAGTGGTCTAAAATCAAAACCATCATCCTGCTGATGCTGGTTGGCGTCAATGTGTCCCTGCTGCTGCTGATCGGCCTGCGGGTGGGCCGGGGCGCGCTGTACCAGGACGAAACCCGGCAGGCAGTTGTCCAGGTGCTGAAGCGGGGCGGTATCGAGTTTGAGCTGGAGCAGGTCCCCAGGGATATCGACCTGCCCACCCTGACCGTCACCCGGGACCGGGACAGCGAGGCCCGCATTTCCCAGATCCTGCTGGGGGATGTGACCCAGACCGGGGAGAGCGAGGTGCGTCCCAGCTACTCCGGCCCGGGCGGTACGGCGGAATTTTCCCTCAATGGCTCCTTCACCGTGGTGTTTGATCAGGAGCGTTGGCGGTGCCAGCCGGGCCAGGACCTGAGCGACGCCTCTCTGGCCTGTCTGGAGCAGATCGGCTTTCCCGGCACGCTGGAGCAGTCGGTCACCCTGGGGGACACCACGGTCCTCACCTATTTTCAGACGTGGGAGGATACCCCCATTTTCTCCTGTCGGGCCACACTGACCTGGGTGGAACAGGCGCTGACCGCGATCGAGGGCAGTCGCCTGTCAGGCGAGGCTGAGGGCAGCAGCACCCAGTCCCTGCTCTCCACCCCCACCGTTCTCATGCGTTTCCTGGCCAGCGTCAGCGAGGGAGGCTCGGTGTGCAGCCGGATCGAATCCATGTCTCCCGGGTACCTGACCAGCGTCAGCGGCCGTTCGGTACAGCTCACCCCGGTGTGGCGCATCATTACCGATACCGGCGCCTACTATGTGGACGCCGTTTCCGGCACCGTCACCCCGGAAACCTGAACAAACAAAGCAGCGGACCTGCCGCCAATGCGGCAGGTCCGCTGTTTTTGGTCTATTTCCGCGCCTTGTCCCGCACATAGATGTGCTTGACATGGGGCAGGCTGGTCTGGCGCACATCCACCTCAAACCGGGGCAGGTAGCGCACCAGCTGGGTCAGCTTGGAGAACCCGAAGTTGCGGGGATCGAAGTCGGGCTGCTTTTTCACCAGCAGGTTGCCCAGATCTCCCATAAAGGCGTAGCCGTCCTCGTCGGCCATGGTTTCCACAGAATCGGCAATAAGTTCCACCACCGCCTTGGGCACTTTGGATTCCGGCTCGGGCGGCTCGGGAGCCGGAGCGGGCTCCTCCTTCTTCTTGGCCGGTTTCTTGACCTTGGAGGGCTTCTCCTGCTTCGTCTCCTCTTCCCGGGGCTCCTCCGCCTTGGTCTCCTCCGCCCGGGCCTTTTCGGCGGCGGAGCGGATGACCTCGATATACACAAACTTGTCGCAGGCCACGATGAAGGGGTTGGGGGTCTTGCGCTCCCCCATTCCGTACACCTTTTTGCCCGCCTCCCGCAGGCGGATGGCCAGACGGGTGAAGTCGCTGTCGCTGCTCACCAGCACGAAGCCGTCCACCTGGCCGGTGTACAGAATGTCCATGGCGTCGATGATCATGGCCGAGTCGGTGGAGTTCTTCCCGGTGGTGTAGCCGTACTGCTGAACGGGCGTGATGGCGTTCTCCAGCAGCAGGGGTTTCCAGGAGGCCAGGTTGGGTGTGGTCCAGTCGCCGTAGATACGCTTGATGGTGGGGGTGCCGTACACCGCCACCTCTGCCATCACGTCCCCGATGGCGGAGCGGGGAGCGTTGTCCGCATCAATGAGCACCGCCAGGCGCAGATCCTTCTGTTCCGCCATACCCTCAGTCCTTCCGGGTCTGCACGATGTGCTCCACCTGCTCCAGCTGCTCCACGGTATTGACCCCCAGCATCTCCTGAGCGGTACAGGTGGGGCAGGCGTTCACTCTGCCGCCCTTGGCCAGGATATAGGCCGGAGCGTCGGTGAGGTAGTACTCCCCCTGGGCGTTGTTGGGCCTGAGCTGGTCGATGGCCTGCCACAGGGCGTCCGTCTCAAAGACGTACACGCCCACGTTCAGCTCCCGGATGGCCTTTTCCTCCGGCGTGCAGTCCTTGTCCTCCACGATGTGGCTGAATTTGCCGTCTGCCCCCCGGACGATGCGGCCGTAGGGCAGCTCCTCGTCGGACACAGCGGAGAGCAGGGTGCAGTCGTTGCCCTGCTCCCTGTGGGTACGGATCAGGGACTCATAGGTGGACCGGCGCATGAGGGGCATATCGCCGTAGCACACCAGGATGCTGCCCCGGAAATTTCCCAGGGTCTCCCGGGCGCACTGCACGGCGTGGCCGGTACCCTTCTGGGGCTCCTGCACCGCGTGGGGATAGTCGGGGAAGGCGGCCAGCACCTTTTCCCGCTCATAGCCCACCACCAGCACCACATCCTCCTTGTCCAGGAAGGACAGCTCCTCCAGCACATAGCCCAGCAGCGGCCGTCCCGCCGCCTGACGCAGCACCTTGGGCAGGTCGATCCCCTCGGTGCGCAGCCGGGTACCCTTCCCGGCGGCCAGTACCACCGCTTTCACAGAATGATCCATGGTATTCCTCCTTTTTTGCACGCTTATTTTTCCCTGTCAGTATAGCATAGCACCCTTTGGCTGGCAACGCGGCTGTGAAAATATTTTTCAACTGTAAAATTCTGACCTTGACTTTTGTTAACTTAGGTTTATACTGTAAACGCTTCAGATGGAGCACCGGGCCCGTGTTCCCCTAGCAAACTTCACCTCCCTGTTGTAAGCAGGGACCGTCTGGAGGATTGGTTTCCATGATTTCGTTTTTTGTATGTTTGATTCTGCTGATTGTAGGTTTCTTTACCTACAGTAAGCTGGTAGAAAAGATTTTCCGCATCGATGACCGGCCGACACCTGCGGTCGCTCATCCTGACGGCGTAGACTATGTACCGATGAAGACCTGGCGTATTTTCCTGGTCCAGCTTCTGAATATCGCCGGTCTGGGTCCCATTTACGGCGCCCTGTCCGGTGCCTGCTGGGGACCGTCTGTGTATCTGTGGATCGTGCTGGGCACCATTCTGGGCGGCGGCGTCCACGACTTCCTCTCCGGCATGATGAGCGAGCGCAACGACGGCAAGTCCATCTCCGAGGTGGTGGGCCTCTACATGGGCAAGGTCATCACCTTCATCATGCGGGTGTTCTCTGTGGTACTGCTGGTGATGGTGGGCGTCAACTTCTCCGTGGGCCCTGCCGGCCTGCTGGCCAAGCTGACCCCCGACTATCTGTCCACCATGTTCTGGCTGGTGGTCATTATGATCTACTATCTGGTGGCCACCTTCCTGCCCATTGATAAGATCATCGGCAAGCTCTACCCCGTGTTCGGCATCTGCCTGATCATCATGGCACTGGGCATCGGCGGCGGCATCCTGTTCCAGATGGGCGGCGATATGCCGGAGATCACCCTGGCCAATCTGACCGTCGCCCATCCCGACGGTCTGCCCAAGTGGGCCATGATGTTCGTCACCGTGGCCTGCGGCGCCATCTCCGGCTTCCACGCCACTCAGTCTCCCATGATGGCCCGCTGCATCACCAGCGAGAAGCAGGGCCGCACCATCTTCTACGGCGCCATGGTGGCCGAGGGCATCATTGCCCTGATCTGGGCCGCTGCCGGCGTCACCTACTACACCAACCACGGCTCTCTGCTGGACGGCATGACCGGCCTGACCAACGCCATCGCTGCCGGCGGCTCCGGCGGTGTGGTGTTTGAGATCTCCACCGGCCTGCTGGGTACCGTAGGCGGTGTGCTGGCCATGATCGGCGTCATCGCCTGCCCCATCACCTCCGGCGATACCGCGTACCGGGCCGCCCGGCTCACCATCGCCGACTGGTTCCACATCGACCAGTCCAAGGTGGGTCCCCGTGCCGCTCTGTCCATCCCCCTGCTGGGTGTGGGCGCCGTCATCGCTCTGGCGCTGCCCTGGGACGTGCTGTGGCGCTACTTCTCCTGGTCCAACCAGACCCTGGCCATGATCGTGCTGTGGACCGGCGCCGTGTTCCTGCACAAGTACGGCTTCCCGCCCAAGGCCTGCTTCATTGCCGCTCTCCCCGCCACCTTTATGTCCGCGGTGTCGGTGACCTACTTCTTCCAGGCCCCCGAGTGCCTGAACCTGTCCACCTCCATCGCCTACCCGGTGGGTATCGTGGTGGCCGCCCTGTTCCTGGCCATCTTCATCTGGCGTGTCCTGATCGTGACCAAGGACGACGTTGTCAAAGCGGAGGCCCGCTGAACCGGTTCAATCAAAAAAGGACGCTGCACATGCAGCGTCCTTTTTTCGTCTTTGCTCAGCGCACCTGATTGCCGTCGATAAAGACCGCCTGGATCTTGCCGTTCCAGTCGAAGGGGTGACCAGAGGTCACCACCACATCGGCGTCCTTGCCCGGGGTCAGGGTGCCCACCCGTCTGGAGATCCCGGCGATCTCCGCCGCGTCGGAGGTGATGGCGGCCAGGGCCGCCTCCGGCTCCATGCCCCCCCGCACCGCCATGGCGGCGCATAGAGGCAGGTACTGGATGGGGGTCTCCGGGTGGTCGGTACAGATGGCCACCTTCACCCCCGCCTTGGCCAGCAGGGCCGGATTCTCCAGGGTCTGGCCCACCAGCTCCGGCTTGGACCGGTCGGTGAGGCAGGGCCCGGTGATCACGGCCGCCCCCTCGGCGGCCAGCAGATCAGCGATCTTGTAGCCCTCGGTGCCGTGGACGATCACATAATTCAGCCCGAACTCCTTGCTGATGCGCACCGCTGTGGCGATGTCGTCCGCCCGGTGGGCGTGGAAGTGGGCGGGCACCTGCCCCTCCACCACCGGCGCCAGAGCCTCCAGCTTGGCGTCGTAGTCGGGCATGTCCACCTCCGGGTCCTCGTCGGCCTTGGACTGCTTGTCCTGGTACTCCTGGGCCTTGGACAGGTTCTCCCGGATGATGGCCGCCGTGGCCATCCGGGTCACCGGGGTCTCCTTCCGGTCGTTATACACCGACTTGGGATTCTCCCCCAGGGCGAATTTCATGGCCGCCGGCGCCTTCAGCACCATCTCATCCACCCAGCGGCCCGTGGTCTTGAGGGCCAGGAACTGGCCGGCGATGGGATTGGCCGAGCCGGGCCCGGTGAGCACCGTGGTCACCCCTCCCTCCCGGGCCTCCCGAAAGCCCCGGTCCATGGGATTCACCCCGTCGATGGCCCGCAGGTGGGGGGTGCAGGGATCGGTGGACTCGTTGCCGTCGTCGGCCTCAAAGCCCAGGGAATCCCCGAACAGGCCCAGGTGGCAGTGGGCGTCGATAAAGCCGGGGAGAATATGCCCCCCCTGGGCGTCCAGCCCCTCCGGAGCGCCGTTCAGCTCTTCCATGGAGCCTACCGCCGTGATCTTGCTCCCTTCAAAGGCCACATATCCCCTGGGGATCACCGGCCCATCCATGGGATGAACCACGCCGTTGTAAATAATCATGTAACCGCGCCTTTCGACAAAACTTCTGATTGACATTCTATGGAATTTAAGCTATTCTATGCTTACAGCTTATCCAATATGCGTGTACGATCCATGCTCAAGTATTCCATTCTCCCGCAGACATCTGGATTTGGGCGCCTCCCGATGGAGGCGCTCCTTTTTTATCCCTCCAGGGTGTACTGCTCCACCAGAGCCACGTCCCGCTCCAGCCAGGTGCCGTCCCGCCAGAACCGCAGGGTGAGGACATCTCCCGCCTCCAGCTGCTCCTTGACAGCCAGCAGCTCGTCGGTAGTGGCGACGCTCACCCCGTTGGCCTCCACGATAATGTCCCCCACCTCCAGCTTGCCGTCGGCGTCGGAACCGGCCTGGACACTCTCCACCCGGACGCCCTTGGGCTGCACATCGGCATAGGCGGCTACCGCCCGCACGGTGATGCCGATGGTGGGCCGTCCGGTGACCACCCCGTGGGCGATGAGCTCATCCACCACGGTTTTGACGGTGGCGGTGGGGATGGCAAAGCCCAGCCCCTCCACCGTGCTGTCGTAGGATTCCATTTTCAGATTGGTGATGCCCACCACCTGACCCCGGTCGTTGATGAGGGCGCCGCCGGAGTTGCCCGAATTGAGGGCCGCGGTAGTCTGGAGGAGCACCATGGTGTATCCGTCCACGCTCACATCCCGGTTGATGGCGGAGATGATGCCGTCGGTCATGGTGCCCCGCAGCTCCTCACCCAGAGGGTTGCCGATGGCCAGCACCGTGTCCCCCACCTGGAGGGCGGCGGAGTCGCCGAACTCCGCCGGGGTCAGTCCCCGGGCGTCGATCTTGAGCACCGCCAGATCGGTCTGTACGTCATACCCCACCAGCTGGGCGGGATAGACCTGCTCGTCCTGGAGGGCCACCTCCACCTGACTGCACCCTTCGATCACGTGGGCGTTGGTGATGATGTAGCCGTTTTCCGTCATGATGACCCCGGTGCCCAGGAACAGGCCCAGGTCCGAGGTGCCCCGGATGCTGACGATGGAGGCAATATTCTCCTGATAGATCTGCTGAAAGCTGTGGGGTTCTTCTCCGGCGGCGGACACGATGGTCAGGGTGGTGCCGTCCCCGGTGGGGGCCCGCTCCACCGTCGTGGCGGCGGTCGGCGTCTCCTCCTCATCCGGCGTCCAGGTGGAATCGGGCTGCCGCCCCTCCTGCCGGAACTGGGCCGCCATCTCCGACAGGCTGGCGGCGTCCCAGGCCTTCACAAGGACCGCGCCGCCGATCAGCACCAGCAGCGTACAGAGAAACAACAGCACCGCCGTGCCGCCGCCCCGCCGTCTGCGGCGGGGCGGCGGGGCGGCGGGCGGCGCCGGCCGGATGGCCGGTCTCAGATCGTCCTGATCGTAATAGTAGCCCCGCATACTTCCCCCTTACGCCAGGGTCAGGGTGAATACGAATTCGGTCACACCGTCCTGGCTGGTTACGGTAATGTTTTCCTTGTGGTTGTTCAGAATGGTCTTGACGATATACAGGCCCAGGCCCACGCCCTCCCGGTCCACGCTGCGGGATTTGTCGCTCTTGTGGAACCGGTCAAAGATCATGGCCAGTTCGTCCGGCGGGATGGTCTGACCATGATTGCGCACCGCCACATGGGCCTTGCCGCTCTTGGTGGTGATGGAGATGCCCATGGTGCTCCCCTCGTCGGAGAACTTGATGGCGTTGTCCAGCAGGTTGTAGCACACCTGAGTGATGGCGTCCGGATCACCCCACACCATCACCGGGGCGTCGGGCAGCTGGGTGTCCACGTCCAGGTGCCGGGAGTTGATCTTGGTCTCCAGGCTCACCAGCACCCGCAGCATCACCTCGGACACGTCAAACTGCTCCTGAGCGGTGACGTTCTCGGCGGACTGGAGCCGGGACAGATCCAGCATCCGCCGCACCAGCCGGGACAGCCGCCGGGTCTCGGAGGAGATGGTCTGGAGGGCGGCCCGCTCCTTGTCCGGCGGGATGGTGCCGTCCAGGATGCCGTCGGAGAAGCCGGCGATGGTGGTCATGGGTGTTTTCAGCTCGTGGGAGATGTTGGCCACAAACTCCGAGCGCCGCTCCTCACTCTTGGAGATGGAGTCCGCCATGGCGTTGAAGGCCTCGGCCAGCTCTCCCACCTCGTCCTTCCGGTCCTCGTAGCCCTTGACCCGCACCTCATACTCCCCGTGTCCGAATTTGCGGGCGGTCTCGGCGATCTCCTTCAGCGGCTTGGTCTGCCGCAGGGAGGTCACCGAGCTGGTGAGGAAGGCGATGCACAGCACCACGACGGCGGTAAAGAAGAAGATGGAGGTAAAGGCCCGCCACAGCTCGGTGAGGCTGGAGGCCTCTGCCGCCACATAGGCCACGCCCACCACGCTCTGCTGGGTCTGGCCGCTGGACAGGTTCACCGTCTTGACCGTAATGGGCGTACCCGCCACATAGCGTTTTTCCGGGAAAAAGCCTCCCAGGTCGCTCATGCCGGTGTAGTCGCCGTTCTGGCTCATCTGATCCACTACAGACTGGGGCAGGTAGCTGCCCGCCAGCTCCTGGTAGCCCTTTACGGTGGCGCCATCGGTGGAGACCACCATCTGGCCGTCCGGCTCGGTGATGAGCACCACCGCGTCGGAGATCTGGGCGATGGTGGCGATCATGGCAATATACACGTCGTCCTCCACACCCAGCCCCAGGGAGCGGGACTTGGCGGTAAAGTTGGCCACGTAGTTGGCGTTGCGCTCCATGGATTCCCTGGTCTGGCGGATGGTATACCGGTAGGACAGGGTAAAGAAGGCAGTGCCCAGCAGCGCGAAGGAGATGAGGATCATCCCGGCAGTGAGGACAAACTGCCGCTTATACAGGCTTTTCATCCGCCGGTCACAACCTCGAACTTATAGCCCACGCCCCACACGGTCTTGAGGGACCACTGATCGCTGACGCCCTCCAGCTTCTCCCGCAGGCGCTTGATGTGGACGTCCACCGTCCGGGAATCGCCGAAGTAGTCAAAGCCCCACACCTCATCCAGCAGCTGGTTGCGGGTAAAGACCCGGTTGGGGGAGGCGGCCAGGTGGTACAGAAGCTCCAGCTCCTTGGGGGGCGTGTCGATCCGCTTGCCGTCCACCAGCAGCTCATAGGAGTCCAGGTTGATGACCAGCTTGTCGAAGGTCAGCTTCTTCTCTCCGCCGCCGTTCTCGTCCCCGCCGAAGCGGCGAAGCACGGCGTGGATGCGGGCCAGTACTTCCTTCATCTCAAAGGGCTTGACAATGTAGTCGTCGGCGCCCCCCTCCAGGCCGGCCACCTTGTCCTGGGTCTCACCCTTGGCGGTGAGCATGATGACCGGGGTCTTGTCGTTCTCCCGGATCTTTTTCAGCACCGACCAGCCGTCCATCACGGGCAGCATGATGTCCAGCAGCACCAGGTCCGGGTGGAAGGAGCGGAACAGCTCCACGCCCTTTCCGCCGTCTCCGGCAACCGCCGTTTCAAAGCCCTCCTTCTCCAGATAGAGGTGGAGCAGCTCCGCGATGTTGGACTCATCTTCCACGATGAGCACTTTCTTTGCCATAATGCACCGTCCTTTTCCTGTTCTTTCCTCAATGCGGCAATATAATAAATGTATTATAATCCTTTTTTCCGGGATTGGGGTGAATATTTTGTGAATGCGCCCTATTCCGCCGTCACATAGGCCCGGTCCAGCTGCAGCACCGCGTAATAGTTCGGATCCAGCGTCCGCACTTTCTCCGTGATCTGCCGGACGATCTCCTGGTCAGACAGCTTGCAGCTGTGAGGCACCACTACATCAAAGATCAGGTTGGTGTGCTGGGGGCCCCGGGTGACCCGGAAATCGTGGATGGTCATACCGGCGTCCAGCTCCTTCACCAGCCCCCGCACCTGCTCCCGCAGGCGGTTGACCTCCTCATCCTCGGTGGCGATGGGATCCATGTGCACCGTGGTCTCCACCCCGAATTTCTGGTAAATCTCCCGCTCGATGTGGTCGATGGCGTCGTGGGCCTCCATAATGTCGTCGCTCTGGGGCACCTCGGCGTGGAAGGAACACATCCGACGGCCGGGACCGTAGTCGTGGATCACCAGATCGTGCATTCCCACCACCTGCTTGTGGCTCATCACCAGCTCCTGGATCTGCTTCACCAGGACAGGGTCGGGGGCGCTGCCCAGCAGGGGATCCAGGGTATCCTTGGCCGCGCCCCAGCCGGCCCGCAGAATGAATACCGCCACCACTACGCCTATCCAGCCGTCAATGCTCACTCCGGTAAAGCCGCCCACCAGGGTGCCCGCCAGTACCGCCGAGGTAGCCACCACATCGGACAGGGAATCGGTGGCAGTGGCCTCCATGGCCGCCGAATCAATACGCTTCCCCAGCTTACGGTTAAACCGGCTCATCCACAGCTTCACCAGGATAGAGACCGCCAGGATAACCACCGACAGCAGGGAAAACTCCACCGGTTCCGGCCGGAGGATCTTCTCGATGGAGCTCTTGCCCAGCTCCACACCCACCATCAGGATCAGCAGAGACACCAGCAGCCCCGCCAGGTACTCAATGCGGCCGTGGCCGAAGGGGTGGCTGTCATCCGCCTTCTGCCCCGCCAGCTTGAAGCCCACCAGGGTGACCACCGAGGAGCCGGCGTCGGACAGGTTGTTGAAGGCGTCGGCCGTCACTGCGATAGAGCCGGTCAGCAGGCCCGCCAGCATTTTCCCCACCGACAGCAGCAGGTTGAGAAAAATACCCACCGCGCCCGACAGGATCCCGTACCGTTCCCGGACCGCAGGCTCCTGCACCTTCTCCCAGTCCGGGATAAAGCGCCGGACCAATCGCTCCGTCATAACACTCATCTCCAAAAAATAGGTTACTTTTGATTATCGCACGTCCAACTCACCGCGTCAAGCGATGCAGCCCCTCCCGCGCCGCGGCTGCGGAAAAATCTTTTGTTGTCCCCTGCCATCTGTGTTATAATTGTATAAATATATAAATAAAAGGCAAAAAACTGTCGTATAAATACAGGAGGACGGGATGGACATGAACGACGCCGCCATCAACACCCCAAAGCCCCCGGAGCTGACGCAGCCCGATTTCCGTGAGATCTGCGAAAACCTGTACGACGGCATCCATGTGACCGACGGCACCGGCACCATCCTTTTCATCAACGAGGCCTATACCCGCACCACCGGCATCCGTCCGGAAGAGCTTGTGGGCCGGAAGGTGTGCGACGTGGAAAAGGAGGGCAAGCTCTACAAGGGCTCGGTCACCGATACCGTGCTGGCCAAGCGCACCCGCATCAATTCAGTGGCCACTATTTTCCCTTTGAATAAAGAGGTTCTGGTCACCGGCACGCCGGTGTTCGCCGAGGACGGCAGCATCAAGATGGTGGTGACCAACACCCGGGACTTTCCCGAGCTCAAGCGTCTGGAACAGCAGCTGCTCACCCTGACCGAAGAGCGTCAGAAGGCGGATGAGGAGCTGGCCTACCTGCGCCAGCAGCAGGCCGGCGGCAAGCAGCTCTACTATCGCAGCCAGGCCATGCGGGAGGTCGTGGAGCTCATCCATACAGTGGCCCCCACCGACGTCACCGTACTTATCACCGGAGAATCGGGCACCGGCAAGGAATTGATTGCCAACGAGATCTACCAGAACAGCAGCCGGAAGGGCAAACCCTTCATCAAGGTCAACTGCGCCGCCATCCCGGCGGAACTGCTGGAATCGGAGCTGTTCGGCTACGAAGAGGGCGCCTTTACCGGTGCCCGCCGCTCCGGCAAAACCGGCATGTTTGAGCTGGCCAACAACGGCGTGCTGCTGTTGGATGAGATCGGCGACATGCCGCTGCCCCTTCAGGCCAAACTGCTGCGGGTCCTCCAGCAGCGGGAGATCATGCGCATCGGCGGCAGCAAGACCATCAAGCTGGATCTTCGGGTCATCGCCTCCACCAATCTGAATCTCCAGGAGGAGGTGCAGGCCGGCCGCTTCCGGGAGGACCTGTACTACCGGCTCAACGTGGTGCCCATCGAGCTCAAGCCTCTGCGGGAGCGGAAAGAGGATATCCCCTACCTGGTGGACCGCTTCTGTGAGGATTTCAGCAAAAAATATGGCAAGGACACCCACATCAGCGCCGCCGGCCTGGACCTGCTGCAGAGCTACCGCTGGCCGGGCAACATCCGGGAGCTGGAAAACCTGCTGGAGCGTATCGTCGTCACCAACTCCGGCGGCATTCTCACCCGGGATGTGGTATACGCCGCGCTGAACCCGGACGGCGGCCATTCCCATCTGCCGTCCTCCGCCTCCGGGACGCTCCGGCAGCAGGTGGCCGAGTTCGAGCGGGAGATCATTCTCCGTGCACTGGAGCGGGAAGGTTCCCTCCGGAAAGCCGCCAAGGTCCTGGGTGTGGATCATTCCACACTGGTCAAGAAATGCCGCACCCTCCAGCTGGGTTCCGCCAAATCATACACTCGGTGAATTTTTTCACCACCCCAGGTGATTTTTTTCACCGTTTTAGATTTTCCTTGATATGTCAGTGTTTTGTGGTTTTTGTCCTCTGAATTTTTACCATTTTCGCCCTTTATTTCCCAGTAATTGCCGGTGATTTTTTTCACCGGCAATTCTTTTTGTCCGGAAGAGCGTACATGTCCGCTTTTCTTTGCGCCCCAGTGCATTCCGGATTATTTTCATGTGCTCTCCATTTTTGGCACGGCATTTGCAGTATAGGGGGATGAACAGAAAAAGAGGCAGGATGTCTTCCGGTATCCCGCTTCGTGTTTAAAAAGGAGATGCGTTTCAAATGGATAAGACCATCATCACCGTAGCTACCACTGGCGCATGGCCCACCAAGGCCAACAACCCCAACGTGCCTATGACCCCCGAGGAGATCGCCGAGGACGTCTATGCCTGCTGGAAGGCCGGCGCTGCCGTCGCCCACCTGCACATGCGTGACGACGAGGGCAAGGGCACCATGGACAAGGCCCGTTTTGCCAAGACCGTGGAGCTGCTGCGTACCAATCACCCCGACTGCGACATCATCCTGAACATGACCACCTCCGGCGACCTGAACGCCACCGATGAGACCCGTCAGGCCCACCTGAAGGAGCTGCGCCCCGAGATGGGCTCCTATGACTGCGGCTCCATGAACTGGCTGCACACCTCCCTGTTCCTGAACCCCCCCAAGTTCCTGGAGGAGCTGGGCCAGAATATGCAGGCCTGGGGCGTGAAGCCCGAGATCGAGGCCTTTGACCCCGGCATGATCGCCAACGCTCAGTACTACCTGAAGAAGGGCGTGCTGAAGGCTCCCCTGCACTTCCAGTTCTGCATGGGCTGCGCCAACGGCATCCCCGGCACCATGAAGAACCTGGTGTTCATGAAGGAGACCATGGAGTCCCTGTGCCCCGGCTCCACCTGGAGCTGCTTCGGCGTGGGTCACTCCGCCATGACCATGCTGTACGGCGCTGTGGCTCTGGGCGGCCACGTCCGTGTGGGTATGGAGGACAACGTCATGTACTCCAAGGGCGTGCTGGCTGAGAGCAACGTCCAGTTCGTGGAGCGCGCCCGCCGCGTGATCGAGGAGTTCGGCAAGAAGGTCGCCACCCCCGACGAGGCCCGTGAGATCCTGAGCCTGAAGAAGTAAGGGGAGGAAGAGAATCATGAAGACCACTCAGAATATCAAGAATATCCTGATCTGCGGCGCCGGCATGATGGGCAAGAACATCGGCTACGTGTTCGCCTCCAACCCCAACTTCAAGGTGGGTATGTACGACCTGTACCCCACCGATGTGGAGGCCGGTATCCGCACCAACACCAAGCAGCTGCTGGAGAAGGGCGTCATCACCGAGGATGAGCTGAACGACCGGCTCTCCCGGATCTCCTTCACCACCGACATCGACAGCGACATCGTCAAGAACGCCGACTTCGTCATCGAGGCCGTGTTCGAGGACATGAAGATCAAGCGTGAGACCTTCGCCAAGCTGGAGGCCCGCTGCGCTGAGGACACCATCTTCTGCACCAACTCCTCCGTCATGAGCCCCAGCGAGATCTCCGCCGAGCTGAAGCACCGTGAGCGCTTCGTGGGTACTCACTTCTGGAACCCCGGCCACCTGATCCCTCTGGTGGAGGTGGTCAAGTCCGACGCCTCCTCCGAGGAGACCGCTCAGACCGTGATGGAAGTCCTGCGCTCCGTGGGCAAGAAGCCCGTGCTGTGCAAGAAGGACGTCCCCGGCTTCATCGCCAACCGGATGCAGCACGCCCTGTGGCGTGAGGCCATCTCCATTGTGGAGCACGGCATCGCCGATGCCGCCACCGTGGACGAGGCTGTGAAGTACTCCTTCGGTCTCCGTCTGCCCCAGCTGGGCCCCATGGAGAACGCCGACATGGTGGGTACCGACCTGACCTACAACATCCACGACTACATCCTCCAGGATCTGGAGGATTCCCACACTCCTTCCCCCCTGCTCAAGCAGCTGCGTGACGAGGGCAAGATCGGCTTCAAGACCGGCGAGGGCTTCCAGAAGTGGACTCCCGAGCAGGTGGCCAAGTCCAACGCCGACCTGAACGAGTACCTCATCCGTATGCTCTACGGCAAATAATTTCCCCGCGCTTTCCGTTCCGTGGGAACGAAAACATATATGAGAGAAGTTTGAGAGAAAGGAAGCGATCCTATGTCCCAGCAACCTCAGACGAAGCGTCTGAAGGGAACTCCTCTGTGGAACCTGAGCAAGAAGTTCAACTTCGCCGCGGAGAAGATCATTCCCGATTCCTTTGTATTCTGCGTCATCCTGATGATCCTGGTGTTCGTCCTGTCCCTGTTCATCGGCAAGGGCCCCGTGGAGCTCCTGCAGGCCTGGTGGGGCGGCCTGAGCAGCCAGTTCACCCTGGCCTTCCAGATGGGCATCATGGTCTGCGTGTGCGCCACCTGCGCCCGCAGCCCCCAGGTCACCAAGCTGCTGAATGCCATGGCCAGCCATGTGCATAACCGCTACACCGCCATCATCATCATGATGATCTTCGGCTATGTGACCTCCATGATCAACTACGCCTTCTGCACCATCGTCACCCCCATCCTGTCCATGCAGCTGGCCAAGCGGGTCAAGGGCCTGCACTTCCCCATGATGGTGGCCGGCGGCTATACCTGCATGATCCTGGGCCAGTGCCTTGGGCCCTCCGCCACTCTGTACTCCAACCTGGCTACCGAGGGCAGCTCCTACGCCGAGATCGTGGGCCACACCATGACGGTACTGGAGACCTGCTACAATCCCCCCAATGTGATCCTGTTCTTCGTGCTGGCCATCGCCTTCATCCTGATCGTGCTGTTCACCCAGCCCGGTGAGGACGAGCTCATTGAGCTGCGGGATGTGGCCACCCAGGCCGACGTGGTCCCCAACGACTACAAGATCACCGAGAAGGCCACTACCTTTGCTCAGCGGATGAACACCTGCAAGCCCGTCATGTGGATCGTGGGCGTCTTCATCTTCGCCAACATCATTTACGACTTCGCCACCAAGGGCTTCTTCGGCGCCCTGAACATGAACCTGGTTATCTTCCTGTTCGTGGGCATCAACTGCTTCCTGTTCCCCCAGCCCAGCGCCTGGATCACCGCTCACGCCGACTCCATGCACCTGGCTACCGACATCATCATGCAGTTCCCCTTCTACGGCGCCATCATGGGCATGATGTACATCGAGGGCGGCCTGGGCTCCGTGCTGATCAGCGCCATTACTTCCGTGGCTACTGCTCACACCCTGCCCATCTTCACCTTCCTGTCCGCCTGCCTGGTCAACTGCTTCATCCCCTCTCAGGGCGGTCAGTTCACCGTTCAGGGTCCTCTGATTGTGCAGACCGTGCAGAACATCCAGGGTGCCGACCTGGCTACCTGCCTGAACGCTTTCGTGCTGGGCGACGAGTGCACCAACCTGCTGCAGCCTCTGTATGTCATCCCCGCTCTGTCCGTGGTTGGCATGAAGCTGAAGGATGTGTGGGGCTTCATGGCCTTCATCTGTGTGTTCTGGATCATCATCACCTGCTTGGGCCTGTATTTCATCCCCCTGTTTATCTGACACCCTTTTGTTCCCTATTTCCCATAAAAGACGAGGTCCGCTGTGGATTCCACAGCGGACCTCGTCTTTCTTGTTCATACCAGATGGAGCAGCCGGGCGGCCGTTGCCACACAGAAGCACAGGGCCATCCCCACCCCCGTGGGCAGCAGGATCCCCAGCAGGGTCCATCTGACGCTGCCGCTCTCCTTGGCAATGGAAATGCAGGTGGTGGAACAGGGCCAGTGGAACAGGGAGAACAGCAGGGTACACACCGCCGTCAGCCAGGTCCAGCCGTGGTCCGTCAGCAGCTGATGGAGGGCCCCCAGCCCCTCCATCTCCTGAATGGTGCCGGTGGAGAGGTAGGCCATGATGGCGATGGGAATGACGATCTCATTGGCGGGAAAGCCCAGAATAAAGGCCGCCAGAATCACCCCGTCCAGCCCCAGCAGCCGGGCAAAGGGATCCAGAAATCCGGTGACGTGATCCAGCACGCTCAGCTCCCCCACCGTCACATTGGCGCACAGCCAGATCACCAGTCCCGCCGGGGCGGCCACCGCCGCCGCCCGGCCCAGCACGAAAATGGTGCGGTCCAGGATGGAGCGGAGAATGACCTGCCCCACTCTGGGACGCCGGTAGGGGGGCAGCTCCAGGGTAAAGGAGGAGGGCACCCCCTTGAGAACGGTGGCAGAGAGCAGGCGGGAAATCTGGAAGGTGGCCAGCACCCCCAGCAGAATGACCCCCGTCAGCAGCAGGGCGGCGGACAATCCCGCCCACGCGCCTCCCTCCGCCCCCACAAAAAACATGGTGATGACGGCAATGAGGGTGGGGAACCGGCCGTTACAGGGCACAAAGCTGTTGGTGAGGATGGCGATGAGCCGCTCCCGGGGGGAGTCGATGATCCGGCAGCCCACCACCCCCGCGGCGTTGCAGCCGAAACCCATGCACATGGTCAGGGCCTGCTTGCCGCAGGCCCTGGCCTTCTGGAAGGCGTGGTCCAGCAGGAAGGCCACCCGGGGCAGGTAGCCGAAATCCTCCAGCAGGGTGAACAGGGGGAAGAAGATGGCCATGGGGGGCAGCATGACGCTGATCACCCAGGCCAGCACCCGGTATACCCCCAGCACCAGGGCCCCGTGGAGCCACGCCGGGGCTCCCAGCCATACAAACAGCTCGCTCAAGCGGTCCTGGACCCAGAACAGGGCGCCGGACAGCAGGGCCGAGGGATAGTTGGCCCCCTGGATGGTGAGCCAAAGCACCCCCGCCAGCAGCAGGATCATCAGGGGCACGGCGGTGGCCCGATGGGTCAGGAGCCGGTCCAGCCGCCGGTCCCGGTCCTCCACCGGGTCCCGCCGGGCGGTCACCGCCGCCCGGGCCGCCCCTCTGGCCGCTTCCAGCAGAGCGGATACCAGCACGCCGTTGAGCTCCGCCGGGTCCAGCCCCTGGTGGGCCAGCGCCTCCCGGGCCTCAATTACCGCCCTCCATACCTCGTTGTCCTTTCTGGGGTCCCAGTCCAGGGCGGCGGACAGGGCGTCCAGCAGGGAGCCGTCCCCCTCCAGCAGCCGCAGCGCCGTCCAGCGGGCAGGCAGCCGCCCTTTCAGCCTCCGTCCCAGCAGAGGCGTCAGGGTGGCCACGGCAAACTCCACCGGCGGCGGATAGCGCACCGCCAGGGGCTTCGGCGGCTTTTCCAGCACCGATTCCACCTGGTCCAGCAGCTGGTCCAACCCTTGTCCCCGTCCGGCGCAGGTCCCCACCGCCGGCACCCCCAGCCGGCGGGACAGCTCCTCCAGATCCACCCGGACCCCCTTGCGCTCCGCCTCATCCAGCAGGTTGACGCACACCACAGTGCGGGGCTGGAGCTCCAGCACCTGGAGGACCAGGTTCAGGTTGCGCTCCAGGCAGGTGGCGTCGCATACCACCACCGCTCCGTCTGCTCCGCCGAAGCAGAAAAAGTCCCGGGCCACCTCCTCTTCCGGCGAATGGGCCATCAGAGAATAAGTACCGGGCAGGTCCACCAGCACATAGTCCATCCCCCTGTGCCGGCACCGCCCCCGGGCAGTAGCCACCGTCTTGCCCGGCCAGTTTCCCGTGTGCTGATGCAGGCCTGTCAGGGCATTGAACACGGTGGATTTGCCCACGTTGGGATTGCCTGCCAGGGCAATCACCCGTTCCCGGTCTAGTTCCACGGCCCGCCTCCCAGCCGGACCTCCGCCGCGTCCCTGCACCGGATTGCGATGACCGCCCCCCGGATCAGATAGGCCGCCGGATCTCCGGCAGGACTGACCGCTGTGCAGGTGACGGTGGTGCCGGGTACCAGGCCCAGATCAAACAGCCGCCGGCGCATGGCGCTCTCACCCTCCACGCCGGCCACCACACCGCTCTCTCCCACCCGGAGGGTGTTGAGAAAACCACTGTTCATATCAGATCCATCTCCTTGTCAGAGGTATGGGAAGTTTCTTTTCCGCACCACATCCTATGGCTGTTCCTGTCCAACGGTGCGCAAAAAATTCGTTATTCCGTCAATTGTGTATTGACTAACATTTTTGATTGCTTTAGAATAGGAAGTTGCTCAAATGGATCCGATTGCGGCCGCAGCAGTATGCTGCGGTTCTATTTTGTATCAGGAGGCAGTTCATGTCACAAGTAAGCGAGAACAAAATGGGGACCATGCCGATCAAAAAACTGGTCCTCTCCATGTCCCTTCCCATGATGATCTCCATGCTGGTCCAGGCCCTCTACAATGTGGTGGACAGCTATTTCGTGGCCAAGGTCAGCGAGGACGCCCTCACGGCTGTTGGTATGGCTTTCCCGTTCCAGAACCTGATGATCGCCGTTTCGGTGGGCACCGGCGTAGGCGTCAACGCCCTGCTCTCCCGCAGCCTGGGCGCCAGAGATCAGGAGACCGCCAACCGCTCGGCGGAAAACGGCGTGCTGCTGGCGATCCTCAGCTCCCTGGTATTCATGGCGGTGGCCCTGCTGTTTGCCCGGCCTTTCTTCGAGCTGCAGAAGGCCACGCCGGAGATCGCCCAGCAGGGCGCGGCCTATCTGCGCATCTGCGGCGGTCTGTCCTTCGGCATCTTCCTGGAGGTCATGTTCGAGCGGCTGCTCCAGTCCACAGGCCGCACCTTTTATACCATGATCACCCAGGGCGTAGGCGCCGTCATCAACATCATCATGGATCCGGTGCTCATTTTCGGTGTGGGTCCCTTCCCCCGGATGGGAGTTGCGGGTGCCGCCGCCGCCACCGTGCTGGGACAGATCGTGGCCGCCATCCTGGCCGTGATCTTCAACATCACCCGCAACCACGACATCCAGCCCACCCTGAAGGGGTTCCGGCCCAACGGACATATCATCCGGCAGATCTACAGCGTGGGCATCCCCACCATCGTACTCAACTCCATCAGCTCCATCATGACCTTCGGCATGAACCTGATCCTCATCTCCTTCTCCTCCACGGCGGTGGCGGTGTTCAACGTCTACTTCAAGCTCCAGAGCTTCGTGTTCATGCCGGTGTTCGGTCTGAACAACGGGCTGGTGCCCATCGTCTCCTATAACTACGGCGCCCGGAAGAAAAAGCGGCTTATCGACGCCGTCCGGTTCGGCTCCCTGCTGGCGGTGGGCATCATGCTGGTGGGACTGGCTATCATCCAGCTCTTCCCCGCCCCCATTCTGGGCATCTTCGAGGCCTCGGCCGATATGCTGCGCATCGGCGTGCCCGCCCTGCGCATCATCAGCCTGTGCTTTGTGTTCGCCGGCTTCAACGTGATCTGCTCCTCCACCTTCCAGGCTCTGGGCAACGGCGTGCTGAGCATGATCATCTCCATCGTCCGGCAGCTGGTGGTGCTGCTCCCCGCCGCCATCGACCGGGTAGCCGATGTGGAGCAGGAGATCAAGTCCATGGGCTATGCCACAGAATCCATGGAGAGCATCCGCAAACCCATGGAGAAGGAGGCCCGGACGATCACGTCCCGCACACCCTGCCGGGTGATGCCGTAGTTCTCCGCGATCTCCGCCAGAGACAGGTCCTCATTGTAATAAAGGTCGTAGAACTCCTTCTGTCGGTCGGTCAGCATGTCGCCGTAGAAATCNTTTGTTCTATTGCAAAGAGAAGCAGCAACCGGAGGAGGAGGTCGAGCGGGTGGGCGCGAAAGTGTTTAAGAGAGCCGGGTGGGGGGGGGGGGGGCGGGCTCGTGCCCGCCGCTCTGGGACA
Organism: Intestinimonas massiliensis (ex Afouda et al. 2020); assembly: GCF_900626285.1. Classification (GTDB taxonomy): domain Bacteria; phylum Bacillota; class Clostridia; order Oscillospirales; family Oscillospiraceae; genus Flavonifractor; species Flavonifractor massiliensis_A. The sequence goes on from NZ_LR131147.1 coordinate 1,580,779, forward strand.
CCTTGAGCACCTTCTCCAGGGCCTTGGCGATGGCGTCGGGGCAGGAGGTCACCGGCACCCCCGGCTGCCGCAGGCAGGAGGGGCAGCGGATTCCCTTGAGCTGCTGGATGATCTCCTTGGGGTCCATGCCGGAGCGGATGCCCACGCTGACCAGGCGAGCGGTGGCCTCGCTCTGGCTGGGACAGCCGCCGGCCCGGCCGGTGTTGGTGAACACCTCGCAGATGCCGTTCTCATCGTAGTTGACGGTGATATACAGGTTGCCGCAGCCGATGCGCACCTTCTCCGTGAAGCCGGTGGTCACCGCGGGCCGGGGCCGGGGCAGGATGTGGCCGTACTCCTCCTGGGGCACCTGGCACTCCTCGCACACCCGGCCGGTGGGGGCGGGGGCCTCCTTGCCGTCGTTGACCTTGCCGATGTTCAGCACCTGCTCGTTGCGGCTGCCGTCCCGGTAGATGGTGGTGCCCTTGCACCCCAGGGTGAAGGCCAGGCGGTAGACCTCGGCCACCTCCTCCTTGGTGGCGGAGTTGGGGAAGTTCACCGTCTTGCTCACGGCGTTGTCGGTATACTCCTGGAAGGCGGCCTGCATCCGCACGTGCCAGATGGGGGACACGTCGTGGGCGCAGACGAATACCCGCTTGATGTCCTCAGGGATGCCGTCCACGTGGGCCAGGGAGCCCTGCTCCACGATCTTCCGCATCAGCTCCTCGGAGTAGATCCCCGCCTCCACCAGCTTGTCCTTCAGGATCTGGTTGGTCTCGATCAGGTGGGTGTTGTCCATGACGTTGCGGATATAGGCGTAGGCAAACACCGGCTCCACGCCGGAGGACACCCCGGCGATGATGGACAGGGTGCCGGTGGGGGCAATGGTGGTGACGGTGGCGTTGCGGATGGGCTTGCCGTCCTTGAAGATGCTCTGGTCAAAGAGGGGGAAGGCGCCCCGGGCCTCGGCCAGCTTCTCGCTCTCCTGGTGGCCGATGGTGTTGACGGTGTCCATGATCTCCCGGGCCAGGGCCACGCCCTCCTCGCTGTTGTAGGGCACGCCCATGTAGAGCAGCATGTCGGCAAAGCCCATGACGCCCAGGCCGATCTTCCGGGTGGAGCGGGTCATCTGGTCGATCTCGGGCAGGGGGTACTGGTTGACCTCAATGACGTTGTCCAGGAAGTGGACGGCGGTGCGGATGGTCTTTTCCAGCTTGGCCCGGTCCAGCACCCAGCCCGCCACCGTCCTGGTGATGTGGTTGACCAGGTTGATGGAGCCCAGGTTGCAGCTCTCATAGGGCAGCAGGGGCTGCTCGCCGCAGGGGTTGGTGGATTCGATCTCACCCTGACCGGGCACCGCGTTGTCCCGGTTCAGCCGGTCCAGGAAGATGATGCCGGGCTCGCCGGTCTGCCAGGCGGACTGGACGATGGTGTCAAAGACCTCCCTGGCATTGAGCTGGCCGGTGACCCGCCCGGTGGCGGGGTCCACCAGGTCGTACATCTCGTTCTTCCCCGCCGCCTCCATAAAGGCCTCGGTGACGCCCACGGAGATGTTGAAGTTGGTGATCTCGGAGGTGTTGTTCTTGCAGGTGATGAAGTCCATGATGTCGGGATGGTCCACCCGGAGGATGCCCATGTTGGCGCCCCGGCGGGTGCCGCCCTGCTTCACCGCCTCGGTGGCGGCGTTGAACACCTTCATAAAGGAGATGGGGCCGCTGGCCACGCCGCCGGTGGAGTTCACCGTGGAGCCCTTGGGCCGCAGACGGGAGAAGGAGAAGCCGGTGCCGCCGCCGCTCTTGTGGATGAGGGCGGCGTTCTTGATGGCGTCAAAGATATCCTCCATGGAGTCTGCCACCGGCAGCACGAAGCAGGCGGACAGCTGGCCCAGAGGCCGGCCCGCGTTCATCAGGGTGGGGGAATTGGGCAAAAAGTCCAGGTTGGTCATCATCTCGTAAAAGGCCTTGGCGGTGGCTACCACGTCGGCCTTGGGGTCAAAGTGCCGGTCGCCCTCGGCAATGGCGTTGGCCACCCGGTGGAACAGGCCGTCCACCGTCTCAGTGGGGTTTCCCTGCTCATCCCGGGCCAGATAGCGCCGCTCCAGCACCGCCTTGGCGTTTTCAGATATGGGCATATTGTGTCTCTCCTCCCGAAAATTCTACATAGCACAAGATATTGTATCACAGAAACACAGCTTGTCAACATTTAGTTTCTTGCCCGGATACACCTTTCTTGGTATAATAGAGGAAATTTTTCGGACTTTTTGGGGGAGGAAACCCTATGGAAGAGCGGCGTGTCACGCCTGCGGGGCGGCCGGACCCGGGGGAGCTGCGCTCCCACTGCCAATATTTTTCCCGGCTGGGCTGGGCCCTGTTCGCCCAGATGATCGCCATGATCGCCGTACAGGTGGCCGCCTCGGTGCCTGTGGGGCTGCTGGCCCCACATCTGCTGAGGGAGCCTATTTTTCTATGGGTGCTCTCGGTGGTCTCGGTCTACGGGGTGGGCTTTCCCGCCTTCTGTCTGGTGCTGCGGGGCACCTCCGCCCCCCGGCGGCCGGAGCCCCGGCCCATGGAGCCCGCCCGCTTCCTCCAGGCCTATGTGATCTGTCTGTGCCTCATGTATCTGGCCAACTACCTCACCCTGACCCTCACCGGTCTTATCGGCCTGCTGCGGGGGGAGGCGGTGACCAACCCGGTGGAGCAGACGGCAGCCTATCCCACGGCCCTCAATGTGCTGCTGGGCTGTGTCGTCGCCCCGGCGGCGGAGGAGTTCATGTTCCGCAGACTGCTGCTGGACCGGCTGCGGCCCTACGGGGACCGGTTTGCCGTCGTGGCCTCCGCCCTGTGCTTCGGCCTGTTCCACGGCAATCTGAACCAGTACTTTTACGCCTTTGCCATCGGCCTGGTGCTGGGCTATGTGGCCCTGCGCACCGGCCTGATCTGGCAGAACATCCTGCTCCACGCCATGATCAACTTCATCTCCGTGGGGCTGCTCCCGCTGCTGGAGGCCCTGGGGGATCTGGGCACCAGCCTTCTTGCGGTGCTGGTGCTGGGGGCCATTTTCCTGGGCATCGTCTTTCTGGCCGCCCTGCGGCGGGAGCTGCGGTTCGATCCCGGCTCCGTCTCCCTGAGCGCGGGGTGGACGTGGCGGGTGTTTTTTGAAAACCCCGGAATACTCTGCTTCTGCCTGCTGTCCCTGGCCCTGTGCGCCTCCTATCTGCTGCCCGGAGTGTGAAATGCCGGTTGATTTCCCGGGCTGTTTCCTGTAAAATAAGATGCGCTGAATCAATAACAAAAAGGGGGTACCCTTCCATGATGAAGGTGCTCTATCTGCTCAACTTTGCAGGCAAAGCCGGAACGGAACGGTATGTGGAGACCCTGGTGCGCTATCTCTCCCAGGACGGTCTGGTGCAGCCCTTTTTCGCCTATAACGAGGGCGGGCTGCTGGTGGAGCGGCTGGAGGAGATGGGCGTGCCCTGCCAACCGGTGGAGATGCGCCGCCGGTTCGACAAGAAGGCCGCCAAGGAGCTGGCCGCCCTGTGCGAAGAGTGGGATATCGACCTGATCCACTGCCACTACCTGCGGGAGCATTACACCGCCCTGCTGGCCAAGAAGTACAACAAGAAAATCCGGGTGGTGTATACCAACCACTTCGTGCTGGCCAACGACTTCGTCACCCGGCTTTCCAACCGGTTCATGGACAAGAAGCAGGACCAGATGATCGCCGTGTGCAACAAGGGCAAGGAGCAGCTCATCGCCAACGGCTGGAGCGGCGACCGGATCCAGGTGATCTTCAACGCCGTGGACCCGGAGGCCTGGGCGGGTGACCGCTCGGAATCCACCCTGCGGGCCGAGCTGGGCCTGCCGGAGGACCGGTTCGTCATGCTGTGCGCTTCCCGGTTCGCTGACGACAAGGGCCACAAGTATCTGATCGATTCGGTGAAGCGGCTCACCGAGCTGACGGCGGTGCCTTTCACTCTGGTGCTGGCGGGGGACGGCCCCCTGCTGGAGCCCACCAAGGAGCAGGTAAAGGAGCTGGGTCTGGAGGAGCAGGTGAAATTCATCGGTTTCCGCAAGGACATCAAGAACCTGTACAAGGGCTCCGACCTGTATGTCAACTCCTCCCGGCACGAGGCCCTGTCCTTCCTCATCATCGAGGCCATGGCCGCCGGGCTGCCGGTGATCGCCACCGACATGGGGGGCAACTCGGACATCGTCAACGACGAGGCGGGCTGCGGCATGCTGGTGGAGTACGACAACCCCGACTCCATGGCGGTGGCCATGAAGTGCTTCCTGGAGGATCCGGCTTTCACGGCCAAGTGCCGGGAGAACGCCCTGCGGACGGTCCAGGAGAAGTTTGAGATCCACAAGATGGCCAAGGCCACCTACGGCGTCTATGAAAAGGCGCTCCACGACTGATTCCAAGGAGTAAAATTACCCATGTCGATTACAGAAAGCAGTGTTTTTCTGCGGTTTTTTCTGGCCTTCTGGCTGGGCCTGAAAAACGCAGTATCCCACAGCGGCGTCAACGCCCTCTGCCATAAGCTGGAGCGCGGGGTCCGCCGTCTGCTGTCGGGCAGCGTGCTGTGGCACTTTGCCTGGCGGGAGGGCGTGGTGTCAAGGGCCTGGAAGGGCAGCATCGCCTGCCGGCTGTTCACCGCGATCCTCAACATCCCCTGCGCCATTGTGAAGGCCCTCTACAACGTGGGCCGCCCGGTGTGGGAGGCCAGCCTGTTCTGCCGCCTGCTGCGGGCGCTGGGCGGGGCCACCTTCTTCTTCCTGGGTCTGTTCATGCTGGTCATGCTGATGGCCCCCCACGCCCTGTGGAACAACGTGTACGGTCTGCTGGGCGCGGTGGCTCTGACGGCCCTCTTCGTGGTGGGCAGCGCCTCCCGGCGGCAGTACCGGCTGGAGCTTGACACCCTGGGGCCCTATATGACCATCTATATGGCCTTCATCTGCCTGGCCCTGCTGGGCTCCCTGTCCACCCACATGTCCATGCGGTTCTTCGCCTTCCACGTCACCAGCTTCCTGCTGGTGCTGGTGGTGGTGAGCTCCATCCACAAGTACGAGCAGCTCCAGCTCATGGTGTCCCTGGCGGTGCTGGGCCTGTCGGTAGCCGCTCTGTACGGCTGCTACCAGGGCTATGTGGGGGTGGAAGTGGTTCCCTCCCAGCAGGACATGGTGGTCAACGCCGGCATGCCCGGCCGGGTCTATTCCTTCTTCGACAACCCCAACAACTTTGCCGAGCAGTTGGAGATGCTGCTCCCCCTGAATCTGGCCCTCTTCCTCAACTGCCGCTGGCGGGGCAAGCTCCTCAGCTTTATCTCCCTGTGCCTGGGGGTGGCCGCCATCGGCTTCACCTACGGCCGGGCCAGCTGGATCGGACTGACCCTGGCAGTGCTGGTCTTTGTGGCCCTGCTGGACTGGCGGTGGATCCCGGTGCTGCTGGTGCTGGGCGTGGCCGCGCTCCCCTTCCTGCCCGAGACCATCTACAACCGCATCCTCACCATCGGCAACACTCAGGATTCCTCCACCCAGTACCGCTTCACCATCTACGACACCACCGCCAACCTGATGCGGGACTACTGGCTGCGGGGCGTGGGCCTGGGCAGCGACATCATGAAAAAGGTGTTCCAGACCTATCCCACCAACTTTGACGGCTCCTATCCTATCCACACCCACAACAACTACCTGCAGATGTGGGGCGAGGCGGGCATCTGGGGCATCCTGTCCTTCCTGGGCCTGCTGGTGTGGCAGCTGAAGAAGGGCGTCAAGGCCTTCCGGGCCGCCGCCGACCCCCGGGTCAGACGGATGCTGGCCGCCGCTATCGGTGCCTTCTGCGGCATCTGCGTCATCGGCCTGGCGGAGTACACCTGGTTCTATCCCCGGAACATGTTCACCTACTGGTTCCTGTTCGGCGTCATCGCCGCCTGCGTCAAGCTGGTGAAGGCGGACAGGACCGCCAAAGCCTGAAACGAAAGAAACGAGCCCCGCGCCGGACCGGTGCGGGGCTCGTTCTGTCATGTTCCGGCTGCCTCCTTCAGGTCCGCCTGGGTGAGGGCCATCAGAGCCTCCTTGTCCGGCTGCTCCAGGGCGGCCACCCGGTCGGCCTGGCGGGCCACCGCCCGCTCGAACAGGTTGCGCACGTCCCGGGCGTTGCCGAAGTTCTCGTCCCGGTTCTCGTACAGCTCCCGGAGCAGCCCGGCGGCGCAGGCCCTGCCGTCCTCGTCCAGGGTGTAGCCGTTTTTTTCGCACATGGAGCAGAAAATCTCCATCAGCTGCTCCCCGGTGTAGTCGTCAAAGTAGAAGTACTTGTTGAACCGGCTCTCCAGGCCCGGGTTGGCGTGGATGAAGCGGTCCATCAGCTCGGTGTACCCCGCCACGATGACCACCAGATCCGCCCGGTGGTCCTCCATCCCCTTCAGCAGGGTCTCGATGGCCTCCCTGCCGAAGTCGTTGGGGTTGTCCTGGCTGGCCAGGGCGTAGGCCTCGTCGATGAACAGCACGCCGCCCAGGGCCTTCTGAATCACCTCGCCGGTCTTGATGGCGGTCTGGCCCACGAAGCCGGCCACCAGGCCGGAGCGGTCCACCTCCACCAGCTGGCCCTTGGACAGCACCCCCATGGCCCTGTAGATCCCGGCCAGCAGCCGGGCCACCGTGGTCTTGCCGGTGCCCGGATTGCCCATGAACACCAGGTGGAGGCTCAGGGGCGGCACGGGCAGGCCGTGCTCCTGCCGGAGCTTGCGCACCTTCACCAGGTTGATGAGGCTCTTCACATCCGCCTTTACCTTCTCCAGACCGCACAGCCCGTCCAGCTCGGCCAGCAGCTCCTCCAGCGTGGGGGCGGGTTCCTGCTGCTCCTGCTGCTGCTCCTCCTTGGGCTGGGTCTGGGGCGCCTCGGCCGCGGGCGCGGGCCGGGTGACGAAGTCCTTCACATCCAGCGGGGCCTTTTCCCCCTTCAGTCCGTCCCGGTCGCACTGGGCGGACAGGCTGTCGGCGCAGGAGTTGACGAATCCCGCCTCCGCCTCGCTGACCTGGTCGTCCACTGCCGCGAAGAGCAGCAGCATCAGGGTGGTCAGGTCGATGAACCGCCGGGCCAGGCTGCTGCCGGACACCTTATCGCAGGCCCGCATCCGGGCAAAGAAGTCGGGGGCCTTGAAGCCGGGATAGGACAGCACCGCCGAGGACAGCTCCCAGAACAGGATGGAGGGCGCCTGATTGCCCTTGGTGTAGATGGCGTTGTAGTACTCCACGTGGCGGGGGGTGACGGACGCCCCATCCCGCTGCCATACCCCCAGGGCACAGGCCCGGAAAAAGGTGTCCGCCTCCTGGGTGAATCTGGTCCGCAGGGCGGCGTCCGGGATCTGCCGCCGGAAGGCGGTCACCCCCTCGCTGTACTGCTTGTGCACCTCCGCGGCGCTGATGGAGCTTTTCATCCCGCCACACCTCCGTTTTTTACTCCGTTTGCTGTATTATATCCGATTGCGGGCCGTAACGCAAGGCGATGCAAAGTTGACATAAATATTAAAAAACCTTTACATTTTTGCCCCCGCCGTTGACGGATGGCCGCCCCCCGTTGTAAAATAACTTGAGAATGTCGATTGGAGGGATTTCCCATGGCATCCAGACGAAGCAAAGACGACCGGCCCAAGATGATCCACTGTGAATACTGCGGGGAGGATTACTCCTCTACTTATAAGCACTGCCCCTTCTGCGATGAGACGGAACACCAGGACTACGACGACCAGGACGAGTATGAGGACAGCGCCCCCCGCTCCCGGGGCGGCAAGCGGTTAGTCACCAATACCCGCGGCGGCGGCTACGGCGGCGCCCCCTCCCCCCTGCGGATCGTGGGCATCGTCATCTCCCTGGCCCTCATCGTGGCGGCGGTGATCATCGTGGTTTCCATTATCATGCCCCTGGTGAGCAAGGGCCATGCCGAACCCGGCTCCTCCGTCCCGCCGGAGAGCTCCGCTCCGGTGGTGGAATCGGAGACCCCCGGCCCCGAGGATTCCACTCCGCCGGCGGCTGAGTCCCCTGAGAACACCATTCCCGCCGAGCAGACGGCCACCGGCTTTACCCTGAATCAGACGGAGTTCTCCTTCTCTGACCGGTATCCCGACCCCATCACCGTCCAGGTGACCTTCGTACCCGCCGGCTCCACCGGCACCATCACCTGGACCAGCAGCGATCCGTCCATCGTCTCGGTGGATGAGAACGGCAAGGTGAGCCACGGCACCACCCGGGGCAGCGCCACCATCACAGCCTCCATGCCCGGGGCCGCCGACCAGACCATCCTGGTCTACAACCAGGTCACCAGCGGCACCTCCAGCGGCGGCACTTCCACCGGCAGTTCCACCGGCACCCTGTCCCTGAACACCACCGACTTTACCTTCTCGGCCCTCAGCAACCCCTCGGTGCAGATGAAGGTGAACGGCACCTCCTCCACCCCCACCTGGTCCATCGGCAACACCGCCGTGGCCACCATCTCCGCCAGCGGCGTGGTAAAGCCGGTGGGACACGGCACCACCACCATCACCTGCACGGTGGACGGCCAGACCCTGACCTGCATCGTCCGCTGCACATTCTGAGACAGACAAAAAGAACCGGCTCCCATGGGAGCCGGTTCTTTTTTTACACAAACTCGTAGTCGGCGAACTTATCTTCGCCCTGCTTGTTGTCCTTGGTCTCACCCACGAAGGTGCCCATCACCTTGCAGTCCGGGCAGTACCCGAAATCGGGATCGGAGGCGAATTCCAACTCATAGCGGAATTTCTTTCCGCACTTCGGACATTCATAGAAAAAGTAATAGGTTCCCCAGGTCATGGCTGCGCGCCGCCTTTCTCCTTAATTTGGCAAAATACATCATAGCACGATCCTCTGCTGAACGCAAGAGTTTACCCGGCGTTCTCCTGTTCCTGCCGGGCCTGCCGGCGGGCGTCCCGGGCCTGGATGGTCTCCGCCAGGGTCCTGGCCGGGCGGGCATTGATCTGCTCCTGCCAGCTGAGCACCCAGGCTCTGAGCTGGTCCAGTCCTTCTTCCGTCAGAGGAAAGCGGACCGTCTCCTCCACCGTGCTGTCGGCCAGGTTCCAGGGGCCCTCCCACACCTGGGCCTCCAGGGCCGTCCAGGCGTCCTCCTCCTTCACCGGGTCCACCCGGTAGCGCATCCGGCCGCCGCTGGCCGTCCAGAAATTCCCGTTCTCAAAGTGGGAGAGCACGGGCAAAAACAGCTCCTGTTCCATACTGTCAGCTCCTTAACCATAAAAAACGCGTGGTATTATCATACCACGCGTTTTCTTGTTTTTCAATTCTCCGCGTAGCGGGACAGGAACTGGCGGGTACGCTCCTCCCGGGGGTGCTCGATGACCTGCCGGGCGTCTCCCTGCTCCACGATGACCCCCTCGTCCATAAAGATCACCTGGTCGGCCACGTCCCGGGCGAAGGCCATCTCGTGGGTGACGATGATCATGGTGGTCTTCTGCTCGGCCAGGGAGCGGATCACCTTCAGCACCTCGCCGGTGAGCTCCGGGTCCAGGGCGGAGGTGGGCTCGTCAAAGCACAGGATGTCCGGCTTCAGGGCCAGGGCACGGGCGATGGCCACCCGCTGCTGCTGGCCGCCGGAGAGCTGGCAGGGGAAGTGGTTGGCCCGGTCGCTGAGGCCCATCTTGGCCAGCAGCTCCCGGCCCTCGGCCTGGATCTCCTCCAGAATGGCCTTCTTGTTCTGCTTGAAGTCGGGCCGCTCCTGGCTCAGCAGCTCCTTGGCCAGGGTGACGTTTTTCAGAGCGGTGTACTGGGGGAACAGATTGAAGGACTGGAACACCATGCCGAAGTGGAGCCGCTTCTTGCGCACCTCGCTCTCCCGCTGGGTGGCGGGATCGGCGGCGTCGAAGATCACCTTGCCCCCCACCGCGATCCTGCCCTGGTTGGGGGTCTCCAGAAAGTTGAGGCACCGCAGCAGGGTGGTCTTGCCGGAGCCGGAGGAGCCGATGATGGCCAGGGCCTGGCCCTGTTCCAGGGAGAAGCTGATGTCCTCCAGCACCCGGGTGGCGCCGAAATGCTTTTCAATGTTCTGAACTTCCAAAATCGCCATCTCAGCACCTTCTTTCAGCGGAAGTAGGCCAGCTTCTTCTCCACCCAGCCGAAGAGCAGGGTGAGGGCCCCGTTGAACACCAGGTAGTACACACCGGTGAAGAACAGGGGCCACAGCAGGCCGGAGTAGCCGTGGGAGCCCTTCAGGAAGGCGTAGCCCGCCCAGATGATCTCCTGCATGGAGATGATGCGGGCGATGGAGGTGTCCTTCACCAGGGTGATGATCTCATTGGACATGGGAGGCACGATACGCTTGACCATCTGCAGCAGGGTGACGTGGAAGAAGATCTGGCTCTTGGTCATGCCCAGCACCTGGCCCGCCTCCTGCTGGCCCACCGGCACGCCCTGGATGCCGCCCCGGTAGATCTCGGAGAAGTAGCAGGCGTAGTTGATGATGAAGGCCACGGCGGAGGCCAGGAACCGGCCCCCCTCGCCGCTGGGCCAGGGGCTGCCGCCGGGGAGCACATAGCCGGGTATGTAGAAGATGATGATGAGCTGGAGCATCAGGGGAGTGCCCCGGATGACCCAGACCACAGTTTTGGTCAGCCAGCGCAGGGGTGGAAAGGAGCTCATGGAGCCGAAGGAGACCACCAGCCCCAGGGGGATGGCGCCGATCAGCGTGACCGCGAACAGCTTCAGCGTCTGGAGAAAGCCCTCGTTCAGGGCCCCGATGACCGTCAGAAACATAGGCGGAACCTACCTTTAATCGAAGTGTTGCAAGCCGGTAAACCGGCCAAAAGCAGAGAGCGTCACCGCTCTCTGCTTTTGGGACTTGGTAAAAGGATGTCTTACTCCTGGGGGATCAGGGCGGCCTGGATGCCGTAGGTCTCGGCCAGGCTGGTCATGGTGCCGTCGGCGTAGCTGTCCACAAAGAACTGGTTCAGCTTCTCCGCCAGATCGGAGCCCTTCCGGAAGCCCACGCCGTACTCCTCGCTGTTGAGCTGGATGGTGTAGGTCAGATCGGCGTAGCTGGTGCCCTCGCCTACCATGGCGCCCGCCATCAGGGAATCAATGATGGCGGCGTCGGCGGTGCCGGAGCTGACCTCCAGCACGGCGGTGGCCTGATCCACCACCTCGGTGTAGCTGAAGCCGTTGGCGTCCGCCTGAGCCTGGCCGGCGGAGCCGGATTCCACGGCGAAGTTCAGGCCGCTCATGCTGGCCACGTCGGGGTAGTCATCGGCCACGTCGGCGGGGAGGATCACCACCTGGGCGTTGTTGCAGTAAGCATTGGTGCACTCCATGGCGGAGGTGACCTCGTCAGTGAGGGTCATGCCGTTCCACACCACGTCGATGGTCTTGCCGTCCAGCTCCATCACCTTGTTGTCCCAGTCGATGATCTGGAACTGGGCCTCCACGCCCAGGCTCTCGGCAAAGGCCTTGGCCATGTCGGCGTCAAAGCCGATCCAGTTGCCGTCGGCGTCCTGGTAGTCCATGGGGTCAAACTCGGTGATGCCCACCACCAGGGTGCCCTTGTTCTGGACATAGGCCAGGTCGCTCTCGGCGGCGGGGGTATTGGATTCGGCAGAGGCGGGGCTCTCGCTGTTGCCGCCGGCAGGGGTCTCGGCGCTGCCGGTGGTGCCGCCGCAGGCGGTCAGTGCAAAGGTAAGGCCCAGCGCAAGGGCCAGAGCAGTCAGTCTGCGTTTCATGTACATTCCTCCAAACCATAGATAGAAATCGTGGTTGCTTTCGTATGTTACCACACTAAAGCATCATTGTAAAGAGGAATTTGAAATTTTCTCTGCATGGCGATAGTCCTCCGGGGTATTCACATTAAAAAGAACGTGCTCCAGATCAAAGCCGGGCAGGTCCCCTTCCTCCACCACCCGGCAGTCCAGCCGGTCCAGCAGGGCCCCCATGGCCCGCCGCCCTTCGTCCAGGCAAGCCTGGATATGGGGCAGGCAGGAGCGGCGGTAGGCGGCGAACAGGGGCTCCGGCTTTCCGCCGTTCCCGCGGATCAGGCAGGCATCCTTCTCCCCCAGCTTTTCCAGCAGCAGCCGGGCCAGGGCGGGGTCGCCGAAGGGCAGGTCCACGGCGGTGAGGAAGAGCCGCTCCGCCCCGGTACGGACGAAGGCGGTCTCCAGCCCCGCCAGGGGCCCCTGACCGGGCCGCAGGTCGGGCAGCTCCCACCGGCCGGACACCCACACCCGGTCAAAGCTCCCCCGGAACCTGGTAACCAGCCGGGTAAGGAAGTCCTCCCCGCCCAGGGTGAGCCCCGCCTTGTCCCGGCCCATGCGGGAGGATCTGCCCCCCGCCAGGATCACCGCTTCACGCGCCATACCGCTTTCCCCTTTCGTTTGCCATAGTGTAGCAGAAAAATTTACCCGCGTCAAAATCTGTATAGAAGCCCGTTGGATTCCATATCCTTTGAAACAGAATTCAGACGCATTGGAGGCTTGACACGCTATGAAAAAACTGGCCGCGGCCCTGCTGGCCGCCCTACTGCTGGCCGTCCCCGCCCGGGCCGCCTCCGCCGCGCCGTCGGTGGACGCCGGGGCGGCGGTGCTGATGGAGAAAGAGACGGGCACCGTTTTATATGAGCAGAGCGCCCACGACAAGATGGAGCCCGCCAGCGTGACCAAGATCATGACCCTGCTGCTGGTCATGGAGGCCATCGACAGCGGCAGCCTGTCCGCCGAGGACGTGGTGACGGTGTCCGCCCATGCCGCCTCCATGGGGGGCTCCCAGGTCTATTTAAAGGAAGGGGAGCAGATGACGGTCCGCGATCTGCTCAAGGCGGTGGCCGTGGCCTCGGGCAACGACGCCTCGGTGGCTCTGGCCGAGCACCTGGCCGGCAGCGAAGAGGCCTTTGTGGAGCGGATGAACCAGCGGGCCGCCCAGCTGGGCATGACCGACACCTGCTTTGTCAACTGCACCGGCCTGCCGGCGGCGGGCCACCTCACCACCGCCTATGACATCGCCCTGATGAGCCGGGAGCTGATCCTCAACCACCCCGCCATCCGGGAGTATACCACCATCTGGATGGATTCCCTCCGGGACGGCCAGTTCCAGCTGGCCAACACCAACAAGCTGATCCGGTTCTATGAGGGCGCCACCGGTCTGAAGACCGGCTCCACCGATTCCGCCGGCTACTGCCTGTCCGCCACGGCGGAGCGGGACGGCATGGAGCTCATCGCCGTGGTGCTCCACTGTCCCTCCTCCAACGTCCGCTCGGCAGCGGCCTCTTCCCTGCTGAACTACGGCTTTGCCAACTACACCCTGATGGACGTCTACCCCTCCCAGGCCCTGCCGCCGGTGGACGTGCTGCTGGGTGAGGAGGAGACCGTCCAGCCCGTTCTGTCCACCTCCAGCCGCATTCTGGTGGAAAAGTCCATGGTCAATCAGGTAACCACCCAGCTCAGCCTGTGCCAGGACGTGGAGGCCCCGGTGGAAGCCGGTCAGAAATTGGGCGAAATGACGGTGTATGCCGGCGACCAGCAACTCCAGACCATTCCCATCATAGCCGACACCGCCGTGGAGCGGCTTACCGTCCCCGGAATCTTTGCCCGCCTGCTGAAAACCCTTTTTATGGCCCAGTAATATATGTGCTGCACGCCGGAGACGGAGCTTCCGTCTCCGGCGTGTGCGCATTCTCCCCAAAAGTTTATTGCCCTACCTTACAAAATTTTACGCACTCTTTCCCATAGGCATCTTGACTATCCCAGCATATCGTTGTATACTTTCTACAAATAAGACCAGATTTATTTGGATCTTATTTATTACCAATGACAAGATTCTTTGGTTTACAGTCCCTTTGTTTGGGGATTTTTACCAACAAGGAGAGGATACCTATGGCTTTTACTGAAGAGAGTTCTGCCCTGAAAGACTTTTCCAACGGGCAGTCTGTCCGGGCGCAGGAGTTTATGGGCTCCCATCCCGCCGTCCGGAACGGTGTGGCTGGGTGGACCTTCCGGGTGTGGGCGCCCCACGCCAAGTCTGTGTCTATCATGGGGGACTTCAACGGCTGGAACGAAAACGGAAACCCCATGGAGGAACTGGCCGACGGCGTGTGGGAGGGCTTCGTCCCCGGCCTGCAGCAGTACGACAACTATAAATATGCGGTCCACGCCGCTGACGGCCGGGTGCTGGCCAAAGCCGACCCCTATGCCTTCCATGCGGAGACCCGGCCGGGGAACGCCTCCAAGCTGTACGACCTGAGCGGCTACCAGTGGGGCGACCAGAGCTGGATGGACTACCGGAAGAACAACCCCATCTACCAGAAGCCGCTGAATATTTATGAGGTACACCTGGGCTCCTGGCGGCGCACCGGCGACGACCAGATGCTGTCCTACCGGGACATCGGCAAGTACCTGGTGCCCTATGTGAAGGAGATGGGCTTCACCCATGTGGAGCTGCTTCCCGTCACCGAGCACCCGCTGGACGCCTCCTGGGGCTACCAGTGCACCGGCTACTTTGCCGCCACCAGCCGGTACGGCACCCCCCACGACTTCATGTGGCTGGTGGATCAGCTCCACCAGGCCGGCATCGGCGTGATCCTGGACTGGGTGCCCGCCCACTTCCCCAAGGACGCCTTCGGCCTGTATGAGTTCGACGGCCAGCCCTGCTACGAGTATGCCGATCCCCGGAAGGGGGAGCACGCCGACTGGGGCACCCGGGTGTTCGACTACGGCCGCAATGAGGTGCGCTCCTTCCTCTGCTCCTCCGCCATGTTCTGGCTGGAGCAGTACCACGTGGACGGCCTGCGGGTGGACGCGGTGGCCTCCATGCTCTACCTGGACTACGGCCGGCAGGGCGGCGAGTGGACCCCCAACGTGTTCGGCGGCCACGAGAACCTGGAGGCCGTGGACTTCCTCCAGCAGCTCAACGGTCACATCTTTATGGACCACCCGGACGTGATGATGATCGCCGAGGAATCCACCGCCTGGCCCCGGGTATCCCACCCGGTTGGACAGGGCGGCCTGGAGGGCGGTTTGGGCTTCAACCTGAAGTGGAACATGGGCTGGATGAACGACATCCTCCACTACATCAAGCTGGACCCCTATTTCCGGCAGTTCAACCACAAGGACATCACCTTCTCCCTGATGTACGCCTTTTCGGAAAACTTTGTGCTCCCCCTGTCCCACGACGAGGTGGTGCACATGAAGGGCTCCCTCATCAACAAGATGCCCGGCACCAACGAGGAGAAGTTCGCCGGCGTGCGGGCCTTCTACACCTACATGCTCACCCATCCCGGCAAGAAGCTGCTGATGATGGGCTGCGAGTTCGGCCAGTGGAACGAGTGGCACTATGAGCACTCTCTGGACTGGCACCTGCTGGATCCCGAAGCGGAGTGGGCCAAGCCCCACCGCCAGCTGCAGCAGTTCTTCAAGCAGGCCAACGCCCTCTACCTGGCCCACCCCGAGCTGTGGGAGCTGGACTTCTCCTGGGAGGGCTTTGAGTGGATCGAGGCCAACGACAACCAGGCCAACACCATCGCCTTCCTGCGGAAGGACAAGAAGGGCGACACCCTGGTGATCGTGTGCAACTTCTCCCCCGTGGACCGGACGGGCTACACCATTGGCGTGCCGGTACCCGGCGTATACACCTGCATCTTCTCCACCGACGATCCCGCCTTCGGCGGCAAGGGCCTGGGCGACACCGAGCCGGTGAAGAGCCAGTACAATGAGAGCCAGGGCAAGGAGCAGTCCATCACCCTGAAGCTGCCCGCCATGAGCGCCGCCATCTATCGCTGCACCCGGAAGTTCCCCGTCCGCCGCAAGAAGGCGGACGGAAGCAAGCCGGCCAAGAAGGCGGCAAAGGCGCCTGCGAAGGGAAAGGCCTCCGCCGCCAAGGCAAAGGCCTCTGCTCCGGCGGTGAGGGAGAAGGCAGCCGCCCCCGCCGTAAAGGCGAAGGCGGCCTCTCCCGCCGTGAAGGAGAAAGCCCCCGCTCCCGCCGTAAAGGCGAAGGCGTCCTCTCCCGCCGTGAAGGAGAAAGCCCCCGCTCCCGTGGTAAAGGAGAAGGCGGCCGCTCCCACTGTGAAAGAGAAGTCCCCCGCCCCGGCAGCCAAAAAAGCCGGGAAGAAAGCCAAAGCAGAGAAAGAAGAGAAGTAAGCTCTGATCCGGAGCCGGAAGGAGAGGAGAGGTCCGCAGGCTTTTGCGGCGCTTTCCGGCCATTCTTGCAGCCACCCAGAATCATCCATCGTCTGGTTTTATCGTTTATGTTATAGTAAAAGTCCAGTTCAATGACTGAGGTGATAGAATGAAAAAGGAATGTGTCGCCATGTTGCTGGCGGGCGGGCAGGGCAGCCGTCTGCACGCTCTTACCAGCCACGTGGCCAAGCCCGCGGTCCCCTTTGGCGGAAAGTACCGCATCATCGACTTTCCCCTGTCCAACTGCATCAACTCCGGTATCGACACGGTGGGTGTGCTGACCCAGTACCGCCCGCTGGAGCTGAACGCCTACATCGGCAACGGCGAGCCCTGGGACCTGGACCGGTCCTACGGCGGCGTCCACATCCTGCCCCCCTACATGCGGGAGGGCGAGAAGGGCACCTGGTACAAGGGTACCGCCAACGCCATCTATCAGAACATCAACTTCCTGGAGACCTATGACCCGGAGTACGTGCTCATCCTGTCCGGCGACCACGTGTACAAGATGGACTATGCCCAGATGCTCCGCCGGCACAAGGAGGTGGGCGCGGCCTGCACCATCTCCGTGCTGGAGGTCCCCATGGAGGAGGCTCCCCGGTTCGGCATCATGAACGTGGATGAGAACGACGACATCTACGAGTTTGAGGAGAAGCCCAAGAAGCCCAAGAGCAATCTGGCCTCCATGGGCATCTACATCTTCACCTGGAAGAAGCTGCGGGAGTATCTGATTGCCGACGAGGAGGACGAGAAGAGCGCCAACGACTTCGGCAAGAACATCATCCCCGCCATGCTGAACGCCGGGGAGAAGATGACGGCCTACCGGTTCCAGGGCTACTGGAAGGACGTGGGCACCATCGACTCCCTGTGGGACGCCAACATGGATATGCTCTCCCCCGACAACGGCATCGACCTATATGATACCGAGTGGCCCATCTACGCCCGCACCCCCACCAAGCCGCCTCACTTTATGGGCAAGGACGCCAAGGTGGCCCACTCCATGGTCACCGGCGGCTGCGAGGTATACGGCACGGTGGAGAACTCGGTGCTCTTCCACTCCGTCATCGTGGAGGAGGGCGCGGTGGTGCGCTACTCCATCCTGATGCCCGGCACCGTGGTCAAGGCGGGCGCCGTGGTGGAATACGCCATTGTGGCGGAAAACAGCGTCATTGGTGAGCGGGCCCGGGTAGGCGCCTCTCCCGACGGCAGCGAGGAGTGGGGCGTGGCCGTGGTGGCCCAGCACCTCACCATCGGGCCCGACGCCGTGGTCTCTCCCAAGGCCATGATCACTCGTAACGTGAAAGGAGGTGGGGTGAAATGATGAACAAGCTGCACGGCATCATTTTTTCCTACCTTTCCAACCCCGACCTGCGGGAGCTGACCCAGCACCGCAACACCTGCTCCATCCCCTACGGCGGCCGGTACCGGGTGATTGACTTCATGCTCTCCAACATGGTCAATGCCGGCATCTCCGACGTGGGCCTGATCGTCCACGCCAACTATCAGTCTCTGCTGGACCATGTGGGCTCCGGCAAGGACTGGGACCTGAGCCGCAAGCACGGCGGCCTGCGCATTCTGCCCCCCTTCGGCTATTCCGGCCGGCGGGAAGGCGTGTATCGGGGCCGCATGGACGCTCTGGCCGGCGTGCGCTCCTACCTGCAGAATATCCGGCAGGACTACGTGGTGCTGGCCGGCGGCGACGTGGCGGTGAACCTGCCCCTCCAGGACATCTTTGACGCCCACATCCGCAATGACGCGGACATCACCGCCGTGTGCACCAGCCACCCCATGGGGGATCCCAAGGAATCGGATTACTTCTCCATCGGCGCCGGCGGCCGGGTCACCGACGTGTCGGTACACCCCTCCATCGCCCAGGGCTGTGAGTCTCTGGAGGTCTACATCCTCTCCAAGGCGCTGCTGCTCTCCCTGGTGGACCACTGTGCCGCCCACAACATCCCCTCTTTCAGCGTGGGCGTGCTGCAGGCCATGTCCGGCCAGCTGAAGATCTGCCCCTATGTGTATGACGGCTATGCCGCCCGGCTCCAGTCTGTGGCGGGCTACTTCGCCCGCAGCATGGAGCTGCTGGATCCCGATATCCGCAAGCAGCTGTTCGTGCCCGACCGGCCGGTACGCACCAAGGACCGCTCCGATCCGTCCACCTATTACGGCCCCAACTCCAAGTCCATCAACTCTCTGGTGGCCGACGGCTGCATCATCGAGGGCGAGGTGGAGAACTCCATCCTGTTCCGCGGTGTGCGGGTGGAGAAGGGAGCCCGGGTATCCGGCTGCGTGCTGATGCAGGGCACCACCATCCAGGCGGGCGCTGTACTCAAGTACGCCATTACCGACAAAAATGTGCGTGTGAACCCCGGCCGGATGCTGATGGGTCACAGCACCTACCCCCTTGCCATCGCCAAGAACGAGATCGTATGACGGGGCGGGCCGGCCTCCGTGCCGGCCCGTTTCCCCTATGCTCACATATCAATTTGATTGGAGAACAGTATGAATATTTTGTTTGCCACCTCAGAGTGCGCCCCTTTTATCAAGACCGGCGGTCTGGCGGACGTGGCCGGCGCCCTGCCCAAGGCCCTGGCCAAGCTGGGACACGACGTGCGGGTGATCCTGCCCCTGTACGAGGGCATCGGTCAGGAGTGGCGCAGTCAGATGACCTTCCTGCAGTGCTTCCACATCACTGTGGCCTGGCGCACCCCCTACTGCGGCATCTTTGAGCTGAAGCGGGACGGCGTCACCTACTGGTTCGTGGACAACGAGTACTACTTCAAGCGGGCCAATATTTATGGCCACTACGACGACGGCGAGCGGTTCGCCTACTTCTCCCGGGCCGTGGTGGAGACGGTGGGCTACCTGAACTGGCATCCCGACGTACTGCACTGCAACGACTGGCAGACCGCTCTGGTGCCCATCTACCTGCTGGAGGAGCGCCACCGCATTCCTCAGCTGGCCGACACCAAGAGCGTGTTCACCATCCACAACATCGAGTATCAGGGCCGCTACGGCAGTCAGACCCTGAAGGATCTGTTCGGTCTGAACGCCGGCTACTTCAACGAGCATATGCTGGAGTACCACGGGGATGTGAACCTGATGAAGGGGGCCATCTACGCCGCCGACTATGTCACCACCGTGTCTCCTACTTACGCTGAGGAGCTGCAGTACAGCTTCTATGCCCACGGACTGGAGGGGGTCATCTCCGATAACCGCCACAAGCTGAAGGGCATCCTGAACGGCATCGACACCGAGGTATATGACCCCTGGCAAGACGCGGGTCTGACCAAGCACTTCTCCGCCAAGCAGATGGCGGGCAAGAAGGCCTGCAAGGCCGCCCTGCAGCAGATGTCCGGCCTGCGGGAGAATCCCGACACCCCCATTATCGCCTGCGTCTCCCGGCTGGTGAAGCACAAGGGCTTTGATCTGGTCACCGCCGCCATCCAGGACATTATGGGCATGGATACCCAGATGATCGTGCTGGGCACCGGCGACTGGAACTTTGAGGAATCCTTCCGTCAGGCCCAGAACCAGTATCCCGGCCGGTTTGCCGCCCACCTGATGTACTCCCCCAACCTGTCCACCGCCATCTACGGCGGCGCCGACATCTTCCTCATGCCCTCCATCTCCGAGCCCTGCGGCCTGAGCCAGATGATCGCCATGCGCTACGGCACCATCCCCGTGGTGCGGGAGACCGGCGGCCTGCGGGACTCCGTGATCCCCTACAACAAGTACACCGGAGAGGGCACCGGTTTCTCCTTCGCCAACATCAACGCCCACGAGATGACCGGGGTGCTGGCCGAGGCCGTGGACCTCTACCACAACGACAAGAAAGCCTGGAAGGGCATCCAGAAAAATGCCATGACGTCCGACTTCTCCTGGGACAAATCCGCCCAGGAATACTGCCAGATCTACAGCTGGGTAACGGGCAAGTAAAGTTCGATTCCCATCTCTTGACAAAGTAAATACGCTTGTGATAAAATTCCGCTCCGCAGGGGGATTTTGGCTCCCTGCGGAGCGCTTTGATGCGATCCTAACCAGAATAGGAGATGTCTGCGTTGCACAACTATACGAAGAAAGAGCTGATGAACCTCATTACCGGCAAGCTGCGCCGCAACTTCGGCCGTGACGTGGAGGAAGCCACCAGCCTGCATATGTTCAAGGCCTGCGCCATGGTGCTGCGTGATATTATGTCCGAGCGGCAGATGAAGACTGCCGACAAGGTTGCGGAAGAGCACCAGCGTCAGGTCCATTATCTGTCCCTGGAGTTCCTGATGGGCCGCTCTCTGATGAAGAATGCCTATAACCTGGGTGTGCTGGAGCAGCTGAAGGGTGCCATTGAGGCTCTGGGCTTCTCCGCCCCCGACCTGTTCGAGACCGAGCCTGACGCCGGTCTGGGCAACGGCGGCCTGGGCCGCCTGGCCGCCTGCTACCTGGACTCCATGACCACCCTGGAGATCCCCGCCACCGGCTACTCCATCTGCTACGAGCTGGGTATCTTCAAGCAGAAGATCGTGGACGGCCAGCAGGTGGAGCTGCCCGACAACTGGCTGGGCCTGGGCGACGCCTGGCTCATTCCCAAGATGGACGAGGTGGAGGAAGTCCACTTCGGCGGCAAGGTAGAGGACGAGTGGGACGACCAGGGCCGTCACCGGGTGAAGCACACCGGGTATGACACGGTGCTGGCGGTGCCCAAGGACATGGAGATCTCCGGCTACCACACCGAGCACGGCAACCTGCTGCGGCTGTGGGACGCCAAGAGCCCCACGCCGGTGGACATGAACCTGTTCTCCTCCGGCCAGTACCTGAAGGCGGTGGAGCAGCAGGCCATGGCCGAGTCCATCTCCAAGGTGCTCTACCCCGAGGACAACCACTACGAGGGCAAGTCCCTGCGTCTGAAGCAGCAGTACTTCTTCGTGTCCGCCACCATCCAGTCCATCGTGCGCAAGCACCGGGCGGAGTACGGCACCCTGCGCAACTTCCACCTGAAGCACGTCATCCAGATCAACGACACCCACCCCACCCTGGCCATCCCCGAGCTGATGCGGATCCTGCTGGACGAGGAGGGCTACGGCTGGGAGGAGGCCTGGTATATCACCACCCACACCATCGCCTACACCAACCACACCGTCATGGCGGAGGCCCTGGAGCGCTGGCCCCAGCAGCTGATCGAGTCCCTGCTGCCCCGGATCTGGCAGATCCTCATTGAGATCTCCAACCGCTACCAGCAGGCTCTCACCACCTACTTCCACGGCGACCTGTCCAAGGTGGCTCCCATGGCCATCATCTGGGGCGGCGAGGTGCGCATGGCCAACCTGTGCGTGTGCGCCTGCTTCAAGGTCAACGGCGTGTCCGCCCTCCATTCGGAGATCCTGAAGCACGACGTATTCCACGACGCCTATGCGCGTACCCCCGACAAGTTCACCAACGTGACCAACGGCATCGACCACCGCCGCTGGCTGGCGGAGAGCAACCCCAAGCTGGACGCCCTGATCCAGGAGTGCTGCGGCAAGGACAAATACCTGCTCCAGCCCGAGGCCCTGAAGGAGCTGGAGAAGTTCCAGGACGACGCCGGGGTGCTGTCCCGTCTGGGCCAGATCAAGGCGGAGAACAAGAAGGCCTTTGCCGCCTGGGTGAAGCGGGAGAGCGGCATCACCCTCAACACCGACGCCATCTTCGACGTACAGGTCAAGCGGCTCCACGAGTACAAGCGCCAGCTGCTGAACGTGCTGCACATCATCTACCTGTACCAGCACATGAAGAACGATCCCCACTTCGACTTCGCGCCCCGCACCTACCTGTTCGGCGCCAAGGCGGCCCCCGGCTACGCGGTGGCCAAGCGGATCATCCGGCTCATCAACTCGGTGTCCGATATGATCGCCAAGGACCCCATCTGCAAGGACCGGCTCCAGGTGGTCTTTTTGGAGAACTACCGGGTGAGCCTGGCGGAGAAGCTGATGCCCGCCTCCGAGCTGAGCGAGCAGATCTCCACCGCCGGCAAGGAGGCCAGCGGCACCGGCAACATGAAGTTCATGATGAACGGCGCCCTGACCATCGGCACCCTGGACGGCGCCAATGTGGAGATGCACCAGGTGCTGGGCGACGAGAACATCTTCCTCTTCGGCCTGAAGGCCCACGAGGTGGCCGAGCTGAAGCAGAAGGGCTACAAGTCCTATGAGTACTACGTCCACAACCCCGACCTGCGGGCTGTGGTGGACCAGCTGAACGTGGGCTTCGGCGACGGCGTGGCCTATGACGACCTGGCCCGCCGGCTGCTCTTCGGCGACGGCGGCGCCGCCGACGAGTACCTGCTGCTGGCCGACTTCGAGAGCTACCGGGACGCTCACGCCCGGGCGGGCCGGGCCTACCAGGACCCCAAGGCGTGGAACAAGATGTCCCTGCTGAACATCGCCCGGTCCGGCATCTTTGCCGCCGACCGCTCCATCAGCGAGTACGCCAAGAACATCTGGAACGTCCCCGTGCGGGAGCTCAAGTAAACAGGAACCCCAAACCGGGCGGCAAAAAGCCGCCCGGTTTTTTTGCGCTTTGCGCAATCATTGCCCCGCCTCCGGCGCTTTCTTACCAGAAGGGAGTGAATGGTATGCCCAGTCTCAACGGTCTTCCCCTCTCCTGCGAGGAGATCCTGGACCGCTACGGCCCCCTGGTCTACCGCATGGCGGTCCAGGGCACCGGCAGCGCGGCCGACGGGGAGGATGTGGCCCAGGAGGTCTTTGTCAGCCTGATCCGCAGCGACCCCGCCTTTGCCGATGACACCCACCTGCGGGCCTGGCTCATCCGGGCCACCGCCAACCGCTGCAAAAGCTGGGGCCGCTCCCCCTGGAGAAAGTGCACCGTTCCGCTGGAGCCCAACCGGGATACCGTCCCGCCGCCTCCCGATGGCTCCGGCGTGCTGGAGGCGGTGGCCGCCCTGCCGGCCAAATACCGCTGGCCGGTGTACCTCCACTACATCGAGGGGTACACCGCCGCCGAGATCGGCCTGCTGCTGGGCTGCCCCCGGAACACGGTGCTCTCCCGGCTGAGCCGGGCCAGAGAGAAGCTGAAGGACGCGCTGAAGGAGGAATGGTCATGAACAGCGAGCAGCGCTATCGCAGTACCCTGCGGGGGATGACCCCCTCCCCCGCCTGGCGGAAGGACACTTTAGCGGCCATGCAGGCCGCCCAGGGGAAAAAGACCCGCCTCCGCCGCCGTCCCCTGGTCCTCGGGGCCACAGCGGCGGCCCTGGTCCTGGGGGTAGGGCTGGGCGCCTGGTGGTCCGGCCGGATGGGGACCGACCCCAACGACCCCGGCGTGGCCCGCACCCCGGAGCCGGCGGTCACCTCCACCCCGGAAATCTCAGAGGGCTGGAACGAGAGCTTTGCCATCGTCACCGACCCCAGCCAGCTGATGGGAAAGAACCCCGCCGCCGGGCGGCTGGGCGAGCTGTACGAGCTGCCGGTGTACGAGAACCCCAATATAGCGGCCAGCGACGAGGCGGAGGAACTCATGCACACCCTGGCCGAGGCCATTGCCCAGTCCCTGGACCTGACCGCCGACAGCTATACCTTTGAGGCGGGAACCGACATGCCCTGGATGACCCTGAACTGTACCGATTCCACCCAGATCATCCTCCACGGGCTCAACTTCCGGCGCATCCTTCCGGGCTCCGACCCGGAGGCCCTCTGGGCAAAGCTGTGTGAAACGGTCCGCACCTCTTCCGAAGGTTTCACGGTGGAGGAAGAAATTCTGGAAGAATACAACTTTGACGGTACGCCTTACACCGTCCGCTCCGTCTTCGCCACCCATCCGGATACCTCCCTTGAAATGCAGCTTTATTTCTACTCCTTCTTCAACCGCTACACCCTGGAGGGCGGCAACATCTATCAGGCCGTCTCCTCCGCCGCTCTGCTGGCTCCTCCGGGCGAACTGGTCTATCCCCTCCGTTCGGAGGAGGACGCCCTGGCCGCCTTCCGCGCCGGGGACTACTGGGGGGCCCACTACACCGCCCACCCGGACCAGGCGGAGATCCTCCAGGTCACCATCGAGTACGACACCACGGAGGGCCAGCCCTACTTCCAGCCGGTGTACCGCATCCTCTACACCCAGGACTACTGGGACGAGGTGATCGCCGACTGGATGGACGACGGGGTGGACCCCTCCTCCTTCACCGGGGTGGGCATCGCCTATGTACCCGCTATCGACCCGGAATACCAGGATGAGGTGCCCTACCGGCGGTACTTCAACGGCGGTCTGGCCTATCACGGCTCCTGACCGTCCCCATAAACAGACGAAGGGGCGCTCCCGCATGGGAGCGCCCCTTCGCCGTAAGAGAGGAAAGGAAAGAGAGAGGTTATTTGGTCAGGTAAGAGAGGGGGTCCACCGGGGCGCCGTCCTGCTCCATGCTGAAGTGGAGATGGTCGGGCAGGGCGCTCTCGGCAATGGCGGTGTTGCCCACGCTGCCCAGGATGTCGCCGGAGGAGACGGTATCCCCCTCCTCCACCGTGGGGGTGGCGGCCAGGTTGGCGTAGGTGGTGGTCATGCCGCCGCCGTGGTCCACCACCACGGTGGTGCCCATCATCACGTCGGAGGTGACGGAGGTCACCGTACCGGCGGCGGCGGCACGCACCTCAGTGCCGGCGGCGGACGCGATGTCGATGCCGGTATGGGTGCGCCAGTCCGCCATGGTGGGATCATAGGACAGGGCGTCCACGCTGTAACCGGTGAGCACGTCCCCCCGCACTGGCCAGAAGTAGGATGTGGGGGCGGCCGCCGGCGTGGCTGCGGGGGTGGGGGTGGCGGCCGGGGCCGGGGTGGCGGTCACCTTGGGCGTGGCCGCGGGCGTGGGTGTGGGCACCGCATGCTCCGCCGTGACGGCGGGAGCGGTGACCCTGGGCGTGGGCGTGACGGTGACCTGGGCCGGTCCGCCGGCGGCCACATCCTCCTGCTCCGGTGTGAAGGAAGAGAACAGATACCAGCCCGACACGCCGATGGCGGCGATACAGAGGAACAGGACGATGTAGAAGCCTTTCCCCTCTATGAAATCGCCGAAACGCTGAACAAACGGTTTTTTCATGCTGATTAGCACCTCCGAGCCTATTGTGGACAACCCGGCGGTCCGATATACCTGAAATCTGCAAAATTTTTCTTGCCTTTCCATCCGGGAGAAGGCGTACCACATTTTAAGAAAACTTTAATCCTTCCTTGATGACGCCTTATAAACAATTCTGATATGCTGAATGGGCATCCAGGAAAATATGGATAAACTGCTAATTTTGCAGCGTTCCCGTTGACAGGTCCCCAGGTCAGGCGTACAATTGTGACAACTTGTCATATAGGAGGGGCGTCTATGCCCAGCACCACCTTTTTCAATCTGCCCGACCAGAAGCGGGAGCGTCTGCTGGCCGCAGCCCGGGCGGAATTTGCCCGGGTCCCCTACGAGGATGCCTCGGTCAACCGGATCATCCAGGCGGCCGGCATCCCCAGGGGCTCGTTCTACATGTATTTTACCGATAAGGAGGACCTGTTCCGCTATCTGATGGAGAACTACGGCGGAATGCTGGAGAACCGGCTGGGCCAGCTGCTGGACCACACCGGCGGCGACCTGTTCGCCGCTTTTTTCGCTCTGTTTGACGACATCCGGGCCCAGTGGGATAGCGGGGTCTGCCGGGAGATGGCGGCCATCATCCGCCGGAACCGGCAGATGCAGCCGGGGGCCTACCTGGACCGGCGGGGGCCGGAGGGCATCCTGGACCGGCTGCGGGACAAGGTAGCCCTGGACCGGCTGGATCTGCGGACGGACACCGATCTGTGCGATCTGTTCCGCCTGCTGGTGTTCGGCCTGGTGGGGGCGCTGATCTCAGCGGGAGCCACCGGCGACCCGGCCGCCGCCCGGCTGCGGCTGGAGCGTTTATTCGGGATCCTTCAGCGGGGTGCGCTGACCAAAGCGCCCTGCTGTTAGAGTCATAGCAAGGAAAAGGAGAAACCAGTATGGAAGCAACCCAGACCAAGCCGGCCGCCCCGGCGGCGGAGCCGGAAAAGCAGGCTCCTCAGTTCAAGGCACCTAAGAAAAAACGCAAGTGGGTCAAGCGCCTGGTGATCATTCTGGTCATCGTGGCCATTCTGGCCTTCCTGCTGTCCCGGTGCATGGGCGCGGGCCAGCAGATCCTCAGCAGCGCCTATCTGCCCTACACGGCGGAAATGCGGGACATGACCGTGTCGGTGTCGGGCACCGGCACCATCGAGCCTGTCCAGTCCTACAAGGTCACCACCCTGGTCAGCGGCGAGATCCTGGAGGCCCCCTTTGAGGAGGGCCAGACGGTGCAGAAGGGCGACGTGCTCTTCCGCATCGACGCCCGGGACCTGGAGAGCAACATTGAGCAGCTCCAGCTCAGCGTCCGCTCCGCCCAGCTGGCCCTGGACGACCTGCTGAAGACCCAGAGCGACAACCAGAAGGACCGGAACGTGAAGGCGGAGGACGCCGGTGTCATCACCAAGCTGTACGTGGACCAGGGGGACAGCGTCACCATCGGCGCCCCCATCGCCGACGTGCTGGACCGGGACCACATGAAGCTGAAGGTGCCCTTCCACTCCGCCGACGCCAAGAACTTCTACATCGGCCAGGCGGCCACCGTCACCGTCAGCGGCACGGCGGAGACCATCACCGGCACCGTGGATGAGATCGCCGCCACCGACGAGGTGGGCCCCGGCGGCACCCTGGTGCGGCAGGTGACCATTCTGGTGAACAACCCCGGCGTGCTGTCTGAGACCAGCCAGGGCTCCGCCTCCGTGGGCGGGGCGGCCTGCGCCTCCGGCGGGGCCTTTGCCTACGCCAGCTCCTCCCAGATCACGGCCAAGGCATCCGGCGATCTGGATACCCTCCGGGTGAAGGAGGGGGACCGGGTCAGCGAGGGCCAGGTCATCGGCGTCATCTCCGAGGCCGACCTGGATACCCAGATCGAGAACGCCCGCATCAACCTGGAGAACGCCCAGCTCTCTCTCCAGAACGCCCAGGATAAGCTGGAGGACTACACCATCACCTCCACCATCACCGGCGAGGTCATCGAGAAGAACCTGGACGTGGGGGACAACATCAGCGGCGTCACCGCCAACGGCGCCACCGTCACCTACCCGGCGGTGATCTACGACCTGTCGGAGCTCACCTTCGACATGGACATCGACGAGCGGTACATCAGCCAGATCCAGGTGGGCCAGCAGGTGGAGATCACCGCCGACGCCCTGGACGGCCAGAGCTTCACCGGCGTGGTGGATAAGGTGAACATCAACGGCACCACCGTCAACGGCAACACCAGCTATCCCGTCACCGTCAAGGTGGACGGGGCCCCGGAGGAGCTCTACCCCGGCATGAACGTGTCCGCCAAGATCATCGTGGAGGAGGCGGGCAGCGTGCTCACCCTGCCGGTGGAGGCGGTGGAGCGGGGCAACACCGTAAAGGTGGCCCTCCCCGGCTGTCTGGATGAAAACGGAAACATCGTGGACCTGTCCGCCACCGAGGAGCGGCAGGTCACCCTGGGCCGCAACGACGACAACTACATCGAGATCACGGACGGCCTGGAGGAGGGGGACGTGGTCCTGGCCCTCAGCCCCCAGGGCTCCAGCATGATGGACACCATCGCGGCGGAGATGGGGTAAGCCATGGGACATCTCATTGAACTCAAGGACGTATATAAGATCTACCAGATGGGAGACGAGGCGGTCCACGCCCTGGACGGCATCTCCCTGACGGTGGATCAGGGGGAGTTCGTGGCCATCGTGGGCCAGTCCGGCTCGGGCAAGTCCACCGCCATGAACATCATCGGCTGTCTGGACGTGCCCACCTCGGGCACCTACCACCTGGGGGGCGTGGACGTGTCCACCATGGACGACGACCAGCAGGCCGAGATCCGCAACAAGATGCTGGGCTTCATCTTCCAGCAGTACAACCTGATCCCCAAGCTCAACGTGCTGGAAAACGTGGAGCTCCCCCTGCTCTACGCCGGGGTGTCCGCCAGCCAGCGGCGGGAGCGGGCCATGAGCGCCCTGGACCGGGTGGGCCTGGCAGACAAATATAAGAATCTGCCCAGCCAGCTCTCCGGCGGCCAGCAGCAGCGGGTGTCCATCGCCCGGGCCCTGGCGGGCAATCCGTCGGTGATCCTGGCCGACGAGCCCACCGGCGCCCTGGATTCCCGCACCGGCCGGGAGGTGCTGGGCTTCCTCCAGAAGCTCAACGCCGAGGGGGACACCGTGGTGCTCATCACCCACGACAACTCCATCGCCGTGAAGGCCAAGCGCATCGTCCGGCTCCAGGACGGCAGGATCATCTACGACGGGGACGCCCACGATCCCCAGGCGGTGGTCCAGCCGGAGGAGGAGCAGGAGGAGGTGGGCGTATGAAGATGGGTCAGTCCTTCCGCATGGCCATCAAGAGCCTGATGACCAGCAAGATGCGGGCCCTGCTCACCATGCTGGGCATCATCATCGGCGTGGCGGCGGTCATCATCATCATCTCCCTGGGCAACGGCATGGAGCAGTACATGAACCAGCAGTTCGAGCAGGTGGGCGTCAACCTGATCCAGGTCTACGTCTACCCCACCGGCAGCAACCGGGAGGCCAGGCCGGACGACTTCTACAACCTGGCGGAGAAATATCCCCAGTATCTGGACTCGGTGTCCCCCTACCTGACCGCCACCGCCGCCGTGCGCCACGGCACCGACGAGTATGACCATACCAGCGTCTACGGCGTCAGCGAGACCCTGTACAACCCAGAGAAGAACCAGACCGTCAACGGCGAGCAGCTGAAGGAAGGCCGCTTCCTCAGCTACGTGGACGTGGAGCGGGAGCAGAAGGTGTGCGTCATCGGCGACTACCTGAACCAGGACATGTTCCAGGGGGACGGCCTGGGCCAGGCCCTCACCATCGGCGGCTCCCCCTACACCGTCATCGGCGTGCTGGACCAGAAGGCAGATTCCACCGAGGGCAGCGGCGACGACCTGATCTACCTGCCCTACGGCCTGGCGGAGCAGATGGGGGCCGGCGGCGGGATGCAGGTCTATCTGGTGACCAGCACCAGCCAGGACACCTCCTCCGCCGCCAAGGGGGTCATCGAGAGCATGCTGTACCGGATCTACCAGGATGACAGCGCCTACATGGCCATGACCATGTCCGAGATGATGGACATGATGGACTCCATGCTCAGCGTGCTCATGACCATCCTCATCGTCATCGCCGCCATCTCCCTGGTGGTGGGCGGCATCGGCATCATGAACATCATGCTGGTGTCGGTCACCGAGCGCACCCGGGAGATCGGCATCCGCAAGTCCCTGGGGGCCAAGGGCAAGGACATCCGCAGCCAGTTCATCATCGAGGCGGGCACCACCTCCGCCATCGGCGGGGTCATGGGCATCGTCCTGGGCATCATCCTGGCCAACGTGTTCACCGCCCTGGTGGGCGCCCTGGTCAGCGGGGCGGAGGGCTTCGCCGCCGTTCCCACCGCCGGGGGCATCGCCGTGTCCTTCGGGGTCAGTGTGGGCATCGGCATCCTGTTCGGCTACCTGCCCGCCAACAAGGCCGCCAAGCTCAACCCCATCGACGCCCTGCGGTATGATTAAAACGGCATCCCGCCCTTGTGCGGGGGCGGCGGTTGGTATATGATAAAGACACAAGCTTCCATTTCCGTGGGAAGGAGAAAAAAGATGAAACAACGACTGTTATCCGGCCTGCTGGCCGTGGTGCTGCTGCTGGGTCTGGCCCCCGCCGCCCTGGCCGCCGCCCCGGCGGAGGAGGAGGCCGCCCAGGTCCTGGCGGCTCTGGACATCATGGTGGGGGATCAGAACGGAGATCTGGCCCTGGACCGCACCATCACCCGGGCGGAGTTCACCAAGCTGGCGGTGGCCGCCTCCTCCAGTCGGGACACCGTGGGAGACACGGTGGCGGTAAAGCCCTACCCCGACGTGCCCCAGACCCACTGGGCCGCCCCCTATATCAAGGCGGCGGTGGACCTGGGCCTGGTGCAGGGGGATCTGCGGGGCTACTTCAACCCCGACCGCACCATCACCCTGGCGGAGGGCGTGACCCTGGTCCTCCGGCTGCTGGGTTATGAGGACAGCGAGTTCACCGGCGTGTGGCCCTCCGGTCAGATGGCCCAGTACCGGGCTTTGGACCTGGATGAGGGGATCTCCCTGGGCCAGAACGGCAGCATGACCCGCCGGGACGCCATGTACCTCTTCTACAACCTGCTGCTCACCAAGAACAAATCCGGCGTGTACTACCTGAATGTGCTGGAGCCCACCCTGAATCTGGTGAATGCCGCCGGCGAGCTGGACCGGGTGGCCCTCATCAACTCCGCCATGGAGGGACCGGTGGTGGCCGCCTCCGGCTGGCAGAGCAAGCTGCCCTTCTCCGCCTCCACCGCCAAGGTCTACCGCAACGGCAAGGCCTCCAGCCTGGACGCCGTCCAGGTCCAGGACGTGGTCTACTGGTCGGAGTCCATGCGCACCGTGTGGGCCTATGACGACAAGGTAACCGGCACCTATGAGGCGGCGGCGCCTTCGGTCACCGCTCCCACCTCGGTCACCGTGGCGGGCAAGACCTATGCCATCGAGACCACCGATGCCGCCTATGACCTGTCCGATCTGGGTCAGTATCAGATCGGCGATACCGTGACCCTGCTGCTGGGCCGCTCCGGCGGCGTGGCGGCGGTGGCCGACAGCCAGATCGCGGGTGCCGTGGTCTACGGCGTCATCACCAAGGTGGAGAACGCCGCCTATGATGACGGCAACGGCGGCACCTACACCGCCCGCACCGTGACGGTATCCGCCACCAACAGCGGCAGCTACCGCTATCAGACCACCAACAAGAACCTGGAGGTGGGCGACCTGGTGCGGGTGGACACCAGTGGGGACGGCACCGTTACCCGCCTGTCCGAAACCCGGCTTACCGGCAAGATGAACAGCGACGGCACCAAGCTGGGCAGCTATACCCTGGCGGATGACGTACAGATCATCGACACCTATGAGGAGCGCACCCCCATCCGGGTCTACCCCCAGCGGCTGGCCGGCGTGAACTTCACCGGCGACATGGTGCGCTACTACGTCCGCAACGCCCAGGGGGAGATCACCCACCTGATCCTCAATGACGTGACCGGCGACCTGCACAAGTACGGCGTCATCACCGATGTCAACGAGGTGGACGTGTCCATCCCCGGCGGCGGGTTCATGGTCAGCTCCTCCTACACCTATGACGTGGGCGGTCAGGAGCTGGTATTCGGCTCCTCCAGCTCGGTGTACAACCTGAGCGAAGGCCCCTGTCAGGTGAAGATGGACAGCGATACCAACATCGAGCGTCTGGTCAACCTGAACCAGATCAGGCTGTCCGCCGTCAGCGGCACCACCGCTGTGGGCACCGACAACCGGGAGTACACCCTGTCCGAGACCGTGGCGGTCTACGTGGTGGTGAACGGGGAGTATCAGCTCTCCTCCCTATCCCGCATCCAGGGCGGCAGCTACACACTCACCGGCTGGTACGACAAGGACGAGACCTCCGGCGGCCGCATCCGGGTGGTCGTGGCCCGGTAAGGTCTGGACAATATATGCAGCAAGGGCTCCGCGGAACTTGCGTTCCGCGGAGCCCTTTTCTGTCTCTTACCGCCGGGCGATTTTGATGACCAGCACGGTGCGGTCGTCCGCCGCCCCCTCCTGCCCTTCGCTCTCCTCCAGCAGGGTCTGGGCCAGTTCCTTGGGGCTGGCCCCGTCAAAAGCGCCCAGCTTATCCCGCAGCCACTGGTCGCCCCCGCCGCCGGTGATGCCGTCGGTGATGAGGACCACGCAGTCCCCCGCCTCCAGCCTGAGCTGGACCACATCGGGCAGACCCCCTTCGCCCCCGGCCAGACCGGCGGGGAGGGCCGCTCCGGTCATCCGGCTGACGGCGTTCCCCTTTTTCACATAGGTGGGCGCGGCGCCGTATTTATACACCGCCGCCTCCCCGGTAAACAGGTCCACCCGCAGCAGGTCGATGGTGGTGAAGCCGATCTCCTCCTCCCCCCGGAGGGCCAGGGCGGCGCTCACCGTCCGCAGGGCATTTTCCGGCCGCACCCCCGCCTTGAGGAACTGCTCCAGCAGCCGCACCGCCAGGGTGCTCTCCCGCTGGGCCAGACGGCCGGAGCCCATGCCGTCGCACAGCAGCACGTAGAGGGCGCCGTCGTCGTGCTTGAACCAGGCGCCTGTGTCGCCGGACACCGTCTGCCCGTCCTTCCGCCTGCAGGCCGCCCCCGCCACCGCCATCAGCGGCTCGCTCTGCACCAGCACCAGCCTGTCCCGCCGGTCCCCCTCCGCCACACGCAGAGGGAAGCTCATCAGCTTGGACAGCTTTTCCACGCTCTGCGCCTGCCGCAGAGTGGCCAGCCCCGCCCCCTCCAGCTCCAGCCGCAGGTGACCCGCCTCGTCGTAGTAGACCGCCAGCTGACACTCGATGCCCTGGGCGGTGAGGTACTGCCGCAGCCGCTTTTCCCGCACCGGGTCGGGCACCAGCTCCGCCCCCAGCTCCGCCGCCGCCGTGCCCAGCACCTGGGCCAGCTCTCCGTACTGGCGGCACACCGCCGCCCGGTTCTCCCGCACCCGGCTCTGGTACTGCCGCCGGTAGAGCAGGGCGGCCACCTCCTCATTGGCCGCCGCCAGAAACTCCGGGAACTTGATGCAGCGGTTGGAGAAGTAGGCGGGGAAGTCGCCTCCCTCCCCCCGGCCCCGGTCCAGCATGGCGGGCAGGGCGTCGTTGAGGGCGTTGAAGGTGGACACATAGTCCCGCTGCCAGCAGGCGCTCTGGAGGGAGCAGTGCTTGCATACCCGGTCTGCCGCCCGGTCAAAGACGGCGGCGGAATCGCCGTCGTTGGGCCGCCCCGTCCGCAGGGTCAGGCGCATGGACTCGTACAGGCTCTTGAAGGCGGCGGCGGTCTCCTCCAGCCGGGCCCGGACGTAGGCCCTGGCCCGTTCTCTGGTGTCCTGCCTGGGCTGGGGCGCCACCAGGGCCCCCCCCTGCCGCAGGGCCCGCTCGGGCAGCAGCAGAAAGATCACCGAGGCGGCAAACCCCTCATAGAGCAGAGAGATGTGGGGCCCGCCCCCCCAGCCCCACAATCCCGCCAGGCCGTTGGCCAGCACGTAGGCCACCGCCGACGCCAGCCGCCCCTGCCGGTGAAAGGCCCCGGCCATCACCCCGGACAGGGCATAGGCCATGGCGTAGAAGGGCATGCCCCCGGCGGACAGGTCCATACCCAGGCCCACCGCCACTCCCGCCGTGGCCCCCACACCGATGCCGCCCCGGTTGGCAGTCACCATCACCGCCAGGGCCGCGGCCAGCCGTCCGACGGACAGCTCCCCCGGCAGCATCAGGTTGGACAGGGTGAGCAGCAGGGTGCCCACCAGGATCAGCAAACTCACCGTCTGCCGGGTGGTGAGCCCCTCCTCCTCCCGCTTCTCCGTCCAGGGCGTGAAGGCAATGCGGTAGAAGTAGGCCGACGCCCCGCACAGCAGCAGCTCCGTGCCGAAAAAGACCAGGCTCGACCGGGTCCACCCCTGGTCGGACAGGTAGACGAAGCCGGTGATGGCGTCCATGGCGGCAGCGGCCAGGGGCATGAACCAGGCCTTGCGATAGGCTTTTACGTCAAAGAAGGCAAAGGCCACCGAGAACACCAGGATGCAGGCCGCCGTGTACCGCAGGCCCTCCGGCATACCCTGCATGGTGAGATAGCCGAAGCAGGCTCCCAGCAGCGCGCAGAATCCGTCCAGCCCGGAGCCGGAGGCCCCTACCAGCCCCAGCCCGAAGGGGGCGTAGCCTCCAAAGATCTCCGCCCCTGCCAGCAGCGCCCCCAGCAGGAACCGGATGACGCACTCCGCCGTCCGCACCAGCGCCGGCGCCCGGAACACCACCTTTCCCGTCTCCCGGGCCTCTTCCCGCAGCCGGGCCGCCTTGGTCCTCAACTTTTCCTTTGTTGCCATGGTCCCTGTCTCCTTTGTTCCGGGCTTGTCCGCCCAGTGTATCAGGGACATTATAATCCAGTATCTGGAAAAATTTGGTCGTATCGCGCCAGCCTCTTGACGATGGCAGGCCCGCGGTGTTAAATAGAGGAAAGAGAGAAAGGAGCGGATTGCTATGGAGGAACTGTACCAAAAGCAGCTGGGCTTCGGCTGTATGCGCCTGCCCCTGCTGGACCCGAAGGACCCCACCTCCTTCGACCACCCCCGGATCTGCACCCTGTTTGACGCCTTTCTGGAACGGGGCGGCACCTATTTTGACACGGCCTACACCTATCACGGCTATCAGGGGGAGCTGGAGATGCGCAGGGCGCTGGTGGAGCGCCACCCCCGGCATGCCTTCCGGCTGGTCAGCAAGCTGCCCCTCCGGGACTTTACCGACCGGGCGGACATGGAGCGCATTTTTCAGGAGCAGCTGGAGCACTGCGGCGTGGACTATTTCGACGGATATCTGCTCCACAATATGGGCACCAACGTGTACCGCAAGTGCTGCCAGCACGGCGCCTTCGACTTTGTGTGCCGGAAGAAGGCGGAGGGACAGGTGGGCCAGGTGGGTATGTCCTTCCATGACAAGCCGGAGCTGCTGGAGGAGATCCTGGAGCGGTACGGGGCGGGCATCGACTTCGTGCAGCTCCAGCTCAACTACTCCGACTGGGAGGAGCCCTCGGTCCAGAGCCGCCGCTGCCTGGAGACCGCCCACCGGTACGGAAAGCCTGTGGTGGTCATGGAGCCCTGCAAGGGCGGGGCCCTCATCAACCTGCCGGAGCGGGCGGCGGAGCTGCTCCGGCAGGAGGGGAAGGGCGGCTCTCCCGCCGCCTGGGCCCTGCGCTTTGCCGCCAGCCAGGATGGAGTGGGAGTGGTGCTCTCCGGCATGAAGTCCATGGAACAGCTGACGGACAACCTGTCGGTCTTCTCCCCCTTCCGCCCCCTGGACCGGGAGGAGGAAGCGCTGATCCTCCGGGTGGGGAAGCTGGTCAACGACAGCACCGCCGTGGCCTGCACCGGCTGCGGCTACTGCACCCACGGCTGCCCCGTCCACATCCCCATCCCCCAGTTTCTCTCCCTCTACAATGCCGCCCTGCGCAACCCCGCCACCATGAGCAACCAGAGCGTGTACTACAACAATCTCTCCCTGGCCACCGTCAGGGCGGGTGCCTGCATCGGCTGCCGCCAGTGCGAGAGCGCCTGCCCCCAGCACCTGCCGGTGGCGGAGCACCTGAAGAAGCTGTCTCAGATGTTTGACGGGCGGAGCCTCTTCCCCGTCCGCCGCTGACCTTCCCCGGACGCAAAAAAATCCCAGGCCGCCGGCCTGGGATTTTTTCTGCCTATTTGACCACCACGTCCACATAGGGGGAGGTGGTGGCGTCCAGCACCGCCATATAGCCGCACCGGAAGGTCATCCAGTCCCCCACCTGTACCTGCCCGCCGCAGTCCTCCACGTCCACGATCAGGTGATCGGAGCTGGCGCCGATCATCTCCGCCCCCGGCAGTATAGGGGTGAGGGCCGCCCAGGCCACATCCTGCTTTCCGGCGGCGCAGATGGCCCGCAGACGCACCCCCCGGTCGGGATACTCCGGGGTGTCCCCCTTGCCGTCCCGGCCCAGCTCCCCGATGGGCACCGAGGGCTTGCGGCGCAGCTCCACCACCTGGGCCCGGAATAAAAAGGCGTCCTGGTGATAGCCCTCCAGGAACCGATTGCCGGTGGTGTCCTCCCCGTAGAGCACCGCCTCCCCCGCCCGCAGCTGGTTTATCCCGTCGGGCATGACCCCGTCCTCCAGCAGCTTGAGGGCACAGGTGCCGCCCGCCGACAGGACGGAGATGGAGCAGCCGTAGGTCTGATTGAGATAGTCCCGCAGATCCACCAGAACTTTGGTATTGGCCACCGAGGGCAGCACGCTGCCATAGCACCCCACATTGGTGCCCAGCCCCACCAGCTTCACGCCGGAACAGGCCAGGATCTGGGGGACGATCTCGTCCAGCTGCTCCCGGCCGAACACCCCCTCCCGCAGGTCTCCCACATCCACCATCAGAATGATGGGGTGGACCTTTCCCTGCCGTAGGGCGGCCTCCGACACCGCCCGGATGGTCTCGATCTGGCTCTGCAGGCTCCAGTCCGCCCAGCGCACCACCTCCTCCGCCTCCGGGATGGCGGGGATGCGGATGAGCAGATACTTCAGGCCGGGGATGGCCGCTTTGGCGGCCATGATGTTCTTCATCCGGCTGTCGGCAAAGGAGGTGATGCCCCCCGCCATGGCCGCCCGGATCACCTCCGGCCGGGCGGAAAAGCCTTTGGTCACAAAGGTCAGCTCCACCCCCCGCTGGGCGCAGAAGTCGTGGAGTTTCCGGGCGTTTTCCGTCACTTTTCTGGTGTCGATCTCCAGGACAGGCGCATACATGACAGGTCCCTCCGTTTCGATCTTCTGATACCTTCATGATACCTGTTCCCCGCCGCCCTTGCAAGAAAATCTTTCCGCCCTATTGACAAGCGGATATGAGTGTGTTATTACTGTATATGTCAAGTATATACAGTATGACAGTAAGAGGTGCACCATGGATATCATCATCAGCAACTCCGGCGGCGTGCCCATCTACGACCAGATCACCCGGCAGATGAAGGGCCTCATCCTCCGGGGAGAGCTGGCCGAGGGGGAGGCCCTTCCCTCTATGCGGCTACTGGCCAGGGAGCTGCGCATTTCAGTCATCACCACCAAGCGGGCCTACGAGGAGCTGGAGCGGGAGGGGTTCATCACCACCGTGCCGGGGAAAGGGTGCTTTGTGGCCCCCCGGAACCTGGAACTGGTCCACGAGGAGACCCTCCGCCGGGCGGAGGAGCATCTGTCCCAGGCGGTGGACATCGCCAAAACCGGCGGGGTGTCCCTGGCCGAGCTCACCGAGACCCTGCAACTTCTGTATGGAGAGGACGAACATGAATAACGCATTGGAGATATCCCATCTCACCAAGGACTACGGCTCCTTCAAGCTGGACGATGTGTCCCTCACCGTGCCCGGGGGCACCATCATGGGCCTGATCGGGGAGAACGGGGCGGGCAAGTCCACCACCATCAAGTGTATTCTCAACCTGGTCCGCCGGGACGGGGGCATCATCACCGTGTTCGGAAAGGACAATCTGAAGGAGGAGCGGGCGGTAAAGGCAGAGATCGGCGTGGTGCTGGACGAGGTACTGTTCCACGACGTACTGCGGCCCCGGCAGCTGGGGAAGATCCTGTCCGGCCTGTACCCGGGCTGGGACATGGCCCTCTTTGACCGCTACCTGGAGCAGTTCGGTCTCGCCGGGAACAAGACGGTGAAGGAGTTCTCCCGGGGCATGAAAATGAAGCTGGCCATCGCCGCCGCCTTTGCCGCAAAACCCCGGCTGCTGATCCTGGACGAGGCCACCTCCGGCCTGGACCCGGTGGTGCGGGACGAGATCCTGGACGAGTTTTTGAACTTCATTCAGGACGAGGACCACGCCATCCTCATCTCCAGCCACATCACCAGCGACCTGGAAAAGGCCGCGGACTACATCACCTATCTCCACAAGGGCCGGGTGGCGGTGTCCGGGGCCAAGGACGAGCTGCTGGACAGCTACGGCAAGCTGGTGTGCGGCAAATCCGACCTGGAACGGGTGGACCACTCCCTGCTGGGGGGCAGCCGGGTGGGCCAGTTCGGCTGCGAGGCCCTGGTGAAGGACCGCCATGCCTTCGCCAGGCGCTACCCGGGTCTGACGGTGGACCCGGTCACTCTGGAGGATATCATGGTGCTCACCGGAAAGGGGGATGAGCAATGAAAGGGCTCATTTACAAGGATTTTGTCCTGCTGCGCAAGCAGCTGTCCACTTACCTGGTCTTTCTCATCGTCTACGGCGGCTTCTGTATCGCCGGGGTCTTCCCCATCTCCATTCTGGTGGCCCTGGTGGCGGTGATCGGCCTCACCGTCCCTCTGTCGTCGGTGGCCACCGATGACGCCACCCGCTGGGACCGGTACGCGGTAGCCACCCCGGTCAGCCGCCGGGGGATCGTGGCAGGCAAGTACCTCTTTGCCGTGCTCATCATCCTCCTCAGCAGCGTGGTGACCCTGGCCCTGATGCTGGCCCTGGTGGCCACGGGGCTGGCGGACGCCTCAATGGAAGAGGTGGCGCTTTCCGTTCCGGCCTGCGCCTTCCTCACCCTGCTGCTCAACGCCGTCACCCTCCCCTTTCTGCTAAAATACGGGGCGGAGAAGGCCCGGGCCGTCAGCATGGTACTCTTTGTCAGCATCTTCGGCGGCTCCGTCCTGGTGGGGGGACTGGTCAGCCGGGGGCTGGCGCTGCCCCAGCCCCCCGATTGGCTTCTGCTGTCCGGGCCAGTGCTGCTGGCGGCGTTCAGCGTGGCGGCCTATCTGATTTCCTTCGCCGTCTCCCTGGGCATCTACGACCGGAAGGAGTTCTGAACCATGACACCGGATCAAATCTTCAAACTGGCCCCCAACAAGGTGGACTATCTCATCCCCGGTGGAGAGATGATCAACGAGTTTCTGGGAGAAGGGCCGGAGGCCCCGGTGTGCTCCCAGATGTGGGTGGCCTCCCTGGTCACCTCCGCCCTTCGCCCCGGCACCACCGTGGGCCTGTCCCGGATCAACGGTACCGGCCGCTTTCTGCGGGACTGCCTGGCGGAGGACCCGGCGGCCTGGCTGGGAGCGTCCCATGCCGGGCGCTGGGGGGCTGACCTGGGCTTTCTCCTCAAGCTGCTGAACTCCCGGGACCGGCTGCTGATCCAAACCCACCCGGACGGCACCAAGGCCCTGAAATATTTCGGCCTGCCCCACGGCAAGGACGAGGCCTGGTATGTGCTCTCCACCCGGCCAGGGGCCTGTATCTGGCTGGGCTTCCGGCCCGGGGTGACCCCGGAGCGGTTCCGGGCACTGATCGAGGCCCAGGATTCCGCCGGCATGCTGGACTGCCTCCACAAGGTGGAGATCCGGCCAGGCCAGGTGTACTTCATCCCCTCCGGCACCGTCCACGCCCTGGGCAGCGATTCCCTGGTGGCCGAGATCCAGGAGCCGGTGGACCTGACCCTGCGGGCGGAGTACATCCGGCCCGACGGCTCCCGGCTGCCCCGTGAGAGCATGTACGGCGCCGCCGGTATGGACGGCCTGATGGACTGCTTCACCTTCGACTGCCTGAGCCGGGAGAAGCTGCTGAAACGGCACCTGTCCGCCCCTCTGCCCGAGGCGGCGGAACCCTGGCGGAAAAAACTGATCTCCCAGCGGCAGACCGGCCGCTTCTGGATGGATGAGATCAATCTGGGCCCCGACTGCCCGGCCATGGAGGGAGCCAACCCCAGCTTCCAGGTCTGGCTGGTGCTGGAGGGCAAGGGAGAATTTCAGTGGGACGGCGGCTCCCTGCCGGTGAAAAAGGGGGACGAGGTCTTTCTCCCCCACGGCGTGACCTCTTACCGCTGCACCGCTCAGACCCCCTTCCGGGTCCTGGCCTGCGGCGTACCGGATTCCAACTGACCCCAAAAGGCGGGAGCATCTGCTCCCGCCTTTTTTTGCGGAAATCTCTTGACAAGGAAAGTCTACTATTGTAAACTTCAATTAGACTACAACAGTAAACTTTTAGGAGGTCGCCATGTGCAACAGTGCGGAAAAGATCCAGGACGCGGAGCTGGAGGTCATGCAGGTGCTATGGAGCGCCCCCCAGCCGGTGCCCCTCATTGACATCCGGCAGGCACTGGCCGCCAGGTGCGGCTGGGAGGATTCCACAGTAAAGACCCTGCTGCGCCGCCTGTGCGAAAAGGGAGCGGTGCAGCTGGAGCGCCGGGGGATGTACCGGGCGGTCATCACCCGGGCGGAGTACAGCCGCTGGTCCGCCCGGCGGCTCATCGGCAAGGTGTTTGACGGGAGCGCCAAGAAGCTGGTGGCCTCCCTGCTGTCCGACGGCCAGCTGACCCAGGCGGACATCGACGAGCTGTCGGCCCTGCTGCATGGGGAGGGCCCGAAATGAAGGAGTTTCTGCTCACCCTGCTCGCCCTCTCCCTGTCCGGCGCCCTGCTGGGCGTGATCCTGCTGGCGGCCCGGCGGATGGCCGGAGGGCGGCTGCCCAAGGCCTTCTGGTACTATGCCTGGCTGCTGGTGCTGCTCCGGCTGGTGATCCCTGTGGGCTTTGGGGTGCACCTGCCCCAGCCGGTCCTCGCTGTACCGGAGGGCACCCAACAGGAGACTATGCTCCCGGCAGCCCCAAACCAGACGGAGCAGGAGGCTCCCGCCGCCGGGACCGGTACGCCGGTTGCCCCGGTCCAGCCCCATCAGGTCCCTGCGCCGCCGGAACGGTCCCTCTCCCCCACGGCGGTGCTGTTTGCCCTGTGGCTGCTGGGGGCGGCGGGCTTTTTCCTCTGGCATCTGGCGGCCTACGCCCGGTTTGCCCGCCGGGTCCGTCGCTCCCTGGTCCCGCCTCCGCCGGAGGCCCTGGCTCTGTTTGAGCCGCTGGCGAAGGGCCGCCGGGTGCGGCTGGCCGCCAGCCATCAGGTGGACACCCCCATGCTGATCGGGCTGCTGCGGCCGGTGGTGGTGCTGCCCCTCGGCCAGCCGGTGGGCGCCGCCGTCCTCCGGCACGAGCTGACCCACTGCAGGCGGGGCGACGTGCTGTACAAATGGCTGGTGGTGCTGGTCACCGCCCTCCACTGGTTCAACCCCCTGGTCCACTGGATGGGGCGGCGGATCGCCCTGGACTGCGAGCTGTCCTGCGACGAGGCGGTGCTGGCCGCCCTGCCGCCGGAGGAGCGGGTGGGCTACGGGGAGCTGCTGCTGGCCCTGGCCGCCCGGCGCAGGCTGCCCGCCGGGGTGACCGCCACCACCCTGTGCGAGGAGAAGAAGCAGCTGAAGGCCCGGCTCCAGGGGATTCTGGGCTACCGGAAGCCCACCCGGGCGGCGCTCTGCGGAGCGCTGGCCCTGGGGCTGGCGCTGACCTGCTGCGCCTGCGGCGTGCTGGAGCTGACCGGCCAGGCGGCGGAGCCCGCCTCTCCCCCCACACTTGAACCGGAGGAAGCTGTCAACGACCCCTATGCGGCACTTCTGTCCCGGTACAAAGAGGCCCTCGCCCTGCGGCAGCCGGAGGACTACCCGGACCTGCCCGTCATCCTGACCAACCCCTACTGGGCGTGGACGGACACGGACAGCCTGCTGGACCGGACAGGGTACGCCCGGATGGACCTGGACGGCGACGGGTCGGAGGAGCTGCTGCTGGGCTGGGTGGGAAACGACATCTGGAACCTGGACCAGGGCTATGTGTTCGCCATCTACACCCTGTCGGAGGGCCAGCCCGTCCTGGCGGTGGAGGGCTGGGAGCGGAACACCTATGTGCTGGGGGCGGACGGGTATCTCTACAACTGCGGCTCCAGCGGCGCCGACCGGACCCAGTGGAACAAATATCTCTTTGATCCCACCGACCCCGATTTCCTGGAGGAGGTGGAGCAGGTATCCGTGCCGGAAAACGGCCAGGAGGCCGTGGCGGTGGGAGATGCCTGGATGGCCTCCGGGGTCTCCATCCCCTACACCACCTTCTCCTCGCCTGAAACCGTGTACCAGGACGTTCTCCTGGGCAATGCCTCCTTCCTCTACTGGGCGGAAGGCGCTGAAACCCCGGAATCCAAAGCTATATCGCAGGTCCCCGCCCTGTTCAGCCCGTACAGCGACTATGCCGGCATCTACCAGTTTGCGGTGCTGGACCTGGACGGCGACGGCGGGTCAGAGGTGGTCCTCCAGATCTCCGATGTGGCCAACGATATGGGGGGCTATCTGGTCCTCCGCCAGGAGGGCAGCGCGATTTACGGCTATCCCAGCCACTGGCGCACCTTCTGGAACCTGAAGACCGACGGCACGTTTGAATACTCCTATCCGGCCGGGAATGAGGGCGGCGTGGCCTCCGTCCGCTTCACCGGGACAGGCATGGACCTGGACAAGCGCATCTGCGGCCAGGGGAAACAGTTTACATTCGATACCTTCCTGGTGGACGGCAAGCCGGTCTCCGAAACGGAGTACAATGCCGCCTGGGATGCTCAGGACCAGAAGCCGGACGCGGTGTGGTACCTCTGGAACGAGGACAACATCCGGGCATTCACGTAAAGAACAGCAGGGGCGGGAACAAAGGTTCCCGCCCCTGCCGTTATGTCAGCTCCGCGATATAGACAATGATCTTTTCCTGCTCTACCGGAATGTACTGGATCTTCAGGTGCTGGCCGTCATGGGTGACCACGCCGCCCCAGGAGGCGGCGCAGTGATAGCCCGTCTGAAGCACAAAATTGGAATAAGAAAAGGAAACGCCGTCGATTTCAAAGGATTCCATATCGTGGCCCGAGGCAGGCATGGGGTGGTAGTTTTCCACATAGCCTGTCACCTCTGACACTTCTCCACTCTTCCACAGCCGTCTGCATGCGGCATATAGGAGGATGCTGCTTCCCATCGTAAAAAGAAATACCGCCAGCATCACCAGGGCGGTGATTTGAAACACCAGCCCGCCCAGCCTGCGTTTCCACGGCTGGTGTGCCGTGTTGTTTTTCATCTGTCTCCCTGTAAGGAAAAAGGCAACGGACAGCACCAGGGGAATGAGCAGAAACAGGCCGTCTATAACATTTATGTGCAGTTCATACAGCACCCGTTCCACATCTGCACACCCCCCAGGATATGACAAAAAAGGCACTTGCATCTCTGCAAGTGCCTTTTGGTCCGAGTGACTGGATTCGAACCAGCGGCCTCTTGAACCCCATTCAAGCGCGATACCAAACTTCGCCACACCCGGAAATTGCCGCCTTGTTTCAGACGGCTTGATTATATTACCACGGGTACGAGAAAAATGCAAGCCTTTTTTGCAAATTTCTTTGCTTTTTTTCGCCACTTACACCCAGCTGTCCTCCAGCTCGTGCTTGCGCTCCCGGGTCATCAGCTCCACGATCACCACATGGGGATCCTTGCCGTGGTAGAGCACCTGGTAGGCCGCCTCGGTGATGGGCATTTCCACCCCCGCCTTTTTGGCCAGAGCCCGGGCGGTGGCCGCGGCGTAGTAGCCCTCCACCACCGCGCCGATCTCCTTCACCGCCTGCTCCGCCGGAGTGCCCTTGCCGATGAGGATGCCGCAGCGGCGGTTGCGGGAGTGCATGGAGGTACAGGTGACGATCAGGTCGCCCACGCCGGTGAGCCCGGCAAAGGTCTCCCGCCGGCCACCCATAGCCACGCCCAGCCGGGCGATCTCGGTCAAACCCCGGGTCATGAGAGCGGCCTTGGTGTTGTCGCCAAAACCCATGCCGTCGCACACGCCGGCGCACAGGGCGATGACGTTCTTCAGGGCGG
Source organism: Intestinimonas massiliensis (ex Afouda et al. 2020) (assembly GCF_900626285.1). Lineage (GTDB taxonomy): Bacteria > Bacillota > Clostridia > Oscillospirales > Oscillospiraceae > Flavonifractor > Flavonifractor massiliensis_A. The sequence continues at coordinate 1,624,267 of NZ_LR131147.1, forward strand.
CTCCCAGCTCCACCCCCACCACGTCGTCGGAGGCGTACACCCGGAACCGCTCGTTCATGAACAGGTCCTGGACCAGCTCGGCGGCGGACCGGTCCTGGGAGGCGGACACCACCGCCGTGGGCACCCGGCGGCCCACCTCCTCCGCGTGGGAGGGGCCGGACAGGGCCACGATGGGGTGGTCCTTCCCCACCTCCTGGGCGATGGCGTCGGTGAGGGTCAGGGAGGTGTCCTTCTCAATGCCCTTGGACACCGACACCAGCACGGCGCCGGGATCCAGCAGGGGAGCCACCGTCCGGGCGGTGGTGCGCACGGCAAAGGACGGGGTGGCCAGCACCACCGCGCCGCAGCCCCTGACGCAGTCCGTATCGGAGGTCAGCTTCAGTTCCTCCGGCAGGGGGACGCCCTTCAGCATGGGGTTCTCATGCCGCTCCTGCAGCACAGCGGATTCCGCCTCGGTGTAGGACCACAGGGTCACATCGTGGCCATTTTCCAGCAGCACCAGGGCCAGAGCCGTGCCCCAGCCGCCGCTGCCCATGACAGAGATCTTCACTTGGACGTACCCCCGTTCAATTTATGATGCAGGCTGAATTTGGATTCGGTGCCGCTGAGGATGCGCTTCAGGTTGCCCCGGTGCTTCCACACGATGAGGCCCCCCAGGATCACCGACAGGATCAGCACCAGCCAGGCGTGGGCGGACCAGGCCGGGTCCGTCAGGTAATCCCGGTAGACGAAGCCGGTGGCAAAGGGGAAGGAGGCCCCGGCCCAGATGGAGCCCAGAGACACCCACTTGGTGATGGCGGCCAGAATGATAAAGCCGCCCCACACCACCAGGGCGATGCGCCAGTCCATCATGATGGCGATGGTGCCGCCGGACAGGATGCCCTTGCCGCCCTTGAAGTGGAACATGCAGGGGAACATATGGCCCAGCAGGCAGAAGGTGCCCGCCCAGTACTTCCCCACCACCACGGCAAAAGCTCCGCCGGCGTCGAAGATCCAGACTGCAATCAGCACCGCGATCACCGCCTTGAGTACGTCGGTGAGGATGACCACAAAGGTCAGGGGCCCGCCGAAGGTGCGGTAGAAGTTGGTCAGGCCGGCGTTTCCGCTGCCGTGGGTACGGATGTCGTCCCGCAGGATATACTTGGAGACGATGACCGCCCCGTTGAAGCAGCCCAGAAAGTAGGATACCAGCGCCACACCGGCGTAGGCCAGGACTGTGAGCATCATCCAATCCGTCATTCCCGTCACTCCTTGTCGCTCTTCTGCCGGATGGTGAGCCGCACCGGGGTCCCCTCCAGTCCGAAGGTAGAGCGGATCTGATTTTCCAGATAGCGCTGATAGGAAAAATGGAACAGCTTGGCGTCGTTGCAGAAGCAGACGAAGTGGGGGGGCTTGACGCCGATCTGGGTCATATAGTAGATCTTCAGCCGCCGGCCCTTATCGGTGGGGGGCTGGACCCGGGCGGTGGCGTCGGCCAGCACCGAGTTGAGCATGCCGGTGGTGATCCGCAGGGAGGCCTGGTCCACCACGTAGTTGATGAGATCAAAGAGCCGGTCCACCCGCTGGCCCGTCAGGGCGGAGATGAACAGGATGGGGGCGTAGGTCATATAGGACAGGTCCCGGCGGATATCCTGGCGCATCCGGTCCATGGTCTTGTCGTCCTTCTCGATGGCGTCCCACTTGTTGACCACGATGATGCAGGCCTTGCCCGCCTCATGGGCCAGGCCGGCCACCTTGGTGTCCTGCTCGGTGACCCCCTCGTTGGCGTCGATGAGGATCAGGCACACGTCCGCCCGCTCGATGGCCATGGTGGCCCGGAGGACGGAGAACTTCTCGATGGGGTCGTCCACCTTGGACTTCTTCCGCATCCCGGCGGTGTCGATGAGCAGATACTTGCCCTTCTTGTTCTCAAAGTAGCTGTCCACCGCATCCCGGGTGGTGCCCGCCATGTCGCTGACGATCACCCGCTGCTCCCCCAGGATCCGGTTCACCAGAGAGGACTTGCCCACGTTGGGCTTGCCGATGATGGCCACCTTGATGACGTCGTCGTCCTCCTCCTCCTGGTCCTCCGGGGGGAAATACTTGAAGCACTCGTCCAGCAGGTCGCCGGTGCCGTGGCCGTGGACGGCGGAGACGGCGATGGGGTCACCCAGGCCCAGATTATAAAACTCGTAGATATCCGGGTTGGTGGTGCCCACCTGGTCCATCTTGTTCACCGCCAGCACCACCGGCTTGCCGGAGCGCAGCAGCATGTTGGCCACCTCCTGGTCGGAGGCGGTGAGGCCGGTCTTGATGTCGCACAGAAAGATGATGACGGTGGCGTTCTGAATGGCGATCTCCGCCTGCTGGCGCATGAAGGCCAGGATCTCGCTGTCGGTACCCGGCTCAATGCCGCCGGTGTCCACCAGGTCAAACTTCCGGCCCAGCCACTCCGCCTCGGCGTACAGCCGGTCCCGGGTGACGCCGGGGGTGTCCTGCACGATGGACAGCCGCTGGCCCACCAGCTTATTGAACAGCATGGACTTGCCCACGTTGGGCCGGCCCACGATGGCAATCAAAGGCTTCATAGTATCTTCTCCCTTCTGGTCAGGGGTTATATCTGTAATATTCCGCCTCCGGCGGCAGCACCGGGCAGTCCCGGACGATCTCCCGGCCCAGGATGGCGTCGGCCAGGTCGAAGCCGCTGTCGGCGGGCACGGGGACCACGGTCACCCCCAGGGCCTCCTCCAGCTGGTCCACGGTCACGTCATCCAGGAACACCCGCTCACCGGCCCGGAGCATGTTGTCCGGGATGAGCAGCCGCTCACCCAGGTCCTTCCCCTTCAGCTGCTCCAGCAGGTCGGTGCCGGTGATGAGGCCGGAGACCGTGATGGTCTCCCCGAAAAAGCGGTTGACGATGGGATAGACCATTCCTTTTATATTACCACATTTTTCCCGGGCGTTGTCAACAATTTCCTGGACAAAAGGCGCGGCGGACAGACCGGTGGCGATGGAAAAGGGGCTCTCGCGCTCCGGCTGCTCGTCCTCCAGTGCCAGCTCCGCCTGGCTGGACAGCAGCCGCAGCATCCCCACCCCGTTCTCCAGCTGGGCCATGTCCTCATAGTAGCCCTTCTCCGGCAGGTCCCGGCCGGCGAGCAGATAGAACTCATCGGAGCACCACACCAGGCTGGTACCCTTGGCCGCCCGGAATTTTTCGGCAAAGCCCTCCACCTGGTCGATAAGGGCGGCGGCCTGTTCCCTGGTATAGGGGTCGATCCTGCACAGGCCCTCCCGGAACTTGGTGACCCCCACCGGCACCACGGCGACGCTGTTTACCGCCGGGTAGAGCTCCCCCAGCTCCGCCATGGTGCGGTCCAGGGCGGGTCCGTCGTTGACCCCGGGGCAGGCCACCACCTGGCAGTTCATCGTAATCCCCGCCTGGGCAAACCGGGTCATGATGTCCAGGCACTCCCCCGCCCGGGGGTTCTTCAGCATGGCGGTGCGCAGCTCCGGATCGGTGGCGTGGACCGAAATATTGATGGGACTGATGCGCAGATCCATTACTCTCTGTATTTCCCGCCGGGAGAGATTGGTGAGCGTAATATAATTTCCCATCAAAAAGGACAGACGGGCGTCATCGTCCTTGAAATAGAGGGTCTTGCGCATCCCGGGCGGCATCTGGTCCACAAAGCAGAAGATGCACTTGTTGGCACAGGACCGGGCCTTGTCCATCAGGTAGGTCTCGAAGTTCAGACCCAGGTCCTCCCCCTCCTCCTTGCGGACCCGGACCGTGCGGCTGCCGCCGTCGGGGCCGGTGAGGGTGAGCTCCAGCCTGGGATCATAGGCGTAGAACTTATAGTCCAGCACGTCCACGATGGGGTGGCCGCTGATGTGGGTCAGGGTCTCGCCAGGCCGCAGGCCCGCCCTGGCCGCCGGGCTGCCCGGGTCCACCGATGCGATTTTTGTCAGGCTCATGGGCGCGCGCTCCTTTTGCAACAGGTCATTTCTCTTTATTGTACCCGAATTCCGGGCAAAAAGAAAGAGGGGCTTTTCTCCCCTCGTTCTTTTCAGGCTATTTACTTCGCCTCAGCGGTCTCCACCTTGCCGAACTCATGGCCGTTGTAGCTCATGCAGCTCTTGCACATCCGGTGGGGCAGACGGAACGCACCGCACTTGGGGCAGGTGGTGACGCCGGGAGTCTCCAGCTTCCACACGGAGCTGCGGCGCTTGTTCCGGCGCTGCTTGGACACTTTACTCTTAGGGACTGCCATTTATGACACCTCCTTAGGTTCATGCCCTGGCCGGGCAAAACTTACTCATTCTCTTTATCCAACAGCTGCGCAAGTGCAGCCAAACGTGGATCAATTTCCTTCCTGCATCCGCAGGGGCCCTCGTTCAGATCCGCTCCGCAGGTGGCGCACAGCCCCTTGCAGTCCTCTGAACAGAGATGCTTGGCGTCCATGGACAGCACCAGCGCGGTGGTAAAGATCTCATCCAGATCGGCCTCCCCGTTCTCCAGAAGCACGATCTCGTCGTTCTCCTCATCCTCCAGCTCCTCCGCCAGCAGGGTACTGACCGGCAGGGACAGCTCCTGGGAGAAGGGCTTCAGGCAGCGGTCGCACACCAGCTCCAGGGTGGTCTCCGCCGTACCCTCCAGCAGCAGGGCGTCGGCCATATTGCGCACCGTTCCGCTGACACGGACGGGATGGGCAAAGGGCTTCTCCCCGTAAAAGTCCAGCCCGGACAGATCCAGTTCAAACCGGAAGGGCAGGGACGCGCCGGGGACATGGATGATAGACCTGAGATCAAGTCGCATGATACACCTCACACAATGGCACAGCAGACATTATACTCAAAACCTTCGCCATTGTCAAATACTTTTTCACTTTTTCCGTAATTTATGATATAATGCAGCTACTATCCCGGCCCGCTGCCGGGTTTTCAGGAGAATTGCCCATGAAGGAATTTACCATCGGCAAAAATGACGCCGGACAGCGGCTTGACCGCTGGCTGGCCAAGACCCTGCCTCTGCTCCCCGGACCCCTGGCCCAGAAGTACATCCGCCTGAAGCGGGTGAAGGTCAACGGCAAGGGCTCCCAGCGGGACGTGCGGCTCCAGGTGGGAGACCTGTTACAATTATATATCAACGACGAGTTCTTTGACCAGCCCCGGGAGGACAACGCTTTCCTTTCGGTATTCAAGCCCAGGCTGGACATCGTGTACGAGGACGAGAACCTGATGCTCCTCAACAAGCGGCCGGGGCTGCTGTGCCACTCCGACGAGCACGAGAAGGTGAACACCCTCATCACCCACATCCAGGCCTATCTCTATCAGAAAAAGGAGTGGAACCCCAGGGACGAGCACTCCTTCACCCCCGCCCTGTGCAACCGCATCGACCGGAACACCGGCGGCATCGTCATGGCGGCCAAGAACGCCGAGACCCTGCGCATTCTGAACCAGAAGATCCGGGACCGGGAGATCGCCAAATATTACCTGGCCATCATTCACGGAAGAATGGCCCCGCCCCAGGGAAAACTGGAAGGGTTCCTGCTGAAGGACGAGGACAAGGCCCAGGTGAAGGTGTTCAGCCGTCCGGTGCCCGGGGGCAAGAGCGCCGCCACCTTATACAAGACCCTGAAGGTGAACCGGGGGCTGTCCCTGGTGGAGTGCGAGCTGCTCACCGGCCGCACCCACCAGATCCGGGCCCAGTTCGCCGCCGCCGGCCATCCCCTGCTGGGAGACGGCAAGTACGGCCGGGAGCGGGACAACAAGCAGTACGGCCGCTCCTTCCAGGCTCTCTACTCCTACAAACTGGCCTTCACCTTCCCCACCGACGCCGGGATCCTGGAGTACCTCCGGGGCAAACTATTTACCGTGGATAACGTGGATTTCGTGTCGGAATATTTCCCAAATAGCTGACGTAAAATCCCGGAAAAAAACGCGGTTTTATTATTGACATTTTTCGCAATAACATATATATTTGTTTCGTCAATAGGGCGTACCCAACCGCCGGTTTGGGTACGCCTTTTACTACCTTTTGAGAAATGGGGGAGGATACATGTCCAAGGAACTGATCCGCCTGTCGGATTGCTTCATGAAATTTGACGACGACGTCATTCTGGACCATATCAACCTTTATATTAATGATAAAGAGTTCCTCACGCTGCTCGGTCCCTCCGGGTGCGGCAAAACCACGACGCTGCGAATCATCGGCGGCTTTCAGAAGCCTACCTCCGGCGACGTGTATTTTGACGGCGTGAGGATTAATGACGTTCCCCCCCATAGGCGGAAGGTCAATACAGTCTTTCAGAAGTACGCCCTGTTCACCCACATGAACATCTTTGAGAATGTGGCCTTCGGCCTGCGGGTGAACAAGGTGCCCGACCCCAAGGATCCCAAGCGGATGATCAAGGTTCCTGAATCGGAGATCAAGCAGCGGGTGGAGGAGGCCCTGGCCCTGGTGAACCTGGCGGGCTACGGCAGGCGCTCCGTCAACTCCCTGTCCGGCGGCCAGCAGCAGCGGGTGGCCATCGCCCGGGCCATTGTCAACCGGCCCCAGGTGCTCCTGCTGGACGAGCCGCTGGGCGCCCTGGATCTCAAGCTGCGCAAGGACATGCAGATCGAGCTCAAGCGCATCCAGCAGCAGGTGGGCATCACCTTCGTCTACGTCACCCACGACCAGGAGGAGGCCCTCACCATGTCCGACACCATCGTGGTGATGAACGAGGGCAAGATCCAGCAGATCGGCACCCCCGAGGACATCTACAACGAGCCCAAGAACGCCTTCGTGGCCGACTTCATCGGCGAGAGCAACATCATCGACGGCATCATGCATGAGGACTATGTGGTTGGCATGTACGGCCGGAAGTTCAAGTGCCTGGACAAGGGCTTCGCCCCCAATGAGCCGGTAGACGTGGTCATCCGCCCGGAGGATATCGACATCGTGCCCGAGGCGGAGGGCCAGCTCACCGGCACCGTCACCGAGGTGACCTTCAAGGGCATCCATTACGACATTATCGTGGATTTCCGCGGCTTCAAGTGGCTGATCCAGACCACGGACTACTCCCCTGTGGGGGCAAAGATTGGGGTGAAGATCGACCCCGACGGCTTCCACATCATGAAGAAGAGCCAGTACTCCGGCACCTTCGGCGATTACAGTTCCTACTCCTCCGAGTATGACGAGCTCAACGAGGACCGGTTGGAGGATGAGGAGGCCGGCGATGAAGAATAAATGGCTGGCCGCGCCCTACGTGGTCTGGATGGCCATTTTCGTGGTGGCGCCCCTGATCCTGGTGGTGATCTTCGCCTTTACCAGCAAGAGCGGCGGCGGTGTTACCCTGGAGAACTTCAGCAACATGGCCACCTATATCCCCGCCTTTGAGCACTCCTTCGCGCTGGCCATCGCCGCCACGGTGATCTGCATCCTCATCGGCTACCCCCTGGCCTATTTCCTGTCCAGGGAGAAGCTGATGGTCCGCAAGGTGGCCATGATGCTCATCATGCTGCCCATGTGGATGAACTTCCTGCTGCGGACCTACGCCTGGATGTCCATTCTGGACGACAACGGCCTCATCAATCAGTTCCTGGCCAACATCGGCTTTTTCAACCTGATCAACGGCATGTTCGGCACCAACATCCAGTATATCCACATGATCAACACCCAGGGAGCCATCGTGCTGGGCATGGTATACAACTTTCTGCCCTTTATGGTGCTCCCCATCTTCTCGGTCATCGACAAGATCGACCACCGGGTCATCGAGGCCGCCCAGGACCTGGGGGCCGACGGCACCATGGTGTTCCGCAAGGTGATCTTCCCCCTGTCCCTGCCGGGGGTGCTGTCCGGGGTGACCATGGTGTTCATCCCCTCGGTGTCCACCTTCGCCCTGTCCCGCCTGCTGGGCGGCGGCAAGACCCTGCTGCTGGGCGATCTCATCGAGATGCAGTTTCTGGGCAACGCCTACAATCCCCACCTGGGTTCCGCCATCGCCCTGGTGATGATGGTGATCGTCCTGGTGATGATGGCTGTTATGAACCGCTTCGGCGAGGGTGAAGAGGGGGTGGCGGTACTGTGAGCAAACGTCGGATCCCCTCCAGAATCTTCACGGTGCTGGTGTATGTGTTCCTGTACGCCCCCATCGTGCTGCTCATCATCTTCTCCTTCAACGCCACCAAGAGCAACCGGGTATGGGGCGGCTTCTCCCTGAGCTGGTATGCGGAGCTGTTCCACAACACCCGCCTGCTGGGGGCATTGCGCACCACCATTATCCTGTCGGTGCTGGCCGCCGTCATCGCCACCATTCTGGGCACCGCCGCCGCCATCGGCTTCTACTCCATGCGCCGCCGGAGCCGGAGCATCTTTCTGGCGGTGAACAACATCCCCCTGACCAACGCGGACATCATCACCGGCGTGTCCATGATGCTTCTGTTCGTGTTCGCCATCGGGGTATTCAACGACAGCGCTCTCAGCCAGGCCCTGGGCATCCGCTGGCGCACCGGCTTCGGCACCCTGCTCATCGCCCACATCACCTTCAACGCCCCCTATGTCATTCTGTCGGTGATGCCCAAGCTGCGGCAGCTGGACCCCAATATCTATGAGGCGGCCCAGGACCTGGGGGCCTCCGGTTTCCTGGCCTTCCGAAAGGTGATCCTGCCGGAGATCATGCCCGGGGTGCTCAACGGCCTGATCATCGCCTTCACCATGTCCATCGACGACTTCGTCATCAGCTACTTCACCAAGGGCTCCGGCGTCACCACCCTGGCGGTGGAGATCTACACCATGGTGAAAAAGCCGGTGACGCCCGAGATCAACGCCCTGTCCACCCTGATGTTCCTGGTGGTGTTCGCCCTGCTGCTCACCGTCAACATCCGTCAGGCCCGGCAGGAGACCGCCTCCGCCCGGCGGAAGGCCAAGCTGAACCCCAGGCGGTAAGGCCGCCCATCCTGTGCGATAACTCGCCCCAAGGGGCCGGTTATAGATCAAATTTCCGAAAGGGGATAAAGAAAGAAATTGAAAAAGTCTCTCGCACTCCTGAGCGCTGCTGCTCTCACCCTGGGCCTGCTGTCCGGCTGCGGCGGCACCACCTCCGGTGACGCCAAGGACCCCGGCACCGCCGACAAGGGCGTGGTCAACGTCTACAACTGGGGCGTCTATATCGACGACTCGGTGTTGGAGGACTTTACCGCCGAGACCGGCATCAAGGTGAACTATGACACCTTTGAGAGCAACGAGTCCATGTACGGCGTTCTGAAGAACGAGGGCGCCAGCTACGATGTGGTTATTCCTTCCGACTATATGATCTCCCGTATGATCGAAGAGGATATGCTGGAGCCGCTGAACTTTGACAATATTCCGAATTTTGAGGACATCGACCCCGCTCTGAAGAATCCGGACTATGACCCGGAGAACCTGTACAGCGTACCCTACATGTGGGGCCTGCTGGGCATCATCTACAACACCACCATGGTGGATGAGACTCCCACCAGCTGGGCCACCATGTTCGACGAGAAGTACGCCGGTCAGATCCTGATGTTCAACAACTCCCGTGACGCCATCGGCGTGGCCCTGAAGTACCTGGGCTACTCCTACAACACCACCGACGAGGCCCAGATCAAGGAGGCCGTGGACCTGCTGATCCAGCAGAAGCCCCTGGTGCAGTCCTACGTCATGGACGAGATCTTTGAGAAGATGCAGAGCGGCTCCGCCGCCATCGGCGCCTACTACTACGGCGACTACCTGACCATGGCGGAGGTCAACCCCGACCTGGCCTTCTGCCTGCCTGAAGAGGGCACCAACCTGTATGTGGACGCCATGTGCATCCCCAAGAGCGCGGAGAACAAGGAGAACGCCGAGGCGTTCATCAACTATATGTGCTCTACCGCCGCCGGTCTGAAGAACTGCGAGGAGATCTGGTACTCCACTCCCCTGCTGTCCGTCCGGGACGAGCTGGACCCCGAGGTCTCCGGCGATCCCTACGCCTACCCCGACGAATCCATTCTGGCCCAGTGTGAGAGCTTCAAGAACCTGCCCGCCGACACCCTGGCCTTGTATGATTCCGAGTGGACCCGGCTGATGCTGGCCTCCAACTGAGCGATTTTGAAAAATACGCCGCGGAACTGTTCCGCGGCGTATTTTTTTGCTATGCTATGTAACGAAAGTGCCGCTCAAAAAACCAATGGGCAGAGAGGGGGGAGAGGACATGGCCTGGAACGGGGAGGACATCTACCAAACGCACGCCGAGGGGGTCTACCGCTACCTGTTCGCCCTGTGCCGGGAGGCGGACACGGCGGAGGAGCTGACCCAGGAGACCTTCTATCAGGCACTGAAGGGCTTAAAATCCTTCCGGGGGGACTGCGCGCCCCAGACCTGGCTGTGCGCCATCGCCAAGCGGCTGTGGTACAAGGAGCTCTCCCGCCGGGGCCGGACGGTGCCCATGGACGGGGAGGCCCTGGCCCAGGTGCCCGCCCCCGACGACCCGGCCCTGGAGACCGAGCAGAAGGATGACAGGCTGCTGCTCTATCAGGCCATCCAGAAGCTGCCCCCGGACACCCGGGAGGTGATCTACCTCCGCCTGGCGGGAGACTTTACCTTCCGGGAGATCGGGACCATCCTGAACCATACCGAAGTGTGGGCCAGGATGCGGTTCTACCGGGGCAAGGAAGCACTGACTAAGCTGATGGGAGGGAAGGAACATGAGTGAACACAGGCTGGACTGCTGCGTGGTGCGGGACCTGCTGCCGTCCTATATCGAGGAGCTGACGGAGGATGAGACCTCCGCCCAGGTGAAGGAGCACCTGGAGGGCTGCCCTCCCTGCCGGGAGGTGGAGGCAAACATGCGCTCCGGGCTCGCGGTGGAGCACGCCCCCAAGCCGTCCCTGAACTTCCTCAAGCGGGTGAAGCGGACCCGGCTCATTGCCGCCGTCCTCACCGTGGTGCTGGCCCTGTGGTGCATCTGGTGGCTGTACGACATCCAGGCCTTCCACTACCCCAACACGGAGTCCGGCCGGCTGGAGGCGGTGGAGGACTACGTCCCCAGCCCCCCGGATTCCACCATCCAGCATGTAGCGGAGGGGGATCCCCTGCGGGTGCTGGGCTGGGTGGAAGAGGGCAAGTACCTCTATGTGGCCTATGCCGCCGACAACGCCGGCAATGTCCACGGCATCCTCCGCATGGAGCGGGGGCTCAACGGCAAATACTGGCCGGTGAGTTCCTCGGAGAGCCCCTTCCCCTACACCGCCGGTATCGACGCCCAGTCCATCAGCGCCGGAAACGGGGACGGCTGGCTGTTCTTCCTGATGGGGGACGGCTGCCGGGACATCTGGTCCGCCAAGGTGACCTACGGCGTGTCCCTGGAGGGCTCGAACCAGGTCTACGACTATACGGCCACCTATGAGATTACAGAGCCTGACTTCCTGTGGCGGATGGACTACGACCGGCTGGAGGAGGAGCTGGGCATCCCGGCGGGCACCATGACGGGGGTACACGTGGAGAACATCACCCTGTATGACAAGGATGGGCAGGATGTGACGGCGGAGTATGAGGACCCCTCGGTGGAGCAGACCTGGGCCGGCGGCAAGAGCACAGCGGAGCGGTTCCTGCTCTACGTCTTTATCGTCATCGTCATCGGCCTGGCGGCGACATGCATCCGCTACTTCCTGCGAAGAGATTAAAAAACAGCCCCCGAAGCGCTCGCTTCGGGGGCTGCCGCTGTTTAGTCCTCAAAGATCATGGTGGCGAAGTAGTCCTCCGGGGTCTCCGCCCGGCGGATCAGTCTGGCGGAGCCGTCGGTCCGGAGGAGCACCTCCGCCGAGCGCAGCCGGCCGTTGTAGTTATAGCCCATGGAGAAGCCGTGGGCGCCGGTGTCGTGGATCACCAGCAGGTCCCCGATGTCCACCTCCGGCAGCATCCGGTCGATGGCAAACTTGTCGTTGTTCTCACACAGGCCGCCGGTGACGTCGTACTTGTGGTCGCAGGGGGCGTCCTCCTTGCCCATGACGGTGATGTGGTGGTAGGCGCCGTACATGGCGGGCCGCATCAGGTTGGCGGCGCAGGCGTCCACCCCCACGTACTCCTTGTAGGTGTGCTTGAAATGGAGCACCTTCGTCACCAGGCAGCCGTTGGGGCCCAGCATGTACCGGCCCAGCTCAGTGCAGATGGCCACATCTCCCATGCCGGCGGGCACCAGGATCTCCTCGAACTGCTTCCGCACCCCCTCGCCGATGGCGGCGATGTCGTTGGCCTGCTGGTCGGGCCTGTAGGGGATGCCTACCCCGCCGGACAGGTTGATGAAGCAGATGTCGCACCCGGTCTCCTGCTCCAGCTCCACCGCCAGCTGGAACAGGATGCCCGCCAGGGTGGGGTAGTAGTCGTTGGACAGGGTGTTGGAGGCCAGGAAGGCGTGGATGCCGAACCGCTTGGCCCCCATGGCCTTCAGCTTTTTGAAGCCCTCAAAGAGCTGCTCCCTGGTAAAGCCGTACTTGGATTCTCCCGGGTTGTCCATCACCTGGAAGCCCTCGGCGGACTCCCCCAGGGTGAACAGCCCGCCGGGGTTGAAGCGGCAGGAGATGGTCTCGGGGATGGTGCCGATGGTATCCTTCAGAAAGTCGATGTGGGTGAAGTCGTCCAGGTTGATGGTGGCCCCCAGCTTGGCGGCCAGCTTGAACTCCTCCGCCGGGGTGTCGTTGGAGGAGAACATGATCTCCGGGCCGGTGAAGCCGCACTTGTCCGCCAGCATCAGCTCGGTGAAGGAGGAGCAGTCGGCGCCGCACCCCTCCTCCCGGAGGATCTTCAGGATGGCAGGGTTGGGGGTGGCCTTTACGGCGAAATATTCCTTGAAGCCCGGGTTCCAGGCAAAGGCGGCTTTCAGCCGCTGGGCGGTCTCCCGGATGCCTTTTTCGTCATACAGGTGGAAGGGGGTGGGGAACTGCCGGACGATCTCCTCCAGCTGCTCCTGTGTCACAAAGGGTCGTTTCATGGGGTCACCTTCTTTTCTTTTGCGTTTTACTATAATGAAGTTTTCTTTATTTGTCAACGGGCAGAACCGCTTGCTCTGCCCGAATTTTGCCGCTGTTCTTGAGAAATATTCCCAAATTAACGACAGTTTATGCTTTTCTCTTGCCAAGCGCGCCAGGATCTGATATAATGCTTTGAATTTAAATGCAGACAGGAGAGGTGCCGCCATGGGTTACATGTATACGGATATGCTGACGGCGCTTCTTTTTCGGAACAGCAATTGTTTTTTCATTTGAAAAAGCAGTTGCTTTTTTTCTGTCTGCGGGAAAAGAGAGGAGAGCAATATGAACGACAACAAGACGCCGGGCAATGAGCCCATCCGGGACGCCCGGGTACTGGGCCTGCCCAAAATGCTGATCCTGGGCCTGCAGCACATGTTCGCCATGTTCGGGGCCACGGTGCTGGTGCCCATCCTGGTGCAGGGCTACGGCCTGCCCCTGTCCATCCAGACCACCCTGTTCTTCGCCGGCATCGGCACCCTGTTCTTCCACATCTGCACCAAGCTGAAGGTACCCGCCTTCCTGGGCTCCTCCTTCGCCTATCTGGGCGGCTTTGAGGCCATGGCCAAGCTGGACGCCGGCAAGTACGCCGGCATGGACCCGGCCGTCAAGCTGCAGTACGCCTGCGGCGGCATCGTGGTGGCCGGCCTGCTGTACGTCATCCTGGCCGCCGTCATCAAGGCGGTGGGGGTGAAGCGGGTGATGCGCTTCCTGCCCCCGGTGGTCACCGGCCCCATCATCATCCTCATCGGCCTGAACCTGGCCCCCTCCGCCGTGTCCAACGCCTCCACCTGCTGGTGGCTGGCCATTGTGGCCATGGCCATCATCGTGGTGGCCAACATCTGGGGCAAGGGCATGGTGAAGATCATTCCCATCCTGCTGGGTGTGGTAGGCTCCTATATCGTGGCCGTCATCGCCAACGCCATGGGCGCCACCGCCCTGGACGCCGCCGGCAACGTGGTGCCCCTCATCAACTTCTCCGGCGTGGCCTCCTCTGCTCCGGTGGGCATCCAGCCCTTCTTCCTGGCCCGGTTTGACCTGACCTCCATCTTCGTCATGGCCCCCATCGCCATCGCCGCCATGATGGAGCACATCGGCGATATGTCCGCCATCTCCGCCACCGTGGGCCGCAACTTCATCGAGGACCCCGGCCTCCACCGCACCCTCATCGGCGACGGCATCGCCACCTCCCTGGCCGGCCTGTTCGGCGGACCCGCCAACACCACCTACGGCGAGAACACCGGCGTGCTGGTGCTCTCCCGGGTGTACGATCCCAAGGTGGTCCGTCTGGCCGCCATCTACGCGGTGATCCTGTCCTTCTCCCCCGCCTTCGCCGCCATCGTCAACTCCATCCCCACCGCCATCATCGGCGGCGTGTCCTTTATCCTCTACGGCATGATCTCCGCCATCGGCGTGCGCAACGTGGTGGAGAACCGGGTGGACTTCACCAACTCCCGCAACCTGATCATCGCCGCCATCATCCTGGTGTGCGGCCTGGGCTTCTCCAGCGGCATCACCTTCGCCATTGGCGAGGTCCACGTGACCCTGACCAACCTGGCCATCGCCGCCATCGCCGGCATCGTGCTCAACGCCGTCCTGCCCGGCAAGGACTACGAGTTCGGCGCCGACGTCACCGAGGGCCGTTCCGGCGATTTCGGCCGGTATTGAGACCCCTCCGCCGCCCCTCCGGGGGCGGCGTTCTTTTACCGCTTCTGACCCTATTGTTTTTTCTAAAACTGGATATTTTAATAGGGTCAGTCCCCCGCTATAATGGTGCCATTAAGAGAAGATCGGAAGTGGTTCCTATGAACAAGAAACCGTGGATGACGGTGCTGCGGCTGGCGGTGCTGGCCATGATGACCGCCCTGGTGTTCGTCAGCAATTATTTCCGCATCATCGTCCCCCTGTCCACCGGACAGACCGCTTTCACCCTGGCCAACATCCTGTGCTGCCTGTCCGGCCTGCTGCTGGGGCCCATCGGCGGGCTGGCCGCCGGGCTGGGCTCCGCCCTGTACGACCTGACCAACCCCCTGTACGCCTCCGAGTGCTGGCTCACCTTCCTCACCAAGGGAGCCATGGGCCTGGGGGCCGGGCTGGTGATGCTCTCCGCCCGGAAGCGCAGCGAGGCCGGCTATGTCCGCTGCCTGTTCGGGGTGATCCTGGGCTGCGTGATCTACTACGCCCTCTACTTCACCAAGAGCCTGTTCTACGACGGCATGCTGGTGGGCGGCCTGCCCTTTGAGGCCGCGGCGGCCCTGCTGCCCCTGAAGGTCCCCGCCTCCCTGTTCAACGGCATTGTCGCCGCCGTCGCCGCACCGCCTCTGGCTCTGGCCATCCGCCGGGCCCTGAAGCGGTCTCATCTGGCCCTGGAGTAACGAGAAAAAAGGACGGACGCCGAAGCGTCCGTCCTTTTTTCTGCCTGTATTACAGCTGAGCGGCCTTCTCCTTCAGGAACCGCCGGAGCCACGCGCCGGTGGCCTTGTTTTCCAGGGCGAAGTCGATGGTGGCCTCCAGGAAGCCGCAGATGTTGCCGGTGTCGTACCGGCGGCCCTCAAAGTCCACCGCCACCATGCGGCTCTTCTTGCACAGCTCCCGCAGGCCGTCGGTGAGCTGGATCTCCCCGCCGTAGCCGGGCTTCACGTTCTCCAGGATGTCGAAGATCTCCGGAGTGAGCACGTAGCGGCCCAGGATGGCGTAGTTGGAGAACATCTGCTGGGGGGTGGGCTTCTCGTTCATGTCGGACACATCAAAGATCTTGTCCTCCAGGGGCTTGACCTTTACCGAGGAGTAGCGGGAGATGGCCTCGGTGGCCACCTTCTGCACCCCAACCACGGAGGCGCTGTACTTCTCCGCCGCCTCGATGAGCTGGAGGGTCACCGGCTTCTGGGCCCGCATGATATCGTCGCCCAGCAGCACCGCGAAGGGCTCGTCCCCCACGAAGCGCTTGGCCCGGTAGATGGCGTGGCCCAGGCCCTTGGTCTCCTTCTGCCGGACGTAGAAGATGTTGGCCAGGTCGGCGGCGCGGCGGACCTCCACCAGTTCCCGCTCCTTGCCGGCCTGGAGCAGCCGGGTCTCCAGCTCAGGATAGTAGTCAAAGTAGTCGTCCATGGCGGACTTGGCCCGGTTGGTGACGATGAGGATATCCTCGATTCCGGCGGCCACCGCCTCCTCGATGATATACTGCACCACCGGCTTGTCCACCATGGGGAGCATCTCCTTGGGCACGGTCTTGGTGGCGGGCAGCATCCGGGTACCCAGACCGGCGGCGGGAATGACGGCCTTACGGACTTTCATAACAGATCCTCCTTGTCATACGCCGGGGCGGACCGCCTTATAGCTGTGCCAGGCGGCGCTCCGGGATCATGGTACGGAAGTAGCGGACCCTGGACATGGCCTTCAGCAGCACGGTGCCCAGAACATAGCAGGCCACAGCCTCCCCCACCACAAAGGTCCACAGATTCAGCGCATAGGCCGCCCAGAACACGTCGTTCAGGGCGCCCGCCTGCGCCCAGGCCCACATGGGGGGCAGCAGCAGGGCGTTCATCACAATGGGGGGCAGACCGGCCAGATACCACCGGGGCATCTTCGTGCTCAGGAAGGCGGCAATGGCGGTGGCCAGAGTGCCCACGATCATGTCGATGGGGCCGTAGGGGGAGAGAATGTTGGTCAGCAGACAGCCCAGCGCCAGGCCGGGGGCGGTGGCGGGGAACAGGAAGGGCAGCACGGTCAGTGCCTCTCCCAGCCGGACCTGCACCGGTCCGAAGGTGAGCTGAAAGATGTTGCCAAAGTAGCACAGGACGAAGTAAGTCGCCGCTACCATGGCCGCCAGGATCAGGTCTTTCGTGGAAAACTTGCGCATGATACTTGATTCCTCCATTTTGGTATTTAGAGAACCGCGGGCGGCCTTTGGAGCCGAAGCCGCGGAACGAACACGGCACAGCCGTGCTTGGACCGGGTGTGGAGACCAGTCGGAGGTATTGTATCATGTTTTGTCCGGGAAGTAAAGCGGCCCCGGCGGACTGTGTCCGCCGGGGCCGGGTGGTTATGGGATCTGATAGGTCAGTGCGGCCCGCAGGGGCGTCTGACTGGCCTGGTCCAGGCAGAACACCTTGACCGTGCCGCCGGACACCAGCTCCGCCCGCTCCCCGAAGAGCAGCCGGGTGGGCTGACTGCCGGAGGAGGCGGTCAGGCTCACGGCGGTCAGCCGGCCCTGGGGGTCGTACACCGCCGCCACAAAGTCCGCCCCGGCCTGGGGTGCGGCGCCGCTCCAGAGGAGCTCCACTCCCGTGGGGTCGGCGTAGAGGATGCGGCTGCCCTGCCCGGTCAGGCTGGGATAGCCGCCGTTGACCTCCCCGTCCAGCTGCCAGGCCAGCAGCCCCTCCTGCCCTTCGATGTTGGCGTTGAGGGTGTCGGCAAACTCCTGCTGATTCATGTTGGATACATAGGTGCAGGGCTGTTTGTTTTTGTCCACATAGGTGGAGGCGGCGTTGGAATAGCAGTTGGTGAAGGTTCTGTCAATGTTGTACTGGGAGCCGCCATACAGCCGGCCGAAGATCTCGGATTGCTCGGTGGCGTAGCTGCTGCCCGTCATGGTGGGGAAGCCCGTCACGTAACAGTTTTCCACAACGAGGACGGCGTTGCTGTACATGATATAGCCCACCACGCCGCCGGCGTATTTGTCGCTGCTCACCTTGGCAAAGTGCAGCTGGCCGGTATTGGCACAGTTTTTGACAGTCAACGTGCCGTCGTAGAACTGGCCCAGGATACCGCCGATTTTGCCCGCGGTACTCAGGTAGACCCGGCCGCTGTTGACGCTGTTGGTGATGTTGACGACGGCATCCGTCCCACATTCGGCGGCACCGACGATGCCCCCCGCGGAGACCATGGAGCCGCCGCCGCTCACCGCGCCCAGGTTGGTGCACTGGTCCAGCGTGGCCACTTTGTTGGTGCTGGACGAGCTGCTGCTTATCCTGCCCACGATGCCGCCGGTGTTGTACACGTTTTTCGAGCTCACTGCGCCGCAGTTGACCGCCTGGGAGATGCTGCCGCCGTTGCTCATCCCGCCCACGATGCCGCCGGCTCCGTATCCCCCGTCCTCGCTGATGTCGGCGTAGTTGTACACCCGCTCCAGCGTGCAGTTGCTGGCCTGGGCTACAATGCCGCCGGTGCTGTCGGTGCCGGACAGGGCCACATAGTTGCGGCAGTCCTCAATCCGGGAATTGGTCGCCTGGCAGACCAGGCCGCCCAGCATGCCCGAGTCGTGCTCGGTCTTCACCGACCCGCTCACCGTGCAGTTGGACAGGGCGCCGTCCTGGAGCAGACCCACCAGGCCGCCCACCCCATCGGTGTTGGTCGTCAAATCAATATTCTCCAGGTGCAGGTTCCGAATGGTGCCGCCCTTCGTCACCTCGCTGAACAGGCCCACCGTGCCGTAGCCGGACAGGTTCAGGAGGGTCAGGTTCCGGAGGGCGTGGCCGTTGCCGTCCAGCACGCCGGAGAAGCTGGACACCATCAGGGTGGAGTAGGCCGTCGTCTGGGGAAAGTCCAGATCCGCCATCAGCTCATAGCAGGCGGAGCGGTAGCCGATGTGGTTCTGATACCCCACCCGGTAGGCGAACAAAATCCACTGCTCCACACTGGAGATCTGGTAGGGGTCCTCCTCCGTGCCCGTGCCGCCGGCAAAATCGGGCAGGCCCACCGGCTGGGTGACAGCCGAATCCATGGTGTTTTCCGACCCGGAAACAGAGATGCGCACATAAACGCCCTTTCCTACCGCGTTTCCGCCCACCAGATAGGAATCACTGGTGGACTCCGCCCAGAAGCTGCCCTGGACGCACCACTCATACTTGAGCCTGGAGGGATCCACGGGGCCCTTGGTGGACTCCAGCCCGGACACATCCACGTGGAGCACGTCCCCCAGCTTGGGGGTGGGGTTGTCGATCTTCACCGTGCCCAGCAGCATCAGCCGGTCCTCCACCGGCAGGGTCCACTCGGAATAGGCCGTCCCCACGCAGCCGGAGGCCGTCACCCGGACGCTGTACTGGCCGCTCTTGCTGCCTGTGGGCAGCTGGTAGGTATTCCCCACGGCGCCGTCAACCGCCCGGTCCCCCTTCATCCACTGGATGGAGACCGTCCCCAGGGCCTGCTTTCCCTGGTCGGTGGTCAGGTCGGACAGGTCGGCGTACAGGGTATTGCCCACATTGGGGGCAATGCCCTCCTGGGAGAAGCTCAGGTTGACGACCCGGGGCTGTCCCTGGAGGACAGGCTGTCCGGCCGTCCCGTCCGGCTCCCGGCTGAGGACGGGGTAGGGGCTGCCCGCCTCCATCCGCCAGGGGGCGTCCGCTCCGTCAAAGCTCCAGCCGGCGGCGGCATAGGTGGCCTGCTGTCCGGCCTCCCCGGCGGTGACGGTACCGGTGGCGTTGTCGGTGATCCCGCCGGGCACAGGGGCCAGCACCCACACATCCTGGCAGGAGACCCCGGGGGTGCATACCGTCCAGGCGTTGCCGCGGGCGGAGGAGATCTCCCCCGTCAGCACAAAGCAGTCCTTTACTGCCGTACCCACGCCGGTGTTGTATCCCACCAGGCCGCAGGCATAGTCCGTCCCTTCGTCCAGATTCTCGGCGGTCACCGCACCGGAGACATAGCACCGCTCCACCGTACACACATTGTCGCTGCCGCCGATGAGGCCGCCGGCGTAGGCTCCCGTCTCCTTATCCAGCGCCAGCACATCCCCGCTGCTGTAGCAGTCGGAAATCGTAAGCACCGCTCCGCTGTTCAGCCCCACCAGGCCCCCGGCGTAGGCATAGTTGCTCATATCGTATTCCCAATCGCTGGCGTACAGATCCTTTGCCGTGACCGGTCCCCGGTTGGCGCTGCTCCGGATCTGGACCGTGCAGTTCTGCACCGTTCCGATCAGGCCGCCGGAGCAGATGTTGTTCATCCCGCCCTCGACGGCAATGGAGTTCTGCACCGCCCCCAGGTTGACACAGTTCTGCAGCAGCACATGGGGCTGGTCGGCCCCCGCGCCGCCCTTCTCCGCCACGCCCAGGATGCCGCCCAGACTGGCCTTGTCCCGCCCGTCGGTGGTAAGGGTGGTCCGGCTATAACAGCTGCGGATGGTACTGGTCTGCCCCTGGTTTCCATAGGCCTGGCCCACCAGGCCGCCCGCACTGAAGGTGCCGCTGCCGTATGAGCTCACTTCGGCGTAGATGGAGCCCTCTCCATAGCAATTCTCAATCACGCTCTCCCCGGTGATGCTGCCCGCAATGGTCCCCGCATAGACGGGATAGATGTAAGTCATCTCGATCTTCGCCTGCTCCACGCCCAGGTTTTTGATGGTGCCGCCGCTGACGCGGCCGAACAGGCCGGCGTAGGGATAGCTGGACTGTTTGGGTCTGGTCACCGTCAGATTGCGTATCACGTGGCCCTGGCCGTCCAGCACGCCTTTGAAGGGGGTGGATTTGCAGATCGGATCCCAGTTCTCGTACCCGGACAGGTCGATGTCCTGGGTGAGCACATAATAGCCGTCCGGATCCTTGGTGATCTGCGCCAGCTCCTCCGCCGTGGAGATCTCCGTGTAGCCCGGCTCCGGCGCCCCGATCTCCTCCAGGAAGCGGGAGCCGTCCCCCGCCGCCCCGGCCGGGAGCTGCACCCCGGCCAGCAGAACCAGCAGCGCCGCCGCCAGCAGCATGGTCCGCATTCGTTTCATTCTGTTGCTCCTTTCTTCCCTTTACTGATCCAGGTACAGCGGCATGGCCACAGGCCGCAGATTGGTGGAGCGCAGGAGGAACACCCTGATCTCCGCCCCCTCCTGCTCCAGGGGCAGGGACACGGAGGTCACCCCGTTTTTCAGGTCCGTTCCCACCGCGGCCTGGGAGAGCATCCGGCCGTTTTCGTCATAGCTGGCGGCACACACCAGCAGCTTCTCCCCCGCCATGCGGCTGTACACCTGGGCCACGCCTCCGCTGTAGGAGAGCAGCTGATAGTGCTCCGTCAGCCAGGTGAAATAGGGCAGGCCGTCGTTCTGCTCCGCCGCCAGGGCCCAGGTCCCGTCCATATCCCAGGTCTCCCGGTACTCATACCACCCCGGGTCCCGCGCATCGTCGGCACCGATCCGGAAGGTGTAGGAGGGGTAGGAGAGGCTGGTGTATCCCTCGGACTTGATCCCCTCCAGATAATAGCATTTGTGGTCCGACTCGGTCCGGGCACCGGTGCCCAGCAGGTTGGCCTTGATGGGGCCGGAGCTGCCGGTGCCGAAGGAATAGTCGTAGTAGACGCCCACGCTGGGGGAGAGCACCAGGCAGTCCCTCACATACAGATAGGCATAGTTTTCCAGCACATAGCCCACGATACCCCCGGCGTAGCCTACGCCGCTGGTCCGGGCGCTCACCTTGCCGGTGCTGTAGCAGTTGGCGACCTGGTACACGTATCTGCTCTCCCCCAGTACATACTGGCCCACGATGCCGCCGCAGGCGATCTCATAGTAGGCCTCGTCGGCGGAGCTGACGCCCACGTCTCCCAGGTTGTAGCAGTCGGAAATGGAGCTGTCGCTGAAGCCGGCAACACCCCCCAGATAGGCCGACCGGCCGCAGTAGGACCTGGGGGAGATCCACACGTCGGCGGTGTTGTAGCACTGCCGGAACACCACCCGGTTGTCCAGATAGCCCACCACGCCCCCTACGTAGGCGGCGGACTGGGTGGCGGAGGGGTTCAGGCTCCCCTCGTTGAAGCAGCGCTCCACCACGTAGGGGTCGCTCAGGTAGGTGCCGATCCTGCCGGCCACGCCCCCCAGGTACAGGCTGTCGGACTGGAGGCTGGAGGAGCCGGCGCCGCCGGACAGGGAGGCCATGTTGAAGCAGTCGCTGACGTCGGCGTCCAGCCTGCCCGCCAGGCCGCCCAGATAGAGATTCCCTCTGGAGAGTCTGGCGGTGATGCTGCCGGTGACATAGCAGTTGCGCATCTCGGCGGTGGACCCCACATTGTCCCCCATCCAGCCGGCGATGCCGCCCACATAGCAGGCCGTGGCGGCGGCGCCGGTCACGGTGATGGACACCTGCTCCAGGCCCAGGTTCTTGATGACCCCCTTCTCGCTTACCCGGCCGAACAGGCCCCCATAGGCCACCAGATCATCTATGGTCAGGTTGGAGATCACGTGGCCCTGTCCGTCAAAGGTGCCGTCAAAGGGGTCCGCGGAGGTGCCGATGGGCGTCCAGCTGGCATAGCCGGACAGGTCCAGGTCGGCGGTCAGCACATAGGACCCGTCCATCGGCAGGGCGGGGTCCGTACCGATGGACGCCAGCTGCTCCGGGGTGGAGATGGGGATGGCGTCCCCGTCCGGCGCGTCCACCGTGCCCTGGAAGGCGCCGCCGCCCGTCATGCCGGGCAGGTCCTTCTCAAACAGGGCGGTGACCGTCACGTCCCCCGCCGGCATGACGAAGGAGAGGACGGGCAGCTTGACGTCGGTGAGGGTGACCCCCTCCGCCGTCCAGCCGGCAAACAGCCAGCCCTCCTTGGCCTGGGCGGTGAGGGTGATGGTGTCCCCCGCCTGGCAGGCGCCGGACGGGGCACCGGTCACCACACCCTGCACGGCCTCCGCATTCACGGTGAGGAAGTGGATCGGCCCGTCATAGGTCACCAGAGCCAGGGGGGTGCCGTCCTGCTTCTGCACCGGGCTGTTCAGATCAAATTCATATTCTGTGGTTTCTCCAAAATGCTCCGGAACGCCCCGCTGTCCGGCATTGTTGCTCCCCCGGACATACACCAGTCCGTCCTGACGCAGGGCCACCAGATGCTGGCTGCCCTGGGCGGCCTCCGCGATGTGGTCGATGCCGATCCGGGTGGGCTCCTCCAGAATGGGGAAGTTGGTGCCGGTAAAGGGCGGGAGCAGCAGCAGGTCGTGCCCCCACGTCCAGAGGGTCCCGTCCTCCTGGAGGGCGACGGGGCTGGTCCCCCAACTGGGCGTCACATAGCGGGGTGCGCTTCCGCTGTATCCGGTTGTTTTATAGGGGACGGTGACAGGGTCATTGTTCGACTTCTCGCCGTTCCCTACCTGTCCGTAGTCGTTCCGGCCCCAGGCGTAGATTCCCGGCTCCGGACCGTCCACCACGGCAAAGATGGTCCCCTCCGACACCCGAACGTCGGTGAGGTACTGGCTCTCCGGAAAGACGATCTCCCGGGGGTATCTGGAGTTGAAGTACTCGTCGGTGAGAAACCAGTCGTATACATCGTCACCCCAGCCGTACATCCTGCTGGGGTCCTCCTCCGTACCCGAGCCGGCCTGAAAGAGGAAGAAAGCCCGGTCATCCGAGGCGGTAACGGTATGTATCCCCTTACCGTCCAGCTCCTCCACGTGGCAGGGGTCGTTATAGGGCATCGCATTGCCGTAGAAGATATAGCCCCAGCCCCACACCGTGCCGTCTCCCATCACCACCGCGGAGGCGCCTCTGCCCAAAGCAAAATCCTGCACGCCGGAGTCGTTGGGCAGATAGACCTGCTCGGGGGTCAGCACGTTGCCGCCTTTGTAACCCACGCCCAGCTCTCCCTGGCTGTTGACGCCCCAGGCCCACAGGGTGCCGTCCGCCTTCAGGGCCATGACACCGTTGACGCCGGCGTCAATGTCCACCACATTCTCCAGTACCGGCATGGCGTAGTACCGGTTTTCGGTGGTGCCGTCCCCCAGCTGACCGGACCCGTTGCCGCCCCAGGTCCACACCGTGCCGTGCTCGTCCAGGGCCACGGAGAAGGAACCGCCCGCGTCCACCTTGGGGGTCACCGTCAGCGGCTCCTCCGCCGCCCACGCCCCGGCGGGCAGCAGGGACAGGAGCAGCGCGCCGGTCACCAGCCAGGAAAATAACCGTTTCATTGCCGTCACCTCACAGATTCTTTGTCCCTGTTATTGTAACATCCATACAATTTCCCCACAATATGCCGGCAGCATAGTATTTTACCCGGAGACGGCAAAAAAGCAGACGGGCCGCGGTCTCCCGCGGCCCGTCTGCCGTTCTTTTCTTTACAGGGCAAAGGGCTGTTCCACCAGCGCGCCGCCGCAGTAGCGGGCGGCGATGTGCCGGTCGTCCCCGTCGTAGAGGAACTGCTCCAGCCGCTCCAGGGGGGTGCGCTCCAGCAGGTCGTCCACCGGATCGGGGGTGATCACCAGGGCGTCGAAGTCGAAACCCGGCTCAAAGGCCCCCACCTTGCCGAAAAAGGCCCCGCTGCCCCGGGTGGCCAGGTGGAAGGTCTCGGTCACCTTCAGGTGCCGCTCTTCCGGGTGGTTCAGCCAGTTCAGCTTGGACAGGGCGGCGGCGGCGGCCACGCTCCGGTTCATGGCGGCGGTGTGGCCGCCCGCCACGTCGCTGGCCACACAGCACCACAGGCCCTCCTCCAGGTCCCGGCGCAGGGGCATCACCCCGCTGGACACGTTGCTGTTGGAGAAGGGGCAGTGGGCCAGCAGCACGTTTTTCTCCCGCAGGATGTCCTTCTCCCCGTCGGAGAGGTAGATGCCGTGGGCCATGATGGTCTTACCCTTCCGCAGCAGGCCGAAGGCGTCATACACCTGGGTGTAGGTGGAGATGTCCGGGTGGAGCTCCTTCACCCACTGGATCTCGCTGGGGTTCTCCGCCAGGTGGGACTGCACCGGCAGGTCGTACTTCTCCCCCAGCTGCCCCAGGCCGTCCATCAGCTTTTCCGTGGTGGAGGGGACGAACCGGGGGGTGAGGATGAAGCCCACGTGCTTCAGCTCCGCCCGGCTGCGGCAGATCAGCTCCTCGGTGTCCGCCAGGGACTGCTCGGTATCCTCCCGCAGGTCGTCGGGGGAATTGCGGTCCATGTTCACCTTGCCCACCAGGCCCCTCAGCCCCGCCTGCTCGGTGAGCTCCATCAGCCGCCAGGCGGCCTCCTTGTGGATGGTGGCGAAGGCGGAGAACCGCATGGTGCCCACCGCCCACAGCCGGTTGAGGAACCGCTTCCATACCTGCTCGGCAAACCCCACGTCCCGGTAGCGGGCCTCCAGGGGGAAGGTGTAGGTGTCCAGCCACTCCAGCAGCCGCACGTCGTAGCCGATGCCCCGGTTGACAAACTGGGGGGCATGGATGTGCATATCGTTGAAGGCGGGGATGATGACGGCATCCCCCCAGTCGGTCACCGGCTGGCCGGCGTATTCCGGGGGCAGTTGGTCGTAGACGCCCGCAACGGTCTCACCCTCGGTGACCAGCCAGGCGTGCTCCCGCACTTCCAGCCGGTCCAGCTCCGGCGCCCAGATAAAATTACCCTTGAAAATCATGGTGTTCCTCCCCGGCCCGGCGCAGCAGCGCCAGGGCCTGCTCGAAATCGGTTTTCTCCCGGATCTCCGCCCGGTACCGGCCCTCCAGGCCCTCCTGACTGGGGCAGCAGGCTGTGCAGCCCCCCACGATCAGCAGCAGATCATAGCACACCCCCGGCCTGGCCCCTTCAAACACCGCCCAGGGACAGGCCGCCTCCAGGCGGCGGACCTCCGCCACCCGGTCGAACCGGGGATTGCAGCCGCCGCAGTAGCGCACCCCTACCGCCACAGGCTCAGCCACGGCCGGGGCCCTCCCCCCGGAGGATGGCTCTGGCCTGCTCCAGCAGGTCCTCGCTCACCTCCTGGATGAGCACCACCTGCTTTACCTCGGGTATCGCCTGACAGACCTCCTCCTGGATGATCTGCTCAGTGGTCAGGGTGGCCGAAGGGCAGCCGGAACAGTGGCCCAGCAGACGTACCCGCAGTACGCCGTCCTCCAGGCTCACCGCCTCCACCTCACCGCCGTGGCCGTGGAGATAGGGCCGCACCCGCTGGTCCAGCACCTGCTCGATCTGTTCCATCATGGTCTTGTTCTTCCTTTCCAGGCGGCCTGCCGGCCGCCCCTTTCCTTTCTTTTATCCTACCATGCCGGCGCGCTCCGGTCAACGAAAAGGCGGAGGGGAAATCCCCTCCGCCTATACTGTCGAAAAAGTGGCCAAGCCACTTTTTCAAGAAAGACGCAGCCCGCCGCGCGCAGACTTTGTCCGCTAATCGCGCACAAAGTCCACACTTGCGGTCTGAGCAGTGTTTTCCCCGACGCACATGTCGCCGGGGAAAACGGCATTGGATTTTATTCGCGGCTGCGGCCGCGAACTCTGCGAGGCTTTTCAACAAGCCCAGGCGCAGGGTCTCTCTTCAGTCCACCAGCTCCACGGTGTAGCCCAGCTCCCGCAGGCCGGACACGATCCCGCCCGGGTCCGCCCCATGGAACGTGCCGTTCCATGGGGACCCCAACCCTTTTCACCCCCGGGGCGAAGTCAATCCGCCCCGGGGCAAGGATTTGCCCTCCGGGCAAATCGCTTGTACGGCGCAGGCGCCGCCCCGCCTTTGGCGGGGACATGGTGGACCCGGAATAGCCCGGCTCAGTCCACCAGCTCCACGGTGTAGCCCAGCTCCCGCAGGCCGCTGACGATCCCGCCCGGGTCCACCATGTGGCCAGCCCCCACCGCCAGGAAGAAGGTGTTCTCTCCCTCGGTCTCCAGATAGGAGGCGGCGGCCTGGATCATACCCGGGTCCCGCTGGGTGAACAGCTTGGAGTTGAGCTCGTCATCGCTGTTGATGATGGCCGCCTTGTCGTACACCTTGGCAAAGGCCTCCGGGTCCCGGGCCTTCCAGGCGGCAAACATGCCGGACATCATCTTCTCCTGCTCCTGGGCAGCCTGCTCAATTTCCGGATCCGTCTTCCCGCCCTGGGCCATCTCCAGCAGGGACAGGGCGGAGTCCAGATAGGTCTCCTGATACTTGGCGGACAGGCCGTCAAAGATACCGCCCTGGAAGGCGTAGGTCTCCACCGCGTCGATGTTCTTGCCGGCGTTCACCGCCCGGGCGTTCACGTACAGGTCGATGGCCATGGCGTTGGCGCCGGTGGTATCGTCCATCAGGCTCAGGTTGGAGAAGGTGGAGGCCAGGGCCCAGGGCTTATAGGCGTCCAGGCCGTTGGGACCCAGGCCAAGGGCCTGGGACTGGGCCTGCACCCGGGCATACAGCTCGGGGCTGATGTGGTCGGCCAGGGTGGTGCCGTCGCCGTAGGTCTGGAGGCTCTGGAGGAGGGCCATCCCCTCCTGATCGTTGAGGTCCAGCTCAAAGGCCACGGTCTGGGAGGCGTCGATGGCGTCCCGCAGGGACTTGTGGAGGGGATACACGTTGTCCCGGTCCAGGTGGATGGTGCCCAGCAGGTAGAGGGTGTTCTCCCCGTTGGTGGCCTTCCACAGCAGGCCCTTGGACCCGGCGTCGTTGGCGTCATACACCGCCAGGATCAGCCGGTCGGCCATGACCATGGCCTCCTGATAGGTGCAGGGGCGCTCCAGGGCCAGGTTGCCCGTCTGGTCCCCCTGGACCACTCCCAGGCCGGACAGGAAGGAGGCGGCGCCCTTCTCCACGCCGGGCAGCTCATAGGCCGCCGCCTGCTGGTACAGGGCGTTCATCACGCCGCCGCGGGTGGTGTCCACCACCAGGCCCACGGCGTCCGCCGTCCGCTGGGGCAGCTCCAGCAGGGCCAGCTTGTCGGCCACGATCTTGCTCATGTTCTCCAGCTGGTCCATGGTGACAGTGCTCTGGATGTAAGTGGTGTAGTTGTCGTCCACCAGGCCCAGGGCGTAGCTGTCCGCCAGGGCGCTCACCGCCCAGGCGTCGGGCAGCTGGGGCTTCTGGGTGTCCTCCGCCGCCAGGGCGGGCAGGGTCAGCAGGGCCGCCGCCAGAACACCGGTGAGGACCCGCTTGAGAATGCCGTGTCTTTTCATGGGATTCACTCCTTCTTGTCTAAATGCAGGCTGGCAATGAACTGCTTGGCCGTCCGGGGCGTGCGGCCGGTGTGCCGCATTTCCCACCGGATGGCGCCGGTACGCAGCTGCTGCTTGTCCATCTCCACCCCGTACAGGGCGGCCATCCGCTCCACCAGATCCAGGTATTCCCCCTGGTTCAGGGCCAGATAGGGGATGCGCAGGCCGAAGCGCTCGGCCAGGGAGGTCTTTTCCTGGATGGTCTCGCTGGCGTCCACCTCGTCCCCCGCCCGGTCGGAGAAGGTCTGCCGCACCAGATGGCGGCGGTTGGAAGTGGCGTAGATGGCCACGTTGGCCGGCCGCTTCTCCAGGCCGCCCTCCAGGATGGTCTTCATCACGGAATAGGTGGTGTCGTCCTGGTCGAAGGCCAGATCGTCGATGAACAGGATGAACTTCAGGCGGCGCCCCCCAAGGGTGCGGATCAGCCGGGGCATATCCGCCAGGCCCTCCTTCTGTACCTCGATGAGCCGCAGCTGGTCGAATCCGGGCTGGGAGAGCAGGCTCTTCACCGTGGCCGATTTGCCGGTACCGCTGTCGCCGTAGAGCAGTACGTTGTTCATCGCTTTCCCCTCCAGCATGGCCCGGGTGTTGGCGATGACCTGGTCCCGCTGGAGCTCGTAGCCCAGCATCTCCTCCGGGCCGGGGCAGTCCGGGTCCTCCACCGGGAACAGCTCCCCGTCCTCCCACAAAAAGGCCTTGCAGCGGGCAAACAGGCCGGAGCCGTGGGTGCGGTAGAATTGGGTGAGGGAATCAAAGGTAAAGGGGCAGCCCGCCGTCCAGCGGGGCAGCATTTCCGTATCCGGAACGGTCTTTTTCATCTCCGCCAGCAGCTCTCCGCAGTCCAGTTGGGAGAGGGTGCGGAACAGTCCGATCTCCCGCTCCGCCGCCGCCTCCAGGGCCGGGTCGTTCTCCCCCCGTTCCATCAGCCGGGCATAGGGGAAGTTCTGATCCCGGAGCTGGTCGTAAAACCAGTCCCCCAGGCCCTGATAGCCGTCCTGACGGAGCTGATAGAACAGCTCGGCATAGGCGTCCACTGCCTTCTCGCCGTTCTTCGCCATGATTCCGTCCAACAACTGCCGCAGGGCTTTTATTTCCGGTGTGTGTAAAATGGGCCGGTATGCCGCCACGCCCCGCAGGGCCCGGTCCAGTGTCTCCATGGTCATGGTTTTGCCTCCTTCGCAGATGGCACTATTTTATGCGTCCGCGCCCCGCCTGTCAATCCCGGCCCTTGACTTCTTTGCCTACCTTTCGTATTCTTAAACAAAAGGAAAGAAAGGGTGGATTGTTATGCTTCTTCAGACCCAGCGGGAGACGGTGGTGGAATACGGCAAAAAGCTGGTGACCACCGGGCTCACCGACGGCACCTTCGGCAATCTCAGCGTCTTTGACCGGGAGAGCGGTCTCATGGCCATCAGCCCCTCCGGTATGGACTATTTCCTCACCACCCCGGAGGATGTGGTGGTCACCGACCTGGAGGGGAAGGTGGTGGAGGGCTGCCGGAAGCCCTCCAGCGAGCTGGACCTCCACCGTCTGTTCTACCAGCGCCGCCCCGACGTGAACGGCGTGGTCCACACCCACTCCACCTTCGCCACCGTCCTGGCCTGCCTGGGCTGGTCCATTGAGCCGGTCCACTACCTGGTGGCCTACTCGGGCACCTCGGTGCCCTGCATCCCCTACTACCCCTTCGGCTCCCTGGAGCTGGCGGAGGCGGCCTGGGACGCCATGAAGGATACCTATAACGCCTGCCTGCTGGGCAACCACGGCCTGCTGGCGGTGGGGGGCAGCCTGTCCTTCGCCTTCGACGCCGCCCAGCAGCTGGAGTTTCTGTCCAAGGTCTACTACCACGCCCGGCTGGCGGGGGGCGGGGTGAAGCTTACCGACGCTCAGCTCCAGGCGGTACTGGGCAAGTTCCAGTCCTACCGGCAGGCGTGAGCCCACCCGTTTCGCCTATTTACACTGGCCGGTTTTGGAGGTACAATCAGCTTACAGAAGAACACAAGGAGGTGCACCATGAAACTGACCTTTTTCGGCGCGGCCCATGCTGTCACCGGCAGCTGCCACTGCGTGGAGTGCGGCGGGAAGAAGATCCTGGTGGACTGCGGCCTGCAGCAGGGCAGGGACGAGCGGGACAACCAGGAACTGGACTTCAACGCCGGATACATCGACGCCGTGGTGGTCACCCACGCCCACATCGACCACTCCGGCCGCATCCCCCTGCTGGTGAAGCAGGGGTTTGAGGGCAACATCTACTGCACCCGGCTCACCGGCCAGCTTCTGAGCATCATGCTGCGGGACTCCGCCCACATCCAGGAGAGCGACGCCCAGTGGCAGAACCAGAAGGGCAGGCGGGCGGGCGCCGACCCGGTGGAGCCCCTGTACACCGTGGCCGACGCCGAGGCCGCCATCAAGCACATCGTCACCTGCGAGTACGGCACCCGCCTCCAGATCGAGGACGGGGTAAAGGTCCGCTTCGTGGATGCGGGCCATCTGCTGGGCTCGGCCAGCGTGGAGATGTGGCTCACCGAAGGGGAGGAGACCCGGAAGGTGGTGTTCTCCGGCGACATCGGCAACCGGGACCAGCCCATCATCCGGGACCCCCAGTACATCAAGGACGCCGACTACGTTCTCACCGAGAGCACCTACGGCGACCGGCTCCACGACATGGACGAGAAGCCGGACTACACCGCCGACCTGGCCGCCATCATCGACGAGACCCTGGGCAAGGGAGGCAACGTGATCATCCCCTCCTTTGCCGTGGGCCGTACCCAGGAGCTGCTGTACTTCATCCGGGAGATGAAGGAGCAGGGTCTGGTAAAGAGCATGCCCAACTTCCAGGTGGTGGTGGACTCCCCCCTGGCGGGAGAGGCCACCCGCATCTTCTCCGGCGACCTCCACGGCTACCTGGATGAGGACGCCATCGCCGCCCTGAAGGGGGGCGCCCTGTTCCAGTTCCCGGGGCTCACCATCACCGAATCCAGCGCCGAATCCCGGGCCCTCAATGAGGACAAGACCCCCCGTGTGATCATCTCCGCCTCCGGCATGTGCGATGCCGGCCGGGTGCGCCACCACCTGAAGCACAACCTGTGGCGGCCGGAGTGCGCCGTGGTGTTCGTGGGCTATCAGGCGGAGGGCAGCCTGGGCCGCCGGCTGCTGAACGGGGTCTCCTCCGTCAAGCTCTTTGGCGAGGAGATCGCGGTGCGGGCCAAAATCGTCAACTTCCACGGCCTCTCCTCCCACGCCGACCGGGACGGGCTGCTGCGGTGGATCGAGCACTTCACCCCCCAGCCCAAGCAGGTCTTTGTGGTCCACGGCGAGGCGGAGGTGGCCGACCTGTATGCCGACACCCTGCGGCAGCGGGGCCTGGCCGCCCACGCCCCCAACTATGAGGAGGTCTACGACCTGCTGAACAACCAGATGCTCTCCCCCGGCCTGCCGCCGGAGAAGAAGCCGGTATCCACCCCCGGCGCCTCCCCCGCCTACCAGCGGCTGGAGGATGTGGGCCGCAAGCTGATGGAGGTCATCGCCCACAACAAGGGCGGCACCAACAAGGACCTGGGCAAGTTTGCCGACCAGCTGCGGGCCCTCATCGAAAAGTGGGACCGCTGAAGATCCGAACACAAAAAGAGACCGCGGAGCGAAAGCTCCGCGGTCTTTCTGCTTCTTACTGGAATCCGATCCGCGGCTTGGGCGCCGCGGGGGCGGCGGGGGCCGTGGGGACGGTGATCTCCTCCCCGTGGAGGACGTACAGCTCCGGGTCTCCCTTGGGCAGGTCCTTGGTGAGGGCGGCGTGCTGGATCAGGCTGCGCTCGAACAGGTTGCGGGCGAAACGGGCGTTGCCGAACCGGGCGGAATCCTGCCGGGCCTGGTCGAAGATCTGCCGGGCCTTCTCCCTGGCGCTGTCGTCCAGCTTCATCTGATTGCCCGCCGCGATGCCCTCCAGGATCTGGAGCAGCTCGTCGGTGGTGTAGTCGGGGAACTCGATGGTCTTGGCGATGCGGGAGCGCAGGCCGGTGTTGGCCTTGTCCAGGAACTCCTCCATCTCCTTGGTGTAGCCGGCAAAGATGACCACCAGCTTGTCCCGGTTGTTCTCCATCTGCTGGATCAGCTCGGCGATGCACTCCTCCTTGAAGGTGTCCGCCCGGCCGCCGGTGTAGGGGTTGAGCTGGTAGGCCTCGTCAATGAACAGCACCCCGTTGTAGGCGGAGGCGCACTTCTGGGCGGTGAGGGGGGCGGTCTGGCCCACGTACTTGGCCACCAGGTCCTTGCCGGAGCAGATCACCAGCTTGTTCTCCTGGATGAAGCCGATGCTGTACAGGATCTCGGCGGTGAGCCGGGCCACGGTGGTCTTGCCGGTGCCCGCGTTGCCGGAGAACACCATGTGCAGGTTGATGCGCTCCTTGTCGGTCTTCTCCAGCTTCATGTTGAAGCGGATCAGGTCGTTGATGTTCTTCAGCTCCTGCTTCACGTTCTCCAGGCCGGTGAGCCGGTTGAGCTCGTCGAAGATCTCCTGCTCCGTCCGGGGGGGCTTGACGTAGGGGATGTCCTCCTTCAGCAGCACGTCTCCGGCGTTGATGTTGGCGTTGAAGTGCTTGAACATGATCTGCTCGTACAGCAGGTCCACATACTCCATGCTCCGCTGGGGGGCGGCGGGATAGGCCATCCTGATGTAGCTGTACAGCTGCTCCTTGGTCTCCTCCGGCACCTCCAGGATCTGCACCAGCTTGTCCTCCAGCACGTCCAGCACCTTCTCGTTGGAGTAGTCCTCCATCTCAAAGCTGCGGGTGAAGATCCGCCGCTTGAACTCCGGATAGTTGGCCAGGAAGGTCTGGATGGCCACCTTGGTGTCGCAGAGGATGGTCATGTTGGTGTCCTTCTTCTCCTCCATCAGCCGCAGCAGCTTGTGGTACTCCCGCTGGAAGTCCTCGTCCCGGCCCAGCAGCTCCACGTCGTACAGCAGCACGGTGGTGCCGGGCTGGAGATTGCCGTAGTACTCCATCAGGCCGCTGAAGGAGTAGCCGGAGTAGTAGAGGGTCTCCATGCAGATGTTCTCCTGGGCGCAGGGGTAATAGGTGAAGTGCCACAGGGCGTTGCCGAAGATCCGCAGCAGCGGCTCGGCGCTGGCCGGGTCGGGGGCGGACACCGCCATGTTGAAGGGCAGGAAGGGGATCCGGGCGTTTCTGGAGCGGCTGGTGATGTAGTGGAACAGCTCCGCGAACCGCTCCTTGTCCTCCGGCTTCAGATCGGACTGCCGCACCTCGTTGAGGAAGCGGTTGAACTGATAGTTGTCCACCATGCTCAGGCCGGCGTAGGTATTCCTCTGGGCCACCTGGTAGGCAATGTCCACCGCCGGCCGGTTGTATTTCTTGGACAGGGCGATGAAGTAGGCCGCCAGCTTGTCCGGACACTGGGTATAGCCGCACTGGCGGCAGCCCTCCCGCCTGCGGCACAGGAAGCTGTCCCGGTCGCTGAGGAGCAGGGTGTCCGCCTCCCCCTTTCCCTGGTACCACATATGGATGTAGCGTCCGATCATATCCCCCCGGTCCTCCTTCCGGCACAGGGGGATATAGTTGTAGGCCACCACCATCTGGTTGGAGTACTCCACCGATACCGCCCGGGTCTTCAGCAGGTCGTAGGCGCCGTGGGCGCTCTTGGCGTCGATGCCCGCGATATCCGCCGGGTCCAGATGGATGGGGGTCTCATCGGCCCAGGCAAAGGGGATCAGCCGGCTCCCCAGCAGGTCCGCAAACAGATCCCGGGGGTTCCGGTTCAGGGTCTGGGCATATTTGCACAGATAGTTGACCAGTCCGTAGGGGCAGGCCTCACCGGGGCAGGTCTTGCGCATCTTGCAGTACTGCCGGGGCGCCTGAAAAACAGCCGCCTCCGGGCTGTCGTAGTCGGAGGTGCAGTAGTAGTCGGTGAAAAAGAAGTGGGTGTAGATCTGCTCCAGCCGGGAGGAATCCATGGCCGGAGAATTGCCCTTCAGCTGGGCGGTGCTGCAGAAATTGACCTTCATCAGGTAGGAGCAGTTGGACCGCTCCGGATCCTGCCCCTTGTAAAAGCCGAAGTAATAGAGAAAATAGGCGAAATTGACCAATTCGGGATGATTCGCCGCAAGCTGCCGCACCCTGGGGTAAAGGCCGGCGTAGTCGATGGCCGGGGCCTGTTCCTGGACCGTACTCATGTACACACCTCCGCATTGATTTTGTCGAAACCAGCATCTTCAGTGTAGCACACTCCACCCTCTGCCGCAACAAAAACGGGGCCGCTTGCGCGGCCCCGTTTGGGGTCTGGTTACAGGGTGGGGAATACTGCCCTGGCGGCCTCCAGGGTGGCCTCCAGTTCCGCCTGGCCATGGGCCTCCGAGACGAACATGGCCTCGAACTGGGCGGGGGCCAGGGCCACGCCGTGGCGGAGCATGCCCTGGAAGTATTTGGCGTACCGGCCCACGTCGCTGCCCTTGGCGTCCACGAAGGTGGTCACTTCGGTGGGGGTGAAGAAGGGGGCCAACAGGGAGCCGATCTGGTTCACCGCCACCGGAATGCGGGCCTCCGCCGCGGCGGCGCGGAGCCCCTCCGCCAGCCATTTGGCCTTGGCGGCGATGTCGGGATAGATCTCCGGGTGGTCCTTCAGATAGCGCAGCTGGGCCAGACCGGCGGCCATGGCCACCGGGTTGCCGCTGAGGGTGCCCGCCTGATAGACGGGACCGCAGGGGGCCACCTGCTCCATGAGGGCCCGGCTGCCGCAGTAGGCGCCCACCGGCATGCCGCCGCCGATGATCTTGCCGAAGGTCACCAGGTCGGCCTTGACGCCGAAGTATTCCTGGGCGCCCCCCAGGGCCAGCCGGAAGCCGGTGATGACCTCGTCAAAGATCAGCAGGGCGCCGCTCTTGTCGCACAGCTTCCGCAGTCCCTCCAGGAACCCGGGGGCGGGGTTCACCACTCCCATGTTGGCGGCCACCGGCTCCACGATGATGCAGGCGATCTGGCCGGGCCAGGCGTCCAGCAGCTCCTCCACGGAGGAGAGGTCGTTGAACTGGGCGGTGAGGGTGTGCTTCACGATATCCTCCGGCACGCCGGCGGAGGAGGGGTGGCCTCCCGCCAGGGCGGAGGACCCGGCGTTCACCAGCAGGCAGTCGGAGTGGCCGTGGTAGCAGCCCTCGAATTTGATGATCTTGTCCCGGCCGGTGGCCCCACGGGCCAGCCGGACGGCGGACATGACGGCCTCGGTGCCGGAGTTGACCATCCGCACCATCTCGATATTGGGCACCAGGTCCACCATCAGCTGGGCGATCTCCACCTCCCGGCGGGTGGGGGCGCCGAAGGACAGGCCGTCCTTCACGGCCTTCTCCACCGCCTCCCGGATGACGGGGTGGTTGTGGCCCAGGATCATGGGGCCCCAGGAGCAGACGTAGTCGATGTACCGCTCTCCGTCCTCGTCCCAGATGAAGGGGCCGTCGGCTTTTGTGATGAAGCGGGGGGCCATGCCCACCGCCCGGTAGGCCCGCACCGGGGAGTTGACCCCGCCGGGCAGCACCTTGACGGCCTGCTCAAACAGTTCCTCCGAGCGTCCCATCAGCCGATATCCCCCTTCCGGATGGCATCCGCCAGCTCCTTGGCGTAGTAGGTGATGAGCATATTGGCTCCCGCCCGGAAGATGGAGACGGCGGTCTCGCACATGATGCGGTACTCGTCGATGAGCCCGGCGGCGGCGGTGGCCTTGATCATGGCGTACTCGCCGGACACCTGGTAGGCGCACATGGGCAGGTCGTAGGCGTCGGAGCACTCCCGGATCACGTCCAGGTAGCTGAGGGCGGGCTTGACCATGATGATGTCTGCCCCCTCCTCGATGTCCAGGGCGCACTCCTTCAGGGCCTCCTTGCGGTTGTGGGGGTCCATCTGGTAGCCCTTCCGGTCCCCGAAGGAGGGGGCGGAGCCCGCCGCGGAGCGGAAGGGGCCGTAGAAGGCGGAGGCGTACTTGGCGGAGTAGGCCATGATGGGCACAGTCTCATAGCCGTGCTCGTCCAGGGTGGCCCGGATGGCGGCCACCCGGCCGTCCATCATGTCGGAGGGGGCCACCATGTCGGCCCCGGCCTGGACGTGGGACAGGGCGGTCCTGGACAGCACCTCCAGGGTCTTGTCGTTGTCCACCTCATGGCCCCGGAGGATACCGCAGTGGCCGTGGTCGGTGTACTCGCACATGCACACGTCGGTGATGACGTAGAAGTCGGGGTGCTTTGCCTTAATGGCCCGGATGGCCTCCTGCACCACCCCGTGCTGGTCCCAGGCGGAGGAGCCCACCGCGTCTTTCGTGGCGGGCAGGCCGAACAGGATGCAGTGATGCACTCCGGCGGCCAGGCACTCCTCCACCGCCAGATTCACGCTGTCGATGCCGTAGTGGTTCTGCCCCGGCAGGGCCTCAATGGGCCGGACCCCTTTCAGGGTCTCGTCCACGAAGATGGGGTAGATCAGGCTGTCGGGGGACATGCGGGTCTCCCGGCACAGGCGGCGCACCGCGTCATTGCCCCGCAGGCGGCGGGGCCGTTGGATCAGTTCCATATCAAACACCTTCTACAATTAAATCTGTCAGGGCGTCCATGGTGGCCGCTTTGGCAATTTTCACGGGAATTCCATACTGCTCCGCCTCCGTGGCGGTCTGCGCTCCGATACACATGCCTACCATCCGGGAGAAATCGGCGTCCTCCCCCACGGAGGACACGAAGCCCTTCACGGTGGAGGCGGAGGTGAAGGTGACCAGGGTCACATCCTCCCCTTCCACCAGCGCCCGCAGGTCCTGGGACCGGGGATTTTCATACACCGTGCGGTAGGTGGCAATGTCGTCATAAGCAATGTTACGCTCCGCCAGCCCCTCTGTCAAGGCGGGGGAGCCCCCCTCCGCCCGGAGGATGAGCACCTTTCCCGCGGCGGGGAGACCTTCTCCCAGGTGGGCGGCGTCGTACACCTCCGGCACGTAGTCGGCCTTCAGGCCGTGCTTGGCCAGCTCCCGGTTGGTGCCGGGGCCGATGGCGGCCAGTTTGACCGTCCCCAGGGCCCGGGCGTCCCTGCCGTTGGCCTCCAGCCACCGCCACAGGGTATCCACCCCGGCGGGGCTGGTGAGGGCCAGCCACTCATAGTCGGAAAGCCGCCCCATGGCCCCGTCCAGGGCCGGGCAGGGGTCCAGCGGCACGGTGGCGATGCAGGGATACTCCCACACCTCCGCACCCAGGGCCCTCAGACGGGCGGACAGGGTACCCATACGCTCCTTGGGGCGGGTGACCACCACCGTTTTCCCCTTCAGGGGCAGGTTGTCGAACCAGTCAAAATCCTCCGCCAGGGCGCACACGCCCCCCACCACGATGACGGCGGGGCTGACCACCTGGGCCGCTTCCGCCGTCTCCGGCAGAGCCGCCAGGGTAGAGCTGATCCGCCGCTGGGCGGGGGTGGTGCCACGCTCCACCACGGCGGCGGGGGTGGCCGGGTCCATGCCCGCTTTCAGCAGTCCGGCGCAGATATTGGGCAGGGCGGATACCCCCATCAGAAAGACCAGGGTGCCGCGGGTGCGCACCAAGGCCTCAAAGTCGATGTCCAGCTCCTTCCCCGCCCGCTGGTGGCCGGTGACGATGTGGAGGGAGGAGCAGCAGTCCCGGTGGGTCACCGGGATGCCCCCGTAGGCGGGGGCGGCGATGGCGGAGGTGATGCCGGGCACCTCCTCAAAGGGGACCCCGTGGGCGGCCAGCAGCTCCAGCTCCTCGCCCCCACGGCCGAACAGGAAGGGGTCGCCCCCTTTCAGGCGCACCACGTTCTTCCCCTCCAGGGCCTTGTCCAGCAGGATCCGGTTGATCTGATCCTGGGGCACGGGATGGCGGGACGCCTGCTTGCCCACGTTGATCTGTTCGGCCGTCTCGGGCATGAGGGCCAGGATGGCGGGGCTCACCAGCCGGTCGTACACCACCACCTCCGCCTTCCGGAGGGCCTCCAGCCCCTTCCGGGTCAGCAGGCCGGGGTCTCCCGGTCCCGCACCCACCAGCGTCACTTTTCCGGGCATGAAACCCCTCCTTTCATCTCATCCGCCAGGGCGATGGCCAGCGCCTCGCCCCGGTCCCTGGGGCCGGTGACGGTGCGGCGGAGCACACGCCCCGCCTCGTCCACGTACAGGCCCGTGATGGAAATTTCCTCATTCTTGATCCGGGCGTGGGCGGCGATGGGGGAGGAGCAGCCCCCGTCCAGCCGGCGGACAAAGGCCCGCTCGGCGGAGGCGCACAGGGTCCCCTCCTCATCCACCACATGGCTGAGATAGCTCAGATCCTCCCCCGCCCGGCTCTGGATGGCCAGAATGCCCTGACCGGCGGCGGGGATCATCTCGTCCACGGTAAAGTACCGGGTGATCCGGTTTTCCAGCCCCAGCCGTTTCAGGCCGGCGGCGGCCAGCACCAGGGCGGAATACCCTCCCTCGTCCAGCTTCCGCAGGCGGGTCAGCACGTTGCCCCGCACCGGGGCGATGTCCACGCCGGGGAACAGCTCTTTCAGCTGCACCGCCCGCCGGGCGGAGGCGCAGCCGATGGGCTTGGTGTGATCCAGCTCGGCAGCACCCTGGGGCAGCACCAGCACGTCCCGGGGGTCCTCCCGCTTGGAGAAGCCCGCCAGAGGGATCCTGGGGTCCACGTCCATAGGCAGGTCCTTGCAGCTATGTACGGTCAGGTCCGCCCGGCCGTCCAGCAGGGCGGCGTCCAGCTCCTTCACAAAGAGGCCCTTGCCGCCGATCTTGTCCAGGGTGCGGTCCAGGATCTTGTCGCCGGTGGTTTTCATGGTCACCAGCTCCAGGGCGATATCCGGGTGGCTGGCCCGGATGGCGTCCATCACCAGCTCCGACTGGATGACAGCCAGCTTACTCTCCCGGCTGCCCACCCGTATGGTTTTCATTCCAATCCCTCCAGTACGGTCCGGATGGCCTTGGCGGCCCGGGCGGTGCGGGCGTGGTCGTCGCCCCGGCCCTCTACCCCCGCCACGATGTTGTCCCCGGTGCAGATGGCCGGGAAGAAGAAGGTGCACTCGTCCGGGGCGTCGGCCACGCTGACGGGGATGCCCAGAGCACGGGCCTCCTCCCCCACCGCGTGGTTGACCGCCCGGTCGTCGGTGGCGCTCACCGCCAGCTCCGCCCCGGCCAGGTCGCCGGGGGCATAGGGCCGCTGGAGCCATTTGACCCCCTGGGGCAGGCTCCTGCACCGGGGGGCGATGAGCACCACCTCCGCCCCGAAGCGGGCCAAAACCCCCGCCCGGCGGCAGGCCACCGCCCCGCCCCCTACGATGACGGCCTTCTTCCCCGCCAGCTCCACGAACAGGGGGAACCGGAAGGGCTTTTCGCTGGGCTGGCTCCAACGGGGACGGGCGGCGGTGTGTACCTCGATCTTCTGGGCGGCCCGCTCCAGGTCCTCGGGGGTCAGGCTCTCCTTCAGCCCGCCGGACAGCAGATCCACCGCCCGGCTCACCGCCAGCTCCACCAGGTCCCGGGCCTCGGGGCCGTCCAGGTCGGTGGACAGCACCCGGGCGGTCACCGCCTGCTTCACCCGCTCCAGCCCGGGCAGGCAGGAGCGGTAGTTCTCCCACTGCTCCTGCTGGGACAGGTACTTTTGCAGAATCTCCTCCGCCTCCGGGGGGATATCCCGGCACACCTCCACCCCCAGGTCGTCCACGTTGTAGAGGGTGAAGCCGGGCAGCTCCCCCACCCCGGGCTCGATGTCCCGGGGGATGGCCAGATCCACCAGCACCTTGGGGGGCCGGGCCAGCTCGGCCAGCTCATAGGCCGCCACGGTATAGTGGGGGCTGGTGGTGGCGGAGAGCACCAGGTCCATCCCCTCCATGGCGTCGTACCGCTTCTCATAGGGGGTGACGGCGCATCCGGCGGGCACCACGGTCTGGCCGTGGTGGTAGCTGCGCAGGGTAATTGTAACGGCGCACCCGGCGGCATGGAGCAGGTCGGCGGCCAGCCGCCCCATCTCCCCGTTGCCGATGACCAGGGCCTTTTTCCCCAAAAGGCCGCCCAGATGGGCGGCCAGCTTCTCCACCCCGCTCTGGGCGGCGGAGCGGGGCACCCCGGTGAGGCGCACCTTGCTCTTCATCTCTTTCCCGGCGGCGGCGGCGTTGCGGAACAGGGTCTCCAGCACGCTGTCCGCCGTGCCCGCCTCCCGGGCGGTCTGGATGGCCCCCTTCACCTGGGTGACGATCTGATCCTCCCCCCAGATCTGGGAGCGGAGCCCTCCGGCCACCTCCATCAGGCGGCGGGCGGCCTCCCAGCCCTTACAGGCGGTAAAGGCCTCCCGGAACGGAGCGTAGTCCACCCCGGCGGCGGCGCACAGCAGGGCCCCGGCGTCCAGCTCCGCCCCGTTGGTGCAGGACAGGTAGAGCTCGGTGCGGTTGCAGGTGGACAGCAGGGCGCACCCCTCGATCCGCGGATCCTTCCACAGCCTGCGGTCCAGCTCCACCACCTGGCCCCGGGTGAAGGACAGCTCCTCCCGCAGGTCGATGGGGGCCTTGTGCCAGTCCAGGCCGGCCATGATCAGATTCACGCCTGTTCCTCCTTTTTCACCAGCACCACCGAGAAGTAGCCGGTGCTCTCGGGCAGGTCGGCAAAGCTGGGGCACACCAGCTCCCCCTCCATGCCGCAGTTGGCCACCATGGAGGCCCGGCTCAGCAGGCCGTGCTCCTCCAGGGTGTTCTTCAGCGCCCCGATCTCCTTGCCCGCCTTCATGAACACCAGGTTGGCGTCCAGATCCAGGCAGTCGGACATGTCCCTGTGGGAGGCGGGGACGATGAGCAGCCGCTCGGATTTCTCGCACAGGGCCATACCCAGTCGGGCGGCCACAGCGCAGAAGGAGGGCACGCCGGGAATGATCTCCGCCTCGTACCCTCTGGCCGCCACCTTCCGGTGGAGGTAGAGGTAGGTGGAGTACACCGTGGGGTCTCCCAGGGTGAGGAAGGCCACGTCCTTCCCCTGGTCCAGCTGGGCACACACCAGGTCGGCGTTTTGTTCATAGGCGGCGTCCAGGGCGGCTTCGTCCCGGATCATGGGGGCGGCGCAGTACAGCAGCTGCTTCCCCTCCGTCAGGTCCCCGGCGATAGCCAGGGCGGTCTTTTCCCCCCGGCCCGCGTCGGGCACCGCCAGCACCGGACACTGGCGGATGATGCGCTCGGCCTTCTTGGTGAGCAGCTCCGGGTCGCCGGGACCCATCCCCACCCCGTAGAGTTTCCCCTGATTCATACCTTTTCTTCCTCCTTGAGCAGGCGTAAAATCTCC
This sequence comes from Intestinimonas massiliensis (ex Afouda et al. 2020), assembly GCF_900626285.1. Classification (GTDB taxonomy): domain Bacteria; phylum Bacillota; class Clostridia; order Oscillospirales; family Oscillospiraceae; genus Flavonifractor; species Flavonifractor massiliensis_A. The sequence goes on from NZ_LR131147.1 coordinate 1,665,355, forward strand.
CGCCGGGCCGCCCCGATGGTGGCGGCGGTGCCGTGGGTGTCCAGCCCGTCGGCCTGCCGCAGCACCTCCATCAGATGGGCGATGCGGGGCAGGCGCAGATGATTGGCCCGGAGGGCCTCCGGGTTGGCAAACAGATCGTCCGGCGTGCCCTCCAGCAGCACCCTGCCGCCTCCCAGCAGGTAGGCGTAGTCGCAGTAGAGGGGGACGATATCCATGTCGTGTGTGGCAATCAGAATGGTCATGCCCAGGCCGTCCCGCAATTGGACCAGCAGGCGCATGATCTCGCTGACCCCCTGGGGGTCCAGCCCGGCGGTGGGCTCATCCAGAATGAGCACCTCCGGCTCCATCACCAGCACCCCGGCGATAGCCACCCGCTTCTTCTGGCCGTAGGACAGGGCGTGGGTGGGCCGGTCCCGCAGCTGAGACGTGCCGGTGCGCTCCAGGGCCGCTTCCACCCTTCGGCGGACCTCCTCCGGCTCCAGGCCCAGGTTCACCCCGCCGAAGGACACGTCCCGGTACACATCGGCGGAGAAGAGCTGGTCGTCCGGGTCCTGGAACACGATGCCCACCCGCCGCCGCAGAGCGGTCAGGCCCTTCCGGTCGTACCGGACGGGCTGGCCGTCCAGCAGCACCTGGCCGCTCTTGGGGGTGAACACCCCGTTCAGGTTGAGGAACAGGGTGGACTTGCCCGCCCCGTTGGCCCCAAGAATGCCGGTGATGCTGCCCCGACCGGCGGACAGGGTGATGTGGTCCAGGGCGGCGGTGCCGTCCTCATAGGCGTAGCACAGGTCTTTTGTCTCGATCGCAGGGTTCATCCCACCGCCATCCTTTCCAAATACAGCACCAGCAGCTGAACCCCCGCCACCCCCGCCGTCAGGGGGAGCAGCCACAGGCCGGGGGTGTAATCCCCCGCCAGGGTGGTGAGGCTGCCGGTGTAGCCCCGGGCCTCCAGGGCGGTATAGATGTTCTGGGCCTTCCGCCAGGCCCGGAGGAACACCATGGAGGACAGGGCGCCCAGGGAATTCACCGACCGGCGGAAGCCCTGATAGCCCAGCCTGGATTCCTGGGCCAGGCGGATGTGGTCGGCCGTCTCGGCCAGCACGAAGATGAAGCGGTAGATCAGCTCCATCAGCTCCACCAGCAGCTTGGGCACGTGGAGCCTCTCCAGGGCCATGGTCAGGTCGGTGATGGGGGTGTTGAGGGACAGAAAATACATGCACCCTACCGCACCCAGGGCCTTGCAGAACAGCCGGGCCGCCTGGTACAGATCCTCAGCGGTAAAGCCCCACAGCCGCTCCCCCACGGGGAGGGCGGCCACCACCGCCGTCCCCGCCGGGTAGCTGTGGATGAGAATGGTGATCCCGCCGATGACCAGGAAGGCCAGGGGGACTTTTAAAAAGTGGAGATAGACCCTGACCGGCAGGCCACCCAGGGCGGTGATGAGCACCCCCATCACCGCCACCGTGGCCACCCCCACCCAGACGCTGTTGCAGCACAGGCAGATCACCAGAGCCGCCGCCGCCAGCGCCAGCTTGGGCAGGGGGGACACCCGGCGGAGCCGGGACTGATAGGCGTAGCGGTCGGTGCCCATGGTCACTTCTCTCCCTTGTTTTTATCGGATTTGGTCACCCGGCCCAGCACGAAGCCCACGATGCCCGCGCCGATGGCGGCCTGGAGGGCGAAGAGCAGGGACTCCACCTCGCCGCTGGCGGGCTCCAGAATGGGCTCGAACCAGGGCTCGTAGTCGGGGTTCAGCTCCGTAATGGCCTCCTCCGCCTCTCCGTCCGCCCCGCCGAACTCGGCGTTGGGCAACAGCCACAGGGGCACGGCGGCGATGACGATGACCAGGATGATCAGAATCAGATTTTTCTGCCAGACTTTCATATCCAGCCCTCCTTACAGCACCCGCAGCTCCTGGAGCTGGGCCTTGCTGTACTTCTCCAGCACGTTGAAGATCACCACGGTGAGCAGGCCCTCGGCGATGGCGAGAGGCACCTGGGTGACGGCGAAGATGGTGAGGAATTTCACCGTGCCGCCGTTGACGATGCCCAGCTGGAGGGAGGTGACCACGTAGGTGAACAGGTCCCCCAGGGCGGCGGCGGCGAACACCGCCACGGACACCGGCGCGTTGACCTTCCGCAGCAGCTTGTAGAGCAGCCAGGACAGAATGGGCCCGGCGATAGCCATGGAGAAGGTGTTGGCTCCCAGGGTGGTGACACCGCCGTGGGCCAGCAGCAGGGCCTGGAACAGCAGCACGATGAGGCCCAGCACCGCCATGGTCAGGGGCCCGAACAGGATGGCGCCCAGGCCCACGCCGGTGGGGTGGGAGCAGGAGCCGCTGAAGGAGGGGATCTTCAGGGCGGAGAGCACGAAGGCGAAGGCGCCGCACATGGCCAGCAGGATCTTGGCCTTGGGGGCCTGGTCGATACGCTTCCTGATGGAGAAGAAGCCCGCCACCACGAAGGGGATACACACGGCTCCCCACAGCAGGCACCAGTTCACCGGCAGATAGCCCTCGGCGATGTGCATGGCCCCGGCGTTCACGGTGAGCAGGCCCGCCAGAGCCGCCAGCACCCCTCCCGTCAGGAGGATTCGGTTCAGTTTGGATCGTCTCATAGTCGTTTCATCCTTTCCTATCACTCGTAGGTGGTTGGATTGCCGGACCGGGCAGGTCTTCCGGCTTGAGCTTCTCTGCCGCCCCGCGTCTTCCCGGGTCTCCCCAGTGACATGGTGCGCGGCGGCTCTTCTCTTACGGCAGCGGGACTGCGCGGGAATTCCACCCGACTTCCCTTTTCCCGGCCCTCTATCTAAAACAGGCTTACGCCTGGGCCTGTCTGGCGTGTTCCACAAACAGGGCCCGCACCTGGGGATACTCTCCCAGGCCGGTGAGGACACAGTTCACCCGGTAACCCAGCCCCTCCAGGACGTTCTTCCAGGAATCATCCTCGTCCCCGGCCAGGTCGTTTTTGGCGTGGTCCCCGGCCACCGTCATCAGGGGCCGCAGTTCCACTTCTTTTACCAACCGCCGCTCCTTCAGCCGCCGCAGGACGGCGGCAAAGTCGGGATAGCCCTCCACAGTGCCCACGATGATATCCCTCCGCCCCAGGTCGTGGAAGGCGTACTCCATCAGGGCGTAGGCGGAGTTGGCCTGGTGCTCCGAGCCGTGGCCCATGTAGATCACCGCCCGGTCCTCGCTTCTGGGGGGCAGGATTTCCATCAGGGCTTTTCCCAGGTCCAGGTAGTCCTCCGCCGCCGTCAGCAGGGGCACCCCCACCGTCAGCCGGTCAAACCGGTCCCGGTACTCCTCCGCCTGGGCGGCCAGCTTGTGGTACTCCTCCCCGTTCATCACGTGGGTGGGCTGGACCAGAACGTCGGTGTAGCCCTCCCGCTCCAGCCGCTCCAGGGCGGCGGGCACGTCGTCGATCTCCACCCCCCGCTCCTTTTTCCACCGGCGCAGGATCATGCCGCTGGTAAAGGCCCGGCGGAGGGTGCGCTCCGGGAAGGCGGCGGCCAGGTCGGCCTCAATGGCGGCGATGTTTTTCTCCAGCGTATCGGCATAGCTGGTGCCGAAGGACACCGCCAGAAGGGCTTTTTGTTCCATACCGTTCACTCCCGTTCGTTGTTGCTGGCCTGATAGAGCAGGGCGTTGCAGATGGCGGCGGCCACGTTGCTGCCTCCCTTGCGGCCCCGGGCCACGATGTGGGGGGTGTCCATGGTGAGCAGCAGCTCCTTGCTCTCCACCACGTTCACAAAGCCCACCGGCACGCCGATCACCAGGGCGGGGTTCATCTTGCCCTCCCCGATCAGCTCGCAGGCCCGCACCAGGGCGGTGGGGGCGTTGCCGATGGCCAGGATGATGGGACCCTCCAGCGCCGCCGCCCGCTCCATGGACACGGTGGCACGGGTCTCCCCCCGGGCCCTGGCCTCAGCCGCCACGTCCGGGTCGGACATGAAGCACACCGCTTTGCCGCCGAACTTCTCCAGCACCCGCTTATTGACGCCGGAGAAGGCCATCTGGGTGTCGGTGACGATGGTGCAGCCGCTCTTGATGGCGGCCACGCCTTTTTCCACCGCGCCGGTGGAAAACACCAGGTTGTCGGCGTAGTCAAAGTCGGCGCTGGTGTGGATGGCCCGCTTGATGATGGGCAGCTGGTCGGCGGGAAACACCCGGTCACCCAGCTCCCGGCCGATGATCTCCATGCTCCGGGCCTCAATGTCGGCGGGGGCCACCCGCTGTAATTGGATCTTTTTCATATTATATCTCCCCGTTCAGAATCCGGTAGATCTGTTTCATATCCAGGCTGGAGCGCAGGCCCTCCGCCAGCTTGTCATACTGGAGCTGGGCATAGGCCTGCCAGTCCACGCTGGCCGCCTGCCGGTCCAGGCCCTTGGCCTTCAGCAGGCAGTTCACCAGGGCGGCGGCGCACTCGGCCTTGTCGAAGATGCCGTGGACGTAGCAGCCCCACACGTTTCCGGCGGTGAGGCCGTCGGTCCGCTCCTCCCCGGTCTGGGTGGTGAAGGCCACCAGAGGGGCGGCGGCGCTGGCCGTGCGGCCCATGTGGATCTCGTACCCCTCGAAGGGCACGCCGGCCATCTCCGCAAAGATGCCGGTCGGAGCCTTGAAGGTGCCGGTCACCCGGGTGCGGGTCTTTTCCCCCTGGAAGACGGTCTCGGCGGGCAGCAGGCCCAGACCCTTCAGGGTGCCGCCGCTCTCCACCCCGTCCGGGTCGGAGACGGTGTCCCCCAGCATCTGATAGCCGCCGCAGATGCCCACCACCGCGCCGCCCCTGGCGGCGTGCTTGAGGATGGCGCCCTCCAGGCCGCTCTGCCGCAGCCACCGCAGGTCGTCCATGGTGTTCTTGGTGCCGGGGAGAATCACCAGGTCCGGGTTCCCCAGCTCCTTCACGCTCCCCACGTACCGGAGGGTGACCTCCTCCATCCGCTCCAGGGGGTTGAAGTCGGTGAAGTTGGACAGCCGGGGCAGGCGGATCACCGCGATATCCACCAGACCCACCTTGCCGGTGGCGGACAGGCGGCTGGACAGGGAATCCTCGTCGTCCACGTCTACGTCCAGCATGGGCACCACGCCCAGCACCGGCTTGCCGGTCAATTCCTCCAGCTGACCCAGGCCGGGGCGGAGGATTTCCACATCGCCCCGGAATTTGTTGATAATTAAGCCGCGGATCAGGTCCTGCTCATCGGGCTCCAGCAGCTTCACCGTGCCGTAGAGGGAGGCGAACACGCCCCCCCGGTCGATATCGCCGCACAGCAGCACCGGGGCGTTGGCCCGCTTGGCCATGCCCATGTTGACGATGTCGTCCTGTTTCAGGTTGATCTCCGCCGGGCTGCCCGCCCCCTCAATGACGATGATGTCGTACTCCGCCGCCAGGGATTCATAGGCGGCCATCACCTCGGGTATGAGGGTCTTGCGGTAGTGGAAGTACTCCCCCGCCGGCATGGTGCCCCGGGGCACGCCGCCCACGATCACCTGGGAGCCCACGTTGCTGGTGGGCTTGAGCAGGATGGGGTTCATCCGGGCGTCGGGGGCCACCCCGGCGGCCTCGGCCTGCACCACCTGGGCCCGGCCCATCTCCAGCCCGTCGGGGGTGATGGCGGAGTTGAGGGCCATGTTCTGGGACTTGAAGGGGGCCACCCTGTAGCCGTCCTGCTTGAAGATGCGGCACAGGCCTGCCGCCAGCAGGGACTTGCCCGCGTTGGAGGCGGTGCCCTGGAGCATGATCGCCTTTGCCATTACAGCACCCCTTTCAGGGCGGCCAGCAGCCGCCGGTTTTCTTCCCCGCCCTTGACGCACACCCGGTACCAGTCGGGGCCCAGGTTGTGGTAGTTGGCGCAGGAGCGGATCAAAATGCCCTTTTGGAGCAGTTTTTCCTTCAGATCTGTGACGTTTTTCAGGCGGAACAGCAGATAGTTGGCCTGGGAGGGCACCACGGCGCACCCCAGCTCAGTCAGCCCCGCCGCCAGGACGGGCCGCTCCCGGGCCACCAAAGCCCGGGCCTGTTCCGGCCAGTGGGGGCAGCGGGTGAAGGCGGCCGCCCCTGCCGCCTGGGCGGGGGCGGACACGGACCAGGGCTGGGCAAATTTGCTCAGCCGCTCCAGCAATCCGGCGTCCGCCGACAGGCCGTAGCCCAGCCGCAGGCCGGCCATGGCGTAGCTCTTGGTAAAGGCCCGCAGCAGGAACAGATTGGGGAACTCCGCCAGGTATGGGGCCAGCCCCGCCCCGCCGCCGTCGGCCAGGGGGAGGAAGCACTCATCCACCACCAGGACAGCGCCCACCGCCTTGCACTGCCGGGAAATTCCCACCAGCAGGTCGGTGGAAACGAGCCGTCCGGTGGGGTTGTTGGGGGTGCAGAGGAACACCAGCTCCACCCCGGAGGCTATCCCAGCCAGGAACCTTCTGTCCAGGTCAAAGCTTTGGGCGCGGTCCAGGGCGTACCGCTCCACCTGACAGCCTACGCACTTCAGGGCCCCCTCATACTCGGAAAAGGTGGGGGCGGGCAGCAGGGCACGCCGGGGCTGGAGGGCGAAGGCCAGCCGGAAGATGAGATCGGCGGCCCCGTTGCCGCAGATCACCTGCTCCTCCTCCACCCCGTCGTGGGCGGCGATGGCCTGCCGCAGCACCCGGCACAGGGCGTCAGGGTAGGCGGAGCCGTCGGCCCCGGCGGCGGCCCGAGCCGCCTCCGGCGGCATCCCCAACGGATTCAAATTGGTGGAAAAGTCCAGCACCGCGCCGCCGTAACGGCTCCGGGCGGTGAGCAGGTCCCCGCCGTGGGTGTATTCAGCCATGGTTTGTTCCTCCTTTACGGGAACAGCAAAATCAGCAGTGGCACGCCGCAGAAAATCAGCAGGGCGAAAAAGGCGGTGGCGTACAGGATACGCCCCGAGCGCAGGATGTCCAGCGGCTCGATGGGCCGCTGGTCATCCCCGATATAGGGCTTTTCCACCAGCTTGCCGAAGTAATAGTTGGGTCCCGCCAGCCGGAGCTGGAGCGCCCCGGCGCAGGCGGCTTCCGTGTGGGCGGAATTGGGGGACTTGTGGTTCTTCCGGTCCCGTCTGAACACCCGCCAGGCGTTTTTCCCGTCGTACCCCGCCGCTGTGGCCCCCAGGCACATGAGCACCCCGGCGATGCGGGCGGGGATGAAGTTCAGGATATCGTCGAATTTGGCCGCCGCCCGGCCAAAATACAGATATTGGTCGTTCTGATAGCCTACCATGGAGTCCATGGTATTGGCCGCCTTGTAGAACATCCCCAGGGGAGCCCCGCCGATGGCCAGGAAGATGAGGGGAGCGATCACCCCGTCGGAGGCATTCTCCGCCACCGTCTCCACCGCCGCCCGGGTCACCCCCGCCTCGTCCAGGGAGGCGGTGTCCCGGCCCACGATCATGGACACGGCCTGCCGGGCCTGGTCCAGGTCCCCGGCCTTGAGGGCGTCGTACACCTTGCGGCTCTCGGCGGCCAGGGATTTGGTGGCCAGCAGCTGATAGCTCAGCAGGCTCTCCACCCCCAGGGCCAGCCAGGGGCTCACCAGCTTACAGGCCCACAGCAGCAGCACGGCAAGGCCGGTGGGGATGAACAGCGTCAGCACCACCAGCACCGTCCCCCCCGCCAGCTGACCGGCGGGGGACTTGGGAAAGAGCTTCCGCAGCAGCTTTTCCAGACCGGCGATGAGGGCCCCGATGGCCCGCACCGGGTGGGGGGCCCAGTGGGGGTCCCCCAGCAGCAGATCCAGGCAGAAACCCATGAGCAGGGCCAGCAGATGGCCGATTCCCCAGCTCATCCCTTGTACTCCTCCAGCACCGTCAGCTCCAGGGTATCCGGGTTGAGGGCCATGCGGAAGCCGCCGCAGTTGGGGCACATCCAGCCGTAATACTCCCGCACCGGGCGGCCGTACTTGCTCAGCAGGCCCATGAGGGCGCCGCCGTGGGACACCACCCCCACCCGCTGATAGCCGTGGGCCATGGCGTCCGCCGCCAGCTTCTCCAGGCCGATGGACACCCGGTCCACCACCTGCTCTGCCGTCTCGCCCACCGGCATGGCGGCGAAATTCAGATGGTCTCCCGACTGGCCGATCCAGGCCTGGTACAGGGGATCGTCCTTCAGCTCCTCGTGGTTCTTCCCCTCAAAGGGTCCGAAGTCGCTCTCCCGCAGCTCGTTTATCACCGTCATCTCCGTCCCCGGCCACAGCAGCTCCGCCGTCTGGCGGCAGCGCATCAGGGGGGAGCGGTAGATGTGCTCCACACGGGGCAGGGTGGGACCCACCCGCTTGGCCAGTTCAATTCCCTGGGGGGCCAGGGGGATGTCCAGGGTACCGACAAACCGCTTCTCCAGGTTACCCTGGGTGGTACCGTGCCGAATGAGGATCAGTTCCATGTTGAAGAATCTCCTTTCAGGGTCATGGGCAGGCCGCAGAAAATACGCTCCACCCGCTGCGCCCGCTTGGCCAGGCGGCAGCACAGCCGCCCCACCTGCTCCCGCCAGGCCCGCTGGGCCGGGTCGATGGGCACCACACCGCAGCCCACCTCGTCGCAGATGAGGATGATATCGGGATTGACGGCCAGCAGCTTTTCCTCGTCCAGGTCGGGCCACAGCTCCACCCCGTCGAAAACAGGCAGATGCTCCGCCTCCTCCGGGGTATGGGCCACCTGGCCGGGGTCATATCCGGTCTTTTGCAGCACGTAGTCCAGCTTACCCTGGGCCGCGCCGCCGATAATCAAGGTCATAATACCGCCACCACCTTCTGGACGAGTACCACCGCCAGCACCATGGCCAGCTCGCAGGTCTGGAGGAAGAATCCCGCCAGATCGCCGGTGACCCCGCCGAACTGCCGAAAACTCATGATCCGGTAGTAGAGGCAGGCCAGCCCCGCCCCCAGCAGGGCGGCCCCACCGGTGAGGGGGGACAGCCACAGCATGGCGGCGGCGCAGGCCACCACCCAGATCACCAGCACCCCCCGGGCCCTGGCCGTATCCATGGGCCCGGTAAAGGTGGCCAGCAGGCCGGTGCCCCGGGCGTTGGGCAGGGTGACGGCGAAGAGGCCGGACAGGCTGCGGGACAGGGCGGGCCCCAGGGCCAGCACCAGGACGGTACTCCCCGCCGCCTCCACCTCGCACCAGCAGGAAAAGAACACCAGCAGGCAGAGGACGCAGCAGATGATGGCAAAGGCCCCGGTGTGGGAATCCTTTAAAATCTCCAGCTTCTTCTCCCGGGTCTGGTGGGAGGACAGGGCGTCGCAGGTGTCGCAGAACCCGTCCAGGTGGATACCGCCGCTGAGGGCGATGGGGATAAGCAGGGCGATGGCGGCAAAGAGGGCGGGGCCCATGTGCAGAAACTCCGCCAGGGCCATCCAGCCCCACAGCACCAGGCCGATGACCACCCCCACCAGGGGGAACCAGCACAGGGCCCAGGACAGGGCCTTTTTCTCCCAGTCCACCCTGGGCATGGGCAGCTTGGAGTACATGGCAAAGGCAATGATAAGGCTTTTCACGTAAAAACTTCCTTCCAGGCCACGGGAATCCCGCACACCACTTCATATACCTGATCCGCTTTGGCGGCGATGGCCCGGTTCAGGTCGGCCAGCAGCTCCAGATAGGCGGCGGTCTCCGGGTCGTACCGCACCCCGTCGGAGAACAGCTCGTTGGTGACCACCACCAGCAGGTCCGCCCGGGCGGCGGCTTTTGTAATGCCCGCCAGCACCCGGTCAAAGGCGGCCTTCCCGCCCCCCTGGGGGGCGAAATACTCGTTGGCGGACAGGTTGGACAGGTCCTCCAGCAGCACGGCGGCGTGTTCCGGCACCTCCAGCCTGTCCAGGCCGGTGGGGCACTCCAGGGTCTGGAAACCCTTGCCCGCCCGCATGGCCCGGTGGCGCTCCACCCGGCGGACGCTCTCGGCGTCCCACACCTGCATGGTGGCCAGATAGATCCGCTCGTTCAGGCCGGAGGACACCACCAGTCCCTCGGCAAATTCCGACTTGCCGCTGCCCGACCCGCCGGATACCAGAATCAGCATGGCAGTTTCACCTCAGGTGAGGGGCTGATAGGCCTCGATGTCGGTGGCCTCGAAGGTGGTCATCTCCCGGTACACCGCCAGGCCCATGTCCAGCAGGGGCATCACCGCCACCGCACCGGTGCCCTCCCCCAGCCGCATCCCGGCGTAGAGGAAGGGCTCCAGGCCCAGTTCCGCCAGCACCAGCTTGCTGGCGGGCTCGTCGGAGGCGTGGGAGCCCAGCATGTAGTCGCGGCTGTCGGGGCACAGCCGGGCGGCGATGAGGGCGGCCACCGAGGAGATGAACCCGTCCACCAGCACCGGCACCCGGCACAGCGCCCCGCCCAGGAACACCCCGGCCAGGCCCGCCAGGTCCAGGCCGCCCACCTTGCTCACCACGTCCAGGGGGTCATTGGGGTCGGGCTTGTTGAGGGCGATGCCGGTCTCGATGGCGTGGATCTTGCGCTGTAAGCCCTCGCTGGACAGCCCGGCTCCCCGGCCGGTCATCACCACCGGCTCTTTCTTCAGGAACACGGAGGCCACGGCGGAGGAGGTGGTGGTGTTGCCGATGCCCATCTCCCCGGTGCCCAGCAGGTTGACGCCCTTGGCGCACAGGTCTCTGGCGATCTCTACGCCGGTGAGCACCGCCCGCTCCGCCTCCTCCCGGGTCATGGCGGGACCCTGGGTCAGGTCGGCGGTGCCACGGCGGATGTTCTTCTGCAAGATCCGCTCACCCTTCAGGGGGGTGGCGCAGCCGATATCCACCGGCACCACCTCCGCCCCGGCGTGACGGGCCATGGCGCACACGCTGGTATCCCCGGAGGACATGTTCTCCGCCACGATGGCGGTGACCTCCTGGCCGGTCTGGGTGACCCCCTGGGCCACCACGCCGTTGTCGGCGCACATCACCGCCACCGCTCTTCGGGAGATGTCCACATCAGGGGTGCCCGTCATGGCGGCGATCCGGATGACGGCGTTCTCCAGAGCCCCCAGGCTGCCCAGGGGTTTGGCGATGGAGTCCCAGCGGGCCTTGGCTGCCGCCGCCGCCTTCTGGTCTGCGGGGGTGATGGAACGTACCACTTCTGCCAGCGTCATAGCAATGCCTCCTGTTGATGATAGCGGCGGGCCGCCGCCACAAAGTTGCGGGCCAGCTCCGGCCTGGCCCAGAAATGGAAGTGGGGGAATCCGGCGTACAGCGTGGGCGTATGGAAGGCGCAGTCCCAGCCCCGGTCGCTCTGAGGCTTCCGGGCATGGAAATCGGCGCCGGGGGTGGTGCTGTCCCAGTAGTGGAACTCGTGGGCGGGGAAGCTCTCCCCCGCCCTGCACAGCAGGCCGTCCTTCCGGGCGGTCAGGGTGATGTATCCGAACCGGCCCAGCCTGCCGGTATTGCGGGCCTGGCCGGAGAAGGCCCCCACCATGCGCCAGTCATACCGGCTGTCAGCGTCCCCCAGCTGCCGGTTCAGGTAGAGAAAGCCGCCGCACTCGGCCACCGTGGGCAGGCCGTGAAGGACCTTGTGGTGGATCTCCCGGAGCAGGCCGTGGTTGTTCGCCAGCTCTTTGGCAAACAGCTCCGGGTAGCCGCCCCCCAGATAGAGGCCGCAGGTCCCCTCCGGCAGGGTCTCGTCCGCCAGCGGGGAGAACTCCACCAGCTTTGCCCCCAAAGTTTCCAGCAGCTCCAGGCCGTCGGCGTAGTAGAAGCAGAAGGCCTTGTCCTTCGCCACCGCGATGACGGGCTGGCCCTCCACCGGCTCAGGCAGATCGACGGGCTTTGGATTCAGGGCCGGGGCGGAGGAGGCCAGAGCCAGCAGGCCGTCCAGATCCAGGCTCTTTTCCGCCTGGGCCGCCAGCTTTTTCAGCTTTTCCTTCAGGTTGGCCACCTCGCCGGCGGTGACCAGGCCCAGGTGGCGGCTCTCCAGGGCGCAGTCTGGCAGGTTGGGCAGATAGCCGTATACGGTAAGGCCGGTCTCGGCCTCGATGCACTCCTTTAATCGGGGGTAGAGCATGGGGGACACCCGGTTGAGGATCACGCCCCGGATGCCGCTGTCCGGCCGGAAGGTCTGTATGCCGTGGACCGCCGCCGCCAGGGTGAGGGCGCTGCCCCGTCCGTCCAGCACCAGCACCGCCGGCGTTTCGGTCACACGGGCCAGCTGCCAGGCGCTGGCCTCATGGCTCATGGCGATGCCGTCGTAGTAGCCCATGACCCCCTCGATGAGGGCCAGGCCGGACCCGGCGCTGTTTTTCTCCAAAAGATACCGGGTCTTGTCCTCGCCCAGGAAGAAGAGGTCCAGATTGCGGCTTTTGGCCCCGATGATCTCGCTGTGGAACATGGGGTCGATATAGTCCGGGCCACACTTGAAGGCCACGGGATTCAGCTTCCGGTCCATCAGGGCCTGGAGGACGGCGCAGGTCACCGTGGTCTTGCCCCCTCCGCTGGCGCTGGCGCACAGCAGCAGCCGGGGGGCGCTCATGCCCGCCCCTCCCCGGAGAACAGCCACACCGGGTTCTGGGCGTCCATCAGATGGTACCGCCCGGCAGAGCGGGTGCGGGTGGCGGACACCTGCACCATGTCGGCGCCCTCCAGGTTGGCAAAGAGGCGGGCCGCCTCGGCCACCGTCTCCAGGGTGACGGCGGTACACACCACCCGGGCGGCGGGATTCTTCCGGAAAATCACGTTGAGGATCTCCTCCAGCTCTCCGGAGGTGCCGCCCAGAAAGACCCGGTCGGGGGCGGGCAGGTCCTCCAGGGCCGCCGGGGCGGCGCCCCCCACCACGGTCAGGTTGGAGGCGTGGAACCGGGCCTTGTTCTCCTCCAGCAGGGCCAGGGCCTCCTCCTTCTTCTCCACGGCGAACACCCGGCCGGCGGGACAGGAGAGGGCGCACTCCACCGACACCGAGCCGGTGCCCGCCCCCACGTCCCACACCACGTGGTCCGCCTCCAGCCGCAGCTTGGAGAGGGCCAGGGTGCGCACCTCCTCCTTGGTCATGGGCACGTCGCCCCGGAGGAAGGCCCCGTCGGGCAGGCCGGAGCCGTTCCACGGCCGCACCACCGGGTCGGGATTCTCCGCCAGCAGCACCGCCAGGTCGGCAAATTCCTCCTCCGCCAGTTCCGCCGCGGTGCCGGTGACGATCCGCTCGTCGGAGTAGCTCAGCCGCTCTCCCACCGAGACGGTCACGTTCCCCAGGCCACGGTCGGTCAGCTCCCGGCAGATGTCCTGGGCCTTGGTGCTGCCGCCGGTGAGGGCGAAGGTGCGCTCGCTGCGCTGGATCTCCCCCACCGCGTTGTGGCTGCGGCCGTGGGCGCTGACGATCTTCACATCCTGCCAGTCGGTGTGGAGCTTGGCGCAGAAGTAGCTCAGGGAGGAGATGCCGGGGAGGGTAATGACTTCATGGTCCCCCAGCAGGGCCCACAGCTTTTTGGCCCCGCTGTAAAAGCCGGTGTCTCCCGACAGCAGGACCCCGATGGGGCCCTCTCCCCGCTGTTTGCCGATATATTCCGCGATATCGGCCCCGGCGATGAGGGGCACGCAGTCGTGACTTTCCGTCCAGGGCTCCAGCAGCCGGGGCGCACCCACCAGCACAGGGCAGGCCTTGATGGCCTCCAGGGCCCCCACCGTCATCACCTCGGGGGAACCCATGCCCACCCCGATGAGATAGACCTTCATGCCCGTCCCTCCTTCAAAATCTCCTGAATCTCCTCCAGGGTATATCCGGTCTCGTCGCCGGGCCGCTCCACCACCAGCAGGGCGGCCCCCGCCTCTTTTGCGGCCTCCGCCTTCTCCCGGAACCCGCCGTAGCCCCCGGTGTCCTTGGTCACCAGGGTTTTGATGTCATATTGCCGTAAAAGGGCCACGTTCAGCTCTTTGGAGAAGGGCCCCTGCATACAGATGATGTGCCTGGGCGGAAAGCCCAGCTCCAGGCAGCGCGTCAGCGAATCCACCATGGGGAGCACCCGGGGATAACACCGCTCCACCAGGCCGGGCTTTGCAAAGGCGTCCAGCTCCTTGCTGCCGGTGGTGAGCAGTACGTTGCCCGGCAGCCCCTCCAGCATCTCCGCCGCCGCCGCCACGTTTTCCGCCTTGTGGCACCCGTCCTCCCCGTCGGACATGCGCACCAGCCGGAGCCGGGGCAGGCCGGCGGCCTCTGCCGCCGCTTTGATGTTGGCGGTCACCTCCACGGCGTAGGGGTGGGTGGCGTCCACCACGTGGGTGAAGGGGCGGGCGGCCATCAGCCGTTCCATCTCCCCCCGGTCCAGCCGCCCCACATGGGCCTCCGCACCGGAAGGCAGGAGGGTCTCGCCGTACTCGGTGGCCACGCACACCAGGGCGGGGATGTGCCGGTCCAGCAGCCACTGGGCCAGCTCCCTGCCCTCGCCGGTGCCGCCGAAGAGCAGAATATTCATCTCACTCCCCCCGCTGGAGGTAGCCCCGGGGGGTGACCATCTTCCCGCCCAATACCTTGGTCTGGCTGTTGCCGATGAACACGGTGGTGAACATATCCACCCGGGTGTCCCGCAGCTGGCTCAGGGTGAGGAGCTGTCCCTCCTCCCCCGCCCGGCCGATGTTGCGGACGGTGCCGCACACGGTACCGGGGTCCTTGTCCCGCAGCAGGATGTCGCAGGCCCGCTGGAGATAGTCCGGGCGGCTCTTGCTGGAGGGGTTGTAGAGGCAGATGACGAAGTCCGCCCGGGCGGCGGCGGTGAGCCGCTTTTCGATCTTCTCCCAGGGGGTGAGCAGGTCGGACAGGGAGATGACGGCGAAGTCGTGGGTCAGGGGCGCCCCCAGCACGGCGGCGCCGCCGCAGGCGGCGGTGATGCCGGGCACCACTTCGATCTCGATGGGGTCGTACTCCTGGGCCACCTCGTAGATGAGCCCCGCCATGCCGTACACCCCGGAATCTCCGGAGCACACCACCGCCACGTCCTTGCCGGTGAGGGCGGCCTCCACGGCGGCCCGGCACCGGTCCACCTCCCGGCGCATGCCGGTGGACAGCACCTCTTTTTCGGGAAAATCGTCTTTCACCAGGTCGATATAGGCGGTATAGCCCACGATCAGGTCGCAGGCCTCCAGCGCGGCTCTGGCCCGGCCGGTCAGGTCCGCGCCGCCGCCGGGGCCCAGTCCGATGACAGTTACTTTCATAAAACATTCCTTCCCGCCACCGCCACGGTGACGCCGTTTTTTGCCTGCTTGGGCATCAGGATGGTCCCGCCTGCCCGGACCGCCGCCCGCTCGCACACGTTGTCCACCCCGGTGACTCCTTTTACAAAGTCGGAGGGGGTAAAGGTCCCCTCCACCGCCGCCAGCTCCGCCGCCGGATAGACGGACAGGGGCAGGTGGTGGGCGGCGCAGAAGGCCAGCAGGCCGGGCTCGTTCTGTTTCAGATCAATGGTGGCCACCCGCTCCACGGCGGCAGGCTCATACCCCGCCAGGGCGGCGGACACCGCCTCCTCAATGGCCGCCCGGGCCGTACCTCTCCGGCAGCCGATGCCCAAAATCAATCCTTTGGGAACCAGCCGCAGGGTACGGGCAAAGGGGCCGTTTCCGGTCTTCCAGGTGACCCATACCCCAAGCTCCGCCGGGTGTTCGGTCAGCCCCTGCGGGCAGGAGTGGCCGAAGTCGCTGGCAAAGCCCACCGGCTTTCCTTCCAGCAAGGCGGCAGACACCTCCTTGGCCAGCGTCCGGTCGGTGATGGCCATATCCCGCTCCCTGGCCCACACGTCCACGGCGAACAGACCGTTGACGTCGGTGGCAGTGGAGATGGCCGCCTGGCCGCCCGTGAGGGCCGCCACCCGGAGGGCCAGCTCATTGGCCCCGCCCACGTGGCCGGAGAGGAGGGGGATGACGAACCGCCCCGCCTCGTCCACGCTTACCACGGCGGGGTCGGTGAATTTATCCTTCACATGGGAGGCAATGGCCCGGACGGCGATGCCGCAGGCTCCCACAAAAATGAGGGCGTCCTTTTCCCCCCACATCCGCGCCGTCCAGCCCTCCAGGCTGTCGTACGCCTCCGCCCCCACCTCAGCGGCAAACCGGGCTGGCACGTGGAGGGAGGCATCCAGCGCCTCCGCCAGCACCTTTCCCAGGACCGCGCCCCGGCGGGTAAAAGCCAGAATGGCCGCTGTCACTTGCTGGCCTCCCGGAACTCGTGGGTAAAGGTGGGGTCGTACAGCTTGGATCTTTCGTATTTTTTACCCAGGAAATTACCAATCGTAATCAATGCCGTCTTGGTGACGTGGTTTTCCCGGGCGGTCTGAGCCAGGGTGGACACGGTGCAGCGGTACACCTTTTCCTCCGGCCAGGTGGCCTTATACACGATGGCCGCCGGGGTGTCGGGTGCATAGCCCCCCGCCGCCAGCTCTTTTTCCACATCCTCCAGCAGGCCGGTGGACAAAAAGAGCACCATGGTGCAGCCGTGGGAGGCCATCTTGCGGAGCTGCTCTCCCTCGGGCACCGGGGTGCGGCCCGCCATGCGGGTGATGATCACGGACTGTGATACGTCGGGCAGGGTATACTCCGCGCAGAGGGCGGCGGCGGCTCCGGAGAAGGAAGACACGCCAGGGGTCACGTCGTAGCTGATACCCAGCTTATCCAGCTCGTCCATCTGCTCCCGATGGGCGCCGTAGAGGGAGGGATCGCCGGTATGGAGGCGGGCGGTGGTGCCGCCCTTTTCTTCCGTAGCTTTCATTACCTCGATGACTTCTTCCAGGGTCATCTTGGCACTGTCGTACACCTGGCAGCCCTCTTTTTTATAGTCCAGCAGGGCGGGATTCACCAGGGAGCCGGCGTAAATGATGACGTCGGCCTCCCCCAGCAGCTTGGCTCCCCGCACGGTGATGAGATCGGCCCCGCCGGGGCCTGCGCCGATAAAATGTACCATAAGTTCCTCCTATACCCGGTGGAGGGCCAGCAGCCGGTCCGCCCCCGATGTCTTTCCTAACATGCCATATTGATTGGAGAAGAAAACCGCCTGGATCTCCAGTTCCGGCCCCGCACGATGGCGGAGCTGATCCTCCAGAGCCGCTCCGATGGAGGCCATCACTTGTTCCAGCAGGCCGGCTTTTTTCAGCAGCTCCACCCCCGCGTCGGTGGTGGGACTGTCGAACAGGGCACGGAGCAGCTCCGACGAACCGCCCGCCAGGGCGGCGTGGGCGGTGAGGGTCTCCCGCCGGCCGTCGGCCACCTTGGAGTGGGTGTTCATGCTGCCGGCAGCCACTTTGATCAGCTTGCCCAGGTGGCCCACCAGCAGCAGGGACCGGAAGCCCAGCCCGGCGGCGTGGTCGATGGCCGCGCCGACATAGTTGCTGCACGTGCAGCGGTGGGTCAGGTCCAGGCCCAGGGTATCCTGGGCGAAGGCATCCCCGTAGTTGCCGGGGGTCATCAGCAGGTCTGTCACCCCGGTGGCGCGGGCCATGTCCTGCTCCAGGTAGAGGGAATCAAGGAGGGCGGCCTCGCTCATGGGCCGGACGATGCCGCTGGTGCCCAGGATGGAGATGCCCCCCTCAATGCCCAGCCGGGGGTTGAAGGTGTGTTCCGCCAGCCTCTCCCCCTCGGGCACCGAGATGGTCACCGCCAGGCCGCCGGCATAGTCCGCCCCGGCCATGATCTGCTCCACCTGGGTCCGGATCATCCGCCTTGGGGTGGAGTTGATGGCGGCCTGACCCACCGGCTGGTCCAGGCCGGGCCGGGTGACCCGGCCCACCCCCACGCCGCCGTCGATGGTGACGCCGGGTGTATCCGTCCGCTCCGCTCTGGCGCAGATCAGGGCCCCGTCGGTGACGTCCGGGTCGTCCCCCCCGTCCTTGCGGACGGCGCAGGAGGCCCAGCCCGGTCCGGCGGCGTGGTCCAGCAGCTCGGCCTCCACGGTGATGCCGGCGGGGGTGTCCACCCGGACGGCGGGCAGCCGCTCCCCGGTGAGGAGGAGCCGGGCCGCCCCGGCGGCGGCCGCCGCCGCGCAGGTGCCGGTGGTATAGCCGCAGCGCAGCTTCTCCTTCCCCACCGGGAGATAGACCTCCAGCTTTGCCATTCCGCCCCTCCGTTCCAAAAAAGAAAGCCCTCCCGTCATTGAGGGAGGGCCTTTTGCCTGTGTTCTGCCGCACTCTCCACCTCAGAGTAACGCAAACGCCCTTACAGTGGGTCTCCTGGCTTGCGTTTCCTCCTCCGGCACGCCTTCTCGGCCTGGGGCCAATGGCTCGTGCGCCTTCGTCCACGCTTACAGTAGAGGTAAGACTGCGCCGGATTTTCACCGGCTTCCCCTGATGCGGTACTCCGCGGCTGCAAGTGCTTTCAGTTATCTTAGCTATTATATCAGTACGCCGAAAAAAAGGCAAGGAAAATCGGTCGAATTTGTGGCTTTTACTCATGGAGCTTGCCCGCTACGATCACCGGCACAAAGAACCCCAGGGCGGCCGCCAGGGTGAGCCACAGCCGCCCCGACCCCCACAGCACGGGGGCGAAGCACTGGAGGGCCAGGTAGAGCAGGGGGAACACCACCGGCGTCAGCAGCAGCCACCACCGGGCCGCTCCCATCAGGTAGGGCCAGTTCCGGTTGCTGATGCGCACCCCCGCCAGGTTCATGCGGAAAGGCCCCTGGCTGAAGGAGGTGATGTTGTTCTCATCGTAGTAGGCGGGCAGCACGTCCGGAGCCAGGAAGCAGGCCCAGGCCCCGAAGAACAGGCAGATCCCCTCCACTATTCCCAGATCGTCCCACAGCACCGGCCAGGAGAAGCCCGCCCACCGGAGGGCCAGCAGCTCCACCAGCGCCATGATTGCGGACAGGCCCCACAGCAGCCCCCGCCGTCTCCGGTCCTGCCGCTTCTGCTGCCGCTGGGTCCCGGACAGCTCCAGGGAGCCTGTCAGCAGCTCCTCCACCTGGTCCACCGGCAGGGTTTCCGCTCCCGCCAGCCGCTCCCCCCGGAGCAGCTCGGTCACCGTCACCCCCAGAATCTCCGCCAGCGGGGTGAGCAGGGAGATGTCGGGCAGGCTCAGCCCCCGCTCCCACTTGCTCACCGCCTTGTCGGACACGTAGAGTTGTTCGGCCAGCTCCTTCTGGGTCAGGCCCTTTTCCTTCCGCAGCCGGACAAGGAAGGCCCCGAAGGCCTCCCGGTCGATCTCAAACATAGATGCAGCCTCCTTCCTCCCGCCATTGTAAGGCCGCCGTACCGTTCCTGGCAACCGACTGTCGGTAGAGTAGATGGAAATTCCCTGACCCGGCCGCCTGATAACCGCCCCTGGCCTGGCAATATCTCGTAGATCTGACCCAGAGTGGAGCAAGGGAAAAAGATCAAAAGCTTCACTGGTGACACCAGACCGGAACAAGGCGGAAAGGAAGCCCGGAGATACTGTACCATTCTGGTACCGGCCAGGCCCCCGCTCATGGTCCACTCTGGGCCAGCCAAATAAACCAAAGCACCCCCCGACACAGCCGGAGGACCGTGCTGCATCAGGGGGCGTTCCGAACAAAGTGGGTGGGTCATGCCCGCCGCCGTCCCCCCAGGCCGCGGATCCGGTTGAACAATTTGCTGCCCAGCTCAAACAGGTTGAGCATCAGCTTGAACACCGAGTAGGACAGGCCCAGGAACACCAGCAGCACCAGGAAGGGCTGGAGCTCCAGGGGGCTCAGGCCGAAGTTCTGTCCAAAAAAGAGAATCGTCACCGCCGAGGAGCCCGCCATGGCCCCCCACAGCACCCGCCGCTTCCAGTCAAAGGGCTTGCACACCTGATAGAGCACCAGAATGCCGATGACGATGAGCAGGATGGCGGAGATGGTGGACAGCTCGTCGGTGGTGAAGCCGAAGGCCAGGTAGAACACCTCCGCCCCCAGCACCACGATCAGATCGGACAGTCCGCCGGGCAGGGCGGACCGGAACACGTTGGCCAGGAACTTCCCCTTCACCAGGCTGTGGTTGGGCTCCAGGGCCAGGAAGAAGGAGGGCACCCCGATGGTGACGGCGCTGAGCAAAGACAGCTGGAGGGGGGTCACCGGGTAGGGCACCGTGGCAAACAGGGAGATGATGGCCAGGCAGAAGGAGAAGATGTTTTTCACCAGGTAGAGGGCGGCGGCCCGCTGGATGTTGTTGATGACCCGCCGGCCCTCAGCCACCACCTTGGGCATGGCGGAGAAGTCGGAGTTGAGGAGCACCAGCTGGGCGGCGTGGCAGGCGGCGTCGGCGCCGGAGGCCATGGCGATGCCGCAGTCGGCGTCCTTCAGGGCCAGCACGTCGTTGACGCCGTCGCCGGTCATGGCCACGGTGTGGCCCTCCTTCTGGAGGGCCCGGACCAGCTTCCGCTTCTGGTTGGGGGTGACCCGGCCGAACACGGTGTAGTGACGCACCGCCCGCTCGATGTCGCTGTCGCTGCGGAGGGTGGCGGCGTCCACGTACTTGTCCGCCCCCTCGATGCCCGCCTGGCGGGCCACCTCGGCCACCGTCACCGGGTTGTCGCCGGAGATCACCTTCACCGCCACCCCCTGCTCGGCAAAGTAGCGGAAGGTCTTGGGGGCCGCCGGGCGCACCCGGTTGGCCAGCATGGCCAGGGCCATGGGGGACACCCGCCGGGGGTCCAGCCCCCGCCCCTGGTCGGGGACGCCGTCATACTCCGCCAGCAGCAGCACCCGGTAGCCCTTGGCGGACCAGGGGTCCACCTGCTCCTTCAGGTCGGCGTACCGCTGACCCATGATGAACTCGGGGGCCCCCACCACGAAGGAGCCGTGGCCGGGGAACACGGCGGCGCTCCACTTGGCCGCCGAGGTGAAGGGGATGGTCTGGGAGGCGTGCCACACGGAAGTGCCGTGGAATTTCTTCTGCATGGCCCGGCCGGTGTCGTTGTCCGCCTCCATCACCTTGTAGAAGGCGTTGAGGGTCTCGGTGACCTCGGTCTCGGCGTATTTCTCCGGGTCCAGGTACACCACCTCCCCCACCTCCATGTGGGGCTCGGTGATGGTGCCCGTCTTGTCCACGCACAGCACGTCCACCCGGGCCAGGGTCTCGATGCAGTTCATGTCCTGGGCCAGCACCTTGCCCTGGGCCAGGCGGATCATGCTCACCGCCAGGGCCACGCTGGTCAGCAGGTAGAGCCCCTCGGGGATCATGCCGATGAGGGCGGCCACCATGGACACCACCGCCTCCTGGGCGGTGCGCTCCAGGAAGAAGTACTCCTTGACGAAGAGGGCCACCCCGATGGGCACCAGCAGAATGCCGATGATGCGGATCAGCTTGTCCAGGGAGGACATCATCTCGCTCTTGCCCACGGTGACGTCCTTTTTGGCCTCCAGGGTCAGCTTGGCGGCGTAGGACTCCGCCCCCACCCGGTCCAGCCGGGCCCGGCAGCGCCCGGCCACCACGAAGGAGCCGGAGAGCAGCTGGTCCCCGGGATTTTTCACGATGGCATCGGCCTCGCCGGTGATGAGGGCCTCATTCACCTGCACCTGACCGGAGAGGACGGTGGCGTCGGCGGGGATCTGCTCCCCGGATGAGAGCTCCGCCACGTCGTCCCGCACCAGCTGGGCCGCCGGCACCGAGAGCACGTTCCCCTCCCGCACCACATTGGCACGGGGAGCCGCCAGCAGGTTCAGCTTGTCCACCGTCTGCTTGGAGCGCAGCTGCTGAAAAATGCCGATGGCGGTATTGGCCAGGGCGATGAGGAGGAAGAGCATGTCGTCAAAGGACCCCACCGCCACCAGCAGGGCCGCCAGAACGATAAAGATGAAGTTAAAGAAGGTGCAGCAGTTCTCCCGGACGATCTGCCCCACTGTCTTGGTGGGGGATTCCACCGGGTCGTTGGCCCAGCCGTGGTGCTGCCGCTCCCGTACCTGGGCCATGTTCAGGCCCTTTTCCGGGTCCGCCGTCACCCGGGGCACCTCCCGTCGGGTATGCTGTTGTACTGGTTCCGCCGGCTCTGTCCGGCGTGGTTTCTTCTTCGCCATGCTTCCGCCCCTGTTTTTTGTTTTTTCGTATGCATTATAGCGGAATTGCCGCCGCCGGACAAGGGCGGCAGGAAAAACTTAACTGTTTCCTCACAATTTTTTCGTGTTTTTGCAGATTTCTTTCGCTCCTCGCAGAAATCTCCGGTCTTTCCGGCCGTCCGGCTCATTATACTGGAAAGAAAGGAGGGTGCCTATGGAATGGAAACCGGATCGGAAAAAGGCGGCCGCCCGGCTGGCTCTGTGCGGCGGGCTGGCGGCGGTGCTCTATGGCGCCGCCGTCAAGCTGCCCGCTCTGGAGGAATACCGCCCCTGGCTGGAGGAGCACAGGCTGGAGGCAGGCGTGGTGGCGGCAGCGGCTCTGTTCGGGCTGTCCCTGCTGGTCTTTCCCCTGCCGGAGAACTGCGGGGAGGAGGACCCGGACGATGATCCCTGCGGCGGGTACAGTCCCGTGGAATGACCGCAAAAAGGACCCGCTAAAAGCGGGTCCTTTCGTCGTTCAGCGGAACAGAGGCAGGAGGGCGGCGCCGATGATGCCGGCGTCGTTGCCCAGAGCGGCCCGCACCAGCCGGGTGCGGTGGACGCTGTTGCGGGCGTAGTCCTCCCGGTTCAGGATGTAGCGCACCGGAGCCATCAGGGTCTCTCCCTGGGCGGAGGGCCCGCCGCCGATGCAGAACACCTCCGGCTGGAGGATGTTCACCAGGCTGGCCACCCCGCAGCCCAGGTAGTCCACGTACTCGTCGATGACCTTCCCGGCGGCGGCGTCCCCCTGGGCGGCGGCGTCAAAGGGGGTGCGACCGTTGACCTTATCCAGATCCCCCGCCAGCTGCCACAGCAGGGAATCCGGATTCTCCTCCATCACCTGCCGGGTGCGCTTGATGAGGGCGGTAGCGGAGCAATAGGCCTCAAAGCAGCCCTTCCGGCCGCAGGTACAGGGCCGGCCGTTGTGCTCAATGACGAAGTGGCCCACCTCCATACCGGCGTAGTTGAAGCCGGTGTACAGCCTGCCGTTCAGGATGGCGCCGCCTCCCACCCCGGTACCCAGGGTGATGGCCACCATGGACTGGCTGCCCTTGCCCGCCCCGGCGGCATACTCCCCCAGGGCGGCGGCGTTGGCGTCGTTCTCCAGGTAGATCCGCTTGTGGAGCCGCTCCTCCACCAGTGCCGCCAGGGGCACATTCTCAAAATCCAGGTTGGACCAGAATTTGATCAGCCCGTGCTGGGGCTCGATGGTACCGGGGGAGCCGATGCCCACCGATTCCACCTGCTCCAGGGACACCCCCGCCTGCTCCGCCGCGGCCTTGGCGGCAGCGGCCATCTGATCGGCCACAGCTTCGGCGCCCGTCCGGGGAGTGGGCAGGCTGGCCTTGCCCAGAATGGTCCCGTCCTTGTCCACCACGGCGGCCGCCACGTTGGTGCCGCCCAGATCAATGCCAAGATAGTGCATACTCCGGCCTCCTCCGTTTCTTCTGCTGACATTATAAGACAGGTCCGCCCCCAGCACAAGCAAAAAACGCCCCGGCGGGACAGATTCCGCGTCGGGGCGTAAAAGGGGGGGATCACGTGGTCACGGTGCCCCGGGCCGTCCTAGGGAGCCGGGGTGAAAGCTCCACCTGCTTTTTTTGGCGGGAGCGCAGATGGACCGCCAGGGTGATGACGCCGCTGATGACCAGGAAGGAGTAGAAGCTGATGCCCCGGGACACCAGCACCGCCGGGGTCACCAGGGTGGGGCCGAAGAACAGGGCCATGGCGGTGACAAAACCGCCCTCTGAGGCCCCCACCGCCCCGGGCAGGGGCAGGTTGGACACCGCCAGGGTCACCAGGGCCTGGGTGCAGATGATGCTCACCGCGCTGCTGCCGGTGAGGCCGAAGGCGTGGTACACCGCCACCGGCACGGAGAACAGGGCGGTGAGCTGGAGGAAGGTGAGCCCCAGCAGCACCGGCACCAGGCCGGGATTTGCCTTGACACAGTCGGCGCCCCGGCGGTACTCCGCCAGCTGCCGCTCCAGCTTCTCCCGGGCCGCCTCCTCATGGCGCACCAGGCGCACCCGCACCAGCAGCTTCAGCACCCCGCCGGTGAGCTTGCGGGCGGCGTTGGGCAGGAACATGAGGCAGAGCATGCCCGCCGTCAATGCCCCGTTGACCAGGGCGCCGTAGAGCAGCAGGATCATCAGCCCGTTCCCCAGGTTTGCCACCAGGGAGAAGTGGGAGAGCACCACTGCCAGGGCGTAGCCCACCACTGTCACCTGGTAGCACACGGCAATGAGCATCATATTCAGCGCCCCGTGGGCGGCGGGGATATTGTCCCTGGACATATAGTAGACCTGGGCGGGCTGACCTCCGGTGGAGGAGGGGGTGATGGAGCTGACGTAAAAGCCCACGAAGGAGTAGCCCAGGCAGCGGCGGTAGTTGGTCTTGTGGCCCAGCCGGCCCAGGATCAGGCGGGAGCACATGGCCTCGCACCCCACAAAGGCCACCATCAGGCCCAGACCCAGCACCAGCCAGCCCGGTCTGACCTGGGCCAGGATGCCCGCCAGCTTGCCGGGGGACAGATCCTTCAGCAGCAGGCAGCCGGTGAGGACCATCAGCGCCAGGATCATCCCGATGCCCAGCAGACTTTTTCGCTTGTTCATCCCACTTTCGCCTCCCGCTCCACCGCCAGGCCGGAGAGGATCCGGTTCAGGCTCTCCTCCTCCAGGCGGGACTTCATGGCCCGCATCCGGGCCGACATGGCTGCCAGAGCCTCATCGTCATAGATCAGGTCCCGGATGGCCTCCAGACAGGCTTCCGGCTCCTTGGACGCCACCCGGCCCATGCCCTTTCGCACCAGGAACCGGGCGTTGTTCTTCTCCTGCTCCAGGAAGGGCTCCCAGGCCAGGATGGGCAGCTCGGAAAAAATGCTCTCAAACATGGTGATGCCGCCGGGCTTGGTGAGCACCAGATCGGAGGCGGCCATATACTCGTACACCCGGTCGGTAAAGCCCAGCACCTCGATGTTGGCGTACTTCCCCGCCAGGCGCTCGTACAGCTTCTGATTGCCGCCGGTGATGATGGTGGTGTGGACGTTGGGCAGATCGTTGAGTTCCTCATAGAAGGAATCCTTCCGGGGCATCAGGCCCAGGCCGCCGCCCATGACCAGCAGCCGCCGCTCCTGGCCGCCCCGCCGCCGGACGGGGTGCTTGAACTCCAGGCGCACCGGGATACCGGTGACACAGATGATCTCCCGGTCCACCCCCTTGGCCGCCAGCTTCTCCTTGATATCCTCCGAGCCCACCAGGTAGCAGTCGGTGCCCTTGTGGATCCACTCGGAGTGGCTGGACAGGTCGGTGACGCAGGTGATGAGGGGCAGGGTGCTGCCCGTCTCCCCCTTCCAGCGGGACATCATCCGGGCGCAGATGGGGTGGGTGGCGATGACGGCGTCGGGCCGCCGGTCGTCCAGCAGCTCCTCCAGCCGGTCCATCTCCTGCTCCTCAAAGAGCTGCCAGTCGCTGGACGGCAGGTCCTGGGTGATCTTGTAGTAGAGATTGAACAGCCCGCTGCCCCGGGTGACCAGCAGGTTGAACCAGCGGTACATGGCCTCGGAGGTGTTGGGCCGGGTATAGGCGATCAGGTCCAGCACCTCCGCCTGGGCGTTGGGAAACGCCCGCAGCAGCTGTTGGCGCAGAGACATGGACGCGGACCAGTGGCCCATGCCGAATTTTCCGGTCAAAATCAAGATCTTCACGGGGTCTCCCTCCCTTTCCCAGCTTACAGGTCTAGTATAAAGGAGGTTTCTTTAGAAAACCTTGGGCAGATTCTTAAAAAGAAATTAAGAAAAAGAAACATTTTGATCACAGGGGCGCTCCGGGGGCTCCTCCGGCGGGGCGCAGCAGACCGCCCCCCGCCACCCGGGACCGGCATAGGCACGGAAGATCAGCCCGTCCAGCGTTCCGGTCCGGCCGGGGCCGATCAGGGGGACGGCAATGGTGCTGGCAAGCTGCCGCAGGCCTTTGCCGGTACACTTGATCCTGGCCTCCTTCAAGGTCCAGATGGTGTACAGGCTCTCCCAGTCCCCGCCCAGCTGCTCATACCAGGCGTACTCCGCCGGGGAACAGATATACTTGGCCAGGCCCTCCCGCCGGGGGCGGACCACCTCGATATCCACCCCCAGGGGGGCGGAGCCCACACCGCACAAAGCCAGGCCGCCGCTGTGGCTCACGTTGAAGTGGAGGTCGGGTTTTTGGGGGAAAAAGGGCTTGCCCCCCTCCTCCCGGGCCAGCTCCGGCAGCTCAGGCAGGCCGTATTCCGCCGCCAGCAGGTCCGCCAGCAGCCGGTACGCCTCTCCCTTCCTCAGCCAGAGCTCCATATCCGTCCCCTCCTTTTTTCTCAGGATACCACAAATATCCCCGTTATTCCACCGTTTCAAACGTGCCCAGGAACAGAGGCACCCCCCGCTCCAGGTCCACCACGGCGTAGCAGAAGGGCCGGTCGAAGATGAGCTCCACCCGCTCCGCCGGAGGCTCCGCTCCCGCCGGCATGGCCACCACCGTGGCGGCGGCGGCCTCGGTGCCCTTCTCGTTGACCTCGATCCTGGCCCGGTGGTCCACCGAGCTGACAAACAGGGGGAGGCCCTCCGCCGTGGTGCCCAGGGCGGAGAAGTCCGCCAGTCCCGGGTCAAAGGCGGCCTCCAGCCCCATGCCTTTCAGGGCGTCGGACAGGTTGCCGCCCCACTCCGCCTCAAATTTGGGCAGGCACAGGGACACCGTGGCGTCCTCCGCCGCCTCCAGCAAGCTGGAAAAGGTCTCCCCGTCCACCCCCTCCAGCCAGCCGTCCAGGTCTCCGTCCGGCAGCACCGCCAAAAAGGCCAGCCGCCCGTCGTCGTAGGGCAGCACCACCCCGGCGGCATCCTCCGTCCGGAAGTATTGCTCCGTCCGAATGCCGTTGGAGAGGAAGCCGGTATCGGTCACCGCTCCGTCGGCGGCGGTGAAGGGGCGGGTATGGGTGCCGCTGGGGTCAAACTCCTCCGCCCAGGTGGTCTTTAACCAGAGGGCGTTGGCCAGCAGCAGGGCAGTTTCCTCCGGCAGAGGCTTCTGGAGCATCTGGGGGATCATCCCCCGGGTGACCTGGCTGATCCAGTCGTTCACGGCGTCTTTGGCCCGCTCCGTGTCCAGGTCGGCCTGGTACACCCCCGCCTGATAGAAGCCGGCGCACCGCTCCAGAAACAGGTCTTTGGCCGTCATCCCCTGGTCCACCCACAGGGAGTTGGCGACGGCGGACTGGGTGCTCCCCTCCAGGGACAGGTAGTCGGCCAGGAGAGAAGCGGCGTTTTCGTTGAGGGTGTTCACCTCCGCCCCCAGCAGAGCCTCAAACTCCGCCCGGGTGTCCCCGGCGGCTCCGTTGGCCGTCATGGACAGGGCCAGGGCCACCGACAGGGGGGAGAGCAGGGTGTTCTCCCCCGGCTGCCGGACAGCCCGGAGCAGGTCAGCCCCCAGATTCCCGATAGCGGCGTCGGCCTGGGGCTTGGCCTGGAAATCCCCTCTGTCTCCGGCCTCATGCTTGGGGGTCAGGTCAGTCGCCCCCGCCACCCGGGGAGCGGAGGTCGGAGCGGAGCACCCGGCCAGCAGGGCCGGGAGCAGGAGCAGAGCCACCAGCTTTCCTCTCATAGGGGATCCTCCTTTTTCTTTCAGTTGCTTTTTAGACGGAAGGTGGGGTAAAATGTTCCTGGTCTTAAGGCAGTCTTAAAACATTTCCCCTCGGGAACTTAATCTTTTTACGCTAAACTGAGGCCATAGCATGAGGTGAGGATATGAACACCATTCTGATCTGTGACGACGACAAGGACATCGTGTCCGCCCTGGACATCTACCTGTCCAGCGAGGGCTTTGCCACCCTGAAGGCCTACGACGGGCTGGAGTGCCTCCGCCTGGCGGAGAGCAACCCGGTGGACCTGATCCTGCTGGACGTGATGATGCCCGGTCTGGACGGCATCCGCACCACCGCCAAGCTGCGGGAGAGCTGCAACGTGCCCATCATCCTGCTCACCGCCAAGAGCGAGGACGCCGACAAGGTGCTGGGCCTGAACATCGGGGCGGACGACTACATCACCAAGCCCTTCAACCCCATCGAGGTCATCGCCCGGGTGAAGAGCCAGCTGCGGCGGTACACCAGCCTGGGGGGCAAGAGCTCCGGCGGCGGGGCGGGAGACCCGGCCCTGCTCACCAACGGCGGCATCGTCCTGGACGACGGGGCCAAGTCGGTGACGGTGGACGGGGAGCCGGTGAGCCTGACCCCGCTGGAGTACAACATCCTCCTGCTGCTGATGAAAAACCCGGGCCGGGTGTTCTCCACCAGCCAGATCTATGAGCTGGTGTGGAACGACCCCTCTCTGGGCTCGGAGAACACCGTGGCGGTCCACATCCGCCACCTGCGGGAAAAAATAGAGATCGACCCGGCCAACCCCCGGTATATCAAGGTGGTGTGGGGCCTGGGCTACAAGATGGAAAAGGTGTGAGGGCCCTCCCCTCCGCCGGTGGGAGAGACGCATGATGAAAACCTTGAGAACCAATCTGGCCGTGAAGCTGGTGGCCTTTTTCCTGGCCATGGCCACCGGCGCGGGGGGCTTCTGGGCCTCCCTGTTCATTCTCTCCCAGTGGGATACCCTGTGGACGGGGACAGGCTACTACACCAGCAACTCCTATTACCAGGACCTGAGCAACCGCTTTGACCAGGCCAGGGAGCTGACCTGGCTGATCCAGGACAAGGAGTGGAACGACGGTTCCCTGCCCTACCTGGACCAGCAGCGGCTGGAGGAGCTGCAGGAGCTGCTCTCCCCGGAGAAGACCAACTTTCGCTTCGCCATCCGGCGCAACGACACCGGCGTGCTGATTTACACCAATGCCGACCCCAACCAGGCCCTGGACAGCCAGGTCCACACGGTGGTGCGGGAGGCGGTGACCATCAGCATGGATCGGGACGCGCTC
The DNA here is from genome assembly GCF_900626285.1 of Intestinimonas massiliensis (ex Afouda et al. 2020). Lineage (GTDB taxonomy): Bacteria > Bacillota > Clostridia > Oscillospirales > Oscillospiraceae > Flavonifractor > Flavonifractor massiliensis_A. Next base: position 1,694,226 of record NZ_LR131147.1, read on the forward strand.
AGTTTCTCCGGGGATCAGGACCCAGAGCCCACGGAGTACGCAGATAACGGAGACGGGATGCTCAGCTCGGAGCTGGTGCTGGAGTTCGGGGTCACTGACCCTCTCACCGTGGAGGACGAGTTCTACATCGGACGTCAGGAGTACGGGGAATACGCCAGCTACCTGCCCGCCCTGGCCCTGCTGGCCCTGGCCCTGGACATCCTGTTCGTGGTGCTGCTGGTGTTCCTGCTCCGCTCCGCCGGGTGGCGGAAGGGGGCGGAACGGCCGGTGCGGGGCGGCTTTGACCGGATCCCCCTGGACCTGCTCACCTTCGGCCTGATCTGCGCCATAGCCCTGCTGCTGGCAGGGGGCGATTCCATGACCTTTGCCGCCAATCAGGGCGGCCTGACCACCGATCTGGTGGTGGGCCTGGCCCTTCTCTCCTGCGGGACGGCCCTGTGCGTCCTCTATTATCTGCTCACCCTGGCGGTGCGCTTCAAGACCCATACCGTCCTGTCCTGCACCGTGATCGCCGCTCTCTGCCGCCTCATTGCCCGGGCCGTCCGGGCTATGGCCCGGAGCTGGCCCCTCACCTGGCGGGTGGTGCTGGTGTTTCTGCTGTATGTGCTGGGCTCGGTGCTCACCTGGTTCACCGTCATCCTGTTCCCCATCTACCAGGGCGCGGTGCTGTTCGGCCTGTGCCGCTGGGCCATCCAGTGGAAAAAGGTGCAGGCGGGCACGGAGCACATTCTGGGGGGCGAGACCGATTACCAGATCGACACCGTCCATATGTACCACGATCTGGCCGCCCACGCCCGGCAGCTCAACGACCTGAACCAGGCCATCAGCGCCGCGGTGGAGGAGCGCATCCAGAGCGAGCGGTTCAAGGCCGAGCTCATCACCAACGTGTCCCACGACCTGAAAACGCCCCTCACCTCCATCATCAACTACGTGGACCTGCTGAAGAAGCAGGGCCTGGACAGCCCGGACGCCCCCGCCTACCTGGAGGTGCTGGACCGGAAGAGCCAGCGGCTGAAAAAGCTGACGGAGGACCTGGTGGAGGCCTCCAAGGCCTCTACCGGCAGCCTGCCCGTCCACCTGGAGCGGCTGGGCATGGTGCAGCTCTTCCAGCAGGCTCTGGGGGAGTTTGAGGAGAAATTTGAGCAGAGCAATCTGACGGTGGTGCCCCGGTTCCCGGCGGAGGAGCTGTGGATCATGGCCGACAGCCGCCATCTGTGGCGGGTAATCGACAACCTGCTCTCCAACTGCAACAAGTACGCCCAGGGCGGCACCCGGATCTACGTGGATATCTTCCGGCGGGAGGGCCGGGCGGTGCTCACCATCAAGAACGTCTCCCGCCAGCAGCTGAACATCCCCGCCGCACAGCTGATGGAGCGGTTCGTCCGGGGGGACGAGGCCCGCACCACTGAGGGCTCCGGCCTGGGGCTGTCCATCGCCCGCTCCCTCACCGAGCTCCAGGGCGGCCAGTTCGGCATCGACATCGACGGGGACCTGTTCAAAGCCGCCGTCTCCTTCCCGGAGGTACCGGCCCTGCCCCCTGAGCCGCAATAAGACAAGAAAAAAGAGCCGTCCCATACGGGACGGCTCTTCTTTTCTGCTGATTAGTCGGTGACGAAGGGCAGCAGCGCGATCTGACGGGCGCGCTTGATGGCCTCGGTCAGCTGACGCTGATGCATGGCGCAGGTGCCGGTGGTGCGGCGGGGCAGGATCTTGCTCCGCTCAGACAGGAACCGGCGCAGCTTGGCGGCATCCTTATAGTCGATGTGCTCCACCTTATCCACGCAGAAGGTGCAGACCTTGCGGCGCTTCCGGCCGCGGGGACGCTCTCTATCCATAGCCATAACAGGAAAACCTCCTTTTGACGGGCCTGCAGCCCGTTTGTTTTATGAGGACGGTCTCTCGCCGTCCAAAAGTTCAATCAGAAGGGCAGCTCTCCATCGTCGTCATCGGAGAGCTCGGCGAACTGATCGCCCGACGCGGGGGGCGCATAGGCGTTGTTGGCCGGGGCCGCCGGAGGGGCATAGCCGCCGGGTCCGCCGTAGCCGCCGGAAGGCGGGGCGTAACCGCCGCCCTCGGCGTCCCGCTTGGAGTCGCCGAAATACACGTTGTCGGCCACCACCTCGGCGGTAGTGCGCTTATTGCCGTCCCGGTCGGTCCAGTCACGCATCTGGAGCCGGCCCTCCACCACGGCCAGCCGGCCCTTGGTGAAGAAGCGGGAGACAAATTCCGCCGTCTGGCGCCAGGCCACCACGTCGATCCAGTCGGTGGCCTTCTCGCCGGTGGTCTTGTCCTTGAAGTCCCGGTCCACCGCCAGCCGGAAGGAGGCCACGGGGGTCCCCGTCTGGGTGTGGCGGAGCTCGGGATCACGGGCCAGGCGGCCCATGAGAATGATTCGGTTCAGCATAGGCGCTTCCCCCTTCTTACTCGTCCGTGCAGACGATGAGGGAACGCATCACGCCGTCGGTGATCCGCAGGATACGATCCAGCTCCCGGGGGAACTCGGGCTTGGAGCTGAAGGTCATCAGCACGTAGTAGCCCTCGGTCATGTCGTTGATGGGATAGGCCAGGTGGCGCTTGCCCCACTCGTTGACCTCAGCCAGAGTGCCGTTCTGCTCCACCAGAGTCTGGAACTTGGACACCATGGCAGCGGTGGCTTCCTCGTTCAGGTTGGGATCGAGGATGTAGACCACCTCATAATTTCCGCTGAGTTTTGCCATTTTGTTTGCACCTCCTTATGGACGTATGGCCCCCGCCCTTTGTCGGGGGCAAGGATAGGACCTGTTTTTTCAAACAAGCCCTATTATTATATAAAAATTCTCCAAAAAGTCAAGTGTTTTTTCCCATTTTAAAAAAAGAAATGATTTTTGAAATTTTTTCAGCAGGCCGTGCAATAAAACGGCCCCCTCCCACATTTCATAGTCAGAACGGAGGACGAAGCCCCACACACGGGGCCCACCGGATCAACATACAATCTATATCAAATCAAATCGTAAAGGAGTTTTCAGACATGAAAAGAGGTTTCGGTAAAGGTTTCGCCAGCGGCATCCTGGTGGCCGCGCTCACGGTGGGTCTGGGCGTGTCCGCCCTGGCCGCCACCCGCACCATCACGGTGGATGACAACATCCGGGTCACCCTCAACGGCGCCGTGTTCTCCCCCAAGAATGAGCAGGGCAAGGAAGTGCCCCTGTTCTCCTACAACGGCACCACCTATGCCCCCGTCCGGGCCATCTGTGAGGCCGCCGGCATGAAGGTGGAGTTTGATTCCGCCACCTACACCGCCGTGCTCACCACCCAGGACCAGTATATCGCCTCCACCCCCGCCGCCTCCGACTATATCACCGTGGAGAAGGCCAAGCAGGCCGCGCTGAGCCACGCCGGTGTGTCCGCCTCCGACGCCGTCTTCGTTAAGGCCGGCCTGGACTGGGATGACGGTAAGGTCAAATATGAGGTGGAGTTCTACGTGGGCAACACCGAGTACGACTACGACATCGACGCCGCCACCGGCGCGGTGCTCTCCTACGACCGGGAGTGGGATGACTTCTCCCTGAACCGGCCCGGCACCAGCACCGGTACCACCACCTCCGGCCTGATCTCCGCCGACAAGGCCAAGGAGATCGCCCTCAACCACGCCGGGGTATCCGCCTCCAGCGCCACCTTCGTCAAGGCCCAGCTGGACCGGGACGACGGCCGGACCCGGTATGACGTGGAGTTCTACGTGGGCAACACCGAGTACGACTATGAGATCGACGCCACCAGCGGCGCCATCGTCTCCTACGACCAGGATTTCGAGAATCACAGCACCGGCAGCACCGGCACCTCCACCTCCAACCTGATCACCGAGGCCCGTGCCAAGGAGATCGCCCTGGCCAAGGCTCCCTCCGGCGTCACTGTGGTCAAGTGCCAGCTGGACTTTGACGACGGCCGCTATGTCTACGAGATCGAGATGCGCTCCGGCCGCACCGAGTACGACTGCGAGATCAACGCCTCCACCGGCGCTATCATCAACTGGGACGTGGACTACGACGACTGAGCCGACACAATAAAAAGAGGAGCGGCGCAGCAATTGCTGCGCCGCTCCTCTTTTGTCTCCCGGGGTTATTTCCCCAGCAGCAGGGGCTGGAGCTGTTCCCCCCGGAGAGCGGCGTCAATGGCGTCGTTCACCTGGGAGAAGTCGGCCACCAGGGAGGTGGGTTTTTCCGCCGGATCGTCCTGGCCGAAGGGGACAAAGTAGACGTTCTTCTTGTCCAGCAGGGTGCCGATGTTTCTGGCCGAGGATGCCAGGCCGTCGTTGGTGGCCAGGCAGATCACCACCGGCCCGCCGTTGCGCAGGTGGGCCTTGGCCGCCATGGTCACCGTGGTGTCGGTGATGCCGCCCGCCAGCTTGGCCAGGGTGTTGCCGGTACAGGGACAGATCACCAGCACATCCAGCAGATGCTTGGGGCCGATGGGCTCGGCCTTGGGAATGGTGTCGATGACCCGCTTATCACAGATACGCTCCATCTCCCGCATGTACTCGTGGGCCGGGCCGAACCGGCTGTCGGTGGCGGCGCTGGTCTCGGAGACAATGGGAGTCACGTCGCCGTAGCGGGCGCGGACCTGTTCCAGGGCCGTCATGGCCCGATGATAGGTACAAAAGGACCCGCAGAAGGCGAATCCCACCCGGATGGGTTCCATAGCTACACTCCTAACTCATTCAATATGTGGCAGATGGTATTGCGCAGGTAGGCCGCCGCCGTGGCCGGAGCCACCCGTCCGGGGAGGGACAGGGCCTGAATGGCCTTTACCCCCAGGGCCTTGGCGGCCTCAAAGTCCACGCCTCCGGGGAGGGAGGCCAGGTCGATGACCACGCACTCCGGCTTCAGCTCCCCCAGCTCCTCCTCCCCCAGCACTTGGGCGGGCACGGTGTTGACGATCAGGTCATAGCCGCACAGCCAGCCTTTCAGCTCGCCGGTGTGCTCGGTGCCGAAGCCGAACCCCTCCGCCCAGGCCAGGTGGGCATACTTCCGGGCGGCCACGCTGACCCTGGCGCCCAGCCCCGCCAGCCGGGGAGCCAGGGCCCGGCCCAGCCGTCCGTATCCGATGACCAGGGCCCGGCTGCCGTGGAGGGTGACGGGCATCTCCTCCAGGGCGATCTGGATGGCCCCCTCTGCGGTGGGGAGCGCAGGGGCAAAAGGACACAGGGCGGACAAAACGCGCCCCTCCGGACCCAGGTCCGGAGGGGCGCGTTCTGATTCTAGCTGCTTTTTCAGCGCCTGCCGCCCTTGGCGGTCAGCAGGACGGAGGCGAAGAGGGAGACCAGGGGGACCGTCAGGATGATGCCCACGGAGCCGGCCACGCTCTGGATCAGCTCGATGGCCATGGAGTCGCTGTTGATGATCTGGATCAGCGGATAGCCGTACACCTGGAACAGCAGCAGCATATTGAAGGCGGCGCCGGCAAAGGCCAGGATCAGGGTGTTGGCCATGGTGCCCATGGCGTCCCGGCCGATGTTCATGCCGGAGCGGAACAGCTCCCCCGCCGTCAGGCCGGGATTGACCGCCCGCAGCTCACTGCACGCGGAGGAGATGGACATGGCTACGTCCATCACCGCGCCCAGGGCGGCGATCAGGATGCCGCTGACCAGCAGCCCCCGGATCTCCAGAGGGCTGTCATAGGCCCGGAGCACCAGGTCCTCCGCCTCCGACATGTTGAATCCGCTGATGGGGGTGATCTGTCCCACGATCCAGGCGAACAGCCCCGCCGCCGCCACGCCGCACACGCAGCCCAGGCCTGCGCACAGGGTCTTGCGGGTGAAGCCGGTGAGCATCAGCAGGGAGGCCGCCGCCGTCAGGGCGGCGATGGCCACCGCCGACAGGATGGGGGGCCCCCCCCGCAGCACCATGGGGATCAGCAGCAGCCAGATCCCCGCCAGGGTATAGGCCAGGCCCAGCAGGGCCATGATCCCCTTCTTCCCGCCGATGACCACCAGCAGCAGGGCAAACACGGCGATCATCCCCGCCAGCACCGGCCCCCGGTCGTAGTTGGGGATGGAGATGACGTAGGGTGCGCCGCTGTCGTCCAGGTCCAGCCGGACGATGACCCGGGTACCCAGGGAGCAGTCCACATTGGCGTAGGCGGTCAGGTAGTTGGCGGCCTCCAGAACGGCCCCCTTGTAGGGGCCGGTGAGGATCTCCAGCTGCAGCTGCTGGGTGCCCACCCGCAGGCCCTCCGTCCAGTCCTCCGGCTGGGCGTTGTCAGACAGGATGTCATCCACCCGGGCCACGGCAAACAGCCGCTTCTGGGCCGCCGTCTGCCCGGTGTCTCCAGCGCCCAGGAGCAGGCAGCCCGCCGCCAGGACCAGGAACAGCAGCAGCCCGGTCACAACGGCGGCCAGGCGGCGGCCCGTCCATACAGGCGGCCTCTCAACAGCTTGTTTTCGGCCCATATCGGTGGGTCCCCCTCTCTCCTGAAAAGATGGAGCCGCCCGCCATGGGGCGGGCGGCTCCCTTGTATCTGCCTTGGATCAGCCGTTCATCTGCGCCACGAAACGGGCGAAGAGGGCGGCCACTTCGGCCCGGGAGGCGGTGCCCTGAGGCGCCAGCCTGCCGTCGCCGATCCCTTCCACCAGACCCAGGCCGGTGGCCCAGATCATGGCGTCCTCGGCCCAGTCGCTGACAGAGTCGGCGTCGCTGAAGGCGCTGAGGCTGCCCTCGGCCGCCGGGCTGCCGGCGTAGCGGTACAGCATGGTGACCAGCTGCTCACGGGTCAGGTAGTAGTACAGGTTGGTGCCGTCGGAGATCCCCTGCTCCACGACCCAATCGAGGCCCGCCTCATACCAGGTACTGCCCGCGGAGGTATCCACCCCGGCGAACCGGGCCAGCAGGGTCCAGCCCATGGCCCGGGTCATGGGGCTGTCGGGGGTGAAGGTAGCGGCGCCGGTGCCCTGGAACAGCTCCCGGCTGGTGACGTAGTCGATGACGTCCTTGGCCCAGTGGGTGTCGGGTACGTCGGTAAAGTTCTTGGCGTTGTTGATGATCTTAATGGTGTCGCCGTCGGACAGGGTGACGGTGATGCCGCTGTCGGACAGGGCGGTGTCCATCAGGATCGTCTCCTTGCCGTCGTCATCCACCAGGACGGCCACGGTACCGGAGGAGGCGTCCTTCACCGGGATCTCCACCTTTACGTCCTTCTTGTCCGCCAGATCCACCTTGATGACGGGCGCGCCGTCGGGGTCCTGCTGGGGGATGGGCAGCTGGAGGATCTCATCCTCCGCCGCGCTGTTCATGGTGGACCGGGACACCGTGACCGTGGTCTCCGACGCGCCGGTCTTGTCGGTCTTGGTGACGGCGGAGGACCCATCGGGGTACTTGGTGGTGGAAGTGGAGGAGCCGTCCGTCTTGGTCACCGTGGTAGTGGTGGAGCCGTCGGGGTTGGTGACGGTCTCGGTCTTGCTGCCGGAGGAGCTGCTGCCGCCGCCGGAGGAGGAGCCGCCGCCCTGGGCGGGCGGGATATCCACTTCCTCCGTGCCGCAGACGATGTCGGCCCGGTCACTGACCCGGATACGGGGGGCGGGACCGGCAAAGCTGCTGTCGTAGGAGGACAGGCCCACCACGGTGATCTCGTGGCCCACCGCCAGGTTGTCGATGGGCGTATCCTTGGTGATGTAGCCGTCAATGAACACGCGGGCGTCGTAGCCGCTGTCGTCCCGGACCATGATGGTCTGGACCAGGCCCTCGGCCTCGGCGAAGCTGACCACCACGCCATGGATCTGCACCAGGCTGCCCAGCTCGGCGGCCTGGGAGGCCTGCTGGGTGGTGATGGACTTGGGCGCGGGGACCTCGCCCTCGCCGATCTTCTCGATGCTGCTCACATTGAGCTGCCGCTCTCCCTGGTAGGAGGAGGTGGTGCCGGTAATGCGGACGATGTCGCCCTTCTTGTAATTGCCCGCCACGGGGAAGGCGTTGATGCCGGCGGTGTCGTCCTGGACGTAGATGCAGTCGAAGAAGGCGGTGTCCTTGTCATAGCCGGAGGCGTTGGAGGTGACCACGCCCTCGACAGTGTACTTGATGCCCTCCTCGGTCTGGGCCTGGACATCGGCAATGGGGGTAATGGTCAGGGGGTTGAGGTAGCTTACCAGGTTTTCGCAGATGTTGTAGTTGGAGTAGTTCTTCTCGGCGCCGCTGTCCACATCGGCCTGGACCTCAAAGTTGGACATGAAGGCCGCGCCGGACACCACGATGAGGCCCTTGCCGCCGCCCAGGTCCTCGGTAGCCAGCACCATCAGGCGGTTGTCGCCCTCGGCGGCGGGATACTTGGGGATCCCGCTGCCGCCCAGGCCGTCCCCGTCCACATCCTTGGAATAGGTGGAGGCGTGGCCGTAGACCACAGGCGTCACCGTCTCAGGCAGGACGGAGGCAGGCGCGCCGCTGTCATCCACGGCATAGACCGTGGCGCCGCCGTAGTGGCTGTACAGCTGGGTATACATATTGTTGTAGTTGTTGGCCTCGTCATACGCGATGCCCTGGGTGAGGAAGCTGTCCCAGTTGTAGGTGTTGAAGTACAGCCGCCAGGGATCCACGCCGTCGATCTTGCTGAAGGTATCGTCATAGGTGGCGTCGTCGCCGATCCGCAGGGAGGAGCCCAGAGCCTCCAGCACCGCGTTCTGGGTGGCTGCCATGTGGACAATATCCTTGTTGTTCTGGATGACGTCGTAGTTCTCATAATTGTCCGACCAGCCCGCCAGAACCACCATGCCGCCGGCGGCATTGAAGTCGGCAAGGGCCTCCAGCTCGGCCTGGGAATAGGTCCTGGGGTCCTTCTGGGCGTCGGCCAGGCGGCGGGAGGGGGCGGTGAGGATGATGGCCTTGTACTTGCCGTTTGCGTTCTCACAGGCGGCAATCAGATCGGCGCTGGTTTTCAGCTCCACGGTGCGCACCGAATACCCGGCGGCCAGCGCGCCGAAGTTGCCCATGGAGTCCTTGTAGTTGCCTGCCACGTACTCGTTGTAGTGGGAGGCGTCGATGCCGATGTACACCAGCTTGGAGGCGTCCATCACATCCAGGGTGACACTCTTGGAGTAGGTGTACTGGATGCCGCCCTCCTCCATCACGGCGGTGACGGTGATGGTCATCACCTTGGCGGCGGTGGGGGTATACTTCCACTCCACCGGCAGGGTGCCGGAGGCGGGCACTTCATAACCGGTGGTGTCGGTGTACAGGGTCTCGCTGCCGCTGGTGTAGGTGATGCTCTGCACGGTGGCGGCGGCGGCCTCGCTGTTGAACAGGGTGGTGGTGAGGGTCAGTTCCTCATCGGTGACGGGGATGGAGGTGCCGCACTCCACGGAGGAAATGCCCATCTTCACCACTTCGCCCACCCATACGGGGGCGGTGACGGCCAGGTCGCCGTCGCTCTGGGTGACCCGGATGAAGTAGTAGCTGTAGTCGGCGGGGAGGGTGCAGCTCAGCTCGCCGGCGGCCAGCTGGTCGGGATCGTCCCAGGTGTAGGCCACGGCGCCGGAGTTGACCACCACTTCCACCTTGGCGATGGAGTCGGTGCTGTCGGGGTCGTTGACGCTGACGCTGATGGCGACGTTCTCGGGGACCTCCTCGATGATGGAGCCCAGCATCTGGTCATTGAGGGTGTAGTTGATCTCCAGGTTCTTGTCCTCGGTGGCGTACACCCGGTACTGCCGGATGGCCGCGAACAGGCCCTCTTCGGAGAAGTCATCGGTGAGGATCACGTCCCGGGCGTCGTTGGCGTTGCCCCACTTGCCCTTGTGGTTGTCCTGGTTGTTGGTGGGGGCCACGTGCCAGCCCTTGTCCAGGGCCATGATGTACTGCTCATAGCTGGGGTAGTAGCCGTCGGCGCCGATGGCGCCCTCGCCGTTGCCCACCTCCACCAGATACATCCGGGTGTCGATGATGGGATCGTAGTACCCGAAGTCGCTGAAGTTGCCGAAGGTGGTGCCGGGGTGGTTGAACTGGCTGATGGAATCCACCAGCGCGGCGTTGCTCAGCAGGGCGTAGTAGGCCTTCATTCCCGCGTCGCCGTCCTTGGCATTCAGGGTACTGTTGTTGCGGGAGACGATGCCGGGGGTGTTGAAGGTGTTGATGTGGCCGGGGCCGCCGGACCAGGTCATCTCGAAGCCCGCCAGAGCCACCAGCTCGCCGGCGTGCTGGGCGTTGAAGGTGTCGATGGTGCCGGTGTAGGTGTCCCACTTTGCCTTGCTCTCAGCCGTCATCTGGCTGACGTCATAGAGGGCGGCCTCGGGGTTGGAATCGCTGCTGGAGTCAAAGTAGTTGGAGTGGTCGGTGAAGGCCACGAAGTCCACATTGGCGCTCTCCGGCAGGCCGGCCACGTAGTTCAGGCCCTCCTGGAGGGTGCCCGCGCCGTCGGAGTACTCGCCGGTGTGGGAGTGGAGCTGGCCGAAGTAGAGCTGATACTGGGCCCTGCCGATGGTAAAGCTCCAGGTGCGGCTGACGCTCTTCTCATCGGTGCGGGTCAGGGTGACGGACACCGTCACCTTGCCGTCGGCCAGGTCGGCGGCGGGGGTGTAGGCGGCCTTATTGCCGTCCACGGCGGCGGAGACAGGCTCCCCGTTCACCGTCATGACTACCTGGGGGTCCTCCCCGGCGTTGCCGAAGGTGACGCCTATCTCAGGCCGCTTGTCGTCGCCGGTCTGGGCACCGGAGGCGGGGAACACATCCATGATGTAGGGCTCGTCCTTTACCTCCAGGGTGACGGAGCCGGTAAAGTCCACGCCCTTGACGTCCGCGCCGGTCACGGTGACGGTCAGCTGACCGGCGGTCATGGCGGCGGCGGGGATGGTGAAGGTATAGGTGCCGTCCTCCTGGGTGAGGGCGGCCTCCGTCTCACCGTATCTGGCGGTGAGGGTGTCCACGCCGAAGACGGAGTCCACGGTGAAGGTGACGGTGTAGTCCTGATTCACATAGGCCTCGGTCAGGGCGCCGAAGTTCACCGCCGGCACGTTGACCACGCCCTCGGTGACGGTGATGCCGTCGGCCAGGGGGTAGAAGAAGAAGGTATAGATGTTCTTGTCGCTGTCGCCGTACAGGCTGTAGGTCTTGTAGGAGCCGCCGTAGTACTCCAGATACTGGTCGTACTTGTTATTGAATTTGGCGGTGCGGCTCATCAGGCTGTAGCCGCCGTTGAAGGCGGTGACCGTCCAGTCGGCGTCCTCCGTGGCCTCTTCGGAATAGAAGGCGTTGTTGCCGGTGCCGTTGGAGCACAGGTAGCCGTCGGCGGTCTTGAAGCGGTAGTACGCTCCGTTCTCTTCCACGGCAAAGACCCGGGCGCCGTTGGCGGGGGAGGCCTTGCCCTCCGCGATCTCAGCGGCGGCGCTGTTCACAGAGGGGCTGGTCGCGTTGTCATCCTGTCCCGCCAGCACGCCCTGAGCGCCCACGTTATAGAGCACGAAGGCTTCGGGGATCTCCACCTCGCCGCTGGGCGGCTCAGGCAGACCGGTGGCCTCATAGAAGGCCAGGGCGAACATGCCCTCGCTGCCGGAAGCAATGTTGTAGTAAGCGCTCCAGGTGCCGTACTTTTCCTGGTACTCCATGTAGGCGCCGCGGGCAGAGTTCTTGACGTACCAGAGGCCGTCACCCGCCTCCGTCAGCTCCCACTTGTCGTTCTTCCCGCCCAGCGGCATACTGGTGTAGTCGTCGTCCATGCCGATGTTCTGTCCGCTGCAGGAGAAGGACCAGGTGCCGTCGCCGTTGTCCGTCACCGTCCACACGTCGGCGGCGGACCAGCCGGTCAGGGTGCTGTCGGTGAGGGTGACGTCGGTGCTCTTGTTGTAGAAGCCGCTGTACTCAGTCGACAGGGCCTTGCCGTAAGCGGGGTTGTAGATGACCACCTGCTCCCCGTCATAGATGGGACCGGTGGAGGCGCCGGGCTTGGTGATCTCGTCGGCGCTGGTGTTGCGCAGCTGGAACTTACTGCCGTATACGCCCACTGCCGCGGAGACGGTGACCACGTCATCCACCGCCACCGCCCAGGTGTTGTCCTCATTCTTGCCCACCACGGCCTTGTAGAGCTGGATGGTATTGCCGTCGGCGTCCTTCAGGGTGATGTTGGGGCTGGAGTAGGCGCCGTTGTTGTCAAACACCTCGGTGACCGTCAGGTTTTTGATGGTCACGTAGGTGCAGATGTCGGCGGTGCTCAGTTCCCCGATGGTCTTGACCGCGGGAGTGAGGGTCAGCCCGGAGGACTTCTCATAGGTGGCGCTGGCCAGCTCGGGCAGACCGTTGTAGGTGGCCCGCTTGCCGGTGGCGATGACGGTGTCCCCCAGAGCCAGGTCGGAGGGCGCCGTGGACAGGAAGGCGCAGATGCCGCCGGTGCCGTCCTGGAGGTAGACGTTCTTGCCGTCGAGAAGGGTGACCACGCCCTTGACGGTCAGATTTTCCGTGCCGTCCTCAGCGGCCAGGGCCTCGGCGATGGAGATGGTGTCCGGCTCAGGCTCGGAGGGGGTGCTGTTCTGGATCTCATCGGCGCTGGTGTTGCGCAGCTGGAGGGTGGTATTGAATACGCCCACCGCGCCGGAGACGGTGATCACGTCGTCCACCGCCACCGCCCAGGTGTTGTCCCCGTTCTTGCCCACCACGGCCTTGTAGAGCTGGATGGTATTGCCGTCGGCGTCCTTCAGGGTGATATTGGGGCTGGAATACTGGCCGTTGTTGTCAAAGATGTCGGTGACCGTCACGTTCTCGATGGTCACGTAGGTGCAGATGTCGGCCTCGCTCAGCTCCCCGATGGTCTTGACCACGGGGGTGAGGGTCAGCCCGGAGGACTTCTCATACGTAGCGCTGGCCAGCTCGGGCAGGCCGTTGTAGGTGGCCCGCTTGCCGGTGGCGATGACGGTGTCCCCCAGAGCCAGGTCGGAGGGCGCCGTGGACAGGAAGGCGCAGATGCCGCCGGTGCTGTCCTGGAGATAGACGTTCTTCCCGTCGAGAAGGGTGACCACGCCCCTGACGGTCAGGTTTTCCGTGCCGACCTCAGCGGCCAGGGCCTCCGCGATGGTAACGACCGTCGGCTCTGGATCTTCGCCGGGCTGGGGATCGGGCGTACCGCCGGTACCCTCCACCAGCTTGTAGAGGGCAAAATCACAGGGGTAGCCGGCGTTGATCGTGGTGTTCTTGTAGGCCCGGAATTTATTTCCCGCACTCTTGTTGCTGGCCAGGGTCACGGTGTCATTACCGGTACCCAGGAAGCGGAAGGTGCCGTTTTCGAAGGTAACGGCCCAGGTGTACGTTCCCGCCTGGATACCGTTGGCGTTTCCGCCTGCGGGCGCCACCTGGACGCCGTTGGCGTCGGTGAGGGTGACGCCGTCAGCGGTGACCTCCACGTTCCACACCAGGCTGGCATCCGGGTCGGTCAGGGTCCCGCTCTCGTCGGTGACCTGTACCGCGGAGAGCCAGCTGCCGTCCAGGGCGCCCACGGCATAGCCCGTGTCCACCGCCATGACGTACTGGCCGCTGGTCAGATCTTCCTGTGCCGCAATTTTCTCAAAGGTCCCCGTTCCCCCGGCGGCAAAGATCGTGCCGGGCAGCAGGGAGAGAAGTATGGCAATCACCATCAGTAGGGACAGGAGCGTCTTGGGCCTTCGTTTCATGCCAAATCATCCATCCTTTCCTTATTTTGCCGTCCAACTTGAACTCCCGGAATCCGTATCATTTCCGTACGATGTATTTTATCAAATTTCCCCTGGAAGCACAATCCCTTTCTCGGTAATTTACCCATTACACTGTGTAGAAAATGTAAAATTATTGTGCAGTTTGTCTCTCCTCATGGAACGGCTCAGGGCGGCATTCCGTCACCCGGACCCGGTAGTTCTGCCCGGTCCCCCCGCCCACGGCCCGGACCCGGAACCGGACCGGCAGCTCCGCCGCCTCCACCAGGAGACAGTCCGGCAGCACGGTCACCTGCCGCACCAGCTCGTCCAGGAGAGCCTCTCCCCCCTCCAGCTCCCGCCGCACCAGGTCTTTCGCCGCCCGGAGGCGGTCCCCGTCCGATTTTCCCCTCTCCTCCGCTTCCAGTGCCGCCAGCTCCCTATGGAGCCGGGCCGTCTCTCCCTCCAAGCGGGAGAGGATGCGGCGCAGCTGGGCCCGGTCCAGGGTCCCGTCCAGGTAGGCCTCTGCCGCCCGGTCCCGCCGGCCCTCCTGCCGCAGCAGGGCCTGCCGCAGCCGCTCCGCCTCCCTCCCGTCCGGCGCCGGGGCCTCCAGCGCCCGGAGCACCTCCGCCGCCATGGCCGGGCGGTCCAAGGGCAGACACTTCCACACCGCCCGCACCGCCGCCAGAAGGACCTCCCCCCGGACGGCGGGCATCCGGCAGGCGCCGGTCCCCTCCAGCCGCCCCCGGCAGACGAAGCGGGTGTATTCCGTGCCGTCGGCCCGGCGGGTGCGCTTGAGAGTAAAGCTCCTGCCGCACCCCCCGCAGCGGATCTTTCCCGAATACCAGTACCGGGCGGAAAAGCGGCTCCCCGCCTCCTTCAGCCCCGCCCGCCGGGCCAGCTCGGCCTGGACGGCCTGGAAATCCGCCCGGCTGACGATGGCCTCATGGTGGTCCCGCAGGCAGAACCGCTCCTCCGTGCCGTCGTTGACCACCTTCCGGTGGGTCAGGTGGTCGGTGGTGCGGTATTTTTTCTGGAGCAGGTCACCGCAGTATTTTTCGTTGCGGAGGATGCCCAGCACCGTGTTGGCCGACCAGACGCCGTCGGAGCGCAGCGGCGGGGCCACGCCCGCCCGGGTCAGTGCCCGGGCGATGGCCCGGGCGCCCTTGCGCTCCGTGAGGAAGGCCCGGTAGATCCGCCTCACGACGTCCGCCTGCTCCGGCTCCACGGCCAGCCGTCCGCCCCGGAGGGTATACCCGTAGATGGAGTCGTTGCCGAAGACCACCCCCCGGCGCATGGCCTGGAGCTGGCCCCACCGTGTCCGCTCGGAGATCTTGCGGCTCTCCTCCTGGGCCACGCTGGCCATGATGGTCAGGCGGAACTCCCCGTCGTCCTCCCGGGTGTCGATGTTGTCATTCAGGAAGCACACCCCCACCCCCCGCTCCTTCAGCCGCCGGGTGATCTGGAGGGTGTCCACGGTGTTGCGGGCGAAGCGGGACACCTCCTTGGTCAGGATCAGGTCGATCTCCCCGTCCATGGCCCGGCGGATCATCCGGCTGAACTGGGGCCGCCGCCGGGCCGAGGTGCCGGACAGGCCCTCGTCGGCAAAGATCCCCACCAGGGTCCACCCCGGATGGTCCCGGATGTACTCCTGGAAGAAGTCCCGCTGGGCGGCCAGGGAATTGCGCTGGTCCTCCTTGTCGGTGGATACCCGGCAATAGGCGGCCGCCCGCAGGGGGGCGTCGGCGCCAGGGTCCATAACCCATTCCTCCTTTCGGCACGATCTCAGCCCCGCTCGGGGCATATAAAAGGTATATGCCTGTGTCCCATGCTCCATGCGGCGGGCACCGCGTTGGCCACCGCCAGCTCCTCCCGGGCAAAGTAGTCGTGGAGGACCAGCCCCCGGTCCCGGGCCATGGCCTGGGTGGCGGAATCCACCCGGCCGGCGCAGATCACCTGCCCCGGCCGCAGGGCGGCAAAGACCGCCTCCAGGGTCAGGGGCTCCGCCGCCAGGGGGGCGTTTAGCCTGCCGCCGGGAGCCGCCGTCGGCAGAGGGAGCACCACGCAGTCGGCCAGAGCCGCACCGGAGAGCTCCTTCTCCTCCTTTACCCCCTCCCCCGCCGGGCCCAGGCCCAGGGTATGTACCGTATGTCCGTCCTCCGCCAGCAGGCCGGCCAGCCGCACCTGCCGCCGGTCCCCGCCGATGATCCAAATGTCCAGTTCATGTCTCACAGCATACGCCTCCTTCCCCGCCGCATCCCATCTTATGTGCCTTTTGAAAAAGGGTGCGGCAAAGGGGAAACTGGCGGTTGACTTTTCCTCCAACCTCCCATATACTGAGAACGGAACCAAACCCATAAGTTCATATTGTCGGATGACGGGACCGGGAGAGCGCGGCAAAGGCCGCCGCCGAAGGGGCAGCGCAGTGATCTCTCAGGCAGAAGGACCGGTCCCTGACGAAACTCTGGAAAGCGGGCCCCGGCCCGCGCCGACGGGGGCAAAACTCTCAGGTACCAGGACAGAGGCGCATGGCGTATTTGCCATGCGCTTTTTTGCTGCGTAAAAAGGGAAGGAGGAATTGGAAATGGAACGAAAGACCCCGCTCTATGAGCGGCATGTGGCGGCCGGGGGCAAGATCGTCCCCTTCGCCGGCTGGCTGCTGCCGGTGCAGTACTCCGGCGTCATCGCCGAGCACAAGGCGGTGCGGTCGGCCTGCGGCCTGTTCGACGTGTCCCATATGGGGGAGCTGGTGCTGCGGGGGGCAGACGCCCTGGCCAACGTGAACAAGCTGATGACCAACGACTTTTCCGGCATGTACGAGGGGCAGGCCCGCTATTCCCCCATGTGCTACGAGGACGGCGGCGTGGTGGACGACCTGATCGTCTACAAGGTCAGCGACACGGTGTACTTCATCGTGGTCAACGCCGCCAACAAGGACAAAGACGCCGCCTGGATCGCGGACCACCTGACCGGGGACTGCGTCATGGAGGACTGGTCGGACAGGGTGGCCCAGCTGGCCCTCCAGGGCCCCAGGGCGGAGGAGATCCTCCGCACCCTGACGTCCGATATCCCCGAGAAGAATTACTCCGCCGTGCTGCGGGGCACGGTGAAGGGTATCCCCTGCATGGTGTCCCGGACGGGATACACCGGGGAGGACGGGTTCGAGCTGTACTGCGCCCCGGCGGACGCCCCCACCCTGTGGGACGCTCTGCTGGAGGCGGGCAAGCCCTTTGGGCTGATTCCCTGCGGCCTGGGTGCGAGGGACACCCTGCGGCTGGAGGCCGCCATGCCCCTGTACGGCCACGAGCTCTCCCCCGCCATCAACCCCTACGAGGCGGTGCTGGGTATTTTTGTCAAGCTGGAGAAACCGGACTTCATCGGCAAGGCCGCCCTGGAAAAGGCCCGGCCGGTCTCCCGCCGCCGGGTGGGACTGAAGATCACCGGCCGGGGCATCGCCCGGGAGGAGTGCCCGGTGTACGACGGGGAGAAGCAGATCGGCGTGGTCACCTCTGGCACCCACTGCCCCTGGCTGGGCCAGGCGGTGGCCATGGCCATGGTGGACGTGGCCTACAAGGAGCCGGGCACCGTGGTGCAGGTGGACGTCCGGGGCCGGAGGATCGAGGCGGAGGTCGTCAAGACCCCGTTTTATAAAAGAGGGTAACTTATTTACATTGAAATACAGGAGGTAATCGTTATGAACATTCCCACCGAACTGCAATATACCAAATCCCACGAGTGGCTCAAGATGGAGGACGGGGTGGCCGTGGTGGGCCTCACCGACTTTGCTCAGGATTCCCTGGGCGACATCGTGTTCGTCAACCTGCCCCAGCCCGGCGATCCGGTCAACGCGGGGGAGGCCTTTGGCGATGTGGAGTCCGTCAAGGCGGTGTCCGACGTGATCTCCCCGGTGTCCGGCGTGGTGCTGGAGGTCAACGAGGAGCTGCTGGACAATCCCGCCCTGGTGAACGAGGACCCCTACAACGCCTGGTTTGTCAAGGTGGAGCAGGTCACCGGCGAGGAGGAGCTGCTGGACGCCGGGGCCTATGAGGCCCACTGTGCTGCCGAGGAGGGATGACCATGGGCGGATACCTGCCCGCCGCCCCGGAGGAACGGGCGCGGCAATATGAGGCGCTGGGGCTGAAGGGGCCCCGGGACCTGTACCGGGACGTGCCGGATGAGGTGTACATCGACGGTCCCCTGGACCTGCCCGAGCCCATGAGCGAGCTGGAGGTCCGCCGGGCCATGGAGAAGCTGGCCGCTCAGAACACCCGCTTTACCACCATTCTCCGGGGCGCCGGGGCCTATGACCACTACATCCCCTCCGCGGTGAGCCGCATCGCTTCCAAGGAGGAGTTCGTCACCGCCTACACCCCCTATCAGGCGGAGATCAGCCAGGGCGTGCTCCAGTCGATTTTCGAGTTCCAGACCATGATCTGCGAGCTCACCGGGATGGACGCCGCCAACGCCTCGGTGTATGACGGGGCCTCCGCCGCGGCGGAGGCGGTGGCCATGTGCCGGGACCGGAAGCGGACGAAGGCCGTGGTATCCGGCGCCGCCCACCCGGACGTGATCGCCACCATCAGGACCTACTGCTTCGGGGCGGACACCGAGGTGGTGGTGGCCCCGGTGAAGGACGGCCGCACCGATCTCACCGGCCTGGTGGACGACCAGACCGCCTGCGTGTACATCCAGCAGCCCAACTTCTACGGTCTGCTGGAGGACGGGACCGCCCTGGCTCAGGCCGCCCATGACGGGGGTGCCAAGCTCATCGCCGGAGTGAATCCCATCACCCTGGGGGTGCTGGAACCCCCCGCCGCCTGGGGCGCCGACATCGCCGTAGGCGAGGGCCAGCCTCTCGGTCTGCCCCTGTCCTGGGGCGGTCCCTATCTGGGCTTCATGGCCACCACCCATGCCATGATGCGCAAGCTGCCCGGCCGCATCGTGGGAGAGACTGCAGACAAGGAAGGCCGCCGGGCCTTCGTGCTCACCATGCAGGCCAGAGAGCAGCACATCCGCCGTGAAAAGGCCTCCTCCAACATCTGCTCCAACGAGGCCCTGTGCGCCCTCACCGCCTCGGTGTACCTGTCCATGATGGGTCCCAATGGGCTACGCCAGGTGGGCGAGCAGTGCTATGCCAAGGCCCACTATCTGGCGGACCAGCTGTGCGCCCTGCCCGGGGTCACCCTGCGGTATCCCGGCCCCTTCTTCCATGAGTTCGTCACCGACCTGCGTGGCCCCGCCGACGTGCTGGCGGGTCTGGAGGCCAAGGGCATTCTGGGCGGCCTGCCCCTGAAGGACGGGCTGCTGTGGTGCGTCACCGAAAAGCAGACCAAGGAAGAGCTGGACCAGACGGTGTCCATCGTGAAGGAGGTGCTGGGCATATGGAACTGATTTTTGAGCGGAGCCGTCCCGGCCGGGGCACCGACCTGCTGCCCCCGCTGGACGTGCCGGAGTGCCCGGTGCCGGAGGAATTCGCCCGCAAAAAAGCCCCCCGGCTGCCGGAGATCGGGGAGAGCGACCTGTCCCGCCACTACCAGGCCCTGGCCCGCCGGGCCTTCGGCGTGTGCGACGGGTTCTACCCTCTGGGCTCCTGCACCATGAAGTACAATCCCAAGCTGGGAGAGGACATGGCCGCCCTCCCCGGCTTCACCGGCATCCACCCCCTCCAGCCCGGCCACACCATCAAGGGCTGCCAGCTGGCCATGGCCCAGACGGAGTACGCCCTGGCCCGGATCACCGGCATGGACCGGGTGACCCTCCAGCCCGCCGCCGGCGCCCACGGGGAGTTTACCGGCCTGCTGCTCATCAAGGCCTACCACCGCCACCGGGGGGACAATGCCCGGACGGTGATCCTGGTGCCCGACTCGGCCCACGGCACCAACCCGGCCTCGGCGGCCATGGCGGGCTTCACCGTCCGCAACATTCCCTCCACGGCGGAGGGCCTGGTGGACCTGGAGGCCCTGAAGGCCGCCTGCGGCCCGGATACGGCGGGGCTCATGCTCACCAACCCCAACACGGTGGGCCTCTTTGAGCGGGACATTCTGGAGATCACCAGAATCGTCCACGAGGCCGGCGGCCTGGTGTACTACGACGGGGCCAACCTGAACGCCATCATGGGGGTGGCCCGGCCGGGAGACATGGGCTTCGACGTGTGCCACCTGAACCTGCACAAGACCTTCGCCACCCCCCACGGCGGCGGCGGCCCCGGCAGCGGCCCGGTGGGCTGCAAGGAGTTCCTGGCCCCCTTCATGCCCGGCTCCGCCCTGTGCGGCAACGGCGGCGCCCACTCCATCGGCCAGGTCCGGGCCTTCCACGCCAACTTCCTGGTGGTGGTGAAGGCCCTGGCCTACCTGATGCGGCTGGGCAACTCCCGGGTGGCGGAGGCCGCCCAGGGGGCGGTGCTCAACGCCAATTACCTGAAGCACAAGCTGGAGGAGGCGGGCTATACCGCCGCTTTCCCCGGGCTGTGCATGCACGAGTTCGTCCTCACCCTGGAGGGGCTGAAGAAGGAGACGGGGGTGTCCGCCCTGGATGTGGCCAAGGCCATGCTGGACGCCGGCATCCACCCGCCCACGATGTACTTCCCCCTCATCGTCCACGAGGCGCTGATGTTCGAGCCCACCGAGACCGAGGCTCCCGAGACCCTGGATCAGGCGGCAGAAGTGCTGGCGGACATCCTCCGCCGGGCCAAGGAGGACCCGGAGGCCCTCCACGCCGCCCCCCACTCCACCGTGGTGGGCCGCCCGGACGAGACTGCCGCCGCCCGCCATCCGGTGGTGCGGTACGCCTTCCCGGAGGGCTGAGATGTACGATCTGCTGATTATCGGCGGAGGGCCCGGCGGCTGCGCCGCCGCCCTCCGGGCCGCCAGGGGCGGCCTGTCGGTGGCCCTGTTTGAGCCCCGACAGGTGGGGGGCACCTGCCTGAACCGGGGGTGCATTCCCACCAAGGCCCTGCTCCACGGGGCCAGGCCGGGGTGCGACTGGGCCGCCCTGGCCGCGGAAAAGGAAAACGTGGTAACCACCCTCCGCTCCGGCATGGAGAAGCAGCTGAAAGCCGCCAAGGTGGAGGTGGTTCCCGCCCAGGCTGTCATCACCGGCCCCAACACCGTCAGGACCCCGGACGGCACGGTGTGGGAGGGCAGGTCCATCCTGGTTGCCGTGGGCTCCTTCCCTGCCCCCCTCCCCATTCCCGGGATGGACCTGCCCGGTGTCGTAAACAGCGACGGCCTGATGGACGACATCCGGCCCCGGGACCACCTGCTCATCATCGGCGGGGGCGTCATCGGGGTGGAGCTGGCCTGGGTGTGGGCCAGCTCCGGGTGTAAGGTCACCATTGTGGAGGCCCTGGACCGGCTCATCGCCAATCTGGACCGGGAGCTGTCCCAGAGCCTGACCATGGAGCTGAAAAAGGCGGGGGTGACGGTGTACACCGGCGCCTCGGTGTCCGAAATCACCCCCGGCCCCGTTGTCCGCTTTACCCACAAGGGGGCGGAGCAGGTCCTGGAAGCCGACACGGTGCTGGTGGCCGCCGGACGCAAGCCCGCCACCGCTGGCCTGTTCGAGGGGATCTCCCCCGCCATGGAGCGGGGCTTCCTGACGGCAGACGACCACTTCCGCACCTCCATCCCCTCCATCTACGCCATCGGGGACGCCATCGGCGGAGCCATGCTGGCCCACAAGGCGGAGGCGGAGGGAGACGTGGTAGCCGATCTGCTGCTGGGCCGCACCCCCCACCGGGGCACCTCCCCCATTCCCTCCTGCGTGTACACCGACCCGGAGCTGGCCCAGGTGGGCCTGACCCTGGACGAGGCCAGGGCCCGGAATATTCCCGCCGTCAGCGGCAAGTGCGTCATGGGCGCCAACGGCCGCACCCTCATCGAGGGGGGCAAGCGGGGCTTCATCAAGCTGGTGTTCCACAAGGACAGCCATGCCCTGCTGGGTGCCCAGCTGTGCTGCTATCGGGCCTCCGACCTGATCGACGAGCTGACCCTGGCGGTCACCCTGGGCCTGACGGCGGAGCAGCTCCTCCGGCCGGTCCGCCCCCACCCCACCTTTGCCGAGGCCATCACCGCCGCGGTAGAGGCAGGCGCGGAAGCCCTGAACAAGTAAATCCGCTTTTCAAAAAGTCCGGTCCCACTTGGGGCCGGACTTTTTTATCTTTCCTCTTGACAGGGATCATTGTCACACAGGAGGCGATATCATGCCGCTTTACAACCGGCTGAAGGAACACCGGGCCCGGCTGGGGGTCAACCAGCAGGAGCTGGGCCGCATGGCGGGGGTGTCCAGGCAGACCATCAGCCAGATCGAGCGGGGGGACTACTCCCCCTCCGTCACTCTTGCCCTGAAGCTGGCCAGGCTGTGTGGGGTAACCGTGGAGGATATTTTCAGCTATGAGGAGGATGGAAACCATGCATGACAAGGTAACACAGGAAAATCGCAGGGCCCTGCCCAGATTTTTGGGGTCAGTGCTGCTCTTTGCCCTGCTGGGAGGCGCGGGCGGCTTTTCGTCAGTATCGCCGGACCCACCGGCCTGGCCGGCTGGGCGGAGGCGGGCCTGGAGGGGCTTCTGGCGGCGGCGGTGTCCTGGGGCATCCCGGTGAGCTCGGTGATCCTGCTGGGCATCGGACTGGGGCTGTACCGCTCTGCCAAGGGCCGGTACAGCCGCTGGGACGGGGAGGACGAGGATCTGGCGGAGGGCATTGAGATCTCCCTCAGCTATGTGCTGCTCTTCACCGCCCTGGCCGTCATTCTGGACTTTTTCTTCCTGTCGGAAAGTGGCTGGGCAGCTGCGACGAGGCGGAAAAAGCCCAGATGGGCCAGGCCGCCTATCAGGCCTTCCGGGTGGCCGCCGGTACCTGTCTGTGCCTCTGGGTGGTGTTCACCGTGCTGAATTTCTCCTTTGACATCGGCCTGCTGCCCGCCCTGACGGTGCTGGTGGTCCTGGGGGTGCTCCAGGTCACCTACTGCCTGACCTGCATCAGGCTGAGCCGCTCCAAATAAGCAAAAAGTCCGGTCCCAAACGGGACCGGACTTTTTTCCGGGTCACACCCGGTAGCGCTTCTGCTTGATATAGGTGCAGTGGAGCAGCTCGTGGGCCTTGTGGCCGCCGGGCTCTCCCAGATAGGAGTGGTACACCGTCTGGACCACCGGGTTCTTGTGGCTGCGGCGGTACTCCATGTTCTCGTCCTGCCTGTACAGGGCGGCGGCCCGGAGGGCCTTGATGTCGGTGAAGTTGCGCACGTCGGCGTGCTGGATGGGCTGGCCGCCGCCGTTGATGCAGCCGCCGGGGCAGGCCATGAACTCGATGAAGTCGTACTCCATGGAGCCGTCCCGGATGCCGTCCAGCACCACCTTCACGTTGTGGAGGCCGGAGGCCACGCACACCCGCACCGTGCGGCCGGGCAGCTCATAGCTGGCCTCCTTGATCCCCGCCATGCCCCGGACCTCGCGGTACTCCAGGGGAGCCATCTCGCCGTCGGTGAGCTCCTCCACCACGGTGCGCAGGGCGGCCTCCATCACGCCGCCGGAGGCGCCGAAGATGGTGGCGGCGCCGGTGGAGATGCCCAGCATCTCATCAAACTCCCCGTCGGGCAGGTGGTCGAACAGCAGGCCCGCCTGGGTGATCATGCGGCCCAGCTCCCGGGTGGTGAGGGACACGTCCACCGGCATGCAGCCGTTGGGCAGCCGCTGCTCCTCCCGGCGCACCTCGTATTTCTTGGCGGTGCAGGGCATGATGGACACCACATAGATGTCGTCCGGGTCAATACCCATACTCTCGGCGTAGTAGGTCTTGACCAGGGAGCCGAACATCTGCTGGGGGGACTTGCAGGTGGACACGTTGGCCATCACATCGGGGGCATGCTGTTCCATGTACCGGATCCAGCCGGGGGAGCAGGAGGTGATGAGGGGCAGCTTGCCGCCGCCCCGCAGGCGGTTGAGGAACTCGGTGCCCTCCTCCATGATGGTGAAGTCGGCGGCGGTGTCCACGTCGAACACCTTGTCAAAGCCCAGGCGGCGGAGGGCGGTGACCATCTTCCCTTCCACGTTGGTGCCGATGGGCATGCCGAAGCACTCGCCCAGGGTGACCCGGACGGAGGGGGCGGGACCCACCACCACGTGCTTCCTGGGATCGGCCAGGGCGGCCAGCACCTTGCCGGTATCGTCCTTCTCGCTGAGGGCGCCGGTGGGGCAGGCCACGATGCACTGGCCGCAGGACACGCAGTCCACCTCGTTCAGGTCCCGGTCAAAGGCGCAGCCGATGTGGGTGGCAAACCCCCGGTCGTTGGGGCCGATGACCCCCACCTCCTGGGTGGTCCGGCACACGGCGGTGCAGCGGCGGCAGAGGACGCACTTGGAGTTGTCCCGCACCAGGTGGGGGGCGGAATCCTCGATCTGGGGATACATATTGTCGCTGGCGTAGCGCACCGCGTCAATGCCCAGGTCGCTGGCCAGCTGCCGCAGCTCGCACTGGCTGTTGCGGGCGCAGGTCAGGCAGTCCATCCGGTGGTTGGACAGGATCAGCTCCAGGGTGAGCTGGCGGGACTTGCGTACCCGCTCGGTGTTGGTGTACACCTCCATGCCGTCGGCCACGGGGTAGACGCAGGAGGCCACCAGGCTCTTGGCTCCCTTCACCTCCACCACGCAGATGCGGCAGGCGCCGATCTCGTTGATGCCCTTGAGGAAGCACAGCGACGGGATATTGAAGCCCGCGGAACGGGCCGCCTCCAGCACCGTGGTCCCGGCGGGAACGGTGACGGGGATGTCGTTGATGCGCAGAGATACCATCTTTTCGTCCATGTCCGTTCCCTCCCTTACTGCTTGCTGATGGCGTCAAAGCGGCAGTGGTCCATACAGGCGCCGCACTTGATGCACTTGGACTGGTTGATGATATGGGGGGCCCGCACCGCGCCGGAGATGGCTCCGGTGGGGCAGCCCTGGGCGCAGCGGGTACAGCCCTTGCACTTGGTGGGATCCACCACGTACTGGATCAGGGCCTTGCACACGCCGGCGGGGCAGCGCTTCTCATACACGTGGGCCTCGTACTCGTCCCGGAAGTGCTTCAGGGTGGACAGCACCGGGTTGGGGGCGGTCTGGCCCAGGCCGCACAGGGCGGACTGCTTGATGTGGTTGCACAGCTCCTCGATGGTGTCCAGATCCTCCGGCTCGCCGTTGCCCTCGGTGATCTTGGTCAGCAGGCCCAGCAGCCGCTTGGTGCCGATGCGGCAGGGAGCGCATTTGCCGCAGGATTCGTCCACGATGAACTCCAGGAAGAACTTGGCGATATCCACCATGCAGTTGTCCTCATCCATGACGATGAGGCCGCCGGAGCCCATCATGGAGCCGATGGCCCCCAGGGATTCATAGTCGATGGGGGTATCGATGAGGGAGGCGGGGATGCAGCCGCCGGAGGGGCCGCCGGTCTGGGCGGCCTTGAACTTCTTGCCGCCGGGGACGCCGCCGCCGATGTCCTCCACCACGGTGCGCAGGGTGGTGCCCATGGGGATCTCCACCAGGCCGGTGTTGGTGATCTTGCCGCCCAGGGCAAACACCTTGGTGCCCTTGCTCTTCTCGGTGCCGATGGCGGCGAACTTGTCGGCGCCGTTGTTGAAGATCCAGGTGATGTTGGCGTAGGTCTCCACGTTGTTCAGCAGGGTGGGCCGGTCAAACAGGCCCTTCACCGCCGGGAAGGGAGGCCGGGTCTTGGGCTCGCCCCGGTGGCCCTCGATGGAGCGCATGAGGGCGGTCTCCTCGCCGCAGACGAAGGCGCCGGCCCCCAGCCGCAGCTCCAGGTCGAAGTCGAAGCCGGACTCGAAGATGTTCTTGCCCAGCAGGCCGTAGCCCTTGGCCTGTTCGATGGCGGTCTCCAGCCGCTTGACGGCGATGGGGTACTCCGCCCGGACGTAGATGTAGCCCTGGTGGGCGCCCACGGCGTAGCCGGCGATGGTCATGGCCTCGATGACGCTGAGGGGGTCGCCCTCCAGCACCGACCGGTCCATAAACGCGCCGGGGTCGCCCTCGTCGGCGTTGCAGCAGACGTACTTGACCCCGTCGGGGCTCACCGCGTCGGCGGTAAACTGCCACTTGGTACCGGTGGGGAAACCGGCGCCGCCGCGGCCCCGGAGGCCGGAGGCCTTCACGGTGTCGATGACCTGCTGAGGCGGGATCTTCTCGGTCAGGATCTTGCCCAGGGCCTCATAGCCGCCCACGCCGATGTACTCGTCGATGCTCTCGGGGTTGATGATGCCGCAGTTGCGCAGGGCGATGCGGAACTGGTGCTTGTAGAAGTTGGTCTCCGCCAGGGAGGTGGCCGGACCCTCGCCGCCGCCGTTCTTGTTCAGCAGGCGCTGGACGATGCGGCCCTTGACGATGTGCTCGGAGACGATCTCCTCCACGTCGTCCACGGTCACATGGGTGTAGCAGGCTCCCTCGGGGTAAATGGTGACAATGGGTCCCAGGGCACACAGGCCGAAGCACCCGGTGCGCACCACCTTGGCCTCCTTGTCCATGCCCTGAGCCACCAGCTGCTTCTCAAATTCCTCAATGATCTTGGGGCTGTCCGAGGAGGAGCAGCCGGTGCCGGTGCACACCAGAATATGGGAACGAATCAAGCTCATCTCTCTGCCCTCCCCTTATTCCGCCGCGCCGATGGTGTACTCTTCCACCACCCGGCCGTTCACCAGATGCTCGCTGACGATGGAGGCCACCTTGTCGGGGGTCATCTTCACGTAGGTGACCTTCTCCTGACCGGGCACATAGACTTCCACAATGGGCTCCAGCCGGCACACGCCGATGCAGCCGGTCTGGGACACCGTCACGTTCTTCAGATCCCGCTTGTTCACTTCCTCCAGAAAGGCGTTGAGGACCGGCCGGGCGCCGGCGGCGATGCCGCAGGTGGCCATACCCACTACCACGCGGATCCGGTTGTCGTTTGATTCCCGCAAATCAATCTGCTTCTCCATCCGCTCCCGGATGGCACGCAGTTCTGCCAGACTTTTCATGCTTTCATCCCCTTATTTTCTCGTAACAGCGCTTCCTGTTCCTGCAAATAGTCCCGGACCCAGAGGATCACCTCCGGCTCCGCCAGTGAGATATCGTCCCCCAGCTCCTGCCGCAGCTGGCTGGTGGCCAGCCCGATCTGAGCCTCCCCCGCCCGGTGGGTGTAGGTCAGCTCCAGCTCCGGCGCGCCCTGGAGCAGCAGGGTAATGCTGCCGGCCATATCGCCCACCGGGGGGCAGTCGATGTGGTCCGCCTGAAAAACGGCCTTCACCGTGGTACCCACCCCCAGCTGGCTCTCAATAAGCAGGCTCCCGCCGGTCTGCTCCGCCGCCATGCGCAGCAGGGGCAGCCCCAGCCCCATTTTCCGGGTGGTGCGGGTGGTGGTGAAGGGATCGCTGACTGTGGCCAGCAGCGACCGGCTCATGCCCTTCCCGTCGTCGGCAATGGTGAGGGTGATGGTGTTCCCCTCCTCCGACAGGGTAATGTCCAGGTGTCTGGCCTGGGCAGTAATGGAGTTCTGGGCGATATCCAGGGTATAGAGAGCGATCTCCTTCATAGGTTCACCTTACTTATACATGTCGAGGATCGGACCCACCTGGTCAGGAGTAAGACGGCCATAGACGTCGTTGTTGATCATCATGACCGGAGCCAGACCGCAGGCGCCCACGCAGCGGCAGGAATCCAGCGAGAACTTCCCGTCCGGCGTGATGGAGCCGGGGGCGATGCCCAGCTTCTGCTCCACAGCGTTGAGGATGGCCGCCGCTCCCTTGACGTAGCAGGCGGTGCCCAGACAGACGGAGATCTGATATCTCCCCTTGGGGTTCAGGGTGAACTGGGCGTAGAACGATGCCACCCCGTATACCTCTGACAGGGGAATGTCCAGCCCCTCGGCCACCATGATCTGTACTTCCTCCGGCAGGTATCCGAAGATCTCCTGAGCGGCCTGAAGTACCGGCATGGTGGCGCCGGGCTGTCCCTTGTGCTCGGCGATGACCTGCCGCAGGCGCTCTTCCTGCTCAGGGGTCCCCCGGTAGGGAACGACGGTCTTGCAGTTTGGCATGGATGCGTCCTTCCTTTCTGAACCATTTGGTTTTATTTTTGTACTTTTAATTCTTACAACATCTGCTGCATCAGCCGACAGGCCAATGCAGCAGAACTTGTCTCATATCTATCCAATCTTTTGTATGTTTTAATAGTTTAAAGTATAGCATGCTCCCATTTTCTTGTAAAGAAAAAATTAGATAGGGCTCACTTTCTCTGTTCCGGCCAGCCAGGCCAGAACGGCCTCCGGCGTGCGCTCCGGCAGGTCCATGCTGTGTTCCGCGCCCCACACCTGGTCCAGGTAGTGGGCGTCGGAGTTGGTAATGAAGCGCAGGCCTGCCAGGTCGGGCCGGTCCGTAAAATTCGGGGGACAGCGGTGGGACAGCTCAGCCACCGGGAAGTTCAGAGCGGGATCCCACAGGCCCAGCACCCCCAGCAGGGAAAAGGAGGGCCGGTCAATGTGGGCGGGAAAGGCAAAGCCGCCGTACTCCGCCGCCAGGGCAGGCACCTCCTCCACGGAAATGTCGGTACTGGCCGCCAGCATCCGCCGCTCCTCGCCCAGGACGGTATCCTGGTCATCCATGTAAATCTGCCGGCCAAAGATATCCGGATCGTTGGTGAAGGGGGGCAGATGCCCGGCCACATATTCCTCAAACCGGCCGGCCCGCTCCGGGTCGGGGAACAGGCAGACCACGTGGATGTCCTCCTGGGTACACAGCTCCATCCCCGCCAGAGCCAGCAGGCCCCGCTCCCGGGCCGCCCGGCAGAAGGCGGCGCAGTTGCCGCAGGTGTTGTGGTCGGTGAGGGCCACGATGTCCAGCCCCGCCAGGGCGCACATGGCCGCCAGGTCGGCGGGGGTCATGTCCTCGCTGCCGCAGGGCGACAGGCAGGAATGGAGGTGGAGATCATAGTAGAATTTCACACGCGCCGCCTCCCTTCTCAGTCAGTCCGGTCATTCCAGGCAGGTGTGCAGGCGGCAGGCCGCGGTATAGGTGTCCTCCCCGGTGCCCAGCAAGGTCACTTCCTTCTCCTTGGCCCGGCGGAGCAGGTCGGCGTCGGGCTCCACCCCCTCGGTGAGCACCACGCAGGCCACATCGGCCATCAGGGCCACCGCCGCCACGTTCTGGTTGGACATGATGGTCAGCCAGGCACAGTCCTGACCCGCCCGGCCCATGACCCAGCTCAGCAGGTCCCCGGCGTAGCCGCCCCGCACCTGCCGGTCCGGATCCGCAATGTGGAAGGCCTTCCAGCCCAAGCTCTCCTTGATCTCATGCACTGTCATTTTCATTCCTCCCAACTGTAGCAGAAAACAGGCCGCCTGACGTTTTCCGGTCCGGCGGCCTGTCTGTTTATCTTCTGGATGTATCGATCTGACACCGCCGGAAGGGGGGCGGCAGATAGTCGTCCGCCTCATCCTTGCCCGCCATGGTGCGCATCCGCTCCCGCACTTTAAAGATGCAGTCGTCCACCGAAGCCCGGCCCAGCACCACATCCTCGGCAAAGGCGTGGCAGGAGGGCGCCCCGCAGGAGCCGCAGTGGAGGCCCGGCAGGTGGGCTTCCAGCTCCTGGATCCGCCGCTGCTTGCTGATGGCCATTTCACGGTCGTGGTCCAACACAAAGGTGGGCAGATACTGCAGCTGCTTATCCCGCCGGACGATGTCCCGGTCCGCCCCCTCCAGGGTAAAGCGGTTGCGGGATACCGGCTGGCCCTTCATCAGGCCCTTCATCCGCATCTTGGCCCCGTAGGGGTTCTCCACCGTGAAGCAGCCGCCCACGCACCCCTGGGTGCAGGCGGACAGCTCCAGAAAATCGGCCTCCGGCAGGCGGCCGTCCTCGATCTCCTCCAGCATCTGGATCACATTCTCGATGCCGTCCACCGCCACGCAGCGCTCCCCCAGCCGGGCGGTGCTCTCACCGCCGCAGGAGGCCCAGCCCAGGCCCATGATGCCGGCGGAGGCCATGGGCTCCACCTCCTCCAGCTCCCGCATGGGGTTCAGCAGCCGCAGGTAGATATCCCGGATGGCAAAGGCCCCGTCCAGTACCGGCTGGCTCAGGCCTTCAGATACCCGGGCGGCGGTCACCTTGGAGGAGCAGGGCACAATGGCGAATACTCCGATCCGCTCCGGCGGCAGACCGGTCTCCGCCGCCGCTTCCCGCCTGGCCAGGATGGCTGCCAGCTCCATAGGCAATATGGTGTTGGACACATGCTCCATCAGCTTGGGGAACCGCATCCGGATCAGCCGCAGCACCGTGGGACAGGAGGAGGAGATCTGGGGTGTGACAGCCGGCGGTCCCTGCTTGATGGCCTGCCGCTCATAGTCGGACAGCATCTCGGCGGCCTTGGCCACCTCATACACCTTGTGAAATCCGATCTTCAGCAGGGCATTGAGCACCACATCCACATTGTCCAGGTGGTGGAACTGGCCGTACAGCGCCGGCTCCGGCAGGGCCACGCAGTAGTCGTATTCCTTCAGAATCTCCATGCTGTCCCCCACCGACTTGATGGCCTTGTGGGGACACACCCGGATGCAGTTGCCGCAGTCGATGCAGCGGTCTGGCAGAATGGTGGCCTTGCGGCCCCGGACCCGGATGGCCTCGGTGGGACAGCACTTGATGCAGGAGGTACAGCCGCGGCACCGCTTATGATCCATGACCACAGAATGTCTCATGGGCATATGCCATACCTCCTTTCCTCACCTGATATGCGCTCACTGGGGGATCTTGATGCGTACCGTCACGGTGGTTCCCTTCCCCAGCTCGGTCTCAATCTTCATCTCATCAGAGTACCGCTTGATGTTGGGCAGGCCCATGCCGGCCCCAAAGCCCAGCTCCCGGGCGGTCTGCCCGGCGGTGGAAAAGCCCTCCTGCATAGCCTGGGCCACATCGGGGATACCCGGACCGGTGTCCTGCATCCGAATGATGATCTGGTCAGCATCCACTTCCACCTCGGCCTGTCCGCCGTCGGCGTGGATGACCATGTTGATCTCGCCCTCATACATGCAGATGGACGCCCGGCGGATCACATCCTGAGGAAGCCCCAGCTTCTTCAGGGTCAGCTTCATCTTGCTGGAGGCCTCCCCCGCTTCGATGAGGTCGCCGCCCTCCACAGGGTATACCAGTTTAATCGTCTCCATCGCAGTTCCCTCGCAATCCATTGGAATATAGCAGTCCGCACGCCTCGTACATGCGCTTGGGGCAGGTCATCACCACGATGTCCCGCTCTTTGGCCAGCTCCACGATATTCTGCCCGGGTACCTTGCCCCGCACGAAAATGATACATGTCATCTCCAGCATATCTGCGGTGCGCACCACCTGGGGATTGACCAGCCCCGTCAGCAGCAGCGCCTGGTTCTTCACAAAGGCCAGCACGTCGCTCATGAAATCGCTGCCGCAGGCGGACATGACCTCCCGGTCCAGGTGGTCCTCCCCCCATAGTACCTCGGCGTTCAGAATTCGTTTGATGTCGGACAGCCGCATCAGCCTCTCTCCTCTCCCCCCATGGGGAAACTAAACTCTCAATTCAAACGCATTGTACCATAAAAGCCCTCTCAGTGCAAAGGGTTCGTTGAAACATTCACAAAGTTTTTCCCCCAGAGCCTCCGCTTTTGGTCATTCCACGCTATTGACAGTTGTATACTTTGTTGGCTATAATATGCTTTATTAAGGTAAAGTGTGTTCGTCCCACGTGGAATCACAAATTAAAACGAGGAGGCCATCATCATGGGAACCCAGCGCGTGTACAATTTTTCCGCAGGTCCGTCTATGCTCCCCCTGGAGGTGCTGGAGCGTGCCGGTGCCGAGATCACCAACTATCAGGGGTCCGGCATGTCCGTTATGGAGATGAGCCACCGATCTAAAGTGTTCCAGAAGATCTTTGACGACACCCAGGCCAAATTCCGCAAGCTGATGAACGTGCCTGACGGATATAAGGTCCTGTTCCTCCAGGGCGGCGCTTCCACTCAGTTTTCCATGGCGCCCCTGAACCTGATCGGCAAGACCGGCAAGGCGGACTACGCCGTCACCGGCAACTTCTCCAACATCGCCTACAAGGAGGCCAAGAAGTACGGCCAGATCAACCTGGCCGCCTCTTCCGCCGACAAGAACCACACCTACATCCCCACCCAGGACCAGATCACCCTGGACCCCGAGGCCAGCTATTTCTACTACTGCGCCAACAACACCATCTACGGCACCGAGTGGCAGTATGTCCCCGAGACCAATGGCGTGCCCATCGTGTGCGACATGTCCTCCGACATCCTGTCCCGCCCGGTGGACGTGAGCAAGTACGGCATCATTTTCGCCGGCGCCCAGAAGAACATGGCGCCCGCCGGCCTGACCGTTGTCATCATCAAGGAGGAGCTGGCCGGCCATGAGCTGCCCTACACTCCGCTGATGATGAACTACAAGACCATGATCGACAAGGATTCCATGTACAACACGCCCCCCTGCTGGTGCATCTACATCCTGGGGCTGGTGCTGGACTGGCTGGAATCCAAGGGCGGCATTCCCGGCATGGAGGCCATCAAGCACGGCAAGGCCCAGATGCTGTATGATGTGATCGACAGCTCCAGGCTGTTCACCTGCGCCGTGGAGCCCGGCTCCCGGTCCGACATGAACGTGGTGTTCCGCACCGGCAACGACGAGCTGGACGCCAAGTTCGTCAAGGAGAGCATTGAGGCCGGCTTCACCAACCTGAAGGGCCACCGCTCCGTGGGCGGCATGCGGGCTTCCATCTACAACGCCATGCCCACCGAGGGCGTGGAGAAGCTGTGCGACTTCATCAAAGCTTTCGATAAGAACAACTAACAATACGCAACTGCCGGCTGACCCCCGGGGCCCCGCAAAGCGGGGCGCGGCTTATGCCGCGTACAAGCATTTTGGCCCTTGGCCAAAATCTTGCCGCAGGGCGGATTCACTCCGCCCGAGGAAGTCAAATCCGGGGCCCCCGCAAAAGGCCTGCCTTTTGTGGGGCAAAGCTGTGCGACTTCATCAAGGCCTTTGACAAGAACAACTAAGTATCGGGTCCCCGGCAAAGCCCAGTGAAACGGGTTTGCCGGGGAGAGGACGAGTACCGGAATGATTGCGTTTTCGCCGCAAGGCGGAAACGAAGGATATGGAGGTTACGAGGACGATGTTTCGTATTAAGACGTTGAATAAGATCTCCCCCGCGGGGCTGTTCGTGCTGGATCAGACCCGCTACTCCATCAGCGGGGACGTGGAGAATGAGGACGGCATCCTGGTCCGCTCCGCCGATATGCACGACTACCAGTTCCCCGACGCCCTGCGGGCCATCGCCCGGGCGGGCGCCGGCACCAACAACATCCCCATCGACCGCTGCTCCGAGGCCGGCATCGTGGTGTTCAACACCCCCGGCGCCAACGCCAACGCGGTAAAGGAGCTGGCAGTGTGCGGCATGCTGCTGGCCTCCCGGAAGATCACCGAGGGCAACGCCTGGGTCAAGGCCCAGCTGGCCGAAGGTGCCGACGTGGAAAAAGTGGTAGAAAAGGGTAAGAGCCAGTTCGTGGGTCCCGAGCTGTCCGGCAAGATGCTGGGCGTCATCGGCCTGGGCGCCATCGGCGTGCAGGTGGCCAACATCGCCACCAAACTGGGCATGACCGTGTTCGGCTACGACCCCTTCCTCAGCGTGGACGCCGCGCTGTCCCTGTCCCGGCTGGTCCACCGGGCCATGGATCTGGACACCATCTATAAAAACTGCGACTACATCACCATCCATGTGCCTCAGACCCCCGAGACCCGCGGCATGATCAACGAGGGCGCCATCCACATGATGAAGGGCGGCGTGCGCATCCTGAACCTGGCCCGGGGCGGCCTGGTGAACGACGACGACATGCTGGCCGCTCTGGAGACCGGCAAGGTGGCCGCCTATGTTACCGACTTCCCCAACAACAAGATCCTCCAGGGCAAGAACGTCATTGCCATCCCTCACCTGGGCGCCTCCACCCCCGAGAGCGAGGAGAACTGTGCCGTCATGGCCGCCCAGGAACTGCGGGACTATCTGGAGAACGGCAACATCAAGAACTCCGTCAACCTGCCCACCCTGGTGCAGGAGTGGAGCGGGGTGTCCCGGCTGTGCATCATCCACCGGAACGTCCCCGGCGCCATTGCCAACATCACCGGCATCCTGTCCAAGGACGGGGTCAATGTGGAGAACATGACCAACAAGTCCAAGAAGGACTACGCCTACACCATCGTGGATGTGGGCAGCCGTGTGGGCGACAACGTGGCCAACGAGATCCGCGCCCTGGACGGCGTGCTGCGCGTCCGGCTGCTGAATCATTGACCAAAAAAGTGGGATGCCGCTTTGCAGCGTCCCACTTTTTTCACACCACAAAAAATTCCCTGGTGCATACAGCACCAGGGAATTTTTTATCTTTTAGAAATACTTCTTGATGCCTTCGGTGGCCAGGGAAGCATCGGCACTGATGGTGACAGTGAACTTGATGTTGTTCTTCTCGGAGAAGCTGTTCAGCCAATCCAGGAAGTCCTCGACAGCGTGATCGGTGGCCTCGGAGGAGACGATCTTGGTCAGGCTGTCGATGAAGATATGGGTGATGTCGTAGTTGCCGGCATACAGGCCGCTGATGAAGCCCTTCAGGAAATCATAGCTGCTCATATCGTAGTGGCTGGCCTCTACCAGACGGATCTTATAGTGAATATCATAAGTCAGCTTGGGCCCACGCTCAATGCAGACTACATTACCATTTTCGCTGTGCACAGCGGAATTAATGAGCTCGATCATTTGCTTGGTCTTGCCGGTGCCCTTGACGCCCATGATCACTCTCACCATAGTTATCACTCCTTACTTAGTACGCCGGGACTGGCCCCCGGCCTGGTGCATTTATGTTACCATTTTTACCGGGGGATTGCAACTGATTTGCTGAAGTTCACAAAAAATTCCCAAAGCCCCGATACGCCTTTGTTCAGCCCAGGCGGGCCTCCAAAGCTGCTTTTTTATCCTCATAGCCCGGCTTGCCCAGCAGCGCATACATGTTGTTCTTGTAGGCCTCCACACCGGGCTGGTTGAAGGGGTTGATCTCCAGCAGGTAGCCGGACAGGCCGCAGGCGTACTCGAAGAAGTAGATCAGCGCGCCTACGCTCTCGGCGTCCCGGCCGGGGAGGGTGATCATCAGGTTGGGCACGCCGCCGTCCACGTGAGCCAGCAGGGTGCCCCGCATGGCCTGCTCGGCCACGAAGGACAGGTCCTTGCCCGCCAGGAAGTTGAGCCCGTCCACGTTGTCCGGGTCGTGGGGGATGGTAATGGCGCCCCGGCTCTTCTCAAAGCGCACCACCGTCTCCAGCATGAGCCGCTCGCCCTGCTGGATGTACTGGCCCATGGAGTGCAGGTCGGCGGTAAACTCCACGCTGGCGGGGAACAGGGCCTTGCCGTCCTTGCCCTCGGTCTCGCCGTACAGCTGCTTCCACCACTCGGCGAAGAAGCGGAAGGAGGGCTCATACCCCACCAGGATCTCCACCTTCTTGCCGGCGGTGTACAGGGCGTGGCGGGCGGCGGCGTACTGCCAGGCCGGGTTGTCCGCGCCGGGGACAGCCAGGGCGGTCATGGCCTCCTCCGCGCCCTTCATCAGGGCGGCGATGTCCACGCCGGCGCAGGCGATGGGCAGCAGGCCTACGGCGGTAAGTACAGAATAGCGGCCGCCCACGGCGTCAGGCACCACGAACTCCTCGTAGCCCTCGGCGTCGGCCAGGCCCTTCAGGGCTCCCTTGTGGGCGTCGGTGGTGGCGTAGATCCGCTTGCGGGCCTCCTCCTTGCCGTACTTCTCCTCCAGCAGGTTCTTGAAAATGCGGAAGGCCACGGCGGGCTCGGTGGTGGTGCCCGACTTGGAGATCACGTTGATGGACCAGTCCTTGTCCTTGATGAGGTCGATGACCTCCAGCATGGCGTCGGTGGACAGGCCGTTGCCGGCGAAGTAGATGTCCGGACCGTCCTTGTGGGCCAGGTTGAAGTTGGGGGAGTTGAGCAGCTCCACCACAGCCCGGGCGCCCAGGTAGGACCCGCCGATGCCGATGACCACCAGGGCCTGGGAATCCTTGCGGATGCGCTCCGCCGCCGCCTGGATGCGGGCGAATTCTTCTTTATCATAGTCGCGGGGCAGGTGGACCCAGCCGGTATACTCGCCGCCCAGGCCGCTGCCGTCTTCCAGCTTGGCCCGGCCGCTCTCCAGAGCGTCCATCCGGCTGGTCAGCCAGTCCTGAGGCAGGAAGGGCACCGCGTTGGAGGTGTCAAATTTAATCATCATAGTGACGTCACTCCTTCTCTTTTTGCTGCGGGGATTTGTATATGCCTATCATACACCGCATGAAAAGATTTGACCAGAGAAAAAAGGCATGTCCAACGGAAAATATTTCAAGTCCCGGCCCGGCGCACCCACACCCTGTTGTCGTTCATGGTGGTGGCCTCCCCCAGGTCGGACAGCCGGGGGTGGGTCAGGCAGTTGACGGTGTTTTTCCCGGGGTACACGCCCTCGGCCACCACCGTGCCGGAGGCCACGGCCCGGTCCAGGACCACGGCGCAGGTCATCTCCCCCAGCTCGTTGGACAGCACCGCCCGGTCCCCGTGGGACAGGCCCAGGGCGGCGGCGTCGGCGGCGTTCATCCGCACCGCCATCTCCCCCCGGAGGGCGGTCAGCGCCCCGATCTCATTGAAGGAGGAGTTGAGGGTGTGGACCGCCGGGGCGCACACCAGCCGGAAGGGCTCCGGGCCGCCGTGGGGCGGGTACCAGGTGATGGGGGCGGGGTGGGCCAGGCGGATCTTCCCGTCCTCCGTCCCGACAGGCAGGGGGAAGGGGGCGTCCAGCACCACCGGCTCCCCCGCCAGCACCCGCTCTTTCTGCTCCGCCGTCAGGTAGGGGCTCTTCTCCACCATCTCCCGGCAAAGGTCCCCTACGCTCCGGCTGAAATGGGGATCGTCCAGGCCCATGGCCCGGGCCAGCAGGGAGAACACCTGCCAGTTGCCCTTCACCGCTCCCGGCGGGTCGATCACCGGTTTCACGTACTGGATCTGCCGGTAGCCGTAGGGGGTGTACAGGTCCTCGGTCTCCACCATGTAGGGGGCGGGCAGGATAATGTCGGCGTATTTCGCCGTGTCGGTCAGGTACCGCTCATGGACCACGGTAAACAGGTCCTCCCGCTCCAGTCCCCGGAGGACGGCGTTCTGGTGGGAGGTCACCGCCGCCGGGTTGGAGTGGTAGACGTACAGGCTGTGGATGGGGGTCTTTACCCCCTCCCCCGCCAGGGCGGGGCCCAGCTGGTTGATGTTCACCCGCTGGGTTCCCGGCCTGGACAGCCGGGGCAGCTTCACCAGGGACTTGTCCACCAG
Source organism: Intestinimonas massiliensis (ex Afouda et al. 2020) (assembly GCF_900626285.1). Classification (GTDB taxonomy): domain Bacteria; phylum Bacillota; class Clostridia; order Oscillospirales; family Oscillospiraceae; genus Flavonifractor; species Flavonifractor massiliensis_A. The sequence goes on from NZ_LR131147.1 coordinate 1,731,224, forward strand.
GCTGGGGGAGGAGCACACCCCGTAGGTGCCGCCGCCCCGCTTTGCCCATGCCCCCACGGCGGCGGGGAGGGCGGCGATGGCCCGGGTGGCCTCGCCCCCGTTGCCGCTGCGGGAGAAGCCGCTGCCCAGCACGATGCAGGGGGCTTTGGCCCTGCCGTAAGCCAGGGCCAGGGCCCGGACAGTCTCCGGCGTCAGGCCGGTGATGGATTCGGTCTCCTCCGGCGTCCAGCGGCCCAGGGTGGCCCGCAGCGCCCCCCAGCCGGTGGTGTGGGCGGACAGATATCCCTCATCGGTGAGCCCCGCCTCATCCAGCACCTGAAGCATGGACAGGGCCAGGGCCCCGTCGCTGCCCGGCCTCACCAGGATGCTCTCATCCGCCAGGGCGGCGGAGGGATTTTCATACACGTCGATGAGGAGCACCCTGGCCCCTTTGGCCTTTGCCTGCCGGAGGATGGGGGCCAGGTGGGCCCGTGTGGCGGGCACGTTGGTGGACCACAGCAGAATAAAGTCGCTCTCCGCCGCGTCCCAGGGGGCCAGGTCGCAGGAGGCCCCCATCACGCGCTCCCAGCCCGCCGACTTGCCCGAGCTGCACAGGGTGCGCACCAGCTCACTGGCGCCTAGGGCCCGGAAAAAGCCTTCGCCGCAGTTGCGGTGGACCGCCCCCATGGTGCCGGCGTAGGAGTAGGGCAGGATGGTCTCCGGGCCGTATCGGGCCATGAGCTCCTTCCAGCGGCTTGCGATCTCTTCCACGGCCGCTTCCCAGGTAATGGGGGCAAATTTTCCCTCCCCCTTCTTTCCCGTCCGGCGGAGGGGGGTGAGGATGCGCTCCGGGCTGTTCACCGCCTGGGGCAGGTTGCGCAGCTTGGCGCACACCCAGCCGTTGGTGTAGGGGTTGGCCGGGTCGCCGGTGACGGCGGTGATCCGCTTCCCGTCGGTCTCCACCAGCAGGGAGCAGCCCTCGGGGCAGTCGTAGGGGCAGGCGGAACGGTAGGTGGGCATAGCGAAAACCTCCTATGAAAAAAGGCCGCCGGTGGGCGGCCTTTCTTCTCAATTCTTCAAGCTCTGCAGGGGGGCGGGGATCCGTCCGCCCCGGGCGATGAACGCCTCGGCGCTCTGGGGATGGACGGGCATGACGGGGGCGGAGCCCAGCAGGCCGCCGAACTCCACGGTGTCCCCCACCACCTTGCCGGGGGCGGGGATGATGCGCACGGCGGTGGTCTTGGAGTTGACCATGCCGATGGCGGCCTCGTCGGCGATGATGGCGGAGATGGTGGCGGCGGAGGTATCGCCGGGGACGGCGATCATGTCCAGGCCCACGGAGCACACGCAGGTCATGGCCTCCAGCTTGTCCAGGTGGAGCACGCCGGAGCGGGCGGCGGCGATCATGCCCTCGTCCTCACTGACGGGGATGAAGGCGCCGGACAGGCCGCCCACGTGGGAGGAGGCCATGACGCCGCCCTTCTTCACCGCGTCGTTGAGGAGGGCCAGGGCGGCGGTGGTGCCGTGGGTGCCGCAGGTCTCCAGGCCCATCTCCTCCAGGATGCGGGCCACGGAATCCCCGATGGCGGGGGTGGGCGCCAGGGACAGGTCCACGATGCCGAAGGGGACGCCCAGCCGGCGGCTGGCCTCCTGGGCCACCAGCTGGCCCATGCGGGTCACCCGGAAGGCGGTCTTTTTGATGGTCTCGGCCACCACGTCGAAGGGCATGCCCTTTACCGCCTTCAGGGCGTGGTGGACCACGCCGGGGCCGGAGACCCCCACGTTGATGACGCAGTCCCCCTCGCCGGGGCCGTGGAAGGCGCCGGCCATGAAGGGGTTATCCTCCACCGCGTTGCAGAACACCACCAGCTTGGCGCAGCCGAAGCCCCCCTGCTCGGCGGTCAGCTCCGCGCAATCCTTGATGACGCGGCCCATGACCCCCACGGCGTTCATGTTGATGCCCGCCCGGGTGGAGCCCACGTTGACGGAGGAGCACACCAGCTCAGTGCGGGCCAGGGCCTCGGGGATGGAGGCGATCAGCTTCCGGTCGGCCTGGGTGGCCCCCTTCTGCACCAGGGCGGAGAAGCCGCCGATGAAGTTGACGCCCACCGCCTTGGCGGCGCTGTCCATGGCCACGGCAAAGGGCACGTAGTTGTCGGTCTCGGAGGCCCCGGCCACCAGGGCCATGGGGGTCACCGAGATCCGCTTGTTGACGATGGGGATGCCGAACTCCGCCTCGATGGCCTCGCCGGTGGCCACCAGCCGCTCCGCCCGGCGGGTGATCTTGTCGTAGATCTTCCGGCAGGCGGCGTTGGGGTCGGGATCGGCGCAGTCCAGCAGGGAGATGCCCATGGTGATGGTGCGCACGTCCAGATGCTGCTGGTCGATCATATGTATGGTGTCAAAAATCTCCGTTGTATTGATCATGGCAGTTCCTCTCAAATGCGGTGCATGGCGTTGAAGATGTCCTCCCGCTGGGCGCGGATGGACAGGTCACGATCCTTGCCCTCCTGCTCCAGCAGGGCGGCCAGCTGGGCGAAGGGCAGGTCGCACTGGGACACATCCACCAGCATGACCATGGTGAAGTAGTCCTGCAGGATGGTCTGGCTGATGTCCAGGATATTGACGTTATGCTGGGCCAGCAGGGCGCACACCATGGACATGATGCCCACCCGGTCCTTGCCTAAAACGGTGACGATAGCTCTCATATACAAACTTCCTTTCTCTCTTTGCTTCATCCCAACTCGTCCAAAGTAAGCCCGAAGGCCGGAAGGAACCGATCCATGAAGTAGTCCACCTCCGGCAGGCCGTAGCCCTTCAGAGCCTCCAGGGTCTGCTCGGCGGCCTGGCGGAACTCGCTGTTGCCCGCCTTCAGCTCCTCCACGCACTTGATATAGGCGGAGAGCTTGTCCGCCGCCTTCACCAGGGCCCGGGTGTCCGGGTCGTAGTCCTCCCGCACCAGGGGCTCATAGGCTCCGCGCAGCTCGGCCGGCAGCATGTCCAGCAGCTTGTCGGCGGACACCTGCTCCACCTGCCTGTAGGCGTCCCGGATGTCGGGGCTGTAGTACTTGATGGGAGTGGGCAGATCTCCGGTAAGGATCTCCGGCGCGTCGTGGTACAGGGCCGCCGCCGCCGCCAGGCCCGGGTCCGCCGGCCTGCCCAGCACGTCCCGCCGGATCACCGCCAGGGTGTGGGCCAGCACCGCCACCATGTGGGAGTGCTCCTGCACATTCTCCTGAAAGGTATTGCGCATCAGCCCCCATCGGTTGATGTACCGCATCCGGGAGAGATAGGCAAAAAATGAAAACTGCCGCTCCATACCGCGCCTCCCTCAAAAAAACATGTTATTTTACCATAGAAAGTCAGCTCTTGTAAACCCGCATCACAAAAAAGCGCCCCGGACGGGGCGCTTTTCAGAACGTCTGATTCTCTTACTTGGGCGCCTTGACCTCAAAGGCGGCCACGCTCTTTTCGAACTCCGCCCGCTCGCTGTCGGAGCCGTGGACCTCCACCCGCACCGGCTTGGACAGGTCCAGGGAGAACAGGCCCATAATGGACTTGGCGTCGATCACATACCGGCCGGAGAGCACGTCCACCTCACAGGGGCAGCAGGTGGCGGCGTTGACAAATTGCCGCACATCCTCGATGGAGGACAGCGACACATAAAATTCGGACATTGTGGAGCACCTCCTGAAATCCTCTGTACAAGGGTCCCGCCCTTGTTTTATAATAGAGATTACCTTCATTATAGACTGATAGAGGGAAAAATTTCAATGGAAATGTCCCCCTCGGCGTGAAATTCTGTCATTTTCACAAAGGGCCGGGCGGGGGCGAAAGGAAGTACCATGCGAGTTGCCATTTATACCCTGGGCTGCAAGGTCAATCAGTACGAGACCCAGGCTATGGAGGCCGAGCTCACCCGCCGGGGCCACACCCTGGTGCCCTTCGACGGGGAGGCGGAGGCCTATATCGTCAACACCTGCACCGTGACGGCGGTGAGCGACAAAAAGTCCCGCCAGATGATCCGGCAGGCCAGGAAGCGCTCCCCCCACGCCCTGGTGGCGGTATGCGGCTGCTATGCCCAGACAGATCCGGAGGCGGTGGAAAAACTGGATGTGGACCTGGTGATGGGCTCGGCCCACCGGATGGAGTTTCTGGACCGGCTGGAGGCCCTGAGCCCCGACGGAGGCCAGGTGGTGGAGGTGGACGACGCTCTCCGCCGCCGGACCTACGAGCATCTGCCCGCCGGCGGGCTGGAGGGCCGCACCCGGGCCATGCTGAAGGTGGAGGACGGCTGCGTCAATTTCTGCTCCTACTGTATTATCCCCTACGCCCGGGGTCCCATCCGCTCCCTGCCCGCGGACCAGGCCGCCGCTGAGGCCGCCCGGCTGGCGGCGGAGGGCTATCAGGAGCTGGTGCTCACCGGCATCGAGATCTCCTCCTGGGGCCGGGACCTGGAGGGCAGGCCCCACCCCATTGAGCTCATCGAGGCCGTGTGTCAGGCCGCCCCCGGCTGCCGGGTGCGGCTGGGCTCTCTGGAACCCCGCACCATCACCCAGGACTTCTGCCGCCGGGGAGCCGCCCTGCCCAACCTGTGTCCCCACTTCCACCTGTCCATGCAGTCGGGGTGCGACAGCGTTCTGCAGCGGATGAACCGGAAATATGATACCGGGCGGTATTATGAGAGCGTCAGATTACTGAGAGACTACTTTGACCGGCCCGGAATCACCACCGATCTCATCGTGGGGTTTCCCGGGGAGACCGAGGAGGAGTTTCAGACCACCCTGGATTTTATTCAGAAGTGCGCCTTCTCCGCCATGCACATCTTCCCCTACTCCCGCCGCACCGGCACCCCCGCCGCCGCCATGCCGGATCAGGTACCCAACGCGGTGAAGGAGGAGCGGGCCCACCGGGCGGGAGAGGTGGCCCGCCAGCTGCACCGGACCTGGCTGGAGAGCTGGGTGGGCGAGACCCTGCCGGTGCTCTTCGAGGAGGAGAAGGACGGCCTGTGGCGGGGCCACACCCCCAACTATACCGAGGTGTTTGCCCCCGGCGAGGGATTACACAATGTGATCCGGGACGTAAAAATAACAGGCCTTCATAACGAAGGCCTGTTGGGGACGGTCAATCTGTGATCTTTTTCCCGGTGAACCTGGCTTTGAGCGCCGCCTGCCAGGCGTCCAGCCGCTCCCGGGGGAGCAGCCAGTTGATCAGCAGGGACATGACCACGCCCACCCCGGTGTCCAGCATCCGGTTGAGGGAGTAGGAGACGTAGTCGTCCGGCCCCACGCTGAACAGCAGCAGGCAGAGCACCACGCCGCCGGGCTGCACGGCCCCCACCCAGAAGATCTGGGCCAGGATGATGAGGATGACCACGCCCACGAACAGGAGGGGCACCAGCAGCAAATGGTTGTCCCCCTTCGGGTAGAAGATCAGGTAAATCCGATAGAGGGCGATTCCTAAGAATCCGCCGATGATGGTGCCGAACAGGCGGTTGCCCCCGTGGAGCTTGGAGTGGTCCATATTGGCCCCCATGCCGAAGATGGCGCCGATACAGGCAAAGGCAGGGTTCCGGCCCAGAAAGTAGTAGATCAAGGCGCAGAGGGAGGCGGAAAGGGCGGTCTTGAGGTTGCGCAGTCCAATGTGGATGGCGGGCTTCTGGTCGGCTTCTTTCACTTCGATCACGCTCCTGAGCGTTCATACTGTTCTGTAGTAAGATAACACAAAATTCCTGCCATTTCCAGTTCGAAAAACAGAAAGGCAGATCAGAAAAACAGGAGGATTCCATGAGCCGCGCTGACGAACTGTTTATCCAAAACTGCAAAGACATTTTGGCCCACGGAGTGTGGGACACCGACCAGCAGGTACGCCCCCGGTGGGCCGACGGCACCCCCGCCCATACGGTGAAGAAATTCGGTATCATCAACCGCTACGACCTGCGGGAGGAATTCCCCGTCCAGACCATCCGCAGAATGGCCTTCAAGAGCGCCGTGGACGAGCTTTTATGGATCTGGCAGAAGAAGTCCAACAACATCCACGACCTGAACAGCCACATCTGGGACGCCTGGGCCGACGAGAGCGGCTCCATCGGCAAGGCCTACGGCTACCAGCTTGGGGTAAAGCACATCTACCCTGAGGGGGAGTTCGACCAGGTGGACCGGGTGCTGTACGATCTGAAGCACAACCCGGCCTCCCGGCGGATCATGACCAACCTGTACAACCACCACGACCTCCACGAGATGGCCCTCTACCCCTGCGCCTGGTCCATGACCTTCAACGTCAGCGGGCATACCCTCAACGCCATTCTCAACCAGCGGTCCCAGGACATGCTCACCGCCAACGGCTGGAACGTGATGCAGTACGCCGCCCTGGTCCACATGATGGCCCAGGTGTCCGGGCTGGAGGCGGGAGAGCTGGTCCACGTCATCGCCGACGCCCACATCTACGACCGCCACGTGCCGGTGGTGGAGGAGATCATCTCCCGCGCCCCCTATGAGGCCCCCAAGCTGTGGATGGACCGGTCCGTCACCGATTTCTATTCCTTCACCCGGGACAGCCTGAAACTGGAGGGCTATCAGTTCCACACCCTGGACCAGCCCATTCCGGTGGCGGTATAAAAGGAGGGCGTGTTATGAATGTCATTGTGGCGGTGGACCGGAACTGGGCCATCGGCAAGGATGGGGACCAGCTGTGCTACATCCCCGCCGACCTGAAGCGGTTCCAGACCCTCACCTCCGGCCACGCCGTCATCCTGGGCCGGAAAACCCTGGCCACCTTCCCCGGCGGCCGGCCTCTGAAGAACCGGCGGAACCTGATCCTGTCCCGGGACCCCTCCTTCGCCCCGGAGGGGGCGGAGGTGTTCCGTGATCTGGACAGCCTGCTGGCCGCCGCCCCGGCGGACGCCTTCGTCATCGGCGGCGGCAGCGTGTACAATGCCCTGCTGCCTTTCTGTGACAAGGCCTACATCACCAGGATCGACCGCGCCTGGCCCGCCGACGTATTCTTCCCCGACCTGGACGCCGACCCGGCCTGGCGGATCACGGAGGAAGGGGAACCGCTGGAGCATGAGGGGCTGTCCTTCCGCTATGTGACCTACGAGAGGGTGGGAACATGTATGTAGACGACATCGCCGCCTATGTGCCCCGGACGGAGCAGGAGGCGGCAGACCAGGAGCTGATCCTGGACTACTGCAGGCGGTTTCCGGACAACATCCTCACCCGGGAGAATAAGATCGCCCACTTTACCGCCTCCGGCTTTGTGGTGAACAAGGACTGCTCCAGGGTGCTGATGGCCCACCACAACATCTACAGGGTATGGGCCTGGACCGGCGGCCACGCCGACGGCGAGGCCGATCTGCTGGGGGTGGCCCTGCGGGAGGCCCGGGAGGAGACGGGCGTGACCCACATCAGGCCCCTGAGCCCCGCCATTGCCTCCCTGGACATCCTGCCGGTGTGGGGCCATGTGAAGCGGGGGCAGTGGGTGTCCTCCCACCAGCATCTGAACGTGACCTATCTGCTGACGGCGGAGGAGAGCGACGCCCTCCACTTCCGGGAGGGGGAAAACACCAGGGTGGGCTGGCTGCCGGCGGACCGTCTGCTGGAGCTGACGAACGAGTGGCAGATGGACGAGGTGTATACCAAGCTGCTGGACCGGGCCCGGGCTCTGCTGTGACAAAAAAGGAACTGCCGCACTCTCGTGCGGCAGTTCCTTTTTTCAGTTGAACTTGTAAATCTTCCGGGCCAGCCGGTACAGACGCACCGACAGCTTCCGGCCCTGATAGCCGGGGATGTTGCTCACAAAGGACAGGGAGCGGTATTTCAGCTTGTGGTACAGTTCCGGGCTTCTGGAGCGCAGATACTCCCACAGCTCCGTCTTTTTCCCCAGGGCGGCGGGCGAGCCGTCAATGATAAGGAAAATAGAGGAAATGGTCATCATCATGGACAGGTAGTTCACCATGTACCGGGCCAGCTTGGGCTGGGACCCGTACAGCTGCTTCAGGTTGTGGCTCTCGATCATCAGCTTGGTGACCCGCACCTGCTGATCCACCCGGGTGACCATCACCTTTTCGTTCACACTCTGGTCCGCCCGTCCGATGAAGTAGCGGTACAGGTCAATGTCCATGTAATACATGCTCTTCACCGCAGGCAGGGGCTGGTAGACGAAAATGTTGTCCACATAGAAGGTGTGCTTGGGCAGCTCCAGACCGCAGTCCCGCAGCAGCTGGGTACGGTAGATCACCGAGTGCATCAGCAGGTACTGGGAGGGCCGGAACCGGCCGATCTCATTCCAGGAGAAGATCCTGCCCTCCGGGAATACGTTGGTGTACCGCATCACCTTCCGGGTGTTGTCCTCCACGTGCTCGTAGACGTAGTTGGCGATGAGCATGTCCACCGGCTGCTCCATGGCGGCAAACTCCCGCAGCTTGTCCAGGGCTTCGGCCAGAGCCTTTTCGTCCAGCCAGTCATCGGAATCCACCACCTTGTAGTACAGGCCGCTGGCCCGGCGCAGGCCCTGGTTGACCCCCTCGCCGTGGCCGCCGTTCTCCTGGTGGATGGCTTTGACGATGGTAGGATACTCCGCCGCGTATTTGTCGCAGATGGCCGGGGTATCGTCTTTGGTGGAGCCGTCGTCCACCAGAATGATCTCCACATCCTCCCCGCCGGCAAGCAGCGTGCGGACGCAGTGATCCATGTAAGCCGCAGAATTGTAGCAGGGTACGGCAAATGTGATGAGCTTTGACATGTATCTGTTCCTCACTTCAGCAGTTCGTCACACAGCTCCAGCGCCCTGGCGGCGATGGCATCCATGTTGTAGTATTTATACTCTGCCAGCCGGCCCAGCAGATGGAGGTTGGCGTAACGTCCGGCCGCCGCCTGATAGCGGGCATAGAGCGCGTTGTTCTCCTCGTTGATGATGGCGTAGTAGGGGATCTCCCCCTCCGCGCCGGTATAGGCCCGGGAGTACTCCTTCATGGTGGTGGTGATGCCGGGCAGCTCCTGGCCGGTGAGATATTTGAACTCGGTGATGCGGGTGTAGTCCTGATCCATGGTGTAATTCACCGTGCCGTGGCTCTGCCAGTGATCCGCCTGGTGGGTCTCAAAGACAAAGTCCAGGGTGCGGTAGGGCAGCCGGCCGTACTGCCAGCCGAACAGCTCGTCCGCCGCGCCGGTGTAGATCACGATTCCCTCAAAGGGCTCCCCATCCAGCAGGATCTTGTCCCCCGCCAGCTTCATCCGCTCCAGGGCGTCCACCCCGGTCTCCACCGTCACGTCCGGGTGATCCAGCAGCCGCTTGAACATGGGAGTATAGCCCTCCAGAGGCATACCCTGATACTCGTCCTGGAAATAGCGGCAGTCCTCCGACAGGAACACTGGCACCCGGGCAGTAGTGGCCGGGTCGATCTCCTCCGGCTTCTGGCCCCACTGCTTCATCGTGTAGCGGACAAAGACGTGCTCATATACGTAGTCGGCCAGGGCGCGGATCTCCGGGTCGGCGTTCTGCCGCAGCTCCAGAATGGTCACCTTCCGCTCCGGGCCGTAGGCGTCCAGCAGCTTCTTCTCCAGCGCTTCGGCCTGCTCCTGCGGGAATACCGTCCGGAGGGACACCAGGTTGAACGGTACCGGCAGCTCCAGCCGTCCCTCCCCCTCCGGGATGTTGGCCACCACCTGGTGCTGATAATTCAGCCAGGCGGTGAAGCGGGACAGATAGTCAAACACCCGCTTGCTGTTGGTGTGGAAAATATGGGGGCCGTATTTGTGGATAAGCACGCCGGCCTTGTCGAAGCAGTCATAGGCATTGCCGCCCACATGGGGCCGGCGCTCCAGCACCAGCACCCGCTTGCCGCCCCGCTCGGCCAGCTCCCGGGCGGCTACGGCCCCGGCCATGCCGGCGCCGATCACCAGGCAGTCATATCGTGGATCCATTGGGATCTTTCCTCTCTTAAGCGGTTTTTTATGTGACCTATTGTATCATATATAAAAGGAGCCTGTGATAAAAAGCCATTAAACTTTCCTTAATATTTGCTCAGGTTTACCGGCTGGAGCCGGACTGCCCATCCTTCTTCTCCGGACCGCCCAGGAAGCACTCGGCATAGTGATCCATAGCATGGCGGATAACCCGGATAGCGGCCTGCCGGTCGTTTACGTCGCCAGCCATTGCCTCTTTTCCTTCCAACGCCTTGTACACGGTGAAGAAGTGGGCCATTTCGTCAAAAATGTGAGGCGGCAGGTCCATCAGATCCTGATAGGTATTATAGGTGGGATCGGAGAAGGGAATGGCAATGATCTTCTCATCGTTCTTCCCGCCGTCCAGCATGGAGATGTAACCCACCGGGTAGCAGCGCACCAGGGTCAGGGGGTCCATGGCCTCGGAGCACAGCACCAGCACGTCCAGCGGATCGCCGTCGTCGCCATAGGTGCGGGGGATAAAACCGTAGTTTGCGGGATAGTGGGTAGAGGTGTACAGGACCCGGTCCAGAATGATCAGGCCGGTCTCCTTGTCCAGTTCATACTTTTTCTTGCTGCCCTTGGGGATCTCGATCACAGCGATAAAGTCTTCCGGCTGGATGCGGGCAGGATTGATATCATGCCAAATATTAGACATAAAAACGTCTCCTTTGCAAATTGGTACCGCAGAGCGCGCTCTGCCGGCCCGCGATATTTGCGCATGCTATATTATATCTGTCCGGGCGGCAAAATACAAGTATTGGCCGCAAAACGGCGCGGGGCGGAGGAAATCCTCCGCCCCGCGCCCAGGCTCAATCCGGGAGCCGCTTACTGCATGCCGTTCTCGTAGGCCTGGATCATCTTCTTGACCATCTGGCCGCCCACGGAGCCGGCCTCACGGCTGGTCAGGTCACCGTTGTAACCCTGCTTCAGGTTGACGCCCACTTCCTGAGCGGCCTCCATCTTAAACTTGTTCAGAGCCTCACGAGCGCTGGAAACCACGGGCTGGTTGCTGTTGGTGTTAGACATACGCTTTGCATCTCCTTACATGTTTTTGTTTGCGGATCAACGATCCGAACATAGCTTTGCCCCAGCCCGATTTTCTATGCGGGAGATCCCCTGCCAATCCATGGAGCACAAAAATCATCCATTTTTATTGATCTTCTCCGGTTCCGCCTTTTGCCCCTGTCGGGTGTAGAGCAGCACGGCCAGGGCCACGGTGACCGGCACCGCCAGCACGATCCCGAAGCTGCCGGACAGCCCCTGCATGACGGCGATGCCGATGTTGTTGGAGTTGATGATCTGCTGGTAGGGCAGATCATAGGCGTAGTCCAGCACCAGCATGGAGACGCTGCCGCCGGCAAAGGCCAGGATCAGGGTATTGGAGTCGGTGCCCATCATGTCCCGGCCCACATGCATCCCCGCCTTGAACAGCGCCCGGCGGGAGATGGCGGGATTCTGGGCGTGGAGCTCGGCAATGGCGCTGCCGATAGACATGGCCACATCCATCACGGCGCCCAGGCTGGAGATCAGCAGGCCGGAGAAGAGCAGCCCTCCCACCTGGACTCCGCTGGTGCTGGACAAGGTAAGCAGGCTTTCAATGTCCGATACGTTCCAGCCCGTGATACCGCTGGCCAGGCTGAACAGCGTGGCGGCCACGCCGGCGATGATGACGCCGGCCACCGTGCCGCCGGTGGCCACCAGGGTCTTTTTGGTGGGTCCGCCGATGAGATACATGGTGACCAGGGTGGTGACGATGCAGAGGAACACCGCCACCCAGAAGGGAGACCAGCCCCGGTACACCAGGGGCAGATACACGAACAGGATACAGAAGAAGGTAAAGACCAGGCCCAGCGCTCCCTTGAGGCCCTGCTTGCCTCCCACCAGACAGAGGATCAGCAGATAGGCGGCCGCAAAGGCGTAGATCACCCACTCGCGGTCCTGGGCGTAGACGCTGGTGACGGTGGAATCTCCCGCCACGCTCTGCATGACGATGACCCGCATCCCCACCGTGCAGCCCGCGCCGAAGAGGAAGCCGGAGGAACTGGTGGTCTCCAGCTTCTGCCCCGCCCGGACGCCGGTGGTCATACGCACCAGCACCCGCTGCTCCCCCACTCTGGAGCCGTCGGGCTGGAGGTTGTCCTGGAGGATCTCCGTCACCACACCCTTTTCAAAGGTCTGTCCCTCCCGGTTCACCAGGGCGATCCGCTCCCCCCGGTTGATCCAAAGGATAAACAGCACAAATACCGCCAACAGGAGCAGCGGGATGCCCCACCGCAGAAAACGTGATTTGGTCATAAGCTTTGCTCCGCCTTTCTATTTGAAAAAGATTCCCGGCGGCTGTGCCGCCGGGAATCTGTGTCTCACTCAGTTGTACCGTCCGCTCAGGCGCCCAGGGACACGCCCAGGGTGGCCAGGAAGTCGGCGGTCACATAGTAGTTGCCGTTGGCCAGCATGGCCCCGGTGGTAACGCTCTTGCCGTCCACAGAGAGGGTCAGGGAGACGGCGGAGCCGGTGGTGGGGTCGGAGGAAGGCACAGCGTCGGTGTAGGCGGCGCCGGTGGTGAGCACCACGCCGTTGTTCCACACCACGTTGAACTGGCTGGCGGTGCCGTTCACGGCGGCGGCAGCGTCCCGCAGGCGGTAATAGGTCTGGCCGCCGGCGGTGAGGGTGGCCACGTCGGCCCCGTCGGTCTTCTGGATGGTGAAGGCGTCGTCAATGGCCTCGGTCTTGCCGGTCTCGGTCACCTGGTAGGTGATGATGGAGAAGGAATCGTCATCCATCTCGATAACGGAGTAGGAGGGCAGCCAGTTCTGGCTCCGGGCGGCGATATAGTCCTGCTGGGCGGCGATGAGTTCATAGAACTTGGAGCCGGAGGCGGAGTTGGCGGTCATATACAGGGTGCCCTTGGGGTTGACCACGGTGTTGCCGGTGGTATCCTCAATGGTATAGCAGCCGTTGTCGGCCTGGAAGGCGTCGTGGGCGGCGGTACCGGCGGTGTCGCTCTCCTCGGGGTACAGGGGGATCTTCTCGTCGGTCTGGGTATTGTAGGCGTTGTTCCAGTCGTAGTCGGTGCCCTCGTCGTTCAGGCGGAACTCGTAGGTACCGTGGGTCTGGCCGTCGCCGTAGAGCAGCTTGGAGCGGCTGTAGGTGTGGTCGTGGCCCTGGAGCACCACGTCGATGTCGTACTTGTCAAAGATGGGGGTCAGCTGGGTACGGAGGATCATGCCGTCGGTGTCGGAGTGGTCCAGGCCGGTGCCGTAGATGTCCTGGTGGATGGTCACGATGCGCCAGGTTGCATCGGGATCGGAGGCCACGGCCTGCTGGATGGTCTTCTCATGCTCGGCCACATTGTAGTTGTTGGTGTTGAGCACGATGAACAGGCCCTCGCCGTAGGAGTAGTAGTAGTCGCCGCCCGCCTCGGTCTCGCCGTAGCCGGTGTTGTTGGGGTTGTTGAAGTGGTAGCTGTAATCGGGATTCAGGGAGTCGTGGTTGCCGATGGTGGTGGCCACGGGCAGGCCGGCCAGCACGGAGGCGGACAGATAGCCGGCGTACTCCTCCTCCTTGGCCTTACCGGTCTTGTTGACCTGGTCGCCGGCGGAGATGATGAAGTTCAGGTCGGGATTCTGGGCGGAGGCGATCTCCAGGGTGCGGTTCCAGGCAAAGGAATCGTTGCGGGCGGCAGTGTTGCCGGCGCCGGAGTCTCCCTTCAGGGTGTCGCTGCCCTGAGTCTGGCCCTTGGAGGCGCCGATCTGAGGATCGCCCACGTAGAGGATCTTCACGCTGTCAAAGCTGCCGGTCTTGTACTCCTGAACCTCAGTCTGGACGCCGTTCTTCTCCACGGTGTAGTAGTAGGTGGTGTTGGCCTTCAGACCGGTCACCACCACGTGGTTGTAGTTGTAGGCCACGCCGTCGGTGAGGCTGGTGTCCACCTGGCCGGAGGTGCCGGTGAAGGCGGTCAGGCTGTTCTTATCGGTACCGAAGTGGACCACAGGGGTGGCGGTCTTGCCGCTCTCGCTCTTGCTGTACCAGGCAAAGTTGAGCTGGGTCTCATCCGCGCCGGGAGTGAGAGAGACCTTGGTATAGTCGGTGGCCGTGGTATCCCACTGGCTGACCCACGCCTGCCACTGGGCGGAACCGCCGGTCACGCTGCTGTCGTTGTAGCTGGCCGCCAGAGCGAAGGGGCACGCGCTCAGGACCAGGGTTCCGGCCAGCACGCCGGCCAGGATCTTTTTCCGTTTCTGCATCTGTTCCAACTTCTTTCATCAGTTTAGGATTTTACTTCTCGAACCACCGCGCAGTATATCACCAGAAAAATTGCTGTACAATACATTTCCGGCAACATTTACGCACTTTTTACTTTATTTACATTGTTTATAACCGGCATTTTCCGCGCTGTGGCGCACGTCTTTCGCCCGAGCTGATCCTATTGCGGAAATGATTCGGAAATATCTGTCTGTTCTGATACCCTCTTCCGCATTTCTTACATTTGTGTAAAAGAAATAAAAACTTTCTCTTAATCTTCTGTTAATTGGTATGTAACACTCTTGTAATATCTACAGAACGTGCTATGATAGGCTGCACCGGAACTGAGGCAGAGCCTCTGCTCCGGTGCGCTTTGTTTTCACGGTATTTGGAGGAACTGCATACTATGTCAATCTTGGAATTCGTGAAGGCGCTGAACTGGAGCATTGCCATTCTGTTCACGCTGCTGTACCTGTATCAGGGTCTTTACCTGATCATTGGCCTGGTGTGCCGCAGGCACAAGGACCGTCATGAGCCCAGCCGTCTGCACCGCTTCGCGGTGATTGTCTCCGCCCGCAACGAGGAGCAGGTGATCGGAGAGCTGCTGGATAGTTTACATCAGCAAAACTACCCCAAGGAGCTGCTGGATCTGTATGTGGTGGCGGACAACTGCACCGATGACACCGCCGGTGTGGCCCGGAAGGCCGGTGCCTTTGTCTATGAGCGCAGCGATCAGCTCCACAAGGGCAAGGGCTATGCCATGGACTATCTCTTCCGCCGGCTGAAGGAGGAGGGGAAGAACAACTATGACGGCTATTTTGTCTTTGACGCCGACAACCTGGTGGACCCCAACTTTGTGCGGGAGATGAACCGCACCTTCGACAAGGGCTACGACGCCGTCACCTGTTACCGCAACTCCAAGAACTTCGGGGACAACTGGATCTCCGCCGGGTACTCCATCTGGTTTTTGCGAGAGGCCCGCTTCCTGAATTTTCCCCGTACCCTGTTGGGTACCAACTGCCACGTGTCGGGCACCGGGTTCCTGGTGTCGGCCAAGGTTATCGAGGAGAACGGCGGCTGGCCGTTCCACCTGCTCACTGAGGACATCCAGTTCTCCGTGGACTGCGCCATTCAGGGCCGCCGCATCGGCTACTGTGACAAGGCTGTGATCTATGACGAGCAGCCGGTCACCTTCCGGCAGTCCTGGGATCAGCGGCTGCGCTGGTCCAAGGGCTTCTACCAGGTGGACCGGGAGTACACCGTGCCGCTGATCAAGGGCTTCTTCCGCCCTGGCCGGCTTGGTACCTCCTGCTACGACATGTTCGTCACCGTGGCCCCCGGCATGCTGCTCACCCTGGCCATGATCCTGTTCAACGCCGTGATCCTGGCCGCCTGCCTCACCCAGCCCGCCTACCTGGCCGCCCGGGTGATCCACGAGACGGTGGGCTTCATCACCTCCGCCATCGGCAACTTCTACCTGGGCCTGCTGCTCTACGGCCTGTGTACCGTTCTGTCCGAGTGGCGCCACATCCACGCCCCGGCCGGCAAGAAGCTGGTCTATGTGCTCACCTTCCCCATTTTTATGCTCACCTACATCCCCATCTCCATCGCCGCCCTGGTGCGCAAGGTGGAGTGGAAGCCCATCTATCACACCGCCACCAAAAAGGTGGGCGGCCTGAGCTGATGCCCCTGATAAGGAGACCGCCCGCTGCTCAAGGCAGCGGGCGGTTTTTCATGATTCCATATGTCGGCCCAGAAAGCCGGCGATGGTCTGGGCCAGCTTGTAGTCCGTTTCATTGCTGGTCTGTTCCGGATCGGCGCTGACGAAAAGCACGCAGCCCAGCACGTCGCCCTCTGACAGGATGGGGGCCGCGCAGGTGGCCACATACTTGTCGCTGTCCTCACACACCGGCACCGGCGTGCCGCCGGGCTGGATCTGATAGATCTGGCGGCCCTCCATGATCTGCTCCAGCTCGGAAGAGATCCGCTTGTCCGCCAGGTCCCGCCGGGGTGTGCCCGCCACGGCAATGCAGGCGTCCCGGTCGGTGATCACCGCGATCTTGCCGGTGGTTTTATTCAGGGTCTCACACATCTGGCCGGCGAAGTCGCCCAGGCCGCCCATCAGGGAATACTTTTTAAAAATGACGCCGCCATCCTTATCGGTATAGATCTCCAGGGGGTCGCCCTCCCGGATGCGCATGGTCCGGCGGATCTCCTTGGGGATGACCACCCGGCCCAGGTCGTCGATGCGGCGCACAATGCCAGTCGCTTTCATATCCAAACTCCTCCTGCGGTTGTGGTTACAGCACTTAGTATCCGCAGGTTTCTTTTACCTATGCAGCAGGAAGGGGTGGTTTCATCTGGAAAAGTGCGCAAAAATGTCCTCCAGGTCGTTATGACCCGGAGGACATTTTTCTGTCGAATTAAATTCCTTTCTCTACGACCTGAGCCTTGATCAGGTTGGTGGTCCCGGACCGGCCCAGAGGAACGCCGGCGGTGATGACCACTGTCTCGCCCGGCTTCACGGCGCCCTCCTTCCGGGCCACGTCCACCGCCAGGGAGAACATCCGGTCGGTGGAGTCCACCTCGCCGGACAGATAGGCGTGGACGCCCCAGGAGATGGCCAGCTGACGGCGGCTGGACTCGTTCTGGCACAGGGCGATAATGGGGCAGGCGGGGCGGAAGCGGGAGATCACCTTGGCGGTGTAGCCCGACCTGGTAGCGGCCAGGATAGCGGAGGCGTTCAGGTCCATGGCGGTCAGGCAGCAGGAGTGGGTGATGGCGTCGCTGATGCCGGACACCACAGGCAGCAGGCTGCGCTCCCGGAAGCGGCCCCAGTAGTCGATGGCCTCCTCGGCGGCCACCACGGTGCGCACCATGGTGCTCAGGGCCTCCACGGGGTACTTGCCGGAGGCGGTCTCACCGGACAGCATCACGCAGGAGGTGCCGTCAAACACGGCGTTGGCCACGTCGGACACCTCGGCCCGGGTGGGACGGGGATTGCGGATCATGGAATCCAGCATCTGGGTGGCGGTGATGACCGGCAGGCCCGCCCGGATGGTGGCCTTGATGATCTTCTTCTGCAGGATGGGCACCTCGTGGGCGGGGATCTCCACACCCAGGTCGCCGCGGGCCACCATGATGCCGTCGGCGGCGGCGATGATGCCGTCGATGTTCTCCACACCCTCCCGGTTCTCGATCTTGGCGATGATGCGGATCTTGTCTCCGCCGTGCTTGTGCAGCTCGGCCCGGATATCCTCCACGTCGCTGGCCTTGCGGACGAAGGAGGCGGCGATGAAGTCGAAGTCGTTGTCCGCCGCGAACTTCAGGTCCTCCCGGTCCTTGTCGGTGAGGGAGGGCAGCAGGATATGGACGTCGGGGATGTTGATGGACTTGTTGCTGGACAGGGGGCCGCCGTTCTCCACCTCGCAGCGGATGGCGTGGCCCTCCACGCTCTTGACCCGCAGCTCGATCAGGCCGTCATCCACCAGGATGCGGCAGCCGGGACCCACCTCCTTATGGAGGTTCTCATAGGTCACAGACACCTGGTTCTCATCCCCCGGCACGTCGTCGGTGGTCAGAGTGAAGCTCTGGCCCTGGTCCAGGGTGACAGGACCGTCGGCAAAGGTCTTGATGCGGATCTCCGGGCCCTTGGTATCCAGAATGGTGGCCACCGGGGCGCCCAGGGTATCACGTACCTTCTTGAACATATTCAGTCGGGCCAGCTGCTCGGCATGGGTGCCATGGGAAAAATTGAAGCGGGCGGCGTTCATGCCGGTACGGATCAGCTTTTCAATGGTCTCCGCATTGTCCACAGCGGGGCCCAAGGTGCAGATAATTTTCGTCTTTCTCATATCGTACCTCCATTGGGTATCCGGTCTCATACTTTTGAATATAAAAACTCGGAAATATCATACACCATTTGCCCCACTTTGGAAAGAGGAAATCAAAGTGTTTTTTCTTAATGCCAATAAACAAAGTAAGGTACCTGCACAGCCGCAGGCGATACAGCCGGCCAGCATCAGGTTTGCGCCCCCCAGGTCCAGGGTCCAGCCCGCCAGCAGGCCGCCCAGCATACCGCCCAGGCCGTTGGAGGCCACCATCATCACGGTCTGGCCCCGGACCCGGTCGGCCTCAGGCACCGATTCATTGACAAAGTACACCGAGGCGGGGGTAAACAGGCCGTAGCCCAGCACCTGGATGGGCTGCACCAGCAGCACGCCCAGAAAGTTTGTGGTGAGCAGCAGCAGCACCCCCTTCAGGGTGCCGAACAGCATACTGAGCATCACCAGTCTGCCGCTGCCCAGCCGCCGCAGCAGCCTGCCGAAGAACCAGGCGGTGGGCAGCTCCGCCCCGCCCATGAGGAACAGGGCCAGGCCCAGGTCGGCCTCGGTACCGCCCCGGCTGGTGACGATATTCACCAAAA
Source organism: Intestinimonas massiliensis (ex Afouda et al. 2020) (assembly GCF_900626285.1). GTDB lineage: Bacteria > Bacillota > Clostridia > Oscillospirales > Oscillospiraceae > Flavonifractor > Flavonifractor massiliensis_A. The sequence goes on from NZ_LR131147.1 coordinate 1,749,818, forward strand.
AATTGGACAGAGGCATGATCCCTGTCAGACCCAGCAGCACCCCCGCCAGCATCAGGGTGAACCGGGGATTGCTCTTCAGCAGGGACAGGGCCGACTGGGGCTTGGGTCCCACCTGCTCCCCACACCGCCTGGCGCCCCGCCAGGCCGGGTAGGAGGCCACCAGGGCCGCCTCCACACCCACCAGGATCAGGTGGGTGAGCAGGGTGCTCTCCAGGCCGGTCTTTCCCACCTGAAGGCCCAGCAGCACACACACCACGGCATAGGCCATGGAGCCGATCCCCCGGCCCAGGCTGTACCGGATGGGTACGCCATCATTGATGAACTGGACCGCCATGGCGTCCATCAGGGGGTAGGAGGACACCTCCAGCCCGCCGATCACCGCCCACACCAGGGTGGTCTCCCACAGCCCCATGCCGGGGTCCAGCCAATACCAGGCCCCCGCCCCCAGGGAGAGCACCAGGGAGAGGGTGACGATCCACTTCAGGGGGATCTCGGGATGCCGGTCGGCAAAGCCCCCCAGCAGGGGCTGGCAGATGATACCGGCCAGGCAGCGCACCGCCGTCATCAGGCCCGCCTCTCCGTTGGAAAAGTTCCGCTCCAGCAGCAGGGCGGTCTGGTAGGCCACAATGGCGGCGAACATGGCCCAGAAGCCCGCCTGCATCACGATATAGTGGTAGTCCAGCCTACGGAAGGAGGGCCGGTTCTGTTGTTCTTCCACGCTGCTCACTCCGTCTTATCGAATTCAAACATGTTGTCCAGTCCGGCGGTGCTGGCGGTATAGAGGGTGAGCACCAGGTCGGGGTCCACCTCCTGGATGGTGTCCATCAGGTCCCCGGTGAAGTAGCGCAGGTCGATGGTGGTCAGCTCCGAGCAGGACAGGGCCAGGAAGGGGGCCAGCGCGCAGGAGAAGGACTCCCGGATCAGCACCACCTTGGGGCCGTTGGGATTCTTATGGTTGGTCATGGTGGCCATGGCGTAGTCCCCGCCGGAATAATAGGTGTAGGGGTTGCCGTTGAACCAGTCCCGCTCCGCCACCCGCTCGGGGAAGCACACCGACTGGTCAAAGGGCCCGGAGCGGGTAAAGCTGCCGTCGCTGTTGGCATAGGTCAGGTCGGTGTCAAACTTGGGGGTGTAGATGGTAAAGTCGTCCGCCCCGGCGTACAAGGTACCCACCCGCTTGCCCTGACTGCCCAGGAAGAAGTCCTCCAGCACCCTGGTATTCCAGTTGTTGGGGTCGGTGAGGGCGGACGGGGTCTCAAAGCCGTAGCGCAGGTCCAGCTCTCCGGTCAGATTCTGCCAGGCAAAGAAGGCCGCCTCCGGCTTCCAGTGGTGGTCGGTGTTGAAGAACCAGTTGGAGTAGATGCCGTTGCTCTCAAACAGGGGCCGCAGGTCGATGTAGTCCACCCCCTGCTTGTCCAGCGCCTCCAGATAGGCGTCGCAGGTGGCGTTGCCGTTCTCCTCCAGGCCGTCGGGCAGCATATCGCCCCCCCGCTTGATCTTCTGGGGGGCGGCAATGTACAGGTAGGGCACGCCATGGGCCTCCAGCTCTCCGGCAAACTCCGCCGTGGCCTCCGCCCGGGCGTCCACCGCCGCCTGGTCCGGCTGGGCGGCCGCCCCCAGATTCACAAAGTTCAGGGCCCCGGTGGACAGCTTGGCCACCGTGTTGCCCGCCACCATGTCCTGGATCACCCGCCGTCCGGAGAGGCGCTGCACCCCGCCGTAGAGCTGGATGAACAGATGATCCCGGTCCAGATCGGAATTCACCGCGCTCTCCGCACCCTCCAGCAGAGCCGACGGGTCCCGGTCCCGCACCGTGGTCTTGAGCAGGGTCTCCAGCTTGCCCTCGCCCCCCAAAAAGGAGGTGGCCACCAGCACCAGCCCCGCCGCCGTCAGCAGCAGAAACAGGATGGCGGTTATGGTATTGCGTCGTTTCATAGGCTTCTCCCGTCAGAAATTGAAGTAGATGAAGGGATTATAGGTCCCCTTGATGATGAAGCTGGCCGACACCAGAAAGATGGCAGCCGCCAGGACGGCGTAGCCCAGGTCGGGCAGAATGCTCCGGCTGCCCGCCAGCTTGTCCCGCAGCTTTGGGGCCACCGGCGCGGAAAAGACGGCGCCCGCCAGCAATACCGTCCAGTTCTCCCGGAAAAACAGGCCGGCTTCATCACTCCACAGCCCGGCGCCCCGGCCGAACATGGCTGCCAGGAAGCCCGCCGCCTCCCCCAGGCTGTCCGCCCGGAAGAGCACCCAGGCGAAGTTGACCATCAGGAAGGTGAACAGCCACCGGCACACCGCCGGCCAGCCCCGGCCCAGGTGCCCGTATTTCTCCAGCACCAGCAGCACGAAGTAAAACAGGCCCCAGGCGATAAAGGTCCAGTTGGCCCCGTGCCAGATGCCGGTGAGCAGCCATACCACGAACAGATTGCGAATATGCTTTGCCTTGGAGGATACCCGGCTGCCCCCCAGGGGGAAGTAGACATAATCCCGGAACCAGGTGGACAGGGAGATGTGCCACCGCCGCCAGAACTCGGTGACCGACTTGGAGATATAGGGGTAGTTGAAGTTCTCCAGGAAGTGGAAGCCGAACATCTTCCCCAGACCGATGGCCATATCGGAGTAGCCGGAGAAGTCGTAGTAGATCTGCAGGGTGTAGCACAGGGACCCCAGCCAGGCATAGGCGGTGGTCAGCTTGTCCACGCCCCCCAGGTCAAAGGCCCGGTCGGCCACCAGGGCCAGCTGGTTGGCCAGCAGCACCTTTTTCGCCAAACCCACGATGAACCGGGCACAGCCGGCGGAGAAGTCGTCCCAGGTCTCCCTCCGGTTGTCGATCTGGTCGGCCACCGTCTCATACTTGACGATGGGGCCGGCGATGAGCTGGGGGAAGAAGGAGATGTACAGCCCCACCTTCAGGGGGGAACGCTGGACATGGCCCCTCCCCCGCTGCACGTCCAGCACATAGCTCAGGGCCTGGAAGGTGAAGAAGGAGATGCCGATGGGCAGCTCGATGCCCGGGATCACAAAGGACGCACCCAGATGATTCAGAATACCTAAAGTAAATGTCAGGTATTTAAATACGAACAGGATACCCAGATTGAACAGAACCGCCATCAGCACGGGCACTTTCGTGCCCGTGCCCACGGACTGTCCGTGGGCCACCCACAGGCCGAAGCCGTAGTTGACCACGATGGAGAGCATCATCACCAGCACGAACCAGGGCTCTCCCCAGGCGTAAAACACCAGGGAGGCCAGCAGCAGGAAGATATTCTGGGCCTGCCGCCACCGTCTCAGGAACAGATAGTAGACGATGAGCACCCCGGGCAGGAACAGAAACAGAAACACAGAACTGGAAAAAAGCACGCAGCCGCCTCCCCTCAGTTCCCGGCGGGAACCAGCTCGATCCAGTAGCCGTCCGGGTCCTCGATGAAGTAGACCCCCATGTCCGGATTCTCAAAGCAGACGCACCCCATGGCCCGGTGCTGCTCCAGCAGCTGGTCGAAGCGGTCGGTGCGGAAGGCCAGGTGGAATTCCTGCTCCCCCAGGTCGTATGGCTCGCTCCGGTCCCGCAGCCAGGTCAGCTCCAGCCGGAAATCGCTCTCCCCGTCCCCCAGGTACACCAGCTTGAAGGAGCCGTCCTCGGCCTTCTTCTCCTCCACCGGCGTCAGCCCCAGGGCCTCCTTATAAAAGGCCAGGGACCGCTCCAGGTCCAGTACGTTGAAATTGAAATGGTCAAATCGCAGCATGGTCGTTTCTCCTTGTTGATTGATATTACATGCCTTCGGCAATCCTTCGGCCCGTAGGGGTGGCGGCCAGACAACCCCACGAAATATTCCATTTCGCGGGGACCCCTTTTTTCACTTGCGCGGCAGAACTGAATTCCGCCTTGCGCCAAGGTTTTTGCTTCGCAAAAACGCTTGTACGCGCCACTCGGCGCGATAGGGCGGCCTGGCCGCTACATACCCTCGGCAATCCTTCGGCCGGTGGGCGTGGCGGCCAGGCCGCCGCCGCCGGTCTCCCGCAGGGAGGCGGGCAGGGCCTCCCCCACTGAGCGCATGGCGTCGATGACCTCGTCGCAGGGGATGGCGCTCCCCACGCCGGACAGGGCCAGCTCGGCACAGGACAGGGCGTTCATGGCCCCCATCACGTTGCGGGTGACGCAGGGCACCTCCACCAGCCCGGCCACCGGATCGCACACCAGGCCCAGGGTGTTGGCCAGGGCCAGGGCGCAGGCGGCGGCCATCTGCTCCCCGGTGCCCCCCATCAGGTGGACCAGGGCGGCGGCGGCCATGGCGGAGGCGGAGCCCACCTCGGCCTGACAGCCCCCCTCCGCACCTGAGATGGAGGCCCGGGTGGCGATGACCTGTCCGAAACCGGCGGCCACATAGAGGGCCTGTACCATCTGCTCGTCCTTCAGGCCGTCCCTGGCCTGGAGGGGCAGCAGCACCGCCGGGAGCACCCCGCTGGAGCCGGCGGTGGGGGCGGCCACGATGCGCTTCATACAGGCGTTGCACTCCCCCGTTTTCAATGCGGCGGCCATCACCTGCCGCAGGAAGGGGGGGCACAGGCCGGGCCCTTCCCCCTCCAGCAGGGCCCCCGCCCCGCCGGTGAGCCCGCTGTGGGACCGGGCGGCGGGGTCGTACTCCGTCACCGGGGGGGCCATGGCCGCCCACAGGGCGGACATCTGGTCCAGGGACTTCTGCCGGTCCACGCCCCGGTCCTTGCAGTCGTCCTCAAGCACCGCCTCCCACACCGGGCGGGTGCGGGCCGCCGTCAGCAGCCCTTCTATGGATGAAAAAGCCATGTTATTCCTCCTCCGGGGTCAGACAGGTGACCCGCTGGATGCCGGGGCAGGCCCGCAGCTCCTCCACCGTTCCGGGCCACACCGGCTGGTCGCTCTCGATGACCATGACGGCCAGGCCCCCCCGGCTGTTGCGGTAGAGCTGCATGGCCGCGATGTTCACCTGCCGTCGGGACAGGATGGCGGACACCTCCGCCACCATACCGGGCCGGTCCTCGTTGCGGATGATGAGGGTGGGCAGCTCCCCGGTAAAGCTGGCGTCCAGCCCGTCGATGGAGCACACCTTCACCCGGCCGCCCCCCAGGGAGGAGGCCACCACCTCCAGCTGCTTGCCCCGGGCGTCCTCCACCCGCAGCAGCACGGTGTTGGGGTGGACCCCCCGGAGCACCGTCTTGCCCACAGTCAGGGCCATCCCCGCCTGGGCTGCCAGCTCAAAGGACCGGGGCAGCCGGGGATCGTCGGGCCGCATGCCCAGCAGCCCCGCCGCCAGAGCCTTGTCGGTGCCGTGGCCCGCGCCGGTGGCGGCGAAGGAGCCGTGGAGCAGCAGCTCCGCCTTGACCGGCTGGCTCCCCAGCAGCTTGCGAGTGATGAGCCCGATCCGGGCCGCCCCGGCGGTATGAGAAGAGCTTGGCCCCACCATAATGGGGCCCATAATGTCAAAAATGTTCACTCGTTTCCCACCTCCCGCCGGTCAATGGTGTTCTTCATTGGCCTTTTTGTCGATAAATTCAGGCCGCAGCTTACTATAAACGATTTTCTGCTCGCTGTACAGCCCGTAATAGCCGGACAGCATGTAGGACACCGCCAGACACACGGCGAACAGGCACAGGCTCTGGCCGGTGAACAACCCCAGGCTGTCCCCGGCAAAGAGCTCCAGGGCCAGCAGCAGGGAGCTGATGGGGCAGTTGGTAACGCCGCAGAACACACACACCATGCCCAGCCCCGCCCCAAAGGAGGGGTGGAGCCCCAGCAGGGGGGCCACGGTGCAGCCGAAGGTGGCGCCGGTAAAGAACACCGGCACGATCTCGCCGCCCTTGAAGCCCGCCCCCAGGGTGATGGTGGTGAAGAGCATCTTGAAGAAGAAGGCCTCCGGCCGGGCCTCACCGCCCACGGCGGCGTGGATCACCGCCTCCCCGGCGCCGTTGTAGTCGTAGCTGCCCGGGTTCCAGATCCACACCAGGAAGGTGAGGCCGATGACCAGGGCGCCGCCCACCGCCGCCCGGACATTGGGGCCCGGCAGATACTTCTCATACAGATGGGGGGCGGCGTGCATCAGCCGGCAGAAGAAGATGGACAGCAGGGCGAACAGGATGCCCATGCCGATGACCTGGAGCAGGGTGAGGGCGCTCAGGTTGGGGATGCCCTCCAGGGTAAAGGAGGTGGCGGGCACGTCAAAGGCCTGGGCCATCCACAGGCCCACGATGGCGGACAGGATACAGGGCACCATGGCGGCGTAGTAGAGCACCCCCACGCTGGTGACCTCCATGGCGAACATGGCCGCCGTCAGCGGGGTGCCGAACAGGGCGGAAAAGGCGGCCGCCATGCCGCACATGGTGATGATCCGGCTGTCCTTGTCGTCCAGGCGCATCCACTGACCGATCTTGGAGGAGATGGAGCCGCCGATCTGGAGGATGGCCCCCTCCCGGCCGGAGGAGCCACCCAGCAGGTGGGTGATGATGGTGGAGAGGAACACCAGCGGCGCGGTGCGCAGCCGCAGGGGCTTGTTCTCCCGCACCGCCACCAGCACAAAGTTGGTGCCCCGGTCCCCCGCCATGCCGCACACCCGGTAGAGCTGCACGATGGCCACGCCCCCCAGGGGGAGCAGAAGGAGCAGCAGCGGATGGGCGTGGCGCAGGTTGGTGACGGCGGAAAAGGCATAATAAAACGCCGTGGCCACTCCGCCGCACACCACACCGCAGATGGCCGCGAAAATCAGCCATTTGACAAAGGTAACAGCCTGGTCTGCCTGGTGGAACCGCCCCGGCGGGCTCTGCTGGATTGCTCTCATTTCTTCTCATCCTTCCCCTTTGCGCTGGGGCTATTATATCATGGATACCAACTTTTTTCCTCATTCTTATGGATTTTTTTCAGAGCTGTGCTATACTGATTTTTGTATAAACATTTCGATGCGATTCATTCAGAGGAGGAATTACTTTGCAACCCCCATTATGGCCTTCGCTCCTGCTGCAGGTCATACTTTTACTGCTGACCGCTTTTTTCGCAGCCGCTGAGCTGTCCATTCCCGCTCCCGATGAGGGGGAGCTCCGCCATCAGGCCGAGGAGGGCGACGGAAAAGCCGCCCGGCTGCTCAAGCTGATGGCCCGCCCGGTGCGCACCCGCACCACCATCCAGCTGTGCGTCACCCTGTGCGGCTTCTTTTCCGCCGCCTGGGCCGTTCTGGCCTTCGGCCTGCCCCTGGGCCGGTGGGCGGTAAACCAGTGGGAACTGACCGGCGGCAGCGCCCATGCCGTCCGGACCCTGGCCGCCGTTCTGGTCACCCTGATCGCGGCTCTTATCGTCATGGCCTTCGGGTACCTCATCCCCCGCCGGGTCTCCCTCCACCGGGGGGAGCAGGCCGCCCGGCTCACCTGCGGGGCGGTGGCCGCCCTGTCTGTCCTGCTGCTCCCTCTCACAGCCCTGCTGGAGGGGATCAGCGGTCTGGTGCTCCGCCTGCTCCACCTGGACCCCCACCCCGACCGGGCCCCGGTGTCCGAGGAGGGCATCCGCAAGATGGTGGACATCGGCGAGGAAAAGGGCGCCATCGAGAGCGACGAGAAGGAAATGATCGAGAACATCTTCGAGTTCAACAACATGACCGCCGAGGATGTGATGGTCCACCGCACCGACATGGTGATGATCTGGGTGGACGACACGGCGGAGGAGATCGAGCAGACCATCGAGAGCTCCGGCCTGTCCCGGTTCCCGGTGTATGAGGAGGACGCCGACGACGTCATCGGCATCCTGAACACCCGGGAATGGCTGCTCAACACCCGGAAGGACCAGCCCAAGCCTCTGCGGGAACTGCTCCGCCCGGCCTATTTCGTCCCCGATTCGGTTCGCACCGACGTGCTGTTCCGGGATATGCAGAGCAAGAAGGTCCACCTGTCCATCGTGGTGGACGAGTACGGCGGCACCGCCGGGCTGGTGACCATGGAGGACCTGCTGGAGGAGATCGTGGGCAACATCTACGACGAGTTCGACCCCCAGGAGGACCAGGAGATCATCCCCCTGGGGAATGACCGCTGGCGGATCGCCGGCTCCGCCGAGCTGGAGGACATCGGTACCGCTTTGGGGGTGGAGTTCCCCGAGGACGAGGAGACCGAGACCCTGGGCGGCCTGGTATTTGCCCAGCTCAGCGTGATCCCCGAGGACGGCAGCCACCCTGAGGTGGAGGCCTACGGCCTGCACATCCGGGTGGAGGAGCTCTCCGAGCGGCGGGTGGAGTGGGCCACCGTCACCAAGATCGCCCCCGCCCCGGCGGAGGAACCCGCTCCGGCCAACTGAGCCGGCCTGTCGTCCCGCATTGCGCACAAGAAATACCCGCGGCCGAGATTGGAACCCGGCCGCGGGTATTTTTTGCCGTCACACGGCGGTCATTCCGCCGTACTGCCGGCTGTGTTGCTGATTGGCACCATAGTCGTAAAATTATCCCACACAAAGGCCTTGAGCACAGCCCCTTCAAAGCCTGTCAGGGTACCTCCGAAGGTATAGGTCTTTCCCTGCTCAAAATCACCCTGCATGAAGATAAAGTCGGAAAGAGCCCCCTCTCTGCTGTACAGGGCCAGGATGATGATTCCCTGATCGGTATCGGTGTTTTTGGTCACGCTCACCGACGCCCGGAATTTTCCGCCGGCGGAGGGGCTGCCGGACACTGAGCTGACGGTATAATCATATCCGGCGGCGGAAACCGGCTCAAATTTCAGCTCTATGATGGCGCTCTTGTTGAAGTTCTCCACATACGCCTCCGCCGTACCTCCCGCCGTGCCGTGGACGGTAAGGGCATTGTAGGTGGAAATGGCGTAATATTCGATGTCGGTCACACTGTCGGGAATGTACACGTCCTTCAGCTGGTCGTTCAGATAGATGGCCGACTCCAGGATCCGCTCCACCCCGTCGGGAACGTAGTAGGCCGGGTCCGGCTTGCCGGCGGGATACTGGATCAGCACCGTCTGGTCCTTGCTGAACAGCACCCCGTCCCGGGCGGAGTAGGCCGGGTTGGCGGCGTCAATGGTGATGGCCTCCAGCGCCGTACAGCTCCCCATGGCTTCGGCGCCGATCTCCGTCACCGAGGCGGGGACAAACAGCTCCGTGATATTGGTGTAGGCAAAGGCGTAGTCCGCCAGGGCGGTGACCCCGCTGCCGATCTCGATTTCGGTGATCTCGTCCCCGTACTCGATCCAGGGGGCCTCATAGCCGTCATAGCTCATGGCCCCGGTGCCGGAGATGGTCAGCTTCCCGTCCATCAGCGTCCAGGTCAGGTCGGCTCCGCAGGCGCCGCCGGGATTCTGGGGCTCCACCGGCTCGGCTGTCACGGTGACCTGACAGGTGGCGGTAAAGCCGCCGTCCTCCGAGGTGGCGATAATTGCCACCGTACCTTCTGAGACGCCGGTCACCACACCATTTTCCACCGTGGCGGTGGATTCGTTGGAGCTCCGCCACGTCACTGTCTGGTTGGTGGTGCCCTGGGGCGTGAACACGGGCCGCAGGGTGATTGTCTCCCCCTCCTGCACGGTGGCCTCCGCCGGGTCAAGGGCCAGGCCCGCCGCATGGATGGTGACCGACTTTTCATTGCGCAGGTAGGGATACCCGTCGTTGACGTTTTCATCCATGGCCCAGACCTGCTCAAAGTCCCAGCCGGTGTAGTTGCTCTGCATCTTCATGGCCGTCGTGGTTCTGGGGAACATCTGATAAAATTCGTCAGATTCCCAGGAATAGATTCCCGGCAGGTCCTTGTCGTAATAGCAGCTCTCATACTGGGCGGTACTGGTCCCGATCCATCTGGTGAAGCCCCAGAACTCATGGTAGGAATATTCCCCTTCCGAGGCGGAGTAGCAGTTTTCAATGGTGCCGTAATTCCGCTGGGCAAAGCAGGCAGTATAATAGCCGTAGGAACGATTGCCGCTCTCAATGCTGAAGGTGAACAGCAGCCGGGCGTAGCTGTTTCTGATCACACCGCTGGAGGTGTTGAAGGAGACCATGCCGCCGCAATCCGAGTGGCCCTGTGTATGGGTGTTGTGCATGACCAGATGGATGGTCCCCTTCACGGAACAGTTTTCGATGGTACCGCTGTTTTCAAAGACCAGCATGGCCCCGCCCAGCTGGCAGGATTCAAAGGTGGCCTGGCCCTCCAGGTGCAGATTTTTGATGGTACCCGTATTCTCCTTGATAAAGGCCGCCTCATTGGGATCGTAATCCTCTTTGTCGTAGATCTCCAGCCCGCTGATGGTGTATCCGTTGCCGTCCAGATTGCCGGTAAATTTCACCACCGGCGTCCACTGGCTGGTAAGGACCACATTGTCCGTCAAAATCCAGTATGCGTTGGGAAAATCCCCCAGCATCCGCAGCTGTTCCTCGTTGGAGATCTGAAACGGCATTGTCTCGGTCCCCGCCCCTTGCAGGCCGCCGCCCGCCGCCTGAGCCGGAGCAAACTGGACCAGACACAGCAGGATGGAAACTGTCAGGGTAAACAGAAGGGAACGCCTTGCTCTTTTCATCTGATCATCATCCTTCCTGAATCATGCTGGATGCTCTTCCATATTTTATAAGTAAAAGTAAGTATAAGGTATTTTTCGTTTTGTGTCAACTTTGCGGAACAATCCTTTTTTCTTCTTTCTGTGACAAATCCGCCGCCCCGCTCGTATCTGAAGTGAAGGCATTTCGACAAGGGGGGACGCCCATGGACAAAACCAGTTTCACCGCCGCGGTGGAGCGCTATCAGGACACGGTCTACCGGGTGGCGCTCCACGTCCTGGCCAGCCCGCAGGACGCGGACGACGCGGTGCAGGAGGTCTTTCTCCGGCTGTACACCGCCCAAAAACCCTTCCAGGGGGAGGAGCACCTGCGGCGGTGGCTGCTGCGGGTGACGGTGAACTACTGCCGGGACGTGCTGCGCAGCCCCTGGCGGAAGCGGCGGGCCTCCCTGGATGAGGTTCCGACCCAGCCGGTGTTCCAGGAGCCGGAGCAGGAGGCCCTGTATCAGGCGGTAATGGCCCTGCCGGAGATCTACCGCATCGTGCTGGTGCTGTTTTACTACGAGGAACTGTCGGTGCGGGAGATCGGGAAGCTGCTGGACCTGGAACCCTCCACGGTGACCACCCGGCTGTCCCGGGCCCGGTCCAAGCTGAAGGAACAGTTGGGGGAGGTGTGGCAGGATGACTAACCGGGAATTCTATCAGGAGACCTTCTCTCAGGTCCACAGCTCCGTCCCCATCCGCTGGGAGGACTTTGAACAGCGGCGGAAGCCCCGGCGGAAGAAACCCGTCCGGCGGCTGTGGCTGCTGGCGGCGGCAGTTGCCCTGCTGGCCGCCCTGTCCGCCGTGGCGGTAGCCGCCCATCTGATGGGCCTGCGGGATCTGGTGCTGCCCCAGGGGCAGTCCGACCCCTCGCCCCAGCAGTCCGTACAAGAGGATGTTCTCAGCCTGTCCGGCTATCTCGACACCCCCGAGAGCCAGGCCCTGGCGGAGTGGAACGATTTCCTGTCCTCCTATGACCCGGACGGCGCCATCCTCAGGGTGGTGGGCAACTACACAGACCCCGCACTGGCCAAATACAGCTGTTACATGGTGTACACCCAGGAGATGGCGGACAAGCTGGAGGAGATCGCCGCCAAATATCACCTGACCCTCCACACCTGGGAGCATGTGGTGGAAACGCAGGACGACTGGATCGCCCTGTTGGGGGATTTTCTGGGGGACAACACCGCCTATTCCGGCCCCATGGCGGAGGACGGCACCTTCCACTATGACGGATACCTGGACACCGGCAGCGGTACCCGGCTGGACTACCAGTTCCGCCGCAGCGTCAAGGGCACCCTCAACGACGTATATTTTACGGTGGACGATCTGTCCGCCTATGAGGAGTGGTACTACAAGACCGACGAGGGCCGGGAGATCACCCTGGATCTGGGACCGGGCCGGGGCTTCCTGCTCACCGACCTGGGGGACAGCTTCATCTCCGTCACCGTGCTGGAGGGCACCGACCAGGGGGTGACCAAGCAGGACATGAAGGACCTGGCGGACAGCTTCGACTACTCCCTCCTCACCCCCGCCCGGCCCCTGGATGAATCCCTCCGGGAGACCCCGGCCCAGGAGAGCGGCCAATCCGGCTCTGACCTGCCCGGGTCCATTGCCGGGGTACTGGCGGCGGAGGGCGTCTTTTATGATGCCCCCCACAACGGCACCACCACCCTGCTCCAGTATCTGGACAGCCGCGCCCCGGCCCACAACCGGCTGGCGGCGGACTCCTTCGCCGCCATTGACCTGGACGGGGACGGCAGGAGTGAGGCGGTGGTGCTGCTGACCCTGGACACGGGAGCCGACTACGGCTGCCTGGTGCTGCGGCAGGGGGAGGACGGCACCGTATACGGCTACACCCTGGCCAGCGGGGAGCTGACCGGCCTAAAGGTGGACGGCACCTACTCCTACTCCTATGACACCTCCAGCGGGTTCGGCCGGATGATCTTCTCCAACACCGACATCTCGGGCACGATCCAGCACGACTGGGCCACCGCGCCCAAGGGGTCGGCGGATACCACCACCGGCGGCGACGGCACCGTAAGCACCGACTGGTACCTGGACTACCAGTCCGTTACCCGGGCGGACTACGAAGCCGCCCTGGCCATCCAGCAGAGCAAGGAGGATGTCTCCTGGCATTTCCTGTACGAGATACAGGCTCCATAAGCAGCAAAAAGGGCGGCCCATCGGGCCGCCCTTTTCTCATACCTTATGCCTGGAGAAATCGTTCCACCGCGTCTGTGGCCTGGGTGAGGAAGTCCCCCTCCATGTCCAGCCACAGCACGTCCCTGTCCTTTTTGAACCACACCACCTGCCGCTTGGCAAAGCGCTTGATGGCCCGGCCCAGCTCGTCCTTCAGCCCCTCCAGGGTGGGGATTTTGCCGGTGAGATACCAGAGGATGTAGCGGTACTCCAGCCCCAGCCGGTCCAGGAACTGGTCGCTCACCCCGGCGGCGCGGAGGTTTGCCACCTCGTCGATCATGCCCGCGTCGATCCGTGCCTGGAGCCGCTGGTCGATGCGGTCACACACCACCTCCCGGGGGAAATTCACCCCCAGCAGCAGGCAGTGGTACCGGGGGCAGGCCTTGGGGGCCTCCCACCCGCCGGACAGGGCTTTCTCCACCGACCGCATGAGCCGGTGGCGGTTGTTCTCCTCCCCGCCGGTGAGGGTGACGCCGGTCCTCTCCCGCAGGATGGCATACAGCTCCTCGTTGCTTTTCTGCTCCAATTCCTCCCGCAGGGCGGGGTCCGGCTTGCTGTTGGAAAAGACGAAACCCTCGGTGACGGAGCGGACGTACAGCCCGGTGCCCCCCACCAGGATGGGGGTTTTGCCCCGGGCGATCACATCGTCGATGGCGGCGTAGGCCGCCGGCTGGAAGTCGGCCACGGAGTAGGTTTCGCCCGGCTCCACCACGTCCAGCATGTGGTGGGGGATCCCCTCCATCTCCTCCTCCGTCACCTTACCGGTGCCCAGGTCCAGGCCCTTGTACACCTGCCGGGAATCGGCGGAGATCACCTCGCCGTCAAATCGCTTGGCCAGCTCCACACCCAGGCCGCTCTTTCCGCAGGCGGTGGTGCCCAGCACCACCACCAGCTTGGGCAGGCCCCCGGTCATACCTGGTCTCCGTGGACGATGGCCCCGAAGTCCTGGAAGGGCAGCAGCACCCAGATGGCCCGGCCCAGCACGTACCGCTGGTCCACCGTGCCCAGGGTCACGTCCCGGCTGTCGGAGGAGTGGTTGCGGTTGTCCCCCATGACGAAGATGGACCCCTCGGGCACCACCACGTCGGTGAGGCTCTCCCCCATAGGCTGCATCATGGGCTCGTTGATATAGGGCTCGTCCAGCACCTCGCCGTCCACCGTCACGGTGCCGGCGGCGTAGTCGATGACCACGTGCTGGCCCCCGGTGGCGATGACCCGCTTGACGATGGGGCCGTCGGCGGCGTCAAACTCCTTGGTGAGCACCACCACGTCCCCCTGCTTGGGGGTGTATCCGATACTCTGGAGGAGCAGCATGTCCCCGTTGTGGAGGGTGGGCACCATGGAACTGCCCGACACGCCGATGATCCGTCCCACAAAGGTGAACACCAGGATCAGCAGCACCAGGGCGGCCACCAGCGCCTGAAGCCAGAAGTACAGATCCAGCTTCAGGGAGTCGCTGCTGGACAGCTCCTCCTTTTTCTCCAGCTCCTCATGTCTGTCAAGTCTCAATCTGATCAGCTCCATAACCCGTGAATAGACCAATTATAATGCACAAAAACCCCGATTGCAAGGGAAGACTGTCTCACTTTTCCGCCAGCCAGGCGCTCTCCCGGCTGTGGCAGGTGAACAGCAGGATCTGCCGCTCCTGCCCCAGCTCCGCCAGGGTGTCCAGGGCCAGGGCCATCCGCTCATCGTCAAAGTTGGCCAGGGCGTCGTCCAGCACCAGGGGGCAGGGATCCTCCCCCGGCAGCACCAGCTGGCACACCGCCAGCCGCACCGCCAGATAGAGCTGGTCGGCGGTGCCACGGGACAGCACCAGCGCCCGCCGGGGCAGCAGGCCGTCGTGCTCCTCCGCCAGGGCCTCAAACTCCCTGGTGAGGGACACCTTGTCGTATTTGCCGCCGGTGAGTTTGGACAGCAGCTCGCCCGCCCGCCGGTTCAGGGCGGGGGAGAACCGGGCCTGAAGCCCGGCGTGGCCCTTCTCCAGGGCCTCCAGGGCGGCGGTGAGGGCGTCGTACTCCTTCCGGCGGCGCTCCAGCTCCTCCACGACGGCCTCCCGCCGGGCGGTGAGCTCCTCCCGGTCCCCCAGGGTGTTCAGCTCCCCCTGGGCCAGGGCCAGGCCGCCCCGCAGCCGGGTCAGCTCGCTCTCCGCCGCCTCCAGCCGGGCGGCGGTCTCCGCCGGGTCGAACCGGGGCACCACCCCGTTGTCCTCCAGGCCGTCCTCCGGCTTGGGCAGGCTGTCGGCCAGGGTTCTGGCCCCCTCCAGCTTCACCTTTGCGGTAGCCAGCCGCTGGTCCAGGTTCAGGGCCCGGGAGATGGCGGCAGACACCCCGAAGGTGTCGGTGACAGTGGGGGCGAAGGTGTGGACCAGCGCCAGCAGCTTGGTTTTCGTGTCCTGATCCCGGGCGGTCAGCTCCGCCAGGGACTGTTCCACCGCCTCCCGGCGGCGGGCGGCCTCGGCGGCCACCACACACCGCTCCCGGTAGACGTTGGCCCGGGTCAGGATGTCGTCGGGGGTATTGGCCGAGTAGCGCTCCAGCACGTCGGCCCGGGCCCGCTCCGCCCCCTTCTTTTTC
The DNA here is from genome assembly GCF_900626285.1 of Intestinimonas massiliensis (ex Afouda et al. 2020). Taxonomy (GTDB): domain Bacteria; phylum Bacillota; class Clostridia; order Oscillospirales; family Oscillospiraceae; genus Flavonifractor; species Flavonifractor massiliensis_A. The sequence continues at coordinate 1,765,123 of NZ_LR131147.1, forward strand.
GCAGCAGCGGCCACCAACAGGCCTACCCCCGCCGCAGCCAGCACGCCGCAGGCGGCCGCCCCCATCCACAGGGCGGGCAGGACCTTGGCCAGAGCCAGGCCCAGCGCGGCGGCGGCCAGCACCAGGGCGGCAGCGCCCCCTCCCGTCAGGCCGCCGGTGCGGACGGCCCGCCCGACGGTCTCGGCGTCGGCGCTGGCCTGCTGCCAGGCCTCATCCGGGGTCAGATCGGGGAACAGGGGGTCTACGGCGGCGGCTTTGGTTTCCGCTTCCTCCGTTCTGGCCTCCTCCAGCTGGTTTTCCGCCAGCTTCTGGTTGGAGTGGAGGGTGTTCAGGTAGTTCAGCTCCTCCTGGGCCCGCCGCAGGGTCTCCCCGTCGGGGGGCGCGCCGTAGCGGTTAAGTTCTGCTTGCAGGGCCTCCACCTGGGCTCTGGTCTCCGCCAGGGCCTGCTGGCCCGCCTCCCACTTCTGCCGCCGGGCGGCCATGGCGCGGACCAGATGGGCCTGCCGCTCGGACAAAAGCAGCTTGTGCTCGGTCTGGAGCCGGTCCAGCTCCCGCTTGGCCTCCTGGGACAGGCGGAAGGCCTTGGACTGGCGGGCCAGGGTATTCTCGATCTCCGCCAGCTCCCCCTCCAGCTTGGGGATCAGGCCGGTCCTGTTGTGCTGGCGGCGGTTGCGCCAGTCCCGCAGCACCCGCTCCACCTGGGAGTAGGACACGTCCTCCTCCCCGCTGGAGGCCAGGGCGGCGATGCGGGCCTCCAGGGCGGGGGCGCCGTCGATGGCGGTTCCGCCCTGGCCCACGAAGGCGGAGCGCTCGAACACCTCCCGGGGCACCCCCAGCAGGGTCTCCCCCACGGTGTCGCCGGTGAGGCCGGGCACCTGCTCCCCGGTGCCGGTATATACCGCCTCAAAAGCGCCGAAGGGGGTGTTTCCCTTCTGGCCCCGGCGGAGGGTGATGGCCTGGCCCTTCCACTCCAGGTCCAGGACCCCCTCCATGGCCGCCCCGCTCCAGGGCTGGTAGCGGTTCTTTTCCGCGATGTAGTTCTGCTTGTCCCGCTCCTTGGTGTTGATGCCGTAGAACATGGCCCGCAGGAAGGCGGACCAGGTGGACTTGCCCCCCTCGTTGGGGGCGGTGATGATATTCAGGCCGTCCTTCAGGGTCAGCTCCCGGTGGTCCAGGCCCCCGAAGGTGGCGCGCATTTTCTTGATTTTCATGGGCAGGGGTCCTCCCCGTGTTCCAGGGCCGCCAGGGCAAAGCGGGCGGCCAGGTCTCGGTCTTCCAGCTCCTTTTCCCCCTTCAGGGCCCGGAGCACCAGCCCGGTGAGGCTGTCCTCCCCCGCCCGGTCCCACAGATCCCGGAGGGGCCGGGTGTTGTCCCGGACGGTGACGCTGAAATAGAGGGGGGCCGCCAGGGCGGTGAGGGCGGCGGGATCGGGGGCGTCAAAGCTCCGCTGGCCGGTGAGGACGATCCGGCAGCAGTCCCCGGTGGGAGAGGTGGGCAGCACGGCCCGGAGGGCCTCTTCGGCGCTCTCCTTCCCGGTAACGTCGGCCTCGGTGATCTCATACCGCCGCCCGGCCAGGGGCACGAAGCGGGCGGACACGGTACGGTCATCGGCCACCGTCACCGACAGCACGCCCTTCTCTCCCGTCTCGTCAAAGCCCCGGCCCTCGGGGCAGCCGGGGTAGGCCCAGAAGGTGTCCCCCGCCTGCTGCAAACCGGAGCAGGCGTGGATGTGGCCCAGGGCCAGGTAGGTCAGGCCGCTGGCAGCGATGTCCGCCGGGTCGATGGGGCCGTACCGGCCCTGGCCCGCCACGTCCCCATGGAGGGCCATCAGGTGGAGCTTCCCGTCCCGGGGGACGGAGAAGCCCATGAGGGGGGAGCGGTCGGCCTGGGGGGTGGTGAAGGCCGCCCCGTGGACCACGCAATTGAGCTGGGGCAGCTCCACCGCCTCAGGCTGCACTGTGGTAAAGATGTGTACGTTGTCCGGCCACACGGTGCCGGCATACACCGACCGGGGGCCGTAGGGGTCGTGGTTGCCGGGGGCGATGAACACCGGCACCTTCATCTGACCCAGGGTGCGGGAGAGGGCCTCCACCGTCTCCTGGTAGGTCTCCCCCCCGTCCAGCAGGTCGCCGGACAGCAGCACCAGGTCCGCCCCCTCGGTCTCCGCCAGGTCGGCCAGCCGGTCCAGCAGCTGCCGCTGCTCGGCCCGCCGCACCCTGGCCTGCTCCGGGGAGAGGGCGGCGAATGGGGCGTCCAGATGGAAGTCCGCCCCGTGAATGAGTTTCAGCATCGTTCGGTTTCCTTTCAGTCGCGCAGGTCCACCCGCTCCACTTCCACGCAGCGGCGGGTATCGGTATCAATGGAAAAGACCACGCTCTCCAGCTTGCAGGGGCCGTCGGCGGGCTCAAACCGCCGGGGCAGCCCGCCCAGGAAGCGGTTGATGGCCTGCTCGGGCCGGATGCCCAGCACGCTGCGGGAGGGGCCGGTCATGCCCAGGTCGGTGACAAAGCCGGTGCCTTTGGGCAGGATCTGCATGTCGGCGGTGGGCACGTGGGTGTGGGTGCCCCACAGGGCCTGCACCCTGCCGTCCAGGTAGTACCCCATGGCCCCCTTCTCGCTGGTGGCCTCGGCGTGGAAGTCCACCAGCACTACGTCGGCCCCCTCCATCCGCCTGAGCACCCGGTCGGCGGTGGTAAAGGGGTTTTCAAAGTTGCTGTCCATCTCGCACCGGCCGATCAGGTTGATGACGCCGATGTGCAGGCCGTTGGGGCCGTCGTACACCTCCCAGCCCCGGCCGGGCACCCGGTTGGTGTAGTTGGCGGGCCGCAGGGTGTAGCGGTCGTCCTCCAGGAAGTCGGCGATCTGGATGCGGTTCCAGGTGTGGTTGCCCAGGGTGACCACATCGGCCCCGGCGTCAAAGATCTCCCGGGCCTGCCGGGGCAGGATGCCCACCCCGGAGGCGTTCTCCCCGTTGACCACGGTGAAGTGGATGTTCTTCAGCTTTTTCAGCTGCCGCAGGTGGCGGTCCAGGCACTCCAGGCCGCCGTCGCCCACCACGTCGCCTACCGCCAATATATTCAGGATCATAGTCTGCCTCCCTTTAAATTCAACAGCTCTTATTATATGTTATTTTTTCTCAAAGGGCAATTGCCGATTCCCATTTCCAGAATTGATCCCAATTTGTAACTCCTTTCCTGTAACAGTATGGTAATCTATTTCTGAACAAGGAGGTTTTTTGATGAAACGTGTCGCACTCTGTCTGTTTCTGGCCCTCGCCCTGACTGTCTGCGGACCGGCCGCGGCCAGTCAGCTCAGCAGTCTGACTGCGGGCGGTTCCGCTGCCGACGAGGGCGTGCCTGCCGTTCCCCGGGACCCCCCACCGCCCCCCACGCCTACGCCCACGCCGGAGCCGCCGCTGATCTCCCAGGCCCAGCTCCAGCAGGCGGTGGAGCAGGCGAAGAAGGACTACGGCGCCATGGGCATCCAGGCGGCGGTGATCCAGGACGGGGAGGTCATCGCCCAGGCCGCCTCCGGCTGGGCGGTGAACGGGCAGATCTCCATGACGCCCCGGCACAAGATGCGCTGCGCCTCCCTCACCAAGGTGGCGGTGGGCATCAGCGTGGGGGTGCTGATGGACCAGGGCGTGATCGACCCCCAGGACAAGCTGTCGGACTACTGGGGGGTGACAGTGCGCAACCCATCCTATCCCAACACCCCCATTACGGTGGACATGTTCCTCACCCACACCTCCACCCTCAGCGACGCCAGCGGCAGCCTGACCGCCCTGAAGGGGAGCAGCGCCCGGCAGCGGCTGGCGGGGAACGGCTACTATAACGCCAAGCCCGGCGCCCTGTCCAGCTGGAGCTACAACAACTACGGCTTCGCCGTGCTGGGCATGACCCTGGAGCTGGCGGCGGACCGGGTGCTGGACGACGTGCTGGGGGACGCCATCCTCACCCCCATGGGCATCGACGCCGCCTTTGAGGCGGGCAGCGTGGACGACACCGGCCTGCTGTGCGCCCTGTATCAGGGCAAATCCATGACCCGCTCGGTGGCCACCCAGAAGGGCTACAAATGCGTCGACACCCCGGGCTACCGGGGCAACTTCTTCGCCGGCGGCTTCACCTGCAGCGCCGGGGACATGGCCAAGCTGGTGGCCCTGCTGGCGGAGGACGGCATGTACCAGGGGCAGCAGCTCCTCTCCCCCGGGACGGTGGCCTTCCTGGAGCAGCCCTTCGGCCAGACCTCCGGCGGCTTCTCCCAGTGCCGCCCCCTGCGGTACCGGGAAAACATGTACGGCCGGGACCGGATCTATTACCACACCGGCTCGGCCTACGGCTTCTACGGCCTCATCTCCTATGATCCGGACACCGGGGACGGGGTGGTGGTCTTTACCACCGGAGCCAGCGGCGCCAAGGACAGCTGCGGGGTCTACTCCGTGTGCAGCCAGGTGGCCAAGGCGGTTTACGGGTAAACCGGAAAGGAGTGCTTATTCTGCGTGATTTCAAGCGGCTTGCCGCCGCCCTGCTTCTGGCGGTCCTGGCGGGGTGTGCCGCCCCGGTACCAGCTTCCACACCTGCGCCCACACCCACGCCTGCGCCCACCGTCACCCCCACGCCGGAGCCCACACCCACGCCCCCCACGGTGGCTACCCTGGCGGTGTGCGGGGACGTGATGAGCCACATGCCGGTGACCCGTGACGCCTGGGACGAGGAGCAGGGCATCTACGATTACACCCCCATTTTTGAGCAGGCCCGGCCCTATGTGGAGGGGGCGGACTACGCCGTGGCCAATCTGGAGACCACCCTGTCCGCCGAGGGGCCCTACTCCGGCTACCCCGCCTTCCGCTCCCCTGCGGCCCTGGCGGACGATTTGAAGGAGCTGGGCTTTGATCTGATGCTCACCGCCAACAACCACTGTCTGGACAAGGGGTTCAGCGGCCTGGAGGCCACCCTGGACGCCCTGGACGGGGCCGGGCTGGCCCATGTGGGCACCTACGCCTCGGAGGAGGATGCCGCCGCCCCCGTCCATCTGGCCGACGTGGGAGGTATCACGGTGGCCTTCCTGGGCTACACCTACGGCACCAACGGCATCCCCCTGCCCAGCGGAAAGGATTGGGCCGTCAGCCTGTTCAACACCGATTACATGACGGGCCTGTCCACCCCGGACACGGAAAAATTGGAGGCCGACCTGGCCGCCGCCCGGGCCATGGAGCCCGACCTCATCGCCGTCATGATTCACTGGGGAACGGAATACCGCACCAGGCAGAACAGCTACCAGGAGGAGATTGCCGACCTGCTGATCTCCAATGGGGCCGACCTGGTGCTGGGGGGCCACTCCCACGTGCCCCAGCCCATGGAGGAGCGCACCGTCACCGGCTGGGACGGGACCGAGCACACCGGGTTCGTATGCTACTCTCTGGGCAACTTCATCTCCTCCCAGGTGGACCCCCTCACCGACACCACCGCCGCCCTCACCCTGGAGCTGACGAGGGACAATGAGACCGGGGAGACCGCCGTCACCGGCTGGTCCTACGCCCCCATGCTGATGGTGCGGCGGGACGGCACCCAGCGGGTCTTTACTCTAACCGACGCCTCGGTGATCCCCGCCGGGGCAGACAGCGCTCTCGTCCAGCGTTTGGAAGAAACGGAGAAAAATTGTCTGGAAATTTTCGGCTTTTAGTTTTTTTCGTAGCTTTTTGCCTCTGAATTGTAACCTCCTTTGTCACCCTTTGTACCGGTATCCATGGTACCATAGGGGTGACAAAGGAGGTTTTGTTATGAAGCGTATGCTTTCCCTTGCGCTGGTCCTGCTGCTTCTGGCGGGCTGCGGGGCACAGCAGACGCCCCCGGCAGAGGAGGCGCAGGACAGCCCCCAGGCCGCCTCCCTCACCGAGGCGGACATCCGTGCCCGCTATCAAGACGAGGGCTATCAGGTCCAGAAGCTCACCCCCTACGGCTCCGACTTCCTGGCGGAGGTCAGCTACGGGACCGACACCGATTTCACCCTGCTGGAGTGGGTATTCGGCGGCACCGGCAGGCGGGTGCAGCTCACCGCCATGAGCCAGTTCACCGGCTATGAGATCCTGGACGACGGCCAGGTCCGCTACGCCACCAACGGTATGGATTCCGGCACCCCCTGGCGGGGCATGCCGGAGGAGGTGACGGTACAGGTGCTGGGGGATGAAAACGGCGTCCTGGTGCCCGGCTGGGCAGAGATCCAGGAGCAGCGGGACACCGTCTGGCTGGACCCAACCCAGCCTCTGTATATCGGGTCCTTGGAGGAGGGGGGTCCCGTCTTTTCCGACCGGTATGAGCAGGTGTACGACGCCCGCATCGACGCCGACGGCCTGTCCTTCTCCTTCATCCCCAACGGGGACAGCGAAGAAAAATTCTATTCCTTCTTCCCGGCGGTTACCACCATTCCCGGCTTCTCCACCTCTTTTGACCCGGACACCGGGGTCTTTACCCTCCGGCTGTACAACACCTGCCTCAGCAGCGGCTCCCCCGGCACCCCGCTGAACGACGATCTGGCCCTGATGAACTACCCGGAAAACCTGTACCCCTACACCATCCCGGCGGGTTCCCTGGGCCGGGACAGCCACTTCCTCACCGGCGTGGTCATCCGGGAGGACGGAGCGGACACGGTGGTCACCGCCAAGCTGACCGACCGGGCTTACCGCTTCACCGTGGAGACCTCCAACCTGGGATATGACAATATCCCCAGCTTCCGGATCCTGTTCCGGGAATATCACAACGATTTGGATGGGAGAGAATAACATGAAACAAGCACTGCTGGGCCTGCTGCTGCCGGCCCTGATCCTTCCCCTGGCGGGCTGCGCGGAGCAGGCTCCGCCCCCCACATCCCCCACCCCGGCGGCGGAGACCCGTCCCCTCACCCAGGAGGAGATCGACCGGGTCAATGACGCCTTTCTTCCCCAAACGGTACTGGACAACGTGACATACGCCACACCGGTGAGCGGCTTTTTCACCAGCTATTATGATGACGTAAAGAATCTGGATTTTGCGGAATTTCTCCGCTACTTCCCCGGCGACGGTCTGGTGGAGGACGCCGACCAGACGGAGTTTGACGCTCTGGCCGCCCGGCCGGACTTCCTCTTTGCCGAGGAGACGGCCTCTCTTGGGTGGACGGCCCCCTCCGATCTGCCCGTGCCCATTCACCGCATCCTCCGCTCTTCCGTGGATGAGACTTTGGAGCGGTACGCCGGTATCACCACCACTGATCTGACCAACACAGACGGTACCCTTTATCTGCCGGAATACGACGCCTGGTACACCTTCACCAGCGACTTTGGCCCCGGTACGTTTGTATGTGCCGGAGGCCAGGTGGACGAGGCCGCCGGTTCCGCCCTGCTGTGGACCGACACCCGGGAGGATGGCTCCCGCACCGAGCTGTCTCTGGAGCGGGACGGAGAGGCCTGGCACATCCACTCCTTCCGCAACAACTATCCCGACCCGGAGGGTTCCCTGACGGCGCTGCTCACCGGCCTTCAGAAAGGCGAGGTGGGCGAGTATACCTGGGGCGGTCTGGAGGAGCAGTACATCTATCCCGACGACCTGGCGGAACTGCTCTGCACCGCGGCAGCCAGCCCTGCGGAGCGGGATTCCCTGGGCGAGGCCATCCTGTGGACCCTGGATGTGCCCATCATCCCGGCCGCCAACTATTCCGGCAGGGGTACGCTTCACCTGAGCGCCGGGCTGGAAGAAAACATGGTGGAGGTATCCGGCCGGGACGGCCTGCCGGCAGGTACCTTGTACCTGGAAAATCAGGAGCTCTATCAGCTGGTCCGTACCAGCCGGGACTATGAGGGCTTTATCAATGAGACCTACTACGAAAAATACCGGGATATCGTGGACAGCTATTTTGACAGCCGTCTGGAGGAAGTGAAAGACGCCGGGTATGTGTCCTGGGAGCTGAGCGAGTTCCTGGGCGTGCTGGGTACCACCAAGCAGGACGGAAAGGGCGTCGTGGCCTTCCGGATGAATGCCGCTTTTTCCACCGATCCGCCGGAGCTGGCCCCTGACCGGATCGCCGGAGGGGCCTACGTGGACAGCCAGCTCCGGGTCCACGGACTGGACTTTCAGAGCGTCTATCTGGTGACCCTGGACAATGAGCCCATGGGTATCGCCTTCGGGGATGATATCATCGACTTCATTGACGACCACTGGGGCCAGGATGTGGATCCCGCTGAGCTGCAAGCGGTGATAGATGCCTCCGCCCGGAAGGGCTGAATTGTAAACATTTCTTGAACCCCCTTGCAATTTTCCATACGAAGGACTATGATAGCGTTAGCACTCAGATTGTGTGAGTGCTAACGCTATGTTTATACAGATTGTTTTTATATAGGAGGCATCCACTATGGCAAAGAAACAGTTCAAGGCGGAGTCCAAGCGGCTGCTGGACCTGATGATCAACTCCATCTACACCCACAAGGAGATCTTCCTGCGGGAGATCATCTCCAACGCCAGCGACGCCATGGACAAGCTGGCCTACAAGGCCCTCACCGACGACAAGGTGGCGGTGGACCGGTCGGAGCTGAAGATCACCCTGACCCCCGACCAGATCGCCCGCACCCTGACCATCAGCGACAACGGCATCGGCATGACCAAGGAAGAGCTGGAGCAGAACCTGGGCACCATCGCCCGCAGCGGCTCTCTCCAGTTCAAGGAGGAGATGGCCAAGCAGGAGAAGGCCGAGGGGGACACCACCGACATCATCGGCCAGTTCGGCGTGGGCTTCTACTCCGCCTTTATGGTGGCCGACCACGTCACCGTCACCTCCAAGGCCTACGGCTCCGACGAGGCCTGGAAGTGGGAATCCGACGGCGCCGACGGCTACACCATCACCCCCTGCGAGAAGGAGCATGTGGGCACCGACATCGTGCTCCACATCAAGCCCAACACCGAGGAGGAACACTACGACGAGTATCTGGAGCAGTACCGCCTCAGTGACCTGGTGACCAAGTACTCCGACTATATCCACTACCCCATCGTCATGCTCATGCACAAGTCCCGCCAGAAGCCCCGTCCGGAGGACGCCGGGGACGACTACAAGCCGGAGTGGGAGGACTACGACGAGTGGGAGACCCTCAACTCCATGGTGCCCCTGTGGCAGCGGCCCAAGAGCGAGGTCAAGCCGGAGGAGTACAACCAGTTCTACAAGGAGAAGTACGGCGACTGGGAGGACCCGCTGAGCGTGATCCACGTGTCTGCCGAGGGCACGGTGGAGTACAAGGCCATGCTCTACATCCCCGCCCACGCCCCCTTCGACTTCCACACCCGGGAGTATCAGAAGGGCCTGCAGCTCTACTCCTCCGGGGTACTCATCATGGACAAGTGCGCCGATCTGCTGCCCGACCACTTCCGGTTCGTCAAGGGCGTGGTGGATTCCCAGGACTTCTCTCTGAACATCTCCCGTGAAATGCTCCAGCACACCCGTCAGCTGAAGATCATCGCCACCAACCTGGAGAAGAAGATCAAGGCCGAGCTGCTGCGGCTGCAGAAGGACGAGCGGGAAAAGTACGAGAAATTCTGGAATGCCTTCGGCATCCAGCTGAAGGTGGGCGTGGTGTCCGACTACGGTGTCCACAAGGATCTGCTGAAGGACCTGCTGCTGTTCTTCTCCTCCAAGGAGGGCAAGCTCACCACCCTGGCCGAGTACAAGGAGCGGATGCCCGAGGATCAGCCCTATATCTACTACGCCTGCGGCGAGGACACCAAGCAGCTGGACAAGCTGCCCCAGGCCGAGCGCATCCGGGACAAGGGGTACGAGATCCTCTACCTCACTGACGAGCCCGACCAGTTCGTGGTCAACGCCCTGGGCGAGGTGGACGGCAAGGCCTTCAAGTCGGTGGACGACGACGACGCCCTGCCTGAGAGTGACGAGGAGAAGGCCGCCCTGGAGCAGCAGGCGGAGGAGAGCAAGCCGGTGCTGGACTTCCTGAAGGAGACCCTGGGCGACCAGATCAAGGAGGCCCGGATCTCCAAGATCCTGAAGACCGGCGCGGTGTGCCTCACCGCCGACGGCCCCATCACCCTGGAGATGGAGAAGTATTTCCAGCGGGCCGACCCGGAGCACGCCGGGGAGATGAAGGCCCAGCGGGTGCTGGAGCTGAACCCCCAGTCCCCCGCCTTTGCCGCCCTGAAGCGGGCGGTGGCCGAGGACAAGGAGCTGGCGGGCAAGTACGCCCAGCTGCTCTACGCCCAGGCCCAGCTCATCGCCGGTCTGCCTCTGGCCGACCCGGCGGGGTACGCCGACCTGGTGTGCTCCCTGATGAAGTGACAAAACTGAGCAAAGCCCTCTGGCTGAACGGCCAGAGGGCTTTTTTCATGGCCGGCCGCCCCCGGGGCGGCCGGCTTCTCCCGCTCCCTTCAAAAAAATTTTTTATTTTTTTGCATTTGATAAAACCGGAGGCCGTTCAGCCGTGTCTTAATCCATGTAAGGCCGATTCGAAAAAAATAAAATTTTGAGGAAGGGAGAATTCATGATGAAATGCTTCAACCACATCGACCGCGAGGCGGCCGCCACCTGCCAGCACTGCGGCAAAGGGCTCTGCCAGGAGTGCGCCGCCCGGTACACCCCCTGTCTGTGCGAGGACTGCGCCCAGCTGCTCCGCAAAGAACAGGCCAGCAGGGCGAAGGCGGAGAAAATCGACCGGCGGCAGAGGTACCTGGACGCCCTGGTGGACACCCGCTCCGAGTTCATCCGCACCTGTATTTTCGGCGTCATCGTATCGGCGATTCTCTGTTCGCTTTGCCTGCAGGCCTCCAATCCGCCGGGATTCGGAACCATGCTGCTCTATGCCGCTCTGTTCTTTTTCATCCCCTTCGGCTGGAAGCTTCTGACCTATCTGCAGTCCTTCATTCCCCTGATGATCATCGGCACCATCTGGTTCTGGGTGTTCTGGATCGTACTCAAGGCGTTCATCAGCATAGTCGTCGGCATCCCGGCGTTCCTCTACCAGCTGTTCAAGACCTTTTTCGTCCAGGGAAAAATCCAGAAGGCCCAGCAGGAGCTCCAGACGGAAGAGGACGAGGAGATCCTGTGACGAGGGTATCCGGGCGGCGGATGATTGACACTGCCGCAGGGCCTGGCTACAATGTGAACAGAGAACTGCAGAATCGTCGGAAGGGGATATAGCAACCATGGGAACTGTGGGTATGGCGCCAATGATCCGCCGGTGTCTTGCCGGAGACGCCCAGGCTCAGGAGAAGCTGATTTTGGCAGCTCAAAACAGGGTGTACTATCACTGCAAGAAGATGCTGAAACAGGAGCAGGACGCTCTGGATGCCACCCAGGAGATCCTGATCCGTATGCTCACCAAGCTGGACTCCCTGCAGCAGCCGGAGGCCTTCTGGGGATGGCTGTCCGCCATGACGGCCAACTACTGCCGCAATGCGCTGACCAGGAGCCGTAAGGAAGAGCAGTTTCCGGAGGATGAGGAGGGCAACAGCCTGGCGGACTCCTTCGAGAATCTGGATGAGCAGACGGTGCCGGACAAGGCCCTGGACAACGAGGAGACCCGCCGGATGGTCGTGGAACTGGTGGACAACCTCCCGGACGCCCAGCGCCAGTGCGTGCTGATGTTCTATTACGAGGAGATGAGCGTAAAGGACATCGCCGCCGCCCTGGAGACCTCCGAGGGCACCATCAAAAGCCGCCTGAATTACGCCCGGAAAGCCATCAAGGAAGGGGTGGACCGGTATACGGCCCAGGGCGTCAAGCTGTACGGCTTCTCTCCCCTGCCTCTTCTGCTGTATTTTCTGCGGAAGGACGCGGCGGCCAGCGGATTGAGCGATGCCGCCGCGCGCTCCATGGCCCATGCGGTGCTGACCGCTGCCGGGAGCACCGCCGGCGCCGCCGCCGGAACCGCCGCATCCACAGGTGCCGCTGTCTCCCACGGGGCAGGCGGGCTTCTGGCCCACAAGGGCGCCCTGGCACTGGCGGGTGTGGTCCTGGCCGGAGCCGTGGCAGGCGGGACGGCGCTGTACCACCCGGAACCCCGGAGCACGCCCAGCCCGGAGCCGGCGGTGGAAGTTGTGGCGGAGCAGCCCAGTTCCGAACCGGAAGATACATCCACGCCGATACCCACGCCCACAGCCACACCGACCCCTACGCCGACACCCACACCCACACCCACACCTACGCCTACGCCTACGCCCACACCTACACCCACGACTACGCCTACGCCTACACCGCAACCCACGCCTACACCGCAACCCACACCTACACCGGAATCCACACCTACACCGGAATCCACACCCGCTCCGGCCCAGCCGGAGGCAGGGCTCTGGATCTGGCCCAGCGCGCTGACCACCTATCCGGGCGCCAGCTACCCCTTAAGTGCCAGGGACCCTTTGACCGGGCGGGAAATTACGGACGGAACGGTGACCTGGTCCAGCCAAACGCCGGAGCTCGCCACCGTGTCAAGCTCCGGCCGGGCCCAGCTCTCCGGTTCCGGAACCGCCTATATCACGGCTTCCTGGAATGGGTACACCGCCCAGGCAAAGGTGAACATCATACCCCAGGAGGACCAGATCTGGTGTTCCGCAATCGCTACCAGTCTGGACCTGGGCGTGCGGCGGAGCACGACCCTGTATAAAGACATTGCAGACCAGCACGGCACCGGATATACGGTGAAGTGGAGCGTGGACCATCCCTCCGTTCTCTCCCTGGAGCCCACAGTCAATGCGGAGGGTGAACACAGCGTTTTCTTTACGGGCCTGGACTATGGGCAGGCAGTCATCACCTGCACCGCCACCTGGCCGGACGGAACGGTGCGGCAGTGTTACTGCTGTGTCTATGTGTATCCTTCCACTTAAAGGGGCGGGCAAGCCGGCACCGGTCCCATATACGGACAATCCCAACAAAAGAAGAAAGGAGATATTTTTATGAAAAGGAACGTCGGGAAAAAGGCCCTTTCCGGGCTGCTGACAGCGGCCTGCGCGATCAGCCTGCTGGTGATCCCGGTATCGGCGGAAGAGGCCCTGAGCACCACCCGGATCCCCGGCGGCACTTACCTTGCAGAGAAGCAGGGGGAGAATGTCTTTATCGAGCGCATCTGGACCTATGACTGTCCGGCCAATCCCGGCCAGAAACACCAGATCGCATTCCACAATGCCGCGCCGACCTGCACGGAATCGGATTATATCTATAACTACTGCACCATTTGCGGAGAAAAGGAACTCTATGCGGAGAAGGCGGCTCTGGGCCATGACTATCAGCTGACCGGCAGCGCGGGCGGCGTGGATACCTACACCTGCTCCCGCTGTGGCGCCAGCTATACCCAGTCCTCCCCCAGCCTGCCTTCGCCTTCGGATGAGCCCGCCTCCCAGACCGGCCTCCGGAACAGCGGCGATTTGAACATGAAAAAACTCTCGGCGGCGGAGATCACCCGTCTGCTGGAAGATGCCCCCCTGACCCTCACCGGCGAGGTATTTGACGCAAAGCCTTCGGTGAATGCCCCCTATGCCACCGGCACGGTCAAAGCCAGCGCCCTCCAGGCGGCGGTGAACCGCCTCAACGCCGTGCGGCGGATCGCGGGACTGCCCGGCGTCACGCTGGATACGGCGTTAAGCCAGAATGCCCAATACGGGGCCGTCCTGACCGCTCACAACAACTACCTGGACCACTATCCCGCCCAGCCCGCCGACATGGACCAGAGCTTTTACACCCAGGCCAAATCCGCGGTCTCCAGCAGCAACCTCTCCGCCGGCCGGAACCTGCCCGGGGCCGTGGACGCCTTCATGGACGACAGCGATGCCAGCAACATCGACCGTGTGGGACACCGCCGCTGGCAGCTGAATCCGGTGCTGGGCAAGGTGGGCTTCGGCTACGCCGTCTCCGGATCCGGTTACGGCAGCTATGTGGTGGAAAAGGTCTTTGACAAGAGCGGCAGCGGCTGCGACTATGACTTTATTTCCTGGCCCGCCTCCGGCAATTTCCCGGCGGAGCTCTTCGACGGCCAGACCGCCTGGAGCATTACCCTCAATCCCAAGCTGTACGCCACCCCCAGCAAGAGCGGCGTCACCGTCACCCTGACCCGGGACAGCGACGGCAAGTCGTGGACCTTCTCCTCCGGCAGCGGGGACGGATTCTTCAACGTGGACACCGGCGGATACGGCGTGAGCAACTGCATCATCTTCCGCCCCAACGGCGTCAGCGCCTATGACGGCAGCTATACGGTCCGGGTCCAGGGTCTGAAGACCCAGAGCGGGCAGGCGGTGGCGGACTTCACCTACCAGGTGGATTTCTTCAGCAACAAGACCTCCGGCCAGCAGCCCACAGACCCCGCAGACCCCACTACCCAACCGGGGCAGGGCACACAGACCGCCTCTTTCCGGGATGTGCCCGCCAGCCACTGGGCCAGCAAGGCCGTGGAGGCGGCTGTGAGCAAGGGGATCGTCAACGGTTATCCCGACGGCGCCTTCCACCCCAATGACACGGTTACCAATGCCCAGTTCAGCGCCATGATCTCCCGGGCCTTCTATCCGGAGGAGCTGAAGAGCGCCCAGGCCGGGACCTACTGGTGGTCGGCCAATGTGGCCATCAGCCAGACCCATGGGCTTCTGGACGGCACCGGTGTGGAATCCCAGAGCAGCTGGGGCAGTCAGATGGAGCAGGCCATCAGCCGCTACGACATGGCCCAGATGATGTATAATCTGCTCAGGGACCGGAAGGCCCAGCTGCCCACACAGACAGCGCTGCAGGCGGCCCAGGGAAAAATGGCGGACTGGCAGCAGATTCCTGCGCAATACCGGGACGCCGTGTCCGCCTGCTATGCACTTGGGCTGCTCAACGGACTGGGCAACGGCACCTTCGGCGGCCAGAGCAGCATGGACCGTGCCCAGGGCTGTATGGCCACCTACCGGCTGCTGGAGTATCTGGCGGGATGACTTACGCTGAATTCCTCCGCCGGTGCCTGGCGGCAGACGCCCGGAAAATAGGCGCGCCCGCCGGGAAGCTGGTCCGGCAGGTGCTCAACCGCCTGCGCAGAGTTTCCGGCCCCGATCCGGCCCCGTGACCGCTGAACCCCGGCGGTCATCCCAACAGGGGGCGCCAAAAACCCCTGGCTGGACAGCCAGGGGTTTTTGTTATGTCCTGCGCTCCGTCCACAGAGCCCGGGCCGCGCACAGCGCCGCCGCTCCGATCAGGCACAGCCAGAGGAGAAAGAGCACGTTTTCATTGTAGAACCAGTCGTCCCGCCACCGGGCAAAGTCGGGCCGGAACCAGAAGGGGTGGAGCCGCTCCACCACGCCGCCCCCCAGCACCACCAGCCGGTCCAGCACCGGGTTGACCAGGGGGAGCAGTATGGCGCTCCACCCCAGGCAGGCCGCCCCCTTCCACCAGGGACTGACGGGGGCGTACCGGAGGATCAGGGCCCACCCCCAGGGGAAGGCCAGGCCGAACAGGGTAGCCGGCAGGGCGGGAATGGGGAACCAGTCCGCCCCATCATAGCTGGCGGCCGCCCATAGCAGGGCGCACAGCAGCAGGGTCTCCGTCCCCAGGTAGAGGGCCGCCTTGTGGTCCCCCAGGGGGCGGGGCAGCTCCCGCAGGACAACCGGCAGGAAGGCCGCCCCCAGGCCGAAGAGCACCCCCACCGTGGCCAGCAGGAACCAGTCCCCGCCGCCGTACAGGCAGGCGGCCAGCAGCAGCAGCTCCAGAGACAGGGTGAAGCCGCCCACCGTGGCGACCGCCCGGTGCTGCTTCACCACCACCGGCAGCAGGGTCAGGCTGGCCCCCACCATCTCCCCGGTGAGCACCAGCCAGAACCAGTCCAGGGTGTGCCCCACCGCCAGATTGCAGATCAGGCAGATCAGGGCGGTGCCGCCGTACAGGATGTACTGGGTCCACTTCACCCGCCGCAGCAGGGCCAGGTACTTTTTGGCCAGGGTCTCGGCGTTGCGGGCCTCCACGTCCTCGCTGGCGGTGAGCAGCTCGTGCTCACTTACCCCCAGCACCGCACAGATGTCCCGGATCAGGGTGATGTCCGGATAGGAGAGCCCTCTCTCCCACTTGCTCACCGCCGACTCGGTGACAAAGAGCTTGTCGGCAAATTCCTTCTGGGTCAGGCCCAGTCCCTTCCGGCAGCGGCAGATATACGCGCCGAAGGTCTTCTTGTTTTCCATATGCAGTCCATCCTTTGCTGTGGCAGATGCCGTTGTTCCCCGGGGCGCTTTTTACCATACGGCAGCCCGGTCCAAAAGGCAAGCGTTTTCCCCCAATTTGCCTCTCGACCGTCAGGCAAGTCCCGTTTCCGCCGCTTGTTTTGTTAAAAATAACACAATCTCCCCTGTATATTCCCCTTTGGATTGTCAAAAAAATATCATAGTATTTTCTAGGATTTTCTCGTTGACTTTTCCGGAAAGGGTGCTATACTAAAGCTGAACTCACCAGTACACTTACTGATGTGTCCCACTGCATCTGAAATTTTGAAAGGGAGTGTCATCATGGAAAAGCTCACTCAGGAACAGTATGGTCTGTATATCAATGGCAAATGGGTGCCCGCCAGCGACGGCGCCACCTTCCAGACCCACTGTCCGGCCAACGGGGAGCTGCTGGCCACCTGCGCCCAGGCTACCAGAGAGGATGTGGACACCGCTGTCACCGCCGCCTGGGAGGCCTTCAAGACATGGAAGAACATCACCACCAATGAGCGGGCCGCCATTCTGAACAAGGTGGCCGACATCATTGAGCAGAATGCCGAGCATCTGGCTATGGTGGAGTCCATGGACAACGGCAAGCCCATCCGTGAGACCATGGCCATCGACATTCCCTATTCCGTCCGCCACTTCCGCTATTTTGCCGGCTGCATCATGGCGGAGGAGGGCTCGGCCAATATTCTGGACGGCACCACCCTCTCCCTGATCCTGCGGGAGCCCATCGGCGTGGTGGGTCAGATCGTCCCCTGGAACTTCCCCTTCCTGATGGCCGCCTGGAAGCTGGCCCCCGTGCTGGCCGCCGGCTGCTGCACCGTGTTCAAGCCCTCCAGCGACACCCCGCTGAGCGTGCTGGAGCTGGCCCGCCTGACCCAGGATGTGATCCCCGCCGGCGTGTTCAACGTGATCACCGGCTCCGGCTCCAAGGCCGGCCAGTACATCCTGGACCACCCCGGCTTCCGCAAGCTGGCCTTCACCGGCTCCACCGAGGTGGGCCGCAACGTGGCTCTGGCCGCCGCCGAGCGGCTGATCCCCTCCACTCTGGAGCTGGGCGGCAAGAGCGCCAACATCTATTTCGACGACTGCAAGTGGGATATGGCCATGGACGGCGTCCAGCTGGGTATCCTGTTCAATCAGGGCCAGGTGTGCTGCGCCGGCTCCCGTGTGTTCGTCCAGGACACCATTTATGACAAGTTCATCGAGGAGGCCGCCAAGCGGTTCAACGCCGTCAAGGTGGGTATGCCCTGGGAGGCCGACACCCAGATGGGTTCCCAGATCAACGAGAACCAGGTGAAGAAGATCCTGCAGTACATCGAGATCGGCAAGCAGGAGGGCGCCAAAGTGGCCTGCGGCGGCGAGCGCGCCACCGAGGGCGACCTGGCCAAGGGTTGCTTCATGAAGCCCACCCTGCTGGTGGACGTGGACAACAAGATGCGGGTGGCCCAGGAGGAGATCTTCGGGCCCGTGGCCTGCGTCATCAAGTTCCACGACGAGGACGAGGTCATCGCCATGGCCAACGACAACGCCTACGGCCTGGGCGGCGCCGTCTGGACCCGGGACATCAACCGGGCCATCCGGGTATCCCGGGGCATCGAGACCGGCCGTATGTGGGTCAACACCTACAACTCCATCCCCGAGGGCGCCCCCTTCGGCGGCTACAAGGCCTCCGGCATCGGCCGGGAGACCCACAAGGTCATCCTGGAGCACTACACCCAGATGAAGAACATCATGATCAACCTGTCCGAAGCCCCCTCCGGCTTCTATCCCGACAAGTAAGCAAGTCTGTGAAAGATCCGGCGCGAAACACCGCGCCGGATCTTTTTTACCCTCTTGTGAAACATTTTCCCCTCGGTTAGGATATTCAGGGTGAAAAGCTTTTCAAGGAGACACGCTATGATGACAGATCAACAGTTCACTCATCTGGCGGAGCGGTACATGGACACCATCTTCCGGCTGGCGTTCCACTACACCAGGAGCCAGGCGGAGGCGGACGACATCACCCAGGAAGTCCTTTTGAAGCTATACCGGACGGACAAGGCCTTTGAGAGCAAGGACCATGTAAAGCATTGGCTGCTGCGGGTGACCATCAATTCCTGCAAAAAGGCGCTGCTGTCCCCCTGGCGGCGGATGCCCCGGTATTCGCCATGACCAACGCCGCCAGCAGAGACTATCTGGACACCGCCTCCACCACCGATACGGAACTCTGGCTGTGCACCTACTTCGTCACCGACTTCATCACTAACGCTTCCAACCTTCAGGTGTCCATCGGCGACGGCCAGAACCGCCTGGACATGGCTTCGGTGGCGGTGGCCCTGCCGGAGAGCAGCGGCCCGGCCAGCGTGGAGCTGGCGGAGGGAGCCATTGCCCTCTCCCCCATCGGCATCCGCATCCACACCACTGCCCTGGGCCTGCCGGTGGACCCAGGCCCCCGGCAGATCGTGCTCCACTACGCCGACGGCACGGACTATGTGCTGAAGGATGAGGATGCCTTTGTCTCCAACAGCACCTACGGCTTCGCGGACATGGAGCAGGGGGCGTTTATCTACACCTTCAACCGCATCGTGGACACCACGGCGCTGGCGTCGGTGACCATCGAAGGCGTGGAATATTCCCTGCCCACGCAGTAACAGGAAAAATGGGCCCTGCCGCTTTGGCAGGGCCCATTTTTGTTTATG
The DNA here is from genome assembly GCF_900626285.1 of Intestinimonas massiliensis (ex Afouda et al. 2020). Lineage (GTDB taxonomy): Bacteria > Bacillota > Clostridia > Oscillospirales > Oscillospiraceae > Flavonifractor > Flavonifractor massiliensis_A. The sequence goes on from NZ_LR131147.1 coordinate 1,783,976, forward strand.
TGGGAGCCGCTGTGCCTGCTTCCACAGTATAGCGCAGCGCCTGCTGGGCCGGGATCAGCGTTCCGTCATTGCGCAGCACAAAGGTGCGCAGCTCCAGCCCTTCCCCTTCCGGCAGCGGACAGGAGAAGGACACCGTCTCCCGGCCTCCGCCGGTCCGCTCCCAGGTGAATAACTCCAGCAGCCGCCCGCCGCCCGGTTCCGTCAGGGCGGCAGACAGCAGCAGCTCGCCCGGCAGGCCGGACAGTTCAAAGCTCAGCGTCCCCGTCAGCAGGTCCCCCTCCACGGCAAATTCAGCCTGGGGGCAGGCGGAGGGCGCCAGCACCCGGGCCGCTTCGTCCCCCAGCAGCTGGGTGCAGACAGATTCCATCCGCTCCCCGGTGACAGCGTAGTAAGAAGCCATTACGCTGTTATTTTCCAGGAATACCCGCCGGTAGACCCAGATGCCGTTGTTGTTCTGGCAGTAGGTATTGCCGGAAAAATCGGGGCTGTTTTCCGCGTCGGTGCCCATCATCACCAGGGCGTGTTTCGCCCGGTAAAGGACGTTGTTCTCCACGGTGATGCCGCTGTTGTAGGTGGGGCCGTCCCAGAGCGTGATGGCGTTGCCGCAGTCGGTGACGCCCATCCAGGTGCGGTGATAGTTGTCGTCTCCGCTCCAGCCGTAGCCGCTGTCAAAGATCAGGTTGTCTGTGATGGTCACATCCCCGAAGGTCTCCCGGGTGTTGTCCCAGTCCCGGTTGTGGTCGCCGATCAGCCCCCCGGCCATGCAGTTCTCAATCAGATTGCCCGTCATGGTCATACCCAGGAGCAGGTAATCAGGCCAGAGGAACTCCTCGTCAAATTCTATGGTGACGCCGCCGTCAAAGGAATCGTGGACATAGCAATTCACGGTTGCTGTATCATTGCCCTCCATGCGGACGCACTCCCCAGAGGTGGGCACCCATTTCTCCCCGTATTCACTCTCGTAGTTCAGCGCATGAGAGCCGCCGCCGATCCAGCCGATCTCGCAGTTCTGCACCCGGTTCCCGGTCCCCCGGCTCAAGTCAACGCCCATGGTGCTGCGGTACATCAGGCACAGGTTGTCGATCACATTGTTGTCCGTACAGTCCACAATGGCCCGGTAGCCCTCGGCCACCCCCACAGCGCTCTGGAATTCGATACTGTCGTACAGCTCCCCGGGATTCCCGGCGTCACAGCGCAGGTACAGCGGTCCCCGGCTGTCCACATTGTGGACCCAGTAGGTCGCCGACGGGTCCTCCGGCTGGTAAGCGGCCATGTCAAAGGTGGAGTAGAACTGCAAATCGTAGGCCAGGCCCTCCACGATGTCGAATTCTTCCTCCATCCGATCGGTAAATACCGCGTTCTCCCCGTCCCAGTAGGAGAACACCCGCAGGGCGCACATCTGGCCGTCGTTCATCACGATGTTGCCGCAGTCGGCAATATCTTTGTAGAACTTCCAGATCTTCACCCCGTCCCGGTCGTACCACAGCTCCCATTTCTCCCCGCCGGCGCCGTTCTCCGGGGAGCCGTAGATTTTGGGCTTCTCCCCCTGGCCGTAGGCGGAATAGGTGACCCCCGGCACACACTCGAGGGTGCCCCGCCACAGGTCCCCCCGGCGGAAGAAGATCCCGTCGCCGGGCTGCGCGCCGCTGTTGTTCGCCTGGTGCAGAGTGGCCCACGCCGTCTCCGGCGACAGGCCGTCGTTGGAGTCGTCTCCATCGTTTGAGACATAGAAGCGCCGCCCGGTGACCGTCACCTGGGTAGAAGTATTCAGGATCTCCTCCCGCCGCTGGTCCCGCAGGGCCTGCATCTCCCGGTCCTCCGGCGTCTCCCAGCGGTCCGATTCCGGGAAGGTGCTCCCGGCACTCTCGTACAGCCGCAGCACGGAGACCTGGGCTTCCCGGTAGAGAAGAGGATCTTCGGGGCGCACCGAGTTGCGCCCGGCGTCATAGTCGAAACACATCTGGCCGCTGACCCGGCTGTACCGGCCGATGGCATAAAAGTAGGCACAGGCGTCATACTGCCATATAACGCCTGGGATCAGCTCAAACTGCTCCTTCCAGAGCTCGCCGTATACAGGGTCCAGAACGCACCCGTCCCACGGCTCCCCGATCTTCTGGTTCATGACGGCCCACCGCTCGTCCAGCCCGATGTAATCACCGCCCAGGGTGATCCCGGCCAGAAACAGGGATACCATGCCGTTGTAGCGGTCCAGCTTCTCCTGGCTGGTCCTGGCCTCCGGCTCCGTGCTCCGCCACTGGCTCAGCTTGTCCGGGGCAGCCAGCGCCACCAGGGCGTCCAGCATCTGAAAATAGGTCTCGTAGGTCACAACGGTATTCTCATGCTCCAGTTCCCCGATCCCCAGAGCGGCCGCACGGCGGATCTCATCCGTGATCCCGTCCTCCGCACCGGCTGCCGGTACCGCGCCCAGCAGCAGGGCGCACAGAACACCCAGGCAGAGAAAACGGCGCAGCATCCTGTTTGCCATACGCACTCCCCCACTTTTTGATATTGTTAAATATAACATGTCTGGAACGACTTGTAAATTTTTTCAGGGTATTTTACGTATTTTTTGACAGATTGGCCCCTTCTGTGTTGTTATAGAGGTGAAAGGAGGGAGGCCCATGGAGGAACAGCGGGCGCAGGATCTGGTGGAGCGGTACGCCGACGCCATTCTGCGCATCGGCTTTACCTGGCTGGGGGACATGGACGACGCCAAGGACATCTGCCAGGACGTGCTGCTCAAGCTGGTGACGGACGAGCGCACCTTCCCCGACGCCGGGCAGGAGCGGGCCTGGGTGGTGCGCCTCACCATCAACCGGTGCAAGAACTGGAAAAAGAGCGCCTGGTTCCGCCGCCGGGCGCCCCTGGAGGAGGGGCTCCACCTGAGTGTGGAGGCCCCGGAGCCGGAGGACGGCTCCCTGCTGGAGCAGGTGAACCGCCTGCCTCCCAAATACCGGCAGGTGCTCTACCTGCGGTACTATGAGGACTATGAAGTACAGGAGATTGCCGCGCTGCTGGGCCAGAGCCCCGCTCTGGTGAGCACCCATCTGGCCCGGGCCAAGGCCAAGCTGCGGCAGCAGCTGGGAGGGAATTGCTATGATGGATAACCGCTATCGGGACGAACTGGATCAGATCAGGCTGACCGGTGAGAGCAAACGGGACCTGGTCCGGGCGCTGGCCGCCCGGCAGGGGAGCAAAACCGTTCGGCGGTGGAGCCGCACCGCCATTGCGGCCGCCGTGATCGCGGCGGTGCTGGCGGGCACAGTGGGGGCGGCGGTGGTTCTGCCGCCGGTGGTACGGAACTATTTCGGCGACAGCGCCGGGTACCGGCAGAGCGCCGTGGAGCTGGGGCAGTCCATCACCCAAAACGGCTGGACCCTGACCCTCACCGACTGCCTGGCCGACGACTACACGATTTATCTGGGGCTCACCCTCACCGCCCCGGAGGGTACGGTGCTGGACTGTGCGTACGGGTATCACTTTATGGATGCGTTTATGCCGACCTTTCCCGACCTGCCGGGGCTGACCGGCAGCGGGACCTATCATCAGGTGGAGGACGACGACCCCACAGACAACCAGATCAGCTTCCTGTTTTTCTGGAGCTATTACTCCCAGGAGAAGTCCCTCAACGGCCAGACCCTGGACTTCACGCTGGGGGAGCTCTATCACGAGGTGGGCTGGGACGGCGGGAAGGAATACTCCATTGAAAAAATCTACGACTGCAACGAGACCTGGGCCTTCCGCACCACGCTGAACTACCCGGATCACATCATTCGTCTGGAGCCGGACGTCACGGTCCATACCCTGGGCGTGGACGCAAAGGTGGCCGAGGTGACGGTATCACCCATCAGTGTGTATGTGCTGCTGGCGGACAGCTCTCTGTTAGGGCACCACCACAATCCGCCCCGGGACTCTGAGGGCTACCCCGCCTGCACCGCCTACCAGGAGATCACCCTGTATACCAAGGACGGCACCGCCATCCCCCTGAAAAATGACAGCCCGGAGAGCGGCTGCGACGAAAGCACCTGGCCGCTGCCTCCCGACTGGGATGCCGACCCCTCCGGCGGGGAGCGGGGCTGGCTCCGGTTCATCCGCCGCCCGGACACTCCCCTGGACGTGGAAAACCTGGCCTCCATCTCCATCTGCGGGGTGGAAATCCCGCTGGAGTAGCGGGCCTTACCCCTCCTGCCAGGTAATGCACAGTTTGGTATCCAGGGGAAATTCCAGCAGCTTGTCCCCAGCCCGCCGCTCCTCAGTGAGGGCCACGGCAGTGATGGCGCAGTTGTCATAGGTCTTGTAATAGTAGGTGCCGGTGTCCGTGTTGATGCAGCAGGAATACCGGGTGATATCGCAGTTCCCTTCGGGAGTGCGCACGGAACCCCGGGGCATGGCCACCGCGTCCAGCAGGTGGAAGAACTGGCTGACGCTGCTCGCCTCGCTGTCCTCACAGACGCAGTTCCGCTTGCAGAAGGCGGCCCGGACATAGCGGGAGGCGGGGGACCAGTCCCCCGGCAAACCCATCGCCCCCATGCCCTGGCCGAAGGGGGACAGGTCCAGAGCGGGGTCCAGCGTGTTGTCCGGCTGGGCGGCGGACAGCCCCCGGTACTGGGTCAGATTGGTCAGGTGGAAGGGAAAAGGCGGGTTGTTGGTCAGCACCCCCACCGGATCGGGATACACCTTCACCCCGTCCGCCATGGGCTCGGCCACGAAGGCCCCGTGCCTGTCGGCGATGTGCCAGTGGAGGGGCGCCAGGGGCATGTTGGGCCGGAAGGGGACCCCCAGCAGCGGGATGCGCTTCATCTGTTCCGCCGCCTCTTCCGCCGTCTCGCAGGTGCCCAGCAGGTAAGGGATCAGCTCATAGGGGGCCAGGGCCTCCCCCGCTCCCCCATCCGGCGGATACCAGGCGTTGCCAGGGAAGTTGAGCCCGGCCATATAGACCCCCGACTCGTTCACCCCCTCGGCGTACAGGGGATAGCCCTCCGCCACGCTGGCCATGCCGATGATGGCCTGGTGGGTCTCCGGGGCGGTCATTCTGTGAAATTTCAGGGGAAAATGACGGGGCGTAATCACAACTTTTTCCCCGAAGGCATATTCCAGGTCCAGATTACGGCCGGTATAGGTATTTTTTGTGGTGAGCACAAGGCTGGTACACATGGCGGGACCTCCTTTTTCCTTCAGTTTATCCAGATTTGAAAAAATCCCCCGGGATATCCCGGGGGATTTTTCTTACATTTTCTCGGGCGCGGTGACACCGATGAGGCCCAGGCAGTTGGCAATGACGGCCCGGACGGTGTCCGCCAGCTTCAGGCGGGCGGACAGCACGTTGGCCTCCTCCCCCTTGATGCGGCAGGAGTTGTAGAACCGGTGGAACTCGCCGGCCAGGGTGATGAGGTAGCGGTTCACGTGGGAGGGGTCGTAGTCCCGGGCGGAGAGCCGGATGGTCTCAGGCAGCTGGGACAGGGTCTTGATGAGGGCCTTCTCCTCGGCGGTGGTGTACAGGGAGGCGTCCACGGCGGAGGCGTCGGGCACCGGATCTCCCTCTTCCGCCAGGCGGCTCACCAGGGAGCAGATCCGGGCGTGGGCGTACTGGACGTAGTACACCGGGTTGTCGGAGTCCTCCCGCACCGCCAGGTCCAGGTCGAAGTCCAGGGCGGAGGTGGAGGACCGGGAGTTGAAGAAGAACCGGGCGGCGTCCACGCTCACCTCGTCCAGCAGGTCCCGCAGGGCGATGGCCTTGCCGGAGCGCTTGGACATGCGGACGGGCTGGCCGTCCTGGAGCAGGTTCACCAGCTGCATCAGCACCACGATGAGCCGGTGGGAGCCGTCCAGACCCAGGCCGTCCAGGGCGGCCTGGAGCCGGGCCACGTGGCCGTGGTGGTCGGCGCCCCAGACGTTGATGGCCTTGGAGAAGCCCCGCTTCTCCAGCTTGTTGCGGTGGTAGGCGATGTCGGCGGCGAAATAGGTGTAGAACCCGTTGGCCCGGCGGAGCACGTCGTCCTTCAGATCCAGCTTGTCCACCTGCTCCTGGGTCTTGCCCTCGGCCAGGTACTTCTGCTTCAGCAGGGCGGTGGTGTTGAGCCACAGGGCCCCGTCCTTCTCATAGGTCCAGCCCTTGTCGGCCAGCAGGCCCACCGTCTCGGCCACGTAGCCGGAGCTGTGGAGCCCGGACTCCAGGAACCATTCGTCGTACTGGATCTTGTACCGGAGCAGGTCCTCCTTCATCTTGGGGATGTTCACAGACAGGCCGTACTCCGCCATGGCCGCCTGCCGCTCCTCCTCCGGCTTGTCCTTCCAGTCGGGGCCGTGCTGGTCATAGAAAGCCTGGGCCAGCTCCTTGATGTCGTCCCCGTGGTAGCCGTCCTCGGGGAAGGGATAGTTCTCCTCCCCCAGCACGATCTGCAGATAGCGGGCGTCGATGGACATGGCGAACTTGTGGATCTGGTTGCCCGCGTCGTTGACGTAGAACTCCCGCCACACGTCGTAGCCCGCCCGGGTGAGGACGCTGGCCAGGGCGTCGCCCAGCACGCCGCCCCGGGCGTTGCCGATGTGCATGGGGCCGGTGGGGTTGGCGGAGACGAACTCCACCATCACGCGCTCGCCGTGGCCCTCGTCCACCGCGCCGTAGGTGTCACCTTCGGCCTGGATGTCGGTGATCACCTCGCCGTACCACTTGCTGCCCAGGGTAAAGTTCAGAAAGCCGGGGCCGGCAATCTCCACCTTGTCAAAGAAGGTGCCCGCCAGGTCCAGGTTGTCCACAATGGCCTGGGCGATCTGCCGGGGGGCCTTGTGGAGGGCCTTGGCCCCCGCCATGGCAAAGGAGGAGGCGTAGTCACCGTGGGTGGGGTCCTTGGGAATCTCGATGGTGGCCTTCACCTCCGCGCCGGCGGGCAGCAGGCCAGCCGCCGCGGCCTTCTCATAGGCCGCCTGGGTCAGTTGGGCGACCTGGTCCCGGGCCGCCTGGATCATATTGGACATCTCTATCACCTTTTCTTCAAATTCTTCCGTTGTCCGGGGCCCTCACTGCTTGATGGACAGGCCCTTCTGCCGCACCTGGATGTGGAACAGGTTCTCACCGGCTACCGCATGGTCGATCTCGATGGCGTAGTCGATCTCGATGCTGCCGCCGGCGGCGTCCAGCTCCGCCTTCATCTTCTTGGTGCTGATCCCCACGGCCAGAGCACCGTAGGGGGTGTTGTACATAGACAGGTGCCGCCGGCCCTCCTCAAACACCATCTGGGAGTTGACCTCCCCGATGCGCAGCAGGGTCACCCGGTCCCGCTCGATCTGGAAGGTGGTGAGGGTACCTTCCAGGCCGGTGAGCTCGCTCTCCTGATAGGTCAGGGTGTAGCCGTCCTCCCCGTCGGGCTGGAGGCAGCCCTCGGTCACCAGTTCTATGGTCTCCTCCTCGGCCTGCTCATAGCTCTGCCTGCCCCGGATGGAGATGATTACATTGTTTTCCATTGTACCTTGTACCTCAACCATGGGTTTACAAATTGCAAAATATTATACCTGATTTGGGCCAAAATGTAAAGGGCACGTCCTAATATTGGCTGATATCCACCTGGCCTACCGCCTCGGTCACATCCCAGCCCAGGAAAATGGAGGCCAGGCGGGAGAAGTCCTCCTGCCGGTCGCTGACAAAGTAGCGGTACCGGCCGCCGGAGGTATTGGGGGACAGGGCATCGGCCCGCTCCAGCGCGTCCGCCGCCGCCCGGGCGCCCTCTGCCCCGGCGTTGACCAGCTTCACGTCCGGCCCCATATAGGCGGCAATGACCCCCTCCAGCAGGGGGTAGTGGGTGCAGCCCAGCACCAGGGTATCCACCCCGGCCTGCTTCAGGGGAGCCAGATACTCCGCCGCCACCGTCTCAATGACGATATCCCCCCGCCGGAACCGGCCGTTCTCCACCAGGGGCACGAACAGGGGGCAGGGCTGGGCGAGCACCTGAGCCTCCGAGTTCTCCCCATGGATAAACCGCTCATAGGCCCCGCTGCGAATGGAGGCCTGGGTACCGATGAGGCCGATCTTCCCGTTCCGGGTGGCGCGTGCGGCAGCCGCCGCCGCGGGGGCCACCACGCCCAGCACCGGGATGGAGTTCTCCGCCGCCAGGATATCTAGCGCGGTGGTGGACACGGTGCCGCAGGCAATGACGATGGCTTTCAGGTCAAAGGTACGCAGAAACGCCACGTCCTGCCGGGCATATTTGACAATGGTATCCGCCGAGCGGCTGCCGTAGGGCACCCGGCCGGTGTCGCCGAAATACACGATATCCTCTCCGGGCAGCAGGCGGCGCAGCTCCCGCACCGTGGTCAGTCCGCCCAGTCCGGAATCGAACACGCCGATGGGTCTTTTGTCCAAGACCATCCCTCCTACAAGGTTTTGTTCCGCATCTATTCATGATATGCGAAATCCCGCCATAAAGCAAGGACATTTCCAATAAAAATAGGGGAAAAAACCGCCGCCGCCCCGTCCTTTTTTCTCCGCCTTGTTTGACATTTCGCCTGGGCTGATTATAATAAGATACATAGAGTTCCCTTAGGCTCTTATGTCACGACAGCGAGGAGGGTCTGCACGATGAAGCTGGAACTGACGACCAAGCAATTCCGCCGCCTGCTGGATATGGCGTATATCGGAAACTGGATTCTGAATTCCACCCGGGGCGACGACCGCTTCCGGGATTATGATGAGGTGGAGAGCCTGCTGTTCGCCAAAGCGCGGGAAGAAGGCATGACCACTCTGGCCGAGGATTGGCAGGGCGAGGTGGTGCCCTCCCGGGCGTTTGCCGAGGGCGGCATCCACGAGGCCATTATGGAATATGAGAACAACGTGTTCTTCGACATCCTGGCGGAGGATCTGGCCCGCCGGGATATGGACGACGCCCCCATCGATGAGAGCAATTACGATGAGCTCACCAGCCGGATCGACGCCTATATCGCAGAATTTGAGCAGCACGGCACCGACAACATCCTGGTGGACAGCGATCAGCTGTAACCGACGGACAGAGCGGGGCCCCCGGTCTATGACCGGGGGCCCCGCTTTTATGTTCTGATTCCTCAGCCCTCCATGGGCTGCCCGTCTGACCACAGGATCTCCGCTCCTTCGGGGGGCGCGGTGGGTACGGTGCGGGTGGTGACGGAGGCGGTGCTGTCCGCCTCCAGGGTGATCTTGCCCACATACTCGCCCTTGAACTCCATGGTGCAGGTGCTCTTCAGGGGGGTGGCGGACAGGTCGAAGGTCACGTCCACGGGAACGGCCCCGGGCACGCTGATCCTGCCGGTGCAGTCCATGGTCTGGAGCTTGCCGCCCACGGTCCTGGCGGTCAGATCCATCTTCACGTCAGGCATCTGCACCTGGCCGGTGAGCAGGTCGGCCAGACCGATCTGCCCATAGTCGATGCCCAGCTCGTCCATCCGGGCTTTCAGGGTGAGCAGATCCAGGTGGGCGGAGTAGGTCACGATGCTTCCAGATTCCTTCCGGGTGAAGTTCTCGTCCCCCAGGAAGAGGCGCAGGGGCAGCACAGTGTCCATCACAGTCTCCCAGGGGCTCTGATAGTACCAGGTGCTGTTTTTCTGCTGCTCCACCAGCAGGCTGCCCAGGGTGAACTCCCAGCCGCCGCTGAGCATCTGGCTCAGCATGACCCGCTGTGCGTCATCCATCCGGATACCCATCCACTGATCCTCGCCCAGCTCGCTGGTCAGCTGGAACACGCCGCCGCCCTGGAAGTATACGGTCCCCTCGTTGGTGTTGAGGATCAGGCTCATCTGGTCTCCGTCGGCGTCATGGATCAGCTCCAGGGCCTCGGGGGGCAGGGCGGAGAAGATGGTATCCTCCAGATCCCCCAGATCCACCCCCAGGGTCAGGTCGGCGCTCACGCCGTCCTTGCTCTGGAGGGTGGTCATATCCAAAGCGATGGAGGCGCTGTCATTCTCCTTCTCCCCGTACAGGGTGCCGGTGAGGGTCATATTTCCGGTGCCGGCGTAGGTCTTACTCCAGTCCACCGCCGCCATGGAGGCCGCGATCAGTTCGTTATAGCAGGTGAAATAGCTGTCCACCTCCGCCTGGAGGGCATCCCAGTCGGTGAGGTAGGCCGTCTCATAATAATCATCCCAGTACACGCCCAGGCCCAGGGCTTCCGCCGCCGCCCGGACGGGGATGTACACCCGGCCGCCCACTGCCGTGGGGGCGGCCCCCATGTCGGTCTCCTCCAGCTTGTCGCCCACGGTGTAGGACAGCTTGGAGTCCCCCAGGCGCATGGTCAGGGTATCCCCCGCCTGGGTTTTGGCGGTGATAAGGCCGTCGGTGTAGTCCACCTGGGCCCCCATCCCCTCCAGCAGGGCCCGGAAGGGCACCAGGGTACGGCCGTTCACCGCCATGGGCTCCAGGCCGCCGAAGTCCAGGTAGGTCCCGTTCAGGCTGACGTTGATCCCCTCGGGGAAGGGCATGCCCATGTCGGTCTTTTCCTCCGTCAGGTAGTCCTGCCAGTCGGATTCATCCATACCGTAGTACTCCATGGACCAGTTTTCGTTGTCCTCATAGTACTGGTCCATGGGCAGCCAGGCCCACGCCTCATAGTCCATCCAGTACTGGTCCCAATCCTCCTCGGTCCAGTTCTCCTCGGCGGCATCCTTCTGCTCCTGGGTCCAGGTGTTCCAAGGGCCGTATTGCTCGTACAGGCCGGCAGATTCCTCCCCCGCCGCCAGGGCAGGTGATATGCAGCCCAAAACCATCAGGATTGTCAAAAGAATACAAATCTTGCGTTTCATAGGGCCTCCCCCTGTCTATTTTTGATAATTTCATGGTATCATACTTTCTTCTTTCTGTCTACGGAGGAAGTAACGATCCCATAAAAAAACCTGCCGTCTTGCGACGGCAGGTTTCCGTATCAGGCCATCAGGGCCAGGAAAAAGCTCTTGAACTTGTCCCAGTAGCCCACGACGAAGATGATCAGTACGATGATGGGCAGGATGTAGGTGAAGTACACCCGGAACCGGGCGGGAAATCTGACGCCCTTGCCCTGGTCGGCCTCGGCCAGGAAGTTGTCAAAGCCCCAGGCATATTTTTTGGACACGCAGCAGAACAGCAGGTAGATCACAGAGCCCAGGGGCAGCAGGTTGTTGCTCACCAGGAAGTCCTCAAAGTCCATGACCCCCATGCCCAGCAGCTTGACCCCGGACCACAGGTTGTTGCCCAGCAGGCAGGGCAGGCTCAGCAGGAAGATGAGCGCCAGGTTGGCCGCCACCGCCTTCTTCCGGGACATGCCCCACTTGTCCATCCAGCAGGCCAGGATATTCTCAAACACGGCAGTGACGGTGGACAGGGCGGCAAAGAACAGGAACACAAAGAACAGGGCGCCCCACAGCCGTCCGCCGGGCATGGCGTTGAACACGTTGGGCAGGGTGACAAAGATCAGGTTGGAGCCCTGGTCGGGGCTGATGCCGAAGGCGAAGGCGGAGGGGAAGATGATCAGGCCGGCCACAAAGGCCACGCAGGTATCCAGAACACCTACGTTGATGGTCTCCCCGAACAGCCGCCGGTCCTTGCCGATGTAGCTGCCGAAAATAGCCATGGCGCCGATGCCCAGGCTCAGGGTAAAGAAGGCCTGTCCCATGGCGGCGTACACCGCCTCGCCCAGCCGGAAGCCGCCGTCGGCGTTGTACATCAGGTTGTGGAAGTTGGGCACCAGGTAGAACTTCAGGCCGGCCACCGCCCCGGGCAGGGTCACCGCCCGGACGGCCAGCACCACCAGCAGGGCCAGTAGGCAGAGCATCATGAACTTGTTGACCTTCTCCACGCCGTTCTGCAGGCCCCGGCTGCAGATCACCATACCCAGCACCACCACGATGGCCATAAAGAGCACCTGGATGCCCGGGGTAGCCACCATATTGCCAAAGGCATTGGCCACACCCGCCTGGTCCAGGCCCTCAAACTGGCCGGCGGCAATTTTGAAGAAGTACAGCAGCAGCCAGCCGGCGATGGTGGTGTAGTACATCATCAGCAGGTAGTTGCCCGCCATGCCGAACCAGCCGTACCAGTGCCACTTGGTGCCTTTGGGCTCCAGCTCCTGGAAGGAGACAATAATGCTCTTCCGGCTGGCCCGGCCCACGGCAAACTCCATAGCCATGATGGGCAGGCCCATGATCACCAAAAATACCAGATAAATCAGCACAAAGGCCGCGCCGCCGTACTGCCCCACGATGTAGGGGAAGCGCCAGACGTTGCCCAGGCCGATGGCGCACCCGGCGGAGATGAGCACAAAGCCCAGCCGGGACGCAAAGGTCTCTCTCTCTTTCAACACGATCCCTCCAAAATAAACAGCCTGTTCAGTGTTTCCCACTGACAGACACAGCTATTATCATAGCTGATTTTCGGAGGGCTGTCAATGGAGGGAGCGTTACAGCCAGTCCTCCACCACGTCCCGCAGGGTCACCGGGGAGACGGTGTTGCGGATGAGCAGCTCCATCAATGCGTCGATCCGGGCGGGCCGGACGGTGATGTCGGGCACGGCGGCCTCTTCCCCGTCCTCCCCCACTACCTTCACCCCGTAGCTCTCGCAGGACAGTCCGCCGCTTACCGCCATCTCTCCCACTAGTATGTAGTAGCGGTAGCCGTGAGACCGTCCGTCCTCTCCGGTCTCCCGGCAGGTATCCACCAGCAGCTCTCGCATGTGTCCTTTCCCCTTTCCGGCTTTCTGTGACTTTATTATACATTATTGGTATAAATTGTAAAGTAATTTCGCTCGGGCACTTTCGTCACAAATCGCCGTCAGGAGACAACATATGGTATTATTCTGTCGTTTTTTCCGCTTTTGTATACAGCAGGACCGCCCCCAGCACCACCACAGCGCCGGCCAGCTGGAGGGGAGCGGGGATCTCCCCGAACAGGGGGACCGCCAGGGCGCCGGAGAACACCGGCTCGCACAGCTTGGCCGCCGACACATAGGCGGGGGACAGGTATTTCAGGCACCAGCTGAACAGGCTGTGGCCCATGAGGGTGCACAGCACCGCCAGCCCCAGACCGATGAGCCACTCCCGGCCGCCGTAGCCTGCCAGCGGCGTACCGGAGCCCGCCGCCATCATCAGCAGGGCCAAAAAGCAGAACACATAGGTCAGGAAGGTGTAGACGGTGGTGGAGAGGTGTCCTCTCTGTATTTTTCCAATGAGGGTATACAGAGAGACAAAGACCGCCGCCGCAAGGGCCAGCACATTGCCGTAGAGCTGGCCCCCCTGACCGCCGCCGGCCACTGCCAGCAGGGCGCTGCCGCCGAAGGCCAGCAGGATGGCCGCCACCCCCAGAGGCGGGATGCGGCCCTTGAGGAACAGGGCAAAGCCCAGGGCGGTGAAAATGACCTCGGTGGACACCAGCACGGTGGATACCGCCACTCCGGTCCACTTCAGGGACTCGAACCAGGTGAGGAAGTGGAGGGCCAGGCAGAGGCCGCTGAGAGCGCACAGCAGGACATCCCGCCCCTTGACCCGCAGCAGCTCACCCCGGAATTTGGTGGCCACCACAGGCAGCAGGAGCAGCACCGTCCAACCCAGCCGGTACACCGCGGTGATCACCGAGGGGGCCTGGGAATAGCGGACCAGGATGGCGGAAACGGAAACTCCCAGTACCCCCAGCAGCAGGACCGCCCTGGGATGTGCGTCAAACATGGTCTTTCAACTCCTCCGATAGGCAGAAAAGCACCGGCCAGAGATTCTGGCCGGTGCTTTGATTGGAAAAGGGATCTTACTTGGCAGCCTTGGCAGCCCGGATAGCCTCGATGAGCATGGGGGTGACCTTGTACAGGTCGCCGCAGATGCCGTAGGAGGCCACGTCGAAGATGGGGGCGGACTCGTTCTTGTTCACCGCAATGATGCACTCGGAATCCTGCATGCCGGCCAGGTGCTGGATGGCGCCGGAGATGCCCAGAGCAACATAGATGCGGGGGTGAACGGTCTTGCCGGTCTGACCGACCTGGTGGTCGGCGGACAGCCAACCGGCGTCAACCACGGCACGGGAGCAGCCCACAACGCCGCCCAGGACGCCAGCCAGCTCCTCAGCCAGCTTGATGCCGCCCTCAACGTCCTTGCTGATGCCGCGGCCCACGGACACCACTACGTCGGCGCCGATCAGGTCCACCAGCTTCTTGGCGGCCTTCTTGACCTCCAGAACCTCAACATGGATGTCGGACTTGTCCAGCTTCACGTCCACGTTCTCGATCACGGTCTTGGCAGCGCCGGCCTCGTCGTAGGGCTGGGTCTGCATCACGCCGGGACGCACGGTGGACATCTGGGGACGGAACCGGGGGCAGATGATGGTGGCCATCAGGTGACCGCCGAAAGCGGGACGGGTCATCTTCAGGTTGGTGTTGCTCTCAAACACCGTGTTGTCCACGTCGATGGTAGAAGTAGTTTTCAGGAAAGCCTTGTACTTCTCCACGTCCACATCCAGGTGGGTGCAGTCGGCGGTCAGACCGGTGTGCAGCCGGGCGGCGCAGCGGGGGCCCAGGTCACGGCCGATGTTGGTGGCGCCGATCAGGAAGATCTCAGGCTTCTTGTCCTCCACCAGGTCGCAGATGACCTTGGTGTAGGCGTCGGTGGTGTACACGTCCAGCAGCTCGTGGTTGCAGTAGTAGACCTTGTCGGCACCGTAGCCGCCCAGAGCCTTCAGGTACTCCTCCTTGATGTCCTTGCCCAGAACCACGCCGCACAGCTCAACGCCCAGGTTGTTGGTCAGCTTGCGGACCTCGCTCAGCAGCTGGTAGCTGGTGGACATGATCACGCCTGCTCGCTACTCGCAGAAATCCCATACGCCCTTGAAGGCGGCGGTTTCTTTACTATCTAAAGCCTTTCTTTGCTCGCCTTTCGCTTCTTAGATAATGTGCTTGTCGTTGAGGATGGAGACCAGCTGCTCAACCGTCGGAGTGTCGGCGCCCTCCAGCATCATACCGGCGCCCTTCACCGGGGGAGAGAAGGACTTGTACACATTCGTGGGAGAGCCTTTCAGGCCGATGGTATCCACGTCGATGAGGGGATCGTCCTTCAGAGTCTCATAGTTGTAGATCTCCAGAGGCTTCTGGTAGCACTCCATGATGCCGCCAACGCTCATGTAACGGGCGTCGTTCAGCTCCTTCACGCAGGTCAGCAGGCAGGGGGTCTGCACCTTGATGGTCATGTAGCCATCCTCCAGCAGACGCTTCACGGTGACGGCCTTGCCCTCCACCTTGATCTCGGCCACATAGGAGACCTGGGGCAGGTGCAGCTTCTCGGCGATCTGGGGACCCACCTGAGCGGTGTCGCCGTCGATGGCCTGACGGCCGCAGAACACGATGTCGTCGTCGTCCACGCCGATCTTCTTGATGGCAGCGGCCAGAATCTGGGAAGTGGCGTAAGTATCGGAACCGCCGAACTCACGGGCGGAGACCAGAACGGCCTCATCGCAGCCCATGGCCAGCAGCTCGCGCAGCATGCCCTCAGCGGGGGCGGGACCCATGGAGACCACCACTACCTTGCAGCCGGTGGCGTCCTTGATCCGAAGAGCGGCCTCAACAGCGGCCAGGTCGTCGTGGTTGGTAATGGTGGCCATGGCGGCACGGTCCATGGTGCCGTCTTCCTTCACCGCAACCACGCCGGAGGTATCAGGTACCTGCTTGACACAAACGATGCATTTCATATCGTAATTTTCCCTCCAGGTCCGTTNGTCGTGGTTGGTAATGGTGGCCATGGCGGCACGGTCCATGGTGCCGTCTTCCTTCACCGCAACCACGCCGGAGGTATCAGGTACCTGCTTGACACAAACGATGCATTTCATATCGTAATTTTCCCTCCAGTTCCGTTTAGTTCACGCCCAGGTTGGCGGCGATGACCATGCGCTGCACCTCGCTGGTACCCTCGTAGATCTCGGTGATCTTGGCGTCGCGCATCATGCGCTCCATGGGATACTCACGGGTGTAGCCGTAACCGCCGAACAGCTGCACGCAGCGGCGGGTCACGTCGCTGGCGGTCTCAGCGGCCACCAGCTTGGCCATGGCGGCGTCCGCGGTGTAGGGCTCGTGGTTCTGCTTCTTCATAGCAGCGGAATACACCAGCCACTTGGCAGCCTCGGTCTTGGCGTGCATATCAG
The DNA here is from genome assembly GCF_900626285.1 of Intestinimonas massiliensis (ex Afouda et al. 2020). Lineage (GTDB taxonomy): Bacteria > Bacillota > Clostridia > Oscillospirales > Oscillospiraceae > Flavonifractor > Flavonifractor massiliensis_A. The sequence goes on from NZ_LR131147.1 coordinate 1,800,078, forward strand.
CCAGCTGGAACTGGGTGTTCTGGAACTGGGAGATGCGCTTACCGAACTGAACGCGCTCCTTGGTGTACTTGATGGTCTCGTCAATGGCGCCCTCGGCCAGACCCAGAGCCTGGGAGGCGATGCCGATACGGCCGCCGTCCAGGGTCTTCATGGCGATGCCGAAGCCCTTGCCCTGCTTGCCCAGCAGACGGTCCTTGGGAATGATGCAGTCCTCCATGATCAGCTCGCAGGTGGAGGAGCCGCGGATGCCCATCTTCTTCTCGTGCTTGCCCACGGAGAAGCCGGGATCGGTGCGCTCCACGATGAAGGCGGAGATCTCCTTCTTCTTGCGGCCGCGCTTGTCGGTGGACACGCCGGTGATGGCGAAGATCACGAACACGTTGGCGTAGCCGGCGTTGGTGATGAAGATCTTGGAGCCGTTGAGGATCCAGTTCTCACCCTTCTCGTCCAGCACGGCGGTGGTCTGCTGGCCCTGGGCGTCGGTGCCGGCGCCGGGCTCGGTCAGACCGAAGGCGCCCAGCCACTCGCCGGAGCACAGCTTGGGCAGATACTTCTGCTTCTGCTCCTCGGTGCCGTTCTCATAGATGGGAGCGCAGCACAGGGAGGTGTGGGCGGAGATAATAACGCCGGTGGTGCCGCAGACCTTGCTCATCTCTTCCACAGCCATGACGTAGCTCAGCACGTCGGCGCCGGCGCCGCCGTACTCCTTGGGGAAATAGATGCCCATCATGCCCAGCTTGGCCATCTTCTTGACGGTCTCCTCGGGGAACGCCTCGTTCTCGTCCACCCACTCGGCCAGGGGCTTGACTTCGTTCTCGGCGAAGTCACGGTACATCTTGCGGAGCATTTCCTGCTCTTTGGAAAGGTGCAGATCCATTTGTTGCCTTCCTCCTAAGATATGTATTTCAGAACGGGCGGGCGGGAGTGTTTTGGGCTCCCGCCCGTCGTTGCGCGCTTAGGGAATGTTTACTTGCGATAATCGTAGAAGCCGATGCCGGTCTTGCGGCCCAGCTTGCCGGCGCGGACCATCTTCCGCAGCAGCAGGGAGGCACGATACTTGGGATCGTGGGTCTCGCTGAACAGAGTGTCCATGATGGCCAGGCACACATCCAGGCCGATCAGATCGCCCAGAGCCAAGGGGCCCATGGGGTGGTTGGCGCCCAGCTTCATGGCGGTGTCGATGCCCTCAGCAGAAGCAACGCCGGTATACAGCAGATCCACAGCCTCATTGATCATGGGCACCAGGATCTTGTTCACCACGAAGCCGGGGGCCTCGTTGACCTCAACAGGCTCCTTGCCGATGGCCTTGGCCAGCTCGGTAACGGTGGCGCAGGTCTCGTCGGAGGTGTGAGCGCCGCGGATGACCTCAACCAGCTTCATAACGGTAGCGGGGTTGAAGAAGTGCATGCCGATGAACTTGTCGGGGCGCTTGGTGGCCGCGGCAATGGCGGTGATGGAGATGGAAGAGGTGTTGGAGGCCAGGATGGTCTCGGGCTTGCAGATCTTGTCCAGATCGGCGAAGATGCTCTTCTTGATGTCCAGGTTCTCGATGGCGGCCTCAACAACCAGGTCGGCGTCGGCAGCCGCGTTCAGGTCGGTAGTGAACGTCATGTGGGCCAGGATGTCGGCCTTCTTGGCCTCGTCCATCTTGCCCTTGGCAACCTGCTTGTCCAGGCCCTTGTTCAGACGGCCCTCGGAAGCCTTGATGATGTCGTCGTTGATATCGCGCACCACTACATCGTAGCTGTTGCGGGCAAACACCTGAGCGATATCCAGGCCCATGGTGCCGCCGCCGATCACAACAATCTTTTTCATAGCTATGTAACCTCCTAATTCTTTCAAAGAATTGCTTACTTGTTCTGGAAGTGCTTCTCCACGGCGCGGGCGTTTCCTGCGGGAAACGCGGGTATTACGGCCGCGCCGTCCAGGGGGAACCAGTTCCCCCTAGATACGCGCCGCAAGCGGCGCGATACCCCCTCCGCTCTCCGAGGGGATTGGAGGACGTAGGGGCCGATGCCCTCATCGGCCCGCCAGCTGCTTCTTTACTTGTTCTGGAAGTGCTTCTCGGCGCGCTTCTCCAGGAAGGCGCCCATGCCCTCGTCCTTGTCGGCGGTGCCGCAGCACACGCCAAAGGCCTCAGCCTCAAAGGCAGAACCGGTGGCGATGTCGGTCTGCATACCCATGCGGATGCAGCGCTTGGACTCCTGCACGGCGATCTGAGCGTTGGCGCAGATGGCGTTGGCCAGCTCCATAGCCTTGTCCATCAGCTCCTCAGGAGGATACACCTCGCTGACCAGACCGATGGCCTTGGCCTCGTCCGCCTTGATGGTCTTGGCGGTGAGGATCAGCTCCATCGCCTTGGAGACGCCCACGATCCGGGGCAGCCGCTGGGTGCCGGCGAAGCCGGGGGTGATGCCCAGACCCACCTCGGGCTGGCCGAACCGGGCCTTCTCGCTGGCCAGACGGATGTCGCAGGCCATGCTCAGCTCACAGCCGCCGCCCAGAGCAAAACCGTTCACCGCGGCGATGACGGGCTTGGCCATGTTCTCCAGCTTCAGGAACACGCTGTTGCCGTGGACACCGAACTTCTTGCCCTCGATGGAGGAGAAGCCCTTCATCTCACCGATATCAGCACCCGCCACAAAGGAGCGGCCGGCACCAGTCAGGATCATTACATAGATCTCGTCGTCAGCAGCCACCTGATCGATGACCGCATCCAGGTCGCTGAGCACCTGGCTGTTCAGCGCGTTCAGCGCCTCCTGCCGGTCAATGGTAACCACACCCACGTGGCCCTGCTTTTCCAGCTTAACGAATCCCATTTGTCCTGCCTCCTTAAAAGGTCATAACATTAAAGGTCAGAATCGTTATTTTTTTAACACTGCCTTTCCTAATAAGTATAACGCTTTCCGGTCAAACAGGCAAGCAAAATGCAGGCAGAAAAGCGTTATTTTTTTGTCAATGATTATGTAAAAAATGCACAAAGCCATGAAATCACAGCTTTGTGCTCTCAGAAGAATGTTCAAACTGCTCCGTTTGCTTTTTCTTTCATCGACAGGTTTCCTTCCAATTCAGCCTGTCTTTTCCATTTCTGGATACTTCAGCACGCTCCCCGGCCGGCGGCTCAGCGGAATGCACCCCAGCGGCGGGAAGATGGCCGGCGGGGATACAATATGCCGCCCCTTTACCCCAGCACGCTCCCCAGCCATTGGCTCAGCGGAATGTACCCCAGCGGCAGGAAGATGGCAGGCAGCATGTTGCCCACCCGCAGCTTCTCCTTGGACAGCCCCAGCATATTGATGCCGATGCCCACGATGATGGTGCCGCCCACGGCGCTCATCTCGGTGACCACCGCCGGATCCATGCCCTGGCCCACCGCGGCGAAGATCAGGGTCAGGCCTCCCTGGTAGATCAGGATAGGCAGGGCGGCGAAAGCCACGCCCACCCCCATGGCGGCGGCAAAGGTGATGGAGGTCACCCCGTCAATGACGGCCTTGGAGATAATGATGTCGTAGTTGTGGTTCATGCCCGCCTCCATGGAGCCGTTGATGGCCATGGCCCCCACGCAGAAGAGCACCGAGGCGTTGACAAAGCCCTCCACGAAGCGGTTGTTGCCCTCCCCCCGGATGAGCTTGCGGCGGAGCAGCTCCCCTACGCTGTCCATCCGCTTTTCGATGTTGACGGCCTCTCCCAGCAGGGTGCCCACCACCATGCACACGATGACGCACAAGCTGTCCGCCGTGGAGATCATGCTGGTGATGCCGATACCCAGCACGCACAGGCCCAGGGCAAAAGTCAGGCCCGAGGCGAACCGGGCGCTGATGCGGTTCTTGAAGATCAGTCCCAGCATGCTCCCCAGAAGGATCAGGACTACGTTGATAATGGTGGCGATCATGGCTCTCCCTGCTTTCACACTGCAATGCGCTAATAGCGATATGATACCCCTTCTTTTCCCGTTTGTCAACGGATGACGTATGGCGGACAACCTGTGGAGAATAAAGTGGTAGGCGAAGGGGGGCGCAGTGATGAAGCTCGACCGCACATCCATGCTATACGGCACCCTGCTGCTGACGGGCACCGGGATCTGCTCTCAGGCCCTGGGGTTTGTGTACCGCATTTTTCTGTCCCGGCTCATCGGGGCGGAGGTGATGGGCCTGTACCAGCTGGTGATGCCGGTGTACTCCGTACTCATGTCCATCACCGCCGTGGGGCTGACGGCGGCGGTGTCCAATCTGTCGGCCAGTTACCATGCCCTGGGCAACCGGGCGGCCATATCCGCCCTGCTCCGCCGCTGTCTGGTCCTCTTTCTGGCCCTGTTCACCCCGGCGGCAGTCATCACCGTTGTGTGCTATGACCCCATTTCGGTGTACCTGCTGGGGGACGCCCGCACCCAGACAGGGCTGGTGCTGCTGCTGCCCTGCGTGCTGCTCACCGGGGTGGAGAACCTGCACAAGCACTACTTCTACGGCACGGGGAACGTGCGCCCCCCGGCGGCGGTGGAGCTGTGCGAGCAGTTCATCCGGGCGGCGGCGGTGCTGGGCCTGCTGGTGCTTTTCCTGCCCCAGAACCCGGAACGGACGGTGGCCCTCATCGTGCTGGGTATGACGGCCTGCGAGCTGTTCTCCGCCCTCACCCTCCTGCTGCTGGCCCGCCGCAGTCTGGACCGGGCCGCCGGTCTGCCGGGGACGGTACCCGGCCGGCGGGAGCTGACCCGGAAGGTGGCGTCCCTGGCCCTGCCGGTTGGGATGACCAGTCTGCTGGGCAACCTGATGGGTTCGGCCACGGCGGTGCTCATTCCCCAGCAGCTGGTGCGGGCGGGGGCGGAGGTCCACGAGGCCATGAGCGCCTTCGGCGTGCTGTGCGGCATGACCATCCCCATGCTCAGCCTGCCCACCGCCTTTATCGGTGCCCTGGGCCTCACCCTGATGCCCAAGCTGGCCCAGGCCGCCGCCCTGGGCCGGACCGACCTGGTGCGGAGCCGGCTGGACCGGGCCATGCTGGCCACCTCGGTGCTGGTCCTCCCCGCCATGGCCCTGCTCACCGTGCTGGGGCCCACTCTGGGGGTGCTCCTCTTCCGGGAGCCGACAGCGGGAGACTACCTGCTCCCCCTGGCCGTGGGGGTGGCCCTGACCTGCTGGCAGGCGGTGCTCTCCGGCGCCCTCAACGGGGTGGGCAGGCAGAAGACCGCCGCACGCAACGCCCTGCTGTCGGCGGTGGTGGAGCTGGGGGGCACCTACTTCCTCATGGGCCTGCCGGGGGTGGGGCTGGGGGGTTATGTGGCGGGCTTCGTGCTCTCCGCCGCCCTGGGAGCCTGGCTCAACTGGCGGGGGGTCCACAGGGCCACCGGACTGAAGGCCCGGATCTTTGCCTGGTGCACCGCCCCCGGCCTGGCCGCCCTGCTGATGGGTCTGGTGGTCCGGCTGCTGTTCCAGGTACTCCGCTCCCACGGACTGGCTGACATCCCCAATCTGGCCGTCTGCCTGCTCTTCGGTGTGGTCTTTTACCTGGCCGCTCTCCAGGCCCAGGGGGTATCCCTGTTCTCTATCTTCCGCCGGTCCCGGCGGTGACTGCGCGAAACAAAAATCCCGGCTGCCTGTTCCACGGCAGCCGGGACTTTTCCATTCGAATGAAAAATCAGTTCTTCTTGGGGGGCTGATATTCCCCTGTGGCGTAAAAGGTAAAAATACCTGTGGCCACCAGTCTGTTCTCCGAATCGGTCATGCTGATATCATACACCAGAATCGTGCGGCCGATCTTCTTTGGGGCGGCCACACAGAATACCTTGTTCCCTTTGGCGGCGGACAAAAACTGCATGGAACTGTCCAGGGTGACGCAGGTGCGGCCGGTGGTGAAAGCCGCGGTGCCCGCCACTGTGTCCGCCAGGGTGAACAGGGCGCCGCCGTGGACCATGCCCATGGGATTCTGGGTGTCGGTGCGGATCTCTAGCTCCCCCTCGGCGGAGTGGTCCCCGTGGATGGCGGTGACCACAGCCCCGCTCTTGGGCCCGAAGTATGGGCCGCTGTTGACCTTATTCAGCATGCCGCTGTAATCTCTGTTACTGCAGGAATCCATCCAGAATCTTCTCCTCTGCCTCCTGCTCGGTGAGGCCCAGGGTCATCAGCTTGAGGATCTGGTCACCGGCGATGCGGCCGATGGCCGCCTCATGGATGAGCTGTGCGTCTACATGGTTGGCCACGATGGCCGGGATGGAGGAGATCCGGGCCTGGCCCATGATGATGGAATCGCACTGGACGTGGCCGAAGCACTTGGTGTTGCCCGTCATCTTGGGGTAGAACACCTGCACGGACTGGTCCTGGGCCACGGAGCGGGAGATGACCCGCCCGGAGGCGTCCTCCCCGTCCAGGATGATCTCCATGTCGCTCTCGGCGGTCTGCTGGCCGTGGGTCAGCAGCTTTTCGGTGATCACCGCCTCGGCCCGGGGACCCACCACGATCTTGGTCTCCCGCTTGGTGGAGTCCACGCCCCGGATCTGGGTGGACTCCATATTGATGGAGGCGCCCTCGTCCAGGTAGACGATGGTCTGGGGATTCATGATCCGCTTGCCGGTGCCGGGACCCTCACCGTAGTGGCGCTCCACATAGCGCACCTTGGAGTTTTTGCCGATGTGGAAGGTGTGTACGCCGTCGTGCTGGCTGGTCTCGCAGCCGGTGTTGTGGATGCCGCAGCCCGCCACGATGTCCACGTCGCAGTCGTCCCCGATGAAGAAGTCGTTGTACACCAGCTCGGAAAGGCCGGTCTGGCTGATGATGACGGGGATGTGCACCGCCTCGTGCTTGGTGCCGCTCTTCACGGTGATGTTGATGCCCGACTTGCCCGGCTCGGTCTTGGTGGTGATCTCGATGTTGGCCGTGCTGTTGCGGGAATCCAGCTGTCCGTTGCGGCGGATGTTGTAGGCCCCCTGGGGGGTCTTTTCCAGGTCCGCGATCTCCTTGAGGAGCTTCCATTCTGCCTGATCCATTACTTGTTCGCTCCTTCCGAAAGATAGGTGCACCCCGTGCTGGTGTTGGCCAGGATCTGGGGGAAAATTTCGTCCTTGGGGCCGTGCTTCTGGACCTGGCCGTCGGCGATCATCACGATCTCGTCCGCCAGGTCGATGATCCGCTCCTGGTGGGAGATGACGATGAGGGTGGCCTCCCGCTTCTGGTGGATGAGCTTGAAGGTCTCGGTCAGCTTGGCGAAGGACCACAGGTCGATGCCCGCCTCCGGCTCGTCAAAGATCATCAGCCCGGTCTTGCGGGCCAGGATGGTGGCGATCTCGATGCGCTTGACCTCGCCGCCGGACAGGGAGGCGTCCACCTCCCGGTCGATATAGTCCCCGGCGCACAGGCCCACCTTGGTCAGGTACTGGCAGCCCTCCTCCCGGGTCAGCTTCTCGCTGCCGGAGGCCAGAGCCAGCAGATCCTTCACCTTCAGGCCCTTGAAACGGGGAGGCTGCTGGAAGCCGTAGCTCACGCCCAGCCGGGCCCGGTCGGTGATGGACATGTGGGTGATATCGGTGCCGTTCCAAATAATATTGCCCCCGGTGGGCTTCACCAGGCCCATGATGGCCTTGGCCAGGGTGGTTTTGCCGCCGCCGTTGGGGCCGGTAATGACCAGAAATTGATTGTCTGCCACAGTGAGGGACACATCGTTGAGGATGCCCAGCTCCTGGCCTTCCTCGCCCTCTACCTGATAGCTGAGATGCTTGATCTCCAGCATGAGCGGTCTCTCCTTTGTCTATTGGTTGATCTCAGGGTTAGTATTTTATCACGCTCCCTGCCAAAATACAACCCTGGCGGGACAAATGCTTGTATTCCCACATAGAATAGGGGGAATTCAAATAGAATTGGAGGCAGAGCTATGGAACAGAATTCCATTCCGGGCATGGACCGGGAGGTGTTTGAGCGGGTGTGGCGGCGGGTCATGCCGGAGGACCGGGGGGACTGTCCCTTCACCCTGGGGCAGGAGGACAGCCAGCAGGCCGGAGGGCTGCCGGCCGTACCGGCGGCGGCCCAGGCGGAGGTGGTGGCCATGGATCAGGGGGGCGGGGGCCATGACATACCCTGCCTGGGGCCCGGCTCCGCCGCGTATGGGGCCGCGCTCCAGGAATACATCGACGACGAGCTGGGGGATTGGCGGCGCTACCAGGCCCTGGCCCGCCGCACACCGGGCGGGGGCGGCCGGGCCCTGGCGGCGGTGGCCGCCGACGAGCGCCGCCACGCCAAAAAGCTGAGCACCGCCTACTTTCTCATCTCCGGGGTGCGCTACTGGCCGGAGGTGAAGGCCGCCCAGAGCCCCATGCCCCTTCACGCCGCCCTGCGGGAGCGGTTCTGGGCGGAGCAGCAGGGGGCGGCCTCCTACCAGGCCGCCGCCGCCGAGACCGCCGACCCCTGCCTGAAGGAGCTCTACACCGAGCTGGCCGGCGAGGAGGAGGCCCACGCCTGGACGGTGCGTGGGGTGCTGGAGGGGCTGTAACGCAAAAAGGGGGCCGCTGCCAATGGCAGCGGCCCCCTTGTGCTTATCACAGCTTACTTCTTCAGGTTGAAGAAAGCGTCCTTGCCCCAGTACTGAGCCACGTCGCCCAGCTCCTCCTCGATGCGGAGCAGCTGGTTGTACTTGGCCACACGGTCGGTGCGGCTGGGAGCGCCGGTCTTGATCTGGCCGGCGTTCATGCCCACCACGATGTCGGCAATGGTGGCGTCCTCGGTCTCGCCGGAGCGGTGGGACACGATGGCGGTGTAGCCGGCGCGGTTGGCCTTCTGGATGGTGTCCAGAGTCTCGGTCAGGGTGCCGATCTGGTTGACCTTGATCAGCACGGCGTTGGCAACATGGAGATCCAGGCCCTTCTGCACCCGCTCGGAGTTGGTGACGAACAGGTCGTCGCCCACCAGCTGGACGCGGTCGCCCAGAGCCTTGGTCAGCATGGCCCAGCCTTCCCAGTCGTCCTCGCCCATGCAGTCCTCCATGGAGATGATGGGGTAGTTGTCGGCAAACTTCTTCCACATGTTGACCATCTGCTGACGGGTCATGGTCTTGCCGGCCTTGGGCAGGGTGTAGGTGCCGTCCTCCTTGTTGTACCAGTCGGACACGGCGGCGTCCATGGCGATCTTGAAGTCCTCGCCGGGCTTGTAGCCGGCCTTCTCGATGGCGGCCACGATGCACTTGAAGGCGTCCTCATCCTTCTTCAGGTTGGGGGCATAGCCGCCCTCGTCGCCCACGCCGGTAGCGGGGGTGCCGTTCTCCTTCAGCACGCTCTTCAGGGTGTGGAACACCTCGGCGCACATCCGCAGGGCCTCATGCCAGCAGCAGGCGCCCACGGGCATGATCATGAACTCCTGGATGTCCACGTTGTTGGTGGCGTGAGCGCCGCCGTTGAGGATGTTCATCATGGGCACGGGCAGGACCTTGGCGTTCACGCCGCCGATATAGTTGTACAGGCTGGTGCCCAGGCTCTCGGCAGCGGCCTTGGCGCAGGCCAGGGAGGCGCCCAGGATGGCGTTGGCGCCCAGGCGGGCCTTGTTGGGAGTGCCGTCCAGAGCGATCATGGCCTTGTCGATGGCCACCTGATCCAGCACGTTCATGCCCACCAGGCACTCGGCGATCTCGGTGTTCACGTTCTTCACAGCGGTGAGCACGCCCTTGCCCATGTAACGGCTCTTGTCGCCGTCGCGCAGCTCGCAGGCCTCATAGATGCCGGTGGAAGCGCCGGAGGGCACGCTGGCGCGGCCCACGGTGCCGTCTTCCAGATAGACCTCCACCTCAACGGTGGGGTTGCCGCGGCTGTCCAGGATCTCACGGCCCAGCACGTCGACGATCTCAATGATCTGCTTCATGTTAAAAACTCCTATTACAATAAATTTGGACAGGAAAGCCGGGCAGCCAGTCCGGCTTTCCCTCCATCTCGTGCCTAAGCTACAATAAGAGGAGCAACTGGCTGACCACTCACTCCTTGGGCTTGTAAGTCCGTACGAAAGACTGTCAGCCATCCTCTTGTTGTAGCGTTCGATTTCAGCAGGTTGAGCCACCGGATGCCGGGGAGTTCGCGTCACCCAATAGATTGAATCGGCAACGAGAAAAGATGGATTCCGGTTGCAGATTCTTTAGTATTGGAGGAATGTGGATGAACAGCGTTGGCATCGATGTTTCCAAAGGGAAAAGCATGATCGCCGTCATGCGCCCCTTCGGTGAGGTGGTGGTTTCACCCTTTGAAGTGCGACACACCGCCAATGAACTGAACGAACTGGCAGGGCTGCTCAAAAGTTTGGACGGTGAGACCCGTGTGGTGATGGAATCCACGGGTAATTACCACGCGCCGGTGGCCTGGCTGCTCCACGACGCGGGACTTTATGTCTCCGTAGTCAATGCAATGCTGGTGCATGACTATGGGAACAACAGTTTAAGACGAGGCAAGACTGACAAGAAGGACGCCGTGAAACTGGCCAACTACGGCCTTGACCACTGGCTCACACTACCGAAATATGTCCCGGAGGAGGACACCCGGCTCATGCTGAAGACCTGCTACCGCCACTACCAGCAGTATCCCAAAGTCCGGACCCTGCTGAAGAACGACCTAGTCCCCCTGCTGGACCCCGCTTTCCCTGGTGCAAACCGCCTGTTTACCCGTCCCCCCCGCGCCGCTGGCAGCGAGGAGTGGGTGGATTTTGTAGCCGCTTTTTGGCATTGTGAGTGTGTCTGTGGTTTGTCTAAAAAGGCCTTTACCACCCAATACCAGAAGTGGTGCAGAAAGCACGGCTACAATTTTAGCGAGGATAAGGCACTGGACATATACGCCTCTGCATGTGGACACTTCGGTGTCATGCCGAAAACGGATACGGCAAAACTTTTGGTAGAACAGGCTGTTTCCCAACTCCGGGCAACTTCCGCCGCGTTAGCTGCTCTCAAGCAGGAGATGCAGTCCCTGGCCGTTTCTCTACCGGAGTATCCTGTGGTGATGGAGATGTTTGGTGTTGGCCCAACCCTCGGCCCCCAACTCATAGCTGAAATTGGCGATGTACGCCGTTTTCATTCCAAGAAAGCGCTGGTGGCCTTTGCAGGCATTGACGCCCCACCTTACCAATCTGGACAAGTGGATGTCCGTAGCCGTAACATTTCCAAGAGAGGATCTGCCTCACTGCGAAGGACGCTCTTTCTGGTGATGGGGGTCCTCCTGCAATGCGCTCCAATGGATGAGCCGGTCTACCAGTTCATGAACAAGAAACGCTCTGAAGGTAAGCCCTACCGTGTCTACATGATGGCCTCCGCCAACAAGTTCCTGCGCATCTACTACGCTTCTGTGAAAGCCTACCTGGATTCTCTGGAGCATGGCTGATTTCCCAGCTCTATACTGTCTGGCTGACCGCCATTTTTTGAAATGCACAGCGGTTTAATTTGGTGCACCCTTTTCCTTTGCTCGTTTCCTTTGAAAGTTTTACTTGACTTTTGTTAGCAGGTCTNGGAGCATGACTGATTTCCCAGCTCTATACTGTCTGGCTGACCGCCATTTTTTGAAATGCACAGCGGTTTAATTTGGTGCACCCTTTTCCTTTGCTCGTTTCCTTTGAAAGTTTTACTTGACTTTTGTTAGCAGGTCTTTCGTATGAGCGGCGGGAAAACCCGCCCTGCAGGGGTATTGAATTGTGGGGGGCGGGCAGCCGGCCCGCCGGGGCAATATTTGGTACGGCGAAATTCCGCCGGATACCGCTCAGTTGAGGATCAGGGTCTCGCCGTCCATTTCAGCGGGCTTCTCCAGACACCCCACGCGGCAGGCCGCGTAGGGACCCCGGTTCTTTTCATCTGCTCGGGGCAAATGAATTGCCCCGGCATCAAGGTTTTGACCTTCGGTCAAAACGCTTGGACGGCGCAAGCGCCGCCCGCCTGCGGCGGGGATGGGCCTTGAAAAGCCCTTAATTCAGGATCAGCGTCTCCCCGTCCATCTCCACGGGCTTTTCCAGGCCCATCAGGTCCAGCATGGTGGGGGCGATGTCGGCCAGGCGACCGTCCCGCAGCTTCACGTCGGCGCCCACAATGTAGAAGGGCACCAGGTTGGTGGTGTGGGCGGTGTAGGGGGTGACCCCGTCGTCGTCCAGCATCCGGTCGGCGTTGCCGTGGTCGGCGGTGATGAGGGACACGCCGCCCATCTTGGTGGTGGCCTCCACCACCTTGCCCACGCCGGTGTCCACGGCCTCCACGGCCTTCACGGCGGCGTCAAACACGCCGGTGTGGCCCACCATGTCGCAGTTGGCGAAGTTCAGGATGATCACATCGTACTTGCCGCTCTCGATGCGCTTGACGGCCTCCTCGGTGACCTCGGGAGCGCTCATCTCAGGCTGCAGGTCGTAGGTAGCCACCTTGGGAGAGGGGATCAGGCACCGGTCCTCGCCGGGGAATACCCGCTCCTCGCCGCCGTTGAAGAAGAAGGTCACATGGGCGTACTTCTCGGTCTCGGCGATGCGCAGCTGGGTGTAGCCCTGGCGGGCAATGTACTCGCCGAAAATGTTCTTCAGCTCGTGGTGGGGGAAGGCGATGAGCACGTTGGGCATGGTGGCGTCGTACTCGGTGGTGCATACATAGGTCACGGGGAAATAGCCGTGCTTGCGCTCCACGTCGGTGAAGGCGGGGTCCACGAAGCAGCGGGTGATCTCCCGGGCCCGGTCGGGGCGGAAGTTCATGAAGATGATGGAGTCGCCCTCCTTCACCTTGCCGTCCCTGGCGCACACGATGGGCTCCACGAACTCGTCGGTGACCCCGGCGTCATAGGACTTCTGCACGGCGTCCACCGGGTCGGGGTTCTCGGTACCCACGCCCAGCACGATGGCGTCATAGGCCCGCTGCAGGCGGTCCCAGCGCTTGTCCCGGTCCATGGCGTAGAAGCGGCCCATGACAGTGGCTATCTGGCCCACGCCGATCTCCCTGCACTTGTTCACCAGCTGCTCCACATACTCCTTGCCGGAGGCGGGGGGCACGTCGCGGCCGTCCAGGAAGCAGTGGACGAACACCTTGCTGATCCCCCGGCGCTTGGCCAGCTCCAGCAGGGCGAAGATGTGGGTGATGTGGCTGTGGACGCCGCCGTCGCTCAGCAGGCCGAACACGTGCAGCGCACCGTCCCGCTCCTTGCAGTCATCCATGGCCTCGATATAGGCCTCGTTCTCAAAGAAGCTGCCATCCTGGATGGACTTGGTGATCCGGGGCAGGTCCTGGAACACCACACGGCCGGCGCCGATGTTGGTGTGGCCCACCTCGGAGTTGCCCATCTGACCCTCAGGCAGGCCCACATCCATGCCGGAGGCCGCCAGCTTGCAGCCGGGGTTCTCCGCAAAAATCTTGTCCAGATTGGGGGTGTGGGCGGCGGCGATGGCGTTGCCGGTCTTGTCGGCACGCAGGCCAAAGCCGTCCATAATGATGAGGGTTGTCGGTGTTTTACTCATAGTCTACCTCTTTGTTCTCCGCTTTAAAACCGGGCTCACTCCTGGTTGGCGGCGTTGATGATCTCCACAAAGTCGGGAGCCTTCAGGGAGGCGCCGCCGATCAGGCCGCCGTCCACGTCGGGCTGAGCCAGCAGCTCGTGGGCGTTCTTGGCGTTCATGGAGCCGCCGTACTGGATGGTGACGGCGCGGGCCACACGGGCGCCGTACAGCTTGCGGACCACGGTACGAATGGCCTCGCAAACCTCGCCGGCCTGCTCCGCAGTGGCGGTCTTGCCGGTGCCGATGGCCCAGATGGGCTCATAGGCGATGACCACATGACGCATCTTGTCGGCGGGCACGCCGGACAGGGCGGCCTTCACCTGGTAAGAGATCAGATCCATGGTGACACCCAGCTCACGCTGCTCCAGGCTCTCGCCCACGCAAACGATGGGGTACAGGCCGGCCTCCAGGGCGGCGTGGACCTTCTTGTTCACGGTGAAGTCGGTCTCGTTGTAGTACTGGCGGCGCTCGGAGTGGCCGATGATGACGTACTTCACGCCGATCTCCTTCAGCATCTCGGGAGAGACCTCGCCGGTGAAGGCGCCGTGGGACTCATAGTGGCAGGTCTCGGCGCCGATGGCCACCCGGGACTCCTTGAACAGCCGCACGGCGGCCTGCAGGTTCACGGAGGGCACACACAGCACCACCTCACACCACTTGGGCTTGCCGATGAGGGGCTTGAGCTCCTCGGCAAAGGCCTTGGTCTCGGAGAGGGTCTTGTTCATCTTCCAGTTGCCGGCAATGATGGTCTTGCGATATCTTCTGTTCATCGGGATCGTACCTCTTTCTTCCAATCTTTGGATGATATATAACGAATCGATATGGTCGGATCAGGCGTCCGGCAGGCACGCCACGCCGGGCTCGTCGGCACAAGCTCCAGATCTCTCGCTTCCCCGCACACGGGAAAGCTCGCTCCTTCCGCTGCGCCTCCTCTCCCCACGAAACCCGCTGCGCTGGGCTTTCGCGGGGGCCCCGGGAGCTGCCCGGAGCACAATCAGGCGTCCAGCAGGCACGCCACGCCGGGCAGCTCCTTGCCCTCCATGAACTCCAGGGAGGCGCCGCCGCCGGTGGAGATGTGGGTCATCTTGTCGGCATAGCCCAGCTGCTGCACGGCAGCCGCGCTGTCGCCGCCGCCGATGATGGTGATGGCGCTGGTCTCGCTGAGGGCCTTGGCCACGGCCTCGGTGCCCTTGGCGAAGGCGGGGAACTCAAACACGCCCATGGGGCCGTTCCAGATGACGGTGCCGGCGTCCTTCACCGCGTCGCAGTACAGCTTCACGGTCTCGGGCCCGATGTCCAGGCCCTGCCAGCCGTCGGGGATCTCGCCGGTCTTGACCACCTTGCTCTCGGCGTCGGCGGCGAAGGCGTTGGCCACCACGGTGTCCACAGGCAGCAGCAGCTTGACGCCCTTCTCGGCGGCCTTCTTCACCATGTCGTTGGCATAGTCCTCCCAGTCGGCCTCCAGCAGGCTGTCGCCCACCTTGCCGCCCTGAGCGGCGGAGAAGGTGTAGGCCATGCCGCCGCCGATGATGATGGTGTCGGCGATCTCCAGCAGGTTGTTGATGACGCCGATCTTGGAGGACACCTTGGAGCCGCCCAGGATGGCCACCAGGGGCCGCTTGGGATTGGCCAGGGCGCCGCCGATGATCTCCAGCTCCTTCTGGATCAGGAAGCCGGACACGGCGGGCAGGTAGTTGGCCACGCCGGCGGTGGAGGCGTGGGCGCGGTGGACGGCGCCGAAGGCGTCGGACACATAGACATCAGCCATGGAAGCCATGGCCTTGGCCAGCTCGGGGTCGTTCTTGGTCTCACCCTTCTCGAAGCGGGTGTTCTCCAGCAGCATGATCTGGCCGGGCTTCAGGGCGGCGGCCTTGGCCTGGGCGTCGGGGCCCACCACGTCCTTGGCCATGATCACTTCCTTGCCCAGCAGCTCGCTCAGGCGCTTGGCCACAGGAGCCAGGGACAGCTGAGCCAGGGACTTCTTCCACTGCTCCTCGGTGATGGTGGCGGGGTCCTTGCCCTTCTCGGCCTGCTTCTTCACATAGGAATCAAAGGTAGCCACGGGCTTGCCCATGTGGGAACAGGCGATGACGGCGGCGTTCTGGTCCAGCAGATACTGGATGGTGGGCAGGGCGGCCCGGATACGCTTGTCATCGGTGATGACGCCGCTGCCGTCCTTGGCCATAGGTACGTTGAAGTCGCAGCGCAGCAGGACTTTCTTACCGGCTACATCGATGTCCTTCACGGTCTTCTTGTTGTAGTTCATCCTGTACTAGCTCCTTTCATCTCACCCTCCCCGGTAAGGCCGGGGAAGTTCAGCTGCCGCAGCGCCTCGTAGGTCACGATGGCCGCGGCGTTGGACAGGTTCAGGCACCGGGCTTCCGCCCGGATGGGGATACGGATACAGCGGTCGCTGTGGGCCATGCGGAATTCCTCCGGCAGCCCGGCGGTCTCCTTGCCGAAAATGAGATAGCACTCGTCCCGGAAAACCGCCTGGGTGTAGGGTCTGGGGGCCTTGGTGGTGGCCAGCCAGATATCCTGAGCGCCGGTCTTCTGGAAAAAATCCTCCAGCCCCTGATACACGCGCACGTCCACCAGGTGCCAGTAATCCAGGCCCGCTCGCTTCACCGCTTTGTCGCTGATGTCGAAGCCCAACGGCTCGATGAGATGGAGCCGGGATCCTGTCACCGCGCAGGTGCGGGCGATATTCCCGGTATTTTGTGGGATCTCCGGCTCAAAAAGCACAATATTGAGCATCTTCCCACCTCTTTCCATCTTCTTTTTTTACCAGCGGAGGCTATTGTACTCCAAACCGGAACAAATTTCAACCGGGAAAGCGTGAAAAAGTACTAAAACCTTTGGTTTTCTTTCCTGATTTCTTCCTTTCATTTCTTTGCTTTTACACTTTATTGCAATAAGGATCTGTGATATGATAGACTTTGGCGGAAAAGCCGACAGAGAGGATGAATGATTTTGGACGGAAACAACCCCATCCGCAGAGTGGTAGTCAAGGTGGGCACCTCCACCCTCACCCGGGAGACGGGCAGTCTGAATTTACATAACATGGAGCATCTGGCCCGGGTGCTCTCCGACCTGCAGGGCATGGGCCATCAGGTGGTGCTGGTATCCTCCGGCGCCATCGGCATCGGCACCAAGAAGCTGCGCCTGCCCGAGCGCCCCACCGAGCTGCGGATGAAGCAGGCCACCGCCGCGGTGGGCCAGTGCATGATGATGCACGTATACGACAAGTTTTTCTCCGAGTACAACCGGACGGTGGCCCAGATCCTGCTCACCGGCGAGGACGTGGACGCCCCCGTCCGCTCGGAGCATCTCCACAACACCTTTGAGGCCCTGCTGGAGCTGGGGGTCATCCCCATCGTCAACGAAAACGACTCGGTCTCCTCGGCGGAGATCGAGACCGGCCAGTGCAAGGTGCTGGGCGACAACGACACCCTGTCCGCCATCGTCTCCCGGCTGTGCAGGGCGGATCTGCTGATTCTGCTCAGCGACATCGACGGGCTGTACGACGCCGACCCCCGCACCCACCCCGACGCCAGACTGATCCACCGGGTGGAGGCCATCACCCCCGAGCTGCGGGCCATGGCCGGGGGCGCTGGTACCTGGCGGGGCACCGGCGGCATGGCCACCAAGCTGAACGCCGCCCAGATCTGCCTGGAGGCGGGCATCGACATGGTCATCGCCAACGGCAGCAAGATGGAGGCTATTTACGATATCGTTGCGGGCAAGGATGTGGGCACCCGGTTTACCCGGTCCCGCTGACCGCTTTATTTTTTGATCTGAGACAACAAGGAGTGAATGACTATGACACAGTTGGAGACTCAGGGCCTGGCGGCCAAGAACGCCGCCCGGGTGCTGTCCGTGGCGGGCACCGCCCGGAAGAACCAGGCGCTGGAGGCCATTGCCGCCGGCATCCTGGCCCGGCAGGAGGAGATCCTGTCCGCCAACGCCGCCGACCTGGAGGCCGGAAAGGCCGCCGGCCTCCGCCCCGCCCTGCTGGACCGGCTGGCCCTGGACGAGGGCCGCATCGCCGGTATCGTGGAGGGGGTGCGGCAGGTGGCCGCCCTCCCCGACCCCATCGGAGAGGTGACCAAGATGTCCACCCGGCCCAACGGCCTGGTCATCGGCAAGCGCCGGGTGCCCCTGGGGGTCATCGGCATCATCTATGAGGCCCGGCCCAACGTGACGGTGGACGCCGCCGCCCTGTGTCTCAAGTCGGGCAACGCGGTGATCCTCCGGGGCGGCAAGGAGGCCTTCCGGTCCAACCAGGCCTTCGTGGCCGTCATGCGGGACGCCCTGGATGGGGCCGGTCTGCCCCGGGACTGTGTGGCCCTGGTGATGGACACCAGCCGGGAGAGCGCCAACGAGCTGATGGGCCTTACCGAGTATCTGGACGTGCTCATCCCCCGGGGGGGCGCGGGGCTCATCAGGAACGTGGTGGAGCACGCCAGGGTGCCGGTGATCCAGACCGGCGTGGGCGTGTGCCACGTGTACGTCCACGAGGGGGCCGACCTGGACATGGCCGCCCGGATCATCCACAACGCCAAGACCTCCCGCCCCTCGGTGTGCAACGCCGCTGAGTGCCTGCTGGTAGACCGGGGTGTGGCTCGCGACTTCCTGCCCATGGCCTGGCAGCTGCTCCAGACCAAGAACGTGGAGCTGCGGGGCTGTCCGGAGACCCGGGCGATCCTGGGGGATTTTGTGAAACCCGCCTGTGACGCCGACTGGGACACCGAGTTCGGCGACTACATCCTGGCCGTCAAGGTGGTGGGCGGCTTTGACGAGGCGGTGGACTTCATCGCCGCCCACGGCACCGGCCACTCCGAGGCCATCGTCACCAACGATTACATGGCCGCCCAGCGGTTCCTGGACGTGGTGGACGCGGCGGCGGTGTATGTCAACGCCTCCACCCGGTTTACCGACGGCTTTGAGTTCGGCCTGGGCGCGGAGATCGGCATCTCCACCCAGAAGATGCACGCCCGGGGCCCCATGGGCCTGGAGGAGCTGACCTCCAGCAAATTTGTGGTTTACGGCACGGGACAGATCCGCTGAGCATAGCATGGAGCGGCCCCTGAACCAACTCATTACATACGGCGGGCTATGAAGCCCGCCGTATTGAGTTTATTTGGGGGTATGTCCTATGCTGGAACGCCAACTGACCCTGGATGGCGGAGTGCTGTACTGCGACCTGGGCTCCCTGGAGCCCGGGGGCTGGCAGACGCTGGACTGTTCTCTCCGTCTGACGGGAGTACTGCCTGAGCGGCGGGTGGCGGTATCCGTGGATGTGATGGAGGGCGACATCACCCGGGGAACCCGGATCTTCGCCGTTCCCGCCCATCACGGCCCGGAGGCCGTGGACGTGGTGCTCCGGGGCATCCGCTTCTACCTGCCCAAGGAGGTTCCCGCTCGCCGCCTGTCGGTGCGGGCGGACGCCCACTACCTGGAACTGGGACAGCGATCTGTGCTGGTATAAAAAACATCCCGCAAAGCTGATGCTTTGCGGGATGTTTTTTGCTTAAAGCCGAAAGAGCACGCCCACCACAGCAGAGGCGGCAATGAACACAATGGGATGCAGCTTTTTCAGGGGCTTGACCTGAAGGCAGACAAAGACCGCCGCCGCCAGGAGGATGGCGGGCCAGTAGAACAGCTCTGTCGTGGGCACCGCCTGTCCCGGCGCGATCTCGTGCCCCCCCTGATGAAACATCAGGGCGATAGAGCACACCTCCACCAGAGCGGCGGCAATAAGGGCTGTGGAGGCGGGGCGGATGCCATAAAACACCGCGTCCACCCCCCGGCTCTCCCGGAACTTCTTCAGGAACCCGGCGATGATGAGGATAACGATGATGGAGGGACACACCAGGCCCAGAGTGGCCACCACGCCGCCCAGCACTCCGCCGGTATGGAAGCCCACGTAAGTAGCCATGTTCACCCCCATGGGGCCGGGGGTGGACTCGGAAATGGCGATCATATTGGCCAGCTCCCCGGAGGTGAACCAGCCGGTGCGGGCCCCCATGTCGGTGAGGAAGGGGATGGTAGCCAGGCCGCCGCCGATGGCGAACAGGCCCGCCTTGAAGAACTCAAAAAAGAGCCGGAGATAGATCATGCCTTCAGCCCTCCTTTCGCCGCCCGGACACACAGTCCGGTAACGCCCGCCGCCACCACCAGCACGATGGGGGAGGTCACGTACCCCATCAGAACGCCTGCGGCGTTGGAGGGGAAGGTGACGAAGTTGCCCGCCACCGCCAGAATGAGCACCACGATAAAGATGACCACGGTGGGCTTGTCCACCACGGTGCTCTTGCGCAGCTTGAGGACGCTGGACAGGATCAGGGCGCACACGCAGGCCCGGACGCCGTTGAAGGCGTGGACCACCACGGGCAGGTCGGCAAAGTTCTGCAAAAAGGCGGCGATGAGCATGATGATCACCAGGCAGGGAAACACCAGGCCCAGGGTGGCGGCCACGCCCCCCACCGCCCCCTTCAGCTTGTGGCCCACGAAGGTGGCGGTGTTGACGGCGATGATGCCGGGGGTACACTGGCCGATGGCGAAGTAGTCGGAGAGCTCCTCCTCGGTGGCCCACTTCCGCTTCTCCACCAGCTCCCGCTGGAGGATGGGCAGCATGGCATAGCCTCCGCCGAAGGTACACACGCCGATGCGGGCGAAGGTCCAGAACAGGTCTACACAGATATTCACGTCAGTTCAGGCCCTCCAGTTCCTCCAGCCACAGGGCA
Source organism: Intestinimonas massiliensis (ex Afouda et al. 2020) (assembly GCF_900626285.1). Lineage (GTDB taxonomy): Bacteria > Bacillota > Clostridia > Oscillospirales > Oscillospiraceae > Flavonifractor > Flavonifractor massiliensis_A. Next base: position 1,820,287 of record NZ_LR131147.1, read on the forward strand.
GCCACCGCGTCGGAGGGCATTCTCCAGTCGCCCCGGGGAGACAGGGCCACCGAGCCCACCTTGGGGCCGTCGGCCAGGCAGGAGCGCTTGAACTGCTGGGAGAAGAACCGGCGGTAGAAGTTCTTCAGCCACTTGAGCAGGGTGGCCCGGTCATACCGCTTGCCCATGGCCTGCTCCGCCAGACGGAGCACCTTTCGGGGTGAAAATCCCCAGCGGATGGCGTAATAGAGGTAGAAGTCGTGGAGCTCGTAGGGTCCCACCAGGTCCTCGGTCTTCTGGGCGATCTGCCCCTCGATGGCGGGGAGCAGCTCGGGGGACACGGGGGTGTCCAGGATGTCGGCCAGCACGCCGGACAGCTTGGGGTCCTCCGCCTCCTTGTCGTCGGAGATGAAGCTGACCAGATGGCGCACCAGGGTCTTGGGAATGCCGGCGTTGACGGCGTAGTTGCTCATGTGGTCCCCGTTGTAGGTGCACCAGCCCAGGGCCAGCTCGGAGAGGTCGCCGGTACCGATCACCAGGCCGCCGGTCTGATTGGCGATGTCCATGAGCACCTGGGTCCGCTCTCTGGCCTGGCCGTTCTCGAAGGTGACGTCGTGGTCCTCCATGGACTGGCCGATGTCCTCGAAGTGGACCTTCACCGCCCGGCCGATGTCGATGGTCTTCAGGGTGCAGCCCAGCCGCTCGGCCAGCAGCACCGCGTTGGACTTGGTGCGGTCGGTGGTGCCGAAGCAGGGCATGGTGACGGCGATGATGTCGGTGGCGGGGCGGTCCAGCATCTCCATGGCCACGGCGGTGATGAGCACCGCCAGGGTGGAGTCCAGGCCGCCGGACAGGCCCACCACCGCCGTCTTGGCGTGGGTGTGCTCCAGCCGCTTCTTCAGGCCCAGGGCGGCGATATACAGGATCTCATTGCACCGCTCCGCCCGGTCGTTCTGGTCCTGAGGCACAAAGGGGGTGGGGGACACGGGCCGGGTCAGATGGGTGTCGGACAGCTCCAGGTCAAAGGACACCCGCCAGATCTCCCGGCTCCCGTCGGCGCTGTAGGTGTTCATCCGCTGCCGCTCGTAGGCCAGGCGCTTCACGTCGATCTCGCTGATGGTGAGGCCGGAGGCAAACCGACGCTCGGCCAGGATGGCGCCGTTCTCGGCGATCATGTTGTGGCCGGCAAACACCAGGTCGGTGGTAGATTCGCCCTCCCCGGCATCGGCGTACACATAGCCGCACACCAGCCGTCCGCTCTGTCCGGACACCAGGCTCCGGCGGTAGGCCGCCTTGCCCACCAGCTCATTGGAGGCGGACAGGTTCAGGATGATGGAGGCGCCCGCCCGGGCCAGGGCCACGGAGGGGGGTTCCGGGGCCCACAGGTCCTCGCACAGCTCCACCCCGATCACCAGCTCCGGCAGGCTCTCGCAGGCGAAGATCGTGCTGTCGCAGATGGAGACCTCCTGCCCGCACAGGGTGATCCCGTCGTCCACCCCGGCTCCCGAGGCAAACCACCGCTGCTCGTAAAATTCCCCGTAGTTGGGCAGGTAGGTCTTGGGCACCAGTCCCAGGATCTCTCCGCTCTGTATCACCGCCGCGCAGTTATACAGTTTGTTTTTCCATTTGTCCCAGACCGGCAGGCCCACGGCGGCCACCATGTCCAGGTTCTTGGTGGCCTCCAGGATGGTGACCAGGCCCTCTTCCGCCCCCTTCAGCAGGGTGGGCTGAAGGAACAGATCCCCGCAGGTGTAGCCCGTGAGACAGAGCTCGGGCAGGGCCAGCACCTTGACCCCCTGCTTGTCCGCCTCCCGCATGAGGGTAAAGATCTGCTCAGCATTATATCGGCAGTCAGCCACCCGGATCCTGGGGGTGCCGGCGGCCACTTTCACAAATCCGTCGCGCATAAACAGCGCCTCCTTTTATCTCAGCACGGAATTTCACCTTATCATACCCTAATTTTCCATCAAATGCAACGCGGGCGCACCAAAAAGCCCCGACCAATGGTCGGGGCTTTTTGGGTGTGTGTTGTGTGTGTTTGCAAAGGTGTTGGAGAGGGATAAGAGAGGAATTGGTTTGGGAGGATGGTCTTGCTTTTGATTCATCTCTGAATCTGTCTGTATCATACCGGGCAAATAAGGCTAAATCGTGACTCCTTTATGAATAAACTGTTAATTCTACTTTTTGTCCGGAAGATCCTTTCCCACCCCTTCCCGCTTGACAGGGGAGGCGTTTGGTGATATATTGCTTTTGCAAAATCGGCACAGACGGAGAAGAACCCGCGCAGCGGCGGACAGAGAGGGGCCTTATGGCTGGAAGGGCCTCACGACACGCGGCGGCTGTACCACTCCCGAGCCGCCCGGGACGACCGGGCCGGGCCCTCCCGTTACAGAGGTCACGAGCGACGGCATTTTGCCGTAAGCAGGGTGGAACCGTGGAGCGTTTTTCGCCTCACCCCTGACCAATCAGGGGTGAGGCGTTTTTTATTACCCTCCGCCCCAATCTTTTAAGGAGGAATCAAGATGTCCGAAGAAGTCAAGAACGAGTTTACCTTTGAAAATCCCGAATACCGCAAGACCTACTGGCACACCTGCTCCCATGTGATGGCCCAGGCCGTGAAGCGGCTGTGGCCCGAGGTGAAGCTGGCCATCGGCCCCTCCATCGACGAGGGCTGGTACTACGACATGGACGCCCCCTTCGCCTTCACTCCCGAGCACCTGGAGCAGATCGAGGCCGAGATGAAGAAGATCTGCAAGGAGAAGCTGAAGCTGGAGCGGTTTGAGCTGCCCCGGGAGGAGGCGCTCAAGTTCATGGAGGAGAAGGGCGAGCCCTTCAAGGTGGAGCTGATCCAGGACCTGCCGGAGGACGCCCACATCTCCTTCTACAAGCAGGGCGAGTTCACCGATCTGTGCGCCGGTCCCCACCTGGACTCCACCGGCCGGATCAAGGGCAATGCCATCAAGCTGACCGCCTGCAACGCCGCCTACTGGCGGGGCGACTCCAACCGGGAGACCCTGCAGCGGATCTACGGCATCGCCTTCCCCAAGAAGGACGAGCTGGACGAGTATCTGGCCCGCATCGAGGAGGCCAAGAAGCGGGACCACCGGAAGCTGGGCAAGGAGCTGGGCCTGTTCATGCTGCGGGACGAGGGTCCCGGCTTCCCCTTCTTCCTGCCCAAGGGCATGGTGCTGAAGAACACCCTGATCGACTACTGGCGGCAGGTCCACAAGCGCTACGGCTATGTGGAGATCTCCACCCCCATCATCCTCAACCGCAAGCTGTGGGAGCGGTCCGGCCACTGGGATCACTATAAGCAGAACATGTACACCACTGTCATCGACGACGAGGATTACGCCATCAAGCCCATGAACTGCCCCGGCGGCATGCTGGTGTACGCCAGCGAGCCCCACAGCTACCGGGATCTGCCCCTGCGGGTGGGCGAGCTGGGCCTGGTCCACCGGCACGAGCTGTCCGGCGCCCTCCACGGCCTGTTCCGGGTGCGCTGCTTCACCCAGGACGACGCCCACATCTTCATGACCCAGGAGCAGCTGAAGGACGAGATCAAGAACGTGGTCAAGCTGTTCGACGAGGTGTACTCCGTCTTCGGCCTGCCCTACAAGATCGAGCTGTCCACCATGCCCGAGGACCACATCGGCACCGTGGAGCAGTGGGAGCACAACCAGGACATCCTGAAAGAGGCCATCACCGAGATGGGCAAGGACTTCGAGGTCAACGAGGGTGACGGCGCCTTCTACGGCCCCAAGCTGGACTTCCATCTGGCCGACTCCCTGGGCCGGACCTGGCAGTGCGGCACCGTCCAGCTGGACTCCCAGCTGCCTGAGCGGTTCGAGCTGGAGTACACCGGCGAGGACGGCCAGAAGCACCGCCCCGTCATGCTCCACCGTGTGGTGCTGGGCTCCATCGAGCGGTTCATCGGCGTCATCACCGAGCACTTCGCCGGCGCCTTCCCCACCTGGCTGGCTCCTGTCCAGGTGAAGGTGCTGCCCATCACCGACCGGGCCGCCGAGTACGCCGACCAGGTGTCCGCCAAGCTGGACGCGCTGGGCTACCGGGTGGAGGTGGACCACCGCAACGAGAAGATCGGCAAGAAGATCCGGGACGCTCAGCTGGAGAAGGTCCCCTATATGCTGGTCGTGGGCGACAAGGAAGCCGAGAGCGGCGCCGTGGCCGTCCGCAACCGCCACGGCGATCAGACCGTCATGTCCTTCGACGCCTTTGTGGCAAAGCTGAAGGAAGAGGTGGACACCAAGGCCCGGGAGCAGAAGTAAATCGGAAGAGAAAAGCGGCCGCCCGTCCGGGCGGCCGCTTTTTTACGGAAAAAAACAATTTGATCTTTTTCTAAATGTATCTTGACAGGCCGGCAGTCCCATGTTACATTTCAATTAGATCAATATCTAATTGATGGGAGGCGGCCGCCATGGGTTTTCAGGAGACCTTCAAGGCCCTCAGCGACCCCACCCGGCGGGAGATCCTCCGCCTGCTGCGGAACCGGGCCAAAACCGCCGGAGAGATCGGCGCACATTTCGACATGACGGCCGCCACCATCTCCCACCACCTGTCGGTGCTGCGGGAGGCGGGGCTGATCTCCGATCAGCGGCGGGGGAAGTACATCTACTACGAGCTCAATCTGTCGGTATTGGACGAGATCACCGGCTGGATCGCCGGGCTGAAAGGAGATGCCTGACATGAACGCCAAACCCGGCAGCCCATCCCCATGGCCGCTGGCCTTTCTCCCTCTGGTTCTGATTGCGGTATGCTATACCCGCCTGCCCGGGCAGATCTTCCCCGCCTGGGGCGCCGCGGCGGGCAGCCGGAATGTACTGTGGCTTCTGGCTGTCCTGGGTCCGGTGCTTGCTCTGCTCCAGGGAAGGTTCCGCTCCGCCGCCCTGGTCCTTCTGTGGCTCCTGAACGGGGCCACGGTCATCCTGCTGTCGGCTCTGCTTCAGGCCGACGCCCTCTCCTGGGGCCGGACCCTTCTCTCCCTGCTGGGCCTGATATATCTGTTCATCGGCATGCAGACGGGCAAGCTGAAAACCAACTTTCTGTCCGGTTTCCGCAACCTCTGGACCCTGTCCGACCCCGATGTATGGAACAAGACCCACCGGCTGTCCGGCAGGCTCACCTTCCTGTCGGGGCTGCTGGTCCTCCTCTCCTCCGTCCTGCTGTCTGAGCTGGTCACCCTTCTTCTGCTGGGCTTCTGCTCCTTCCTCATTCTTTTGATCCCCACCGTCATGAGCTGGGTGTGGTCCAGGCACCTGCCCCTGGACGGCGACCCGCGGTTCTGAATGCCCGTCCACCCTTCTGTTCCCAGGGGGTGGACTTTTTTACGGGTCCATGCTACAATGTGGAGGCTCCTTATTATAAAGAAAAGGACGGATGCGCTATGGGCACCACCCTCAGCACCCTCACGAATCTGGCAATTTACATCGCCCTTGTGGTCGTCGGGGCGTTCATCGGCTCCCGGAAAGGGGTCCGCAGCCGCCCCCTGGTGTGGGTGGGCAAGCTGCAGTTCGTGGCGCTGATGATCCTCATCGTCACCCTGGGCGTCAATCTGGGCGCCAATGACGAGGTCATCGCCTCCCTGGGGCAGATCGGCCTGGCCGCCCTGCTCATCACGGTGCTGGCCATGTTCGGCTCTCTCCTCTTCCTCACCCTGCTGCGGCGGTTCGTGCTCAGGCTGGACCATGTGGGTCTGCCCCGTGGGTCCGCTGAGGCCGAGGACCAGGGGGGACACACCGCCGGCAAGGCGGACAACTCCCTGACCAAGTGGATCGTCATCGCGGTGGTGCTGGGCATGCTGGCCGGCCGGTTCCTCCTCCCCCCCGCCGTCACCCAGCACTGCGGCACCGTCATCAACTTCGGACTCTACCTGCTGCTGTTCATGGTGGGCATGGACATGGGCAAGCAGGGCACCCTGATCAGCGATATCAAGACCGCCGGATTCCAGGTGCTGCTGGTACCGGTGGTGGTGTGCGCCGGCACCCTGGTGTTTGCCGCCCTGGCGGGTCTGTTCCTGCCCATGGGGGTAAAGGACTCCATGGCCGCCGCAGCCGGCATGGGCTGGTACTCCCTGGCCCCCACCCTGCTGGCCCCCTACTCCCTGTCGGTGTCGGCGGTGGCCTTCCTGTCCAACGTGATGCGGGAGATCTTCTCCATTCTGGCCATCCCTCTGGTGGCCAAGTACATCGGCTATGTGGAGTGCGCCGCCCTGCCGGGAGCCGCCGCCATGGATACCGTCCTCCCCGTGGTGGTGGGCGCCACCCATGAGCGGATCACCATCTACTCCTTCACCTCCGGCGTGGTGCTTTCCCTGGCGGTGCCCATCCTGGTGCCTGCCATCGTGGCCCTGCCCTTCTGAAGGAGGTCTTTCCCATGGAAATCGAACGCCGCTGGCTGGTAAGCGGCTGGCCGGAGCTGGAACCCGCCGCTGTGCTCTTGATGGATCAGGGCTATTTTGCCACCCGCCCCGCCGTCCGGGTCCGCCGGGAGGCGGAAGCAGGCGGGCCCTGCCGATACATCGTTTGCTTCAAGGGCAAGGGCGGTCTGGTGCGGCAGGAGATCGAGCTGCCGGTGAGCGAAGAACAGTACCAGGCTCTGGCCGGGATGCTGAACGCCCCCATGATCCAGAAGGAGCAGCGCCGCTACCCTCTGCCCGGGGGGCTCACCCTGGAGGTCAATCAGGTGGACAAGGAGCTGGACACCGGCTTCTTCTACGCCGAGGTGGAATTTCCTGACGAGGCGTCCGCCCATATCTGGAAGCCCCCGGCGGAGCTGTCCGCCTATCTCAGCCGGGAGACCACCGGCCAGAGCGGCGAGAGCATGGCCGCCTACTGGGAACGCACCCGGATTTCGTAGGGGCCGATGTCCTCATCGGCCCGCCCGCTGACAAAAAAATGCCCGCTGTCCTCGGACAGCGGGCATTTTTTCTATCAACCTTTTTTCTTGGACGCCTCGCGCATACGGGCGGCGTGGTCCAGCAGCCGCTTGCGCAGCCGCAGGGACTTGGGGGTGACCTCCAGCAGCTCGTCGTCGGCCAGGAACTCCAGGCACTGCTCCAGGGACATCTGACGGGGCGGGGTCAGCCGCAGGGCGTCGTCGGAGCCGGCGGCACGCATGTTGGTCAGCTGCTTCTTCTTGCAGACGTTGACCGAGATGTCCTCCTGCTTGGGCGTCTCGCCCACCACCATGCCGGCGTACACAGGCACACCGGGGCCGATGAACAGCACACCCCGCTCCTGGGCGTTGTACAGGCCGTAGGTCACGCTCTCGCCGGTCTCAAAGGACACCAGGGAGCCGGAGTTGCGGCGCTGGATCTCGCCCTTCATGGGGGCGTAGCACTCAAAGACGGAAGCCATGATGCCCTCGCCCTTGGTGTCGGTCAAAAACTCGTTGCGGTAGCCGAACAGGCCCCGGGAGGGCACCAGGAACTCCAGCTTCATCCGCTCGCCCACGGGGGTCATCTCCAGCAGGTCGCCCTTGCGGGAGCCGATCTTCTCAATGACGGAACCCACGCTGTCGGCAGGCACGTCCACCACCAGGCGCTCGATCGGCTCACACTTCTTGCCGTCGATCTCCTGATAGAGCACACGGGGCGGGGAGACCTGGAACTCATAGCCTTCCCGGCGCATGGTCTCGATCAGGATGGACAGGGACATCTCGCCGCGGCCGGCCACGTTGAAGGCGTCGGTGGAGTCGGTCTCGGTGACCCGCAGGGACACGTCCTTCAGGGTCTCCCGGAACAGCCGGTCCCGGATCTGCCGGGAGGTGACGAACTTGCCCTCCTTGCCGGCGAAGGGGGAATCGTTCACCGAGAAGGTCATCTCGATGGTGGGGGCGGAGATCTTCACGAACTCGATGGGCTCCACCGCTTCGGGCGCGCAGATGGTATCGCCGATGGTGATGTCGCCGATGCCGCTCATGGCGATGATGTTGCCGGCGGTGGCCTCGGTCACGGGCACCTTGCCCAGGCCGTCAAACTGATAGAGGGCGGTAGCCTTGGCCTTCCGGGGTTCAGCATCGGGATCGTGGTAGTTGCACACCGCGATCTCCTGGTTCTGCTTGATGACGCCCCGCTCGATCCGGCCGATGGCGATGCGGCCCACAAACTCGTTGTAGTCGATGGAGGAGACCAGCATCTGGAAGGGCTGGTCCACGTCCGCCTCGGGGGCGGGGATATAGTTCAGGATGGTCTCGAACAGAGGCACCAGGTCGGTGCCGGGCACGTCGGGGGAGTAGGACGCGGTGCCCTGACGGCCGGAGCAGAACAGGGTGGGAGATTCAAACTGCTCCTCGGTGGCGTTCAGGTCCAGCAGCAGCTCCAGCACCTCGTCCATGACCTCGTGGATGCGCTGGTCGGGGCGGTCGATCTTGTTGACCACCACGATGACCTTGTGGCCCAGCTCCAGGGCCTTGGACAGCACAAACCGGGTCTGGGGCATGGGGCCCTCGGCGGCGTCCACCAGCAGGATGACGCCGTTGACCATCTTCAGAATGCGCTCCACCTCTCCGCCGAAATCGGCGTGGCCCGGGGTGTCCACGATGTTGATCTTGACGCCTTTGTAGTGGACAGCGGTGTTTTTGGCCAGGATGGTGATGCCCCGCTCCCGCTCCAGGTCGTTGGAGTCCATGACACGGTCCACCGTGGCCTGGTTCTCCCGGTAAATGCCGCCCTGCTTGAGCATCTCGTCCACCAGGGTGGTCTTGCCGTGGTCGACGTGGGCGATAATGGCTACGTTACGCAATGTTTGATCCTGCAAGATGGTACACCTCAAATCCGATTATCATACAGTATTCCAATAAGCTCGACCATTTATTATACCGTATGATGTTGCTCCATGCAACTGCTTTCCGCAAAAAATCCGCCGAAATCCGTTCCATTTCTCACCACTGCCGTTGACAGAAGTGGAAAGTTGGGTTACAATGATTCGGTGTCGGGCAGGTCAGCCGCCACATTACACGCGCCTGTAGCTCAGCAGGATAGAGCGACCGCCTCCTAAGCGGTAGGTCGGAGGTTCGAATCCCCTCAGGCGTGCCAGCGCGGCGCAAGCGATTTCGCTTGCGCCGCGCTTTTTTCAATCATTCAGGAAAAATGGCCGGACGGGCCGCCCCGGCGGCCGCTGCGAGAATCACCGTTTATCTCCGGTCACCCGGTCTGCCGCGGCACGGACCGCATCGGCATCGGTGACGGGGTACTGCTCCTCCGGGGGACAGGTACCGCCGGAAAAGCTCACTGCCGGGTTATGGGTGGCGGATATGTCCACTCCCCAGGTTTTAAAAGAACCGTGAATCTGATCGCAGCCGGTTTCCGCCAGCAGCCCGGCGGCGTTGTCCGGATTGATCCCGCAGCCGGGCAGGATCTGGATGCGGCCGGCGGCGTATTCTCTCATGGCCCGGATGGTGGCCGCACCCGCGGGGGCGGAGGCCGCCTGGCCGCTGGTGAGCACCCGGGTGACACCCAGCTCCATCAGGGCATCCAGCGCCGCCCGCCAGTCCGGCGTCACGTCGATGGCCCGGCTGAACACGCTCTCTTTCTCCCCGATCACTTCCAGCATGGCGGCGCACCGCTCCTGATCCACGGTTCCGTCCGGGTGGAGGAAGCCGAAGGCGATGCCGTCCGCCCCCGCCTCCAGCAGGGCACGGGCATCGGCCAGCATGGTGTCAAACTCCGTCTGGGTGTAGCAGAAGCCCCCCTCCCGGGGCCGCACCATGGCCATGATGGGTACCTCCGCCCGACGGGCCAGCTCCATGGCCCCGATACTGGGGGTCAGGCCCCCCAGGAACAGGGCGGCGTTCAGCTCCACACGGTCCGCCCCGGCCTGAGCCGCCGTCCACACATCCCCCGCCGAGCCGCAGCACACCTCTAAAATCATCATTCCCACCTTCTTTTCTATTTGGGGCTATGATAGCACAAAAAATTATGCTATCATAGCCCCAATCAAAAGGAGTGGATCCCATGGAAGAAGAACTGCGCTTTCTCGAAACCGCCCTGCCGGAGGATTGGGCGGCCTATCCCCGGCCCCTGTTTGAGGCCTTCGCCGCCCACGCCAGGATGCTGCGGGACACCGCCCCCTGGTGTACCTCTCTGAGCCGAGAGGCCTATGAGCAGTATGTACTCTGTCCCCGGGTGAACGACGAGGACCTGTCGGAGCACCGGGGGCTGTTTTACGGTCAGCTGTGGGACCGGATAAAGGACCTGGACCAGGAGGAGGCCGTCCTGGAAGTCAACCGCTGGTGCCACGAGCAGGCCAGCTACCAGGCCCAGGACGACCGCACTGCCTCTCCCCTGACGGTGTACCGCTGCGGCAGCGGCCGGTGCGGGGAGGAATCCGCCTTCCTGGTGGCCGCCCTGCGCTCCGTGGGCCTGCCCGCCCGGCAGGTGTACGCCCCCCGGTGGTCCCACTGCGACGACAACCACGCCTGGGTGGAGGCGCTGTGCCACGGAAAGTGGCAGTTCCTGGGTGCCTGTGAGCCGGAGCCGGTGCTGGACCGGGGCTGGTTCAACACTGCCGCCTCCAGGGCCATGCTGGTCCACAGCCGCACCTTCGGCCCGGTGACCGACACCGCCCTTCACGGGGCCCCCCTGGGCCGGGAGGGCCAGGCTCTGTACCATAACCAGACCGCCCGCTACGCCCGCACAAAGGCATACACCTTCCGGGCCGGGCCGGGAGAGGTCATCACCCTGGAGGTGCTCAACGAGGCCCGGTTCTGTCCCATCGCCCACCTCACCGCCAAAGCGGACGGCACCGTACAGGCGGAGCTGGGGATCGGTGACCTCCACCTGTCCGCCGGGGAGCGGGAGGCCTTCTGTCACGGTGAGACCGAGGACGGGGCGGAATTGGCCCCTCCCCTGCCCTGTCCGGACTGGATTCCCTTCGACTTCCACGCCCCCCGCGGCTTCCCCGTCAATCCCGCCCCGCTGGACGAGGGGCAGCGGAAGACCCGCTCGGAGGTACTGGCGGCGGGCACCGCCAAACGTGCGGTGCGCATGGCGGGATACTGCGACCGGAAAAAGCTGAAGGCCCATCCGGAGCAGCGGGAGCTGCTGCTGAAGGCCCGGGGCAATTTTGAGGAGATCTATACCTTTCTGAACAGGGACGGCGACCCCCTGCGGACCGCCCTGGTGGAGAGCCTGTCCGACAAGGACCTGCGGGACGCCACCGCCGCCCTGCTGGAGTTTCATCTGGAGCGGGCCCGGCCCTGGGCGGACAAGTACCCGGCGGAAATCTTCCGGCGCTTTATTCTCTGCCCCCGGGTGGCCTTTGAGCGGCTCACCGACTGGTCCGCCCCCCAGCCCGGAGCGGTGGGGGAGGTCATTGCCCTGCGGAAGGCGGGCGTCCCCGCCTGGCTGCGGCCCCTGGACGGGGCAGTGATGGTGTGGCGGAACGGGAAAGTTGTCCCCCAAGCCCCCGAGAAATGTGGAAAAGTAACCTTCCGCAAAGTGGCGGAGGACCGGTTTCTCTACCGGCAGAACTGGTCGCTGGACTTCTGGACGGGTACAGAGTGGAAACCGCTGAAGCTGACCGACCGGGGGTGGCACCGGAACAGGCTGTCCGCCGCCCTGCCCGCCGGGCGCTACCGGGTACTCACCGCCCTGCGGCTCCCCGCCGGGGACCAACTGGCCAACCGGATGGAATTCTCCCTTGCTCCCGGTGAGGAGCGTGAGGTCTTTCTGGAGCTGCGGGAGTGCTCCCTCAGCGACCTCATCACCCCCCGGGACCTGCCCCTGGAGGAGCTCCGGCCCAAAAACGGAAAGCCCGCCCTGCTCCTCTGGCTGGAGGAGGGGGCGGAACCGACCGAACATATTCTCAATGAGCTGACCGCCGACCTGGCGGCCTTCCGGGGTCTGGAGGCGGAGGCCGTCTGCTACCTGCGCAGGCCGGGGGCGGAACAGCAGGCCACTCTGGCGGCGCTGCTGGCCGCCTGGCCGGAGCTGCGGGTGGAGTACCCCGACTGGAACTACCAGGCAGAGGCGGTGGCCCGCCATCTGGGCCTGGACCCGGACAAGCCGCCCTTTGCGGTGGTGTGCGATCAGGCGGGCCGGGCGGTCTACGCCTGCTGCGGCTATCAGGTGGGTACCGCCCAGCTGCTGCGGCGCATTCTGGAGCGGCTCAGCGCTGGAACGCCTTGAGATATTCCGCCGCCGAGCGGCTCATCTCCCGTGAAAAGTCCGAGTTGTACTTCCGGTCGCAGAAGGCCTTCAGCCAGTCTGCGTAGGGTCGCGGCCCGGCGTTGTCGGCCAGCATGGCCTCCAGCTCGGCCCCGTCCATGCGCCGGTATGAATTTTCGTGGACGATATGCTCCATGGCCCGGCGGCGGGGCTTCTGCCGCTCCAGCTGCTGGTCGGTGGGCCAGCCGAACACCAGCATGGCGGCGGGCACCACGTACTCCGGCAGGTTCAGCAGCGCCCGGTGGGTCTCGCACTGCTCCAGGATGTCCCCGATGTAGCAGGAGCCGATGCCCAGGCTCCAGGCGGCGGTGACGGCGTTCTGGGCGGCGATGTTGGCGTCGCAGAAGGCCAGCAGCAGGTCCCCCACGGCGGGGTCCCGGGGCTGGCAGCCGCCGGCGGCAAAGGCGTCCTGCCACTTCTGGCAGTCGGCGCAGAAGATGAGCACCAGGGGAGCCTGAGCGATGAAGGGCTGGTGGTCGCAGGTCTCCGCCAGGGTATCCTTGACGGCCTGGTCGGTAATGTCTAAAATGGTGTAAAGCTGCTGGTTGCCGGCAGTGGGAGCGGCGCAGGCCGCCTCCAGAATGGCGGCCTTGTCCGCCGGAGCGATGGGCTTGTCCAGAAAGGCCCGCACCGATTTGCGGGCGTGGAGCTGGGCCAGGACCTCGTTCATCTGTCATTCTCCTCTCAGGATGTGAAGTTATGCAGGAAAAAACCTATTCCGTCACCCAGGCCGGGCCGCTGCTCCCCTTTCTTCTGGAGCAGGTCAGGGGCCAGAGCCGCAACAACATCAAGGGCCTGCTCACCCGGGGCCAGGTGCAGGTGGACGGAGTGACCGTCACCCGCCACGACCACCCGCTGGAGCCGGGCCAGACTGTCACCATCCGCCCTCAGGGGAGTAAGGCTGCAAAGGCTCCCTTCCCCATCCTCTACGAGGACAGGCGGGTCCTGGTGATCGACAAGCCCGCCGGCCTGCTGAGCATGGCCAGCGACCTGGAGAAGGTGCGCACCGCCTACCGCATGGCCACCGACTACGTCCGCCGGACGGATCCCAGGGGCCGGGTGTTCATCGTCCACCGGCTGGACCGGGACACCTCCGGCGTGCTCCTCTTCGCCAAGGACGAGGGGACCAAGCGGGCCTACCAGGACAGCTGGGACACCCTGGTGCGCCGCCGGGGCTATCTGGCGGTGGTGGAGGGCCGTCCGCCCAAGGAGGCCGATACCATCCGCACCCTGCTGCGGGAAAATGCCGCCCACAAGGTGTACTCCGTCCGCTCCGGCGGGAAGGAAGCGGTAACCCATTATACCACCCTGAGCGCGGGAGCGGAATACACCCTGCTGGAGGTGGACATCGACACCGGCCGGAAGAACCAGATCCGGGCCCACCTCAGTGAGCTGGGCTGTCCGGTGGCCGGGGACCGGGACTACGGCGCGGCCACCGACCCGCTGGGCCGGCTGTGCCTCCACGCCCATGAGCTGGCTCTCACCGACCCCTTCACGGGAGAACAGCGGGTATTCCGCTCGGAGGCCCCCAAGGGCTTCCGGAGCCTGACCCGGTAGCCCTCACAGCCCCATCTTCGCCCGTGCCTGGTCCCGGAAGGCCACCAGCTCGGGATAGGCGTAGAAAAAGTTCTGCTTCTGAGCCGGGATACCATCCCCCTCCGCCTTGTCGTACAGGACGAAGTAGGCAAAGCTCTCGGCGATGTCCTCCGAAGGGCTGGTGGCGGCGTAGCCGGTCAGAAAGTCGTCGGCGTGGCGGAGGTAGAAGCCGTAGGTCTCCGGGTCGGCCCGCCGGTCGTCCAGGTAGTCCTTCCAGAAGGTGTGGTAGAAGGTGTTCAGGTAGGAGTTGGGATAGGCGGTCAGGTCGCTCTCGGCATAGCAGCCGTAGGAGGGGGTCCGGTCGTAGGTGACCTGCTTGTTGTTCAGGGTCAGGTAGTGACAGTACTCGTGGAACACCGTCTCGGCAAAGGAGACCGCGTCCTCTGTGTCCATGGGGTCCACCGCCAGCTCCCACCGGGCGCCGTCATCGTCGGTGGGCACCACGTAGGCCAGGATCTCCTCCTCCCCGTCGGTAAAGACGGTGAAGCGGTCAAAGGCGTCCAGACTGCCCTGGGGCAGCATGGCGTCCACCAGCTGCCACAGCGCCCGGTAGTCGTCCTTTCCCTCTGTCAGCTCCAGGGTACCGTTCCCCTTGACCTGATATTCGGCCAGGGCCTCCATCTTCTCCTCGTCGGCACTCCAGCCGCCCAGATCCCCCAGGTAGCGGCGGGTGCAGTCCTCGTAGAGCTGGTTGAGCTGGGTCACCAGCCGCTCCTCCTCACCGGAGGGCTCCCACTCCCCCCGGACCTCCCGGGCCTGACGCAGGGGGATCAGCCGTTCCAGCAGATCGGTCACCTGTTGGTGTTCCGCCTTGGTGATCTCTCCGTCCAGCTTGCCCAGCTGGACCGCGGCCAGCCGCCGGGCCTCCGCCTGGATGCGGGGTGAACTGCCGCAGGCGGACAGCAGCAGCAGGGCCAGCAGCAGGAGCGGAATATACTTGCATCGTTTCATAGCAGCACCTCATTTCGTTTGCGGTATTGTACCACAGCGGGCTCCGTCAGAGGTGAAAGCTAAAGAAACCAAAAGGTAAATATCAGATTCCCTGAAGAAAATAGACCAAGGGGCGGGACATTTGTCCCGCCCCTTGGTCTGGGAAGGTATTATAGGAAGGCTAGAAGAAAGCAAAGTTACAGCTTGACCACCCAGCCGTGGGGATCGGGCTTGGTGCCCCACTGGATCCCGGTGAGGGTGTCGTACAGCTTCTGGGCCAGAGGGCCGATCTTGCCGCCGTTGACCACCACGTGCTTGTCCTCCCAGCCCATCTCGCCGATGGGGGAGATGACAGCGGCGGTTCCGGTGCCCCAGGCCTCCTTCAGGGAGCCGTCGGCGCCAGCGTCAAAGAGCTCCTGGGCGGTGATGAGCCGCTCCTCCACCTTCAGGCCCCAGCTCTGGAGCAGCTCGATGCAGGACTTGCGGGTGATGCCGGGCAGCACGGAGCCGGTCAGCTTGGGGGTGACCACCGTGTCGCCGATCTGGAACATGACGTTCATGGAGCCCACTTCTTCAATGTACTTGCGGTGGACACCGTCCAGCCACAGCACCTGGGCGTAGCCGTTCTCCTCCGCCCGCTCGCCGGCGCGGATGGAGGCGGCGTAGTTGCCGCCGCACTTGGTATAGCCGGTGCCGCCCCGGACGGCCCGGACGTCCTCGCTCTCCACATAGATCTTCACCGGGTTGATGCCCTCGGCGTAGTAGGCGCCCACGGGGCAGGCGATGATGCAGAAGATATAGTTGTGGGCGGCGTGAACACCCAGAGAGGGAGTGGTGGCGATGATAAAGGGACGGATGTACAGGGAGGTGCCGGGGGCGCTGGGTACCCAGTCGGCCTCTACCCGGACCAGCTGCTCGATGGCGGCCAGGGCGTCCTCCTCATTCAGGGGCGGGATGCACATACGCTCGCAGGAGGAGTTGATCCGCTTCACGTTCTCGGTGGGACGGAAGAGCTGCACGCCGCCGTCGGGGGCGCGGTAGGCCTTCAGGCCCTCAAATACCTCCTGGGCATAGTGGAACACCATGGCGGAGGGCTCCAGCTGGATGGGGCCGTAGGGCACGATGCGCCCGTCATGCCAGCCCTGGCCGGCGGTGTAGTCCATGATAAACATATGATCGGTAAATGTCTTACCAAAAACCAGCGTGGCCGGATCGGGCTTGGGCTTGAGCACTGTGGCGCGCTGAACAGGATATTCCTTCATGGGGACGGCCTCCTAATTGCTTCACTTTATACCTGGTAGTATGGCACCATGCCGGCGGAAAGAATGTAAACCACGATACAATGCCGGAAAAAGTTCCGGCGATTCCGCCGTGTTCCATTGTATCACACCCATAAGGGGGAAACAAGTGGGCAGGTGGGGCTTGCCCGGCGGAGGCCGGCATGGTACAATAAAAAGAATCCTGCCGGCCTGTCCGGCCCTTACATTTCGCAAAGGAGCCCTGCTTATGCTCTACGCCATTCTCATCGTGGCCCTGGTGGCCCTGGATCAGCTGGTCAAGTTCCTGGTGCGGACCAACATCGGTCCGGGAGAGGCTGTGCCCTTTCTCCCCCACATCCTGCAGCTGACCTACGTGAAGAACACCGGCGCCGCCTTTTCCATCTTTGAGGAGCACACCTGGATCCTGGCCCTGGTCTCCCTGGTGGTCTCCATCCTGCTGGCTGTGCTGCTGGTAAAGAAGGTGTTTCCCCACCCCTTCGCCATGTTCTGCCTGTCGGTGGTGCTGGCCGGGGCGGTGGGCAATCTCATCGACCGGGCCTTTATGGGCTATGTCACCGACATGTTCCAGACCATCTTCATGAACTTCGCCGTGTTCAATGTGGCCGACATCTGCGTGGTGTGCGGCGGCATCGCCTTCTGCGTATACTATCTGCTGTTCCACGGCAAGGAGGACAAGAATCATGACACCCCTGCATCTGAGGGTTGAACAGGACGGCCAGCGGGCAGACCAGTTTCTGGCCGCCGCCCTGCCCCAGCTCACCCGCTCGGCGGCCCAGAAGCTGCTGGAGGAGGGCGCGGTGACCCTGGACGGCAAGCCGGTGAAGAAGAACTACAAAACCTGCCCGGGGGACGAGCTGGTGGTGGTCCTCCCCGACCCCACGCCGGTGGATATCGTACCTCAGAACATTCCCCTGGACGTGGTGTATGAGGACGACGACGTGATCGCCGTCAACAAGCCGGTTGGCCTGGTGGTCCACCCGGCGGCCGGCCATCCCGACGGCACCTTGGTCAACGCGCTGTTATATCACTGCGGAGATTCACTCTCCGGAATCAACGGAGCCCTCCGGCCCGGCATTGTCCACCGCATCGACCGGGACACCTCGGGGCTCATTATCGCCGCCAAGAACGACTTCGCCCACCTGGCCCTGGCGGAACAGCTCCAGGACCACTCCCTGTACCGGGAGTATGAGGCGGTGTGTGTGGGCAACCTAAAGGAGGACGGGGGGACGGTAAACGCCCCCATCGCCCGCCACCCCACCGACCGGAAGAAGATGGCGGTAAACTTTCTCCAGGGCCGGGAGGCCATCACCCACTGGACGGTGCTGGAGCGGTTCCCCGGCTATACCCACGTCCAGTGCCGGCTGGAGACGGGGCGCACCCACCAGATCCGGGTCCACATGGCTCACATCGGCCACCCCCTGCTGGGTGACGTGGTGTACGGCTCCAAAAAGCCCTATCCCGGTCTGGCAGGCCAGTGCCTTCACGCCCGGCGGCTGTCCTTCGTCCATCCACGCACCGGGGAGCGGATGACCCTGGAATGCCCCCTGCCCGACTGGTTTCAGGATGTATTGACAAAACTGGGGCGGTTGGTATAAACTTTGCTGTGACCGCAGAATAAATCGATTTTCCAGGGGCGCTGGACGCAAGTCCGGCTGAGATCTGGGCGTAGTGCCGCCCGTGTCCCTCAAACCTGATCCGGGTAATGCCGGCGTAGGAAGTGGATTCGGCTTTTGTCGTTCTTCCCGTACCGCATTGCGCATACCGGTTTGCGCTGCGGTACGAATTTTTAGGAGGAACGATCTATGTATACAGGTAAGCGGAAATCCCATCTGGCCGTGCGGATGCTGTGCGAGGGCGGCATCATGCTGGCCGCCGCCTTTGTGCTCAGTCTGCTTCAATTCTGGAAGATGTACGACGGCGGCGGCATCGACTTCGGCATGCTGCCCATCCTGCTCTTCGCCGTGCGCTGGGGCGTGGGTCCCGGCCTGGTGGTGGGCTTTGCCGACGGCGTGCTCCAGTTCATGCAGGCCGGCGGCATCGCCATCGGCTGGCAGTCCATTATCGGCGACTATCTGGTGGCCTTCACCGTGCTGGGCCTGGCGGGCCTGATGCGGGGCCGGAAGGGCGGCATCTTCATCGGTACCGTCATTGGCTGCGTGGCCCGGTTCCTGGTCCACTATATCGTGGGGGCCACCATCTGGGCAGAATACATGCCCGACCTGTTCTTCGGCCTGACCATGACCACCCCCTGGTTCTACTCCCTGCTGTACAACGGCTTCTACATGGCCATTGACATGGTGCTGTGCCTGGTGGTGTTCGGCCTGCTCAGCGGGCCTTTGGGCAAATATTTCCGGGCGGAGGATATCCGCCCCATCAAGACAAGAATTAGGTGATACGATTTGGGCAAATTTGACGGCGTGCTGCTGGTCAGCGATTTTGACGACACTCTCTACGGAGCCGACCTGCGGGTACCGCCGGTCAATGTGGAGGCCATCGACTACTTTACCCGCCAGGGCGGTACCTTTACCATCGCCACCGGCCGGGCGCACCCCACCTTTGCCCCCCATGCCCGGATCGTAAACATCAACGCCCCGGTGATCCTGTCCAACGGCTCCGCCCTGTACGATTTCAGAGCGGACCGGATGGTGTTTGAGACCTTTCTCCCCGACCGGGCCAGAGAGGATCTTCAGCAGGTGGCCCGGGACATTCCCGAGATCGGGTTTGAGGCCTACAACCACGACGACATCTATGTCTACCAGCCCAACGCCGTCACCCGCAACCACCTGAACCGGGCGGGGATGGACGCCGCCGAGGTGCCTATCGGGGAGATGCCCCTGCCCTGGAGCAAGGTGATCCTCCAGCAGAAGAACGACGTGCTCCGCCGCACCCAGCGGTATATGCTGGAGCGGTGGGGAGAGGCGTATGAGCTCATCTTCTCCAACGCGGTGCTGCTGGAGATGACCAGGAAGGGCAGCAACAAGGGCGGCATGGTGGACTACCTGGTAAATTATCTGGGCATGGACCCCAAAAAGGTCTACTGTGTGGGGGACAATCAAAACGACATTCCCATGCTGGCCCGTTCCGCCATCCCCTTCGCCCCCTCCAACTGCGCCCAGGAAGTCAGGGACTGGGGTGCCCGGATCCTGTGCAGCTGCGAGGAGGGCTGTGTGGCCCAGATCATTCAGGAATTGGACAAGCTCTATTAAAACATAAAACGGCGCCCGCTGCCGCATGGCAGCGGGCGCCGTTTCTCTTTTCCTCAACTCAGCAGAGCCTGGTACTCCGCCTGAGAGCCTACCCGGCCTACAGCGGACAGGGAGGCGTTCTCGAACCGGAACAGCTCCCGGGCCAGATTCCGCACATCTTCACGGGTGACCGCATCATAGGCGGCGATGATCTGGTCCTCGTCCAGCACCTCGCCCTGGAGGATCTCCCCCCGGCCCAGACTGCTCATGTGGGACTGGGTGGATTCCAGACCCATGAGCACGTTGGCCTTGGACTGCTCCCGGGCCCGGTCCAGCTCCTCCTGGGTGACGCCCCCCTCGGTAAAGTCCCGGATCACGGTGAGGATGGTGTCCAGGGCATGGCCCTCGGTCTCCTTCCCCAGGGCGGTGTAGATGCCGAAGTAGCCGGTGTCGTCGTGGCAGGTGCCGTAGGTGTAGATGGAGTAGCACAGCCCTTTCTTCTCCCGCACCTGCTGGAACAGCCGGGAGGACATGCCGCCCCCCAGAATGGAGGACAGCAGCTGCAGGGTGAACCGCCGCCTGTCGGCGAAGGGCAGGCCGGGGAAGGCCAGGGTCAGGTGGTTCTGCTCGATGGCCTTCTTCTTCACCACCACACCGGGGGTATAGAAGGCGGGCTTGCCCGCCTGATGGCGGGCGGAGGGCTCCAGGCCGGCAAACCGCCGGGCCAGATCGTCCACATTCGCCTGGGTAAAGCTGCCCGCCAGGGCCACCACGATGCGCTCCGGGCCGTAGTGGGTGTGCTGGTAGTGACGCAGCCAGGCCCCGTCCATTTTCTCCAGGGTGGCCTTCCGGCCCAGGATGGGGCGGGCCAAAGGGGTACCGTGGAACACCGCACCCGCCAGCCGCTCGGCGCACAGGTCCTCCGGATTGTCCTCGTACATGCCGATCTCCTCCAGAATGACCCCCCGCTCGGTCTCCACATCCCCGTCGTCAAACTTGGAGTGGAAGAACATATCGCACAAAATGTCCGCCGCCCTTGGCAGATGGGTGTCCAGGACCCTGGCGTAAAAACAGGTGCACTCCTTGGTTGTAAAGGCGTTTACCTGTCCGCCTACCGCATCCATCTCCTCGGCCAGCTGGGCCGCCGTCCGGCGGGCGGTGCCCTTGAAGAGCATGTGCTCGATAAAATGGGCGGCGCCGTTCTCCCCCGCCGTCTCGTGGCGGGAGCCGGTGCCCACCCAGATACCCAGGGAGGCCGAGCGCACCCCGGGAACGTGTTCCGTTAAAATCCGCACCCCATTGGGGAGCGTCAGCCGTTCATAATCCAAATAGAATAACCTCGCACTTCTGTGGCATTTTCTCTAGTATGCGCAGCAGACAGGCGCCCTACCCCCGCAGGGCGATGAAA
Source organism: Intestinimonas massiliensis (ex Afouda et al. 2020) (assembly GCF_900626285.1). Lineage (GTDB taxonomy): Bacteria > Bacillota > Clostridia > Oscillospirales > Oscillospiraceae > Flavonifractor > Flavonifractor massiliensis_A. Next base: position 1,840,852 of record NZ_LR131147.1, read on the forward strand.
AGCAGGACCGCCGCCGTGATCGCCAGGATCAGCGCCAGGTAGCCCACTACCTTTTTCTTCATGGCTGTGCCGCCCCTTTCTCTCCTTCTTATCTGATTACAGCCGGGTCACGTCGGCGGGATTGCGGTTCACCGTCCGGCGGTAGCGCACCGCCGGGTAGCCGACAGCCATGGTGGACACCACTTCCTCCCCGTCCCGGATCCCAACCCGCCGGTAGAGCTCCGGCTCCAGCGCTGCGGCTATGGTGAAGAAGCCGATATAGCACACGCCCAGACCAAGCGCATGGGCCATCAGCTCCGCATTGGCGGAGGCCAGCCCCGCGTCCAGCCGGCCGGTGCCCGACTTGGGGTTGCCGGACACCACCATCAGCACACAGGGCGCATGGAAGAACAGGCCATCCTTCCCCTGCTCCTTCCAGGCCGGATACATGCTCCGGAACTTAGCCTGATAGCGTTTCAGGCCCTGGAGAGACGGGTCCGTATCCATCCGGCCCGCCGCGTCATACAGGGTCTTGAGGGTCAGCTCGATCAGCTCATCCTTCTCCTGCTCCAGCAAGATATAACGCGTCTTCTGCTGGTTGCCGCCGGTGGGCGCATACCGGGCCGCCTCCAGCAGGGTGGCCAGCTTGTCCTCCTCCACCGGCTTATTCTGAAACTGGCGGATGCTCCGCCGGAACTGCATAAAGTTCAGCAGCTGGGCCGCCGGGATATCAAAGGCGGCGGGGTCATAGGAATGGATCTCCTCCTCCGGACAGCCCTCCAGCCGGATGGCGTCCATGGGGCACACCGCCACACAGTGGCCGCACCGGATGCAGACGCCCTCCTTCCTCCTGGCCTTGCCGTCTTCCACACAGAGCAGGTCCCGCAGGCAGTCCCGGACGCACGCCCCGCAGCCCACGCATTTTTCCTGACAGATGATCGGATCCATTTCCTTTCCCCCTTCGGTCGGAGTGTATCACAGGCTCCTTCGCCTTGTCAAGGGAAGGGCAAAAAGGCCGGGCGGAGCTCCGCCCGGCCTCAATATGCGGTTTTACTTAATGGGCTCGCCGGCGGCCTTCTTGGCCTTGATCTCTTTCAGCGCATCCCGATAGGACAGGTTGACCCGGCCCTTCTCGTCGATGTCGGTGACCTTGACCCAGATCATGTCGCCGATGTTCACCACGTCCTCCACCTTCTCCACGCGGTGGTCGGCCAGCTTGGAGATGTGGACCATGCCGTCCTTACCGGGAGCCAGCTCCACGAAGGCGCCGAACTGGAGGATGCGGACCACCTTGCCGTAGTACAGCTGGCCCACCTCGGGCACGAACACGATGGTCTCGATGGTCTTCTTGGCGGCGTCGCAGGAGGCCTTGTCGGTACCCGCGATATAGATGGTGCCGTCGTCCTCGATGTCGATCTTGGCGCCGGTGTCGGCACAGATCTTCTGGATCACCTTGCCGCCGGAGCCGATGACCTCGCGGATCTTGTCCACGTCGATCTTCATCTTCACCATCTTGGGAGCGGTGTCGGCCACGTCGTCACGGGGCTTGGAGATGCAGGGCAGCATGATCTCGTCCAGGATGGCATACCGGGCGTCCTTGGTGATGGCCAGGGCCTCCTTGATGATCTCATGGGTCAGACCGTCGTTCTTGATGTCCATCTGGATGGCGGTGATGCCGGCCTTGGTGCCGGCCACCTTGAAGTCCATCTCGCCGTGGAAGTCCTCCACGCCCTGGATGTCGATGAAGGTCTGGAAGGAGCCGTCATCGTCCTGGATCAGGCCGCAGGAAATGCCGGCCACGGGGGCGGAGATGGGCACGCCGGCGTCCATCAGGGCCAGAGTGGAGCCGCAGATGGAGCCCTGAGAGGTGGAGCCGTTGGAAGAGAGCACCTCGGACACCACGCGGATGGCGTAGGGGAAGTCCTCCACGGAGGGGATGACGGGCTCCAGGGCGCGCTCGGCCAGAGCGCCGTGGCCCTTTTCACGCCGGTTGGTGGAGCGGGCGGCACGGGCCTCGCCGGTGGAGTAGGCGGGGAAGTTGTAGTGGTGCATGTACCGCTTCTCCTCCTCCTCCCAGATGGTATCCAGCTTCTGGGCGGCGGAGAGGGTGTTCAGGGTGCAGATGCTCAGCACCTGGGTCTGGCCGCGGGTGAACAGGCCGGAGCCGTGGACACGGGGCAGTACGCCAACCTCGGCGGCCAGGGGACGGATCTCGTTCTTGGCGCGGCCATCCACACGGTGGCCCTCCAGCAGCCAGGCCTTGACGATCTTCTTCTGGAACTTGTAGGTGATCTCCTCCAGGTACTTGTCCATCTCGGGATAGTCCTCCAGGAAGAGCTCGTGCCAGTGCTCGATGAGGGCGTTCCAGCGCTCCTCACGCACGTTCTTGTCGTCGGTATCCATGGCGGCCTTGGCCTCGTCCATGGTGGCGGCCACGATCTTGTCGAACAGCTTCTGATCGAAGTCGGCGTGGTCGTAGGTCATCTTCTCCTTGCCGATCTCCGCCACGATCTGGTTGATGAAGGCCACCTGGGCCTTGATGTCCTCGTGGGCCTTCACGATGGCCTCATACATGATGTCGTCGGGGATCTCCTTGGCGCCGGCCTCGATCATGATGACCTTCTTGTCGGTGGCAGCCACGGTCAGATCCAGCTGGGACTTGTGCTTCTGCTCGTTGGTGGGGTTCATAACGATCTGGCCGTCCACGTAGCCCACCTCCAGGCAGCCGATGGGGCCGGCCCAGGGGATGCAGGAGTAAGCCAGGCAGGCGGACACGCCGATCATGGCGGTGACCTCGGGAGAGCAGTCCCGGTCCACGCTCATGACGGTGGCGGTGACCACCACGTCGTTGCGGAAGTCATAGGGGAACAGGGGCCGGATGGACCGGTCGATGACCCGGGAAGCCAGCACGGCGGGCAGAGAGGGCTGGCCCTCACGGCGCATGAAGGAGCCGGGGATGCGGCCCACGGCGTACAGCTTCTCTTCAAAATCCACGCTCAGGGGGAAGAAGTCCACGCCGTCCCGGGGACGGGGGGACACGGTGACGGCCACCAGCACGGTGGTCTCGCCGTAGGTCACCATGGCGGACGCGGTGGCCAGCTCGGCTACCTTGCCCACGTCGATGGTCAGAGGACGGCCAGCCACTTCGGTCTTGTACACTTTGTGGTTGGTGAATTCCTTGTGCTTGATAATGGTTGACATGTGAGTTTGCCTCCTTTTTCGTTGGTGTTTCCCACACATCAGAGCCGGGCTCTTTTTAGCACTTGAACCCATGCCCGGCACCCGGGCCCAGGTTCAACTGCTAAAAAGCGTGCTCTGAGGAATGGGAAGAAGGGGTGGCACGGTGTCCCGCGCCACCCCTATCAACATACAATTACTTACGGATGCCCAGCTTGGCGATAATGGCACGATACCGCTCGATGTCCTTGTCCATCAGGTAGTCCAGCATCTTGCGGCGCTTACCGACCATCTTCAGCAGGCCGCGGCGGCTGTGGTTGTCGTGCTTGTGCACCTTCAGGTGCTCGGTCAGCTCCTGGATGCGGGCGGTCAGAATGGCGATCTGCACCTCGGGAGAGCCGGTGTCAGTGGGATGAGTGCGGTTGGCCTCGATAACAGCAGTCTTTTCGTCCTTACGGATCATGGTTAGGTTCCACCTTTCTTTTGATGTGCCCGCGGGCTGCGTGACCGGCCGGTGTGAGCCGGGAGACGAAGTCCGGGGTAGTGCCTGCGGTACACAGGCTATGATAGACTATCACATTTTTCCCGTATTGTAAAGTCTCATACGGAAATTTCAGCGCATTTTTCCGCTTTCAGCGGACGTAATACACATAGTTGGCCTTCCGGGGCGCGGGAGCGGGCACCGCGTCGGCCCGATAGCCCAGCACGCAGTGGCCGATGCCCTCGTAGTCCCCTTCCACGCCCCACTTGGCCAGCAGAGCCTTGCCCTCGTCGGATTCGAACTCCTCCCGGGCCCGGTGGATCCAGCAGGCGCCCAGGCCCACCGCCTGGGCGGCGTTGAGCAGGTTATCCATCACGCAGCTGCCGTCGTACACCCGGTTGACACAGCTCTTGTCCGCCAGCACAATGAGCACGGTGGGGGCGCCGTAGAAGGGGTCGGCCTCCGGCGTGCCCATGATGGCGGCGTTCATCTTCCGCAGGGTCTCGATGGTATCCTTATCCTGCACCACCACGATGATGGGGGACTGGCCGCCCCGGGCGGTGGGGGCGTACATGCCCGCCTCCAGCACCTGCTGCAGCTCCTCCTCCGTGATCTGCTGAGGCTGATAGCTGCGGCAGCTGCGGCGGTTCTTCAGATCTTCCAATGTATTTGCCATGGTTTCCACTCCTGTCTGTTCCATGGGGTGAGGGCTCAGCCCTCTTTTCCCTTATCTTTATCCTTTTCCTTGTCTTTTTCCTTCTCCTTGCCCGTCTCCTCTTCCTGGGGGAGCACCACCACCCGGATCTCCAGCACCCGGCGGTGGTCCACCTTGGTGACGGTCACGTCCAGGCCGTCGGAGGTGAAGTGGTCCCCCTCCTCCGGAATGCGGCCGATCTGCTCCATCACCCAGCCGGAGATGGTGTTGGCGTCGCACTCGCCCTTGATGGAGAACAGGTCGAACAGGTCGGTCAGGTCGGCGGAACAGGAGATCAGATAGCTGCCGTCCTCCTGCTTCTTGAACTCCTCGATGACCTCGTCGTGTTCATCCCAGATCTCGCCCACCAGCTCTTCCACGATGTCCTCCAGGGTCACCAGGCCCTCAGTGCCGCCGTACTCGTCCACCACGACCACCATGTGGGCCTTCTCCCGCTGGAGGATGCGCAGCAGCTCGGAGATCTTGGTGTTGCCGGTGGTATAGAGCATGGGGCCCATGATGGACTTGATATCGTCCATTCCCCGGTAGCGGGCGGCGTGGAAGTCCTTCTCATGGATGACGCCCACAATGTCGTCGATGTCCTCATGGTACACCGGCAGGCGGGAGTAGCCGCTCTCGGCGAAAGCCTGGGCGATGTCCTCCATGGAGTCGGTGTCCTCCACCGCCACGATGTCCACACGGGGGGTGAGGATCTCATCCACCTCCATGTCGTTGAACTCAATGGCGGAGCGGATCAGCTTGCTCTCGTGCTGGTCCAGACCGCCCTCGCTCTCCGCCTGGTCCACCATGGTCACCAACTCCTCCTCGGTGATGCCGCTGTCATCCGCCTTATGGACCACCTTGGACAGCAGCTTCTTCAGCAGGCTGAACAGGAAGTTCACCGGCGTGAGGATCACCATGAGCACCCGCATCATGGGGGCGGAGAACATGGCGAAGCTCTCGGGATATTCCTTGGCCAGGCTCTTGGGCGAGACCTCGCCGAACACCAGCACCACGATGGTGATGACGGCGGTGGAAATTACCGCGCCGTTCTGGAGACGCAGGCCCTCGGTAAAGAACACCGTGGCCAGGGAGGAGGCGGACAGGTTGACGATGTTGTTGCCCACCAGAATGGTGGACAGCAGGTTGTCGTACTGGTCCACCAACCTGAGGGCCAGGGCAGCCCGGCGGTTGCCGGAATCCGCCTTGCTTTTCAGCCGGATCCGGTTCAGGGAGGTAAAAGCAGTCTCGGTGGCCGAGAAATAGGCCGAGAGGATGACAAGGACCACAAGGATCAGGATCATCGTAATACTGGAACTGTCTGGCATAAGAAAAAAATCAACTCCAACTCTTGTTTTTCAAAGGAACGCGCAAAAGGACACCCCTATTCCGGCGGAATAAGGCTGTCCTCACTGTTTTCCTTCTGCACTTGTGACTAGGCGGAGGTTCGTCCACGAGGGCTCACCGTCTCCTTTATCAGTTATTGGAGTGTAGTATATCATAGCCGGGCCTGGATTGCAAGCGAAATTAAAAGCGCCCTGCCTGCGGCAGGGCGCTTTCTCAGACATTACACCAGCTGGACGATGGCCATCTCGGCGGCGTCGCCGCGGCGGGGGCCGATCTTCACAACCCGGGTGTAGCCGCCGTTACGGGTGGCATACTTGGGGCCGATCTCGTCGAACAGCTTCTTGGTCACATCCTCCTTGGTCAGGTAGGACAGGGCCTTGCGGTAGTTGGCCAGGCCGGGATTCTTGGCCAGAGTGATCATCTTCTCGGCCATGGGAGCCACTTCCTTGGCGCGGGAGTAGGTGGTCTTGATCTGACCGTTCTCCAGCAGGTAGGTGGTCATGGCGCGCAGCATCGCGATACGCTGATCAGTGGGCTTGCCCAGTTTACGATAGTGAGACATAGTTTCCAACTCCTATGGCGGTTGAGATTCGTCCGGAGGGAGCGCTGTGCTCCCCGGAAACAGGCGCCTGACGGCCCGCGGGTCCGGGAGGGGACGTTACGTGCCCCCGGACCGCCCGTTTCCTCTCTGACCTCAGTTTTCTTCGTCGGCCAGGTGCAGGCCCATCATGGCCAGCTTGTTGATGACCTCTTCCAGGGACTTGCGGCCCAGGTTGCGCACCTTCATCATCTCGTCCTCGGTCTTGGAGATCAGATCCTCCACCGTGTTGATGTTGGCCCGCTTGAGGCAGTTGAAGGAACGGACGGACAGGTCCAGCTCCTCGATGGTCAGCTCCAGCACCTTGTCCCGCTGGGCCTCCGCCTTCTCCACCACCGTGGACTTGGAGCCCATGGTCTCAGAGAGATCGGTGAAGAGGACGAAGTGGTCGCACAGGATGCGGGCGCCCAGGCTGACGGCGTCCCGGGCGGTGATGGTACCGTTGGTCCACACCTCCAGGGTCAGCTTGTCGAAGTCGGTCAGGTCGCCTACGCGGGTGTTCTCCACCGTGTAGTTGACCTTCCGCACCGGCGTATAGATGGAATCCACCGGAATGAGCCCGATGATGGTCTGAGCCGGCTTGTTCCGGTCGGCGGGGACGTAGCCCCGGCCGTGGGACATGGTCAGCTCCATGTTCAGGCTGGCGTCGGGGCCCAGGGTGGCGATGTGCAGGTCGGGATTCAGGATCTCGACCTCACCGTCGGCCTTGATGTCGCCGGCTGTTACCTCGCACTCGCCGCTGGCCTCGATATAGACCGTCTTTACGCCCTCGGAGTGAAGTTTGGCGATGATCTTCTTGACGTTCAGGACGATCTCCGTCACGTCTTCCTTCACGCCGGGGATGGTGGAGAACTCGTGCTGCACGCCGGCGATTTTGATGGAGGTAACCGCCGTGCCGGGCAGGGACGAAAGCAGGATGCGCCGCAGAGAGTTGCCCAGAGTGGTGCCGTAGCCGCGCTCCAGGGGCTCTACCACGTATTTGCCGTAAGAACCGTCGCCGGGGTTCTCCACACATTCGATGCGGGGCTTCTCGATTTCTACCATGTGTTACCCTCCTTTTCGCGGCTGCGGGCCGTTGCCCGCAGCCATATACAGCTCACCAATAATCGAGGGTACAATCTAACTTACTTGGAGTACAGCTCGACGATCAGGTGCTCCTCGACGGGCAGATCCACGTCCTCGCGGACGGGCAGCTTGGTCACGGTGCCCTTCAGGGAGTTCTTCTCCCGCTCCAGCCACTGGGGCAGCAGCACGGTGGGAGCGTCCTCACCGACCAGTTTCTTGAACTTGACGGAGGAACGGCTGGCCTCGCGGACCTCGATGACGTCACCCGCCTTCACCAGGAAGGAGGGGATGTCCACCCGCTGGCCGTTGACGGTGAAGTGGCCGTGGCTCACCAGCTGGCGGGCCTCACGCCGGGTAGCGGCGAAGCCCAGACGGTACACCACGTTGTCCAGGCGGCGCTCCACCAGGATCAGCAGGTTGTCGCCGGTCTTGCCGGGCATCCGGGCGGCCTTCTCATAGTACATCCGGAACTGCTTCTCCATCACGCCGTAGACAAACTTGACCTTCTGCTTCTCGGTCAGCTGCAGGGCGTACTCACTCTTCTTCTTTCTCATCTGGCCGCCGGGATTCCGGTTGGACTCCTTCTTGGCATAGCCCATGGCGGCAGGAGAAATGCCCAGCGCACGGCAGCGCTTGGCGATAGGCTGCATATTCTTTGCCATTTGTTCTTCCTCCTTCTCTTACACGCGGCGGCGCTTCGGCGGACGGCAGCCATTGTGGGGGATGGGGGTCACGTCCTTGATCAGGGTGACCTCCAGGCCCACGGCCTGCAGGGCGCGGATAGCGGCCTCACGGCCGGCGCCGGGACCCTTCACGTACACCTCCACGGTCTTCAGGCCGTGCTCCATGGCAGCCTTGGCGGCAGTCTCGGCAGCAGTCTGAGCGGCGAAGGGGGTGGACTTACGGGACCCGCGGAAGCCCAGGCCGCCGGAGGAAGCCCAGGACAGGGCGTTGCCGCCCATATCGGTCACGGTGACCATGGTATTGTTGAAGGAGGAACGGATGTGCACCTGGCCCTTCTCAACGTTCTTGCGCTCACGGCGCTTACGGATAACCTTCTTACCCTTGGTAGCAGCGGTAGCCATGTGTTTCTCCCTCCCTTACTTCTTCTTGTTGGCGACGGTGCGCTTGGGACCCTTACGGGTGCGCGCATTGGTCTTGGAACGCTGACCACGGACAGGCAGGCCCTTGCGGTGCCGCATGCCGCGGTAGCAGCCGATCTCGGTCAGACGCTTGATATCCATCGCAACGTCGCGGCGGAGGTCGCCTTCCACAGTGTAGCTGTGGCCGATGATCTCACGCAGCTTGGCCTCATCAGCCTCAGTCAGGTCCTTCACGCGGGTGTCGGGGTTGATACCGGCCTCAGCCAGGATCTTATTGGCGCTGGTGCGCCCGATGCCGTAGATATAGGTCAGGCCGATCTCGACCCGCTTATCCTTGGGCAAATCAATGCCAGCAATACGTGCCATACTGTTTCAGCACCTCCTGTTAACCTTGTCTCTGCTTATGCTTGGGGTTTTCGCAAATTACCATGACCTTGCCCTTGCGCTTGATGATCTTGCACTTCTCGCACATGGGCTTCACGGACGGTCTAACTTTCATGTCATTAACCTCCTGTTGAGCCTGATGGCCCCGGCGCGGCGGAGGCAAGGCCCCGCTGTCCCGCGCCGGTCATTGATAGGTTCGCCGGATTACTTGCTTCTCCAGGTGATCCGGCCTCTTGTTACATCATAAGGGGACATCTGGACTGTGACCTTATCACCGGGCAGGATCCGGATGAAGTTCATCCGCAGCTTGCCGGAGATGTGGGCCAGAATGATATGGCCGTTTCCGATGTCCACATGGAATGTGGTGTTGGGAAGGGACTCGGTCACGACGCCCTCCACTTCGATCATATCGTCCTTTGCCAAAGCGTCATACCCTCCTTAGTTCCTCAGCTCGGAAAGCGGCCAGCGCCCTCCGTACTTCGCGGTTGCTGGTGGGGATCCCCGCCCGGAGCTTCTCCAGGACGGGGTGCTGAAAGTCCCCGGCGTCGGCCGTGTGAACGGCCTTCTTCCGCTTGGGCGCCTCCACCCTTCTCCGCCTGCCGTCGCACAGCAGCAGATAGGGGCCCTCAACGCCCAGTACACAGAACAACCCGCCCCTGTCGTGTCCCGCCAGGGAGCGGACGATTCCAGGTCGTTCCAGCTCCATCCTCACTCCTCCGCCACGGTGAGCACTTCCGGCTCCCCGTCGGTGATGAGAATGGTGTTTTCATAGTGGGCGGTCAGGCTGCCGTCGGCGGACACCGTGGTCCAGCCGTCCTTCAGTACCTTGACCCGCCAGTCGCCTGCGTTCACCATGGGCTCCACCGCAATGGTCATACCGGGCTGAAGCCGCGCTCCGTGACCCGCCGGCCCGTAATTGGGCACCTCCGGCGGCTCATGAAGCTTGGCGCCTACGCCATGGCCCACAAAGTCACGCACTACGGAGAAGCCGTTGCCCTCCACGTACTGCTGGACCGCGTGGGAGATATCGTAGACCCGCTTGCCGGGACGGGCAAACTTGATGCCCTCCCAGAAGCTCTGCTCGGTGACCCGGATGAGGCGCATGGCTTCCTCGCTGACCTCCCCGCAGGGGAAGGTAGCGGCGCAGTCGCCGTGAAAGCCGTCCAGATAAGCGCCTACGTCAATGCTGACGATGTCGCCCTCCTTCAGCTTCCGGGGGCCGGGAATACCGTGGATCACCTGCTCATTGACGGAGATGCAGGCCGAGCCGGAAAAACCGCCATACCCCAGGAAAGAGGGCTTTGCTCCGTGGCTTTCGATAAACCGGCGCACCGCGGTGTCGATCTCGTGGGTGGTGACACCGGGCCGCACCATGGAGCCGGCCAATGCCCGGGCCTGGGCGGTAAGCCGCCCGGCCCGGCGCATGCAGTCGATCTCCCGGGGGGATTTGAGTGAGATCATATCCATCTCAATTCACTTCCCCAAAAGTTCCATGATTTTTGCGTTGGTCTCCTCAATGCCGCCCATATCGGGAACAGTCACCAACAGCCCGTGGGCCTGGTAATAGTCCTTCAAGGGCTCGGTCTCACTGTGGTAGACCTCCAGCCGGTGCTTGACCGTCTCCGGCTGGTCATCCTTTCGCTGCTCCAGTTCGCCGCCGCACTTGTCGCAGACGCCCTCCTGCTTGGGAGGAGCCGCCTTGACATGATAGGTGGCGCCGCAAGTGTGGCAGGTCCGGCGCCCGGTCATCCGCTCCTCGATGACGCTGTCGGCGATCTCCAGAGAGAGCACCGCGTCAAAGCGGATTCCGTGCTGCTCCAGGGCCTCGGCCTGGGCGATGGTGCGGGGCACTCCGTCCAGGATAAAACCGTTGGCACAATCACTCTGGGCCAGCCGCTCCTCAATGATGCCGATGATGACCTCATCGGGAACCAGCTTGCCCGCGTCCATATAGCTCTTTGCCTGCAGGCCGATGGGCGTTCCCGCCTTCACGGCCGCGCGGAGAATATTGCCGGTGGAGATGGTGGGGATATTCAGCTTGCCGCTGATGATCTCCGCCTGGGTCCCCTTACCGGCGCCTGGGGCGCCTAACAGGATGATTTTCATGATAAAGTCCCCTCTTACTCCAGGAAGCCCTTGTAATGCCGCATGAGCATCTGAGCTTCCAACGCCTTGGTGGTCTCCAGGGCCACGCCTACCACGATGATGATGGAAGTGCCGCCGATGGCCAGGCGCTGCTGGCCGATGACCGCGCCGGTGATGATGGGCGCGATGGCGATGATGGCCAGGTACAGGGCACCGAACATGGTGATCTTACCCAGCACCTTGTGGATAAAGTCGGCCGTGGGCTTGCCGGGACGGAAGCCGGGAATGAAGCCGCCGTTCTTCTTCAGGTTGTTGGCCACCTCCACCGGGTTGAACTGCATGGTGGAGTAGAAGTAGCTGAAGCCCACGATAAGCAGGAAATAGATCACGATATACACCACGCTGGTGGTGTCGAACACGCGGAGGAACGCACCCCACGCGCCCTCGCTGTCAGTGCTCTTGCCGAAGAACATGCCTACGGTAGCGGGCAGAGAGGCGATGGCCTGGGCGAAGATGATGGGCATAACGCCGCTCATGTTCACCTTCAGGGGGATGTGGCTGGACTGACCGCCGTACATCTTGCGGCCCACCACACGCTTGGCGTACTGCACCGGGATGCGGCGCTCGGAGTTCTGGATGAACACGATGAGCACCACCAGGGCCAGCATGCCGATCACGATGAGGATGGCGCCCCACCAGGGCAGGTTGAACACGTCCTCACCGGTAACGCCGTCCAGGTTGTGCCGGATGCCTTCGTACATGGTCTGCACCATGGCGGGCACCCGGGACAGGATGCCGGCGAACAGGATGATGGAGATGCCGTTGCCGATGCCGAACTCGGTGATCTGCTCACCCAGCCACATGACAAAGGCGGAACCGGCGGTAAAGCACAGGATGATGACGATGGCCGCCCACCAGCCGGGCAGGCCGGCGGTATCCAGCAGGGCGCCACCGCTTTGGGTGCGGATCAAGGTGTAGTAACCGAAGCCCTGGAGCAGGGCGATGGCCACGGTCACGTAACGGGTGATGGCCGCGATCTTCTTCCGGCCCTCCTCGCCGCCGTCCCGCTGGAGGCGCTCCAGGGCGGGGATGGCAACGGTGAGCAGCTGGATGATGATGGAGCTGTTGATATACGGCTGCACACCCAGGGCAAAGACGGCGGCCATGGAGAAGGCGGTGCCGTTCATGGTGCCCAACAGGGAGAAGATGCCTCCCATGTTGTTCAGGGTGCTGCTCAGCAGGTTGCTGTCGATGAAAGGCACAGGAACCACGGAGCCCAGCCGGAAGATGAGCAGAGCGAACACGGTGAAGAGGATCTTCTTGCGCAGCTCAGGAATCTTCCACGCGTTACGGATGGTTTCGATCACTTATACCACCTCGTACTTTCCACCTGCCGCCACGATCTTCTCCTTGGCGGAGGCGGAGAAAGCGGAGGCACGGACCGTCAGCTTCTTGGTCAGGGTGCCGTTGCCCAGCACCTTGTAGCCGTACTCACACTTGGAGAGGATGCCCTTCTCCAGCAGGTCGCACACGTTGACCACGGCGCCGTCCTCGAACTTCTCCAGGGCGGACACGTTGATGGCCTCCAGGGGCTTGGCAAAGATGTTGTTGAAGCCCCGCTTGGGGATGCGGCGGGTCAGAGGCATCTGGCCGCCCTCAAATCCCACGCGGACACCGCCGCCGGAACGGGCCCACTGGCCCTTCTGACCGCGGCCGGCGGTCTTGCCGTTACCAGAACCGTTGCCGCGGCCCTTGCGGTAAGCCTTGGGGTTGGAACCGGCAGCGGGAGACAGATCATGCAGATTCATTTCGCGCACCTCCTTACTGTTCCTCGGTCACCTGCAGCAGATAGCCGATGTGGGCGATCTTGCCGCGGGTGGCCTCGTTATCGGGCTGTACGGTGGTGTCGCCGATGTGGCGCAGCCCCAGAGCCTCGGCGGTGGCCTTGTGCTTGGCAATGCGGCCGTTCAGGCTCTTGACCAGCTTGATGTTCAGATTAGCCATGTTCACGGCCCTCCTTAACCTACGATCTCGTCCACGCTCTTGCCGCGGATGCGGGCGACCTCCTCGGGACCACGGAGGGACTTCAGGCCCTCGAAGGTGGCGGAGACCACGTTCTGCGGATTGTTGGAGCGCAGGCACTTGGCGCGGATGTCACGGATGCCGGCGGCCTCCATGACAGCGCGGACAGGGCCGCCGGCGATGATGCCGGTACCGGGGGCAGCGGGCTTCAGCAGCACGCGGCCGGCGCCGAACTCGCCGATGACCTCATGGGGAATGGTGGTGCCGGACCGGGTGATGGTCACCAGGTTCTTCTTGGCGTCCTCGATGCCCTTGCGGATGGCTTCGGGGACCTCGGCGGCCTTACCGGTGCCGAAGCCCACGCGGCCCTTCTCGTCGCCCACCACCATCAGAGCGGCGAACTTCATGACGCGGCCGCCCTTCACGGTCTTGGACACCCGGTTGAGGGAAACGAGCTTCTCGGTAAACTCGCTGGGTTCTCTTTCAAAACGAGCCATTTATCTTTTCCTCCTCCCTTAGAACTGCAGGCCGCCCTCACGGGCGCCCTCGGCCAGGGCCTGTACGCGGCCGTGGTACACGTAGCCGCCGCGGTCAAACACGACGTTCTCGATGCCGGCGGCCTTGGCGCGCTCAGCGACGGTCAGGCCCACCTTCTTGGCGGCCTCACAGTCGGAGCCCTTGCCTTCAAAGCCCTTCTCCAGGGAAGAAGCGGACACCAGAGTCTTGCCGTTCACATCGTCGATGATCTGGGCATAGATGTTGGTGTTGCTGCGGAACACGTTCAGACGGGGACGCTCGGGCGTGCCGGAAATCTTACCGCGCACTCTCTTGTGGCGCTTAAGCCGCTGAGCATTGGTATCGGGTCTGTTGATCATTGTGGCACACCTCCTTATTTCTTCTTGACGCCGGTCTTGCCTTCCTTGCGGCGGATGACCTCGTCAGTGTATTTGATGCCCTTGCCCTTGTAAGGCTCAGGCGGACGCTTCTCACGAACTTCGGCGGCGAACTGGCCCACCTTCTGCTTGTCAACGCCGCTGATGACGATCTTGTTGGCGCTGGGGACCTCGATGCTGATGCCGTCGATCTCCTCCACGGTGACCTGATGGGAGAAGCCCAGGTTCATGACCAGCTTGTTGCCCTCCTTGGCCACACGGTAACCGACGCCGTTCACGTCCAGCTCCTTCTTGAAGCCCTCGGTGACGCCCACTACCATGTTGTGCAGCAGGCTGCGGGTCAGGCCGTGGAGGCTGCGGTTCTCCTTCTCGTCGTTGGGACGAGTCACGTGGAGCACGTCACCCTCCTGGGTGATGGTCATGTTGGGGTGGAGCTGCTGGGTCAGAGTGCCCTTGGGCCCCTTCACGGTAACCAGGTTACCGGCTTCGATCTTCACGTCCACACCGGCGGGGATGGAGATCGGCATTCTTCCGATTCGAGACATTTTCTACTCTCCCTCCTTACCAGACAAACGCCAGGACCTCACCGCCGACATGCTGCGCGCGGGCAGCCTTGTCGGTCATGACGCCCTTGGACGTGGACACGATGGCGATGCCCAGGCCATGGAGGACCCGGGGCAGCTCGTCAGCACCGGCATATACACGCAGGCCGGGCTTGGAAACGCGGCGCAGGCCGGTGATGATCTTCTCTTTGCCGGGGTTGTACTTCAGAGTGATGCGGATCACGCCCTGAGTGCCGTCGTCGATGAGCTGGAAGTTCTTGATATAGCCTTCGTCCAGCAGGATCTGCGCGATGGACTTCTTCATGTTGGACGCGGGGACGTCCACGGTGTCATGCTTGGCGTTGTTCGCGTTGCGGATGCGGGTGAGCATATCCGCAATGGGATCGGTGATATGCATGATGTTTACCTCCTATTAGAATTACGGGCTGCGCCCGTATCAGCGGCAAGGTATCGCAGCTAGGCAACTGCGACCTATTGCACGCCGGCTGGGGAAATTTATCAAATTACCGGCCAAGAGGCGGGCTGGTTTTACCAGCTCGCCTTCTTGACACCGGGAATCTGACCCTTGTAAGCCAGCTCGCGGAAGCAGATACGGCAGATGCCGTAGTCCCGCAGGTAGGCGTGGGGACGGCCGCAGATCTTGCAGCGGTTGTAGCGGCGGGTGGAGAACTTGGGCTCCGCCTGCTGCTTCAGGATCATAGACTTCTTAGCCATTTCGTTCTCCTCCTTTACCGGGCAAAGGGAGCGCCGATCAGAGTCAGCAGTTCCTTGGCCTCTTCGTCGGTCTTGGCGGTGGTGCAGATGACCACGTCCAGGCCGCGGATCTTGTCGATCTTGTCGTACTCGATCTCGGGGAAGATCAGCTGCTCCTTGATGCCCAGGGCGTAGTTGCCGCGGCCATCGAAAGAGTTGCCGTTGATACCCCGGAAGTCACGCACGCGGGGCAGGGCCACGTTGAACAGGCGGTCCAGGAACTCCCACATACGGTCGGAACGCAGGGTCACCTTGGCGCCGATGGGCATGCCCTCACGCAGCTTGAAGTTAGCCACGGACTTCTTGGCCTTGGTGATGATGGCCTTCTGGCCGGTGATCTTGGTCAGATCGCCCACGACGGCCTCCAGCACCTTGGAGTTGTCCCGGGCCTCGCCGCAGCCGCAGTTGACCACGATCTTGTCGATCTTGGGGATCTCCATGGAGCTCTTGTAACCGAACTTCTGCATCAGAGCAGGAGCGACCTCGGCCTGGTACTTCGCCTTCAGGTTGGGCACTTTCTTATCAGCCATTGTTGTTCACTCCTCCTCTCTCAGATCTCGGCGCCGCACTTCTTGCAGACGCGGACCTTCTTGCCGCCGCGGCGGAGGCCCGCATTCCGGTGGCGGTGAACCAGATCGGCTCCCTGTTGGCCCCCTTCTTCACCCCCACCGAAGTGACCACCTTCGTGGACGCCNCCCCTTACAGCACTTCGGGAGCCAGAGACAGGATCTTCATATAATCCTTGTCGCGCAGCGTGGCCCTCCACGCTCTTGACCCGCAGCTCGATCAGGCCGTCATCCACCAGGATGCGGCAGCCGGGACCCACCTCCTTATGGAGGTTCTCATAGGTCACAGACACCTTCTCCACCACGACCTTGCCCTCCTTGGGCATGACACTCAGGACCTTGCCCTGCTTGCCCTTGTCCTTGCCGGACAGAACGACCACCAGGTCGTCCTTACGAATGCTCATCTTATTCATGTCTACTCCTACCCCCTTACAGCACTTCGGGAGCCAGAGACAGGATCTTCATATAATCCTTGTCGCGCAGCTCGCGGGCCACGGGCCCAAAGATACGGGTACCGCGGGGATTCTTGTCGTCCTTGATCAGGACGGCGGCGTTCTCGTCAAACCGGACGTAGCTGCCGTCGGTACGGCGGACGCCCTTGGCGGAACGGACGACGACGGCCTTCACGACCTCGCCCTTCTTCACGGTGCCGCCGGGCTGAGCCTTCCGGACGGAGGCCACCACGACGTCGCCGATGTTGGCGTACCGGCGGCTGGAGCCGCCCAGCACGCGGATGGTCTTGATCTCCTTGGCGCCGGTGTTGTCGGCCACCTTCAGATAAGTTTCCTGCTGAATCATACCGACACCTCCTTACTTCGCCTTTTCGATGATCTCGACCACGCGCCAGCGCTTGTCCTTGGACAGGGGCCGGGTCTCCATGACCCGCACGCGGTCGCCGATGCCACACTCGTTCTTCTCGTCGTGAGCCTTCAGCTTGTAGGTGCTCTTGACGATCTTCTTGTACAGGGGGTGGGCCACACGGTCGGCGATGGCCACCACCACGGTCTTGTCCATCTTATCGGAGACCACCAGGCCGACTCTGGTCTTGCGGGAAGAAGTTCTGTTTTCCATGTCCTAGTTCCTCCTTCTTATCGGCCTGCGAGCTGCTGCTCACGGATGATGGTCTTCACGCGGGCGATGTCCCGCTTGACCTCAGCGATCTTCACCGGATTCTCCAGCTGATTGGTGGCGTGCTGAAGACGCAGCTGGAAGAGATCCTTCTTCAGGTCGCCCAGCTTGTTCTCCAGCTCGGCGGCGCTCATCTTACGGATTTCAGTAGCCTTCATCTTCATTCACCACCATTCTCGGTCTCGGCGGTCTCTTTCGCCACAATCTTGCACTTGACAGGCAGCTTGTGGGAGGCGAGACGCAGGGCCTCGCGGGCAGTCTCCTCAGGGACGCCAGCGATCTCGAACATCACACGGCCGGGCTTGACCACGGCCACCCAGTACTCGGGAGAACCTTTACCGGAACCCATGCGGGTCTCAGCGGGCTTCTCGGTAATGGGCTTATCGGGGAAGATCTTGATCCACACCTTACCGCCACGCTTGGTGTAACGGGTCATGGCGATACGGGCGGCCTCGATCTGGTTGCTGGTGATCCAGCTGGGCTCGGTGGCCTGCAGGCCAAAATCACCGTAGGTCACGGTGTTGCCGCGCATGGCCTTGCCCTTCAGGCGGCCACGGTGCACGCGGCGGTATTTCACTCTCTTAGGCAGCAGCATTAGTTGGACCCTCCTTCCTTGGGAGCGGCAGGACGGGCGCCGCCCTGAGGCCGGTTGTAACCGCCCTGGGGACGGTTGTTGTTGTAGCCGCCCTGAGGACGGTTGTTGTTGCGGTTGAAGCCGCCGTTGCGGTTGAAGCCGCCCTTGCGGTCGCCGTCGCGGCGGTCGCGGCGGGGACGGTCGGAGCGCTCCTTGAAGTTCTTGGTGTCCAGAGTGCGGGGGGTGGTCCGCAGGGTCTGGGTCAGCACCTCGCCCTTGTAGATCCACACCTTCACGCCGATGCGGCCGTAGGTGGTGGCAGCCTCAGCGAAGCCGTAGTCGATGTCGGCCCGCAGGGTCTGCAGGGGAATGGTGCCGTCGTGATAGTGCTCGGTGCGGGCGATCTCGGCGCCGCCCAGACGGCCGGACACCTGAGTCTTGATGCCCCGGGCGCCCATCCGCATGGCGCGGCCCATGGCGTTCTTCATGGCGCGGCGGAAGCCGATGCGCTTCTCCAGCTGCTGGGCGATGTTCTCAGCCACCAGCTGGGCGTCCATGTCGGGGCTCTTGACCTCGACGATGTTCAGGGCAACAGCCTTGCCCAGCATCTTCTCCAGCTTCAGGCGCAGGGCCTCGATGGCCTCGCCGCCCTTGCCGATGACCACGCCGGGACGGGCGCAGTGCAGGTAGATGCGCACCTTGGCGTTGTCACGCTCGATCTCAATCTTGGGGATACCGGCGGAATACAGGGTCTTCTTCAGGTAGTCCCGGATCTTCTTGTCCTCCACCAGCAGGTCGCCCACCTTCTCGTTGCGGGCATACCAGCGGGAGTCCCAGTCCTTAATGACGCCCACGCGCAGGCCGTGGGGATTCACTTTCTGTCCCATATTCTTCCTCCTCCCTTAGCGCTCAGCCACGGCGATGGTGATGTGAGAAGTGCGCTTGTTGATCCGATAGGCACGGCCCTGAGCCCGGGGACGCATCCGCTTGATGATGGGGCCGGGGCAGGCGAACACCTGGGAGACATACAGCTTCTCGGGGTCCATCTGGTGGTTGTTCTCCGCGTTGGACGCGGCGCTCTTGAGGAGCTTCAGCAGCAGCTCGGAGGCAGCCTTGGGGGTCGCCATCAGGATGGCGTTGGCCTGGGCCACGCTCTTGCCGCGGATCAGGTCACAGACGATCTGGACCTTACGGGGAGAGATACGGGCATATCTCAGATGTGCTTTTGCTTCCATGTTCTCTCCTCCTCCTTACTTACCAGACTTGGCGCCGGCGTGGCCGCGGAAGGTACGGGTGGGGGCGAACTCGCCCAGCTTGTGGCCAACCATATCCTCGGTCACATAGACGGGAACGTGCTTGCGGCCGTCGTGCACGGCAAAGGTGTGTCCGACGAAAGAGGGGAAGATGGTGGAGGCGCGGCTCCAGGTCTTCAGGACCTTCTTCTCGCCGGTCTGATTCATTTCGTCGACCCGCTTCAGCAGCTCGGGGGCGCAAAAGGGGCCTTTCTTGATACTTCTGCTCATCTTTTACTGCCTCCCTTACTTCGCGTTGCGGTGCTTGACGATGAACTTCTCGGTGCGGTTCTTCAGCTTGCGGGTCTTGTAACCCATAGCAGGCTTGCCCCAGGGAGTGACGGGGCCGGGACGGCCAACAGGGCTCTTGCCCTCGCCGCCGCCGTGGGGGTGGTCATTGGGGTTCATGACGGAACCGCGGACGGTGGGCCGCCAACCCATGTGACGCTTACGGCCGGCCTTGCCGATCTGGATGTTGGACCAGTCGGTGTTGCCAACCTGGCCGATGGTGGCCTTGCACTCCTCGCGGACGTAGCGGACCTCGCCGGAGGGCAGACGGACCTGAGCCATGCCGTTCTCCTTGGCCATCAGCTGAGCGGCCTCACCGGCGGCACGCACCAGCTGAGCGCCCTTGCCGGGGTACAGCTCGATGCAGTGGATCAGCTCGCCCACGGGGATGTTGGCGATGGGCAGGCAGTTGCCGGGCAGGATGTCGGCGTTGGGACCGGTCATGATCTTGTGGCCGGCCTTCAGGTTCACGGGAGCCAGGATATAGCGCTTCTCGCCGTCCTCGTACTGGATCAGGGCGATGTTGGCGGAGCGGTTGGGATCGTACTGCAGGTTGATCACAGTGGCGGTGCCCTCTTTATCCCGCTTGAAGTCGATGATGCGGTACTTCTTCTTGTTGCCGCCGCCGCGGTGGCGGACGGTGATGCGGCCGTAGCTGTTGCGGCCGGCATTCTTCTTCAGGTTTTCCAGCAGGCTGCGCTCGGGCTTGGCCTTCTTGTCGATGCCCTCGAAGGCGCTCACGGTCATGTGGCGGCGGGAGGGCGTTGTGGGCTTATAAGTTTTGATAGCCATTGTTCCTTATCCTCCTTACACCATGCCTTCGAAGAACTCGATGGTCTTGGAGTCCTCAGTCAGGGTGACCATAGCCTTCTTCCAGCTGGCCCGGCGGCCGGCGGGGAAACGGCCGGTGCGCTTCTCCTTACCCTGCATGTTCAGGGTGTTCACCTTGGCCACCTTCACGCCGAAGATCTCCTCCACCGCCTTGGCGATCTCGATCTTGTTGGCGTCCTTGGCCACCTCGAAGGTGTACTTCTTGGCCTCGGTCTCCGCCATGGACTGCTCGGTGATGACGGGGCGCTTGATGATGTCGTAAGCGGTAGTAGCCATTACGCAAACACCTCCTCGATGACGGCCAGAGCCGCCTTGTCAACGATGAACTTGCCGGCGTTCACGATGTCGTAAACGCTGAGGATCTTGGCAGTGGTGGTCACCACGCCGGGGATGTTGCGGGCGGACTTGATGACGGTCTCGTTCACCTCGGGGGTGACGATGACGGCCTTCTTGGCGCCCACGGTGTTGAGGAAGCCCTGCATGGTCTTGGTCTTGACCTCGTCCAGGTTCAGGCCGTCCACCACCACGATGTCGCCGGAGGCGGCCTTGGCGGACAGAGCGGACTTCAGAGCCAGACGCTTGACCTTCTTGTTCAGCACGTAGCTGTAGTCGCGGGGCTTGGGAGCAAAAACGATACCGCCGTGGGTCCACTGGGGAGCGCGGGTGGAACCCTGACGGGCACGGCCGGTGCCCTTCTGGCGCCAGGGCTTGATGCCGCCGCCGGAGACCTCGGCGCGGGTCAGAGCGGACTGGGTGCCCTGACGGCAGTTGGCCAGGTGGTTCTTGACCACCTCGTGGACAACGGTCTGATTGGGCTCGATCCCGAACACAGCTTCGGAGAGCTCCACTTCGCCGACCTGGTTGCCGGCCATGTTCACAACGATTGCCTTAGGCATTTGAGTTCTCTCCTTTCTTACTTGTTACGGGCGGAAGCCTTCTGGGGATTGACGCGGGCGGAAGCCTTCTGCGGGTTGACGCTGGCGTTGGCGGCGGCGCCCTTCTCCTTGACGTTGATCACGGAGTTGCGCAGATACACGATGCCGCCCTTGGGACCGGGGATGGCGCCCCGGACAGCGATGATGCCCAGCTCGGTGTCGACCTTGATCACGTCCAGGTTCAGGACGGTGACCTGCTCGTTGCCCATCTGGCCGGCGCCGATCTTGCCCTTGAAGATCCGGGAGGGATCGGTGCTGGAGCCCATGGAGCCGGCGTGACGGTGCACAGGGCCGGTACCGTGGGATTCCTTCAGGCGGTGAGCGCCGTGACGCTTGATGACGCCCTGGTAGCCGTGGCCCTTGCTGATGCCGGTGACATCAACGCGGTCGCCCTCGGCGAACACATCAACCTTCACCTCGTCGCCCACGTTCAGGGCGTCGCAGTTGGCCAGCTTGAACTCCTTCAGGGTCTTCTTCCGGGCGTCGCCGGCCTTCTTCAGGTGACCCAGCTCAGGCTTGGTGAGCTTCTTCTCGGCTACGTCCTCGTAGCCCAGCTGAACGGCGTTGTAGCCGTCCTTCTCCTCGGTCTTCTTCTGCACCACGGTGCAGGGGCCCGCCTCGATGACGGTGACCGGGATGACCTTGCCGGCTTCGTCGAAGATCTGCGTCATGCCGACCTTCTTGCCGATAATGGCCTTTTCCATGTGTTTTCCTCCTTATTAAGGTTATTGGTTGGACGAGGTACCCATTGGCTGGTATTGCTCGGCCAACTTGACCCGTCCGCCTCAAAACGCGGCGGACTGCGGTACTAACAAAGGAATGGGTTGCTGTCTCTTACAGCTTGATCTCGATCTCCACACCGGCGGGGAGCTCCAGGCTCATCAGAGCCTCCACGGTCTTGGGAGAGGGCTTCAGGATGTCGATCAGGCGCTTGTGAGTGCGGCGCTCGAACTGCTCGCGGCTGTCCTTGTACTTGTGGACGGCCCGCAGGATGGTGACGACTTCCTTCTTGGTGGGCAGGGGAATGGGGCCGGACACGGAAGCGCCGGTGCGCTTGGCGGTCTCAACGATCTTCTCAGCGCTCTGGTCGATGAGCTGATGATCGTAGGCCTTCAGGCGGATGCGGATCATTTCTTTCTGAGCTGCCATGGTGTTGTTCCTCCTTAAACATACGAAGTGGTGTGCGCTTTCGCCGGGTCCACGGGGCTCCAGCGCGGTGTTTTCCTCGCTTCGTACGGTGAGGGATTTCAGTACACGTTTCCGTGCGTATCACTCCGTGACATGAAGAAAACCGGCACAAGCAGGCCGGTTTCTTCCCTGCATGGCGATATACGCCGTGCACGGATCCCTCAGCCGCCCGATTCTAGCTCGGACATACTCCGCGGAAGTTACCTCATTGCTGAGCAATCTCCCGCATCATCGCACAATACGCCCTAAACAGGCGCTCAATAATAATAGTACAACTTTCTCCCAAAGTCAAGGGGATTTTTGAATTTTTTCCGCACTTCTTTACAGCACGCCGGAAAGCACTTTCTTCATCCGGGCGGCGTCGATCTGGGCGCCGGTAAAGTACTCCAGAGCCAGCACCGCCTGGTTGACCAGCAGGCCGAAGCCGTTGACTGTCTTGTGGCCCCGCTGCTTGGCCTGGCGGAGCAGCTCGGTCTGGGCGGGGGCGTAGATCAGATCCACCACCGGCACACCGGGGCGCAGTCCGTCCAGGAAGGAGAAGTCCTCAAACTGGCCCTTGGTGCCCGCCATGCCCAGGGAGGTACAGTTCACCAGCAGATCGCAGCTCTGCGCCTCCTTATATAAGACAGCGGCGTCAAAGCCCGCCGGGCGGAGATGGGCCGGGTCGTGGGCGCAGATGGCCTCCGCCTTTTCCAGGGTGCGGTTGCACACCGTCACGGCTGCTCCCGCCTGGGCCAGTTTGAGGCACACCGCCTTGGCTGCCCCGCCGGCGCCCAGCACCAGGATCTGCTTTCCCGCCGGGTTGATGCCCTCGTCGGCCAGTGAGCGGAGGAAGCCCTCCCCGTCGGTGTTGTAGCCATAGGCTTTCCCATCCCGGATGCACACGGTATTCACCGCCCCGATGAGGGCGGCGTCGGCGTCCAGCTCATCCATCAGGGGCACCAGCTCCTCCTTGTGGGGCATGGTGGCGTTGAAGCCGGCGTAGCCGGCGAATTTGGCGCAGTCCAGCCACTGCTTACACTTGCCCCGGGGCACCGGCTGGCAGAGATAGACATAGTCCAGGCCCAGTTCCCTGATCATGGTGTTCTGGATCAGGGGGGACTTGGAGTGGAGCACCGGGTCCCCGATGACGCACAGCTTTTTGGTGGAGTTATCCACTTCCACTTTCATATCTGATTCCCCCCGTTTGGATTCCGGCCGGTGGTCGGGCAGGGCGGCGTTGACCGCCAGGGCCACCAGCAGCCCCACCACCGTCTCGATCATGCGGGCGGCGGCGTAGTAGTACCGGGTCACACCGGTGACCCCGGTAATAAGGATGACGCAGGGCAGGATGCAGGCCATGCCGCAGGCGGTGGGCCGCTTGATGAGCAGGCAGATCCACACCCCCGCCACGCATACCGCCCCCAGCACCAGCGTCTTGATCCAGAGATTCTCCAGGGCCGGACCCAGCAGCAGGGTAGCGGTACCCAGGGCGCCCCCTACGATCACCCCGATGAGCCGGGAGATCCCCTGCCGGAAGGTCTGGCCCAGGGTGCTCTGGGTGCAGATGATGCAGGCGATGCAGGCGTACAGGGGTCCCATCTGGCCCAGCACGCCCCCCAGCTCCTCCCGATAGGTAAGCCCGAAGGGCAGAAACAGGGCGTAGGACACCATCACCGCCACAGCGGTCTTGATCACCCGCATGCCGATGCGGGGCAGGGGCACGGAAGGACGTCTCATAAAATCTCCTCGCTCAGGAATGGAAGCTCTCTTTGGTTACTTTCTCTCTCGAGAGAAAGTAACCCATAGCAGCCTCGTAACCGTAGAGGCCCAGGCCGCAGATCTGGCCCACGCAGGCGGGGGCGGTGACGCTCCTGTGCCGGAACTCCTCCCGCTGGTGGACGTTGGAGATGTGTACCTCGATGCAGGGCACGTCCACCGCCTTCAGGGCGTCCAGAATGGCGTAGGAGTAGTGGGTGTAGGCCCCGGGATTCATGACGATGGCGTCAAACTTCCCCTGGGCGGCGTGGATGGCGTCGATGATGGCCCCCTCGTGGTTGGACTGGAAGCACTCCGCGGTGGAATCGTGGGCGGCGGCAAAGTCCGTCAGCCGCCTGCACAGGCTCTCATAGGTATTTTCCCCATAGATACCCGGCTCCCGCTGGCCCAGCAGGTTCAGGTTGGGACCGTTGATGACCAAAAACTTCATGCGTTCAGCACCTCCAAAATCCGCTGTGCGGTCTCCACCGGGGTGGGCTGCACATCCACCACATGGTCGGCCCATTCCAGATAGATGGGTTCCCGGGCGGCGTACCGCTCCAGGAAAGCCTCTCTCCCCTGCTGGCCCAGGGGGCGGCCTCCCATGGACACGTTGTCATAGATCTCCCCCGGGTCCCGCCGGAGGAAGATCACCGTGCCGCTGTATTTCAAGCTGGCAATGGAATCACAACGGGTGGGCAGGCCCCCACCGCAGGAAATGACCAGCCTCCGCTGCTGAGCCAGCTCCTCCGCGGCACCCAGCTCCCAGTCCCGGAAGAAGGCCTCCCCTTCCTTGGCAAAGACGTCGGGGATGGAGCGGCCCAGGGCCTCCTCGATGTACTGGTCGGTGTCCACGAAGGTGAAGCCCAGCTTTCTGGCCAGCAGACCCCCCACCGTGGTCTTGCCGCAGCCCATCATGCCGATGAGCACCACGTTGTCCCTCATGGCTCGTACCCCCGGTAGTTGCCCAGAATGCGGAACTCCGCCGCCAGCTGGCTCAGCTCATGGAGCACTCCGTCCATGCCGTCGGCGGCCAGGTCACCGGTGAAGTCCAGGAAGAACAGATACTCCCAGCCCCGGCCGGGGATGGGCCGGGATTCGATCTTCAGCAGGTTGAAGCCCTGGACGGCAAAGATGGTCAGAATCTCATGGAGGGAGCCGCTCTGGTGGGGCAGGCGGAACATGGCGCTGATCTTGTCCCGGCCGGGCCGCAGCTCGGGCACGGGAGACACCACGGCGAACCGGGTGTGGTTCATGCTGTTGTAGTTGACTCCCTCCGCCAGGATGTGCAGGCCGTAGAGCCTGGCCGCCCGGCGGGAGCAGATGGCGGCGGCGGTGCGGTCCCCGGTCTCGGCCACCAGCTTGGCCGACCCGGCGGTGTCCAGGGTGGGCACCCGCTTCCAGCCCCGGTGGGCGTCCAGATATTTCTCGCTCTGCATCAGACCCTGCTCATGGGAGTAGACGGTCCTGATGTCAGAAAGGTTTACCCCCGGCAGGGCCATCAGGCAGTGCTCCACCTTCACCTGCCACTCCCCCACGATGGAGTAGCGGTACTGGGCCATCAGGTCGTACACCTGCCGGATGGACCCGGTGGAGGAGTTCTCCACCGGCACCACGGCGTAGTCGGCCTCGCCCCGCTCCAGAGCGGCAAACACGTCGTTGAACCAAGGCAGGCCACGGCTGTCCACATCATCCCCGAAGAAACCGGCGGCGGCCTCCTCACTGTAGCAGCCCGGCTCCCCCTGGTACACCACCCGGGGGTGGGCCACCGGCTCTCTGGCCCGGGCCCGGTCGGCCAGGTAGGCGGCGTAGCCCGGGTCCTCCGCCCCCTCCCGCACCAGATGGCGCTGCTGCCGGCGGGAGATGGCCATGATGCTCTCATACAGGGCGGCGATGTCCGCCTTCCGGGCGGGGTCGTCGGTGAGGGCGGTCTTGGCGGCGATGACCTGTTTCTCCCGGCCGGCGTCCAGCACCGGGATGCCCGCCCGCTGCTTGTATTCCCCCACCTTGCCGGTGACCGCCATCCGCTCCAGGAACAACTTGACCAGTTCCCCGTCGATACGGTCGATCTCCTGCCGGTATTGCTCCAGTTCCGTCATTTCTATTCGCTCCTTCAAATGCCCAGCACCGCGCAGGCGGCCAGGGCGGCGGCGGCCTCCACCACCGGCACCGCCCGGGGGACGATGCAGGGGTCGTGGCGGCCGTGGATCTCGATTTCCGTCTCCTCCCCGGTGCGCAGGTCCACGCTCTGCTGGGGCAGGGAGATGGAGGGGGTGGGCCGGAAGGTGGCCTCAAAGACCACCGGCATGCCGTTGGTGATGCCGCCGTTGATGCCTCCGGCGTGGTTGGTGGTGGTGACCACCTTGCCGTTCTCCACGGCGAAGGGGTCGTTGGCCTCGCTGCCCCGCATGAGGGAGAAGGCCGCCCCCGCGCCGAAGTCCACGCCCTTGACGGCGGGCACGGCAAACAGGTACTGGGCGAAAATGCCCTCCACATTGCAGCCGAAGTCGGGGGCGCCCAGCCCGGCGGGCAGGCCCCAGACGGCGCACTCGATGGCACCGCCCACGCTGTCCTGCTGCTCCTTGGCCTCCAGGATGGCCTGGCGCATCTCCTCCCCCTTCTCATCATTGAGGACAGGGAAGGGCTTGTTGGCCACATCCTTCATCTCGTCCAGGTCCCCCAGGGGGGAATCGCAGATGCCGTAGATGGAGCTGATGTGGGCACCCACCCACACGCCCTTGCGCTCCAGCACCTGCTTGGCCACCGCGCCCGCCGCTGTCAGGGGGGCGGTGAGCCGGCCGGAGAAGTGGCCGCCGCCCCGATAGTCCAGGCAGCCCTTGCTCTTGATAAACCCGGCGTAGTCCCCGTGGCTGGGCCGGGGGGTGTAGCGGATGGATTCATAGTCCCTGGAGTGCTGGTCGGAGTTGTAGATCACCATAGCCAGGGGGGCGCCGGTGGTCTTGCCCTCAAACAGGCCGGAGAGCACCTCCACCTTGTCCGCCTCCTTCCGGGCGGTGGCGGTGGGGTCCTTGCCGGGCCGCCGCCGGTCCAGCTCCCACTGGACTTTTTCCAGGTCCAGCTCCAGCCCGGCGGGCACCCCCTCCAGCACCACACCGACGGCGGGGCCGTGGGATTCGCCGAAAATCATGTGCCGCATACCAGTTTACCTCCCAATTTGCGGTAATCCTCCCAGAAATCCGGGTAGGACTTTTTGACGCACTCCGCGCCGGTGACCGTCACCGGCTTCTCGCACCGGATGGCGGCGATAGCGGCCATCATGGCGATGCGGTGGTCGTTGTGGCCGGAGACAGTGACCCCTCCCGCCAGGCGCTCTTTTCCATGGATCACCAGGTGGTCGTCAAATTCCTCCACCTCCGCCCCCAGGGCGTTCAGCACCTGGGTCACCGTGGCCAGCCGGTCGCTCTCCTTGATGCGCAGCCGGGCAGCGTTGACGATAGCGGTGGTCTCTCCCCCCCGCAGGGCGGCCATGGCGGCCAGGGGAGGCACAAGGTCGGGACACTGGCTCACGTCCAGGTCCACCGGGCCCTTCCCCTGTAATTTCATAAAATAGGGCACAATGCGCATATCCCCCTGGGCGGAACAGGCGTTGAGGCCCTGAATCTCCAGATCACAGCCCAGAAAGCAGGCGGCGTACCAGAAGGCGGCGTTGGACCAGTCGGCCTCAATGGTCAGGTCCCGGGGCTGATACGCTTGATTTCCCGGCACCCGGAAGATCCGGTCCCCGTCGTATTCCGCCTGTACCCCGAACTGCTCCAGGGCGTCCAGGGTCATGTCGATATACCCCCGGGATTCCAGGGGGGTGGTCAGCAGGATCCGGCTGTCCCCGCCCAGCAGGGGCAGGGCGTACAGCAGGCCGGTGACGAACTGGGAGGACACGTCCCCCGGCAGGGTGTAGTCCCCTGGGGTCAGCTTTCCCTCCACCGTCAGCGTGCCGTCCTGCTGTTCATAAGAAATCCCCTTCTCCCGAAAGATGGCGAAGTAGGGCTCCTGGGGCCGTTCCATCAGCCGTCCGTGGCCGGTGAACCGTCCCCCGCCCCGGAGGGCCAGGGCCACCGGGATGAGAAAACGCAGGGTGGAGCCGCTCTCGCCGCAGTCCAGCTCCGGCAGTTCCGCGCCCGGCGCTTTCAGGGCGGCCATGCACCGGAGGGTAGCGTCGATGTCCTGGGAGTGGGCCAGATTTTCAATATGGCTCTCCCCCGCCCCCAGGCCGGCGGCGATCAGCAGCCGGTGGGCCTGGGACTTGGAGGGGGGCGGGGTGATGGTCCCCGCCAGCCGGCCCGGCGTGATGGTCACGTTCATTTCAATTCCTCCAGAAGGTCCGCCTTGGGCATCTTGTGGGGCACCGCCCGGCCCAGCTCCTCCAGCAGGATCACCGAGATGTCCGCCCCGGCCCCCTTCTTGTCCAGGCCGATGGCGGCAGTGTATTCCCCGGCGGTACAGGAAATCTCCACCGGCAGGCCCAGAGGGGTCAGCACCTTGACAATGGCCTCTGCCGTCCCGGCAGGGGTTATCCCCAGCTTCTCCCCCAGCTTGGCGGCACGTACCATACCGGCGGCCACCGCCTGGCCGTGGGTCCAGGTCTCGTAGTGCCCCGCCAGCTCATAGGCGTGGCCCAGGGTGTGGCCGAAGTTCAGAAGCATCCGCTTTCCCGTGTCCCGCTCGTCTTGCTCCACTACCATTCGTTTTAAATCGCAGCAGGTATACAGAATGTGTTCGATTTCCCCCATCAGCTGAGCCCGGGAGGGCCGGGCGGCCAGGAAATCAAAGAAGGGTCTGTCAAAAATACAGCCGTATTTGACCACCTCCGCCATGCCGTCGGCAAAGGTGGCGTCGGGCAGGGTGTCCAGGGTGTCCGGGTCCATGAGCACCAGTCTGGGCTGCCAGAAGGCCCCGGCCAGGTTCTTGCCGTGGTCCAGGTCGATGGCCACCTTGCCCCCCACGGAGGAATCCACCTGGGAGAGGAGGGTGGTGGGGATCTGAATAAAATCCACACCCCGGAGGACGGTGGCGGCAGCAAAGCCCGCCAGGTCCCCCACCACGCCGCCGCCCAGGGCCACCACGGCGTCGGTGCGGGTGAGGCCGAAGCCCATCATGGCCTCCCACAGCTGGGCCAGCCGGGCGGCGCACTTGGCGCTCTCCCCGGCGGGGACGGTGTGGACCGTCACGGAAAACCCGGCGGCGGTCAGGCTGCGCTCCAGCCGGGCCCCGTAGAGGGGGCCCACGGTGGAATCGGTGACCACAAACAGCTTGCTGGCCCGGGGCAGCACCGCCCGGCAGTGCTCCCCCGCCCGGTCCAGCAGGCCCCGCTCAATCAGAATGTCATAGCTCCGCCCCGGCAGGGACACGGTGAGGGTTTTCATGGGCTCAGTCCTCCTTGGGATTTTGCGGTATCCGCTTTATTTTATCAAAGTCTTGCCCACCAGGTCAACCAGAGCGGACACCTTGTGCATGAGGCCGTCAAACTTCTGGGGGGTGAGGGACTGCTGGCCGTCGCACTTGGCGTGGGCGGGGTCGTTGTGGACCTCGATGATGAGGCCGTCCGCCCCGGCGGCCACGGCGGCCAGAGCCAGAGGCTCCACCATCCAGTACATGCCGGCGGCGTGGGAGGGGTCCACGATGACGGGCAGGTGGCTCATCTGCTTGACGGCGGGAATGGCGGACACGTCCAGGGTGTTGCGGGTGTAGGTCTCGAAGGTACGCACGCCCCGCTCGCACAGGATCACGTTCTCGTTGCCCTCGCTCATGATGTACTCGGCGGACATGATCCACTCCTCGTAGGTGTTGGCCAGGCCCCGCTTGAGCAGGATGGGCTTGCTCATCTTGCCCACCTCTTTCAGCAGCTCGAAGTTCTGCATGTTCCGGGCGCCCACCTGGACCACGTCCACCTCCCGCTCGAACAGGTCGGCCATGCGGGGATCCATGATCTCGGTGACGATGGGCAGGCCGGTTTTCTCCCGGGCCTCCATCAGCAGGTCCAGGCCGGAGGTGCCCATCCCCTGGAAGGAGTAGGGGGAGGTGCGGGGCTTGAAGGCGCCGCCCCGGAGCAGAGCCGCCCCGGAGGCCTTCACGTCGGCGGCCACCTGGCAGATCTGTTCCTCACTCTCCACCGAGCAGGGCCCGGCGATGACGGAGAAGTTCCCGCCGCCGATCTTGGCGTTCCCCACGGTCACCACGGTGTCCTCCGGGTGGAATTTGCGGTTGGCCTTCTTGTAGGGCTCCTGCACCCGCATGACCCGCTCCACGTGGGGGTTGATGGAGATCTTGTCCATGTCCACGGCGGTGGTATCGCCCACCAGGCCCAGGATGGTGCAGCCGATGCCGTTGGTGACGCCCACTTCCAGATCCAGCTTCTTGAGTTTGGCTACCAGTGCGTCAATATCCTGCTTGCTGGTGCCCGGCTTCATTACGACTACCATAAGTTTCCTCCTTCTTCATAACAAAAAGGGCGCCCATTGATGAACTCAATGAGCGCCCCAAGTTTACCTGGTCCTACAGAGCCCCACAGGGGCCCCGCCCATTTCCTTCATCCCGCTGTTTTCTCCATGCCAAAAAAGCCGGTGCCCATAAATCGAGCCCAGCCAAAGGAAAACAGATAGGATGCAGTTGTGAGGCTTCGGTCGTTCATAATAAAATCCCTCACAATAACAGGTTGTTGCCATTATAAACCCATCGTTTTACAATTTCAATCGGGATTTTTCACAAATGGACCCCCGCTCCGCCTGGGATATGGGGTCATCTCGTCCGTCAGGCCCAGGAGGTAGTCCACGCTGGTACCATAGAACCGAGCCAATGTTACCACCACTTCCAGCGGATAATTCAGCGTACCGGTCTCATACTGCGAATATGTGTTCTGCTTGATATGGAGTACATCCGCAACCTCCTGCTGGGTCAGGTCCCGGTCAACCCTGAGGTTTCGAATTCGTTCATAGCGTAAAGGTTCCACTCTCATATTATCACCTACGCCATCTTAAAATATCTGTTTTTCAGATATTGCTTTTTATCTGAAAATCAGATATTTTAGAATTGAGGTGATCTTATGGATTTATACAAGGAAATTCTGATCCACGCCCTGGCCTATCAGGAGGTGGAGGTACGCTTTCCCAACCTGTCCCTGACCGGAGAGGAACTGGTCCATTCCGTCTGCTACAAGGCCCTGGTACAGATCCGGGACATCGTGCGCAACGAGGCTCTCTCCGACCCGGAGTGCTTTGATCGGGTGGAGGAGATCGTCCGGGCGCTAGAGGCCGCCGGCAGCGACGGCGGTTTCCGCCACGATTTCGGCTAGAAAACCGCAAAAAAGCCCGGAGCAGTCGCTCCGGGCTTTTTTCCAATAGAATAGATCTTAGTAGGCCACGCCCCAGTACACCATGTGCTTGGCGGGCTTGCCGCAGACGGGACACACGTCGCCCAGGTGCTCCTGCTCCAGCGGGATGCAGCGGGAGGACACGCCGGCGATCTCCTTCATCTTCAGCTCGCACTCCAGGTCGCCGCACCACATGGTCTTGGCAAAGCCGCCCTGGGTGGCCATCTTCTCCTTGACCTCCTCCACGGTGGAGCAGGCGTAGGTGTTCTCCTCCAGGTTCTTCTTGGCCTTGTCGTACAGGCCCTTCTGCACCGCGTCCAGCATGGTCTTGACGGTCTCCTCGATGTTGTCCAGGGAGACGAAGCTCTTCTCGCCGTTGTCCCGGCGGACCAGCACGCACTGGTTCTTCTCCATGTCCTTGGGACCCATCTCCAGACGCAAGGGCACGCCCTTCATCTCATACTCGGCGAACTTCCAGCCGGCGGACTGGTCGGACACGTCCATCTTCACCCGGATGCCGGCGGCCTTCAGGCGGGCCATGACGGCCTCGTTGGCCTCGATGACGCCCTCCTTGTGCTGGGCCACAGGGATGATGATGACCTGGGTGGGGGCGATCTTGGGGGGCAGCACCAGACCGTTGTTGTCGCCGTGGGTCATGATGACGCCGCCGATGAGCCGGGTGGACACACCCCAGGAGGTCTGGAAGGGGTGGTGGGGCTTGTTGTCCTTGCCGGTGAAGGTGATGTCAAAGGCGGTGGCGAAGCCGTCGCCGAAGTAGTGGGAGGTGCCGGCCTGGAGGGCCTTCTTGTCGTGCATCATGCACTCCACGGTGTAGGTGGCCTCGGCGCCGGAGAACTT
The DNA here is from genome assembly GCF_900626285.1 of Intestinimonas massiliensis (ex Afouda et al. 2020). Taxonomy (GTDB): domain Bacteria; phylum Bacillota; class Clostridia; order Oscillospirales; family Oscillospiraceae; genus Flavonifractor; species Flavonifractor massiliensis_A. Next base: position 1,872,717 of record NZ_LR131147.1, read on the forward strand.
CTCCTTATCGGTCTTGCGGCCCTTTACCACGGGCATGGCCAGGTAATTCTCACAGAAGTCGGCGTAGATGTTGAACATCCGCACAGTCTCCTCCATGGCCTCCTCGGCGGTGGCGTGCATGGTGTGGCCCTCCTGCCACAGGAACTCCCGGTGGCGCAGGAAGGGGCGGGAGGTCTTTTCCCACCGCAGCACGGAGCACCACTGGTTGTACAGCTTGGGCAGGTCACGGTGGGAGTGGATGATGTTGGCGTAGTGCTCACAGAACAGGGTCTCGGAAGTGGGGCGGATGCAGTAGCGCTCCTCCAGCTTCTCGGAGCCGCCCATGGTCACCCAGGCGCACTCGGGGGCGAAGCCCTCCACGTGGTCCTTCTCCTTCTGGAGCAGGCTCTCGGGGATCAGCATGGGCAGATACACGTTCTCATGCCCGGTCTCCTTGAACTTCTCGTCCAGAATCTTCTGAAAATTCTCCCAGATGGCGTAGCCATAGGGGCGGAGGATGAACATGCCCTTGATGGAGGAGTAGTCGATGAGCTCCGCCTTCTTGCACACGTCGGTGAACCACTTGGCGAAGTCCACCTCCATATCGGTGATCTGTTCCACCTGCTTTTTGTCCTGTGCCATAACTCTATCTCAATCCTTTATTATAAAATACAACATGGGTTCTTCCTATTTTATTCATTCGGTGCCCAAAAGTCAAGGGTTACCCGGCGTTTGCAGCCGGTGAGACGCATAAGATCCCGTTTTTTCCGCACACTGAGGGGGAAAGGGCGGTGTCGGACAGTGCTGGTAGGCGTCTGGGAGGAAAACGAGGGCATCGGGGCGGCGGTGGAAGCCGGCGTAAAGCGGGCCGGCGGAAGGCTGGTGACCGGGCGGCACCCGGCGGAGCTGGCGGAACAGGGGCTGGATCTGCTGGCGGTGTCCCCCGGGGCCCGGGGCTGGGCGGGTGCGGGGGCCATCCCCTGCCGGACGGTGCTTCTCCCCGGCGGCGTGGGGGCCCTGGCCCGCCACCTGCGGGCGGAGCAGGCGGTGAGCTACGGCACCTCTCCCCGGGATACCATCACCTTTTCCAGCCTGGAAGGGGACCGGCTGTGCCTGGCCCTCCAGCGGGAGCTGGTCACCCTCACCGGCACGGTGGTGGAGCAGCAGGAGCTGGTCGTACCCTGTCCCAGCGGCCCCTCCCCTCTGCCCACTCTGGCGGCGGCAGGGATCCTTCTGCTGGCCGGGCTGCCGCCGGAGGCGCTGCCCGGGCTGCTGGGAGTCTAAAAAAGGCCCGGACCGTCCGGTCCGGGCCTTTTCAGCTGTTTATGCCATTTTCACAACCAACGTAGCCACAAATTCGCCGCCGGAATAGCTGCCGTAGATCTGCACCGAATCGCCGGCCTTTAACCCGCCCAGGGAGGTGCTGCCGCCGGAGGCGGTGACAAAGCTGGCATCCGACACATCAATCGTCAGGGTGTTGCCGTTGTCCGGCTGGATCATCAGGGTCTTGGCAGAGGAGTTGGTCAGCAGCACCTTGCCGGTAAGCTGGGTGTTGGAGCCGGAACCCTTAGCCACCTCGATGGAGATGACCTCGTCCCCGCTGACCACCATGGCCACCTTGTCATTGGGCTTGAGGGAGTAGAGGGAGACGATGGAGCCGTTCTGGGTCACCGTCACCCCTTCCGCCACAGTGTAGGAGGTGGTGGAGCCGCCGGCAAGCTGCACATCAATGGTAACGCCGGAGGTGTCCTGCACCACCCGGGTGATGGTGCCGGTGACGTTGGCGCTCTGGCTGGTGGTCTCCAACCGGTTCACCTGGTGGTAGCGGACGGTGACGATGATGGAGTCCCCGCTGCGGATCTTGTCGATGGTGCTGCTCTTGCCGTCCCGGTAGACGGTGGGCAGGTTGGTCAGATCGATCTCAAAGGTCACCACGCCGCCGTCGGCAGTGCGCACCGACAGAGTGGTGGGGGTGCCGAAGGCGATGGATTCCACCACGCCCTCGGTGGTGGTGGAGCCGGGCCAGGCGTCGATCTCCGCCGCCTGACCGCCGGAGAGCCGGACGGTGGCGTAGCTGCCCTTCTCCAGGTTCTTCAGGGCGATCTCCGCGCCGTTGTAGCGCACCACGGCATTGGCGGCGATGTTATAGGTGGTGTAGGAGCTGGAGCCCACCTTGCTGATGGTAATGGTGTTCACGTCCTTGGCGTAGGTGTAGTTGTTCACCACGCCCTGGATATACTGGGTGACGGTATCCACAGAGAGGCTCACCAGCTGATTGCCGCTGTCGTTGCTCACCCGCATGCTCACATAGTCCCCCACATGGGCGGTGGACAGGCTGCCCACCACGCCGTTGACGGTGACGCCGGCGCCCACGGGCAGGGTGTACCGCTGGGTCTCGCCGTTGAAGGAGGACACCTGGAGGCTCTGGCCGCTGGAGGCCTCCACCACGGAGACCAGGATGCCCTCGGCGCTGTGGCTGCCGCCGGAGAGCTTCAGGCCCGCCAGATGGCCCATGGAGTCCACATAGCACTGGGCGGTGGTGTAGCCCGCCTGGAGGTCAATGAGCTCCGCTCCGCCGGCGGTACCCCCCACCTGCACCGCAGTAAAGCGGTCAATGGCCAGGCTGCGGGTAGTACCGTTGGCCAGCAGATTCACCCGGTCCCGGGTGATGCTGTTCACCGTTCCGCTGAAGGCAGTCAGGGTGCCGCCCAGACGCACCGACTGGGCGGTGCCGCTCTTGCTCAGGTTCACCCGGGCATACTGGCCCACCCGCAGGGCGGAGGTGCCGGAGAGCATGTTGTTCTCATAGATCTTCACATCGGAGGGCAGGGAGATGCTGGTGGTGCCGGTGATGTCGCTGTTCAGGGTCAGCAAGGTGGTGCCGCTGCCCCCGGAGGTCACCGCGGCGATGGTGCCGCCCGTCCAGGCATAGTCGGTATAGGCGGGCAGCTCAGCGTACAGGCCCCGCTCCTCCATGAAGTCCATGGTACGGCGGAGCATGACGGCCATCTCCGCCCGGGTGAGGGAGCGGCTGGGCAGGAACTGGTTGTACTGATTGCCCTCCACGATGCCGTAGCTGTAGAGCACATATACGTAGGGCTGCAGCGCGGCGGAGATGGAGGTGGCGTCGGCAAAGCTCAGCGGATAGCTGGTCAGGCTTTTGGCCAGAGGCTCCAGCTGCATGGCCCGTACCAGGTACATGGCCAGGGTCTCCCGGCTGATGGCCTTCACCAGCCCGCCGGACTGGCTGAGGGAACGCAGTTCGGTCTCAGAGATGATGCCGGTCTCCAGGCAGACCGCCATTTCCTCCCCCGCCCAGGAGTACAGGGATTCGGGCATGATCTCCTTCAGAGTGGCCGCCCATTTCTGGGAGATTTTGGTCTTGTCCGTGGCGGACACGCCGGTGGCACGGGAACAGAAGATCACCGCCTCACAGGCGGTCATGGCCCGGTCGGGAGTAAAGGTGGTGGCGCTGGTGCCGTTGATCACGCCCTGGGTGGCCAGATATTCCACATCGGTCTTGGCCCAGTGGTTGGTCATATCGGAAAACGTGACGGCCCCTGCGGTCACCGTCAGCAGAGAGATGGTCAGAACGACCGTCATGGCCCAGGCCAGAAATCGCTTCCCTTTCATACTCGTCCCTCCATTATGCAGGTTGGTTTCCATAACTATCATAAATTATAACGGCTCCCTATGGAAAAAGCAACAGCAAAAAGGCGCCGGGGAATCCCCCGGCGCCTTTGGGTCCCCGGCGGAGTTCAGGCCGCCAGGTTGCGCACGATATTGAAGATGGAGATGGCCAGCACGATCAGCTGGACCGCGTTGAAGGCCTTTTCCACCGACGCCTCGGAGCACTTCTTGTTCAGGCTGGCTCCGATGAAGCCGCCGGCGATGGCGCCGATGATCATGACCGGGGCGATGGACAGGTCAAAGGCCCCGAACCCGGTGGTGAGGGCCACCGTGCCCAGCTTGGAGATCTGGGCGAACAGGATGGTCACCAGGGAGCACACCGTGGCCGTCTTGGTGTCGAAGGAGAACAGGTAGATGATGAGGGCCACGTTGATGGGGCCGCCGCCGATGCCCAGGAAGGAGGAGCAGACGCCCAGGAAGACGCCCACCAGCAGGGAGACCACCACGCCGCTCAGGTGCTTGCTGGGGATACGGCTCTTGTTCTTCATGTAGAGGAACACGGCCAGGATCAGCAGGGAGAGCACCACGTTCTGCACCACCGTCACGGCGGAGTTGGCCTGGAGCGCGTCCACGATGACCTGGAGCAGCTTCTCCCCCACCAGGCCGCCCACCACCGAGCCTAACGCCAGGGGGATGGCGGTACCGAAGGGGATCTTGGTCTTGGCCAGCATCTGCTTGCCGATGGAGACCACCGACATGGAAAACACGGTGAGGGAGGACAGCACCCCGATGGTCTGCACGTCAAAGCCGTGGAGCACATCCATCAGGGGCTTGATAATCACCCCACCCCCCATGCCCGTCAGGGAACCCACAGTGGTGGCCCCGATGGCGATGAGGAAATAGATTACATACTGCAAGGCAGCGCCTTCTTTCTATCGGTCAGTCCGTCCTCAGCACCCGCAGGGAGTTCCGGCAATGGGGGTCCCGTTGAGGGCGGGGTCCTTCATGCACAGATGGACCGCCGCGGTGGTGAAGGTCTTGGGCAGAGCCAGAATGTTGGGGTTGGGGCCGGTGTACTTCTTCATGGCGTCCTGGAGGGCCTCCTCAAAGGTGGCCCGGGTCTTCAGGCCCATGCCGCGGGCGATGCCGGGCTCCCGGGCGCCCACGATGTAGATGGCGCTGGTGTTCATCTCGGCGATGTGGCCGCAGCTCATCATGGAGAAGCCGTGGAAGGGGTGGAAGGCGTTGGCAAAGCGGTATTTGCGGATATACTCCTCCTTGGTGGCAAAGTACTCGCCGTACCGGTTCATGTCCGCCAGGGTGTTCATATAGTCGTGCTGGAACATCTCGTACAGCTCCCGCAGGTAGGGCCAGCGCTCGTCGTGGAAGTAGCCGTCGCAGATGGAGGAGACGATGAACACGCAGTGGTCGGCCATGATACGCTTGTGCCGGATCACCTGGGCGGACAGGGCCTGCATCATCTGGATGGGGTTGGTGCCCATGCCGTTGCCGTAGTGGAAGTTGGTGGGCATGCCGAAGACGATGATGTCGTACTTCTTCTCCGCCCAGTGGACGTAGGTCCGCTTGTCGGCCATCTTCCAGGAGATGGGCTGCATCTCCTTGGCCCAGCCGGAGTTGATCTCGATCTGACGGGACTTGGTATCCAGCACCGCGTCGCAGCAGAAGAACTTCTTGCCCATCTTCTCTTCCATGTGCATGCCCTGCTGGTCGAATTTGTGCCGCATCTCGCTGTTGGTGGACACGGGCACAAAGTCCTGCCGGTGCATGACCTGGGGCACGTGGTGGGCGGAGATGCTGCGCCAGTGGGAGATGCCGGTGGCGCAGTGCTTGTAGCCGCCGGAGTAGCCGCCGTAGGGGTTGCCCTGGGTGTGGCCGATGAGGATGGCCACGTCGGCGTCGTACACGTACTTGTTCATGATCACGTGGTCGCCCTGGGCGGTGTAGCCCAGATCCACCAGGTGGTCGTAGTCCTCGCTGTCGTGGCTGGTGATCTGGCCGGAGGGGTAGAACTCGTTGAACAGCTCCTCGCCCAGGATGGTGCGCATCTCGGCCACGGTGGCACGGGGGTGCAGGCCGTTGGAGAAGAGCAGCAGGATGTCCTTCTTCTCCACGCCGGCGGCGTACAGCTCGTCCAGGCAGGCCCGGATGGCCACCTTCCGGTGGGAGGTGGGCTGGTTGCCGCCCTTCACGATGTCGGGAATGACGATGACCACGGTGCTGCCCTTGTGGGCCAGCTCCCGCAGGGTGGGCATGCCGATGGGGTGCCGGATGGACTCCATGGTGGCGTTGTACAGGCTGTCCCAGTCCTGAGGCAGGCAGGGGGGATCCGCCACCGTCTCGCCGGGGATGAAGATGTCGGTGCTGTCGGGCAGCTCAGCGCTCATCAGGCCCTGGCCGTACTCAAAATCCAGTTTCATAGTTTACCTCCGTCTTTTAATGGCCCATGTAGAGCCGGATGATTTCCAGATACTCCTCCGGGTAGAAGCCGATCTCCCCGCTGAAGCGGGTGAGGGCGATGAGACCGCCGTCGATCTCAGGGATGGAGGCCAGCATGGCGGCGTTGTCCGCCTTCAGGCCGCCGCCGTACACCACATCCAGGCCGCCGGTCTGCTCCTTGACGAAGCGGGCGATCTTCTCGATGTAGGGCTTGTCGGCAGGGGTCTTGCCGGGGCCGATGGACCAGATGGGCTCGTAGGCGATGACAACCTTGCTCTTGTCCACCCCGTCCAGGCCGATGGAGAGCTGGTCACCCAGCACCTTCTGCCACTGGTCCTGCTCCTCGCTCTTCTCGCCGATGCAGTAGAGCACCTTCAGGCCGGCGGCCTGAGCGCACTTGATCTCCTGGTTCAGCAGGCGGTTGACGGCGGCGGTGTCGGTCACCCCGGCCTCAGCCAGGATGCCCACCTTGTCGTTGCGCTCCTCGCAGTGGCCGATGAGGGTCCAGCCGCAGCCCAGGGCGGCGGCGGCGTGAGCGGGCCGGTTGGTGGTGAAGGCGCCGAAGTTGCCGCCCACGGCGGTATCCGCCCGGTACACGCTCTGGCAGCCCAGCTCCACCTTGCTGTCGGGGGTGCGGGCGGCGGCGGCGGGGATCAGATGGGCCTCAGGGAAGAAGTCCACGAACTCCACCTCATTGGCGGCGTAGCCGGTGAGGCCCTTCTGGGTCTCGGACACGATGACCTTGCCCCAGTCGGCCATGGGGGCCAGGCGGTTCACGCCGCCCAGCTCCACCGGCACGTCGAAGCGCTTCAGATTCAAAAAGATGTGTTTCATTCAGTTAGCACCCGGCTTTCCCAGATTTTTGAACATATAGCCCTTGTAGGCCTCCACACCCGGCTGGTCAAAGGGGTTGACCCCGGTCAGCTTGCAGGACAGGTAGCAGGCAAACAGGAAGAAGTAGAACATCTCGCCCAGGGTGTGGGCGTCCAGAGCGGGGACGGACAGGTTCAGGCAGGGGATGCCTCTCTCGCTGTGGGCCTCGATGGTGGCTTTCCGGGCGGTGTCGTTGATGTCCCAGAAATCCTTGCCGTCCAGGTACTGGAAGTAGTCCTTCTTGGTCTCTTCCGGCATCACCACGCTGAAGTCCCGCTGGCGCACCTCGATAAAGGTCTCGAACAGGATGGGGCTGCCCTGCTGGATGAACTGGCCGATGGAGTGGAGATCCTCGGAGTCGGAGGCGCACACCGGGTACAGGCCCTTGCCCTCCTTGCCCTCGCTCTCGGCGAAGGCCTGGATCCACCACTTGGCAAAGTAGTCCAGCCGGGGCTCAAAGAAGGCCATCATCTCCAGCCGGAAGCCGTGGTCGTACATCAGGTTCCGCAGGCAGGCATACTTCAGGGCGATGTTCTCCTCAGCGGGCTCGGAGAAGAGCCGGTCCCGCATGTCCCGCATGCCCTGGGTCATGGTCTTGATGTCGATGCCCGCCACCGCCATGGGGAACAGACCCACGTCGCTGCCGATGGAGTACCGGCCGCCGATGCGCTCGGGAAACTCCAGGAAGGTGTAGCCGTTGTCCTTGCACAGCTGGTGCAGGGTGGAGCCGGGGGTGCCGGTGGCGAAGATCCGCCGGGCGGCGTCCGCCTCCCCGTACCGCTTCTCCAGATAGTGCCGCAGCATCCGGAAGGCGATGCCGGGCTCCAGGGTCTCAAAGTTCTTGGCGATGCAGTCGATGTAGATGGATTTATACTGGTCCAGCTCCTCCAGGGTGCGGGCCATCTCGCAGGCGGAGATGGTGTTGCCAGCCCACAGGATGGCGGGGCCATCCTTGGGCCGCAGGGCCTTCACCGCGGCACGGGAGGCCTGGTTGGAGCCGCCGATGCCGATGACCACGAAGGCGTCGCCGTCAGCACGGACCCGGGCGGCCTGCTCCAGCAGGAAGTCCACCCGCTCCGGACCGGCAGCCTCGTCCACGCTGAACCAGCCCAGGCTGTCCTGGTACTGCTCCTCACCGGCCACTACCGCCGCCAGCACGGGGGCGGCAGCTTTGACCTTTTCCTCCAGCTCGCCGGGAGCCAGCACCGGCTTGCGGTCCAGGTAGGAGAGGGTAATGTCTTTCATGTTACACGCCCTCCTTGGCGTACCGGGCGGCCATGTCCTCCAGGGAGGCCATCTCCACCAGAGGAGCGCGGCCGTAGCTGCCGAACTCCACGATCAGGGTGCCCACGGCCTCCTTCACGCCCCGGCGCATGGCGTCGGTGACCAGAGCCACGGAGCCCTCGTCGCCGGTGCCGTACATGACGGTGTCCATGATGGGGGCCAGGAAGGCCCGGGGATCAAAGGCGTCCCGCTTCTCGTCCAGCAGCTTCCAGATGCCGCCCACCTTGGCGTCCTCCTTCAGCTCGGGGTGATCCCGGAACAGCTCCCGGAAGTTGCGGGTGACGGCCAGACGGATGTCGGTATCCACGTTGATCTTGCCGATGCCGCAGGGGATGGCGGCCTTCAGCTCTTCCTTGGAGATGCCGTAGGCGTTCTTGATGTCGCCGCCCAGGGCGTTGATCTCGTTGACGATGTACTGGGGCACGGTGGAGGAGCCGTGGGACACCAGCACGCCCTGGATGCCCTCGTGGTTCATGCACTCCTTGATGGCGATGGGGATCTCCTTGCGGAGCTTCACGTTCTTGCCCTTGCTGGCGCCGTGCATGGTGCCGTAGCTGATGGCCAGGGCGTCCACGCCGGTCTTCTTGAAGAACTCGATGGCGGACAGGGGGTTGGTGTAGGTGGAGTTGGCGGCGAACACGTGGTCCTCCACGCCGGCCAGCACGCCCAGCTCGCCCTCCACGGACACGCCGCGGGCATGGGCGTACTTCACCACCTCACGGGTGAGCTCCACGTTCTCCTCAAAGGGGAGAGAGGAGCCGTCGATCATCACGGAGGTGTAGCCGCCCTCGATGGCGGCCACGCAGGAGTCGAAGTTCTTGCCGTGGTCCAGATGGAGCACCACGGGGATGGGGCTGTCGGCGGCGATCTTCTTCACCGCCTCGGCGATGTTGCGGGCGCCCTTCTTCTTGTCCTCCAGGGTGCCGTTGGCAAAGTCCACCCGGCCGCCCATAAAGGCGTTGGCCAGGTCGGCGCCCTGCAGGATGGCGGGGGAACGGAACATCTCATGGACGGCGATCACGGCCTCAGCCTGGGCCACAGCGTTCACGTTGAAGGCCCCCTGGGCGTAGCCATACTTCACAGTGGCGTCCAGCACGGGACGCATAGGTACCAGAGGCATAATCATTCTCCTTTACAAATTTAATCTATGTTCAGGTGCGGGTATACACAGTACGGCCGCCTACGATGGTGCGGACCACCTGGGAATCGGCGTCCAGGAGCACCAGGTCGGCGTCCTTCCCCTGGGCGATCTCGCCCTTGCCGGTCCAGCCCATGAGCCGGGCGGGGTTGGCGGTCATCAGGGGCACCACGGTCTCGGTGCTCTTGCCGGTGAACTTCATCAGGTTGCGCAGGGCCTGGGCCAGGGTGAGGGTGGAGCCGGCCCGGACGCCGTTGAGCAGCTTGGCGTCTCCGTCCTCCACCACCACGTCGTTGACCCCCAGCTTATACTTGCCGTCGGGCAGGCCGGCGGCCATGATGGAGTCGGTGATGGCCAGCACCCGGTCGTAGCCCTTGGCCTTCAGATAGAGGCGGACGGTGCCGGGGTGGAGGTGGCGGCCGTCGCAGATGGCCTCCGTATACACATCGGTCTCCAGGGCGGCGCCGAAGATGGCGGGGTCATGCTGGTGGAACAGCCGCATGGCGTTGCCCAGGTGGGTGCAGGAGCGGACGCCGGCCTTGACGCAGGCCATGGCCTGGTCGTAGCTTGCCCCGCTGTGGCCCATGGCACACACGATGCCCATGGCGGTGAGCTGGGGAATCAGCTCGGCCACCCCAGGGATCTCCGGGGAGAGGGTGACATAGCGGATGTGGCCGCCGCTGGCCTTCTGATAGCGCTCAAACAGCCCGGCGTCAGCGGTGTGCATCAGCAGATGCTCGGGCATGGCGCCCTTGTATTCGGTGGACAGGCAGGGGCCCTCCAGATGGACGCCCAGCAGGGCCGCCCCGTCGTAGGGCCCGCCCTCGATGACCTGCTTGGCCTGCTCCAGACACCAGAGGGTCTGGTCCACCGTGTCGGTGAGGATGGAGCACAGCCAGCCGGTGACGCCCTGGCTGGCGAAGAACCGGCCGATGGTGCGCAGGCCCTCCACGTCGGCGGCGTTCACATCCACCCCGGCGGCGCCGTGGGTATGTACATCCAGGAAACCGGGCACCACCCGCATCCCGGCGGCGTCCAGCTCAGGCAGAGCCTTCACGTTGTGACAGCCCTGGGTAACGGCGGTGATTTTGCCGTCCTCCACCGCCAGGTCGGCGGGGACGAAGGCGCCGTTCAGCAGAACGGCACCGTTTTTCAGATAAAAGGAGCCTTCCATGGTGGCCTCCTTAATAGGCCTTCTGGGCGGCGTTGGCGTTGACGTACAGCACCGCGTCAGGGTGGGTCTGGGCCAGGGTGGCGGGGAAGGAGGCGCTCACCTCGCCGTAGGCGGCCCGGCGGCACACGGCCCGGTGCCAGTCGCGGAACACGGCCAGACGGATCTTCCGGGCGGAGAGGATCTCCTTCATGCCGATGGTGACACACTTGTGGGGCATATCCTCCAGAGCGCCGCCCAGGTCGCCGATGCAGTTGGTGGCCCGGGTCTCGGCGGAGATGTTCAGCACCCGGGTGGGCAGCTGGGCAAACTGCTCGGCCGTCAGGTCGGGCTGGGGCTCGTTGAAGGCCAGGTGGCCGGTGATGCCGATGCCGCCGAAGGTGATATCCACGCCGCCCAGCTTCTCAATGAGGGCGGGGATATGGCCCAGGTCGTTAGGATCGGGGAACACACGCTGCTCCTCGGGCATCAGCAGCTCGGGGTCGATCTTGCCGTACACCTCACGGGCCATGAAGCCCCGGAAGGACAGGGGGTCGTTCTTGTCGATCCACTGGCCGTCATCGGTCAGGTACTCGTCCATGTTGATGAACCAGCAGTTCTTCAGGGACAGCTTCTCCCGGTTGACCAGGCGGACAAAGATGGGGTACTGGCCCACAGGGCCCACAGGGCAGATGAACACGGTGTGCTTGCCGGCGGCGTTGTTGGCGCGGATCTCGGCGCACATCTCGGCGGCCAGCTCATAGAAAACCTCACCGGAGTCGCCCAGCTTCACGATGGGCAGCTTGGCGTCCTTACCCAGGTCCTGGGCGGAAATGTGATAGTAATCCATAACAATATCTCCTTCCATTACTGAAACAGATGCTCCAAACTCATCTGATGGATCAGTTTGACGATTTCTTTGGTGCGGGAACAGCCGAACTTGTTCAGCAGTCCCTTGATCTGGGTCTTGACGGTGACCACCTCCACGCACCGCAGCTTGGCGATCTCCGCCACCTTCTTGCCCTGGAGCAGCAGCTTGACCAGCTCGTGCTCGGCAGGGGTCAGGTGGGCCACATTGTTGATGAAAAAGATGAGGGAACGCTCGCTGCGGCGCAGGCGGGCGTACTCCTGCATCACGGTATTCTGGATCCGGGGCTCCAGCTCCGCCCGGCCCTGGCTGGCCCGGCGGATGTGCTCCAGCAGCTTCTCCTCCTCGCAGCCCTTCACCACATAGTCCACCGCGCCGGTGCCCATGGCATTGGTGATCATATCATCGGTCTCGTGGGCGGTGAGAAAGAGGATCTTGATCTCCGGGTTCTTGGCGGTAATGACCTCCGCCGCCCGGATGCCGGCGTCGATGGTCTCCATCTCAATGTCCATCAGGATCACGTCGCAGGGGGTCTTGGCCGCCAGGGCCACGATCTCCTCCCCGGAGGCGGCGGACCCCACCACCTCCATATCCTCCTGGGAGGATACCACATCACAGAAGTCCTCCCGCAGCAGAGGCAGGTCCTCCGCTACCATCACACGGATCTTCTCTTCCACGGCTCTCCCTCCTTTTGATGGGTGTCATACAGGGGCAGCATGATAAAAAAGCTGGTCCCCCCATCTGGGCGGCTCTCCAGCCGGAGACGGCCCAGATGGCTTTTGACGATTTTCCTGACATAGTACAGCCCCATGCCCCAGTTGTGATTGGTGTTCTTGCTGGTAAAGAAGGGCTCAAAGATCTTGTTCTGAAGCTCCTGTGGGATGCCCTTTCCGTTGTCGGCGGCCTCTATCACGGTCCACATCCGCTCGCCCCGCACCCGCAGGATTACCCGGGGGTCCTCCCGGCCGGCCTGCACCGCCGCCTCATAGCCGTTGCACAGCAGATTGCAGATGGCCTCGCTGAGATGGCCCAGATCGGCCAGCACCTGCCGGTGGGTGGTCAGCTCCACCGTCACCGGCTGGTCCGGGTACTTGCCGTGGAAGCACTCCACGGCGGTGAGGGCCAGCTGCTCTACCGTCACCGGGGTCAGGGTGATGGCGTTGTTCTTTACCGAGCGGTACAGCTCGTCCATCCGCCGCAGCATGCCCTCGTTCAGGTCGTTGAGCTGTCTGGCACAGGCCCGCACCTGCTCCAAATCCGGCGGATCCTCCGCCAAAGCCCGGGACAGCTTCTTGTGGAGCACCCGGCTGGAGAGCAGCTGGTTCTTCACCCCGTGGACGAATACCGACACGCCCATGCCCGCCGCGTCAAACTTCCGCTGGAGGATCATGTCCTGGCGGGTGTCGTCATAGCCGATCTGAGTATAGCGCACCATATTATAACTGCCCAGCACCACGGTAAACACCGTGCACAGGCCCAGCATGATCCAGCCCAGTCCGGGCAGAGTGGAACTGATGTAGCTGGTGATCCCCAGGCGGATGTACTCCGACATAAACATGTTGTAGATCTGGGCGGGGTCCTTGCTGGCATAGAGCAGGTAGAGGACGGAAATGCTGAGAAAGCTCAGCAGCACGTAGCGGAAGTTGCGTTTGAATACCGGCATGGTGGTGGCCCGGTACTCCAGCACCATCAGGACCGCCGCAGCCGCCAGATAAGCCACAATCCCCGCCAGCATCAGGTTGATGAGGATGGGCAGAATCCACAGCCGGCCGTTGATCAGCCGGTAAAAAAACGCCGGATAATAGTAGACCAGCCACAGGGCAGGGATCACACATGACAGTATCCGCAGACTTTTCAGCCTGCGGCGGAAAAAGGGTATCATCGTGGTCTCCAGGGCGGCCAGCAGGGCAAACAGTGGGAACAGGGAGCGGCCGACGGCCACCACGTAGCCCAGCTTGTCCATGGGCAGCGGAAGAAATTGCAGCCAGGTCTGCAGTTCAGGTACCAGGAACAAAAAGGCGCGCTGCTGGGCGGCCGTGCCGCCCATTTTTGCGATATAGATGACGATACCGGTCAGCATAACCAGGTTGCAGACGCTCATGCCCAGCAGATAAAGTGCCAGTATGTCCCGCCGGCGCAGAGCCACGTACACCGCCGTGCCCAGGCACAGAATCAGCACCAGGATCAGCACAGTCCTCACCCCCATCAACCGCTATTATACCCCGTAAGCCCCCGTCGTGTAAACACCGACAATAAAAGAGCGCCGGGGCTCCGCCAAACACGGAGCCCCGGCGGGGTAAGCAGTCGTTTACTTGGAGGCGCTGTAAGCGTCGTAAGCCTGCTGCATCACGTCGAAGAGCACATAGTTGTCAACGGGAACTTCCTCGGTGATGGTGCCGTTGTTCAGGAACACCTGCTGCTGAGCCTCGTACAGGCTGCGGATGGTGTCGAAATCACCCATGCAGTCCACGGCGCCCTGCCAGTCGCCCTCACCCACGGAGAGGAGCATGGTATCCTCGGGAGCGTCCAGGTCGGCGGCCAGGGTCTTGGCGACCTCTTCGATGTTGGCGGCACGATAGACCTGAGCCTTCAGGATGGCCTGGGAGAAGCGGACCAGGATGTCCTGGTTGGCCTCGGCGTACTCGGGGGTGCAGATGAAGCTGGAGGGGAAGGCGGCCTGGTCGGTGTAGTCGGTGTTGGTGCCCAGAACCAGGTAGTCATCGCCCAGGGTCTGCTCCAGGGTCACGGTGTTGGGGGACCAGGTAGCAGCGGCGTCGATCTGGCCGGAGATCAGAGCGGTGGTCATGCCTTCCACGTTCATCTCGACGGTGTTGATGTCGTCCATGGTCAGGCCGGCGTCAGCCAGCACGAACTGGAGGATGATCTCGGAGGAGGTGCCGGAGGACACAGCGACGGTCTTGCCCTTCAGGTCAGCGGCGGTCTCGATGCCCTTGGCCTTGTTGGCCACCACGGCGTCAGCCTGGGAGAGCTGGTCGAAAGCGAACACAACAGCGTCGCCCTGGATGCACAGGGAGTGGGCGCCGTGGCCGATCTGGGAGATGTCGATGTCGCCGGAAGCCATGGCGGCGATCTCAGCGGGGCCGCCGGAGAACTGGGAGGTCTCCACGGTCAGGCCCACCTCATCGAAGTAGCCCTGATGAATGGCGGTGAACAGAGAGGAGGCGGAGCCCAGGTTGGGCATGTAGGCCACGCGGATGGTGGCGGGCTCGTAGTTGTTCTCAACAGCGGGGGTATCGCTGGTCACAGCAGGGGTATCGGTGTTGCCGGCAGCGGGGCTCTCAGTGGTGTTGCCGTTGCTGCCGCAGGCGGCCAGACCAAAGATCATACCGCAGGCCAGCGCAAGAGCAAGCAGTTTCTTCTTCATTATGGTATTTCCTCCTTATTGATTTGATTCTATCTCGACCCGACTTGTGTCGGAACGATCCCATTACTTGCGGACGGACAGATACTCCTGATAGACCTGGCTCCAGATGTGGTTCTTCAGCTCCAGGAACCGGGGGCTCATCTTGGTCTCCTGGTCGCGGGGATAGGGGATGTCGATGTCCACGATCTCCTTCACGCGGCCGGGGCGGGCGCACATGATGACCACCCGCTGGGCCAGAATGATGGCCTCTTCCACGTCGTGGGTGATAAAGAAGCAGGTCTTCTGCTCCTTCTCCCAGGTGTTCAGCAGTTCCTGCTGCAGCTGGGTACGGGTCTGGGCGTCCAGGGCGCCGAAGGGCTCATCCATCAGCAGCACCTTGGGGTTGACGGCGTAGGCGCGGGCGATGGCCACGCGCTGCTTCATGCCGCCGGACAGCTCCTTGGGGTAGGCCTTGGCGAATCCCTCCAGGTCCACCATCTTCAGGTACTTGTGGGCCAGTTCCTCGCACTCTTCCTTGCTCTTGCCCTGGAGCTTCAGGCCGAACTCAACGTTCTTCTCCACAGTCAGCCAGGGGAACAGGGCGTACTGCTGGAACACGATGCCGCGGTCAGGGCCGGGGCCCTGGACCTCTTTGCCGTCCACCAGCACCTTGCCCTCAGTGGGGGTCTCCAGGCCGCCGATGATGTTCAGCAGGGTGGACTTGCCGCAGCCTGAGGGGCCCACCACACAAATAAACTCGTTTTCGTGGATGTCCATGTCCACGCCGTTCAAGGCAACCATCTCGCCATTGCGGCCGTTGAACTTCTTGACCACATGGTCGATATGTACTTTTACTGCTGAATTGTTTCCTGCCATCCTGTAAACCTCCTCTCAAGGAATCTCACAATCTTTTCGAAGCAGATGCCGATGATGCCCAGCAGGATCACGCCCATGAGCACCACGTCCATCTGGTAGTAGCCGCTGGCCTGCTGGATCATCATACCGATACCTTTATCGCCGCCCACGATCTCAGAAGCCATCAGAGTGGTCATGGAAGTGGACAGGCCCAGCCGGGCAGCTACCAGAATAAAGGGGGTAGAAGCGGGAATGGTGATCTTGAAGAAAATGTCGCTCTGTTTGGCGCCCAGCACCCGGGCCGCCTTGATGAGGGTGGTATCCACGCCCTTGACGCCCTGATAGATGGTAATGACCATCACTAGGAAGGCCGCGATGAAGATAACCGTCACCTTGGCCACCTGGCCAATGCCCAGAGCGGCAACGATCAGGAACACGTAGGCCAGAGGGGGAATGTTGCGGATGAACTGGATCCAGGGCTCCACCACATGGCGGAAGGGATCATACCAGGCCATCAGGAAAGCCACCGGAATAGACACCACAAACGCAATGGCGAAGCCGGACAGCACACGGGACAAGCTGGCCCAGAAGTGACCGATCAGCACGCCGCTGGCCGCCTTGCTGATAAAGGCATCGATCACGGCCTTGGGGGTGGCAAACACTGCGGGCCACGTATACGCGGCAAGCAGCCAGAGGATGATGGCTACAGCCAGGGAGATGAGCAGCCATACCCAGTTGGGTACCTTGCTCCAGAAAGACGATTTTTTCAGTCTCATGGACACCGAGCCTCCTTTTGTTGATACCAGTATAACCAAACTCTTTAGTTTTGGTAAGTATGAAGTTTTATCATACTTTTTTCTCCAGTACGCAAAAACGCGGCCGATCCCGGGATCGGCCGCGTTAAGTATGCTGTCAGGTTCAGACCAGCCGCGCCATGGAGGGCAGCTCCGGCCCGATGAGGGGCTTGCACCAGCGGCAGAACTCCTCCGTCACGTCGGTGCCGTCGGCACTCAGGTACTCGGGCAGCAACACCCGCTCCCCCAGCATGACCTCCTCGATGGGGATGAGGAAGGTCTCGCAGCGGTAGGGCTCCGTGGACAGGCGGCGGAAGCCCACCATCTTGCCCGTCTCCCCCGCCAGGGCGGCCCGGCAGGCCTCCCGGCCGGCCAGTTCGGCCTCCGCCGCGTCCACCGGGGACTGCCAGGCGATGGAGGCCCGGGCCAGGATCCCCGGCTTCTCGCTGCGGGCCTTGATGCCCAGCCGCCGCACGATCATCTGGGCCAGGTGGGAGGACACGTCGCCGAAATAAGTAGAGCGGCCGGTCTGGAAAATGGGGGGCACGATGGGCTTGCCCTCGTCGTCGTGGAGGCCCTCGCTGGCCACCACCACCACGCCGCCCAGCTTGCGGTACATGTCGCCCACACGGTCCAGGAACTCGTCCTCATGGAAGGGGCGCTCCGGGGGATAGATCAGATGAGGGGCATCCCCTCCCTGCTCCCGGGCCAGGGCGGAGGCGGCGGTGGTCCAGCCGGCGTTGCGGCCCAGGGACTCCAGCACCACCACGTGGATGGGCAGGCTGCGCACGTCCACGCCCAGCTCCCGCACGGTGCCCGCCATGTAGCGGGCCACGCTGCCGAAGCCAGGGCAGTGGTCGGTGACGGCAATGTCGTTGTCCATGGTCTTGGGAATACCCATGACCTTGATACCCTTGTCCTTGCAGGCGGCCGCCAGCTTGCCGCAGGCGTCCATGGTGCCGTTGCCGCCGTTCATCAGCACATAGCGGATGTTGTGCTTCTCCAGGATCTCCGTCATCTTGGCATAGTGCTCCGCCTCCAGGGCATCCCGGGAGGTGCCGATGGCGGTGGCGGGGGTAGTGGGCAGCAGCTCCAGCTGCTCCTCCGGCACGGTGTTGAAGTCCAGCAGCTGCTCCCGCAGCAGGCCGCCGGTGCCGCCCACGGCGCCGTAGACGTGCTCCACCGCGCCGCTCTTCTGAGCTTCCCGGATCGCTCCGTACAGAGAGCAATTGAGCACAGCGGTGGGACCGCCGCCGTGAATAATAATCAGGTTCTCTTTCAAGGGATCCCCTCCTCTTTATAATCCTTTTCTCCTTATTATAATGCGCCCCAGCCGCCGCCGCAAGGAGGATTTCTTATCCTCCTTTTTGTCCGTTCCAGCGCCGGGCCCGGAACAGGCGGACAACATCCAGCACCGTGTGTCCCAGCTGCCGCACACTGTCCAGGATGTCGGGCAGCTTGAGCCACCAGGACAGCAGAGAACCCGCAATGCCGAAGAGCACGATATTGCCCAGGGCCAGGATCGCCTCGTTGATCCGCCCCCGCTCTCCCAGCGTGGTCACCCCGTTTTCCAGACTGTCCAGCAGCAGGGAGGTGACCAGGAAGAGCATCAGATAGAGGACCACGCTCCCCACCTGCCGCAGGTGGCTGCCCAGCATCCGCTGCCGCCAGGTACTGCCGCCGGCCGGCACCGTCTTGAGCAGGCGCACGGCCGTATCCCAATGGGGAAGCGCTCCCGCCGGCCGGGGAGCGGCGTCGGTGCTGTCGGGCTGGAGAAAGCGATGGACCCCCGTCTGTCCGTCCGCCCAGTAACCCGCCAGCCGCTCCAGAAAACCAGGAGGAAAGCCGGCACCCGTCCCGGCGCTCTCCTCCAGGCCGGAGATGCTGCCCGCCATGGTGTAGTTGTAGCACAGGTCCACAATGGCCTCCGCCATACAGCGGTCCTCCCGCGGGCCTCCGTCTGCCAGCAGGGCCGCGTACCAGTCGCTGCGGCGGTTGGGGGAACCCTGCGCCGCCACCTGATCCCACAGCCGCTCCAGCACCCCGGCGCCCCGGCCCAGCTGTTCCCACAGGGGCCAGGCCGGGTCCGGCGGAGCCTGGCGGCAGGCCTGGAGCACCTGCTCCAGCACCGCGGTCATGGGCCGGGATCTGACCTGCCGCTCCGGATTGACCGCCAGAGGCTCCCGGCTGAGGCAGAGGAGCAGCTCCACATAGGCCTTGGCAAAGGCCAGCCGCTGCCTGTCCTCCTCCGACCGGGCCGGGCAGGTATCCAGCACGGCGGGGTCGCTGTACCGGAGGGCGTAGGCGATGGCCCGCAGCACCGCCCGATCGGTGGAACGGAAGGGCAGGGCGGAAAACAGGAAGGTCTCTCCCGTATCGTTGAGGCACCGCTCCACCGAATCCTGTACATAGTGGGAGGCGGTGCGGATCACCCGCTGGGGCGCCCGGTCGGGCAGGGGCTCATAGGCCTTCAGCGCTCCCTGGCGGAAGAGTGCCCCGTGTTCCCGGCGGCAGTCGGCCAACTGGTCCATGATGGACTGCCGCTCCTGGTGAGACAGGCCGTCGTAGTAGCTCGGCGGCGCGTAGCGGGAGTACTTCAGGGCGCCCATCCGGAACAGCTCCAGGATCTGGCCGTAGCTCTTCTCCTCCCCCACGGCGCAGAGGAAGCCGTGGGAATCGGTGAGCTGATTGAAGGTGAGCACCACCCGATTCCCTTTGAGTGCCACTTCCCGGAACAGGGCTCGCTGCCCCCGCAGGATCTCCTCCGGCGTATTGCGGACCGAGTCCAGCTCGAACAGATACACCAGCTCGTCCATCTTTTCGCCCCCAGAATTGGTTTTCCTCATTGTACCATGTCCTCATTCCCCTGTCTTGACCTTTTTCCAAAAAGCCGCCATAATAAAAACAGAATTGTTGGATGTAAAAGGAGTAACATCGTATGAATGGGATCGCCCGGTATCAGCAGCTCTGCGCACGCTTCCCCCAGGCCTTCGGTCCGGAGTGTACGGAGGCCGCCCGCCGCTGGGCGGCCCTGTCCCCGGCGGAACAGGCAGGCCTGGGCGTGGTGGAGGAGCACCCCCGCTGGCTGTGGGTGCGGGAACAGGGGCCGGACGGGCCCCGGGAGCGGCCCGTCTACCTGGATCCCCGGCTGGAAAAGCAGATCGAGGGCTACTTTGCCCTGATGGAGGCCCGGCCGGAGCTGTTTTTCCCTTCGGAGCTCTACCCCATCTGCGCCGACCGCCGGATGCTGCTGGCCTTTGAGGAGGAAACCGGCCGGCCGGCGGGACTGGTGTTCGACAACCTGCCCTACTACCAGACAGTGGCCGACCTGATCCTGGGGGAGCCTCCTTATTTATATGGACGGGTGGTCTATCCCGACCCGTCGGTGGGGGGTACGGTGATGGTCCCCCTGCTGGAGACAGCAGAGGGACCCCGGTACGGCCTGCTCCAGGTGTACCGCCACAGCATCCGCGGCCTGTCCGGCGGGGAGTTCCCCCGGGGCTACCAGTGCCAGGGCATCTCCCCGGAGGAAAACGCAAAAAAGGAGCTGTGGGAGGAACTGGCCATCCCGCCGGAGCAGGTGGCGGAGCTGACCTTCCTGGGCCGCACCCGGCCGGACACCGGACTGAGCGGCGCGTTGGTCTCCATTTACCTGGCCCGGGTCACCGCCGCCCCCACCCCCAGCCTGGGCTATGAGGGAATCACGGGGCTGGAGTGGCTCAGCCGGGAGGAGCTGCTCCGCCGCCTGGGGGCGGGGGAGATCACCGACGGCCTCACCCAGTCCGCCGCCCTGCTCTGTCTGCTCCATTCTCAGCCCGATGGACCTGGATCCGCATAAAAAGCTTGACAATTTATGCCGGATCAAACATGATATGTAATGTGGGAATGGTAATTAATTGACATAGAGAGGGTCACTATGGATATTCTGGAGCAGATCAGAGCCAACTACGGCTCCTTCAGCCGCCCCCGCCAGCGCATCTCCGATTATATTTTACAGCATCCGGAGCAGTGCTGCTTTCTTTCCCTGCGCAGTTTTGCCCAGCAGGTGGACACCACGGAGGTCACCGTGCTGAATTTTTGCCGCAGCCTGGGTCTGGGCAGCTATACGGACCTGAAGAAGGCCCTGCAGGACTATCTGATTGTACGGGTCAACACCGAAGAGCGCCTGAAGCTGGCGGTGGCGGGCAGCGGCAGCGCCCGGGACCTGTGCCAGCGGGTCAGCCGGGATGAGCGGGACGCCCTGCAGAACACACTGGACGGTAACTCGGTGGAGCTGCTGCTGGCCTTTGTGCAGGCGCTGCGCCGTGCCAAGCGGATCTTTATCGCCGCCCACGACTTCAGCCGCTTTGCCGCCAGCTACCTGGAACACCGGCTGCTCACCCTGGAGCTGGACTGCCGCATGCTGGACCTCCAGGCCAGACAGGATATGTTCCGCCGCCTCTCCTCCCTGCCCCCCGAGGACGGCCTGCTCATCCCCATCACCATTCCTCCGTACAGCACCGACACCATCGCCGTCACCCGCTACTGCGCCTCCATCGGCATGCCCATCGCCGCCCTCACCGACCGTCCCGCCTCCCCGGTGGTGGCCCACGCCCAGACCACCCTGCTCTGCCACGTGGAGCTGATGGGCATGACCAACTCCTGCACCTCCATGATCGGCCTGGTGGATACCCTGGCCATGCTCTATACCTTTACCAGCGACGCCCCTTCCCAGGCGGAGAAATCCCATCGCACCACATTGCGTCAGAAGTTTGACAATTGCTTCGACCAGCGAAACACTTCAATATGAATTTAATCTTGCAAAAAGTCCCGCTCTTTTCAAAAAGAGCGGGACTTTTTTCTTAATTTGCCTGGTACTCTGTCGTGAAAAAGTGTTGCAATTGACAAAAGCATTTGCTATAATTTATCTCATCAAACTACAGTAAATACTGTAGATACAAGGAGGAGTATGCATGAACCGTACTGCACGGAAGCTGACTGCGCTGTCTCTTGCCGCCGTGATGGGTCTGAGCCTGGCGGCCTGCGGCAGCAGTGACAAGGGTTCCAGCAACACCGGCAACCCCGATTCCACCGGCTCTGCCAACGCCGAACAGACTTCCTACGCCGACCAGATCGTAGTGGGCATCACCGCCGAGCCCAAGTACATTGAGCCCAACGCCCCCGGCATGGGCCCCGCTGAGGTCCAGGTGTCCCAGCAGATCTTTGAGGGTCTGGTCCGCACCGGCGACGACGGCACCATCCAGCCCCAGCTGGCCACCGACTGGACCATCAGCGATGACGGCCTGACCTACACCTTTAATCTGGTGCAGGGTGTGAAGTTCTCCAACGGCGAGGATGTGGAGCCCAGCGACTGGGTGTGGTCCCTGTACCGCGCCCGCGACTATGAGACTTCCAACTACCGCTACATTGCCGAGTCCATCGACACCGTGGAGGCCACCGACGAGCAGGTGGTCATCACCCTCACTCAGCCCAACGCCGCTTTCCTGGCCGAGCTGGGCTGCTTCAACATGGTGCTGGGCGACCAGTCCTATGCTGAGAGCATGAGCGACGAGGAGTACCTGAAGAACCCCGTGGGCACCGGTCCCTACATGCTGAAGGACTGGACCCAGGGCTCCAGCCTGACTCTGGAGGCCAACCCCTACTACCGCACCGAGGGCATGCCCAAGACCAAGGAGATCAAGTACGTGCTGGTGTCCGATGACAACACCCGTCTGATGCAGCTCCAGTCCGGCCAGATCGACGTGGCCCCCACCTTCCCCTTCTCCCTGGCTCAGGGCGTGGAGAGCGATGACAGCCTGGCGCTGGACATCTTCCCCTCCACTCAGATCTATTACCTGACCCTCAACACCACTCAGGCTCCCTTTGACGACGTGAAGGTCCGTCAGGCCCTGTATTACGCGCTGAACCGCTCCGAGCTGGCCAGCACCATCGCCGGCGAGTACGGCGCCCCCGTGGCCGCCATCGTCTCCGAGACCCAGGGCGAGTGGTGCAACACCGACCTGCAGGTCACCGACTATGATCCCGACACCGCCAAGCAGATGCTGGCCGACGCCGGCTACACCGAGCCCGTGGAGTTTACCCTGTCCATCCGCACCGGCTCCACCTTCTATGAGCAGATCGCCACGCTGATCAAGTCCGAAGTGGACCAGGCCGGCTTCAACTGCAACATCGAGCTGCTGGAGTCCGCCACCCTCAGCGACAAGTACAGCTCCCTGAGCCACCAGGCCACCATCCTCCAGTGGGTGGACGACTATCAGGACCCCTCCGGCGTGGTGGGCTGGACCGTGGACTACAACCAGGCTCAGTGCTTCTACACCGGCCTCAACGACGAGGAGCTGGACGCCCTCTACATGCAGGCCCAGACCGAGATGGACCACAACAAGCGCGTGGAGATGTATCAGGAGATCCAGCAGCGGGTCTATGACAACGCCAACGTGATCCCCCTGTACCGCAACGACTTTGCTTTTGCCCGTTCCGCCAAGGTGGAGGGTCTGCAGGTCAACCCCTTCTACGTGTACCAGGCCATGTACTGGACCAAGGCCAACTAACCAGCCGTCTCGCCATCCTCCCGGACTGTGAGGCAGCAGAACACGGGGGGTGGAGCGTGTGCTCCATCCCCCCGTTCTTTTTGCGGGACGTTCTGGCCATATGGGGCGTGCCGGTCCCATATGGCCAAGGCGTTCCGTATCTATTACGAACCCAAAGCCACGGCCCTATGAACTGACAGAGGCAGGTGTATCCTTTTGAATCGACTGAACTACATTCTAAAACGGATCTTACAAATGATCCCCGTCCTGTTCGTGGTCACCATTCTGGTGTTCGCGCTCATCCGTTTCATCCCCGGTGAGCCCGCCCGGCTGATTCTGGGCGAAAAGGCCACCGAGCAGGCGGTGGCGGCCCTGACGGAAAAGCTGGGTCTGAACGAGCCTCTGCTCACCCAGTACTTCCTCTTTTTAAAGCAGATCTTCACGCTGGATTTCGGCAACTCCTTTACCTATCAGATGCCGGTGGCGGATCTGCTGGCCTCCCGCTTCCCGGTGACCCTGGCCCTCACCCTGATGAGCACCGTTATCTCCCTCGTCATCAGCCTGCCCCTGGGCTACTTTGCCGGCGTGCATAAGGACAAGCTGGGGGACCAGGTGGTGCGCACCACCTCCCTGGTGGCCATCTCCATGCCCTCCTTCTGGGTCGGCCTGCTGCTGATGATCGTCTTTGCCCTGAAGCTGAAGTGGCTGCCCGCCGGCGGCTGGGCAGACACGCTTCCGGGTCAGTTCCGCTGTCTGATCCTGCCCGCCATCACCCAGTCCCTGATGACCACCGCCCTGCTGCTGCGCAACACCCGCAACTCGGTGGTGGATATCACCCGCATGGACTATGTGGACTTTGCCCGCAGCAAGGGCATCTCCAGCGGCGAGGTGCGCTCCCGCCACGTGATGCGCAACGCCATGATCTCCACCGTCACTCTGCTGAGCATGCGCATGGCGGCCATGCTGGGCGGCTCGGTCATCATTGAGACGGTGTTCTCCATCCCCGGCATCGGCAAGCTGGCCAGCGACGCCATCTTCGGCCGGGACTATGCGGTGGTGCAGTTCGTGGTGCTGCTCTTCGCGGTACTGGTGCTGGTCATCAACCTGATCACCGATATCCTCTATTCCTTCCTGGACCCCCGGGTCAATCTGTAAGAGAGGGGTGTACACATGAAACGATATCACGGCGTCAGTCCGCTGGAGCGCAAGCGCTCCATGCCCGCCTGGCTGACCAAGCCCTCTCTCATCGTCGGTGCGATCATTGTGCTGATCGTGGTCATCCTGTCCCTGTTCCCCCAGTTTATCGCCCCCTATGATCCCATCGCCACCGATACCCTGGTGTCCAACCAGCCCCCCAGCGCCGCCCACCTGTTCGGCACGGACTTCTACGGCCGGGACATCTTCTCCCGGGTCATCTGGGGCACCCGCATCGACCTGCTCATCGGTGTGCTGGGCGTCATCATTCCCTTCATCATCGGCGGCCTCATCGGCCTGCTGGCAGGCTACTACGGCGGCGTGCTGGACAGCCTGCTGATGCGGATCACCGACATCATGATGGCCTTCCCCTTCACCATCCTGGTCATCACCATCATGGCCATTCTGGGCCAGGGCCTCATCAACCTGTTTATCGCCCTGTGGCTGGTGGGCTGGATGAGCTATGCCAAGCTGGTGCGCAGCGAGGTGTTGGTGCTGAAGGACTCCGAGTTCATTCAGGCCGCCCGGGTGGCCGGCTTCTCCGACGCCCGGATCCTGTTCCGCCACCTGCTGCCCAACGTCATCAGCTCGGCGGTGGTGTTCGCCGCCTCCGACGTGGTGATGTGCATGCTCACCGGCGCGTCCATGAGCTTCCTGGGTCTGGGCGTCCAGCCCCCCACCCCGGAATGGGGCGCCATCCTCAACGAGGGGCGCACCTTCATCACCTTTGCCTGGTGGGAGACCTTCTTCCCCGGCCTGTTCCTGGCTGTCAGCGGCGTGGGCTTCTCCCTGCTGGGCGACGGTCTGACCGACTTCCTGCGTACGAAAGGACGGTGATCCCGGCATGGAAAAACTGCTTGAAGTAAAAGACCTGCACGTGGCCTTCCCCAGCAAACAGGAGACCGTCCGCGCCGTGGACGGCGTATCCTTCGAGGTGTTCGAGGGCGAGACCTTCGGCCTGGTGGGCGAGTCCGGCTGCGGCAAGAGCCAGACCCTCCGCTCCATCCTGGGGCTGCTGAAGCAGCCCGGCCGGGTCACCGGCGGCGAGATCCTCTACAAGGGCACCGACATCACCAAGATGAACCAGCGGGCCCTCCAGAAGATCCGTGGCAAGGAGATCTCCCTCATCTTTCAGGAGCCCATGACCTCCCTCAACCCGGTGCTGCGCATCCGCACCCAGATATACGAGGCCTTTGAGCGGGAGAAGCTCACCAAGGAAGAGAAGCAGAAGCGGGCCATTGAGCTGCTCAAGCTGGTGGGCATTCCCTCCCCCGAGACCCGGCTGGACGAGTATCCCCACCAGTTCTCCGGCGGCATGCGCCAGCGGGCCATGATCGCCATCGCTCTGGGCGCCAAGCCCAAGCTGCTGCTGGCCGACGAGCCCACCACCGCTCTGGACGTGACCATTCAGGATCAGATCATGAAGCTGCTCAACCAGCTCAAGCAGGAGCTGGGCATGAGCATCATCCTGGTCACCCACGACCTGGGCGTCATCGCCCAGATGTGCGACCGGGTGGCGGTGATGTACGCCGGCCAGATCGTGGAGATGACCGACACCGTCACTCTGTTCAGCAAGCCCCGCCACCCCTATACCTACGGTCTGATGGGCTCCCTGCCCAATGAGGACACCGCCGGCACCACCCTGGAGGCCATCCAGGGCTCTCCCCCCAACCTGGCCCACCTGCCGGAGGGCTGTCCCTTCGCGCCCCGGTGCAAATTCGCCTGCGAGGTCTGCCACAAGGAGCGCCCGGAGATCACCGAGGTGGAGCCGGGCCACTTTGCCCGCTGCCACCGGCCGGAGATCACCCAGACCTTCCAGGGTCTGATCCAGGTGCCGGACCAGAACGGCGGAAAGGAGGAGGCAAACCATGTCTGAATCCCGTCCTTTGCTGCTGGAGGTGGACCACCTGTGCAAGTGGTTCCCCCTGAAGCGCACCATAGCCGATGTGGCCCACCACAAGGAGCGCGCCTATCTGAAGGCGGTCAACGACGTATCCTTCCACCTCTACAAGGGTGAAAACCTGGGTCTGGTGGGAGAATCGGGCTGCGGCAAATCCACCCTGGCCCGCACCATCCTCCGGCTGTACGAGCCCACCAGCGGCACCGTAAAGCTGAACGGCCAGGACATCTCCCACATGAAGGGCTCCCAGCTGCGCAGGCTGCGGCCCCAGATGCAGATGATCTTCCAGGACCCCTATTCCTCCCTCAACCCCCGCATGTCGGTGTATGACACCATCGCCGAGATGCTGAAGGTCCACCACATGGTCCCGCCGGAGGAGATCCCCGCCCGGGTGGAGGAGCTGCTCACCATGAGCGGTCTGACCATGGATATTGCCCAGCGGTTCCCCGGCGAGTTCTCCGGCGGCCAGCGGCAGCGCATCGGCATCGCCCGGGCCCTATCCCTGAAGCCCGCCTTCATCGTGGCCGATGAGCCGGTGTCCGCTCTGGATGTATCCATCCAGGCCCAGATCATCAACCTGCTGTCCAAGCTCCAGAAGGAGCTGGATCTGACGGTCCTCTTCATCTCCCACGACCTGCGGGTGGTGCGCCACATCACCCACCGGGTCATGGTCATGTACCTGGGCAGCAACGTGGAGGTGGGTCCCACCGAGGAGATCTTCAAACACCCCGCTCACCCCTACACCCAGGTGCTCACCAAGGCGGCTCCCAAGCTGGACCCCCTGAACCGCCAGCGGGACTACGCCATCGAGGGCGAGCCCCCCAGCCCCATCAACACCCCCTCGGGGTGCAAGTTCCACCCCCGCTGCCCCTACTGCACGGACAAGTGCCGCACGGAGGTCCCCGAATTGAAGGAGGTCGCCCCCGGCCACCTGTGCGCCTGTCACTATCCACTCTGAAGCCCGCCAAAAGGCCCGCTTCTTGATCTACAAGGAGGTAGTATTTATGCGTTTATCCAACCTGACCTGGCCCCATGCGGAGGAGTACTTCCGCGATCACGACACCGTTCTCATCGGCATCGGCTCCATCGAGTGCCACGGCCGCCACATGCCCCTGGGCACCGACACCCTGATCCCCGACTTCCTCATCGACAAGATCGAGGCCAAGACCGACGCCCTCATCTGCCCCACCATCCCCTACGGCGCCACCGAGAGCCTGTGCGACTATCCCGGCACCATCAACCTGGGCACCGAGCTGCTCTACCAGGTGCTCAGCCGGGTGTGCGACAGCCTGTTCCAGCACGGCGCCCGCCGGTTCGTCATCCTCAACGGCCACGGCGGCAACGTGAAGGCCATTGACCGGGTGGGCTATGACATCCAGCGCAAGGGCGGCATCCTGGCCGAGCTGAACTGGTGGCTCATGGCCTGGGACATGGACCCGGCCTGGAAGGGCGGCCACGGCGGCGGCGAGGAGACCGCCGCTATCCTGGGTATCGACCCCTCTCTGGTGGACCAGAGCGAGGTGCCCGGCCCCATGAAGCTCCACGACGTGTCCGACACCCTGAAGGCCACCGGCTTCACCTCCATCGAGTACAAGGGCGTCACCGTCAACATCCCCCGTCTGACCCCCACCGTCACCCACAACGGCTGGATCGGCCCCGACCATCCGGAGACCGCCACCGAGGAGTGGGGCAAGAAGATGCTCCAGACCACCGCCGATTACATCGCCGACTTCATCGAGGAGTTCAAGAAGGTGGACATCGCCAAGGCCTGCGGCACTGAGTTTTAACTTGTCAGAAATGGTGGTAGGAAGAATGGATAAAAAACGATCTGTAGAGCTGTGCGCCGCCCTGTCCAACGCCAAGGGCGCGCCCGGTTTTGAGGACCAGGTGCTCACCGTGGTCCGCCAGTACGGCCAGGACCTGGGTACCTTCCGGGAGGACAAGATGCGCAACCTGTACCTCTCCCGCAGCGGGAACAAGGGCGGCCGTCCCATGGTCCAGCTGGACGCCCACACCGACGAGGTGGGCTTCATGGTGCAGGCCATCAAGCCCAACGGCACCCTGCGCTTCACCACCCTGGGCGGGTGGGTGAACTCCAACATCCCCGCCCACCGGGTGTGGGTACAGACCGCCGAGGGGGAGTACATCCCCGGCGTCATCGCCAGCAAGCCCCCCCACTTCATGAGCGAGGCCGAGCGGAAGGCCCAGCCCAATGTGGAGGATATGAGCATCGACATCGGCGCCTCCTCCCGGGAGGAGGTCATCCGGGACTTCCATGTGCGCATGGGCGCTCCGGTGGTGCCCGACGTGACTTTCGAGTACCAGGAGAAGCACGACCTGATGATCGGCAAGGGCTTTGACTGCCGGCTGGGCTGCGCCTCCATCCTCCGCACCCTGGACAATCTGAAGGGCAAGGAGCTGAACGTGGACGTCACCGGCGCCTTCGCCGTTCAGGAGGAGATGGGCACCCGGGGCGCCACCGTCACCGCCAACACCGTCAAGCCCGACCTGGCCATCGTCTTTGAGGGCTGTCCCGCCGACGACACGGTGGTGGAGCCCTACATGATCCAGACCGCCATCCACAAGGGCCCCATGCTGCGCCACATCGACGCCCGCATGATCACCCATCCCCGGTTCCAGCGCTATGCCCTGGACCTGGCGGAGGAGCTGGGCATCCCGGTGCAGGAGAGCGTGCGTACCGGCGGCTCCACCAACGGCGCCCCCATCCACCTGTCCAACCAGGGCGTGCCCGTCATCGTCATCGGCATCCCGGTGCGCTACATCCACACCCACTACGGCCTGGCCGCCCACAGCGACGTGGAGAACGCCGCCAAGCTGGCCGCCGCCATTCTGGAGCGGATGGATCAGGCCACCCTGGACCGTTTCTAAGCGTTTTTCTATCCAAAAAAGGACGCGCTGCGTTGCAGCGCGTCCTTTTTGCAAGCATTATATTGTCAGATAGCGGTCTCATCAGTGTTCAGATACCGGACGTCTGTTACTTCAGCGGCAGGTGGATGACTTCGCCGGTGGCGGCGGACAGGTCCGCCGCAAAGACCACTTCCTGGGTCTTGACCGCGTCGGACATGGGGCAGTCGGTCTCCCTGTCGTGGATGATGCAGTCCATGAAGTGGGCGGCCTCTTCCGGGAAGGGGTGGTGCTTCACATCGCCGCTGTTGGGGGTCAGCACGGGCAGCTCCAGATAATCCCGCTGCTCGCTGATCTGGCTGGGGGACCACAGCTTCTCGTTCCACAGGGTGCCCTTGGTGCCGCACAGGTGGATGTTGAACACATAGGGGCTGATGAAGTCGTAGCTGCTGCCCACCTTGGCCACGGAGCCGTTTTTGAACTTCAGGATGATGGAGATGGTGCCGTCGTACTCCAGATCCTTTCGCATCCGGCAGGACTGGGCATAGACGGAGACCACCTCGTCCTGCATGAACCACCGGGCCGCGTCCACCGCGTGGCAGCCGCCGGCCAGCAGGGAGCTGCCCCCCACGCTCTTCTTGCAGGTCCACTCGTAGCAGGGGATCTCGCTGGTCACCCGGTGGAAGTAGTCCGCCTCCACGTACTTCAGATCGCCGATAAAGTCCTTCTGCAGCTTCTTGGCGGTGACGAACAGGGGGTTATAGTGGAGCACATATCCCACCAGCGTCTTGACCCCCGCCTTGCGCACCGCCTCGTCCATCCGCTTGGTGTCCTCCCAGGTCAGGGCCGCCGGCTTCTCGATGAGGATGTGCTTGCCCGCCTCGGCGGCCATGACGGTCTGCTCACAGTGCATGTCGTTGGGGGTGCAGATCACCACGATGTCCACGTTGGGGTCCTTCAGACCCTCCGCATAGTCGGTGTATACCTTGCAGCGGTCCTGGATGCCGTACTCCCGGGCCTTTGCCTCCCCCTTCTCCCTGGAGCGGGAGACGATGGCTGTGACCTGGGCGTCCTGCGTCATTTCAAAGGCCCGGATGTGCTCTCCGGATACCCAACCGGTTCCAACGATCATAACACCGTACTTCTTCATCTTGGATCATCCTCTCAATTCAAATTTTTTGCAAAGGGTCTCCAGAGTTTCCCGCGCATGGCGCAGGGTTTGATCCACCAAGAAATGAGCCGGGGGGATCAGCTCCACCATCAGGTCGCCGTCAAAGCCGATGTCGCGGATGGCCTCCATAACGGCGGGATAGTCCACGTCCCCGTCCAGCAGGTTGGTAAAGCCGTTGATGTTGTCCACCGACATCCGGTAGTCCTTGCAGTGGAACTCCCGGATGCGCCCGCCCAGGGTGCGGATCCACTGCTCCGGATAGCCGAACCGCCTGGCGTTGGCAATGTCAAAGCAGATTCCGATGTTGCGCCGCCCCGTCTCGTCCACGAACCGTGCCATTTCCAGGGGGCTGTACAGCATATTGTTCCAGACGTTTTCGATCATCAGGCACACGCCGGGGGCGTGGTCAGCCAGGGCGGTCAGCCGCTCCTGGGCCAGCCGGTACCCCTCCTCATAGCCCATGTCCGGGGTGAGCATCCCCGGGATCACCAGGGCGGAGGATGCGCCGATGGCCTGGGCGGCGTCCAGCATCCGCCGCACCGCGTCCATGCTCTTCTGAGCCGTGTCCGGGTCCCGGGCGGTCAGCGGGTAGATGGAGAAGCTGACGATGCCCCCCACGCTGCTCAGGGGCAGGCCGATCTCCTCTGACAGGCCACGGAGGGCGGAAAATTCCCGCGCTCCCGCGTGCTCGTGGAGCAGGGAATTGAAGTACCCGCTGATGTCCAGCGCGTCGGTCACCCCGCCGGCGGAGCAGCCGGAGGGCCGGTCCGCGGTCAGGCACACCTCCATACACTCGTAGCCCAGCGCCTTGGCCCGCTCCATGGCCTCCCGGACCTGACAGGGCGCCGGAAAGCAGAACTGATTGATTCCGATCCGCATGGTTCTCTCCTTTCCCGCCGGGGCTCAGTCTTTTTTGAACATCTGCTGGGCGGCCACCACCACCAGGATGATGCAGCCCTGGACGATCAGCTTGCCCACCTCGCTGATGCCCAGCATGGTGAGAATGGCCATCAGCAGCATCATGAAGAAGGCGCCCAGCACCACGCCCCAGACGCCGCCCCGTCCGCCTTCGATGGCGTTTCCGCCGATGAGGGCCGCGGCCAGGGAGTTCATGGCGTAGTCCCCCTGAAGGGTCAGGGAGGCGATATTGTGGTAGCCGGTGAGGATCAGGCCGGCGCAGGCGGCCATCAGGGCGGAGAAGATGTAGGCGCCCGCCACCACCCGCATGTTGGCGATACCGCTGAGCCGGGAGGCCCTGGGGCTTCCGCCCACGGCATAGAGCTTCCGGCCCAGGGAGGTGAAGCGGAGCACCAGGAACACGATGACCGACAGGATCAGCCAGATCAGGGTGGAGTAGGGGATCCCCATCCACCGGCCGGTGCCCAGCGCCCGGATAAAGGGGGCCGCGCTGCCGGTGGGGGCGCCCTTGGTGTAGACGTAGCAGATGCCCTCGCAGATCATGCTGGTACACAGGGTCATCACGAAGGGAGCGATCTTCAGCAGCAGCACGCCGGCCGCGTTGGCCGCGCCGATGATCAGGGCCAGCAGCAGGCAGACCAGCACGCCCTGGACGCCCCGGGCGTCGCTGCCGCCCATCACGGCAATGCAGAAGATGTTGACGATCATGACGGTGGTGCCCACCGACAGGTCGATGCCGCCCACCAGGATCACCAGGGCCTGGCCCAGGGTGACGATGCCCAGGGCGGAGGCCTGCCGGGAAATAATGAGCAGCTGGTCCATGGTCAGGGAGCCGGGCACCAGAATGCCCTGGGCCAGGATCATGACCAGGATAATGACCAGCAGGATCAACGGCTGAAAGGAGCTGCCCTTGATCAGCCGGCTGTGTTTCATCAGAGAATCAGGCTTCACGGCGACGCACCTCCAACCGCCCGGAAATGGAGTAGATGACCATGGCTGCAATGAGCAGGACGCCCTTCATGACGTACTGATAGAACTGGTTGATCTCCAGAATGTTCATCATGTTGGACAGCATACCGATGAGGAAGGCCCCCGCCACGGTGCCGGACAGCAGCCCGGTGCCGCCGGCCAGGGAGGTCCCGCCGATCACGGTGGCCGCGATGGAGTCCATGCTGTAGGTGGTCCCGCAGGTGGGATCGCCCACCCGCATCCGGCAGGCCAGCAGCAGGCCGGTGACCGCGGCGCACAGGGCGGCCAGGATGTAGGTCTTGACGCTGGCCCGGGTGGTCTTGACCCCCATGGACGCGGCGATGGTCCGGTTCTCACCCACCGCGTAGATACTGGTGCCCGTCCTGGTGTGATACATCAGGTAGCGCATGATGAGGAACAGCACGATCATGATGATCAGGGGCATACTGAGGATGTCCCACTTCTTGTAGACGGTCCGGGCAAAGTCCGCGTTGATCTTGCCGCCCGCCACCGGCAGGATCCAGAGGGCCACGCCGTTCAGGATGGTGCTGGTGCACAGGGTGGTGATCATGGGGGGCACCTTCAGGTAATTGATACAGACGCCGTTCACCGTGCCCACCAGGACGGCGAAGGCGATGACCACCACCAGCCCCAGAGCCACCTGGACCGGGTTGTCGCTGCCCATGAGGCGGGCGGCGATGGCGGTGCACACGCTGATGGTGGAGCCCACGGAGAGGTCGATGCCGCCGCCGATGATGACCAGGGTCTGACCCAGACTGGCGCAGGCCAGCGGCGCGCACTGGGCCAGCACGTTGGTGATGTTGTATACGGAGCGGTAGCTCTCCGAATAGGCGCACATACAGCCGAAGATGACCAGGAGCAGGCCGCAGATGGTCAGAACGCTGCCCATCTGAGGTGTGGCGGCAAATTTTCTGCGTAAACGTTCCATCATCTCATCACTCCTCCGTCATCCCGCTGGCGGCCTTCATGACCTTTTCCTCCGTGATCTCGGCCCGGCTCAGCTCCCGGACGATCCGCCCCTCGTAGAGCACCAGGGTGCGGTCCGACAGGCCGATGAGCTCCACCATGTCGCTGGTGAGCATCACGATGCCGATGCCGGAGCGGGTCAGCTGATCCATGATCTGATAAATGGACATGCGGGCGCCGATGTCAATGCCCTTGGTGGGCTCGTCGATGATGAGCACCTTGGGCCGTGTCATCAGCCAGCGGGTCAGCATGACCTTCTGCTGGTTGCCGCCGGAGAGGTGGGACACCAGATCCTCCAGGGAGGAGGCCTTGATCTGGAAGGCGTCCGCCAGCTTGCCCACTTCCTCCTTCTCCTGCTTCTCCCGCATCCATCCCACTGGGGTGGACAGCCGCCGGAGGGAGGCCAGAGCGCCGTTTTTCCGGATGGACTGGGTGAGCACCAGGCCCTCGCCTCTCCGGTCGTGGGTCACATAGGCCACGCCGCTCTGGATCCGCCGGGCGATGCTCCCCTTCAGGGGCTTCCCCTCCACCAGGACCTGGCCCTGGCTGATCCGCTGGTCGCCGAAGATGGCCCGCACCACGGCCCGCTGGCCCTGGCCCTCCAGGCCGCCCAGGCCCACGATCTCACCCGCCCGGACGGTGAAGCTGACGTGGTCCGCCTTGCCGGGAATGGTCAGATCCTCCACCTTCAGCAGCTCCTCCCCCAGGGGGGGATCGCTCCGGTCGGGATAGATGTCCTCAATGACCCGGCCCACCATCATCTTGACCATCCGGTCCTTGTTCAGCTGGTCCCGGTCCAGGGTGCCCACCAGCTTGCCGTCCTTCAGCACGGTCACCCGGTCGGCCAGCTCCATGATCTCGTCCAGACGGTGGGAGATGTACAAAATGGACACGCCCTGCTTCTTCAGGTTCCGCACGTTGCGGAACAGACGGGCCACCTCGTCCTCGTCCAGGGCGGCGGTCGGCTCGTCCAGAATGAGGATCTTCGGCTCGCCCAGCAGGGCACGGGTGATCTCCACGCTCTGCCGCTCGGCCAGGTTCAGATCCGACACCCGCCGCTCCGGCTGCAGCTGATAGCCCAGGCTGCGGCTGCACGCCAGGATCTCCTGACACATCCGCTTTTTGTCCGTCCGGCCCAGCCTGGTCACCCGTTCCCGGCCCAGGAAGATGTTCTCATAAACAGCCAGATTGTCCAGCAGGTTGGATTCCTGGTGGACAAAGCCGATTCCCATCCGGAAGGCCTCGATGGGGCTGGTCACCCGCACCGCCTTGCCGTCCAGATAGATCTCGCCCTCTTCCGGCTGGAGATTTCCACCTAAAATATTCATCAGGGTGCTTTTTCCTGCACCGTTTTCGCCCACCAGAGCGTGGATCTCCCCCTGGCGCACCTCCATGGACACATCGTCCAGAGCTACAACGCCGGGGAACCGCTTGGTGATATGGCGGAATTCCAGATAATGATTCTGCACGCCTTTCATCCTCCCGCTGCGGGTCATAAGGAACCGGCGCGTGAACGCGCCTGACGGGGATCACGCGCCGGTTCGGAGCTTGCCTGATTCAGAAGAGGGTGACGAACTTCGCCACCCTCTTCCGGTATTTTTCTTAGTGGTCGTTGGCCACGCCTTCGCCGCTGAGGCCCTGAGAACCGTCGTTGCCGTTGCCGTACAGGGTCTGGATGTCCTCCTCACTCATGTGAGTGCCGCACCAGAAGCTGTCGGACAGGTCGGGCCGGACATAGTCGTCCACCTCATCGTTGGTGATGGTGGGAATCTCCACCACGATGTCCTTCTCGCCCTCGTAGGTGCCGTTCAGGATCTCCAGGCCCAGCTCGGCGCCGTAGGCGAACAGCCAGGTGGGCAGAGAGGTGGCGATGCAGGACAGGCCCTCATCCTTGTACTGGCTCCACAGCTTCAAAAAGCCGTTGCAGTCCTCACCCATCATGGGGATCCAGTCCCGGCCGGAGTCGGCCCAAACCTCGATGGCCGCGCGGGTCATGTCGCCGCCGGAGGACCAGATGCCGTCGATGTCGTCATAGGCGGCCAGCAGGTTCTCCATGACGGGCTTGGCGGTGGCATAGTCCCAGTCGGCGTACTCGGAGGCCAGGACCTTGATGCCGGGATACTCGGCAAAGGCGTCCATGGCGCCCTCCATGCGGAGGACGGCGCTGGACAGGCCGGCCATGCCGTCCAGGCAGACGATGTTGCCCTCGCCGCCCAGCTCCTCGCACAGCCACTTGGCGCCCACGTAGCCAAAGTCATAGTCCTTGGCTACCACGGACACGCTGTACTTGTCGGTGACATCGGACAGCGGGGAGGTGCAGTCCACCACCACGATGCCGGCGTCATAGGCCTCTTCCACCACCGCAGCCACGGATTCGGCGGAGATGGGCTGCAGGATCAGCATATCCACGCCCTTGGCAATCAGATCCTCGATATCGGAGATCTGCTTGTTCACGTCGTTGTCGGCGTTGTAGATGTAGTACTCGGACACCTGATCGTTGTTCTTCAGGAAGGCCTCCAGCTCGTTGACGCACTGGACGCCCCAGGTGTTGCCTACCCACACGTTGGAGAAGCCCACCTTGTAGGTCTTTCCCTCCGTGTTCTCACCGGCAGGTGCGCTGGAGGAGGGATTCGGGCTGGAGGAATCGGGATTCTGGTCTCCGCTGGAGCAGCCGGCCACAAGGCCAATGACCATTGCGCAGGACAGGAGAATTGCAAGCAGCTTTTTCATTCCATCCACTTCCTTCTCTAGATTTTAATTTTGAGATGTGCATATTACCAAGATATCGCAACCTTATGCCCATCTCTTTTATTTATATACTACAATCCGCTTTCGATAGAATCAATCTCATTTCCGGTATTGTTTCTAACAAAAGTGGCTGGTCTCTTGGATTTTTCTTTGTGTGGTGTTATAATGAAAATCATGTTTTTACCCATTTTATTAGACAATCCTACTATTTTCCAGGCGTTTCTCGGAGTGTTTCGCCGCAGAATTTATCATTTCCGGCTGGTATCCTGCACACGGGAGGTTTCAAATGCGAGGTTTTAACTGGGAATATGAATTTGATCCCGTTTTCCCCATCCATCTGTTCCATTATAATGTGGCAGGAAACCGGGACCGGATGCACTGGCACCTCTACCATGAGATCGGCCTGTGCACCGGCGGCCAGGGGAAATTTGTCTATCTGAATAAGGTCTACACGGTTCACCCCGGAGATATTTTTATTTCCAACAACTACGAGAATCACGTGGCTGTTTCTGATTCAGGGGAGGAGACCCAATACCTCTTCCTCATTTTCCTCCCCTCCATTATCTCTGATCCCGGCGGGCAGTCTGTGGATTCCCAGTACCTGCACTTTCTGGACTATAATCCGCTGCTGTTCCAGAACCAGATCCCGGCGGATGATCCTGCCGCCGCCCGCCTGGGAGAGCTGATTCAGGAGGCTTATCAAGTATATTCCCGCCGGGGCTCCTTTTACCAGATGGAACTGGATATCCTGCTGCGGCAGATCCTGCTGACCCTCTCCCGGGCCAGAAGCGGTGTGGAGAGGAGTGATGGAGGCAGTGCCAGCGAACATCCCAAGATCGCGGCGGCCCGGGAGTACATCAACGATCACTACACAAGTCCCCTGACCCTCCGCCAGGTGGCCGAACACCTGCAGTTGAACGAGTCCTACTTCCGGCACCTGTTTAAAGAAGAGATGCGCATTTCCTTCAAAGCGTATATCACCTTGCTCCGTCTGGCCCATGCGCAGAAGCTGCTGATCGCCTCAGATCACAGCATCAACGAGATCATTCAGGAGGTGGGCTACAGCAACATCAGCCAGTTTTATAAAGTATTTGAGTTGAATTACAATCTGACCCCGGCAGAGTACCGCCGCCGTTACCAGAAGCAATATTCACCGCTGCACATGGACACCTATTCCATATGACAAATTCCTTTCCTACACCCACTGCTTCCACTGTCTCTCAGCGCAGGAAACCGAAGTCTTCAGGCGGCGGAGCCTCAGTTGGGCGGAAACTGACAGCTCAATCATCCATGGTCCGCTCCGGGGCGCGCCGCCCACCCTCTTCCGGGAATCTGCGGCAGTCTGCTGAGGTACAGAGGTAAGCCGCAGTCATGGCATTTTTAAGAATCACCGTGAAAAAGGGCCGGGGCAGCTTCGTTTGCTGCCCCGGCCCTTTCTCAGGGAAGTCTTATTCCGCATCAGCGGCAAAGAGGGCGCTGGCCCGCACAACCAGAGCGGCCAGCTCGGCACGGGAGGCGGAGCCCTGAGGATTCAGCGCTCCGGCATTGCCCTTCAGCAGGCCGTTGGACACGGCCCAGGTCACGGCGTCCTGAGCGAAGGCGGACACAGAGCTGCCGTCGGAGTAGGCCGACAGGTCGCCGGTAGCGGTCACATCCAGGCCCTGGAGCTGTGCGTAGCGGTACAGCATGGTCACCGCCTGCTCCCGGGTGAGGGTGTTGTCGGGAGCAAAGGTGCTGTTGCCCACACCGGACACCACGCTCTTCTCATAGGCCCAATCCACAGCGGCGGCACAGTAGGAGGTGTCGGCCACATCGGTGAAGGGAGCGGAGACGGCGGCGTCGGGCTCACCGGCCATGCGGTACAGAATGGTGGCCATCATGCCCCGGGTGGTGGTGACATCGGGGGCGAAGGCAGTGCCGCTGACGCCCTTCATCAGGCCCTGCTGGGTCACGGCCATGACATCGCCGGCATACCAGGCGTCAACCGCCACATCGGAGTAGCCGGTGCCGGTCATCACGCTGTCAAAGGCGAAGTTGGAGATGAAATTGAACTCATCCCGCTGGTGGACCTTGTTGGTCAGGGTGTTGGCGAAGAGGACCACGTCCAGGTCGGCGCCGTCGGCGCCCTTGCCCTCATAGGAGATGGCCTGGATGGAATCGTTCAGGAAGTCGCTGTAGTGCTCGCCGGTGCTGGGCAGGAAGCCCTCCAGCAGCTCCTTGGAGCTGTCCAGCTGTACCAGCACCTTGGCGCCATCGGGGATGGCGGCGAAGTAGCCGGCGCCGTAGCCGTAGAGGATGTCATCGCCCTCCGCCGCATAGCTGGCGGTGACCATGCTGCTGGTGGGGTAGGTCACATGGGCCAGAGCGTCCATGGCATTGCGGCTGACGGTCTCATATACCAGCTGACCGTCGGCAAAGAGGCCGGTGGCGGACTGCATGGCGTCATAGCCATAGCCGATGTAGGGGGTGCCGCTCTTCACGGCGGCCAGAGCCTGGTCATCCAGCCCGGCAGCGCCGATGATCACGTCGGCCTTGGAGGCGTCGTCGGTGACGGTGAAGCCAAGCAGCTCCATGGCCTGGCGGTCGTAGTTGTACTCGTAGGAGCCGCTGACCAGAGTGGTCTTGACAAAGCCCTCGTCATTGTCGCCGGGCTTGCCGGAGATGTACACCACAGGGGCCTTGGTGAGGGTCTGGGCGGCAGGGGCGCTCTCCACACCGATGCCGGTGATCAGATAGTCATCGGCCACGCTCTGCCAGTCGGCGTAGGAGCACAGGAAGCTGCCCTTGTACTGGCCCTGGGTGATGACGGATACCGCCTTGCCCGCCTTCAGCAGGGCATTGACGGCGGCGGTGGAGTCCTCGGAGCTGTTCATCAGGATGACCTGAGCGTTCTTCACGCCGGTGAAGGAGGAATCCAGGCTGGCGATGTAGGTCTGGGCGTCCTCATAGTTCATGGCGTCGCCGCAGACGGCGGCGATGGTCTTGTAGGCGGCGGGCTCGGCGCACACCACCATGTCGAAGCCACGGGTCTCGTTGAAGGCGGTGATGCCCTCAGAGTAGAGGACGGGCCACTCGGTGATGACGGTGCCGTCATACAGCACGCCGT
This sequence comes from Intestinimonas massiliensis (ex Afouda et al. 2020), assembly GCF_900626285.1. Classification (GTDB taxonomy): domain Bacteria; phylum Bacillota; class Clostridia; order Oscillospirales; family Oscillospiraceae; genus Flavonifractor; species Flavonifractor massiliensis_A. Next base: position 1,911,494 of record NZ_LR131147.1, read on the forward strand.
TGGCCACGCTCCGCTTGGCCTGGTACATGGATACGATCAGGGTGCCGGCGGGGTACTCCACCCCGTCATAGGTAAAGGCCTTCCCGGTGATGTTGACCTTGACGCCGTTGCGGGTCAGGTACTCCATCATGTCGGCGGCGGCCTGCAGGTTGGACTGGTTGGCGCCGTCCATGGGGATGATGTAGCACTCGGGGTAGAAGTTGCCGTTCTGGCCCTCGCCGTCGTACTCAGGACGGAACAGGTCGGCCTCGGCGCCCTCCACATCGTACTGGTCGCAGAACCACTGGCCCACCAGGTCGTAGGCATCGGAGTTGGCGTTGGTCACGCCCCGCTCAAAGATCTTGGCCTGGTCCAGCAGATAGCTGTCCTTGTTGGCGGCGATGTACACGCTCTGGCCCAGCTGACCATAGGCCACGCCCTGCACCATGTAGTCGTCGTAGGCGGGCACCTCAACGGTGTAGGACACGGTGCCGTGGAGCATGGCGTACTGGGGGGTGTAGCTGGTGGACATGTCGTCCCAGGGGTCCAGCCACTGGGTCTGGTTGTCTCCGTCGGCGGTCTTCTCGCCGGTGTAGGTCAGATAGTCACGCTGGGGGATCACATAGCTGTTGTGGCCGTCGTTGTTGGCTACGGCGGCAATGCCCAGAGCCTCGCCGCCGGTCATCAGGTGCTCGGCCAGCAGGTCGTACTCAAAGTTGGGCTCGTGAGGGGGATCGCAGGGCTCACACTGGAAGGCGGACACCCGGCCGTGGAACTCGGTGAAGCTGACGGGGTTCCAGGCGGCGATGAGCTGGGTCATGTTCTGGGTCTCGGCCTGGGTCTGGAAGGAGTTGTCCCGGTTCAGATCGAAGCCGCCGGAGGAGGTCCGGGTCACATAGGTGCGGCCCTCCACATTCTCCTCGGGAACGATGATGAAGAACACGTCGTCCAGCAGGTCGTCCACATTTACCGTCTCGGTCTCCACGGTGTAGTACTTCTCCAGGTCCACCACGGTGGAGTTGCTGGCGGTGGTGCCGTCGGCGTTCTCACCCTTGATGTAGCCCAGATAGGTGGCGGTGTCGGCCACCAGGTCGGGGATGGCCAGAGAACCCTCCTCACCCACGGGGCCCATCTGGGCGGCCAGTTCGGCCTCGCCCTCGGCGGTGAAGCCGGTGAGCTTGTCGTAGTCGATGGTGCCGCTCTCGGAGGCAGCGGTCTTTACCAGCATCCAGGCAAAGGTCAGCACGCCGTCGGCGGCGGCCACCTCATTGGCGTGGACGTTGGAGTAGAGCACGGGCACCTGGTAGTCCCCCAGGGTGCCGTTCTCGATCTTCTGGATCAGGGCGGTGGGATCGCTCTCGGCCTGGGCCTTGATCTGCTGCCACTTGTCCACCGCAGCCTTGCTCTTGGCCACGATCAGGTAGGGCATATCCAGGCTCTCCATGCCGTTGTCGCCCTGGCTCTTGCCCATGGAGAACTTCTCCACATAGAGGTCGGTGTTCTTCTCAGCGTAGGACACGATCTCGTCGATCTGGGCATAGATCTCGGACATGGTGTGGAAGTTGTCATAGGGGGCCACCTTCAGGCCCACGGAACCCACGGTCTTCCCGTCCACGGCGGCAGACAGGTCGAACCAGCCGCACACGTCCAGGTAGTAGCCGCCGTTGACGTGGGGGGCGCTGAGGTCGTCGCCGAAGTAGCCGCAGTTCTCAAAGGTGACGGTCAGATAGACCTGGCCGTCCACGGTCTCAGCCCCGGACACGATGTTGCTGAAGAAGGGGGTATCCCCATCCGCGCACACCCAGCCGCTCAGGGGACCGCCCTGGGACTGGTTGGGGAACAGGGCCTCATCCACATATTCCTGGTCAGGGTCGCGGACCAAAGACCAGACTGCCTTCTCAGCGGCGGCCTTGGCCTCCGCCTCGGTCATATTCACCGGGATGCTGGCCTTGAAGGTCCGCTCGCTGGTGAGGGAGATCATATTGTCGCCGCCGTCGTCACTGGTGTTGACGAACTGGGCGGCAGGTGCGGTGGGCTCGGCGGCAGACGCCGGGAACACGCACAGGGACAGCAGGAGGGCGCATGCCATCACCAGAGACAGCACCTTCCCAACGGACTTGTGTTGCTTCATGCTGATCACCATTCTCTTTCCTTCCGGTCTGGAGTGAATAATATCCGTATATGTCGAATATTATTTAAGAATGATAGCACCGCCGTCCAAAAACGTCAAGAATAAAAATGCATAAAATCAGCAGTTCATGCGAATATATATTTATACGCACATCAATAAAAGGCTGCTGTCCCAGCATCTGTATGCTGGGACAGCAGCCTTTTATTTGAATATTTAACAGGGACATTGCCGTCCGGTATGGTCGATAACGTAATCGGTATTATAGGTCCCGGGCAGGATAATCCGGGAGATGGGCACGAAGGTGTAGCCCTCCTGGAGCAGGGTCTCAATGATGCCGGGCAGGGCCTCCGGGGTGTGGAGGGCCGCGTTGTGGAACAGCACGATGGAGCCGGGCTGTACCTTGCTCACCACCCGCTGGGTGATTTCCGAGGCGGGCAGTTCCTTCCAGTCCAGGCTGTCCACGTCCCACTGGATGGGCTCCAGGCCCATGGAGCGGATGGCGGAGATCACATGGTCGTCATACTCCCCGTAGGGCGGCCGGACCAAAGTGGGCCGGACGCCGGTGACCGCCTCGATCTTGTCGCTGCAGGCGTTCAGATCCGCCACGATCTCCTCGGTGCTCAGCTGGGACATGTGGGCGTGGGAATCGGAGTGGTTCATCACCTCATGCCCCGCGTCGGCCAGGGCCTTCACCGACTCGGGATATTTGTCCACCCAGGAGCCCACCACAAAAAAGGTGGCCGTTACATCATAGCGGTCCATGATGTCGATCAGCTCCTGGGTATCCTCATTGCCCCAGGGTGATGTAACATAGCGGCCCTTGGGGCTCTAGGGCTCCAGGGGCCGCTATTGGCTCAGATGCAGAAGCAGGCGTAGAGAGGGACCGATCTCAGCCCATTCTCCTGGCCAAAATTTTTGGTGGAAAGCCGAAGGGACTGCTCCGGCCGAAACGTCTTTTGGTAGACCTCCAGGCTCTTGGCCTTGGTGTGTTCCCCGGCCTTTACTTCAATGGGGAGGATAGCCCCTTCCCTTTGAATCAAAAAGTCGATCTCATACCCGCCCCGGTCCGCCGTCCAGTAGTAGCTGGTATAGCCGCTGGCGGTGAGCTGGGTACACACATAGTTCTCCGTCATGCCGCCCTTGAAGTCGTCCAGCTCATGGGTGGGGTACAGGATATCCTCCGGTACAATTTCTTTTTTGGCGCACAGCAGGCCCACATCGGAAACATAGGTCTTGAAGGCATCAATATCCCGGTAGTTCTCCAGCGGCTTTTTGACCTGCTCCACCCGGTAGATACGCTTGACGATCCCGGAGAGGACCAGCCATTCGATGGCGTTTTCAAACTCCGAGGCCCGCCCGCCCTTCTTCACCAGCTTGTACTGGAAGCGCGTGTTCTTTTTGGAGAGCTGGACCGTGATATTATCGTAGACCAGCCGGGTCTTCTTGGTCTCGTTCTCCTTGTTATACTTGCTCATGTCGTTGAGATAGGCGGACAGAAGGGTATCTTGAATATGCCGGACCAGAACATAGTCCCGGGTCTCAATAAACTTGCTGACACAGTCGGGCATACCGCCCACCAGCAGGTACTGCCGGTAGTAATTCAGCGCCGCCTCGTGGAGCACCGCAGGCATGGGGGTATCGCGGGCAAAGCAGTCCCGAATCTGTCCCACCAGCTCCTCTTCCCCGCAGGCCAGCAGGAATTCCTCCAGGTCCATGGGATACAGGGTCTTCATGTCCACCTTTCCCACCGGGAAGGAGAATTTCTGCCGGTTGACCGCCACCCCCAGCAGACTGCCGCAGGCAATTACATGGTAGGCGGGAGCCAGCTCACAAAAATATTTCAGGCTGGTTAGGGCCCGCTCGCACAGCTGCACTTCGTCGAAAATCACCAGTGTCTTTTCCGTCACGATGCTCTGTCCCGCCAGACGGGAGAGCAGGGGGATCAGATAGGCGGGCTCCAGGCTTTCGTCAAAGGCGCCGGCCAAACTGGGGTTGGTCTCAAAATTGAAGTAGGCCACATTCTCGTAGTGAGCCTTTCCAAACTCCAGAAGGGCATAGGTTTTGCCCACCTGCCGGGCCCCCTGTAAAATCAGCGGACGGCGGTAGGGACTCTTTTTCCATTCCAGAAGATAGTGGGTCATTTTTCGGTACATCATCACACCTCCGCTGTAAAATTCAATAGAATTATAGCGTAATTTAATGCAAAAAACAAGTCGAATTTTACATCATATGTCAAAATCAGAGGGCGTTCCGCACCTGCTGCGCAGAACGCCCTCTATCCGGTCAAGAGTCCAAGCTCATTGGAAAAAGTATAAGTAATCTCGATGTGCCCATCTTCAAAAATCAAAATCTTCCTTACCGTTTCCGCCACTGTGACGCGGTCCAGACTGGTCAGCTTTCCATGCCGGAGCAGGGACTGGACCCACGGATGGAGCAGCACGGCCTCCTCCTGCGGCGCTTCCAGCTGCTGAAGCTGGGCGGATAGCTCCCGCTCCTGCCGCTCATAGTCCGCCTGATATCGCTGGAAATCCTCCTTGCGGATCAGTCCGTCCCGGTAATCCTCATAGGCGGATTTCTTCAGTCGGTAGAGTCGCTCCAATCCCCCCTCCAGACGCTCCCGTTCCCCCGCTCGCCCCTTGGTGGGCTGCCGCTCCGCCTCTTCCGCCAATGCCTGCAGGTCTTGTACCGACGCAATGATTTGGTTCAGGTCATTCAAAACGATTTGTTCCAGAACCGCATGGGAGATGCTGTGTTTGGTACATACTGTGGGTCCGTACCGTTTATAGGAACCGCAGCTATAGTAAATTCCGCCTGCGCTCCTGGTCTTTACCATGGCCCGCCCGCAGTCTCCGCAGCGGAGGAACCCGGCGAAGGGGCTCCGGTTCTGCTCGAAGTCCAGCTGCCGGGTCCGTCTGTGGAGCAGGGTCTGGACCCGCTCCCACTGTTCCGCCCCAATGATGGCCTCGTGGGTGTCCGGGATCACGGTCCAGGCCGAGCGGTCCAGCTGAACAGCCTTCCCATGCATGGTGGGGCGGAAATTCCGGCCCTGTTCCATATTCCCCGCATACATCTGATTTTGCAGGATACGGTGGATGGTGGCATAGGTCCAATAGGTGGTCCGGTCCATTTTTCGGCCGTTGTGGTAGCGCTCCCCCAGGATCCGCTTGTACTCGCTGGGGCTGGGGATGCCTTCGGCGTTGAGCTGTTTGGCAATCCTGACCTTACCCCACCCCTGCTCAAAGAGATCAAAAATCCGCCGCACCACCTGGGCTGCGGCGGGATCAACGACCAAATGGTTATGATTGGCCGGGTCTTTTTGGTAGCCGTAACTGGGGAAAGCCCCGATAAACTCTCCCCTCTGCTGCTTGGTATGAATGGCGGAGCGGACCTTGTCCGAAATGTCCCTGGCATACTGGGTGTTGAAGATATTTTTCATGGGCAAGAGCATATCATAGCGCCCCTGCTGGCTGTCCACGTGGTCATTGACGGCGATAAACCGCACACCTTGGGCAGGGAAGACCCGCTCCAGGTAGCGGCCCATCTCGATGTAGTCGCGGCCGAACCGGGACAGGTCCTTGACCAGAACACAGTTGATCTTCCCTGCTTCGATGTCCCCCTCCATTCTCCGGAAGGCGGGCCGGTCAAAGTTGGTGCCGGTGTAGCCGTCATCCTGGTAAAAGTCCACCAGATGCAGCTCCGGGTGGGCCTCGATGTACTGCTCCAGCAGCTTGCGCTGGTTGGCGATGCTGTCGCTCTCCGCCTTGTCGCCGTCCTCCCGGGACAGGCGCAGATAGCCCGCCGTGTTCCACCTCTCCATGACCGTCCCACCTCCTCTCATGTGGCATGATGTATAGTTACGGTTTGTGGGCCTGGATCAGCGCTCTCAGCAGGGACTCCGGGCCTTTATTGCCGTCAAAGTGACGGGTCACCTGCCAAGATGAACGAGTAGCAGATTTTGTCGTTTCGATGGTCATGAAATCACCTCGATTTTTCCATATTCTGTAAAAATAATATGTGGTCGGGGTGACTAACATACCTGATGCGGGCGCGTCTGGTACTCTGGTAAGACCCGAATGCCCTGGTACCCTCTGGAACCGCATCCGTTCACCCGCTTTACAGGTCTGACCGAAAGATGTTCCCTGCGGATCCAGTCGTTGAGCTGCCTGAAAAATCAATTTCTGACATCGGCGGGCGCCCTTTCAAGAATAAGAAGTGGCAGAAGGCGCAGAAAAGATCGCCTGTCTCAGTCTCACACTCGCTCTGAAGCTCACAGCAGTGATCCACAAATTCCCCCAGAAGCAATGTCTTGTCACTCCCAATCTGAGGCGCGTATTCTTCAGGAACCTGAACACATGTGACCTGGAAGTTTCTGTCCATCAGTGCTTGAAACGCACAGATAGATTGTCTTATAATGTAAGGGGCTTCTGCAAAAAAATCCCGAAACAGTTCCTGTTTCATTTTTTCAACTGGGCAGGGATTTGTAAAGGGGATAATCACCATACGGTTCAGAAGTGCTTCGTCCAGCGCATTTCCATGAAGCGGATAGTTTCCTGCAAAAAACAGGATGGGCTTTTTTCGCATGAGACCGGGGGACTTATATTTTTCCTCGATCTTAACAGTATCATCGCCCACCATCTGCTTGATAATCCCGGCTGCGTCCTTGGGAAGGGGCTTGTCCGGCAAGTCCAGACAGGAAGCCAGGCGCTTCCCCTGCATACTGCCGGTAGTCCACTGATCGGAAAAATCGTGCATTCCTCGGACAGAGACTACATTTTCCTCTCCGACCAGCTTCTCCAGAAATTTGCCGATTTGAGACTTTCCTGTGTTACTAGGCCCCAGCAGCACATAGAAGCGTTTCAGATTGGCTTCTGAAAGGACTAGAGCAATCAATTCCAGAATTTGTTGGCGGATCTCCGGGTCGCCGTTGCTGACCTGCCGGATAAATGACTCGAAAGCGATTCCTTGCTCCGGACTGTTCCGAATTTGTTGATAAGAGAATCTTACCACACGGAAAAAACCATCGTCTGGGTTATGCCGATACAGCACGCCCGTTCCCAGGTCAAGCGTACCATCGAGAAAATTGATTGTGTAGGGAGGCGGTTCGATCTCTTCCTCCTGCTGAATTTCAGGACTCTCACTCACCATTTTTATTAACTTCCGATAATCACTGTTTGTCAGGCTATCTGCAAGGTCAGCCTCTTGCAGCGTTGCCTTAAACAGTACTGCCGCCTGATGGTCACACAATTTTCTCCAACATATCCCATCGAACTGGCACAGACTATCCTGGTAGTACATCAATATCAGCGTCTGGAGCAGGAACTGCTCCAGACGGACCAGGTCCCGGCTCACCTGACGTTTCCCTAGTCCAACACTGATATCCGGCTTTTGTATCCCACAGATGCCTGTCGGAAATGGCTTCTCTGGCCACTTCCGGTCAAATTGGCAGGGCTCAGAGATCCTCCGTGTGATTTTTAATGCGGATACATCCAGCAGTTCCTCAGGGCATCGCAGCGCAAGACTCATTTGCATGTCCCGGACAGCACTGCGGTCCAAACCGCAGTCGTCCTGATCGTTCCAGGACGACTGCGGAAATACCAGAGCGGGCGCTACAGACCGGGACTCTTCCGAGCAATCAAAATCGTCTTCGCTCCAAAATTCGGAAGCTATAGAATCAAATTTGAGCTTCATTTATCGTCTCCTGATGCCAGGCTGGCCGCAGGCATTGGGCAGACAGTCTCCAATGTTCGGCGAAAAGTGGCGATCTTTCTATCTGCAATGACCCGACTGTACTGGACTCCTCCCAATCAAAGACGCCATGCATAGTGGCTGGATGGCAACTGAGGCGTCCCTCTGCAATGAGCCAGAGTTGTCCTGAAAAACAGTCGCAAACGGAGGACAAAACGGCTGTATCCTGCTGATCCAGGAGAACAAGGCGAGCACTTGCCGGCTTGTCCGGATCGGTACTCAGGCCCAGCTTCCACCCCATTGTGTCTGCATTTGCCTCAAAAACTTCGCCGTCATCCCGCTGTAAGCTCATTTCGAAGCGCGCTAGCGGCAGGTAGCGGCGCATATAAATGAGGCACAGCTGGTGGGTATTAGGGTTCCGCATGACGGCATAAACGTCTGGCTGTCCGGCGTTAATTGCGTCAATGATCTCCCTCGTCTGGTAGTCCATGGTGTTTACGTTTTTCATCTTGATTTTCTCCTTTCTGGCAGGGCCTCCTGCCAGAAATATCATACCAGAGTCTGCCGGGCGAGGTCTGATTCACAAAAATGAATTTGGAGGTGTTTCCAATTTCTGAGAAATCAGAAAATAACTCCTTTACGTCTGCCGCTTTGTATCATCAGGCAGTGGACCAAATTGGCCGTTATTGGAGAAGTCTTCTCCATGAAGATTCCACCATTGATTGTGAAGAGGCCTACGGCGTGGAAAACCGTAGGCCTGCATGGTTTGGAGATCTGAAATCATGGCTAGAACCTCTTTACGCTTGCAAAATACAAAGCGGGTCAGGTACAAAAAACACGAAGGCACAGCAGAAATATCAACGTCAATTTAGCCTCCCCAGTGCTGTTAACACCGATCTAGCCATGATTTCTATTGAATTAGATACCATGCTTCCTAAGGATAATCCGTTGGTCGCAGCGATGCTTCCAATCTTGATTTACAGCTATTTTTTGAATCGCAAAAAACAGGGGGAAGCACAATTCGATGCCGATGGCTACCCCATTGACGAGGTATCTCTGCAAGGCACTGCCAAATTGTTTGTTGACCTAAAAACGAATGCATGGCAAGACTATACCTTACCACACGGCGGAAAAGATCCTCTCCTGAATCGAGCAAAAAAATTATTTAATCTTAAAAATTGGCGTTGTGAATATTCAAAGCTCACTTTGAATTCATTGCAGAATGAGCAGAAACAGGGCCAAATTCGCAGGATATTTGGGAAAATTCTGTTGTTTAGCACATTAACCTATCATCTGCAGGATGTGTGCAATGTAACTATGACGATGGATGCCTTTGAGGATTTAACGGGCCTTTTGTCGCTTATTACCAAAGATCTTCCTATCCATACTGCGGGAAAAAGTGAAGGTCCATTTCGCCGTAATCTTGACCCCTGTAAGCAAGAATTGCTCGCGCTTATCGAGCAATTCCAAATAGAGCATTTACAGAGATATGATACAATACCTCCGTATGTCATCTTTTTGTATCTATTAAGAAACAAATTGTGGTATTCTGAGCACGAGGATGAAGGCCGAGATCCAACAGAAGATGAAAGGAAAATGTTTACAAAAGATTTCCCAGACCTAATCTATTTGCTCATCTGATACTCTCGCGAGATTTTCATTTTGGGCAGATGGACAGATTAAATTTGAACTTTGCCGAAGAAGCGGTATCGGAATCACCCTATACCGCTTCTTCGCTCTTATTTTACTGCTTTGATCTGCCCATCTGTCCAGAACGCTCATAATCCGGTCAACTCCAAGATCGCATCTTTTGTAATCCTCCAGCTTCGCCCGACCCGAAATCCTCTCAGCTTTCCAGAGTCCAGCAGACGGTAGATGGTGTTTTTTCCCACGCCTAAAACGTCCATGGCCTCCTGCGCTGTCAATACCACGGGCAGCCGCTCCAGCAGTTCATTTTCCCTCCAGTCCAGATACGCTTCCTCTCGCATGGTAAAAAGCCTCCCATTGATTATTTAGCACCCTGTTTGGTTTTTCTGTCCCCCTCAAACAAATATCATTTCCATAGAATACCGGGAACCGCTGAGGCCTGCGCCTCATCTGCGGTTCCCGGTATTTTTGATTTTATAGGAAAAGGAGGTAGGATGCCATGCTGAAAGCGCTTTTATCTGTGATTCGCGCTGTCATTGTGGAGCTGGTAAATCAGCTGTTTCAGCGGGTTTACGCCACCATGGGGTGACCATGGACCAGCGCCAGGAGTTCCGGGAGAAGTTCCTCGGAGTCCTCCTGGCGGCTGCGGCGGCGCTGCTGTGCGCGGCCATCGACTATTTTGTGAAACAGGAGGAAAACGAACCATGAGAGACGAAGTTTTTACTTGCGAGATCTGCGGCCGCACATATTCCAGCGGCCAGCGGCAAATTTTTGGCGACCAGGAGCTGTGCTCTGACTGCTTCCAGCAGGAAACCCTGCTCTGCTCGGTTTGTGGAGCCCGTATCTGGGCGGACGAAAATGCCGGCAGCGATGGCACTCCGCTCTGCCAGCGGTGTTACGAGCGGGAATACACCAACTGTATCCGCTGCGGAGCTTTACTCCACAATGACAGCGCCTATTACTCCAGAGACGATGAGGATGACGAGGAGCCCTTGTGCTATGACTGCTATGCCAGAAACGTCCGGCAGAGCGCCATACAAGACTACTCCTACAAGCCGGAGCCAATTTTTTACGGGAACGGGCGCCGGTATTTTGGTGTGGAGCTGGAGATCGACGGAGCCGGAGAATCCTCTGGAAACGCCAAAACGATTTTGTCCCTGGCGAATGCCAGGAAAGAGTTGATTTACTGCAAGCATGACGGCTCTTTGGACGAAGGCTTTGAAATTGTTACGCACCCCATGACTCTGGAATTCCATCAGAAGGAGATGCCCTGGGAGGCAGTCATGCGCGAGGCGGTCACAATGGGCTATCGGAGTCACCAGTGCGGAACATGCGGCCTTCACGTCCATGTGAGCCGGGCAGCCTTCGGCTCTACTCACCGGGAGCAAGAGGCCGGCATTGCCCGGGTCCTGTACTTCTTTGAGAAACACTGGGAGGAACTGCTGAAATTCAGTCGGCGTACTCCGCGCCAGTTGGAACGCTGGGCTGCCCGCTATGGTCTGAAAGATCATCCTATGGACATTCTGGACCACGCGAAGAAAGGGTACGGAGGGGGCCGATATTCCTGCGTGAACCTCAAAAATAGCGATACGATTGAATTCCGTATGTTTCGCGGGACACTGAAATACAACACACTGCTCGCCACATTGCAGCTCGTTGACCGAGTCTGTGATGTGGCAATTTATTTGTCCGACGACGAGTTGAAAGCTCTGTCCTGGACCAGTTTTGTCTCTGGTTGCCAGGCACCGGAGCTGGTGCAGTACCTGAAGGAGCGGCGGCTCTATGTCAATGACCCCGTTTCCGGAGAGGAGGAGCTGTAATGTGCTGCTTGTTTGGAGTCATCGACTACGGCCACTCTCTGACCCAAAAGCAGAGAAACCACATACTCACGGTCTTATCCGTCTCCTGTGAGGCCAGAGGGACAGATGCCACGGGAATCGCTTACCACAGTCATGGCAAGCTCTGTATCTACAAGCGCCCCCTTCCGGCCCATCAGATGCGCTTCCATGTCCCCGCAGATGTGTGGACCATTATGGGCCATACGCGGCTGACGACCCAGGGAAGTGAGCAAAGAAACTACAATAACCACCCGTTCCGGGGAACCGTATCCGATGGGATGTTCGCCCTGGCTCACAACGGCGTGATTCGGAACGATAAGCTGCTGCGCAGGAAACTGGGACTGCCTGCAGCAAAAATCGAGACGGACAGCTATATCGGGGTACAGCTGCTGGAGCAGGCCCATACGCTGAGCTTTGAGAGCCTGCGCCGTATGGCGGAACAGCTGGAGGGCTCGTTTACCTTTACCGTCCTCAGCGGAGCGGATGATCTTTACCTTGTCAAGGGCGACAATCCCATGTGTCTGTATCACTTCCCAAACAGGGGTCTTTTCCTCTACGCTTCAACTGAGGAGATTCTGCGGCGGGCGATTGGACGCTTGCGATTCCGGCTGGGGGAGGCCACCGAGATCGCAACACGATGCGGGGATATCTTACGGATCACCGCTGCGGGTCAGCTCACAAGGGGCCAATTCGACAGCTCCAAGCTGCTCTCAGCCTGGTTCGATCCACATTGGCGGCGTTTCCGCGCTCCGTGGGAGTCACGCCCTGCGAAGGCTGCCCCCGGCTATTTGGACGAGCTGAAATCGGTGGCCTATGCCTTCGGCTATGCTCCAGAGGAAATCGATATGCTGGCGGCAGAAGGGTTTTCTCCGGAAGATCTGGAAGAATTCCTGTATTGCGGGGTGCTTTGATGCCGGGTCCCGGTCCGCAAAAGGGCCGGCGGAATTTTCTGGACGAAATCAGGCGAGAAATACGCCCTTTTGGGGCGCTGGCAGATCGATTTCGGATGTTCAGTCTAACAACTGTTTTCCTGGACACTCCTGGAGGTGGTAAACACGAACTTCGGATATGCCCGATGCAGCACAAATGAGAGCAGGCAGGACATTGACCGCCAGGTGCGGGAGCTGAAAGCTGCCGGGGCGGAGAAGGTCTACCTGGAGTACGAGCACGGAGACAGTGCTGTCAAGCAGGTCCAGCAGCGTATGTTTGAGCTGGCACAGGAGGGGGATACCATTATCACGCTGGAGGTCTCCCGTCTGGCCCGGAGCACAAAACAGCTCTGTGAGATCATTGACTTGATAAAAGACAAGTCCCTCTGTCTGATTATCGTAGGCAGTATTACGATGGATTGCCGGAAAGGCCATGCGGACCCTATGACGGAGGCGTTTCTCCAGATGGCAGGGGTATTCGGCCAGTTGGAGCTGGCCATGATCCGGGCCCGTGTGCGCTCAGGCATGGCAAACGCGAAGGCGAAGGGCAAATGGATCGGCAGGCCCCGGCTCACCCCCGACACCATCCCGGCCATCTTCTACCGGCATTATCCGTCCTACCAGTCCGGCCAGCTCAATATCAGCGAATTTGCCCGTGTCTGCGATGTGAGCCGTACTACGATCTATAAATATCTCAGTATGGTGCGCTGAGCGGTGATATAGCAAAAAAGATTCGCCCGTCACTTGGGCGAATCTTTTTTGCTGTTCATGGCCAGAAGAAAGGTCTTCAGAAGCTGTTCGGCGTAACCGCGTTCTACCGTGGAACAACTCTTCAGCAGAAGCTCCAGAGGCTCAGAACTGTTATGCTCCGATGTTCCAAATAAAATATGGTCCGTGGATAACCGCAAAATGTGAGCGATTTTGCAGAGGGTGGGAACAGACATTCCTTTGGCTCCGAGCTCAATATCGGAGCAAAACTTGGGCGTGACCTCCAGCAGCTCGGCAAACTGTTCTCTGGTATAGCCCAGATATTCCCGCTGCCTGCGAATTCTGCCGCCAATCTCTGCCCATTCCATGCGATACCCTCCCCCGTTTTTCTTCAGTTTACCCTTGAGAGTTATATTTATAAATAAACTTGCAGGGTTGAAAACAGAGAACTCACAGGGTATAATTGAGACGGAAAATGATTCAGGAATTGGAAGATTTGATTTAATCGTAACAGACGAAGGAGAGACATCATATGACAGACCGGGAAATCATCCAGCAGGTAAAAGCGGTCAAAGAAAAAGAGAATGCGCTGGTCGATGCACAGATCGCCGCCGGAGAAAAGATGGAATGGGTTGAAAAGAAGTACGAGGCGGGAAAGTTCAGCTTGGTCGGAACGCTGCTGATATCGTTTTTTGCCGCCTGCGTCATAGGTGGCATTGCAGCACTTCTGCTTAACACCAGCAGTATCCTGGTCCTCGTTGTACCGTTTGTCATCGTTGCCGCATTATGTATTTCCGGACAGCGGTCCGCAAAAAAGGAATTCACCACAGAGATCGCGCCCCAGATCCCCGGGATCAAGCAGGCCTATGATGAGGCAGTTCAAGCATTGAAGCGCTATCAGGAATCCAAAGAATACACCGACGTGATCCCCGGAGCATTTCCGGCCAAATACTCTGATCCGGCGTCTCTGGCGATTATCATTGATTACTTTGATACCAGAAGAGCGGATACTCTCAAAGAGGCGTTCAATCTTTTGGAGTCCGAGGCCAAAATGAACGAGCTCATGAATCTGCAAAAGAAACAGCTCGATGAGATGGCCAAAAACAATGCGGCCGCGCAGCAGATCGTCCAGCAGAACGAGCGGATGGCAAAGCTGAACAAGCAGATCGCCAAGTCCAGCAAATGGACCAACTGGTGGCTCTTCTGGAAATAACGTAATGTGTCTGATAGAGAAAGGAATCAATCAAATGAAACTGAAGCGAGCAGTCTGCTGTATGATGGTTTTGATTCTGTTGGCCGTGCTGCCGGCCTGCGGGGGGAAAGATGCCGCCCAAAATACCGGCCCGCTGCCTCCGGATCATTCTGAAACCATGACTGGCGATGTGATTTCACAGGACGGCACGCCCGTTGAGGATCCCAACACGCCTTCCGACCCGACCGGAAGCGAGGACGCGCCGGTGACCGTGGATCCCAACACCATGACCGCCGATGAACGGCAGGAGCTTTTGATGTCCGGCGAGGAAAATATGCCCTATTTCATGCGCAGCGATATGCCAGAGGAGCGGATGGAATACCGGTTTAACGTCTATCGCTACGGACTGAATTTTGTCAATGAGCACGCTGTTTCCAGCGACGGAGAACTGTACGACGACCTGTGCCGGAATATTTTCAGCTATGCGGACAGTGCCCGTGAGATCTGTGTGACAGGGACCGTCGAGTGGTGCAGCCGGGACGGGAGCTTTACGGAATTTCTGGTGAAAGATGATTATGCATGGAAGGACATCTATTTCTCGGTGATGGCCTACACCGACGTCCCTGTTCTGGAGGGCGACTCCGTGACCTGCTTCGGCTATGTGAACGGGACGGAGTCGTATACCACGACCTATGAAAACGGCAGCGCGTCTGAACAGGAGGTTCCGTCCATCTATTTGGAGGATATGTTCCTGCATACCGGCGGTCAAAAAGCCGCTGGAGAGGCAACTCTGAGCGGCCTGACATTTTATGAAGGCTCCCCCGATTATTCGGACACGGAGATGGATTTTTTCTTCTTCGGGTCTGATGCCGTCTATTATAGCGAAAACTATCTCACCCCTGACACGGTCAACAGCCATCCATATACCGTATACGGCTATTACTACGAGCCTGAGCAAAATCGCTACACATGCTTGATCCGATATACTGAATTCCAGTATCCGGACGGGGCGTATACAACCATGACCGTCAGCCCCTATGCCATCGATTTCAAAACGCCGGACGGAGCAATCAAAAGCGCCTACACCGCATTTGAGAACGCGGTTCCCTCCACGATGCCCCTCAATACGAATGTTGCCGCAAATGGGCATATGTTCGACTGGTATCGCCTCTTTGGATAACCAGCTGAAATCTTCAGCACAGTCATGACCCCCGGCTAAGCCGGGGGCTTGTGTAAGCCCTAGAAGGGCATCGTACCGGCAAGCCTCTCAAGAGGCACTGAAAAATCTGCCACTCGCATCACTTGCCCCACAGCCCGTAAACGGGCGCTGTTTATCTAAGATCAACTTCCTGACAATAGTAAAGTTGTTGATTTTTTCTCGCTTCGCTCGACGCTTGGAGCTAAAGCTTTTTTACTCTCCCCAGCAGAGCTGGGGGTTCTCATTTCGCTAAAGCATACAAAAGAAGCGGCGCCCGGAACGCTAAGGTTCCGGGCGCCGCAATCTCACATCACCCCAGGCGGCATCAAAGGAGATGGCCACCATTTTCTGATCCCGCTGGACGCAGTAGATGGGCAGCTGCCGCTGGGTGGCCGCGACGGTGGCGGCATAGGGGTAATTGACCACATAGAAGATCAGGGCCGCCGCCAGGACGCAGGCCAGCACCGTCAGCGGCTTTTTCCGGAACAGTAAGATCTTTCCCTTAAGCATAAGAAAACCCTCCTTTGTGCCATTCTATGTCCGGATCGGGCCGGACAGAAGGGCGCAGAGGAGGGTCTTTTCTACTTATTCCGTGGCCGGCATATTGCTGTTGACCACATTGAAATGGTGGTTCACCGCCAGCATCAGATGGGTCTTGTCCCGCCGGCGCAGCGCGTCCACCATCTGCTCGTGGGCGTACTGGAGCTGACTGCCCGTGCGCGGATTCTGCAGGATCTGCCGGCGCATATCGCTGATAAACCGGTCGATGGTGGAGGACAGGGCCCGGAGGATCTGGATGATGAGCTGGTTGCCCGAAATGGCGGCGATCTCATCGTGGAGCTGCTTGTCCAGCTGGGCCCCCAGTTCGGCCGGGCAGGCCACCATCTGCCGCACCAGGCTGTCCAGCCGATCCACCTGGGTGCTGGTGATCCGGTCAGCCGCCAGTAGCGCCGCCTGAAGCTCCAGCCCCGCCCGCAGCTCCGCCAGCTGGTGGTAGTCGATCTGCTGGAGCAGGATGAGCATATCAAAGGAATCCTTCAGGTTCCGCTGGATGTTGCAGCTGATGAAATTGCCCGCACCCTGGCTGCTCACCAAAAAGCCCATATGCTCCAGCAGCCGGATGGCCTCCCGCACGGAGTTGCGGCTGATCCCCAGCTTCTCCGCCAGATCCCGCTCGGGGGGCAGGGATTGGCCCAGGGTAAGCTTCCCGTCCCGCAGGGCATCCTCCAAATAGGTAAGCACACGCTCATACGACTTCTGTTGTTCCGCCATATGCTCCCTCCTTCCTTTCCAGATCATTGCAGTCAGCTTGTCATTCTGTGGATATTATATCACAGCGGGCAACAGCTTGTAAAGGTAGTTCCAATTCGCAAAACTGGTGGGTCCAAAGTTGCACAAAAAACCCTATGGAAAAGTTATGCACTCATACAAATTTAGTCTATTTGCCATTTTTGAGGGCTTCTTCCCTTGACATTTGTACTTTACGCGCATAATATTGCTCTTGGAAAAAGCAAACGGGTGCGTATAGGTTTTATCTTTGGTACTACCATAGCTGTGGCAGCGTATCAACACGAAGGAGTGTATGGATGTGTTTCTGCGGTTCTTGCTTGCTCTGCTTCCCATTCTTTGGTTAGCTCTGGCTTTGAGCGTATGGAAGCGCCCCGCTTATCAGGTTTGTCCCCTGGCGCTGGTAATTACGGTCTTACTGGCGCTTTTTTACTGGAAAAGTCCGGGAATGGAAGTCTTTACCGGCGGTCTGGAGGGGGCTCTGATGGCCCTGTGGCCCATTTCGCTGGTCATCGTGGCGGCGGTGTTCACCTATAATCTGACGGTGCGCACCGGGGCCATGGAGCAGATCAAGGGCATGCTGACCGCGGTCACCCGGGATAAGCGGGTGCTGGTGCTTCTCATCGCCTGGGGCTTCGGCGGCTTCATGGAGGGCATGGCGGGCTTCGGCACCGCGGTGGCCATCCCCGCCGGCATCCTGTGCGGCCTGGGCTTTGACCCCATCTTCTCCGCTCTGGTGTGTCTGGTGGCCAACGCCACCCCCACCGCCTTCGGCTCCATCGGCATCCCCACCATCACCGCCGCCTCAGTGGCGGGTCTGGAAGCGGGGCCCACCGCTGTGGTGGTGGTCCTCCAGCTGGCCCTGATGGTTGTGCTTACCCCCCTGCTGATGGTGATGATGACCGGCGGCGGGCTCAAGTCCCTGAAAGGGGTCTGGCCGGTGGCTCTGGGCTCCGGCCTGGCCTTTGTGATTCCCGAGTTCCTCACCGCCAAGTACGTAGGCGCGGAGCTGCCGGCGGTTACCGGCTCGGTGGTGTGCATGGTGGTGACCATCCTCCTGTCCAAGCTGCTGAAGGGTGAGCCTCCCGCCGAATACGCCCTGCCCAAGCTCCAGGGGCAGGCCGGTCTCACCGTCAGGTCCGGCGTACTGGCCTGGTCCCCCTTCATTCTGATCTTCGTGTTCCTGCTGGTCACCTCCAGCCTGGTGCCCCCCATCCACAATGTGCTGGCGGCCATCAAGAGCGACGTGCTCATCTACTCCGGCGAGGGTGCCAGTCCCTATAGCTTCTCCTGGGTCAACACCCCCGGCGTGCTGATCTTCATTGCCGCCTTCCTGGGCGGGGCCCTGCAGAAGGCCAGCCTGTCCGTCATGGGGCAGGTGCTGTGGGCCACACTGAAGCAGATGTCCAAGACCATCATCACCCTGGTCTCCATCCTGGCGGCGGCCAAGATCATGGGCTACTGCGGCATGACCAGCGACATTGCCGCCTTCCTGGTGGCGGTCACCGGATCCTGCTACCCCATCGTGGCGCCGCTCATCGGCTCCATCGGCACCTTCGTCACCGGCAGCGCCACCTCCGCCTCGGTGCTGTTCAGCGGCCTCCAGGCTGAGACCGCCACCGCTCTGGGCATGGACGCCACCTGGCTGGTGGCCGCCAACACCATCGGCGCCACGGCAGGCAAGATCATCTCCCCCCAGAGCATCTCCATCGCCACTGCCGCCACCGATACGGTGGGGCAGGAGAGTATCATCCTGCGGAAATCCATCGGATATTACATCCTGTTTGTGGTGGTGTTCGGTCTGATCTCTCTGCTGGCCCACCCGCTGATGGCCCTGGTCCTGTGACCGGAGCAACAATATAAGGAGGAACGGCATATGGCCCAAATCACATTGCCCTTCGGCCGTGAACACGTTACGGCCGACATCCCTGACAGCCGGCTGGCCGGCGTGCTCCAGTCCAAGGCCCACAGCTATCAGGCCAAGGCCGGTCAGTCGGAGCTGGTGCGGCAGGCCCTGGAAAACCCCATCGGCTCTCCCCGTCTGCGGGAGCTGGCGGCCGGTAAGCACAAGGTGGTCATCCTCAGCAGCGACCACACCCGCCCCGTACCCAGCAAGGTGATCCTGCCCGAGCTGGTGGCGGAGATCCGCGCCGGCAGCCCCGATGCCGAAATCACCGTGCTGGTGGCCACCGGCTTCCACCGGCCCACCACTGAGGCCGAGCTGCTGGACAAGTACGGCGAGGAGCTCTACCGCCACTCCGGGCTGCGCTTCGTCATCCATATGAGCGGCAAGAAGGAGGATATGGTCCATCTGGGCACCCTGCCCTCCGGCGGCGAGCTGCTCATCAACAAGGTGGCGGCGGAGGCCGACCTGCTGGTGGGCGAGGGCTTCATCGAGCCCCACTTCTTCGCCGGGTTCTCCGGCGGCCGCAAGAGCGTGCTGCCCGGTGTGTCCAGCCGGGAGACCGTGCTGGCCAACCACTGTTCCGCCTTTATCGACAGTCCCTACGCCCGCACCGGCATCCTGGACGGCAACCCCATTCACCGGGACATGCTGTACGCCGCCCAGCAGGCCAAGCTGGCTTTTATCTGCAATGTGGTCATCGACGCTGACAAGCATGTGATCGCCGCCTTTGCCGGACACTTTGACCAGGCCCACCGTTCCGGGTGCGCCTTCGTGGACCAGCTCTCCGGCGTGGATGCGATCCCCGCTCCCATCGTCATCACCACAAACGGGGGCTATCCCCTGGACCAGAACCTGTACCAGTCGGTGAAGGGCATGACGGCGGCGGAAGCCACCTGCGCCCCCGGCGGCGTCATCATCATGGTGTCCGCCTGCAGCGACGGCCACGGCGGCCAGTCCTTCTACGACACCTTCGCCAATGAGCCGGACAACCAGAAGATCATGGACCGGTTCCTGGCCACCCCCAGCGACCGCACCATCCCCGACCAGTGGGAGGCCCAGATCCTGTGCCGGGTGCTCCTCCAGCACCCCGTCATCATGGTCACCCAGGCCCCCCGGGAGATGGTGGAGGCCATGCATCTGCACTGGGCGCCCGACCTGCCCGCCGCCATCGCCCTGGCGGACCAGCTGCTGGGCAGGGCCGACAGCCCCATCACCGTCATCCCCGACGGCGTGTCGGTGATCGTCCGTAAGTAAGTACCCTATCCTAACATATGATTTCAATAAAAAGGGGAGCATTTTTATGAGCCAGTACAACAAGGTCACCCCGGAGCTGATCGAAGCCCTGAAGGCCGCCGTGCCCGGCC
Source organism: Intestinimonas massiliensis (ex Afouda et al. 2020) (assembly GCF_900626285.1). Lineage (GTDB taxonomy): Bacteria > Bacillota > Clostridia > Oscillospirales > Oscillospiraceae > Flavonifractor > Flavonifractor massiliensis_A. The sequence goes on from NZ_LR131147.1 coordinate 1,931,358, forward strand.
GGGTCAGCGTCAACGGGGACATCAACGAGGACTTCTCCCACGATGAGATGCCCATTTACGGCAAGGCCATGCCCGAGGTGGTGGTGGAGTGCCTGACCACCGAAGAGGTGGCCGCCGTCATGAAGCTGTGCAACGACAACTGCGTGCCCGTCACCCCCCGGGGCGCCGGCACCGGCCTGACCGGCGGCGCCGTGGCCATCCACGGCGGCGTGGTGCTGTCCACCACCAAGATGAACAAGATCCTCTCCTACGACACCGAGAACATGGTGGTCCGGGTCCAGGCGGGCGTGCTGCTCAACGACCTGGCTGAGGACGCGGCCAAGCAGGGCTTCCTGTATCCCCCCGATCCCGGTGAGAAGTTCGCCACCCTGGGCGGCAACGTGGCCACCAACGCCGGCGGCATGCGGGCCGTCAAGTACGGCGCCACCCGGGACTATGTGCGGGCCATGACCGTGGTCCTGCCCACCGGCGAGATCGTCCATTTGGGCGCCAGCGTGTCCAAGACCAGCTCCGGCTACTCCCTGCTCAACCTGATGATCGGCTCCGAGGGCACGCTGGGCATCATCACCGAGCTCACCCTCAAGCTGATCCCCGCCCCCAAGGAGGTCATCAGCCTGGTGGTGCTGTACGAGAACCTGGAGGACTGCATCGCCACCGTGCCCAAGCTGATGATGGCCAACCTCCACCCCCAGGCTCTGGAGTTCATGGAGCGGGAGATCGTCCGTCTGTCCGAGAGCTACCTGGGCAAGAGCACCTTCCCCCAGACCTTCGAGGGCTCCGACGTCAACGCCTATCTGCTGATCACCTTCGACGGCGAGAACGAGGACCAGCTCACCGAGATCATCGAGCAGGCCTCCGAGGTGGTGCTGGAGGCCGGCGCTCTGGATGTGCTGGTGGCCGACACGCCCCAGCTGAAGAAGGACGCCTGGGCCGCCCGTTCCACCTTCCTGGAGGCCATCGAGGCCAACACCAAGCTGCTGGACGAGTGCGACGTGGTGGTGCCCGTGAACCAGATCGCCCACTATGTCACCTACATCAAGGAGATCGCCCAGAACTACGACTTCGAGGTCAAGAGCTTCGGCCACGCCGGCGACGGCAACCTGCACATCTACACCTGCTCCAACGACATGGAGCTGGCCGAGTTCGAGAAGCAGGTGGCCGACTTCATGGAGAAGGCCTACGCCAAGGCCACCGAGCTGGGCGGCCTGATCTCCGGCGAGCACGGCATCGGCCACGGCAAGATGGACTACCTGGCCCAGATGGTGGGCCCCGTGAGCATGCGTCTGATGAAGGGCATCAAGGAAGTCTTTGACCCCAACATGGTGCTCAACCCCGGCAAGGTGTGCTACAAGCTGTAACTTCGTCTATTCCATTCCACATCATATATTATAAATATTACATAAGGAGGAACCCGTCATGGCATATCTGATTTCGGAAGAGGCTCAGGAGCTGCTGGGCGCCGTTAAGGAGTTCTGTGAGAAGGAAGTCAAGGAGCAGTGCAAGGAGTACGACCGCTCCGGCGAGTGGCCCAAGGAGATCTACGACAAGGCCATCGAGATGCAGCTGCACATGCTGGAAGTGCCCGAGGAGTACGGCGGCATGGGCCTGAGCCGTGTGGACGTGGCCGCTCTGTTCGAGGAGATGGCCAAGGCCGACGCCGGCTTCGCCACCACCATTTCCGCCAGCGGCCTGGGCACCAAGCCCGTGCTGATCGCCGGCAGTGAGGAGCTGAAGAAGCGTGCCTGCCAGCTGATCGTGGACGGCGGCTTCGGCGCCTTCTGCCTGACCGAGCCGGGCGCCGGCTCCGACGCCAGCGCCGGCAAGACCACCGCCGTGAAGGACGGCGACAGCTACATCCTCAACGGCCGCAAGTGCTTCATCACCAACGGCGGCATCGCCTCCTTCTACTGCGTCACCGCTATGACCGACAAGTCCGCCGGCGTGAAGGGCATGTCCATGTTCTTCGTGGAGAAGGGCACCCCCGGCCTGTCCACCGGCCACGAGGAGGACAAGATGGGCATCCGCACCTCCAACACCTGCGACGTGGTGTTCGAGGACTGCCGCATCCCCGCCTCCAACCTGATCGGCGCCGAGGGCAAGGGCTTCTCCATCGCCATGAAGACCCTGGACCAGGCCCGGACCTGGATGGGCTGCGTGGCCACCGGTATCGCCCAGCGGGCCATGGAGGAGGCCATCGCCTACACCAAGGAGCGTATCCAGTTCGGTAAGCCCGTGCTGAAGAACCAGGCCCTCCAGTTCAAGGTGGCCGACATGGCCATCAAGATCGAGACCGCCCGTCAGATGGTGGCCCACTCCCTGACCCTGATGGACAAGGGCCTGCCCTACACCAAGGAGTCCGCTATCGCCAAGTGCTACGCCTCCGACATCGCCATGGAGGTTGCCTCCGAGGCCATCCAGATGTTCGGCGGCTACGGCTACAGCCGCGAGTACCCCGTGGAGAAGCTGCTGCGGGACGCCAAGATCTTCCAGATCTTTGAGGGCACCAACGAGGTGCAGCGCATCGTGGTGGCCAACAACACCATCGGCAAATTCTAAGGCGGGGAGCGAAGGAACATGGAAATTCTGGTATGTCTCAAGCAGGTGCCCGACGATTCGGTGGAGATCCACCTGAAGCCCGGCACCCAGGAGGTGAACCTGGACGGTGTCACCCCCGTAGTCAACGCCTTTGATACCTACGCCCTGGAGATGGCCACCCGTCTGAAGGAGGCGGTGGGCGGCAATATCACCGCCATCACCGTGGGTCCCGAGGGGGCCAAGGACGCGGTAAAGACCTGCCTGGCCGTGGGCGCCAATCAGGGCTATCTGGTCACCGATCCCACCTTTGAGGGCGCCGACAGCCTGGGCAAGAGCAAGATCCTGGCCGCCGCCATCCGCAAACTGGAGGCCGACGCCGGCAAGCCCTTTGATCTGATTTTCTGCGGCCGTGAGGCCACTGACAAGGCCGAGGGACAGGTGGGTCCCCAGCTGGCCGAGGCTCTGGGCGTGGGCGTGGTCACCGATCTGGTGGATATCCAGCAGACCGGCGCCGGCGTGCAGGCCAAGCAGGAGACCGAGGAGGGCTACCGTCTGGTGGACGCCCCCCTGCCCTGCGTGGTCACGGTGAACAAGCCCCCCTATGACCCCCGCTACCCCACCATCAAGAGCAAGCTGGCCGCCCGGAAGATGCCCATTCCCGCTCTGGACGCCGCCGCCCTGGGCGGTGTGGCTCCCGGCGCCGCCGGCAGCCATGTGGTGAAGGTGTACGAGCCGGCCAAGCGTCAGGCGGGCGTGAAGATCAAAGAGGAGACCTGTGAGGAATCCGTCGCCAAGGCCATTGCCATGATGGCGGACGCCAAGGTGCTGTAAAGGAGAGAGCGGTATGGATTGGGGAAATCGTAAGGATATTCTGGTCTTTCTGGAGCAAAAGGACGGAAAGGCCCTGAACGTGGGGCTGGAGTGCCTCACCCCTGCCCGCGCTCTGGCGCAGCACACCGGCGGACAGGTTCTGGCCGTGCTGATGGGCACGGACAACAAGGACGCAGCGGAGAAGGCGGCCCCCCTGGCTGACGGCGTGGTCACCGTCACCGGCGGCGACTACACTGACGGCGCGGCCGACGCCTTTACCTGGGCGCTGGAGCAGCTGGCCGCCCGGTACAATCCCGCCGCGGTGCTGGCGGGCAACACCCCGCTGGGCCGTGAGATGACTGCCCGGCTGTGCGCCCGTCTGGGCCTGGGCAGCGTCCAGGACGCTACCGCCCTGACCTGGGACGGGGACACCCCGGTGTGGACCGTGCCTCTGTACGGCGGCACCGTTCTCAATGACGTGGCCGTGGACACCCTGCCTGTGGTGGCCACCACCCGCTCCGGCGCCTTTACCAAGCCGGAGGCCGGCCAGGCCGGCGCCGTCACCCCGGTGGACCTTCAGGTGCCCGCCGACGCGGTGAAGGTCAAGGTGGCCGAGGCGGTGAAGGAGATCTCCGAGGCCGTCAACCTGGAGGAGGCCAAGGTCATCGTCACCGGCGGCCGGGGCATGGGCTCCAAGGAGCAGTTCGCCCTGGTGGAGGAGCTGGCCGATCTGCTGGGCGGCGTGGTGGGCGCCACCCGTCCCGCCATCGAGGACGGCTGGGTCTCCCGTGCCCACCAGGTGGGCCAGTCCGGCAAGATCGTGGCTCCCGCCCTGTACATCGCCTGCGGCGTGTCCGGCGCCACCCAGCACGTGTCCGGCATGAGCGGCTCCGGCTACGTGGTAGCCATCAACAAGGATGAGGACGCCCCCATCTTCGACGTGGCCGACGTGGGCATCGTGGGAGATGTGGCCAAGGTCCTCCCCCTGATGATCCAGGAGATCCGTCAGCGCAAAGCCGACTGAGCAAGAACATAAAATTGGGTCCCGCCTCTTTAGAGACGGGACCCAATTTTTATATTGAAAAATGGCTGCCCCACAGGCAAAAGAGCAGTAGCCCTACGCCGCACAGGCCTGCGCCCAGCAGGAAGGCGGCAGACAGGGTGAGCTCTGCCGCTGCCCCGAACGCCAGATTGGCCCCCACCCCCACGCCGTCCATCACCATGGCTCCCACGCTCAGGGCGGTGGCCCGGTCCTCCGTGGTGATCTGCCGGTTCTGCAGCTCCAGCTGGAGGGGCTGGAACAGGCTGTTTCCCACCCGCAGGAGCAGAACCCAGGCCACAGACAGGGGGGCGCTCCGGGTGCCGGCCAGGGCCAGGCAGGACAACGCCGCCAGGCCGAACAGCAGCCGGGCCGTCCGTCTTTCCCCCAGCCTCCGGGTCAGCCGGGCGGAAAACACTCCGGTCAGGCCCAGGAGGGCGGCGGCAAGATAGACCAGGCCGATGCTCTCGTTCCCCATGCCGCAGCGCTGATATTGGGGCTGGTTGAGAAAGACGGTGACCGCCTGATGGGTCTCGGTCAGCAGCCCGGCGGCGATCAGGAGGGCCATCAGCCGCCGGTCTTTCAGCACCTGCCCCGCCGCCGTCCGGAAGCGCCCCGCCCGACGGGGCGTCGTCCCCCTCACCTCGGCAAGTCCCAGGGACAGCGCGGCGGCAGCCCCATAGCTGAGCACCGTCAGCAGCCCGGCCAGGTCGTACCGCTCCCCGATCCACAGAGAAAATACCAGGGCCGCCAGCAGCAGGCCCAGGGTCTGCAGACCGCTGTACACGCTGAACACCCGGTGGCTCTCCCCCTCGCCGCAGGAGAGGTAGAGGATGCTGGCATCCACCCCGGACAGCCCCGCCGTCACCACGCTGAGCAGCATCCGTTCGGCCAGAAACCAGCCAAATCCGTCCGCCTGCCAGAATACGATTTTGGACGCAAAATAGAGGGTGCAGCAGAACACCATGGTCCGCTTGTAGCCCATCCGGTCGGCGGCCGCCCCCCAGGGCACCTCCAGCAGGATACACAGGGCCAGGGAGACGCTCTCGATCAGGGTGATCTGGAAGATGCTCAGGCCGTGGGCCTGCCGGCAGAGGGTGGCCACAGGCGCATAAAACACCATCCCCTGGAGCAGGGCTATGGCGTACATCAGCGCAATATTTCGTTTCATGAACCGCAAATCCTTTCCTGTTTTTGGACAAGACAGCCAGGCGCTGGAATACCAGCGCCTGGCTGTGCTCTCTCCATCAGGTGGGACTGGGTTTCATAGGGCGGCTCCTCCCGCTTTTTTCTTGATTGTACCATAAAAAAACCGGTTTGGGGTTGCCAATTCAAAAAATATATGCTATCCTCAAACAGCGGCCGAAAGGCCAGCAAATCAATAGGAAAAAGGAGGAAAATCAGGTGGACCAATGCGGACGAAGTACCAACGCGGGCTGTGAGCTCCCCTTGTGGGACCGATCCGGCGCCGCCTGGTTTTCCCTGTAATTTGGGGGACGCCGGGCGGGGCCCGGCTGTCTGTTCCCATATCGGTGCGCTCCGCCGCGGGGGGCGTCCGGGTCTTTGACCCGGATGCTCTGCCGCGGCGTACCTGTTTTGGTCACTTCCTCGCTGTATTTCAACGACAGGAGGAGCGAACCATGAAACAGAATCTGACTTTGGAGGCGCTGCGGGATCTGCTGGAGCGCCGGGATATGCACGCCCTGCGGGGGGTGCTGGCGGAGGAGCATCCCGCCGATCTGGCGGAGCTGCTGGAGGAACTGGACCGGCCGGAGATGCTGGCCGTCTTCCGGACGCTGCCCAAGGAGCTGGCGGCGGAGGTGTTTTCCGACCTGCCGCCGGAGGACCAGCAGGCCCTGATCCAGGCGGCCACCGACCAGGAGCTGTCAGCCATCGTGGAGGACCTGTGGGTGGACGACGCAGTGGATATGCTGGAGGAGCTGCCCGCCGGGGTGGTGAAGCGGGTGCTCCAGGCCGCCCGGCCGGACACCCGGCGGCTCATCAACCAGTTCCTCAACTATCCGGAGAACTCGGTGGGCAGCATCATGACCGCCGAATTCACCGACCTGAAAAAGAGCATGACGGTGGCTCAGGCCATCGCCCACATCCGCAAAACGGGAGCGGATTCGGAGAGCATCTACACCTGCTACGTCACCGACGCCGCCCGGCGGCTGGAAGGCGTGGTCACCATCCGGGAGCTTCTGCTGGCCGCCGACCAGGCCCTGGTGGCCGAGCTGATGGAGACCGACGTGATCACCGCCGAGACCGGCGAGGACCAGGAGGCGGCGGTGGCCCGGCTGATGAAGTACGACTTCCTCTCCCTGCCGGTGGTGGACCGGGAGGGCCGTCTGGTGGGCATCGTCACCGTGGACGACGGCATGGACGTGCTGGAGGAGGAAGCCACCGAGGACTTTGAGAAGATGGCGGCCATGGCCCCCTCGGAGAAGCCCTATCTCAAGACTGGGGTATTTACCCTGGCCCGACACCGCATCGTGTGGCTGCTGGTGCTGATGGTGTCCGGCATGATCACCGGCGGCATTCTGGGCCGGTACGAGGCGGCCTTCTCCACCATGCCTCTGCTGGTCACCTTTATCCCCATGCTCACCGACACCGGCGGCAACGCCGGCAGTCAGTCCAGCACCCTGGTGATCCGGGGCATGGCGGTGGGCGAGATCCGGCTGCGGGATTTCGGCAGGGTCTTCTGGAAGGAGCTGCGGGTGAGCCTGCTGGTAGGCGCCGCCCTCAGCGCGGTGAACTATGTCCGGCTCATGCTCACCTATCCGGGCCAGACCGCCACCGCCCTCACCGTAGCCGCCGCCCTGTTCGTCACGGTGCTGCTGGCCAAGACGGTGGGGGGCATTCTGCCCATGGCGGCCAAGTTCTGCAAGGCCGATCCGGCCATTATGGCCGCCCCCCTGATCACCACCATTGTGGACGCCATCTCCCTGGTAGTTTACTTCAATATCGCCAGCGCTCTGCTGCCCGTTTAAAAAAAAACGCCCCGCCGGTTTTTACCGGCGGGGCGCTCTGTTTGGATGTTACTCTTCCTCCACCGGGGAATCGCCCTCGGCGGCGGCCACCGCTTCCTCGATGGTGCGGCCCTCCGCCTGCTTGGCATGGCGGTCCACGTCGCCCTGGTTCTTGGGGGAGCGGATGAGCTGGGCCGGGCCCTGGACGCAGCCGCCCTCACAGGCCATACCCTCAATGAAGTTGAAGTCGCCGATGCCCTTGGCCACCTTCAGGAAGGCCAGCTTGCAGGCCTCCAGCCCGCTGCAGGGCATGGGCTTGACCTCAAACTTGCTGCCCCGCTCGGCCAGGGCCTCCTTCACGGCGGCGGTGACGCCGCCGCTGCGGGCAAAGGACCGGCCGAAGCCGCTGGCCTGGTCCAGGTCGGCAAAGTCCAGCTTGGACACGTCGATATCCCGGGATTCAAACATGGCGTACAGTTCCTCGAAGGTGAGGGCGCTGTCCACCGCCCGCATGGTCTTGCCCAGCTTGACCTCCTTCTTCTTGGCCACGCAGGGCCCGATGAAGATGACCTTGGCGGAGGGGTCCTTCTTCTTGATGTTCCGGGCGGCCATGATCATGGGCGAGGGGGTGGAGGAGATCAGGTGGGCCTGGTCGGGGAAGTTCTTCTCCACAAAGTCCACGAAGGCCGGGCAGCAGGAGGAGGCCAGCATGCCCTTCTCCTCCAGCTCCACCGCCTCATGCTTGGCGGTCATGTCGGCACCCAGGGCCACCTCCACCACGTCGTAGAAGCCCAGCATCTTCAGGCCGGTGACCACCTGGCCCAGGTCGGCGGGGGCAAACTGGCCGGCGATGGAGGGCGCCACGGCGGCGTACACGTGGAAGCCCCACTTGTCGGCGCCCTGGAGCATCTGGATGGCGTCCACGATGAAGGACTTGTCCATAATGGCGCCGAAGGGGCACTGGTAGACGCAGGCGCCGCAGGAGGTACACTTGTTGGGATCGATGAAGGCCTTCTTGTCCTCCCCCATGGAGATGGCGCCCGCCTTGCAGCTGCGCTCGCAGGGGCGGGTCTTTTTTTCAATGGCGCCGTAGGGGCAGGCGGCCACACACTTGCCGCAGGTGATACACTTCTTGTGGTCGATCTGGGCCTTCCGGTCCACCACGGTGATGGCGTCCTTGGGGCAGGCGTGGACGCAGCGGGTGGCGATACAGCCCCGGCAGGAGGGGCCCACGGAGATCTCGGTCACCGGGCACTCGTCGCAGGCGATGCTCAGCACCTCCACCAGGTTGGGGTTGGTCCGGTCGCCGCCCATGGCCACCTTCACCCGCTGGCTGATGATGGCCCGCTCCTTATAGATGCAGCAGCGCATCTTGGCCTCCGGTCCGGGAATAATCTGCTCAGGAATATCCAGGATCCCGCTCTGCAGGTCGTCCGCCCAGGCCAGCTTGGCCACCGAGCGGAGCACGTCGTTTTTCAGTTCCTGTACATGTGTCTCAAACACCCGCATGTCAGTCACTCCTTTTCTCAACGCCAAATCATATCGTCAATTATTTCACAATTTGATGATACCTGTTTTGGCTCTTATCTGTCAACTTCAATTATTCCTTTTCTTGGAGCAATTTGCAAGGGTTTTTCTGAAAACCATAAAGTTTATACGCTACCGTTTGCTGAAATATGGTATACTGCAAAAGAAACCACGGGAAATGAGGTGTGTGTCATGGCGGGAAAGGGGCTGTCCGGCCTGCCGAAAATGGATGTGCTGCTGGCCCGGGAGGAGCTGACGGGCTGCGGCCTGCCCTATGCGCTGGTGCGGCGGGCGGCCCGGCAGGCCCTGGAGGAGGCCCGGCAGGCCCTTCTGGCCGGCTCACTGGAAGCCGCCCCCACGGCGGAGCAGGCTGCCGCCCGCACCCTGGAGCTGGCCCGGGCCCTGGCCCGGCCCGGCCTCACCCGGGTGGTCAACGCCACCGGCGTGCCCCTCCACACCAACCTGGGCCGGGCACCCCTCTCTCCCCGGGCGGCGGAGGCCGTCCGGGCGGTGACGGCGGGCTACTGCAACCTGGAGTACGACCTGGACCGGGGGGCCCGGGGAGGACGCACCGGCCGGGTGGAGGGACTGCTGAAAGAGCTCACCGGGGCGGAGGGGGCCTACGTGGTCAACAACAACGCCGCGGCGGTGCTGCTGATGCTGTCCGTCCTCACCCCCGGGCTGGGGGTGGCCATCTCAAGGGGGGAGCTGGTGGAGATCGGCGGCTCCTTCCGGGTGCCCGACATCATGGCCCGCAGCGGGGCCAGGCTGGTGGAAGTGGGCACCACCAACAAGACCCGTCTGTCCGACTACGCCGCCGCCCTGGACTCCGGGGCGGCCCAGGCCCTGCTGAAGGTCCACCCCAGCAACTTCAAGGTGGTGGGCTTCACCCAGGCGGCGGAGCTGCCCGAGCTGGGAGCGCTGGCCAGGGAGAAACAGGCCCTCCTGCTGTGCGACCTGGGCAGCGGCGCCCTGGACGCCGGTCCCTTCTCCGGGGAGCCCACGGTGGAAGAGGCGGTGCGCCGGGCGGACGTGGTGTGCTTCTCCGGCGACAAACTGCTGGGCGGGCCCCAGGCGGGTATCCTGCTGGGCAAGGCGGACCTGATTGCCAGAATCAAGTCCGACCCTCTGGCCCGGGCCCTGCGGCTGGACAAGCTGTCCCTGGCCGCCCTGGAGGCCACACTGATGGACTGGCGGGACGGGATCCTGCCTCCGGCGGCGGCCATGCTGGGGGCGGACAGGGCGAGCCTGCGCAGAAGGGCGGAGGAGCTGGCGGTCCTGCTGGCCCCCCTGTGCCCCTGCGAGGTGATCGAGAGCCCCGGGGAAGCCGGGGGCGGCTCCATGCCCGGGGTATCCCTCCCCGGCTGGGCAGCGGCCCTCACCCCGGCGGAGGAGCTGGAGCGGTTTTTCCGGAGGTGGGAAGTCCCCGTCATCGGCCGCATCCACAAAGGAAAGCTGCTGCTGGACGTGCGCACCCTGCTGCCGGGGGATGAGGCGGTCATCGCCGCCGCCCTCGCCCGCTGGAAGGGGGAACAGCCATGATCCTGGGCACTGCGGGCCATGTGGACCACGGCAAGACCGCCCTCGTGAAGGCCCTCACCGGGGTGGACACCGACCGGCTGGCGGAGGAGCGCCGCCGGGGGCTGACCATCGAGCTGGGCTTCGCCCCCCTCACCCTGCCCAGCGGCCGGGAGGCGAGCATCGTGGACGTGCCCGGCCACGAGAAGTTCATCCCCACCATGCTGTCCGGCTGCGCCGGCATGGATCTGGTCCTCTTTGCCATTGCCGCCGACCAGGGACCCATGCCCCAGACCAGGGAGCACCTGGCCATCCTGTCCCTGCTGGGCCTCAAAGGGGGCGTGGTGGCCCTGACCCGGGCGGACCTGGGGGAAAAGCCGGGCGTGCGCCAGCAAATCGCTGCCCTGGTGAAAGGCACTTTTCTGGAAGGGGCCCCGGTAGTGGCGGTATCCGCCCTTACCGGCCAGGGCCTGACCGAGCTGCTGGCCGCCCTGGACGCCCAGGCCGACGCTTTGCCTCCCCCTGTGCTCACCGGCTCCCCGCGGCTCCACATCGACCGGGTATTTTCCATTGCGGGCAGCGGCACGGTGGTCACCGGCACCCTTACCGGCGGGGCCATCCGGCAGGGCATGGAGCTGCGGCTGTGGCCGGGGGATCTGACCGCCAAGGTCCGTGGCCTGGAGCGCCACGGGGTGAAGGGGGCGGAGCTGCCCCCCGGCGTCCGGGCGGCAGTCAATCTGGCGGGGGTCAAGGCGGAGGATGCGGCCCGGGGCATGACCCTGGCCCTTCCCGGCGCCCTGGAGGTCACGGATCAAATGGACGTGTCCCTCACCCTGCTGCCCGATTCCCCCTATCCCGTCAAAAACAACTCCCGCCTCCACCTCCACCACGGGGCCCGGGCGGTGGTCTGCCGGTGCGTGCTGCTGGGCCGGGATGTGCTCCAGCCCGGCGAGACCGGCTTTGCCCAGCTGCGGCTGGACCAGCCGCTGGCGGCGCTGGAGGGGGACCGGTTCGTGGTGCGGTTCTTCTCCCCTCTGGCCACCCTGGGGGGCGGCACCATTCTGGAGACCCATCCCCCCCGGCGGGGCCGGAAGGACCCCGACCGGCTGGAGGGGCTGGCCATCCGGGCCTCCGGCGACCCGCTGGCCATTGCCGCCCGGCGGCTGGAGGAGGCAGGAGATACCCCCATTCATCCCAGGGACCCGGCTCCCTATCGGGCCATGGGCGCAGCCGAGGGGAGTGGCTGGTTTTTATCCGCCGCCGCCTTGGCCGGGTATCGGGCCAGGGCGCTGGACCTGCAAGGGCAGGGGCTGGAGGCCGCCGCCATTCGGGACCGGCTGTTTCCCGGCCTGCCCAAAAGTGCGGCGGAGGGCTTTCTGGCCCAACTGCATCTGCCCGCCCCCGCCCGGCCCGCCGATCCTCTGGAAGGGGATCTGGAGGACTTTTACCGCCGGGCGGGCCTGTGTCCCCAGGAAGATAAGGCGGTGGAAACCGCCTTTCCCGGCAGGGGCCAGGCTTTGAAGCTGGCCCGCCGGGCCCTCACCGACCGGGGCGATCTGGCGGTGGTATGCAAGGGTTTCCGGGTCCACGCCGCCTGTCTGCGGTCGGGGCTGGACCAGCTGAAGGGGCAGTTCGGCACCGGGGTATTTACCCTGGCCCAGGCCAGGGATACACTGGGGGTGTCCCGGAAGTACGCCCTGATGCTGCTGGAGTACTGGGACAAGACCGGCGTGACAAAACAAATCGGGGAGGGCCGCAGATTTCTGTGACCTCCCTCCATATGGGGGCGGAAGGGTATCTGGTGAGCCCCGCGGTCTTCAAAACCGTTGGGGACGGCGTTCCCGTCCCGGTGTGTTCGATCCGCACCCGCCCTCGCCATAAGAATCAAAATTCAACAAAAGGAGGCATATCATGAACTTTCAGCAGACCGACGGCCGCATTTGGCTGGACAATGAGGAGGGCCGCCTGGTGGCGGAAATCACCTTCCCGGAGGTCCGTCCCGGCGTGGCGGACATCGACCACACCTTCGTGGACCCCTCTCGCCGGGGCCAGGGGGCGGCGGGCAAGCTGGTGCAGGCCGCCGCGGACCAGCTCCGGCAGCGGGGGATGAAGGCCCAGCTCACCTGCTCCTACGCCAAAAAGTGGTTCGGGGAGCACCCGGAGCAGTGCGATCTGCTGGCCGGAGAATGAAGAAGAAGGGAGCGCCCTCCGGGGCGCTCCCTTCTGTTTTAATATCCGTTGACCAGGGCGTCCAGCACCTTGGCGGCCACGGTGCCCGCCACGTCGGAGCCGGAGCCGCCGTTCTCCACCAGCACCACGAAGGCGTAGGGAGCGTCCTCGTTCCGCAGGAACCCGGCAAACCAGGCGTGGGGGGAGTTGCCGCCCCCCACCTCGGCGGTGCCGCTCTTGGCGCAGATGTCCATGTTGGGGAACCGGCCGGCGCCGTAGGTCTCGGTGACGTTGCTTGCCATCATGTCGGCAATGGTCTCCGCCGTGTCCGAATTGACCAGGGACTTGGTGTGCCCGGTGAGGGTGGGCAGGGAGGGCAGACCCAGCGGAGTCTCCGTCTTGAGCACCAGCTGAGGCACCGCCGTCTTGCCCCCCTGGGCGATGGCCCCCATGTACACCATAATGGCGCAGGGGTTGGCCAGGTCATTGTACTGGCCTACGCCCGCCCAGCCCAGCTGGCCGGTGGTACCGGAGAAGTCGAACTTTCCGGCGGCGGTATGCAGGCCGCTGACGCTGTAGGAGGAGGTGAGCCCCGCCTTTTCGGTGTACTGCTTCATGACCTCCGGGCCCAGTTCGGCGGCCAGCTGGGCAAACACCCCGTTGCAGGAGTTGGCCAGGGCGCCGTAGATGTCCATCTCCCCGTGGGCATGGGGGCAGGTGATGGCCTCGCCCCCCACGTCGGTGGAGCCGGTGCAGGTCCAGGTGCGGTCAAAGAGGTCGGGGATGTTCTCGATGGCGGCGGCCAGGGTCACCGTCTTGAACACCGAGCCCGGCGGAAAGGTGCCGGACAGAAAGCGGTTGAGGTACACGCCCTCATAGGCCGGATCGTTTTCCACGTCCTCCGGCGGGTCCAGGGGATCGTAGGTGGGAGAGGACATCATGCACAGCACCTCGCCCGTCTTGTAGTTGTACACCCCCACCGTCCCCTTCTTGCCTCCCAGGGCCTCATAGGCGATGTAGTTGAGCCGGGCGTCGATGGTGAGGTACAGGTCGTTGCCCGTCCCCAGAGGGGAGTAGGCCCCGGTAAACAGGTTGTAGCCGGACAGCTTGTCGGCAAAGGCCACCAGGGCCCCAGTGCCGATGCGGCCCTGGGCGTCCCCCACGGCGTGAAGGGTGGCCTTGCGGACGGTGGCGCCGTCATAGTACTTCCGGTTCCCGTCCTCATCCACCCAGGACAGCACGTCCCCGTCCCGGTCCAGCACCCGGCCCACCGCCAGCTGGCCCTGGCTGTTGTACAGGTGCCGGTTGGCGGAGAAGGAGGCCCACCGCCCGCCGTAGAGCACAAAGCGGAGGACGAAAAAGCCGGTGCCCGCCAGCAGGGCGATGGCCAGTAGCAGGCAGAGGAAGGTCCGTTTTTCAATCTTCTTCATCTGGAGCCTCCCATTCTTCCGTCTTTCTGGGGGCCAGCCGGGCGCCGCCCCGATCCTCCCTCCGGGAGGGCAGGCGGATGGCGAAGCTGGCGTTCTGACGGGTATCGGTGGCCTTCAGGTAGGCCAGCAGGCCCCAGGAGGCGATCATGGCGGTGCCGCCGTTGGACACAAAGGGGAAGGTGACGCCGGTGAGGGGCAGGATATCCACCGCGCCGAACACGTTGAGGCAGGTCTGGAACACCATCATGGAGGTGGCGGCGCAGGCGGCGATGATATAGAAGCTGGACCGGCCCGCCCGGCTGGCCCGGACGGCAAACACCGCCAGGGTGAGGACGGCCAGAACCGCCAGCACGGCGATGATGAGCCCCCACTCCTCGCACAGCATGCCGAACACCAGGTCGGTATCACCGGCGGCCACATTGTGGAGCCAGCCCTCGCCGGGGCCCACGCCCACCAGGCCGCCGGAGGCGGCGGCCGACATGGTGCGGGTCTGCTGGTAGCCGCTGCCCACCGAGGCGTTCTGCCAGGCGTGGCCCCAGGTGGCAAACCGGTTGAGGATATAGGGCTTCACCGACAGCATGGTGAGCACGGCGAACACACCGCCGCCGCAGATGAGGGCCAGGGTGGCCCAGTCGCCGGAGCGGAGGTAGGCGATGACCAGGAAGGTAATGAAGAAGATGGCCGCAGTGCCGAAGTCGCTCATATAGGCCAGACAGGCCAGGCACACGCCGGTGAGGACGATGAACAGCCCCAGGTTCCGCTTGCGGAACAGCCGGTCCAGGGTGGCCGAGCCGGCAAAGATATAGCAGATCTTGGCGATCTCCGAGGGCTGCACCGAGATGCCGCCGATGCTCAGCCAGTTGGCCGCGCCGTACTTGGCGGAGGTGAGCCCGGCGGCGTACAGCACCACCGTCAGGCTCAGCAGCACGATGGCCGCTCCCGCCATCAGCCAGCGGATCTTCTTGGCCCGGTCCAGATCCCGCAGGAAGATGCCCAGCACCAGGAAGAGGATCAGTCCCAGCACCACGCACAGGAATTGCTTGAACAGCGCTCCTGTGTTGGAGGAGCAGGTGATGGACAGGGACAGGGTGGACAGGAAAAAGGCGATGGTCTCCATCTCAAAGCCCACCCGGCCGGTGGCCCGGAGCACCAGGAAGTAGAGCCACATCACGCCCATGAGCAGCAGGAAGGTGAAGGGAATGATGGGGGTGGCCCCGTCCCCCTCGCTGATGGTGAGCTGGAGGGCGGCCAGCACCTGGAAGATGGTGAGGAACACCAGGCCCAGCCAGGGGGACACAGGCCGGGACCGGCGGCGGTTCTCCCGCCGCTTGGCCTTTTCCTCCGGGGACAGGGGGAGAAGCACCGTCTCCACGCCCCCCAGGGCCAGCACATCGCCGTAGCGCACCTCGGCCGCCCCGTCGATCTCCTTGCCGTTGACGGTAACGCCTCCCTTGGAATCCAGGTCATAGGCGGTCCAGGTGTCGTCCTCGTTGCGGATGAGGGCGGCGTGCTGCCGGGACACCACGGG
Organism: Intestinimonas massiliensis (ex Afouda et al. 2020); assembly: GCF_900626285.1. Taxonomy (GTDB): domain Bacteria; phylum Bacillota; class Clostridia; order Oscillospirales; family Oscillospiraceae; genus Flavonifractor; species Flavonifractor massiliensis_A. The sequence continues at coordinate 1,946,883 of NZ_LR131147.1, forward strand.
GTAGTTCAGAATCACGTCGGAGTTGCCGCCCCGGCCCAGGATGTTCTCCCAGTGGGTCAGGGGCTCCTGGGCGCCGTTGGGCAGGGTGAGATAGGCCCACACCTCGGGCAGGCAGGGCACCGTCAGCAGGGAGCGGATGGTGCGGATGAGGATGAGCAGCGCCAATATGGGAAATACAAAGCGGACGATGGAAGTGAACCAGGCGCAGATCACCTGATGTTCCGCCATCCAGACGATGAGCGCGTCTATTCCGCTCACCTCCTTTCTGCTTGGTCGAAGAGCAGTATAGCACATTTCGGGCCAATAAAAAAGCGGGAGGCCGTCGGGTGCCCCCTGACAGGGGTAACTTTGCAGATGTCTGAACCCCCGGCAGATATTGCTACGGCAGTATCTGCCGGGGACTTCTTTTTGTCTCACGCACCCTTGGTGGTGGACTGAACTTCCGGCTGGGTGAGTTCCACACAGCCAATGTCGTTATAGTGAATTTCCACCGTCTGCTGAGCGTGCTTGCTCCACCTCACATCCTTTTCGTGTACCACGATCTTTCGGATGAACAGCCGAAGCAGCTCCGGTGTCAGCTCCTGGATGTCTGTGTACCGCTTTGCCAGAGAGATAAAGTGGTCTGTGCCGGACACCTGCTCCCGCAGCCTCTGGATGGCAGTTTCCTTTTCCGGGATGGCCCTGTTCAGCACTTCCATCTCCTGGGTGTAGCTGCTGGAGAGTGTCTGGAACTGTTCTGCTGTGATCCGCCCCAGGACGCTGTCCTCATAGAGCCGCTTGAAGATGCTGTCCAGCTCCCTGCTCCGCTTCTTCATAGCAGTCAGTTCCCGTTCCAACCCGCGCGCCTCTTTGCGGATCTCCGCGGACTGCCTGCTGCCGATGTACGCGGCAAACTCCTGGGTGTGCTCCCTGGCCATCGCTGTCACCCGCCGCAGATCCTCCAGGACCACGTCATCCAGTATGCACTCCCGGATATAGTGGGCGGTGCAGAGGGTGACGTCCTTCTTGTAGGTCCGGCAGGTGAAGTGGTTGTAGGACCGGCTCATGGTATGGGCGCGGTGGAGCACCATGGTACTCCCGCAGTCGGCGCACACCACCAGCCCGGAATACTTGTTCTGCTCGTCCATCTTGGTAGGCCGCCGTTTGTGCTGGCGTACCTGCTGGACGATATCCCAGACTTCCCGGCTCACCAGGGCGGGGTGGGTGTTTTCCAGCACCATGCACTCTTCCCTGGGATGTTCAATTTTCCGCTTGTCCTTGTAGGAACGAGTGCTGTACCGGAGGTTGATGGTGTTGCCAAGGTAGATCTCGTTCTCCAGCATGTTGGCAATCGTACTGTCAGACCACCCATAGGGATCATTCAAATTCAGACTGCTATGGGCAACGCCAAAGGTTTTGTAAGCGTAGGTCGTGGGGCATAGCACCTGTTCCCGCTTCAGCAGCCGGGCGATCTGGCTGGGTCCCTGCCCGGCGGCGCACAGGGCGAAGATGCGGCGCACCACGGCAGCGGCCTCCTCGTCCACCACCAGCTTCTTGCGGTCCTGCTCGTCTTTGCGGTAGCCGTAGGGCGCTCTGGTGCCCAGCCGCTCCCCGCGCTCTGCCTTGGCCCGCTGCACCGCCCGGATTTTCCGGCTGGTGTCCCGGATGAACCACTCGTTAAATAGGTTCTTGAAGGGCATCAGCTCCGTGCTCTCACTCCGGTCGGTGTCCACATTGTCGTTGATGGCGATGTAGCGGACGCCGAACATGGGGAAGCGTTCCTCGATGTACAGCCCCGTGTGGAGCTGGTTGCGTCCCAGCCGGGACAGGTCTTCTTGTGTCAAGTAGGGACTAAAAAAATTTTGAGAATTTACAAGCCGTTCATAGGTGGACAACCACCCGTGAACGGCTTGCGTTTTCTCTATGCTCTTTTGCCGTTCTTTGTGCGACGTTTCTTATACGCCGCCGCAAATGCCTCCATCATCGGAGTGACCGGAAGCTCGTTGTCAGGCTTGGACAGATACTCGAACCGTATGCCATTCTCTCTGAACTTTCGCTCAAATCTCATGAAAGAGGAAGTGTCCCGGCTGATCCGTGAGGTGTCACGGGTGAGAATCGTGCCGATGCCCTGACGCTTGGCTTCATTCAGCAGGAAGTTCATGATGCCTTCCGTATGGACGCCGGAGATGCCGTCTGCTGCCACCGCAGCAGCTACCTCATAGTCCTTATCCTTCGCATAGCGTTCCAGCTCTTCACGCTGGCTTGCTGCCGCAAGCTGATCCGCACAGGCAACGCGGATATAAAGAAATACTTTCATTTGGCTTCTCCTTCTGATGTAGTGAGGAAGTCCTTGAACTTCCAGACGATTTCTATGTTGTCGAGATCGTAAATGTAGACCGCAGAAATGAATGCGTGGGTCAGCTCATAGGTCAGAGCTTTGCAGTCGGCATACTGATCGCAGACAGCATCCAGCTTTTCGTCCGAACAAGAGGTCTCGGAGTCAAGCTCTTTCATCCGTTCGTGACTGTGCTGAATTGCTTCGTCGTTTTCAGCAATTTTCGCGTCCGTTGCCGCCTTTTGCTGAAGGTACGCTTTCTTCGTGATACCTCCGGCTGCGTATTTTTCGTAGAGCCTCAACTTGGACGCCTTGTGCTGCTCGTTCTGCTTTTGAAGAATCCGGATTTTCTCAGCACATTCCTTGATGGCAGATTTCCGTAGATCACCGACCTCTCGATTTTGGACTGCTTCCTTCTGTGCCAAAGCAAGAAACTGAGTAAGAGCATGGAAGACAACCTTCTCAATATCCATTTCCGGAAAGCTCCTGCCAACCGGACAGTCTGTGTTTCCGTTGTTGACCGAGTGAATGCACTGGAAGTATCGAATGCCAGCCTTGTTCTTTCGGCGTGTCATAGCACGTTTACAGTTACCGCAGCGGACGAGTCCCTTGAGCGGATAGTCATGCTGCTTGCGCGTGGGATTCCGTCCTCCGCCTCGAATGACCTTCTGAGCAAGCTCAAAGTCTTCCTTGCTGATAATCGCTTCATGCGTTCCTTCTACGATAATCGGCTCATTGACAACACGCTTTTTTGAGCCGACACCGCAGGACTTCATTTTGCGGCTGACCAGTGTTCCGGTGTAAACAAGGTTCTTGAGAATGTTATAGACCATCACGGTTTCCCAACTGATTTTCTCGCTCATGTTACTGAACTTCTTCTTGTCGGGATGCTTGTTCTTGAAGTATTGCCCCGGCGTCTGGATGCCGTCATCATTCAGGCTGCGGGCAATCTGAGAGGTGTTGCTGCCTTCCAGAGCCTCGCGGAAGATACGACGGATCACATCAGCCGCCTCCGGGTCTACGGCAAGTTTGTTCCGAATGGTGGGATGCAGGACGTAGCCGTATGGAGCGTAGCCACCGACATACTTGCCTTGCTTCATCATCTGGATTTTTGCCGATGTGGTCTTTACGGAGAGGTCTTTGCTGTATGCGGCGTAGATGATGCTGCGCATAACCACTTCCAGACCGCCCGTTGTGCCTTTGTAATCGTCGCTGTCATAGCCGTCGTTGATGGAAATAAAGCGGACGCCCATGAATGGAAAAGTGCATTCCAGATAGTTTCCCGTTTCAATGTAGTCACGAGAAAAGCGGGAAAAGTCTTTGACGCAGATCAGATCGATTTCGCCGCGCTTGACCTTCTCCATCATCTGCGTGAACTGAGGACGGTGAAAGTTCGTGCCGGTATAACCGTCATCCGCAAACTCAGACCGCTGACAGTGAGACAGCTCCGGATGATTGTCGAGAAAGCGATTGATGAGCATACGCTGGTTGCCGATGCTGTCACTTTCCGCCTTGCTGCCATAGCCGGTATCTTCATCAGCCATTGAGAGGCGGATGTAGATGCCGATGTTGTATTCCTTGCTCATTTACATCGCCTCCTGAACTTCCTTGACACTCTGTACGGTCAGAGCGTAAATATCGCCGTATTTCATGACCAACTCGATTGATCCGTCATCATGGACTTTCACAAGCTCTACGGACTCGTCAACCAAATCCTGAGAGAGCTTTTCTGCACCGCTGACGGATTTCATCAGCGTGAGCCACTTGTTGTCCTCGGACATTGCTTCGGCAAACTTCACCTTCCGCTGAACCGCTTCATCCAACCGCCGGGAAAGGTCGGCATACTGCTCATCGTAGGCTTTCTTGGCAAAGGCGTATTCCTCTTCATCGAGAATGCCTTCCGTGAAGTCCTCATAGAGACGGGTACGCTTCTTGGAAATACCGCTGAGTTTCAGATTCACGCTTGTAATGAGCGCGTTCTGCTGATCGCGGATGCTGCGTTCACCTTCGCTGTTTCTCAGCTTGGCAAGCAGCTTGTCGTAATTGAGAGCCGCCTTGACTTGAAGCTGGATCGCCGCAAGCACATCGGCTTCGAGTTTGTCTTGCCGCGTATAGTGTGGCGTACAGAGATTGCCGCGCTTGACGGATGAACTGCACTCATAGAAGGCGTACCATGCGCCGTCCTTACGCTTGTCAACGCGCTTGCGATGGAAATAGAGCTTCCTGCCGCAGTCTGCGCAGACGATTTTGTCTTCAAAGAGATTGATCAGTGTAGCACGGATTTTCTCCGTGCGCTCCATCTTCTCAATCCTTGTCCTTGCAGCAGCGTCGCGCAGCTCTTGTACCTTTTGGAAGTCCTCACGGGAAATAATCGCCTCGTGAGTATTGGGAAAAACAATCCATTCCTCGCGGTCGATATGCTGATTCTTGACGCCCTTGTAGATGGCGTTCAGCGTCCGTCCGAGAACGGTATCTCCGACGTAATGGGGATTATCCAGAATGGTAGTGAGTGAAGACTTGTTCCAAATCTTCTTTGCCGTAGCATTGCCTGTGCGGACGCCGACCTGATACTTCTGAAACTCCGGATTGGGCGCGTTCATTGCATCAAGCCGGTCTGCAATCGCAGGAAGGGACAATCCTTCAATTTTCCATTGGAAAATCTTCTGGACAATCGGTGCGGTTTCTTCATCGAAAACCATATTGCTGTGTTCTTCATCCCAGCGATAACCATACGGGAGATTGCGCTTCTTGAACTCTCCACTTTCCATCTGTGCTTTGAGCGCAGTAGAAACCTTGCGGGAGATGTCCTTCGAGTAAAGGGTGTTGATCATGTTTTGCAGAGGGATGATGAGGCTTTCGCCGGAGCCGTCCGTATCAAAGTTGTCGTAGTTCTCTTTGATAGCGATAAACCGAAGCCCGATCTGCGGAAAAACCCGTTCCAGATAGGTTCCAGCCTCGATGTAGTCACGCCCGAACCGGCTGAGATCACGAACTACAAGGCACTTGATCCTGCCGGTGCGGATGTCGTTCATCAGCCGGTTGAACTCCGGTCTATCAAAAACCGTTCCTGTTCGTCCGTTGTCCACATAGGTATCTATCAGATTCAGGTAGGGACGCTCTGCAATGTAGGACTTGCAAATCTCAATCTGATTTGCGATGACATCCACCTTTTCGGACTTGCCGCTGTTTTCAACGGAAAGACGGGCATAGATGGCTGTTGAGAAGACCTCGGAAGAAACAGGTTCGATAACCGGCTCTTCGACTGCAATTTGTTTTCTGCTTTTTCTTGCCATTTGCTCATCCCTCCTTTATACGGCAATATCCAGTTCGTCGGCATAGCCGAGAATGTATTCAAGCGTCTGCTGGTATTCGTCCCTATATTTGAAGACGATTTCGATTGCATGGTTTTCGTGAATCAGGATGCGGTCAACCAACGACATCAGCACACGGCGGTTCAGCTCTTCGACGTTTTCATACTGCTTGAAAAGCGTCACCCAGTTTCGTTCAGTCGTACCGGTTGTCACCGTCTGCTTCATTTCTTTTTTAACCCGCAGAAGCGCGTCCTGCTTGCCCTCAATGATTTTGGTGTAGCTGTTGCGGAACTCGAAGTATTCCGATTTATCAATGACGCCGCCGATGAAGTTTTCGTAAAGCCCCAGCTTGAGCTTTTGGTACCGTTCAATCTCTTCCTCGATTTTGGTGATCTGAGCTTCGTAATTGAAAGCCTTACGGCTCTGAGACGGAAGCCGTTCTATCATCGCAAGCGCGTGTTCCAGATTGATGACAAGCTCGATCTGATCATGGATGGCACGGAAGACCTTTTCCTCAACCTCTTTTGCGGCGATGCTGTGCGGGCTGCACGTCCGGCTGTGCTTATTGGTGGAGCAGACGTAGTAGATATACTTTTTCGTCTTCGACGGGACAGTCTTGCGGATCATTGGCTGCTGGCAGTCTCCGCAGAACAGGAAACCGGAAAACAGGTGTGCTTCATCCTGATCGGGTGAGCAGCGCATATCCCGCTGCATCATGACCTTGACTGCCATGAAGTCCTCGTAGGACACAAGAGCTTCATGCGCGTTTTCAACCTTGACCCACTCGGATTCATCCTTGCTTTTCACGACGCGGACTTTGTAGTTGGGAGTGCCTCGCTTGCCCTGAGCCAGAACGCCGATATAAACCTCGTTGGTGAGAATACGCTGGACGGCTTTGTATGTCCATTTTGCGGTATCGCCGGTTTTGAAGACGGTATCGAACTTTACGCCGACGGAATGCTTGTATTCCATTGGGGACAGGACGCCCATCTGGTTCAGACGCTTTGCAATACGTCCGATGGAGAAGCCGTCCTTGTACATGGAAAAGATCATCTGCACATATTCGCTGACCGCTTCATCCACGATGAGCTGATTTTTGTTCTCCGGCGATTTCATGTAGCCGTAAGGCGCGAACGAGCCGACGAACTCACCGCTCTTCTGCTTGACTTCCAGACTGCTTCGGATTTTCATGGAGATGTCCTTGCAGTAAGAATCGTTAATCAGGTTTTTGAACGGGATAACAAAGGAGTCGGACTGCGGATCACCGGTCAGACTGTCATACGCATCATTGATTGCAATGAAGCGAATGCCGAGCTGCGGGAAAATCTTTTCAATGTAGCGCCCGCCGTCGATGTAGTTTCTTGAGAAGCGGCTGAGATCCTTGACCACAATGCAGTCAAGCGCACCCTTGCGGATTGCCTCTTCCAGCTTTTTGAACTGAGGACGATTGAAGGAAACGCCGCTGTAACCGTCATCCACAAACGGCTCACAGACCAGCTCCAAATCCTCATGCCTTGCGATGTAGTCCTCGCAGATGGCTCTCTGGCTGGCGATGGAGTTGCTTTCTACTTTGTCTCCATCCTCACGGGACAGACGGCAGTAGATCGCCGTGCGGTAAACCTTGTCTGGCATAAAAATAACCTCCGTTTTTCTGTTTGGTGTGGTACATCAAATCAGAAAGACGAAGGCTTGCTTCAACTCTTATGAAGAGGAACACGAAAACGCCACATGACCATCAAGGCAAGCGGCTTAATCCGTATTCTTCTTTTTTTGACCGATTAAATTATACCACAGGCTCAATCGCTTGTCCATAGAACCGGGCGAAAAGATTCAGACTGTTCATAAATCAAAGACCTCTCAGATAGTGTTCCAGACAATCTTCTATTGTCGTATCCGTCTCGGTGAAGCTGATCTTCACCACAGTTTTTCCGTCCAGATAACAATAGGGATTTCTGATCTGCTTAATGAACTCCCTCAGCCTGTCCTCTCGCGGTGCCGCAGGATCAAGCCGGATGCTGCTTCTCTGAACGAGTGTGCTTCGGTCAACCGTTTTCGGGCTGACATTTTTCATTGCTTCAATGCCCATCATATTCTAAGCACCTCCTGTTTCGTGAAAATATTCAGGACAAAAGGATATGGCAGAGCATCTTGTGAAGATACCCTGCCACATAGTTTTCATCCTGAAACTATATAGTAAGTTTCTTTTGGGTTTGTTTCATTGTCCGGCATATTTGCAGCACGCGCCCCTGCCAGAAGAACTTTGCAGTTCCGGGAATGCTGCGGACTACCAATGGTCAATCGGTATCATGGGACTCTCACCCCTCCGAGGAACGCTCCGAGCCGCCCATTCAAAGAAAAGACGGAAGTATCATTATACCCGGCATCTGCATCGTCGCAAGCAGCCGCACCACACGACTGTTATAGCTCTCCGGAGGTCGCTCACTCCCTATTACAATAAATTTGGACAGGAAAGCCGGGCAGCCAGTCCGGCTTTCCCTCCATCTCGTGCCTAAGCTACAATAAGAGGAGCAACTGGCTGACCACTCACTCCTTGGGCTTGTAAGTCCGTACGAAAGACTGTCAGCCATCCTCTTGTTGTAGCGTTCGATTTCAGCAGGTTGAGCCACCGGATGCCGGGGAGTTCGCGTCACCCAATAGATTGAATCGGCAACGAGAAAAGATGGATTCCGGTTGCAGATTCTTTAGTATTGGAGGAATGTGGATGAACAGCGTTGGCATCGATGTTTCCAAAGGGAAAAGCATGATCGCCGTCATGCGCCCCTTCGGTGAGGTGGTGGTTTCACCCTTTGAAGTGCGACACACCGCCAATGAACTGAACGAACTGGCAGGGCTGCTCAAAAGTTTGGACGGTGAGACCCGTGTGGTGATGGAATCCACGGGTAATTACCACGCGCCGGTGGCCTGGCTGCTCCACGACGCGGGACTTTATGTCTCCGTAGTCAATGCAATGCTGGTGCATGACTATGGGAACAACAGTTTAAGACGAGGCAAGACTGACAAGAAGGACGCCGTGAAACTGGCCAACTACGGCCTTGACCACTGGCTCACACTACCGAAATATGTCCCGGAGGAGGACACCCGGCTCATGCTGAAGACCTGCTACCGGCAGTACCAGCAGTATTCCAAAGTACGGACCATGCTGAAGAACAACCTAATCTCCCTGCTGGACACCGCTTTCCCTGATGCAAACCGCCTGTTTACCAGTCCACCCCGCGCCGATGGCAGCGAGAAGTGGGTGGATTTTGTAGCCGCTTTTTGGCATTGTGAGTGTGTCTGTGGTTTGTCTAAAAAGGCCTTTACCACCCAATACCAGAAGTGGTGCAGAAAGCACGGCTACAATTTTAGCGAGGATAAGGCACTGGACATATACGCCTCTGCATGTGGACACTTCGGTGTCATGCCGAAAACGGATACGGCAAAACTTTTGGTAGAACAGGCTGTTTCCCAACTCCGGGCAACTTCCGCCGCGTTAGCTGCTCTCAAGCAGGAGATGCAGTCCCTGGCCGTTTCTCTACCGGAGTATCCTGTGGAGATGGAGATGTTTGGTGTTGGCCCAACCCTCGGCCCCCAACTCATAGCTGAAATTGGCGATGTACGCCGTTTTCATTCCAAGAAAGCGCTGGTGGCCTTTGCAGGCATTGACGCCCCACCTTACCAATCTGGACAAGTGGATGTCCGTAGCCGTAACATTTCCAAGAGAGGATCTGCCTCACTGCGAAGGACGCTCTTTCTGGTGATGGGGGTCCTCCTGCAATGCGCTCCAATGGATGAGCCGGTCTACCAGTTCATGAACAAGAAACGCTCTGAAGGTAAGCCCTACCGTGTCTACATGATGGCCTCCGCCAACAAGTTCCTGCGCATCTACTACGCTTCTGTGAAAGCCTACCTGGATTCTCTGGAGCATGGCTGATTTCCCAGCTCTATACTGTCTGGCTGACCGCCATTTTTTGAAATGCACAGCGGTTTAATTTGGTGCACCCTTTTCCTTTGCTCGTTTCCTTTGAAAGTTTTACTTGACTTTTGTTAGCAGGTCTNGGAGCATGGATGATTTCCCAGCTCTATACTGTCTGGCTGACCGCCATTTTTTGAAATGCACAGCGGTTTAATTTGGTGCACCCTTTTCCTTTGCTCGTTTCCTTTGAAAGTTTTACTTGACTTTTGTTAGCAGGTCTTTCGGGAGGTCTTGGCGTCGGAAGCTGTGTTGCTTCGCAGAAGCGGAAAGATCCGCAGCACTGAACTATTCAGTTTTCAAGGAGCAGTGAAGTGGTCTGATTGACCCTTTCACTTTACAACGGACATCTTTTTGCCGTTTGTTGAGTACCGCTCAAAAAATTCTTTGAAATTTTTTCTGCACCGCTGCTTTGAGGTCAAATGCAGCTCTGATGCCGATGCCTTTCCTTCGGGCAAACTCTCGAAGAGTCAGTCCTTCACGGGTCATCGCAAGATACAATTCGCGCTGCTTCTCGGTCAGAATGGAAAGAAGCTCCTTCTCTTTGAGGGCGGTGATCAGTTCCTCCATGCAGTCGCGGGAGTCTGCCAGCCATGCAGCGGACTTCACATCGTCCTCCGGCATAGCGTCAAGGGACAGCACGGTATCAGAAATTTTCTCTGCGCCGTCCTCATCCTCAGAGGTGTTGTCAGAGCCATACGAGCGTCTGATCCGCTTTTCCTCCGCGCGAAGGATTCTCATAACCTTGCGGTCAACCTCGGAAACTTCGCCGGTTCGTTTCACGCGAACCATGCACTTGCCGTCCTCCGTAGTCCAGAGGTCGTAATCGAACGCGATAGGGGTTTTAGGGATTTTCATTGTTCATCCTTTCCGCTGCGCGGGAGCAGCGGGAAGGGTGAAGACAGAAAAAGAGCCGCATGACGGTGAGGTTTGAATCCCATGCCGATAAAACAGAGTAATTACACTCTGTCTCATGCGGCATTAGGATGACTTCACCTATCAGGCGGCTCCACAGCTCAGCTATGACATATATTTTATTTTAGAACAGAGGCTTGTCCTCTGGTTCTTACTTGGTACGCGGTCGCAGTCTTCTCATATTCAGCACATCAAAGACTGTGATCCGCCCGCATTTCTTGCACTTTGATTCTACATGACCTCTCGTGTCTTCGTAGACAGCAATGGCATTATGCTGACAATAGGGACATTTCAGGTATCGGGGCTTCTGCTGGGAAATGGCAACTCTTGCCCTGCGGATTTTTTCGATCAGCTCCGGCGTCGGTTCCTGAACCCGAATGGATGCTCTCTTCATTACCACACCTCCAATGGGTCAACATACTCACTGAATGGACGATCTACCATGTAGCCGAGCTGACGAAGGCGGATAGACGCCGTTGTCTTGGAGACACCGAACAACCGGCAGAAAAGGCGCAGCGTTAAGTGATCACCATACGAATACCTCCCCTCGTAATTGATCAGCGGCGTTTCTGCAAACCGACGCATTGCCAGGTCAACCTCTTTTTGAGGAAGCAGGATCGCCGCGCCCAAGACATTTGCTTGCCACTCGTTCCAGTCCTCGCGGGTTTTCAGCTCTCGCGGCGTATAGGCTGTCCGTGCGGAATATTTCATTTCGCAGGACGCCTTTACCTCTTCCGATTCCAGTTGGAAGAGAATCTGATGGGCGCACTCGTGGGCAAGGGTAAATCTGCGCTTGGCGCAGAGCCGCTGCACGTTTCCGGATCGAATGAAGCTCTCGTCCAAGATGACCTGATTACGCTTCAAAGCCAGTGTGCGCGTAATACCAAGTTCCGTGATCTTGTACTCAGTGTCGGCATAGGCAGTGACACCGCAGATGCTTCCGTCCGGCGAGAGACGGGCGAATGATACGCGAAGACCGAGATAGTTCTTTGCAAACTGATCAATGGGTGTTGGCAAAGCTGATCGGTCGGGCTTGTCAGCCTCATCCCCGAAAAAGAACCGGTTGAAGTCCTTCGTTGTTGAGGCTGCAATTTCTTCAAGTTGGCGCTGGGATAAAATCATGAGCAGTTGTCCTCCTTTGCTTCGACGAACCACTTGTCTCCTTCGTGGAAAAGAAATGACTCCTTTCCGCGAATCTGAACTGTGTAACGGATGCCTCCGCCCCCAACCTTTTTGGATGTGGCGCGGCATTTGTATAGAATCTGGTCGATTTGAAAGATTACACCGTTGTCCCACCAGATAAGGCGAGGAAGGATTGCCCCCTCCTTGTCCACATCCAGCGTAACCGGGACGTATGCTTTTCTGTACTGTGTAGCCATTTCCGTTTTTCTCACTCCTGTTCCCTCATACCGGTGTATGCCGGTACGGATGATCTTCGGCAGCATAAATGCCTGTCCATTTGAACTGCTCAAAAGATGTAACTTTTTCGTGTACAACTACTCATGCCCCTTGACAGGATGAGCAATTCAAGATATACTATGAGTAGTTGGATTGCTCAGTCATTATTATACGCACTTCAAGTGCCTTTGTCAATAGACTTGCGCAATTTGATGTCGCAAACTTTTTGTGAACAGGAGTGATTACCAAAATGACATTTGGAGAGAAATTCAAGGCTGAACGGGAGAAGCGGAAGCTGACCCAGCAGGAAGTAGCCGATGCACTGGGGATCAACAGACGTATGATTACCCGGTACGAGAACGGCATTTCCTTTCCCCGTACCAAGGACGCTTACAAAAAAATCGCGGAATACTTCAAGGTGGATGTGAACTATCTGCTGACCGAGGACGAAGAGTTTGTGGTTCAGGCATCCGAGCAGTACGGCTCCCGTGGCATGAAACAGGCAAAGGACCTAATTGAAGGGATGTCCGGCTTGTTTGCGGGCGGTACGCTGTCTGAGCAGGACAAGGATGCGGTGATGAAGGCGTTGCAGGATATATATTGGGAATCCAAAGCCCGGAATGTTGAGAAATACACGCCGAAGAAATACAAGAAGACCGGTACGGACGCAGAGGAATAACTGTCTGCGTCTCGGTTTCTTGACGGATTTACTTTGACTGTTTTCAACATGAAAGGGGTGAAGGTCCCGTGATAATTCGCTCCGAGGAAATATACAAAAAGGCGAACAGTATTGTCAAAAGCTGTGGAACAAGAGATACCTTGAAGATTGCCCGTGAGCTGGGCATTCATCTCCATTTTCTTGACAATCTGAACGATCTGCTCGGAATGTACACCTACCGCCATAAAGAGCGGCATATTCTTCTGAACTCCAACATGGAGTATCTGATCATGCAAATGGTTTGCGGTCACGAGATCGGGCATGATACCTTTCACCGTGATCTTGCCAAAGGAAACGAACCGCTCCCGGAGTTCGTGCTGTTCGATATGCGCACAAAACACGAATATGAGGCGAATGCGTTTGCCTCACACCTGATCATTGACGATGATGAGCTGATTGACCTGATGAAGCAGGACTACGATGTGGTGCAGCTCTCGGCTGCAATGGGAACAAACATCAACCTGATGCTGATCAAGCTCAACGAACTGAACCGCATGGGCTGGCAGCTCAACTTGCCTTATGTACCGCACTCTGACTTCCTGAAAAATGTCAGACCGGAGGGGTGAATGAGGATGAAGGATAGTAATTAGATGAACAACGACGACTATAAAGAAGCCCTTTTCTATGCCGCTTCCATCTTTAACGAACGCTTGGGGGCAGAGTTCAGTGAGGACAACCTTGTACTGCGCTGCTTTCAGACGGAAAACCAGCAGGAAGTCTTTGAGCAGTTCTGCAAGCAGTATTTCCCTGACCGGCTGGAAGACCGCTATACAGAGGACGGCTATTTTGACTTTCACGCCTCTGCCTTCATCGGCAAAGAAGACGGCGTTGACGGAATCCTGCTGCGGACAGACATAGCGCGTCATCCGGCAGTGTTAAAACACATTCTTCTGCATGAGCTGGCGCATATCTTCTGCATCCGCAACGAGCTTGACGGAGATAACTTCTATGAGCAATACTGTATGGACGATACCATCAGCCGCGAAGAGGACGGAACCATTAACGCCGGTTATGCGGTCTGGCGGGAACTGATTGCGGAGCTGATTGCATTTGAACTGGATGACAACTGTGATATGGTTCCGCTCCGACGCAAGAAAGACCTACTCAGCTATTACGAAGGAGAACTCCTGACCGGCAACGGGAAAATGGGCATCAGCATGATTCTCTGCGAGGCGATGACCAGTGCTGAGGGCGAAGCGTCCATGACATGGGACGCTGCCAAAAGCAAGTTTGCACGGTTCAAGCCCTTTGATGATCCACTGTACAGGGACTTGCTGGAACTGGTCTTCACACACATTAGAGAATGCTTTATCGAGATTGACCGCGACTTTATTTATGAAATTGGAGTTTTGTATCTAAGCATTGCCGCACAAGCGATGATTGCGTCCCTAAAGAACAGATTTCAGGAAGAATAGACAGACCGATAGAGAGAAAGGACGGGCAATGATATGAAATATAAGCTGTTTCGCTCCCCCGGTGATCTGGACAAGGCGGTCCGGAAGCACGAACTGGTTGCCGTGGAGACCGGCAAAAGCATTGATGATGTGGCAGACGCGCTTATCCGTGATGTTCGGGATGATCTTGCGGAAATGCCGGAGTATGCGCACTGTGAAACCGCTGCGTATGCACCGGAACCAATTCAGGAGCATCGCCGCGTAAGACGTTATCAGTATGAGATGATGGGTGTTGTTTACCCGCAGTATGCGGAGAAGAACATCCTGATTGATTATGGCGTGATTGAAGAGGCAGAGTAATGTCAGAGCGAGATGTCGGACAACTGCATAGTGCCGATGACTTGATTGCCGCTGTTGAGCAATACGGCTTTCTGCCCTTCTTTCGGAATGAGATTCACGGCTTCTCCATCGAGGAACTTTGTCCACCTGAGTTATGGTTTGCGGATGATGTAGATGGTCCGTGGGAATGGAAAGGTCCGGCTGCGCGGAGCGGCAAATGTCTCTACGGCAAACTTTTCAACAAGAAAGCTGGATTTGTGAGTCGGGAGTGGATTCCGGACTTTGCGAACTTCCGGCGTGACGGCTATGACTTTGACGCCCGTTGGGATGACGGCTTGGCGTCCTACAAGGACAAGGAGCTTTATGAAGCCATAGACGGTGAAGGCGGGATGCTTTCCAAACGGCTGAAAGAGGCTCTGAACTACCGCAAGGGCGGCAACACCGGTTTTGAGACGTGCATCACGCGGCTGCAAATGCAGAGCTATGTCTGCATCGCGGATTTCGTCTATATGCAGGACAGATACGGAAGACCTTATGGCTGGGGTGTCGCAGAGTATGCGACGCCGGAAGAACTTTTCGGGTACGACCTTATCACATCTGCCTATCAGCGAGACCCGCAGGAATCCAAAGAACGCATTCTAAAACATCTGCAATCACGTCTGCCTAACGCGACCGAAATGCAGCTTGAGAAAATCATAAAGGGGTAACGCAATGGACGATATTATCTTTGAGAAGGATTACCGGGAAACCGAGTCTGCCGAATACGATAAATGGTGCGATGAGGTGTTTGACCGCGCAGTTAATTGTGGTATGCTGAAAGCGTACTCCGAAGCAATGGACAAGATACCAAAGATCATTGTACCGGAGGACAAGAAGAACTACGAGTATCTTCTGGAACGCTGTGATGCGTTTGTCGAGCAACACCGCGGGTATATCAAGGGAATCGTGGACTATCATCGTTGGCACGCGGAAATCAATATGTTTCTTCCGTTTGCGGAGTTCGATGACTCAGAAGACCTTGCATTTTTGAAAGAAATTGCAGAAAAATCGCAAACCGTCTGCTTCTCCCCGGAGGAAGAAGGTGGCATCCGCGTTCATATTTTTATCAACTACTTTGAAGAATTGATGTCAGCCGAGCACAAGTCATACATCGAATACGATGCTATTATGCAGGACAAGAAACTATCTGAGCTACTTGGCATACCGGAGCTTTCTGACGAGGAAAAAGAACTCGCTCTGAAAATGAAGGGCATACTTGACCGCATTGATGAGGAAACAAGGATTGACCGTGCCACGGCTTTTCGAGCCGTACTTGATAAGATGGCAAAAGAGCCGGAAGAAAACTGGTCGCTTCACTATATGGCAACATTGCTGGAAGCGCTGCTATACTTCATGCTGAATGAAGGAAATGAAAAGATTGATGAGGAAGAACACAATGAGCAATAAACTTGTAGCATATTTTTCTGCGTCCGGCGTGACCGCGAAGGTAGCTGAGACGCTGGCAGAGGCAATCGGCGCGGACATCTTTGAGATTGAGCCGAAGGTACCTTACACGGAAGCTGATCTGAACTGGATGGACAAGAAAGCCCGCAGCACGATTGAGATGAACGATCCTGCCTCCCGTCCTGAGATTGCCGTGAAGCGGGACAACATGAAGGACTACGACACAATCTTTGTGGGTTTTCCGATCTGGTGGTACGTTGCGCCGACGATTATCAATACGTTCCTTGAGAGCTATGACCTGACCGGCAAGACGATCATCCCGTTTGCAACCTCTGGCGGAAGCGGCATTGGCAAGACGAACGAGCGCCTTGCGCCGAGCTGCAAAGGCGCAAAGCTGATGGACGGCAAGGTCTTCAAGAGCAGCGTCGGGCATCAGGAGCTTGCGGCGTGGGTTGAAGGACTTGGACTTTAAGGGGCAGACAAATCGGGAGTTATGGAGGTACTTTATGAACGAGAGAGAAAAAATTATCCGATTATGGTTTGATATGTGGATTAAGAAAGCAGATTTAGGAATTGACAATATTTTTACAGATGATGTTGTATATACTGAGAGTTGGAGTCCTAAATATGAAAACCGCAAAACGGTAAAGCACTGGTTTGACGAATGGAATACACGCGGAAGTGTTCTTGTCTGGGAGATTAAGCAATTTTTTCATCAAGGCAATCAAACAATCGTGGAGTGGTATTTTAAAAGCAAAATGAATAATGGAAATGTTGAAGAATTTGACGGAATATCTTTAATTGTATGGACACAGGATAACAAAATAAAATCATTAAAAGAGTTTGGTTGCAATCTTCATAATTATAATCCATATCGAGATAGTGATATTCCCGTATTTCGAGAAGAAAAAGCAAATTGGTTTTGAGAGGACTATAAATTCCAGTTGATATTTCACATATTTTAGGAAATTTAATAACTGTTATATTTGATTATCAAATTCTTCGCAAACCCTTGAAAATACTAAGTTTGTAGCAAGTGAACTTTCCCTTACTCTTTCCCTTGTGTTACATTTTCCCATTGCTTTTCATGAACCTTAATATGGGAAAAATTAAGGGAAAGAAAATTTCATAACACAATATAACATATAACAATAACGACATGGTGAACTGATTGAAATGTTTTCGATATTTAACTCTGTAACTGATTATCAAAAGAAAATGGAGATAAGATACGATGAGAACAATTTATGCAGAATATAATATAAACCACGATAGTATTGATGTTTACACAAGTGCTGGATATATGCTTCGCATTGATTGCTGGGAAGCTGAAAAAAATTTAAAAACCACATATGGATCAGAATGTGCGCTTACTTCATTGGCTGTGGATGAGCCTTTGGAATATGCAAGATTATATCTTGATGGCAATTTACAGATGTGGGTGGATACAGAAGATTCATTAGAACTTTATTAAGCAAGAAGTGAGATAGTGTTGTAGGGAGTTTCCTGTAGTTAAAGATACCACACCCGATATGATGAACCCACGCTTATACACTACCAGCTATGATAAAAGAAAGGACAGCAATTTGACACTGCTGTCCTTTCTTTTATAAAATTGCAGTACACAGAAAAAAGCTGTAAAATGAAAAATATATTTGTCCTTGTAACAATTCTCGGACATTTGCCTGTTATACTATCTGCAAAAAGAAAAGGAAGTGATAATATGAAGCATATTTTAATTGTCGAAGATGATAATCTTTTGAATAAAACGCTTACTTATAATTTGGAATTGGACGGTTACACAATAACTTCTGTTCTGAATGCAAGGACAGCCGCTGAATCATTAAAAACAAACATTTTTGATTTGGTATTGCTGGATATAAATTTACCAGACGGAAATGGTTATGACCTATGCCGTCTTATCAAGCCAGAGCATCCTGATACAGTAGTTATATTTCTAACTGCCAACGATCAGGAAAGCAATCAGATACGGGGATATGAAGCTGGTGCAGTGGATTATATCACGAAACCTTTTTCGATTAGTGCTTTGCAGCGAAAAATCAAAGCCATGTTCGCTATGTTGGAGCATCACAAACCAGCTAAGGATATTTACGAGGATGGTAGCTTGTTTCTGGATTTTTCGGAACAATTTGCAAGTTTGAACGGGAAACCATTAGCACTTTCTGCGATGGAATATAAAATGTTGAACCTATTTCTTAAAAATCCGAAGCAGGTACTTACTCGCCAACAATTTTTAGAAAAACTGTGGGATGTTGATGAAAAATATGTAGATGAACATACCCTTACTACTTCTATCAGCCGTATTCGCAGTAAGATTGAAGCGGATGGCGACACATATATCAAAACGGTTTATGGTATGGGGTATCAATGGACAGGAGGCGAAAAGAAATGAATCTGAATAACCTTTCTGCTAAGAAAATTTGTAGACTGGTTAGTGCTGGCATGGTTTTCTCTATGCTGGTAATTACCGGTATTTTCGGCGGTATAATGCAGGATATACGAATTTTTATAGTGGGTGGAACATTGACACTCTGTGCGTTTTTCTGGATTTGGCTATTGGTGCTGATTTTTGGAAAACGCCTTTCTCATTTTACTTCTAATTTGTGCCGGACGCTGGACAACATGATTGATGGAAACGAGGAATTACAAAAGTCAAATGATAGTGAAACTCTTTTTGCCCGTATCAACCACCGCTTAATTCGGTTGTATGAGATTATGCAGAAAAACCGGCACAAGGTAGACATGGAACGACAGGAGCTTCAAATGCTGATTTCTGATATTTCACATCAAGTTAAAACGCCTGTCAGCAATTTGCAAATGGTAACGGACACACTTTTAACAAAGCCTGTTTCAGAAGAAGAACGGATGGACTTTTTACAAGGCATACGTAGTCAGACTGATAAACTGGATTTTCTGTTCCAAGCACTGGTTAAAACGTCCCGGTTGGAAACCGGAGCAATACGATTAGAAAAGAAAGACAGCAGCTTATTCCATACGCTTGCACAAGCCATGAGCAGTATTGTATATGCCGCAGAGAAAAAAGAAATTGCTGTATCCGTGGATTGCCCGGAAAATTTGATAATCTCCCATGACAGCAAGTGGACAAGCGAAGCCCTTTTCAATCTGCTGGACAATGCAGTAAAATACACTCCGTCAGGTGGAAAGATTTCTGTATCAGTGGTTCAGTGGGAAATGTACGTAGAGGTCAAAGTGACCGACACCGGCAAGGGCATTTCAGAAAGCAATCAGGCTGCCATCTTCCGGCGCTTCTATCGTGAGGAAGAAGTACACGATCAACAGGGTGTGGGAATAGGTTTGTATTTGGCTCGTGAGATTGTAACAAGGCAAGGGGGCTATATCAAGGTTGTTTCAGAGCTGAGGCAAGGCTCAGAATTTTCTATTATGCTTCCTGTAAGGTAAGATATAACCACTTTTTTTGAAATGTCCGAGCGTTGTAACATTTCACTCTGATTTTCGATAAAAATTTTTTCTATCTCGGACATTTGTGTAACATTTGTGGTTTACAATGGCTTTATCAACAGATAGAAAGCCTTGAAAGGAGCATTTGAATATGAGCATTTTACAAACAATCGACTTAAAGAAGTATTACGGCACAGAACCAAATATTACTCGTGCCCTTAATGGTGTAAATTTTACTGTGGAACAGGGAGAATTTGTTGCCGTAGTTGGAACTTCCGGCAGCGGTAAGTCTACATTGCTTCACATGATGGGAGGACTTGATACCCCCACTTCCGGCAGCGTGATTGTACGGGGAGAAGAACTCGCAAAAAAGAATGATGATGAATTGACAATTTTCCGCCGTCGTAACATCGGATTTATCTTCCAAAATTATAATCTGGTTCCGATTTTGAATGTATATGAAAATATCGTCCTGCCTGTGGAACTGGATGGCGATACAGTAGACCAGAAATTTATGGACGAAGTTGTGTATATGTTGGCTTTAGAAGATAAACTGGAAAATATGCCGAACAATCTTTCAGGCGGTCAACAGCAACGTGTAGCGATTGCACGAGCTTTAATTACGAAGCCTGCGATTATCCTTGCTGATGAACCGACCGGAAATCTTGATAGCAAGACCAGTGCAGATGTGTTAGGGCTTTTGAAGCATACCAGCGGAGAATTTAATCAGACCATTGTAATGATTACTCACAACAACGAGATCGCTCAACTCGCAGACCGCATTGTACGGATTGAAGATGGTAAAATTGTTGGCTAAAGGAGGTGGGAATTATGAATTATCCTTTTGAAAATGATACCAGTGCAGTAATTAAAAAATTAGCACGAAAAAGTGTGCGTTTTGATAAGAAGAAAAACTTATTTTGCCTTTCGGCAATTATTGTAGCCGTTGCTATGATAATGATGTCGTTGCTCACAGTGCAAAATATCATTTATCAAAATCAGAAAGAAATCGAAGGATTACATCAAGGGATTTTCTTTGACATTACGCAGGACAGTAAAGAAAAGTTGTTAGCAAACGAAGAAGTAAAAAGTGTAGGACTTTCCTGTAATATCAAAACAGTGAAAGAAAATTCTAAAGAACTGTCTCTGATTTATTATGATGATGACATGCTTAGTTTGATTCCTGCCTTTGACGGAAAATATCCAGAGAAAGCAAGTGAAATTGCTGTTACAGATGCCTTTTTTGCCAGTGAAAATAAGTCTCCGGAAATCAACGCCATAGTTCAGTTGAATCTGGATGGTACTTTGAAGAATTATACTATTGTTGGTATTTATCATGATAAAACTTCTACCGCTTATCCTGTTTTTGTTTCACTTGAAAAATGCCGGGAATTACGTGGAAATAACCTGCTTAATGGATATGTTTGGCTTGAAAATGCAGATACCCTTACAAAAGACGAAGCAACAGAAATATTATCTCAAATTTCAGAGGAGACTGGACTGAATAATTGGACAGTCAGCAGTTACTATGATTATGTAAATACAACTTTGTCCTTCAGTAATTATGCGGTATATGGTGTAGTTGCTGCCATTTTGTTTTTAGCTGCCGCACTTGTAATTTACAGCATTTTCTATATTTCGGTTGGACAAAAAGTTGCTGAGTTCGGACAGCTTCGGACAATAGGGGCAAGTAAAAAGCAAATTTATAAAATAGTTCTTAAACAGGGTTATATGCTTGCAGTTCCGGGGATTTTAATTGGTAGTATCATGGGAACGATCATCAGCTATTGTCTGCAATCAAAAGGCTGGTCAGTATTTGCATTTATTGTTTCTCTATGTGGCGCATGCCTTTTTGGAATACTGCTTGTTTATATTAGTGTTCGTAAACCAGCAAAAATTGCAGCGAATACTTCTCCAATTTCCGCCCTGAAAAATCCAGTGGGAATTGTAAATTACCGCACTCACAAAAGACATCGTATTACGCCTGTATATTTAGCGAAAATCAGCTTTTCCAGAAACAGAAAAAAATCTCTATTGACCATTTTATCATTGGGACTGTGCGGAGTTATATTTTTCCTTGCAGCAAGTTATCAGAGTTCTTTTAATGCCGAGAGTATGGCTCGTTATTGGGATATGAAGTACGGAGATTTCAAAATCAGCATTGATTTAGAAAACGAAAGTGAAAATTTGGATGCTCTCTTGCAGAAAGAATATTTTTCTGATTATGTAAAGCGTGTTGGAGATATAGAGGGAGTTAGCAATATATTTACTTATGCTACCGTACCAGTTGATTTCTCAACAGACAATGATATTTCAGATAGCACCTTGATGCTCGGCTATAATGAAAAGGATTTGGCGTCGCTAAATGCAGCGGTTTTGTCTGGAAATATTACTGATGATACAGAATTAGTTGTAAGTGATCCCGAACGTATTTATGATGTTTACCATTGGAAACCTCAAATTGGGGATACTGTGACCTTTAATTTCAAAAATCATAGTGGTAAAACAATAACAAAAGCATTCAAAATTGGTGCAATCACTTCCAGCAATGATGGAATGGGTGGCTATATTTTCAGAATGCCGGAAAATATGCTCAAAGAACTTGCAGGTTATGACTGTACATACGCAATCGAAATACAAGCAGAAGCTGAATATCAGGAGATAATCGAGCAAGAACTCAAATTACTCGTTTCTGACAATAGGGATGTTCGCTTACAAACCCTTCAAGATTTTATTGTAGAACACCAATCAGACAATCGTGCAGGTTTTACATTAGCTTATGCGATTGCAGCCATCTTGTGGATATTTGCGGTCATCAATCAAATCAATCTTACTGTGACAAATCTTTTATCACAGAAACAGGAAATGGGCACACTAAAATCTATTGGTATGACAAATAAGCAGTTGAAGCAAGCATTTATGATGGAAGGTCTTTTTACTACTTTGATTGCATTGCTTATAACTGCTGTTGTTGGAATCCCCGGCGGATATGCAATCGGTATATTTTTGAAAAATGCAGGCATGTCTACGGGATTTGTATTTCCGGTTGTTGCTTTTACTCTTTTTGCTGTTGCTATGTTTATGCTTGAAAGTTTGATGACAATATTGCTTATTCATTCATGGAAGAAGCAATCTGTTATTGCAATAATGCGAAATTGATGATAGAAAGCTTTTCATATCTCGGTCAGCTCCACAATTACATTACTCTGCTGATACAGCCAGTCCGTAAATTCTTTCGGGCTGGCTGTTCCTGTTTTTACAGCCTTTTTTCTCTGTAATACTTCTTTTCATACAGTAAATTTTCACTAGGCTGGTATGGAGTAATTTTACTGTCTATACAGTAAGTTGAAAATACTAATATGGTCTTTTTTCTAACCAAACTTTAAGATAACATCTAATTCCAACATATGCGCCCTGCGAAAGTACGAAAAGCAATAGAAGATTTACTGACAGTACTTTTTTGATTGATTCTCCAAAATAAATGACAATAGCAACACTTGTCAGTATCATTAGTAGAGTAATAACATCCCAACAGTTTTTCTTATATAATTCTATAACCTTTATTTCTATCAGTATCGCCAGCATCCCTGTTCCTGCCATACATATTCCTACAATCAATATTAGCAATAACCAATATACCATTCCGGCTATAAAAGCATTTGGAATTTTTGTACTAATCTGTGCCGCAGAATGCCCGGCATCAATCGTCCATCCGACAAAGGTTTGTATGAATGATGCTAAATCATTGAAGAATGATTTACAATCGACAAGGAACATATCTGACTGTACTGCCTGAAAAAGAGTGGTTGTCAACGAATACCATGCAAGAAGGAACAAGGTTGTTTGGAACATTACCGTTTTTGCTTTATACTGTCCTGCAAGTCGCTCTTTTTGTGTTTCGTATTTTGCTTTTGCATTCTGATAGGCTGTCCGGTTACAGGCTTCACATTTTTCATAGAGTACCGGCTTTTCTACCGGTATTTCTACGATTTTCTGATGTGTCCGGGCATAATCCCGTTCCTGTGTTAAATAGCATATTTTATCTTGACATTCCTCTATCATGACGTTTGCGCTTCGCAACTTCTCTTTCTCGATCCGCAATGCTCTGTCTGCCAGCTTCAAGTCGTTCTTTAATGCTTGAATATTCCCGGCTCTGTTCTCTTTGTTTAATTTCTCGTTCAAGGTCAGAGATTCGCTGAGCTGCGTCTTCAGTTCCACGATAAGCTGTTCTTTCTGTTCTAGTTCTTCTTGTATCTCCTCGGTCAAGAGCAGAAGTTCTTCCAACTGTTCGGCGTTCTTTGATTCTCTGGATTCGTTCATCTATATCACGTCCTTTCTCTATCTGCTGTTCCAGTTCAGCAATTCGGTGTTCTGTTTCAGTAATAAACTGTTTTCGCTGTTCAGCTTCTGTGCCAATTTCTGCCATTGCTGATTTTCGTTTTCCAAAAGCTCTATCTTCGTTTTCTGTTCTTCCATCTTGGAAAGCAGTTCCTCGGTATTTGGCAAAATGTTGAGCAGCTCGGATAACTCGTTGTTTAATTTTTGTAATTTCTGATTCTGTTTTTGCATAAGAGAGAGTTGAGTGTCCCGGTTCTGCATTTCCAGAATCATTTCTGCCATTAGGTTCTGCTGTTCTTCGATTTGACCAATCATGGATTCCATTAAGGGTATAATTTCCCGGCTTTCTTCTAATGTCATTTAATCGCTCCTATTACAATAAATTTGGACAGGAAAGCCGGGCAGCCAGTCCGGCTTTCCCTCCATCTCGTGCCTAAGCTACAATAAGAGGAGCAACTGGCTGACCACTCACTCCTTGGGCTTGTAAGTCCGTACGAAAGACTGTCAGCCATCCTCTTGTTGTAGCGTTCGATTTCAGCAGGTTGAGCCACCGGATGCCGGGGAGTTCGCGTCACCCAATAGATTGAATCGGCAACGAGAAAAGATGGATTCCGGTTGCAGATTCTTTAGTATTGGAGGAATGTGGATGAACAGCGTTGGCATCGATGTTTCCAAAGGGAAAAGCATGATCGCCGTCATGCGCCCCTTCGGTGAGGTGGTGGTTTCACCCTTTGAAGTGCGACACACCGCCAATGAACTGAACGAACTGGCAGGGCTGCTCAAAAGTTTGGACGGTGAGACCCGTGTGGTGATGGAATCCACGGGTAATTACCACGCGCCGGTGGCCTGGCTGCTCCACGACGCGGGACTTTATGTCTCCGTAGTCAATGCAATGCTGGTGCATGACTATGGGAACAACAGTTTAAGACGAGGCAAGACTGACAAGAAGGACGCCGTGAAACTGGCCAACTACGGCCTTGACCACTGGCTCACACTACCGAAATATGTCCCGGAGGAGGACACCCGGCTCATGCTGAAGACCTGCTACCGGCAGTACCAGCAGTATTCCAAAGTACGGACCATGCTGAAGAACAACCTAATCTCCCTGCTGGACACCGCTTTCCCTGATGCAAACCGCCTGTTTACCAGTCCACCCCGCGCCGATGGCAGCGAGAAGTGGGTGGATTTTGTAGCCGCTTTTTGGCATTGTGAGTGTGTCTGTGGTTTGTCTAAAAAGGCCTTTACCACCCAATACCAGAAGTGGTGCAGAAAGCACGGCTACAATTTTAGCGAGGATAAGGCACTGGACATATACGCCTCTGCATGTGGACACTTCGGTGTCATGCCGAAAACGGATACGGCAAAACTTTTGGTAGAACAGGCTGTTTCCCAACTCCGGGCAACTTCCGCCGCGTTAGCTGCTCTCAAGCAGGAGATGCAGTCCCTGGCCGTTTCTCTACCGGAGTATCCTGTGGTGATGGAGATGTTTGGTGTTGGCCCAACCCTCGGCCCCCAACTCATAGCTGAAATTGGCGATGTACGCCGTTTTCATTCCAAGAAAGCGCTGGTGGCCTTTGCAGGCATTGACGCCCCACCTTACCAATCTGGACAAGTGGATGTCCGTAGCCGTAACATTTCCAAGAGAGGATCTGCCTCACTGCGAAGGACGCTCTTTCTGGTGATGGGGGTCCTCCTGCAATGCGCTCCAATGGATGAGCCGGTCTACCAGTTCATGAACAAGAAACGCTCTGAAGGTAAGCCCTACCGTGTCTACATGATGGCCTCCGCCAACAAGTTCCTGCGCATCTACTACGCTTCTGTGAAAGCCTACCTGGATTCTCTGGAGCATGGCTGATTTCCCAGCTCTATACTGTCTGGCTGACCGCCATTTTTTGAAATGCACAGCGGTTTAATTTGGTGCACCCTTTTCCTTTGCTCGTTTCCTTTGAAAGTTTTACTTGACTTTTGTTAGCAGGTCTNGGAGCATGGCTGATTTCCCAGCTCTATACTGTCTGGCTGACCGCCATTTTTTGAAATGCACAGCGGTTTAATTTGGTGCACCCTTTTCCTTTGCTCGTTTCCTTTGAAAGTTTTACTTGACTTTTGTTAGCAGGTCTTCCATAATGATAATGCACCCGATACTTTCCCAAAGGTGTTTAGTATCTTTTGCAATAACGTGTTTTGTTGTTTTATGATTTGATTTTCCGCTACTTTCCACGAGCCTTTTATTTCCTGCCCGGCAAAAAACTTTTGTTCAATCTTTCTTGCGTCAGCTCCTTCATGGATGGTAGGAATCTGGAGTTTTCCCTGCTTTTCATAAGAACGATGATCAACTTGATTATGCAAAGGCAGATGTTCATTACATACCTTTGCCCATTCACTCCGCCACAGTTCACAATTTTTTGGATTGTTCCATCCAGTAGCATCGGTCAGCACCCGTTTCCATTGCAGGCGGTTTCTTGCTCCAATCTTCTGAATTCCGTTTTCGTCTAATACAGGGATACGGATTCCATGACGGTCAGGGTTTTTCTTATCCTGCCACCAGTTCGGATGGGATTCATCAATCACGATATTTCCGTTTTTATCTCTGACAAAATCCCAATCCTTGACTTCTTTCTTTCCCCAAGAATGATCCGGGTTAAAAGGACGCATAGTTAGAAGCAGATGGACATGGGGGTTGCCATCCCCTTTGTCGTGGATACTCCAATCAGCGCACATTCCTCTATCTACAAAAGTTTTTTGGATATAGTCGGTTGTATATTGAATTTGTTCCTGTCTGCTCCATTCTTTGGGGAGGGCAAATTCAAATGACCTGCCAAGTTGGGCATCTGCATTTTTTTCAATCTTCAATACCTCATTCCATAACCTCTGTTTCTGAAATGTGATTTTGAATTTTTCTAAAGCAGCTTCTTTATCTTCTGACCTTTTGTAGCGGACAGATTTTTGAAAGCGTTTTATATTTTCTTCTGGTACTATCTGCCATTCAGGAGGTGCGTTTTCACACATCATCAGACTGGTGTAGACCACTTCTTTTTTAGAAGTGTAATAACTGATTCTCCCGGTTTCCTCGTTTTTCATCACATCCCCATTGAGATATGCGGAAGCGGAGATAACAGATTTCCCTTTACTTCGTCCGACTATTTTGATTGTGTAATGAAAAATCGCCATATCTGGATTCCTCCTTTCTGCACATCCGGTATAGATTTCCGGCAACATTGCTTTCGATTTTAGAAAAAGCAGCATTGCCAGAACGCCCTCTGCGTAAGAGTGCCCTGCGCATAGCAGCCTGCATGGAATGCGCCTCTCTGGCGAAGAGTGCCTCCTGTGGCATGAGCAGGTCTGGCTGAAAGCCCCGCCGACGGAACGAGCCCGGCAAGCGTGAGCGCAGACCGGTTGCCACTTGTGGCAAACTTATTGGGACGACCTCTGGTTGTCCATAAGTGCGCCCTTCATGAAAAAGCAATGAAGGGAATGAAAAACTCATCCCATCCGCCATTACACTTCCTCCATATCGGTATTTGTTTCTTTCTGCATTGCCTTTGAGAAAAATTTCCCATTGGCTTCCTGCTTTTTCAGAAAACCAATCAGCTTTGGGATGTCTTCCTCCTCAATAGTCGCACCAAGAACGGATTCCACCGCACCGCCAACCTGACAGAGCCTATGGGTTCGTTTTTTACTTTCTTCGGCTTTCTTTCGTTTTAGAAGTTCTTTCTTCTGTGCTGCATATCGTTTTGCTTTTTCAAGGCTTTCCTGTTCCTTCTTTTCCATTTCAAGCATTCGTTCTTCATAACTTTTTGTTGATTTTGCCATTCTTACATTCTCCTTTCCTTCACAAACATAAGTTCTCGGTTGCGTATCAGAAGAAGCACATGGTATAATCTTCTTGCGTGTAGGTATATCATGGCTTCGGTCTGATAGAACCTTTGGCGGTTTCTTCGGAAGCCGCCTTTTTAATTTGCCGCAGTTCTTGTTACGGCTTTTACATTTCCTCTATCCCTCAAATCACGACCTTCATTAGCTTCCATAAACATTTCCAGAATATCGGTTTTAATCAGGACTTTGCGACCAACCTTTAATACTGGAAGTTTCTTCCATTCTACAAGCTGTCTTAAGGTATTTCTGCCGATTCCCGTATAGTCAGCAGCTTCTTCGATGGATAATGCAATTTTTCTTTGCGTCATATAATCACCTCCTTATAAATTGCATTATGCAATTCTTGTGATGTAAGTATATCCTTTTCATATCTTTTTGTCAAGCGTTACGAAATATCAAAAACAAACTTTATGTTGCATATTGCAATTTTAGAAAAACAATGCTATAATTCATACATACCGAAAAAGGAGGCAGTCAGCATGAAAGATAAAGAACTACGCAAGCTGATAGGCAGCAGAGTAAAACAGCGCCGTCTGGAATTGAATCTGACACAGCCTTATGTCGCAGAAAAGATGGGGGTTACCGCTTCTACAATCCTGCGTTATGAGAATGGTTCGATTGACAATACGAAAAAAATGGTGCTGGAAGGTCTTTCGGAAGCACTCCATGTATCTGTGGAATGGCTCAAAGGGGAAACAGATGAATATGAAACCGACATTACGGATAAGAGAGAGTTACAGATTCGTGATGCGATGGGAGATATTCTGGAACAGTTACCGCTTGCCCTTACCAAAGAAGAAGATGCTTTTTCAAAAGATTTATTACTGCTGATGTTAAAACAATATGGTCTGTTTTTGGATTCCTTCCAGTTCGCCTGCAAAAATTTCAAGGGGAATGCTGGTCAGACGGATATTGCCAAAACAATAGGGTTTGAATCGAATGAGGAATATAATGAGATTATGTTCTTAAGGGAAATCACTCCTACCATCAATGCTCTTAATGAGATGGCAGACGTTGTAAGGCTCTATTCCAAGAAACCAAAAACAGCAGAACAAAGGCTTGCAAATCTTTTATCAGAAGTCTTATACGAAGATTCCGAATCGGTATAGTAAGACAACCGGAGTTATGATATACTTACACGCACGAAGCATTTCATCAGTTCCGATTGTCTAATATCGAAAGGAGATATACGATTATGGCAAAAGGATCTGTAAGAAAAAAGGAAAGAAATGGTACTACCGCTTCTATGTAGAGGACGCAAGCGGCAATCTTGTTCAAAAAGAATGCGTTGGAACAGAAAGCAAAAGTGAAACTGAAAAGCTGCTCCGTCAGGCAATGGATGATTATGAAAAAAAGAAATTTGTTGCCAAAGCGGAAAATCTCACAGTCGGACAACTTCTGGATGTGTGGGCAGAGGAGGAATTAAAAACAGGTACGCTCAGCAATGGTACTGTGGAGAATTACCTCGGAACAATCCGAAATATCAAGAAACACCCATTGGCAGAACGGAAATTAAAAAATGTAACCTCTGAGCATTTGCAATCCTTCTTTGATTTGCTTTCCTTTGGGGGAGTTCATCCCGATGGAAAAGAGAAAAAGGGTTACAGCAAAGATTACATCCATTCTTTTTCCGCAGTCATGCAGCAGTCCTTCCGCTTTGCAGTATTTCCAAAACAGTATATTACGTTCAATCCCATGCAGTATATTAAACTGCGGTATCAGACGGACGAAGTTGATTTGTTTTCGGATGAGGACATGGACGGAAATATCCAACCAATTTCACGAGAAGATTATGAAAGACTGCTTACGTATCTTCAAAAAAAGAACCCAGCCGCAATACTTCCAATCCAGATAGCCTATTATGCCGGGCTTCGTATTGGAGAAGCCTGTGGTTTGGCATGGCAGGACGTAAATCTGGAAGAACAATGCCTTACCATAAGACGCAGCATCCGATATGATGGCTCAAAACGCAAATATATCATCGGACCAACCAAGCGGAAAAAAGTGAGGATTGTTGATTTTGGAGATACGCTGGTAGAGATTTTCCGTAATGCCCGGAAAGAGCAGTTAAAAAATCGAATGCAGTATGGAGAACTTTATCACACGAACTACTACAAAGAGGTCAAAGAGAAAAACAGAGTGTACTACGAGTATTATTGCTTAGACAGAACAGAGGAAGTCCCGGCAGATTATAAAGAAATTTCTTTCGTCTGCTTAAGACCTGATGGCTGTCTGGAACTTCCGACTACTTTGGGAACGGTATGCAGAAAGGTAGCAAAAACATTAGAGGGATTTGAAGGCTTTCATTTCCACCAGTTACGTCACACCTATGCAAGCAACCTTTTAGCAAATGGAGCTGCCCCAAAAGATGTGCAGGAATTGTTAGGACACTCAGATGTCAGTACCACAATGAACGTCTATGCTCACTCCACAAGAGATGCGAAACGAAAATCGGTTCGGCTTCTTGATAAAGTGGTAGGCAATGACTAAAAAATTTCCCTTATTTCCCTTGTGATTATCTCATAAGGGCAAAAATAAGGGAAACTACATATCATTTCACTAATGGACAGGCGGGAAAGCCTATAAAATGGGGAAAGTTAGAGAGATAATTATATAAATTCCAGTTTAACGAACAGGAGATGATGAACGCATGAAAATCCTACATGAACTTTCTTGGCTATGGGAAACGCTGGGCATTGCGCTTTTGGCGGCGGCTATCTGCATAGCTTGCGCCGCGCTGATCTGCAAGGCAGCGAAGAAGAAACTCAGCAAAAAGGTATTGGCTGTCATAGGGGCTGCGGCATTTGTAGGGGCAATTCTGGCGATCATTCTGATCGCCCGGACACCGATGCCGCTTTGATAGGACGGAGGATTGCATAAT
Organism: Intestinimonas massiliensis (ex Afouda et al. 2020); assembly: GCF_900626285.1. GTDB lineage: Bacteria > Bacillota > Clostridia > Oscillospirales > Oscillospiraceae > Flavonifractor > Flavonifractor massiliensis_A. The sequence goes on from NZ_LR131147.1 coordinate 1,977,218, forward strand.
GCCGCTTCAAATCGTCAGAAATGACATCACAAAAATGAAGGTGGACGCCATCGCCAATGCTGCCAACGAGTCGCTGCTGGGTGGCGGCGGTGTGGACGGCTGCATTCATCGCGCTGCAGGACCGGAGCTGCTGGCGGAATGTGAAACTCTCCACGGCTGCAAAACCGGGAGCGCAAAAATCACGAAGGGCTACAAGCTGCCCTGCAAATATGTCATTCACGCAGTCGGTCCGCGCTGGTATGACGGGCGGCACGGTGAGTGCGAACTGCTGATCTCCTGCTATCGGACATCGCTCATGCTGGCGAAGAAATACGGATGCGAGTCGGTTGCGTTCCCGCTGATTTCCTCCGGCATTTTCGGCTATCCGAAGGATCAGGCTCTCAAAGTGGCGATTGACACCATCAGCAGTTTCCTTCTTGAAAACGAAATGACGGTGTACATCGTCATTTTCGACCGCAAAGCCTATCAAATCAGTGGCAAGCTATTTGCCGACATTGCTTCATACATAGATGACCGCTATGTGGATGAGCATACCGATCCTCGTTCCAAGCGTCTGCGCAGGATGAACGCCTTCCGGATGGACGAGCCGATGCCCTGCGAGTCATCCGTTTGTGATGAAGCTATCGAAAAGCTCACAGCTCCTATGGCAGTCAGCTCCGAAAAAGTAGCAACTCTTGACGATGCACTGGGACAGATCGATGAGAGCTTTTCGGAGATGCTTCTGCGGAAGATTGACGAGCGCGGCATGACGGACTCGCAGTGCTACAAGAAGGCGAACATTGACCGGAAACTCTTCTCGAAGATCCGCTCGGACAAGTCCTACAAGCCTTCCAAGCCCACCGTCATTGCATTTGCCATTGCCCTTGAGCTGCCGCTTGTGGAAATGAAGGATATGCTCATGAAGGCGGGCTTTGCACTCTCCCACTCCAACAAGTTTGACATCATCGTGGAGTATTTCGTGGAGCATGGGAACTATAACGTCTTTGAGATCAACGAGGCTCTGTTTGCCTTTGACCAGAGCTTGATAGGAGCATAATCTGACTATGAAGGAGGCTTAGAAGATGAAACAACACACCTATATCGCAATCGACCTGAAATCCTTCTATGCCTCCGTGGAATGCCGGGAGCGTGGCTTAGATCCTCTGGACACAAATCTTGTTGTCGCAGATGAAAGCCGGACAGACAAGACTATCTGCCTTGCCGTCACGCCCTCCCTCAAGAGCTACGGTATCTCCGGACGCGGACGGCTATTTGAAGTCAAGCAGCGTGTGAAAGAAGCAAATGCCGGACGGCAGCACGACGCGCCGGGACACAGGCTGGACGGCACATCACACTTCTTCTCAGAGCTGCAAGCAAACCCGTCTCTGGCGATTGACTTCATCATCGCGCCACCCCGGATGGCGTACTATATGGAATACAGCACCCGCATCTATCAGGTCTACCTCAAGTACATTGCGCCGGAGGACATCGTAGTCTACTCCATCGACGAGGTGTTCATGGATGTGACGGACTACCTGAACACCTACAAGCTCTCCGCCCATGATCTCGCCATGAAGATCATCCTCGATGTGCTTGAAACAACCGGCATCACAGCAACCGCAGGAATCGGCACGAATCTTTTCCTCTGCAAAGTGGCAATGGACATTGTGGCGAAGCACATCCCCGCCGACAAAAACGGCGTCCGCATTGCAGAGCTGGATGAGATGAAGTTCCGGCGCGAGCTTTGGACGCATCAGCCCCTCACAGACTTCTGGCGTGTGGGTCGAGGTATTTCCAAGAAACTTGAGCAGAACGGGATGTTCACGATGGGCGATGTTGCCCTCTGTTCAGAGCGGAACGAAGACTTGCTTTACAAGCTCTTCGGGAAGAATGCAGAATTGCTCATCGACCATGCGTGGGGCTGGGAGCCTACGACCATTGAGGCAATCAAGGCATACCGTCCCAACTCCAACAGCCTCAGCTCCGGTCAGGTATTGTACTGTCCCTACGAGCCGCAGAAGGCGAAGTTGGTTGTGCGGGAAATGACAGATTTGCTTGTGCTGGACTTGGTGGACAAGGGGCTTGTTACCGACCAGATGGTTCTCACAGTCGGCTACGACATTGAGAACCTGACCGATCCGGCACGACGGGCAAAGTATCACGGCGCGGTTGAGACAGATCATTATGGGAGGCAGATTCCGAAACAGGCGCACGGCTCTATCAATCTCGACGGTCACACATCATCTACTCGCAAAATAATGTGTGCTGTGTCAGAACTCTTCGACCGGATCGTGGATAAGAATCTGCTTGTCCGCCGTATGTATGTTGTTGCAAATCATGTCCTGCCGGAAGCTGATGTACCGAAGAAAAACGACGGTGCAGTCCAGCTCGACCTTTTTACCGACTATGCCGCCGAAGAGGAAAAACAGAAAGCCGAAGATGCCGCTTTGGAGCGTGAGCGGAAGATACAAGCCGCCACGCTTGCCATCAAGAAGAAGTATGGAAAGAACGCCATCCTCAAGGCAATGAATCTTGAAGAAGGTGCAACCGCGAAAGACCGCAATGCGCAGATTGGAGGGCATAAGGCGTGAACGGAAAATACGACGAGATCATGGGACTTCCTCACCACGTTTCCAAAACGCGACCACAAATGCCGATGTCAGATCGTGCAGCGCAGTTTGCGCCCTTTGCCGCCCTCACCGGCTATGATTCTGCAATCAAGGAAACCGGACGTCTGACCGACGAAAGGATCGAGCTTGATGAGGGAGCCTTGACCGCTTTGAACATGAGGTATCAGCTTCTCATGGATGCCCTTGATGAAGAGCCGGAGGTTGAAATAACCTACTTCAAACCTGATGAGCGCAAAGCTGGCGGTGCGTATGTAACTGCAACCGGCGCAGTCATAAAGGTTGATGACTTTGAGCGCCTGATTACCATGCAGGACGGCACGAAGATTCCGATGGATGACATCCTAAGCATTGACGGAGAGCTGTTCTTGTCCTTAGAATAATGTCGCTTGCCATGCGACCAAATGAAGTGAATACCGAAGTACAATATGACTGTAAGGTGAGACACCAAGCAGTCATATTTTTATATACGGAGGTACAAAACATGAGAAAGAACTTGACGGAGATCGTATTCATCCTTGATCGCAGCGGCTCTATGAGCGGACTGGAAACAGACACCATCGGAGGATTCAACTCCATGATTGAAAAGCAGAAAAAAGAGAATGGCGAGGCATTGATCTCTGCCGTTCTCTTTGACAACGTGAGCGAGGTTATCCATGACCGTGTGCCGGTTCAGAAGGTGGAGCCGATGACCGACAGGGACTATTCCGTTCGCGGCTGCACCGCGCTTCTGGATGCTATCGGCGGAGCGATTCATCACATTGGGAATGTCCATAAGTACGCAAGAAAAGAGGATGTCCCTGAACACACACTGTTCGTCATCACAACGGATGGCATGGAGAATGCAAGCCGCCGTTATGACAGCGAGAAGGTCAAGAAGATGATTGAGCGACAGAAGGAAAAGTACGGCTGGGAGTTTCTTTTCCTCGGTGCAAACATTGATGCAGTTGAGACGGCAAAGCATTTTGGAATTGGAGCAGATCGAGCGGTCAATTACCACTCTGACCGCGAGGGAACGCAACTCAACTATGAAGTTCTGAGCGAAGCGGTTTCCGCTGTCCGATGCAGCGTACCGCTGGGTACGAATTGGAAAAAACGTATTGATGAGGACTTCAATTCCAGAAAGGACGGGAGAAAGTAATGAGAACAATCACCGTAAAAGGGACAGGCAATGTCTCCGCAAGACCGGATTACATCATCCTATCCCTGAACATTGAAGTCTTATCTGAAACATATGACCGCGCAATGTTGGAAGCTGCCGAGAGAATCGAAAGACTGCAAGGTGCCGCAGTCCGCGTTGGGTATCGCAAGGAAGACCTGAAGACCACGAGCTTTGATGTCCAGACAAGGTACGAGAATGTCAAGGATCGGCAAGGAAATTACAAGCGAGAGTTTGCCGGATATGCTTGCAGCTATCGCTTGAAACTTGCCTTTGACTTTGACAGCAAGCAGCTTGCAAAGGTCATTTCTGCGATTGCGGATTGTGGGGCGCAACCAGAACTCAGCATTGCGTTCACCGTGAAAAACCCGGCAAGAGTCAGCGAAGAGCTGCTGATCAATGCGACGGAGAACGCCAGGGCAAAGGCGGAGATTCTTTGCAAAGCATCAGGCAGTACGCTTGGGCAGTTGCTCAACATCGACTACAACTGGGGCGAACTCAATGTTTTTTCCAGAACAAGCTACGATGTTGAAGACTGCATTCAGCCTCTCATGGCGATGAGCAAGTGCGCCGCACCTGAGATTGAGCCGGTTGATATTGATGTGACAGACACAGTGGCTTTCACATGGGAAATCCAATGATTTTTTGACTTTTTTGAAATCCGGTACTCAACAAACGCCCTTTTTGTGTCCGTTGTAAAGTGAAGGGACATTTCACGGAGGAATCTTCGGGGAATACGATTTTGGGAGATTAGCAAGCAAATCCGGTGAGTACCCACCGGAGAAAAATCAGTTAAGGAGACCCTGCCCTTAACATCAGATTTTTGCTTGTTGGGATAGTCCCAAACCCTTCTAATCTTTACGACGGAGGGCGCAGCATGGTACGAAGAACACGAGACATTCAGAAGAAGATTTGGCTGACACCACAGGAAGAACGGACGATTGCAAAGAAGATGGAAATGATCGGCACGGAGAACTTCGGTGCGTATGCAAGGAAGATGCTGATCGACGGCTACATCATCGTTGTGGACTACACGGAGCAGAAAAAGCTCGCCGCCGAAATCAACAAGATCGGTGTGAACATCAATACCGTCTGCCGCAGGATCAACTCGACGGGACGATTCTATCAGGACGATATTGACGAGCTGAAAGAAAAGATGGACGCGGTATGGCAGTTACTAAAATCAAAGCAATCCGAGGAACTTTGAGCAAGGCAATCGCGTACATTCTGAATCCCGAAAAGACAGACGAGAAGCTGCTGGTCTCGTCCTACGGCTGTGCCAGCGAGACCGCAGCGCGGGAATTTGAATGGACGCGGAAAATAGCCGAGCAAAAAGGGATGAATCCGGTCAGGATCATAGCCCGTCATGTGATCCAGTCCTTTGAAATCGGAGAGGTCACACCGGAGCTTGCCCACGAGATCGGCAAGCAGTTTGCAGATGAAATCCTCGGAGGAAAATATGAGTATGTGCTGACCACTCACATTGACAAAGACCATGTTCATAACCATCTGATTTTCAATGCGGTTGACTTTGTGGGCTACCACGCATACAAGAGCTACAAGCGGATTTACTATGATATGCGTGAGGTCAGCGACCGGCTCTGTAAGGAAAACGGTCTCTCTGTTATCCCTCCCTCTCAGAACAAGGGCATGGGCTACAAGGAGTACACCGAAGCCAAACGCGGCACGAGCTGGAAGCAAAAGCTCAAGCAAACCATCGACCGGCTTGTCATCACAGCCAAGGACTACGATGATTTTTTGCGGCTCATGCAGGAAGCTGGTTATGAAATCAAGACCGGCAAATATATCTCCTTTCGCGCTGAAGGTCAGGAGCGGTTTACTCGTTCTAAGACCATTGGAGAGAACTACACCGAGGAACGCATCAAGGAGCGGGTTGCCGGACGGACGCCGCGCAGAAACAGGAGGCAGACCGTGCCGAAGGGCATCTCTCTCATCGGAGATATTCAGGAGCGGATCAGGCTCATCGACAGCAAGGGTTACGAGCATAAAGCAAAGCTCACTATCCTCAAGGAAGCGGCGCGGACACTCAATTATCTCACGGAAAACAACTTGCTCCAATACGCCGATCTTGAAAAAAAGGTCGAGAATGTTCATAGCTCCTATGACCGCACCGGCAAGGAACTGAAAGGCGTCGAAGCGCGACTGCGGGAAGTCCAACCGCTTATCAAAAACATCTCCAACTACCAGCGGCTCAAGCCTGTATATGATGCCTTCCAGAAGGCAAAAGACAAGCCGGGGTTCAAGGCAAAGCACGAAGCAGAGCTTGTGATCTTTGAGGCAGCGAGAAGCACATTACTTGCCATGCAGGGCAATGAAAAACTGCCGAGCTTGAAGACACTGCAAGCGGAACAGCAGCGACTTCTTGAAGAGCAACAGCGGCTCTATGATGAACGTGCGAAGCTCAAAAAGGAAGCTCGGATGATCGACACCATGAAGGCAAATGTAGATATTTTCCTCAAGCCGAGTGTAGTCCAAGAGCCTGAGCAAATTCGAGATAATCAGAGAGAATAACAAAAAGACTGTGCTGGTTTTTGACCGGCACAGTCTTTCCCTTTAGCTGTATATCATCCGAATCGAAAATGATGAACGTCTCGTGCAAATCGGTCGTATTCACCCAAAGTTTACGAAACTCTATTGAATAGCAGACCTTCTTGTGCTATAATATAAGTTAGGTTTATTTTACATACTTTGCTGAGGTGAAAGTCATGAAAGCAAGCTACAAAAAGTTGTGGAAACTGCTCGTCGATAAGGAAATGAGCAAAGGTGATCTTCATAAGGCGTCCGGTCTTTCTTCAAGCACAATGACCAAGCTCAGAAAAGGTGAAGATGTGTCAATGGAAGCTCTGAGAAAAATCTGCATTTGCCTTGGCTGCAATATTGGCGACATCGTGGAGTTTGTCCCTGACAACACACAGTCCTAAATATGGGACAGGCACTATGCCATGATAGAGTAGGTAGATTGGAGCAAATGTGATGGATCAGACACACCCTTATAACGGCAGCTTGACTGCTGAACAGTTCCTCTTCTATGAGATAAGAATTGCCGCCAAGTATTATGTTCGCGGCTTGAAAATTGAAGAGGCAATCGAGCGAATTAAGAAGGATAACCTCTTTCAATACCCAACAGAGAGGCAGGTTTCCCGTCTGGCGAGAGCCTGTTATAAACGACTGGACGCACTCGGCAATGAACAGCTTGTTCACGAACTTGCCTCTGCACCAAATGAGATTGCAAAACAGATCAATCTATACGCGGTGATGAGGTACAATCGCCTGGTCTGGGAGTTTATGATTCAGGTGATAGGTGAAAAATACCGCAATCAGGACATGATCTTTTCAAGGAAAGACATGAATGCGTTCTTTTCCAGACTGCAAGCACAGGATGATTCTGTTGCCGCTTGGAGTGATGCGACAATCACCAAAATCAAAAGTGTTCTCGTTCGGATGCTAATAGAGACAGGGTATCTGGATGGGCTGAAAGACACCACGCTGAATCCCGTTTTTCTCTGTGAAGAGCTTGAACGAGGTATCGAAGCAAACAACGATTATGATGCACTTCCGGCATTTAATTACTTTAGATAGACGGGCGGACACGACCATGATAAAACAGGAATTAGACAGGATCAGAGAACGTATCTCGAATAAGGATTTCCTTGAAAACAAAGGACTGAGCAACGAAGTCGGTATCCATGTTTTCTGCTACAAAGCGGAGGACGAGTTGATTGTTCAGGATTATATTCGCAGATTAAAAAGTGAGGTGAACTCACCATATCGGATTATTGAGTGCGACCTTTATGAAGTTTTTCTCTCCCTTTTGGAGGACAAGCGCATTCTGAAATCAGTTGCAGGGTTAGAAGAAAAACGAGGCAAAAAGTATCTTCTGGATCAGTTGCAGAAGATCGCCACACCGGAAGCTCTCCTTGCCAAGATGGACTATTCACCCCATATCAAAGGGCAGGATGTTCTCTTCATGACAGGCATTGGAAAAATTCATCCATTTATGCGTTCTCATAAGATGCTTGATAGTATGCAGCATCTCTTTGAAGACATCCCTATTGTGATGTTCTATCCCGGAACCTTCAATGGACAGACGCTCAATCTGTTCGACGAGTTCAAAGAAGGCAACTATTATCGGGCATTCAATCTGCTGTAATGGAGGTAGCAACGTGAAAATACAGAATATGTTCCAGAAGGACATCGAAAGAGACATCAACGGCGTTATCAAGGTTATGCAGGATGATGACCGGAGTTTGGAACAGGAACTCAGCGAATACATAATTACCAAGGAGCTTCGCCGTCACTTCCGCACATTCTTTGACAACTACACAAAGGCTATCGACCAGCCGACTGATAAAATCGGCGTGTGGATTTCCGGCTTCTTTGGAAGTGGTAAATCTCATTTCCTGAAAATCCTCTCTTACCTGCTTTCCAATCAGGAAGTCTGCGGTAAAAGAGCGATTGACTACTTTGCAGACAAATTTGATGACCCGATGATGTATGCTCAGGCGGTTAAAAGTGTGTCCGTGCCTACGCAGTCTATCCTTTTCAACATTGACATCGAAGGTCCTCTCACGAAGGATAAGACCGCAGTGCTGCGCGTCTTTGCAAAGATGTTCTACAACCACTGCGGGTTTTACGGCGATGATCTGAAAATTGCCAAGCTGGAACGCTTCATTGAAAAGCAAGGCAAGACGCAGCAGTTCCGCGAAGCCTTTGAGAAGGTCAACGGTGCGTCTTGGACTGAGACCCGCGATTCCTTTGCATTCTTTGAGGATGACATTGTTGCGGTTCTGCAATCTACGCTCGGCATGAGTGAACAGGCGGCGCGGAACTGGTTCAACGGCGAGGAAACGAACGAACTGAACATCGCGCAGCTCGTAGCTGACATTCAGGAATATGTAGACGGCAAAGGCAAGGATTTCCGACTGCTGTTTATGGTGGATGAAGTCGGTCAGTACATTGGTGACGATGGTGACTTGATGATCAATCTGCAATCTCTTGTAGAAGAGATTGGCATTCGCTGCCACGGCAAGGTTTGGGTCATGGTGACAAGTCAGGAGGCGATTGACTCCGTTGTCCACATCACCGGTAATGACTTTTCCAAAATTCAGGGACGCTTCAATACGCGCCTCAGCCTTTCCTCGTCCTCCGTTGATGAAGTTATCAAAAAGCGTGTTCTGGCGAAAACAGATGCGGCAGATCAGCTTCTTCGCATGGTCTATGACAAGGAACACGCCGTACTCAAAAACCTCTATACTTTCAACAATCCCGTTCTTGACATCAAGGGCTTTACGGATGGTGCGGAGTTTTCTGCAACTTTCCCCTTTGTACCGTACCAGTTCATCGTGATCCAGAAGGTACTTGCCGAGATTCGCAAGCACGGCAATTCCGGTAAGCATCTGTCCGGCGGTGAGCGTTCCATGCTCTCCGGCTTCCAAGAAGCAGCACAGGATGTGAAGGATAAGGATGAAAACGCTCTGGTTCCGTTCCATCTGTTTTACAATACAGTTCACACATTCCTCGAAAGCCCCATCCGACGGGTTATCGACCGCTGCCAGACTGCGGCAGACAATCACGATGGACTTGAGCAGCAGGATGTCAGTGTTCTGAAGCTCCTGTATCTTGTGCGCTATATTGAGGACATCAAGGCAAATATCGACAATATTTCCATTCTCATGATCGATGACATCCGCACAGATAAGATTGCGCTGCGGGCGTCGGTTTCCGCCTCACTGGAAAGGCTTCTCTCGCAGAACTACATTTCTCGCAACGGCGATACCTATGCCTTCCTGACGGACGAGGAACAGGATATTGCCATTGACATCAAGAATACACCGGTTGACAGTGCGCAGGTTATCACCAGCATTGCACAGACGGTTTACGGAGAAATATATCCCTCCAAGAAATTCAAGCATGACAAGTATGACTTCGCCTATGACCAATACATTGACGAGACCCTGAATGGCTCTGCTTGCGGAGGAATGCGGCTTCGCATTGTGACCGTTGCAAGCGACTACTACGGTGCGCCGAACGAACGGCTCATTATGGATTCTCAGGTCAACAATGAAGCAATCGTTGTACTGTCCAATGAGACGCCGTATTTTGATGAACTGGAACAGGCAATGAAGATCCGCAAGTATGTTAAGCAGCGGAATGTATCTCAGCTTCCTGAAAGCATTCAGGACATCATCCGCAAGCGGCAGCAACAGGCACGTATTCTGGAAGAAAGAGCGCGTAGCTATATTGAAAAAGCTATCGTCGGTGCAAAGGTCATTGTCCACGGCGAAGTCATGGACATCAAGACTGGCAACGCGAAAGACAAGCTGGACGCCGCGATGAACGGTCTGGTTGAGAGCGTCTATTCCAAGCTCAACATGGTCAACCGTTTCGTAGAGAGCGACGCAGACATTCTTTCCATCCTGAATGGAGCGGATGACGGGCAGATTGCCTTCAACGGTCAGGGCGCAAACAACGAGGATGCGCTGAACGAGATCAGCCAGTGGCTTGAGCTTCAAAATCAGAAGATGCTCAGTACCTCGATGGGCGATGTGCAACGCCGGTATCAGGCGATTCCCTACGGCTGGCGTGAAATTGATATTGCTGCGCTGATTGCTCGTTTGATTTCTCAGCAGAAAATATCCATCAAATACGGCGGCGCTTTGGTTGGCAAGGACGAACGCAGACTGGTTGATTATCTGCGGAAAAAATCCGAGATTGACAAAGCCGTCGTTACCCGCAGGATTGCCCCTTCCGAAGACCTTATGCGCAAGAGCATTGCCTTCCTCCGGGACTACCTTGGTGCGATGGATATTCCTTCCGACGAGGACGGACTGATTCGCTTTGTGCTGGACACCTTTACTCAAAAACAGGAGCATTATCAGGAGCTTCTTGATAAAGCCTATTCTGAGTTCCGTTACCCGGAAAAGGAAGTTGTCACAAAAGCCCGCGACCTTATGAATGATGTTCTGAGTCAGCGTAGGGACAATGTTGCGCTTCTCACACGCATGGTGCAGCGTCAGGAAGACCTTCTGGATTGCTCTGAGGACATGGAGGGTGTGGAGTTCTTCTTCAAGTCGCAGCGGAGTGTGTATGATGAGGCACGGCGTCAGATGGAGCGCGTGAACAAGGAACGTGACTACTTTGCTTCTGATGCGGATACATTGGAGGTCTTCCATACTATTGCGACCATCCTTGCACAGCCTAAGCCCTATGACCGCATTGGTGAGCTGCCGGAGCTGATTCAAAAGGTCAAAACGGCATACTCCGGTCTGCTGGATTTGAAGAAGGATGAGGTTGCCGAGAATATCCGTCAGTGTATGCAGGACGTTCATCAGCTTGCAACCGAGGCACGGGATGCTGGAGTTCCGCTGCGTCAGGCAGACGATTACTTTGTCGGCAAGCGTGAGGCGGCGAAGAACGCATCTTCTCTCACCGAGCTGGACGCTATGATCACCCAGCTTCTCACCTACAAGGACAATATCTGCCGTCGCATGGAGGTTATGTCTGCATCTCATCAGGAACGCACTACCCCGGTCGGTACAGGTACGGCACAGCCCGCTCCGAAGATGCCGAAGATTACGACACTTCGCCGGTATGACCTCTGCTCTGTCAAGCGTCTGCAATCCAAGGAGGATATTGACCGGTACGTCGATGGAATCCGCGAGAAGCTGCTGAAAACGTTGGAAAGCTGCGACGGCGTTCAGATCAACTAAAGGAGAATTACGAGCATGAATAAAGGTGCGATACAAAGATTTGCAATCTGGGCGCGGAACGAGCTGATCGCTCAAGTGTCGCAGAGAGCTTATCAGTATGGAATCACGAAGGAAGGCTGCGGCGAGGCAAACGCCATGACGGTGGGCGGACGCGCATTGACCGGCGATGAGCAGAAACAGCGCAAGGAGCTTGTCGATCAGATCCGCTCAAAGGGCTACACACAGGTCATGGAAGAGGTTGCCTACACTTGGTTCAACCGCTTTATTGCCCTGCGCTTTATGGAGGTCAACAACTATCTGCCCTCCCATATTCGCGTGTTTTCGGACAGTACCGGCGCGTTCAAGCCGGAGATTTTGAGTGATGTTCTGCACCTTGACCTTCCGGGGCTGAACCGGGAGAAAGTTGCGGAGTATATCGAAAGCAACGACACCGAAGGTCTCTATCGCTATCTGCTTTTGACGCAGTGCAACGCCCTGAACGATCCTCTTCCCCGTATGTTTGAGAAAATGGGCGGCTATACCGAGCTTCTGCTGCCGAACAACATTCTGAAACAGGACAGCGTTCTCGGTCACATGGTCGCGGATATTCCCGAAGCGGACTGGACGGATCAGGTGCAGATCATCGGCTGGCTGTATCAGTATTACAACTCCGAACTCAAGGATGATACCTTTGCGCTGCTCAAGAAAAATGTGAAGATCACCAAGGAGCGCATTCCTTCTGCGACACAGCTCTTCACTCCGGACTGGATCGTCCGCTATATGGTTGAAAACAGCCTTGGCAGAATCTATGTAGACAAGCGCAAGAACGAGGGCATCTATGCGGATGGTCGCGGCGCAAATGAAATGACATGGGAAGAGTCTGAGGCTAAGAGAATTGCCAACGAAAAGTACATCGCAGAGCAGATGGGCTGGAAATATTACTTGCCGGAAGCTGAACAGACGGAAGAAGTCAGACAGCAACTTGATGAGATTCAGAGAGAGTATGCCAATCTGGATGTCAAAGACATCAAAGTCATTGACCCCTGCATGGGCAGCGGGCATATCCTTGTCTATGCCTTTGATGTGCTGATGCAGATTTATGAGGCAACCGGATATAGTCAGAGGGACGCGGCGCAGAGCATTCTTGAAAACAACCTCTACGGTCTCGATATTGATGACCGTGCGGCGCAGCTTGCCTATTTTGCGGTCATGATGAAGGCACGGCAGTATGACCGCCGCATCTTCTCCCGTGGTATTCAGCCTCATGTGTATGCGATTGTTGAGAGCAACGGACTGGATAGCAGCTCTGTTGAATACTTCACCAACAACGATCCAAAGCTCAAAAAGGACTTTGGAACGCTGATGGATGAGCTGCGGGATGCAAAGGAATATGGCTCTATCCTCAATATCTCTCAGGTGGACTTTGCTTCCCTCTATGCCAGAGTCGAGGAAGTGCAGGCTGACATCAGTATGTTCCGCGAGATCGTGCTGAACAGCATCCTGCCGTTGATTCAAGTAGCGGAGGTTATGGCGCAAAGGTATGATGTTGTAGTCACGAATCCGCCTTACATGGGAAGCAGTGGCATGGGAAATAAACTAAGCTCGTATGTAAAAAAGCATTTTCCAAATACCAAGTCAGACATGAGTACAGTCTTTATGGAGCAAGCGAACCGCTTGTCATGTGCTAACGGCTACACTGCGATGATTAACATTCCTGTATGGATGTTCCTAAGTTCCTACGCTAAGATGAGAGGTGCGCTTCTTCACAATAGTTCCATTAACACGATGCTTCACTTAGGAAGGGGCGTTTTTGGTGCTGACTTTGGTACAACAGCTTTTGTGATTCGTTCTTCTCCTTTAAGTGGATATAAAGCGGTGTACCGAAGATTGTTCGATAGCCCAAGTGCTGTTGATAATGAAACGGAAAAGCAACTACGATTCTTTTCGGCGGAGAATAGCTTTTGCATTTCACAAGACAACTTTTTGAAAGTCGAAGATTCCCCGATAGTGTACTGGTTGAGCGACAAGATGCTTTCATTACTTTCAAGCAAGGATGCAATCAGCCTACATCACGATGTCGGTAGCGGACTATCTACTGCTGACAATGAGAGGTTCTTGCGCTTTCATTGGGAGGTCGCAGCAAATAGAATTGGGGAATCAAAGGATTCTCCGCGAAAATGGTTCCATTTCCAAAAAGGCGGCGAATTTAGGCGTTGGTATGGGAACCTTGAATACGTCGTTAACTGGGAAAATGATGGCTCAGAAATTAAATACTGGGTAACACATAATCCGAAGGATCCGGGAACAACGAGTTGGTCAAGGCGTATATTCAATGTTCCTCTTTATTTTCAGCATGGAATAACTTGGGCAGTAATTGGGATAGGGAAGATTTCCTTTCGGGAGACAACCGCTAACTCAATGATCTCAAATGCTGCTGGCGGCATATTCTCTTTCGAGTGTGAAGATGACTTTCTCAATCTTCTAGGTGGACTAAATACAAAATTGTGGGGAAATATTTTTCAGGTTATCAGCCCAACTGTAAATTATAGTGCGGGCATTATCCAAAAAGCTCCTGTGCCAAAGGCAGATTGCGCCGGTATAGTGCGTGATTGTATCGCAATTTCGAGAAACGATTGGGACACCTTTGAAGTCTCGTGGGGTTTTAAGAGGAATCCTTTACTTATTGGAAATAGCCTTTTTGCTGCCTACACAGCATGGAAACAGGAATGCGAAGACCGCTTCCAGCAGCTCAAAAAGAACGAAGAAGAAATCAATCGCATTTTCATTGACATTTACGGCTTGCAAGATGAATTGACGCCGGACGTGGCGGACAGGGATGTGACCGTGCATCGGGTGTTCGATAGCAAGGACGAAGTGCCGGAGTCCATGAAGGGCAGCAATTACGTCCGCACCATGCGCGACGAGATCGTCTCCCTCATTTCCTATGCCGTGGGCTGTATGTTCGGACGGTATTCACTGGACAAGCCCGGTCTGGTTTTTGCCGGGTACAGCAAGATAGAGAAAACCACAAAGACGCTTGACGGCGATGATCCTGAGCTTGAGAAGTTCGCAAAGCAGAACGCGGATGGTTCTGTCTCCTATGGTTCCTATTATCACGAGGTCAATCAGGATAACTACAAGTCCTTCCCGATTGATACGGACAATATCATCCCCATCTGCGACGATGACTACTTCGACGATGACATCACCGGACGGTTTGTGAAGTGGGTCGAAATTGTCTACGGCAAGGAGACGCTGGAAGAAAACCTCAAGTTCATCGCTGACGCACTTGGCGGCAAGGGTATGCCCCGCGAAGTTATCCGCAGCTACTTCCTGAATGACTTCTATGCTGACCATCTGAAAACCTATCAGAAGCGTCCGATCTACTGGCTCTTCGACAGCGGAAAAAAGAACGGCTTCAAGGCGCTGATCTATATGCACCGCTATCAGAGCGACCTTCTTGCCCGGATGCGTACCGACTACGTTCATGAGCAGCAGGAGCGTTATCGCACCCAGCTTACCCACCTCACGGATGCCATTGAACACGCTGGGGCTGCGGAGCGCGTGAAGCTGACCAAGCAGCAGAAAAAGCTACAAGAACAGGCGCTTGAAATCCAGAAGTACGAAGAGAAAATCCATCATCTTGCCGATCAGAACATCCAGATCGACCTTGATGATGGCGTGAAGCACAACTACGAGCTGTTTGCCGATGTGCTGGCGAAGATAAAGTGACGAAAGACCTGCTAACAAAAGTCAAGTAAAACTTTCAAAGGAAACGAGCAAAGGAAAAGGGTGCACCAAATTAAACCGCTGTGCATTTCAAAAAATGGCGGTCAGCCAGACAGTATAGAGCTGGGAAATCAGCCATGCTCCAGAGAATCCAGGTAGGCTTTCACAGAAGCGTAGTAGATGCGCAGGAACTTGTTGGCGGAGGCCATCATGTAGACACGGTAGGGCTTACCTTCAGAGCGTTTCTTGTTCATGAACTGGTAGACCGGCTCATCCATTGGAGCGCATTGCAGGAGGACCCCCATCACCAGAAAGAGCGTCCTTCGCAGTGAGGCAGATCCTCTCTTGGAAATGTTACGGCTACGGACATCCACTTGTCCAGATTGGTAAGGTGGGGCGTCAATGCCTGCAAAGGCCACCAGCGCTTTCTTGGAATGAAAACGGCGTACATCGCCAATTTCAGCTATGAGTTGGGGGCCGAGGGTTGGGCCAACACCAAACATCTCCATCACCACAGGATACTCCGGTAGAGAAACGGCCAGGGACTGCATCTCCTGCTTGAGAGCAGCTAACGCGGCGGAAGTTGCCCGGAGTTGGGAAACAGCCTGTTCTACCAAAAGTTTTGCCGTATCCGTTTTCGGCATGACACCGAAGTGTCCACATGCAGAGGCGTATATGTCCAGTGCCTTATCCTCGCTAAAATTGTAGCCGTGCTTTCTGCACCACTTCTGGTATTGGTTGGTAAAGGCCTTTTTAGACAAACCACAGACACACTCACAATGCCAAAAAGCGGCTACAAAATCCACCCACTTCTCGCTGCCATCGGCGCGGGGTGGACTGGTAAACAGGCGGTTTGCATCAGGGAAAGCGGTGTCCAGCAGGGAGATTAGGTTGTTCTTCAGCATGGTCCGTACTTTGGAATACTGCTGGTACTGCCGGTAGCAGGTCTTCAGCATGAGCCGGGTGTCCTCCTCCGGGACATATTTCGGTAGTGTGAGCCAGTGGTCAAGGCCGTAGTTGGCCAGTTTCACGGCGTCCTTCTTGTCAGTCTTGCCTCGTCTTAAACTGTTGTTCCCATAGTCATGCACCAGCATTGCATTGACTACGGAGACATAAAGTCCCGCGTCGTGGAGCAGCCAGGCCACCGGCGCGTGGTAATTACCCGTGGATTCCATCACCACACGGGTCTCACCGTCCAAACTTTTGAGCAGCCCTGCCAGTTCGTTCAGTTCATTGGCGGTGTGTCGCACTTCAAAGGGTGAAACCACCACCTCACCGAAGGGGCGCATGACGGCGATCATGCTTTTCCCTTTGGAAACATCGATGCCAACGCTGTTCATCCACATTCCTCCAATACTAAAGAATCTGCAACCGGAATCCATCTTTTCTCGTTGCCGATTCAATCTATTGGGTGACGCGAACTCCCCGGCATCCGGTGGCTCAACCTGCTGAAATCGAACGCTACAACAAGAGGATGGCTGACAGTCTTTCGTACGGACTTACAAGCCCAAGGAGTGAGTGGTCAGCCAGTTGCTCCTCTTATTGTAGCTTAGGCACGAGATGGAGGGAAAGCCGGACTGGCTGCCCGGCTTTCCTGTCCAAATTTATTGTAATAGAATGGCTGACAGTCTTTCGTACGGACTTACAAGCCCAAGGAGTGAGTGGTCAGCCAGTTGCTCCTCTTATTGTAGCTTAGGCACGAGATGGAGGGAAAGCCGGACTGGCTGCCCGGCTTTCCTGTCCAAATTTATTGTAATAGGAGTGTAACTGTGGGAACAACAAAAAAGCAGCATTATGTGCCTCGTGTATACCTCAAAGCGTGGGAAACATCAGTCACAACAGATCAAGAACCAAACAAGCAGATACAAGGCGTTTACAGACTTGACCACGATGAGAAACGTGGACATGGAACGCCAATAACTGCTGTACTTTGGGAATCCAGACTATATACTGTTGACTTTGCCCACAGCTACATCACACAATCTTGCCCAAAGATACTGGCTGATTTTGTTGAGCAGATATATGAGATCCTGCGAATAAAGCGCACACCGCCTGTTTATGGAAAACTTGGTTATAGTGTAATTAAAACAAAATCAAGCATTCGCAAGCATATCCAAGAGATTGACCAGTGGGATTTCTTCTATGACACAGGAGATCGCGCCCGAAAGAACGCCATCCTGAATGATATTCATGCCATCAACTCTTATTTGATTGAAGATGGTCTGGATTCGCATTTTGAAACGCATTGGCAATCTCTATTGGAGCAGTTCATCACTGAAATGAACTCAGATGAATCGGGAATTGATGGGAAAAGCGAGAGGCACATTTCTATGGAAACAGCAAAGGATATGCTTGCGTTTTTCTTTATGATGCTTTGTCGAAATCCCCGGTTTGATGGGACAGGTATATATAGCTGGATTCGAGACGATATACTCTTACCAGCTTTTCGTGGTGAATCTAATACACAGTCTGGCGAGAGCAACGGGAACGAAATTGAAGGATGGGCTGATGACTTTATAGATGGCTTATGGTATGCAGAACTATACCGAATGCTATATAAAAACAAAGGCGGTCATTTCCATACATTCTTGGATATTGGAAGTCAGCGGCTCCAAATGATTCTATTTGAGGCTTACAGCGATGCCGGAGACTTTATCACTTCGGATAATCCAGCGTTTCAATATCATAGCGTTCCAGAATCGAAGAACATGAACGGCTATATCTTCCCGTTGTCTCCCAAGTATCTGTTGTTCATAGGCTCTGGCAATCTTCCGATCAATATTGTCGATATGCGATATGCTGATCGTAACACAGTTGCCTATTTCAACCAAGCCATCAGCCGAAACAAAGTTCAAACGGTCATTTCGCGTTACAGGGACTTATCGTAATGGCTGTCATTCGCAATTAAGGAGAAAGAAAAATGTCCGAAGAACGCATACAATTTGATCTAATAGAACGTTTTGCCGCCCCTCTGCCTGAGTTCTATCAAAGACGGATCATCTTCTGGCAGGACGAGGACCGGGAGTTCGAGTCTATGCTTGATGAGCTTTCCATCCCTGATGTAACAATCATCAAGCTCACCGGGACGAACAACTTTGCCGTGAAAAAACTGCTCCTGCACGATGACCTCTCAGGGAACTACCTGATTTATAATCCCTTCTCTTATGCTGATCCAAAGGATAATTGGCTGCTGGATATTGAGAAGTTCAGTGAAGAATATCGCTCCGACCTTATCTCTACGCGCATGAATGAGCTGAATATCGAGGCAAGTCCGGCGATGCGCAAGACGGTAAAAATGTACGCAAAATTCTTTGACAGCAAAGAGCGGATTGAAAGGCTGAAAAGAATTGGGCGAGAATACCATACACCGTTGCAGCTTCATATTGACATTATGGCTGTGCTGGCAGGACTAAACGGCGGCTCTGCGCAGGATGTATTTATTGCTGTCCTTTCTGCAGGACAGGATGAGGAAAACAACGCCGTTCTCAGCAATATCAAGAAGTTCGGTAACATTGACGCCTTCTGGCAGCTTGTCCGCAAGTACACGGGCTATATCCATGAGGACGGAAATACGCTTGACCTGTTCGCCGCCCATGTGCTGCTGACAGCCCTTGCGCAGACGATGAATCCCAGCGTTCTCAAGGGCTTGGAACGCTTCATCTCTGATTCCAATAAGGCGTATTGCTACAGTATCGTCCATGAATGGCGCAACCGCGAGGACAACGATGCGCTCTGGGAACTGTGCCGCAGTGTGGAGCAGGAGTTGCATCTTGCATCTCGATTTGATAAGCAGGATATTGAAACGCTGCTGACAGCAGACATTTTCCCGTCCATTCACGAGGTCATTCTGAGCCGTTTCTTCTCTGAAATCGCAGATCATGTGGTAAAGACCGAGCTGATGCTGAAAACGGCTGAAAACCGCCGTACCTCCGGATGGATTGAGCGGTTCGAGAACTATTATGACTGCCTCTACTATGTTGCAAAGATGCAGAATTTTTATCAGGAGAATGCAGCAGGCTTCCATATCGTAGAACCGAAAGCAATCTGGAAGCTCTATGCAGAAAAGGCGTATGAGATGGATAGCTTCTATCGGCACTTCCACTATGCCTTCGGCTGCACTCTCAAGAACAGCAATGTGCTTCTGGAAGATAAGCTGAAACACGCGGCAGATTACGTTGAGGGGCTGTATCAGAACTGGTTCCTCAAGGAACTGACCGGCTGCTGGACAAAAGCAATTTCTGACAACCTTGCCGCATTGGGTTATGTGTCCGAGATCGGCAAGCAAAGAGACTTCTACTCTCACTATGTTAAGCCGCTTGCGGGGAAAAACTCCCGCGCCTTCGTGATCATATCCGACGCTCTGAGATATGAAGTTGCTGCGGAGCTATGCGATACCATCACCCGGACAACCAAGGGAACAGCGAAGCTCGATGCTGTTCAAGCAGTTTTTCCCTCAATCACAAAGTTCGGTATGGCGGCTCTCCTTCCGGGGCGAAAGTTGTCTGTCAATGACAGCATGGATGTTCTCGTGGACGAAATGCCCACCCGCTCTACTGATGAGCGTGGCAAGATTCTCTGTGCTGCTAACATGAACAGCGTGGCAGTTCAATACACAGATGTTTTGAACATGAAACGCGCCGAGCGACGTGAGCTTGTGAGCGGCAAAGAAGTCGTGTATATCTACCACAACACGATTGATGCCATTGGCGACAAAGCTCCAACTGAGAAAAAGGTGTTTGAGGCTTGCGAAGACGCTATGCAGGAGCTTTCCAACATTCTTCGTATTGTCATCAACGATATGCAGGGTACAGACATTTTCATCACCGCAGATCACGGTTTCCTCTACACATACAGTCCTTTGACCGAAGGCGATAAACTGGGCAAGGATGCAATCAGCGGCAAGGTCTATGAAAGTGGACGGCGGTATGTGCTGGCAGAACCCTCCGCAGCAGCAGAGTACCTTGTGCCGGTTCAGCTTGACGGTGAGATCGTCGGTACTCCGGTCAAGGGCTACACGCCTTTTGATTCCACACGCATACGGATTTCTGGTGGCGGTGAGAATTATGTTCACGGCGGTATCAGTTTGCAGGAGCTTGTTGTGCCTGTTATCAGCTTCAAGAATCTGCGCTCCACGAGCAAGAAGTATGTGGAGGTTTCCAACGCAGAATTGAAGCTGTTGAGCGAAAGCCGCAAGGTGTCCAACCTGCTATTCTCTCTGGATTTCTACCAGCGTCAGCCGGTCGGAGAAAAGATTCAGCCCTGCACCTACTACATCTATATGACGGATGATGAGGGCGTGGTCATCAGTGACCGTCAGACTGTCATTGCAGACCGCACAAGCACAAATGCTTCCGAGCGCGTCTTCCGTGTGCGCCTCAATTTGAAAGCCGGTGCCTATGACAAAAACAAGATTTACCGCCTTGTTATCGCCAATGATACAGATGTCCCGGAAGAGGCTGAGTTCCATATTGACATTGCCTTTGCGGATGACTTCGGATTTGACCTGTGGGGGAGAAACAGAAAATGAGCGAGTATATTGAAACGGTATCAACAGAGGATGCAAACGCTGTAATCGACAGCAAACTGCGCAAGGTATTCGACGGCAGGATTGTCCGCAAAGACCTTACAAAGAAAATCAAGGAAGGGGCAAATGTCCCCGTTTATGTCCTTGAGTTTCTTCTTGGACAGTATTGCAGTTCCGATGACGAGGATGTCATTGAAACCGGCGTTGCAAACGTCAAGCGGATTCTGGCTGAAAACTACGTCCGCCCCGACGAGGCGCAGAAGATCCTTTCTGTCCTCCGTCAGCGAGGCAGCTATACCGTGATTGACAAGATCACGGTTAATCTCAACATTAAGACGGACAGCTATGAGGCGGAGTTTTCCAATCTCGGAATCAAAGCAATTCCTATCTCTGAGGATTACCCGACTAAATACGATCGGCTTCTCTGCGGCGGTATCTGGTGCATTGTCCAGCTTGAATATGAATATGTGGAAGAGGATAAGCGCAGATCCCCAATACTCATTCATAAGCTCACGCCTATTCAGATGCCTCATGTGGACATTGAGGAATTGAAGCAGGGGCGAAAAGCGTTTACGCAAGAAGAGTGGATCAAGATTCTCCTTCGCTCCATCGGTATGGAACCGGACAAGTTAAACGACCGCGAACGCTGGCTTCTGCTTGCCCGTATGCTGCCGCTTGTCGAGAACAACTTCAACCTCTGTGAGTTAGGTCCGCGAAGCACCGGCAAATCCCATATCTACAAAGAAATCTCCCCGAACAGCATCCTTGTTTCCGGCGGTCAGACTACCGTTGCCAATTTGTTTTACAACATGGGCAGAAAAACGGTCGGCTTGGTCGGCTTGTGGGACTGCGTGGCGTTTGACGAGGTTGCCGGTATCAATTTCAAGGACAAAGACGGCATCCAGATCATGAAGGACTATATGGCATCCGGCTCCTTTGCCCGTGGAAAGGAAGAAAAAGCCGCGACCGCTTCTATGGTCTTCGTCGGCAACATCAATCAGAGCGTGGATGTGCTGCTGAAAACGTCCAGCCTCTTTGACCCATTCCCTCCCGAAATGGGAACGGACACAGCATTCCTTGACCGTATGCACTGTTATATTCCCGGTTGGGAGATACCGAAGTTCCGCCCGGAGCATTTCACCAACGACTATGGCTTCATCACCGACTATCTGGCAGAGTTTATCCGGGAGCTTCGCAAGGAGCAGTACGGCGATGCGCTGGACAAGTATTTCCGCCTCGGCAAAAACCTTAATCAGCGCGATACCATTGCCGTCCGCAAGATGGTCGGCGGAATGATCAAGTTGCTCTATCCGGACGGGGAGTTCACGAAAGAACAGCTTGAAGAAATCCTCAAGTTTGCGCTCGAAATGCGCCGCCGCGTCAAGGAGCAGCTCAAAAAGCTGGGCGGTATGGAGTTCTATGACGTCAATTTTTCGTACATTGACAACGATACCTTTGAGGAACATTTCGTCTCTGTCCCGGAACAGGGCGGCGGAAAACTCATCCCCGAAGGAATGTGCAATCCCGGTCAGGTCTATACGGTTTCTCAGGGAAAGAGCGGCATGATCGGCGTCTTCCGTCTGGAATCGCAGATGCTTCCCGGCAACGGCAAGTTTGAGCGGACGGGACTGAACTCTGACGGAAAGTGCAAGGAAGCGGCAAATACCGCATTCAACTATCTGAAAGCAAACGGCAACCGCATCAGCGGCGCGATTAGCACAACAACAAAGGACTATATCATCAACTATCAGGATTTGCAGGGCATCGGCATGACCGAGAAACTTGCGCTTCCCACGCTGATTGCACTCTGCTCGATTGCGCTTGGGAAACCGACCCTCAGCAGTCTGGCGGTGCTGGGCGAGATCAGCATTGCCGGAACGATGCTCAAGGTGGACGAGCTTGCAAATGCCCTTCAGGTCTGCCTCGATAGCGGTGCAAAGAAGGTGCTTCTTCCCATTACCTCTGCGGCTGACCTCGGAACAGCTCCCGCCGATCTAATCGGCTGCTTCAACCTGATTTTCTATCAGAGTGCGGAAGACGCTGTTTATAAAGCATTAGGCGTTGAGTGACATCCGCTGATTGGAAGGAGGCGTACCCATGTCCAAGAAAAAACGGTCAAAAAAACGTGAGCGCATTCCTGTAATAGATACCTTGATTGATCTTGCCGGAGCAATGACCTTAGATTATCTTGCAGCAAAACGTAGGCAGAAAAATGGGACAAAACGTAGCAAGAAAATTGATCCATACGCTGCAACCGGTGCTGCAATGGGCATGGGGCTAATTAAGGACACCGATGACATCATCAAGTTTGGCGGTGTCCTTGGCGCAATGGGAGCTTTTGATTCTGATGATGATTTACCAATTAGCACAGCCGCATACATGGCTCCCCGTGATAATCGCTATGCTTGGCGTTTGAATTGTGAAGATGGCAGCGCATACGGTATTGATCCAAACGATTATGAGACAAGAGACGAATATAATGAGGCTCTAAGCAGGGAAAAACACGGATGGCGTGATTACTGTGAAGATGGCTCAGACTACGGGATTTCACCAGAAGACTATGAGACTGAGGAAGAATATAATGCAGCAATAGATACAGTGGAGTCCAATAGCTTTAATGAAAACGAGGATGATGAAAAGATCATCCCAGATGATTCCTCAGAGAATGTTGGGGGTGAGACATCTCCCGAATGCACGCCAAAAAGTGGTAGTGACCCGATTGGAAAACATGATCCGTATGCAGCAGATGATTTCCATGTATATGTTTACTGCCTTGTAAAGCTGGATGAAACAAACACGAAAAAGTTCTACCGAACGGAGGATCGCACCTTGAAACGAGGTGAGGCGGTTTTCGTTCCAGACGAAAGCTCAGGCAGCAAATTGAGAGGAACAATATGTTCTATTGAGCATCACATGAGTTTTTCTGTTCCAAAGCCCGTGGAGGAAACTCCTGAAATTATTGGAAGGGCGTGATTGATGAATGGATTGGGACTCCTATTATGAGAAATTCTACGACTGGGCAACCAGCACGCAGATTAAAAAGATGTCCTCATTGACCTCGTTTGGTGCATCCGCCGAAGTCTCCGAGGTCGCGCAGGAGTATATGGATGAGAAGGCAGCATCACGGCTTATAAAAAAAGCGGTTGCCTATGGTGTCCAGTTCACGCCAGATGAAATCTATGACCTTTCCGGCTGCTGCGATATATCAGCCATGAATGAACTACTGAAATCTGCAAAATGCACCTTTACGCAGGAGCAGTTGGAAGACCTTTGGGGTTCCGCAGACGATGAAGTTCTTGAGCTTGTAGCAAGGCGCAATCATGTGACTGTGTTTGCAGATGACGAGAACGAAGCCCCTTCCGTAGAAGATGAGATCGATTTTGACGAACCGAAGCAAAAGGAGCCAAAGCTCGGATTCTTCTCAAAGCTCGGGTTGGCATTTGCGGTTGGAAGTCTTTTGGATAAGAAAAGCCAGTCTCACCACGGACATTGTACCGGTGACTGCGCAAATTGCCCTCCGCATTATGGGTATCGCTATGGAAGGTGGTATTATGGGCATGATCATACACACGGCTGTGAGTTTGGCGGAAATAAAGGCGGAGGCGGACTGTAAAGCACAGGATGAAAACAAACACACTGCTTTTCGACTGAACGTGATAGGAGGCGCACATGGATAACCCTTCTTTCAATCAGAATGGTATCGAATACAACGGAGAACAGATTGCCTACAAAGACAGCACCTATGAACTTGTATCGAAGGTTGCCTACCTGATCGGCGTCCCGCTCCGCATTTTTCAAAATGAACACGAGCCGCCGAAGATAGAGATATACAACCGGCTTGAGCAGGATAAAAATGCCCGCATCATTCGTAATCTATGTATCATCCGCACCGCCATTGAACGCAATTACCGGAAGATAAATGACATCATGCGAATGGAGTATCGAGGGCTCCTTTCAATGCCAGAGACCATCCCGGCTTCCAGTATGCAGCAGCTTTCAAATGACGGAATCAACTTTATCAAAAAGTCGAGTACAAAGCTCTGCCACCACATTATCGAGATCAACCGGCTGATTTCAGACCGCATTAACAACTGCAAAAGCCTCTTTCCAATCTGGATTAACTGGGCGTACATAAAAGAGCTGTTCATCATGCCAAACGGTTTGACAGAGGACGGAACGAAAGATGCTGCGGACATCTATTACGCAAGTCTCTCCTACTACCCCTATCAAATGTATATCAACTGGGTACCGATGGACGAGGGTAATGTCCTCTATAATGATAAGAAGTTTGCTACCCTGCTTTATCAATGGCATTGCGACGCCTTCACGGAATACAGTAAAGTCTCCGATGCAGGGGCTTTTGTAAAAAACAATATCTACGACTTCATAGATGACAGCGAGAAAACCGTATTGGTAGTGGACTGCGAAAACTCTGACCCGTACAAGCTGTGCGCCACGCTCAAAAACCTTGATTATGAAGTCATGCAGAAAATTACGGCGATCATTCTCTTTGATGACGTACATACTGCTACGGCATGGCGCATTCTCGAAAACTACACCCGCATCCCCGTTGAACATATCATGATTGAGCGGATCAAGCAGAACAAATCACTGGTAGACATCAAGCTCACCGCAAGAGCCTGTCAGGAACACTACCAGAAGCAAGTGGATTCCTTCGTCATCGTCTCAAGCGATTCCGACTACTGGGGGCTTATCTCTTCCTTGCCGGACGCCAGATTCCTTGTCATGATAGAGCGGGAAAAATGCGGACCGGATATGAAAGCGGCACTTGCAGAATCCGGGATATTCTACTGCTATCTGGATGACTTCTACTCCGGCAACAGCGAGGACATCAAGAAAAACGCACTATTCAAGGAGATGTACCGCTGGATTGACAACTCCGTTCACCTGAATGTCAACGATATGTTTGATGCAGCTCTGCGAAACACGAGGATCGAAATGTCGCCCGCAGAGCGGCGGCAGTTCTATGAGAAGCACATCAGGCACATGACGCTGACCATCGACGAGAACGGAAACGTCAGCATTGAACTGAAACGTGGATAGCCTTGGTTTCTATTCCGGGAGGAATGTGGATGGACAACAGATTCTATTTTGGATTCAATACATCGGAGGAACGGAAAAAGCGCAGAAAGGCAGAGCTGTACTCCATGAGTGAGCAAGTCAGCACCTTCTTTTGGGATGAAGCCCCGCAGCATGGATTGGAAATGCGTGAGGGGCAGCAGGATATGTCTTTTGAGATTGTGGACGCCCTCATAAACGATCAGCATTTTGCGATTGAAGCTGGCGTGGGCATTGGAAAGTCCTTTGGCTATCTTGTGCCGGTGCTGCTGTACAGCAAACGCATGAACAAGCCGGTTATCATCGCAACCTCGACCATTGCGCTTCAAGAGCAGCTCTGGCGCGATGTCCACGCGGTAATGCCCCTTCTTGGGCTGAACAGAGATGTCATCCTCGCAAAAGGACAGACCCATTATCTCTGCAACAAACGCGCAGATGAATATATGTGTGACCCGAAGGCTGACCCACCGGACGCGCTCAAAGAAGGAATCCAGCAGGGGTATGAGGAACGCAAGGATTTCCCGGAGGTTTTGCCGCAGGGCGTCTGGGACAAGGTAAATGTGCAGCGGTTCAGCATGAAGAATTGCGGCTCCTGTGAAAAGAAGTGCAAGTATTACAAAGTCCG
Organism: Intestinimonas massiliensis (ex Afouda et al. 2020); assembly: GCF_900626285.1. GTDB lineage: Bacteria > Bacillota > Clostridia > Oscillospirales > Oscillospiraceae > Flavonifractor > Flavonifractor massiliensis_A. The sequence continues at coordinate 2,003,649 of NZ_LR131147.1, forward strand.
CGCAGCATTAAAGTTTACGGATGGAGTGGTACTGTGCAATCAGGATTTTCTAACCCAGCATCTCATGAAACTCCGGCGCGGTCAGGAAGGGCTGATTAACGCCGCCGCTGATCTGCTTGTCGTGGATGAAGCACACAACTTGGATGATAAGGTGCGAAGTGCCACAACGGAGCGTTTCGGGCAAGGTATGCTCTTTGGAATGATTAAGAGCGCATTCTATGAGCTGCGATCCTTTGACCAGAGCAGTGTGTCAGGTGAAAAGCGAGAGGCAGAGAGCGCAATCATCGCCTTCTATAACTGCCTGAAAGCACAAGTCCAAAAGCAGATCAACGAGGCAGAGCAGAATATGCGCTACGCTGACCGCTTTTTCTTCGACAACAATGGCAGTGCGATTGAACTGCTTACCGAGATGAACGCCGCCATACACAACCTTTCGTCCAGCATTCAGATTTATTCCAGCATGGATTTCAGAAACAACCGTTCCTTTGCTGCCTCTGATGATTTGGATGCCGTCAGCGAGTCCCTTTCAGAGTTTCTTGACCGGATAGATGATATGTTGATCTGGATTGAGCAGCACGGCAGCAACACGGAACTCGTCTATTGCCCTAAAAACACAAAAGAAATTGTGAGCCGCCTATACTTCAATGGTGATGAAAGAACCATCTTGACCTCTGCCACGCTGACGAACGCCACGAGCGGGTCTCTGGAAGAACAGTATTCTTACTTTATCAGCAATACCGGCTTTCCCGCTGGTGATCGCGGCTGCTTATCCGAGCCAAAGCCTTCCCCATATCCATACGATGAACACGCCATGATCTACTATTGCGACGATCTCCCGCACCCGACCAGAGAACATGAAGCCTTCATTGAAAAGGGCGTGGAGCGGCTGCTTGAGATCCTGAACATTTCCAATGGAAAGGCACTCGTGCTGTTTACGGCAAAGACCGACATGGAAGAGGTCTACTCCATTCTCAGTAAGAAAAATCTTCCGTACAAAATCCTGATGCAGCAGCCGGGATCGTCGCAGGACAAGGTGCTGCTTGAGTTTAAGGAAGATACGAACTCCGTGCTTCTGGGGACGGGTGCATATTGGGAAGGTATCAGCATTGAAGGAAAAAGCCTTTCCAATGTCATCATTTTCCGGCTTCCGTTCCCTGTCCCCGATCCAATTATCGAGTATAAGTGTTCCGTCGCAAAGGACGCTCTGATGGATGTCCGCGTTCCCGAAATGATTATCAAGCTCAAGCAAGGTATCGGGCGATTGATCCGCAATTTCACAGACACCGGCATTGTCTGCATTATCGACCGAAGACTGCGGGACGAGCCGCCGGAACGCTATCATGACATTACATGGGACTCCCTGCCTATCAAAAATCGGACAAGCAGTTTGGACGAACTGAGGAAGTTTTACGAAGGTCTGCCCTCAGCCAAGGAATGATGATAGAAACGGCGTTCTCTTCGGAAGCATAGAACAGCCCCCCAAAAACGACAATCAGAAAACGGAGGTGTATCATGTTGTACAATGAAAATCTGCACGAAGAAGAACGACATCTGATCCAGCAGATTGCCGAGCAAACAGAGAGAGGAAAAATCGACTGGGAACTGACAGAGTATAATCCGCTGTCATTTCTGAATGAGGACAAGATAGACAAAAACCCAGCAGTAATCTGTCAGTCTTTCTCCTTTGAGGCGATCATCGGCGGCTCCCGTTTCGAGCTTGATGTCATGGAGAATATTGATGTGCCGTCCGGTATGGGAGACTACACCATAACCCTGACGCGGGATGAAACCGAAAATTATCTTAAAATTGAGGATGCGCTTTCCTTTGAGTGTGACCGCTATGAATGCACACCGAAGGAAGTGGCAGAGCGATTTGCGGACAGCCCCATTGTCCGTCTCTGCAACGCCATCATTCCTGCCACGCTTGGGCAGGAGGATTTAGAAGAGGTCTTCACATGGGCAAGGTTTTTCAACGAGACTGGCATTTCTGCAAAGCTGATGAATCATCCGCTGACCAAGCTCTGTGAAAAGCTGTTCGACGAACACCGTTTGATGGACTTCCATCGCTGCGTCTTGGATGTGGACTATCGAAAGCTGCTCCTAAATGAACTGGCTCATAACTAAGACACGAAAAAACGCCCCCGACACTGTGCCAGACGCACAGTGCCGGGGGCGTTTCCGTTTCCAGCGATTTATTTTTCTCTCGGCAAGGGACTGTTCATAAGGTGACACTTTCCGTTTTGCGAAGCCGTGAAAAATTGATGTGTTCCGTGGAGATGTTCACTGGGCAGCATACGCCGTACACGTTTCCGATAATCACTGAGTAGAATTGATTTGTGTTTAGGAGGACAAAGCGGCAGATATAATGTTAAAAGTAGTTGCGTGCGCACGCATATTGATGTATAATACGTTCTGATTGGAGGTATATATCTATGCAACTATTAAAATGGCTTTCCGTAACAGACCGATTTTACAAAATCTATTTGGACAAGCAACTTGCCCCCTATGGAATCAACAACAGTCAATATATGTTCTTAATCAAAATCTGTCGTTCGCCTGGCATTTTACAGGATTCTTTAATGGATATGTTCTATGTTCATCCAAGCAATATTGTACGGACGGTTGCGACATTGGAAAAGCAGGGAATGATTACACGTTCTCCCAATGATAAGGATAAGCGGACATGTAAATTGTATCCTACAGAAAGAGCATTGTCTATTATTGACGAGATACAGATGATATGCGAAAAGACAGAAGCTCTTTTATTGCAGGGTATGAGCGAATCCGAGCAGAACCTTTTTATGGATTTCTTAATACAGGCGGGCAGAAATATCACATCGGAACTCCATATAGAGAAAAAGGGGGAGGAGTTCAATGACTGAAAATCCTCTGGGCTATGAAAAAATTTCAAAGCTGTTGAAAAATTTTGCTGTTCCCAGTATTGTGGCGTCTCTTGTCGGCTCAATCTACAATATTGTGGATCAGATTTTTATTGGTCAAGGGGTCGGTTATTTGGGAAATGCAGCAACCAATGTTGCCTACCCGTTTTCTACCATCTGCCTTGCCATTGCACTACTGGTCGGAATTGGCAGTGCTTCCCGTGTTTCCCTCTGTCTTGGACGCAAAGAGCCGAAAGCTGCCGCCAAAGCAGCGGGAAATGGTATTGTTCTGATGGGAATTTTCGGAATTATTTATTTACTGGTTGGAGAAACTTTTCTGTCTTTGCTCCTAAAGGCATTTGGGGCAACGACAGATGTATTTCCATATGCAAAGCAGTATGCCCGCATAACATTGATTGGAATGCCGTTTCTCATTGTAACGAATGGTATGAGCAATTTGATTCGAGCAGATGGAAAACCAAAGTATTCAATGGTCTGCATGGTTGTGGGAGCTATTATCAATACCATTCTTGACCCCATTTTTATTTTTGTTTGCGATTGGGGAATTGCCGGCGGAGCTTGGGCAACGGTTATTGGGCAAATTTTTTCTTTCATACTCGCACTCCGTTATCTATGGCGTTTCCAAACAATCCATTTTGAAAAAGAGTCGTTTTTATTGGACATTAAAGAAAGCCTGAAAATTTGCAACATGGGGATAAGCAGCAGCTCAAACCAGATTGCAGTTACCGTGATTCAAATCATTCAGTACAATTCGTTGACTTATTACGGCGCATTAACAAAATATGGAACGGATATTCCCTTGGCAGCTTGCGGAATTGTTATGAAAACAAATGCCATAATCCTTGCGATTGTTGTAGGAATCTCGCAAGGGACACAGCCGATTATCGGTTTCAACTATGGAGCAAGGCAATATCATCGGGTACGGGAGGCTTACATGCTTGCAATAAAGTGGAATCTTGTTGTTTCCACTATTGCTTTTATCGCATTTCAATTTTTCCCGCAATCTATCATTTCACTATTCGGAGACGGGGACGAGCTGTATTTTGAATTTGCTGTTTTGTTCATGCGTACCTATCTTTTCATGGTGTTGGTAAATGGTGTGCAGTTGCTTTCTTCCAGTTTTTTTACCGCAATAGGAAAATCGTTAAGAGGTGCTCTGTTGGCATTAACAAGGCAGACCTTTTTCTTGATTCCGCTTACCCTGCTGCTCCCGCTTCGTTTCGGAATTATGGGAGTATTGCTAGCGGGGCCTGTTGCTGATTTTTCAGCGTTTGTGCTATCTGTTGTACTGGTGGGTATAGAATTAAAAAAGCAAAAAAAACTCGCTTATAATTTAAGCCATAGCATATAGCTATTATCCACAGCTACTGAGCAAGTGTTATCAATACCGATAACAAAATGATAACATTAGCTTATATAGGCAGGATAATATGGATATATCAAATAATCAAAGGATTTACATACTCGGCAGGGAATAATTTCTAAACAAAATTAGTTAGGAAAAGTTGAGTAGTGCAATGTGTATTCGTTATCGGGAAATACTTTACGGTTTTCACAATGCTTGATTCAAAAGGGATTTTTTTGCCTTATTCCCGCGTGACATCAAGGGAATCCGGATTGATGACGATGATGGACTTGCCCTTTTTGTGAGCATATCTCACGGTGTTCCCGGTACCGCTGGGGCATCCATTCCATACTGCGAGAATATAATCGGCGTGATCTACCATATACCGATTTCTCTTGTCCATGCAATCAGGCGAATAGTGGCATTGGAGCATGGTTTCCTTATCGCACTGCGCAGCAATGTCATAATAGCGTTCTCGCTGTGCCATCGACCACTTAACCGCCTGAGTTTCGCAGGGAATAGCACTCTCAAGTGTAATGCTGGGATAACGAGCCTTCAAATCAAGCACGATCTCAGCCGCGTAAAGATCAACACCGAGAGCCATGCCGGTTATAAAGTGCGTGACATTTTCTGCCTCGATAAGATTGATAATTTGTTCTTTCAGTTCCTCCTTGAGCTTGACACAGCGTTCGTCATTCTCGTTCATTCCGAACGGGAGGTGCTGCGGGCGATGTCCGGTAAAGGCGCAAGTTTTCATGGTTGTTCTCCATCTCCTTCTATGTATTAAAGGTTGTCTCTATGTCTTTAATACATAGTATAGCATGGAGATATGCAGAAATCGGTCGAAAAATGGCAAAAAAATAAGACTGCGTGAAAAAACACGCAGTCCTTGACGAACTTAGCCATTACCCGAGGTCTCCTGCTGAATCATCAGCTCAACCATCTGCAAGATACGTTTCTGTGCTTGTGGAGGCAACGAGTCAAGTTTCTCGGAAAGTTCAGACGCCTTGTAGCTCGTCGAGTGATCCAGAACGTCACAAAAGATCGCGTCAGCCGAAACCTCAAGTCCGTTGAGAAGGATAATCAACTTCTCGCAGCGAGGGAATGACATACCGCGTTCAACCGTGGAAATATAATTTGCTGTCAGCCCTGTCTTTTCCGCAAACTCTTCCTGCGAAAGACCGAGCCGTTCTCTGCATTGCTTTACTCTTTTTCCTATTCGCTTGTCAATCATAGCGCGTACCTACACCTTTTCTATAACGCTTATAATAATTATATGGGTTAGAGGCATAGTTATACAGAAACGCTAATAGCGGCACTATGGATTAACGTGTGATTTTCGACGATATTTACAGAAAAGATACAAAAAAGAGCCTCTGCCGATACCCAAAACGGGCATCGACAGAGGCTCTTCGTTCGTTTTATGGGAATTAGAATAAGTGCCAGAATCGACACTTATTCTTGCTCTATTGATGGAACTGCGCAGGGAATACAATCACTTAAGCTGGTCAATTTGCGCCGCTCTGAGGCTTGCAATCACAGGCTTTTTCGACCCCTAACTGTCTACACCTCGATGCCTTGCGGGAGAAGTGCGGACAGGCAATGAGATCCGCACGGAAGCTCTGCTTGCAGCTATGGACGCAGCGGACGCAGAAGCGGTTATACTTCCGGCGACCGCTGTCCCCGATGAAGAACGACCACTCCTGCCGCCATTTCTGACTTCTGCTCACAGCTCAATCTCTCCTTTGTGCTTTTTGGGAGGGCAGCATTCCTTCTGCTTTTCAGCCTTTGCAGACTTGAGCCTGTCCATGATGGAGGACTTCTCGCCCCTTTCGGGGGCTTTGACCTCTGCGGTCTTGTCTTCCTTCGGACCGTTGTTGATGATCCCGTCAATCATGCCGTAGTCATCCTCCATCGACATCTCCGCTGCCTTGAGGTAGTTTTCCTTCTCAAGTGCCGCCATCCAGCTTTCCTTGCTGATACCGAGCATTCCGCCCTTTGCCGCATGATCGGCAATCTCCTTGGCATCTACGCACAAGCCCTCGGTGTTATCGGAATAGAGACGGTAAACCTCGCAGCCCTTCTCCAAAGCCTTCTCAGCCGCCTCCTGACCGGCGGGAAGAACGCCAGCCCATGCGTAGCCGTAGTCCTTCATATCCTGAACGGAGAGCGCGGGATCGGGCATTTCCGGCACTTCCTTGACTTCAAGGTCAAGAAGGCGGAGTGTGTCATCGTCAAAGCCGTTGTAGACATCATCAAGGACGAGTTTGCCGCGCTCATCGACAATGACACAGGCAGCTTCATCGCCGTAGGTGTCATGCTCCATCAGATAAAAGCTGTGACCGCCGACTTCGTGCTGGTCAATGGTGTGCCACGTCCCGATGTGTCCGGCAACCGTCAGACCGGAGGTGTCGGCATTCATCTCAAAGTCCTTCTGCTCGGTAGCTTCCTGCTTCTGCTGCTCCTTCGAGATCATGGGGATCGCAACAATCTTATCGCCCAGCTTTACAAACTGCTCCGGCACTTTGAAGTGGTCAGAGAACTTCTGCATCTGCTCTACGGTCAGAGAACCGAAGCTGTCATCCGTCAAGCCGACTACCATGAATGTTCCGGCAACAACGTCGTAGATGTCACCTTCCTCATCACGCAGAGCGCGGTTCAGGGGCAGACCTTCCAGCTTGCCTTCCTCGTTGCAGACTAAGGCAATCGGGTCTTCGTAGGGATAAATCGCCTCGATGTAGCCGCCGACCTCATGCTGCAAGGACTCCAGACCGGAGTCAATCTCCTTCACATAAGGCTCCTTTCCCGGCTCGACGATGAGAACTGCGATAGTGCTGTCACGCTCGGCGGTTTCCCCTGAGCCGGTGATCCGGTATTCGTCGGGAATATCATCAAGCTCACCGTCAAACTGCCTGTCCCACCTCTCGCTTGCGACACGGACATATCCCTCATCGGTGAAGCGTCCCTGCTCATCCATCGCAATGTCACGCCCATAGCGCTCATAGTCGATGTAGTTTGCCAGAGGACCGAGATCCTTTTCGGAGTAGATACCGGCTTCGTGGGCGTAATAATAGCCAAGGTCGGATTCGTCGTTGATACCGGGCATGATGTCGTAGCAGTCCAGATTGAACGTCAGGTTGATGAGATCGTCGATGTCGCTGACCTCATCGCACCCGGCTTCCATAATGGCAACGAGCTTTTCCTGATCGCTCAGGGAAAGCTCGTCAATCAAAGCGGCAAGGTAGTTGAGCTTATCAAGGCTCTCGTACTCGCCAAGCATCTTCTGAACGCCATAGATCGGGCATTCGTAGTCGGTGATAAACCACTCTTCGTAGGGCTGACCGAACTCATCCTGCTTGCCGATCCCGATGCGCTCAAAGACCTTCTGCATCTCCTCTTCGGTGGTGGGCAGCTTCACCCACTCACCGACCAGCATACCCTCGTTGTACTTGCCAAGGTTCGTGACGAAGGCTTCAAAATCACCGTCTAATACGGGCATAGGCATCCTCCTTTCAGTCATCCACCATGCCGTCCGGCATGATATACAGTTCCTCAAACTCCGCGTCGGTCATGGCGTCGAGCTTCCAGATGGTCTTATACATCAGCTCTGCGATCTCTCCGTCCATGTCGTTCAGGGTGACGCTCTTCATATCGTCGATCAGCCGCTTCCGGCTGGACGTATTGAAGCAGCACATGAGGTTGAGTTCTTCTACGGTAAAGTTTTTCATATCAGAGTACCATATCCTTTCCTTTGTTTTTCTGCGGCTTCGGTGTGTGGGACGGCTGGGCTTTCTGCGCGGATTTCAGCTTGTCACGGATGGATTCACGGGCAGCGGGTTTCTTGGGGATGGTGTCGTAGATAGCAGTTCCGGCATCCTCCACATAGGAGCGGATATATTCGATGCTCTCAGAAAAGCGGATGGGGCGGTTTTTGTCCTCGATGTTGGTCAGTCGGACTTCATCGGCAGCAAAATCAACCGCGTCAATTCTGCACTTGATTCCGTCCACATTCAGCGTCGCGCCAACAGGAATGTAATCTGCGGCTTTGAGTTCCTTGAAGGTCTCGCCGTCCTTGCTGAGAAAGACATCTGCGCCGGACTTCCAGAGCTTATGAGAACCGGCTACCCATGCGGTTTCACGGAAGCCAGTAACCGGCATGGAAGGCTTGCCGCGCACCTTCTTCTCAAGGAGTTTTGTTCCGAGAAGCGGCGCGGCTTTTTTTGCATCCTTGCCGTACAGCTCAAAATAGCCGTTCTGGGCAAAGCAGACCAGCGCGTCAGGGTGAGCCTTTTTGATTGCCTCATATTTGCGGAGTTCAGCAACGGGCAGAGGCGCAAGCGCCTCCGTTCTCTCTGCCTCCGGAAGTCTGTCACGGCGGCTTTTCTGCTTAGACAGCACTTCCACCAGAGCATCCGCGTCCTTCGGGAGCGTCTGGTGGGTCTTGACGCCGCCATGCTCACCGATCAGAGCCATTGCTGCATCGAAGCTGCTGCGGCAGGGGGCTTCCAGCACAAAGCCATCCGCAAAGGTCAGCCGGTCATGATCCGGCGCAACCGAGTTCTGCGCCACATTTGCCGCCTGTTCCCGGTAGTTGATCTCAAAGACATCCCCGAACACCTTGCCGCGCTTGACGGCTTTCGGGATGATGACGCGGGCAATGCACTCGTCGTAGGTCTGTTCCGCATAGAAACGGAAGGTGTTGTGATCCCGCGTCCCTTGAATAAAGACCTGATTTTCATTGAGGCAGTGCGTTCCATGCGGACGGCAGAACCACATCAGCGGCTTGTCTTCGGGGTTCTGGCTTTCGGCAGCGCGGCGGATGATGCGCTTGTCGATGTCGAAGTCTTCCTTGTAGCTGTCTACATGACTGTCCACGAGCTTCTGAAGCTCCGCAACGATGTCAACGTCTGTGTATTTCTTCATACGTCTCCTTTCTCACAACTCCATGTCGTGTGTTTTGGATTTGACTGGGGATTTCTTCTCCGGCTGTGTTTTTGCGGCAGCTTTGAGCTGATCACGGATGGAGGGCTTTTCCTGCTTCTGCTCCTGCTTGACGTATTCCAGCGTCGGCATCAGCTCACGATAGCAGCCCTGCGTTTTCCGCGTCGCATGACGGCGATGGATTTTGAACAGCGGCTCACCGTTCTGCGTGACCGTGTTGCCCTCAATTTTGACGCCGCTTCGTGCCAGCAGATTGAAGGAGTGGTTAGAGGCGCGATAGGACGCCCGCATACCGTCGTTGTTATAGGCGATCTGTCCCTTGAGCGTGTCCATGATGGCGGCTTTGATCTCCTTCTCTTCGGCAGTCAGGCGGTGTGCCTTGGGCGCTTTCTCTGCTTCCTCCGGCAAGGGCGCAAAGGGAGACTTGACCTCCACGGTTTTTACCTCAATAGAGGTAATCTCATCATTCTCCCATGCAACGACCTCCGGGTCTCTTTCCTCTGTTTTCTCAGAAGTGACTTCCTTCTTAGGTTCAGTCTGCTGACGGAACGCATCGACGAAAAGGGCGGTCAGTCCGGGATTGGGTTTATCCACAAGGAAGCGAGAGGCATCCTCAGGGCAGACTTCAACGCTCTTTGCCCACTCCTTGAGAGACTGCGGAATGCGCCCGTCGAAGTCTTTCTGCTGAATGGTGTTTGCGAGGACGTACCGGACGCGCTCCGGAGAGAACTGCTCAAGGACGCTCTTCACGGCAGCATCCGCATCCAGCCGGTTATCTCCGTAGTTGGAGATGATCGCCGCTTCAATCGCTTTGCGGCATTCCACGTTTGCGGCGAGAGAAGCACGATATGACTCCAGCTCATCGGCTTCATAGGCGTAATTCGCCGTCTCGCGGTAAATGGGGACTTCCGGCTTTTCCTCCGGAACAGCTTCCTTTACGGGAGCTTCGACTTCCATCTCTGCGGACTGTGCTTTCTCTGCCAGCAGCACCTTGAGCTTGGCGTCAATGCCCTCGATCATCTCAGCCGCCGTCTTGCGGATGGTGTCCAGAGAGCTTTTCAGTTCCTTGGTTTCCTTGCCGGATGACCAACCGGCGATGTAACCGAAGGAGTAGTCCGAGGTTTCAATGCCGTACCGTTGGCAGACGGTGTAGGCAACGCTTTCCGCTTCAACCTCCTTGGTGTGCCGATCCTTCTTATCTTCTGGCGCGGCTTTCTCATCCGGCTTGACGGCGTGGAGCTTTGCGTGGGCGATCTCGTGAATGGCGGTCTTGACCGTCTGAATTTCACTCATGCCCTCCTGAATGGCGATGCGGCTTTCAACCGGAGAGAAGAATCCCTTTGCGCCGCCCGGAATGTCCTCGAAGGAAATAGGGACGGGAGATTCCTGCTTGAGCGCATCGAAGAACGCCTCGTAGTTTTCGACGGTGCCTTTCAGCTCATCGACGATAATGTCCGGAAGCTCCTTGCCGTCCGTCTGGGAAACATCAAAGACACTTACCACCTTGAAGGCAGGACGCAGGACCTCAACCGTTTCCGTGACAGCCTTCCCATCTGCGCCGATCACCGGCTTCTGCGTCAAAGGATCAATCTTCTCACGCTCTTCCTGCGCCTTGTACGGCGCGGGTGCGAGAATCTTGATGCCCTTTTCGCCCTTCATGACCTGACGGTCAAAGTTGCGCTGCCACGAGGTATAACCGGCAACATAGGTTGCCTCCGGCTTCTGCATCGCAATGAGCAGCGTGTTGTTGAAGGAATAGTTGTAGAACTTGGACATCGTGCGGAGATATTCTTTGAACCGCTCGGATTCAAAAAGCTCCTTGATGCCCTGTTCCAGCTTGTCCGTGATTTCGCGGACTTGCTGTGCATTTTTGTTTTCAGCCATCTCAAACCTCCATTTCTTATTTGCTTTTGTGCGAAGAAAACCCCGTCTGGGATTTGCTCAGTAAACGAGCCTTTACCTCAGACGGGGTTTCTCTGCGCGTCATCCGACGATGGAAGATGTTATCCTCGTTCTCCCATTCAATCAGCCGATCAAACATATCCGGGTGCTTTGTGACCATGTGCAGCAGCTCCGAGTCGCTTGCGTTGGGACAGAACCAGCAGCCGTTTCTCCGGCAGTGACCGTAAATCGGAGAAAGCAGCCCATGTTCCTGACAGAGCTTGTAGGCGTCCGCCTCGGTCATACCGTATTTGGCAAGCAGACTGACCTTCGTTATTCCATCCAGACGAGCAAGGCGTTTTGGCTCATCCTCCGCGATGCCGACATAGCTCACAGTGTCCGGCGAGAGTGCGGCATTGTACTTGCGGACTGGCGGGATTTTGCAGTCACGATTGACTGCACACATCCCGGCCCATGCAAAGCCGCGAACCTCGCCCTTGTGCGGTCCGCGGGTGATGACATGATGGAACACCTCATCGTAGGTCTTGTCTGCATGAAGAACGGTGAACTTGATGCCCAGCTCCTTTTCGCAGAAGGGCTTGATCCGGTCATAAATGAAGTCCCGGTGTTCCGGGACTTCGCCGCTTGTGTCTTTGTCGAACATGACCTCACTGAAAACCGCTTCGTCCAGCGGCTCATTGTGCTGTGCAGCCAGCAGGAGCGTCGCTACGCTGTCTTTGCCTCCGCTGCATGAAGCAACATACTTTGGGCGGGTCATCGATCAAACTCCATCTTGAAGCTGACGTATTTGCCGCCGCTGTCATCCAGACGAATGACCGCATCATAGAGCTGAGGCTTCTTCGGCGTGTAAAACCCGGTCACTCGGCACCAGCCCTTGTCCAGCAGCTCCTTTGCGATCTTCTTTGTCAGCTTCTTTTTCTTGCTGGAAAAGAACTTGTTGTCTTCCCACAGGCAGAAGGAGCATTCCTTGTTCGAGCAGTAGAAATTGCCCTTTCCGACATAGACCGGAGAGCCGCAGCGGGGACATTTGCCGATTTCCTCTTTGCCCGTGCCGAAACGCTGGGCTTCGGCATCGGAGAGAAACGGGTAGGCTTTCACGAGATCCCCGGTCATCCGGACAATGCCGCTGAGGAAGGCGTCTGCATCCGCATTGCCGCGCTCAATCTCCATGAGCGTGTTTTCCCATTCCGCAGTCATTGCGGGAGACGCGATCTGTTCCGGCAGAACACAGACGAGGTTGCAGCCGTCCTTTGTGGGAATGAGTGATTTGCCTTTGCGCTCTGCAAAGCCGGATTTCACCAGCTTTTCAATGATACCGGCGCGAGTCGCGGGAGTGCCGAGACCTTTCTTCTCGGTGTCATCGTCAAACTGATCGTTTCCGGCAGTCTCCATTGCAGACAGGAGCGTGTCTTCCGTGTACTGCTTCGGAGGCGTCGTGAAGTGTTCCGTAACGCTGGCGGACACATTATCCAGAACATCGCCCTCATGGACTTCGGGCAGGGACTTCATGGGAGCGTCTTTTTCCTTCGCCTTGAGGGAAGCCTTGAACAGCTCTTCGATGGCTTTCCATCCGTTTTGAACGACGGTCTTGCCCTTGGTTTTGAACTCGTAGCCCTCGCAGGAGAGCGAGATCTGCGTTTCTGCGTAGGTGTGCTTCTCGCCGGTCGCACACAGAAGGCGCATCCCGACAAGATTGAGAATTTTCTGCTCCGACTGAGGGAGTGCGGAAACATCCTGCTTTTCAAGCTGGACGGTCGGGAGAATGGCATGGTGATCTGTGACCTTGCTGTTGTCGGTTACGCAGGCAATGTCCGGAGTAACCGAAACACCGGAGAAAAGCGGAAGCTGGCGGCAGACAATAGAAATGACCTGACGGGCGGTGTCCTCCATATCGTCCGTAATGAACTGGCTGTCCGTGCGCGGATAGGTCAGGAGCTTCTTTTCGTAGAGTGTTTGTACGAGATCGAGCGTCTGCTGGGCGGTGAAGCCGTAGTATCGGTTTGCCTCGCGCTGCAAGGTGGTCAGATCATAGAGCTTCGGAGGATTGACGGTTTTCGTCTCTCGCTTGAGAGAAGAAACGACGGCTTGCTTTTTCTCGCAAGCCACCGCAATCTTCTTTGCTTCCTCTTCGGTTTTGACCTTTTCCAGATCGGCAGTCAGATCGCCCTTGCCGACGTGGACGTTGAAATACTTCTCCTTCTGGAACGTGGAGATTTTTCCGTCGCGCTCCACCAGCATTGCAAGGGTCGGCGTCTGGACGCGCCCGACCACCAGCTTCTTGTGATAGAGCGTGGTGAAAAGGCGGGTGCCGTTGATGCCGACAATCCAGTCCGCCTTTGAGCGGCTGAGTGCTGCATCATAGAGACGGTCATATTCCTTGCCGTCCCGGAGATGCTGGAAGCCTTCGCGGATGGCGGAATCCTCCAACGAGCTGATCCACAGGCGCTTGAAGGGCTTGGTGCAACTGGCTTTGTTGTAGACCAGCCGGAAGATCAGCTCACCCTCGCGTCCTGCATCGGTTGCGCAGACAAGCTCGGTGACGCGCTTGTCCTTCATGAGAGAGGACAGCACATTGAACTGCTGTGCTTTGTCCTTCATGACCTCAAACATCCAGCTTTCCGGAACAATAGGCAGATCGTCATACCGCCACTTGGCATACCGCTCATCGTAGGAGCTGGCGTCTGCCAGCTCCACCAGATGACCGAAGCACCACGAAACGATGTAATTGCCGCCCTCCATGTAGCCGTCCTTTCGGGTCGTCGCGCCCAGCACCTTTGCGATGGACTGGGCAACGCTGGGCTTTTCAGCAATGACTAAGATCAATCTTCATCACCATCCGTTTCAGCATCCTCCGCAATCTGCGGCTCTTCATCCTCGTTGATATACGGCTCTTCCTCATAGCCTTCATCATCAAAGAAGTCCATATCTTCATCCTTGGGCTTTCTGCCCTTGACGAACTTGATGTAGTAATACGCCGCACCCGCAGCACCAACAAGGACGAAGACGATAAGAACCATACCGACATTGGATTTCTTTTCAGGCTTGGGCGCAGGGACGTCGGTTTCTGCATCCTTATCCGGCTCAGGCGTCACGGGGGCTGTGCCGGTGCATTCGCTCATGTTGGTCTTGCAGACCGGGCAGTCTGTGTTGACCTGACCGGCAGCGCACTTTTCCTTGCAGTTACAGGTGGTCAGAGCAGCCGCAGTGTCTTCATCCAGCAGCGCAAGCAGGTCGCTCTCATCGACCATGTTGAGGAAGTATGTCTGATACTGTTCCTCGTCCTCATTGATGGGTGCATCGTAGTCGATGACAATGAAAAAGGTGTTGCCGTTTTTCGTCTGGACTGTGATGAACTGCTTGTTGGTTGCCCTGTCATAGAGCAAGTCGCGGGTGTAGGCGTTGCCCTCATCGTCAATCGGCTCACACTTCGGCTTTTCCGGCGCGGGCGTAGTCTCAGGCTGCTGTTCCAGCTGGGTTGCCTCTGTGACCGGAAGGTTCTGCTCGGTATCATCGGCGTAGGCAAACGCCGTCACCGAGAAGCAGGACAGAACCATGACGCAGATCGCAAGGACGGTCAGAAAACGAAACTTCTTACGCATTGTCGATTACCTCCGTATTTTCAGCGGGTTTGGTGCCGCCCTTCATGGAAGACAGGAACGCCATGATCTGATCCTTGTCCATCACCATAGAGCGCACGGTATTGATGATTTCAAGGTTCTCCAGCTCCGTCTTCTTGTCATACAGCTCCTTGAGCTGACCTTCGATTTCGGATTTCTTCTTTTCAGCCTTCTCAATGTCGGAGAGGACTTTCTGATACTTGGGATTCATGAAAAACTCCTTTCTTTTAATAGGCGGGTCTTCCGAAGGCGTAGAAATGCTGCTGCCAATAGGAAGAGTTGATGGATGTGTACTGAATGGGATCGCCGCAGTGGATCATGACCCCATCACCAACATAGATGCCGACGTGAGACACGCCGGGGGTGTCATACGTCCCGACAAAGAAGATGAGATCACCGGGCTGTGCATTCGCCTTTGAGACCGGCGTACAGACGTTGTAAAGCCCTTGTGCGCCCAGCCGCCCGGTATTCACAAGACCGCTGTTCGTGAGAACGTAGCTGACAAAGCCGGAGCAGTCAAAGGATGTGTCGGGATTGGAGCCGCCCCACACATACGGATAGCCGAGATACTTTTCCGCCTCGGTAATCAGCGTTGCAAACTTCTCGTCGTTCAGGTATTCCGGGTTGACATCGTAGTCGGCGGGAGGATTTGTGATGTACTTGTCCACATAGGGTGAGTTGGGGAATAGATCCTCGCGGTTGCCCAGCACAGACATATACGTCGCATACATGGAAAGCTGTTCCTGCCCCATGATGTAGACCGGGACGTGGGAGAGATTGAAGTTTTCGAGCTTCACGTTGCAGATGTAGTAGTCATACGGGACGCGATAGGTTTCCGTGTGCGTGTTGCCGTCTGCGTCCGTCCATGTGTCGGTCTCCGTGCGGTATCTGGTTTCGACGATAACCTCTTCGGTGAGGATGTACTGCTTCTCAAACAGCATTTGAAGCGTACCCTGCACCTCATCCAGCGTGAACTCGCCCTCGTGGAGAGCCGAGAGAATGGAGATCAGCACATAGGGGTCATGCTCAATATCGTCCAGATCGAAGTGGTATTCATCATAGTTGTGAGTGCTTTCGTAGGTGTCGAGATAGCTTTGCAGCTCTTGCTCCATCCGGCAATACTGCGCCTCCGCACCGAGCATCGCGTCATCCTCGCTGAGATAAGAGGAAGCGATAACCGACGAGCCGGTAGAGGTGAGCATCGAACACGAGCTGATACCGGCACCGAGCAAAACGAGAAGGGCAACTCCGACGCCGATCCAGATGAAGACCTTCTTGTTGTTCTCAAAGAACTCCTTGAGCTTGTCGGACACCTTTTCGCCGAGCTTCTTGCCGGTATTCTTCGTGGCAGTCCCGGCAGTCTGAGAACCGGCATTCCGTGCAGCGGCATATTCCTTCTTGATGTTCTGCTTCTGGTAGTGCTTGTTCATGTTCTGCTTCTTCATCTCAGGATGCTCCTGCTGATTTCTCTCATATTGGAGCTTGGCGTCAGCTACATCCGCCTTGTGTTCCAGCTTGGAAACCTTCTCATAAGGCTTGTTGACGCTGCTTTCCCGATGATGACGGAAATGCCTCGCAGCGGTCTCAGCGGCAATCTCTGTTTTATGCGCCGCCTCAACCGCCGAGTTTTCCTGCTCGACCTCATGGATTTTGCCGTGAATGCCGGAAGCAAGGGTGTCACCGACCTTGCGGACGGTTTTATCTGCCTCAAATTGCAGCTTGCCTTTGCTCTTGGGCTTTTTCAGCTCATCCTCAAAATGAAGGCGGGTTTTGCCCTTTCCGGTCTCTTCATCAAAGACACGCTCTTTCTTGAGAACCTTGTGCGTGGGCCGCTTCTCACGGGCAGCGTCCAGTCGCTCATGCGCCTTCTCGGACTTCCTTTCGAGCTTCTGCATCCGCTTCGTGGGCGGGACGGCATCGTCGATGATCGGCTTTGCGGAAGCAGTCTCCGCCGCTTGGGAGAGAACGGCATCCGCGTCAACGGCTTCAACCGCAGAGGTCTTGCGCAGCTTGTGCGTGACAACCGTTTCAGCAATCACCGTGCCGGTATGAGAAGAAACACCGTGCTGCTCTAAAGTTGGAGGCTTGAACGGCGTTTCCGAAGGCAGCGGTTCAGATACATTCTGGGGTGGATTATCCGGCTTTTTCTCTTCTGTGACGGACGTTTCCGAGGGCGGTTGTGTGTCATTATCCACGCCGTGTTCCGCCTGAAACTGACGCTGCTGACGGCGCATCTGCACCTTTTTCTGTTCCTCCGGTGAAAGAGCTTCGGAAGGCACGGCTGTCTCAGCGGGCTTCACCAGCTCTGCATCTTCCAGCCGCTTTGACACACGCTGCTCGGTGCCAGCCGTCAGGTTTGCCTCAACCGCGCCTTCCCGCGTCATCCGCACGACCACCTTGTCACGGGCTTTGAGTTCCGGTTCCTTCGCCATCAGATTTCACCTCCAATCCGCTTGTAGGCAAGCTCAGTGTATTCAGGGTTCAGCTCTATGCCCACGAAATGACGCCCCATCCGTGAGGCAACCATGCCGGTTGTGCCGCTCCCCATGAAGGGATCAAGCACAATGCCGCCTTCGGGACAACCGGCGAGAAGACAGGTCTCAACCAGCTTCGGAGGGTAGGCGGCATAGTGACCGCCCTTGAAGGGAACGGTGTTGATCTTCCAGACATCGCGTTTGTTGCGGACCGGATTGATGTCACAATACTTGATCTCGCCATGCTCACGGGGGCGGTTGATGGACTGCGGCTGAGGCTGACCGGGAACGGGCTTGCCGTATTTGTTGCCGCCCTTCATGCCGCGCTTGAGGCGTTCTGCCGTTGCAGGGGCAATCGGCTCGGAGATCGCCTTGTAGTCAAAGAAATACTTCTTGGACTTGGAAAACAGGAAGATATGCTCATAGCAGCGGGATAGGCGGTCTTTCACGCTCTCCGGCATGGGGTTATCCTTCGTCCAGATGATGTCGTTGCGCAGATACCAGCCGGTATCGCGGAGGGCAAAAGCCAGCATCCACGGAATGCCGATCATGTCCTTTGGCTTGCAGCCCTCAACCTTGTTGTTGAGAGCCACAGCCTGACCGTTTCTGCCGTTGGGGTTCTTCGGGTCAATATAATCACCCTGATTGCCCTTTCCAGCGTAGGTGTCCGAGATGTTCAGCCAGAGCGTTCCATCCGGACGCAAAACGCGCCTGACTTCGGTAAACACTTCCGTCAGGCGCGAGATATATTCCGTCGGCGTTGTCTCTCTGCCGATCTGAGCCTCCATGCCGTAATCACGGAGCGCGTAATACGGAGGGGACGTCACACAGCAATGAACGGTGTCATCGGGCAGGGCTTTCAGGATTTCAAGGCAATCGCCGGTATGAATGATGTCAAGCTCTATAAAAACCAGCTCCTTTCTTCGGATTTGAGCGCATATCAGTCGGAGTAATACTCGTCCGGCTCGTAGTCCTCATCTTCCATGAAGTCCTCGTCGAGATCATCAATCACGTCCGCCCAACGGTCGAAGATTTCCTCGGCTTCCTTCGCCGCCTCACGATAGAGGCTCAGGCGCTTCTTTTCAAAGGCAGCGAAGGCGGGGACGAACTTGGCAAACTCACGGATTGCCTTCACGTCCTGCGTGCGCATATCTGCAACGCACTGGATGATTTCGGACATGGTGAGCAGATCGTCGATCATGGTCTCGTAGTCCTCCTTGGCAATGGTGACGGTATCGGCATCGTCCTCAGCCGCTTCCTGATTACGGACACGGAAGGTCTCGTGGACATCCTTCATCAGCTTGATCACACAGTCGGTGGTCTCGTCGAAAATCTCCTGCATTCGTTCTGCCATCTCGTCGGCGCAGTCCTCCAGTTCCTCATGAACGTGGAGATAGGCGCGATGGTGCTTTTTCAGCTCGGTTTCCTCGTGGATGAGGGCGATGAGATCGGCGCTCATGTCGATGACCTCAAGCAGAAGGTCAATCGGCTTGGTGATGCTGCCGAACGTGGTATTCACGGGAACACCGCTGGCTTCTGCGATGATGCTCTTGGCGTTCTCAAGGTTAAAGTTCTTATCCATATTCAAAATCCTCCTATTACAATATATTTACGGTTTAAGGCACGGCAGCCAGCCGTGTCTTTTCCGTATCGTTGCCTAAGCTGTTAGAATGAGAGTGTCTTGGCCTGATGCAATCCTCCAAGGATCATCGCGTCCGTAACGAAGTCCGTCAGCCAGCCTCTCGTTCGCAGCGTTCGATTTATGCAGGTTGAGCCGCCACACCGGTGCGCCCGTGTCATCAAATAGATTGGATCGGCAATGATGAAATGGTTGGTCGCCAAAGACAAATCCATGATGAGGAGCGTTGTACATGAGCAATGTGGCAGGGATTGATATTTCCAAGGGAAAGAGCACGGTGTCTGTTCTCCGTCCCTTTGGGGAAGTGGTGGCAAAGCCGTTTTCTGTTGGTCACACCGGCAGTGAACTCAAAGAGCTGGCAGACTACTTGAAAAGCTTGGATGGTGAGACACGGGTGGTCATGGAGCACACCGGGCGGTACTATGAGCCGGTGGCCCGCTTTCTCCACGATCAGGGCATCTTTGTCAGCGCGGTCAATCCAAAGCTCATCAAGGACTACGGGAACAACACCCTGCGCAAAGTGAAAACAGACAAGGCGGATGCCAGGAAGATTGCCCGCTATGGGCTTGACAACTGGGTGGAATTGCGCCAACATACTCCTGTGGACACGATTCGGATGCAACTGAAAACGCTGAACCGGCAGCAGGGGCTGTACTCCAAGACCAAGACGATGATGAAAAACAATCTCATTGCGCTCCTGGACCAGACCTATCCCGGTGTCAATGCCCTGTTTGACAGTCCCGTCCGAGAGGACGGCAGTCAGAAATGGGTGGACTTTGCCACGGCCTTTTGGCATGTGGACTGCGTTCGGAATATGAGCCTTACTGCCTTTACCGAGCGCTACCGCAAGTGGTGCAAGCGCCATGGTTACAACTTCAGCCAGAGCCGAGCCGTTGAGATCCATGCTGGAGCACAAGATCTGATTGCCATGCTCCCCAAAGATGCCCTGACCAAAACGATGATCCGGCAGGCTATTGATGCGCTGAACGCCGTCTCTGCGTCTCTGGAACGGCTCAAGGCCGAAATGCGTACCTTGGCAGCCCAGCTCCCAGAATATCCCGTAGTCATGGCTATGCATGGTGTTGGAGATTCTCTTGGCCCGCAGCTTATGGCGGAACTTGGTGATGTAACTCGGTTCACCCACAGAAACGCCATTACGGCTTTTGCGGGGGTTGACCCTGGAGCTGACCAGTCCGGCACCCATGAGGCAAAGAGTACAAGAGCCTCCAAAAGCGGTCCGCCAGAACTGCGCAAAGCACTCTTCCTGGTCATGGACTGCTTGTTAAAAACTATGCCTGCGGACGACCCGGTGTACTGCTTTATGGACAAGAAGCGAGCCGAGGGCAAACCTTATCTGGTTTACATGACAGCCGGCGCCAACAAGTTCCTACGCATCTACTATGGCCGTGTAAAGGAGTATCTGGCTTTACGGGAAAATGCTGATTAACCACTTCCATACTCTTTCAATTTGACCGGCGCTTGCGCGGCGGTCTTTTTGTTTTGCTCTCTTTCGCCTCCTACTAAGGTTGCAAACTTTCCTCAATTCCCTGTTGACTTTTTATTTGCAGACTTAGNTGCTGATTAACCACTTCCATACTCTTTCAATTTGACCGGCGCTTGCGCGGCGGTCTTTTTGTTTTGCTCTCTTTCGCCTCCTACTAAGGTTGCAAACTTTCCTCAATTCCCTGTTGACTTTTTATTTGCAGACTTAGTTCTGTACGGTTTCTTCGAGTTTGGTGGTCATGATGCGGTAGAGCTGGGTGTCCTTCGGGAAATCGTCCTTGAAGGGAACGATGGTCGAGCCGTAGAAGATCAGCCCCTCACCGGCGTTGGAATTGGTGATGTAGTTCTGCTGGCTGGGCGAGATGTTCAGCGCCTTCGAGAGAATCTGCCGGTCGCCGGACGCCTGATTCAGAAGGTAGACAAAATCCGAGTTTTCAAAAATGTTCTCTACCTCGCGGGACGCAAGCAGATCCTTGACGTTCTGCGTGATGCCGGTCGGGATGCCGCCCCATTTTCTGAAACGCTTCCAGATTTCCACGCTGTACGCGGCGGTCTGTTCCTCTTTCAGCAAAAGGTGGAACTCGTCCATGTAGTAGCGCGTTGCCTTGTGCTGGGCGCGGTTGATGGTAACTCTGTTCCACACCTGATCCTGCACAATCAGCATACCGAGCTTCTTGAGCTGCTTGCCGAGTTCGCGGATGTCATAGCAGACGAAGCGGTTGTTGACATCCACATTCGTTCTGTGATTGAAGACGTTCAGAGAGCCGTGAACATAGATTTCAAGGGCAGTTGCAATGCGCTGTGCCTCCGGCTCCTTCTGATTTCTCAGAATGTTGTAGAGGTCTTCGAGGATCGGCATTTTCTCCGGCTTGGGGTCTGCAAGAAACTCCTGATAGACCATGCGGACGCTGCGGTCAATGATGGTCTTCTCAACCGGCTGCAAGCCGTCCTTGCCGCCGACAATCAGCTCACACATGGAGAGGATAAAGTCGGATTTCAGCGTAAGCGGGTTTTCCTCTTCGGAGTAGTTCGTGTTGATGTCCAACGGATTGATGTAATCCGTGCTGACCGGCGAGATACGGATGACCTGACCGCCGAGCTTCTGCACGAGGGGGAAATACTCGGCTTCGGGGTCGCAGACGATGATGTCATCCTCCGTGATGAGGAAGGCGTTCGTCATTTCACGCTTTGCGGAGAAGGACTTACCGGAACCGGGCGTACCCAAGATCAGTCCGTTGGGGTTTTTGAGCTGCTTACGGTCAACCATGATCATGTTGTTGGACAGCGCATTCAGCCCGTAGTAGAGAGCTTCGCCGCCCTGAAAAAGCTCCTGCGTGGTGAACGGCACGAAAACCGCCGTGCTGGAAGTGGTCAGTCCGCGTTCGATCTCCACCTGATTGACGCCGATAGGCAGAGATGACATCAGCCCTTCCTCCTGCTGGAAGTCAAGACGCTTGAGCGCACAGTTATACTTTTGGGCAATGGCGGCGGTCTGGAACACCGCATTTTCGAGCTTCTGGCGGTTGGTTGCTGTGTTCATGATGAGGATGGTCACAAGGAACAGTCTCTCATTGCGGGTCTGGAGATCCTGCAACAGACGCTTTGCCTCACCGCCGAAGGTGGCGAGATCGGACGGGATGATGTCCATATCGTAGCCGGAGCGGACAGCCTTTTTCTGCTCTTCAATCTTCATTTTGTCGAGGTCGGTGATCTTCGACTTGATGCTCTTGATTGCCTTCGCCTGGTCAATCGTCCGGATATGAAAATTGACCGTAATGTTGCTGTCCATCTCAAGGAAGTCGGCAAGCATACGGTCATTGAGTTCCGGCGCGAGGATTTGCAGGAAGCTCACCGCGCCGATGGTTTTGCCCATCTTGAAGCACTTGCCTTCACGGAAGTCAAAGGAAGTGGGAGCGATGAAGTCCTTGCTGGAAAGCCCCGTCCGGGCAACCATATCGAAGGAAAAGCGGAACGGCTCATTGCTGTCCATATTGAACACATCATGAAGCACTTTCAGCCGTTCGTAGCCGGACAGCGGCTCGGTTTTCACGCCGAGAGTTTTGAAGTTGTTGAGAATGTCGGTTTCAATGCGTTCGAGCTTCGGCTTTGCCGTGCGGAGGGAGTCCGCCTCAATGCCGAAGGTGATGTACTTCCTCTTGATCAGCCCGTTGTTGCCCTTGGTGAGCTGGTTTTGCAGCATACCGGAATACTCGGAGCGGATGTCGTTGAAGGCGTCCTCCTGTGCCGGAATGTTGATGCGCTTGCGGAACTCATTCAGGCTTGCCTTCTGATTGATGAAGGAGAGCTGGACGAAAATCGAGCTGTCGAAGTAGTTCAGAAAGTCGCACCAGTTCTCAAAGATGGCAGTTTTGTCCTCGTTCTGCGCAAGCTGGTAGTTGATGTCCTCAAAGGCGATGGACTTCGTGTAGAGGCGGCTGTTCACCTTGCAAATACCGTCACGGCACATCTCCACATAGGGGATGGTCTGCTGGGCGGACTTGCGGACTTTCTTTGCCTTCCTGTCCTTTTTCTTCTGCATGACGATCCGCTTCTTTTCCTGAGCGGAAAGGGCATCGCCGTAAACGACGCCGTTTTTGACCGTCATCTTAGGCTTTGCCTTTGCTGTGCTGTTGTTCAAGCTGCAATTCCTCCTGTTCTTTGATTTTCTGCTGAATCTCAGCGTAGAGATTGTTTGTGCGATAGGGACGCACCTTGTCCCGGATGAACATGGACTGTACGATGTGGTACAGATACTTTTCGGCGGGCTGACCGTCCTTCTCGTAAAGCGCGAAGAAGATAAACGGGAGCATGATAACCACCATCAGCATTGCCGCCGTAGACAAATCGAGATGCGCCTTCGCCAGAAAGAAGATCGGGACGCCGACTGCCGCAGCGATGGAAAAACAAATGAGCTGCCGCTTGGTCAGGTTGAACATGACCTTCGTTTTGACGCGGTTAAGATCCTTCGGGACCGGAACAAATGCCATTGACTGTTTCCTCCTTTCTAAGCTGCCTTTCGTAGCGCAGCTTCATTTGTGCGGGATATTGATCCTCCTTCGGCTGACGCTTGCCCGTCCAGCGAAGCCCACCCGCTTTGCCTTGACAGATCCAGCCGGAAGCCCGAAGGCTTGCACCGTTTTCGCTTTCCAGCGTGTAGGTGATGATGCGCTTATAGCCCATAGCCGCAGCAGCTCTTGCCGCCGCGCCGTAGAGAAAGCTGCAAGCGTTCTTTGCGCCGTTGGTGCATAGCCTTGTAACCTCCAATGTGAAGCCGTCATCCAGATACCGGCTGACGGGACGCCCGGCGATGATTACACCGACCAGCTCACCGTCTGCTTCACAGCCGATGGAGAACTTGTGACCGGCAACCGGCTTGTGATGTCGGTGATGCTGCCGGACATACTCGTTGGCGTCTCGAAGAGAGATGGGTTTTAGCCGCAGCATGGTGTTTCCTCCATAGGAAGATGAGCCGTGCATTCGACCTCGTTGCCCCAAACGTCCCAGCCTTCGGGAGACTGACGGGCAAAAAGCTCTACGCGGGGAAGGTCTCCCATGAGCCGAACAATGCGCTCCCGCGCCTCATCCGGCTTTTTGGAATGCTCTTCGATGTGGCTGAGGATGACCTGACGCACACCGGCGTCAACTCGCTTCGGGTGTCCCTTCGTGGCAAGGATGCAGATTTCCGCGTTTGCCCTTGTCCAATACCCCATGCCGGTGAAGAGGTCATCGTTCCTGCGGTTTTGCTTCACCCATACAAAAGCCACGGTCTTATAGGAAAAGCCCCATGCCGTCAGCACTTCGAGTGCTTCACAGAGGCACGGGAACGTGATCCAGAGAAACAGAGCGCAGTCCTTAGCGGCAAGCTCACCGACCGGAAGTGCCTTGATGTCTTCAATGCACATTGTCGGGTAGTGGCTTTCCGCCGACCGTCCCTGTCCCTTCTTGGAGTAAGTCCGATACGCCCAAGGGGGATCGGCGTAGATGATGCTGTACTTCTTCATGCTGCCGACCTCCTTAGTGCGCATGGAAGATGGATTTTGCGAGGCTTCCGGTCTTGAACAGCGAGAAGCACAGAATGACCGTGTACGCTGCCACAGAGAACAGAGCCGAATGAATGTTGTCTGCGATGATCATGCCGTTGATCAGCACCGCATAGATGCCGACGCAGACCATGATGAGAAAGCCCTGAAATGCCAGAGCGAACAAGCCTTTCAGATAGTTCGTGCCGATGCTGCCCCATTCGCGGTTGCTCATGGTTGCGATGGGAATAGGCGCAATGCTCACGGTGCAGTAAATCTCAATCATGCGCCCGTAGAGAATAACCGTAATGAGGATCGCCATGATTTTGAGGCACAGGCTGATCAGAAGCGTTTCTATCGACAGTCCGAGCAGTTCTCCGACACCCATGTTCTCCATGCCGGTACGCATCTGCGCAATCGTCGCGTGAATGTCAATGCTGGTGTTGCCGTGGATTACTCCTGCTGCACCGGAAACCACGTTCTGCCCGATGTCGAATACTGCCATCACGATGTCAAACGTGTGTGTCACGAGATAGATCGCCACAGCCGCCTTGAAAAACCACTTGAAGAACATCCAAGTGTCCATGTCGTGAAGGTTGTTTTTCTCGGTGATCATGGAAATCAGCTCGTAGCACAAAACAAAGGTGATGATGATACCAGCGATGGGGACTATCACGTTTTCAGATAGTCCCCGGATCATCTGGTACACGCCGCCGTTCCAGCCGGACGGTGTTTGCCCAACTTCGGCGGCAATCGTTCCTACCTTCTCGTTGACATCGGTGAACATATTGGTCAGGTTGCTCTCGATCCATCCGATCAGCATATCCTTGAGAGCTTGTTCGATCTTTTCTAAAATGCTGCCCAATATTTCACCACCCTTCGGTTAAGCTGGGCTTGCCGTGGATTAGCCGAACAAACCGGAGAGCAGGGGGATGAGGGTCGTGCCGATCAGCACCACACCGCCGCCAGCCATGAGCTGCTTGATACCTTGAGATTTAGCCGCAGGATTATCGTTTCCGTAGCCTTCCATGAGGTTAATAACACCCCACACTGCGAGACCCGCACCGAGGGCGATAACAAGCGTCTGGAGAACCGTAACTGCCTGATTGATAAATGCCATACTTGAATTTCCTCCTTAAATCGTTGGTGAATTGTGAGGGGCGAGTGCCTTTTCCAGCACCCGCCCCGATGGTTACTTCTGCGCGGCTGCCGGATTAACCGAACAGACCGGAGAGCAGAGGGATGAGGGTCGTGCCGATCAGCACCACACCACCGCCAGCCATGAGCTGCTTGATGCCCTGAGACTTGGCGCCGGGGTTGTCGTTGCCGTAGCCTTCCATGAGGTTGACAACACCCCACACTGCGAGACCGGCACCGAGGGCGATAACGAGCGTCTGAAGAACCGTGACAGCCTGATTGATGAAAGCCATAGATTTTCCTCCTTGATTTGAAAAAGATTGGTTGTGTATTTTTGAAAATGGGCATAAAAAAAGAAGCCCCGTCGCTGTTCTGCTTTGGGAGCCATCAGGCTTTACCCACTGCGCAGTGCAGCGACGGAGCTTTAATCTGCATCGACCTCGCCCATATCATAGAGGTCGAATGTGTCATCGGGCTTGACTACCAACTTGTGCTGCCGGTACTTCTCAATGTCAAAGGTGTTCCGCTTGTCGTAGTCGGAGAGCTGTCGGTATTTGGGATGCTTCGTAATGTCGTATTTGTTACTGAGAAAAGGTCTCACACCTCGAAGCTGCAAAATACACTTGGCCCCGTCCATGACGGCGATCTCATCCTGAGACATCAGTTCCTTGCCGGTTTTCTGGTAATTCAAGCCGTAGGAGTTGTTGTTGGAACGGGTTTCTGAGGTGTTGTAAAGGTCGATTGTCTCCTTGCCCAGCACCTCGCTGATTTCCTTGAGGGTCGATTTTTCTTTTCCGCCGAGGAAAAGTGTGCAGTCGCAGTTGCCCGTGATGGTGTCCGCCGCGTCCTTGTAGATGGTCTTGAGCTGAGACTGGGACTGCAAGATGATTGACGCCGAGATTTCCCGGCTTCGGATGGTGGCGATGAGCTTATCAAACTTCGGGATTTGACCGATGTTCGCAAACTCGTCCAGCAGACAGCGCACATGGACGGGAAGCCGTCCGTTGTAAACGTCATCTGCTTTGTCGCAGAGAAGGTTGAAGAGCTGGGAATACATGATCGCCACGACGAAATTGAAGGTGTCATCGGTGTCGGAAATGATGACGAACAGCGCCGTCTTCCGGTCTCCGATGGTGTCCAGTTCCATCTCATCGTAGCTCATCAGCTCCCGCAGCTCTGCAATGTCGAAGGGCGCAAGCCTTGCACCGCAGGAAATCAAAATCGACTTGGCGGTTTTGCCAGAGACGAAAAGTCAAGGACTTTTTCATCAAATTCAAAAAGAAGTCACATTTTGCGGACTTCCTCACGGAGCAGACGCTTGATTTTGTCCTCCATCGTCTCTTTTGCGGTCTGGCTGAAATGGACACGGACGATATAGGTTGTCTTGCCGATCTGCTTTCTGACAGTCGGGCAAGTGGCGGTGTTGGTTGCGGTATTGTTCATTCAAAATCCTCCTGTAAATGAAAAATGCCCGGTGACTGTTCATCATCGAGCGGTGTCGGTATGAGGGAACAAGGCAAGGCGGCAACATTAAGGTATCTATAAAAACCTTGCCGTCTTTGCCATGCTTGCCGTGTTCCTGTTGTCAGTCTCGGAGATAGCAGACCCATGCTGTGCCGTCTTTCTCGGTCACAAGTCTGTCCCCGATACGGCTCTTTGCCGTCCTCATGGTGCGTGAGGAAATCCCACGCTCATTGACTGCCTTTTCCAGTTCTGCGCTCGGCATACGCTTTCCGTCCGCAAGCAGTTCCAGAATGAGCATTTGCGCCTGTGCGGTCTTGCTCTCGGTCTTGGCGGTGTCCGTCCCGGCAAGAAGCTCGTCAGCGGTAATGTCATAAGCTCCTATCCACGCAAACCCTTTCTCGTCTCCCAGAGAAAAGGCAATGGACTGTCCGGGCGGCGCAAGGGAGCTTTTCTCATGGATCAGCACCCTCGTTGTGGGGCTGTCCTTCAGCTTGCCGATAAAGAGCAGACTGCGGACTGCCGCCGTAATGTCGATAGACCCTAATCCCCGGTAGGTGCTTTGCGTTCCTGCGGCTTTGTTGAGGTGTCCGATCAGCACGATAGCGCACCCGGTAGCCTGTGCAATGTCTCCCAGACTGCGGAATATCGGGCGCACCTCGTTTGCTCTGTTCATGTCCACATCTGCACCCAGAAAAGCCTGTACCGGGTCAATGATAACCAGCCTTGCGCTGTTTTCCCGGATTGCCCTTGCTATGCGTTCATCGGCAAGGGTCAGCGGTGTGTCTCTATCGTCAATGACAAGCACTCGTTCAAGGTCTGCGTCTGCTTCTATCAGTCGGGGCTTGACGGTATCACCCAGACCGTCCTCGGCGGTCTGATAGATGATATTGAAAGGCTCAAGTGTCTCCATACCGGGCAAAGGCTTTCGATTGGTGCAAGCCGCCGCAAGGCGCATGGCAAAGTAGGTCTTGCCCTCGCCGGGATTGCCCTGGATAATTGTCAGCTTTCCAAAGGGGATATACGGAAACCATAGCCAATCCACGCTCGTCAGCTCCACATCTGCCATGCGGAGCATGGGGACAGGCTGGGCGGTGGGCAGCTCTCGCAGCGTGATTGTCTCGGCTATGAATTTGCGGCTGGGAATGTCCCCTTGCTGACGGAGAACATCGTTCCAGTCTTTCCTTACCGGGACAAGGCGAATGACGGCGATCTCGCCGGGAATGTCCTGTGCCAGCCGGGTGCAGGCTTCACTTCCTGCGGTGTCGCTGTCAAGGCAGAGGAACACTTTTCGGATGTCCTTGCGTTCAGAAAGAAAACGGTCAAGGGCTTTGCCTGAAACGCCGCCCAGGGCAAGGTAGCTCCTTGTCTGCCAGTCCTGCGGATAAAGGCAGATAAAGGACAAAAGGTCAATCGGTGCTTCAAAGACAAAGAGCTGGTTGCCGTTTCCCTCATAGTGGAACGGATAGGATTTGTCAGACCCGGCAATGTCCTGTCTGAATGGGTCTGCCGTTCCTCGCACATGGGCGTATCTCGGCGTACCGCTTCGGTCTCTGCCGACAAACACAACATTGTGCCGCTTTGCGTCCTCGTAAATATCCCCGGAAAGAAGAAAAGCCTCAACAAGCGTTTTGTTGAGACCTCGGCTTTCTGTGAGATATTGGATTGCTCTGTCGGCTGTCCTGTTGTGCAAGGGCAAGTGAAACGCTGTGGGCGGTGCTGTGCTGGCTTCGCTCTGTCCCTCGGCGCTTTCGCCGGTTAAGAGCTGGACTGCTTCGGGAAAGGACTTGCCGTAAAACTCCATGACAAAATCAATAGGATAGCCGCCCTTGCTCTGGCTGTGGCGAAACCATTTGTTTCCCCGGACGGTCAGGCTGTCATGTTCTTTCCAGCGGTATTCCCGTCCGCTTTTGATAAGTGTCTCTCCCTGTGTGCGGAGAAAATCTTCCAGACTGACGGCGTTTGCCCGGTCGATCTGTGCTTGGGTGTACTGCATGGGCGTCCTCCTTACTTCTTGAAAACAGCGCATCGTCTGCAAATGCCATGCTCACGCTCGTCCAGCGTGTAGGGGCAGTTCGCACATTCCTCGCCGTACTGTCTCATGATAACAGGCAGATAGCCCAGCTCCTGCAACATATCAATCTGGCGGTCGGTGAGGGTGGCTTCAAAGGCAAGGCATTTCCGGGTGTGTTCGTCCAGCTCGATCAGGTCGGAAAGCGGTCTGCCATCGGTCAAAGCTTCTCCGCTCAAAAGGCGTTTTGCCGTTCTGCGGATGGGGTTGTACTCGTTCTTCCAGTCGTATTTTTTCATCGTGTCATATCCTCCTTTTTCTGTCGTGTTTGGGGTCGATTTTGGAGCTTTTGTTCCTCTGTACGCTCGTTAAATCGGGCGGCAGTATCTACACATGACTTGACCTTCCAAAGGCGGTGTAAATCGTCTCTGACGGTCTTAAACTCGCCATAGGTGGTGTTGTGCGCCTGTTCCAGCTCGTCATACTCGTCGGACAGCTTTTTCATATCCACCTTGCCGTCTGGGAACTCCCCGGTCAGCTTTCGTCTGGCGGCGTAGAACTGTATCAGTTCCGCTTCATGCTCTGCCTTGTACTTGGCTCTGGGCTTCTCAAGCTTGATTTTCTGCAAGCCGTCATAGACAGGCTTCAAGTTCTGGAAAGCGGCGGAGCTGTCATAGAGCCGCTTAATCGCTTTCATTCGTGCCGTCTGCTCATCCAGCGTTTTCTTCAAGCTCTCTGTGGCAGCACTGTGTTCGCTGACACGGCTTTCCAAATCTTCAAGGGAGTAAATGCCATTCCTCCGAAGATAATTGAAAGTCTCGTTCATCTCCTTTAGATTGCTGATTTTACCTTTCTGGGAATACGCCCCGGCTCTGCGCTGGGTGTAATAGGCGTTCAGCAGAGAAACAAGGTCGGGTGCCTGCGGCTTGGCAAGCTCCACCTTTGCTTCGGCAATCCAATCAAACAGGAGAGCGATTTTCTTCTTAATGTCCCGGATAACGGCATTGGTGGCTTTGATCCAGCGGTTGAACTCGCCTTTCTCGGTGCGTATGCCCTTCTTCTCCATTGCCCGGACGGTTGCGCCCTCATGGACGGTGGGAAGAAGCTCCACGCCCTGACGCTCATAGCTTCGGTGGTCGATACTAACGTCAAGCCCCTTTTCAGCAAACTTGGCGTTGCATAGCTCCGCCCATGTCTGCCGCCAGTATTCCAGCGTTTCGGGACTGCCCCAGTCGGTAGTGGGAACGGCGTTAAACACAAAGTTTCCATCTGCGTCCCGGATACGGTTGCCGTCCTCGTCCAGCTCGTAAACTCGGTGCTGCTTACAGCCCCATTTGCCGTTCTGCTCAATGGGACGGATGGGGCAAAGCACATGAAAATGCGGATTGGGTATGCCGCCGTCCTCCCGGTCTGGCTGGTGTACAGCGAAGTCAACCACCATGCCACGGCTCACAAACTGCTCCAATAAAAATTGCCTTGCAAGAGCGATGTTTTCCTCAAGGGAAAATTCATTCTGCAAAGCAATGTCAAAGCTGTATGCAAGCTGTGCCGTCTTTCCACGCTCGGCTTTTTCCACGGCGTTCCATAGGGTCTGGCGGTCTGCGTATTCGGGCGGTGCATGGGACGGCAGGAGAATGTCGGAGCAGATCACGCCGCCCTTGCGGGTGTAGTCGCTGTATTCGCCGTAATACTCGCTATACAATCGCTCCCCGGCACGGTAGGCGGCAGAAGCAATAGCGGACTGTCCTGCGCTTCGCTTAGTCTGCGTGACGCTCAGATGAAATAGTGCCATCGGCTTTCAACTCCTTTTCTCTGTTCGCTTGGTTGGTGTGAGTAATCGCCATGTGACGGACGGCTCGCTGGACTTCGGACAGAGAAAAGATGTGTTCCATCAGCTCTGTCATTTCGGTGCGTGTGAGATCTTTGACCTCCGGGGCAAGACTCTCAACCGTGCCGCCCAGATTGCAAAGGCGGTGGGTGCGCTTGGTGCGTTCGCCTTTCTCCAGATACTTCTTTCTATTCTCAAGACGCTCCAGCTTGTGCTGTTCCTGTGCAAGCTGCGTCTCGGCTCGTTCCTTTTCGGTTCGGAGCTGTTCAAGGGTTTTCGGTTTTGTCATTGTGATTGACCTCCTTTTTTGATTTTGGGGATAAAAAAAGACCGTCAACTTTTCGCATAGTGCGACCAGTCAACGGTCAGTTTTTCGGTATTCAGTTGTTGTGTTCAGTTCGGTAAATTGAAGTTGGTCAAAGTTGTTGGCGAAGATATTCCACAACATTTCCATTCGTATCATAGAAACAGATGTTTCCTACATTGAGGGGCAGGACAATGGCGAAAGGCTTGCCACTATCAATATCAATCACCTGAATGCCGTTGCCATCATCTACTTCAAGTCGAACAATATTTTGGGTATTCATTGAGATAAATGCCCTTTCGTTATTTCCCTCAACAACAAACTCTGCAATGTAATCATCAACCTCAACTATATCTCCACCACCACGGAAGAAATATCCAAAAGACAAGCCAGGGCGATTTACATAGACAGAAAAAGTGTGGTCTGTCTTGTCCTGTGGGTAAGAAATAAATGCAGCCATTGTGTCGGAAATGCTTCCATCAACAATCCAATCATCCAAAATTTTTTGAGATTGGCGAATGTCTGCTTCTAAACTGTTTGCGGTTTTACCAATGTCATTGTTTGCATAAAGGAAACCGAAAACCAACACACAAGCCAAAATAACACCCAAGAGGATTATGGGTAATTTCTTTTTCATAGAATCACACTCCTTTATCAAATTAAGATTCTTGATTTTCAAACTTGCTGGCGGCGAACGGTTTGTCAAAACCGTTTGCGGACGGCAAGTCCACAGGGGATAGCCGCTTTAGCGGCGCAAGGGGGTGTAGCCACCTTGACGGAACGAAGTGACGCAACATTCTCGGTCATGCAGTTTTCTTCTGCTGACGGAGAATGAAGCTCCGCAGGGCGCACTACTCTCGACAGAGAGTATAGAAGTGCGCCCTTTAGTTCCTAAAGGGGTTTGCTCCGGCTTAATTTCTCGACAAACTGCAATTAGTCATTTCAGTAAGTATTTTCCGAGTCCTATCTGAATCAAATATAGGACAAGGATATGTGCTGGATAAAAAACATAGAAGAAGTATTTTAGCTTCAGTTTACCACGCTTTCCGTTGTATAGCAGAATAAGCAAGCAGGCAAGAAGCGTACATAAAGGCGGTTGATTCCCCGTTGTCCCCATGTAAGCCAAAAGGAACAGCAACACTTGATAGATTCGGTGATTACGGCAAATATAAAATGCTGATATGAATAAGATCCCCTGCATACCGTAGTCACAATGGATTCCTTCCGCAATGCCGGAAAAAAGCACTACACTGAGAACTTGCAGGACTGCTGATTTTATTCTATCCACCGGTAGGTCTGATTTACACGAAAATCTTTCAAGGCATACCAATGTCAATAAGCCTAAAAACAAGGTGAAAAATACATTTTGATACTTCAAGTAAAACGGAAATGTATCTTCCATTCGTGAATACGCACTAAAGAAACCTATGTCAAATGGAACTTCCGAAATAAGGGCAAATGCAAGCATCAACCCAATATAGCGTTTTTTACTTCTTGTGTGTTGGAATCCTTCTGCCAGCAAAAAACAGAATAGCGGAAAAGCAATCGTCCCAATGCTTTGCAAATCAAACCGTATGAAATAATCTATCTCTCGGAATCTCTCCCACGACATTTGCCCGTTATCTGCCATAGCCCCCCAGTAGTTTGATAGCAGCCATTGCAGCACAATTTTACATAGATGGTCAATAAGCATTGTCAGTACAGCAATAACCTTTAGCGAATTTCCTGAGAGAAATTGAATGCGATTTATTTTCCTATCAAGGCTCATAAAGCAACCTCCTACCAACTTCCAATTCTACGATTTTTCGCATTCAAATTATACCATAAAACTCGTGAACAATTCTATCGCAACTTTGGAATATATGAGAAAAGTCCGAACAGTTTTCTGCCCGGACTTCCTCACTCAATCATAAATCAATTCTGCTTTCACAATCTCCTCTGCCTGTGCCTTGCAAGCGTTCATCTGCCGCACCCATTCCATTTGATTATCGGCTTTCAGTTGCTCAGTCACACCGTTTTGCTCTGCCAGTGACCGCACGATCAGCTCCATGCGGTTTCGTGCCGCTTCGTCAATCTCGGCACAATGTTCAAAGAGCTTGTCGGATAGCACCAGTTCATTGAACAGTATCGGGCGGTGCATTTCCAGATACGCCTTGCGAAGTCTGCCGTAGTGTCCGATGGGCTTGGTCTTGCGGATAACGATGTTCGGGATAAGATAATCGCCGTTCTGTGTGTAAGTGATATTCATGCTGATTGTACTCCTTTCATTGGCTCTCTCTGCGGTAAGCTGCTGACAGGGACGAACACGCCCTTTGCAATGTCCTCTGCACGAATGGCGGCTTTCTTGGCTTCGATTTCTGCCTTTTTCCGCTCCTTGATTTTATCCTCGTATCGCTTCTGCGCTCCGCTGGCTTTACGCTTCAAGTAGTTCTGATGAAGTCTGTCCTTGCGTTCCTCTCGCTTGCGGATTTCTTCTAATTCCTCCGGGGTCAGCTCCACTTCTCCAAACGCCGGGGGAACGAAACGCCCAACAAAATTGAAGTAAATCTCAACCTCCTGTGTGGTCTGTATACTTCCTTTGCGGTCACGCTCATGCACAAGAATTTTCTCGATAAACTCGTTGAGCATGGCAATGGTCAGCTTGTCGAAGTTCTCATACTTACCAATCAGAGCGATAAAACGGTCAGCGTCCTTTTCGTGCTTCTCATAGCTCTTGACAGCCTTTTCCAGAACAGAGATTTCAGCGGTAAGCTCGGACTGTTCCTTTTCGTATTGAGCGTCCAGAGTGGCGTATCTGCTGTCGGACAGCTTGCCTAAAATGTTGTCCTCATAGATTTTGCAGAGCAGGACTTCCAGCTCGGAAACTCTCTGCTTTGCTGTGGCAAGGCGTGTCCGCTGTTTCCTGACCTCTGCCGTCTGCTGGCTGGACTGTGCTTCCTGCACCACACGGACAAACTCGGCTCTGTCATGCTTGGCATATTCGGCAATAGCTTTGAGCATTTCGGAAACAAGGGACAGTACCACATCTTCATTGATACGGTGCTGTGTCGTGCAGAGCTTTCCAACTGGGACTTTGCTGTATTGGGAACAGGTATATTGAGAAATACGCTTGCCGTTGTTGGTACGGTGGACATACATCTTGCCGCCGCAATCGGCACAATAAAGCAAGCCTGTGAGGGGAGCTGCTTCGCCCCAGCCGTCCGGGTAGCGTCTGACATTCCCACGGATTTTCTGCACAAGGTCAAAGGTCTGCTGGTCAATAATGGCTTCGTGCGTATTCTCAAAAATCGTCCATTCGTCCTCCGGGACATAATGGCTTTTCTTGTCCTTGAAGTGCTTTCGGGTCTTGAAATTGATGGTGTGTCCCAGATATTCACGCTTTTCAAGAAGGTTGCAGATGGTGGAAGAACCCCAGCCGTACACATCTTTGAAAGTCTTATTCTTGTTCACGCCCTCGCCGTGCTGGGCAAGGTAAGCAGACGGAATAAGCACCTTTTCCGATTTCAGTTTGCTGGCGATCTGATACGGACCGTAACCCTCAATCGTCATGGCAAAGATGCGCTTGACCACCTCTGCGGCTTCGGGGTCAACCAACCATTGGTCTCTGGCTTCGTTCCAGAGATAGCCGTAAATGACCGTGCCTGTGAGGTGCTTGCCGGACTTGCCTTTTGACTGGAAAGTGGAACGGATTTTACGGCTGGTGTCTCTGGCGTAATACTCGTTCATAATGTTGCGGAAAGGGGTAAAATCATCGTCCCCTCTGGCACTGTCCACGCCGTCATTGATGGCGATAAGGCGAACGCCACGCTGACGCAGGATTTCCATAATCTGACCAACTTTCAGATAGTCACGACCCATGCGGCTCATGTCCTTGATGCACAAATACTCCACATTCCCGGCTTCAACCTCTTTCATCATTGCCAAAAATCCGGGACGGTCAAAGCAAGTACCACTAATGCCATCGTCCGTGAAATGGACAATGTTCGTAAACCCCTGCCGTGCGGCGAACTCCTCCAACATAGCCTTTTGATTGGAAATGGAATTGCTCTCACGCTGCTGGTCATCATCTTTGCCAAAGTCATCACGGCTCAGTCGTTCGTACAGAGCAGTGATTTTCTCGTTTTTTCTCATAACTTGCGCTCCTTTCTTCGGTTTTAGGTTGTGTGTTCTAAGAGACTTCCCAACCGCTTGATTAAGAAGTCTTTTAGAGCATACAACACCCGCAGCTAATTTGTATTTGCGGTACTGCTTGACCGCGAAGTGGTCAGGATCGCGGGCTTCCAGCTCGTCGAACATGACATCCACAGGGTTCTTGAAGGTCTCATCGTCCTCTCTGGCTTCCGAGGCATTGATCATTTCGAGCAGGGTAGTAAAGTTTTTCTCGTGATCAGGTGCCTCGTACCAGATGTAACCGATGAGGGCTGTATAGTACAGCTTCTCCGCCTTCACCCAAAAATCTTCGCCGGACTTATCGCCATCTCCCTTCGTGTTGACGATGATCGTATTGACCAGCTTGAGGATGTCCTTCTCGCTGCGGATGTACGCGAATGGGTTGTAGTGCATGGATTTTTTGAAATTGATGGTGTTCAGCGACTTGATGACATAGCCGCCCTTTTCGAGCATCCTGCCGCACTCTACCAGCACCGTACCCTTCGGGTCGGTGACAACGTATGAACTGTGCATCTGCATCAGATTTGGTTTTACAAAAAAGCGCGTCTTGCCTGAGCCGGAACCGCCGATGACAAGGATGTTCTTGTTGCGGGCGTATTTCGGCTGCTTTGGACGGCTGTTCATGGTCAGGAACTCCGTCTGCGTCAGAATGACATTGTTGGAAAACTCCGGGTCCATGTACGGCTTGATGTCCTCCGGCTTACCCCAGCGGGCAGAGCCGTACTCTTCGCCCTTCCGGAACTTCTTGCGGTTCTTACCCTTGACGTAAACTGCCAGCTTGAGCAACACGCCAGCCGACAGACCGATGAGCAGATCAACGAGATGAAAGCTGGGAAACGGATTTGCAAAGGCTGTGCCGAACACGGCAAAACCGTTTGTCAGCTTGTCGATGAACGCTGTGCCGGGTGCAAGGCGGAACACAGCGGCGATCTTATCCGCAAAGTAAAAGGCAAAGACATACGGGAGGTTCAGAAGAATGAGCTTCTTCACATCGGACTTGTTCACAGCTCCACACCCCGATCCTTGGTCTTGACCTTGACTTTCTCTTTGTGCTGCGACTTGCTCTGGGCTTTTTCCTGATCCAGCTTGTGCCGGATAGACGGCTGTTCCTTCTGCTTGACCGTCTTGGCGGAGAACTCCTTGAAGGCGGCGGTCATGACATCAACGTCCCGTCCCTTGAAGAAGACAAGATAGCTGGGCGGCTCAACGGAAACGTCCTTCTTGAGCGCAAAGTCCAGACCGTATTTACTGGCTGTTCGCTCAAAGGACTTGATGTTGCCGTCCGTCACTTCGATGTTGGAGATGGCGGCGTTCTGGCTCATCAGATGCTTGATGGACTGCTTGCCGCGATAGGTTTTTGGCTTCTGCATCTGCTTCTGCGCCTTCTCAATCTCCTGCACGAACTTGTCCAGTGCCTTTTTCAGCACCTCGGCTGAGATTTTGCCGCCCTTGATCATGATTGCAACAACTTTGGTGTTGACTTCATCCTGCATTGCAGTGATACCTCCTTTCCTTGAAATGATTGAGGGAATGCTGCCTCAGCTAAGGCGGCACAATCCGGCGACAGATGATTTTCATTTACACTGTCCTCCTTTCCGAGCATTGCTCACGATGGTATTCATTAAAGAGTGTCTTCGCAAAGGCTATAATCGTAGGTCTTCGGCTTCTTTGACCCTGCCGATCTGTCCTGCCCGTAGAAATCATGATTGACGAGCGCGGAGTAGTAATTGTCTATCGTCAGAGAGGCGTTATACAGAGCGGTCAACAGGTACGCCCGGATATTACGGATGTCTGACGGGTTCTTGTTCATTGCTTCCAGAACGTACTCTATGTGGCTGCTATTCAGCTTGAGAAAGCGGGACTTAACCACTTGCTGCGGCATATCCTCGCCATTGATACGGATGGTCGGAGCGGTAGAGCAGACGGCATCCAGCATGATGTCCATGATCTCCCGGAAGCGGTCTTTATCGAACTTCGGATCCTGACAGAGAATGTTGTAGTCAAGATTCTCTTTGATAATCTCTTCATACTCGCTTCGCTCATCCATCCTGTCCATCACATCAAGATTGATGGATTGATAGTTCTTTGAGAGAGTATTTCTTTCTTGTGTAATTACTTGGATAGTATTTCTTTGTGCGGGATTTTCCCTATGGGGATTCTCCACGTCTGGATTCTCCACATCGGGATTTTCCCTGTGTGGATTATCCCTGTGTGGCAAACCAGCTTGCGGCATCTCATAGATGTCGAACTCCGTGCTGACCATTCTGCCCTTATCATCTCTGCCACGGTGACGGACAAGGTAGCCGTTTTCCTCAAGCTCCTTGAGTGCCGAAAGTATGGCGTCGGGACCTTCCTTGCAGAGTGCTGCAAGACCACGGGTGGAGAACTGCCAGCCGTCGTTGAAGGACAGCATCTTTGAGAGAAGACCGACTGCTTTGAGGGAGAGGTTCTTATCTCTCAGGTGGGTATTGCCCATGACCGTGAAGTCACGGGTTTTATTGACGCGATAGACTGACACATGATCACCCTGCCATTTCCGCAGATACTTCAACGCCGCAGATTCCAAAGTAGCGGATGCGGATGACGTTCTTGCCCTTCGGGGTGAAGTAGGTCTGAGAGCCGGTATAGCGGAAGGTCACGAAATCCCGGACGATGAAGAGTCCTTCGTTGCTCTTCTTGTTGTAGGGAAGAAGCTGACCGGAGGGAGAGCGGAACAGATACCCTTCGTTAAGCAGGAATTTGACGAACTTGCGCTCCGGGATTTTCAGTTCCTTCGCCGTGGTGCAAATGTTGGTGCAGTCATCTGGATTGACGAAGACGTCAAAGTAATCGGCTTTCGGTCTTGCGATGCCCAGCTCCGCTTCAAGGGCATTGGCGCGATTCGTTTCCTTGAGCAAGGTCTGCGCAAGCTCTATGATGACCGCCGGTTCCTTCTGAATGCGGTCCAGCAGGGATTCCGTCATGTAGCAGCCGGTCTTGCGGATCATGGGAACAACCTCATCGAACAGCCAGTGTTCAAATCTTTCCGCCGAGGGGAGTTTGCTATGGACAATTAGCCTGTAAACATCACCCTCCGTAATGTAGGAAAGGGACTGCGTACCGCCGCTCGTAAGGGTGTCCCGTTTTAGGACACCCTTGCAATGGTCAATAATTGCCTTGCCGGGTCTGGCATATCCCAATGCTCTTGCAACATCTGAGCCGCAGAACAGAAGTGTTTCTCCGTCGAGGATCGTCCTCACCTCACCGAACTGTTCATTCTTGAAGACTTCGATTTTGTTATCCATGACAGGTTTCCTTTCCGGCATCAGATGTGCCACTTTGATTTTTGAGTGTAGAAACGGGATTGCAGCAGTAGGGACACTCTGCAAACACGCAGGACTGATATTTCCAGTGAGGACGGTGAAAGCGGCAGCTTCGGCACTCAGGGAGAATGCCATCCGCGCCGCTGTCAAAATGCTCAAAGCCGGGTATGGTCTGCATCAGCAATTCCAGTGCTTGCAGATCACCGGCTGTCATGCGTTTCATGCTTAAAAAC
This sequence comes from Intestinimonas massiliensis (ex Afouda et al. 2020), assembly GCF_900626285.1. Lineage (GTDB taxonomy): Bacteria > Bacillota > Clostridia > Oscillospirales > Oscillospiraceae > Flavonifractor > Flavonifractor massiliensis_A. The sequence goes on from NZ_LR131147.1 coordinate 2,042,435, forward strand.
TCCTTTCCTTCGCCGCATCGCCAGCAAATATTCCGGCTTTTGGGCAACAAAAAAAGAGGGTTTGCTTCTTACTCCAAATTGGAGAAGAAACAAACCCTCTTCGTTTACGATGTAGTTCAGATGATTTCTCGGATGGTATGAATGACACCGAGCAGCAGCCCGATGAAGAAGGCAAGTCCTCCGATAAGACCGCCTATGATTAAGTTCAATGCGAAGATGCCGACTGAGCCGGAGATACCGTAGCCGCTGGGAACGAGCCAGAGGCACATCCTCCGGATGCCAAATGGCAAGCCGACGCAGATCCACATAAGGAAGTAGTCACATACGCCGTCAGGCATATAGATCGGCTTGAGAAATGACGCGAGGCAGAACGCAAGCGCGATTGGAAGCAGAACCTCCTTCAAGAAGACTTTGATAGCACCCACTATATCCTCCTTCTGCCGGAAGTGTGCAGCGGCACACTCCGGCTTGCTTGATTATTGTGAAAGTCCTTTGTTTTCGGTCAAAAAAAGAAGGGACTAAGCCAGAATGCCTTGGTTTTCAAGGTCTTTCTGATTTAGTCCTATTATCGCACAATAATCCTTGGTGATGATGGTGCGGATCTTCCCGTTTTCCATATCCGTCATCATCTGCTGAAAGCCGGGGCGGTTGAAGCTGCCCCCGGAATAGCCATCATCCACATAAAAGCGGGGGTTGGGGAAGCGGCGCTCCCGTGCGTACCGCTCCAGGATATTCCGCTGGTTCTGGATGCTGTTGGACTCTCCGTCCGCCCCGTCATCCTGGCTAAGACGGCAGTACAGGGCGGTGATCTCATTCTGGTTTGACTGTTTCATACAGCCCTCCTTTTTTCTCGTCAAACCGATTCAGCGCATCGCGCCTACACAATACCCCAAAGCCTGGGCAATGTCCAGTCCTTTAGGCACACAGCTTTCCCTGCTGCGCGTCCAGGTTGATGAGGGTTTTCAGCTTGTCCTCCGGGGTGGCGCTGCCTTGCTGCGGGAACACAGACACCACACGGATAAGCCGCCCATGGGAGCGCTAAAGGCGTTCCGCTTTTACCTGTTGAACATCATCTTTCGCTTCTTCTGACATTTTCGTTTCCTCCATCTCTGGTCGGGAAGGTTCGGCAACTTTGCCAAACCTTGCTGGGCAGCGCTTTTGGTGATTTCATCAAAAGCGGTCTCCCGGCTCTGTGGTATATTCCGCTCCTCCCGCGGATCGCCTTTGACACTATTGTCAAAGGCGATTTTCTGCTCCTGTGACATAAAAGTGACGCTCCTGACGATTCGGCTGAAAGCGCCCAGTTTCTCTCTGGGGCCATACCTATCCCCCCCTCTGGGCCTGCGAGGCCACACGGGGCCTCCTGTGGCCTTACAGAGGCTATTGCTGGGTGGAGAGAAGGAAGCACTCCTCACAGAGCTTGTCCGCCAGAAACTCCAGCTGCGCGATCTGCTCCGGGGCAAGTTCTCTGGCCGTTGGGCAGCGGGCGATCTGCCGGATGTTGGAGTAGATATGGTTCACGGCGGGATGCGGGTCCAGCTTCTGCCTGGGCATTCGGGCGTGGATCGTGGCCTCCTTGATCAGCTTACGGAAATAAGTTGTGACTGGCAGTCTGGTGATGGCCAGATAGCGGCACAGCCGCTGGTACTGCTCCTCTGTCATGCGGACGGACAGAGAACAGCTGTTGTCCCGCATAGGTGGGCGTGGCTTGTGTTTATGCCGCATAGGGGTACCCCAGCTTTCTCACCTGCCGGAATTGCTCCACCACCTGGGCCAGCCGCTGGACGGAAAAGCCCAACTGCTGGGCGGTGCCGCAGCCGCTGTTGAATACCCTGGCCACGGCGTTGATGTCCCGGCCAGCCTCATCCGCAAAGGCGATGGCCGCTCTCGTCTCCTCCTCCCGATAGAGCATGGGGCGGTTTCGCTCCAGCTCTCTCATCAGCCAGGCGTTGGCGGATAACCCGGCAGCCCTGCTTTTCTCTTTCAGCTGGTCGTATTCCTCCTGGCTCATCCGGATGCAGGTACGGTGTGTTTGTGCGTTCATGCAGCTCCTCCTCTCGGAAGACGGCTCCAGGGCCATCCCCGGTTCTCGCACCCATCCTAACAGATAATGCGGACAGTCTGTGTCCGCATTAAAAAAGAAAAATGGGGGTCTCATGATGCACCCTGCCCTGGATTTCTTGACCTCCAGGGTGCTAACATGGACACCCTTGTACGGATTATAATGTACCCAATCATGTAGACAGTTTATTGAAAAAACGACACCCTGATGCAGGTGAAAATCGGGTCCGGCAAGGTTGCCGAACCCGATTTTCAGCGCAATGGACTGCCGCCGGAATTGCCAAATGTTCCAATGAGATCGGGTTTGACAATTTTGTCAAACCCGATCTTGCGTGGAAAATCTTCCGAAAACTTTTCGGCAACCTTGCCGAAAAGTTCCNAACCCGATTTTCAGCGCAATGGACTGCCGCCGGAATTGCCAAATGTTCCAATGAGATCGGGTTTGACAATTTTGTCAAACCCGATCTTGCGTGGAAAATCTTCCGAAAACTTTTCGGCAACCTTGCCGAAAAGTTCCGCCCGCAGGCGGCATTGGGGACAGGGGTTTCCCCTGCAAGGGCGTTTTGACATCAAAACGCGATGCTTGCGTGAAACACCCGCCCTGAAGGGCGGGCGTTTCACCGCCGCCAGGGGCGGCGAAGCCTTGCTCGGCATGGCCTGATTTGACTTCTCGCCGCACGGAACCAGGTCACACGCTTAGGTATACCGATGAGCAGAAGATCTGGCCGTCCGCCTCAAGCAGGGCATCATCACGTATGCCAAAACCTGTGAGACCTATGTGGCCTATCTGCGCAGACATCTGTCTCATGATATTTGGAAGGAATTTTAGAATTACACCGGCGCGGTGACCTGCACCGCTCAGAACAAGCAGGACACCACCTACCTGGGCCGCTTTACCTTTGACACCATCTTGGACTTTTAGGGGCCCAACCGGGTGCTGACCATCCTGGCAAGAGGATTTCTGTTCCATAACGGGGACAGCAGCCCAGCCGAAGCGCCCAGAGAGCGCATCGACTATGCCAAGCGGGGCTTATGCGCCTGGTGCAGTGTGCCGGACAGCGAAAACGCCACGCCCCGGGAGGTGTGGCAGTTTGGCAATGATTTTGGAGGACTTTATTTAGAATTTCCCGGCCTTGCGGAAACCTTTCACGCATTTCTTCTTATCATGGTCATGGCGGGAGAACAGTCTAAGTTTTTCTCGCCGGATGGTCGATAAAATAATAAAGAGTATTTGTTCTGGTGGCAGTACCTATCGCAGTAACGAAGAGTAGGGAAAGATAGGCGAGATCAACATTTCCAGCTATACAATTTCAATACGGCTCTAAACGGTGATCCGTTTGTTGCATCCGATGATCACTATATCATTGATCCCGATGTTGCGCCCCCGGAAAATTTCAAGTGGTTTTATGAAAAGAGCGGAGACGCTTATCGTACCACCATCCGAATGAATTCGCTTACCGTGGAGGATGTGGATGGCAACAAAACAGTCACGGATTACACTACTGATGAGTTTGATCCCAAAGATCCCTTAAAAGCACAAACATGGGTTTCCTACACAGACGAGGATGGCATAGAGCATCGGCTCAGCACAGATCTTGTGTTCAACAATAGCAAAGAGGATCTTCGGAATGTTGCGGATTTGCTGTCCTTCTCTGATACAGATATGGATAAGGCCAGCTTGCTCAATCAATTCCTGTCCAACTTGCAGCTCTATCCGAAGCGGTATTTTGACCGTTTCCCGACAGTCTCCCGCAGTATGGATTTTATGGTTTAACACAAAGTTTATATTATTGATGTTGGGAGGGAGTATCCATGCAAATTGGCGGCTTGGGAACCAGCAATACGGCCAAGCTGGGTGGCGCGTCGAACATCCAAACATCGGCAAAAAAGGCTGTTAAGAACGCGATCACAGATGGCTTTGTAAAACAGATTCAAACACTGGCCCACGAGGATGCGGAAAAGGGCATCTATATGGACAAGGAATTTATTCAACTTCAGCGTGCCCGAATGGAACGGTATGTCTCTCCTGATCGTGCCAGCCCGATGGCCAAAGTAAATTCCATTATGAAAACATTGGATCAAGAGCAGGAGCGGATCAAAGTCTATTTGGAGCATCTTTTCGGCGACTATTCTGCCGAAATCAAAGGCGATTCGACATTCCGGACAGCTGAGGTTTATTCACCAGAGGGAGAACTGATTGCGAGTTACAGCAGCTTTTATGGCCAATGGACGATACATCAGACGAAAGCGGAATTCAATTTTATTACGGAAACGGACATGATTTATTTGCAGGCATTTCGGGAAGCCCGTGCGGAAATGAACGCTGCCGTAGACACTCGGGCATGACCCGCAAGAATGAGAAAGTGAGGAAACCAGGATGATGAGAATTGATCGAAACCTTGCCCCGCAACCGCGGGAAACGTACGCTCGTGCGGCTGCGGCGGAGCAGAGCAACACCAGTAAGAGCAACCCAACCACCGGTGCAGATACGGTGACGATCTCAGAGGAAGGACGTCAGGCGTCCATTGCTGCACAGATGGAAGCCGCCGGCATTGACCCGGCGCTGGCGGAAAAACTGGCTTCCGGCAAAATCCAAATCGTCGAACCGGATTGGGATACCTTTGAGATACCTACTCTGGTAGTAAATCCAGATCCGAAGCTTTTCGAAACAACGTTTCTTCAGACTGTGACCAGCGAAAAGGAAGCTCTGGAGACCCAGGTACGGAACTATTATGCCCCCATGCTGGCCGAATTGGAGGGTATGGATCGGGATGAGGCGATCCATTACCTGTACCGCACCTATGTGCAGTCCTGGTTGGGTGATTTTGCTGTGGACGGAACCGAACTTCCGGATCCGCCGGAGGGAATGACCAAGCAGTCCGCCGCTATGGCGTATGACCAGCTGAGAAGCCTGTACCTGACCGGAAAGCTGCATACGACGGAAGATCCCTACGCTCTGGGGGAGGAAGGCATGAACCGACTGGAGAATATATACGAGTTTGCCAAGGAGACCGCCCAGGCCGCCTGCGACAAGGCCCAGCAAGAGTTGGACGCCCAAGCGAAACAGTATGCCGCCGAGCAGAAGGAAAAATTCAAAGATTGGATCGCGAAGGTCAACAGCGGAGAGTTGACTGGAACCTGCATGGGCTTTATGACGCTGGGGTAAGGAACACCAGACGAAGGCTTATGCCGTCATACTGCAAATGACCCACAATTTCCACCGACGTGGATTGTCTGAGCTTACAGCGGCCAAAAAAACCATCAAAGCAAGGGGGTGCACTCTATGGAGATGAATAGCATTGGCAGCCGAGATTTAAGTCTCACGAAATACACGCTTCCAACCGGCGAAAAGCGTAAAATGGAGCTGACGGCCACGTCCCTCTTTCCCGAAGAGGAGGTCCGGGAGACGGAGGAGAGCCAGGCCCGCTATCGGAAGTATGAGAAGATCATCCGCAAGATGTATTCGGGCAGGCGGCTGACCGCGGCGGAAATGCGCTTTCTGCGCCAGCATTACCCGGAAGCTGCGGCCAAGGCGGAGCGGATCCAGCGGGAGATTGAAATGGTCGAGGAGCAACTCCGCACCTGTGACACCCAGGAGGAGGCCGAGCAGGTGTACGAGCAGGTGCGGACGCAGGCGCTCGCCCGGTTTGCCCAAAAAGATTCCTCCGGGCTTGCTGTGCTGGCCGCCGTCCAGCGGATGCAGCCCGCCTGCAAAGCTGGGCAGGGGTCGGAGAGCACAGAGCAGAAGGAGGGCGACAGGGCGGCGCTCCTCCCCTGGCAGCCGGAGCAGGCATTTGATATCAGCATTTTAGAGAAACACCAGCGGAGCGTTGATGTAAAAGCGTAAAGGAGGCACAACGAAATGTCTTTGATTATTTCTGACACCGGAGCTATGCGCCTGCCCGACGCTCTGGTAAACAGCGGCTGGGTAACCAATATCAAGCCATCGGGCCAGCAGGCGGAGCCGACCACGGTTGGGGAGAAAATTCAATTTTCCCCGCCGAATTTTGATCGGGTGGATTTAAGTAAGGCGGTGAGTCTGGACGACAAGATGGTCCCCTGCGGAGTCCAGAACGAGGCAAGGCAGACGGATGCCGTTCCGCACGGTACAGGGACTGAAATCAAAAAAAGAGAAATCTCCCAAATGCAGTATGCGGATGGAAGTTTCAATTTCTCCCTTCCAGAAGATGCTGCACAGCGCAATGTAGACATCTGGGAGGGACACACAAAGGAAATAGTTATATCTCTTTCCCCAGAAGGAAAACACTATCAAGCAATTAGACAAATGACCAAAGAATGGAACGCTTTCGTCGAGCAGTTGAAATCATCCATCAATGGATCTGGGATGGACTATTTTGAGAGCCAGCGCTTTGTAAAGGAAAGTTTTACTTCTCTCTATACCGATTGGATGCATAATAAGCCTGAACTTTTCAAAGTATTGTTCGATCAAGAAAAAGACCACTTTGCCAATCGCGAGTGGAATCTGATTGCCAAACCGGAGGGTTGGACTGATGCAGACTTCGAGTTCTGGGAAAATTATGACCCCTGGACGGAAAGCAAATGATGTGAATAACCTGATAACCGATTTTCCGGAAGGGGTGTAACAAAATGACGATCACAGACATTGCCCGTATGATGATGACCTCAGATCAGTATCAGCGTGGAGTCACACAGCCGAAATATCCAAACGGCGCTGCGGTAGCGCACCCTGATACGCCGGATGACGGGATGGATATTACCGGGATGACTGCGGCGGATTTTCATATCATCCCTGTGTCCAAGGAGATCGAGCAGAAGGTGCGGGACAGAGTATTTGAGAATATGAAGTACCGCTATGGCATGACCGGGACAGGCAATGAATACGGAGAAATGGTACATAGCTATTTGATGTCTATCCCCGCCAAAGACCGAAGGGACGCGGCCTACACCATAGATCAAATTCATTTTGACGAAGTGGAAAAAATCAATGCCTTTGTCAAAGCCCATGTCCCAGGCTGGCAGCCGGGGCAGGCATTTGATACCAGCATTTTGGAAGAATACCAGTGGGGAATTGATGTAAAGGCGTAACTGTTTTGCCTTTGAACAGCGGATTGTTTTAAGGAGGATATTCGTGTGAATGTGAGAGGAGTATCTGAGGGGATTTATTTGCCCTGCATTTGGTTGAATCCGACGACGCAAAAAGCGGAGGTTGGTACTTATAGCTACACAGCTCTGATGGAAAAATTTCAAAAGCAGGTCGAGCAAGTACAAGGGAAGCCGCCTGAGTTGGGCAATCAAACACTGTCAGAGGCGGAAATCCAAGCGCTTGCGGAAAAGTATGATCCGCAAAACATGTCACAAGCAGAGTATGACGAATTCATCCGATATTTGGAGAAAAAAGGCGTCCTAAGTCGGCTTGAAACCAGCGACCTGGGAATGTCCCGTATCACGATTGTACCGGGGTATTTTGAGCCTGCCTATATCTGGACCTCATCTTCCGGTATGGGATCCAGTGTCCGTTCACTGAGTGATGTGGGTGGAAACGCACTTCAGTTTGCGCAGATCATGTCCCAGTGGGCAGTGCCTGACAGCAGTTTGCAAATCAGGCAAGGCGCCTATTCCAAAGTGCTGGAGATCCTAAACCAAATGAACGCGGTGAGAGGGGCCACAGGGAGCGGGGCAACTACATCGCCTTTGATGATGGATTTAAGCAGCATTCAACTGACCATTGACCACATCAAGAACGAGCGAATCCAGACCGTGTAAGGGCCCTGATTGCTGGCAGAACAGACAGTTAAGTTATACACAGGTTACGATATCGCTTAGTTTGTGAAAGGATAGAGGATTTCTATGGTTTGTGGAGTCCAATACGCTGAAAAGGCTGTAACCAATCATGCCAAAAGGGCAAAGGCATCCAGCGTTCCCACCGTCAGCTGGGCGGATGTTATGGCTGGTACCGTTCCAAGCGCCAGCTTTGTAGTGTGCAGCAGTTCGGAGGATCGAACTGCCATGCAGGCGTATTTCTCCAATGTTTTTTCGAGCGCTCCTGCGTTTTCCTCCGAGAACAAACATCCTATGCCTGACCTTTCCGCTGTATTGACAGATGAGGAATGGGAGAGCCTCAGCCAGAAGTATGATCCATCCAACATGACACAGCAGGAATACACTGCGCTTCTGAATGAATTGCACGATGCAGGTCTGCTCAGCGATGAGGAACTGAAACTGCTCTCCGTTTGCGAGGATGGACTTTCCTCCTGCACAAATATAGGCGGCATCCATCTTTCGCCGGTATTCCCGGAGCTGCTGAGTGGTCGTTGCGTTATATCGTTGACCAACAACGCTGATTTTCCGGATGGACAGCCTGTTGGCTTTTCCTCCGGTAAGGCGTATTGCGATGTGTTTGCAATATCTGCGTGGGAGGCAGCATTTCGCTATTATGATCAGGAACGCTCGGAATGGCTTCCGACCTGTAAGGCGCAGGCGTTCCAGCAGCTTGACGCCATCCTACAAGAGATGGTGTCGCACAGGTGAGATGTGCGGAATGCATCCTGTTACAATCATACAGAACAGGCATCTGCCTCAGCTTCTTCAGCTGACGGTGGCTGCCTGTTTTGTTTATAGTAATTCAATTCGTTTGCCATTTTTAAAGCCAGGTGAAATCCACAGAGGAAACTGTCCATAGAGCGTTCCTCCGCCATTAGATTCTGGGTATCCATGATCCGCAGCACCAGTTTTCTCTCTGGTTTTTCCAATCGCTCGATGAGCTGCTTGTGACAATCTTCAATTTCCTGCTCAGCCTCCGTCATGGGCAGTGGCGTGTAAAATCTGTTGTAGAGTTGTTTCAGTATGTCATTCATGTGTCCTACCTCCTCGTAGCAAGACACCATACCACAAGCGGATAGAAAAAGCCACAACAATATTTGCATTACTGCAATCTAACTAGATTCAAATTTTCGAAAGTCGTTTTTGTGAAACATCGAGAGATTGTTTTTCGCAGCACTTCTCAAATAGCAGGGGCGAGGACAGTCAACCAGCTATCGGCGTTCTTTTTTGATGTGCGCAAAAAGAAGGGCCTGCGGATTTCCGCAGACCCTTTCTCGTTGATGTGCAAAATCGGTTTTGTTGTTGTCCTTATGTTGGGGTACCTTCATCCTCCCGCTTTTTTTAAAAATTCTTCACATTTTTCACCGGTTTTCCACCACTTGCACAGCAGAGGGGCGGAATAGTATAATATCCTCAAAAAAGGGGGTATCTCTATGTCACAGATCATCGACGCCAAAGGCAAGCCCTGTCCCACGCCCGTACTGATGGCCAAAAAGGCCATGGCGGAAGGGGCGGATTCCTTCACCATCCTGGTGGACAACCAGACCGCTGTGGAGAATCTGAAGCGGCTGGCGGACAACCAGGGCTTTACCGCCGCAGTCCGGGAGGAGAACGGGGCCTTTGCCCTTGACTTCGTCAGGGGCGAGGGCTGCGCCGCCTGTGAAGAGGCCGTGAATTCTCCCCTGCCCGCCGCGGGAGCGGACTGGGCGGTCTTTGTGGGCCGGGACATCATCGGCGACGGGGACCGGGAGCTGGGCACCAACCTGATGCGGATGTTCTTCTACACCCTGACCCAGAGCGACGACAAACCGGGGGCTGTACTCTTCATGAATGCCGGGGTCAAGCTGCCCACGCTGGACGAGCAGGTGGCGGAGCACCTGAAGGCCCTTTCCGACGCCGGGGTGGAGATCCTGGTGTGCGGCACCTGCCTGAACTTCTACGGCCTTACCGATCAGCTGAAGGTGGGCACCGTCAGCAATATGTACGACATCGTCACCCGGATGCAGAAGGCCGCCAAGGTCATCAGCCTGTAATGGACTACGGTCTCATCACCTTTGCCTCCACCTATGGGGCCATTTCCGCCCAGAAAAAGCTGGCGTCGGTGGCCCCGGTGCGGGTAATGCCGGTGCTGCGGGAAATCTCCCTGGGCTGCGGCATGGCCCTGCGGTTCCCGCCGGGGGATCTGGCGGCGGTGCGGCAGGCCCTGGCGGAGTCGGAACTGAAGCCGGGTGAGTACGCCTTTTACGCCATAACGGGAAGCGGCCCCGCCTTAAAGGCGGAGCCGCTGTAGGGGACCATCAGAAAATCCAGCCGATGAGGATGGACAGGGCGAAGGCGACAACGGCGGGCATGAAGTTCTCCCACCGGGTGGGCTGCTCAAACAGGGCCTTCAGCAGCAGCACCACGCCCGCGATGCGCAGCAGCCAGGGCAGCAGGGCAAACAGCACCAGGAAGGGCAGACCCACCAGGACCAGCACCACCGGGATCAGAATAATGGCAGCCACACAGATCAGGCACAGGCTCAATAAGGTGATCATGGTTCTTTCCTCCTTTGTTGGACCCAGTGTATCATGTCTATGTGAAACCGCCTTAAAAGGAGCCTTAAAATTTCATAAAAAATAGAGCGGCGGCCAGGGCAGATACCCTTGACCGCCGTCTTGTTTTATGGTTCTGCAATGCCATGGACAAAGGTCAGACGCCCCTGATCCGGGCTGTCCCGGCGGCTGTCGTAGGAAAATCCGTAGACCGTGCCGTCGGTCCGGACCAGGTTGGCCACCAGGGGCGTGGTGGCCAGGGTCACCTGCCCCTCATCACCCTGGATGACGATGTGGTATTCATCGGGGACGGACACCACCTGGCTCCAGCCGGTGACATGGACCAGCCTGGCCTGATCCCACAGATAGCCGGCCTGGGCTGCCAGCAGCACCGCCAGCACCGCCAGCATGGCCCCATTCTTCCGCCAGGTCCGCCGCCGTGCGGTGCGGGCCAGCAGAACAGCCAGCCAGATCAGGGTGAGCAGGGGGACCAGCAGATACCCCAGGGTGTACGCCTCGTGGAAGGTATAGGAAAACCAGCGGTAGTTGCCCACCTCCGCCAGGGCGTTCTGCCACAGCCAGACCAGCCAATAGAGCACAATGGCCGCCGCCCCCGCCGCCCGGAGGGCGGCCTGCCGGCCGAACCGCCGGGCCGTCTGCCGCAGCACCTGCTCTGCCGCGGGCTCCGCCGGGCCGTCTCCCATGTCTGTCAGCAGCTTTTGGCAGGCCGGACACCGGGCGGTGTGTTCCTCCACCAGCGCCCGGCTCTCCCCGCTGCACGCCCCGTCCAGATAGAGCGGAATGAGATCGGCCACGATCCCGCAGGTCTTGTCCATATCACTCTCCCCTTTCTTCCAGCATCTGCCGCATCTTCTGCCTGGCCCGGTAGAAGGTCACCCGGGCCCAGCTCTCGCTTTTGCCAAAGGTGCCGCCGATGTCCCGGTACCCCCGGTCCTCCAGCACCCGGGCACGGAACACCGTCCGGTAGGGCTCCGGCAGGGCGTCCATCAGCTCCGCCCACTCGCACCACACCTGATCCCACACCGCCTCACTCGTCTCCGGCAGGGGCAGGCTCCGCTTCTGCCGCCGCAGCAGGGAAAACCAGGTGTTCCTGGCGATCCGGCACAGCCAGGCCGACAGCCCGCAGTCCCCCCGGTAGTCCTCGATGTGGAGAAGGGCCTTGACGAAGGCGTCATGGATCACATCCTCCACATCCTGGCCGGGGCAGCCCAGGGCCCGGAGATAGCGGCCCATCAGGGGGGCACAGAGCCGGTAAATGGCCTCAAAGTCCCGGTTTTCGTCCATGCTCCTCCCCCCTTTTACAGATAGGACGCTCCGGCAGGGCAAAGCGTTACAACGGTTTTAAAAAAAAGCGGCATGACTTTTGTCATGCCGCTTTCCCTTGCTTATCGGAAGTACTCCGCGCCGCTCTCGAAGAGGGGCTGATACTTGTCGCCGGGGATGTTGAGCGCCACGTGGTCCCCCCGCCGCTCGGAGTGGCCCATCTTGCCGAACACCCGGCCGTCGGGGGAGAAGATGCCCTCGATGGCGTACAGGGAGCCGTTGGGGTTCACGTCCATGTCCATGGAGGGGACGCCGTGCTCGTCCACGTACTGGGTGGCCACCTGGCCATTGGCAATCAGCTGATCCAGCACGGCCTGGGGCGCCACGAACCGGCCCTCACCGTGGGAGATGGGGATGGCGTGGAGGTCGCCCACGTTGGACTTGAGCATCCAGGGGGAGTTGACACTGGCCACCCGGGTGGTGACGTACCTGCTCTGGTGGCGGCCGATGGTGTTGTAGGTCAGGGTGGGGCAGTTCTCGTCCATGTCCCGGATCTCGCCGTAGGGCACCAGGCCCAGCTTGATGAGGGCCTGGAAGCCGTTGCAGATGCCCAGCATCAGGCCGTCCCGGTTCTTCAGCAGGTCGTGGACCGCGTCGGTGATGCGGCTGTTGCGGAAGAAGGAGCAGATGAACTTGGCGGAGCCGTCGGGCTCGTCGCCTCCGGAGAAGCCGCCGGGGATAAAGACGATCTGGGCGTTGCGGATGGCCCCCTCCAGCTCCACGGTGGACTGGAGCAGATCGTCGGGAGTCAGGTTGCGGATATTCACCGTCTCGGCGGTCATGCCCGCCCGCAGGCAGGCTTTGACCGAATCGTACTCGCAGTTGGTGCCGGGGAACACGGGGATGACCACCCGGGGCCGGGCGATCTTGCTCCTGCACACGGCGGGGGAGCGCTTGTCCCAGGAGATGGGCTCCACCGCCCCGGTCTCGCCGGTGCGGGTGGGGTACACGTCCTCCAGCACATCCTCATTGAGGGAGAGCAGCTCATCGATGGAGGCAGTGTCCTCTCCGAAGGTGAGCACCGGCTCGGCGGTGGTATGGCCCACCAGCTCGGCTCCCTCCACGGGGCCGTCGCACTCGGCCAGGATCATGCCCTGGCAGGCGGGGCCCACGAACTTCTCGTCCAGGGTGAAGCCGATGCGGTTGCCGAAGGCCATCTGCATGGCGGCCTCTTTCACCCCGCCGGGCTCCAGCACCCGGGCGGCCTTCACCTTGCCGGTCAGGCACAGGGCGTGGAACTGCTCCCAGGCCCGCTTCTGTCCCTCGAAGTCCCCCAGATGGGGCACGCCGAACAGGTACACCGGGTGGCCCGCCTCCTTGAACTCGGGGGAGAGCACCTCCCCCGCCTTGGCGGGGGCGATGGCGAAGGAGATCAGCGTGGGGGGCACGTCCAGGTCCAGGAAGGAGCCGGACATGGAGTCCTTGCCGCCGATGGCGGCGCAGCCCAGGCCGATCTGGGCGTCCATGGCCCCCAGCAGGGCCTGGAAGGGCTTGCCCCACCGCAGGGGCTCCTCCCGCAGCTTTTCAAAGAACTCCTGGAGGGTGAGGTACACCTTCTTGTAGTCGCCGCCGGCGGCCACCACCTTTGCCACCGAGGTGACCACCGCCTGCACCGCCCCGTAGTAGGGGTCACGGCTCAGCTGCTTGGGGTCGCAGCCCCAGGCCATGATGGAGGCCTGGTCGGTCTCCTGGTTGGGCTCCACGGGGAAGAGGGCGGCCATGGCCTGGGCGGGGGTGCGCTGGGTCTTGCCGCCGAAGGGCATCAGCACGCTGCCGGCCCCGATGGAGCCGTCAAACCGCTCGGTAAGGCCGCGGCGGGAGGCGTAGTCCAGCTCCGCCGCCAGCTCCCGCAGGGAGCGCTCCTCAAAGGTCTGGGGGCCGGGCCGCTGGGCCACCTTCACCTGGGCGTGCTTCACCGCGCCGTTGGTGTTGAGGAAGGCACGGGACAGGTTTGCCACGGTCTGGCCCCGCCAGGTCATGACCATCCGGGGGCTTTCCGTCACTGTAGCCACCTGGTAGGCCTCCAGATTTTCGATGGAGGCACAGTTGATGAGGGTCTGGGCGTCCTCAGGGGCCACCACCACCGCCATCCGCTCCTGGGACTCGGAAATGGCGATCTCGGTGCCGTCCAGGCCGTCGTATTTCTTGCGCACGGCGTCCAGGTCGATGGACAGGCCGTCGGCCAGCTCGCCGATGGCCACCGACACGCCGCCGGCGCCGAAGTCGTTGCACCGCTTGATGAGGCGGGTCACATTGGGGTTGCGGAAGAGCCGCTGGAGCTTGCGCTCCTCGGGGGCGTTGCCCTTCTGTACCTCGGAGGCCATGGTATCCAGGCTCTTCAGGTTGTGGCTCTTGGAGGAGCCGGTGGCGCCGCCGATGCCGTCCCGGCCGGTGCGGCCGCCCAGCAGGATGACCACGTCGCCGGGGGCGGGCACCTCACGGCGGACATGGTCGGCGGGGGCGGCCCCCACTACCGCGCCGCACTCCAGATGCTTGGCGATGTAGCCCTCATGGTACAGCTCGGCCACGTGGCCGGTGGCCAGGCCGATCTGGTTGCCGTAGGAGGAGTAGCCCGCCGCGGCGGTCTGGGCGATCTTCCGCTGGGGCAGCTTGCCCTCCAGGGTCTGGTCCACCGGGGTGCGGGGGTCGCCGCAGCCGGTGAGGCGCATGGCCTGGTGGACGTACACCCGGCCGGACAGAGGGTCACGGATGCAGCCGCCGATGCAGGTGGCGGCGCCGCCAAAGGGCTCGATCTCGGTGGGGTGGTTGTGGGTCTCATTCTTGAACATCAGGAGCCAGTCCTGCTCCCTGCCGTCCACCAGAGCGGGGACGTGGATGGAACAGGCGTTGATCTCCTCGCTCTCGTCCAGCTCGGGCAGTTCGCCCCGCTTTTTCAGCACCTTGGTGCCGATGGTGGCCAGATCCATCAGGGTCTGGGGCCGCTGGGCGGCCTTCTCCCGGCCGTACACCTCGTCCCGGGCGGACAGGTAGCGCAGGTAGGCCCCGTTGATGGTGGGATCCTGGATGTCCACCCGGTCCAGATGGGTGGAGAAGGTGGTGTGGCGGCAGTGATCGGACCAGTAGGTGTCCACCACCCGCACCTCGGTGAGGGTGGGGTCCCGCTGTTCCTCGTCCCTGAAGTAGCTCTGCAGGAAGGTCAGGTCGGCCAGGTCCATGGCCAGACCGTAGTGGTTCAGCAGCCCCTCCAGGCCCTCCTGGTCCAGGTCCCGGAAGCCCTCCAGCACCGGCACGTCCGCCGGTTCGGGATACTGCTGGATCAGGGTCTCCGGCTTGTCCAGGGACGCCTCCCGGCTCTCCACCGGGTTGATGAGGTAGCCCCTGGCCTTGGCCATGTCCTCCTCAGACAGCTCTCCCGCCAGCAGGTAGATGGTGGCGGCCCGGACCACCGGCCGCTCTCCGCCGGTGAGCATCTGGATGCACTGGGCGCAGGAGTCCGCCCGCTGATCATACTGACCGGGCAGGGCCTCCACCGCCAGCACCTGGCAGCCAGCCGGCAGTTCAAACGCCTCGTCGGTGATGGCGTCCACCTGGGGCTCAGACAGGACGGTGGTACGGGCGGCGTCATAGACGGCCTGATCCACGCCCTCCACGTCGTACCGGCGGATCACCCGCACCCCGGCAAGGCCCTTCAGCCCCAGGGTGCCTTTCAGCTCGGCCAAGAGGCGGCCTGCCTCCACATCATAGCCCGGCTTCTTTTCCACAAAACAGCGATATACCTTCCCCATACTTCCATTCCCCTTCTCTCTATAACTGTCAGGCGATGTCCCACTGGGCAAAGCCGTAAAACACATTCTGCTGGGTGGGCGTCAGGTTGGAAATGCGGCTCCACTGGGTGAGCACCGACCAGTTTTTGAAGCAGATCACCCCGAAGGGCGGCTCCTCCATGAGCCGCTCACACAGCCGCTTAGCGCTCAGATCCCGGCCCTGGCCGGAGGCGGCCCGGTACTGCTGGAGCAGCTGGGCGGCCTCGGCATCGGCGTAGCCGCCGTAGTTCAGGCTACCGCCGGCGGTAATGAGGGCGGTCAGATCAAAGTCGGCGGTGAGCTTCACCTCGCCCAGGTAGAGGTCAAAATCTCCCTTCTCCAGGGCGGCCACATAGTCGTCCCAGGGCAGCAGCTGGAGGTCCACCTGGAGTCCCAGGTCGGTGAGACCGCCGGCCAGCTTCTCCGCCGCGGAGGCCCGGGTGGCGTTGTCCGACGGAGCCACAAAGGTCAGGCTCCCCACCTTCCCCGCTTCAGCCAGCAGCTCCGTGGCCTGCTGGGTGGAGAACTCCAGGTCCTGGGCCAGCTCCTCCTGGTAGTAGGAGCTGGCGGGGGAGATGGGCAGAGCCGCAGGCTGGGCGTGGCTGGAGTAGATGGCGGTGGATACCGACGTGCGGTCAAAGGCCCGCAGCAGCACCTGGCGCACCGCCGCCGTCCGGCAGGGGCCGGACTGCACGTTGAAGCCCACATACAGCATGATGCTGGTGGGATAGTCCACCGTATCAAAAGAACCGGAAAAACCCAGGGCATTGGTGCCCGTCAGGTCGGTGGAGACCAGGGCAATGTCCCGGGTATCAAACGCGTGGATCAGATCGTCCGTCTCCTGGATGGAGCGGAGCGGGATGGTCTGGAGGGGCAGCTCCTCCCCCTGCCACCAGCCCTGCCGGGCGGTGAGGGACCACGCCTCCCCTGAGCCGGAGAGCACGTAGGGGCCGGTACCCAGGGGCACGCCCCCCGTCTCCTTCACGATGGGGATATCCAGCAGGGCGGGCAGGTTGCCGTTGGCCCGGCTGAGGGTGACCGTCACCGTACCCTCTCCCGCCGTAATGCCGGTGATATCGGCAAAGCGCGCGGAATAGAGGCTGCTGGTGCGGGCCAGGTCCAGGGAGGACTTGACCTCCGCAGAGGTGAGGGGGCTGCCATCGGAGAAGGTGACCCCGGTGCGGAGGGTAAAGGTCCAGCTCAGGCCGTCCGCCGCCGGCGTCCCGGCGGTACACAGCTGGGGCTCCGGCTGGAACTGCTGGTCCAGGGTATACAGGCCCTCATACACCAGCCCGGCCAGGGTCAGATTGGTGCGGTTGCCCCCGGTGATGGGGTGGAACCCGGCCTCCGGATAGCAGGCCAGGGCAAACTCCGCCTGCTCCTCCACCGGGGCAGAGGACGGGGTGGGACTGGGGGTGGGGTCCGGNGCTCGGAAACGGTATTCCGGGTACTCGCAGAACCCGCTGCGCTGTAGGATGCCAGTAGGGACTGCCAGCCCGTTGCGGATGATCCAAACAGGACTTTTCTCATAGCAGCGATATCATGGCCGCCTGGCTTCCCCGCTGGCCGTGGGTATAGCGGTGGGACCAGTATTTCTCCGGCATGCAGGAGGTGCAGTCGTCCGACACGGCAATGTGGGCCGGGTCCAGGCCGGCCGCCTCCAGCCGGCAGACATTGAGGGCCTTCAGATCCACATGGAACTTGCCGGTGGGCAGCACCTGGATGCAGTGGAGGGCGGAGGCCCCCATGGATTCGGTCATGGCGTTGGGCACGTCCTCGTGGGTCTCAAAGCAGCACTTGGAGATGCCGGGACCGATGGCGGCCAGGATGTCCAGCCGGTCGCAGCCGTAGCAGTCCACCATCCGCTCCACCGCCCGGGTGACAATGCCCAGGGCGGTGCCCCGCCAGCCGGAGTGGACCGCGCCCGCCACCTTGCGCACCGGGTCGTACAGCAGGATGGGCAGGCAGTCGGCGGTAAAGACGGTGAGGACCACTCCGGGGATATCGGTGACCAGGCCGTCGGCCTGCCAGGGCTCGGGCTGATCCAGACCGATGCCCAGGTCGGCGGAGGTAATGGTGCGCACCGTGTCCCCGTGGACCTGGCTGGCGCACACCACCCGGCGCACGTCGGCACCGATGGCGGCGCAGAAGCGGCGGTAGTTCTCCGCCACCTTGTCCGGGTCGTCCCCCCGGTTCATGCCCAGGTTCAGGGAGGCGTAGATCCCCTCAGACACGCCCCCCAGCCGGGTGGAAAAGCCGTGGGCCACACCGCCGGCGGCGTCAAAGCCGTCGGCGGTGAGATACACCAGACCATTTTGATTGTGTTCGATGATATTCATGGAGTTCCTCCATCCGGGAATCAAAATCGGTTTTTCCGGAAATTCATTTCCCGGAAAAACGATTAGTCCTCTTCAAACCGGCCGCAGCACTTCTTGTACTTCTTGCCGCTGCCGCAGGGGCAGGGATCGTTCCGGCCGGGCTTCTTGCCCTTCTTCACGGGCTGCTTCTTCACGGTGCCGTCGGCGCCGGCGCTCTCGCCGGTGACCTTGGCCACCCGCTCCCGCTTCACGGTGGAGCCCACCTGGATCCGGGCCAGGAAGATGCGGCGCAGGGTCTCCTCCTGGATGGCGGCGATCATCCGCTCGAACATCTCGTAGCCTTCCCGCTTGTACTCCACCACAGGGTCGTTCTGGCCGTAAGCCCGCAGGCCGATGCCCTGGCGCAGCTCCTGCATGGCGTCGATGTTGTCCATCCAGTACTCGTCCACCACCCGGAGCATCATCACACGCTCCAGCTCACGCATCAGGGGCTCGCCCAGCTCCTGCTCCTTGCGGGTGTACACGGCGGTGGCCCGCTGCTGGAGCAGGTCGATGAGGCCCTGGCCGTCGTACTGCTGCAGCTCCTCGTCGGTGAGCTTCAGCTCGTCGGGGGTGAGGAACAGGCCCCGGTACTGGGCGCACACCTCGCGCCAGTTCTCGGCGTCCATGTGCTTCTGCTCACCCAGATGGGCGTGGACCTCGTTGGTGATGACGGTGGTGAGCATGTTCTGCACCGATTCCTTCAGGTTTTCGCCGTCCAGCACCTTGCGCCGCTGCTCATAGATCACCTGGCGCTGGGTGTTCATCACGTCGTCGTACTCCAGTACCGTCTTACGGGTCTGGAAGTTGCGGGATTCCACCTGCTTCTGGGCGTTCTCAATGGCGTTGGAGAGGATCTTGGCGTCGATGGGGGTGTCCTCGTCCACGCCCAGCTTCTCCATCATGCCCATGACCCGCTCGGAGCCGAACAGGCGCATAATGTCGTCCTCCAGGGACAGGAAGAAGCGGCTCTCGCCCGGGTCGCCCTGACGGCCGGCCCGGCCGCGGAGCTGGTTGTCGATCCGGCGGGACTCGTGGCGCTCGGTGCCCAGGATATACAGACCGCCCGCGGCCCGCACCTTGTCGGCCTCCTCCTTGATCTCGTCCTTATACTTGGCCTCCGCCTCGGTGAACATCCGCCGGGCGTCCAGGATCTCCTGGTTGTCGGTCTCGGCAAAGCCGGTGGATTCCGCGATGAGCTCATCGGACAGGCCCGCCTTGCGCAGCTCGGCCTTGGCCAGGAACTCGGCGTTGCCGCCCAGCATGATATCGGTACCACGGCCGGCCATGTTGGTGGCCACGGTGACGGCGCCGAACTTGCCGGCCTGGGCCACGATCTCCGCTTCCTTCTCGTGGAACTTGGCGTTCAGCACGTTGTGCTTGATGCCCCGCTTCTTCAGCATGGCGGAGAGCTCCTCCGACTTCTCGATGGAGATGGTGCCCACCAGCACGGGCTGGCCTTTCTTGTGGCACTCCTCGATCTGGTTGACGATGGCCCGGTACTTGCCGGCCTCGTTCTTGTACACCACGTCGGGGTGGTCGATCCGGGCCAGGGGCTTGTTGGTGGGGATCTCCACGATATCCAGGGCGTAGATGGTGCCGAACTCCTCCTCCTCGGTCATGGCGGTGCCCGTCATGCCGGAGAGCTTCTGGTACAGGCGGAAGTAGTTCTGGAAGGTGATGGTGGCCAGGGTCTTGGATTCCCGGGCCACGGTGACGTGCTCCTTGGCCTCGATGGCCTGGTGCAGGCCCTCGGAGTACCGGCGGCCGTACATCAGGCGGC
The DNA here is from genome assembly GCF_900626285.1 of Intestinimonas massiliensis (ex Afouda et al. 2020). Lineage (GTDB taxonomy): Bacteria > Bacillota > Clostridia > Oscillospirales > Oscillospiraceae > Flavonifractor > Flavonifractor massiliensis_A. The sequence goes on from NZ_LR131147.1 coordinate 2,062,080, forward strand.
CGGTGAACTCGTCCACGATGATGACCTCGCCGTCCTTCACCACGTAGTCGATGTCCCGCTTCATCAGGCCCCGGGCCTTGATGGCCTGGTTGATGTGGTGGGACAGGGTGGTGTTCTCCGGGTCGGCCAGGTTCTCCAGCTGGAACTGCTGCTCGGCCTTCTTGATGCCCCGGGCGGTGAGGGTGACGGTGCGGGCCTTCTCATCCACGATGTAGTCGGCGTCCACATCCGGGTCTTCCTCTTCCTTGGTGTCCACGCTGGTGACCCGCTGGCCCTTCAGGCGGGAGACGAAGTCGTCCACGATGGTGTACAGCTGGGTGGACTTGTCCCCCTGGCCGGAGATGATCAGCGGGGTACGGGCCTCATCGATGAGGATGGAGTCCACCTCGTCCACGATGGCGAAGGCGTGGCCCCGCTGCACCATCTCGGAGGCGTAGATGCACATGTTGTCCCGCAGGTAGTCGAAGCCGAACTCGTTGTTGGTGCCGTAGGTGATGTCGGCGGCGTAGGAGGCCTTCCGGTCCTTGGGCTGCACGTCGTGGATCACCAGGCCCACGGTCAGGCCCATAAAGCGGTAGACCTTGCCCATCCACTCGGAGTCGCGCTTGGCCAGGTAGTCGTTGACGGTGACGATGTGGACGCCCTCGCCGGTGAGGGCGTTCAGGTAGGCGGGCAGGGTGGCCACCAGGGTCTTGCCTTCGCCGGTCTTCATCTCGGCGATACGGCCCTGGTGCAGGATGATGCCGCCGATGAGCTGCACCCGGTAGGGCTTCATGCCCAGCACGCGCCAGGCGGCCTCCCGGCAGGCGGCAAAGGCCTCGGGCAGGATATCGTCCAGGCTCTCGCCGTTGCGGATCCGCTCCTTGAATTCCGGAGTCTTGGCCTTGAGCTGCTCGTCGGTCAGCTTGGAGTACTCCCCGTCCAGCGCCTCGATCTTGTCCACGATGGGTTTGATGGCCTTCAGCTCCTTCTCAGAGCTGGTGCCAAACAGCTTTTTCAACAGTCCCATGGATCACGTTCACCTTTCTTATTTCCTCCCCGGACCAGATGGCCCGGGCGATTTATGCCAATTCGGTCTTTTAGTATATCATATCCCCCCCTGATAAAAAAGGGGAAATTGTGAACAAATCGCCCGTTTTCACCCCTGCTCTCCCTGCAGCTCCAGGTTGCGGCGGAGGGGGGCGGGTCCCCGCCAGGCGAAAGACCGGTCCCCGTACTTCTCCCGAAAGGTGCGGTTGGTCAGCCCCGCCAGGTCGGCCCCCGTCAGGGAATCCACCAGCCCCTCCCGGAATTCCGGCAGGGGGGACAGGGCAGGCCGGGCATTGTAGGGGCAGACCCGCTGGCAGGTATCGCACCCCCAGATCAGGGGATGGGCCTTCAGCAGGTCGTTCTCCTCCCCGGTCAGCTCTCCCTTTTTCTGGGTCAGCTCGGACAGGCAGCGGCTCACCTCCACGCCGCCCTCCCCCAGAGCGCTTCCGGGGCAGGCGGACAGGCACTTGCCGCAGCCCACACAGTGGGGGGACGGGGTGTGGGGCGGCAGCTCCAGGACAGCGTCGGTGAGGATGGTGCCCAGAAACACATAGGAGCCGTAGGGGGGAACGATGACCAGCCCGTTTTTCCCCCTCAGGCCCACGCCGCACCGCCAGGCCGCCTGACGCTCCGGCAGGGGAGAGTTGTCGGCGGCGGGCAGAAACAGGGCATTTTTGTATTTTTCACTCAAAAAATTGCAGATTGTATTCAACCGACCGGTAACCACAGTGTGATAATCCAGCCCCCGGGCGTAGAGGGACAGGTTGCCGGAGGTCTCCCCGGCGTAGTAGGGGAAGGCGGCCGCCAATACGGTTTGGGGGTGGGGGCACAGGGTCTCCGCCTTTTGGACAGCCTCCGCCGTCATATCCTCCGCCAGTTCTGAAAACGGCAAGCCGCCCCAGGCGGCGGCGCCTGCGGCGGCAAAAGCCTCATTGAGACTGTGCACGATCATATTTCTCCAGGGCGTGCCGGGCCAGCACCCCGTCGGACAGGCAGGGCTCCGGGCCGTTCTTCCGCTTCTGGGCGGTCTCGCACCCCTTGCCGGCCAGCAGCACCACGGCGGGCCGGGAGGCCTCCAGGATGGCGGTCTCCACCGCCTGCTCCCGGTTGGGGATCACGGTGTAGTCCTTGTTCCACTTTCTCAGGAATACCCCGATGTCGGCGCAGATGTCCTCCACCTCCTCGGGGCCGGGGTCGTCCTCAGTGAGGATCACCCGGTGGGCAAACTCTCCGGCGGCGTTGCCCATGCCCTCCCGGCGGTCGATGCCCTTGCCGCCGGTGCAGCCGAACATGACGGTCACTTGCCGGTCAGGATACTCCGCCCGGACGGAGCGCAGGGCGTTCTGCAGGCTCATGCCGTTGTGGGAGTAGTCCACGATGACGGAGATCTGCCCGTCGGCGCTGGCGTAGTGCTCCATCCGGCCGGGGACGAAGGCCTTCACCAGGCCCTCCCGAACCGCTTCATAGGGGATCCCATAGGCCTCCGCCACGGTGACGGCGGCCAGGGCGTTTTCCACATTGAACAGGCCGGGGGTGGAGACGGCCAGCTCCCCCTCATACCGGGGGGTGCGGACGTGGAAGGCAATCTTGTCCCCCTCCTTGCGCACATCGGTGCCGTACACAGCGGCCTCGGCGTGCTTCTGGGAGAAGGTGAGCACCCGCTCACACTTGGCGGCGGCAGCGGCCACCTCAGCGGCGTGATCGCAGTCCATGTTAATACAGGCGGTATTTGCCTGCCGGAAAATCAACAGCTTGGATTGGAGGTAGTCCTCCAGATTGGGATGCTCCACCGGGGAGATGTGGTCCTCGCCGATGTTGAGGAACACGGCGCAGTTCAGGTCCACCCCGATGACCCGGCCGTACTTCAGGGCCTGGGAGGACACCTCCATGGTGAGCCAGTCCGCCCCGGCAGACACCGCATTGGACAGGTGCCGCTGCAGGTCCAGGGGCTCCGGGGTGGTGAGCTTGGCGGGCTTGCGCTCCACCCCGTCGTCGGTGACGATGGTGGACAGCAGGGCGCTCTCCCGGTGGCCCCGGGAGGCCAGCCAGGTATCCACGATGGATTTGATATAGTAGGCCGTGGTGGTCTTGCCCTTGGTGCCGGTAATGCCGGTGATGTGCAGCTTACCGGAGGGGTGGCCGTAGAACTGGTCGGCCAGCAGGCCCATGGCCTGCCGGATGTCGGTGACCCGCAGGCAGGGCAGGGGGATATTGGGATAGGCGGTCTCGCTGACATACACGAAGGCGCCGCTGTCCATGGCCTGGCGCAGGTAGTCCTCTTTGAACTTGGCCCCCTTGCACACGAAGAGGGTATGGGGGATCACCACCTGGGAATCGCAGGACACCAGGGACACCGGGGCGGTCAGATCGGCGTGGACCGGCCCTTTGTCCGCCAGCAGGTCATGGCGCAGCAAAAGCTGCACATAGTCGCCCAAAGGCAGGCGCGTATTGCTCATTTCCGTTCACCACCATGTGAAAATCTTACACCATCCGCAGCTTGTAGCCGCAGGCGGTGATGCACCGCTGGGCCAGTACGTCCATGGCATCCAGGTAGTAGTCGGGCAGGCCGTGGTAGGTGCGGTAGACGCTCAGCTCGGTGCAGCCCAGGATGGCGCTGTCGCAGCCCGCCTGGCGGAGCCAGTGGTCGATGACGGCGAATTTCTCCCGGGAACCGGTCTCGCCCCGCTTGATCTCGTCGTAAATGATGCTCATGACCAGCTTCTGGATCTGCTCCGGCGGGGAGACCGCCTCAATGTTCCGGGCGTCGCACTCCTTTTGATATACCCCGGTGCGGATGGTGCCGTCGGTGCCCAGGATGCCCACCTTTTTCTTCTCCTCGTCGGCCAGCACCCCCACGGTCTCCCGGGGCATGTGGATCAGGCGGAGGGACAGCTCACTCTGGAGCCGGTCGGCAAAGTAGTGGGAGGTGTTGCAGGGGATGGCCAGCACGGTGCAGCCCCCCCGCTCCAGCAGCTTGGCTCCCTCCAGCAGCCGCCGGTAGCAGCCCTCCGCGTCGCCCCCCAGAATGGCGGCGGTGCGGTCGGGGATGGCGGTATCGCTCCAGATCAGGGTGGGCAGGTGCTCCTGGTCGCAGGCGGCGTCGGTGCGGTCCAGAATCCGCTGGTAAAAATCCTGGGTGGCTTGAGGACCCATGCCCCCCAGGATACCTAATCTCTGTTCCTTCATCGCACCTTTTCCATACAGGAGGCGTACCACCCCACATAGCGCCGCTGGCCCTTCAAAATGCGCAGCTTGTGGAGGAAGCCGTTGTCCTTGCTGTAAAACAGGGGGTTGACCGCGGCGTTGCGGGCCTGCAGGGCCTTCATCTCCTGATGATACCGGGGGTTGACATAATCATAAGCCACCTTGGGCGGGATCACCCACCACAGATGGCGGTTCTTGGTGATGGTCAGCTCACAGGGCTTCCCCTCAATCCGGTCCTCCACCAGGTACTTGGCCAGGTTGTACCCCGCGCCGGTGACATAATAGTTGGACCGGCCCTGGCGGCAGTTGATCTCAAAGGCCTTGAACTTGCCGTCCCGCTGATCGTACTTGATGTCGAAGTTGGAGAAGCCGGTGAAGCGGATGGCCTCCAGGAAGCCCTTCAGCTTCTCGCACAGCTCGGGCTCCGGCTCGGTGATGATGACGGCGTGGTTGCCGATGGCGTGGCCGGTGTGCTCCTCCAGCAGCACATGGCCCACGCACATGAGCCGCACCTTGCCGTCGGCGCCGGAGTAGTTGGTCACCACCCGCATATAGCTGTCGTCCCCGGGGATGAAGTCCTGGAGGATCAGGGAATCCTCATACCCGGCGTTGTAGATGTCGTCAATGACCTGGTCCACCTCTTCCCGGGTCTGGAGGACGTAGGCCTTCTTCTGGGTGGGGAAGGGGTGCTTCCAGTAGGTGTCCGACTCGGCGGGCTTGACCACAAAGGGGCCGTCAAAGGGCAGGGTGAAGTCGTGGCCCATGCCCTTATGGTACACCACGGTGGCGGGGTGATCGATGCCGTATTTGTCGCACAGCTCGTAAAATTTCTCCTTGTGGATGAGCCCCTGCAGCACGGGCAGCTCCACATAGGGGGCGATGACGTTTTCCGGGTAGTTGGGCAGGTTGGCGGAGATGGCGTTGAGGTAGTTGTCCCCGCAGCCCAGCACCAGGATCTTTTTGTCCGGGTGTTCCTTGGCCGCCTCGGTGACGTTCTTCAGCACCTGCTCCACGGTGTCGTTGTTCTGGCGGATGCGGTAGTCGATGATCTTGCTGCCGGCGCACACGCTGGCGGCAAACATACCAAACACGATGCTTTTGACCCCGTAGGCCTCATGAAAGGCCCGGGCCATACTGTAAGCGTTGATGTCCGCGCCCAGAAGCACGGGTACAAATTCAGCTGCCATAGGAATACAGCGCCTCCTGAAAACTGATTTGATACCAATCCTGGCCCAGGGGCTCTACCCGGGCCGGATAGTCCGCCGCCAGGCGGCGGGCCTGTTCAGGGGTGAGGCGCAGCTCCCGCAGGAGCAGCTCCCCGCCGCAGAAACACTGGGACACCAGCCGGTCCAGGCCGGGGTCGGTGGGATGGTTTGAGTTCGTCATAGTCTCTCTCCTTTATGACGGAACGGTGGGTGTTTTTCAGCCTGCCGCGCGCTTCACCTGATACACGCCCTGGATCTGGCCCAGCTTGTTGATGACGGCGGCCAGCTCGCTCTGGTTCTTGACCTCCAGCACGATATTCACGTTGGCGTAGCCGTCTGGCATGGAGCGGGCGGACAGGCTGGTGGTCTTGACCTTGGCCGCCGACAGGGCCATGGCCACATCCAGGGTCAGGCCGTCCCGGTCCTTGGCGGAGATCTCCAGACTGGTCTGGTAGGAGGACAGCTCCCCCTCCGCCCAGCGGACGTGGACCCAGCGCCCCGCCTCCTCCGGCTTCCGCTTGGCCGGGTCGGCGTTGGGGCAGTCCGCCCGGTGGACGGACACGCCGAAGCCCCGGGTGATGAAGCCCACCACCGGGTCGCCGGGGACGGGGGTACAGCACTTGGCGAACTTCACCAGGCAGTTGTCGATGCCCTCCACGATGATGCCGCTCTGGTCGCGCTTGCCGGTCTTGACGGGCACGGGGGGCGGGTTGCCGGTGGCGGGATGGATGGCCTCCGCCGCGTCCCGCTCGGCGGCGGCCTGCTCGGCGTGGAGCCGGTTGAGCCGGGTCAGCTCGTCCTTGACCCGCACCACCGCCTTCTGGGCGGACATGCCGCCGTAGCCGATGGCGGCGTACAGCTCGTCCAGGGTACCGAAGCGCACCTTCTTGAGCACGAAGGGAAGCACGTCGTCGGCGGTAATGGCGGCCAGGGACAGGCCCATGTGCTTCAGCTCCGATTCAAAGGCGGCCCGGCCGGTGGCGATGTTCTCCTCCCGGCGTTCCTTCTTGAACCACTGGCGGATCTTGTTGCGGGCCTCGTTGGACTTGCAGATCTTCATCCAGTCCCGGCTGGGGCCGTGGGCCGACTTGGAGGTGATGACCTCCACGATGTCGCCGTTGTTCAGCTGGGTGTCAAAGGTGACCATCCGGCCGTTGACCTTGGCACCTGTCATGTGGTTGCCCACGGCGGAGTGGATGTTGTAGGCGAAGTCGATGGGGGTGGCCCCGGCGGGCAGGTTGATCACGTCGCCCCGGGGGGTGAACACGAACACCTCGTCGGAGAACAGGTCTACCCGCATGGTGCGGACGAACTCCTCCGCATCCACGTCCTGCTGACTCTCCAGCAGCTTGCGCACCCACTCGAAGGCGGCCTCGGTGCCCAGCTTGGTGTTGGCCATGCCCTGCTTGTACTTCCAGTGGGCGGCGATGCCGTATTCCGCCGTGTGGTGCATGTCCCAGGTGCGGATCTGCACCTCGAAGGGGATGCCCTCCCGGCCGAACACGGTGGTATGGAGGGACTGGTAGCCGTTGGGCTTGGGGGTGCCGATATAGTCCTTGAACCGGCCCAGCACCGGCTTGAACAGGTCGTGGATCACGCCCAGCACATTGTAGCACTCCGGGATGTCATCCACAATCACCCGGAAGGCGTACAGGTCAAAAATTTCGTCCATGGTCTTGTTCTGGGCGTACATCTTCCGGTAGATGGAGTAGGCGTGCTTCACCCGGCCGTAGATGGTGCAGCGGATGCCCTCGGCGTCCAGCCGGTCCTGGATCCGCTTCTGCACCGAGGCCATGAACTCCTCGTGGGCGGCGGACCGGGCCTCCAGCTCGTCGCTGATCTCCTTGTAGCCCACCGGGTCCAGATAGCGCAGGGAGGTGTCCTCCAGCTCCCACTTGATGCGCTGCATGCCTAAGCGGTGGGCGATGGGGGCGTAGATCTCCATGGTCTCCAGGGCCTTTTCCTTCTGCTTGCGGGGGGACTGGTACTCCATGGTGCGCATGTTGTGCAGCCGGTCGCAGATCTTGATGAGGATCACCCGGATGTCCTTGGCCATGGCCATGAGCATCTTGCGCAGGTTCTCCATCTGCTCCTCTTCCTTGGAGGTATACTGCACCCGTGTCAGTTTGGTGACCCCCTCCACCAGCTCGGCCACCGGCGCGCCGAAGAGCTTGGCGATCTCCTCATGGGTCACCCCGGTGTCCTCAATGCAGTCGTGGAGGAGGGCGGCGATGATGGAATCGGTGTCCAGCTCCAGGTCGGCCACGATCTCCGCCACCGCCAGGGGGTGGGTAATATAGGGAGAGCCGTCCTTGCGCAGCTGCCCGGAGTGGGCGTTGTCGGCAAAGGTAAAGGCGTTGAACAGCCGCTGGGTATCCAGAGACGGATTATAGGTTTTGATTTTATCTTCCAGCGCCTGATACCGCTCCAGAATGGGGTCCATACAGGCACCTCCTTCGTCGTTGCAATCTTCATATCCTTCGCGCCGCCGCGTCCGCGGCAGCGCTCACTCATTCCGATGCTCCTCCTCTCCCCACCGAACCCGCTTCGCTGGGCTTCGGCGGGGGCCCCGGTTTATCCCCGCATCTCCCGCAGGCGGCGGAGAATCCAGGAATCGTCCAGGTCCACCTTGCCCTCCACCGCCCGCAGGGCGATGTGCAGGTGGTCGGTGGTGCGCTCCAGCCGGATGAGCCCCCGCTCGTCAAAGACCTCCAGACACACCATGGTGCGCATGACGGTCTCCCGCCTGCCGGCGGAGCGGGCAATGCTCCGGGCCAGCCGGGGGGCGGTCTCCTCCAGGGGGGCGGGCTGGGCGTGGCCCTTCAGGTAGCGCCACAGCACCACAAACTCCTCCCGGCTGGGCAGCAGAGCAGCCGCCTCCCCGGGGGTCAGGGCCTCGCCCCGGCGGAACTTCTCATACAGGGCCCGCTCGGCCTGGGCCCGGGTCAGGGCGGGGCGCAGGTCGCACACCTGCAGCTGCACGGTGCGCCAGCCCCGGAACTCGTTGATCTGGGGGGTAAAGGCCACATCCACCCGGTCGCCCACGGCCACTCCCGCCTGGGCGGCGGTGGCGGAAAAGAAAATGGCGTCGAAGCTCCGCCCGCCGGCGGTCAGCTTCAGCTTCAGATGCCGGCCGCCCCCCACCTCGCTGAGGGCGGTGATCAGGCAGCCGGACAGGGAAAACACCGGTTTGGGGTTGCCGGCGCCGTAGGGTTCCAGCAGATCCAGGCCCTCCACCCCCTCCAGGGTGAGCAGACCGGGGTCCTCCACCTCGGCGTCCACATCCAGGGTGGAGACCATCTCCTCCCCGCCGGTGCAGGCGCAGACATAGTCGTTCATGGCCCGGGTGAAGGCGGGGATGTTCTCCTCCAGTATGGTAAAGCCCGCCGCCAGCTCGTGGCCGCCGAAGCCCTCCAGCAGGGGGGCGCAGTGCTCCAGGGCGGCAAACAGGTTGAAACCGGCGAAGGACCGGCAGGAGCCCTTGCCCTTGCCGTCCTGGAGGCAGATCATGAAGGCCGGGCAGGAGTACTTGTCCGCCAGGCGGGAGGCCACAATGCCCACCACGCCCTGATGCCAGTGTTCCCCGGCCAGCACCAGCGCATACCGCTGCTGCTGGGGAAGGGCCTGAGCCAGGGCCTGACACTCCTCATAGATCTCCGCCTCAATGGCCTGCCGCTCCCGGTTGAGCTGGCACAGCTGGCCGGCCAGTTCACTTCCCCGGGCGGGGCTGTCGGTGAGGAGCAGCTCCCCCGCCAGGGCGGCGCACCCCATCCGGCCGGAGGCGTTGATCCGGGGGGCCAGGGTATATCCGATGGCGCCGGAGGTCAGGGGCCGCTCCTCCAGCCCCGCCTCCTGCAGCAGGGCCTTCAGCCCCGGCCGCCGGGTGTGCCGCAGGGCCTCCAGCCCCAGATGCACGATGGTCCGGTTCTCCCCGGTCAGGCTCATCACATCGGCCACCGTACCCACGGCGGCCAGGTCGGCGTACCGCTCCAGCAGCTCCCGCTGCCGGTCCGGCCCGCCCAGGGCCAGTACCAGCTTCAGGGCCACACCCACCCCCGCCAGACATTTAAACGGGTAGGGGCAGTCATCCTGGTGGGGATCCACCACCGCCGTCGCTTGGGGCAGCTGGGATTTGCACTCATGGTGGTCGGTAATCACCAGGTCGATCCCCAGCGTCCGGGCATACTCCGCCTCTTCCACGGCGGTGATCCCGCAGTCCACCGTCACCATCAGGCTCACGCCCTCCTTCCGGAGGGTGGTCAGGGCCTCCTGGTTCAGGCCGTAGCCCTCCTCCAGCCGGTCAGGGATGTAGGGGATCACACTGCCGCCCTCCCCCCGCAGGAAGTCCGTAAGCAGGCAGGTGGAGGTAATACCGTCCACGTCGTAGTCGCCGTAGACCGCTATGGTCTCCCCCGTCTCCAGGGCCCGGGCCACCCGGGCGGCGGCTTTGTCCATATCCTTCATCAGCAGCGGGTCCCGGAGCTGGCCCAGCCCCGCATCCAGGAAGGCGGCCGCCTTTTCCGGGGTGTCCAGCCCCCGGGCGCACAGCACCATGGCCGCCAGGGGCTGGATACCCGCAGCCTCCATGGCCTGTCGGCTGCCGGACGGGCAGGCAGCCCGGTTCCATTTCTTATATTTCATTGGGCTGCACCACCCTTCCGCGCTCAAAATTACCCTTAATTATATCAAATACTGTCTCTTATGACAAGGGGCTGGAAAAAACGGCGGGCGGCCCCGGGGGCCGCCCGCACGATTCTGTTCGGCTTACGCCAGCTCCAGGTACAGGCCCACCAGATCAATGGTGGCCTTCATCCCGTCAAAATGCGTCCGCTCCCCACGGGACCATGGTCCCGCGGGGACCCCCTTTGCTTTCCACTTATCGCCCGGCAGAAATGAATTCCGCCGGGCTCCCGCCTTCGGCGGAGATGGAGCGGACCCCCTTGTCTTTCAGGCCAGCTCCAGATACAGCCCCACCAGATCAATGGTGGCCTTCATCCCGTCAAAGTGGGTCCGCTCCATGCCGTGGGAGGCGTGGACACCGGGGCCGATGAGGGCGCCCCTGGCGTCCATACCGGTTTTCCAGGCCACCGACACATCGGAGCTGTAGTGGGGGTAGATGTCCACGGCGTAGTCCACCCCGTTGGCCTTCGCCAGCTCCACCAGCCGGGTCACCATGTCGTAGTCGTAGGGTCCGGCGCTGTCCTTGGCACAGATGGACACCTGGTACTCGGTGCAGTTCAGGTCGTCGCCCACGCAGCCCATGTCCACCGCCAGCAGCTCGTCCACCGCCGGCAGGGTGGCGCCGCCGTGACCCACCTCCTCGTGGACGGTGAAGCACACCTGGGTGTCGTACCGGGGGGTGAGGCCCTGCCGGTTCATCAGGGTGAGCAGGGTGAGCAGGCAGGCGGCGCTCCCCTTGTCGTCGATGAACCGGGACTTGAGGAAGCCGCTGTCGGTGACGGTGGTCTTGGGGTCAAAGCACACGTAGTCCCCGGCGGAGATGCCCAGGGCCTCCACGTCCTCCTTGCTCTTCACCTTTTCGTCGATGCGCACCGCCAGGTTCTTCTCGTCCCGGGGGCGGGTGGCGGCGTCGTCAAAGACGTGAACGGCGGGGGACAGGGACAGGATGGTGCCGGTGTACACCCGGCCGTCCCGGGTATAGATCCTGCAGTACTCCCCGTCCAGGGTGGGCAGGATGGGGCCGCCCACTTTGGTGATCATCAGCATGCCGTCGCTGGTGATGGAGCGCACCATCAGGCCCAGGGTGTCGATGTGGGCGCACAGGCCCACCTGCTTGCCCACCTCCCGGCCGGGCACCGACACCACCACATTGCCCTTGTTGGTGCGGCGGACGGCATAGCCCTGTTCCCGGGCGATCCGCTCCGCCTCCTCCGCCGCTTTATGGGTAAAGCCGCTGGGGCTGTCGATGGTGAGCAGCCGCTTGGCGGTGTCCATCAGAAGCTCCCGGCAGTTTTGTGTATCCAGCATTTGCATCGTCTCCTCTGTTGTAGTAAACTGATTTTATACCAAACCACAGGAGAGATGCAACCATGTCGGAAGAAAAGACCAACGTCATGCGGGTGCTGGATCAGAAGAAGGTGGCCTACACCCCCCACTGGTACGCCCATCCCGACGGAGCGGTGGACGGGGCCAGCGTGGCCGCCCTCATCGGCAAAAACCCGGAGGCGGTGTGCAAGACCCTGGTGACCCAGGGGGCCAGCAAGAAATATTATGTGTTCGTCATCCCGGTGGGGAGGGAACTGGACCTGAAGGCCGCCGCCAAGGCGGTGCGGGAGAAGTCCATCGAGATGATCAAGCAGGCCCAGCTGCTCCCCCTCACCGGCTATATCCACGGGGGCTGCTCCCCCATCGGCATGAAGAAGCAGTTCCCCACCGTTTTTGATGAAAGTGTGGAAAACCAGCCCACCATCACGGTGAGCGCCGGCAAGATCGGCTGCCAGGTGGAGGCGGCTCCGGTTGATCTGGCCGCTCTGGTGCGGGGCTCCTTCGCCCCGGTGAGCAAGTAAGGCTCAGGAGTTCTCCTCCGGCTCCGCCACCACCAGCACGTCCCCCGGCCGGATCACGGTGCTGCCGGTGGGGATGACCGTCTCCAGGCCCCGCTTGATCAGGATGATCAGGCGGGGCTTTGTGCTGGAAAACTGGCTGATGGGATGGCCGGCCCACTTGCTGCCCCGCTCCACCGGCACCTCCCGCAGGTTCAGGTGCTCCTGGTCCTCAAAGGAGCGGGCGGCCAGCACCAGCCGGTCTCCTTCCTTCAGCTCGGTGTCCCCCTGGGGCACGATGCACGTCCCGTTCCGGTCCACCATGGCCACCAGCAGCTCCGCCGGCAGGGAGAGCTGGCTGACCGTCCGGCCGCTCCAGGGGTGGTCCGGTCCCAGTCGGACCTCCACAAAGTCGATGTCCCGCTCCTCCTGGTAGTCGGTAAAGGTCTTGCCCACGTCGGCATCCCGGTCGGTCATGGACAGCCTGCCCGCCACCCAGGGCAGCAGGGTGCCCTGGACCGCCATGGACAGCAGCACGACGCAGAACACCAGGTTGAACAGATCGTAGGTCATACCGATGCCGCTGAGGACTGCGGAGATGGCGAACACGATGGAGGCCGCCCCCCGCAGGCCCGCCCAGGCGGTGATGCCGATCTGGCCCCAGGGTGCCCGGAAGGGGAGCAGCAGGGCGGTACACACCAGGGGCCGGGCGATAAACGTGAGGAAGACCATGATGGCCAGGGCGGGCAGCAGCACGGCGGGCAGGCGCACCGGGGTGACCAGCAGGCCCAGCAGGAAGAAGATGAGCACCTGGGCCACACTGGTGGCTACGCTGAAAAAGTGGACCAGGTAGCGCTTCTGGGTCAGGCTGGTGTTGCCCAGCCAGATACCGCACAGGTAGGCGCTCAGGTAGCCGTTGCCCCCGCAGGCGGCAGGGATGGAATAGGCCAGCAGCATGACGGCGAAGAGGAACACCGTCCGGCTCTCCTGGGAGCGGAGCAGGTCCTGCCGCAGCAGCCAGGCCGCCGCCGCTCCGATCAGCAGGCCGCCGCCGATACCCAGCAGCATCTGCTTGGCCAGCAGCAGGGGCAGGGACAGTTCCTCTCCCGCCATCAGGCTCAGGCAGACGGTGGTGAGCATATAGGAGATGGGGTCGTTGGAGCCGGACTCCATCTCCAGCAGGGAGTCGGTGTGGTGCTTCAGAGCCAGCTTTTTGGAGCGCAGGATGCTGAACACCGAGGCGGCGTCGGTGGAGGAGATCACCGAGCCGATGAGCAGGCTCTCCAGCCAGGGCAGGTCCAGCACCAGCCAGGCGAACAGGCCCACCGCCAGGGCGGTGCCCGCCACCCCCAGGGTGGACAGCACCGCCGACTGCACCACCACCGGCCGGGCGGCCTGAAGGTTGGTGCCGAAGCCGCCGTAGAACATAATGAAAATCAGGCAGAAGGAGCAGATCAGGTTGACCCCGGCGTAGTCGTCAAAGGGGATGCGGAAGATGCCGTTTTCTCCGAAACACATACCCAGGGCCAGGAAGATCAGCAGGGAGGGCACCGCCAGTTTTTCCAGAAAACGATTCATCAAAATGCAGATTAAAATGACGGATCCAATCAGCAGAAGTGCGCTATTCACCGTTTTATCGCCACCTTTCCTCCGTATCAGCGGATATTTGAGTATTATTGTATCATAAAACAGGGTTGGGACGCAAATCTCCCCTCCGGCGGAAAATCCCTGCCGGAGAGGGAACTTTTTCATTTGGCTCTCGTCTATGTGTCTGTTATATGATACAGCAAAGGAGAATCTGCTATGAAAAAGCTCGGCACTGCCGCTCTGACTCTGGCCCTGGCCGGGGCCATGGCCGTCCCCGCCTTTGCCGCGGAGAATCTGGTCATCTCCCCCAATCCCAACGCCTATTCCACCGCCATTACCCTGAACGGGGAGGCGCTGGACACCACCGGCATCCCCGCCGCCAGCCGGCCCGACCTGCTGCCCATGCGCCTGGTGGCTGAGGCCGACCACGGCTCCGCCTACTGGGATCAGGAGAACAACGAGGGCTGGTTCCAGTTCGGTGAGGGCCGGATCGTGGTCCAGTTCGAGGCCAACACCATTCTGGTCAACGACGTGGCGGTAAACACCACCGCCGAGGTCCACAACGGCGTCACCTACATCCCCGCCGCCGTGCTGGAGGGGCTGGAGGGCTTTACCGCCACTGTGTCGGATGACACCGTCACCATCACCACCCCCAACAACGACCCCATGGTGAAGCTGGCCTACTCCATTATGGACAACAGCGGGATGTTCGGCAGCCGCACCTATGAGGATATGCTGACCGATGCCTACCAGATTCCCGCGGATCAGTTTGAGCAGATCGTGGCCTTCTTCCCCATGATCACCAGCCCCGACACCATCATTGTGGGCAAGCTGTCCGACGGCGCCGACGAGAAGGCTGTGACCGACGCCCTGGAGGCCTACCGTCAGCGGCAGGAGGACACCTTCTCCTGGTATCTGTCCCAGCACCTGCCCAAGGTGCAGGACGCCCGCACCGTGATCGAGGACGGCTATGTGTTCTTCTTCATCGGCGAGAAGGCCGACGAGGCCGAGCAGATGTTCCGCGACTACGTGGCGGCGCAGGCCTGAGTTTGTATAGGGAAACAAGGTCCCGGCTTTGGCCGGGACCTTGTTTTTTCCACCGCCAGCCGCTATAATGTGGAAAAAAGGAGGGGTCGCCGTGGAAAACGCACCGGAACTGACTGTCCCCCAGATCCTGGAGGAGCTGGAGCACTGCTACGGGGAATTTGTGGAGCGGCTGGAGAAAAGCCGGGCCGCCAACGCAGGGGAGGTCATGGGATTTTTCTTCCGCGTCCAGGGCAATCCCAAGGTGAGCCTGGCGGTGGAGGACTTCAACTCGGCTCTCACCGGGCGAGTGGCCGCCCTGACGGAGCTGCTGGCCCAATGCCCGGCGGAGCAGGCCGGGGAATGGGCGGCCCAGGCCCTGGAGATCATGCTTTTTTACCCTGTGCCGGCAAACCGCTCCACCGCCTTTTCTCTGGCTGCTTTTGAAGGGCACGCCCTTCCCCTGGTGCCTTTTCTCACCCCCGCCGGGCGGCAGGAGGCCGCCAGGCGCTGCGCCAAGCGCACCCCGCCCCGGCGGATGCTGCCCAACCAGAAAAAGCTGTGGCAGGCCCTCTCACGGCCATGAGACAAACGCCCCCGCGGGATTGCCGCGGGGGCGTTTTTTCGCTTATTTCTCCTGCAGCAGGGACATGAATTCCTCGCCGGTGATGGTCTCCTTCTCCAGCAGGTAGCCCGCCAGCTTGTGGAGCTGGTCCTGGTGGTCCTTGAGCAGATCCAGGGCCTTCCGGTGGGCCGCCTTCACGGTGTCCACCACCTGCTTGTCGATCTCCGCGGCGGTCTCGGCGGAACAGGCCAGGGAGGTGTCGCCCCCCAGATACTGGTTCTGCACCGTCTCCAGGGCCACCATGTCAAATTCCTCGGTCATGCCGTACCGGGTAATCATGGCCCGGGCCAGCTTGGTGGCCTGCTCGATGTCGTTGGAGGCGCCGGTGGTGATGTTGTCCGCACCGAAGATCAGCTCCTCGGCGGCCCGGCCGCCGGTGAGGGTGGCAATCTTGTTGACGATCTCCGCCCGGCTCATCAGGTTCCGCTCCCCCTGGTCCACCTGCATGGTGTAGCCCAGAGCGCCGGAGGTCCGGGGGACAATGGTGATCTTGGTCACCGGGGCCGAGTGGGTCTGGAGGGCGGCCACCAGGGCGTGGCCCACCTCGTGGTAGGACACTAGCTTCTTCTCCTCCGGGGAGATGACGGCGTTCTTCCGCTGGGCGCCGGCGATGACGGTCTCCACGCTCTCCTCCAGGTCGGCCTGGGTGACCGTCTTGCGGCCCTGCCGCACCGCCCGCAGGGCGCCCTCGTTGATGATGTTGGCCAGCTCCGCGCCGGAGGCGCCGGCGGTGGCCCGGGCAATGGCCTCCCAGTCCACGTCGCCGTCCAAATGGACGTGCTTGCCGTGGACCTTCAGGATGGCCACACGGCCCTGGAGGTCGGGCAGCTCCACCGGCACCCGCCGGTCGAACCGGCCGGGCCGCATGAGGGCGGGGTCCAGGCTCTCGGGCCGGTTGGTGGCGGCCAGCAGCACCACGCCCTTGCTGGAATCAAAGCCGTCCATCTCGGCCAGCAGCTGGTTCAGGGTCTGCTCCCGCTCGTCGTTGCCGCCGTAGCCGCCGGTATCACGCTTCTTGCCGATGGCGTCGATCTCGTCGATAAACACGATGCAGGGGGCCTTCTCCCCCGCCTGCTTGAACAGGTCCCGCACCTTGGCGGCGCCCATGCCCACGAACATCTCCACGAACTCCGAGCCAGAGATGGAGAAGAAGGGCACCTTGGCCTCCCCGGCCACAGCCTTGGCCAGCAAGGTCTTGCCGGTGCCCGGAGGGCCCACCAGCAGCACGCCCTTGGGCAGCTTGGCGCCGATTTCGGTGTACTTCTGGGGCTCGTGGAGGAAGTCCACCACCTCCATCAGGGCATCCTTGGCCTCATCCTGACCGGCCACGTCGGCAAAGGACACGCCGGTGGAGGCCTCCTCCACATAGATCTTAGCGTTGGCCTTGCCGAAGGTCATGGCGTTGCCCATACCTCCGGGCATTCCCCCCATCCGCTTGACCATCCAGCGGGAGAGAATCTGGCCGATGATCAGGAAGATAAAGATGGGCAGCACCCAGCTGATCAGCGCCGCCAGGATGGGGTTGGCCTGGGTGGGGATCTCGGCGGTAAATACGATATCCGGGTCGGCCCGCAGCTGCTCCAGCAGCCGCTGGCCGTCGTCCGGCCACACGCCGGTCTTGTAATAGCCCTCCTGGCCGTTCTCATCAGTGCCGATAAAGACGATCTCCCGGCTGTCCTCGTCCAGCGCCACCTGGCTCACCCGGTCATCATCCACCATGGTGAGGAACTGGCTGTAGGGCACCTCATAGACCTGCCGCTCCAGCAACGAGGGGAAAAACAGGGCGTTGAGGAGCATCAGGACAACAAGGGCAATGCAGTAGTAAAAGATCAGCGGTTTTTTGGGCGGCGATGGCCGCTTTTCCGGCTCTTTGACCTCTTTCATGATTTTATTCCTCCGTAGTCCGAAATTTATTTCTTATGCGAAACAATAGTAGGCCCTTCTTTCCCCAAAGTCAATCTGTTGGAGGCAGGTTTTACATATTGTTCACAGCCGGAAGGAAATTATGAACTTTCTGTGCAAAAAGGCCCGTCCTGCACAGGACGGGCCTTGGGCTCAGTATTTGTTGACCATGCCGGAGATCAGGGGGGTGGGCACCAGCCACATGATGAGGAACACCAGCAGGTTGCCGGCAGACAGGGAGGCGTAGGAACCCACAAAGGTGAGATAGAAGGCCAGCAGCAGACCGGCCACTGCCCCCAGACTGGCCAGCACGGCGGAAATGCGCACCGCCCGGCGGAGCCGGGCCGCGCCCACCACCGCCTCGGAGTAGGGGGCCACGCCCTCCCGGCAGAGGACGGCGGTGAGGATATCGCTGTGCTCCTGGTCCTCGTCGGACAGCTCGATGCGCCGCTCGGCGGCGGGGAACTCCATCTTGTCCACCGGCAGCTTGAACCGCTGGCGGAGCATGGCGGGAATCAGGTTGAAGTCCCGGGTGGCCATGACGGGGGTGATCCGGTTGCGGATCAGGCTGTTGAGGGAGGGCTCCAGGGTGCCGTGGAGGGTGTAGTGGAGGGCAAAGATGCCCGCCAGCTCCCCGTCGATGGCACAGAACACGGCGTTCTTTACGTTGAGGCCGGGGGGCAGGGGGATCTCCATCAGATGCATGAAGGCCGCCGAGCCCACCAGCACCTGCTGATCCCGGATGACGGCGGACAGGCCGCCCTCATAGCAGCAGAAGTTGGACATCCGCCGGTAGACGGTACCCTGGGACCGGAGCAGGTCGTGAAAAATCTTGTCCAGGCCGCAGCCCGATTCCTTGATGAGGCTGGCGGTGTTGGCCACCACCTTGTCCACCGGGAAGTCCCCAAAGACCTTGATGCCGTTGAGGGACACGCAGCCCGGCGGGAAGAAGTCGGTATCGGTGAGCAGAATGCCGCTGCCGCCGGTAGCGGTGACCCCGTCCCAGCCGGCGATGGCGGCTCCCGACTGGCTCAGCCGCCGGCACAAAGTAAGCCAGGGCAGGGAAAAGCACAGGGCCCCCGACAGGGAGGCGGAGGCTGTGAGCATAGCGGACAGGCACCACAGCAGCCGCTCGGGGGCGCCCCGTCCGATGGAGGCCACGATGCTCAACAGCAGGCTGGCAATGAGCAGCAGGGGAACGATCCGCTGAAAGATCCGCTGGGCCCCGTCGCTGGCCTGCATCTGCCGGCCGAAGCCGATGGGCTCCCCGGACCACTTGGCGTAGGTGTCCCGGCCGTTCCACTTGCCCTCGTCCAGGGTGACCAGATAGGGCTGGGAGGCGGAGGCCGCCGTGCGGCAGGCCAGCCGCTGGCCCCGCCGCTTGCGGGCGGTGCCCTTGAGCAGCAGGGAAATGCCCAGAATGATGGCGGCGCAGTAGGGCATCTCTCCCTCCCGGCTGTCCAGCAGGGGCATGGTCAGAGCGTCGGCCAGGGTGGCGGCGGAGGCAAAGACCAGCAGGGTATCCATACCGAACTCCAGGCGGAAGGGGCGGGCCAGGCCGCCGATGAGCACATCCAGGCCCAGAAGCATGGCCAGGCCCTGGGCGGCAGCCAGCACCCACAGGCGCAGCTGAGGAGTAAGCATCTCAGGATAGGGCAGCAGATCCACGCTCAGATACAGGGCGGGGATGAAGAGCAGCAGCACCAGGGTGCCCCGCACCCCCAGGGACTTCAGGCCCTTGCCGTACCGGCGGGCCAGATCCCCGGCGGGCAGGTCGGGAGCGGGAGGCGGCTGCCGGCGTGGGCGGCGCTCCCGCCGGGGCTCGTCCGGCTCCTCCTCCTCGTCGGTGCCGGGGATATAGGCCTCGGCTCGGCGCACCTCCTCCTCGTGCTCCTTGCCCTCCTCCTCATACATATGGGCGGCATAGTCGTCCGCCTTGCGTACCAGGCGGTTGAGCTTTTCGGCAATGGGGTTGTCGGCAGCGGGGCCCTCCTCACCGGGGAAGTCCACCACCTTATTATTATGACTGCCTTCCGGTTCCTCCGGCGGCTCCGGCTCCGCCGGGCGCTGAGGCGCGGCCTGCCGCTCCACCGGCGGCTGGTCCGCTTTGGGCTTGGCCGGCTCCTTGGCCTTTTCCTCCCGTTTGCCGGAGGGGAAACTCACCACCCGGCCGCCCCCTTTGGAGCGGTTTGGCTGAGCAGTCCGGCTCTTGGGTACAATGGGGAAGGGTACGGTGTCCTCCTTGTCCCGCTTCCTGCGGGCGGACCCGCCCCCGAATTCCGCCAGAATCTCCTCCAGGGAGAACTCCTCCCCGCCGGGCTCGCCCTTATTCAGTTCATCGTCCCGGTCTTTGGCCATGGGAGAGAGCTCCTTTTCTCTGGTAAATGTGGGCGTCAGCCCATGCGCTGGCGCACCGCCTCATAGAGCAGGATGGCGGCGGCGGCGCTGGCGTTGAGGGAGTTGAGCTTGCCCTTCATGGGAATGCGCACCTTGAAGTCGCAGGTCTCGGCCACCAGGCGGCCCATGCCGTCCCCCTCACTGCCGATGACAATGGCGGCGGGACCCTTCAGATCGGCGTCGTACAGCAGCCGGTCCCCGTCGGCGGCGGTTCCGAACACCCATACGCCCTCGTCCTTCAGCTCCTTGAGCAGGGCGGGCAGGTTGGGCACCCGGGCCACCGGGATGTGGCTCACCGCGCCGGCGGAGGTCTTGGCCACCACCGCCGTCAGGCCGGCGGAGCGGCGCTTGGGAATGATGACCCCGTGGGCCCCGGCGCACTCGGCGGTGCGGATCACCGCCCCCAGGTTGTGGGGGTCGCTGAGCTCGTCGCACACCACGATCAGGGGCGGCTCCCCCTTCTCCCGGGCGGCGTTCAGAATGTCGTCCACGCTGGCGTACTCCCGCACGGCGGCCTGGGCGATGACCCCCTGGTGGGAGTGGGTGCGGCTCATAAAGTCCAGCTTCCGCCGGTCGCACTCCACCACCACGATGCCCTTGTCCCGGGCGGCGGCGGCGATGTGGCCCAGGGTGGCGTCAGTCTCCCCCCGGGCCAGGAAGATCTTGTCGATGGGGGTACCGGCCCGGAGGGCCTCCGTCACCGCGTTGCGGCCCTCGATCAGGCCGTCGGCCTCGGCCTGGGGAATGGGTCTGCGCTCCTTCATGCTTGTGTCCCGCCTTTCTCATTCGTATCCATCAGTATACCACAACCCGCTCCGCAGAAAAAGCCATATTTGC
The DNA here is from genome assembly GCF_900626285.1 of Intestinimonas massiliensis (ex Afouda et al. 2020). Taxonomy (GTDB): domain Bacteria; phylum Bacillota; class Clostridia; order Oscillospirales; family Oscillospiraceae; genus Flavonifractor; species Flavonifractor massiliensis_A. The sequence goes on from NZ_LR131147.1 coordinate 2,082,392, forward strand.
TTCTTTTCCGCAAAATCGCGTCCCCGAAAAAAGCCCTGTTTTCATAGAAAGTTTACAGGTTTCACACCCTGTTTTCTTGTTTTTTCGGGTGGGCTGTGCTATAACTATAAGTACTTTGCAATAAGAATCAACTCCAGATTGGAGGAGGAACCTTAATTTGAACCCTGATAACAAGAACAACAACCGGGGAAAGGGCGGCGGCGGGAACCGACGCAATACCACCGCCATCATTTCCATCATTTTGTGGGCCCTGGTCCTCACCGTACTGGTGAATTATGCCACCTCCATGGCCCGCTCCGCCAATTCGGTGGAGATCACCTACAGCCAGTTCCGCCAGCTGGTGGAGGAGGACAAGGTGGAGTCGGTGGTCATGGAGTCCACCAAGTACACCATCACCCTGAAGGACGGCGTCGTTCTGGATGAGAACGGAAACGTGGTGGAATCCGGCACCGCCTCTTCCTCCGGCACCGCTTCAAAGAATCAGCCGGGCAATTCCCTGGGGCTGCCCCCGCTGGAGAGCTGGGGCAGCGGAGCTTCCAAGAGCGACGTCACCTACTTCTGCGCCCCTGTCAGCCAGGCCGGTCTGCGGGATGACGAGCTCATCCCGCTGCTGGATGCGCATGATGTAAAATACGGCCCGGAGTATGTGGAACAGCTCTCCCCCGTCATCTCCCTGCTCATCTCCTACGTACTGCCGGTGGTCATCATGGTGGTGCTCTTCTCCTTCCTGTTCCGCGGCATGGCGGGCAAGATGGGGGGCGGCATCGGCAACCTGGGCAAGTCCAACGCCAAGGTATACGTAGAGAAAAAGACCGGCGTCACCTTCAAGGACGTGGCCGGCCAGGATGAGGCCAAGGAATCCCTGGTGGAGATCATCGATTTCCTCCACAACCCCCAGAAATACACCGAGATCGGCGCCAAGCTGCCCAAGGGCGCCCTGCTGGTAGGCCCTCCGGGCACCGGCAAGACCCTGCTGGCAAAGGCTGTGGCCGGCGAGGCCAATGTGCCCTTTTTCTCCATCTCCGGCTCCGATTTTGTGGAGATGTTCGTGGGCATGGGCGCCGCCCGGGTCCGCGACCTGTTCAAGGAGGCCAACAAGATGGCCCCCTGTATCGTGTTCATCGACGAGATCGATACCATCGGCAAATCCCGTGACAACCGCATGGGCGGCAACGACGAGCGGGAGCAGACCCTGAACCAGCTGCTGGCCGAGATGGACGGCTTCGACCCCACCAAGGGCGTTATCCTGCTGGCCGCCACCAACCGGCCCGAAGTGCTGGACCAGGCCCTGCTGCGGCCCGGCCGGTTCGACCGCCGGATCATCGTGGACCGGCCCAACCTGGCCGGCCGTCTGGCCACCCTCCAGGTCCACACCCGGAACATCCGCCTGGCAGAGGACGTGGATCTGAAGAAGATCGCCATTGCCACTGCCGGCACCGTGGGCGCGGACCTGGCCAACCTGGTGAACGAGGCCGCCCTGCGGGCCGTCCGCATGGGCCGCAAGGCGGTGAACCAGGAGGACCTGCTGGTGTCCTTCGAGCTGGTCATCGCCGGCTCGGAGAAGAAGGGCAGCGTCCTCACCGAGTTTGAGAAAAAACTGGTGGCCTACCACGAGGTGGGCCACGCCATGGTGGCCTACAAGCAGAAGAACACCGAGCCGGTGCAGAAGATCACCATCGTCCCCCACACCCAGGGCTCTCTGGGCTACACCCTGCTGATGCCCGAGGAGGACAAGACCGACCTGCGCACCAAGGACGAGCTGCTGGCCAAGATCTGCGTATCCATGGGCGGCCGGGCCGCCGAGGAAGTGGTGCTCAACACCATGACCAACGGCGCGGCCCAGGACATCCAGGACGCCACCAGCGTGGCCCGCAGCATGGTGGTGCTCTACGGCATGAGCGACCAGTTCGGCATGATGGCCCTGGCCTCCCGCCGCAACCAGTACCTGGAGGGCGGCTACGGCATGGACTGCGCCCAGGACACCGCCGCGGCGGTGGACCAGGCGGTGAAGGAGCTGCTGACCCAGTGCTATGAGCAGGCCGTCCAGGTCATCAAGGAGAACCGGGAGGACATGGACAAGGTGGTGGCCTATCTGCTGGAGAAGGAGACCATCACCGGCGCCGAGATGGTGGCCATTCTGGAGGGCCGGGACCCCGCTCTGGCGGACAACTACCCCGACCCGGACAAGAAGGAGCCGGAGCAGCCCGCCCCGGCAGACCAGCCGGAGCCCACTTCCCAGGCCATCCCTCTGGGGGATGGACAGGCGCCCGCTCCCCAGGAGGAGCCTCCCGCCGATCAGCCTCCGGAAGAATAACAAGACCAAAGAGGTCCGGCAGATCTTTCGATCTGCCGGACCTCTTTTCTTTTCGTTCAGCGCCGGGTCTTCAGCCGGGCCATGGCTCTGGCCAGGGCGGCCTTGGAGTGGTAGTACTCGTGGACACTCTGCTTCTGACGCAGGCGCTCCTCGGCCCGCTCCTTGGCGGCCTCGGCCCGCTTGCGGTCGATCTCCTCGGGGTGCTCGGCAAAGCCCACCAGCAGGATCACGTAGTCCGGCTTGATCTCGGCAAAGCCGGCGCCCACGGCGGCGGGCTCCCACTTGTCGTTGGCCTTGTACCGCAGCTCGCCGGGCTCGATGGCGGTGACCACCGGCTCATGGCCGGGGTAGATCCCCATTTCGCCGTCCACCGCCGGCAGGATCAGGGCCTGGGCCGGGCCGATGTAGAACTGGCGCTCGGGGGTGATGATCTCCAGGGTAAAGATGCCGGGCTCCGCCATTTATACCGCCCCCATCTTCTTGGCCTTGGCGATGACCTCATCCACGTTGCCCACGTTGCTGAAGGCGGCCTCGGGATATTTGTCCAGCTCGCCGCCCAGGATGGTCTCGAAGGAGCGGAGGGTGTCCTCCAGCTTCACGTAGCGGCCCTCCAGGCCGGTGAACTGCTCGGCCACCGAGAAGGGCTGGGAGAAGAACTGCTGGATGCGGCGGGCCCGCTCCACGGTGCGGCGGTCCTCCTCACTCAGCTCCTCCATACCCAGGATAGCGATGATGTCCTGGAGCTCCCGGTACCGCTGGAGCAGCTCCTGGGTGCCCCGGGCGATCTTGTAATGGCGCTCGCCCACCACGTCGGGCTCCAGGATGCGGGAGGTGGACTCCAGGGGGTCCACGGCGGGGTAGATGCCCTGCTCCACGATCTTACGGGAGAGGACGGTGGTGGCGTCCAGGTGGGCGAAGGTGGTGTCGGGGGCGGGGTCGGTCAGGTCGTCGGCGGGGACGTACACCGCCTGGACGGAGGTGATGGACCCGTCCTTGGTGGAGGTGATGCGCTCCTGCAGAGCGCCCATCTCGTTGGCCAGGGTGGGCTGGTAGCCCACGGCGGAGGGCATGCGGCCCATCAGGGCAGACACCTCGGAGCCGGCCTGGACGTAGCGGAAGATGTTGTCGATAAAGAGCAGCACGTTCTGCTTCTCCTGATCCCGGAAGTACTCGGCCATGGTCAGGCCGGTAAGGGCCACCCTCATACGGGCTCCCGGGGGCTCGTTCATCTGGCCGAAGACCAGGGCGGTCTTTTCAATGACGCCGGACTCGGTCATCTCACGCCACAGGTCGTTGCCCTCACGGGTACGCTCGCCCACGCCGGTGAAGATGGAGTAGCCGCCGTGCTCGGTGGCAATGTTGTGGATCAGTTCCTGGATCAGCACGGTCTTGCCCACGCCGGCGCCGCCGAACAGGCCGATCTTGCCGCCCTTGGCGTAGGGGGCCAGCAGGTCGATGACCTTGATGCCGGTCTCGAAGATGTCCACCACGGGGCGCTGGTTCTCAAACGTGGGGGGCTGGCGGTGGATGGACCAGGTCTCCTTGGTGTCCACCGGGCCCTTTTCATCAATGGCGTCGCCCAGCACGTTGAACATGCGGCCCAGCACGCCGTCGCCCACGGGGACGGAGATGGGGGCGCCGGTGGCGGTCACCTCCATGCCCCGGCCCAGCCCCTCGCTGGGGGAGAGCATGATGCAGCGGACCGTGTCGCCGCCGGTATGCTGGGCCACCTCCATGACCTGGCGCTGGCCGTTCAGCCGGACCTCCAGGGCCTCCTTGATCTCCGGCAGCTCGCCGTGCTCAAAGGACACGTCTACCACAGGTCCCATGACCTGTACAATGGTTCCTTTATTCTCACTCATATACGATCTTATCCCCTTTCGGGCGTTCATCATCGAAAAAATGGAATCCGTGCGGAGCAGGACATGCGCCTGCGCAGCACACCTTAACCTGCGGCCGCGGCGGCCGCAGCCACCCACGCCGGGCGTGGGTGAGGGGGGTATCAAAACCGTTGTGCTGTCTTAGACAGCGCGGCGGTTTTGTATCTAGGGGGGACAAGGTCCCCCCTGGACCGTTACAGCGCGGCCTGGGCGCCGCCCACCACCTCGGTGATCTCCTGGGTGATGGCGGCCTGCCGGGCGCGGTTATAGGACAGATTCAGGTTCTGGAGCATGCTGCGGGCGTTGTCGCTGGAGGACTTCATGGCGGTCATCCGGGCATTCTGCTCCGAGCAGTAGGATTCCACCAGGGCGCCGAACAGGTCGCCCTTCAAGTAGCCGGGCACCAGCCGGTCCATGACCGCCTTGACGGAGGGGACATAGGTCACGTCCCGGTTGTACTTGTCCCGGTTCTCCTCATATTCGGGGAACACGTCCGGGTCCAGGGGCAGCAGCTTGTGGACGGTGGGCTCCATCTGGAAGGAAGTCACCATCTTGGTGAAGAGAATGTACACCTCGTCCAGCTGCCGGTTCAGATAGAGGTCAATGATCAGCTCCGATATGTCCCGGGCCCGGGCCACGGTGGGATTCTGGGCGGTGTAGAGAAACTCCACATCGATGGGGATGCCGTGCTCCTGGAAGTAAGAGCGGCCCACCTGGCCCACCACGAACAGGCTGGGAGTGGCCGTCCTGGCCAGCTTTTCCTCCGCCAGCTTCAGAATGTTGTGGTTATAGGCTCCCGCCAGTCCCTTGTCGCCGGTGACCACGATGTAGCCCACTTTTCGCTTTTCCGCCGGGATCTCCGGCCGCTTGTCGAAGAAGGGGTGGGTGATCTTGGAGGAGTGGTGGAGGATATCGGAGATGGTGGTCTCGATCTTCTGGAAATAGGGCTCCACATCATTGAGCTGCTTGCGGGCCTTCCGCAGGTTGGAGGAGGAGATCAGATACATGGCGTTGGTGTTCTTCAGGGTCTGCTCCACGCTCTTGATGTGGGTGCGGATCTCTTTTATGCTTGCCATGTGGCGCTCACCCGCTTTTTGGCGTCCTCCAGCACCGAGCGGATGGTCTCGATGGCGGGACCGCTCAGATTGCCGGTGGACTGGATCTCATCGGTCACGTCGGCGTGCTCATTCTCCATCTCCTGGGCGAAGTCCAGCAGGAAGTCCCGCACCTTGTCCAGGGGCACATCGTCCACCAGACCGCTGGTGGCGGCATACAGGATGATGGCCTGACGGCTCACCGGCATGGGGTGGTACAGAGGCTGCTTCAGGATCTCCAGCAGCCGCCGGCCGTGGTCCAGGGTCTGCTGGGTGGCCGGGTCCAGATCGGAGGCGAACTGGGTGAACACCTCCAGCTCCCGGAACCGGGCCAGGTCGATCCGCAGGGTGCCGGCGGTCTTTTTGATGGCCCGGGTCTGGGCGGAACCGCCTACACGGGACACAGAGAGGCCCACGTTGACGGCGGGCCGCTGGCCGGCGAAGAACAGGTCGCTCTCCAGGTAGATCTGGCCGTCGGTGATGGAGATAACGTTGGTGGGGATGTAGGCCGACACGTCGCCGGCCTGGGTCTCGATGATGGGCAGGGCGGTCATGGAGCCGCCGCCGTATTCGCGGGTCAGGCGGCAGGCCCGCTCAAGCAGCCGGGAGTGGAGGTAGAACACATCGCCGGGGTAGGCCTCACGGCCGGGGGACCGCTTGAGGAGCAGGGACAGGGTCCGGTAGGCCACCGCGTGCTTGCTCAGGTCGTCGTACACGATGAGCACATCCTTGCCCTTGCTCATAAAGTACTCGCCCATGGCGGCGCCGGAGTAGGGGGCGATGTACTGCAGGGGGGCGGACTCGCTGGCGGTGGAGGACACGATGATGGAGTAGTCCATGGCGCCGTGTTTTTTCAGGGTATCCTGGATGCGGGCCACGGTGGAGGCCTTCTGGCCGATGGCCACGTAAATGCAGATCACGTCCTGGCCCTTCTGGTTCAGGATGGTGTCCACGGCGATGGCGGTCTTGCCGGTCTGGCGGTCGCCGATGATCAGCTCACGCTGGCCCCGGCCGATAGGCACCATGGCGTCGATGGCCAGAATGCCGGTCTGCAGGGGCACGTTTACCGGCTCCCGGCTGACCACGCCGCTGGCCTCATGCTCGATAGGGCGGGTCTCGGTGGTCTCGATGGGGCCCAGTCCGTCAATGGGCTGGCCCAGCACGTCCACCACACGGCCGATGAGGCCGTCGCCCACAGGCACGTCGGCGGCACGGCCGGTGCGCTTGACCACGGTGCCCTCTTTCACGCCGGCGTCGCTGCCCAGCAGCACCACACCCACGCTGTCCCGGGCCAGGTTCATCACCATGCCCTTGACGCCGGTGTCCAGCTCCACCAGCTCGCCGTACACCGCCTTGTCCAGGCCGTAGACGGTGGCGATGCCGTCGCCTACCTCCAGCACGGTGCCGGTCTCATCCCGCCGCACGCGGGTATCATATCCCTGGATCTCCTCCTTCAGGATGGAGACGATCTCTTCCGGGTTGCTTTTCATGCCATTCGCCTCTCTTCCAGTTGCCGGGTCAGGCCGGCCAGCGCCCCGCGGACGCTCTTGTCATAGGTCACGCCCTCGATCTCCAGCGTGAAGCCCCCCAGCAGGGACGGGTCGGTGCGGATCTCAAAGACCACGTCCTTTTTGTGGTGGAGCCGGCACAGGGCCTTTTTCAGCTGTTCCAGCTGGCCCGCATCCGGCGTCCGGACGCAGGTCAGGCGGCACCGGGCCGCCCGCCGCTGGGCCAGGGCCTGATCGTGATAGGCCTCCAGAATGTCGGGCAGCAGGGCCATGCGGCCCTTTTCCGCCAACAGGCGGTAAAAATTCAGCAGCAGGCCGTGGCCGTCCAGCAGAGGCAGCCGGGTCAGCACCCGGTCCTTCTCCCAGGCCTGGACGGCGGGGGAACACAGGCTCTCCCACAGGGGAGCGTCGTCCATGATGGCCTGGGCGGTGGTCCTCAGGGTCTCCTCGTCGGGGGAGACGGCATAGAGAGCCGCCGCGTAACGGCGGGCCAGCTCGCTCATGCCTGCTCACCCACTTCCGACAGGAACGAATCCACCAGGGCCTTGTCGCCGGCCTGATCCATGGAGCGCTGGGCCACCTTGGCGGCGGCCAGCAGGGCCAGAGAGGCCACCTCGTTCCGGGCGCCCCGCAGCATGGCGTCCCGCTCGGACGCGATCTGGGCCTCTGCCTCGCCCCGCAGCCGCTTGGCGTCGGTCTCGGCCGCGGCCATCTTGCCCTCATACACCCGCTGGGCCCGGTTCTGGGCGTCGGCCACGATCTTGGCCGCCTCCTGACGGGCGTCGGTCAGCTTGTCCTCATACTGGGTCTTCAGCTCCTGGGCCTGGCGGTTGTTGTCCTCGGCGGAAGCGATCTCGCCCTGGACCAGGGCGGCCCGCTGCTCCAGCACGGCGTTGACCCGGCCGAACAGGAACTTTCTCAGAATGAAATAGAGCACCAGCAGGTTGATGATGGTGAACACAATGGTGGAAAGATGGAACTCCAGCATCGGGGACGCCCCCTTTAACCCACGAAGATGATCAGCAGAGCGGTAATGAAGCCGAAGATGGCGGTACCTTCTGCCAGAGCGCAGCCCAGCAGCAGCGCGCTGTTGATCTTGCCGGAGGCCTCGGGCTGACGGGCAATGGCCTCGCTGGCCTTGCCGGTGGCAAAGCCGATGCCGATTCCGGCGCCGATACCGGTGAACACTGCGACAGCAGCAGCAATGATAGCCATAGACATGATAATTTCCTCCTGTAAATCAAGTGTTTTGGGTTACTCTTCCTCTTTGATGCCCTCACCGGTGAACAGGGTGGTCAGGAACACAAAGACGACAGTCTGAATGAGCCCGTCAAACAGGTCGAAATAGATGCTGAACACCGCCGGCAGCACCACCGGAACGATGAACTTGAGCATCTCCATGATGATGAATGCGCCCAGCACATTGCCGAACAGACGCATACACAGGGCCAGGGGCCGGATGACCACCTCCATCAGGTTGATGGGGAGCAGCAGCGGCATGGGTGCGGCGAACCGCTTCAGTCCGCCCAGCAGTCCGTTGTAGCGGAACTGGGCGCCGTAGATGAGCAGCATACTCATCAGGGCCAGGGCCGCGGTCACGCTGATGTCCTTGGTGGGGGGCGTCAGGCCGAAGATGCCGATGATATTGGCAAGGCCTATGTACAGCGCCACCGTGCCCAGCCAGGGGGCAAAGGGCTTCCAGTGCCTGCCGATGTTGGTCTTGACGAAGCCGTTGAGGAACTGCACGGCGCTCTCCAGGGCGATCTGCACCTTGCCGGGGCTGCGCACGCTCAGATTCCGGGTCAGCAGCAGAGCGGCCGCCAGCAGCACCGCCATGACGATCCACGTCACCACCACCGATTCCGACACCGGGATGCCGCCGAACAGCGGAATGGTGAACACGGTGTGGGTCCCCAGCTCATCCACCAGGGCTTCCTTGAATGCATCCAAACACATCACCTCGTTTTCGCGTGGACCATCTTACTCCCGCCCCCCGCCTTTGGGTAACCCTTTCGAAAGTAAAAAAAGTATTGAAAATCCGCCGGCTCCTTTTGTTTGACAGTGCCGGGGATTTTTCCTATACTGAATACGAATAAAAAGGAGGCGGGTATCCATGCCCACACGGCCCAAACGCTCCATCCGCGCCCAACTGATGCGGCTCAGTCTGACCATCGTCCTGGTGTCCATTGCCCTCTCTCTGGCCGGGACGCTGTATTTTACCCTCAACAGCGAGCAGGATGCCCTGGACAACAACCTGCTCAACTCCGCCTCCATCCTGTCCCAGGCCCCCCTGATCCAGGAGGCCCTGCTGGGTGAGCGTTCGGAAGCGGAACTGGCGGATTACCTGGACCAGACCACCAGGCAGACCTCGGACATCGATCTGATCCTGGTGGGGGACACCAGCTCCACCCTGCTCTACGTGCCCGACCGGGACCTGATCGGCACCTCCTACTCGGGCACCGCCCAGGCGGGTGCCCTGGCGGGCCACGCCCCCTACACCTCCAATGAGACCGGCCCCATGGGCTCCGACCACTCGGCCTACGCCCCGGTGCGGGACGGGGAGGGCAGGGTGATCGGCTTCGTCATCGTGGGGGTGTACTTCCGCAGCATGGCCCGGGTGTTGGTGCGCATGGTGGTGCGTCTGGTGGTGGTGGGCCTGGTGGCGGCGGCCCTGGGCTCCCTGCTGGCCCTGCGGCTGAGCCAGCGCATCAAGCAGTCCCTGATGGGGTACGAGCCCGATGTCTTTGCCCGCCAGTTCCACCAGCGGGAGGACATCCTGGACGCCCTGGAGGAGGGCATCCTGGCCATCGACAGTGAAAAGAACGTGATCTTTCTGAACAACTCGGCGGCGGAGATGCTGTCCATGGACCGGCAGGCCGTGCTGGGCCGCCCCCTCCATGAGGTCTACCCCCGCTCCACCCTGGACCGGATCCTGGAAACCGGCCAACCGGAGTACAACGTGCCCATGAAGTCCCTCCAGGACATCCGGGCCCTGGCCAACCGCCTGCCCCTGTATGAAAACGGCAAGCTGGCAGGCGCTGTGGGCATCTTCCGCAACCGCACCGAGCTGACCCGGATGGCGGACGACCTGACCGGCGTACAGCACCTGGTGGACGCCATGCGGGCCTACACCCACGAATTCATGAACAAGCTCCACGTGATCCTGGGCCTGCTCCAGATCGGGGAGCCGGAAAAGGCCCAGCAGTACATCATGGACACCACCCAGACCCAGCGGGTGGCGGTGAGCCGGATCATGAACCAGATCCACCAGCCCTCGGTGGCCGCCCTGCTGGTGGGCAAGACCAGCCGGGCCAACGAGCTGGGCATCCGCCTGCGGCTGGACCGAGAGAGCTTTCTCAGCGAGGAGAGCCCCTGGATGCCCCCCGACGCCTACGTCACTGTGCTGGGCAACCTGATCGAAAACGCCATAGAGGTGCTCAACCAGTCCCGCAGCGCCACCAAGGAGATCTCGGTCAGTATCCGGGACAACGAGGACGGCCTACTGCTCTGCGTGGAGGACACCGGCCCCGGTATCTCCGCCGCCCTCCGCCGGACCATGTTCCAGCGGGACGTCTCCACCAAGGGGCGGGGCCGGGGCACCGGCCTGGCCCTGGTCCAGGAGGTGGTGGAGGCCTACCACGGAGAGATCCGGGTGGAGTCGGAGAGCGGCGTGGGCACGTCGTTTTTCCTCAGCTTTTGCCGGGAGGATGACCCGGAGGACAAGGAGTGATGGCTTTGTACCGTGTTGTGATTGTGGAGGACGACCCTATGGTCTCCCTGCTGGACCGCACCTTTACCGAGAAGGACCCCCGCTTCCGGGTGGTCCAGACCTTCCAGGACGGCCGAGCCGCTCTGGAGTGGCTGGCCCAGAACCCCGCCGACCTGGTGGTGCTGGACGTATACATGCCCCTGTTCACCGGCGTGGAGCTGCTCCACGCCCTCCGGGCCCAGGCCATCCCGGTGGACGCCATCATGGTCACCGCCGCCAATGACGCCCCCACGGTGGATGAGCTGCTGAAAATGGGGGTGGTGGACTACCTGGTGAAGCCCTTTACCTTTGAGCGCTTTCAGCAGGCGCTGGATACCTTCTGCCGCCACCGGGACGCCGTCACCGGCAGCGAGGTCTCCCAGGGAGCCCTGGACCAGCTGTTCGCTCCGCCGGACGCCAGCGACCACAGCACCCCCAAGGGGCTTCAGGAGAATACCCTGGGCCTCATTCTGGACTGTCTTCGCTCCGCCCCGCCCCAGGGCCTGCCCAGCGAGGCCATCTCCCGTCAGACCGGCCTGTCGGTGGTGACGGTGCGCCGCTACGTCAACTACCTGGTGGAGCGGGGGCAGGCCTCCAGCACGGTGAACTACGACACCGGCGGCCGGCCCTGCCGGCTGTATAAATTGCAAGTTTGATTGCATTTTTATGAATTGTAAACAAGTGTACTTCTCTTTTATTTTTATTTTTTAAGTAAAATGTACATATTCCTCTTGCCCTTTTGGGTTTTATACGCTAGAATATAGTTAGCGTGCACAAAACATTTCAGGATGATCGTGCACGAACTATTTTTGCGGCAGAGGAGGTGACATGCTTTCGCATTCCCCAACAATAAATAGAGAGGTTGTGTTGCACAATGACTGAGCAAAAGACGAAGGCAGCCAGACTGCCCAACAAAGTGGAAGCGCTGATCCCCATCGTGTTCCTGCTGGCCATCATGATCTCCAACTATGCCCTGGGCTGGGGGCAGGATCCCCACATCCCGGTGCTGCTGGCCTGCGCGGTGGCCATGCTCGTGGGCAAGCTTTGCGGCCATTCCTACGCTGAAATGCTCAAGGGCGCTCTGGACGCGGTAAGTCAGTCCCTGGAAGCCATCATCATCATCCTGTGTGTGGGATGTCTGATCGGCTCCTTCGAGTGGTCCGGCACCATCCCCGCGGTGGTGTACTACGGCCTGAAAACGCTGTCGCCTCAGCTCTTCCTGCCTATCGCCTGCATCCTGTGTGCTGTGGTGGCCATCTCCCTGGGCTCCGCCTGGACGGTGTCCGCCACGCTTGGTATTGCCTTCATGGCCATCGGTGAGACCATGGGCATCAACCCCGCCCTCACCGCCGGCATGGTGCTCTCCGGCGCCTGCTGCGGCGATAAGTTCTCGCCCCTGTCCGACTCTACCAACCTGGCGGCCGGCGCCGCCCAGACCGGACTGTTTGACCACGTGAAGGCCATGGTGACCACCACCTTCCCCAGCCTGGTGATCGCCATTATCCTCTATACCATCATCGGCCTGCGGGGCAATGCGGGTTACGATCCCCAGATTGCCACCGATCTGTCCAACGCCATTGTGAATCACTACAACTTTATGAGCCCCGTGCTGCTCATCCCCATCCTGCTCATCGTGGTGGTGTCGGTAGCCAAGATGCCCGCCCTGCCCGCGGTGCTGCTCATCTCCCTGGTGGGCTGCGTATTTGCCGTGATCTTCCAGGGGGCCACCCTGCCCGACTGCCTCACCATGCTTCACTACGGCTACTCCGCCGAGACCGGCAACGAGCTGTGCGACACCCTGCTGAACAAGGGCGGCATGGACAGTATGCTGTGGACAAACAACCTGGTCATTGTGGCGGTGGCCTTCGGCGGTATCCTGCAGAAGATCGGCGCCGTAGAGTCCGTACTGGGCGGCCTGATCAAGAAGGTCAAGACCCCCTTCCAGCTGGTGCTGGTGACCATGGTCACCTCGGTGTTCTGCATCACCACCATGTGCGACCAGTATCTTGGCCTTATCATCCCCGCCTCCATGTATAAGGATAAATACGACGAGATGGGCCTGGGCCGCAACATGCTCTCCCGCACCCTGGAGGACAGCGGTACCCTGTGGTCCCCCCTGGTGCCCTGGTCCTCCTGCGGCGCCTACCACACCGCCACTCTGGGTGTGCCCACCCTGCAGTACCTGCCCTTCTGCTTCATGAATATCATCAACCCCATTCTGGCCCTGATCACCGTCAGCTACGGCGCCAACCTGCTGTACGCCGACGGCTCCCGCACCACCATCTTCCGCCACCTGAAGAAGGGCAACGGCCCCGCCGGCGCGCCTCCCGAGGCCCACGAGAAGGCCATGGCCGCCCTGGAGCGGATCCGCGCACAGAAGAAGTAAGTTTAACGTGACAAGGAAGTGTCTGCCATGCCCATCAAAGGAATCCAGAAGGCCCGGGCCCGCTGGGTGAAGCCGGTGGCCGCCATCCTGGCGGCGGCCATCGTGGTCTACGAGATCACCCGCCGGCAGTGGTTCTATGTGCCCATCGGCCTGCTGGTGATCCTGGCCTGCTTCTTCAGCAAGGAGCACCTGGTCTCCGACGAGGGTGTGGACATCCAGTACACCCTGTTCGGCGTGGTCTCCCACAACCTGTGGCGGTGGGACGAGGTCACGGCCATCCATGTGGACCGGAAGCGGGCCATGCCCGACGTAGCCCTCCACATCGGGAAGGACGTGGCCACCCGCCTGTTCGTCTTCTCTGCCCGGGACGCCGACGCCGTGCTGGCCCTGGCCAAGGAAAAGAATCCCGCCATCCGGCTGGGCCGTGTGGCCGGCTCCTGAACCATAAAAAAGCAGACGCCCCGCGGGGCGTCTGCTTTTTTATGGCCAGAGGGAGGTGTAGCTGCTGTATCTATCGGTTAGCTTTGAAAACTCCGCCAGGGGGCACACATACTCCACCCCATCCCGGACAAAGCCTGCCGACAGGGTGAATTGAGAGAGCAGAGTAAGGTCGGCGTCCTCCACCCGGGCGGTGTACACCCCGGGGGCCTCCGGGACCATGACGGCCTCCGCCCGCCGGGACTCCTGCCTTTCGTTGACGATCAGGAAGAATACCTCCATCTCCTCCGCCGGGTCATACCGGGCGGTGGTCACCTGAAACTCCACCGTCCGCCCCGCCGAGGAGAAGGAGAGGACCTCAGCTCCCCAGTCGGCCACCAGCTCCGCGGGGTCCAGCTCCTGCGCCTGGCTTTGGAGGGCGGCCACCTGCTCCTCCAGCGCCCCCACCCGGAAGGTGAGCCAGAGGTTCAGCCCCGCCAGCAGCACCAGCGCCGCCGCCAGTGCCGCCGGGAGGATCACGCGCCGCCGGGAACGGCGGGCAGGTACGGGGGCCTCCGGCTGAACCGGCCCCTCTACCTGGAGCAGTTCATTCAAGGTGATGCCGAACAGTTTGGACAGGGCGATCAGCTTGTCGGTATCGGGCACTGCCCCGTCGGCCTCCCACTTGCTCACCGCCTGGCGGGATACCCCCAGCTTGACCCCCAGCCCCTCCTGAGACAGCCCCAGTCTGGTTCTGTGGGTCTGGATCCGCTGGCCCAATGTCATACGCACCGCCTCCTTTTCTGCCTCTATCCTAACTCATTTCCCTCCGGGCGGCAAGATTTGCCCCCTTCCATTTCGTCAACCGCCGGTTGACAGGGAGGATCTCCCTGTTTTGGGGAACAAATCATCACAAATCCTTACAATTTCCGTTTTTCCATTTACGGTTTGGCTATCCGATGTTAAAATGAAAGCACGGGCCGGGTATGCTCCGGCCTTCCATCCCGCCCCATGAAAAGGAGTTTTCTATGAAAAAACGTATGCTGTCCGGGCTGCTGGCCGCAGCGCTGATCTTCAGTCTGAGCGCCTGCGCCAAAGACGACCCGACACCTTCCGGCTCCCCCTCGGCGGAGCCCGACCCGTCCGCCACTCCCTCCGCTGAGCCGGTGGTGACCGCCACCCCCACTCCCTCCCAGCCGCCGGTGTGGGGGGATCAGGCCTTCGCCCGCACCTTTACCGCCGGGGACGGCACCACGGTGCTGTCGGTGAACTACGTGCTGCCCATGGTGCAGAATACCGACACCTGCCCCGCCGGCGCCGCCATCAACGACTGGTACAAGCAGGAGGGCTCCGACCTTCTGACCAGCGCGGAGGACAACTACGAGGCCGCCGTCTCCGACTACGAGGTATCCAAGACCGCCGGTTATTCCTTTACCCCCACCACGGAGGAGATGAGCTACGAGGTCACCTATACCGACAGCATGGTGTACAGCATCCGCCGGACCTGGAACGTCACCGGCGGCATGCCCTACCCCAGTACCTTCGCGGTGGCCGAGCAGTTTGACGCCCGGACCGGCATCAAGCTGGGCTTTGCCGACCTGTTCTCCGACTCCGACAAGGTGCAGGAGCGGGTGGTGGCCGCCTTCCTGAAGCAGGACGAGATCGTGGCCGGGCAGTTTACCGAGGCCCAGATCATCGCCGTCTATCAGCCGGAGAACTTCTGTCTGACGGAAGACGGGTACACCTTCTGGATCCAGGGCAACGACCTGCCCGCCCTCCACAGCCCGGTGGAGGTCACTCTGCCCTACGACAGCATGAAGGATGTGAGCCTGCGTGGATAAACCCGCCGAACAGCAGATCCACCGTCTGACCATCGAGGGCTATTCCAGCGACGGCTCCGGCGTGGCCCGGCTGGAGGGCATGGTGGTCTTTGTCCAGGGAGGCATCTGGGGCGAGGTGTGCGACGTGCGCCTGACCCATGTGGGCCGCAGCGCCCTGTGGGGCAAGGTGGCAAAGGTCATCACCCCCGCCCCGTCCCGCATCGTTCCCGACTGTCCCCATTACGCCCGGTGCGGCGGCTGCCAGTTCCGGCACATGGACTATGGCCAGGAGCTGGAGGCCAAGCACACCCGGGTATATGACGCCCTAACCCGGCTGGGCGGGGTGGAAAACCTGGAGCTGCCTCCGGTGCTGGGCTCCCCGAAGGTGGACCGCTACCGGAACAAGGCCCAGTTCCCCGTGTCCAAAGGACCCCGCATCGGCTTTTACCAGCTGCGCACCCACCGGGTGGTGGACGTGCCCGACTGCCTGCTCCAGAGCGGGGCTGCCGGCCGGCTGCGGCAGGCGGTGAAGGAGTGGATGACCGCCTGGAGCATCCCCGCCTACGACGAAAAGAGCCGCCTGGGCCTGGTGCGCCACCTGTATGTGCGCACCAACCGCCGGGGGGAGAGCCTGTGCTGCCTGCTGGTCAACGGCAGGGGAATCCCCCGGGAGCATGAGCTGGTGTCCGCCCTCCGGGCGGCAGAGCCCCGTCTCACCGGCGTGGTGCTGGGGATCAACCGGAGCCACAGCAACGTGATTTTAGGGGAGAGCTACCGCACCCTGTGGGGACAGGACTTCCTGTCCGACCAGCTGTGCGGCTACACCTTCCAGCTGTCCGTGCCCTCCTTCTACCAGGTCAATCCCGACCAGGCGGAGGTGCTGTACAACAAGGCCCTGGAGTTCGCCCAACTGGCCAAGGAGGACACCGCCCTGGACCTGTACTGCGGCATCGGCACCATCTCCCTGGTGCTGGCCCGGCAGGCCGGGATGGTATGGGGGGCCGAAGTGGTTCCCCAGGCGGTGGACGATGCGGTGGAAAACGCCCGCCGGAACGGGGTGACCAACGCCCGGTTCCTGTGCGGCGACGCGGGGGAGGCAGCCCGACGGCTGGCCGCGGAGGGAATCAATCCCGCCGTGGTGTGCGTGGACCCGCCCCGGAAGGGGCTGGCGGAGGACGTGGTGGACACGGTGGCCGCCATGGCGCCACGCCGGGTGGTCTACGTCTCCTGCGACCCGGGCACCCTGGGCCGGGATGTAAAACGCTTTGCGCAGCACGGCTATGACCTGACCCGGGCGGCGGCGGTGGATCTGTTCCCCCGCACCGCCCATGTGGAGACGGTGGTTTTGCTGTCCCGGCAGACAGCCGAATAAAACGCGGCAGGGAGAGAAATTCTCCCTGCCGCTCCTTATTGCGCATGATACAGGAGCGAGAACTTTATGCCTATCATACTCGATTACCAACTGCGGGAACAAATCCCGCACAACGCAGCAGCATTTCCTGTCAGCTATTATCACGATGAGTTGGCTGACTTGCCAAATTGGGCAGGGCCTGTCCATTGGCATCCAGACTTTGAACTGGCGACTGCTGCAAGACATGTTTTGGAGTACCAGGTCGGGCAGCAGCATATCACTCTGGAGCCGGGCGACAGCATATTTGTCAACGGAAATGTGCTGCACAGAGTGAGGCAGCTGTCCGGCGACAGTCCCGATCCCATCCCCATTATTCTCTTTTCCGGTGCCGCCATCGCTCCCGAACACAGTGCAATTTATCAAAAATATATTCAGCCCCTTGCCCAGTGTGATTCATTGCCCTTTCTCGTATTCCGGCGGGAAAATCCTGCTCACAGTGAAGTGAACGGGCTGATCCAGGATACCTGCCGCTGTCTGAGTGAACAAACGCAATGTTATGAACTGGCGGTACAGCGCAGTATAAGCCGCATATTTGAGTATCTATTTTGTAATCTTGATCGTTTCCCAAAATCTGAAGCCACACGGATACAGATGAAAAGTCAGATACGGCTCCAAAAAATGCTCACTTACATCTATGCGCATTATACGGAAACCGTTACCCTGGAAGAGATTGCGCAGGCGGCTCATATCAGCCGCAGCGAAGCGGGGCGCTGCTTCCATGCCTATATGGGGTGTTCCCCTGTTGAGGCGCTGATCCAATACCGGCTTCAGACTGCCCGCAGATTGCTGAGCGAAAAAACGCTTACCCTTCAGGAGATCAGCTCTGCCTGCGGATTTCATTCCGTCAACTATTTCAGCCGCAAATTTAAGAACGCCTATGGACATGCACCCAGTCAGGACTGCAGTTCGGGTAAATAGTGCTTTCTTCTGACGGTTTTGTGGCTTTGCTTTGCCATAGCACGATGATATAATGCAAACCCGAATGATTCGTTTGGGTTTGAAGGAGATCATCATGACAAAGCAAAAAAACTACAAGAAAACACTGATAGCCTGCTACCTCGGCTTTGTAACACAGGCCATTGCCGCAAACTTTGCCCCGCTCTTATTTTTGACATTCAAGAGCGCTTACGGGATAACCCTGGAACAAATCGCAATGATTCCCATGGTTTTTTATCTCGCCCAATTGCTTATTGACTTTGCGGCTACCAGATTTGCCGACAAAATCGGATACCGCACCTGTGTGGTGGCATCCCAGGTATTGTCAGCAGCAGGTCTTGCATCCATGGCATTCCTGCCGGAGCTGCTGCCCATCCCCTTTGCGGGGATTCTGATCTCAGTCGTACTTTATGCTATAGGCAGCGGCCTGATCGAGGTTTTGGTGAGCCCTATCGTGGAAGCCTGTCCCTTTGAGCATAAGGACGGCGTGATGAGCCTTCTGCACTCCTTCTACTGCTGGGGCGCGGTGGGGGTCGTTTCAGGCTCCACCCTCTTTTTCGCCGTCTTTGGCGTGGAGAACTGGAAGATCCTCACGATCATCTGGGCGTTGGTGCCGCTCTGTAATACATTAAACTTTATAACCTGCCCCATTGAGCGCCTGGTGGAAGAGGGCAAGAGCATGGGCATCGGTCAGCTGCTCAGGTTGCCGCTTTTTTGGCTCATTATTATCCTTATGATCTGCTCCGGTGCATCGGAAGCAACGATGGCTCAATGGGCGTCTGCTTTTACCGAGTCCGCGCTGGGCGTTTCCAAAACGGCGGGCGACCTGGCAGGCCCGGGCCTGTTTGCCATGTTTATGGGGATATCCCGTATGCTGTACGGTAAATTCAGTGAGAAGCTGGATCTGACCAGGGTCATGCTGATCTGCGGCGTACTGTGCGCCGGTTGTTATCTGCTGGCTTCCCTGTCTGCATCCCCCATTCTAGGACTTGCAGGCTGCGCCCTTTGCGGTCTGGCTGTGGGCATTATGTGGCCGGGTTCCATCAGTATCTCTTCTCAGGAATGCCCAAGGGGCGGTACCGCCATGTTTGCATTCCTGGCCCTGGCCGGAGATCTGGGCGCTACAGTAAGTCCTGCTATGGTGGGCAGTCTTTCCCAACTGGCAGGCGGTAACCTGAAAACAGGCCTGTTTGCTGCAACGGCATTTCCCGTGGTGCTCGTATTCGGATTGCTGATTCTGAAAAAGAAGGTTAATAAAGTGGCAAGAAGAAAATAGCAGGCTATGAAAGGATCATGATTGCTTCGTTTATCAAAAATTTCTTAGCACATTTAAGCATATTCTGATATACTACAAAAGGACGGCTTTTATGCTGCGCCATATCATCTAACGGTTGCCGCCGGAGCGGCATAAGGCCTGACGATCCATTAAACTACAAGGAGCAAAACAGACCCTATGAAACTGATCTTAAGCGACAAGCCGCTTAACCTCACTGTCAACGACCCACAGCAGATCAAAGTGATTGATCTCTCAGCCCTGAACATCCACAACTGCGTGGGCTGCTTCGGCTGCTGGACCAAGACGCCGGGCCGGTGCGTCATCCGGGACGACGCGGTCACGGTGTATCCTCTGATCGCCCGGAGCGACGCCGTGGTCTACGTCAGCCGGATCAAGTACGGCGGCTACGACACGGTGATGAAAACCATGCTGGAGCGGGCCATTCCCGTCCAGCAGGCCTTTATCCGTCTGGTGGACGGGGAGACCCACCACGTCCAGCGGGCCGTGGTCCCCAAGGACGCCCTGATCCTGGCCTACGGGACAACTTCCCCGGAGGAGCAGGAGCTGTTCCGGCAGCTGGTGGCCCGGAACGCCCGCAACATGAGCTTCAAGAGCTACAAGATCCTGTTCCCCGCCGAAGCGGCGCTGGACAATCTGGTACAGAGCGAGGTGGCAAAATGGGAAGCATCCTGATTCTGAACGGGAGCCCCAGGCCCCCCCGCTCCAACTCCAAGCGGTACGCCAAGCTGTTTATGGACTGCTGCAAGGCGGACTACTGCGACATCACGAAGGCCAACCACCAGGCCCTGTGCGCCAAAATGGAAGGCTATTCCGACCTGGTCTTTGTGTTCCCCCTGTACGCCGACGGCCTGCCCGTCACCCTGCTGAACTTTCTCAAGGCGCTGGAGGCTCACCCGCCCCGGCACAAGCCCACCGTATCCGTCCTTATCAACTGCGGTTTCCTGGAGTACACCCAGAACGACGCGGCGGTGAGCATGATGGCTTTGTTCTGTAAACAGAACGGCTATCGCCTGGGCTCCGTGCTGAAGATCGGCAGCGGCGAGGCCATTCTGGACTCCCCCTTCCGCTTTCTGGCGGCGGGGAGCATCAAAAAATTCGCCAGGTCTGTGGAACGGGGCCGGTACGCCTCCTTCCACACCACCATGCCTCTCCCCAAGTCCCTGTTCCTGAAGGCGTCCACAACCTACTGGACCAACTACGGAAAGCGGAACGGGGTCACCAAAGAGGAGATGGAGACCTTGAAAATCGAATAAGCAGGCTTTCGCCCGCAACTGGAGACGGTGGCCCGGCCGCCAGGCTCCCCTCCGCCCCCAAATTTTATGCCCCTGTTCGGGGAAGGAGGTTCTTTCTGTTGTCCGGCACTACTATTTCCAACCTGAAACACATTCCCGCCCGGTGTGTCTGCCTGGCGGTGGGTCTGGCCATTATGGCCTTCGGAGTGGCCTTCTCCATTACCGCCGCCCTGGGCACCTCGCCCATCTCCAGCGTGCCCTATGTGACCAGCTGTATCTCCGGGCTGAGCGTGGGTACCACCACCATTATCATGAACTGCATCTTCGTGCTCATTCAGATCCTGATTCTGCGCAAACGCTACCAGTGGTTCCAGCTGCTCCAGATCCCCGCCGCCGTCCTGTTCGGCCTGATGATCGACGTGGGGGAGTGGGTGCTCCGGGGCATCTCCTACTCCAATTACATCCAGCAGTGGGTGCTCTGCGTCATCGGCATCGTGCTGGTGGCTCTGGGGGTGAGCATCGAGGTCATGGCCAAGCTGATCACCACCGCCGGAGAGGGGATCGTGCTGGCCATCTGCCAGGTGACGCCCCTGAAATTTGGCAACATGAAGGTGGCCTTCGACGTGACCCTGGTGTGCATCTCCATTGTCACCGGCCTGATTTTCCTGGGCCGGGTGGAAGGCGTCCGGGAGGGCACCGTGGCCGCCGCCATCTGCGTGGGGCTCATCACCAAGCAGTTCAAAAAGCCGGTGGGCAGGTTTGAGGAAAAGTTCCTGCTGTGATCCCAGCGCCGTGTACCCGTGAGGTACACGGCGTTTTTTCTTGACGGCGCATACCCCCCAGGGTATAATGTACCTATACCCCCATTGGTATAAGGAGGCATGGTTATGGCGCGTCTGGAATCTCTGCTGGCGTGGGGCGGCATCAAGCGGGACGTCCTCTTCCTGGTCCTGTCCGGTCTGGCCCTGGCGGCCAGCATCTTTGATCTGCTCCCCCTCCCCTTTGATCCGGCCTGGGTGGCCATTGTGCTGTGCGGCATTCCCATCCTGCTGGAGGCCTTCATCGGCCTGGTCACCGCCTTTGACATCAAGGCCGACCTGCTGGTGTCCATTGCCCTGGTGGCCTCGGTGTGCATCGGGGAGGACTTTGCCGCCGGAGAGGTGGCCTTTATCATGCAGCTGGGGGCTCTGCTGGAGGAGCTGACGGTGGCCCGTGCCCGGGCGGGCATCGAGAAGCTGGTCAAACTCACCCCCCGCACCGCCCGGCGGATCACGGCGGCGGGAGAGGAGATCATCCCCGCCCAGCAGGTGCGGGTGGGGGACCTGCTGCGGGTGCTTCCGGGGGAGACAGTGCCGGTGGACGGCGTGGTGCGGGCCGGACAGACCGCCATTGACCAGGCGGTGATGACCGGGGAATCCCTGCCGGTGGACAAGGGCCCCGGGGACCCGGTGTCTAGCGGCACGGTGAACCAGTTCGGCTCCTTTGACATGACGGCGGAAAAGGTGGGGGAGGACAGCTCCATCCAGCGGATGATCCGGCTGGTCCAGTCCGCCGACGCGGGCAAGGCCAAGATCGTGGGGCTGGCCGACCGGTGGGCCACCTGGATCGTGGTCATCGCCCTGTCGGCCGCCGCCCTCACCTGGCTGTTCACCGGGGAGATTATCCGGGCGGTGACCATTCTGGTGGTGTTCTGCCCCTGCGCCCTGGTGCTGGCCACCCCCACCGCCATTATGGCGGCCATCGGCAATGCCACCCGCCGCGGCTTTCTGGTGCGGGAGGGGGACGCCCTGGAGCGGCTGGCCCTGGTGGGGCGGGCGGCCTTTGACAAGACGGGCACCCTGACCCAGGGTGTGCCTCGGGTGACCCGGATTATCTCTTGCCACCCCCAGTGGCCGGAGGATAAGCTCTTTGCCGCCGCCGCGGGAGCGGAGGAGCGCTCAGAGCACCCTCTGGGCAAAGCGGTGGTGCGCTACTGTAAGGAACGAGGGCTGGCGATTCCGGAGGCGACGGACTTCCGGATGCGCCCCGGCCGGGGCGTGGAGGCCTGGGTAAACGGCGCGCATCTGCTGGCGGGCAACGCCGCCCTGCTGGAAGAGGCGGGGGTGCCCCTGACCCCGGCGGCGGAGCAGGCCGCCCGGACCTGTCAGGAGGAGGGATGCACTGTCATCTATCTGGCCTCCGGCGGAGCGGTGGCGGGCCTGCTGGCCCTGGCAGACACCCTGCGCGCTGACGCCGCCGAAACGGTGGCCCGGGTGCGGCAGGCGGGGGTGGAGCCGGTGCTCCTCACCGGCGACCATGAGAACGCCGCCCGGCACATCGCGGCCCAGCTGGGCATCACCCAGGTACAGGCGGGCTGTCTGCCGGAGGACAAGCTGGACTGGATTTCCCGCAGCCAGGCGGAGGGGGTGCCGGTGTGCATGGTGGGGGACGGGGTAAACGACGCACCCGCCCTGAAAAAGGCCATGGTGGGCATTGCCATGGGGGGCGTGGGCAGCGACATCGCCGTGGATGCCGCCGACATCGCCCTGGTCAGCGACGACATCAGCCAGCTGCCCCACCTGCTGGGCCTGGCCCGGCGGATGATGACCACCATCAAGGTCAACCTGACCTTCTCCATGGCGCTGAACTTTGCTGCTATCGCCCTGGCCATCACCGGGGTGCTGAACCCGGTGGTGGGCGCCCTGGTCCACAACGCCGGCTCGGTGGCTGTTATCGTCAACTCCGCCCTGCTGCTGGCCTGGCGCCGGAAGTGACAAAGGACAGGGGTGTTTTTTGGCCGGATTTTGGTATCGTATTCGAAGAAGTTGTGTGATATAATAACCGCGGAGCGGGCCTGCGGGACCGCTCCGCAGGTGCTCTGACCGCAGTTATGAGACTGCCGCCCTGCGCGGCGGTCTTTTTTATTCCGATTTTTTATTTTCGCCGATTTTACGTCAACTTTTTCACCGGCCCTTCCGTCTGTGGGATAGCTCCCCGCCCGCTGCCCGGAAAGGAGGCCGTTTTGTGGGTTCGGAAAGGGTGTGCTCTGTTTGGAGCTTGACTATAACAAGCTGCTTTGCCTGGTCAGCGAAATGGGCTACCGGCTGATGGAGAGCGGCGCGGAGATCTACCGGGTGGAGGAATCCATCCGCCGGCTGCTCCAGGCCTATGGGGTGGATCAGGGAGAAGTCTTTGCCATCCCCAACTGCATCATCATCAGCCTGACCTCCCCCAAGGGGGAACCTCTGACCCAGATCCGGCGGATGCCCGCCCACGGCACCGACATCTACCTGTTGGAGCAGTATAACGGCCTGTGCCGCTCCCTGTGCAGGCAGGCGCCTCCCTTTGACGAGGCGCTGGAGCAGATGGAGCAGATCCAGCGGAATCACCGGGTGTATCCGCTGTGGATCCAGCTGCTGGCCTATTTCCTGGGCTGCGGCATGTTCTCCCTGTTTTACGGCGGCTCTCCGCTGGACGGCGTGTGCGGCGGAGTGTGCGGAGTGGTCATCGGGCTGTGCCTCACCATCACCTCCCGGCTGGGGGCCAACCTGTTCTTCAAGACCGTGGCGGGCGGAGCCGCCTCCGCCCTGGCGGCAGTGATCCTCACCAGCCTGGGCGTGGGGGAGAAAATAGACCTTATCATCATCGGCGCCCTGATGGCCCTGGTGCCCGGCATCGCCATCACCAACGCCATGCGGGACATCATGGCCGGCGACATGGTGGCGGGCATCAGCAAGGGGGCGGAGGCCCTGCTCATCGGGGCGGCCATCGCCCTGGGCACCGCCCTGTCCCTGGGCCTGACCCGGATGTTTATGGGAGGTTAAGATGGACGAGCTGACCTATTACCTTCCCTGCATCTGGGCCTTCCTGGCCTGCATCGGGTTCTCCCTGCTGTTCAACATCCACGGCGTGGGCATGTTCATCTGCGCCGGCGGCGGGGCCCTGGGCTGGCTGTGCTACCTGCTCACCGCCCCTCTGGTCCACAGCGATATCATCCAGTCCTTTTTTGCCGCTCTGGTCATCTCCGCCTGGTCGGAGCTGATGGCCCGGCTGCGGAAATGTCCGGTGACCAGCTATCTGCTGGTGGCGCTCTTCCCCCTGGTACCTGGCGGCGGCATCTACTACACCATGGAGTACGCCATGAGCGGAGAGACCTCTCTGTTCCTCTCCTCCCTGCTCCACACTCTGGGCCTGGCGGGCGCGCTGGCCACCGGAGTGCTGATGGTATCCTCCCTGATGCGGCTGTTTACCGTCTCTCAGGAGAAGCACCGCGCCCAAGAGGAGAAACCGCATGGCAAACTTTGATTTTATTTTGTTTGACGCGGACAACACGCTGTTCGACTTTGACAGGGCGGAGCATGAGGCTCTTCGGGGCGTGCTGGAGGCCAGAGGCTACCCCTTCAACAACCATACCCGGGACCTGTACCTGTCCATCAACCGGGAGCTGTGGGCCCGGCTGGACCGGGGCGAGGTCACCCAGTCCTGGCTGGTGGTGGAGCGGTTCGCCGCCTTCACCCGGGCCATGGGCGGCTCCGACGACCCGGTGGAATTCAACCGGGACTACCTGGACCGGCTGGCTCAGGGCTCCTTCCTGCTGCCCGGCGCGGAGGAGCTGTGCCGCCATCTGGCGCCCCACTGTACTTTGGCCATCATCACCAACGGCGTGGCCCGCGCCCAGCGGGGCCGGTTTGCCCGCTCCCCCCTGGCCGGGGTCATCCCCCATCTGTTCATCTCTGAAGAGGTAGGTGCCTCCAAGCCCTCCCCCGCCTTTTTTGAGCCGGTGCTCCGGCAGCTGGGAAGCCCTTCCAGGGCGCGTGTCCTGGTGGTGGGGGACAACGTGGCCACCGACATCCGGGGCGGGCTGGACTGCGGCCTGCCCACCGCCTGGTACAACCCCGGCCATCTGCCCAACGCCACCCCCTGGACCCCCAGGTGGGAAGTGGCATCCTATCCTCAGCTGGAGGACCTGATCCTGGGTCCTGCCTCTCCATGATACATAGAATATAGAAAAACGAGGTGTCTTACCCTTGTCCTCTTCTCAATACCGACCCAAACGGGTATATCAGGAGCGGCGGAAGCGGCGTCCGCCCCTTCTTCCCCTGATCGTCGCCGCCATCGCGGTGTGCCTGGCCCTTATCATCATTCCCACTCTGGGTCAGTCGCCGGAGGAATCTCCCGCGGCGGACAACCGGTCCGCCCCTCCTGCGGCCGAGACAGCCACGCCTGCTCCCACCCCCACGCCTACTCCCACACCTACCCCTACGCCCACACCTACTCCGGAGCCCACCCCCGTGGCCTTTGACTTTACCCAGCCCGCTCCCGCCGGCGAGGCGGTGGAGATGGACTACTTCTCCGACGCGCTGTTCATCGGCGATTCCCGCACCGACGGCCTGCGGCTGTACAGCGGCATCAAGGGGGCCAGCTTCTACTGCTACAAGGGCCTGACCATCTTCGAGATGGACACCAAGAAGGTCATTGAGCTGAACGGCGGCAAATATACCGTGTCGGAGGCCCTGGCCAAGGGTCCCCAGTACAAGAAGATCTATGTCTCCCTGGGCGTCAACGAGCTGGGCTACTACAACGACGATTCCTTCCACAAGACCTTTGGCGCTTTTCTGGAAAAAATCCGGGAGCTGCAGCCCGATGCCATCATCTATCTGGAGAATCTGGTGCCGGTGAATCCGGAGAAGTGCAAGGCCAATGATCAGGCCTATTATGTCAATAATGACCGGGTGGCGGCCTACAACGCCATCTACCCCCAGCTGGCCCAGGAGGAACATGTGGTACTCCTGGACGTGGCCGGGGCCCTCAGCGATGAAAACGGCATCCTGCCCGCCGACGCCACGGTGGACGGGGTCCATTTCACAAAAGCCTGGTATCAAAAATGGCTGGCCTTCCTGATGGAGCACACCGTGGATCCGGAGGTGTACCAAGCCGGGATCGCCGCCGCGGAAGGAGCAAATACATAATGATGAAACACGTTCTCACCCGCATGGTCCCCGCCGTTCTGGTGCTCTGTCTGGCCCTCACTGCCTGCGGCAGCAAGGATACCGGCAGCACCGGCTATGACCCCGCCGCCACCGCCCAGGCCCTGCTGGACAGCGGCGCCTTTACCGACACCCTGGAGGAGGTGGACAAGGACACCGCCGCCATGCTCTACGGTGTGGAGGCCGACAGCATCACCGACTGCGCCTGCTATACCTCCCTGTCCGCCGGCGCCGAGGAGATCGCGGTGCTCACCATGGCGGACGCCGACAGCGCCAAGGCCGCCATGGACGGTCTGGAGGCCCGGGTGGCTGACCAGAAGGCGGTGCTGGAGAGCTATCAGCCCGACGAGGTGAGCAAGCTGGACAAGGCCATTCTCACCCAGTCCGGCAGCACGGTGGTGCTGGTGGTGGCCGCCGATGCGGACAAGGCCCAGTCCACTCTGGACAGTCTGAGCAAGTAAATACCCCGGCGGGACCCGCAAGGTCCCGCCGATTTCTTCTCCCCATCAACTTTTTGCCTTTCCCATCCGTCTAAGAATCAGAACCAGGAAGGAGCGCTCCCATCTTGGACCAGACCACCCACCAGCGGCTCACCGAGTATATCGTGGCCCACCAGGAGGATTTTTACCGCCTGGCGTACAGCTATGTCAAAAATCGGGATGCCGCCCTGGATGTGGTGCAGGAGAGCATCGTGAAGGCCCTGTCCAAGTCGGACTCCCTCCGCAATCCGGAGTTTCTGAAAACCTGGTTCTACCGGATTTTGCTCAATGAGAGCATGAACTACTACCGGCACAACCGGCGGCTGGTGTCTCTGGAGGACAGCGGCCTGCCGGACACCCCTGCGCCCCAGGGTGACCACGCCGCCCGGCTGGACCTCCGGGCCGCCATCGACCGGCTGGAGCCCCGGGAGCAGGCCATCATCCGCCTGCGCTTCTTCCAGGACATGAAGCTGGAGGAGATCGCTCAGGTGACCGAAACCAACCTGAACACCGTGAAATCCCGGCTGTACAAGAGCCTGCGCCGGCTGCGGGAGCTGACGGGAGAGGAGTATTCCTATGAATGACCCATGGAAAGAGGCACGGACCGCCTATGAACAGACCCCCATTCCGGAGGAACTGGAATTTGCGGTGGCCAGCGCCATACGCTCGGGCAACCGGCGGCGGAACCGCCGGCGGGCCGTCCGCCGGAGCCTGACCGCCGCTCTGGCAAGCTGCGCCTGCTTTGTGCTGCTGGTCAACGCCAGTCCCACCTTTGCCCAGGCGGTGTCCAACGTGCCGGTGCTGGGCAGTCTGGCCCGGGTGTTCACCGTGACGGAGTACACCGTGGAGGACCGGGAGCACCTCATCGACGTGCGCCTGCCCGCCCTGGAGCTGGAGGGGGCCACCGATCTGGAGCAGCGGATCAACACCGAGATCCAGAGCCGCATCGACCAGGTGCTTCAGGAGGCGGAGGACCGGGCCCGGGAGACCAAGGCCGCCTTTGTGGCCACCGGCGGGGACCCGGACGAGTTCATGCCCATTATGATCAGCGTGGACTATGAGATCAAGTGCCAGACCGACCAGTACCTCTCCTTCATTATTACCAAGACCGAGACCCTGGCCAGCGCCTATACCGAGTACTACGCCTACAACATCGACCTGCAGGCTGGGAAGGAGCTGACCCTGAAAGACGTGCTGGGCCCCGACTATATGGAGATCGCCAATGAGGCGGTGCGGGAGGGGATCGCCCAGCGCTCCCAGGACCCGGACAACGTCTATTTTGAGCCGGGTGAGGGGGGCTTTGAATCCATCTCGGAGGATCAGACCTTCTACCTGAACCAGGCGGGCAACGCCGTGGTGGTCTTTGAGAAATATGAGATCGCCCCCGGCTATATGGGCATGCAGGAATTTGAGATCCCGCTGCCCGAAGCGCAGTGACGGACACACAAAAAAGGAGACGGCTGACGCCGTCTCCTTTTTCATATTCAGCTCTGCCGGGGCACCAGCAGCCACCCGCTGAGGGGGGGCAGCAGCCGCCGGCCGGGGGCGATCTCCCTGCCGGTCATCCAGTCCACGGCAGGCCAGGGCACCTCCACCGCCGCCGCCTTCCGGCCGGCGTTGACGGCGGCCAGCACCGGCTCTCCCTCCCCCTGGCGGAAGAAGGTGAGCAGCCGGCCCTGGGTCTGGCCCCAGCGCAGGTCGCCCCGGCGCAGGGCGGGCAGCTCCCGCCGGGCCTTGCCCAGGGAGGTGTACCACTCCAGCAGGGCCTGGTCCTCGCTGCCCCAGGGGTAGGTGCGGCGGTTGAAGGGGTCCTCAAACCCCTCCATGCCCACCTCGTCCCCGTAGTACACCGTGGGAGAGCCGGGGAAGGCAAAGAGCACCAGGGCCCCCAGCATCAGCTTGGTGCGGCCCAGCAGGTACTGGCTCTCGGTCATGCGGTAGGCCGCCCGCCAGTCCTTGTCATGGTCCTGGCCGTCCCCGCCGTAGCCCAGCAGGGTGAGGATGCGGGGGGTATCGTGGGTGCCCAGGAAATTCATGGCGGTGCGCCAGGCGAAGGGGGGATAGTTCTCCCGGATAGTCTCCATGGCGTCCCGGAAGTCCTCCGCGTTGCCCCCCATCAGATAGGCCAGCAGGGAGTTGCGGAAGGGGTAGTTCATCAGCCCGTCGCAGTGGCCTCCCAGGATGTGCTTGCGGCGGACGCCGTAGGCGATCTTCGTGGAGCCGTCCTCCCACACCTCGCCGATGATGGTGGCGTTGGGGTCGGTCTCCCGGGCGGCCTGGTGGATGCCGTGGACGAAGTCGTCGGGCAGTTCGTCGGCCACATCCAGCCGCCAGGCGTCGGCGCCCGCCTTCAGCCAGCGGCGGACAATGCTGTTTTCCCCGCCGAAGATGTACTCCCGGTAGGAGGGCTCGGACTCGTTGACGGCGGGCAGGGAGTAGATCCCCCACCAGGAGTCGTACTTGTCCGGCCAGTGGGAGAAGTTGTACCACTTGTAGTAGGGGCTGTCCTGGGACTGGCAGGCCCCCGGCTCCGGATAGGAGCCGTCCCCGTTGAAATAGCGGCTGACGAAGCCCTGGTGGTTGAACACCCCGTCCAGCATCACCTTCATCCCCAGCCGGTGGGCGGATTCACACAGGACCTTGAAGTCCTCCTCGGTGCCCAGCATGGGGTCGATCTTCTCATAGTCCCCGGTGCCGTAGCGGTGGTTCTCCGGGGCCTCAAACACGGGGCAGAAGTAGATGGTCTCCACCCCCAGGTCCTGGAGGTAGGGCAGCTTCTCCAGCACCCCCCGCAGGTCGCCGCCGAAGAAGTCCCGGTTGCGCACCTCTCCCTTGGCATCGGGGCGGTACTCGGGGGCGTCGTTCCAGTCCTGGTGGACGGTGCGCCCCCCCACCATGCCGGTGGGGTCCGGGATGCGGGAGCGGCGGAAGCGGTCGGGGAAAATCTGGTAGGTCATGCCCTCCCCGAACCAGCCGGGCACCCGGTCGGTGCCGTCGTACACGGTGAGCTGATAGGGACCCAGCTCCTCCTGGCGGCCGTCCAGGCCCATGAGCCGGAAGGAGTACCACACCAGGCCCACATAGTCCCCGGTGGGCAGCACCACGCCGAACACGTCCCGGTCCCCGTCCATGCCCTTCCACTCCATGGGGATCTCCAGCCGCTCCTCATTGCGGCTCTCAAAATAGGCGATGAGCAGCCCCTCGGAAAAGCCGCAGGTCCGCAGGGGCCGCAGGGCCAGATTCACCCGGGTGCCGGCTGGCACCGCGCCGTAGGGCTGTTTATACCGGATATCCCGGCTGTCAAAGGTCTGTGCGTCCAACAAATGGAAGACTCCCTTCAATGGAGTAGTGTATTCTCGGTCCCCACCGATTCCATGGTATTCTCGGCGCTGAAATAGTAATCCACGATCTCCGCGGTGGCCTGGGCCAGGTTGCTGCCCGAGGCGCCCCGCTCCACCACCATGGAGATGACGATCTGGGGATCGTCATAGGGGGCGAAGCAGACGAACAGGGCGTTGGCCTCCACATTGGAGGCCACCTGGGCGGAGCCGGTCTTGGCGCCCACCTCCACCGGCAGGTCCTTGAAGTAGGCGGAGGAGCTGCTCTTGGGGTCGTTGGCCACCTCCCACATGCCCTTCTTCACCGCCTCCACGTTTGCCGGGTCCAGGTCCAGGGTATTGAGCAGCTTGGGCTCATACTCGTAGACGGTGGAGGAGTAATCGCTGGACTTGACGGTCTTCAGCAGGTGGGTGGCGTAGTGATTGCCCCCGTTCACCAGGGTGGCGATATAGTTGGACAGCTGCAGGGGGGTGACCATGTTGTTGTCCTGGCCGATGGCGGCGTTCAGCAGGTTGCCGCCGTACCACTCCATGCCCAGGGCCTCGCTGGTTGCCGGACCGGCCACCCAGCCCTTCTCCTCCCCCAGCTCCAGGCCGGTGGTCTGGCCCAGGCCGAACTGGGCGGCGTACTGGTCGATCCGGTCGATACCCAGCCGGTGGCCCAGGGTAAAGAAGTAGATGTTGCAGGAGTCCCGCAGGGCGTCGGCCAGGTTCTCCCAGCCGTGGGTGCCCCGGTACTGACGGTAGTACCAGCACTGGGGATGCCAGTCGCCGTAGGGGTAGTGGTCCTCCTCCGGCAGCTGGAAGGTGCCGGTGTCCTGGATCTTCTCCCCCGGGGTGACCAGTCCCTCCTGCAGGGCGGCAATGGCCACCAGTGGCTTGAAGGTAGAGCCGGGGGGATAGGTGCCGTTGGTAGCCCGGTTGTTGAATGGCTTCAGGGGGTCGTTGAGGGCGGCGTTATAGGCCTCGGTGTCCTGATAGATGGTGGACAGGTCAAAGGTAGGGTAGGAGGCCATGGCCAGCACGCTGCCGTCGTTGACGCTCTGCACCACCACGGCGCCGCCCTGGGTGTCCTCCGACTTCAGGTTCTCGATGGTGGAGGCCAGCACCTCCTCCACCTTCTCCTGCAGCCGCAGGTCCAGGGTGAGCATCACGTTGTCTCCCGGCTTGGGCTCCAGGGCCTCGCCGGTCTCGCTGTCCGTCTTCCAGTACTCGCTGACCACCTTGCCGCTGGTGGACAGTTCCTGGACCAGGGTGCCCGACTCGCCCCGCAGATAGTCCTCAAAGGCCCCCTCCACGCCGCCGATGCCCACCTTGTCGTTCATGTTGTAGCCCTTGTTCTTGTAGTTGTCCCAGTTTTCAGCCTGGATCACGCTCACCCGGCCCAGCAGATGGGCGGCGCTGGTGGTATTGTACTGCCGGACGGTGGTGGCGCTCACCGTCACGCCGGTGAGGCTGTGTTCTTTAATGCCGGAAATAGCGTCGATATTCACGTCTTGCGCAAAGACATACTCCGTCTGGCGGATGTCCCGGCTGCGCAGGTTCACCTCGTAGAGCACCCCGATGAGGGCACGGGCGTCGGTGTCGGACAGGGACTCGTCAATGAGGAAGTACTGCCGCAGGCCGTCGATGACCTCTTCCGCCGTCAGGCCCGTCCCCAGGTCCGCCACGGAGGAGGCGCTGTCCAGATCCTTCTGGCTCCAGCGGCCGGGCAGGATGTCCTTGCCCAGGGGCAGGGCGTCCAGCAGGGCCCCCAGATAATTGAACTGCACCTTGCCCTCACTGTCGGTATACACCAGCGGGCTGTCGCTGGTGTAGGTGAAGGGGGCGTCCTCCGAGATGGGCAGGGTGTCCGTCCAGGTGATGCCGGTGTCCTGACAGATGTGGATCAGCTCCAGCAGGATGGCGTTGCGCTCCGCCTCCTCCCCCATGACGGAGGTGTTCAGGGTGATCTCATAGGTGGCCCGGTTGCCCACCAGGCTGCGGCCGTACCGGTCCACGATCTCTCCGCGGGCGGCCTCCACCGTCTCCGTGTTGGCGATCTTCACCGTGGAGGCGGCCCGGTAGTCCTCCCAGTGGAGGACCTGCAGCTGGTAAAGCGCGCCGGCAAAGACCAGCAGCAGCAGGGCCAGGATGCCGGCCACCACCAGAGTGCGGATGTGAAACTGTTTTCCTTCCATGGATCTTTCCCTCCTCGGGGGTCACTGGGACAGGGAGACGCTGTCCTTATGGTAAAACATACGCATCAGATTGTTCCGCCAGTCCGCCGGGTCGGCGGTGATGTCGGAATTGTACAGCAGGGGCGGACGGGACCGGATGGGGTCAAACACCGGGTCGGTGACCTCGGGGTCCAGCAGATCGTCCATGCGGGCGGTCTGCTCCTGGTAGAAGGCGGCGGCGGAGCCGTCGGCCAGGGATCGACAGGCCCGGACGCAGGTGAGGGAACCCCAGCACCGGCCCAGGCCCACCACCACCAGCAGCACCAGCACCACCGGGATCAGCCGCCGGCACCGGCGCAGCAGCTGTTCCGGCTCCCTGATCCGGGGCAGCACCGCCCGGCGGAGCCAGCCCAGCCAGTACCACAGGTTGAGTACGATGAGCCAGTAAAAGGAATAGTACACGATGCTCCGCAGCCGCTCGGGGCCCGCCTGGGACAGGGCGTAGTAGTGGGGGGCGTTCTGGGCGGCGAAGAGCAGGAAGGTGAACACGGAAAAAATCAGAGGCAGGGGGAAAGAGAACTTCACCTTGCCGGTGAGGCCCCACACCGCGGGGATGAGCAGCAGCAGGGCGAAAATATCCACCCAGTTGGGCCAGGTCAGGCAGTCCTTTCCCGCCTGGAGAATGGACATGACCACCGCCCCCACCGCGCCCAGGGGCTCGGCGGCGGAATCCTGCCGCACCTGGTTGCCGGGGGCCAGGAAGCTGACGGCAAAGGGGATCACCAGGGCGAGGAAGAGTACCAGGCCGGGGAAAAACTTCCCCCGCTCCTTCCACAGGAACCACAGCAGGAACAGCCCGCCGATGAGGGTGGCCAGCAGGGCGGAGACGTAGTTGCTCCCCCCCACCAGGATGCCCGCCAGGATGCCGGGGAGCACCGCCCACAGGGTCTGCCGCCGGGTCTTTGCCAGCCTGAGGGCGGCAAACCGCTCAACCAGCAGCAGCATGATGCCGTAGGTAAAGGTATAGTACACCGCCCCGTTCCACCAGTAGAGGCTGTCCTTGGGGGAGGGGATGAACTGGATGGAGAGGAGCAGCATGGGAGCAGCCACAAACACCGTCTGCCGCCAGGTGCCCCCCAGGCCCCGGCGCACCAGGGTGTCGGCGAGCTTGAAGGTGCCGATGCACAGGGAGGCCAGCATCACCACCGGGGTGAGCCAGTAGAGGTACTCAGAGAAGGCGAGGGGAGTGACCGACATGAGCCCCAGGGCCATGAAGGTGCCCTGCCAGCTCTTGTAGTAGCCCCACATGGTGTGCCACACCTCGCCCCAGAAGCTGCCTCCCTGGAGCAGCGCCTCGTGGGGCAGGTAGGCGTAGCAGTAGTCGTCGGAGGAGGGCCAGTCATACCGGCCCAGCAGCAGGATGGGAATCAGGCTGGCAATGAGCAGGGCCAGCAGCAGCCAGGGCCCGTACTTCTGCCAGCATGTACGGATGGTATCCATGGTTCTCTCTCTTTCTACAAAACGGTTTTCTTGGGCACCCGATGGTATACCCACAGGAACAGGGCGTACACCGGGAACACAAAAATCATGGAGATCAGGATCTCCCGTCCGGCCAGGGAGAGCATGGCGCCCAGTTCCCCTTTTCCCAGGAGCAGCCGGACCAGAATACGCACGCCGTCGATGGCAGCCAGAGCCAGCAGGGAGCACAGCAGGCAGCCCAGCAGGTTCTGCCGCAGCAGGTTCTGGGCCAGCGCACCGGCCAGCATGCCCGCCACGCAGATGCCGATGGTCATGGCGCCGTTGGTGCCGAAATATACCGCGTCGCACAAAATGCCCACCGCCAGGCCAAAGCCGGCGCCGGCCACCGTCCCCTCCAGCACCGCCACGGCCACGGCGGCCAGTGGGAGCAGCATGGGGATCACCCCCAGGATGGGGATCCGGTTGAGCAGAAAGCACTCGCAGAACCACACCGGCAGCAGCGCCAGGCCGTATACCCCCCATTTGATGAAAAAGTCCTGGGTCGTCACGGAACGCTGTCCCTCCTTACGGGCTCACTCCACAATGGTGAAGTCCTTGATGATAAAGACCTGCTTCAGATTGTCCAGGTCGGTCTCGGGCACGATGACGGCGTACTGGCCGATGCCGGAGGCGTCGGTGCGCACTTCCTCCACATGGCCGGCCACAATGCCGGAGGGGTAGACGCCGCCCCGGCCGGAGGTGGTCACCAGGTCGCCTGACATGAGCTGGCTGTTCTCCGGCAGGAAGGTCAGCTTCAGCTTGCCCTCGCCCATCAGGGCCAGATCCCCTTCCAGAATGGCGGCGCCGCCGGTGCGGGAGATGAGCCCGCCCATCTCGGTGTCCGAGTCGATGAGGGTGCGCACGGTGCACCAGTTTTCCCCCACCGTGGCCACCACACCCACCAGGTTCCAGTACTCGTCCACCACGCAGTCGTCCACCGCCACTCCCTGGGCGGAGCCCTTGCTCAGGGTGAGGGTGGAGGCCCAGTTGGAGGTCTCCCGGGCGGTGACCATGGCGGATTCCAGCTCGTCAAAGCTGCGCTCCTTGGGGCGCAGCTCCAGCACGTTGCGCAGCCGTTCGTTCTCCTGGAGGGCGGCCTCGTACTCCCGCTCCTTCTCCTCCAGCTCGGAAACCCGCTGCTTCAGCTCCTCGTTCTCCTGCTTGAGCTGCTCCTGCTCAAAGGCGTCGGAGTACTTCTCCTCCGTCCAGTTTACCAGGGCGTTGATGCCGCCCCGCACCGGGGTGGTGAGGATGTTGGCCAGATTGGAGAAGGGCGCCGCCGTCCCGCCCAGCAGGGCGGACACCACCGCCGTCACCAGGGCCAGCAGGATGGCTGCGATGAGGATGAGCAATCCGTTGCGCCGGAAAAAGTCTTTCACAATTCTGTCCCCTTATCCCTGCCCGGCGGCCAGGGACAGGCAGTCCACCCCCAGCTGACGCAGCAGGCAGCCCAGCCGGCACACCGGCAGGCCCATCACGTTGTAATAATCGCCCTGGATGCCCTCCACCAGCAGGGCGCCGTAGCCCTGGATGCCGTAGGCCCCGGCCTTGTCCATGGGCTCCCCCGTGGCGATATAGCGGTCTATCTCCTCAGAACTCAACTCCCGGAAGGTGACGGTGGTCTCCTCGCTGACGGTGTGGCGCTCCTCGCCCCAGAGCACCGTCATACCGGTGTACACCTGATGGCGGCAGCCGGACAGGGTGGAGAGCATCTTGAAGGCCTCCAGCTGGTCCGCCGGCTTGCCCAGCACCGCCCCGTCCAGGGCCACCACCGTGTCGGCGGCGATGATGATGGGGCCGTTTCCCTCCTGGGCCTGTACCGCCAGGGCTTTCTCCAGGGAAATGCGGCGCACCAGCTCCTCGGGCGGCAGGTTCCGGTCCATATGCTCGTCTATGTTGGGGGTCACAATGCGGAAATCCCGCACCCCCATGCGCTCCAGAAGCTCCCGCCGCCGGGGGCTCTGGGAGGCCAAAATGATATCCATGTGACTGTTATTCCTTTCTGCACCGCCTTGACGGCGGCGGGCGGCCACAAAGGCCGCCCCTACATGATTTTGCCGGGGGCGCTTACCGTCCGGTGGAACCGAACCCGCCGGCCCCCCGGCCGGTGTCCTCCAACTCCTCCACGACCTCCAGCTCCGGGGTCACCACCGGAGTCACCACCAGCTGGGCGATCCGGTCCCCGGGCTGGACGGTATAGAGGGTGTCGGACAGGTTGGTGAGCCCCACCTGGATCTCCCCCCGGTAGTCGCTGTCGATGACCCCCACCCCGTTGGACAGGGAGATGCCGTGTTTGATGCCCAGCCCCGACCGGGCGAACACCAGGGCCACGTACTCCGGCCCCGGCAGGGCGACGGCGATGCCGGTGGGGATGCGCACCAGCTGCCGGGGGGCGATGCTCACCGGCTCGTCCAGGCAGGCCCGCAGGTCCAGCCCGGCGGAGCCTTCCGTGCCCCGGCTGGGCAGCGGGATCTCGGTCCCCACCTTGGGGGACACCGCTTTGATCTTCAATCTCATAGGTAAAATTACTCCACGTCTCGATAATACAGACCTCTGGTGTACTCGTTGGGGCTCCAGCCCCCCTGATCCAGATACCGCTGGGCCACCTGGACGCACTCCCGGGGATTTTCGGTGGTGAACAGCAGCCGCTGCGCCCACAGGCCCAGCCGCTTATAGTCGGCGGTCTTGTCCGCCAGAAACAGCTTTTGGGAATTCAAAAGCTCGTTGCGGCAGCCGGGGGCCTTCACCACCGGGAACCGGGCGCCCTTCCGGTCGGTGAGGATGTTGGTGTTCTGACAGTTGCAGGAGCCGGTGCGGTTCTTGATGATGCAGTTCTCCATGATCATCAGGGGCAACCGGCCGTAGGTAATGAGTTCGGTATCCAGGCTCTTGGAGATGTCCCGGATCTGGGGGAATTTCAGCTCAAAGGACAGGGTGAGGGAGGAGAGGCCCAGTCTCTTATATTCTTTCACCGCCTGGGAATTATAGACCTCCAGGCCGAAATCTCCCCGGAGGGTGAAGCCCAGCTCCTTTGCTACGGGCAGCATCCCCAGGTTGCCGATGAGGGCGTCGGTCACCCCCAGGTCCTTCACCTGCCGCAGCTGCTCCTCCACCCGCCCCATCTCCCGGTCCCAGGCGATCCGGGGCAGGATGACCCCGATTTTCGTGCCCGCCGGGGCCTGGGCCTTCTCCGGGTGGGCGGCCAGCTCCTCCAGGGGGATATACACCATGGCCGGACCCAGGTCCAGCAGCTCCTTTGTCACCTGTTCCGCCGTGCGCACCGAGACGGTGAGCACCGGCGGCTCCTTCTGATTTTCATACCGGGCGCCGGGGTGATACTCCCCGTGCCGGCGCTTGGGGGGCTCCTCCCGCTGCTTCGTCAGGCCGTCCAGGGCCTGCCGCCGCAGGGCATTGAGGGCCGCCAGGGGGAGGGACAGGTCGTCCTCCACCAAAGCCCGCACCTTAGCGCAGCGGTAGGGGGTGCCGCCGGTGCGGGAGAGCTGGGTCTCCACCGCCTCAGGCGTCAGGGGCCGGGTGCGGGCGGCCTCGGGCACCTGGCCCTCCACCGTCACCACGCGCCCCTGGGGGTCCTCCACCCCCACGTGGGCGGGCTCGCCGGGGCGGATCATGGCGTAGAAGGTCACCGGCACCCGCTGGGCCTCCCCGCTCTGGTAGGTGTTGCGGGCGGCGGCAAAGAGCTCGCGGGGCTCCTTCTCCTCCTCCCGGACGCCGAACATGTCGGGACCCTGCTGGTCCAGGTAGTAGCCCTGGGTGAAGCCCTGCCGGGAGAAGGCGGCCCGCAGCTGCTCCAGCTCCTCCGCCGTGGGCTCCCGGTCCTCCTTGATGGCTCTGGAATAAATCCCGGTGACCACCGCCACATACTCCGGCCGCTTCATCCGGCCCTCCAGCTTGACGCAGGCCACCCCCATCTTCCGCAGCTCCCGCAGATGGCCCGCCAGGGACAGGTCCTTCAGGGACAGGGGGTTGCCGTCGGCCTTGTCCATCCAGCCGTACTTCAGCCGGCAGGGCTGGGCGCACAGGCCCCGGTTGCCGGAGCGGCCCCCGATGACGGAGGACAGGAAGCACTGGCCGGAATAGCACATGCACAGGGCCCCGTGGGCGAACACCTCGATCTCGATGGGGGAGCGCTCACAGATATACTCGATCTGGTCCCGGCTCAGCTCCCGGGAGAGCACCGCCCGGCTCATACCCAGGTCGGCCGCCATCTTCACCCCGTCCAGGTTGTGAATGGTCATCTGGGTGGAGGCGTGGACGGGCAGGTCGGGGGCCGCCTGCCGCAGCATACGCACCACGCCCATGTCCTGCACCAGCACCGCGTCGGCCCCGATCTGGCTGGCCCGGACGGCAAACTCCGCCGCCTTCGGCAGCTCCCGGTCGGTGAGCAGGGTGTTGAGGGTCAGGTACACCTTGGCCCCCCGCACATGGCAATAAGAAACCGCCGCCGCAAACTCCTCCTCCGAGAAATTTTTCGCGTTGCGGCGGGCATTGAAGTCCCCATATCCCAGATAGACGGCGTCAGCGCCGTTCTGTACGGCCGCCGCCACGGCCTCCATGGACCCGGCGGGGGCGAGCAGTTCCAGCATGGTATCCCTCCCAAAAAGGGGGCACAGGCCCCCTTTTTACTGTTTCTTGTTCTGCAGCTTGAAGATCTCCCGCTTGGCCTCGGACAGCTCCAGCTTCATCTTGGTGGCTTCCTCCAGGTACTCCTTCAGCTGGCGGCGCAGGTTCTCCGCCGTCTCCACCTCTTTGAAGTACTCATCGGCGATGTTGACCGCCGCCAGCACCGCTCCGTCCACCAGGGATACTCTGGACCCATCCAGGACCTCCTGCACCTTGGCGTCCACATGGGCGGCCACCTTCTCGGTATAGCTGGGCTCCTCGCTGCCCACCAGGGTGTATTCCTGACCGGCGATGGTGACGGTGACGCGGTTTTTCATGGTACCCCTCCTGACCATAGTCATAATAAGTTACCCTATTATATCACACATACAGGGAGATGAAAAATAAATTCTTCGTGAATTTTCGGGGGATGCAGGAAGCCCGCGGACAGAATGACCTCTCATTCCGCCTGCGGGCTTCTGTCGTCCGGAACCGCCCCTTATGGGCTAACCGGCGCCGTTGTAATAAGTGATCTCTTCCCGGGCCTGGGCAAACAGGTCGGCCACGTAGGTTTCCTGGGCCTGCAGCAGTTCCGGCGGCGGGTTGACTTTCGTAAAGGTCAGCCCGTTTTCTTCGCAGAACTCCTCCCCCACCGCGTTCAGGAGCTTCTGCCGCGCGATGGTGCTGGATGCCTGGGCCTCCAGCTCCACAAAGTACTCGTCCACCGTGATGCCGGCCCACTGGCAGTACTCCTCCAGCAGGGCTTTGCCTTCGGGGAGCGCATAGCCCTGTTTCGCATTCTCCACCATGGCGTCGATCTCGTCCTGGGTGGCAGCGTATCCAAGCCGCTGGGCTTCCTCCAGCAGAACCGTGTTTTGCAGGAGCTCCGTCAGAATCTCCCGCTCGGTTGGAAGCTCGGCGCCCTCCCCGGCAAGAAACCGGGCCGTGTCGGAATAGGTCTCCACGTCCGCCTGGTACACCTTTTTCCCGTGATATTCGGCCAAAAGACCGGGTTCATCTGCTGCCGTCCCATCCCCGTGAGACCCGCGGCCTCCGAGGAGAAGGGCGGCAAGCAGACAGACGCAAACGGCAGCCGCAAGGAAAAGAGATCTCTTTTTCATATTAGCGCCTCGCTTTCCAGTCGCACAGCACTTTCTCACCATCATTGTATCCTATTTGCTCTGTCCCCGCAATCCTGTTCTGCCGGAAATGTCTGCTGTGGG
The DNA here is from genome assembly GCF_900626285.1 of Intestinimonas massiliensis (ex Afouda et al. 2020). Taxonomy (GTDB): domain Bacteria; phylum Bacillota; class Clostridia; order Oscillospirales; family Oscillospiraceae; genus Flavonifractor; species Flavonifractor massiliensis_A. Next base: position 2,121,738 of record NZ_LR131147.1, read on the forward strand.
ATTGTGCCCTCCCCCCGGCATGTGGTATGATATAAAATACGATATTATGGGGAAAGGGGGATGCCCTATGCCGGAGCTGCTGCTGCCGGGCAATATCATATCCATGGACCGCCGGGCGGCCGACCGGCTCATCGCCGCCGGCAGCGGGGACGGGGCGCTGCTCTATCTGTGGCTGTTGGGCCACGGAGGGGAGCTGGTGCCCTCCGCCGCCCGGAAGGCCTTGAAGTGGGACGAGATCCGGCTGGAGGAGGCGGTGGCCGCCCTCAAGTCCCTGGGTCTGTCCGACGGCAGCGCCCGACAGGAGGCGCCGCCCCCCGCCGCTCCCGACGGGCCCCCGGACTACACCGCCGCCGACATCACCCGGGAGCTGGAGCAGGCGGATTCCTCCTTCCCCAGCCTGGTGAATGAGGTGCAGCGGCGGCTGGGCAAGATTCTGTCCACCTCCGACCTGAAGAGCCTGTACACCCTGTACGACTATTTGGCCCTCCCCGCCGAGGTGATCTGCCTGCTGGTGAGCTGGTGCGTGGAGGAGTTTGAGCGGAAATACGGCGCCGGCCGGAAGCCCCGCATGTCCCAGATCCAGAAGGAGGGCTTCGTGTGGAAGCGGCTGGGGGTGGACACTGCCCAGGCCGCCGAAGCCCACCTGAAGCGGCAGGCCCTCTACCGCACCCGGGAGGGGGAGATCCTCAAGCTGCTGGACCTGCCTCCCCGGCCCCTGGTGGAGGGGGAGCGGAAGAAGGTGGCCGCCTGGACGGACATGGGCTTCGAGGACGGAGCCCTCCGGATGGCCTACGAAAAGACGGTGTACAAGAAGCAGAAGATGGACTGGGACTATATGAACGGCATCCTGGTCCGGTGGCACCGGAACAACCTGCACACCCCGGCGGAGATCGAGGCGGGGGACAAGCCCCGCCGGAAGGCCGCCGCCCCCGCCATGCAGGATCAGCCCGCCGTCCCCGGCGATGCCGACCGCCGGGTGCGGGAGGACCTGGCGCGGATGCGGGAATTCATGCGCAAGCAGAACAGACAGGAGGGGAAGTAAGCCATGGGATACGAACCTGCCGTCCTCCGGCGGGCCACCCGGCGGCTGGAGGAGCAGCGCAAGCTCCGGGCCGTCCGGCAGGAGCAGACCCGGCGGGAGATCTACGCCCGGCTGCCCCGGGTGGCGGAGATCGACAAGGAGCTGAAGGGCACCATCTACCAGATCATTGCCGCCTCCCTGAAGGAGGGGCGGGACCCGGTGCCCGCCATCGGGGTTATCAAAGACCGGAACCTGGACCTGCAGGCGGAGCGGACCCGCTTGCTCACCGACCACGGCTATTCCCCCGACGCCCTGGACGACCGCCCCGCCTGTCCCAAGTGCAGCGACACCGGCTGGGTGGGCAGCCAGATGTGCTCCTGCCTCCGGGCCCTGTGCACCCAGGAGCAGATCAAGGAGCTGTCCAAGCTGCTGGACCTGGGGGAGCAGTCCTTTGACAGCTTCTCCCTGGACTGCTACTCCCCCCTGCCCTGGCCGGGGGAGAGCGTGCCGCCCCGGGAGAACATGGAGTTCATCTACGAGGTGTGTTTGAACTACGCCCAGAAATTCGGCAAGTTCTACTTCCGCAACCTGTTCCTCACCGGGGCCCCGGGGCTGGGCAAGACCTTCCTGTCCGCCTGCATCGCCCGCACGGTGTCGGAGCTTGGCTTTTCGGTGGTGTACGACACGGCGGTGAACATCTTTACCCAGTTTGAGGAGCAGAAGTTCGCCCGGGACCGGCTGGAGGCGGGGGAGGCCAGGGACGAGACCAAGCGCTACCTGGGCTGCGACCTGCTGATCCTGGACGATCTGGGCAGCGAGCTTACCACGCCTTTTGTCCAGTCCGCCCTGTACACCCTGGTCAACTCCCGGCTGTCGGCAGACAAGCGGACGGTGATCTCCTCCAACCTGAGCATGGATCAGGTCCGCCAGCGGTACACCCCCCAGATCGCCTCCCGGCTGGAAGGCGAGTACCGGGTGCTTCCCTTCTACGGGGAGGACATCCGCCTGCTGCGGAAAAAACAGCTGTGACCCCGGGAGGCGGCCGCCGGAGGGCGGCCGCCTCCTTTTATCTTGCTTTCCGGGGAATTTATGATATACTATTTGGGCTTATCTTTCACCTTTTTGTTTTTATAAGGAGTTCTACATGATCACAGTTTCCGATTTGACGCTGGCCTACAGCGGCCAGCCCCTTTTTTCCCACGTGGATCTGCAGTTCACCAAGGGCAACTGCTACGGCATCATCGGCGCCAACGGCGCGGGCAAGTCCACTTTTCTGAAAATCCTCTCCGGCCAGCTGGAGCCCACCTCCGGCGAGGTGTCCATCCTGCCCAACACCCGCATGTCGGTGCTCAAGCAGGACCAGAACGCCTATAACGCCTACTCCGTCATGGACACCGTCATCATGGGCAACAAGCGTCTGTACGACATCGGCAAGGAGAAGGACGCCCTCTATGAGAAAGAGGAGATGACCGAGGAGGACGGCATCCGGGCCTGCGAGCTGGAGGAGGAGTTTGCCGAGCTGGGCGGCTGGGAGGCCGAGAGCGACGCCTCCCGCATCCTCCAGGGCCTGGGGGTGGGCACCGAGTTCCACCAGACCTCCATGGAGACCCTGGATCCCCGGCTGAAGGTGAAGGTGCTGCTGGCTCAGGCCCTGTTCGGCAACCCGGACATCCTGATGATGGACGAGCCCACCAACAACCTGGACATCGCCGCCACCAACTGGCTGGAGGACTTTTTGCTGGACTTTGAGGGCACCGTCATCGTGGTGAGCCACGACCGGCACTTCCTCAACACCATCTGCACCCACATCGTGGACATCGACTACAACAAGATCAAGCTCTACGTGGGCAACTACGACTTCTGGTACGACGCATCCCAGCTGATGCAGAACCTGATGAAGAACCAGAACAAGAAGAACGAGGAGAAGGCCCAGGAGCTGAAGGAGTTCATCTCCCGGTTCTCCGCCAACAAGTCCAAGAGCAAGCAGGCCACCGCCCGGCGCAAGCTGCTGGAAAAGATCACTCTGGAGGAGATCCCCGCCTCCTCCCGCCGCTATCCCTGGGTGGCCTTCTCCCCCGACCGGGAGGTGGGCAAGGACATCCTGTTCGTCACCGACGTGTCCAAGACCATCGACGGGGTGAAGGTGCTGGACAAGGTGTCCTTCATCGTGGGCCATGGGGACAAGATCGCCTTCGTGGGCGACAACGAGAACGCCCAGACCGCCCTGTTCAAGATCCTCACCGGGGAGATGGAGCCCGACGAGGGCACCGTGAAGTGGGGCCAGACCGCCACCTTCTCCTACTTCCCCAAGGACAACACCGAGTTCTTCAAGGACTGCGACGACAACCTGGTGGAGTGGCTGCGCCAGTGGTCCTCCGACCCCCACGAGGCCTATCTCCGGGGCTTCCTGGGCCGGATGCTGTTCTCCGGGGACGAGGTGTACAAGCCCGTCAAGGTCCTCTCCGGCGGCGAGAAGGTGCGGTGCATGCTGTCCCGGATGATGCTGTCCGGGGCCAACGTGCTGCTGCTGGACCAGCCCACCAACCACCTGGATCTGGAGTCCATCGCCGCCCTGAACAACGGCCTGGAGGCCGTGAAGTGCAACGTGCTGGTGGCCTGCCACGACCACCAGCTGATCCAGACGGTGTGCAACCGGGTGTTTGACTTCACCGACGACGGCAAGCTCATCGACCGGAAGATGACCTATGACGAATATCTGGAGAGCATGAAGGAGGGCTGACACCCTCCTTCTTTTTATGCCGGTTTTCTGCGGTAGAAGATCAGTCCCGCCAGGTCGGCCAGGGCCCAGCCGATGGGCACCGCCCACCAGATGCCCTTCAGGCCGATGGCCGGGATGGGGGAGAGCAGGTAGGCCAGGGCCACCCGGGTGCCCAGGGAGACCACGGTGAGCACCACCGACACCCCCGGCCGGCCCAGGCCCCGGAACAGGCCGTAGAGCAGGAAGAGGATGCCGATACCGCAGTAGCACATGCCCTCGATGCGCAGGTACTCCACACCCACGGCCACGATCTCCGTCTCCGCCGGGTCCACGAACAGGCCCATCAGCGGGGCGGCAAAGAGGCAGACCAGCAGGGAGCTGATGATGCAGAATCCCACGGACACCCACACCGCGGAGCGGATCCCCCGGCGGATGCGCTCCGCCTTCTGGGCCCCGGTGTTCTGGGCCACGTAGGTGGAGAAGGCGTTGCCGAAGTCCTGAACGGGCAGGTAGGCGAAGGCGTCGATCTTCACCGCCGCGGCGAAGGCCGCCATCACGTTGACCCCGAAGGAGTTCACCAGGCCCTGGACCATCAGGATGCCGAAATTCATCACCGACTGCTGCACACAGGTGAGGGTGGAATAGCTGACGATGCGGCCCAGCTCCCCCCGGCTGGCGGTCAGGTGCCGCCGCTCCAGCCGGAGCAGATCCACCCGTTTCCAGCAGTAGGCGGCGATGCCGGCGGCGGACACCCCCTGGGCCAGCACCGTGGCCCCGGCGGCCCCCGCCACCCCCCAGCCCAGGCCCAGCACGAACCACAGGTCCAGGCCGATGTTCAGCACCGTGGACACCGCCAGAAAGACCAGGGGCGCGGTGGAGTTGCCCACCGCCCGCAGCAGGCAGGCAAAATAGTTGTAGAGGAAGGTAAAGCACACCCCGAACAGCACCACCCGCAGGTAGGACCAGGTATCCGCCCAGGCCTCCGGCGGAATCTGAAGCAGGGCCATAATGGGCGCCAGAAAGACCTGCACCCCCACGTTGAGGACCACCGCTGCCCCGCCGATCAGCAGGAACGAGGCGAACAGGCACCGCTTGAGGGCGTCGGTCTCTCCCGCTCCGTAGAGCATGGACCACAGGGCCCCGCTGCCCATGCACAGCCCCAGCAGCACCGAGGTCAGGAAAGTCATCAGGGTAAAGGAGAAGCCCACCGCCGCCAGGGCGGTGGGACCCAGGGCCCGGCCCACGATGAGGGTGTCGGCGATGTTGTAGCACTGCTGGAGCAGATCTCCGGCGATCATGGGTCCGGCAAAGAGCAGCATGGGGCGGGTGATGCCGCCCCGGGTCAGGTCAATCCGCATGGTCCTTCCACATTCCTTTCTCAGGCATGATAACAGGCTACAGGGAAAAATACAAGTGCCCGCTTGCCTTTTTGCCGGGGAGACGGTAAGATAGACTGTAAAGGGCGGGGATTCTGAGAAAATCCGTGCACTTTTTTCCAGGCTGTGCTATACTATATACTCGAACTCATTTCATCCGGAAAGGATGCTGACAATGCGGAAAGAAATTTTGGTTCCGGCCGTGGCCGTCATCGGCGGCGGCGCGGGATTCGCCCTGCGGCGGTGGGGTCTGGACACCGGATTTGAGCCGGATACCGGCCTGGCCGTCCCCGGCGCCCCGGCCAATCTGGCCCTGATCGCCCTGTCGGTGGTGATGGTGGTCCTGCTGGCTCTGCTGTGCTGGGGGAAGAAGGGAAACCTCTCCGGCTACAGCCAGGCCTTCCAGGCCCAGGGAAACACCCTGTACGCCACGGCGGGGGTACTCTCCGGCTTTCTGCTGCTGGGCGCCGGCGCCCTGATGGCCGCCGAGCCCCTGATGGGCGGCGAGCTGGTATACACCCGGCTCATCACCGCGGTGCTGGCCCTCATCGCCGGGGTGTGCGTGATGCTGACGGTGCGGGACAACCTGCGGGGCCTCAGCAACGGCAAGTACAGCTTCAAGCTGCTGATGCCGGCCTACGCCTTCTGTGTGTGGCTCATCGCCGCCTACCAGGTGCGGGCGGGGGACCCGGTACAGCTGGACTATGTGTACGAGCTGTTCGCCATCATTGCCGGCCTGCTGGGCCTGTACAGCGCCGCCAGCTTCTCCTTTGAGCGGGGCCGGCCCTTCCTCACCTGCCTGTTTTCCCTGCTGGGGGTGTACTTCTCCCTGGTGACCCTGGCGGACGGCCACCAGCTGGCCGATATGCTGCTGTACGCCTTCACCATCCTCTACCTGCTGACCAATACCGTGACACTGCTGCACAACGCCGCCCGGCCGGAGCTTCCCGCCCAGGGCGAGCACGATACGGAGGGATCCTCTGATGCCTGAAAAGAAAAAGTTCTATATCACCACCCCCATCTATTACCCCTCGGACAAGCTCCACATCGGACACACCTACTGCACCGTGGCCACCGACGCCATGGCCCGGTACAAGCGGCTCCAGGGCTATGACGTGATGTTCCTCACCGGCACCGACGAGCACGGCCAGAAGATCGAGGACAAGGCCAAGGAGGCCGGCGTCTCCCCCAAGGAATTTGTGGACCGCATTGTGGAGGGGCCCCAGGGCGTCAAGGATCTGTGGAAGCTGATGAACATCTCCAACGACCGGTTCATCCGCACCACTGACGACTACCATGTGGCCGCCATCCAGAAGATTTTTAAGAAGATGTACGAGAAGGGGGACATCTACAAGGGCAAGTACGTGGGCAAGTACTGCAAGCCCTGCGAGTCCTTCTGGACCGAGAGCCAGCTGGTGGACGGCAAGTGCCCCGACTGCGGCCGGGAGGTCCAGGACGCCGAGGAGGAGGCCTACTTCTTCCGTCTGTCCAAGTACGCCGACCGGATCCAGCACCTGCTGGAGGACACCGACTTTTTGGAGCCCCGGAGCCGGGTCAACGAGATGATCAACAACTTCATCAAGCCCGGCCTGGAGGACCTGTGCGTGTCCCGCACCTCCTTCCAGTGGGGTATTCCGGTGGACTTTGACCCCGGCCATGTGGTCTATGTGTGGATTGACGCCCTGTTCAACTACACCACCGCCCTGGGCTTCATGAACGACAAGTATGACGACTACGACAAGTACTGGCCCGCCGACGTCCACTTCATCGGCAAGGAGATCATCCGCTTCCACTCCATCATCTGGCCCGCCATGCTGATGAGCATGGACATGCCCCTGCCCAAGAAGGTGTTCGGCCACGGCTGGCTGCTGCTGGACGGCGGCAAGATGAGCAAGTCCAAGGGCAACGTGGTGGACCCCTACCTGCTGGCCCAGCGCTACGGCGTGGACGCCCTGCGGTACTTCCTGCTGCGGGAGTTCCCCTTCGGCACCGACGGCAACTTCTCCAACGAGGCCCTCATCGGCCGGATCAACACCGACCTGGCCAACGACCTGGGCAACCTGGTGAGCCGCACCACCGCCATGGTGGGCAAGTACTTCGGTCAGAACCTGCCCGCCGACAGCGGAACCACCGAGGACGAGCGGGACCTGGCGTCCATGCTGGCCCAGGCCCATGGCGATGTGGGTCTGTCCATGCAGTTCCCGGAGGACGACCCCCGCAAGTTCGACGTGGAGCTGATCTCCCTGGCCGCCGTGCTGCGGGATGCCTACGAGGACAGGATGGAGCAGTACGCCTTCCAGGACGCCCTGATGGAGGTGTTCAAGCTCATCGGCCGGGCCAACAAGTATATCGACGAGAACAAGCCCTGGGTGCTGGCCAAGGATGAGGCTCAGAAGGGCCGCCTGGCCCACGTGCTGTACAACCTGCTGGAGTGTGTGCGCATCTCCGCCGTGCTGCTCACCCCCTTCATGCCCGACACCTGCGGGAAGATCTTTGAGCAGATCGGCGCCGGCGCGGACCTGCGGACCTGGGAGTCCGCCGGAACGTGGGGCCTGCTGCCCGCGGACGCAGCGGTAACCAAGGGGGCCAACCTGTTCCCCCGCATCGATATGGAGAAGGAGCTGAAAGAGTTGGAGGAGCTGGAGAAGAAGCCCGCTGAGGCTGTTGAGAAGAAGGCCGAGGCCCCTGCCGAGCCTGAGTATATCACCATCGACGACTTCAACAAGGTGAAGTTCGTCACCGCCAAGATCCTGGCCTGCGAGGCGGTGCCCAAGTCCTCCAAGCTGCTGCGGTTCACCCTGGACTGCGGCGAGGCCTTCCCCCGCCAGATCCTCTCCGGCATCCACGAGTACTATGAGCCCGAGGAGCTGGTGGGCAAGACCGTGGTGGCCTGCACCAACCTGAAGCCCCGGAAGATGATGGGCCTCATGTCCAACGGCATGCTGATCTCCGCGGTGAAGGAGGAGGCCGACGGCTCCGAGAAGCTCCACCTGATCATGCTGGACGACAAGGTACCCGCCGGCTACGGCCTGTGCTGAGTTACGAATCAAAAAAGAGGCGCTGCATGGCAGCGCCTCTTTTTTATTCCTCTGTCCGCTCCAGCAGCTTCTTGTAGCTGGCGTCGATGGCCAGAGCCCCCAGGGGTGCGGTGACCAGGATGGCGATGACCGCCACGGTGAGCACCACCTGCCCGCAGCTCAGACCCATGGCCAGGGGCACGCCGCCGATGGCGGCCTGGACGGTGGCCTTGGGCAGGTAGGCCAGCACGGCGAAGAGCCGCTCCTTTTTGGTGAGCCTGCTCCCCGCCACGCAGAGGAGCACACCCAGGGCCCGGAAGCACAGCACCCCCAGCACGGTGGCCACGGCGGCCAGTCCGGCGGCAGCGGCGTAGCTCAGGTCCACCTCGGCGCCCACCAGAACAAAGAGCATGACCTCCGCCCACACCCACAGCTTGCCGAACTTGGCGGTGAGCCGGTCGGCCACCACCGGACGCCACCGGCGCAGACCCAGGCCCATACCCAGCACCGCCAGCAGGCCGGAGAAGGGCACCGGGATCACGTCCTCCAGGGCCACCAGCAGAAAGGCCAGGGCCAGCAGGATGACCACCTTCACCGAATCCCGCATGTGGAGCCCTTCAAAGAACCTGGCCAGCAGGAGGCCCACCACCAGGCCCAAGGCCGCCCCCAGGACGATGGACACCGGCACTCCCGCCAGGGCGGCAGGGGAGAAGGAGCCCCCCTGGGCCATGGAGGTAAAGGAGGTGAACAGGACGATGACGAACACGTCGTCCACCGAGGCCCCCGCCAGAATCATCTGGGGGATGCCCTTGTCGGTCCCGTATCCCTCGCTCATGAGCTTGAGCATCCGGGGCACGATGACGGCGGGGGACACTGCCCCCACCACCGCCCCCATGATGGCGGCGTCCAGCAGGCTCACCCCCAGCAGCCGGGGGGCCAGCACCACCATGCCCAGCACCTCAAAGCTGGCGGGCACGAAGCACATGAGCACCGCCGGCCGGCCCGCCCGGCGCAGGTCGTCCAGCTCCAGGCTCAGGCCCGCCCGGGCCAGAATGATGATGAGGGCCAGCTGCCGCAGGTCGGCGGAGATGTTCAGCAGGTCGGGGGACAGCAGGTTGAGGACACATGGCCCCAGCAGGATGCCGGCCGCCAGCATCCCCACCAGGGGCGGCAGGCGGACCAGGCGGGCCAGGGCTCCCAGCCCCAGGCCCAGCAGCAGGACATAGGCGATACTTGTTAACATAACTTTCTTCCTCTCCGGGGGCGAAGCGTAAAAAAATACTGATGCCCCCTGCAAAATCTGCAGAAGTCATCAGCCAACCGGCGGTTCGGGCAAACGCCCCGGGAGGACCTCATCCCCGTATTCCTCGGGCAGTATACCACAGCCCTCGCCCCTTGTCAACGGGTCAAAAAGGGGGTATGATAAGAAAAACAGCAACAGGAGGCCCCTATGATCTTCGACACCCACGCCCATTACTATGACGACGCCTTTGACGCCGACCGGGACGCCCTGCTGTCCGCCCTGCCGGAGCAGGGGGTGGACCTGGTGGTCTGTCCCGGCTGCGACCTGGACAGCTCCCGGCAGTCCATGGCCCTGGCGGAGCGGTACGATTACCTCTACTTTGCCGCCGGGCTCCACCCGGAGAACCTGGAGGGGGCGGCCCTTTCCGACCTGGACCAGGTGAAGGCCCTGTGCGCCCATCCCAAGTGCGTGGCGGTAGGGGAGATCGGCCTGGACTACTACTGGGTCAAGACACCGGAGGACCGGGCCAACTCCCGGGACTTCTTCGACGCCCAGCTCTCCCTGGCGGAGGAGCTGGATCTGCCCGCCATCGTCCATGACCGGGACGCCCACAGGGACTGCATGGACCTGGTACGGGCCCACCCCAGGGCCCGGGGGGTGTTCCACTGCTACTCGGGCAGCATCGAGGACGCCAAGGTGCTGGTGAACAAGGGCTGGATGCTCTCCTTCACCGGCAACATCACCTTCCGCAACGCCCGGCGGGCGCCGGAGATCATCCGCTGGCTGCCCATGGAGCGCCTCATGCTGGAGACCGACGCCCCCTATATGGCCCCAGAGCCCTATCGGGGCCGCCGGTGCGACTCCTCCCTCATCCCCCTCATGGCTCAGACGGTGGCCCAGCTGAAAGGGCTGACCACCGAGGAAGTCCTGCGCATCACCCTGGAAAACGGCAAGCGGTTTTTTGCCATCCAATAAAGGAGGTATTTTACACATGGAGACCATTTCCTATGAATACGAGGGCGCGCTTTATGTCAACCTGACCAACAAGTGTGACTGCTCCTGCGTATTCTGCCTGCGGCACAACGGCCACAAGGGGTCCATCTATGCCGACGACCTGTGGCTGGAGCACGAGCCCACCCGGGAGGAGGCTCTGGAGAACCTGCTCTCCCGGGACTACTCCAAATACCGGGAGCTGGTGTTCTGCGGCTTCGGGGAGCCCATGTACCGCACCGACGACATCCTGTGGCTGGTGGATCAGCTGAAGGCGAAGGTGCCCAACCTGCCCCCGGTGCGCATCAACACCAACGGCCACGCCAACGCCATTCTGGGCCGGGACGTGACCCCCGAGCTGAAGGGCCGCATTGACACCATCTCCATCTCCCTCAACGGCTCCACGCCGGAGGAGTACTGCGCCGTCACCCGGCCCCGCAGCGGGACCAAGGCCTGGGACGACATGCTGGACTTTGCCGGAAAGTGCCGGGCCTATGTGCCCCACGTGGTGATGACCATTGTGGATAAGGACAAGACGGAGGAGGACATCGCCCGCTGCCGTGCTATCACGGAGAAGCTGGGGGTCACCCTCCGCATCCGGGCCTACATCCCCGACTGATTGTCAAGAAAAGGCCGCCGCCTGTTTTCCAGCAGGCGGCGGCTTTTTTTACCCTTTTTTCTCGGCCAGCTCCGCTCTCCGGTGCTCCAGAATGCGGGGGAAGCGCCAGAGGAACATGCTGCCGGTGGTGATGGCGGCGGCAATGTCGGCCACCGGCTCGGCCAGGAACACGGCGAACACCTGATCGCTGAAGATGTGGGGGAGAATCAGGATCAGGGGAATGAGCAGGATGATCTTCCGCAGCAGGGCCAGGAAGAGGGACACCTTGGCCTGCCCCAGGGCCACGAAGCTCTGCTGGCAGGAGGTCTGGATGCCCAGAATGAACATGCCCCCGGCGTACACCCGCAGAGCCCACACCGCTGTCTCCACCAGCTCCGGCTTGTCGTTGAACAATCCCACGAACAGGCCGGGGAAGAGCTCAAGTGCGGCGCAGGCGGCGCAGCTGAAGGTGAGGGCGCAGGTGACCAGCAGGCGGCAGGCCTTCTTCACCCGGTCCAGCTGGCCGGAGCCGTAATTGAAGCCGATAATGGGCTGTGCCCCCTGGGCGAGGCCCTGGAGCAGCAGGAAGAAGATCTGCATGACACTGGAGCAGATGGTCATGGCTCCCACGGCGGGGTTGCCGCCGTAGGCCTTCAGGGAGGAGTTGAAGGCGATGTTCACCAGGCTCTCGGTGGAGTTCATGATGAAGGGGGACACACCCAGGGCCAGCACCGGAGCCAGCACCCTGAAGTTGACCCGGAAGAACCGTCTCTGGAGTTTCAGCTTGGTGCGCTTGCCGGTGAGGAAACGGACCACCCACACCGCGGACACCGCCTGGGCGGTAATGGTGGCCAGGGCCGCGCCCTTCACCCCCATGTTGAAGCCGAAGATCAGGATGGGGTCCAGCACGATGTTGGTCACCGCGCCGATGAGCACCGTGGCCATGGACATGGTGGAAAAGCCCTGGGCGGTGATGAAGAAGTTGAGGCCCAGGGAGAGCTCCACAAAAATACTGCCCCACAGATAGATGGTGAGATAGTCGCTGGCGTAACCGATGGTCTCCGGCGTGGCGCCGAACAGCAGGAGCATGGGCTCCTTCACGACCTGGAAAAATGCCGTGGCCGCCACCGCCAGAACGATGAGCAGCGCGCTACAGCTGCCCAGGATGGCGTTGGCCTGGTCCTCCTTGCCCTCGCCCATGCGCACCACCGCCCGGGAGCCGCCCCCCATACCCACCAGGGAGGAGATGGCGGAGACGAACATGAGCACCGGGAAGCACACACCCAGGCCGGTGAGGGCCAGGTCGCCCACCCCCTCGATGTGGCCGATGTACATCCGGTCCACGATGTTGTACAGGGCATTGACCAGCTGGGCGGTCACCGACGGCACGGCCAGCCGCAGCAGCAGCTTGCCTACCGGATCCCGGCCCAGGTCATTTTCCCGCTTTGCCACCGCTTACTCCTCCTTCTCCAAAAAGTACGTGGCCTCCATGTCCGCCACGCTGAGGGCAAAAGCAAGGGGATACTGCTGGAGCGCCTGGCCCACCAGGCGCTTGTCCTCGTCGCCCGAAAAGCCCATGTGCCAGCGGATGGCCATGGCCTCCTCCCGGGTGAGCCGCAGGAAGCCGGAGAGGATGTACACGCTCTTCTCCCCGTGGCCGTAGGGCAGCTCATCCTTGTAGTAGAAGGTGGGCACCGCCTGCCACTTGCCGTCGGAGCCCTTCACGTTGCGGGAGCCAGCCTGGTAGCAGCCGATCTTGCACACGTCGTGGAGCAGGGCCACCAGGGCAACGCTCTCCTGGGTGTACTCCAGACCGTACAGCTCCCTCACCCGCTCCCGCTCCAGGTAGGCGCTCAGGCACTGATAGACGTTGACGCTGTGCTGACACAGGCCGCCTGCGTAGGCCCCGTGAAACCGGGCCGAAGCGGGGGCAGTAAAAAAGTCGCTCTTGTGCTCCAGGTAGTCCAGCAGGGCGTCAGCGCCGTCCCGATGGATGTTCTCCCGGTAGATCTGCAGAAATACTTCCTTGGCGTCCATGACCGTTCTCCTCATTTATTTCAGTTTCGATTAAAGTAGAGTATATCACACCTATTCCAGAAAAACCACCCCATGCACCGCTGATTCGTGTTCCGAATAGGATGGCCGGTACAGGAGGTTTCCTATGGAATGGCTTTCACTTTTGGGCGCGGCGGCGGTGTTTGCCGCCGCCTGTAATCTGGACACGGTGCTTCTGGCCATGGGCTGGGCCGTCCGGGGAGTGCGGCCCGGACGGGCCCAGCGGCTGGTCATCGCCGGGCTCACCACCCTCATCACCTGGCTGTCCCTGGCCCTGGGAAAACAGGCCGCGGCGGCGGGGGTGGTTGCCCCTCTGGGCGGGCTGGTGCTGGTGGGCATGGGGCTGTGGTGCGTACTGGACTGGCTGCGCGCCGCCGGCGGCCCCGAGGCCGCCCCCAACGCCCGGGGCTCCAGCCTCTGGGACTGGGTGGCCCTGGCTGCTGCCCTGGCGGTGAACAACGCGGGCATGGGGGTGGCCGCCGGGGTGTCGGGGGTCAGCCCCGGCCTGGCCGCCCTGGCCAATCTGGTGTGTACTCTGGCCGCCCTTCCCCTGGGCCGGGCCCTGGGGGACGGGCTGGCAGGGCGGCTTCTGGGCCGGTTCGCCCTTCCCCTCTCGGGGGTGCTGTTGGTGGCGCTGGGGGTGTGGGAGATCCTGAACCCCTGAGTGTATTTTCAGGTGCAAAAACGCCGGGGCCGTGGTACAATACTCCCAAAGGATGTGATATACCATGACCATGACGCTGCTGGAGCGACTGGGCGGCCGCCGGGCCATTGCGCAGGGCGTGGAGGATGTGTTCCGCCGGCTCTCCCGCCATCCCCACCCCTCCCACGGGGAGGCTCTCACCAGTGAGGACTATACCGCCTTCCTGCGGGAACGGCTGGGCGGCCTGCCCCTGCGGGACGGGGCGGGCAATCTGCTGTGCCGTCTGCCCGCCTGCCACGGCCGGGAGGGGCGGCCCCGGCTCATTCTCCAGGGCCACATGGATATGGTGTGCGCCGCCGCCGGAGACTTCCGGCCGGAGACAGACCCGGTGACCATTGTGGTAAAGGACGGCTTCCTCCGCAGCGACGGCCGCTCCTCCCTGGGGGCGGACAACGGCCTGGGCAACGCGGCGGTGCTGTGGCTGCTGTCCACCGGCCAGGTGGCCCACGGGCCCCTGACCCTGCTGTTCACCACCGCGGAGGAGGTGGGCCTGGCGGGGGCCAAGGAGGTGGACCCGGCCTGGCTGGCCGACGGCGGCTGCCTGCTGAACACCGACGGCTTCCACCTGGGCCGGGCCATTGTGGGCTCCGCCGGAGGGCGGCGGGAGACCTGGACCCGGCACCTGGAGACCGAGCCCGCCCCCGATCTGCCCGCCTGGCGCATCACCCTCACCGGCGGGCTGGGAGGGCACTCGGGGGACGACATCCACCGGGGGCGGGGCAACCCCATCCGGCTGCTGGCCGGATATCTGGCGGGCCTGCCCGGCGGGCGGATCGCCGGCCTGTCCGGCGGACTGGCCCACAACGCCATTCCCGCTCAGGCGGAGGCGGTGGTCTTTGCCCCCAGGGAGCCCGATCTGACCCTGCTCCGGGACGCGCTGGAGCTGTATCGGGAGACCGACCCCGGCCTGCTGGCCGGCTGTGTCCCCATCCAGGGGCCGGAAACGGTATGGACCGCCTCCTTCCAGGCCCACACCCTGGCCTTCCTCAACGGCCTGTACCACGGGGTGTACGCCATGGATCCGGCCTTCCCCGGAGTGGTGGGGGCCTCCGCCAATCTGGGCCGGGCAGATGCGGAGGGCGGCGTCTTCCGGGTGTGCACCTTCCTCCGGGCCGCCCATCAGACGGATGAGAAGGAGCTGGCCGCCCGGCACGAGGCCCTGGCCAAGGCCCACGGCTTTACCGGCACTGTCACCGGCTACCCCGGCTGGCCGGGGGACCGGAACAACCCCCTGGCGGCCACCATGGACCAGGTTTGGCGGGCCCAGACCGGCCACAGCCTGGAGATCAGCGCGGTCCACGTGGGGCTGGAGCCCTCCATCTTCCAGGCCAAGGCCCCGGGGCTGGTGATGGCCAGCACCGGGCCGGACATTCTGGACGCCCACTCGGTGGATGAGCGGGCCCCCCTGGACACCATCCCCGACTATGTGCTGCTGCTGGCGGGCACCCTGGAGGCTCTGTGACAAGCAAGGACCGGACGGCTCAGGCCGTCCGGTCCTTTTTTATCCTACGCCGCCTTACGCCGCGGCAAAGTCCTCCAGCTCGGCCAGCGCCTCCCGCTCGTTGTCTCCGGAGCAGCAGAAGCGGCCCGCCTGGTCGTAGACCTCCACATGTCCATGTACATACCGGATCTCATAGTTCATCGTTCAGCGCTCCTTTCCGCTTGTTCTGGATACAGAATAGCAGAGGCGCTGTCCAATAAACCGGACTATTCTTGCAGATCCGCCAGGAACTGCTCCCACTCCTCCGGGTGGTCCACAAAGGACTTGGGGCAGATCTTGCCCGTCACGTCGTAGTGGCGGATGACCTGGCTGGTGTCCAGGCCGTAGTAGTCCATCAGCCAGCGGGTGAGTTTCACCAGGGAATCGTAGGTGGCCTGGTTGAATTCCCCGGTGTCGTCGGGGTGGCAGCACTCGATGGAGATGGTGTCCTCATTGCGCTGGTTGGAGCAGTAGGCGATCTCGTCCAGGGGGACGTTCTGGAGGATCTCCCCGTCCAGCCCCACCAGGAAGTGGCTGGAGGCGTAGGTCTCCCCGGTCCGGGCCAGGTTCTCGAAGTAGCTGTGGTTCTGCTCCGCCGTGGTACCCGGATTGCCCACGTAGTGGATGACAATGCCGTTGACCTGCTCCAGGGCGATGCCCGGCCGGGAGTAGGGGTTGACGGGCAGCAGGTCCACGGTAATCCAGTCGGGCACATCCTGGGGGGCCTCCTTCTGCCGGGGGGCGAAGGGGTCCATCCACTTGACGACAGCCAGTACCGCCACCAGCACCACCAGAACGGGGAGCAGGGGGAACCGCCGGCGGCTGCGTTTTCTCCTCCGGCGGCGGGTGGGTGTGGTCTGTGCGGGCATGGCTGGGACCTCCTTGGTTTTTGAGTTCCTGTCTATTATAGCAGGATTCGACCCCATCGTCTCTTACAGATTTCTTACGTTAAAAGAGACAGCCCCCGCGCCTGCGGCGCGGGGGCTGTGTTCATTCCGTCTGTGCCAGGGCCTGGTCGTAGGCGTCCTTCACCTGCTGGGAGAAGCAGACGAAGATCACCTGCTCCACCTGGGGGTGGTCCGCCAGAAAGTCCCGGACGGCCCTGACTGCGATGGGGGCGGCCAGCTCCAGGGGGAAGCGGTACACTCCCGTGGAGATGGAGGGGAAGGCCACGGTCTTGCAGCCGTACTCCGCCGCCAGCTCCAGGCAGCTGCGGTAGCTGGAGGCCAGCAGCTCCCGCTCCCCGCTGCTGCCACCCTTCCAGATAGGGCCGGGGGTGTGAATCACGTATTTTGCGGGCAGTTTATAACCCTTTGTAATCTTGGCCTGGCCGGTCTCGCAGCCGTGGAGGGTGCGGCACTCGGCCAGCAGCTCCGGTCCCGCCGCCCGGTGGATGGCGCCATCCACTCCGCCGCCTCCCAGCAGTGTGCGGTTGGCGGCGTTGACGATGGCATCCGCCGCTACCCGGGTGATGTCCCCCAGCATGGTCTCGATCTTACTCATCGTCTGTTTCCTCGTCCTCAGGCTGATCCGCTTCCGGCTGCTCCCTGGCCTCGGCCTCCACCGCCTGGTAGGAGGCGGGGGGCTGCACGGCGTCGGGGTTGGTGAACACCAGCTCAAAGTCGGCGGCGTCCATGTTCTCATACTTCAGCAGGTAGTCGGCCACAAAGTCCAGTTCCTTCCGCCGGGCGGTCAGGATCTGCTGACAGCGGGCGTAGGCGCTGTCGATGAGGGACTTGATCTCCTCGTCGATAAGGGCGGCCACCTCTTCCGAGTAGTTCTTGGTCTGGGCCATGGACCGGCCGATGAACACCTCGTCATGGCCGGAGTCGAACACCACGTTGCCCAGCCGGTCGCTCATGCCGTAGCGGGTGACCATGTTCCGGGCAATGGAGCTGGCCTTCTGCAGGTCGCTGCCCGCACCGGTGGAGATGTCGCCCAGGGCCATCTGCTCGGCAGCCCGGCCGCCCAGGCAGACGGCGATGCGCTCGGTGAGCTGCCGCTTGGACTGGAAGGTCACGTCCTCCTGGGGCAGGGAGATGGTCATGCCGCCCGCCATGCCCCGGGGGATAATGGTGATCTGATGCACCGGGTCCTGGGTGTCCAGGTCGTGGATCACGATGGCGTGGCCCGCCTCGTGGTAGGCGGTGAGCTTCCGCTCCCGCTCGATGACCACCCGGCTCTTCTTCTCCGGACCGGCGATGACCTTGATGACGGCCTCGTTCAGGTCCTTCATGGCGATGAACCGGTGGTGCTGCCGGGCGGCCAGCAGGGCCGCCTCGTTCATCAGGTTCTCCAGATCGGCGCCGGTAAAGCCGCCGGTGCCCTTGGCCAGCTCCGCCAGGGACACGTCGTCCCCCAGGGGCTTGTTGCGGGCGTGGACCTTCAGAATGGCCTCCCGGCCCTTGATGTCGGGATAGCCCACGTACACCTGCCGGTCGAACCGGCCGGGACGCAGCAGGGCGGGGTCCAGGATATCCTGCCGGTTGGTGGCCGCCATGACCACCACGCCCTCGTTGTTGCCGAAGCCGTCCATCTCAACCAGCAGCTGGTTCAGGGTCTGCTCCCGCTCGTCATGGCCACCGCCCAGGCCGGCGCCTCTCTGGCGGCCCACGGCGTCGATCTCGTCGATAAACACGATGGCAGGGGCGTTCTTCTTGGCCTGGTCGAACAGGTCCCGGACCCGGCTGGCGCCCACGCCCACATACAACTCCACAAAGTCGGAGCCGGAGATGGACAGGAAGTGGACCCCCGCCTCGCCGGCCACAGCCTTGGCCAGCAGGGTCTTGCCGGTGCCCGGAGGGCCCACCAGCAGCACGCCCTTGGGGATGCGGGCGCCCAGCTCCAGGTAGCGCTTGGGGTCCCGGAGGAACTCCACGATCTCCTGCAGCTCCTCCTTCTCCTCCTCGGCCCCGGCCACGTCGTCAAAGGTGACCTTCTTCTGCTCGTCGGCGCCGGTGCGGGTACGGGCCCGGCCAAACCGGGCGGTGCGGTCCACGCCGCCTCCTCCGCCACCGCCGCCGGCCTGCCGCAGGAACATGAAATACCACAGCAGGCCGAATACCACCAGAATGGCCACCCAGGGCAGGTAGGCCGTCACCCAATAGGGGGGCTCCCAGGCCTTGGGGTAGTCGTAGTCGGAGATGATCCCCAGCCGCTGCTGCTCCACGATGGTGTCGTTGAAGTCGTCATAGAACCACTGGGGGTTGCCCACGTCGTAGCGCACCGTGGCCTGACCGTCCACCGGCTCCTTCAGCCAGAGGGTCAGGGTCCCGTCATCCTGGAGGGACACCTGGGACACCTGCTGTTCCTCCAGCAGGCGGCGGATCTGGCCGTAGGTGACCTCCTCCTGGCCGTCCAGCCCGCCCCGCAGGGCGAACATGGTGAGCACCAGGATCAGCGCGATGAGCAGGTAAAAGCCCACATCGCGTAAGCTTCCGTTTCGTTTCAAAAAATGGCCACATCCTTTCCGGGCAAGATCTGCCGGTGATTACCCGCCGTACACGGAGGGCTTGAGCACCCCGATATAGGGCAGGTTGCGGTATTTTTCCGCGTAGTCCAGCCCGTAGCCCACCACGAAGTAGTCGGGGATGGAGAAGCCGGAGTAGCTGACCGTCACTTCCTTGGTGCGGCGGGAGGGCTTATCCAGCAGGGTGCACAGCCGCACGGAGGCGGGCTTCCTGGCCTGGAGCAGCTGGAGCAGATAGCTCAGGGTGTTGCCGCTGTCCAGAATGTCCTCCACTACGATCACGTCCTTGCCCTCGATGTGCTCGGACAGGTCCTTGATGATCTTCACCTGGCCGGAGCTGGAGGTGCCCGCCCCATAAGAGGACACCGCCATAAAGTCCACCGTGCAGGGCAGGGTGATCTGCCGCACCAGGTCGGCCATGAATACAAAGGAGCCCCGCAGCACGCTGACCAGCAGCGGCTCCTTCCCGGCGTAGTCCCGGTCGATCTCGGCGGCGATCTCCGCCACCCGGTTCTTCAGTTCCTCCTCGGAGAAGAGGACCCGCTCCACGTCCTTGTCCAGAATGTGTTCCATACCTTGTCTCCTCACTCTTTTTTCCAAAAAATCAGTTCATAGGCGCTCTGCCCCGGCTGGGCCAGGCGGCTCTTGTCCGGGCCGAAGCCCGCCACCGCCAGCACCCCCCGGCCGTCGGCCAGGATGGGTACCCGTTCCCGTTCCCGGCGGGGCACTTTTTCGTCGATGAACAATTTTTTTACGGTCTTGGTCCCGCCCCGGCGGGGCAGGGCGATTTCATCCCCGGTCTGCCGGGGACGGAGCACCAGCGGCTCCTCCAGGCCCGCCCGGGCCAGGTAGAAGGCCCCGGGGACCTCTTCGCCCGCAGGCGGACAGTCTGCCGCCCGGCAGCTGCACCGCCAGGGCGTCCCCTCCGGCGCCGTCTCCCCCTCCAGGTTCAGGGGGGTGGGGACGAAGGGGGGCAGGGGGTCGGACTGGGTGGTGAACAGCAGGTCCTTGTACACCCGCTGCACCAGCCGCCCATTGGGCAGGAAGGCCACTGCCGACGGGTCATCCCCCGTTGCCAGGTCCACAATGGCCTTCAGATGGGCGGCGGAGCAGTCGGTGTTGCCGTCCCCCATCATCTCCAGCATCCGCCGGGCCGCCCGGGGGGCGATGGCGGCGGGGAGCTGGGCGATATACTTTGCCTCGATCACCAGGTCGTCCTCCGCCCAGCGGGCGTGGGAACAGGCCGCGGCGGCCTGGGCGTTCATATAGTCGTTGTCGGCCCGGAGATACCCCATGGTCTCCGCCGCGCTCTCGGTGAGCCGGGGGTTGAGCTGCCGCAGCACCGGCACCACCTGATGGCGGATGCGGTTGCGGGCGTAGCTGTCGTCGGAATTGGTGCAGTCCTCCACATGGCCCAGCCCGTGTTCGGCCAGATAGGCCTCGATGGCCGCCCGGGAGGTGGTGAGCAGAGGCCGGACGACCGCGCCCCGCCGGGGCGGGATGCCTGCCAGGCCGTGGAGCCCGGCCCCCCGCACCAGGTGGAGCAGCAGGGTCTCCAGATTGTCGTCGGCGTTGTGGGCGGTGGCGATGCGGTCACAGCCCAGCTGTTCCGCCGTCCGGCGGAGGAACTCATACCGCAGCTGGCGGCCGGTCTCCTCCACTCCCAGGCCAAGGCGCTCCGCCTCGCCGTACACGTCCCCCCGCTCCACCACGCAGGGGATGTTCCGCTCCTTGCAGAAATGTTCCACAAAGGCGGCGTCGGAATCGGCGGCCTCGCCCCGCATCCCGTGGTGGTAGTGGGCGGCGGCCACGGTGAAGCCCCCCTCCGCCGACAGGCTGTGGAGCAGGTGGAGCAGGCAGATGGAATCCGCCCCGCCGGACACGGCGCACAGCACCCTGCCGCCCCGGGGGAGCATATCGTATTCCGTTGTCAGGGCTCTGACGGTCTCCAGCATAGGTTCTCCTTAATACTCACTGTGTCTCCGGTCGATGGAGGAGAAGGTGGTGTACTCGGGCAGCCACTGCAGCTCCACCGTCCGGGTCTCGCCGTGGCGGTTTTTGGCGATGATGCACTCGGCCAGGTTGTGGTTCTCGCTGTCCTCATTATAATAGTCGTCCCGGTAGAGGAACATGACGATATCGGCATCCTGCTCGATGGCGCCCGATTCACGCAGGTCGGACAGCATGGGCCGCTTGTCCGACCGGCTCTCGGGACCACGGGACAGCTGGGACAGACAGACCACCGGCACGTTCAGGTCCTTGGCCATGATCTTCAGGGCCCGGGAGATGTCGGACACGATCTGCTGCCGGTTGTCGCCGCTGCGCTGGGGGCCGCCGGCGGAGGTCATCAGCTGCAGGTAGTCGATGACCACCAGCCCCAGGTTGTCCACCCGGCGGCACTTGGCGTTCATGTCGGCCACGCTGAGAGACGGGTTGTCGTCGATCAGGATCTGGGTCTGGTTCAGGGCGGCGGAGGCGGCGGCGATCTTGGTCCAGTCCTCCTCCCCCAGGTTGCCGGTGACCAACTTTTTGTTGTCCACAAAGGATTCGCTGGAGATGAGGCGCATGGCCAGCTGCTCCCGGCTCATTTCCAGGGAAAAGAACACCACCGTTTTGCCGGAGAATTTACCGGCGTGGAGCAGCAGGTTGAGGGCGAAGGAGGTCTTGCCCATGCCGGGCCGGGCGGCCAGTAGGATCAGGTCGGACTTGTTCAGGCCGGAGATGGCAGCGTCCACGTCGGGCAGGCCGGTACTCAGGCCGGGTACCGCCTGGCCGCTGGCGGCCAGCTCGTTCAGCCGCTCATAGACGTTCAGGATCACGCTGGAGATGTGGGTCAGGCCCTGGGCGGCCCGCCCCTGCCGGATGGCGTAGATCCGCTGCTCGGCGATGTCCAGCACCGTCTGGGCGGTGTCCGCCCCTCCCTGCACCAGGGCGGTCAGCTCCCCCGCCGTCTCGGCAATGCGCCGCAGCAGGGCTTTGTCCTTAACAATGGTGACATATTCCTTCACATTGGCTGCCGTGGGGGTGATCTCCATCAGCTGCAGGATGTAGTTCCGGGACGTGTTCTCGTCGTACACCCCGTTCTGCTTCATGTGATCCAGCACCGTCACCGGGTCGATGGTGAGGGAAAAGTTGAACATGGAATAGATGGTCTCGTAGATCTCCCGGTTGGTGCGCAGGTAGAAGTCATCCGGCTTCAGTTCCTCGATGACCTCGGGCACACACCGGGCGTCAATGAGCATGGAGCCCAGCACGCTCTGCTCGGCCTCCACGCTGTGGGGCATCTGCCGCAGCAGCAGCTCCTCTTCCGTTGCCATACGCTCCACCTCCCTGGTGTGCGGGCCGATGGGGACATCGGCCCCTGCATGCTTTTACTGTTCGGCCACGACCACCTTCAGGGTGCCGGTGACCTCGTAGCCCAGCTTCACCTTCAGCTCGTAGGTGCCGAAGGCCTTGATGGGCTCGTCCTGGACGATCTTGGTCTTCTGGATGTTGATGCCGTGCTGGGCGTTCAGGGCATCGGCGATCTCCTTGGAGGTGACGGCGCCGAACAGACGGCCCCCGTTGCCCCCCTTGGCCACTACCTTCACGCTCAGCTCCTTCAGCTTGGCGGCGGTGGCCTCGGCCTCCGCCTTCTCGGCGGCCTCCTGGGCCTTCTTGGCCTTCTCCTGCATCTTCATGGTGTTGATGTTCTCAGCGGTGGCCGGCACAGCCAGCTTGCGGGGCAGAAGGAAATTGCGGGCATAGCCGTCGCTGGCCTCGATGAGCTGGCCCTTCTTGCCCTGGCCCTTCACGTCCTGCTGTAAAATCACTTTCATGGTTATTCGATCCTTTCTTTGGGTTGGTTAGTCATTTTCAAGATATTGGTCAATGGCCTGGAGCAGCATCCGGGTCACCTCGTCCACAGTCTTGCCGGACACCTGGGCCCCGGCGGTGGCGGCGTTGCCGCCGCCCCCCAGCTTCTCCAGCACCACCTGGACGTTCACGTCTCCCATGCTGCGGGCGGACAGGATCACCCGGCCCTCGGCGTCGGGAAACAGCACGAAGGAGGTGTCGATGCCCGAGATGTTCAGCAGCTCGTCGGCGGCCTGGGCGGCGGTGATGCGCCCCACGGTGTGGTCCACCCGGGCGACGGCGATGCCCGCCTTGTACATCTTGGCGTTCTGGATGATGTCGTACTTGGCGATGGTGCCCTCCAGGTCGTTCTGGAACAGCTTCTTCACGTCGCCGGTGTCGGCACCGCTTCTCCGCAGGAAGGCCGCCGCCTCAAAGGTGCGGCTGCCGGTGCGCATGGTGAACTGCTTGGTGTCCAGGGTAATGCCCGCCAGCAGGGCCTCCGCCTCGATCTTCAGCAGGTCCGCCGGCTCCAGCAGGTACTGCAGCAGCTCGGTGACCAGCTCGCTGGCGGAGGAGGCATAGGGCTCGTGGAAGTTGAGGGCGGCGTCGGCGATATAGGAGGACGCCCGGCGGTGGTGGTCGATGACCGCCACCTTGTGGACCGCCTCCAGCAGGTCCTGGCTCACCACCTGCTCCGGCCGGTTGGTGTCCACCACCACCAGCAGGCAGTTGGCGTCGGCCAGCAGGATGGCGTCCTGGGGGGAGACGAACACGTCCTTGTACTCGGGCACCTGGGCCAGCCGGTCGCACATCTCGCTGGCCGGGTTCACCCCCGGCTCCCGCACGATGTGGACGGGGGCGCCCTTCTTCCGGGCCATGGCGCACACACCGGAGGCGGCGCCGATGCAGTCCAGGTCGGGGTACTTGTGGCCCATGACAAACACCGTGGAGGCAGAGGCCATCAGCTCGCCCAGGGCGTTGGCCATCACCCGGCTCTTCACTTTGGTGCGTTTCTCCAGCTCCTTGGTGCGGCCGCCGAAGAACTCGAAGTTGAACTTGTTCTTCACCACCACCTGGTCGCCGCCCCGGCTCAGGGCCATCTCCACCGACAGGGCGGCGAACTGGAACAGCTCGCCCAGGCTGTCGGCGTCCTTGCCGATGCCGATGGACAGGGTGGCCTGGATGCCGGAGGGGCTGGTCACCTGCCGGACGCTGTCCAGCACGGCGTACTTGCCCTCCTGGAACTGGGCCAGGAATTTTTCCTCAAACACGAACAGGTAACGGTCCCGCTCGTACCGGATGAACACGCCCTGAGCGGGGGCCACCCACTGAGCAAGCCTCTCGTCGATCTCACTGCGCATGGCGGATTTGGCGTTGTCGGTGGCGCCCTTCATCAGTTCCTCGTAGTTGTCCACCGTCAGGATGGCAACCACCGGGCGGCTGGAGTAGAACTCATCCCGCACCTGGGCAAAATCGGTGACGTCCACCCAGTAGGTGGTGGCCAGGTAGCCCCGGGCACCCTGCTCCTCCGTGCGGACCAGGTGGCCGTACACCAGGAACCGCCGGTCCCCGATGCGCACCTCGGTGGGGCACTCGGTCTTGCCCTCCATCAGCCAGCGGGAGGAGAAGTCGGGCACCGCCGCGGTGATCTTGGTGTCAAACAGGTGGTCCCGCTCCCCGGTGATCTGGAGAAAGCGGTCGTTGGACCAGATCACCTCGTCGTTCTCCGGCCGGAAGATCACCATGGGCAGCGGGGCATTGACCATGGTGTCCTTGGTGGCTGAATCCATGTTGCAGGTGACGTTCTCAATGTATTTCAGGATTTCCTTCTGGCGCACCGCGCTGCTGCGGCGGAAGTACAGGTAGAGGATAAAGACCACCGTCAGCTGGATCACCGCCACCGGAATGGAGAACAGGGCGGTCACCACGGCAAACAGGATCAAAAACACAAAATACAGTCGAAAACTGGGCTCTACCAGGTGAGATAGTTTATTTTTCCGCATGAGACACCTCCCGGCGGCAGATTGCATAGCGACCCATAATAAGAGATATTATTATATCAAAGAACCCGTCCGAATACAAGGGGCGTCTGTGCCGCCGGAGGCCTGTGTCTCCAAAGCCACAAAAGAGGACGCCGTGAGTAGTCACGGCGTCCTCTTTGCTTATATGGTTTACTCGCCCACCACGGCGGCGCAGCGGTCGCACAGCTCGGCGTGATGTCCCTCGGTGCCGATGTGCTCGTTGTGGTTCCAGCAGCGGGGGCACTTGGGTGCCTCGGACAGCTTGACGGCGATGGTGCAGGGGATCAGGCAGTCCTCATTCTTCTCGCCCTCCACGGCCTCGGTGGTGACGGTGACCTTGGAGACGATGCACAGGCTGGCCAGATCCTCGGCGGCCAGGGCGGCAGCGTCCTCAGCAGACACGGAGATGGTGACCTCGGTATCCTGGGCCTTCTTGAACACGCCGGCATTGCGGGCGTTCTCCAGGGCCTTGTTGACGGCGTCCCGCAGGCTGACCAGCTTGTTCCACCGCGCCTGGGCGGCCTCGTCCAGGGTAAAGGCGGCGTTGTCATCCGGCATGTCGTTGAGGAGCACGCTCTCGGCGTTCACGTCCTTGGCGTGCTTCATGGCGTGCCAGATCTCGTCGGAGGTGAAGGCCAGGATGGGGGCGATGAGGCGGGTCATGCCGTCCAGGATATGGTACAGGGCGGTCTGGGCGGAGCGGCGCTCGGCCTGGTTGCCGCAGTACAGGCGATCCTTGATGATGTCCAGATAGAAGTTGGACATATCCACCACGCAGAAGTTGTACACGGCACGGTAGACCCCGTGGAACTCGTACTTGTCGTAGGCGGCCCGGGCGGTCTTGACCAGCTCGTTGAAGGAGGACAGGGCGAACCGGTCCAGATCCATCAGCTGGTCCACCGGCACCAGGTCGGCATCGGGGTCGAAGTCGCACAGGTTGCCCAGCATATACCGGGCGGTGTTGCGGATCTTCAGGTAGGCCTGGCTCAGCTGCTTCATGATGTCCTTGGAGATGCGCATGTCCTGGGTGTAGTCGGCGGAGGCCACCCACAGCCGCAGCATATCGGCGCCGTACTCCTTGATGACCTCGTCGGGGGAGACGGCGTTGCCCAGGGACTTGTGCATGGCCTTGCCCTCGCCGTCCACGGTCCAGCCGTGGGTGGCGATCTGGTGATAGGGGGCCACGCCGTTGACGGCGATGGAGGTGAGCATGGAGGACTGGAACCAGCCGCGGTACTGGTCGCCGCCCTCCAGGTACAGGTCGGCGGGGTACTTCAGGTAGGGACGCTCGGCGGCCACGGCGGCCCAGGTGGAGCCGGAGTCGAACCACACGTCCATGATGTCGGTCTCTTTGGTGAAGTGGGCCTTGCCGCACTTTGGGCACACGAAGCCCTCGGGCAGCAGATCCTTGGGCTCCTTGTCAAACCAGATGTTGGAGCCGTGCTCCCGGAAGAGCTGGGCCACGTGGGCGATGGTCTCGGGGGTGACGATGTCGGCCCCGCAGTCGTCGCAGTAGAAGATGGGGATGGGCACGCCCCACACGCGCTGACGGGAGATGCACCAGTCGGAGCGCTCGGAGATCATGGAGATCATGCGCTCCTTGCCCCACTCAGGCTTCCACTGGATGGAGTCGCAGGCCTTGACGGCGGCGTCCTTGATGGCGTCCACGGAGCAGAACCACTGCTCGGTGGCACGGTAGATGATGGGGTTCTTGCAGCGCCAGCAGTGGGGGTAGGAGTGGGTGATCTTCTCCTTGGCTACCAGGAACCCCTCCTTCTCCAGGTCCTCCACCACCATGTCGTTGCCCTTGGCGTAGAACTGGCCGTTGTAGCGCTCGTCGGTCATGACGCCCTTGGCGTTGACGGGCACGGGCACGCCGATGTGGGTCAGGCCGGCCTTGTCGTACTGCTGGCAGATCTGGAAGTCCTCGGCGCCGAAGCCGGGGGCGGTGTGGACGCAGCCGGAGCCGGCGTCCAGGGTCACGTGGTCGCCGTTGAGAATCACGCTCTCCCGGTCGAACAGGGGGTGGGTGGCGGTCATCAGCTCAAACTCGGACCCCTTCAGGGTAGCCAGCACCTGGCAGGCGTCATAGTCGATGTGGGCGGCCTTGCACACGCTCTCGGCCAGGTCCTTGGCCAGGATATACACATCCCCATTGGGCACCTGGAGCAGCACGTAGTCGAACTCGGCGTTCAGGCAGATGGCGAAGTTGCCGGGGATGGTCCAGGGGGTGGTGGTCCAGATCACGAAGTAGGTTTTCTTCAGGTCGGTGTACTGGCCCAGCTTGCCCTTGTCGTCCCGGACGGGGAATTTGACAAAGATGGTGGTACAGGGGTCGTCGGCGTACTCGATCTCGGCCTCGGCCAGAGCGGTCTGGTCGGAGGGGCACCAGTACACCGGCTTCATGCCCTTGTAGATGAGGCCCTTCTCGGCCATCTTGCCGAAGACCTCGATCTGCTTGGCCTCAAACTCGGGCAGCAGGGTGATATAGGGGTTCTCCCACTCGCCCAGCACGCCCAGGCGCTGGAACTGCCCGGTCATCTTGGCGATGTAGCCCTCGGCGTACTCCCGGCACTTGGTGCGGAACTGGGCAGTGGTCATCTCGTCCCGCTTCACCTTCTTGTCCTTCAGAACGGCGGACTCGATGGGCAGACCGTGGGTGTCCCAGCCGGGCACATAGGGGGCATAGTGGCCGGTCATGTTCTTGTGCTTGACGATCATGTCCTTCAGGATCTTGTTCAGGGCGGTGCCGATGTGGATGTTGCCGTTGGCATACGGAGGGCCGTCGTGGAGGACGAAGCTGGGCTTGCCCTCGTTGCGGGCAGTCATCTTGTGGTACAGGTCGTGGTCGTACATCTCCTTGAGCATGTCCGGCTCACGCTTGGGCAGCCCCGCCCGCATGGGAAAGTCGGTCTGGGGCAGATGGACGGTCTGGTTGTAATCCATGGGTGGTTCTCCTTCTATCGTAAATTTTTGTTTTTGGGGTAAACAAAAAGCGCCTCCGTCTCCCAAGAGACAAAGGCGCACACCTCTGCGGTACCACTCTCGTTGTCCCGGACGTGCCGGGACCACTCAAAGGCCGGTAACGGGGCCAGCCGTGCCCGCTTACTGTGTTCGGCGGGCCGCTCCGAGGTGATCTTCGCCATCCCTCCTGACCGCCTTGCACCAAACGGCGGCTCTCTGGGCAGGTGCGGGGTGGGTACTCGTCCTCATCACAGCATTTTCTGATGAAAAAATCCACTGGGAGACGCCAAAAACGGCGTCTCCCAGTATCTTACCTGTTTGCAGGGTTCCTGTCAAGGGGATTTACCGGATTTCGTAATCCTTGCCGAACTGCAGATGATCAAAGTCGATGCGGCGGGTGGGTTCCTCTACCTCATCCTCCGCCTCCGGCTTGTCCTGGGCCTCCCCGCCGTTCCGGTTGAGCTCCATCAGCTCGGCGTACAGCCCGCCCTCCGCCTGGGGCGCGGGCTCCGCCTGGGGGGCGCTCTCCTCCTGCCGGACCAGCTTCTCCACGTTCTGCTCAATGTCCTTTACGGCGGTATCCACCGGGTCAGGCTGCTCCACAGGCGCGGTGAGCTTGGACAGGCCGCTCAGGTAGTCCATCTCATGCTGATAGAGCTCCTTCAGCTTGGCCACATAGGCGTCGGTGGCGTTCTGGGCCGCGGCCAGCCGCAGCTGCTCGTCCCGGATCTCCTGCTGGATCTCCCCGATGCGGGCCTTGGCGTCCGCCTCGGCGTTCTGCAGCAGCTTGTCCCGCTTCTGCTTGGCCTCGTCCACCAGATCATCCGCCATCTTCTGGGCGGTGAGCAGGGCCTTGCGCATGGCGTCCTCGGTGGAGCGGTACTCCTCCACCTTGTCCACCAGCACCTTCATCTTGGCCTTCAGGGTGGCGTTTTCCTTGTACAGGGCGGTATAGTCCTCCGTCAGTACGTCCAGGAATTCGTCCACCATGGCCATATTGTATCCGCCGAAAGACGCCTTGGCAAAGGCGTGCTCAGAGACTTCCTGCGGTGTCAGCATAGTTGATTCCCCTCGCTCCGTTTAGAAATACAGGCCGTTATTTTCTAACTCGTCGATTAAATCGCCTAAAATATCGACGTTATACGGCGTGATGATGTAAGTGGAGATGGCCACCTTCTTGATCTTGCCCTCGTTGGCGTAGGCCACGCCGGACAGGAAGTCCAGCAGGCGGCGGGCAATGTCCTTGTTGGTGGACTCCAGGTTGAGCACCACCGTGCGCTTCTCCCGCAGGTGGTCGGCGATCTCGCTGGCGTTTTCAAACCGCTCGGGCTTCACCAGCACCACCTGCAGCTGGGTGGTGGTGTGGATGTTCACCACTTTGTTGCTCCGGCGCTCCGGCTCCGGGGTGAACATACCGGCGTTGGTGTCCTGGAGCTTGCTGCTCCGCCGCTCCGCCCGGTCGCCGCCGGTGCGGTCCATCCGCTCGCTGCGGGAAACAGGCTCAAAGTCGTCAAACTCCTCGTCCTCTTCCTCATCCTCGTAGGGGCGGGCCAGACGCTTCAGCTCATCAAAAAATCCCATTTCGGTTTACCTCCCGAATTTCTGTCCTGGGTTATCCTTTTTTCATCGGCGGGCGGGGTCCGAACAGGGCGGTACCCACCCGGACCAGGGTGGCGCCCTCCCGCACGGCGTCCTCATAGTCGCCGCTCATTCCCATAGATAGACAGTTTATAACAGTCCCATTATGGTCCAATTTCGTTCTTATGTCAACATAAAGCTGATACATTTTTGCAAAAAATGGCCGGTTTCCGCCGGGATGGTCCACAATGGGGGGGATGGCCATCAGTCCCCGCAGCCGCACATGGGGGCAGGCCGCCGCCTTCTCCGCCAGGGCCAGTACCTCCTCCGGGGCCACACCGCTCTTGGATTCCTCGCCTCCAATATTTACCTCCAGCAAAATGTCCTGCACCAGGTCCAGCTTGGCGGCCTGGGCCTCGATGGCGTCCAGCAGGTGCTCCGAGCCCACCGACTCGATCAGGTCCACCCGGCCCACCACCTGCCTGACCTTGTTGGTCTGCAGATGGCCGATGAAGTGCAGGGCCGCGCCGGCGTAGGCGTCGTCGTCCAGATGGGCGGTCATCTCCTGCACCCGGTTCTCCCCGCAGATGGCCACGCCTCCGGCGATGGCCTGCCGGATGGTATCCGAGGTCTGCACCTTGGTGGCCGCCACCAGGGTGACCTCCGCCGGGTCACGGCCGGCCTCCCGGGCGGCCCGGGCGATATTCTCCTTCACCTGGGCGATCTTTTCTTCCAGCGTCATTTGGAATTCCTCCCCCATGCTCTTTTTTCTATTGGATGACCTTGCCGTCATACAGGTCCTCCGAGGCCACAATGACGATGTCCCCGGCCCGCAGGCCCTTCCGGTCGGTCATATCGGCCGCCTCCACCAGGGCGAAGCTGTCGCTCTGGCTCAGAATGGTCACAGGCTTGAACTCCGCCTGCTCGCCCACCAGGGCGTACACCCCGGGGACCGACACCTGGGATTCCTCCCCGGTCTCCTCGTCGGTAACGGTCCGCTGCTCCACCCGCAGGGCCTCCTTGGGCACCCGCACGCCGGTAATGGAATCAAACACCAGCTCCACCGTCTGGCGGCGGAGGAGGGTGGTGTCGGACAGATATTTGTCGGTGGACAGCACCACCACACACTGGCTGTCCGTCGGATCGCCGATCCGCTCCACCGTCATGCTCACCTCGCCGGACCAGTCCCGGGAGAAGCGGACGGTCACCTTCCGCCCCTCCACCAGCCGCCCGGCGTCCTCCTCCGGCAGGGTGCAGGCGAAGTACCAGGTGGTGTCGGTGATGAGCTTGCCGATGGCGGTATTGTCCTCCGCCGGCCGCTGCCGGGCCAGCTGGGCCAGCTGGTCGGCGGTGATGGTCCCCAGCATGTCCGGGGTGAGCAGGCTCTCATATCCGTCCACATAGCCGGAGAAAACCCCCGACTGGCTGGCGGTGACGCGGTTGGTGCTCTGGGCTGCCTGGGAGGACAGGGCGGAGATCTGGCTGTTCACACTGTCCAGGGCCGCCTGGATGGAGGCCGCGCTGTCCTCCCCCTCCCCGGTCGTATCCGTATAGGCGTACTCCCGCTTGTACACCAGGCTCTTCAGATCCATTGCCTGGCTCTCCAGGCCCGTCAGATCCCCTGAGGCCACCGAGGCGCGCAGGGCCACAATGGCGTCCAGCACCTGCTCACTCAGCTGACCGGAATCGCCGCCCCCCACGTCCGAGCGCTCCAGGGCGTACTCCAGCTGCTCCTTTTCCAGCTGGAGCTGCTGGAGCTGCTGCTTCTGCTCCAGGCCGGAGGAATCCTGGTAGAGCAGGGCCACCGTCCCCCCCTTGGCCACCTTCTCCCCCTCCTGGGGCAGCAGCTCCACCACGCCGCCGGTGTTGGTGAGCACCTGCTCCTGCCGCACCAGAAAGCCGGTGGCCTCCATGCTGTCGTCCACCGTGTAGGAGTAGGTCACCGCCGTGGTGAAGGGGTCCCGGAAGCTGTGCCACGCGGACACGCCCAGATAGATCACCACCGCCGCCAGCAGCGCCAGCATCACGATTCTACTGTTCAGGGTACCTTGCTTCATGGGTCGCTCCTTCTGTTACCGCGCCTCCTCCGTTTCCAGGGAAATGGCCCGCTCGGGCACGACGGTGGAGATGGCGTGCTTGTAAATGACCTGCTGCTTGTCCCCTGTCATAAGTACCACCACAAAGGCGTCAAAGCCGGTGATCTGGCCCTTCAGCTGGTAGCCGTTCATCAGGAACAGGGTGACGTTGGCCCGGTCCCGGCGGGCCCGGAGCAGAAACAGGTCCTGCAGATTGTGTGTCTTTTGCATGTGGATGCACTCCTTTTTTCTCTGAGATGCATCCAATATATACCAATTATAAAGGGAATTTGGTCGAATTTCGGCCCTCACGCCCGACCGAACCGCTTTTCGATCTGGCCCCGGGTCAGCTCGATGGCCACCGGCCTGCCGTGGGGGCAGTATTTCACTTCCCCATTCATCACCGCCGTCGCCACCTTCATCAGCTCCGCCTGGTCGTTCTTCTGGCCCCCCTTGATGGCCGCCTTGCAGGCCATGGTGTGGAGCAGGGCGTCCCGGGCGGCGTCCGGGTCGGCGGTGCCGCAGGTCAGCAGCTTGCCCGCCAGCTCCAGCAGCAGGTCGGGGATGGCCCCCGCCGCCACGTCGGACGGGGCGGAGCGGACGATGAGGGTGCCGCCGCCGAAGTCCTCCGCCTCAAACCCGAAGCGCTCCAGCAGAGGCAGGTGGGAGAGCAGGGCCGCCCCCTCCTCCGCAGGCGGGGTGAATACCACAGGGGTGAGCAGGGCCTGGACCATAGGCTGGTAGCCCTCCGCCTTCAGGCGGTCAAAGTTCATCCGCTCGTGGGCGGCGTGCTTGTCGATGAGGAGCACCTTGTCCCCCTGCTCCACGATGATGTAGGTGTTCAGAACCTCCCCTGCGATGCGCCACGGGATCTCCTCCGGCACGGGCTCCGGCTGGGGGGCGGGGGAAGCCGCCGGAACGGGTGCGGGCTCCGGTTCCTGCACGGCGTCGGGCTTCGGCGCCGGTTCCGGGGTGGGTGCGGGCACAGATTTGGGCTCCGGGCGGATGGGAACATCAGCCTTTGCGGAGAGTGTGGGTTCCGGCGCCGGACGTACCACGGGTTTTTCCACCGGCTCCTCCCGCTTTTCCGGGCGGACAGGGGCCTTCCATGCGGGGGCGGTCCTTGTGACCGCCGGCTGAATGGGTTTTGCCGTAAAGTCCCGCAGAGGCAGGGTGGTCTGATTGGGGGTCACCGTGTCCCTGGCGGCCTTGGGAGCCAGCCGGGGGGGAGGGGCCTCCGCCATGGCGGAGGGCCGGGTGCGGTCGGCCTCCAGGGTGGACTTGACGGCGTAGTACACCGCGTCAAATACCTTCTTGTCGCTGCCGAACTTGACCTCCTGCTTGGTGGGGTGGACGTTCACGTCCACCGCGTTGAGCCTGGTGGTGAGATGGAGGACGCAGCCGGGGAATTTGCCCACCATCTTCTGGTTGGCGTAGGCCTCCTCCAGGGCGGCCATCATGGTGCGGCTCTTCACATACCGGCCGTTGACAAAGAAGTGCTGATAGCCCCGGCTGCCCCGGCAGCAGGTGGGCAGGGAGACAAAGCCGGACACGCTCATGTCCTCCCCGGAGCCCTTCACCGGTACGAAGCCCAGGGCCATGTCCCGGCCCAGCACGGCGTACAGGGTGGACTTCAGCTGTCCGTCCCCGGGGGTGAGCAGCTCCTGCTTGCCGTCCCGGAGGAACTTGACCCCCACCTCCGGGTGGGACAGGGCCACCCGCTGGACCATGGCGAAGCAGGCGGCTCCCTCGGCGGAATCCTTCTTCATGAATTTCAGCCGGGCGGGGGTGTTGTAGAACAGGTCCTTCACCACCATGGTGGTGCCCTGGGGGCAGCCCGCCTCCTCGTGGCTCACCACCACGCCCCCCTCCAGGGACAGGGCGCAGCCCAGCTCATGCTCCCTGGTGCGGGTGAGCAGCTCCACCCGGGATACGGCGGAGATGGCCGCCAGGGCCTCCCCCCGGAAGCCCAGGGTGCCGATGGCCTCCAGGTCGTACTCGGTGCGCAGCTTGCTGGTGGCGTGGCGGAGGAAGGCGGTCTCGGTCTCCTCCGGGGCGATGCCGCAGCCGTTGTCGGTGACCCGGATGAGGGTCATGCCCCCGTGCTGGATCTCCACCGTCAGCTTGTCCGCTCCGGCGTCGATGGCGTTCTCCATCAGCTCCTTCACCACGCTGGCGGGCCGCTCCACCACCTCGCCGGCGGCGATCAGGTCGGCCACATGGGAATCTAGTTGTTGAATATGCGGCATAGAAGTACCAACTTTCTAAGCAAGAGGCTATAGGGCCCGTACCAGGGTAACGGTATTGATGACCATATGCAGGGCGATGGGGCTCCAGATGGAGCCGCCGTTGTCGTAGCACCAGGTCAAGGCCAGGGACATGGGCAGATATTCCACGAACAGCAGCAGGTAGCGGAAATCCACCGTGCCGTAGGCGTAGACGAACTGCCACACGCAGTAGAAGGCGTACACGAAGGCGGAGAGCACGTAGCCCAGCGCCCGGCTGTATTTCCGGCTGGTGCCGAAGAGCAGGCCCCGGAACAGGGGCTCCTCCACGATGGGCATGAGCACCACCAGGATGACCACCGTGGCTTTGGGGGCCAGGGCAAACTGCTCCGGGTAGCTCATCAGGTTGGGGTTCTGTACCGGCAGGGGGATGAGCCCCGCCAGCAGGGACAGCACCAGCCACCCCGCCAGGCCGGTGCAGAAGGCAAACAGGTTTTCCGGCAGCCAGTCCAGCAGCAGATAGAAGCCGTGCTTCAGGAAGGTCCAGAACACCAGAAACACCAGGGTGGCGGACAGGAGATAGTACACCACGTTGGCCTCGGCAATGGGCAGCTCTCCGTCAAAGGACCGCTGGACCCATCCCATCACCCAGGGGAACAGGAGGACGTACAGGGCAAAAAACACCCACCCCCGGCCCATTTCGGCCCGGGTCAGCTGAGGCCGCCAGGGGCGGCGCTGCCGGTTGGTCATGGTGTCTGCCTCCTTATTCCGTTATACCATCTGTTTCAGTTCAAAGAGCAGGTTCATGGCCTCGATGGGGGTGAGGGTGTTCAGATCCACCATCTGGAGCCGCCGGACCACCTCGCCGCCCCCCATGTCGGTGAGGGACACCTGATCGGAGGCCGGGACCGCGGGCGCCGCAGGAGCGGCCAGGCCTCCCGCCTCCAGCTCGGCCAGAATCTGACGGGCCCGGGTGATGACCTTGCCCGGCACCCCGGCCAGCTTGGCCACCTCGATGCCGTAGCTCTGGTCGGCGCCCCCCCGGACGATCTTCCGCAGGAAGAGGATGTCGTCCCCCTTTTTCTTGGCTGCAATGTTGTAGTTCTTCACCCCGGGGATGACCCCCTCCAGGCCGGTGATCTCGTGGTAGTGGGTGGCAAACAGGGTCTTGGCCCCCAGCTTTTTCTTGTCGGCGCAGTACTCCAGCACCGCCCGGGCGATGGACATGCCGTCATAGGTGGAGGTGCCCCGGCCGATCTCGTCCAGGATGAGCAGGCTCTTGGAGGTGGCGTTTTTCAGCAGCTCCGCCACCTCGGTCATCTCCACCATGAAGGTGGACTGACCGGCACTCAGGTCGTCGCTGGCCCCGATGCGGGTGAACACCCGGTCCACCACCCCCACCCGGGCGGACCTGGCGGGGACGAAGGAGCCCATCTGGGCCATCAGGACGATGAGGGCCACCTGCCGCATGTAGGTGGACTTGCCCGCCATGTTGGGGCCGGTGATGATGGCCACCGTGTTCTCCCCGCCGTCCATGTGGGTGTCGTTGGGGACGAAGAGGGAATTTTTCAGCATCTTCTCCACCACCGGGTGGCGGCCCTCCACGATCTCCAGGCAGTCGGACTGGTCCACCTCCGGGCGGCAGTAGCCGTTTTCGGCGGCCACGTTGGCAAAGGAGGTGAGCACGTCCACCTGGGCGGCGGCGGCGGCGGAGCGCTGGATGTCCCCCACCCGGGCGGCCACCTGCTCCCGCACGTCGCAGAACAGCTGAAACTCCAGGGCGCAGATCCGGTCCTGGGCGGAGAGGATCTCGTGCTCCAGGTCCTTTAATTCCTGGGTAATATACCGCTCGCAGTTCACCAAAGTCTGCTTGCGGATGTAGGTGTCGGGCACCTGGTCGTAGTAGGACTTGGACACCTCGATGTAATAGCCGAACACCTTGTTGAAGCCCACTTTCAGGCTCTTGATGCCGGTCTTTTCCTTTTCCCGGGCCTCGATACCCGCCACCAGGTCCTTGCCGTTGGTGAGGATGTTCCGCAGGCGGTCCACCTCGGAATCATAGCCCAGGCGGATGAAGCCGCCCTCCCGGACGGAGAAGGGGGGCTCGTCCACGATGGCGGAGGAGATGAGCTGCCGCAGTTCCGGCAGGTCGTCCAGGGCCTTGGAGAGGGAGGACAGCAGCACGGAGGAAGAGCCCTCCAGCAGCTCCCGCAGCCGGGGCAGCCTGCCCAGGCCGGCCGCCAGGGACACCAGGTCCCGGCCGCCGGCGGTGCCGTAGACGATGCGGCCGATGAGCCGCTCCAGGTCGGTGACCTCCCGCAGGGTGGCGGTCAGCTCCTCCCGGCGGATGGGGTCGTTCACCAGCTCCTCCACCGCCCCCAGCCGCTTACCGATGGCCACGGGGGACAGCAGGGGCCGCTCCATCCAGGAGCGGATCAGCCGGTGGCCCATGGGGGTGCGGGTCTTGTCCAGCACCCACAGAAGGCTGCCCTTCTTCTCCTTGGAGCGGAGGGTCTCGGTAAGCTCCAGGTTCCGCCGGGCCGTCAGGTCCAGCTCCATATACTGCCCGGCGGCCAGCCAGGTCAGGGTGGTGATGTGGGAGAGGTCGGTTTTCTGGGTCTCGTACAGGTAGCTCAGAAGGCCGCCCACCGCCTGAATGGCACCCTCCGCGCCCTGGGGTACATCCTCCAGGCCGGCGGTAAACTGTTTTTCGGCGGCGGGACGGGCGGTATCGGCCCGGAAGCGGGCCTCCCCGCCGTTTTCACAGCGGCAGTCCAGCTTCTTGGTCAGAAAGTCCACCAGGGCAGCGTCGCTGTACGCCCCGTCGGACAGCATGGCCTCCCGGGGGGCGAACCGACCCAGTTCGTTGTACAAATGCTCCTCCCCCTCCGGTCCGTTGGGGAAGAAGGCGGCGGAGATCTCGCCGGTGGAGATGTCGCAGATGCACAGGCCGGTGCCCGCAGAGTCCCGGTAGATGGCGCAGATGAAGTTGTTCCGCCCCTCCTCCAGCATGGAGGCATTCATCACCGTGCCGGGGGTGACGATGCGGATGATGTCCCGGTCCACCAGGCCCTTGGCCAGAGCCGGGTCCTCCATCTGCTCGCAGATGGCGATTTTGTACCCCCTGGCGATGAGCCGGGCGATATAGGCGTCGGCGGAGTGGTAGGGCACCCCGCACATGGGGGTGCGCTGGTCCGCCGGCTTGCCCCGGTCCCGGGTGGTGAGGGTCAGGTCCAGTTCCTTGGACACCAGCTTGGCGTCCTCCTGGAACATCTCATAAAAATCCCCCAGCCGGAAAAACAGGATGCAGTCCGGGTGGAGCTCCTTCATTTTCACATATTGGCGCATCATGGGGGTCAGTTCCGACGGCATAGCGGTTCTCCTGTTCTAAACAATAAAATACGGGGCGGTCCTTATTCCGCCAGCTCCCCGGTCAGGGACCACTTGTTGGCCCCGGTGATCTTCACATTCACAAACTGTCCGATGAGGGCTTCATCCCCCATCAGCCGCACCAGCCGGTTGCCGGGGGTGCGGGCGGTAAGGCCCTTGTCGTCGGTGCCGTCCACCAGGCAGCGCACCGTCTTGCCGATATAGGCTTTGTGCTTTTCCTCGGAAATCTGGTCCTGCCGCTCCACCAGCCGCTGGAACCAGGCCGCCTTCTCCTCCTTGGAGACGGGGTCGTCCATCTTGGCGGCGGGGGTGCCCACCCGGGGGGAGTAGATGAAGGTAAAGAGGGCGTCGAAGCGCACCTCGTCCAGCAGGGTCATGGTCTGCTCAAAGTCCTCGGCGGTTTCCCCGGGAAATCCCACGATGACGTCGGAGGTGATGACCACGTCGGGGATGGCCTGACGCAGGCGGCGCACCTTGTCCAGATAGCCCGCCCGGTCGTACACCCGGTTCATGGCCTTCAGCACCCGGTCGCTGCCCGCCTGGAAGGGCAGGTGGAAGCAGGGGGCAATCTTGGGGGAGGATGCCATGGTGTCGAAAAGCTTCTGGGAGGCGTCCTTGGGGTGGCTGGTCATGAAGCGGAGCAGAAAGTCCCCAGGGATCTCAGATGCCGCCTTCAAGAGGTCGGCGAAGTCCATGGGCTCCTCCAGATCCTTGCCGTAGGAGTTGACGTTCTGGCCCAGCAGGGTGATGTCCTTGTACCCCTCTTCCGCCAGGCCCCGGATCTCCTCCAGAATGACCTCCGGCTGGCGGGAGCGCTCCCGGCCCCGGACGTAGGGCACGATGCAGTAGGTGCAGAAGTTGTTGCAGCCGTACATGATGGACACCCAGGCCTTCACCTTGTCCTGGCGCACCACCGGGATGCCCTCGGCGATGGAGCCGGGCTCGTCGGCGATGTCGAAGATGCGGCCCCGGCGGGTCACCAACCGGTACAGCAGTTCCGGGAAGCGCCACAGGGCGTGGGGCCCGAACACCAGGTCCACCTGGCGATAGCTCTCCTTGATCTTCTGGGCCCGGTGGGGCTCCTGGGCCATGCAGCCGCACACGCAGATGAGCTGGCCCGGCTTGGCCCGCTTGGTGTGCACCAGCGCGCCCACATTGCCCAGCACCCGCATCTCGGCGTGCTCCCGGATGGCGCAGGTGTTGATGAGAATCAGGTCGGCCTCCGCCTCGCTGTCGGTAAACGCATATCCCATCTCCCGCAGGTAGCCCCGCAGCCGCTCGGAATCGGCCTCGTTCTGCTGGCAGCCGTAGGTGTCCACAAAGGCCAGTGGCGGGGTGGGTCGGGCGGCGTTGCGCTCCTGGAGCTTGTGGCAGAAATCCCGCTGCCGCTCCACTTCCTGGGGGGTGATTTTCGTGGTCTGTCGGTTCAAAGCAGTTCCTCCAAAAAATACGGTCTCAATTCTGAAATCATACCACTTTTCCCGGGAAAACACAAGCGGGAAGCCCTTTTCATTGACGGAAACTTTGCCAGCGTATATAATAGGAATACTCAGCATCCCCAGGGCATAGAAAGGCGGCGGAGCCATGAAAACACTGGTCATCGAGCGGGACGGGCTGAAGCACAATATCTCGGTGGTGAAGGAGCGGGCGGGGGAGGCCGTGATCTACGGCGTCCTCACCGGGGACGGTCAGGGAGCCGGTCTGGTGGAGCTGGCCCGCACCCTCCGGGAAGAGGGCATCGGCCGCTTCGCCGTCAGCGAGGTGGCGGAGGCCGCCGCCCTGCGGAAGGCGGGGTTTGTAGAGGAAGAAATTCTCATGCTCCGGTGCACCACCGACCGGGAGGAGCTGGACCAGCTGCTGGACCTGAACGTGGTATGCACCATCGGGTCGGTGGACACCGGCCTGGCCCTCAACTCCGTGGCGGAGGGCCGCTCCACCGTGGCGGAGGCCCACATCCAGATCGACACCGGCATGGGCTTCGGCGGCTTTCTGGCGGAGGAGCCGGAGAAGATCCTGTCGGTGTACCGGAACCTGCCCAATGTGGCGGTGTCCGGCCTGTGCACCCAGCTCCACACCTTAAAGCCCAACGGCAAGGATCTGGACGGCCAGCTGGCCGACTTCACCCAGGCGGTGGACGCCATCCGCGCCGCCGGATTCGAGACGGGCATCGTCCACGCCGCCGGGTCCTACGCCCTGCTCCACTGTGCCCAGGCCCGGCTGGACGGGGTGCGGGCGGGCTCGGCCCTGCTGGGCCGGTGCCGCCGCCGGAGAGGGGACGACCTGCGCCGGGTGGGCTACGGCGAGGTGGGTATCGAGGAGACCCGGTGGCTGCCCAAGGGCCACAGCGTGGGGGGCGACCACCCGGTACTCATGAAAAAGCCCACCCGGGTGGCGGTGCTGCCGGTGGGCTACCAGAACGGCTTTGGCCTGACCCGGCCCCGGGTGGACGGTCTGCTGGCCGCCTTCCGCCGCTGGCGGGCCCGTCGGAAGATCACCGTCCGGGTCAACGGGCAGAAGGCCCGGGTCATCGGCGGTATCGGCGCCATCGAGACCATTGTGGACGTCACCGACCTGAAATGTTCCGCCGGAGACAAGGCGGTTTTCGATATCGACCCCATTTTTGCCAAGGGGTTTGTCCGGGAGTACCGGTAAGAACGCTCAGAAAGGAATCTTTATTTATGCGCGCAGTTGTTACCAGAGTGAAGAACGCCTCCGTGGTCATTGACGGCAAGGTGAACGGAGAGATCGGCCAGGGCTTTCTGGTGCTGCTGGGGGTAGCCCCCACGGACACCGAGGCCCAGGCGGTGAAGATGGCCGACAAGGTGTGCGGCCTGCGGATCTTTGAGGATGAGAACGAGAAGATGAACCTGAATCTGGCGGCGGTGGGCGGTTCTCTGCTGGTGGTGAGCCAGTTCACCCTGTTTGCCGACACCAAGTCCCGCCGGCCCGGCTTCACCGGGGCCGCCAAGCCGGACATTGCCATCCCCCTGTATGAGAAATTCATGGCCGAGTGCGCCGCCAGGGGTTTCAACGTCCAGCACGGCGAGTTTGGCGCAGACATGCAGGTATACTCTCAGAATGACGGCCCGGTGACCATTTTGCTGGACACCGATCAGATGTAAGAGAAAGGGGCAATGACCCGTGAAAATTCGCGTATTGCAGGTGGGGCCCATCGGCACCAACTGCTATCTGCTGGAGGACGAGACCACCAATTCTGCCGCCATCGTGGACCCCGGCGGAGAGGGCAAACGTATCCTGGACTTGGTCCAGAGCGACGGGATGGATGTGAAGCTCATCCTGCTGACCCACGCCCACTTTGACCACACCGGCGGGGTGGCCGAGCTCCACAAGGCCCTGCCTGACGTACCGGTGTACCTCCATCCCGCCGACGCCGAGCTGCTGGGCTCCCAGGTGTTCCCCGCCATCGGCGTGCCCACCGTGCCCTATGACGAGGGAGACACCCTGAAGCTGGGGAGCCTGACCATCTCGGTGCTCCACACCCCCGGCCACACCCCCGGCGGGGTATGCCTGAAGGTGGGGAACGCCCTGTTCACCGGGGACACCCTGTTCCAGGGCTCCATGGGCCGCACCGACTTCGCCGGCGGCTCCTATGAGCAGATCATGGCCTCCCTCAAGCGGCTGGCCGCCCTG
This sequence comes from Intestinimonas massiliensis (ex Afouda et al. 2020), assembly GCF_900626285.1. Taxonomy (GTDB): domain Bacteria; phylum Bacillota; class Clostridia; order Oscillospirales; family Oscillospiraceae; genus Flavonifractor; species Flavonifractor massiliensis_A. The sequence goes on from NZ_LR131147.1 coordinate 2,162,150, forward strand.
CCCGGGGACTATCACGTGCTCCCCGGCCACATGGGCACCTCCACCCTGGAGGCCGAGCGGAAGAGCAACTACTATATGCAGGAGGCCATGGGGTAACCATTTCCCAGGAAAGGATTTTCCACACCATGAAGCTGTACTTTCACGGCCACGACTATAAATACGCCGCCGAGCAGATGTTACTGACGCTCTTTCCCGACCAGCGGCCGGAGTATCCCGCCGGGAAGCCGGAGGCGGGGGAGGACCATCTGGTGCTCTCCCTGGGCCTGGGCAAAACATGGGCCACCGCCTCCGCCGCATTGACCTGGCGGGGGCAGACCTGCCGGAAAGTGCGGCGGTGCCCCCTGCCCCGGTCGGGGGACAAGGTGGTGCGGGACCGGGCTTTTCAGCAGATCCTGAAACTGGCCTTCTATGAGGCGGGCACCACCCTGCTGGGAAAAGAGCCCCCCTGGGGAGCCCTCACCGGGGTGCGGCCGGTGAAGATCCCCACCAAGGCCATGCTGGCCGGGGCCACCCCCGCCCAGGCGGAGCGGGTGTTGAAGGACACCTATCACGTCTCCCCCCTCCGGCGGAAGCTGGCCATGGGCTGTGCCCGGGCCTCCCTGGCGGCAAAGGCGTCCCTGAAACCCCATGAGGTGTCCCTCTATGTGGGCATCCCCTTCTGTCCCACCCGGTGCGCTTACTGCTCCTTCGTGTCCGCCGATGTGGGCCGCTCCCTGAAGCTCATTGAGCCCTTCCTGGACGCCCTCTCCAAAGAGATCGCCGCCACCGGCAGGGTGCTGGAGGCGGCGGGGCTGCGTGTGCGCACCATCTACTTCGGCGGCGGCACACCCACCACCCTCACCGCTCCCCAGCTGGACCGGGTGATGGGGGAGCTTGCCGGCCACATGGACCTCTCCGACTGCACCGAGTACACGGTGGAGGCCGGACGGCCGGACACCATTACCCGGGAAAAGCTGGCGGTGCTGGCAAAGCGGGGCTGCGGCCGGGTGTCGGTAAATCCCCAGACCATGCAGGATCACGTGCTGACCGCCATGGGCCGCTCCCACCGGGCGGCCGACATCCTGCGGGCCTACGGCATGGTGCGGGAGAGCGGCATCCCCTGCGTCAACATGGACCTGATCGCCGGTCTGCCCGCCGACACGGTGGACGGCTTCCGCGCCTCCCTGGACCAGGTGCTCTCCCTGGCCCCGGAGAATATCACCGTCCACACCCTGGCCCTGAAAAAGGGGTCGAGGCTGATGGAAGAGGGCTCCGCCATCCCCTCCGGGGAGGACGTGGCGTCCATGCTGGACTATGCCTGGTCCGCCCTGCGGCAGGCGGGGCAGGTGCCCTACTACCTGTACCGGCAGAAGTATATGTCCGGCTCCTTTGAGAATGTGGGCTGGTGCAGGCCGGGCACGGAAAGTCTCTACAACATCTGCATGATGGAGGAGCTGCACACCATATTGTCTCTGGGGGGCGGCGGCATGACCAAGCTGGTGGACCCCGCCGCCGGCCGCATTGCCCGCATCGCCAACCCCAAATACCCCAAGGAATATCTGGAGCGGATCGACGCCGTCTGTGCCGAAAAGGAGCAGGTGGTCCGCTTCTACCGGTCAGAACAGGAGGTTTGACGTGCCCTATCAGCTCAGTGACATCAACAGCGGCCTGCGGGCCGATCCCAAGGGCTTTCTGGCGGAGTGCGACGCCGCCTACCAGAGCCGCATCGACGCCGCCGTGGACCGTATCCTGGAGCGGATGAAGGTCAGCCCCATCGTGCTGCTGTCCGGCCCCTCCGGCTCAGGCAAGACCACCACCGCCCTGAAGCTGGAGCAGGAGCTGGAGCGCCGGGGGGTGAATACCCACACCATCTCCATGGACAACTACTTCAAGACCCTGAACCGGAAAACGGCCCCCCGGACGCCGGAGGGGGACATCGACTTTGAATCTCCCAAGCTGCTGGACATGGACCTGCTGGACGACACCTTTACCAAGCTCTCCCGGGGGGAGTGGGTGGTGGTGCCCAAGTTCGAGTTTGCCCGGCAGATGCGCAACGACAGCCGGGGCACTTTTCTGAAGCTGGACAAAAACGAGATCGCCATTTTCGAGGGCATCCACGCCCTGAACGACGACATCTTCGGCCGCCATCCGGAGGCCACGGGGCTGTACATCTCCGCCCGCTCCAACGTACTGGAGGGGGAGGAGCTGCGGTTCAAGGGCACCTGGATGCGCATTTCCCGCCGGGCGGTCCGTGACTATAATTTCCGGGGCACAGACCTGTTGGAAACCCTGATGATGTGGTATAATGTCCGCCGGGGGGAGAAGCTGTACATATCCCCCTTCAAGAACCGGGCCAATGTCATTATCGATTCCTCCCTGCCCTACGAGCCGTCGGTGTTCGCCAACTACGCCGACGCCCTGGGCAAGGCGGTGGATCAGGTGCCCAAGGACAACCCCCGGTACAAGGAGTTCCACGACCTGGTGGATTCCTTCCGGTACTTCGAGCCGGTGGACCCGGCCTTGATCGCCCCCGAATCCCTGATCCGGGAGTTTATCGGCGGGGGCAGCTATCACTATTAAACCTACAATGTACGAAAGAAGGAAATCATATGTCAGAATGTACCCACAACTGCTCCACCTGCGGCGAGAGCTGCGGGGAGCGCACCGCGCCCCAGGACCTCCACGTCCCGGTGAACGGCCTGTCCCACGTGGGCAAGGTCATCGCCGTGGTCAGCGGCAAGGGCGGCGTGGGCAAGAGCCTGGTGACCTCCTCCCTGGCGGTGGCCATGCGCCGGCTGGGCAAGAAGGTGGGCGTGCTGGACGCCGACATCACCGGCCCCTCCATCCCCACCGCCTTCGGCATCCACACCCGGGCCGAGGGCAGCGAGCTGGGCATCTACCCCGCCCAGTCCAAGACCGGCATTGAGATCATGAGCCTGAACCTGCTCACCGAGCACGAGACCGATCCCGTGGTATGGCGGGGCCCCGTCATCGCCGGCGCGGTGAAGCAGTTCTGGACCGACGTCATCTGGGGCGACGTGGACTATCTGTTCGTGGATATGCCTCCCGGAACCGGCGACGTGCCCCTGACCGTGTTCCAGTCCCTGCCGGTGGACGGCATCGTGGTGGTCACCTCTCCCCAGGACCTGGTGAGCATGATCGTCACCAAGGCGGTGAAGATGGCCGAGATGATGCACATCCCCGTGCTGGGCCTGGTGGAGAACTACTCCTACTTCCAGTGCCCCGACTGCGGCAAGCGCCACGCCATCTTCGGCGAGAGCCACATCGAGCAGGTGGCCAAGGACCTGGGCCTGCCGGTGCTGGCCCGTCTGCCCATCGACCCCGCGGTGGCCGCCGCCTGCGACAGCGGCCGCATCGAGGACTTTGAACCCAACTATTTGACCCAGGTGGCCCAGGCCCTGGCGGATCAGGAAGGATAAGGGAGATCTTTTCACAGTTCGTTCACATCCGGTTCAAAACAGGTTCACAGCCGGGTCTTAGGATAGGACCGTGGTCAGAAAAGACCACACTCCCTCTCTTTCCTCTCTTCTTTCAATTCCGGAAACACAGGCCCGCGTAGGCGGCGGGCCTGTGTTTCTGCGTATCGGGCAAAAAAAGCGGGCGGCCTGCGGGCCGCCCGTTTTTACGCGAAAATGGTCTGTACCAGAACCATATACAAAATGGTGCCGCCGAAGATGCTCAGCAGGTTGTTGTGCCTCCACAGGTGGAGGGCCACCACCACCGCCACCGACACCAGCTGGGGGACCCAGCTTCCCGGGGACAGGAAGGACAGGTCCTTCAGGCAGTAGATGATGAGCATGGCGATGATGGCCGGGGGGAGCACCCGGCCCAGATAGAGCACGATCTTGGGGGGCGAGGAGCCCCGGTCAAAGAGCAGGAAGGGGAGGGCCCGGGTGAGAAAGGTGACGACTGCCATCACCGCGATGGCGGCGATGGCTCCGGCGGTGGTCAGCATGGCGTTTCCTCCTTTTCCTCCAGCTTGTCCCGCAGCACCAGCAGCAGCAGGACGATGACGCCCAGGGAGACGATGAGCATCTGCTGCTGGCCGAAGAACTGCCCCAGGATCAGCAGGCATACGATGGTGACGATGCCGCCGATAAAGGCGGGCAGGTGCTTTTGATAGGCCTTCCACTGGTCCACGGCGATGACCACGAACAGGGCGGTCATGGCGAAGTCGATGCCCTTGGTGTCGATGGGGAGCACCGCCCCCGCCACCGCGCCGATCACCGAGCCCAGGATCCAGTAGCTCTGGTCCAGCATGGCGATGGCGAAGTAGAAGTTCTTGGGGTCCACCCCCACCGGGGCCTGGGCGGAGGACAGCAGGGCATAGGTCTCGTCGGTGAGGGAGAAGATCATATAGAACTTCCGCCAGCCCATGCCCCGGAACTTCTCCAGCATGGACAGCCCGTACACCAGATGGCGGAAGTTGATGAGCAGGGTCATCAGGGCCACGGTGCCCAGGGAGGCGGCGGTGGCCAGCAGGCTCACCCCCAGATACTGCCCCGACCCGGCGTAGATGGTCAGGCTCATGAAAAAGGCCCATATAAAGTTATATCCGATGGCCTGGAGCATAAAGCCGAACGCCATGCCGATGGCCAGATAGCCCATCAGCACCGGCACCGTCACCGGAAAAGCGGCGGCAAGCGCTTTGCGGTCCATGGACGGTCACTTCCTTCTGTTTTGTCGGTTTTTCATTTTACACACTTTAGCTGGGAAAAGCAATACCGGCGGCACATTTTTGTCCCTCCGCCCCAGACCGCATTGTATTTTCCCGAAAAATCTGTATAATACTCAATAAACCATACTGAGGAGCGAACCTATGGACAAACTTCTGTTTCTCTACAATCTCCATGCGGGGAAGGGGATGCTGCGGGGCAAGCTGGCCCCCATCCTGGACGCCCTGACGGAACACTGGGACGTAACGGTCCACCCCACCCGGGGCCCCGGGGACGCCGCCGCTGTGGCTCATGACCGGGCGGGGGAGTTTCAGCGCATCGTGTGCTCCGGCGGAGACGGCACTCTCCACGAGGTGGTGAACGGACTGATGGCCCTGCCGGAGGGGGCGCGGCCGCAGGTGGGCTATATCCCGGCGGGCACTACCAACGACTTCGCCAAGAACCTGAGCCTGCCCGGCACCCTGAACGAGGCCGCGGTGGTGGCCGCGGCAGGGGTTCCCCGGCCGGTGGACATCGGCTCCTTTAATGAGAAGAACTTCATCTATATCGCCGCCTTCGGCGCCTTTACCGACGTGGCCTACAACACCCCCCAGCAGGTCAAGAATGTCTTCGGGCACCTGGCCTATGTGATGGAGGGGGCCACCCGGCTGGGCTCCATCCAGCCCCACCCCATGACGGTGGAGCACGACGGCGGGAGCATTACCGACAGCTTCTGCTACGGCATGGTGTCCAACACCATCTCGGTGGGGGGCTTCAAGGGCACCCCCGCCCAGCCGGTGGCCCTGGACGACGGTCTGTTTGAGGTGGCCCTGGTGCGCCAGCCCCAGAACCCCCTCCAGCTCCAGGGCATCTTCAAGGCTCTGGCCAACATGGCCCCCGACGAGGGGGGCCTGGTCACCTGCTTCCGCACCAGCAAGCTGACCCTTACCAGCCAGGAGGACCTGGACTGGACCCTGGACGGGGAGTTCGGCGGCAGCTGCCGCCGGACGGAGATCGTCAACCACAAGCGGGCGGTGACCATCGTATACGGGAAGTAAGAAGGAATACACAGAGATGGACTATCAAGCGGGAAGTTATGACATCGCGGTGATCGGCGCGGGCCACGCGGGCATCGAGGCGGCCCTGGCCGCCGCCCGGCTGGGGCTGAAAACCCTGTGCTTCACCGTCAACCTGGACGCGGTGGGCAACATGCCCTGCAACCCGGCCATCGGCGGCACCGGCAAGGGCCACCTGGTGCGGGAGCTGGACGCCCTGGGGGGCGAAATGGCAAGGGCCGCCGACCAGGCCTGCATCCAGTACCGGCTCCTGAACCGGGGCAAGGGCCCGGCGGTGTGGTCCCTCCGGGCCCAGGCCGACCGGCGGCGGTATCAGGAGATCATGAAGCATACCCTGGAGAAACAGGAAAACCTGTGGGTGAAGCAGGCGGAGGTCACCGATATTTTGACTGAAAACGGCCATGTGTCCGCCGTGCGCACCGTCTACGGGGCGGTGTATCAGGTGAAGGCCGCCGTCATCGCCTCGGGCACCTATCTGGGGGGCCGCACCATTGTGGGCGAGGTGACCCGGGATTCCGGGCCCGACGGCCTGGCCGCCGCCAACTCCCTCACCGCCTGTCTGGAACAGCTGGGCCTGTCCCTCCGCCGGTTCAAGACGGGCACGCCTCCCCGGGTCAACGCCCGCAGCGTGGACTTTTCCAAGATGGAGCTCCAGCCGGGGGATAAAGAGGTGCTGCCCTTCTCCTTTGAGACCAAAATTCCCCCGAAAAATCAGGCTGTGTGCTGGCTGACCTACACCAACGAGAAAACCCACGAAGTGATCCGGGCCAACCTGGACCGCTCCCCCCTGTACGACGGCACCATCGAGGGGGTGGGGCCCCGGTACTGCCCCTCCATCGAGACCAAGATCGTCCGCTTCCCCGACAAGGAGCGGCACCAGCTCTTTGTGGAGCCCATGGGGCTGAACACCGAAGAGCTGTACATCCAGGGCTTTTCCTCCTCCCTGCCGGAGGACGTGCAGGTGGAGATGCTCCACACCATCCCCGGCCTGGAGCACGCCGAGATGACCCGGCCTGCCTACGCCATCGAGTACGACTGCGTGGACCCCACCGAGCTGCTGCCCACCCTGGAGCACAAAAAGGTGCCCGGCCTGTATGGAGCCGGGCAGTTCAACGGCTCCTCCGGGTATGAGGAGGCCGCCGTCCAGGGCTTTGTGGCGGGGGTGAACGCCGCGCTGAAGATCCTGGGCCGTGACCCGCTGATCCTGCGGCGGGACCAGGGGTACATCGGGGTGCTCATCGACGACCTGGTGACCAAGGGCACCGACGAGCCCTACCGGATGATGACCTCCCGGACGGAGTACCGGCTCCTCCACCGGCAGGACAACGCCGACCGGCGGCTGTGCCCCATCGGCCACGCCATCGGCCTGGTCAGCGATGAGCGGATGGCGGCGGTGGAGGCCAAGTACGCCGCCGTGGACAAAGAGATCAAACGGCTGGAGCATACCGGCACCAAGGACGGCCGGCTGTGCGACCTGCTGCGCCGGCCGGAGAACAGCTATGATTCTCTGGCTGACGTGGACCCCGACCGGCCCGCCCTGCCCCATGAGGTGACGGAAGCGGTGGAGATCGCGGTGAAATACCAGGGGTACATCGACCGGCAGCTGCGCCAGGTGGCGGAGCAGCGGAAGATGGAGGACAAGCCCCTGCCCGCCGACCTGGACTACCTGCACATGGAGGGCCTGCGGCTGGAGGCCCGGCAGAAGCTGGACCGCATCCGGCCCCTGAACCTGGGCCAGGCCTCCCGCATCTCCGGGGTCAGTCCGGCGGACATCGGGGTGCTGCTGGTATTCTTGGAGAAATAATAAGGAGTATTTATGAAGGAACCCATTGTTTTGGGCTTGTCCGGCGGAGTGGACTCCGCCGTGGCGGCCACCCTGCTGCAGCGGCAGGGCTTTGCCGTCACCGGCCTGTACCTGGACATCGGCCTGGGGGGCTCCGGCAAGGAGGACGCCGCCGCCGTGGCGGACCGGCTGGGCATCCCCTTTCAAACCGCCGACATCCGGCAGGAGCTGGAGCGGGAGGTGTGCGCCCCCTTTGCCGCCGGGTATCTGGCGGGCCGCACGCCCCTGCCCTGCGCCATGTGCAATCCCACGGTGAAGTTTCCCGCCCTGTTCCGCCTGGCGGAGGAGCTGGGGGGACGGTATGTTTCCACCGGCCACTATGCCAATGTGGACAACGGGGTGCTGAAAAAGGGGCGTCCCGCCAACGACCAGTCCTATATGCTGGCCCGGCTCACCAGGGAGCAATTACAGAACGTAATTTTCCCTCTGGGAAATTACGAAAAACGGGAGGTACGGGCCCTGGCAAAGGACTTCGGCATCCCGGTGGCCGACAAGCCGGACTCCATGGAGATCTGCTTTATCCCCGACGGGGATTACGCCGCCTGGCTGGAGGAGCACGGATTTTCCACACCAGAGGGGAATTTTGTGGATAAAGAGGGCCATGTGCTGGCCCGGCACAAAGGTATCCACCACTACACCCTGGGCCAGGGAAGAGGGTTAGGGGTCTCCGGCCCCCACCGGTACTATGTGTCGGCCATCCGCCCCGAGACCAACGAGGTGGTGCTGTCCGACGGGTCCGACCTGGGCCGGGAGGTGGTGCACGGGGTCCAGCCCAACTGGATCGCCGTTGAGGGACTGACGGAGCCCATGGAGGTGACCGTGCGCCTGCGCCACTCCCGCACGGAACAGGCGGCCGTCCTCTCTCCCGAGGGGGAGGGGATCCGTCTGGACATGAAAAATCCCGCCCGGGCCCCTACGCCGGGCCAGCTGGCGGTGTTTTATCAGGGGGACGCCGTGGTGGGCTCCGCCTGGATCGTATAGAGAGAAAGGAAGTCTTTTGCATGAAAAAGCTGCTGCTGGTGCCCCTGGCCCTGGCCGTCCTGCTGTCCGGCTGCGCCGGACGGGGGGACAAGAACCCGGAGGAGAGCGCCGCCGCCTATCAGGTGGCCCCTCTGACCCTCACCGAGGACGAGAGCGCCCTGCTGGATCTGGTGGCGGGCACCGAGGGAGAGTACGGCCTGTACTCCTGCACCATGGGGGAGGACCTGACCGGCTGCACCATCGAGGTGCTGTCCTGGGAGGACGGCGCGTGGCAGACCCTGGCAGAGGGCGGCCTGTCCTCCAGCGGGTCGGAGGAACTGCGGCTGGGCATCGTCCTCAGCGGCAACAAGATCACCGTCAACTTCCAGAACGGCGGCTCCAAGTACAGCTACGCCCCTCAGGTGGAGGGCATGGACCGGGATCTGGAGACCGGCCGGAGCGGGGTGTGGATGGACGCCCCCCAGGAGCTGGTGCCCGGGGAGCGGGTGCCCCTCTACCTGGAGGTGTACGACAGCGGCAGCGGCGTCCGCTCCGCCGCTCTGCCCGACACCTTCAGCGACGCCGGGCAGCTGAACAGCTACGACCGGGCCTACGCCGTGGCCCTTACCGTAGAAGGCTAAAAAATGAGCCTGTCATTTTTTAATGACAGGCTCATTTTTTATTTCAGCTCCAGGCCGGTGAGGTACCGCCGCACCAGGTCGAAGCCGTGGCTGGCGGCGATGTGGCGGATGCGCTCCCGGCCCCGGGTCAGGTGGACCTGACGCACCCAGGTGCCGTCCGGGGCGGCCAGGCCGATGAACACCAGGCCCACCGGATTGTCCCGCTCGTCAGGGTCAGGCCCCGCCACGCCGGTAAAGGAGAGGGCCAGGTCGCAGCCCAGCACCTTCCGGGCACCCTCCGCCATGGCCCGGGCCACCGGCTCGCTGACGGCGCCGTACTGGTCCAGCAGATCCTGGGGGACCCCCAAAACGGTGTGCTTCACCTCGGTGGCGTAGCTCACCACGCCCCCCCGGAAGACGGCGGAGGCCCCGGGCAGGTCGGTGAACCGCTTGGCCGCCAGGCCGCCGGTACAGCTTTCGGCGGTACCCAGGGTGAGCCCTTTCTCCTTCAGCAGGGCAAAGGCCGCCGCCTCCAGACTGGGCACGTCCACCCCGTACACCAGGGGACCGAAGTGGGCCTTCAGGTCGGCCTCCACCGGGTCGATGAGTGCGTGGGCCGCCTCCTCGGTGTCCGCCTTGGCGGTGATGCGCAGCTCGCACTCCCCCTCCTTGGCGTAGGGGGCCAGGGTGGGGTTGGTCATGGCGTTCATTTTGTCCCGCAGCTGGGCCTCCATGGCCGACTCCCCGATGCCGAACAGCTTCAGGGTGCGGGAGGCGATGACCCCCTCGCTCAACCCCTTCAGGTAGGGGATCACCCGGTAGGTGAACATGGCCTTGCACTCCCGGGGCGGGCCGGGCAGCATGATGACCCGGACGCCGTCGGCCTCAAAGGCCACGCCGGGGGCGGTGCCCCAGTCGTTGTCCAGCACGGTGCAGCCCTCGGGCAGCATGGCCTGCTGGTAGTTGTTGTCCGTCATGGGCCGCTCGGGGTGGAGGGTGCGGAAATAGTCCTCGATCCACTTGGCGGAGGGCTCATGGAACACCAGCTTTTTGCCGAAGCACTGGGCCAGTACGTTTTTGGTCAGGTCATCGCAGGTGGGGCCCAGGCCGCCGGTGGTGAGGATGATGTCCGCCCGGCCCTTGGCGGTCTCCACGGCGGCGCGAAGCCGCTCCGGATTATCCCCCACCACGGTGTGGTAGTAGACGTTGATGCCCAGGGCGGACAGGCCCTGGGAGAGCATCTGGGCATCGGTGTTGGCGATGTTGCCCAGCAGCAGCTCGGTGCCCACCGCGATCAGTTCAGCGGTATGAGACATGGGGATACACTTCCTTCTATTACACTTGAATGCGCTCGATGCCCTCCACGGCGGCGTCTACCAGACCCTCCACATCCAGGGCGGACTCGGCGGCCTCCAGCTCCCCCAGCACGGGGCGCAGACGGGGGTGGCGGGGGGTGAACACGGTGCAGCAGTCCTCATAGGGCAGAATGGAGGTCTCAAAGGTGTTGATCTTCCGGGCGATGCGGACGATCTCCTCCTTGTCCATGCCCACCACGGGCCGCAGGATGGGCAGGGAGCAGACGGCGGTGGTGGCCCGCATGGCCTCCATGGTCTGGCTGGCCACCTGGCCCAGGCACTCGCCGGTGACGATGGCCCCGGCGCCGCAGCGCTGGGCCACCCGCTCGGCAATGCGCATCATGAACCGGCGCATGAGGATGGTGAACAGCTCCTCGGGGCACTTGCGCCGGAGCTCCTCCTGGATGGCGGTGAAGGGCACCACATGGACGGTGAGCCGGCCGCACCAGGGGGTGAGCAGCCTGGCCAGGTCCAGCACCTTCTGCTTGGCCTCCTCGGAGGTGTAGGGGTAGGAGAAGAAGTGGACCATTTCCAGGGCAATGCCCCGCTTGGCGATCATCCAGGAGGCCACAGGGGAATCAATGCCGCCGGAGAGCAGGCTCACCGCCCGGCCTCCCACCCCGACGGGCAGGCCGCCGGCGCCCGGCTCCGGGTCGGCGTGGACATAGGCGGCGTAGTCCCGCACCTCCAGATACACCGTCAGCTCCGGATGGTGGACATCCACCTTCAGGTTGGGATATTTCTCGTCCAGCTCGCCCCCCACGTACTGGGACAGCTGGATGGAGGTCATGGGGAAGGACTTGTCCGCCCGCTTGGACTCCACTTTAAAGGTACGGGCGGCGGCCAGCTTGTCGCCCAGGTACTCGATGGCGGTATTCAGCATGGCGTCGGCGTCCTTCTCGCAGGCACGGGCCCGGCTGAGACCCACCACGCCGAACAGCTTGGTCATGGCCTCCCAGGCCCCGTCCAGGTCACACTCGTCGTTCTTGGGCTCCACATACATGGTGGACTGCTTGGAATACACCTTAAAGTCCCCGTGAGGACGCAGGCGGCGCTTGGCGTTGGCAATGAGCCGGTCCTCAAAGGTGCGGCGGTTCAGGCCCTTCAGGACCAGCTCTCCCAGCTTCAGCAGAATGATCTCGTTCAATGGTAGGTCTCCTTTATACATATAAAATATGGAATCGTTCAACAAAAGGGATCAGCGCCGCAGATGGGCGCTCTCCCGGTACTGGATGGCCTCAGCCAGGTGTTCCACCCCGATGGCCTCCGCCCCATCCAGGTCGGCAATGGTGCGGGCCACCCGCAGGATGCGGTCGTAGCTCCGGGCGGTAAGGCCCATGCGGTCAAAGGCGTCCTTGATGAGGGCGGTGCCCGCCCCGTTCAGAGCGCAGAAGTCCGCCAGTTCCTTCGGCCCCATGTGGGAATTGCACGCCGGGCCGGCGGGACCAAAGCGGGCGGCCTGGATGGCCCTGGCCTTGTCCACCCGGGCCTTGATGGCGGCGGAGGATTCGGCCTGGGGCCGTCGGGACAGCTCGTCAAACTCCAGGGGCGGCACCTCCACATACAGGTCGATCCGGTCCAGCAGGGGCCCCGACAGCTTGCCCAGATACTTCTCCACCGACTGGGGGGAGCAGCGGCACCGGCTGCCGTAGCCGTACCAGCCGCACTTGCAGGGGTTCATGGCGCACACCAGCATAAAGCGGGCGGGGAACTTCTCGCTGCCAGCCGCCCGGCTGATGACCACCTGGCCCTCCTCCATGGGCTGACGCAGAGTCTCCAGCACGTCCTTGTGGAATTCCGGCAGCTCGTCCAGGAAGAGCACCCCGTTGTGGGCCAGGGAGATCTCCCCCGGCCGGGGAATAGGGGAGCCGCCCCCCGCCATGCCGGTGGCCGAGATGGAGTGGTGGGGCGCGCGGAAAGGCCGTTTAAGCAGGAGAGGATGCTGCGCATCGGTGAGTCCCATCACCGAGTGGACGGCGGTGGCCTCCATAGCTTCCCTCCGGGACAGGTCGGGCAGGATGGAGGGCAGGCGCCGGGCCAGCATGGACTTGCCGGACCCGGGCGGGCCCACCATAGCAATATTATGCCCCCCGGCGGCGGCAATCTCCAGGGCCCGCTTGGCATTTTCCTGCCCCTTCACGTCGGCAAAGTCGGGGCAGGCCAGGTCCTCCGGGCCGGGCGTCCAGGTCTCGGCGGGGGAGAGGAGGGCCTCTCCCCGCAGGTGGGCGGCCAGCTGGCCCACGTCCTCCACCGGGTACACCGTCAGCCCCCCGGCCAGGGTGGCCTCGGCGGCGGAGGGCGCGGGTACATATAAGGTAGTGATCCCCGCCGCTTTGGCGGCCAGGGCCATGGGCAGCATGCCGGGTACCGGCCGCAGCCTGCCGGACAGGGACAGCTCTCCCACGAATGCGCTGTTGGGGTCGGTCAGCTTCAGCTGCCCCCCGGCGGACAGGATGCCCACCAGGATGGGCAGGTCATACATGGTGCCCCCCTTTTTCCGGTCGGCGGGGGCCAGGTTCACCGTGATGCGGGAGACGGGGAAGGAGAAGCCGCAGTTTTTCACGGCGGCGCGCACCCGGTCCCGGGCCTCCTTCACCGCCGCGTCGGGCAGGCCCACGATCTCAAAGGCAGGCAGACCGCCGGACAGGTCGCACTCGGCCCGCACCTCATACCCCGCGATCCCGGACAGGCCCAGGGAGCGCACCTCACACAGCACCAAAACCACCGCCTTTCCGCTCTCCGGATTTCTTGCTGATGGTTGATTATACCACATCCCCAGCCCGGTGGAAAGCCTTCCGCAGAGGGGTGCTTTTTCCCTTCATTCACCTCAGCTTATTGTACCATTAGCGCCGCTTCTTAAACTGGCCATTTCAGTACGTTCAGTTTCTTTTTTCAACCAGCCCGTTATCTCTGTTTTTACTCATTTTGGTAGCAAAACTCACAAATTTCACCCGAGTTTTGGGACAGAACAGAAAATTTTTGTTTTGAAGTAAGAATGGATTTACAAACCGATTGGATGGTGATAAAATGAAGGCGTTTCGGGGGGCTGTCCCTGTAAACAAATGGGAACTACCAGGGTAATGGGAATCGGGCCCGGTCCGGTCAATCGGGCGGGGACAGATTCCCATTGCCCTGGAAAAACGAATAAGGAGGAATCGTTTCTATGGCGAGAAAGCTGAAAACCATGGACGGCAATACCGCTGCCGCTCATGTGTCCTACGCCTTCACCGAGGTCGCGGGCATCTACCCCATCACCCCCTCCAGCCCCATGGCCGATAACGTGGACCAGTGGGCTGCTCAGGGCCGCAAGAACATCTTCGGCACCACCGTCAAGGTCGTCGAGATGCAGTCTGAGGCCGGCGCCGCCGGTACCGTCCACGGCTCCCTGGCCGCCGGTGCTCTGACCACCACCTACACTGCCTCTCAGGGCCTGCTGCTGATGATCCCCAACATGTACAAGCTGGCCGGTGAGCTGATGCCCGCCGTGTTCCACGTGTCCGCCCGTACCGTGGCTACCCACGCTCTGAACATCTTCGGTGATCATTCCGACGTCATGGCCTGCCGCCAGACCGGCTTTGCCATGCTGTGCGAGTCCAACCCCCAGGAGGTCATGGACCTGGGCGCTGTTGCCCACCTGGCCGCCATCAAGGGCCGCGTCCCCTTCCTGAACTTCTTCGACGGCTTCCGTACCTCTCACGAGATCCAGAAGATCGCCATCTGGGACAACGACGACCTGGCCGATATGGTGGATATGGACGCTGTGGAAGCCTTCCGCAAGCGCGCTCTGAACCCCGAGCGGCCTGTGATGCGCGGCTCCCACGAGAACGGCGACATCTTCTTCCAGCACCGTGAGGCCGCCAACCGCTACTACGACGCCATCCCCGGCATCGTGGAAGAGTACATGGGCAAGGTCAACGCCAAGCTGGGCACCAACTATCAGCTGTTCAACTACTATGGCGCTCCCGACGCCGACCGCGTCATCATCGCCATGGGCTCCATCTGCGACGTGGCTGAGGAAGTCATCGACTACCTGAACGCCCACGGCGAGAAGGTGGGCCTGGTGAAGGTCCGCCTGTACCGGCCTTTCCGCGCCGACAAGCTGCTGGAGGCCATTCCCGCCACCGCCACCAAGATCGCTGTGCTGGACCGCACCAAGGAGCCCGGCGCTCAGGGCGATCCTCTGTACCTGGACGTGGTCACCGCCTTTGCCAACGCCGGGCGTCAGGCCACCATCATCGGCGGCCGCTACGGCCTGGGCTCCAAGGACACCCCGCCCAGCAACGTGTTCGCCGTGTATGAGGAGCTGACCAAGGATCAGCCCAAGCGTCAGTTCACCGTGGGCATCGTGGACGATGTGACCCACACCTCCCTGGAGGAGAAGCCCGCTCCCAACACCGCTGCTCCCGGCACTATCGAGTGCAAGTTCTGGGGTCTGGGCGGCGACGGCACCGTGGGCGCCAACAAGAACTCCATCAAGATCATCGGCGACCACACCGACAAGTACGTGCAGGCTTACTTCCAGTACGACTCCAAGAAGACCGGCGGCGTGACCATCAGCCACCTGCGCTTCGGCGATCAGCCCATCCGCGCTCCCTACTACATCAACAAGGCCGACTTCGTGGCCTGCCACGTGCCCGCTTACATCGTCAAGGGCTTCCCCATGGTCCGCGACGTGAAGGACGGCGGCGTGTTCCTGATCAACTGCCAGTGGAGCGACGAAGAGCTGGATCACCACATGCCCGCCGCTGCCAAGCGCTACATCGCTGAGCACAATGTTCAGGTCTACACCATCGACGCTATCGATCTGGCCATCGAGATCGGCATGGGCAAGCGTACCAACACCATCCTGCAGTCCGCCTTCTTCAAGCTGGCCAAGGTCATGCCTGAGGAAGAGGCCATCCAGTACATGAAGGACGCCGCCACCCACTCCTACCTGAAGAAGGGCCAGGACGTGGTGGATATGAACCACAAGGCCATCGACATCGGCGCCACCGCCTTCCACAAGTTCGAGGTTCCCGCTTCCTGGGCCACCGCCGAGGACAAGCCTGTGACCGAGCACCTGGAGGGCAAGCCCGAGACCGTGAAGATGGTCAAGGAGATCATGGAGCCCGTGGGCCGCATGGACGGCGACAGCCTGCCTGTTTCCGCCTTTGCTTACGGCCATGAGGACGGCACCTTCCAGCAGGGCGCTGCCGCTTACGAGAAGCGCGGCGTGGCCGTGAACGTGCCCGAGTGGGACGCCACCAAGTGCATCCAGTGCAACCAGTGCTCCTACGTCTGCCCCCACGCCACCATCCGTCCCTTCGCCCTCACCGAGGAGGAGGCCAAGAACGCTCCCGCTCAGGCCAAGATCGTGGACATCAAGGCCGGCAAGGGCAAGGGCGTGTACAAGTTTGCCATCGCCATCAGCCCCCTGGACTGCATGGGCTGCACCGTGTGCGTGAGCACCTGCCCCGTGAAGGCTCTGACCATGAAGCCTCAGGAGTCCCAGGCCGATCAGCAGGAGGTCTTCGACTACATGGTGGCCAAGGTTGCCCCCAAGGCCGACGTGGAGGACACCACCTCTGTCAAGGGCTCTCAGTTCAAGCAGCCTCTGCTTGAGTTCTCCGGCTCCTGCGCCGGCTGCGCCGAGACCGCCTATGCCCGTCTGATCACTCAGGTGTGCGGCGACCGGATGTTCGTCTCCAACGCCACCGGCTGCTCCTCCATCTGGGGCGGTCCTGCCGCTACCTCTCCCTACACCGTCAACAAGGAGGGCAAGGGTCCCGCTTGGGCCAACTCCCTGTTCGAGGATAACGCCGAGCACGGCCTGGGCCTGTATCTGGGCCAGAAGGCCATCCGCGACCGTCTGGCTGACCAGACCCGCAAGCTGATCGCCATCGACTACGTGGACGAGGGCATCGCTGCTGCCGCTCAGAAGTGGCTGGACACCATGGATGACGGCGTGGCCAACGCCGAGGCTGCCAAGGCCTACATCGCCGCCATGGAGGGCCACAAGGCCCAGGCCGACGGCTGCACCTGCGAGGCCTGCACTCTGGTGCGCGAGATCCTGAAGGAGAAGGAGTACCTGAACAAGAAGTCCATCTGGATCTTCGGCGGCGACGGCTGGGCCTACGATATCGGTTACGGCGGCCTGGATCACGTCATCGCCTCCGGCGAGGATGTCAACATCTTCGTGTTCGATACCGAGGTGTACTCCAACACCGGCGGACAGGCTTCCAAGTCCTCCAACATCGGCCAGGTGGCTCAGTTCGCCGCTGCCGGTAAGACCCAGCCCAAGAAGAGCCTGGCTGAGATCGCCATGCAGTACGGCTACGTCTACGTGGCTCAGATCGCCATGGGCGCCAACCCCAACCAGACCCTGAAGGCCATCACCGAGGCCGAGAGCTATCACGGTCCTTCTCTGGTCATCGGCTACGCTCCCTGCGAGATGCACAGCATCAAGGGCGGCATGGCCAACTGCCAGATGGAGATGAAGAAGGCTGTGGAGTGCGGCTACTGGAACCTGTTCCGGTACAACCCCGCTCTGAAGGCCGAGGGCAAGAACCCCTTCATTCTGGACTCCAAGGCCCCCGCTGGCGGCTATCAGGAGTTCCTGATGAACGAGGCCCGTTACTCCTCCCTGACCCGCGCCTTCCCCGAGCGCGCCAAGGAGCTCTTCGCCCGCAACGAAGAGGCCGCCAAGGAGCGGTACGAGCATCTGACCCGTCTGGTGGAGCTCTACAAGTAAGAAATACCGCAAAGGACCCCGGGTTCATCCCGGGGTCCTTTCTGTTTGGCGGCCTCTTCGGGGGCCCCACCGCAGGTGGGGCGGCGCTCCGCGCCGTCCAAGCGTTTTGGGCGCAGGTCCAAAACCTTGATGCCGGCGGAATTCACTTCCGCCGAGCAAATCAAATCAATGGGGTCCCCACGGGGCTATAGCCCTGTGGGGCCTGGCCGCCAAGGAGCGGTACGAGCATCTGACCCGTCTGGTGGAGCTCTACAAGTAAGAAATACCGCAAAGGACCCCGGGTTTATCCCGGGGTCCTTTCTGTTGGCGGCCTCTTCGGGGGCCCCACCGCAGGTGGGGCGGCGCTCCGCGCCGTCCAAGCGTTTTGGGCCGCAGGTCCAAAACCTTGATGCCGGCGGAATTCACTTCCGCCGAGCAAATCAAATCAATGGGGTCCCCACGGGGCTATAGCCCTGTGGGGCCTGGCCGCCAAGGAGCGGTACGAGCATCTGACCCGTCTGGTGGAGCTCTACAAGTAAGAAATACCGCAAAGGACCCCGGGTTTATCCCGGGGTCCTTTCTGTTGGCGGCCTCTTCGGGGGCCCCACCGCAGGTGGGGCGGCGCTCCGCGCCGTCCAAGCGTTTTGGGCCGCAGGTCCAAAACCTTGATGCCGGCGGAATTCACTTCCGCCGAGCAAATCAAATCAATGGGGTCCCCACGGGGCTATAGCCCTGTGGGGCCTGGCCGCCAAGGAGCGGTACGAGCATCTGACCCGTCTGGTGATGCGGCACCTCATATCGCCTGTCTCCCCGCAATACATATAAAAACAGGACGCCGCAGGCTTTCAGCGAGCCTGCGGCGTCCTGTTTCCTCTCTTTTCTCTTGTCAATCAGTCAGTCGACCTGGGCGTCCACCGTATCGGGGGAGAGCTCCACCGGCGCCCAGCCGGCGGGATAACGCTTCTGCATGTACTTGGCATAGGCCCACAGCACCACACCCAGCACGGCATAGATGATGAGCACGATCCAGGCGCCCATATCCATGGCGATGGCGGAAGAGTAGATGACCCATGCGCAGAAGGCCACGGCCAGGATGCCCAGCAGGGTGCCGGCCTTGATCTTATAGGGGCGGGGCCACTCGGGATGGGAGCTGCGCAGCTTGAGGAAGGACACGGCCACCAGCAGATAGACCAGGCCCGCCGCCAGGCCGTAGATGGTGTAGATGTAGTTTACCCATGCGTCGGGGGCGAAGATGGTGAAGTAGATGGACAGGATACCCACCACGATGTTGGCCACCTGGGGCTGGCCGTTCTTGTTCAGCTTGGCGAAACGGGGGGTCATCTGGTGCTGCTGGGCGGCGCCGTACAGGATACGGGAGGCGCTCAGCCAGAAGGAGGACAGGGTGGTGATGCAGGTGAGGGCGCCCATCACCACGATGACCACGCCCAGCCAGTGCATACCGATGATGTCGGCCACCCGGGGATCCACGATGTCGGTCTGGGCGATCCACTCGTTGGACACGATGCCGCCCACGCCCACCACGGCCATGCCGTAGATGAGCACGGTGCAGCCCAGGGCGCCCAGGAAGGCCTTCCACAGGTTCTTCTTGGGGAAGTTGGCCTCCTCAGACAGCTGGGGGATCAGATCGAAGCCCACGAACTTCATGATGAGCAGAGCCACGGCGGCGGTATAGCCGTTGAAGCCGTTGGGGAAAATGGGCTTCATGTTCTCAATGCTCCACTGGCCGCTGAAAATAAAGATGACGGAGGCCGCCAGAGAGACCACCAGGGTGCTCCAGAACAGGATGTTCTGGATCTTGGCCAGCACCTTCAGCTCCTTGTTGGTCAGGAAGAACCAGATTACCAGGATGATGGCCGCCACGATCTTGGTCTGGAGGGCGGTGATGGGGGTCAGATAGCCGATCATGCTGGCGATGCCGTAGGCCACGGTGGGCATGGCCATGACGTAGAGCAGCATGACCAGCCAGCAGGCCACAAAGCCCATGTTCCAGCCCAGGGCGTTGGTGACCCAGATATTCTGGCCGCCGGCGTAGGGCATCATGCTGGTCATTTCCGAATAGATGAAGCACAGGGGCAGGACCAGAATGGCGCAGGTCAGCAGGGAGAGCACCGATCCCACGCCGCTGAGCTCAAACCAATACTTGATCTCCACCATCCAGGCGGCGATCATGCCGCCGGCCGCCATGGCGATCATGCTGGAAAGCTTCAATTCTTTCCGCAGGCCGTTTTCCATTGTCGATCACTCCTCTATTACAATAAATTTGGACAGGAAAACCGGGCAGCCAGTTCGGCTTTCCCTCCATCTCGTGCCTAAGCTACAATAAGAGGAGCAACTGGCTGACCAATCACTCCTTGGGCTTATATGTCCGTGCGAAAGACTGTTAGCCATCCTCTTGTTGTAGCGTTCGATTTAAGCAGGTTGAGCCACCGAATGTCGGAGAGTTCGCGTCACATAATAGATTGAATCGGCAGCGAGAAAAGATGGATTCCGGTTGCAGATCCTTGGTATTGGAGGAACGCGAATGAACTGTGTTGGCATTGATGTTTCCAAAGGGAAAAGCATGATCGCCGTCATGCGGCCCTTCGGAGAAGTGGTGGTTTCACCCTTTGAAGTGCGCCACACCGCCAGTGAACTGAGCAAGCTGGCAGGGTTGCTCAAAAGCCTGGACGGTGAGACCCGTGTGGTGATGGAATCCACGGGTAATTACCACGCGCCGGTGGCCTGGCTGCTCCACGACGCGGGGCTTTATGTCTCCGTAGTCAATGCAATGCTGGTGCATGACTACGGGAACAACAGTTTAAGACGTGGCAAGACCGACAAGAAGGATGCCGTGAAGCTGGCCAACTACGGCCTTGACCACTGGCTCACACTGCCGAGATATGTCCCGGAAGAGGACACCCGGCTCATGCTGAAGACCTGCTACCGGCAGTACCAGCAGTATTCCAAAGTACAGACCATGCTGAAGAATAACTTAATCTCCCTGCTGGACACTACTTTTCCAGATGCAAACCGCCTGTTTACCAGTCCGCCCCGCACCGATGGCAGTGAGAAATGGGTAGACTTTGTGGCTGCTTTTTGGCATTGCGAGTGCGTCTGTGGCCTGTCTGAGAAGGCCTTTGCCGCCAAGTACCAGAAGTGGTGCAGAAAGCACGGCTACCATTTCAGCGAAGATAAGGCGCTGGACATTTATGCCTCCGCCTGTGGACATTTCGGAGTTATGCCGAAAACGGATACAGCAAAACTTTTGGTAGAACAGGCCATTTTCCAACTCCGGGCAACTTCTGCCGCATTAGCTGCTCTCAAGCAGGAGATGCAGTCCCTGGCGGCTTCTCTGCCGGAGTATCCTGTGGTGATGGAGATGTTTGGTGTTGGTCCAACCCTCGGACCTCAACTCATGGCTGAAATCGGCGATGTGCGCCGATTCCACTCCAAGAAGGCTTTGGTCGCCTTTGCGGGCATTGACGCCCCACCTTACCAATCCGGACAAATGGATGTCCGTAGCCGCAGCATCTCCAAGCGTGGTTCCGCTGCTTTACGCCGGACATTATTCCTTGTGATGGGCGTTTATCTGCAAAGCGCCCCTATGGGCGAACCTGTATACCAATTCATGGACAAAAAACGTTCCGAGGGAAAGCCTTACCGGGTCTACATGATGGCGTCTGCTAACAAGTTCCTGCGTATTTATTACGCCTCGGTAACTGCTTACGGGAACGCATATCCCCGCCCCTGGGCGGTGAACAGCAGCCCCAGAATGCCGCCTACCAGGCCGAAGACCACCGGCGGGGCAAAAAGGCACGGATCACCAGACAGAAAAAGAGCTGCATCGCGGAGGCCGAGCCTGTGCCAACAGGGATACCATGGCGGGATCCCGTACCTGGATGTTCCCCAGGCGGTTCCCGGTACCCAGAATGGCGGGGAAAATGGGCAGCACCGGAAAGGCCAGTCACACGGTGCTTTGCAGGACGGGCATCCTGGTTGGCTGCGAGAATACCCTCATGGTCCACATCCGCCGCCTGCGGGAGAAGGAGGAGGCGGATCCCTCCCGTCCGCAGTTTCTGCTGACGGGGCGGGGCTGGGCTATCGGCTCCGGCGGGAGGGTACCGCGGCGGGAAGGCTGCCGTCCTTGGGCAGCACGCAGGACTGGATGATGTCGGCAATCATCTCTACCTCATCCGCGCAGTCCTGCCGCAGCCACTCCTTAACGATGGCGGCAATGCCCTCCACATAGTAGGCGATATAATAGGGACGGTGGGAGGCTGGGATCTCGAACCGCTCCAGGACGGGGCCGATGATGCGCTGCTTCAGGTCCCCGTACCGGGCATAGGCCTGCATGCTGCCTGGGTTCCGGAATGCCGCACGGTAGATCTTTTTGTTGTCCTTGATAAAGCGGAGATAGGGGAGAAGATACTCCCGGGTGACCAGAACCAGCTTTTCCCGCTCCCGGCTGCCCATATTGCCCAGAATCTCTTCTTCCTGCTGGGGGAAATAGGAGAGAAAGCGCTGGTTGATCATCTCCAGGGTCTCATTCACCAGGTCGGCGATGGTCTCGTAGTGCAGGTAGAAGGTGGACCGGTTTACGCCGGCCCGGTGACAGATCTCCTTCACCGTAATATATTCCAGATCCTTCTCCTCCAGCAGCGCGATAAGCGCCTCGTTCATCCGCAGGGCGGTATTGAAGTATTTGCTTTCGGACTTGTTCATCTGCCGCCCTCCTCGTGTTTATTCTGCCGATTCGCTGATCTCCCGGGCCAGCTGCATGATCTCAAAGGCGTACTTTTCCTTGCCGGTCCGGAGAAGCTTTTTGTAGATGGGGTAGTTCAGGCCCACTCCGACAATGCCCAGGATGCCCAGAAGGATCCCGGCACCCGTCATCAGCATGCCGCCTTCTCCGATCACCTGCATGGAGAGGCACATCCCCAGGCCGAGGATCAGAGCCGCCCCAATGCCGAAACCATAGGCGAAAACTGTGGCCGGGCGCTTCGCTTTCCAGTCCAGCTTTCGCAGGGCGACCACCTTGGAGGTATCCTTGGGGGCATATTCGTTGGCAACGGCTTCCGCAAAAATTTTATCTGTGTTCATGGTACTATTCTCCTCTTATAATCATTGATTCTCTGCAGCTGCTGATATGATCATAGAGGATGTAAGGCCAAAAGAAAACGACACGGTTTGTGATTCGTGCTGAGTTCAAACTTTTATACTTTTTTCCTTGTCAGACAAACTCCGACGATTGCCGCAATCAGGACAATGGGTGCCAACCTGACAAACAGCCATTCAAACGCGTGGGAGACCGTGCCTGCGACGGCAATTTCCGGGTCACTGAAATCCCAACCCAGGTAAGGACTGTTGACGACCACTAAGGCCGCGGAAACTGCCACGATAACCACGCATAATGAAATCAGCGACCAATGAAGGATTTTTCTTCTCAGTGCCTTCCTTCGTGCGAACTGCAAATTGATGATTTCCAGCTTTTCGGAGAGCACTTTTACGGTATCTGCCTCCGATTCCATTACAGTCTCTCCCAGCAACGTGCTAACGGGCGTCTCAAGCGCTTCCGACAGGGAGATCAGCAGATCGGAATCCGGGACTGACAATCCCTGCTCCCATTTTGAGATGGTTTGCCGCACCACATTCAGCTTTATGGCAAGCTCTTGTTGGGAAAGCCCCTTTGATTTTCTAAGCGCTTTTATGTTTTCGTTTAACATGTGGGCTCACTCCTATTACAATAAATTTGGACAGGAAAGCCGGGCAGCCAGTCCGGCTTTCCCTCCATCTCGTGCCTAAGCTACAATAAGAGGAGCAACTGGCTGACCACTCACTCCTTGGGCTTGTAAGTCCGTACGAAAGACTGTCAGCCATCCTCTTGTTGTAGCGTTCGATTTCAGCAGGTTGAGCCACCGGATGCCGGGGAGTTCGCGTCACCCAATAGATTGAATCGGCAACGAGAAAAGATGGATTCCGGTTGCAGATTCTTTAGTATTGGAGGAATGTGGATGAACAGCGTTGGCATCGATGTTTCCAAAGGGAAAAGCATGATCGCCGTCATGCGCCCCTTCGGTGAGGTGGTGGTTTCACCCTTTGAAGTGCGACACACCGCCAATGAACTGAACGAACTGGCAGGGCTGCTCAAAAGTTTGGACGGTGAGACCCGTGTGGTGATGGAATCCACGGGTAATTACCACGCGCCGGTGGCCTGGCTGCTCCACGACGCGGGACTTTATGTCTCCGTAGTCAATGCAATGCTGGTGCATGACTATGGGAACAACAGTTTAAGACGAGGCAAGACTGACAAGAAGGACGCCGTGAAACTGGCCAACTACGGCCTTGACCACTGGCTCACACTACCGAAATATGTCCCGGAGGAGGACACCCGGCTCATGCTGAAGACCTGCTACCGGCAGTACCAGCAGTATTCCAAAGTACGGACCATGCTGAAGAACAACCTAATCTCCCTGCTGGACACCGCTTTCCCTGATGCAAACCGCCTGTTTACCAGTCCACCCCGCGCCGATGGCAGCGAGAAGTGGGTGGATTTTGTAGCCGCTTTTTGGCATTGTGAGTGTGTCTGTGGTTTGTCTAAAAAGGCCTTTACCACCCAATACCAGAAGTGGTGCAGAAAGCACGGCTACAATTTTAGCGAGGATAAGGCACTGGACATATACGCCTCTGCATGTGGACACTTCGGTGTCATGCCGAAAACGGATACGGCAAAACTTTTGGTAGAACAGGCTGTTTCCCAACTCCGGGCAACTTCCGCCGCGTTAGCTGCTCTCAAGCAGGAGATGCAGTCCCTGGCCGTTTCTCTACCGGAGTATCCTGTGGTGATGGAGATGTTTGGTGTTGGCCCAACCCTCGGCCCCCAACTCATAGCTGAAATTGGCGATGTACGCCGTTTTCATTCCAAGAAAGCGCTGGTGGCCTTTGCAGGCATTGACGCCCCACCTTACCAATCTGGACAAGTGGATGTCCGTAGCCGTAACATTTCCAAGAGAGGATCTGCCTCACTGCGAAGGACGCTCTTTCTGGTGATGGGGGTCCTCCTGCAATGCGCTCCAATGGATGAGCCGGTCTACCAGTTCATGAACAAGAAACGCTCTGAAGGTAAGCCCTACCGTGTCTACATGATGGCCTCCGCCAACAAGTTCCTGCGCATCTACTACGCTTCTGTGAAAGCCTACCTGGATTCTCTGGAGCATGGCTGATTTCCCAGCTCTATACTGTCTGGCTGACCGCCATTTTTTGAAATGCACAGCGGTTTAATTTGGTGCACCCTTTTCCTTTGCTCGTTTCCTTTGAAAGTTTTACTTGACTTTTGTTAGCAGGTCTNGGAGCATGGCTGATTTCCCAGCTCTATACTGTCTGGCTGACCGCCATTTTTTGAAATGCACAGCGGTTTAATTTGGTGCACCCTTTTCCTTTGCTCGTTTCCTTTGAAAGTTTTACTTGACTTTTGTTAGCAGGTCTTTTTCTCACACACAAAAAGAACGGTTACAGATTCTTTTCGATCAGGGCGATGGTCTCGTCGGTGGAGAGCACATCGCAGTAGATGACATTCATGATTTTCAGCTCGGCATCGTGGAGCTCCATGCTGCCGGCGGCGCAGGCGTCCTCCACGCAGATCACCTTGTATCCGGCGTCGGCCAGGCCGCGGATGGTACAGGCCACGCACTGGTCGGTGACGATGCCGGTGACCACCACCGTCTCGATGCCCATGAACTGCAGCAGGGTCAGATAGTTGGTGCCGGTGGTGACGCTGTCGGTGGTCTTGTTCACCACGATCTCATTCTCTATGGGCTTGAGCTCGTCAATGATCTGGGCGGCATAGCTGTTCACCGGCAGGAGCATGCCGTTCCACCCCTCGCTCTTCTGCACCGGGGAGCGGTCCTCACCGTCCTCCCGCAGGCAGGCGATCCGACCGTAGGTAACGGTCATCTTGTTCTTGCGGAAGAAGTCCAGCAGCTTCTTGTTGTTGGGGATCACGATGTCGTCCAGACGGTCGTGGAAGGGAATCCAACGCTCCCACTCGCCCTGGGCCTTGAACTGAAGGGCCTCGCCGAAGTCCCGCAGCACGAATTCGTTCTGCAGATCCACCAGCAGCAGAGCGGTCTTCTTGGGGTCAATTTTGGGCTCAGGCACCTCATCCATGGTCTCATAATAAAAGCTGCGGTATTTTTCCTTGATCTTCATGCCGGATCCTCCTTTTTGTATGAAGCAGCATACAAAAAGGGCGCACCACGACCGCTTGTCGTAGTACGCCCTTGTACCACCCCGGAGCCGTTGCGGATGTTACATTTCTTGTATTCCGCTGTATAAATATACTTCTTTATACCACAGCAGCCAGGCCATTGCAAGAGAAATATTCACTTTTGTTGTATCTTCCAGCTTTTATCCGTTTCCTTGGGTGTATTTTTATTCTACTTCACCAAGGTAAACCGCAAAACACACCGGCCAGCACCGCGAAGCAGGGGAGGGTAAGGATACAACACAGGGTGGTGAGGGTGACCAGCTGGGCGGCAGTTCCGGTATCCCGGCTGTAGAGCTGGGAAAAGATAGAGGTATAGCCGGCGGTGGGAGTTGCAGCCAGGATGACCAGCACGGTATACATCACCGGGTCCAGGTTCAGGGGGAGCAGGACCAGGGCCGTAAGCAGCGGGACCGCCGCCAGCTTGGCCAGGGCGGCGGAGTAGAGCAGGGGATTGCGGAAGGTGGCGCCCAGGTCGGCGGACGCCATCTGGGAGCCGATGACCACCATGGCCAGGGGAGAGTTCATGCTGCCCAGGAAGGCCACACCGTCTCCCAGGAAGGCGGGCAGGCGGAGATCCAGCAGAAACAGACCCACCCCCGCCACCGCGCCGAAGATGCCGGGATTAAAGAACATCTTCTTGACGGAAAACCCCTCTTTGCCGCCCATGAGCAGCACACCGTGGCTCCAGGCGAAGATGGTAAAGCCCACCTGGCCCATGATGGCGAATACCATGCCCTCATCGCCCAGCACCGCCTGGATCAGGGGCAGGCCCATAAAGCCGATGTTGCCGTACATGACGCCGTAGCGCAGCACCGGGCGGGTATCCGCCGGCTGGCGGCGGAACAGAAGGCACACGGCCAGGGCCATGAGCAGGTAGAGTCCCAGGGTCAGGGCCATGCACAGGCCCATGATCTGCATCACCTGCACACTGCGGGGGATCTGAAGGGTATCGATCATCAGGCAGGGCACCACCACATACATCAGCAGATAGGTGACCTGGGACAGGGTCTCCCGGCTGAATTTGCCGGTCTTGGTGAGCACATAGCCCACGCCCATCATCAAAAACAGCGTTCCCACCTGGGAGGCAACCAGCAGGAAGTTTTCCGCCACATCCAACAGCTCCTTTTTTCAAACAGTACCATTATACTGATTTCCCCGGAAATTGCAAACAGGTTGACAAAGTATTCCGGTGGGAGATATACTGAGCTTTGCCTCCTTCAAAGGAGATTTCATAATATATAAGGAAAGGAGGGCCGCCCATGGCCGGAAATAAGGACGGATATCTGAAGATTTTCGTCTCCTACTACAAGCCCCACTGGAGGCTCTTTTTATTGGATATGGTGTGCGCCCTGTGCATCTGTATCGTGGACCTGCTGTTCCCCATGGTGTCCCGCTGGTCCATGCAGACCCTGCTGCCCCAGAAGCTGTTCACTACCTTCTTCGCCGTCATGGCCGCTCTCATCGGGGCCTATGTGCTCAAGGGAGTGCTCTACTACATCGTCACCTACTGGGGCCACCTGCTGGGGGTGCGGATGGAGGCGGACATCCGCCGGGACCTGTTTGCCCACATGCAGGACCTGTCCTTCTCCTTCTACGACAAGAACCGCACCGGCCAGCTGATGAGCCGGGTCACCGGCGACCTGTTCGAGATCACCGAGTTGGCCCACCACGGCCCGGAGGACCTGTTCATCTCCTCGGTGACCATCCTGGGGGCCTTCTGCATCATGCTCACTGTCCAGTGGAAGCTGGCCCTGGTGGTGTTCGCCGTCATTCCCATCTTCATTCTCTATACCGCTCTTACCCGCAAAAAAATGATGCGGGCCTCCACCGAGGTAAAAGCCAAGCTGGCGGGCATCAACGGGGAGGTGGAGTCCTCCATCTCCGGCATGCGCACCGCCAAAGCTTTTGCCAATGAGCAGGCCGAGAGCGCCAAATTCGCCGCCGCCAACGACCAGTTCCGCTCCGCCAAGCGGGGCTACTACCGCACCATGGCCTTCTACCAGTCGGGGATGGAGTTCTTTATGGGCATCCTGTCCGCCCTGGTCATCGCCTTCGGCGGCTACCTCATTATGAAGGGGCAGATGGACTTCATCGACCTGACCACCTTCGCCCTGTACGTCACCACCTTCATCACCCCCATCCGCAAGCTGTCCGCCTTCGTGGAGCAGTTCATGCAGGGCATGGCCGGCTTCAAGCGGTTCGTGGAGCTGATGCGGGTGGAGCCCGACATCAAGGATTCCCCCGACGCCAAGCCCCTGGAGCACGTGAAGGGGGACATTCTGGTGGACGACGTGACCTTCCGGTACGAATCCTCCCCCGAGCCGGTGCTGGACCATGTGTCCCTCCACATCAGCCCCGGGGAAACGGTGGCGGTGGTGGGCCCCTCCGGCGGCGGCAAGTCCACTCTGTGCCAGCTGATCCCCCGGTTCTACGACGTCACCTCCGGCCGGGTGCTGGTGGACGGCCAGGACGTGCGCACCCTCCAGCAGCGCTCCCTCCGGGAGCACATCGGCATCGTCCAGCAGGACGTGTTCCTCTTTGCCGGCTCCATCTACGACAACATCCGCTACGGCCGGCCCGACGCCACCGAGGCGGAGGTGGTGGAGGCCGCGAAGCGGGCGGAGATCTACGACGACATCATGCAGATGCCCGACGGCTTCCAGACCCAGGTGGGGGAGCGGGGCGTGCTGCTGTCCGGCGGCCAGAAGCAGCGGGTGTCCATCGCCCGGATCTTCCTCAAGGACCCGCCCATCCTCATTCTGGACGAGGCCACCTCCGCCCTGGACAGCGTCACCGAGGCCCGCATCCAGTCCGCCTTTGAGGAACTGGCCCAGGGCCGCACCACCCTTATCATCGCCCACCGGCTGTCCACCATCCGCTCCGCCAAGCACATCATCGTCATCGACGGCTGCGGCATCGCCGAGGAGGGCACCCACGAGGAGCTGATGGCCAAGGGCGGCGAATACGCCAAGTTATACAGCATCCAGAAATCAATTCCCGTATAAGAAAAAGGAGGAGCGGCGCTGCCGCTCCTCTTTTTTATACCGCCTGATAGCGGTTTTGTCCGTCCTCCACCTTGCAGGTAATCCGGCCCTCCACCATCAGCCGGTCCAGGTGGGACATGCACTCACCCACGGCAAACCACTTCTGGGCCACCGGGAACTCCGCCCAGTTTCTGGCCCGGATCTTCCAGGTCATATGGCCCGCCAGCTCATAGGCCCCGGCGCCGGGGTGGGTCTTGACCGCCTGGAAGGCCTCCTCCAGCCGCTGGCGGTGGTGCTCCTTCAGCTGGTCCACCCGCTGGGCCAGGTCTCCGCTCTCCCGGTGGCCGGGGAGGGAGCGGACAGGGGCGTAGGCCCGGATGGCGTCCAGGCTCTCCAGATAGGAGCCCAGAGCGTCGGGCATGTCCGTCCAGGCGGTGATATTGGGGGTGATGTCGAAGAGCACATGGTCACCCAGAAGCATCAGCCCCTCCTTTTCCAGCCAGAAGCACATCTGGCCGGGGGTGTGTCCGGGCATCAGCAGGGCCCGGAGCTGGAAGCCGCCGGCCTCCAGCACCTGGCCATCCTCCAGGCTCTCATAGTGGCCGCCCTCCGGCGGAGCCATGGACCGGGCGGGGTTGGTGTGCTCCATATCCTTTAACAGCTCTGTGGGAAAGCCCTCCTGCTGGAAACGGAGGGTCAGCTTGTCCCACTGGGCGGCCCGCTGCTCCTTGGTGCAGTCCAGGGCGGGTCGGTCGATGGCGCTGACAAAAATGGTGCCCTTTTCTCCCGCCGCCTCAGGGGCCAGGCCGGAGTGGTCGGAGTGGAGGTGGGTGAGCAGCACATCTACGTCGCCGGGGGCCAGCCCCAGCTCCTTCAGCTGGGAAAAGAGGGCCTGACGGCAGGGCTCCTGGCGGAAGCCGGTATCCACCAGCAGGCAACGGTCCTTGCCCCGGATCAGATAGGCGTTGAGCTCCTTCAGGGGGTTGCCCGGCAGGGGCACGGGCAGGCGGTACAGATTGGGAATGATCTCCTGTGGCATGGGGTATAGTCTCCTTGTTGTGTTTTTTGTATTTGATTATATACGATTTCTCCCGGATATGCTATACTGAGTTTCCGAAGGAGGGAGAACATGACCAAGACGGAACTGCTGAACAAGCTGGCCGGAGACGGGGAGGAGCGCATGCTGCTGGCCCGGGCCCTGGACAAGCTGGAGCTGGCCCAGAACCGGGGCATCCCCAGCCACACCGGCTTTCTCTCCCCCCATGAGCGCTCGGCGGTGGAGGGCCTCATCCACGCCTCCGGCTGGCCCCGGCATCTGTTTTACGGCGGCTTTGCCGACGCGGAGCGGACGGTGTGCGCCTTCCTCCCCGACTGGCTGGAGGAGGAGGACTGGCGGACCGGCCCTGAGTACTGCCCCATCCGGGCCATCCGGTGCACCTGGACCGGCGGCAAGCTGACCCACCGGGACTTCCTGGGGTCCATTCTGGGCCTGGGCCTGGACCGGGAGAAGGTGGGAGACCTGCTGGTGGGGGAGGGCACCTGCGACGTGCTGGCCCTGGAGGATGTGGCGGAGTTCCTGCTGCTCCATCTGGACCAGGCGGGCCGGGTACGGCTGAAGGTAAGCCCCATCTCCCTGGAGGAGATCTCCCCCCCGGCGGTACAGGTCAAGACCGTCCGGGACACCGTCAGCTCCCTGCGGCTGGACGCGGTGGCGGCCTCCGGCTTCTCCATGTCAAGGGGCAAGGCCGCCGACCTGATCTCCTCCGGCAAGGTGCAGCTCAACCACCAGGAGTGCGTCAAGCCCGACCGGCCGGTGAATGAGGGGGACACCATCTCCTGCCGGGGGTTCGGCAAGTGCGTGGTAAAACAAGTGGGCGGCCCGTCCAAAAAGGGGCGCATTATGATTGAATTGGAGCGGTATGTATAATGGATCAGGAAAAAATCAAGCGCATCAACGAGCTGGCCAAAAAGGCCAAGACACCCCAGGGTCTGACCCCGGAGGAGATGGTGGAGCGGGACCTGCTGCGGCAGGAGTATGTGGCCGCCTACCGGGAGAACCTGGTGGCCCAGCTGGAGAACACCGTCATCGTGGAGCCCGACGGCACCCGGCACAAGCTGGGCAAAAAGCCGTAAGCACGCAAAAAAATACCGCTCTCCGGTATGCCGGAGAGCGGTATTTTTGATTCTGTTACCAACCGAAGGGGAAGTTGTAGTAGTAGTTCCCGCCCTGCTGCTGAGACTGCTGCTGGCTCTGCTGCTTGGAATTGTAGTCTTCCTCCAGCTTCTCCATGGCCTCCTGAGTGGTCTGGTTGTCCTCGTCCAGGGTGACGGTCACATCCATGGTGTCACCGTCCCGGTAGATGGTGAAGGTGACCTGATCCCCGGCCTTGTAGCCCTTGACCGCGGAGGAGAGCTGGTTGGAACTGGTGACCTGGGTATCGCCGATGGCGGTGATGATGTCGCCCTCCTTCAGGCCGCCCTTCTGGGCGCCCGAGTTATCCAGAACGGCCAGCACCTCGGCGCCGGCGGGCACGCCGTAGCGCTGGGCGGCGGAGTCCACATCGCTCATCAGGATGCCCACGCTGGGCTTGCCGGTGACATAGCCGTTCTCCATGATGGAGGTGACCATGTCCTTCACGTCGTTGATGGGGATGGCGAAGCCCAGGCCCTCCACGGAGGCCTCGGAGCTGGAGCCGCTGCTGGACAGCTTGGCGGACACGATGCCCACCACCTGGCCGTACTCATTGAACAGGGGGCCGCCGGAGTTGCCGGAGTTGATGGCGGTATCGGTCTGGATCATGTTCATCACGGTGCCGTCGCTCATGGTGACGGAGCGGTCCTTGGCGGAGACATAGCCGCCGGTAAAGGTGAAGGTCAGCTCACCCAGGGGGTTGCCGATGGCGTACACGTTCTCGCCCACGTTCAGGCTGTCGGAGTCGCCCAGCACCACGGTCTGCAGGTTGCCCACATCGATCTTCAGCACGGCGATGTCGTTGTCCTCCTCGCCGCCCACCAGAGTGGCGTCATAGCTCTTGCCGTCGGAGAAGAACACGGTGATGTCGCTGACGCCGTCGATCACGTGGTAGTTGGTCAGAATGTAGCTGGTGGTGGAGTTGGAGCTGATGACAAAGCCGGAGCCGGACACGGCGTTCTTCACGGTGTAGCCCCACACGTTGGTGGTCACGTTGCCGTTGACGCCTACCACGGCGCTCAGGTTGGCGGCGTAGATCTGCTCCGGGGTCAGGACGGTCTGGCCGTCCACATTGGACAGGGTGACGGCGGTGGTGCCGCCGGTGCCCTCGTAGATGACGGAGTGGCTGCCGCCCATCCGGCTGGCTGCCCACACGCCGCCGCCGCCCACCAGGCCGCCTACGATGGCACAGCACAGGCCCAGGGCCACAAACTTGGCGGCGCCGCTCTTTTTCTTCTTGGGCGGCTCGGTCTCATGGACGTGGAACTGATCGGTCTCTATGATAGGCTCCCGTTCCTCAGGGGGTCTGTTATAATCGCTGTAATACATAACGCTTCGCTCCTTTGACGGGTTTGTATTTCTCTTTGGAACGGTTCATAGGATAACCGGAAATTGTGTATAAAAAATGAAGAAACTTTGCATCTTTTTTAAATTCCATCCAGAACCGGCACAGACAATTTCAGCAGATACTGGTCATACCCTTTACAGCACAGCTCGTCCAGCAGCACGTCCTCCAGCACCCAGGGACCCAGCCGGAGCCTCTGTTTGTCGGCGTGGGCCAGCAGGCGGACATATCCCTCCCGCACGGTGTCAAAGCTGCCGGCGTGGCAGTAGGTGAGATACCGCCCTGCCGGGGCGGTGAACAGCTCCACCCCCTCGGTCGGCCGGTCCACCTGGGTGTAGCAGCTGGTGTAGCCGTCCCAGTCCCCCCGCCGGGCGGCGGCGGTGGGCATGAGGGCCCCCAGGGCGTAGGGGCTGTCCACCCCGTGGGCGGCGCAGTAGTCCAGGTGTCGGGCCATCACGCGGGCGAATTTCTCCTGGTCGGTAAGGCCGTCAGCGGGGGTGACCACATACCACCGGTCGGGCTGCTCCTCCAGCTCCACCCGGCCGGGGGTGAGGACCATGGCCCGGCGGGTCAGCTCCGCCTTGCGGCCCATCAGCCGCCGGATGTGTCCCAGCCGGGCCAGTTTTTGGGTGAGGGCCGCCTGCTCCCGGTCCAGCAGAGCCACCAGCTCCTCCGGGCTCCGCCGGTCCAGGTAGGAGCGGATCTCCGCCAGCGGCACGCCCAGCTCCTTCAGGGCGGCAATGACGTTGAACACCTCGATCTGGGCGGGGGCATAGTACCGGTAGCCGTTCTCCCCCCGGAGGGCGGGGGAAAAAATGCCGATCTCGTCATAGTGGAACAGGGTGTGCTTCTTCACCCCGCACAGCCGGGCAAATTCCCCGGTGGTAAATCCCATCTGCTTCCGGTACATTTTTGCGTCCTCCCTCTTGACTTTCGGGTTACCCGATAGTTTATCATAAACAGCATCTGTTGAAAAGGAGGGACCGCCTGTGAAAAACCGGCTGGATCAGGACTTTTCCCTGGGTGGTCTGCTGCGCTTTGCCCTGCCCACCACCATTATGATGCTGGTGACCTCTTTCTATACCATCGTGGACGGGGTGCTCACCTCCCGGCTGGTGGGGGAGAACGCTCTGGCCGCCATCAATATCGCCTCCCCCGCCATCAGCGTCACACTGGCGGTGGGCATCATGCTGGGCACCGGCGGCAGCGCCGTGGTGGGCCACCGGATGGGGGCGGGGGACATGGAGGGTGCCCGGCGCACCTTCGGCTTTCTGGCCCTGGCGGCGGGGTGCGCCGGGGGCGTGTTTGCCCTGATCGGCGGCCTGTGGCCGGAGGCGCTGGCCCGGCTGCTGGGGGCCAGCGACCTGCTGGTGGCCGACACCGCCGTCTATCTGCGCATCCAGCTGCTGTTCGCCCCCATGGCCATGCTCCAGCTGCTGTTTGAGAGCTTCTTCGTCACCGCCGGGCGGCCCGGTCTGGGGCTGGGGCTCACCATCGGGGCCGGGGTCACCAACGGAGTGCTGGACTGGCTGTACATGGGCCCGCTGAACATGGGCATCGCCGGGGCGGCCATTGCCACCGTCACCGGTTACTGCATTCCGGCGGTATGCGGGGTGGCCTTTTTCCTGCTGCGCAGACAGGGGCTGCGGTTTGCAAAGCCGGAGCTGCGGTGGCGGCTGTTGGGCCGGGCCTGCTTCAACGGCTCGTCGGAGATGGTCACCAACCTGTCCACCGCCGTCACCACCTTCTGCTTCAACGCCATCATGCTCTCCCTGCTGGGGGAGCCGGGGGTGGCCGCCATCACCATCGTGCTCTATGCCCAGTTTTTGCTGGTGGCCCTCTTTCTTGGCTTCTCCATGGGAGTGGCCCCGGTGTTCAGCTTCAACCACGGGGCGGAGCGGTACGACCGGCTGCGCCGGACCTTTTCCCACTGTATCCGGTTCATCCTGCTGGGGGCGGCCGCCATCTTCGCCGCCGCCCAGCTGCTGGCCCCCGTCATCGTGGGGGTGTTCTCCCCGCCCGGATCCCAGGTGTTTGACCTGGCCCTGGGGGGCTTCCGGCTCTTCGCCCCCACCTTCCTCTTCGCCGGGGTGAATATCTTTGCCTCCGCCCTGTTCACCGCCCTGGGAGACGGAAAACGGTCCGCCCTCATCTCCTTCGCCCGCACCTTCGGCTTCCTCATGGCCGGGCTGCTCCTGCTGCCCCGGGTGCTGGGGGTGCCCGGGGTGTGGCTGGCGGTGCCGGCGGCGGAGGCCCTGAGCTGCGTGTTGTCCGTGTTTCTGCTGCGGCGCAACCGGGGGATGTACGGCTGGAAAAAGACATGAAAAACGGGTGGCTTTACAGCCGCCCGTTCCACATTTGAAAGAGCCAGATACCCAGGGCCACCTGGGCCACAAGGATGGCCGGCAGACCCCACTTGAAGTACCAGTGCCTGGTCTTGTGGTGAAAGGTCCACATGCCCAGGATGGCGCCGGGAGTGCCCCCCAGGATGGCCACCAGGAAGAAGGTCTTTTCCGGCACCCGCCAGGTGCCCCGGCGGGCCTTCCACTTGTCCACACCCATGAGCACATAGTCCGCCATGCTGAGAAGCAGGATCCACAGCCCGATCCATTTCATCATGGTTCTACCCCCAGGGCGGCCACCAGGCCGCCCCTCTTTTTGCTGGTCTCGTACCACAGCCGCAGGCTGATCTCCAGCTCCGCGCCGCTGTCCAGAATGGTGACGTTGTCCCCGTCCAGGGCGGTGATGGTCACCCAGTGCCACCAGTCCAGCCGCTTTTCCAGGCCGTTGTGGAGGTTGAGGAAGGCCACCGGGCAGTCCTTCTCCAGGCTGGCGGCCACGAAGGCGGCGGCTTCCTCATAGGGGGGCCGCTTGGTGCGGGCGGCGGGCACGGCAAACAGAGCGGGGGACAGGTCCAGCCCCACCGATTTTCCATAGGCCGCCATACCGTCCGCCATCAGCTCCGGCCTGTTCAGGCCGTGGGACACCGGGGTCACATAGTCCCACACCCTGCACATCAGCCCCACAAAGGCCTCCCGGCCGGTCACATCCAGAGGGCACAGGGGGGCCAGATGGGCGTGGGTGCGGGCCAGATAGGCGAAAATCACCGACGCGGCGGTAGGGCCGCAGCCCGCCCGCCTCTGCCAGGGGTCGGGGTACCAGTCCTGGTCGGCACCCCGGGTGATTTCCCCCTCCGGCCCCGTGATATCCAGCCGTTCCGGCTGGGAGAGAGATGCGCGGCAGGTCATCTCACACGTTGAACCGGAACAGGACGATGTCCCCGTCCTTCATCACATATTCCTTGCCCTCGGAGCGGACCAGGCCCTTCTCCTTGGCGGCGTTCATGGAGCCGCAGGCCATCAGGTCGTCGAAGTTGACCACCTCGGCCCGGATGAAGCCCCGCTCGAAGTCGGTGTGGATCTTGCCGGCGGCCTGGGGGGCCTTGGTACCCTTCTTGATGGTCCAGGCCCGGCACTCGTCCTCGCCGGAGGTGAGGAAGGAGATGAGGCCCAGCAGGGCGTAGCTGGCCTTGATGAGCCGGTCCAGGCCGGACTCGGCAATGCCCAGGTCGTCCAGGAACATCTTCTTCTCGTCGGCGTCCAGCTCGGCGATTTCGGCCTCCAGCTTGGCGCACACCGGGATCACCTGGGCCCCCTCCTTGGCGGCCAGGTCCTCCACGATCTTGTAATAGGCATTGCTCCTGCAGTCGGCGAAGCCGTCCTCGTCCAGGTTGGCGGCGTAGATGATGGGCTTCAGGCTCAGCAGCTCGGAGGTGGCGATGATGGCGGCGTCGTCCTCGTCACACTCGAAGGAGCGGGCGGAGTTGCCCTCGTTGAGCCAGTCCTTCAGGGCGGTGAACACCTCCACCTCGTGGAGGTACTTCTTGTCCCCCTTGGCGGCCTTCTGGGCCTTGTCGATGCGGCGCTCCACCATCTCCACATCGGCCATAATGAGCTCGATGTCGATGACCCCGATATCTCCGGCGGGGTCCACCGGCACGTTGGTGCTGGTGTCGGCCACCACGTGCATGATGTTCTCGTCGTCAAAGCAGCGGACCACGTGGACGATGGCGTCGCACTCCCGGATGTTGGCCAAAAACTTGTTGCCCAGACCCTGGCCCTGGCTGGCGCCCTTCACCAGACCAGCGATGTCCACGAACTCCACCACGGCGGGGGTGGTCTTCTTGGGGTGGTACATCTCGCTCAGCGCGTCCAGCCGCTTGTCGGGCACCGCCACCACGCCCACGTTGGGGTCGATGGTGCAGAAGGGGTAGTTGGCGCTCTCGGCGCCGGCGTTGGTGATGGCGTTGAACAGGGTGCTCTTGCCCACGTTGGGCAGGCCCACGATACCTAATTTCATCTATCTCCACAGCTCCTTTATTTCCAGTGCGGCAAAGCAGTCGCTCACATAACATTGTATTATAACATAGGATTTTGTTATCCTCAATATCCATTTACCAGTTATATCCCCACTTTTTCTTCCTGGACGCCGCCGCCGGACAGCGTGTCCCGGAGCAGAGCCAGAAACCGCCGCAGAGCCGGGCTCCGGCGGTCGCTGAGCCAGGCCGCCCCATAGGACAGGGCCTGACAGCCTTCCAGAGGGACCCGGCACAGTCCCGGCCGATGCAGCTGGGGGAAATCCGCCATCACCGCAAAGGCGTATCCCGTCTCCACCAGGGTGAGCAGCACCTCCAGGCTTTCGCAGAACATCACCTGATCCGGCGGACTGGCGGTGACGACCTGCCCCTGAATGGCGAACAGGGAGGGGGGACAGGCGGGGGGCCGGCAGGCGGCGGTGGGGGCCCCCCCCCTCCCCGGCCCCCGAGGGGGCCCTTTTAACCCATCCCCCACCCCCCAGACGCGGCCCTATATTCGTATTTGTCTTTTGTCTTACAAAAAAAAATACCTACATACCCAGTAGCGAAATACGA